>NZ_LT883155.1:0-317755 GCF_900186025.1 Serratia grimesii
GGAAGGCCGCAACCCCTAAATGCAAAAAACTTTTCAAGCGCGTTTTTTTTCAACAAAACGCTGCACAAGCCAGCGTTTTCGTCATTTTTTACAGTAAACAGCCATAAAAGCTGGCGATCCGTAGAGTAAAATAAGAGTAACAATGTCAGTAAGGACTCGCAGCCATGCAATTTAATGCTCAACAACAGGCCGCCCAACGCAATCTTTCTTATCTACTTGCAGAAAAACTCGGCCAACAAATTCTGGCAGGCGATTATCAGGCCGGTAGTATCCTGCCCGGGGAGATGGAGCTGGGTGAACAATTCGGCGTTAGCCGCACAGCGGTACGCGAAGCAGTGAAGATGTTGGCAGCCAAAGGGATGCTATTACCTCGCCCACGCATCGGCACCCGTGTGATGCCACAAAGCCAATGGAACTTCCTCGATCAGGATTTACTGACCTGGTGGATGACCAAAGAGAACTTCGATCAGGTGATGCAGCACTTCCTTATCTTACGCACCTCTTTGGAACCTCAGGCCTGCTCACTGGCGGCGGCCTATGCCAGCACACAGCAAACCGCACGGCTGGCTGAACTGATGGCAGAGATGCGGGCACTGCATATCCAGTTCGATCGTGAACACTGGATTCAGGTTGATACTCAGTTCCACCAGCTTATCTATGAGGCCAGCGGCAATCCGTTCCTAACTTCATTCGCAAATCTGTTCAGTTCGGTGTATCAAAGTTACTTCCGTGCCATTACCGGTAACGAAGTGATTAAGCTTCAGCACCATCAGGCCATCGTCGATGCAATACTTGCCGGTGACAGCGCAGAGGCATTAGCCGCCTGCCAAATTTTGCTCAGAGAAAAAGACTAACTCACTCCCTACTTATATATAGAAGAAAGATGAAAGGGACGAATACGGCAGTTAACCAGGACTCATAATGACTAAATCCGCGCGCAGTATGGCAGGGCTACCTTGGATCGCCGCAATGGCGTTCTTTATGCAGGCGCTGGACGCCACCATCCTCAATACCGCGTTGCCGGCAATAGCTCAAAGTCTGGAGCGCTCTCCGTTGGCAATGCAGTCAGCCGTGATCAGCTATACCTTGACGGTCGCCATGCTGATCCCGGTCAGCGGCTGGCTGGCGGATCGCTTCGGCACCCGCCGAGTGTTTATCATCGCGGTTTCGCTGTTTACTCTCGGTTCTCTGCTGTGCGCTCTTTCCCCGACGCTAAGTGTTCTGGTGACGTCACGTGTCATTCAGGGTGTCGGCGGTGCAATGATGATGCCTGTGGCGCGCTTGGCACTGTTACGTGCCTATCCGCGAAGCGAACTGTTACCAGTGTTGAACTTCGTGACCATGCCAGGGTTGGTTGGGCCGATCATGGGCCCAATGCTAGGCGGTTGGCTGGTAACCTATGCCACCTGGCACTGGATTTTCCTTATCAATATCCCGATTGGCCTGCTCGGCATCTTCTATGCACGTAAATACATGCCGGATTTTACTACCCCAAAACGTCGCTTCGACTTCATTGGCTTTATGTTGTTTGGTTTGAGCTTGGTGCTGGTTTCCACCGGGCTTGAACTGTTTGGTGAACAGGTGCTGGCCAGCTATATCTCTCTGGGGATTCTGCTCAGCGGCGTGGTGATGCTGTTCGGTTATATCGCCCATGCTCGCAGACACCCCCAACCGCTCATTGGTCTGGATTTATTCCAGA
The DNA here is from genome assembly GCF_900186025.1 of Serratia grimesii. Taxonomy (NCBI): domain Bacteria; kingdom Pseudomonadati; phylum Pseudomonadota; class Gammaproteobacteria; order Enterobacterales; family Yersiniaceae; genus Serratia; species Serratia grimesii. The sequence goes on from NZ_LT883155.1 coordinate 1,700, forward strand.
CCCGGACCTTTTCAGTAGGCATTGCCGGAAATGTTGCCTCACGCCTTGGAACCGGCTGCGTGCCGTTTCTGATGCCATTGATGCTGCAAGTCGGTTTCGGTTACTCAGCAATTATTGCTGGTTGCATGATGGCACCGACCGCCGTCGGATCGTTGATGGCGAAATCCACCGTCACTCAAGTGCTGCGCTGGTTTGGCTATCGCAAAACATTGGTTGGCATCACCATCATTATTGGCGTACTGATAGCTCAGTTCGCACTGCAAAGCCCAGGCATGCCACTGTGGTTGATGATCCTGCCGCTGTTTGTGCTGGGAATGGCAATGTCTACGCAATTCACCGCCATGAATACCATCAGCCTGGCTGATTTGAATGACAGCAATGCCAGCTCCGGCAACAGTGTGCTGGCCGTCACTCAACAGTTATCCATCAGCTTCGGCGTGGCGATCAGCGCGGCGGTGCTGCGTTTCTACCAGACGATGTCACTCGGCACTATGGTTGATCACTTCCACTACACCTTTATTACCATGGGTATTGTCACCGTAGCGTCGGCGTTTGTGTTTCTATTATTAAGAAGAAAGGACGGCCGTAATCTGATCAGTGGCCAAGACCCCAAAAAACCGGCAAAGGCCGCAGGTTAACGCCAACCCACCGAGGCGCGCTCCACCAGCTCTGGTGTCAATACCAGAACCTGAGCGTCACGTTCCGGGTTTTGCAGGCGGTTGATCAGGGCATCGATCGCCAGCTCCCCCAGCGAATCTTTCGGCTGGTGAATAGTACTTAGTGGCGGAGCCAGGTATTTGGCTAGTTCAATATCATCGTAACCCATCACTGCCATGTCCTGCGGTACCGATAACCCGGCCTGGTACAACGCCTGATAGGCACCCACCGCGACGGCATCATTACCGGCGAAAACCGCATGCGGGGGTTCAGCCAACGCCAGCAGTTGTTTCATGGCATCAACGCCGCCTTCAAATTCAAAATCACAGTGCACTTCATATCCCGGCAGGATAGCCAACCCGGCGCGCTGCATCGCCCGGCGATAGCCTTCTAACCGATGGCGTGCCGTGGTTTTATCCTGTGGCCCAGCGATACAGGCAATCTTGCGATACCCACGGGCGATCAGGTGATCGGTCGCCATCTCTCCGCCCAGCAGCGAGTTATCCTGGATGATATCGTTAGCCCCTTCGAACGGGGCCCAATCCATCATTACTATAGGGAGTGAGGGATAACGGCTCAGTGCATCTTGTGATGGACGGTGGTTCTCGGTGCACATTAATAGCAAACCATCGACGCGTTTTTGCAACAGAGTCTCCATGTTGCGATTCATACGTGCGGCATCTTCTTCGGTATTGCACAAGATCAAGCTATAACCGCGCTCATAGCAGCTACGCTCAACGCCGCGAACGACCTCTGCATAGAAGGGGTTATTACTGGAGGTGACCAACATGCCGATGGTGCGCGTCTGATTCAGTTTGAGACTACGCGCCAGTGCAGAAGGCGCATAGTTCAATTGTTCAACGGCCGCCATGACTTTAGCTCGCACGCTATCGCTGACAAAGCGATTGTTATTAATAACGTGCGAAACCGTCGAGGTTGAAACACCCGCCAGGCGGGCGACATCTTTCATGGTGGCCAAAGGGATTACTCCTGCTGCTGCAAAAAGGCATCAATCTCTTCACGCCAAGGGACGGAAGGCTGCGCACCCGGCCGGGTCACAGCAATAGCCGCCGCTGCATGAGCAAAGCGCACCGCATCAGCCATCATTTTTCCTTCCAATAACGCCGTAACCAATGCGCCATTGAACGTGTCACCGGCAGCGATGGTGTCTACCGCTTTCACCTTGAAACCGGGTACCAATTTGCCGCGGCCATTCTCACTCAGCCAGACACCACGGCTACCGAGGGTGATGATCACCGTGGCAATGCCTTTATCATGCAAAGCCTGAGCTGCTCGCGCAGCATCATCGTCGTTGTTGACCGCAATACCGGTCAGGCGGTGGGCTTCTGTTTCGTTTGGTGTAATCATATCGATCATTGCCAGCAGCTCGTCCGGCAATTCACGTGCGGGTGCAGGATTGAGGATCACTTGAGTTTGATGCTGTTTCGCCAGATGCGCGGCAGCGATGACCGTTTCTAACGGTGACTCCAGCTGCATCAGCAGCGCATCGGCGTCCACAACCTTTTGCTGATAGCGCGCCAGATAGTCTGGCGTCACTGCGGCATTAGCGCCAGCATCAATGCCGATCACGTTCTCGCCTTCGCCGTTGACGAAAATCAGCGCCACACCGGTGGTGCTGTCGGTGATAGCCTCAATCGGTTGGGTATCAATGCGATCGGTCGCCAGCTGTTTGCGGATGCGTTCGCCAATATCGTCAGCCCCCACACAAGCGATGAAGGCGATATCCGCCCCGCTGCGTCCGGCTGCCACCGCCTGGTTAGCGCCCTTGCCACCGAACGCCACCTTATACTGTTTCCCGATCACCGTTTCACCCGGCTGAGGGAAGTGCTCAATATTAAGGATATGATCGGCATTAATGCTGCCCAGAACCACCAGCTTACCTGTTTCCATCGCATTGATTCCTGAATTGCGCGCCATCATAAGATGGCGCGGGTGTGACTTATTTGGTGACCAGTTTCAAATCTACCGGGATGGTGGCCGGTACTTTCTCGCCCTTCAGCACTTTATCGGCAGTTTCCACACCGATCACACCGATCTGATCTGGGCGCTGCGCCACAGTTGCCGCCAGTTTGCCACCTTCAACCGCTTTTACGCCATCGGCAGTGCCGTCGAAGCCTACCACGACCACATCGGTTTTACCGGCGGTTTGCAACGCACGCAATGCACCCAGTGCCATTTCATCATTCTGTGCAAACACGGCCTGCACGTCTGGGTGAGCCGTCAGCAAGTTCTGCATCACGTTCAAACCTTTGGTACGGTCGAAATCTGCAGGCTGGCTAGCCAACAGTTTGAATTTGTTCTGATCCAGAGACTGTTTAAACCCTTCGCCGCGTTCACGAGCAGCGGAAGTACCGGCAATCCCTTCCAGTTGGATCACTTTAGCGTCTGCACCGACTTTTTTGGCAATAAAATCGCCGGCCATTTTACCGCCGACACGGTTATCAGACGCGATATGGCTGACAACATCACCCTTGCTCGCCACACGGTCCAGTGTGATGACCGGGATCTTGGCCTGGTTGGCCATCTTGATAGCATTACCAACGGCATCCGAATCCGTTGGGTTGATCAACAGCAACTTAGGTGCCTGCACCATCAGATCCTGCACGTTCGCCAGTTCTTTCGCCGGGTTGTTTTGCGAATCCAGCACCACCAGGTTGTAACCCAGCTTATTGGCTTCCTGTTGTGCGCCCTCTTTCATTGAGACAAAGAACGGGTTATTCAGGGTAGAAACCACCAGCGCGATGGTGTCTTTAGCCAATGCGTTAGCACTCAGGGTGGCGCTCAGCGCGAAGGCTGAAGCCAGAATTGCCAGTTTTTTCATTTTCATCATCGTGATTCCTGTAGGGGGAGGTTATTTGTTGCTTTTGTTCTCTACCAGAACCGCCAGCAGTATCACCACTGCCTTCACGATCATTTGGTAGTAGGAAGAAACACCCAATAAATTCAGACCATTATTCAGGAAGCCAAGGATCAGCGCCCCAATCAGCGTGCCGACAATACGACCTTTGCCACCTGCCAGGCTGGTACCACCCAGCACTACTGCTGCAATGGCGTCCAACTCATAGCCAGTACCGGCGGTTGGTTGTGCGGAAGACAAGCGCGCCACTTCGATCACGCCCGCCAGCGCTGCCAGCAAACCACAAAGCGAATAGACGATAATTTTGACTTTATCGACGCTGATACCCGACAGGCGGGTCGCCGCTTCGTTACCGCCCAGGGCATAAATATAGCGGCCCAAGCGGGTATGGTGCAGCATGTACCAAGCGGCGATAAACACGATCGCCATGATCCAGATCGGGGTTGGAACCCCCAATGGACGGCCGATGCCGAACCAGCCGAAAGTATCTGCTACGTCGGTAAAGCCGGTATTCACCGGACTGCCGTTGGTGTACACCATGGTGACCCCGCGCAACAGCAGCATCATTACCAGGGTAGCAATAAATGCCTGAACCTTGCCTTTGGCAACGATCACCCCGGTACAGGCGCCCACTGCCGCCCCCAATGCCAATGCCGCCGCTACGGCGACCACCGCGTTAATTTCAAAACCGACGATCGACGCCGCCACTGCACCAGTCAATGCCAGCAACGATCCCACTGACAAATCAATGCCGGAAGTGAGGATCACTAATGTCATCCCTACCGCCATAATGGCGTTAACCGACGTTTGCTGCAGAATATTGAACAGGTTGTTTACAGTGAAGAAATTCGGGCTCATTGAAGAAACCACGGCGATCAACACCAGCAGAGCAATCAGTGATTTTTGCTCTAACAGCCACTCTTTACTGAACCAGCGTTTTGCCACACTCTGGGAACTCATATCTGATTACTCCTGCTTTACGCCGTATTGCTTGCCAACAGCCGCAGCCATCAACGCTTCCTGGGTGGCCTGTTCAATCGGGAACTCGCCGCTGAGATGTCCTTCGTGCATCACCAGAATGCGGTCGCTCATGCCCAGCACCTCCGGCATTTCCGACGACACCAGAATGATGCTCAACCCTTCCTGCTTAAACTGGTTGATTAACTGATAGATTTCTTTTTTTGCGCCGACATCGACACCGCGCGTCGGCTCATCGAGGATCAGCACCTTTGGCCGCGTCATCAGGCCACGGGCGATCGCCACTTTCTGCTGATTGCCGCCGGAGAGCAGGCCAATAGGCTGCTCCATCGATGGCGTTTTGATATTGAACAAACGGATGAAGTCGCCCACTGCCAGTTGCTCTTCAGCCTGTTTCAGGCTACCGCCGACGCGGCTGAAATAACGCAGCGCCGTCAGCGACATGTTTTCCTTCACTGACATTCCCAACACCAGGCCATCGCGCTTGCGGTCTTCGGAGATATACACAATGCCGTTTGCCAAACCATCCTGCGGAGAATGGGTGACCACCTCATGCCCGTCGAGTCTGACGGTACCGGCTTTACGCGGCGCTGCACCGTAGAGAATTTTCATCAACTCAGTACGCCCGGCCCCCATCAACCCGGCAACACCGAGGATCTCACCGCGGTATAAGGTAAAGCTGACATCATGCACACCAGGGCCAGAAACCTGGCTGACTTCCAGCCGTTTTTCACCGCGCGGCTGATTCAGTCGTGGATACTGCTCTTCCAGCTTGCGGCCCACCATCATTTCTATCAGCGAATCTTCCTGCAACTCGCTGACCGGTCGTTCGGCGATGAACTGCCCGTCACGAAAGACGGTAACGTCATCGCAAATTTCAAAGATCTCTTTCAAGCGGTGTGAAATATAAACAATGCCGCGCCCTTCCGCTTTCAGCTCGTTGATCACCTTAAATAAAGAGGCGGTTTCCGTGTCAGTCAGTGCATCCGTAGGCTCATCCATAATGATGACTTTAGATTCGAAGCTCAGCACTTTGGCGATTTCCACCATCTGCTGATCACCGATCGACAGCTCGCCCACCAAGCGGTGGCTGCTGTAACTCAGGTTCAATCGCGCCAACAGTTTATCGGCTTCGGCATACATGCGTTTCCAGTCGATGCGGCCGATGCGGTTAACAAACTCACGCCCGAGGAAAATGTTCTCCGCAATCGTCAACTGCAGGATTAAGTTCAACTCCTGATGGATAATCCCTATGCCCGCTTCCTGCGAATCCTTTGGCCCGTTGAAGACCACCTCTTTACCGAGAAAATACTGACTGCCGGCGTCTTTGTTATAAATGCCGGTCAGCACTTTCATCATGGTAGATTTCCCCGCGCCGTTTTCACCCACCAGCGCCATCACCTTGCCGGGATAAACGCTGAGCGCAGCGCCGGAAAGCGCCTTCACGCCGGGAAAGGCTTTATCGATCCCTTTCAGTTGCAGTAAAGGTTGCATAGAAGCCTCAGAAAGTTACGCCGGCACAAAGGATCACATTCGCGTACGGCGAACATTCCCCACTGCGGATCACCGCCCGGCTATGTTCAGTTTGCGCTTTGAAGGCACTGTGACTGATATAGCTCACGCTGATGGTATTTCCCTGATGTTGGCCAAGTTCAGTCAGTTGAGCCAACAATGCGTGATGGAGCTGCGGGTTTTGCTTAATGATCTCTTCCGCCAGAATGGCGCTTTCTACCTGCATCTCCTGCGTCACTACCCCGACCACCTGCAAAAACGTCGGTACGCCCTGGGTCAATGCCAGATCGATACGTTGCGTTGCTGCCGGGATAGGCAACCCCGCATCACAGATAGCAATCTGATCGGTGTGGCCGAGACGGGAAACCACGGCAGAAATATCAGCATTAAGCAGCACGCCTTTTTTCATCTTTTTCTTCTCACTCCACCAGCGAAACGTTTCGCTTGTGTCTGGAGTTTAAAAAAACGTCAGTAGAAGGCAACCGGGATAATGCAGAAATGTGATCATCATCGAAACGTTTCGCTCGTGTTACCGAGAACATAAACAGAAAGGGCCCAGCAATAGCTGAGCCCTTGAGGAGGGATTAAATCTCGACCTGGGTTCCCAGTTCGATCACCCTATTGGGCGGGATCTCAAACTGGTCTGGCGCACGCAGCGCGTTGCGGCTCAGCGCGATAAACAGCTTGCCGCGCAGGAACAGGTACCACGGCCGCTTGGTCAGGATTAACGACTCATGCGACATAAAGAATGAGGTTTCCGTCATCCGGCATGGTAGCCCTTCCAGCCCACAACGATGGAATACTTCCTCAACATTTGGTGTCTCACGCCAGCCATAGCTGGCAACCACCCGCCAGAAGGTCGGTGACAGTTGTTCAATCGTCACCCGCCGCACATTGTGCACGTAAGGTGCATCCTCTGTACGTAGCGTCAACAGCACCACTCGCTCATGCAGTACCTTGTTGTGTTTCAAGTTATGCAGCAGAGCAAAAGGAATCACGTTGATGGCACGCGACATAAAGACCGCCGTCCCTGGAACACGCACCGGCGGTGATTTCTCCAATGAGGCGATCATCGCCTCGAGGGAATTACCGTGCTCATGCATGCGGCGCAGCAAGCGGAAGCGTTCGCTTTTCCAGGTCGTCATGATGATGAACATCACCAGCGCCAGCAACAGCGGCAGCCAACCGCCGGAGAACAGTTTCAAGGCGTTTGCAGAGAACATTGGCACATCAATAATCAGCAGGATGGCCAGAATGCCCACCGCGAAGAAGCGGTTCCAGTGCCAGTTTTTGATCGCCACGGAGGTCACCAGAATACTGGTCAGCACCATGGTCCCAGTCACGGCGATGCCGTATGCCGCGGCCAAATTGCTGGAATGTTCAAACCCGACAATCACCAGTACCACCGCGATATACAGCGTCCAGTTGATCACCGGAATGTAGATTTGGCCCGACTCCATTTCCGACGTATGAATGATACGCATCGGTGACAGATAACCCAGACGTACCGCCTGGCGTGTCAAAGAAAACACGCCGGAGATCACCGCCTGAGAGGCGATAACTGTGGCCAACGTTGCCAGGATTAATAACGGGATCAGCGCCCAGTCAGGAGCTAACAGGAAGAATGGATTCTTGATGGCCTCAGGATTTTTCAGCAGTAGCGCACCTTGGCCGAAATAGTTCAGCACCAGCGAAGGCAATACTACGGTGAACCAGGCCAGGCGAATTGGGAATTTACCAAAGTGCCCCATGTCGGCGTACAGCGCCTCGACGCCGGTGATCGACAGCACTACCGCACCCAGTGCAAAGAATGAAACCTTCTTATATTCAATAAAGAAGTTCAGCGCCCATTTCGGGTTTAGCGCCTGTAGCACTTCCGGGTTGGCCATGATGCTACGCGCACCCAACACAGCCAGCACGATAAACCACAGTAACATCACTGGAGCAAACAGCTTACCAACGCTACCTGTGCCATGTTTCTGGATGGCAAACAGTACCGTTAGCACCAGAATCGACAGCGGAACGATATAGGGATCAAGCGACGGGGCGGCTATTTCCAGCCCTTCTATCGCCGACATCACCGATATCGCTGGAGTGATTACCACCTCGCCATAGAAGAAGCTGCCACCAATCAGGCCCAAAATCACCAATATGGCAGTGGTACGCGCCGAAGTGTGACGCCCAGCCAATGACATCAACGTCAGAATACCGCCTTCACCAGCGTTATCCGCTCGCATGACGTAGGTAAGGTATTTCAGGGAAACAATGACGATCAACATCCAGAAAATCAGTGACAGGAAGCCGAAAACTACGTCTGGACGGACATCGAAGCCATAATGGCCGGAGAAACACTCTCTGAGAGTATAGAGAGGACTGGTGCCGATATCACCGTAAACGACCCCAATTGCCGCAAGGGTTACCGCCGATAAGGACTGTTTATGCTCTGTGCTCATAATTCGTTTCTTTATTAGAACATCCGTTAGCGATGCATCCGCATCAGCCAGAGATACGGGCTCTAAGATCCGTTACGCCCACTAAAAGGCGCACAGTATGCACGATTTATACTGCTTGCCTACTCTTATATCAGACCCTAAAAATAAACAAAATGTGAACCAGCCGCTCTTTTGATAATAGAAAGATTTTACTAATCAACAAGCTATACCATTAAAAATAATGGTGGTTTATCATCGGATTATCCACCAAGATTGGCTAACTCTCGGACAACACGGCAATAATATGGCGCCATCATCACTTCTGGCAGAACGGATATCCCGCCTCAGCAACGCGCTTGAGAGCGGCCTTTATGAACGACAGGAAGCAATTCGCCTGTGTTTGCTGGCAGCGCTTAGCGGTGAAAGCGTTTTTCTGCTTGGCCCACCAGGTATCGCCAAGAGCCTGATCGCACGCCGGTTAAAATTTGCCTTTCGCAACGCACGCTCATTTGAATATCTGATGACGCGTTTCTCAACGCCGGAAGAAGTGTTCGGTCCATTGTCTATTCAGGCATTAAAAGATGAAGGCCGCTATCAACGTCTGACAGCCGGCTATCTGCCCGAGGCGGAAATCGTGTTTCTGGATGAGATTTGGAAAGCGGGCCCGGCGATCCTCAATACTTTGCTAACGGCAATCAACGAACGTCGTTTCCGTAACGGCAACACGGAAGAGCCGATCCCATTGAGATTGCTGGTCACAGCCTCTAACGAACTGCCGGAAGCCGACAACAGCCTGGAAGCCCTGTACGACCGTATGCTGATACGTCTGTGGCTGGATAAAGTGCAGGACAAACAGAATTTCCGCTCACTGCTGGTCAGTCGTCAAAACGAGAATGAAAATCCGGTACCGGAAGCTCTGAGCATCAGTGACGAGGAGTATCATCAATGGCAACCGCAGATAGACAAAATCAAACTGCCAGAAACATGTTTTGAGTTGATATTCCAACTGCGCCAACGGCTGGATGCGTTAGATCATGCTCCTTATGTCTCCGATCGTCGTTGGAAAAAAGCACTGCGGCTGTTACAGGCCTGTGCTTTCTTCAGCGGCCGCGATGCCGTAGCCCCGCTAGATTTGATGCTATTGAAAGACTGCCTGTGGCATGACCTCACCTCATTGAAGCTGCTGCAACAGCAAATTGACCAGTTGCTGACTGAGTCTGCCTACCAACAGCAGACATTATTGATTCAACTACAGCAAATCCATACCCGCTGGTTGCAGCATCAGCAACAGCAGAGTGACAGTCAGGCGATCGCCTTAGTAAAAAAAGGCGGTATGTTCAGCAGGAAACCGCAGTATGCCCTGGCAGCACCACTTGGAACTGGCGCTCTGACCTTGTTACTGCAAAAACCACTACAACTGCATGATATTCAGGTTAACCATCTGAGTATTGAAAACAGCGTTCTGGAAAACTGGCTGCAAAAGGGCGGCGACGTGCGCGCTAAGCTGAATGGCATTGGCTTTGCACAACAGATTGATCTGGAAGTTGACGAACAACTGCATCTAACGGTGCTGGACGTTAGCCGTCAGCCATCACTGTTGGCCCTACCCGGCATACAAACCGGCGGAACACCCCAGGCGATGCTGGATGAAATGGACGCACTGGCACAACGCCTGACAGAACAACGTCGATTGTTCAGTCAACATCAGCCCTGCCTGTTTACCCCTGCCTCTGGGCTGGCAAAAATTGAAGCCAGCCTGTTGCAGGTGGCAGAACAAATAAAACAGCAGCACCAGCAGATGCGCGGCCAGTAAGCATGCTCAGTCTGGAAACACTCGATCTGCTGTTAGCGATCACCGAAGGTGAGCTGATCGAGGAGATGATCATTGGCATGCTGGCAGCACCGCAGTTGACGGTTTTCTTCAAGAAGTTTCCAGCGATACGTCGAGCATTGGATAACGACCTGCCGCGCTGGAAGCTGCAACTGAAAGAACGCCTACATGAGGCCATGGTACCGCCCGCGCTGGCGCAGGAATTTTATCGCTACCAACAGTGCCAATTAGAAAATAACACCCAGTTCTTCCATAACCTTAATGACACCCTGGACTTGCTACGCCAACTGGTTTCCCCTTTTTATGAGCAAGCCCGCACGCTGGTGGATGCAGCAGACCTGCCTAATCATCCGCTGGACGACAGCTTCCAAACCCTGTTTCTACAGCGCTGGCGTATCAGCCTGACGCTGCAGGCCACGATGATGCATCATCAGTTGCTGGAACAAGAACGTGAACAACTGATGGCCGAACTGCAGGAACGCTTGGCGCTGAGTGGTGCACTGGAGCCACTGCTGTCGGAAAACGACACCGCTGCCGGGCGACTGTGGGATATGAGTAAAGGCCATCTGCAGCGGGGTGACTATCAACGGCTGGTGGAATACGGCAATTTCTTGCAGCAGCAACCGGAACTGAAAAAACTGGCACAGCAGCTTGGGCGCAGCTATCAGGCCAAGGCGGTGCAACAGCAGGACGCGTTGCCGGAGCCGTTCCGTGTAATGGTGCAAGTACCCGCCACCCTGCCGGAAGAAGTCAGTGGCATTCACCAAAGCGACGACATTCTACGCCTGCTGCCGCCCGAGTTGGTTACGCTGGGCATTGAAGAGCTGGAGTTTGAATTTTACCGCCGCCTGCTGGAAAAACGACTATTGAGTTATCGCCTGCAGGGTGATGCCTGGCAGGAACAGATCCATATTCGTCAGGTCACTCACCAGCAGCAGGATCAACAACCTCGCGGGCCGTTTATTGTCTGCGTGGATACCTCAGGTTCGATGGGGGGGTTTAATGAACAGTGCGCTAAAGCCTTCTGTCTGGCGTTGCTACGCATTGCGTTAGCAGATAACCGCCGCTGCTATATCATGTTATTCGCCAATCAAATCGTACATTACGAACTCACGGCTGCCAGCGGGATTGAGCAGGCGGTGCGTTTTCTCGGTCAACACTTTCGCGGCGGCACCGATCTGGCAGCATGCCTGAATGCCACGGTGAGCAAAATGGCTGAAAGCGGTTGGTTTGACGCCGATGCGGTGATCATTTCAGATTTTATCGCCCAGCGGTTGCCGGAAGACGTAATAAAGAAGGTGAAACAGCAACAGCAGAGCCACCAACAGCGCTTTCACGCAGTGGCTATGTCCAGTTACGGCAAACCCGGCATCATGCGCATCTTCGATCACATCTGGCGCTTTGATACCGGGTTAAAAAGCCGTTTGATGCGCCGCTGGCGACGCTGAGAGTTACAACAGCCCGTCGACCGACTCACGTACTTGCGGTGACCACACACCACACTGCACCTGACCGATATGAGACAGTTGCAGCAGCAACATCACCAGACGCGACTGACCGATACCACCACCGATGGTTTGTGGCATATCGCCACGCAACAGTGATTGGTGCCATTCCAGTGCTAAGCGATCTTCATCACCGGTCTGCGCCAACTGACGTTTCAGTGCACTGGCATCAACACGAATCCCCATGGATGAAAGTTCAAAAGCGTCCTGCAGAACCGGGTTCCATACCAGAATATCACCGTTCAAACCGGCCAGGCCATCTGCCGCTGGAGTCGTCCAGTCATCATAATCCGGTGCTCGCACATCGTGTGATTTGCCGTGCGACAGTTGGCCCCCGATACCGATCAAGAATACAGCACCCAGCTCCTTGGCAATCGCTCGCTCACGGCCCTTGGCATCCAATTCGGGGTAACGCTGCAGCAGGGTTTCACTGTGCACAAAATGGATTTGCTCTGGCAGGAACGGCGTTAAGCCATATTCGCGGCTGACTTCATCTTCCGTCGCTTTAATTGCCGCATAAATGCTGCGCACGGTGCTTTCGAGGTAATCCTGGCTACGTTCGCCATCGCCCATCACCCGCTCCCAGTCCCATTGATCAACGTAGACTGAATGGATCGCACTCAGACGATCTTCATCTGGGCGCAGCGCTTTCATATGGGTATACAGGCCCTCACCGGCACCGAAGTCGTAGCTACCTAGCGTTTTACGCTTCCACTTGGCCAGTGAATGCACCACTTCAAAGGTCGCATCCGGCAATGTTTTTACCTTTACCTGCACGGCTTTCTCGCTGCCAGACAGGTTATCCTGAGTACCATCACCCAAGCGGCTGAGGATCGGTGCTTGCACTTCGATCAAACCCAGCTGCTGTTCTAATTGGCGAGAGAAGAAGGATTTAACCAGGCTGATTTGTTGTTGTTTTTGGATAAACTGTTTTTTCATTGCCGCATCTCTTATAAATCTGTCTCTGTTGCCACTGATTAAGCAACAGAACAGCACGACAATTCAATATCCGCTAATCAATATTGCCTTTTCACTTTTAATCATTCATTTTGATACGGTAATAATTCAATAATCAGCAATTAGTGGGGGAATAAATGGCTGAAAATTATCAGATCGATAATCTCGATCGCGGCATCCTTAATGCCTTGATGGAGAACGCACGCACGCCCTATGCCGAACTGGCGAAGAATTTTGCCGTCAGCCCAGGCACTATTCATGTGCGGGTAGAAAAAATGAAACAAGCCGGCATCATCACCGGTGCACGGGTAGACGTAAATCCCAAACGATTGGGTTACGACGTCTGTTGTTTCATCGGCATTATATTAAAGAGTGCTAAAGACTATCCTTCCGCGCTGAAAAAACTCGAAAGCCTGGAGGAAGTGGTAGAGGCTTACTACACCACCGGCCATTACAGCGTGTTCATAAAGGTAATGTGCCGCTCGATAGATGCGTTGCAACAAGTACTTATCAACAAGATTCAGACGATTGATGAGATCCAGTCTACTGAAACCCTGATCTCGCTGCAGAACCCCATTATGCGTACCATCACTCCTTAGCCAATTATTTACTATACCCATATTATCCACAGGTAGATCCCAGCCGATTCACAGCGTACAATGCTGCCACTTTGAGAAGGTTGGGATCATTCATTTCATGGCAGACATTACTCTGATCAGTGGCAGTACCCTTGGTAGTGCTGAATACGTAGCCGAGCACCTGGCTGAAAAGCTGGAAGCGGCGGGTTTTACGACTGAGACTCTGCATGGCCCTGAATTAGATGAACTGACCCTGTCCGGGCGTTGGCTGGTGGTGTCTTCTACCCACGGCGCTGGTGATTTACCGGATAACCTGCAACCGCTGCTGGAACAAATAGAAGAACAGCTTCCTGACTTATCCCAGGTGCAGTTCGGTGCGGTCGGTTTGGGTAGCTCTGAATACGATACTTTCTGTGGTGCGATCCAACGGATCGACGATCTTCTGATCGCTCGTGGCGCGAAAAGGATCGGTGATCGGCTTGAGATCGACGTGACTGAACACGAAATTCCTGAGGATCCAGCAGAGGAATGGGTGAAAAATTGGATTAATTTACTCTAATTTGTTCAAAGATCACCCGAACGATTGTGGATAACTAAGCTTAAAAGCAGGGTAAAACCAGTAGTTATCCCAATAACAACCGTAGGTCGCTTTTTGTCCTGTGTATAACATGCCATTTAGATCCCAGCTTATAAGCAATAGGATCACCGATCATTCACAGCTAACGATCCTCCTTAATTCGCTGATCTCAATCACGAATAACCACTTATCCACAGAAGATCGCGATCCTAATAAGAGATCTAATAAAGAGATCTTTAAATAAAAAGATCTTCTTTTAATTACTCAAGGATCCTGACCACTTGGTCGATCGACTAAACTTGAGTAGAATCCTCCACCCCAGGGCAAACAACGATCGTTCGCAATACGACGAGGTGCAGTTCCATGTTTTATCCAGAGCAATTTGACGTCATCATCATCGGTGGTGGCCATGCCGGTACCGAAGCCGCTATGGCTGCGGCACGTATGGGACGTCAGACTTTATTACTGACTCACAATATCGATACGCTGGGGCAAATGTCTTGCAACCCGGCGATTGGCGGTATTGGTAAGGGGCATCTGGTTAAGGAAATTGATGCACTTGGCGGCCTAATGGCAACTGCGATCGATCATGCAGGTATCCAGTTTAGGATACTAAACGCCAGCAAAGGCCCTGCGGTACGAGCTACTCGTGCTCAGGCAGACCGTGTGCTCTATCGCCAAGCGGTACGCACTGCCCTGGAAAACCAACCAAACCTGATGATCTTCCAGCAGCCCGTTGAAGATCTGATTGTGGAGAACGATCGCGTTGTCGGTGCTGTAACCCAAATGGGGCTGAAATTCCGCGCCAAAGCGGTGGTACTGACCGTAGGGACCTTCCTGGACGGCAAGATCCACATTGGCCTGGAAAACTACAGCGGTGGTCGGGCCGGCGATCCTCCGTCGATCTCATTGTCACAACGTCTGCGCGAATTACCTTTGCGTGTTAATCGTCTAAAAACCGGCACACCTCCACGTATCGATGCCCGGACTATCGATTTCAGCGTATTGGCATCGCAACACGGTGACACCCCAATCCCCGTATTCTCGTTTATGGGCAATGCTGAACAGCACCCAGAACAAATGGCGTGCTACATCACCTATACCAACGAAAAAACGCATGATGTGATCCGCAATAACCTCGATCGCAGCCCGATGTATGCCGGGATCATCGAAGGGATCGGTCCACGTTACTGCCCGTCGATCGAAGACAAAGTGATGCGTTTTGCCGATCGTAACGCACACCAGATCTTCCTCGAACCGGAAGGCCTGACCAGCAATGAGATTTATCCAAACGGCATTTCCACCAGTTTGCCGTTTGACGTACAGATGCAGATCGTCCGCTCGATGGAAGGGATGCAAAATGCCCGAATCATTCGACCAGGCTATGCCATCGAGTATGATTTCTTCGATCCACGCGATCTGAAACCTACGCTGGAAAGCAAATTTATCCAGGGTCTGTTCTTCGCTGGCCAGATTAACGGTACCACCGGGTATGAAGAGGCTGCTGCACAAGGCTTGTTGGCAGGTCTGAATGCTGGTCGTTATGCCAACGAAGATGAAGGTTGGTCACCACGCCGCGATCAAGCTTACCTTGGCGTTTTGGTGGACGATCTCAGCACGCTGGGTACCAAAGAGCCGTACCGCATGTTCACTTCACGTGCCGAATATCGCCTGATGTTACGTGAAGACAATGCTGATCTTCGTCTGACCGAAAAAGGCCGCGAGCTGGGCTTGGTTGACGATACCCGTTGGGCACGCTTTAGCGAAAAACTCGAGCGTATCGAACAAGAACGGCAACGCCTGCGCGATATTTGGATGCATCCGCATGCTGAGAACGTCGATCAGGTCAACGCACTGCTAAAGGCACCGTTATCACGTGAAGCCAATGGTGAAGAGCTGCTACGTCGTCCAGAAATGGATTACACACAACTGACCTCTGTCGCGGCATTCGCACCACCGCTGGCTGATGTCCAAGCGGCTGAGCAAGTTGAGATCCAGGTAAAATACGAAGGTTACATTGCTCGTCAGCAGGAAGAGATCGAAAAACAACAGCGCAATGAAAACACGGTGCTGCCGTTGGATCTCGATTATCAGCAAGTTTCCGGTCTGTCGAATGAAGTGATTGCCAAACTGAATGACCATAAGCCGAACTCGATCGGCCAGGCTTCACGTATCTCTGGCATTACCCCTGCGGCGATCTCAATTCTACTGATTTGGCTGAAAAAGCAGGGACTGCTGCGCCGCAGCGCATAAATCCTGCTTTTAGGCGCTCGTTTGTTTACTTGATAAACAAACGAGCGCTGACATCATCCCAACCCTGAATTATCATAGTCGCCTTCTTGGCCAGCCCTAATCGGCTTGCCGTTCCGCGTCTGTCAGAGGACACGTTGTGCAGAAAAAATTAGACTCGCTGCTGTCAGCAGCAGGCATTGCGCTTCCCGATCAGCAAAAACAGCAGTTGCTGGGTTATGTTGGTATGTTGGACAAGTGGAACAAAGCTTACAACCTCACTTCAGTACGCGATCCGCAGCAAATGCTGGTACGTCATATTCTCGACAGCATTGTGGTAAATCCACATCTCCAAGGTTCTCGTTTCATCGACGTTGGCACCGGACCTGGCTTACCAGGCATTCCGCTGGCGATCGTTCGTCCTGATGCTCACTTCACCTTACTCGATAGTTTGGGCAAGCGCGTGCGCTTCTTGCGTCAGGTGCAACATGAGCTTGGCCTGACCAATATTGAGCCGGTGCAAAGTCGTGTCGAAGACTTCCCCGCTGAGCCGCCGTTTGACGGTGTTATCAGCCGTGCCTTTGCTTCTCTGCAAGATATGCTGTCCTGGTGTCACCATCTGCCGGCAAAAGGGCAGGGGCGTTTCTATGCGCTGAAAGGGGTGCGTCCGGACGAAGAACTGGCACAGTTGCCAGAAGGCATTCAACTGGAATCAGTGGTGCGTCTGCAGGTACCGGAACTTGAAGGTGAACGCCATTTGGTCATCCTTAAGGCAAACTGAGTTTGTTTTTGATCAAATAAGCGTGAATTAAAAGATAGTGGCAATAGGTAAGATAAGCAGGCTAATTAAATGGTGGTTTTTTTAGTTAATTTACTTTTTATTAACACAAAAATAGCTGGCAATTAGCGACAATGAGGTAATTGCAGATCGTAATAGTTACGTTAGCAACGATAAGTGAAGGATCCTGCTTTGCTGCTAATGTTAATTGTCTGTTGTAATATTATCCCCGAAGCTGTCAATAAAAGGTTTTTATCAGGTATACGGGTTGTTTTTGAACAGTTAACTTGTAATATTTTGATTTATAATATCTTTTTGATCGCCCAATTTGCTAAAGACGCTTTTACTTTTGATGGGATATAAATCAGAAATAGGTATTATTGTGAGCAGTACCACGTTTCTTACTGTAACACTGGAATAATCAGACAATTAAATGAGCCCTATTATTCCGACTGTTTTCTTGTGAAAATAGCCTCAAATGGGGAAATTTAAATAATTGTTCACCTTTTCGCTACTTATCGATTGAATTCGTTGGTATGCCCCGTATAATTTGCTCGTTTTTTGCAGCTTGACTCAGAGCAGCAAAGACAGTTTTATACGTCACTCAGCATACCCACTCTGGGGTACGGAGAGAACAAACGTCATGTCTGTGTCCCTTTACAGCGGAAAAGTTGCTCGCAAATTGCTGTTTCTGCAGTTAATGACTTTTGTTCTGATCAGCGCTGCTTTCGGCCTAAAAAGCCTGGAATGGAGCGGTTCGGCACTGGCAGGCGGTCTCGCTGCCTGGTTGCCGAGTACCATGTTTATGCTGTTTGCCTTGCGCCATCAGGCGCAGACGCCGGCACCCGGTCGGGTTGCCTGGTCGTTCGCCATCGGCGAGGGATTGAAGGTCTTGATCACCATAGTTTTGTTGATCGTGGCGCTTGGGGTGTTTAAAGCGGCGTTTATACCGCTTGGCCTGACCTATTTAGCGGTGTTAGTGGTGCAGATAGTGGCACCGGCCGTGATTAACAGTTACCGAACTTAACTAAAAGGGTAAGAGGCATCATGTCTGCATCTGGAGAAAATGGGACTGCAAAGGACTATATCAGCCACCATCTGAATAACCTTCAGTTGGATCTGCGTACTTTTCAGTTAGTTGAACCACACTCTGGTAACCCGACATTCTGGACGTTGAACATTGACTCATTGTTCTTCTCTGTGGTGTTGGGCGCGCTGTTCTTGTTTATCTTCAAGAAAGTAGCAAATACAGCCACCAGCGGTGTACCGGGGAAACTTCAAACTGCCGTCGAACTCATCATGGGCTTCGTCGACAGTAGCGTTCGTGATATGTATCACGGCAAGAGCAAGGTTATTGCTCCGCTGGCGCTGACCGTGTTTGTCTGGGTATTCCTGATGAACATGATGGATCTGCTGCCAATCGATCTGCTGCCGTTTATTGGCGAACATGTGTTTGGTTTGCCGGCATTGCGTGTTGTTCCTACCGCAGACGTAAGTATTACGCTGTCGATGGCGTTGGGCGTATTTATCCTGATTCTGTTCTATAGCATCAAAATGAAAGGCATTGGTGGGTTCGTTAAAGAGTTAACCATGCAGCCGTTCAACCATCCGTTATTCATTCCAATCAACCTGATTCTTGAAGGTGTCAGCCTGCTGTCCAAGCCTGTTTCACTGGGCCTGCGACTGTTCGGCAACATGTATGCGGGTGAGTTGATCTTCATCCTGATTGCCGGTTTGTTGCCGTGGTGGTCACAGTGGCTACTGAATGTGCCTTGGGCCATTTTCCACATACTGATCATTACGCTTCAAGCCTTTATTTTCATGGTTCTGACGATTGTCTATCTTTCGATGGCATCTGAAGAGCACTGATTTTCTTAAAACACTTGCACTTTTAAACTGAAACAAACTGGAGACTGTCATGGAAAACCTGAGTATGGATCTGCTGTACATGGCTGCCGCTGTGATGATGGGTTTAGCGGCAATCGGTGCTGCGATCGGTATCGGCATCCTGGGTGGTAAATTCTTGGAAGGCGCTGCACGTCAGCCTGACCTGATTCCTCTGCTGCGTACACAGTTCTTTATCGTTATGGGTCTGGTTGACGCCATCCCGATGATCGCTGTTGGTCTGGGTCTGTACGTGATGTTTGCTGTCGCGTAAGTAGAGAATTTCTCTACACTGAAACCACACTATTAACTTTTAAAGAGGCATTGTGCTGTGAATCTTAACGCAACAATCCTCGGCCAGGCCATCGCGTTCGTTCTGTTTGTCTGGTTCTGTATGAAGTACGTATGGCCGCCGATTATGGCAGCCATCGAGAAGCGTCAGGGAGAAATTGCTGACGGTCTCGCTTCTGCAGAACGTGCCAAAAAAGATTTGGACTTAGCGCAAGCCAATGCGACCGACCAGCTGAAAACTGCTAAAGCAGAAGCTCAGGTGATCATCGAGCAAGCAAACAAACGCAAAGCTCAGATCATGGATGAAGCGAAAGCCGAAGCCGAGCAGGAACGTAACAAAATCGTGGCGCAGGCTCAGGCTGAGATCGAAGCCGAACGTAAGCGCGCTCGTGAAGAGTTGCGTAAGCAAGTCGCGATGCTGGCAATTGCCGGCGCCGAGAAGATCATCGAACGTTCCGTGGATGAAGCTGCTAACAGCGACATCGTTGATAAACTGGTCGCTGAACTGTAAGGAGGGAGGGGCTGATGTCTGAATTTGTAACTGTAGCTCGCCCCTACGCCAAAGCAGCTTTTGACTTTGCCGTTGAGCATCAAAGCGTAGAGCGCTGGCAGGATATGCTGGCGTTTGCTGCTGATGTCACTCGCAATGAACAGATTTCTGAACTGCTGTCTGGCGCTATCGCGCCAGAGACGCTGTCCAAGACGTTCATCGCGGTTTGTGGCGATCAACTCGACGAACATGGCCAGAACTTTATCCGTGTAATGGCCGAAAATGGACGTTTACTGGTTCTTCCTGCCGTGCTGCAGCAGTTCACCGAACTGCGCGCCTTGCTGGAATCCACCGTCGAAGTCGACGTGCTCTCTGCGAGCGCACTGAGCGACAAACAGCAGGCAAATATTGCCGCTGCGATGGAAAAACGTCTGTCACGCAAAGTTAAGCTGAATTGCAAAATTGACAAGTCTGTACTGGCCGGCGTAATTATCCGTGCTGGCGATATGGTGATTGATGGCAGCGTTCGCGGTCGTCTTGAACGCCTGACAGACGTCTTGCAGTCTTAAGGGGACTGGAGCATGCAACTGAATTCCACCGAAATCAGCGAACTGATCAAGCAGCGCATTGCTCAGTTCAATGTGGTGAGCGAAGCTCACAATGAAGGTACTATTGTTTCCGTCAGTGACGGGATCATCCGCGTACACGGTCTGGCCGAAGTTATGCAGGGCGAAATGATCGCACTGCCAGGCAACCGTTACGCAATCGCATTGAACCTGGAGCGCGACTCCGTAGGTGCCGTGGTTATGGGTCCGTACGCGGATCTGGCCGAAGGCATGAAGGTAAAATGTACTGGCCGTATTCTGGAAGTTCCGGTTGGCCGTGGCCTGCTGGGCCGTGTAGTTAACACCCTGGGTGCACCTATCGATGGTAAAGGCCCGGTTGATAACGACGGTTTCTCCCCGGTTGAAGCTATTGCCCCTGGTGTTATCGAGCGTCAGTCTGTAGATCAGCCGGTTCAAACTGGCTACAAATCTGTTGACGCCATGATCCCAATCGGCCGTGGCCAGCGTGAGCTGGTGATCGGTGACCGTCAGACAGGTAAAACTGCGCTGGCGATCGATGCGATCATCAACCAACGCGATTCAGGCATCAAATGTGTTTACGTGGCTATCGGCCAGAAAGCGTCCACCATCGCTAACGTGGTGCGCAAGCTGGAAGAACACGGTGCACTGGCAAACACCATCGTTGTGGTTGCAACCGCGTCTGAATCCGCTGCATTGCAATACCTGGCTCCGTATGCTGGTTGTGCGATGGGTGAATACTTCCGTGACCGCGGTGAAGATGCGCTGATTGTTTATGATGACCTGTCCAAACAGGCCGTTGCTTACCGTCAGATCTCCCTGCTGCTTCGTCGTCCACCAGGTCGTGAAGCTTACCCAGGCGACGTATTCTATCTCCACTCCCGTTTGCTGGAGCGTGCTGCGCGTGTTAACGCCGAATACGTTGAAGCCTTCACCAAAGGTGAAGTCAAAGGCCAAACCGGTTCACTGACTGCTCTGCCAATCATTGAAACCCAGGCGGGTGACGTTTCCGCGTTCGTTCCGACCAACGTAATCTCGATTACCGATGGTCAGATCTTCCTGGAATCCAACCTGTTTAACTCTGGTATTCGTCCGGCAGTTAACCCGGGTATCTCCGTATCCCGTGTGGGCGGTGCAGCGCAAACCAAGATCATGAAAAAACTGTCCGGTGGTATTCGTACCGCGCTGGCACAGTATCGTGAACTGGCTGCGTTCTCTCAGTTCGCTTCCGATCTGGATGATGCGACCCGCAAACAGCTGAGCCACGGTCAGAAAGTGACCGAGCTGCTGAAACAGAAACAGTATGCGCCGATGTCCGTCGCACAACAGTCTCTGGTGCTGTTTGCCGCAGAACGTGGCTTCCTGAACGACGTTGAAGTCGCGAAAGTCGTGAGCTTCGAAGCCGCGCTGGTTGCTTACGCAGATCGCGAGCATGCCGAGTTGCTGAACCACATCAACCAAACTGGCAATTTCAACGATGAGATCGAGGGCAAGCTGAAAGGCATCCTCGAGACCTTCAAGAAAACCCAGTCCTGGTAACGCTCAGCGGCCTGCAGTTGAAAGACAGCAGGCCGTCTGGCAATGAGGAGAAGCAGACATGGCCGGCGCAAAAGAGATACGTAGTAAGATCGCGAGCGTGCAAAACACGCAAAAGATCACTAAAGCGATGGAAATGGTCGCCGCCTCCAAAATGCGTAAATCGCAGGAACGCATGGCGGCCAGCCGTCCTTATGCAGAGACCATGCGCAAAGTGATTGGTCACCTTGCGTTGGGTAATCTGGAATATAAGCACCCGTACCTGGATGAGCGTGATGTTAAGCGCGTCGGGTATCTGGTGGTGTCTACTGACCGTGGTCTCTGTGGTGGCTTGAACATTAACCTGTTCAAGCGGCTGCTGGCAGAGATGAAAGGCTGGTCCGAAAAAGGTGTCGAAACAGATTTGGCACTGATTGGCTCTAAAGCCGCTTCTTTCTTTGGTTCCGTGGGTGGCAACGTGGTTGCCCAGGTCACCGGCATGGGGGATAACCCTTCCCTGTCGGAGCTGATCGGACCGGTGAAAGTGATGCTGCAAGCCTACGACGAAGGTCGTTTGGACAAGCTGTACATTGTCAGTAACAAATTTATCAATACGATGTCCCAAGAACCACAGATCGTTCAGCTGCTGCCGTTGCCGCCTGCCGAAGACGGTGAGCTGAAGAAAAAATCTTGGGATTACCTGTATGAACCCGATCCAAAAGTGCTGCTTGATACCTTGCTGCGTCGCTATGTGGAATCTCAGGTTTATCAGGGCGTCGTGGAAAACCTGGCCAGCGAGCAGGCCGCACGAATGGTAGCGATGAAAGCCGCAACCGATAACGGCGGTAGCCTGATCAAAGAGCTGCAGTTGGTATACAACAAGGCTCGTCAGGCCAGCATCACTCAGGAACTCACCGAGATCGTTTCGGGAGCCTCCGCGGTTTAAGCTAGGTTTACGAATTACGTAGAGGATTCAAGATGGCTACTGGAAAGATTATCCAGGTAATCGGCGCCGTAGTGGACGTCGAGTTCCCTCAGGATGCCGTACCAAAAGTGTACAACGCTCTTGAGGTAGAAAACGGTGCCAATAAGCTGGTGCTGGAAGTTCAGCAACAGTTGGGCGGTGGCGTGGTTCGCTGTATCGCAATGGGGACCTCTGATGGTCTGCGTCGCGGTCTGAAAGTCACAGACCTGGACCACCCAATTGAAGTACCGGTAGGTAAAGCTACTCTGGGCCGTATCATGAACGTATTGGGTGAACCAATCGACATGAAGGGCGATATCGGCGAAGAAGAACGTTGGGCGATTCACCGTCCGGCGCCAAGCTACGAAGATTTGGCCAACTCCCAGGATCTGCTGGAAACCGGTATCAAGGTAATGGACCTGATCTGCCCGTTCGCCAAGGGTGGTAAAGTCGGTCTGTTCGGTGGTGCGGGTGTTGGTAAAACCGTAAACATGATGGAGCTGATCCGTAACATCGCGATCGAGCACTCCGGTTATTCTGTGTTTGCGGGCGTGGGTGAGCGTACTCGTGAGGGTAACGACTTCTACCACGAAATGAATGACTCCAACGTACTGGACAAAGTATCCCTGGTTTACGGCCAGATGAACGAGCCACCGGGTAACCGTCTGCGCGTTGCTCTGACCGGTCTGACCATGGCTGAGAAATTCCGTGACGAAGGCCGTGACGTTCTGCTGTTCGTTGATAACATCTACCGTTATACCCTGGCCGGTACCGAAGTGTCCGCACTTCTGGGCCGTATGCCATCGGCGGTAGGTTATCAGCCAACGCTGGCGGAAGAGATGGGTGTTCTGCAAGAACGTATCACCTCTACCAAGACTGGTTCTATCACCTCCGTACAGGCCGTTTACGTCCCTGCGGATGACTTGACTGACCCGTCACCAGCCACCACCTTTGCTCACTTGGATGCAACTGTGGTACTGAGCCGTAATATCGCTTCTCTGGGTATCTACCCGGCCGTTGACCCGCTGGATTCCACCAGCCGTCAGTTGGATCCGCTGGTAGTTGGCCAGGAGCACTACGATGTAGCGCGTGGCGTGCAGTCTATTCTGCAACGCTATCAGGAACTGAAAGATATTATCGCAATCCTGGGTATGGACGAGCTGTCTGAAGAAGACAAACTGGTCGTATCCCGTGCGCGTAAAATCCAACGCTTCCTGTCTCAGCCGTTCTTCGTGGCAGAAGTCTTCACCGGTTCTCCGGGCAAGTTCGTATCGCTGAAAGACACCATCCGTGGTTTCAAAGGCATTATGGACGGCGACTATGACCACCTGCCTGAACAAGCGTTCTACATGGTTGGCACCATTGAAGAAGCAGTGGAAAAAGCCAAGAAACTGTAACGTCTTGAGAGGAGGGTGATATGGCTATGACTTACCATCTGGATGTAGTCAGCGCGGAAAAACATATGTTTTCCGGCCTGGTGCAAAAGATCCAGGTGACAGGTAGCGAAGGCGAACTGGGGATTTTCCCTGGTCATGCGCCGCTGCTGACTGCCATCAAGCCTGGCATGGTGCGTATTGTTAAACAACACGGTGAAGAAGAGTTCATCTACCTGTCCGGCGGTATCCTTGAGGTACAACCGAGCGTGGTCACCGTGCTGGCTGACACTGCTATCCGTGGAACGGACCTCGACGAAGCGAGAGCGCTGGAAGCTAAGCGTAAAGCTGAAGAACATATCAGTAGCTCTCATGGCGATGTCGACTATGCTCAGGCATCTGCAGAACTGGCGAAAGCGATCGCAAAACTGCGCGTTATCGAGCTCACCAGAAGATCGATGTAATATTTTGGCGCGTGCATAACGCAGCCAAAATTAAGAAAGCGGCCTATTGGGTCGCTTTTTTTTTGTTTTAAAATAAGCGTATCAGCCTGGCAGGCATTGTGAGGTATAACCTTTAATAGTGGCTGGAAATGTCGCCGATCGCCGACAGTTATCCCCACAGTCGGGTTACTGAGGCGTTAACTTCGGCGCGCTTAGTGCCCCAAGGCCTGAGCTGGGTTCGTGCAGAGAAATATGTAGTAATATCGTCACTAAAGGGTTCTACTTTCGTCTATTAAAATGGAGTTATCAGGTTGCTTATGTCGAACAGCGCAATGAGTGTGGTGATCCTCGCCGCGGGCAAGGGAACACGCATGTATTCCGATCTTCCCAAGGTGTTACATCCGTTGGCCGGCAAGCCGATGGTGCAGCACGTCATTGATGCCGCGATGAAACTGGGCGCGAAAAACGTCCATCTGGTGTACGGCCATGGCGGCGACTTGCTGAAAAACACCCTGACCGACGGTGCACTTAACTGGGTGCTGCAGGCCGAGCAATTGGGTACCGGCCATGCCATGCAGCAAGCAGCCCCGCATTTTGCCGATGATGAAGACGTGCTGATGCTGTACGGCGACGTCCCGCTGATTTCTGTCGATACTTTGCAGCGTCTGATGGCCGCGAAGCCACAGGGCGGCATTGGCCTGCTGACAGTGAAGCTGGCTGATCCAAGCGGTTACGGTCGTATCGTGCGTGAGAATGACCAGGTGGTGGGGATTGTTGAGCATAAAGATGCCAACGAAGCCCAGCGACAAATCAATGAAATCAACACCGGTATCCTGGTGGCCAACGGCCGCGATCTCAAGCGTTGGCTGGGGATGCTGAATAACGACAACGCACAGGGTGAATTCTACATCACCGATATCATTGCGCTGGCCCATGCCGACGGCAAGAAAATTGAAGCCGTGCATCCGTCACGTCTGAGTGAAGTGGAAGGCGTGAATAACCGTCTGCAACTGTCTCGGCTTGAGCGCATCTATCAGGCAGAACAGTCTGAAAAATTGCTGTTGGCCGGCGTAATGCTGCTGGATCCGGCGCGTTTTGACCTGCGCGGGGAACTTGTGCACGGTCGCGACATCTCTATTGATGCCAACGTCATTATTGAAGGCACGGTCAAGCTCGGGGATCGGGTGAAAATCGGTGCCGGCTGCGTGTTGAAAAACTGCGTGATCGGCGATGACTGCGAAATCAGCCCGTATAGCGTGTTGGAAGATGCCGTGCTGGCAGCGCAATGCACCGTGGGTCCTTTTGCTCGTTTGCGTCCTGGGGCTGAGCTGGCGGTGGGTGCCCATGTTGGCAACTTCGTCGAAATGAAAAAGGCGCGTTTGGGCAAAGGTTCGAAAGCGGGCCATCTCAGTTATCTGGGCGATGCCGAGATTGGCGATGATGTGAATATTGGTGCTGGTACCATCACCTGTAACTATGATGGCGCCAATAAGCATAAAACCATTATCGGCGACGGCGTGTTTGTCGGTTCCGACAC
Organism: Serratia grimesii; assembly: GCF_900186025.1. Taxonomy (NCBI): domain Bacteria; kingdom Pseudomonadati; phylum Pseudomonadota; class Gammaproteobacteria; order Enterobacterales; family Yersiniaceae; genus Serratia; species Serratia grimesii. The sequence continues at coordinate 27,693 of NZ_LT883155.1, forward strand.
TCAACTGGTGGCGCCAGTGTCTGTTGGCAAAGGTTCCACCATCGCCGCAGGCACTACGGTGACACGTGATATCGGCGAGGACGAACTGGTACTGAGCCGCGTCAAACAGGTACATATCCAGGGCTGGCAACGTCCGGTGAAAAAGATATAGCCCTTCGTCTTTCGAGCTGCAGCGTTGTTGGCTTCACGACAGAACCCCAGTCACTTACTTGAGTAAGCTCCTGGGGATTCTGACATTTACCGCCTAGCTGCAACCCGAAATCTATTGGGCGGAAGCAGGCAGTAAAAGAATATGTTTTGTATTGCGCTCCAATGTAGAGCCCAATACAAAACATAATAATCCCCATTCTCTACAGGCTCGGGGACGCACGGTAAAAACCGGCAAAATCAGGTCAAGACATCGAAAGCGCCCAGAAAGGCGTTTAATTAGGAATACAACTGATGTGTGGAATTGTAGGCGCAGTAGCGCAACGTGATATTGCAGAGATTCTGTTGGAAGGGTTACGCCGCCTTGAATACCGTGGCTACGACTCAGCCGGTTTGGCGGTGGTGGATGCGGAAGGCAACGTCAACCGTTTACGCCGCGTAGGCAAAGTGAATAAACTGGCCGAAGCCGCGGAACAACATGAATTGCATGGGGGCACCGGTATTGCTCACACCCGCTGGGCAACGCACGGTGAACCTACCGAAGCTAACGCGCACCCGCATGTTTCTGATTACATTACGGTGGTGCATAACGGCATCATCGAAAACCACGAACCGCTGCGTGAACTGCTGATTGAACGTGGTTATCACTTCAGTTCTGAAACTGACACCGAGGTGATTGCTCACCTGGTGCATTGGGAGCAGCGTCAGGGTGGCACTTTGCTGGAAGTGGTTCAGCGAGTGATCCCTCAGCTGCGTGGCGCATACGGCACCGTGGTGATGGACAGCCGTGATCCCAGCGTGCTGGTGGCAGCGCGCTCCGGCAGCCCGTTGGTTATCGGCCGTGGCGTGGGTGAGAACTTCCTGGCTTCCGATCAACTGGCACTGTTGCCGGTAACCCGTCGCTTTATCTTCCTGGAAGAAGGTGATGTGGTGGAAATGACCCGTCGCACCGTGAGCATTTTCGATAAGCAGGGTAACGCCGTTGAGCGTCCTGAGATCGAATCCCAGGTGCAGTACGATGCTGGTGATAAAGGCGCTTACCGTCACTACATGCAAAAAGAGATCTACGAACAGCCACTGGCGCTGAAGAACACCCTTGAAGGGCGTTTCAGCCATGGCCAAATCAACCTAAGCGAGCTGGGCCCGCGTGCCGACGAACTGCTAGCGAAGGTTCAGCACGTGCAAATTATCGCCTGTGGTACGTCTTACCATTCCGGCATGGTTGCACGTTATTGGTTCGAATCCCTGGCCGGCGTCCCTTGCGATGTCGAAATTGCATCCGAATTCCGTTACCGCAAGTCTGCCGTACGTCCAGGCAGCCTGATCATCACGCTATCGCAGTCCGGTGAAACCGCAGATACACTGGCGGCACTGCGCTTGTCGAAGGAGCTGGGTTACCTCGGGTCGTTGGCAGTGTGTAACGTGGCCGGTTCTTCACTGGTGCGTGAGTCCGATCTGGCACTGATGACCAAAGCCGGTACTGAAATCGGTGTTGCCTCTACCAAAGCCTTCACCACCCAGCTTGCGGTGTTGTTGATGCTGGTGGCACGTTTGGGCCGTCTGAAAGGCATGGCAGAAAGCGTTGAGCATGACATCGTACATGGCTTGCAGGCGTTGCCGGCACGTATCGAACAGATGCTGTCGATGGATAAGAACATTGAAGCGTTGGCGGAAGGTTTCTCCGACAAGCATCATGCCCTGTTCCTTGGCCGTGGCGATCAGTACCCGATCGCGATGGAAGGCGCACTGAAGCTGAAAGAAATCTCCTATATACACGCAGAGGCCTATGCCGCCGGTGAGCTGAAACACGGGCCGCTGGCATTGATCGACGCTGATATGCCAGTGATCGTGGTCGCGCCAAATAACGAACTGCTGGAAAAGCTGAAGTCCAACATTGAGGAAGTGCGCGCACGCGGCGGCCAGCTGTACGTGTTCGCCGATCAGGATGCCGGTTTCGTCAGTAGCGAAGGCATGACCATCATCCCGTTGCCGCACGTCGAAGAAATCGTGGCACCGATCTTCTACACCGTGCCGTTGCAGCTGCTGTCTTACCACGTGGCGCTGATCAAAGGCACCGACGTTGACCAGCCGCGTAACCTGGCAAAGTCTGTCACAGTAGAGTAACTCGCTGCTGTTAACCTCTAAAAGCCGGTCACTGCGCCGGCTTTTTTCATGGTTGGATAAAATATGACAATGGTGCGACAGCAGGGATAAAAGTTGTCATATTCAAGCGGATAGATGAGATAGGACGTGTTTTTTTATTGATTAATTATTGTGTGTTTTTGTCTTTAACTGACTGATTTATATTTAATTACCGTGTTGTCTCTTGTGTTGTAATATAACTGTCATATTTCGTACATTTTACTGTCACCAAACTGTCCTATTTTCCCTCCTGCAGCAATACTTACTCTGATGAAAACGATTTGAAGTCGATTTTTGAATATCCCATTAGGAGGGATTATGAAACTGATGCGTACCACCGTCGCCAGTATTGTGGCAGCGACTTTCTCCCTGACCGCCGTGTCCGCGTTCGCTGCTGCTAGCCTGACCGGTGCAGGTGCGACATTCCCCGCTCCGGTTTATGCCAAGTGGGCAGATTCTTATCAGAAAGAAACTGGCAACAAAGTTAACTATCAAGGCATCGGCTCTTCTGGCGGCGTGAAGCAAATCGTTGCCAACACCGTTGACTTTGGTGCTTCTGATGCGCCGTTGACTGACGAAAAACTGGCTGCTGATGGTCTGTTCCAGTTCCCTACCGTGATCGGTGGCGTTGTACTGGCGGTTAACATCCCGGGTATCAAATCCGGTGAACTGACCCTGGACGGCAAAACCCTGGGTGATATCTACCTGGGTAACGTGAAGAAATGGAACGACCCGGCGATCACCAAACTGAACCCAGGCGTTAAGCTGCCGGATCAGAACATTGCCGTTGTCCGTCGTGCTGACGGTTCAGGCACCTCGTTCGTGTTCACCAGCTACCTGTCTAAAGCGAATGCACAGTGGAAAGAGAAAATCGGCGCAGGCTCTACCGTTAACTGGCCAACGGGTCTGGGCGGCAAGGGTAACGACGGCATCGCAGCCTTCGTACAACGTCTGCCAGGCTCTATCGGCTACGTAGAATACGCTTACGCTAAGCAGAACAACCTGGCTTACACCAAGCTGATTTCTGCTGATGGCAAAGCCGTTAGCCCGACAGAAGAGAGCTTCAGTGCTGCCGCTAAAGGTGTGGATTGGAGCAAAACCTTCGCTCAGGATCTGACTAACCAGAAAGGCGATAACGCTTGGCCAATCACCTCCACCACCTTCATCCTGGTGCACAAAGAGCAGAAAAACCCGGCTCAGGGCACTGAAGTCCTGAAGTTCTTTGACTGGGCGTACAAAACTGGTGCCAAGCAGGCTAATGACCTGGATTACGCCACTCTGCCGAAAGAAGTTATCGAGCAGGTGCGTGCAGCATGGAAAACCAACGTAAAAGACAGTTCAGGTAAAGCGCTGTACTAACAACGCAGGGGCGCGTGTTTAAGCGCGCCCCACTCAGTTTTCAGGGTCTAACCCATGTTGGGCCTGCCAGGGTTAAAACAGAGAGTGATCTATGGCTGAGTACAAGCCGACCATTAAAGCACCGAGTAAAAATGGTGACGTTATCTTCAGCGCGCTGGTAAAACTGGCAGCGCTGATTACCCTATTGTTGCTGGGCGGCATTATTGTTTCACTGATCTTTGCCTCCTGGCCGAGCATGCAGAAATTCGGCTTCTCCTTCCTGTGGACCAAAGAGTGGGATGCACCTGCTGAGCAATTCGGTGCACTGGTGCCCATCTACGGTACTGTCGTCACCTCGCTGATTGCTCTGATTATCGCCGTGCCTGTCAGCTTTGGTATTGCGTTGTTCCTGACCGAGCTGGCACCTAACTGGTTGAGACGCCCGCTGGGTATCGCCATTGAATTGCTGGCGGCAATCCCGAGTATTGTGTACGGCATGTGGGGCCTGTTTGTGTTTGCCCCGCTGTTTGCCAAATATTTCCAGACCCCGGTCGGCGACGTGCTGTCGGGTATTCCTATTGTCGGTGAGCTGTTCTCTGGCCCGGCATTTGGTATCGGTATTCTGGCTGCTGGGGTGATCCTGGCGATTATGATTATTCCTTACATCGCCGCGGTTATGCGCGACGTGTTCGAACAAACCCCAGTGATGATGAAAGAATCGGCCTACGGCATCGGCTGCACAACCTGGGAAGTGATCTGGCGTATCGTGCTGCCATTTACCAAGAATGGTGTGATTGGTGGCGTGATGCTCGGGTTGGGCCGTGCGCTGGGTGAAACCATGGCGGTGACCTTTATCATCGGTAATACCTACCAGCTCGACAGTGCTTCACTGTATATGCCGGGTAACAGTATCACCTCGGCACTGGCCAACGAATTCGCTGAAGCAGAATCAGGGGTGCACACCGCAGCGCTGATGGAGCTGGGGCTGATCCTGTTTGTTATCACCTTTATCGTCCTGGCGCTGTCGAAGTTGATGGTGATGCGTCTGGCCAAGAATGAGGGACGCTAACGTGGCGACTATGGAAATGCAAAACGACCAGGCGCTGTTAGAAAGCCGCCGCAAAATGCAGGCATGGCGCCGTCAGAAGAACCGGCTGGCGCTGTTCATGTCGATGGCGACCATGGTCTTTGGCCTGTTCTGGCTGGTGTGGATCCTGTTCTCTACCGTCACCAAAGGCATTGATGGCATGTCGCTGGCGTTGTTCACCGAAATGACGCCGCCACCGAACACTGCGGGCGGTGGTCTGGCTAACGCCATCGCCGGTAGCGGTCTGCTGATCCTGTGGGCTACCGTGTTTGGTACGCCGTTGGGCATTATGGCTGGCATTTACCTGGCGGAATACGGCCGTAAATCCTGGCTGGCAGAAGTTATCCGGTTTATTAACGACATTCTGTTATCAGCACCGTCGATCGTTGTGGGCCTGTTCGTGTACACCATCGTGGTGGCGAAGATGCAGCACTTCTCCGGCTGGGCTGGGATTATCGCGCTGGCGTTGTTGCAGGTGCCGATCGTGATTCGAACCACCGAGAATATGCTGAAGTTGGTACCGGATACGCTGCGTGAGGCCGCTTACGCGCTGGGTACACCGAAATGGCGCATGATTTCTGCCATCACGTTGAAAGCGTCGGTATCTGGCATCATCACCGGCGTGTTGCTGGCGATAGCGCGTATTGCCGGGGAAACAGCACCATTGCTGTTTACCTCGCTGTCGAATCAGTTCTGGAGCACAGACCTGATGCAGCCGATCGCCAACTTACCGGTGACTATTTTCAAATTCGCCATGAGCCCGTTTGCCGAATGGCAAGAACTGGCCTGGGCAGGGGTACTGTTGATTACCCTGTGTGTACTGCTACTGAATATCTTGGCCCGTGTGGTTTTCGCCAAGCAAAAGCATTCATAAAATTTTGAGCGCTGCCATGGCGGCGCTGATGAAAAGAGAGAAGTCTTGATGAGTATGGTTACTGACGCTTCCAGCAGCAAAATTCAGGTACGCGATCTGAACTTCTACTATGGCAAATTCCATGCGCTGAAAAACATCACGCTGGATATCGCCAAGAACAAGGTCACCGCGTTTATCGGTCCGTCCGGCTGCGGCAAATCTACCCTGCTGCGCACCTTCAACAAGATGTATCAGTTGTACCCCGAGCAGCGTGCTGAAGGCGGCATTCTGCTGGATGGGCAAAATATTCTGACGGATAACTCGGATATCGCCTTGCTGCGTGCCAAGGTTGGCATGGTGTTCCAGAAACCGACGCCGTTCCCGATGTCGATTTACGACAATATCGCCTTTGGTGTGCGTCTGTTTGAAAAACTGTCTCGCGCCGATATGGATGAGCGTGTGCAGTGGGCCTTGACCAAGGCAGCGTTATGGAACGAGACCAAGGACAAACTGCACCAGAGCGGTTATAGCCTGTCAGGCGGCCAACAACAGCGCCTGTGTATCGCCCGCGGCATCGCTATTCGTCCGGACGTTTTATTGCTGGATGAGCCCTGCTCGGCACTGGATCCGATTTCCACCGGTAAAATCGAAGAGCTGATCAGCGAACTGAAGTCTGACTACACCGTGGTGATCGTAACCCACAATATGCAGCAGGCCGCGCGTTGTTCTGACTCCACGGCATTTATGTATCTGGGCGAACTGATCGAGTTCAGTGATACTGACACCCTGTTCACCGCGCCACAGAAAAAACAGACCGAAGACTACATCACTGGCCGTTATGGTTGATAGGATGCATCATGGATAACCTGAATTTAAATAAACATATTTCCGGCCAGTTTAACGCAGAACTTGAGCACATCCGCACCCAGGTATTGACCATGGGTGGGCTGGTGGAACAACAACTGACCGATGCCATTACCGCGATGCACAATCAGGACGGTGAGCTGGCCAAACGCGTGATCGAAGGTGATGCCAAGGTCAATATGATGGAAGTGGCGATCGACGAAGCCTGCGTAAGGATTATTGCCAAACGCCAGCCGACCGCCAGCGACCTGCGTTTGGTAATGGCGATCATCAAAACCATTTCTGAACTGGAGCGTATCGGTGATGTGGCAGACAAAATCTGCCGCACAGCACTGGAGAAATTCTCGCACCAGCACCAGCCGCTGTTGGTCAGCCTGGAGTCGCTGGGCCGCCACACCGTGCAGATGTTGCATGATGTGCTGGATGCCTTTGCTCGTATGGATCTGGATGAAGCGATCCGAATTTACCGCGAAGACAGAAAAGTCGATCAGGAATACGAAGGCATTGTGCGTCAGTTAATGACCTACATGATGGAAGACACACGCACTATTCCAAGCGTGTTGACTGCCTTGTTCTGCGCACGTTCTATCGAGCGTATCGGTGATCGTTGCCAGAATATTTGCGAATTCATCTTCTACTTCGTGAAAGGTCAGGACTTCCGCCATATTGGTGGTGATGCTCTGGAAAAACTGTTGTCCTCCGACGGTAAAGAAGAGAAAAAAGAGTAATTCTTCCCACGAGTTACCCCTTAAAGGCGCAGGAAACTGCGCCTTTATGCTGTTTAAAGCCCTTAAATACAAAATGGTTATAAATATAGCTTTTTATATTATTTCCTGACCTAAGTGGGTCTTGCTAGCTTAGCAACCAGCAGGACATCAACCCCTTAGGAGCTTCCCATGAAACATCGCGTTTTGGCCTTAACTTTGTTAGCCAGCCTGACTAGCCTCGCTACCGGTGCCGCACATGCGGACAAACTCGACGACATCAAGAAAGCCGGTGTAGTGCGTATCGCGGTGTTCGACAGTAATCCACCATTCGGTTATATCGATCCGCAAACTAAAAAGCTGGTGGGTTATGACGTTGATGTGGCTGATGCGATCGGTAAAGCGCTGGGTGTAAAGGTGGAACTGCGAGCAACCAATCCAGCTAACCGCATTCCTTTATTGGTCTCGAAAAAAGTCGATTTGATTGCTGCCAACTTTACCATTACTGATGAGCGTGCGAAGGAAGTGAACTTCAGCGTGCCCTATTTCGCGACAGGCCAAAAATTTATTGCCCATAAAGGCGTGTTGAAAACCCCGGAAGATATCAAAAAACTGCGCATCGGCGCAGACAAGGGGACAGTGCAGGAAATCACTCTGCGTGAGCATTATCCGACGGCCAAAGTGATCTCTTACGATGACACTCCGCTGGCGTTCGTAGCACTGCGTAACGGCAACGTGCAGGCGATCACCCAAGATGACGCCAAGCTGGTCGGCTTGCTCGGTAACCTGCCGGCAGCGCAGAAAGCGGACTTCGAAATCTCGCCGTTCAGCATCACCAAAGAATATCAAGGGGTGGGGATCCCTAAAGGTGAAGATCGCCTGACTGCCACTGTCAACGACACGCTGATCGCGCTGGAAAAAGACGGTGAGGCGGTGAAGATTTACGATCGCTGGTTCGGCCCGGAAACCAAATCGGCCCAGCCGCGCGGTGATTTTAAAATCGCGCCTTTGGATCAACAGCCAAAGGCCTGATTCTGGCGAGGCTGAGATCTGTTTGTAGGGGCGCAGCGTGCTGCGCCCCTGACGCATTTTGTAAGACAAGGATTGACCATGAATCTGGACTGGCTGCTGGCGCCGCAATACCTAAGCTGGCTGTGGCAGGGGTTTCTGTTGACGCTATGGCTTTCCGCCTGTGCGAGCCTGGCCGCCACGTTGTTGGGCTTTTTACTGACTACGATGCGTGACAGCCACCTACGTCCGTTGCGATGGCTGGCGATGGGCTACAGTTCGTTATTTCGCAATACACCGCTGCTGGTACAGCTCTTTTTCTGGTATTTCGCCGCCGGGCAGATCCTGCCTTCAGCCACCATGCAATGGCTTAACACTTCACATCAAATTGGTCCGCTTGAGTGGCCGTCGTTTGAGTTTCTTGCCGGTTTCTTTGGCCTGACATTGTATTCCAGCGCCTTCATAGCCGAAGAGATCCGCTCCGGTATTCGTGGTGTTGCCAGTGGGCAAAAATATGCGGCCAATGCGCTGGGATTAACTGGCTGGCAGGCCATGCGCCATGTGGTGCTGCCGCAGGCACTGAAAATCGCCATGCCTCCGCTGCTGGGCCAGTATATGAACGTGATAAAGAACTCCTCATTGACGATGGCGATCGGCGTGGCTGAACTGTCTTATGCTTCGCGCCAGGTGGAAACCGAGACACTGCGTACCTTCCAGGCATTTGGTGTGGCAACGGTGCTGTATATCGCCATCATTGCGTTGCTGGAAGGCTGGGGAATGTGGCGACAGCAACGCAAGCCGCTGAGGGGGCATTAAAATGGATTTCAGCATTATTCATGACAACCTGAGCTATTTGCTGTGGGGAACCTGGCCTGACGGGCCGTTGGGTGGTGCGGCGCTGACGCTGGCGATCAGCCTGATGGCTGGTGTGGCCTCGGCCATTCTCGGTACGTTGCTGGGCGTGGCACTGGCAATGTCGCGCGGTGTGGCGGCTGGCTTGCTGGCGGCGGTGTTGGGTTTCTTTCGCGCCATTCCTGTGATCATGCTGATTTTCTGGACCTATTTTTTATTGCCGATGGTGTTTGGCGTCGATATCCCGGAAATCACCACCGTGGTATGCGCACTTGCGTTGATCGCCTCCGCGTATTTGGCCCATGCGGTGAAGGCCGGCATCGTCGCTATCGGTGCAGGGCAGTGGCAAGCCGGTTTGTCGTTAGGGCTGACCCGTTGGCAAACGCTGCGTATGATCGTACTCCCGCAGGCACTGCGCATGATGGTGCCGTCGTTTATCAACCAATGGATTTCGTTGATCAAAGACACCTCCCTGGCTTATATCGTCGGTGTCGGCGAACTGACTTTCCTGGCGACCCAGGTTAATAACCGCAGTATGGTGTACCCGATGGAGGTGTTCTTGTTTGTCGCATTGGTGTACTTCGTGTTTTGTCTGGCGTTGGATCTGCTGGCCAATGCGGTCAACCGCCGCTTGAGCCCGCAGACCCGAGCGCTGAAACGCTCATGGCGCTGGTGGCGTAATAAACCGCCGCTACCGGCCAGTTAATCAGCAGTTAGCTGCCAACCTCGTTCACGCCACAGCGCGGGCAGCTGCGTCAGATCGTCGAATGCGGTAACCAATGGGTGATTGATCGGCTTATTGTGCGGATCGGCGCAGAAGTAAAATACCGGGATCCCGGCGGCGATCCCGGCCTGGGCGCCAGCGGCGGAGTCGTCCACCAGGATGCAACGTTCTACGGGCACCTGCATTTTTTCTGCCGCGTGGAATACGATTGCCGGGTCTGGTTTCCAGCGCTGGATGTCATAGCCACTGAACAACCGGTCATCAAAATAGTGCAGCATGTCGGTCAGACCGAGCGAGTGCTGCATTTTGCTGACCGGGCCGTTAGACACGGTACATATTGGTACTGTCACCTGTGCCAGTAGCTCGCGCGCACCGGCAATCTGTTGCAGTTCGCTGTCAAACAGACGGGCGACTTCCTGGCGGTATAAAGGCTCTAGTTCTTCCTTCGCCAAGGCGACACCGTGCTCCGCATTAACCTGTTCGATGATTTCGTACAGTTTCACCCCTTTGTATTTTTTGAACACTTCATCCAGTGAAAGATGAATGCCGTAGTGAGCAAACATGTGCACATAGGCTTTGCTGCACAGCACTTCGCTATCCACCAGCGTGCCGTCACAATCAAACAAAATACAGTCAACCTGGTTCATCAGCGTCAGTGTCCTTCAGTTAAGCGGCGATACTGCCACTTTAACCGCATCGGCCAAGATTGCGATCTCTGAATCTCGATTTGCCTATCAATTTCAGTAAATACAATCTGTTGAGGCATATAGCCGTAAAGACGGCGAAAAAAACCTGTGAGCGGCGTCAAAACCCCTACATTTTGTTATAGGATAGCCGGCGACTGTCCATTCCCTTCTTCGGAATTCTGATAATGAGCAAACCAGTATCTGGCCTTGACGTTGAGCAAGGCTTGCTTGGGCGTGTGTTTAAACTCAAGCAACATGGAACCACGGCGCGTACGGAAACGATTGCCGGTATTACTACCTTTTTGACCATGGTGTATATCGTGTTCGTTAACCCCCAAATTCTGGGCGCGGCGGGCATGGATACGCAGGCAGTGTTTGTAACGACCTGCCTGATTGCCGCTTTCGGCAGTATTTTGATGGGCTTGTTAGCAAACCTGCCGGTTGCGCTGGCACCAGCGATGGGCCTCAATGCGTTCTTCGCCTTTGTGGTTGTGGGCGCAATGGGCATTTCATGGCAGGTTGGCATGGGCGCCATTTTCTGGGGCGCGGTCGGTTTATTGTTGCTGACCATTTTCCGTATCCGCTATTGGATGATTGCCAACATTCCCATGAGCCTGCGGGTGGGGATTACCAGTGGTATCGGTCTGTTTATCGGCATGATGGGGCTAAAAAATGCCGGTATCGTGGTGGCTAACCCGGACACGTTAGTGACCATCGGCAGTCTGACCTCGCATAACGTACTGCTGGGTGCGCTGGGTTTCTTTATCATCGCTGTGCTGTCCTCGCGTAACTTCCACGCGGCGGTATTGGTTTCTATCGTGGTGACTACCCTGATCGGTTGGGCATTGGGCGACGTGAAATACGGCGGCCTGTTCTCTATGCCACCGAACATTACTTCTGTCGTGGGTCAGGTTGACCTGGCGGGCGCGCTGAACATTGGTCTGGCTGGGGTGATTTTCTCCTTCATGCTGGTGAACCTGTTCGACTCCTCCGGTACGTTGATCGGTGTGACTGATAAGGCCGGGCTGACTGATGACAAAGGCAAGTTCCCGCGGATGAAGCAGGCTCTGTATGTCGACAGTATCAGCTCGGTAGCCGGCTCGTTTGTCGGCACGTCTTCCGTTACTGCCTACATTGAGAGTTCTGCCGGGGTTTCTGTCGGTGGCCGTACCGGCCTGACTGCCGTGGTTACTGGCATTCTGTTCCTGTTGGTGATTTTCCTGTCGCCGTTGGCGGGTATGGTACCGGCTTATGCTGCCGCTGGTGCGTTGATTTACGTTGGCGTGTTGATGACATCCAGCCTGGCACGAGTGAAGTGGGATGACCTGACCGAAGCCGTACCGGCGTTTGTGACGGCGGTGATGATGCCGTTCAGTTTTTCTATCACCGAAGGTATCGCGCTCGGCTTTATTTCGTACTGTGTGATGAAGTTGGGTACCGGTCGCTGGCGTGAAATCAGCCCATGCGTGGTGGTTGTCGCGCTGCTGTTTGTGCTGAAGATTGTCTTTGTCGACGGTCACTGATACGCAAGAAAGGGGCCGACAAATGTCGGCCCTCAGACTACTGATAAAGCCCGTTATTAGGGAGAGCGTGCCGAAGGGGTCGTAGCGGCTTGCCCGCCGGAGTGCCCCTCGGTGCGCTAGGCCCGGGTATCTCGGATTCAAAGACAACTTTGTCATCAAACTCAGGGCCGACATTTGTCGGCCCTGTAATCTTAGGCTCCCGGCGTTGCGTCGGGTGCCTGATGCAACATCCACTGTAACGGCCGTTTGAAACGCGCCTGCCAGCCTGCATCTGGGTTCTCTCCCTGCGCAAAATGCAGTGCCTCAACCTGATTATCCTCGCTGAACAGATTGGCAAAGTGCATTGCCAGCGCTTGATCGCTAAATTTTTGCCGATCGTAATACGCCACAACCATCCGCTTATTTTTTGCCAGAGATTGCTGTGCCTGTTTAATCCCGCCGTGAGGAGCGATTAACAACGCGCCAGCATATAGCTGCGGATACTTGGCCAACAGATTGGCGGCATGCAGCGCTCCCTGACCACGAGCGGTCAGGTAGACCTGCTGAGGGTTGAGTTTTAATTCTGCTATTAGCGGTTGCAGAGCTTGTTGAATGGCGCTCTGGGTGCTCTCGTCACTGTAATTTGACCAGCGGAAACTGTTTTCCGACAGCATCTGAGTGCCATTCACTTCTATATAGGCGACGCCCATTTCACTAAATAACACGCGCTCTTCGGGGGAGATACCGGCACTCTTACCATAGGCGTGCAGGTATACCACCGTTGGCCAGCCTCCGGGTGGCGGCTCGCCGTCCGGGATAGCGTAGCTGGCTTTGCCCTCGAACCAATGAGCATGCTGTATATAACGGGCTTTGGTAACGGCCAAGATTGACTGATAGGTGCTGCCGTGCTGAATGCTATTGAAGGCGTCATCCTCCAGCAGGTTGTAGTAATACCATAACCCGCGATCGGCGCTCAGTTGCAGATAACGTTCCGCCAGTTCGGTTTGGCCTTTTTCCGCTGAGGAAGCCGCCAACTGGTAGGGGGCCCAGATGTTGCGCCCGTCTTCTCGCATAAGCGTCAGATATAACGACATGGCCGCAATTTTTTTATCTTCCTGGCTTTGAGTTGTACGCGGCAGTTGAGCATTCAGTGGGCTATGTACCGGTAGCTCGATGGGCTCTTCTCCGGCGGGGTAACGCATTTCTGTGGCTAATAGTGGTCTGGTGATGAAAGCCAGTATTATGGCTAAAATGAAAAAATACATAATGTTATGACTTTATTTTTAATGGGTTGGCAATGGTTCTCTCATTAGAGTGACGCCCTCGTTCGCTTTTCTGTTGAAGGCGTCAAAAAGCAGTTACTTCACGCGGCGGATATAATCGCTGAACGCGGACAGTTGGCCGGTCAGGAAATCCAGCGTGCCTTGATCGATCAATTCACCCGTCTGCGCATCCACTTTATTTTGGATCACGCCACCCATAAATTCCGGCTTATTCATCACCATAGCATCGAGGAACACCAGAATTTGGCGCAGGTGATACTGGCAGCGTGCTCCGCCAATCGGTCCCATGGAACTGGTCTGAATGGCCACTGGTTTACCGGCTAATGGTTGATTTGGCAGGCGAGAAAGCCAGTCGATAGCGTTTTTTAATCCGCCCGGTACCGAATAGTTATATTCCGGGGTTACGATGATCACACCGTCAGCTTGGCGAATTTGCTCGGCAATGGCTTCCACCGTAGCAGGGAAACCCTCTTCCTGTTGCATATCGGCATCGTATAACGGGATATCACGGATTGAAGGCAGCGCTTCGATGGTGACGCCTTGCGGCGCAAGGCCTGGCAGGGCATGCGCAACCATGGCGTTGTATGAGCCTTTGCGCAGGCTACCGAGCAGAGTGACGATTTTTAATGCTTGGTCTGACATGGTGATTCTCCCTTTCGAATGAACAGATTCAGCTTAGAACACCTGAAGATAGTAGGGCAAAGCGTGCGGAGAGAATAGACGATTGCTGAATATTTAGCTGACTTTACATTTTTATGCAGAAATTTATGCGTTAAAGAAAGTTTTATCTTAGTTTTTGCGCCAGAGCCGCCGTTTTTAACCAGGCGTTGCCAGGCTGGTCAGCTTGACGAAGCGAGTTGAAGTGGCTGGGGTGCGCGGTGATATCTCGCCGTCTTTTTGTAGGCCTTGCTGTTCTGTATATTGCCAGCACATCAAACGTTCCAGGCCGGGAGTGCGGGCACAGGCCCAGCTCAGGTACTCATCGGCATCGCTCATCACATGGACGTCAGGTGTGGTGCTGGAACGCAGGTGGCCGGAAAACGGATGCAGACGTAGAGTTGATTGCCCGCTGTTGCCCTGACCGGAAAGCTTCAACACACTCTGGCGGATGCTCCACAGTTGGGTTTCCGCCTCCAGTCGATCGTATTGCGCGCTTATCCAGGCGCTTTCAGCCGGCGTAAGGTATTGGTACTGAAGTTCTTTATGTTGTCCGCCACGTGCACGCATCACTTCAATATCCAGGCCAACCTTGCCTTCTTCGCTGAGTAAGACACCCACCGTATTACTGGCATAGGCCAGACTGAAGTCGGGCAGATGATTGTCGACAAAACAAGGACGTCCGGTAGGGGTTGTGGCAATAGTGGGGAGTGTTGGTAGCCCGTAAAGATAAAACATCATTTCTGCGAGCAGGATACGCCCTTGCAGGAATCGCTGACGGCGTTTAACGGAAAAAGCAGTGGTTGCAGCAATCACGTCGGTGGAGAGGCGACGGGTATCCAATACGGTGGATGTGGGGATCCATCGGGCAAAATGACACGCCATTATTCACTCCATGACAGAGGGGTCGCTGAAAACGCAGGAGGATTAGATTAAGCATAAGTCTAGGATTTATCATTAAAAAACAGTATGCGTTTTATCCTATTTGTTGGACTTTGTAATATCGTTGTCTGGAGGGGCGTCGCTCCACCATTGGATCATCGATGCGTTCGGCGTCAAATCAAAATGGGGTTTGCCGAGTAGATGATTGAGAATGCGGGCAGAGCGCCAAGCCATCAGGCTAAGGCCCCCTTCGGCACTGCCGTGACTATGTATACCGGCATTCACCGCATAAATGCGATTCTGTTCAGGTCCTTGCCACTCAAGGTTAAAATCCGGTAGCAGTGGCAAGTGTTGCTGGTCGTCGAAAGGTATGCGCGGTAACAGTGGCTTTAGGTAGGATGGGAGTAAAGGGCGGTAACCTGTCGCTAAAATGACGACGTCGGCGTGAAATCCTTCCTGGCGATTTTCCAAACCGTGGCGAGTTCGTAATTGATAGCCTCTGTCCGTTGGTTCGATTGCCAGCAGCGTACGGTGCGGTAAAAGACGTACATTACGCGGCTGATGCATGACGTCGAAACGCATGTACAACTCACGGTACAGCGTACGCAGCGTATGATTACTGATACCGTCCGCAGGTAACTTCTGAGCCTTTATTTCACGTTCACGAATATCCTGCGGCAGAGTATAAAAATAATCGACGTATTCCGGGGTGAAATATTCATTGGTAAAGGCGGACTCGTCCAGCGGTTGGAAGTTAGGGCGACGGGAAATCCAGTCTAGCTGTGCTGTTTCTCCCCAATGGCCGCGTAGCGCGTTCAGGAAAATATCTGCACCACTTTGGCCTCCTCCGACAATGGTTACGCGTTTACCCCTAAGGTCCGGATTACGAATGGCGATTTCGGCAGCATGCAGGCAGTTTTCTCCCAGCATCGGATAAAACTCCGCCGGTAACCAAGGAGCGTGACCGGTACCCAGGCAAATATTCTTCGCCCACAAAGTCTGGTTGATAGTGCGCACCTCGAACAGCTGCTTGTCATCGTCAAAATCAATACTTTCAACCGACTGTGAAAACTGTAGTCCATCTAATCTATCGCAGGCCCAACTCAGGTAGTCGGAGAACTCTTCACGGCTGATAATTTGCTGTTCGGTGATCAAAAATCGATAAATTTTTTTCTGCTCGACCAGATAGTTGATAAAGGAGAATTGGCTACGGGGTGTTACCGCCGTAACCAGGTCCTGCAGTACATAGGTCTGCATATAGGCGGAAGGCAGTAGCATACCGGGATGCCAGCGGAAGCTGGCGTTTCGATCGAGAAAAGTGTAATTGATGGCACCACTTTCATAGGCCAGCGCGGCCAGGCTGAGATTGAAAGGGCCAAGACCGACGCCCAGTAAATCCAGTGGTTCATTCATTTTTTCTTATCTCTCCTGACAAAAATGGCTGAGATAAGCTTAGGTGAATTTTGGCAAGGTGGGGGGGAGCTGGACCTTGTTCAATCGTTCGGCGGGGAAAACTAATGTACTTGTTGGCATATTATTCCAGAACGAAAGTGTCTCCCGTTGCCGGTGATATCATCTCCGGTAGCCACAGCCGCCCCCAGGTACCGGTACAATGGCAGCCCATGAGTTTTTCTGGCTTTTGCTGATTCAGAAACTGTCGAGCCTGCCATATCCGGCGCGGCGATGCACAGCGCAGATGGAATCCGCCGATCAACGCATGGATCTTACTGACCCCGGTGATCTTTTGGCAGTGACGCACGATGTTAATGATCCCGCGATGCCCACAGCCGGTAATAATCACTAGCCCGCGTTCGGACTTATAAATCAGCACGCCTTCGTCGATAACATAATCCACCGCCTCAGTTTTGCCACCGATCACGCCATAGGCCTTCGGTTTGGCAACCGTGATCTCTCCTGACCACATAAAGCGTTCGCTGATCTGCAGTGGCTGACGGCTGTACTCCATGCGATGGCGCGAGTAATCAATATCCAGCGACAGTTTTTTTATTTTTTGGGTGCGGCCAAGTAGCTTCATGGCTGCGTAGCGCTCGTCGGCGATTTGCGGATGGCAGATGATACGGCTGTTATCGGGTAACCAGGGGACGCCACCGCAGTGGTCATAATGGCCATGTGACAGCACGGTCGCGGTTATTCGGGACAGGTCGATGCCCATCAGCGTCGCGTTATGCAGAAAACTGCCGTCAGGGCCGGTATCGAATAAAACCAAGTCGGTTTCATCCTGAATCAACAGGCTTAACCCGGCTTTAGCCTGCAATGATTTGTCCACGCTGGCGGCGCGTCGGTTTTCCAGCAACACTCTGAGGGTTAATGCCATGCCTGCTCTTTCCTGAGAGGGGATCCTTTGCTGCTCAGTATATCGCGTTGGCTCTGAAGGGTGCTGTGACCGGCCGCTCAGGCATCAATCACCGAGAGCAAGTAAAATAATTTACCCGCTCTGGTGGTGAAAAATCAGCCCTGGGCCGTATTTTTGGCTTACTTACCGATACAGAAGCTGGAGAAAATACGTCCCAGCAGATCATCGGAGGTAAACTCACCGGTGATTTCACTCAGCGCTTGCTGTGCCAGACGCAATTCTTCGGCCAGCAGCTCCCCCGCGTAAGCGCTCACTAACTGTTCTTTGCCCTCAACCAGATGCTGGGCTGCTTGCTCAAGCGCCTGTAGGTGACGACGGCGGGCCAGGAAGCCGCCTTCCATATTGCTGGTGAAGCCCATGCTCTGCTTCAGGTGGTCACGCAGCAGATCGATACCTTCGCCGGTACGCGCCGACAGGCGAATAAGTGAGTGGCCATTTACTTCGGTCATACCCAGCGTCTCACCGGTGATATCGGCTTTATTACGTACTACGGTGATGGGCAGGCTGTGTGGCAGACGCGCCATAAATTCTGGCCAAATCTCTGTCGGTTCGGTAGCCGCGGTGGTGGTACCGTCGACCATAAACAGTACACGGTCCGCCTGTTCGATCTCGTTCCATGCACGTTCGATACCGATACGTTCAACTTCGTCACTGGCTTCACGCAGGCCTGCGGTGTCTATGATATGCAGTGGCATACCGTCGATGTGAATATGTTCACGCAATACATCGCGAGTGGTGCCAGCGATATCGGTGACGATCGCGGCTTCACGGCCGGCTAATGCGTTCAGCAGGCTGGATTTTCCGGCGTTTGGTCGCCCAGCGATGACCACTTTCATCCCTTCACGCAGAAGGCTACCTTGACGCGCCTCGGCACGCACGCTGTCCAGATCGGCCATGACACCGTTGAGTTGCGCTTCGATTTTACCGTCAGACAAGAAGTCGATTTCTTCATCAGGGAAGTCGATCGCTGCTTCCACATAGATTCGCAAGTGAGTGAGTGCTTCCACAAGCTGGTGGATACGGGTAGAGAATGCCCCTTGCAACGAGTTCATTGCGGAACGTGCCGCTTGCTCTGAACTGGCGTCGATCAAGTCGGCAATCGCCTCCGCTTGCGCCAGATCGAGCTTGTCGTTGAGGAATGCGCGCTCGGAGAACTCACCGGGCCGTGCGATGCGCACATCGGGCAACGCCAGCACACGTTTGAGTAGCAGATCGAGGATAACCGGCCCACCGTGGCCTTGCAGTTCCAGCACGTCTTCACCGGTAAACGAATTGGGGCCTGGGAACCACAACGCAATACCCTGATCCAAAGTAGCACCATCGGCATCACGGAATGGCAGGTAATCGGCGTAACGCGGCTTGGGCAGTTTGCCGAGCAGCGCTTGGGCGACGTCTTTGGCGCCACGGCCGGAAATGCGCAAAATGCCGACGCCGCCGCGTCCCGGCGGGGTGGCTTGGGCTACGATGGTATCGGTAGTGCTCATAATGATTCTCTCTGACAATTCAATATGCAAAAAGGCGGTCTTAATGACCGCCTCTTCTCTATCGCAGCAAGGGTTCAGCGTGCCGAACCCTTACACTACGCTTAGGTCTTTTTCTTGTCGCGGCTGTGTAAGCCACGTTTTTCCAGGCCGCGGTAAATCAACTGCTGCTGGAGGATGGTCACCAGGTTACTGACGATGTAGTACAGCACAAGACCAGACGGGAACCACAGGAAGAACACTGTGAAGATCACCGGCATAAAGGTCATGATTTTTTGCTGCATCGGGTCAGTCACGGTGGTCGGCGACATCTTCTGGATGAAGAACATCGTCACGCCCATCAGGATTGGCAAGATGTAGTACGGGTCTTGCGCTGACAGGTCATGGATCCACAGGGCGAACGGCGCATGGCGCAGCTCAACGGAACCCATCAACATGTAGTACAGCGCCAGGAAGATTGGCATCTGGATAACCAGCGGCAGACAACCTCCCAACGGGTTCACTTTCTCAGACTTGTACAGCGCCATCATTTCTTGGCTCATGCGCTGTTTGTCATCACCAATACGCTCACGCATCGCCTGCAGTTTTGGTTGCAGCATGCGCATTTTCGCCATCGAGGTGTACTGCGCTTTGGTCAGCGGGTACATGATGCCACGCACGATGAAGGTGATGATGATAATTGAGAAGCCCCAGTTACCGATAAAGCCGTGGATGAACTTCAGCAGTTTGAACAGCGGCTGGGAGATGAACCACAACCAACCGTAATCCACGGTCAGATCCAGATGCGGTGCCAGTTGGGCCATCTGATCTTGCAGTTCTGGGCCAACCCACAGGGTCGCATTCAGCTGTTGTTGCGCACCAGGCTGTACTACTACCGGCGTAGATTTGAAGCCGATGGTAGACAGGTTATCGCCAGGCTTGGCGGTATAGAAGGTGTTGCTACCCTGCGTTGCCGGTACCCAGGCAGTGGCGAAGTACTGTTGCAGCATCGCAACCCAACCGCCTTGCGTGGTGACACTCAGGTTCTCGTCCTTATCGAACGCATACTTCTGATATTTGTCATCGCTGGATGAATACGCCGCACCACGGAAGGTGTGCAGAGCGAAGTTGTTGCTGCCGGTGTCACGGTGCTTAGGCAGCTCAGTCGTCTGCTTCAGTTGGCCGAACAGGGTCAGTTCCAGCGGAGTTGTGCCTTTGTTGTCAACGTTGTAGTCAACGCCAACTGCGTAATGGTTACGCTTGAGCACGAAAGTCTTGGTGTAGATTGCACCGTCTTTACCGGTAAAGGTCAGCGGAATGCGCAACTCATCCTGGCCTTCTGGCAGGGTATAGCTGTCCTGCGCCGCCTGGAACAGAGGACGTTCGCCGTTTGCCGGGTTATCCGGACCGTTTCTGCCGGTCAGGCCACTTTGCGCCTGATAAACAAATGACGGTGTTGTTTCCAGCAACTGGAATGGCGTCGATGAACCCAGAGTGTCCGGGTAGGCCAACAGTTTAGCCTGCTCGATATCACCACCACGGGTGTTGATGGTCAGCGACAGCACGTCAGTGTTAACGGTAATCAGTTTACCCTGGCCACTGGCTGGAACTGCTGAGCTTGCGGCATCACCGGTAGCAGTGTTCGAAGTCTGTTGCGTGGTCTGAGCGACTGGTTGCGGAGCATTGTCCGTTTGCCAGGCTTGCCAGATCATGAAAGACACGAACAGCAGAGCGATGAGGAGAAGATTGCGTTGCGAATCCATCGTTAGTGTTCTCTGTTATCGTCGGGTTTCGGCGGCACGGGATCATCGCCACCTGGGTTCAAAGGGTGGCATTTTAATACGCGTTTCAATGCTAACCAACTGCCTTTTATCATGCCAAACCTGCTTAATGCCTCAATTGCGTAATGAGAGCATGTCGGCTGGAAGCGACAACGAGGCCCAAGCAGCGGACTGATGACGAGCTGGTAAGCTCGCACCAGCCCGATCAGGATGCGGGAGCCTGGCGACAGTGGCGACGCCATAATTTTTCCAAAGCTTCCGTCAGCGCGCGGTTATCCAAATCCGCTATCCCTTTTTTGGCCACTACGACAAAATCCATCGCCGGTAACTCGTGCTGAAGTAAACGGAAGCTTTCGCGGGTTAGGCGTTTTATCCGATTGCGTTCATGCGCGCGTTTGACGTGTTTTTTGGCGACAGTAAGACCGATGCGGGGATGCCCCAGCTGGTTCAGGCGGCCGAGGATGGTGATTTGCGGCGTGCCAGCCCGTTGTGGCTGCTGGAAGACGAAAGTGAAGTGAGTGGGAGTTAACAAACGTAACTCCCTGGGAAAAGCGAGCTTAACCACTCAGCGGGTTAGCTTTTATTACTTAGAAACAGTCAGACGAGAACGGCCTTTCGCACGACGGCGGGCCAGAACTTGACGACCATTTTTGGTGGCCATACGAGCACGGAAACCGTGGCTACGGTTACGCTTCAATACGGACGGTTGGAAAGTGCGTTTCATGGCGATTTCTACCTAAACTTAAAATAATTACTGATCAGTAAACGCGTTTGGCTACTCGGCGTGAAGACGACCGACGCCTCAATCGCAATATATAAAGAGGCGGGATTGTAATAATTGTACAGTCCTGAGTCAATTCACATTGCGCTAGCCTACCTGGTTGTCTGCCAATACGGAGTAAAATCCGGTCTTGGCCCGTGGTCACCGCAGAATCCTGTCCGGTTAATGACTCACCATTAAGGAACCAGGTACACACGTAGGGCGAAGATTATACGGACTCAGGGGTAAATCGCAAGGATCCCGATGCGATCCTTATAGCGAAAACCCAGGATCCGGCGTGGATAACAGGGTATAACCGGTTGACAATGTAAAAAATACCGTTACTCACACGGGATTTTGCCTGCAATTTAGCGTGACTGGTGAAAAGATCGCCGCAGGCCGGGGCCTGTGGATAAAATGGATCTAATCTGTGATGAAGGGGAGGATCTCTTGCGCGGATTGCGCTATGATCCGTCATTCCGATCGCGATCTCTCAAGCGGGGATCGTGAGGGACATAAACCGTGAAAGGCGGTTCGCATCCCCCACAGGCAAACTGCCGATGCCGGGTATGTGTCAAAAATCATGAGTTATAAAAAAGTAGCCTGATTCTTTTCTTTTATTGATCTTGTTCGAGTGGAGTCCGCCGTGTCACTTTCGCTTTGGCAGCAGTGTCTTGCCCGATTGCAGGATGAGTTACCTGCCACAGAATTTAGTATGTGGATACGCCCATTGCAGGCGGAACTGAGTGACAACACCCTGGCGCTTTATGCGCCCAATCGTTTTGTGCTGGATTGGGTTCGCGATAAGTACTTAAACAATATCAATGGCCTGTTGAATGATTTCTGCGGTACGGATGCCCCATTGTTGCGTTTTGAAGTGGGCAGCAAACCGCTTTCCCAAATCATCAGCCAAACTGTCACCGCCAGTGTTAGCGCCCCGAGTGCACCCGTGGTACGCGTTGCTGCGCCTACCCGGCCAAGCTGGGACAACGCGGCGCCGCAGCCAGAGCTTTCTTACCGTTCCAACGTTAACCCAAAGCATACCTTTGATAACTTTGTTGAAGGTAAATCCAACCAGTTGGCGCGGGCGGCGGCTCGCCAGGTAGCGGATAACCCAGGTGGTGCTTATAACCCGTTGTTCCTTTATGGTGGCACCGGCCTGGGTAAAACTCACCTGTTGCACGCGGTTGGCAACGGCATCATGGCGCGCAAAGCTAACGCCAAAGTGGTCTACATGCACTCTGAACGCTTTGTACAAGACATGGTCAAAGCGTTGCAGAACAATGCCATTGAAGAATTTAAGCGCTATTACCGTTCGGTCGATGCACTGCTGATCGATGACATCCAATTTTTTGCCAACAAAGAGCGTTCGCAGGAAGAGTTCTTCCATACCTTTAACGCCCTGTTAGAAGGCAATCAGCAGATTATCCTGACTTCGGACCGTTATCCTAAAGAGATTAACGGGGTGGAAGATCGCCTGAAATCCCGCTTCGGTTGGGGATTAACGGTTGCCATCGAACCGCCGGAGCTGGAAACCCGCGTAGCGATCCTGATGAAAAAGGCTGACGAGAACAATATCCGTCTGCCAGGCGAAGTGGCGTTCTTTATCGCCAAGCGTCTGCGTTCCAACGTGCGTGAGCTCGAAGGGGCGTTAAACCGCGTGATCGCCAACGCAAACTTTACCGGACGTGCCATTACCATTGATTTCGTGCGTGAAGCGCTGCGCGATCTGCTGGCACTGCAAGAAAAGTTGGTCACCATCGATAATATTCAAAAGACGGTGGCGGAATACTATAAAATTAAAATCGCAGATTTGTTGTCCAAGCGGCGCTCGCGTTCCGTTGCTCGTCCACGCCAAATGGCGATGGCCTTAGCGAAAGAACTCACCAACCACAGCCTGCCAGAAATCGGCGATGCGTTTGGTGGCCGCGACCATACCACGGTGTTGCACGCCTGCCGGAAGATCGAGCAGTTGCGTGAGGAAAGTCACGACATCAAAGAAGATTTCTCCAATTTAATCAGAACATTATCTTCCTAGCGCTATGAAATTTATCGTTGAACGTGAGCATCTGCTAAAACCGCTGCAACAGGTGAGCAGCCCGCTGGGCGGCCGCCCAACGCTGCCAATTCTGGGTAACCTGCTGTTGCAGGTGACGGAAGGCTGCCTGCTGTTGACCGGCACCGATCTGGAGATGGAGATGGTGGCGCGCGTTGCCCTGTCCCAACCTCATGAGGCGGGCGCGACTACCGTCCCCGCGCGTAAATTATTTGATATCTGCCGTGGTTTGCCTGAAGGGGCCGAGATCACTGTGACGTTGGAAGGCGAGCGTATGCTGGTGCGTTCTGGTCGCAGTCGTTTTTCTCTTTCTACGTTGCCGGCGGCAGATTTCCCGAACCTGGACGACTGGCAGAGCGAAGTTGAATTTTCTCTGCCGCAGGCGACCCTTAAGCGCCTGATCGAAGCCACGCAGTTCTCGATGGCTCATCAGGACGTGCGCTACTACTTAAACGGCATGCTGTTCGAAACCGAAGGTGAAGAATTGCGTACCGTGGCGACCGATGGACACCGTCTGGCGGTGTGTTCGATGCCTATCGGCCAGCAATTACCGTCGCATTCGGTGATCGTGCCGCGTAAAGGGGTAATGGAACTGGTGCGTCTGCTGGACGGTGGCGATACGCTACTGCAATTGCAGATCGGCAGTAACAACATCCGTGCGCACGTGGGTGATTTTATCTTCACCTCCAAGTTGGTTGACGGTCGTTTCCCGGATTATCGTCGCGTATTGCCGAAGAACCCGGACAAAACGCTGGAAGCCGGTTGTGACTTGCTTAAGCAGGCCTTTGCCCGTGCGGCCATTTTGTCGAACGAAAAGTTCCGCGGTGTGCGCCTGTATGTCAGCCAAAACCAACTCAAGATCACCGCCAACAACCCTGAACAGGAAGAAGCGGAAGAGATCCTCGACGTCAGCTACGACGGCACTGAGATGGAAATTGGGTTCAACGTCAGCTATGTGCTGGATGTATTGAATGCACTCAAGTGTGAAGATGTGCGCTTGTTGTTGACTGATTCGGTCTCCAGCGTGCAGATCGAAGACGGTGCCAGTAAGTCTGCCGCCTATGTCGTCATGCCAATGCGTTTGTGATCGATATCCGGGCTATCTTGCTTGCCATTTTACGCTTGGGCAGTGCTCGCAATCCTCACGTACTCTGTGTACGCTCCGGTTGCTGTGCGCTGTCCGTACGTAAACTGCCGGCGCTGATAACGCCCTCGCATTGAGCGTAATTTCCCGGTGATGGATTTGGCATGGCATTAACGCGTTTACTGATTAAAGATTTCCGCAATATTGAATCGGCGGATTTGGCACTGGCGCCGGGGTTCAATTTCCTGGTGGGTGCCAATGGCAGCGGAAAGACCAGCGTGCTTGAGGCGGTGTATACCCTCGGTCACGGGCGGGCATTTCGTAGCCTGCAGGCGGGGCGCGTGATTCGTCACGACCAGCCGGAATTCATTTTGCACGGCCGCATTGACGGTACAGAGCGTGAAATATCCGTAGGATTAAGCAAGAGCCGTCAGGGGGACAGCAAGGTACGTATCGATGGCAGTGACGGTCACAAAGTGGCTGAACTGGCGCAGTTATTGCCGATGCAACTGATTACCCCCGAAGGTTTTACCCTGCTAAACGGCGGGCCGAAATTCCGGCGCGCCTTCCTGGACTGGGGTTGTTTTCATAACGAACCCGGTTTTTTCACCGCCTGGAGCAACCTGAAACGGTTACTGAAGCAGCGCAATGCCGCGCTGCGCCAGGTCAGTCGCTATGCGCAGATCCGTGCCTGGGATCAGGAACTGATCCCCTTGGCCGAGCGTATCAGCGAGTGGCGGGCAGCTTACAGCGACGCGATTGCCGCGGATATTACCGCGACATGCGCGCAGTTTTTGCCCGAATTTGCCCTGAGTTTCTCTTTCCAGCGTGGCTGGGACAAAGAGAGTGACTACGGAGAGCTACTGGAGCGCCAGTTTGAGCGCGACAGGGCGTTAACCTATACCGCGGTGGGGCCGCATAAAGCGGACTTTCGCATACGTGCCGACGGCACGCCGGTAGAGGATTTGTTATCGCGCGGTCAGCTTAAGTTGCTGATGTGCGCGTTGCGCTTAGCGCAGGGTGAGTTTCTCACCCGGCAGAGCGGGCGGCGTTGCCTGTATCTGATTGATGATTTTGCCTCCGAGCTGGACACCGGCCGTCGCCGGTTGCTGGCCGATCGCCTGAAAGCCACCCAGGCCCAGGTCTTTGTCAGTGCTGTTAGCGCTGAACAAGTGACCGACATGGCCGGTGAAAAGGGCAAGATGTTCCGCGTGGAACAAGGTAAAATAGAGGTTCAACCACAGGACTAAAATGAGCGAGAAACGTTGATGTCGAATTCTTATGACTCCTCAAGTATCAAGGTATTAAAAGGGCTGGACGCGGTGCGTAAGCGCCCGGGCATGTATATCGGCGACACCGATGATGGCACCGGTCTGCACCACATGGTATTCGAGGTTGTGGACAACGCTATCGACGAAGCACTCGCTGGCCACTGTAGTGACATTCAGGTGACTATCCATGCCGACAACTCTGTTTCGGTACAGGATGACGGCCGTGGTATCCCGACCGGTATTCACGAAGAGGAAGGGGTTTCTGCGGCACAGGTGATCATGACTGTGCTGCATGCCGGCGGCAAATTTGATGACAACTCCTACAAGGTTTCCGGCGGTCTGCACGGTGTAGGCGTATCGGTTGTTAACGCCTTGTCCGAGAAGCTGGAACTGGTTATCCGTCGTGAAGGCAAGGTACACGAGCAAACCTATGCGATGGGCGAGCCACTGGCACCGCTGAAAGTGGTCGGTGAAACCGATCTGACCGGTACCACAGTGCGTTTCTGGCCGAGCTACGAAACCTTCACCAATAATACTGAATTTGAGTACGACATTCTGGCCAAGCGCCTGCGCGAACTCTCATTCCTGAACTCTGGCGTGTCTATCCGCCTGAAAGACAAGCGCACCGACAAAGAAGACCACTTCCACTATGAAGGCGGTATCAAGGCGTTTGTTGAGTACCTGAACAAAAACAAAACCCCGATCCACCCGAACGTATTCTATTTCTCTACCGTGAAAGACGACATCGGTGTGGAAGTGGCGTTGCAGTGGAACGACGGTTTCCAGGAAAACATTTACTGCTTTACCAACAACATTCCACAGCGTGATGGTGGTACCCATCTGGTCGGTTTCCGTACCGCGATGACCCGTACCCTGAACAGCTACATGGATAAAGAAGGTTACAGCAAAAAGGCCAAGATCAGCGCTACCGGTGACGATGCGCGTGAAGGTCTGATTGCCGTTGTGTCAGTAAAAGTGCCGGATCCGAAGTTCTCTTCTCAGACCAAAGACAAGCTGGTTTCTTCCGAGGTGAAAACCGCGGTTGAAACGCTGATGAACGAGAAGCTGGTCGATTATCTGATGGAAAATCCGGGCGATGCGAAAATTGTCGTCGGTAAAATCATCGATGCGGCACGTGCCCGTGAAGCAGCGCGTAAAGCGCGTGAAATGACTCGCCGTAAAGGCGCATTGGATCTGGCCGGCTTGCCGGGCAAACTGGCGGACTGCCAGGAACGCGACCCGGCGCTGTCCGAACTGTACCTGGTGGAAGGGGACTCAGCGGGCGGCTCTGCCAAGCAGGGGCGTAACCGTAAGAACCAGGCGATTTTGCCGTTGAAAGGTAAAATCCTCAACGTTGAGAAAGCCCGCTTCGACAAGATGCTGTCTTCACAAGAAGTTGCCACGCTGATCACTGCGCTGGGCTGCGGCATTGGCCGTGATGAGTACAACCCAGACAAGCTGCGTTACCACAGCATCATCATCATGACCGATGCCGACGTCGATGGCTCGCACATCCGTACGCTGCTGTTGACCTTCTTCTACCGTCAGATGCCGGAAATCATTGAGCGCGGCCACGTGTTCATTGCCCAGCCGCCGCTGTACAAGGTGAAAAAAGGCAAGCAGGAACAGTACATCAAAGATGACGAAGCGATGGATCAGTACCAAATCGCCATCGCGATGGACGGCGCAACCCTGCACACCAACGCCAGCGCCCCAGCGCTTGCCGGTGAGCCATTGGAAAAACTGGTTGCCGAGCACTACAGCGTGCAGAAGTTGATAGGTCGTATGGAGCGCCGCTACCCGCGTGCACTGCTGAACAACCTGATCTACCAGCCAACTTTGTTGGAAGACGATCTGAGCGATCAGGCCAAGGTTAAAACCTGGATTGATTCGCTGGTGAAATTGCTGAACGACAAAGAACAGCACGGCAGCAGCTATGATTCGGTGATCTTTGAGAACCGTGAGCGCCAGATGTTTGAGCCGGTACTGCGCATCCGTACCCACGGTGTGGATACCGATTACGCGCTGGACTTCGACTTCATCCACGGTGGTGAATACCGCAAAATCTGCGTGCTGGGTGAGAAACTGCGTGGCCTGATCGAAGAAGATGCCTTCATTGAACGTGGTGAGCGTCGTCAACCTGTTGAAAGCTTCGAACAGGCATTGGAGTGGCTGGTGAAAGAGTCACGCCGTGGGCTGGCAGTACAGCGTTATAAAGGTCTGGGTGAAATGAACCCAGAGCAGCTGTGGGAAACCACGATGGATCCGGAAAGTCGCCGCATGCTGCGCGTGACCGTGAAAGACGCCATTGCCGCTGACCAATTGTTCACCACCCTGATGGGTGATGCGGTTGAACCTCGTCGTGCCTTTATCGAAGAAAATGCCCTGAAAGCGGCAAATATCGATATCTAACGCATTGATGGCTGTGAAAATCCGTGCCGGGCAACCCGCACGGATTTTTTTACGCTTTTTTGGCGCTGACATTGCACGCTGAAACGCGTTAGCATGGGAAAAAACCACTGGGAGAAGATCGAATGGCTATTGAACTGATTGCGATTGATATGGACGGCACGCTGCTCAACCCGCAGCACCAGATTACGCCCGCGGTAAAGCAGGCGATCACCGAGGCACGCCGCAAAGGGGTGCATGTGGTGCTGGCCACCGGGCGACCTTACGTCGGCGTGCAGGATTATCTGCGTCAGTTGGACATTCAGGGCCCCGGTGATTTTTGTATTACCTATAATGGCGCGTTGGTTTTGAAGGCGGTAGACGGCACCTGCATCCTGCAAGAAACGTTGGGCTTTGAGGATTATCTCTACTTCGAGCAGATGGCGCGCGAGTTTGGTGTCCATTACCAGGCGTTTGATTTCGATACCCTGTATACCCCAAACAAAGATATCGGCAAATACACCGTGCACGAGTCGGAGATGACCGGTATTCCGCTGAAGTACCGCAGCGTGGAAGAGATGGACCCTTCGATTATTTTCCCGAAATTGATGATGGTTGACGAGCCAGAGCTGTTGGACCGCGCCATCGCACGCATTCCGGCAGAAACGCTGGAGCGATACACCATCCTGAAGAGCGCGCCGTATTTCCTGGAGATCCTGCATAAAAATGTAGATAAAGGAACCGGCGTGAAAATGCTGGCCGATCATCTCGGTATTGCACGTGAAAACGTGATGACGTTGGGTGACCAGGCTAACGATACCGCGATGATCGAATATGCGGGCGTTGGCGTTGCAATGGGTAACGCTATCCCGGAACTGAAAGCGGTGGCGCAATTTGTGACCACCACCAACACTGAAGACGGCGTGGCACATGCTATCGAGAAGTTTGTGTTGAATGCCTGATAGTGCGATGAATTAAAGGGGCGCAGCCGCGCCCCTAAAAACATCCTATACCCGTTCCAAAATACCTTTCACAATTTGCACATCTTGAATCGCCAGCCCGGTCAGATCAGCGAGGGTGATTTGCTGGTCATCATTACGCACTTTTATCCCCTGAGCCAATGCCGAACCCAATTCGACGATCGGCGTCGATTTAAGTAAACCCTGCCGATAAGCGGTGGCGATCTCACCATAATCTGCACATTGCGCTAAAGCATCCACTAACAGCACATCCGCCCTGGCTACCAGATCGGCTGCCAACTCCTGCTTGCCGTGGGCGTCTGCACCGACGGCGGTGATGTGGGTGCCGGGTTGAATATCTGCTGCCCGCAGAATGGGTTCACGACTGGGGGTCGTGGTGACAATCAACCGGCAGTGTCTCGCCAGTTCCGCTGCATCTTGCGTGGTCTGCACCCGAAATCCCTCCGCCTCAGCTTGGCGACGGAAAGTGTCTAATGCCAGCTCGTTGCGACCCCATACCCAAACCTCACGGCAGGAAATTTGGTTTTTCAGCTGTTGTAACTGTAGTTGGGCCTGCATGCCGCAGCCGACGATGCCAATCGCTGGGATATCTGCTGGTGCGCACAGTTCGGCGGCAATACGCCCGGCTAGCGCGGTACGTAATGCAGTTAACCAACCCTCGTCCAGTAACAATGCCTGTGGTTCACCGGTTTGCGCCGAGAAGGCCATCATCAGCCCTTGGTTACTGGCCAGCCCCTGCGTCGGATTACGGTAAAAGCCAGAGGAAACCTTGACGACAAATTGTTCATCCCCCTCCAGCCAGGCCGATTTAATACAACAGTCACCTGCCGCTTGCTCAAACAGGAAATGCTGCACCGGCGGTTGTTGCACCTGCTGTTGGGAATAGGCAATAAATCCCTGTTTGAGCAATAATGTGACAGCATCTGCATCGAACGCGTCAAGGATCTGCCGTTTATTAAGGATTTTCATCGGAGATAGCCTTGAGGTATTTTTCCAGTACGATGTTTTTCCCACACAGCACGACTGCCACTTTTTTCCCCTGGAATTCGGGCGCGAGTTTGATAGCGGCGGCTAAGGCGACCCCGGCGGCACCTTCAATAATCCAGCGGTCGCTGGCGGCAATCTGGCGCATGGCCTGTTTGATTTCCGCTTCACTGACCAATATTTTGCGATCGATCACCTGCTGACATAGCGGGAAGGTGATCGCACCCGGCTCAACGCCGCCGGCAGTGCCATCGGACAGCGTGTCCTGTTCTTCCACCGGATAGATATGACCCGCCTGCAGTGCGCTATACATGCTGGTGGCATTTTTCGGCCAGCAGGCAATAAGTTGGGTTTTCGGCGACAATTGCTGCAAAACGGTACCAATTCCTGAAATATAGCCGCCACCACCCACGGCGACAAACACCGCATCCAAATCCGCTTGCTGCTCTACCAACTCCATGCCGCAAGTGCCCTGACCGGCAACCACCTGTGGATCGTTATAGGGTGAGATATAGACTTTACCTTCCTCAACGGCAGCCTTTTCCCCTGCCTGTTCGGCATTCAGTGCGTCGCCCGGTACCAGTTCTACCTTGCCGCCCAGCGCACGGATGGTCTCCAGTTTGATTGCGGCCGCCGTTTCTGGAGCATAGACCGTTACGTTGACACCCATCAGTTTGCCGGCCAGCGCGACGGCCTGCCCGTGATTGCCTGTTGAGGCGGCTATTACCCCGCCGCTGCGCTGTTGGTCATTCAGCAGCCGCAGTTTGTTGCTGGCACCGCGAAATTTGAAAGAGCCGGTATGTTGCAGATGGTCGCATTTCAGATATAGCTCACAGCCCAGTTGCTGTGACAACAGAACACTGCGTTCGAGTGGCGTCACGCGAACCTGCGGGCGCAATTGCTGATGGGCGGAAACAATTGCGTCGAATAAATTGCTCATACGGGCTCCTGTAGAAATTTTTCGTAGACTTTAAAATCCAGTGTGTACTTTTTAGTATTGCATGTAAACCCTCATTTGTACGTGAACAAAGTGTGCCAATGGGCAATGTGAACCCGCTGCCCATTCCGGTAAGATGGCTGTTCAGTACCCGCCTATGCAGGAGAGACGCCATGAGCCATCGGGAACAACAGCTGACTTTTGATCCACGTGGACATCAGTTAACCAACATTAACGTCTGGACGCCGGACAGCCAGTGGTTGGCTTACGACGTACGCCCGAATGGTGCTTCATTTACTGGCTTGAGTATTGAGCGGGTGAACGTAGAGAGCGGCGTGGTAGAGGTGGTCTATCGCGCACAACACGGCGCTCATGTTGGTGTGGTGACCGTCAGTCCGGATGCACCAGCTCGCTATGCCTTTATTCACGGCCCAGAGTATCCGGACAGCGTTTGGCATTATGATTTTCACCATCGTCGCGGGGTGATCGTCAGCGAGCCGGATCGTGAGTTGGCCATAACTCTCGATGCGATGGATATCACCGCACCCTATACCCCCGGCGCACTGCGTGGCGGCACTCACGTGCATGTCTTTAGCCCGGACGGTAGCCGCCTGAGCTTTACTTATAATGACCATGTGATGCATGAGCTGGACCCGGCGCTGGATCTGCGCAACGTGGGTGTAGCCGTGCCATTACAGGGCGTGAATCCTCCCAAGCAGCATCCGCGTGAATATGATGGCAGCCATTACTGTGTATTGGTGAGCGAGACGACACCGCAGCCGCAGCCAGGCAGTGACCAGATCAACCGTGCCTATGAAGAAGGCTGGATAGGTCAACGTGGTTATACCCGATCCGATGGGCGGCAACAGCGTTGGGCGCTGGCATTTATCGGCGATACACTTTCCAGTAGTGGTGAGAAGCTGCCTGAGGTTTTCATTGTTGATCTGCCACAGGATGATGCCGATTACGCCAAAGCCGGAGCCAGGCCGCTACAGGGCACTGCACGGCATTTACCTGCACCGCCGTTGGGAATACGCCAACGGCGACTGACGTTTACCGGACAGCGACGTTTCCCTGGTGTGGTGACGACTCCCCGCCACTGGCTGCGCAGCTCACCCGACGGCAGTATGATTGCCTGCCTGATGAAGGATGATGCGGGTGTCGTGCAGTTGTGGGTTGTCTCACCCAACGGTGGTGACCCGCGGCAGGTCACTCATGGTGAACAGGGTATTCAATCGGCGTTTAGTTGGCACCCACAGGGGGGCAGGATCGCATTGGTGTGTGATAACAGCCTGATGCTATGTGAGGTCGCCAGTGGCCGTATGCAACGCCTGACACAGCGTACTGCGCTGCCGCCTTCGGGGGACGCTATTGTGTTCTCACCGGACGGTAGCAAAGTGGCGTTTATGCGTGAGATTGACGGATTCAGCCAGATTTTTGTGGTTGAGCTGTAATCAACCGCGGGCGCGTGGCCCGCGTCTGATACGTTAATGTGGGGTGGTGGTGGCTGCGTGGGCAGGATCGCCGCTGGCGGCCAGATTCTGCTCTTCGCCATGCAAGATGCGCGCTCTTGGCGAGTCTGCGGTACCGTCACTGCCGGAGCGCATATAGTCGTAAGGCAGTAACACCGTGTCCATCACCGCCGAGAATGGCAGATCCAGCGCCACCAGTGGCATCATCGCCCAACTGGTATTGTCGTCCCTCAGCACATCCATGCTGGCACGGGTACCCGGATAATAGCCCTGATTCGGGCCGGTGTGGCTCATCACGCTGGAGCAGCCGTTGGTCGCTAACAGCATGCAACTGGTTGCTATGACTCTTATCGTTTTCATTATTCCATCCTGCAGGGTGCTGTTCCCCAAAATCTGCTGATCTATAACATCTTGTAGATGTTTTAAAAGGAGCAAGAGCCCGCTCTGTGGCGGCCGTCTCAGTTTATTGTAAGGGATAAAAAAACTTTCGCTGCACTGATTATCATTTTTTTGATCATCAGCGGTTGAAATGGTGAAAGCCACCCCCATTTTCTTATCAGAAGCAAATTAAGAATTCGCCGTAAGGGAATTCTGATTATTTAGCCTGTCCATGATGGAAGGCTTAATTATTCAACCTCGCTGAAGTGCCTTAGGAGGCTGTTTTATGCGTAATTTCGATCTTTCTCCACTCTACCGTTCCGCAATTGGTTTTGACCGTTTATTTAATGCGTTGGAGGCGGGTCAGAGTCAGGGTAATGGCGGCTATCCTCCTTATAATGTTGAGCTGGTGGATGAAAATCATTACCGCATCGCGATCGCGGTAGCTGGGTTTGCCGAGCAGGAGCTGGAAATCACTACCCAAGATAATCTGCTGATTGTACGCGGCGCCCATAATAATGAACCGGCGGAAAGAACCTACTTATATCAAGGTATTGCTGAGCGGAACTTTGAACGTAAATTCCAGTTGGCCGAGCATATCAAAATTAAAGGCGCCAAGCTGGAAAACGGTTTGTTGTATATAGATATGGAACGAATTGTTCCAGAAACATTAAAACCGCGCCGGATAGAAATTAAATAATTCTTATTTCAACGGCGGAATGAACCGCCGGTGCAATGAATGTTAGTTAACGTGCCTGCCGTCAGGGGGCACTGCTTAATTTACCCTATGAATTTCAAGTACAGTAAGGGGCCCGCTCATTTAACCCACTGCGCTTATCTTGATAAGTGACTGGGATGAATGAGTGCAGGTAACAACACAGTAGCTTGAAAGACGACGGGTAAAATCTCGCTTCATAGAAGGAGTTTATACTATGCGTAATTACGATTTATCCCCGCTGCTGCGTCAGTGGATTGGTTTTGACAAACTGGCAAGCTCAATGGGCGGTCAGGAGCCGCAAGGTTTCCCGCCTTACAACATCGAGAAAAGCGACGACAACCATTACCGCATTTCTCTGGCGCTGGCCGGGTTCAAACAAAGTGAGCTGGATATTGAGGTTGAAGGTCCACGCCTGACTGTGCGCGGCAAACCAACACCGCCAGAAAAACAGGTGGAATATCTGCACCAAGGGCTGGTGTGTAAAGAGTTCACGTTGACCTTCACGCTGGCTGAGCATTTGCAGGTGTCAGAGGCCCAGTTTGAAAACGGCCTTCTGCATATCGATCTGGTGCGTCAGGTGCCGGAAGCCCTGCAACCACAGCGTATTGCTATCGGCACCACGCCGGGGTTGGAATCAAAATAACCGACTGAAAAACAGCTAAATTATACGGGGGAAGTCCAAACGGGCTTCCCCCGTTGTATTCTGTGGTGCACCCCACAGTCGTGCCTTCCCGCTTATGCCAAAATCCCTGTTAATTGTGCGTATTTAACCGCAAAACCGGTTGTTAAACTTCTGGCAAGGATGTGACCAATGAGCGAAATCGCCCTGACCGTCAGTATGTTGGCGTTGGTGGCCGTTCTCGGGCTGTGGATGGGTAATTGGAAGATATACGGGGTAGGACTGGGTATTGGTGGGGTGCTATTCGGCGGTATCATCGTTGGGCATTTCGCCCAGAGCTGGCAGCTTAATCTTAATGGCGACATGCTGCATTTTATTCAGGAATTCGGCCTGATCCTGTTCGTTTACACCATTGGTATTCAGGTCGGTCCTGGTTTCTTCTCTTCGTTGCGGGTGTCCGGGCTGCGGCTCAACGGCTTCGCCATTTTACTGGTGCTGGTTGGTGGGCTCGTCGCGGCGGTGGTTCACAAACTGTTTGCTGTACCACTGCCAATCATTCTTGGTGTGTTCTCCGGGGCTGTCACTAATACCCCCGCACTCGGCGCCGGGCAGCAAATTCTTACCGATTTAGGGTCAGACCCTGCAATGGTTGATCGGATGGGGATGGGTTACGCCATGGCTTACCCGTTCGGTATTTGCGGCATTTTGCTGGTGATGTGGCTGATACGTCTGTTTTTCCACATTAATATCGAGCAAGAGGCGCAGGCGTTTGAAAGTAGCCTGGGTAACCAACGTGAACTGCTGCACACCATGAACGTGGCAGTACGCAACCCTAACCTGCAGGGGATGGCTGTCAAAAATGTACCGCTGCTCAATGGTGAGGACATCATCTGCTCACGCTTGAAACGTGGTGATTTACTGATGGTGCCGGCGCCGCTTGAGAAGCTTGAACTGGGCGATTATCTGCACCTGGTGGGCAAGCGCGAAAGCCTGGAAAATGCCCGGCTGGTTATTGGTGAAGAGGTCGACGTCTCACTGTCAACGCGCGGTACAGAGCTACAGGTGGTGAGAGCGGTAGTGACTAATGAAAAGGTGTTGGGCAGTAAAATCCGCGATCTGAACCTGAAGCAAAAATACGACGTGGTGATCTCACGGCTCAACCGCTCTGGGGTTGAATTGGTCGCCGGCAGCAATGTGACGCTGCAATTTGGTGACATCCTCAACCTGGTGGGGCGGCCCGAATCTATCGAGGCGGTGGCGGCGATTGTCGGTAACGCCCAGCAGAAGCTCCAGCAGGTGCAAATGTTGCCGGTGTTTATCGGTATTGGTCTGGGCGTGCTGTTGGGATCTATCCCGCTGTTTATACCGGGTTTCCCGGCGGCATTGCGTCTGGGGCTGGCCGGTGGCCCGCTGGTGGCGGCGCTGATCCTTGGGCGTATCGGCAGCATCGGCAAGCTGTACTGGTTTATGCCGCCCAGTGCCAATCTGGCGTTGCGGGAACTGGGGATCGTGCTGTTTCTGGCGGTGGTCGGGCTGAAGTCGGGCGGTAACTTTGTCGATACGCTGATTAATGGCGAAGGGCTGGCATGGATTGGTTATGGCGCGCTGATTACCGCGATTCCTCTGTTTAGCGTGGGCGTACTGGCGCGGACGGTGGGCAAGATGAATTATCTGACGCTGTCTGGCATGCTGGCGGGGTCAATGACCGATCCCCCGGCGCTGGCCTTCGCTAACGGCTTGCACCCGACCAGCGGCGCTGCTGCGCTGTCCTATGCCACGGTTTATCCGTTGGCGATGTTCCTGCGCATCATGTCACCGCAGTTGCTGGCGGTGTTGTTCTGGGCAATATAAGACGATGGGGCGCATGTGCGCCCCATCGTTATGATCAGTTCGCTTCTTGGTGAGCGCGTTCGATCTCTTCCGCCAGTATTGCCACGCCGCGCTCAATCTTCTCCGGATCCGGCACGTAGTTCATCCGCATGCACTGGTGGGTATGCGGCCATTCATGCTCCAGCCCCGGGAAGAAGTAATGCCCTGGAACCATCAGCACACCACGTTTTTTCAGGCGTTGGTAAAGCAATTCGGTAGTGATCGGCAGGTCCTTAAACCACAACCAGAGGAAAATTGCCCCTTCCGGTTTGTGGATCAGACAGCGCTCTGGCGACAGGTAGCGGCGAATGATCTCGATAGTGTGCTCGACACGCTGTTTGTAGAACGGACGGATCACCTCGTTGGACAAACGCAGCAGGTCGCCACGTTCGATCATTTCTGTCGCCATTGCCGGGCCTATACTGCCCGGTGACAGGCTAATGATGCCGTTCATGTTGGTCAGGGCACTGATGGTCTTTTCATCGGCGATCACAATGCCGCAACGCGAACCGGGTAGGCCGAGTTTCGACAGGCTCATGCACAGAATAATGTTAGGGTTCCACAGCGGCGTTGCGTCGCTGAAGATAATGCCAGGGAACGGCACGCCATAGGCGTTATCGATCACCAGCGGAATATTGCGCTGTTGCGCCAGCAGGTCGAGCTTCATCAGCTCTTCGTCGGTGATTACGTTACCGGTTGGGTTAGTGGGGCGCGACACACAGATCATACCGATATCGTCGCCAATATTCAGATGTTCGAAATCAACGTGATACTTGAATTGGCCTTCTGGCAGCAGTTCGATATTGGGTTTGGCCGAAACAAACAGGCCCTCGTCCAACCCTGCATCGGCATAACCGATATATTCTGGGGCTAGCGGGAACAGCACGCGGCGGCGGCTGCCGTCGGCATAGCGCCCGGCAAACAGGTTAAACAAGTAGAAAAACGCGCTCTGACTGCCGTTTGTCAGTGCAATATTCTGTGGAGAGATCTGCCAGCCAAGTTCATCGTGCAGCAAATTGGCTAGTGCTTTCAGCAGGGCGTCTTTGCCCTGCGGGCCATCATAGTTACACAGTGCCTCGGTCAGTTTGCCCTGGTCGAGCATGTCCTGGCACAGTTGCTTGAAGTAGCTTTCCATCTCTGGAATTTGCGCGGGATTACCGCCGCCGAGCATGATGGCACCGGGGGTGCGCAGGCCTTCGTTCAGGTCATCCATTAAACGGGTAATGCCCGCGTAACGGGTAAATTTGTCGCCGAAAAGTGAAAAAGTCATAGGTGCAGCTGTATTGTTTTTAGCAGGTAATTCCCCACCATACCGCCTGACAATTTCCGGCGCAATGCGGCTCAGAAAATAACCACCGGGAGTTAACTTCACCCGATGGTTATTTCTCAGCATATTTATCTGAATTAATGTGACCGATCGCCGACCCACACCACCATAGCCCTATCGTCGCCAAGCCGACGGCTGAAGGCGTAGTATTGCGCGGTCTGTTGCGACAGCTGGTTACCTGCACCGATTGCCGGGTGGCGAGCGCGGAATTGACCCAGCCGCTGCCAGTGCGCTAACAGTGGGGCTTTGTCGCCCAGTAGCTCATTCCAGTTCATATCGGAACGCGTGCCCTGCAACGGGTCTGAACCGCTTGGGCCAAGCTGACGGCCACTTTCATCACCGTAGTAAATTTGCACCGCGCCGGGGGCTAGCAGCAGCAGATCGGCGGCGCGCTGCTGCAACGCCAGCGACCCTTTGGCATCACTGGCAAAAAACAGCCGGGTATCGTGCGAAGAGATATAACTTAATACGTTGAAATCCTGAAGTTTGTCGGCCATCTGTTGGTAGGTGGCGTCGATACTGGAAAGGCAGCTCAGCGCCTGTGACGCCTGGTCCTGGAAATCAAAATTAATCATCGCGTCGAAGCCATTCTGGTAGTAGTCACTTTTCATGACGCCATGGCCCCAAGCTTCACCGGTCATCCAGAATGGGGCGTTATCCAGTGCCTGTTGCGGATGAGCGGCTTTCCACTCAGCCAGCGCTGCCGTGGCACGCTGTTTCAGTAGCGCCAGCGTCGGTTTCTCTACGTGTTTGGCGGTGTCGACACGGAAGCCGTCGATGCCGTAGTCGCGTACCCATTGGCTGAGCCAAATGGTCAAATAGTCACGGGTGGTGGCTCCGGGAATTTCGCGCGCAGCAGTGTCGGGTTTATGGCGATAAAACAGCGGTAAACCACTGACGCCAGGTGCTTCAGTTTTGATGTCCGGGAGGAAGGCCAGCGACATGGTGAAATCGTCATAGCCCGGGGCGTCATAGTCGCCGATATCGGTACGGATCCAATTCTTGCCCCACCAGTGACTCCAACCGGCCTTGTCGCTGAAGTTGATATAATCGTTGAAACTGTGCCAGTTTTGTCCCGGCCCCGGCCGCCAATCTCCCCAATTCTTACCCAGTGTTTTTTCTATTTCTGCTCCCTTCAGATACAGCGAGCCGAACTGAAAGGTCTGCATATCCGCCAGCGTGGCGTAACCGACGTGGTTCACCACCACGTCGAACAGAATGCGGATACCCCGTTGGTGTGCCTGCTCAACCAGCGTACGCAGATCTTGCTCGTTGCCCATGTTGGCATCGAGCCGGGTCCAGTCCAGCGCGTAGTAGCCGTGATAGGCGTAATGCGGGAAGTCACCCTTGGTGCCGCCGCCGACCCAACCGTGGATCTGCTCCAGTGGTGAACTGATCCACAGCGCGTTGACGCCGAGTTGTTGTAGATAATCCAATTTTTGCGTCAGGCCAGCCAGATCGCCGCCGTGAAAGGTACCTATTTCCTGCATGCCGTCACTGCGACGGCCATAACTGTGATCGTTGGCAGGGTTACCGTTCTCGAAGCGATCGGTGAGGGCGAAATAGACCGTGGCGTTGTGCCAGTTGAAAGGTGCGGGCTTCTCGCTGTCGGCAGATTCCAGCAACAGCAATCCTCCGCTACCATCCGCGGGTAGCAGGGTGACTTTTCCTTGGCTGACTTTTACCGTTTGGCCGGAATAGAAATCACGTACCGTTTCGCCTTCGGCGAAGGTGGCTGCCACGTCGAGGGTAACGGGTTTGCCGTCCCAACGCTGACAGGTGTGTGCCACCGACGTGGCGGCAGTTTCCGGCTCGGTGATTAGGCTGAGCTGTAATGTTGGTGTGCCACTGCGGGTGTCTATGCGCACCTGGTATTCACCGGCGCGGAAAAGTCGCCAGTTGATCGATGGACTGTCGCCGCAAGGTTGTAACGACAGTGTTTGATTCAGCTTGGCCGCCGTGGTGGGTTGCCAGCACTGTTGGCCTTGGTAAATTTTCAGTGGCAGTTCGCCCTTTGGCAGCGTGGCGTGGCTGGTGAATAAGCCGCTGGTGGATTCATCAAACACCGGGAAGCTTTGCAGTGTCCAGCTTGCCATAGCGGCCGGTGACAGCAGCATCAATAAGGGTAGGGTTAGATTTTTCATAGCTCTCCGTACGCGTGGCAGGAAGCGTTTTTATTGTAGGGTAATGCCCAGTGTGACAAATGCTGAAAAGATCGCCTCATCCCAACAGGTTATTTTCTGGGAGGAGAAGGAAGGGGGAGATAAGTGGAAGAAAATGGGCGGGGAAACCCCACCCATCATGACTATTTTTTCAGTAGCTGCGGATTAACGCAGTTTTCAGTTACCGTGCCGGTCAGTGCGGCAATCAGGTTGTCGACGGCACATTCGGCCATGCCATAGCGAGTCTCATGGGTTGCAGAACCGATATGCGGCAGTGCCACCACGTTTGGCAGCGACAGCAACGGCGAAGATACCGGCAGTGGTTCTTTTTCAAACACGTCCAGCCCGGCTGCGTGGATGGTTCCGTTTTGCAGTGCTTCGATCAGTGCCGCTTCATCTACGACGGGACCACGGCCAGCATTGATCAAAA
Organism: Serratia grimesii; assembly: GCF_900186025.1. Classification (NCBI taxonomy): domain Bacteria; kingdom Pseudomonadati; phylum Pseudomonadota; class Gammaproteobacteria; order Enterobacterales; family Yersiniaceae; genus Serratia; species Serratia grimesii. The sequence goes on from NZ_LT883155.1 coordinate 67,472, forward strand.
TGCCGCTCTTTTTCATCTTCGCCAATTGGTCACGGCTGATCATATGGAAGGTTTCATCAGTCAGCGGCAGCGTAATGCAGATAAAATCGGATTCGGCCAATAGAGTGTCCAGATCACAACGGCGAGCGTTAAAGCGTTGTTCGGCCTCTTCATGGGTACGGCGCGCGTTGTACAGCACCGGCATACCAAAACCGAAGTGTGCACGTTGCGCCAGTGCCAGGCCGATACGGCCCATACCGAGAATGCCAATGGTTTTATGGTGCACGTCGACGCCAAACCAGTCCGCCCCGATACTGCCTTGCCACTCGCCGGCTTTCACCCGCTCAGCTACTTCCACCACCCGGCGCGCTGTCGCCAGCACCAAACTCATGATGGTATCGGCGACGGTTTCGGTCAGCACGGTGGGGGTATGCATCAGCAGCACGTTATGAGCATTAAGCGCGTCGACGTCGAAATTATCGTAACCGACGGAAATGGTTGAGGCCGCACGCAGTTTTGGTGCCTGTTGCAGGAAGGCCTCATCAATTTTGCCGCCGGAACCGATGATCCCTTCCGCCTGTTGCAACGCCTGGCGCAGCTCATCGCGGTTATCCGGGGTCAGGCCGTCGAAGGCGTGCACGGTGAAGTGCTGTTCCAGTCGTTCACGCAGGTCGGCAGGGATGTTTTTGTATAAAACGATAGAAGGCTTCATCACGAACTCCAGCAATACCCTTCGTCTTTCAGACTGCAGCGTTGTTAACTGCTCGAACTTCCCCCAGTTACTTACTTAAGTAAGCGCCTGGGGGAAGTTCGTTTGTCGCCTAGCTGCAGCCTGAAATCCATTGGGTATATTCAACAAAAAATAAATTATAACGAGACTAAGCCAGCTGTGGTTGGGCCTCGTTGCGAGCGGGTTTGACTACCAGCGTCAGCACCACCGCTGCCAGCAGGGCAATGGCCATAAACATATAAGAAGCTGCCGGGCTACCAGTAGCGCCGTTCAGGTAACCGACAAACCACGAGCCGAAGAAAGAGCCCAGTGCACCCATGCTGTTGATCAGTGCCATCGCGCCACCGGCGACGTTTTTCGGCAGCATTTCAGGAATGATGGCGAAGAAAGGCCCATAAGGGGCATACATGGCGGCACCGGCAATCACCAACAGAGTGTAAGAGACCCAGAAATGGTTGGCGCCGACGGCGTAAGAGCCGAAGAAAGCCAGCGCGCCAATCAGCAACAGTGGCCAGACGAACAGCTTACGGTTTTGCATTTTATCGGAAGCCCAGGACACCAGGATCATGGCGATAGTCGCTGCCAGATAAGGCACCGCCGACAGCCAGCCAGCTTCCACCATACCCATCTGCATGCCGCTTCGCAGGATGGAAGGCAACCACAGCACGAAGCCGTACACACCAATACTCCAGGCAAAATACTGTGCGCACAGCAAAATAACGTTGCGTGAGCGGAAGGCTTCACCGTAGTTGCGCACCGCTTTAATGCCTTTTTGTTCTTCTTCCAACTGCTGCTGCAACGCCTGCTTTTCATTGTCGCTCAGCCATTTGGCCTGGGCGGGTTTGTCTTTGGCCAGCACCCACCAGCAGAAGGCCCAGATTACCGCCGGAATGCCTTCAAAGATAAACATTTCACGCCAGCCGTAGGCGTGGATCAGGTAGCCGGAAACCACCGACATCCACAACACCGTCACCGGGTTGCCGAGGATCAAAAAGGTATTGGCGCGTGAGCGTTCTGATTTGGTGAACCAGTTACTGATGTAAATCAGCATCGCTGGCATTACCGCGGCTTCCACCACGCCGAGGATAAAGCGGATAGCGGCCAGCATGGGGATATTACTGACCATGCCGGTCAGTGAGGCACAGGCCCCCCACAGGATCAGGCACCAGAAAATCAGTTTTTTAACGCTGCGGCGTTCGGCATAGATAGCGCCGGGGATCTGGAAAAAGAAATAGCCGAGGAAAAACAGCGCACCCAGCAGCGATGACATGCCTTTGGTGATGCCCAGATCGTCATTAATGCCGGCGGCCGAAGCAAAGCTGAAGTTGGCACGGTCGAGATAGGCCAGGCTGTAGGTGATAAACACGATGGGCATGATGTACCACCAGCGTTTAGCCGCGATAGTCGCTTTGTTCATGTTCAGATTCCTCAGTGTTCTCTCAACGCGTCCTGGTTGTAGGGCCAGAGGTACACGTCATATGGAGAAGTCGGTTAACCGATTATGTTTGTTATATTTATTCAGCCAGTGCTGCGCGGGTTGGCAAACCTTCGCTGTCGCCAATGGCCTGGATCGCCAGCGAGCCGATTTTGTTACCGCGTTGAACCGCCTGTTTCAGCGTTTTGCCTTCCAGCAGGGCGCTAAGGGTGCCGACGGCAAAACCGTCGCCTGCCCCCACGGTGTCCACCACGTTGTCGACTTTAATAGCAGCTACAGCCGCCTGGTCGCCGGCGGCGGTTTTAAACCAGGCGCCGTCCGGGCCGGTTTTGATGATCACGGCCTGCACGCCGCGTTCCAGGTAAAAATCGGCAATGCCTTCTGGGGTTGATTGGCCTGTGAGGATTTGTCCTTCTTTCAGCCCCGGCAACACCCAGTCGGCGGCAAGCGCCAATTTATTCAATTGCTCGATCATCACTTGCTGGCTGGACCACAGCACCGGACGTAAATTAGGGTCGAACGAAATGGTTTTGCCCATCGCACGCATCTCCCGCGCGGCATGGTGACACAGCGCCAGCGATTGGCCGGACAGGGCTGCCGCTACGCCGCTCAGGTGCAGATGGCGAGCGGAACCAAAGTATTCGCGGTTGAAATCGTCGACCGACAGGTGGCTGGCCGCCGAGCCTTTGCGGAAATACTCCACGCTGGGATCGGTACCATCGGTGGTTTTAGATTTGATCTGAAAGCCGGTCGGGTAATTGCCGTCTACCGTGACCTGTTTAGCGTTAATGCCTTCTTTTTTCAGCTGTTGCAGGGTGAAACGACCAAAAGTATCGTTGCCGACGCGGCTGACCCAGCCAACGTTCAGCCCCAGACGTGCAAGGCCGATCGCCACATTCAGCTCTGCCCCTGCAATGCGTTTGGTGAAGGTTTCCACGTCCGCCAGATCACCGGTTTGTGTTGCCACGAACATCGCCATGGCTTCACCCAGCGTGACAACGTCCAATTGCCCGTTATGTGCGGCTGTTAGCATGGTCATGGTGTTTACTCCGCACGCAGGAGGTTAACGTAGTAGCGGGTGACATCTTCCAGGTTGTCGCCTTGCAATGGGAATTCAATGCCGCGTGGTACATCCAGTGGTAAGCGGGTCAGCAGATCGCGCCAACTGCCATCGCTGTCGTCCAGCGCTACGGCGCGCCAACCGCGTAGACCATGGGTTGCGGCTTTAACGTGGACATAGCTGACGTGGCGAGCCAGACGTTCGGCGGCGGCGAAGGCGTCTTGCCCCACCCAGTGCCAGTTGGCCATATCGAAAGTCATGCTGACCGGCAGACGGTTATCTTCAGCAGCGTGGAAAAAGGCATTCAGCAGTGACAGAATGCCGCAGTCCGGGGTCTGGTCATTTTCCACCACCAGGCTGACCGGATGCTGCTCCAGTGCCACTTTCAATTCGGTAAAATCGAAGCCCGGTTGGTAATGACCCAAGGATAATTTTAACTGGCGCGCATTCAACGTCTGGGCTTCCGCCAGCAGAGCCGCCAGGTTTGGGTTCAGAGTGTGCTGTGGGGTAAACAGGGCTTCAGGTGCGGAGTAAACGGCAAACAGTTGCTGTTGTTCAATGGCCTGAGCCAGAGCCGGCAGGGCCTGTAGATCCTGAACAGAAAACAGTTCGCGGCGAATTTCTACGCCGTCGGCACCTGCACCGGCGATGATCGGCAGTAAAGCGGCCTGGCCACCGAGCTGCTGGACGGTATCGGTGCCGTAGGCGCCGGTCACTATGATAATTTCTCTGGTCATTTTTGCTCCTGAGGAGGTGTTAGTCCCACCGATGCTGTTAACCACACGTTAAATGGTACCGGTTCCATGCGAAAGCGACAGAGTGTAAAAATATGATCGCAATCACGAACCTGAGCAAAAAATAGTCTGAGTCGAGCTGTGCAGGGGGCCATGGGCTGTGCCCCTGCGGGAAAGAAGGGAGATTATCGGGTGGTGGAACCGCGTACGATCAGCTCACCGGGGAACATTTGTTCGCTGATTGGCGTATCCAGGCCTTGAATGCGTTGCACCAGTTGTTCAAGCGCAGCATGGCCCATTTGATAGGTGGGTTGTTTCAGGGTGGTGATGCCGACACCGGCCAACTCGGCCCATTCCAACTCATCAAAGCCCAACAGGCCAATATCGCTACCCCACTGGATACCCAGGCGGCGCATAGCACGTGCCACCTGCAGGGTCAGGGCGCCGTTGGCGGAGATCACCGCTTTGCGCATGCCGCGATGGCGAGTATTAAAATTGCTGAGCACGTCTTCCAGTTGCTTCAGGTCGTTAAGCGGCGTTTCAGCCTGTTCAGCCAATAATCCGGCATGTTGTGCCATGGTTTGATTAAAAGCGTGCAGCCGCTCCAGCCGGGTGTTCACCGTGCCGATCGGTTCGCTGAGGAACAGGATGGCTTCGAACCCTTGTTGTAGAAGGTGCTCCGTGGCGATCGTTGCCGCTTCGTGGTTATTGAGGCCTACGACGTCACAGGCGAAGTCATGAATTTTGCGGTCGATCAGCACCATAGGCAGCATGGATTGTTGCAGTGTCGACAGGGCCTCTTCGCGCATGCCGACGGCATTCACCACAATGCCTTCCACCCGGTAGCTGCTGAGCAGTTGCAGGTAGTGCTGTTCCTGATTGACCTCATTGTTGGTGTTACACACTAACAGGGTAAAACCGTGCTGGCGGCAGGCCGCTTCGATGCCGCGCATCACGTCTACCGAATAAGGATTGGTGATATCAGCAATGATGAGTCCAATCAGCCGGGTTTGACCGCCCTTCAGGCTGCGTGCCATCTGGCTTGGTCGATAGTCGAGCTGGTGGATTGCTTGTTCAATACGCTGTTTGAGATCGTCAGAAAGTAGGTGCTGCTCACCATTGAGATAGCGCGACACGCTGGTTTTACCTGTCTTGGCGGTTTTCGCCACATCGCTAATGGTGGCTCGCCCCGAGGCGCGTATTGCCTTAACACTGCTCACAGCCGATCTCCCCTGTGGTTAATTGCCAAGGAGACTAACACACCCGATACGGAGCCGGGAATGTTCAATGGGAGACAGTCAGGATTGCGGGGGATAAGAAACGGCGGGGCATAACACCCCGCACGAGATTACTGCAGTGGGCTGAGCGTGATTTCAACGCGGCGGTTTTGCGCCTTGCCTTCTGCTGTGCTGTTGGAGGCGATCGGGTTATCCGGACCGGCACCTGAAGTACGGATACGGCTTGCCGCCACACCCTGAGTGATCAGCGCACTACCAACGCCGTCTGCACGTTGTTGCGACAGAGTCATATTCAGGGCACGGGAGCCGGTGCTGTCGGTATAACCGATGATGTTAACTGCCGTTTTCGGGTATTCCTTCAACACCATGGCCACGCCGGTCAGGGTGTTGGCGCCCGCCGGTTTCAAGGTGGCACTGCTGCTGTCGAAGGTCACATTGTTCGGCATGTTCAGCACGATATTGTCGCCCTGACGGGTAACGCTAACGCCGGTACCTTTCATTTTGTCGCGCAGTTTGGCTTCCTGCACGTCCATGTAATAACCTGCGCCGCCACCCAATGCTGCACCGGCCGCAGCGCCGATCAATGCGCCTTTGCCGCGATCTTTCTTCGACGAGGACAGCATGCCTACGCCTGCGCCCAATGCCGCGCCGATCCCTGCGCCAATACCGGATTTACCGGCTTCAGATTCCCCGGTGTACGGGTTAGTGGTACAGGCTGACAGCGTGAGCGCAATGCTCACCGCGCCGGCAATAATCGCAATGCGTTTATTCATATTTTTTCCTTTTTGGCATCAGAATCTGTGTGCGTCAGTCCAATCTGGGGGACGCTAAAAAAGCCATTGGCAACCCGGTATACCAAGCTGCGGCGCTACTATGACGCGTATCCTCTCCAGCAGTTCCGGAAAAAAACGTGACAAATTATAAGTAGCAAGCGGGCTGCGCCAGTTATCCGGGAAAAAGCAGGGGAATACCATGCAGCGGATTCTGAATTGAGCGCACTTCGGTGCGGAGTGCGCCATTTTTAGCCAAAAGTGACAAAATTTAAACTGTGGATGCCCAGTTCATGATCAACGTATAGGCTTGAGTTTCTTCATTAAACAGGCGTTGTGTGACCTGGAAACCTTGCTTGTGGTAGAACGCGCAGGCGCGCAGATTTTGCTGATACACTTCCAGGCTTAGCTGGGGATAGCGCTGTTGTACGTGCGCCATGAGTGCCTGAGCGACGCCATGGCCGTGAAATGCTCGCTCAACAAATAACGCCCCAATGAAGCGTTGATCCAGCACACTGATAAACCCGACGATTTTTCCCGCATGCCAATATGCCCAGCTATGTGCTCGTGGCAGATAGTTTTCTCGCACCAGTGTTTCGCTTTCCCGCCAATAGCTTTCTTTTACGAACGGATGGGCGGCGATAGTACTGGGTAGCCACAGGGCCATAAGCTGTTCGAGATCGGCCGGACGGCAAGGGTGGATCACTGCGGCTTTGGGTAGCAGAGGCATCCTGTCAGGTGATCGTTCACCAGCCCGCTGGCTTGCATAAAGGCGTAGCAGGTGGTGGAGCCGATAAATTTGAAGCCACGTTTTTTCAGCGCCTTGGACAAGGCGTCTGACCGGTCGGTTTTCGCCGGCACTTGGGCCAGTTCTTGCCAGCTATTGAGCTGGGGTTCGCCGTCGACAAATGCCCAGATAAAGGTGACAAAATCCTCACCGGCCGCTTCCATTGCCAGGTAGGCCCGGGCGTTAGCGATGATGGCTTCGAGCTTGCCTCGGTGGCGGATAATACCGCTGTTTTGCATCAGCGCTTCCACTTCTTGTTCGCCCATGGCGGCTATCCGCTGTGGATCAAAATTGTGGAAAGCCCGCCGGTAATTCTCACGTTTTTTAAGCACGGTGATCCAGGACAGGCCAGCCTGTTGCCCTTCCAGGCACAGCATTTCAAACAGTTCATGCGCATCGGTGGTTGGTGCGCCCCATTCCTTGTCGTGATACTCGAGGTATAACGGATCTGCCGTCACCCAACCGCAACGTTCGCTGGTCATACTGACTGTCCTTATGCTGTGTTTATCTACAGTAATCATCGCCCGAAGTGGTGAACTTGGCAAGCCCATGATTGTTTTATCATCAGTCGGCTTGACGTGACGAAAAAGCCAGCAATATTTACTAAATGGCCGGAAACGAAAAAGGCCAATGATAAAAACGTATTTTCCTTCATTTGCTGGCTCTCAGGAGTCTATTCATGCCTCTAAAAATAATGTGCATGCCCCGTCCAGCGGTGCTTGCAGTGGCGATATTATGCAGTATGACGACCCCGGCGCAGGCCTATGACCAGCTCTATGTTTTTGGCGACAGCTTGAGCGACACGGGTAACAATGGCCGTTTTACCTACGACAGTAATAAGCATCAGTTATATGACGAAGTGCTGGCACAGCGAATTGGTGCTGCGTTAGTGGCCTCAGACGATGGCGGTTATAACTACGCTGCGGGTGGTGGTGTCGCGGTACCGGCACTCAATCCGGCAGACAATACTCAGGATCAGGTACAGAGCTACCTCAACCGAGTCAATGGCCGGGCTGATGGTGATGGTCTGTATATTCACTGGATTGGCGGAAACGATCTGGCGGCGGCGGCGTTAAACCCGACAACCGCGCCGGGGGTAGCCTATAACAGTGCTGCTGCGGCGGCTGCGCAGGTTCACTCGCTTTTGAATGCCGGCGCCGGCACGGTGATCGTACCGACGGTGCCGAATATTGGCTCTACGCCGCAGTTGATGGAGCTGATTATCCAGCAGGCGCTGACCCCAGTGCAAAACGCTGCGGTACAGGCTGCTTATGCCACGCTCAATTCATTGGCCACGCCAGATAATGCCTCTCGGACTCAGGCCATTCACCAAGCCCTGACTGCCGCAGCGGCACAAGGCAGCGCAATCCCGCAGGTACAGCAGGCCATTGCCGCGCAGTTGATTGCCGCTTTTGACAGCCTGAGTGCCCAGGCTGGGCAACTGGCCGATTTTTATAACCAGAGCGAGGATCGTCTGCTGGCGCAGGGCAGCGGTAATATCGTTCGGGTCGACGTGAATAAACTGTTTAGTGAGGCGATTGCCAACCCAGCGCAGTTTGGTTTCACCAATACCGCAGGCATGGCCTGCCCGCCGGGTGTCTCTTCTGCGGTGTGCAGTTCGACAATGCCTGGTTTCGACAGTAGCCAGTCCTACTTGTTCGCTGACCATTTCCACCCCAGCCCGCAGGCACATCAACTGATCGCCGATTACATTCAGGCAGTGCTGGACGGCCCGGCGCAGGTTGTGGCGCTGAATCAGGCGACGGCGGCCATGGCGCGTGACAGCCGCGCTACCCTCGACAGCCGTTTCCAGCAGTTGCGCAGTAACGATAATAACCCGCAAGGGGCTTTGGGCGTGTTCGGTGGTTATGCCGGACAACACTATGATTACTCTTCCAATCTTGCGGCAGGTGATGGCAATGCCACTACCCATAATTTGACGATCGGGGTGGATTACCAACTGACAGATGCCTGGCTGATCGGTGCATTGATCTCTGGCTCCAATGATGATCAACAACCATCCAGTCGCTATGAATACAAAGCGCGTGGTCTGCTGTTTTCTGCTTTTACTTCTCTCAGTGTGTTTGAGCACGGTTGGGTGAATGCTGATTTGCACTATGCGACGATGGATTACGATGATATTCGCCGTAGTATGCAGCTTGGATCGCTGACCCGTACTGAAACCGGCAGCACAGACGGTAAACAGTGGGGAGCTCGTGTGACTACCGGTTACGACTTCCCCATCACCTCTTACCTGACTACGGGACCGATGGCGCAGTTTGCCTGGGATTACAGTAATGTCTCCGGCTATAGCGAGGACGGCAGCGACAGCACGGCGATGAGATTTAATGACCAAACTTACCATTCGCAGATCGGCGCATTGGGTTGGCGACTGGACACCAAATTTGGCCTGTTTAACCCATATGCTGAAGTGAGTTACCAACATCAGTTTGGTGATGATGTTTATCGGGCTGGCGGTGGACTAAAATCCACGCAGACTTCGTTTACCCGCGACAGTGCCAACCAGGATAAAAATTGGGTGGATGTGACGGTGGGGGCGAATATGCCACTGACCGATCAAGTCGCGGCGTTCGCCACCGTTTCGCAGACCGGTGGGCTGAGTAGTGGCGAACAGTTTATGTATAACGTCGGTGTCAGTGCGCGATTCTGAGTTGTTATAATCTGGCGGGTTGCTGCGTGCTGCCATGGTTTGGTTGCGTGCTGTCGGCCCCTATCTTTCTTTCTGGCTGCAGTAGCGTCATGCACAGCATGCTGCAAAAAGACACCACGGCAGTGGCGAAGAACATCGCGCCATAGCCGTGGTGTTGCGCCAACCAACCGCTCAACATAGGCGCGGTGATCGAGGCAATATTGGCAATCGCCAGCGTCATGCCGCTGTAAGCCCCTACTGAAGCCTTTGGCGTAACGTCGATCACCACCGACCAATACACGTTATTCACCAGTGCATTCAGCGCATTGCCTAAAGTCATCAACAGGATGATTTCGGTTGGCGTGCTCATGAAAGGGATGAGCAGGAAGCAGGTGGCGGTTAACAGCAGTGTTATCGCAGCAAACAGATTGCGCGCCAGCCGCAGGTTACCAAAGCGACGTAGTAATGCATCGGCGATACGGCCGCCGAGCAGCACGGTGAAACACGCGCCACTCCACGGAATCATTGCCACATACCACAGAGAGTGCAGATCGTAGTTAAAGGTATCCTGAAGGTATTTGGGCCCCCAAGTGACCAGCACAAAGGTGACGTAGAGGAAAGAGAAGTAGCCCAGGGCGTTAAACACCAGCGTACGGTTGGTAAAGAAAACCCACCATGGCAGACGCGGTTGATTGTCATCGGCTTCCTGATCGGCACGGATAGCCGCCAGTTCGGCGGCGTTAACTTCAGGATGCTCCTGCGGCGTGTCGGCGAAGAAACGGGCGAACAGCAAAATGGCGATTAACGAGAACAGGCCCAGCAGAATAAACATGCTGCGCCAGTCATCGGTTAGCAGCAGCAGCCCTACCGCTAGCGGTGCTGTCAGCAGTGAACCCACTTGCGTACTCAGTAGGCCGATGCCCAGAGAAAATCCCCGTTCTTTGCGTGGAGCCCAGTTAGCGATGGTTTTGTTCATCAGTGCATAGGCCGGGCCTTCGGCAAAGCCGAACATGATACGCAGTGCGGCGAAACCCATGATCGCCGATCCGCCAAACAGCGCCACACCCAGTTCGCCAGCCCAGGCGGTGGCGATTTCCAATAACGACCACAACGCTCCGGCGATCAGCCAGACTTTTTTGGTGCCAATGCGATCGGCCAGAAAACCCCCACACAATGAGCCAAACAAATATCCGAACCCGAAATATCCCAGCACGGCACCCAGTTGCGCTTTATTGAAGTTGAATTCATGGGAGATATCATTGGCAGCAAAGGACAGTGCGCCGCGATCGACGTAGTTGATCAGCGCAATAAAGAACACCATGGCGAAAATACGGTAGCGATAGCGGCTGTCGGTTAAGGCGTTAGTCATCAGCGAACCTCCTGAAATGTGGATATCAGGACACTAGCAAGGTTGATGCCAGCCTCTGGGACTACTGGGAGAAGGGGGGGATAACGGTCTGTCGGGCATTAACAGGCGCTGTGTGAGCGCATTTGCCCCATTTCAGTGCGTGAAAAGAGCGCGCTTCTTTGATGATTCGCACTTGTTACTGGATTCAGGCTGTATATCTTACGGTCAACGGGTATACTGGCGCATCCCATTTAAATCCACTTGTATCGCGTGCGAATTCAACATGCAAAAGTTTGATACCAAGACCTTTCAGGGCCTGATCCTGACACTGCAGGACTATTGGGCGCGCCAAGGCTGCACCATTGTTCAACCACTGGACATGGAAGTTGGCGCGGGAACCTCACACCCGATGACGTGCCTGCGCGCACTGGGGCCGGAGCCGATGGCCACCGCCTATGTGCAGCCGTCCCGCCGTCCGACCGACGGCCGCTACGGTGAAAACCCGAACCGCCTGCAACACTATTACCAGTTCCAGGTGGTGATTAAGCCATCGCCGGACAACATTCAGGAACTGTACCTGGGCTCGTTGAAAGAGCTGGGTCTGGATCCGACCATTCACGACATCCGCTTCGTTGAAGACAACTGGGAAAACCCGACGCTTGGCGCCTGGGGGCTGGGTTGGGAAGTGTGGCTGAACGGTATGGAAGTGACGCAGTTCACTTACTTCCAGCAGGTCGGCGGCATGGAGTGCAAGCCCGTCACCGGCGAGATCACTTACGGCCTGGAACGTCTGGCGATGTACATCCAGGGCGTGGACAGCGTCTACGATCTGGTGTGGAGCGACGGTCCGTTGGGTGTCACCACCTATGGCGACGTGTTCCATCAGAACGAAGTGGAGCAGTCTACCTACAACTTCGAATACGCCGACGTGGACTTCCTGTTCTCCTGCTTCGAGCAGTATGAGAAAGAAGCCCAGTCGCTACTGGCGCTGGAAAAACCACTGCCGTTGCCGGCTTACGAACGTATTCTGAAGGCTGGTCACACTTTCAACCTGTTGGATGCGCGCAAGGCGATCTCAGTGACTGAGCGTCAGCGTTATATTCTGCGTATCCGCACGCTGACCAAAGCCGTTGCTGAGGCCTACTACGCTTCCCGCGAAGCGCTGGGCTTCCCAATGTGCAAAAAGAACAAGAACTAAGAGGCAGCCATGACTCAACAGACTTTCCTGGTGGAAATCGGCACGGAAGAGCTGCCGCCGAAGGCTCTTCGTTCACTGGCAGAAGCTTTTGCCGCGAATTTTACCGCCGAGCTCGATAACGCCAATCTTGAGCACGGCGAAGTGAGCTGGTTTGCCGCTCCGCGCCGTCTGGCGTTGAAAGTGGCTAATTTGAGCGCTGCACAGGCCGATCGCGAAGTCGAAAAACGCGGTCCGGCGATTGCTCAGGCGTTTGATGCTGACGGCAAACCAAGCAAAGCAGCCGAAGGTTGGGCACGCGGTTGTGGCATCACCGTCGATCAGGCCGAGCGCCTGGCGACCGACAAAGGTGAATGGTTGCTGTATCGCGCCCATGTTAAAGGCCAGTCCGCACAAGCGCTGCTGGCGGGCATGGTTAGCAGTTCGCTGGCCAAGCTACCTATCCCGAAACTGATGCGCTGGGGTGATTCCGACGTGCAGTTCGTGCGTCCAGTGCACACCGTGACGATGCTGCTGGGTGCAGAACTGATACCAGGTACCGTGCTGGGCATTGATTCTGCTCGCACGATTCGTGGTCATCGCTTCATGGGTGAAGCTGAATTCACTATCGACAACGCCGATCAATACCCGCAGATCCTGCAGGAGCGTGGCAAGGTTATCGCCGATTACGATACGCGCAAAGCGCTGATCAAGCGTGACGCTGAACTGGCGGCGGCGAAAATTGGTGGTAAAGCCGATCTGAGCGAAAGCCTGCTGGAAGAAGTGGCCTCGTTGGTGGAATGGCCGGTGGTGCTGACTGCCAAATTCGAAGAGAAATTCCTGGCGGTACCGGCAGAAGCGCTGGTGTACACCATGAAGGGCGACCAGAAGTATTTCCCGGTGTATGACGCGGCGGGCAAACTGATGCCGAACTTTATCTTCGTGGCCAATATCGAATCCAAAGATCCGCAGCAAATCATCTCCGGTAACGAGAAGGTTGTGCGTCCGCGTTTGGCCGATGCCGAATTCTTCTTCAACACCGACCGCAAAAAACGTCTGGAAGACAATCTGCCGCGTCTGGAAACCGTGCTGTTCCAACAGCAACTGGGGACCCTGCGTGACAAGACTGACCGTATTCAGGCGTTGGCGGGCTGGGTTGCCGGCCAGATTGGTGCTGACGTCAACCACGCTACCCGCGCGGGCCTGCTGTCGAAGTGTGATCTGATGACCAACATGGTCTTCGAATTCACCGACACCCAGGGCGTGATGGGTATGCACTACGCGCGCCATGACGGCGAAGCGGAAGACGTTGCCGTTGCGCTGAACGAGCAGTACCAGCCGCGCTTTGCCGGTGATGCACTGCCGGAATCGCTGGTGGCTTGTTCGCTGGCGATCGCCGACAAGATGGACACCCTGGCCGGTATTTTCGGTATTGGGCAACATCCGAAAGGTGATAAAGACCCGTTTGCGCTGCGTCGTGCCGCATTGGGTGTGCTGCGTATTATCGTTGAGAAGAATCTGTCGCTGGATCTGCAGACGCTGACCGAAGAGGCTGTGCGCCTGTACGGCAGCAAGCTGACCAACACCAAGGTTGTCGACGAAGTTGTTGAGTTCATGCTGGGTCGTTTCCGCGCTTGGTACCAGGAAGAAGGCCATGCGGTCGACACCATCCAGGCGGTGTTGGCTCGTCGTCCGACCAAACCGGCTGACTTTGATGCACGTGTGAAAGCGGTGACGCACTTCCGTACGTTGGAAGCCGCGGCAGCGCTGGCTGCGGCTAACAAACGTGTCTCTAACATCCTGGCTAAGTCTACTGATACGCTGAATGACCGCGTACACGCCTCGGTATTGAAAGAAGCGGCTGAAATCCAACTGGCAACCCATCTGGTGGTGTTGCGCGATAAGCTGGAGCCGTATTTCGCTGCAGGCAATTATCAAGATGCGTTGGTAGAGCTGGCCGATCTGCGTGAGCCGGTTGATGCCTTCTTCGATAACGTGATGGTGATGGCAGAAGACGAAGCGGTGCGTGTGAACCGTCTGACGTTGCTGAGCAAGCTGCGTGAGTTGTTCCTGCAGGTGGCGGATATTTCCGTACTGCAGTAAACCGTTCTGTTGTGAAAAGGCGCCTTAGGGCGCCTTTTTTATTGCGGTCGGCACGCCCTCCGTTTTCTCCTTCGGTGCTGCTAATAGTTCGTCGACGTGGGGAAAGGCTTGGTTTCAATTGCTGCTGTTACCCTCTATTGCCAAAGAATAGCCCCTGAACGGTGAATCGCGTATCGGATCGTACTCAGTTGATCTATTCTTATAGGCGCAAGGAGTGCAGCAAAAGGGACGGAGTCCGATGAAAAAGCAGGTTTATAACAGGAGTTATGTCACATGGCGGTAGGGATCCAGAGCAGGAGTTTCGCGCGTTGGTTGGCCCCGGTATTGGCATTGTTGGTGGTCATGCAGCTGACTGCTTGCGGCGATAAAGAGCCGGAACAACGCAAGGCGTTTATTGATTACTTACAGAATACGGTGATGCGCAGCGGCGCGAAAATCCCGACGCTGAGCGAAGATCAAAAACAGAAATTCGGTAACTATGCCGGGGATTACGCCATTTTGGTCGGTTTTTCCCAGCAATTGTCCAAGTCATTGGATGCCAGCCTGACACCGGCGTTGGATCAGATTAACCAGATCCGCACCGCGCAGGACTACATGAGCAAACGTGATACGCTGCAACAGTCCGTTGGGGCGCTGAACCTGCTGGGGCAGCAGATTCAGTCGGCGAAGTCACAAGCGGATACCGCACGGGCAGCACTGAAGCAACCCGACGATCTGAAAGCCGTGTATAACCAGGCTTATGACAAGATTGTCACCGGGCCAGCCAATGCGCTGATGCCAGTTATCCCGACCACCGCCAGTTTCGTCCAGGATCTGGTCCAGGTCGGGGATTTCCTGCGTACTCAAGGTAATCAGGTGAGCTTCAACAATAACGGCGTGCAGTTCCGTACTTCCCAGCAGGCAACGCAGTACAACACCATGATGTCGAATCTGGTGGCTAAGCAGCAGGATTTACTGAATGCGCAGAAAACCGTCTCAAGCGTGACCCAGTAATAGTGTAAAGGCAGAAGCCGATGTTTGGCTTCTGCCTTTCTGTTCCGACAGTTCCCTTCCAGTCTTTCCAACAGCTTGCTCACTTCTTGTGCGACGCTTCTGTACTACACTTCAATTAATCATCGTTTTTTCGACATGTAGTTTTCTTTCATTCATCGCACAGCGATTTCCCGACAGGATGAATGCTCACAGGGAAGAAAGCCCTTAGAACAGGATTCGGTCATCACTGACAAATAAATTGTGATTTACATCACAATTTAAAAACAAACACGCATCAATTAAATGTGACTTAAATCACGTTTTTGTTGGATTTAAGCGAGTTTTGTCTCTTTTGTGGTTTTTTTACACTGAGTAAATGTGATCAAAGTCACTATAAATGGCCTATTGGTGGGGTTATTAGTGTGATTATGATCACAAAAAATCCGTGAAGTTCGCGCGGTAAAAACAGCGTGATAGAGTCCATTTCGCATACAGCATCAACACGGCTGGATCGTAACAACAATAATCACGCGCTCTATTGTCAGCGCGTAACAATAGGGGTGTGTTTTATGTTTTCACCAGACATCAAAGTCAAAGTTCAAAACTTTGGCCGCTTCTTAAGCAACATGGTGATGCCCAACATTGGCGCATTTATCGCCTGGGGTATCATCACTGCGTTATTCATTCCTACAGGTTGGCTGCCTAACGAAACCTTAGCCAAGCTGGTTGGCCCAATGATCACCTATCTGCTGCCGTTGCTTATCGGTTTCACCGGTGGCCGGTTGGTAGGGGGCGATCGCGGTGGGGTGGTCGGTGCGATCACCACCATGGGCGTGATCGTCGGGGCTGACATGCCGATGTTCCTCGGCGCGATGATCGCGGGTCCGTTGGGTGGCTGGGCGATAAAGCATTTTGACCGCTGGGTAGACGGTAAGATCAAAAGCGGTTTTGAGATGCTGGTGAACAACTTCTCTGCTGGCATTATCGGCATGCTGCTGGCGATTCTGGCCTTCCTGGGCATAGGTCCACTGGTCGAAGTGCTGTCGAAGCTATTGGCAGCGGGCGTGCATGTGATGGTGGTGAACAACCTGCTGCCACTGGCGTCTATCTTCGTCGAACCAGCGAAAATCCTGTTCCTGAACAACGCTATCAACCACGGCATCTTCTCGCCACTGGGCATCCAGCAGGCGACCGAGGCCGGCAAATCTGTCTTCTTCCTGATTGAAGCCAACCCAGGCCCGGGTATGGGCGTGCTGATGGCCTACATGTTCTTTGGTCGTGGTAGCGCCAAGCAGTCTGCTGGTGGTGCGGCGATCATCCATTTCCTGGGCGGTATCCACGAAATCTACTTCCCGTACGTGCTGATGAATCCACGCCTGCTGCTGGCGGTGATCCTGGGCGGTATGACCGGTGTGTTCACCCTCACCATGCTGAACGGCGGTCTGGTGTCCCCAGCCTCACCGGGTTCCATCCTGGCGGTACTGGCGATGACACCAAAAGGTGCTTACTTCGCCAACATTGCGGCAGTGTGCGCAGCCTTCGCGGTGTCCTTCGTGGTCTCCGCCTTCCTGCTGAAAACCTCAAAAGTGAAAGAAGAGGATGATCTGGAAGAAGCGACTCGCCGTATGCAGGAAATGAAATCTCAGTCCAAAGGCGGTGCGGCGGCTCACGCAGCGGTAGATGGTGACCTGACGACAGTGCGCAAAATCATCGTCGCTTGCGATGCAGGTATGGGGTCCAGTGCGATGGGTGCTGGGGTGCTGCGCAAGAAGGTGGCGGACGCTGGGTTGAAAAACATTTCGGTGACCAACAGTGCCATCAACAGCCTGCCGGATGATGTCGATCTGGTGATTACTCACCGTGATCTGACTGAGCGTGCGATGCGTCATGCGCCACAGGCACAGCATATCTCGCTGACCAACTTCCTCGACAGCAAGCTGTACAGCGATCTGACCGAGCGTCTGGTGGCGGCCAACAAAACCACCGATAACCAACAGAAAGTGATCAGCACGCTGGACGATAGCTTTGAAGCGAGCGAGCAAAACCTGTTCCGCCTTAGCGAAAGCAACGTGTTCCTTAACCTGCACGCCAGCGACAAAGAGCAGGCAATCCGCTTTGCCGGTGAGCAGTTGGTCAAAGGCGGCTATGTTGAGCCGGAATACGTCCCTGCGATGCTGGAACGCGAAAAACTCACCTCTACTTACCTGGGCGAGTCGATCGCCGTACCGCACGGCACCATCGAAGCCAAAGACCGGGTACTGCGCACCGGCGTGGTGTTCTGCCAATACCCGCAGGGCGTGCGTTTCGGTGATGAAGAGGATGAGGTTGCGCGGTTGGTTATCGGCATCGCCGCACGCAATAACGAACACATCCAGGTGATTACCAGCCTGACCAATGCACTGGATGACGACGGCGTCATCGAACGGCTGGCAAATACCACCAGCGTGCAGGAAGTGCTGGATCTACTGGGCGGCAAGAAAGCCTGATAACAGAATCATTTTAAGGGGTGCAGCTTGCTGCACCCTTCGACATTAGAAAGGTAGGACTATGAAAGCATTACATTTCGGTGCGGGAAATATAGGGCGTGGTTTTATCGGCAAGCTGTTGGCGGATGCGCACGCCGAACTGACCTTTGCCGACGTTAACCAGACGGTGCTGGACCTGCTGAACAGCCGCAAAAGCTATCAGGTCCACGTGGTCGGCGAACAGGCCCGGGTCGAACAGGTCAACAATGTCAGTGCAGTGAACAGCGGCAGTGACGAGGCGGTTGCGCTGATCGCCGAAGCAGATATTGTGACTACCGCCGTGGGGCCGCAAATTCTGGCTAAAATTGCCGGGACTATCGCTAAAGGGCTGACCAAACGTCATCAGCAGGGCAACAGCCAACCGCTGAACATCATCGCCTGCGAGAACATGGTGCGGGGCACCAGCCAGTTAAAACAGCATGTGTTCGATGTTCTGCCGCAGGACGATCAGGCGTGGGTTGAACAGCATGTTGGCTTCGTTGATTCGGCGGTTGACCGCATTGTACCGCCAGCGGAAGCGGGCAGCAGCGATCCGCTGGAAGTCACTGTTGAGACCTTCAGCGAGTGGATTGTTGATCAAACCCAGTTTAAGGGACAGCCACCGGCGATTGCCGGCATGGAACTGACAGATAACCTGATGGCATTTGTTGAGCGCAAATTGTTCACGCTCAATACTGGCCATGCGATTACCGCTTATCTTGGGCAACAGGCTGGCCTGCTGACCATCCGCGATGCCATTCTGGACCCGGCGATCCGCCGCGTGGTGAAAGGCGCGATGGAGGAGAGCGGTGCAGTGTTGATCAAGCGCTACGGTTTTGACGCCGCTAAGCATGCCGCTTACATCGACAAAATCCTCAGCCGTTTTGAGAACCCGTACCTGCACGACGACGTTGAACGTGTGGGCCGTCAGCCGCTCCGTAAATTGAGCGCCGGTGATCGGCTGATTAAGCCGTTGCTTGGCACGCTGGAGTACGGTCTGCCGCACGCTAATCTGATCCAGGGTATCGCTGCCGCCATGAGTTACCGCAGTGAGCAGGATCCGCAGGCCAAAGAGCTGGTAGAACTGTTGGCCAAATTGGGGCCAAAAGCAGCGCTGGCGCAAATTTCCGGTCTGCCGGCGGAAAGTGAGGTTGTAGAACAAGCCGTTGCTGTGTATAACGCCATGCAGCATCAATAGGCTATTTTACTTGCCGTTTGGTGGTTGGGCAGTGCTCGAACTCCTCGCATACTACGTGTACGCTCCGGGTTCTGTGCGCTGTCCGCCCATAAACTGGCTGCGACAATCACGCCTATTGGTAATAAGTTAGTGACCGATACAGCACTGAAATACTCCCCCTACGCCTTTCGAAAAGCGACGATGGAAGAAGCACAGGCATTTGAAAATAAGGTTCTGGAAAGGCTGAACGCTGGCAAGACAGTACGCAGTTTTCTGATCGCAGCAGTAGAGCTGTTGGCGGAAGCGCTTAACGTGCTGGTGGTGCAGGTGTTCCGTAAGGACGACTATGCGGTGAAGTATGCCGTCGAACCGCTATTGTCCGGTGCAGGGCCGCTGGGTGAACTGTCGGTACGTCTGAAGCTGATGTATGGACTGGGAGTGATCTCACGCCATGAATATGAAGACGCCGAACTGCTGATGGCGATGCGTGAAGAGCTAAACCACGACGGCTCAGAATACCGTTTTGTCGATGACGAGATCCTCGGGCCGTTCGGTGAACTGCACTGTGTGGCTGCGCTGCCGCCGGTACCGACATTCCTGCAACCCGGCGAAGCGGAAGAGTCGCTGATCGCCATGCAGCGTCAGCGATACCAGCAGGTGTTGCGCTCAACTATGGTGCTGTCGGTGACCGATTTGATTGCCGGTATTGGTGCCAAACAACCCTCACGGCTTTCCCCACTCGGTCGCAGTTAAGCAAAGGCCGCGCGCCACTCATCGAATAACAGCCACAGTGCGGTGGCTGCCATCAAGCCCGCCATTACGCCATTGAACAACCGCAGTTTCCAGGTCACGCGCAGCGCATCACGCAGACGATCGCCCAATATCGCCCACACCAGTACGCAAGGAATGTTCAATGCGGTGAAACCGGCAATGATCATCAGCGTGTGGGCAAGGCTGGCACCTTCGCGTGGGGTGAACAGGATAGCGACGTTAATCGCCATCAGCCAGGCCTTGGGATTTACCGCCTGGAACAGGGCGCCGTTGATTAAGCGCATTGGTTGCGCCTGTTGTTTGCCGTCTGGTGACGCGGCTTTGAATAATTTCCATGACAGCCAGAGTAGATAAGTACAGCCGATGACCGCCAGCGGAAAACGAATCATGCTGGCCCAACTCAGAATCAACGCCAGTAAGGTTGTCGTCAGGGCCAGCTGCACTGCACAGCCAACGCTAATGCCGAATACCATCGGCAGGGTACGACGCAGGCCAAAGTTGACCCCGGAAGATGCCAGCAACAGGTTGTTGGGGCCTGGGGTGATCGACATGACGGTAACATAACTGATAAAAGCGGAGTCCAGCATAACGGGTTCCTTAAAAGGCTGGGGAGCAAGGAAACCAGCATAAAACCTACAGGCAGATGGTGACAGAACCAGAAACCAGCTATTGTCATGGATACAGTTGTATCAACTGTAAACTGTACCCATTACCTGGAGACAAACTGTGACCCTGCTCGATGAAATGCCGGAAACGCGTTATCAGCAACTGGCGGATACCTTAGCTGAAGCCATACGTCGTGGCACGTTACTGCCTGGCAGCCGTTTACCGTCGGTGCGGCGCTGTGCGCAAACCCATAGCGTCAGTATCAATACCGTGGTCGCGGCTTACCGCACGCTGGAAGATCGCGGGTTAATTGAAGCGCGGCCACAGTCTGGCTTTTATGTTCGCAATACATTGCCGGCACTGAAAGCGGCCTCGCCGACCAGTAACCGAGTAGAGCCACCGACAGATGATGTATTGGCGCTGATCGACACCGTGTTTTCTGCCCAACAGAATCCCGCGTTCACCAACCTTTCGCTGGCCTGCCCACAAACGTCTGATTTTTATCCGGGTGGTAAGTTGGGACGGATGCTGTCGTCGCAACTGCGTCGTCAGCCGAACCTGATCGGCCAGTACGCACTGCCCCCGGGTAGCCTGCGGCTGCGTCAGCAAATTACCCGTCGTTCGATGATGCTGGGCATGATGCTTGAACCCAGCGATATCACGCTGACTCACGGCTGTATGGAGGCACTGCAACTGGCATTGCGCGTGACCACTAAGCCAGGGGATTGTATTGGCCTGGAATCACCGACGTATTTTTATCTGCTGCCGCTGTTGGCCAGCCTGGGATTGAAAGCGCTGGAAATCCCTACCGATCCACAGCATGGTCTGTCGCTGGATGCGCTGGAGTTGTTGCTCAATGAGAAACGACTGAACGCGGTAATCGCCATGCCGACGGTGCAAAACCCGTTAGGCTGTACCATGCCGTTGGCGGCAAAAAAACGCCTGGCACGGCTGATGAACGATCATCAAGTGCCATTGATTGAAGATGGGTTGTATGCAGAGATTCAATTTGGCGGCGCATTGTCCCCAGCAGTGAAGTCTTTTGATCGTGACGGTTGGGTACTGTTCTGCTCCAGTTTTACCAAGACGCTGGCACCGGATTTCCGTATTGGCTGGATTAGCGGCGGTCGTTTCAACGACGCATTGCGCAAGCTGAAGGCCGTTTCATCCATGTCTGAGTCGCAGCTGCTGTCGGAAACCTTGGCGATGTTCCTGGAAACAGGGGGCTACGATCATCACCTGCGCAATCTGCGTAAACGCTATGCAGCCCAGGTGGATGAGGCGCGAGCGCTAATTGCGCGTCATTTTCCACGCGGCACGCGCGCGACACAGCCGGCGGGTGGCTTTGTGTTCTGGGTGGAGTTCCCGGTTGGGGTAGACAGTGTGGCACTGTTCCATCAACTGCTGGAGGAGCAGATCTGCCTGACGCCGGGCACGTTGTATTCCCCGAGTGGCCGCTATCGCAATGCGCTGCGGCTCTCCTGCTGCTACCCATTTAATGCGCGTTACAGCCAGGCATTGGCGCGTGTTGGGGCTAAAGCATGCGAGATGAGCGGCCTGCCGCCGGGCATTGCGCAAGACGGGTAACCACGCGCACATTTTGCTACAATGTGGGCATCATTGATTAGCGTGCCGTACAGGCACAACAGGCCAGATACCATGAAAGAGATAGAAAAGGCAGAGATTAAGCGCCTTAGCGACCTGCTGGACGCACTGAACCACAAAGACACCCTGGTGATCCAACAGGGTAATCTTGATCTGATTGCTCAGCACACCAAAGAAAAAGAGAAACTGGCAGCGGAAATCGAACGCTTGAAAGGCGTTCGTGTTGAGAAGCTGAGCGCAGAAGCGCAGAAGCTGAGCCAATTACCATTCAGCCGTGAGATCACCAAGAAAGAACAGGCTGATATGGGTACGTTGAAGAAAAACGTGCGCGGTCTGATCGTGGTGCACCCGATGACTGCTCTTGGCCGTGAAATGGGCCTGAAAGTGGTTACCGGTTACGCCAGAAAAGCGTTCTGATCAGCCAATACTCGTCATACTCGACGCTGCATCCGTGCTAGCTGCGAGCGTATCTTTGGCCCATCCGTGGGCCTTATCCCTTCAGGGTCACTGCGAGTAGCCTTGATGCAGTTTCAATGATTTTGGTTAGGTGGGTGTCTGGCTTTTATCGCTTGGTGGTGAAATACGCCTTGGTTTGATAGGGCACAGTTACCGTTTCTTTGCCCTGCAATTCCCCTTCTTCAGCCACCAATTGCCGAATCTGATCGATCACCTGTTCTTGTTGTTGCTGCGGTAAAGCGGCAATAAAGCTGGTGGAGCGCACCCGGTTATAAATCACATCTTCTATCGCGCCTTGATGGGCAAGCATAAATACCTGTTCTTGCAACGCCTCTAATCCTTTAGACGGGAAAAGCTTACGCCATTCACCGGTGTAGAAACGCGGCGCGTCACCTTCGTGACGATCGACAATTTGGTTCAGTTTACGTACCCAACTGACGCGTGCATCACGCATGTTCCACACCAGACCAAGTTTGCCGCCGGGCTTAAGGATTCGTTGGATCTCGGCCAAAGCCTGTGGTGTGGCGAACCAGTGGAAAGATTGCGCGCAGACCACTGCGTCAACCGACTCATCCGGCAGGGGGATCGACTCGGCTGTACCCGCTAATGTTTTCACTTGCGGCAGCGCTGCTGAGAGCTTTTCCAGCATCTGCGCCACGGGTTCAACGGCGATTACCTGCGCACCCGTTTCCAGTAAGCGCGGGGTGAACTTGCCGGTGCCGGCCCCGAGATCGATCACTGTCATACCCGCATGAAGGCCGATGGTATCGCGCAGCCAGACGGCGATCTCCGGTGGATAATCAGGTCGGCCCTTAACGTAACGATCGGCGTTGGCCTGGTAGCCTTCTGCCGCAGCATGGTGGATCGAATGAGACGAGGTGTTCATAGCTTTGCTCCTGCCTGAAAGAGGTTGTCGGAACGACCGACGCTGAACAGTATAGGTGGCTGAAAATGTTTGGCGCAGCATGCCGCGCCATGTTTTATTCCCAGCCAGCTTATTTAGCGGCCCAACAAACGGCGATTAAAGTCTTCAATACGGCCTTCGGTGACGCGCGTGAGCATGGTTTTGCTCCAACTGGCAGATAGCCCGGCGACGGCCAGCAGGCGGCGATATTGTTCTTCATCAAACGGCATATGCCAGGCGATGCTAATGGCCTCGGCGACCGAAACATCACTGTTGCGCATTACCCGTTCCAGCGGATGATCGCCGCTGACTTTACCGGCAGACACCACGCGGTACAGCCAGCCACATCGACCGCTTTGCTGCATCAGCACTGAGATGTCATCGATATCAAAATGGTAGTTGAGCTTGAAACAAGGGGAGCGTGGCTGGGTGACCTGGATCAGTGCTTCACCCCAGCGAAAGATGTCACCCATAAACACGTTGTGTTCGGTCAGCCCCAGGGTAGAAATATTCTCGCCAAAAGCAGGCGCGCTGAACTGTTCGGCCAGCGCCGGAAACTGTTCACGCCAATGGTCATAATGTTCACGTGGATAGTGACACAGCGCGCGGTCTGGGCCGCCGTGATAACTTTTCTCCGCTTGTTCATCGCCTTCCAGGCCGAGCGGGGTCAGCTTGACTGCACCGTCCACCAAGCGCTTGGCGATGCCGCTAGGCCGCCCGCCTTCATAGGGTTGGATAGTGCCGATATAAACCTCAGGATGATGCATATACGCCTCCATGTCTCGCGTCGAAGGACCAGAATAGCCTGAGTTGGCAGGAGGGAACAATAACCCGCCCGAGAGGTTTCGGGCGGGGGAAAATTAGAACGTCGTCCAGTTGTCTTGTGTGTCGGTATGGGGGACCGGTTTGCGGGATGGGGCTTTCGGCGTTGCGGTTTTCACGGCAGCAGGTGCCGGCTGCTCTGCCAGACGGAACACTGATACACTCTGCAACAGCATTTCTGCCTGTTCCTCCAGCGAGTCGGCGGCGGCGGCGGATTCTTCCACCAGTGCGGCGTTCTGCTGGGTGGTGTGATCCATTTCGACAATCGCCTGACCGATTTGGGCTATGCCGCGGGTCTGCTCGTCGGAGGCGGCGGCGATTTCCGCCATAATGTCACGCACATGGGTAACCGACAGGACAATCTGCTCCATGGTGTTGCCGGTGTTCTCCACCAGTGTGGTGCCGGTCTGCACTCGGTTAACCGACTCGGCAATCAACCCTTCGATCTCTTTCGCCGCTTGGGCGCTGCGCTGTGCCAGATTACGGACTTCGCTGGCCACAACCGAGAAGCCACGACCTTGCTCACCGGCGCGTGCGGCTTCTACCGCTGCGTTGAGTGCCAAGATATTGGTCTGGAAAGCAATGCCGTTGATTAGGGTGGTAATTTCAGCGATTCGCTGCGAACTGCTGGAAATATCGCGCATCGTGCTAACTACGTTTTCTACTAACTTGCCACCTTGCTGGGCCGTCTGTGAAGCATCGGTGGCCAGCTGATTGGCGTGGTGGGCGTTTTCAGCGTTTTGTTTCACCGTCGCGGTCAGTTGCTCCATGCTGGCGGCCGTTTCTTCCACTGCGGCGGCTTGTTGTTCAGTACGTGAGGACAAATCGGTGTTACCCGCGGCGATCTCTGCGGCGGCAGTGGACACCTGGCTGACCCCCATCTGAATTTTCTCAATCATATCGCGCAGGTTTTGGCTCATGGCTGCGACTGCGTTCAGCAATTGGCCCAGTTCATCACGACGGGTGCTGGTCTGTGCCTGTCGCAGATCGCCACTGGCGATACGTTCCGCCAATGCGAGCGTACTTTGCAGCGGCCGGGTGATTTGCAAGGTGATACGCCAGGCAACCAGCAAACCGACGATGATGGCAATCAGTGTGGTAACGCCCATTTGCACTTGTGCAGAATTGATGTCGTTATGGGTTTGCGTCAATTCATCCTGTAAAAAGGCGTTGACCAGTGTACCGACTTCCTGCGCACTGTTGCCCAGGCGTTGGCTGATTAACTGTTCCTGTTGATAGGCCGGTAGGTAGGCTTCAATACGGTTTTTATAGTCGTCGAGGGCGGTCAGCAAGGGTTGCAGCAGAGGACGTTGGGCGTCGCTGAGCCGTCGGCTCAGTGCATTAGCCGCGCTACGTGCGTCGTCAATTGCCGCGACCAGCGGTGCTTCGGATTCAGCGCTCAGGCTAAGTAACAAGCCGCGTGCACCGTAGCGCACCAGCGTCAGTTTCTGGTTCAACTGAATAAAGGCCAGTTGCAGGTCACCATTGGTGAGTTGGCGTTCCACTTGGTTCAGGTTGTCCTGCACCTCCGACATGTTCCAGCTTTGACGCACGGCATCTTTCGCCGCCACCGCCTTTTCGAAAGCATTTTGCTGCTGCTGGTATTGGCTGATCAGCACGACCAAGCGTTGAAGGTCTTTTTTGCTCTGAGGATCCCAATTCAGGTTCTGACCCTGGTTGATCAGCTTTACCGCGTTTTCGATGCTGGTGCGGTTATTGTTCAGGTATTCCGGTTTGTAAGTTTGCCCAAATAGCGCACGGTTATATTTGGCCTGATTAATTTCGTCGTTCAGGCGATTGCTGAAATCAATGCGATAGGCCCGCGATTCAATGATACTGAGGTACTGGGCGCCGGTACCGGCGATGATCGCGGTCAGCAACAGCATGAGACCAAATCCGAGTCCGAGCTTTTTGCCGACGGTGAGATGAACGAACTTTCCTGCCAATGTTTGCAATGCCGCCATAATGTTTTTCCTTTCCGGGCGAACGTCAATTGAACAAACCATCGGCAAAGAGCGGTCAAACTTTAGCGAATTTTGGTCAAAAAAATACCCGCACTAAGCGGGTATCTTTATTGCTGGGGGCGAATTACTTCTTCGCAGCGAAGCGTGCAGCGGCTTCATCCCAGTTAACCACGTTCCAGAATGCTTTGATGTAGTCTGGACGTTTGTTTTGATATTTCAGGTAGTAAGCGTGTTCCCACACGTCCAGGCCCACGATTGGGAAGCCTGAAGCGCCGGCAACGGCTTCGCCCATCAGCGGGCTATCTTGGTTAGCAGTAGACACTACAGCCAGTTTATCGCCTTTCAGCACCAGCCAAGCCCAACCTGAACCGAAGCGGGTCGCTGCGGCTTTCTCGAACTCTTCCTGGAATTTCTCAACGCTGCCGAAATCACGTTCGATAGCAGCTTTCAGATCGCCACCCAGAGTGGTGCCGATTTTCAGGCCTTTCCAGAACAGGCTGTGGTTAGCGTGGCCGCCAGCGTTGTTACGCATGAAGGTACGTTTGTCAGCAGGCACTTTATCCAGATCCTGGATCAGTTCTTCAACGCTGTATTGGGCCAGTTCTGGATAAGCTTCCAGCACGGTGTTGGCGTTGTTAACGTAAGTCTGGTGGTGTTTGGTGTGATGGATTTCCATCGTCTGCTTGTCGAAATGCGGTTCTAGTGCGTCGTAGGCGTACGGCAGGGATGGCAGTGAATAACTCATAATCATCATCTCCAAGGGTATATGGGCGGCGCATTATGTGAGCACCGCGTAAGCAGTCGGATCATTATAGTTATTTAAATGATATTGAAAATGATTATCAATGCCCTACTTATCGTGTGGTTTTAGGCTAATCCACAATGCGCTGCGGGTGGGTAAACACCGTGGCACGGCCGGGTTTGCTGAAGCCGACCAGCGTCAGGTTGCTGCGTTCGGCGATCTCCACCGCCAGTGAGGTTGCCGCAGAAACCACGAACAAAATCTCCACGCCACACATGGCAGCCTTTTGCACCATTTCATAGCTGGCGCGGCTGGAGGTTAATACAGCACCTTGTTGCCAGCCCTCTTT
Organism: Serratia grimesii; assembly: GCF_900186025.1. NCBI lineage: Bacteria > Pseudomonadati > Pseudomonadota > Gammaproteobacteria > Enterobacterales > Yersiniaceae > Serratia > Serratia grimesii. Next base: position 94,352 of record NZ_LT883155.1, read on the forward strand.
GGCACGTACACCGAGCAGCTTGTCCAGAGCGACATGACGGCCCACGTCTTCACATCCGCCGAGTAATTCCCCTTGTGGCGACAACCAGGCGGCGGCATGGGTGCAACCAGTCAGTTGCCCAACTGACTGCACTTCTCGCAGTTGTTTCAATGCAGAATCAAGATGGGTGAGGGAAAAGCTTTGGGTAAACGGCAGCGCAGGCAGTGGGCGAAAAATATCCGCTAACTGTTCGATGCCACACACGCCACAGCCAGTGCGGCCTGCCATAGCCCGGCGACGCTCTTTCAACCCGGCAAAGCGACGGCTGGACAGCTCTATTTGCACCTCCAAACCGTTACAGGTTTGGTTAATCTCTATACTGTAGATATCGCGCGGTGACTCAATGATGCCTTCGGACAGGGAAAAACCCAGGGCGAATGCCTCCAGATCTTTGGGTGTGCACATCATCACCACGTGAGAAATGCCGTTATAGACCAGCGCGACCGGGACCTCTTCCGCCAGCCAGTCCTGCTGTGCGGTGGTGAGTTGCCCACGTTGATACACCTGGGACTGGGTCACCCCTGTGAGTTGAGTCTCATTGATGTGTTGCTCTGGGTCTATAGTGTTCACTTAACTGGCACCTGTTTGTAACAACCCCATGTACGTTGTGGTAATATCTTTGCGTCATGGCGGCCGCTGGCCGAACCAACATATACCCTACGGATTTCATGTCGTAACTTAAAATTCATGGGGTAAAAACAACAGTAATTTTAGCGCTTCCCGCTTCAAGGGGGAAAGCGCCATTTGAAACAATGTGACAATCGCGAGTGAAAGGAGACCCCCATGCAGGTCAGCAGAAGGCAGTTCTTTAAGATCTGCGCTGGCGGTATGGCAGGAACGACGGTGGCTGCACTGGGTTTTGCCCCAGAAGTGGCGTTAGCGGAAACCCGGCAGTACAAATTGCTGCGTGCCCGTGAAACCCGTAATACCTGTACGTATTGTTCCGTCGGCTGTGGGCTGTTGATGTACAGCCTTGGTGATGGCGCCAAAAACGCCAAAGAAAGCATTTTCCACATTGAAGGCGACCCGGATCACCCGGTCAACCGCGGCGCGCTTTGCCCGAAAGGCGCGGGTCTGGTCGACTTTATCCACAGTGCAAGCCGTCTCCAGTATCCAGAATACCGTGCGCCAGGCTCCGACAAATGGCAACGCCTCACTTGGGACGACGCCTTCACGCGCATCGCCAAGCTGATGAAAGAAGACCGTGACGCCAATTTCGTTAAAACCAACGAACAGGGCGTGACCGTCAACCGCTGGCTCAGCACTGGCATGTTGTGTGCCTCCGCTTCCAGTAACGAAACCGGGTATTTGACCCAAAAATTTAGTCGCGCTCTCGGCATGCTTGCCGTAGACAACCAAGCACGTGTCTGACACGGACCAACGGTAGCAAGTCTTGCTCCAACATTTGGTCGCGGTGCGATGACCAACCACTGGGTTGATATCAAGAACGCGAATCTGATTGTCGTCATGGGCGGTAATGCGGCGGAAGCGCATCCGGTGGGATTCCGCTGGGCGATGGAAGCCAAAATTCATAATAAAGCCAAGCTGATCGTGATCGATCCGCGCTTTACCCGTACCGCATCGGTGGCGGATTTTTACACGCCGATCCGTTCAGGGACCGACATTGCCTTCCTGTCGGGCGTCTTGCTGTACCTGATGACCAACGACAAAATTAACCGCGAATACGTTCATGCCTACACCAACGCCAGTTTGCTGGTGCGAGAAGACTTTACCTTCGAAGACGGTTTGTTCAGCGGTTACGATGCAGAAAACCGCAAGTACGACAAAACCACCTGGAACTACCAGCTTGATGAAAACGGCTTTGCCAAGCGTGATCTGACGCTGCAGGATCCGCGTTGCGTGTGGAACATGCTGAAACAGCACGTCAGCCGTTATACGCCGGAGGTGGTGAACAATATCTGCGGTACGCCTACCGAAGATTTCATCAAGGTGTGCGAATACATTGCTGAAACCTGCGTGGCGGATAAAACCGCGTCGTTCCTGTACGCTTTGGGCTGGACTCAGCACTCGGTCGGCGCGCAGAACATTCGCACTATGGCAATGATCCAGCTGTTGCTCGGCAACATGGGTATGGCAGGCGGTGGCGTTAACGCGCTACGTGGCCACTCCAATATCCAGGGGCTGACCGATCTGGGTCTGCTGTCGCAGAGCCTGCCAGGCTATATGACATTGCCTTCGGAAAAACAGACTGATCTCGATACTTACCTGAAAGCGAACACGCCGAAAGCGGTGTTGCCGGGCCAGGTGAACTACTGGAGTAACTACCCGAAATTCTTCGTCAGTATGATGAAGAGCTTCTACGGTGATAAGGCGCAGAAGGACAACAGCTGGGGCTTTGACTGGTTGCCGAAGTGGGACAAAGGCTACGATGTATTGCAGTACTTCGAGCTGATGTCGCAAGGCAAGGTCAACGGTTACTTCTGTCAGGGCTTCAACCCTGTGGCGTCGTTCCCGAACAAGAACAAGGTGGTGGCCTCGCTGTCAAAACTGAAGTTCCTGGTGACCATCGATCCACTCAATACCGAAACGTCCAACTTCTGGCAGAACCACGGTGAATTCAACGACGTCGATCCGTCGAAGATTCAAACCGAGGTATTCCGTCTGCCGTCTAGCTGCTTCGCCGAAGAAAACGGTTCGATCGTGAACTCCGGGCGCTGGCTGCAATGGCACTGGAAAGGTGCTGATGCCCCAGGCGAGGCGAAGCACGACGGGGAAATCCTTGCGGGTATCTTTATCCGTCTGCGTGAGATGTATGCGCGTGAAGGTGGTGCAGTACCGGAGCAGGTACTGAACATGACCTGGGATTACCTGACACCGGAAGATCCTGCTTCGGAAGAAGTAGCGATGGAAAGCAACGGCAAGGCATTGGCAGATATCCTCGACGCTGACGGTAAAGTGTTGGCGAAAAAGGGTGAACAACTCAGTACCTTTGCGCATTTGCGTGACGACGGTACTACTGCCAGCGGCTGTTGGATCTTCGCCGGTAGCTGGACGCAAGCCGGTAACCAGATGGCACGCCGCGACAATGCCGATCCATCCGGCCTCGGCAATACGCTGGGCTGGGCCTGGGCTTGGCCGCTCAATCGCCGCATTCTGTACAACCGTGCTTCGGCTGATCCGCAAGGTAAACCTTGGGATCCAAAACGTCAGTTGCTGGAGTGGGACGGCGCCAAGTGGGGCGGGGTAGATATCCCAGACTACAGTGCCGCTGCACCAGGCAGTGACGTCGGGCCATTCATCATGCAGCCGGAAGGCATGGGCCGCTTGTTTGCCGTCGATAAAATGGCCGAAGGTCCGTTCCCGGAACACTATGAGCCGTTTGAAACGCCGCTCGGGACTAACCCGCTGCACCCTAACGTGGTTTCCAACCCGGCGGCAAGGGTGTTCAAGGACGATCTGGCGGCGATGGGGACCTCCGACAAGTTCCCGTACGTTGGTACCACGTACCGGTTGACCGAGCACTTCCACTACTGGACCAAGCATGCGGTGCTAAACGCTATCGCGCAGCCGGAGCAGTTTGTGGAAATTGGCGAGTCGCTGGCGGCGAAAAAAGGCATTCAGCATGGCGATACGGTGAAGGTCAGCTCCAACCGCGGCTTTATCAAGGCCAAGGCTGTCGTAACCAAACGTATTCGTACCTTGCAGGTGCACGGTCAGGATGTGGACACCATCGGTATCCCGATCCACTGGGGTTACGAAGGGGTAGCGAAGAAAGGCTTTATCGCTAACACGCTGACGCCGTTTGTCGGTGATGCTAATACGCAGACGCCAGAGTTCAAGGCGTTCCTGGTTAACGTGGAAAAGGTGTAACGGAGACGAATTATGGCAATGCAATCTCAAGACATCATTCGTAAATCCGCCACCAATGGCTTCACGCCGGCGCCCCGCGCCCGTGACCACCAGGAAGAAGTGGCTAAACTGATCGATGTCACCACCTGTATCGGCTGTAAGGCCTGTCAGGTGGCGTGTTCTGAATGGAACGACATCCGCGATGAAATCGGTCACAACGTCGGGGTGTACGATAACCCCGCCGATCTGACCGCCAAGTCGTGGACGGTGATGCGCTTCTCCGAAGTGGAGGAAAACGGCAAGCTGGAGTGGCTGATCCGCAAAGACGGCTGCATGCACTGTGCCGATCCGGGCTGCCTGAAGGCATGCCCGTCGGAAGGGGCGATCATCCAGTACGCCAACGGCATTGTCGACTTCCAGTCCGAGCACTGTATCGGCTGTGGTTACTGCATCGCTGGTTGCCCGTTCGATGTGCCGCGCATGAACAAGGACGACAACCGGGTATACAAATGTACCCTGTGCGTCGATCGCGTTGATGTCGGCCAGGAACCAGCCTGTGTGAAGACCTGTCCAACCGGTGCCATCCATTTCGGTACCAAGGACGCCATGAAGGAGGTAGCCGCCGAACGCGTCAGCGAGCTGAACTCTCGTGGTTATCAGAACGCCGGTCTGTACGATCCGGCGGGCGTGGGCGGCACCCATGTGATGTATGTGCTGCACCATGCCGACAAACCGCAGCTTTATCACGGTTTGCCGGATAACCCGACGATCAGCCCGGCGATCACGTTCTGGAAAGGCGTGTGGAAGCCCCTGGCGGCCATCGGCTTTGCCGCTACCTTTGCAGCCAGCGTATTCCACTATGTCGGTGTCGGTCCTAACCGCGTCGACGAGGACGAAGACGATGAGCCGCACGATGAGGAGACGCGCAAATGAAGAAGGAAAAGCGTATTCAGCGTTATAGCGCGCCGGAGCGAATCAACCATTGGATAGTGGCGTTCTGCTTTGTGTTCGCCGCCATCAGCGGGCTGGGGTTCTTCTTCCCCTCCTTCAATTGGTTGATGAACATTCTCGGCACACCGCAGTTGGCGCGTATTCTGCACCCCTTTGTCGGGGTGATTATGTTTGCGGCCTTCCTGCTGATGTTCTTGCGTTACTGGAAGCATAATCTGATCAACCGCGAAGACATCGTCTGGGCCAAAAACATCCAAAAAATCGTCATGAACGAGGAAGTGGGTGACACCGGACGTTATAATTTCGGTCAGAAGTGCGTATTCTGGGCGGCAATCATTAGTCTGGTGCTGCTGCTGGCCAGCGGTGTGGTGATCTGGCGGCCGTACTTTGCGCCGTCATTCCCGATACCGCTGATCCGTATCGCGCTGTTGGTGCATTCACTGGCGGCTGTTGGTCTTATCATCGTGATTATGGTGCACATTTACGCCGCGCTTTGGGTAAAAGGCACCATTACTGCCATGGTGGAAGGCTGGGTGCCGGCGGCTTGGGCTAAAAAACATCACCCGCGCTGGTACCGAGAGGTCCGCGAGAAACAACAGGAAGACAAACCCTGATGAGTATCCGCATTGTTCCTAAAGAGCAACTAGGGGCACAGCGCGAGAAGTCCACAACGGCGGAAACCATCCCGCCGTTACTTTTCGCGAATCTGAAAAGCCTATATAGCCGCCGTGCCGAGCGTCTTCGCAAGTTGGCGACCGACAACCCGCTGGGCGACTATCTGAACTTCGCTGCACAACTGGCCGAAGCACAGCATCACGCCTTACACGACAACCCGCTACAGCTTGATCTTACCGACGCGTTGCAGCAAGGGGCTGCTAGTGGCAAGCCACCATTGGACCTGAGCGTTTACCCACGTAGTGAGCATTGGCACAAGCTGTTGAGCTCGCTGATCGCAGAACTGCGTCCTGAAGCACCAGAGCATATTCTGGCCGTGCTGGATAATCTGGAAAAGGCATCGGCACATGAGTTGGAACTGATGGCTCAGGCGTTGCTTAATCAGGATTTCGGCAAGATTGGCAGTGAGAAGGCGCCGTTTATCTGGGCCGCGTTATCCCTTTATTGGGCGCAGATGGCCAGCCAAATCCCGGGTAAAGCACGGGCTGAATATGGTGAGCATCGCCAATTCTGTCCAGTGTGCGGCAGCATCCCGGTAGCCAGTGTCGTGCATATTGGCACCGTCAGCGGTCTACGCTATTTGCACTGTAACTTGTGTGAAAGCGAGTGGCATGTGGTGCGGATAAAATGCAGTAACTGCGAACAGACCCGCGATCTCAACTACTGGTCGTTGGACAGCGAACTGGCTGCAGTGAAGGCGGAGAGCTGCGGCGACTGCGGTACCTACCTGAAAATTTTGTATCAGGAAAAAGACCCGCAGGTTGAGGCGGTAGCGGATGATTTGGCCACGCTGGTGCTTGATGCCAAAATGGAAGACGAAGGTTTTGCCCGCAGCAGCATCAACCCATTCCTGTTCCCAGGTTCGTAATATCTGGCTTTATGGGCTGAATATATTCGGCCCTTATCATTTATCGGATGATTAATTTCAGACTGGGCTTCTGGCATTCGCCGGGGTGACTTGCTACGTTTACGCAATGACGCGCGAAGCGAAAGGAAAGGGACGGACGATGTTGAAGACCATTGCGAAATTCACTGCGGTTGCTGTTGTCGCTATCGGGCTGACGGCCTGTGACAACAAGGACGATACCAAACCGGCAGTACCAAAGCCGGATACCAAACCGACCGTCACGCAACCGGCACCGCCACCACCGGTAGTGGAAACCCCTCCTGCACCGGTTCCCGGGCTGAAAGTCTTGCTGCAGAAGGGCAATATTACCTTTGAACTGCCGCCGGGTTTTAGCGATCAGACCAAGAACAGCGGCATCATTAACGACAACAAGTCGACTATTCAACGCTTCCTCGACGGTAAATCGCGCCAGAGTACGGTATCTTCCGAAGTGATCCCGCCTGATGATATGAAGCTCAATACCAGCGATAAAATGCTGAAAGAGCTCACCCAGAGCATTATCACCGAGCTCGGGGATCGCTATCAAAATATCCAGACCACCAAAGAAGAGACGTTCACCGTTGGCAAACAGAAATTCCATCGGGTGGATACCGAACAGAGCGTCAACGGGCAGAAGGTGGTGTCCACCATCGTGCTAACGGTGTTCAATAAGCGGGTGGTGACGTTGCAAATGTTGTCACCGGCTAAAACGCCGGAGGCGCATCAAGCGCTGGTTCAGCGGATTATCGACTCGCTGGCGGTGAAATAACAACGCTGTGGTTTGCAAGCCGAGGGGAAGACTGATGAAGCTTATTGGCAGTTACACCAGCCCTTTTGTCCGCAAGATTTCCGTGATGCTGCTGGAAAAGGGGATCGCGTTCGAATTTGTTAACGATCCGCCCTATGAGCCGGGCAGCCGGGTGGTAGAGCTAAATCCGCTCTCCAAGGTGCCGGTGTTGGTGGCCGACGACGGTGCGGTATTTTACGACTCGCGCGTGATCGCCGAATACCTTGAAACCTTGCCCTCTGCTCCGTCATTTTTACCTGCCGATCGCCTGTCGGCGCTGCACATACGTCAGGTGGAAGCCTTGGCGGATGGCGTGACCGAGGCCGCTGCCACGCTGTACCGCGAGAGCATGCGGGCGTCGGATAAACAGGATGAAAATTGGATCCTGCGCCAGCGTGCCAAGCTGACGCACGGGCTGGACGTGCTGGAAAAACTGGCGCAGGAAAAAAAGCTGTTGAACACCGAAACGCTGACACTGGCGGATATTGCGACCGGTTGCGCGCTGGGTTATCTCAATTTCCGTCGTATCATGCCCAATTGGTGCGTCGAGCGCCCAGCGTTGATCAAACTGGCCGAACGCTTGTTTGCCCGCGAAAGTTTTGCCCGCACGATGCCCCCCTGATCTTCTCTCACCCCGCTGCGGCGGGGTTCTGCTTTATGCCGAGACCATAACACTTAAACCGAGCGACCATGAGCACTGAATCCCAGCATCTTTACAGCCAATTACCCGCTATTGACCGTCTACTGCGTGACCCTGCGATCGAGCCGTTAGTGGCGCAGCATGGTCAAACGCTGATAAGCGAGTTGCTGCGCCAACTGCAATGGCAAGCGCGTGAGACGATAAAACAACATCAGAGGTTACCTGACTGGTGTGGTGACTGGCCGCAGGCACTCTGCACTGCGTTGATGCAGCAGCAGCGTTCGGCATTGGCGCCAGTTTTCAATCTGAGCGGCACCGTGCTGCACACTAACCTTGGTCGTGCCTTACTGGCGCAACCGGCTATTGAGGCGGTGACGCGTTCAATGGGATCGGCGGTGACGTTGGAATACGATCTCGATGGCGCCGGCCGGGGGCATCGTGACCGTGCTGTCGCAGATTTGCTGTGCCAACTGACTGGTGCGGAAGATGCCTGCATCGTCAATAACAATGCGGCGGCGGTGTTGCTGATGTTAGCGGCGGTCGCACCGGGTAAGCAGGTGGTCGTGTCGCGTGGTGAACTGGTAGAGATTGGCGGGGCTTTCCGTATACCCGACGTGATGCGCCAGGCGGGCTGCCAATTGGTCGAGGTGGGCACCACCAACCGTACTCATCTGAAAGACTACCGCAATGCGATTAACGAGCAAACTGGCCTGCTGATGAAGGTGCATACCAGCAACTACAGTATTCAAGGATTTACCGCTGCAGTTGATGAAGCTGAACTGGCGCAGCTTGGCGCAGAACATGGCCTGCCAACGGCGACCGATCTGGGCAGTGGCTCTCTGATTGATATGGCGCAGTACGGCCTGCCGGCCGAGCCTATGCCACAGCGGCTGCTGGCGGCCGGGGTGGATCTGGTGACATTCTCTGGTGACAAATTGCTGGGCGGCCCGCAGGCCGGCATCATCGTCGGTAAAAAGGCGCTGATTGCCCGGTTGCAACAGCACCCACTGAAGCGCGCACTGCGCGTTGGCAAGCTGACGTTGGCTGCGCTGGAGGCCACCTTGCGCCTCTATCAGCAACCCGAACTGCTGGCGGATCATCTGCCGACGCTGCGTTTATTAACTCGCCCACAACAGGCAATGGAAGACGCGGCAGTACGTCTGTTACAGGTTCTCAAACCGCAGTTCAGTGAGCATTTCTGCCTGCGAGCCGAACCCTGTTGGTCGCAGATTGGCAGCGGTTCGTTGCCGGTGGATCGGCTACCGAGCTATGCGTTGACCTTTGAGCCGCTCGACGGTCGTGGCGCGACCCTGGAGGCATTGGCTGAGCGTTGGCGTCGTTTACCGCAACCGGTGATTGGTCGGATTAATGACGGCAGGCTATGGCTCGATCTGCGCTGTCTGGAACAGGAAGATACGCTGATTGAGGCATTGAACGCATGATTATTGCCACCGCAGGTCATGTCGATCATGGCAAAACGACCCTGCTCCAGGCGATCTCCGGGATCAATGCGGATCGCCTGCCGGAAGAAAAACGCCGTGGCATGACCATCGATCTGGGCTATGCCTACTGGCCGCAGCCTGATGGCCGGGTATTAGGTTTTATTGATGTGCCTGGCCATGAAAAATTCCTCGCCAATATGCTGGCAGGCGTTGGCGGCATTGACCATGCGTTGCTGGTAGTGGCCTGCGACGACGGCATCATGGCACAGACCCGGGAGCATCTGGCTATCCTGCGTTTGAGTGGCCGCCCGGCATTGACGGTGGTACTGACCAAAGCCGACCGGGTAGATGACGTGCGTGTTGACGAGGTGCGGTTGCAGATTGGCGACGAACTGGCGCAGCAGGGTTGGTATCAAACGCCCGTGTTCGTTACCGCTGCGCAACAGGCTCAGGGCATCGACGCGTTGCGTGAGCATTTGTTGGCATTACAGCCTGACGAACATGCGTTGATGCGCCGTTTCCGCCTGGCGGTGGATCGTGCGTTCAGTGTGAAAGGCGCCGGTCTGGTGGTGACGGGTACTGCGCTGGGTGGAAAGGTAGCTGTGGGTGACCAGCTGTGGCTGACTGGCGTAGATGCTCCAGTACGGGTACGCGGTCTGCACGCCCAAAACCAACAGGTTGAGCAGGCACAAGCCGGGCAGCGTATTGCGCTGAATATCAGCGGTGACGTCAGTAAAGAACAGGTAGCTCGGGGTGACTGGCTGCTAGCGAAAAAGCCACGGGTTGCCGCCGAGCGCATTCTGGTCCGGCTGGATGCTGACCAGCCGATAAAGCACTGGCAGCCACTGCATCTGCATCATGCTGCCAGCCATATCACCGGGCGGATTTCGCTGTTGAATGAAGAACTGGCTGAGCTCATTCTTGATCGCCCACTGTGGTTGGCCGAAAACGATCGGCTGGTTCTGCGGGATATTGGTGCTCGCCACACCTTGGGCGGCGCACGGGTTCTGAGTTTGACCACGCCAAGGCGCGGTAAGCGCCAGCCTGAGTATCTGGCTTGGTTGGCTGCACTGGCGCAGGCAGGTGATGACCAGCAGGCGTTGGCACTGCATTTGCCTAATGGGGCACTGGATCTGGCTGCTTTTGCCTGGGCGCGACAACTCACCGACAGCGAGCTGGCAGCGATGTTGGCAGACCATGAATTGCTGATTGCCGGCGATATGGCACTGGCGCAAGAGAATGTGCTGCAGGGCCAACAAAAGCTGTTGCAACTATTGGCTGAGTATCACCAGCAGCATGCCGATCAACTCGGTCTTGGGCGTGCACGGTTGCGGCGTATGGCCTTGCCACAGCTTTCTGAACCTCTGGTGTTTATGATGATCGATCGGTTGCTGGCCGATGGGTTATTAAACAACACGCGTGGCTGGCTGCACCTGCCGGAACACGGCTTGTCGTTCAATGCGGAAGAACTGGCTCTGTGGGTACGTATCGAGCCACTGTTCGGTGACGAGGCTTGGTGGGTGCGTGATCTGGCGGCTGAATTGGGTGAGGGCGAGACGCGGGTGCGGGCGACGCTGCGTAAAGCGGCCCAGTTGGGCCATGTCACGGCAGTGGTGGTAGATCGTTACTACCTCAGCCAACGTATCGAACAGTTCGCTGCGCTGATCCGTGAGCTTGATGCGGCGCAGGGCAGCGCGAACGCGGCGGATTTCCGCGATCGGCTCGGTGTTGGCCGCAAACTGGCGATTCAGGTATTGGAATTCTTTGATCGCAGCGGTTTCACCCGCCGCAAGGGAAACCAGCATCTGCTGCGCGACGGCGGTCTATTTGGTGGGTAAGCGGGGCGAATGCCCCGCTTGGATTACAGCGCAGCGTTAGGCGTCGGGGTGGCGTCGCCACTGCGGCGTTTGCTGAGGAACAGCGCTACCAGTGCCAGCCAACACAGTCCGCTCACCAGGTTGAACAGATTGAACAACCCACTGCCGCCCCACACGTAGGCCACTTTCGCCAGTTCGATGCCGACGGTAAACACCATCATGCTCAACATACCCATGGTGGCGGAGACGGTACCTTTACTGACGTTGCTGGAAAACAGCGTCAGGCGGTACAACCCGGCGTTAGCCAGCCCAATACCGTAAGCGTACAGGCTCAAACCTGCGGTCATCCACAGATAAGCGTGGCTAGAGAATAGCGTGGCCAGTGCCGCGACCAACAGCCCCAGCATCATGGGTGCCGCACCGATTTTGATCAAACGTTGTACACTGTTCTTACCGGTCATACGTGCCAGTGTCAGGTTGCCGAGGATCAACGCGCCAAATACCGGGATTTGCAGAAGACCGTAATCCAGCGTCGACAGCGACTCGCCGCTGATCAGGATCACGGGCGATTGGGCAATCCAGGCCAGTAGCGGCAGGCTGGCGAAACCGATAGCCAGCGCCCCACAGACAAAACGACGGTTGGTTAGCACCTGGCGATAATCACGCCACAGATTGGCCGCCGAGAGTTTTTCACCCTGCAACGAGGCCGTTTCCGGCATCGCCTTCCACAAACCGTAAAAAGCAAAAGCGGCTAATGCGGCGAACAATACGAACATGCTTTGCCACGGTGCGACGTGGATCAGCGCTGCACCGGCCAGCGGCCCGAGCAGCGGGGCAATCAACGCCACGTTGGCCATCAATGCAGTAATTTTTATGCACACTGATTCTTCAAATGACTCCTGTATCGTGGCGTAACCGACAGCCCCGATAAAGCACAAGCCAATTCCCTGCAAGAAACGCATAAAGATAAACTGCTCGATGTTAGTCACTAGCAGAATGGCCAAACAGGCGACGATAAAGAACGCCACGCCAGCCAGCATCACTGGACGACGACCACGGCGATCCGACAATGGCCCCAGCAGCCATTGCAGGAAGATACCGCCAGCCAGATAGGCGGTCATTGAGGTTGGCACCCACTCTTCACCGGCGTTGAAATCCGCCACCACCGCCAGCATGCCAGGCTGGATCATATCGTTGGCGATATAGGTGGCGAATTCGAACAGCACCAGACAAAGAGGGAATAAAAGCGCCTGTCGACCCAAGCGAGCCGCAGGTGGTAATGTTGTTTTCATATTTATCGTACTGAAAGTAAAGAGAAAATAAGGAACTGTCAGGGCGGGAAGCGCAATCTGAGCGAGTTGTGGCGGCTATTTTGCCGCCAATTGTTCACCTTAGCAATAATAAGGTGTTGTTTCAGCACATTCTGATATTGCCCGCCAGGGTTGCCACTCGCACTTTCGCTAGTTAACCTCTTTTTAACAGACGAAGATGACAACACTGCGGGCGACCTTTTGAGTAATAAAATTGGCTGGATAGATAACTTGCGTGCGGTGGCGTGCATGATGGTGGTGATGATCCACGCGACCACCTATTACGTCACCAGTGGTGTGACGGTGGGTGAGCATAACTGGGATATTGCCAACGTGCTGAATTCGATGTCGCGCGTCTCGGTGCCGTTGTTTTTCATGATTTCCGGTTATCTGTTTTTTGGTGAAAAAAGTGCCGGGAAAAAGCATTTCATCCGCATTGGTTGCTGCATCTTGTTCTATAGCGCGATCGCGCTGATCTATATTGCTGCGTTTACTAAAATCGGCTTCTGGCCGTCGCTGCGCGGCATACTGTTGAAACCGGTGTTTTACCACCTGTGGTTCTTCTATGCGATTGCAGTGATTTATTTGCTATCACCGCTGATCAACGTCAAACCGGTATCACGCCGCTATCTGGCCGGCGTGCTGGTGATCCTGGCTGTTATCGCCAACCCCAATACCCATTCGCTGACGCTCGGTAATACTCACTTACTGCCGGTTAATTTGTATATCTATGGCGATACTTTTTATTACTTGCTGTATGCGTTGGCCGGTCGAGCCATTGGCATGATGAACACTCAGGGGCGTGGCGTTAGTGGGTTGGCGGCATTGGGGTTTGTGCTGAGTGTGGTGTTGATCATTCATGGCACTAAAAACCAGATGTCTATCAACGGCAACTTCGCCGATACCTACTACATCTACTGCGGTCCGTTGGTGTTTATTGCGGCAGTATCGATGTTGATCTGGTTTAAAAACTGTTTGCCGGAGCCGATTGGCTGGTTGAGCGTTTTTTCCCGACATTCGCTGGCGATATACGGTTTTCACGCCTTTATCGTCAACTTTATGCGCAGCCGGCATCTGGAACTGACCTCCTATCCGTTATTAGATATCTTCTGGGTATTCGGTGTGGCGCTGGCGCTCAGCCTGTTGTTGTCGATGGGGTTACAGAGAATCGACAGCCGACGACTGGTGTCATAACGACATCGAGCTGCGCTGCTGGGCGCGGCGCAGTTGGCGACCAGAGGAAAACCCCGCGGCCAACGCCGCTTTCTCCAGCCCATAGCCTTGTTGCAGGCGCTGTTGCGCCACCGCCAGCCGCAGTTGCTCATGATATTCGCGCACGCTGATGCCGACATGGCTGCGGAATAAGCGCGCCAGATGGCGGCTGCTAACGTGAGCTTTTTCCGCGACTTGTGGCACTGACCATTCGGCCTCCGGTTCGGCGGCCATCACGTCTTGTGCGCGGTGTACCGCCGGGTGCAAATGGTTGCGGTAGCGTAGCCAGGGTGAAAGCTGTGGATCGTCGCCAGAACGGCGAAAATAGACCACCATCTCGCGAGCGATTTCCATCGCCCGTGTGGCACCGCACTGGCGGTTAATCAGGTGCAGCGCCAGATCGATACCCGCGGTAATGCCAGCGCTGGTGTATATGCTGCGATCTTCAACAAAGATGCGGTTTTCTTTTACTAATGCGGTAGGTGCCTGCTGACGCAGGCGTTCGATCACGTCGTGGTGAGTGGTGCATTGGTGGTTGTCGAGTAAACCCGCCTGTGCTGCTAGTAGTGCCCCGGAACAGACACAGACCAGCGTGATACGTTGCTGTTGCAAGTCAGGTTGCAGTGTTGCAAGCCATCGCCGAGCCTGTTCGGTGGCTTGATGGTTAACGTCACCGGGTGATGTGCTGACACCCGGGATGACCAAAATAGCGTTGTCTTCCAGCCGTTCGGGCAATGGTTGCAACTGACTCAGCGTCATGCCAATAGAACAGGTTATCTGCGGTAGTGGGCTTATGTAGCGCAGGCTGAACTGCCCGGCGAGACGCAGGGTTTCTGCCGGGCCGCTAACGTCCAGTGACAACACGTTGGGCAGCATCAGAAAGTAGACGGCCTGCAGCATGATTACTCCTGTGAGAGTTGCGCCAGCACCTCATCCACACTGGCGAGCTGGGCGAAGCGGTCGACCAGCACGGTCTCAGTATGCCGCTTGAGCTGTTCGGTGGTAAAGACCTCACCGTTGGGATGTTGCATTGGAAAAGTCATTGTGGCTTCGGTAACGAAAGTCACTCGATAGCCAAGATCGGACGCTACTCGGGTGGTGGTTTCGCAGCATTGTTCGGTGCGGATACCGGAGATAATTAAATGATCAATATCCCGTTGGCGCAGCCAGGCGTCCAGGCCGGACTCGGTCAATGCGTTGTGCACGTGTTTGTGTACGGTGATATCGGCCTGATGGTCGAGGAACGGCAAGCGCTTCACCCAGCCGGACGCCAAAGAAAATGGCCCTTGTGGCGACACGTGGAATACATCAACCAGCGCTACACCTTGCTGATGACAACCGTCTATCAGCCGCGTTAGCGCCTGTTGGAAAGCGGGAAGATCGTCCTCTTGCCAGAATGGACGGTGCTGGAATGATTGTTGAACATCAATGATCAATAACGCGCTATGTGACATTTTCGGCCCTCCGCCAATTAGGTATAACGTCATACTGCGCCGTTGTCCTGTAGAGCAGAAGGCCAAAAACGGCCATCATAGTGGCATCAGCGGACCAGCATCAGGCTTTGCCAACCTGACCAGCCACCAATCGCCCTTGATGGATGGTGGTGCGGCGTGTCGGCAGACGGGCCACTGCTTCGGCGGAGCAACTGGCGTCAATCAGCACGAACTCTGCGTTGTCCCCGGCTTTGGGCCACACCCGTTGACCTTTGTCATTCAGCGGCAGCACACCGCCAGTGGAAATCGCCATGGCCCGTGACAGATGGAATTCGTCGGAACCCCGATAGAGCTGGGCGTAAAGGTTGGCTTTTTCCAGCATATCGCCGGTGCCGAACGGGGACCAATGGTCGATCACGCTGTCGGTTCCGGTCATCACAAATACCCCTTTTTCACTGAGCTGCGGCAGTGGCATCATCAGCCCCCCAATCGGCACCGTAGAGGCGATGGTGATTTGCTGCGCCGCCAGTCGGGTGGCGGTTTCCTCTAATTCGTTCGGATTCAGCACTGTCAGAGCGAAGGCATGGCTGATGGTGACTTTACCGCGCAGAGATGGATTTTTTTCCACGGTGGCGATCATGTAGTTGATGGCTGCCACCCCGGCTGGACTGGTTTCATGCAGGTGAATATCGACGCCTTTACCGGTGTCGAGCGCAATCTGGAACATGGCATCCAGCGACTGTTCCATCGCCCCGTCGACATTGGTCGGATCCAGCCCGCCAACGTATTGCACCCCCATCTGCATGGCTTCACGCATCAGTCCATCGACTTTGGAATGCAAAAGCCCGTGCTGCGGGAAGGCGACGATTTCACAGCTGAAATCTGCCTGGTGCTTTTCCAGTGCCCGTTGCAGGTGTTCCAAACTTTTTAGCCCGCTAACCGGATCGATGTTGCAGTGGCTGCGCGCCACGGTGCTGCCTTTGGATTGCAACAGGGCAATCAAATTTTCTGCGCGCTGTTGCGAAGTGGGCAGCAATTTGGGGATCAATGTTTGTTCCAGCGCAATCATATCCATGATGGTTTTGCCCTGGCGCGGGCGCGGTGCCTGCCATGGGCCGCTGTAAAAGGTCTTATCCAGATGGATATGCATGTCGCGAAATGCCGGTAACAGCAATTGGCCCTGTGCCTGATAGCACGGTACGCCAGCGGGTGCCGCCGCATCCTTCGGGTGGATAGCTGCAATTTTTCCGTCTTTGATTTCAAGCTGATAGTGCGCGGTGCGGGTGCCGATGACGGTGTCGCCATCGTACTCAAAACCCTCTTCCAGCCGAACGTCGCTCAGCCAATAGTGGCTGTCGGTCAGGGTCATAGGTGTGGTCTCTGGTATACATGTGCTGCTCGTTGGTGTGGCGGCTTGTGCCACGCCCCCTGTCAGGCCGATTACCGCACAGGCGGTGGTGATTTTGCCGGTTTGGCTGAGGAAAGCTCTGCGGCTTTGTTGTTGGTTTTTTTCCACGTTCAGTTCCTTATCCAGAGGTGAGGTGCGTCAAAAGACAGCCACCAATTTAGGAGAGGAGCAGACGGGTTGGCAGTGACATTTGCCACTGGAGACTATTCGATTTGGCAATAATAAGGGGCAGAGCTAGTGCCTTCCGGCATTATACCCAAGATAATTGGAGCTGCATCGCGGCGGCAACTGCGCGAGTTCCCAGGAGCATAGTCCACTATGTGACTGGGGCGAGTAATGGCAGCCAACAAAGATGCAGCTTCAAGTATGCAGGGTATTACATCAGCGGCAACAAGCGAGTATAGAGTTCGCGGAAGGTACTGCGTTGTTCAGCGTACTGCTGGTGGCGCTCGGCATCAGGGGTATGTACCTGCTCCAGCGGCAACTCTGGCAGCAGTTCACCGAGTGAACGTTGCGGGTTCAGTGCGATCTGGGCCAGCCGTGCGGCCCCCAGCGCAGGGCCGACGTCGCCGCCGGTGCGGTATTCCAGCCGTTGGCCGCTGATATCCGCCAGCATTTGCCGCCAGAACGGGCTACGCGCGCCGCCGCCAATCAGGGTGATGCCAGAAGGTTGTAGACCACTGGCATGCAGTACATCCATACCGTCCGCCAGGGCGAAACCGACGCCTTCCAGCACCGCACGAGCCAGATCGTTCGGCCCATGTTGGTGGGTGAGGCCCCAGAATGCCCCCTTGGCGTTTGGATTGTTATGTGGCGTCCGTTCGCCGGACAGGTAGGGCAGAAACCACAGCGGGGCCACCGCCGGTGGTGCCTGTTCGACATTGCGAAGCAGGGTGGCAACGTCTTCGACGTTAGTCAGTTTGCAAACCCAGTCCAGACAGGATGCGGCGCTTAGCGTCACCGACATCAGGTGCCAGGTGTCGGGCAGCGCATGGCAGAAGCTGTGCACTGCGCTGGCCGGGTTGCTGAGAAAGCCGTCGCTGACGGCAAAATAAACCCCCGAGGTACCGAGCGACAGCATTGCCTGCCCGGCCTGATATAGCCCCACACCGATCGCCCCGGCGGCATTATCGCCGCCACCGGCCACGACAGGCACCGGGGACATGCCCCAGCGCCGGGCCAGTTCGGTATGGGTTTGCCCTGTGACCTGATTACCCTCGAACAGTTGCGGCATCTGGCTGCGGTTCAGGCCGCAGGCGGCCAACATCTCGTCGCTCCAGTCGCGCTGCGCCACGTTCAGCCAGCCGGTGCCGGCAGCGTCCGACATGTCGCTGGCGAAATCGCCGGTGATGCACCAGCGTAGGTAATCTTTGGGTAACAACACCTTATCAATGCGATCAAACACCTTGGGTTCGTGTTGTTGCACCCACAGCAGTTTAGGGGCGGTGAAGCCCGGCATCATCAGGTTGCCGGTGATTTGCCGCGATTGCGGCACCGCCTGTTCCAGCGCCTGGCATTGCGCGCCGCTTCTGCCGTCATTCCACAAAATGGCCGGGCGTAGCACCTGTTGCCGTGCGTCCAACAGGGTGGCGCCGTGCATCTGGCCGCTGAGACCGATGGCCTTCACCTGTTGCAGGCTGTGCTGCTTGCCCAGCGCCAGCATGGCGCGATCGGTGGCGTGCCACCAGTCCTGCGGGGCCTGCTCTGACCATAAGGGATGCGGGCGGGAGATGGGCAGCGACTCACCGTGGCTGGCGAGCAATTGGCCCTGCTCACTGAGCAAGATGACTTTTACGCCGGACGTGCCGAGGTCGATGCCGATATACATGAAAAAGATCCTTAAAGGCGCGGCGAGTGCCGCGCGGGGTCAGTTAGCCGAACAAATAGCGGTTCATCAGGTTTTCGAGCTGTTCCTGGCGGCCGCTGACGTGCTGTGGTGCCAATGCATGTCCTTCAGCGTACTGTGCCAGCGCCTCGAGCGACAGTTTGCCCTGCAAAATTTGCTGGCCCAATTCACCATTCCAGCCGGCATAGCGTTTTGATACCTGCTGATGCAACTGGCCGTCGGTCACCATTTTTGCTGCGACCTTCAGCGCCAGTGCCATGGTATCCATAGCCCCAATATGGCCATAGAACAGGTCGTATTTGTCGGTGCTTTGACGGCGCACCTTGGCGTCGAAGTTAAGCCCGCCAGTGGTAAAGCCCCCGGCCTTGAGAATTTCGAACATCACCAAGGCGTTCTCTTCCACGCTGATCGGGAACTGGTCGGTATCCCAGCCCAACTGTGGGTCGCCCCGGTTGGCATCGACGGAACCAAATATGCCGAGCGCAATGGCGGTGGCAATCTCATGGTGGAACGAGTGGCCTGCCAGCGTGGCGTGGTTGGCTTCGATATTTACCTTGATCTCTTTTTCCAGGCCGAACTGCTTGAGGAAGCCGTACACGGTGGCGACATCGTAATCGTATTGATGCTTGGTCGGCTCCTGGGGTTTTGGCTCGATAAGCAAGGTGCCCTGGAAACCGGTTTTGTGCTTGTGCTCCACCACCATCTGCATAAAGCGGCCAATTTGCTCACGCTCTTGGCGCAGATCGGTATTGAGCAAGGTTTCATAGCCTTCACGGCCGCCCCACAGCACGTAGTTTTCACCGCCCAGACGCTGGGTAGCATTCATGGCGGTGAACACCTGGGTGGCCGCCCAACTGAAGACTTCCGGATCCGGATTGGTGGCCGCACCGGCACCATAACGCGGATGGGTAAAGCAGTTGGCGGTGCCCCACAGCAATTTCACGCCGCTACTGTGCTGCTTTTCCTCCAGCACGTCAGTCATGACTGCGAAGTTGTGCAGATACTCTTTCAGTGAGGCGCCTTCCGGTGAAACATCAACATCATGGAAGCAATAATAGGGCACGTTCAGCTTGTGGAAAAACTCGAACGCCACGTCGGCTTTACGTTTGGCTAACGTCAGTGCGTCGCCCGGCTGCTGCCAGGGGCGATCGAAAGCGTCAGTACCGAACATGTCGGCGCCGTTCCAGCAGAACGTATGCCAGTAGCAAGCGGCAAAGCGCAGGTGCTCTGCCATGCGTTTGCCAAGCACCAGCTCATCCGGGTTGTAGTGACGGAAGGCCAGTGGGTTATTGCTGGCAGGGCCTTCGTAGCGCACTTGCTCAAGCTGATCAAAATATGACATTAGGGGCTTCCTTATTTGAGGTTATCGGCAGTTTGGGCCAGCAACTGCTGCTGTTCTTCTTCTTTCAGCCGGGCAATACCGAATCCGGTAAATCCCCACAGCGTGGCAAAAAATATTCCGCTCCAGCACAACACTGCCCATGGCAGGTAGCTGAGAGTGGCGACACCGAGGGTGCCGGCCATGTAGGCGCCTGCGGCGGTCCAAGGCAGAATAGGTTCAAAGATCGTGGCGGAGTCTTCCACTGTGCGGCTCAGATTCTTCGGGTGCAGACCGCGTTCGATATAGGCGTTACGCAGCATTTCAATGGGGATCAGGATGGATATTTGCCCGTTGCAGGTGACGCTGATCATCGTCAGGCCACAAGCCAGTGTGGCCAGGATCATGGTGCCGGTGGAATGCACCAACTTAAGGAGTGCGTGGACGATCACTTCCAGTGCGCCACTCAATGCCAATGTGCCTGCAAATGAAAGGGCGCAAAAGCAGATCAACAACGTGCTCATCATGGAGTTCATGCCACCGCGGTTCAGCAGATTACTCAGTACAGGGTTGACGTCTTGATTGCCCACCATCGACACGTTAAACCCGTCGACTGCGCTTTTGACGACGTCATGGAAGGCAAATCCTTGAATAAATGAGGCATTCACCATGGCAACCAGCGCTGAAACCAGCATGACGGGAATAGTGGGTTTTTTAGTAATTGAGCCATAGAGCACAATGGCGACAGGCAATAACAGCAGCAAATTAAAATGGTAGATTCCTGCCAGGCCAGAGGTAATCAACAACACTTTGTCGGGAATGGCGGCGCCAGCAAGATCGCCAGACATGCCATAAAAGAACATAACAACGGCAGAAAGAATGAGTGATGGCAGGGTGGTGTAAAGCAGGTGGCCAATATGCTCATACAAATCGACCTGTGCCGCCATGGCCGCGAGGTTAGTATCCCCAGACAGAGGTGATAGCTTATCGCCAAAGTATGCCCCGGCAACCACGGCTCCAGCTGTGGCGGCCAGGTTTGCATCCATGCCCATAGCGACGCCCATAAATGCGACGCCTACGGTCCCAGCCGACCCCCAGGATGTGCCGGTGCAAACGGAAACGACGGAGGTGACCAGCAGCGCGGTGACGTACAGCATCGCCGGATTGATCAGTTTTAAGCCGTAATAAATCATCAGTGGGATCGTACCGCCCGCCATCCAGGTGCCGATCAGCAAACCCACGCTGATGAGAATCAATAAGGCGGGCATTGTTTTGGCTATCTTCTGTGAGATTGAAGCGAGAATATCGTTGTAGCTGTGGCCGAGTCGCTTAACTAACAACGCGGCAATCACGGTGGACAGTACCATCAGGGGTTCTGGCGGTAGATCAAAAGCGGCGTAGCCAATGCCCAGCAATAGCACCATAGTAACTATTGGCAGCAGGGATTCAGTCAGCGTCGGTGCGCGTGGTTTTATTATATTATTCATAGGGTACTACTCCTGGTGTGCGTAGGGGGAAGTACTGATGATTCGTTCTAATGCTTCAGCCAACGTATCCCGCGGCGTGGCAATATTGATTCTGAAAAAACCTATTCCCGACTCGCCGAACCCAGATCCCCAGCTCATTTCGACGCCGGCACGGTTAAGAAACCAGTGTTTTAGTTGGTCTTCGCTGAGGTGACTTGCTTGGTAATTAACCCAGAGCATGTAAGTGCCCGTACTGCGGGTAACCACCCAGTCAGGGAAATGTTCACTTAGCATGTTGATCACCCATGCTCGATTTTCGGCTAGATAGTTTTTTAAGGCGAATAACCAGTCATCACAGTCGTGGTAAACGCTTAAAAAAGCAGGGACAGCGTAGTACCCGGGGTTATGAATCCCCGCAGCTTCGAGACAATGTATAAATTTTTTTCGATGTTGCTCGTTGGCAATAATAATGTTGGCAACCTCAAGACCCGCCATGTTAAAAGCTTTCGCCGGTGAGGTGCAGATAAATGAATTTTGCTCAACGTAAGCGCTAATGGATGAAATTACCTGGTGTTGGTGATGACTAAAAATAAAATCAGCATGAACATCATCTGAAATAATGAAAACGTGATGTTTTTCGGCCAGCGATGCAATTTTTTTTAATGATTCTTTTTCCCAGACGGTACCGGTTGGATTGTGGGGGGATAATAAAATGAAACAGCGAGCCTGTTTAAATTTCTCTTCAAGATCATCGAAGTCGATGGCATAGCATCCATGCTGATAGCGCAGTTCGCTTTCCAATAATCTGCGCT
Source organism: Serratia grimesii (assembly GCF_900186025.1). Lineage (NCBI taxonomy): Bacteria > Pseudomonadati > Pseudomonadota > Gammaproteobacteria > Enterobacterales > Yersiniaceae > Serratia > Serratia grimesii. The sequence goes on from NZ_LT883155.1 coordinate 116,204, forward strand.
GATTGACCACGACACTGTGGCTGATGGGATGATAGGCTGGCGCCAAGCTGACAATGCCATCACCTGGTGCAGTAAAGTTCTGGATGTACAGAGAAACGGCTTGTATGACTCGTGGGCAGAAGACCACGTGCTCGGCATCTACATACCAGTGGTAATGACGTTGCATCCATTGTGCGACAGTTTCGCCCCAATTATCGCTCAGTAAGGTATAGCCATAAATGCCTTTATCTGTAAATTCATTAAGTAAATTTATTGTTTTTTCCGGTAGTGGGATATCCATGTCGGCAACGGAAAGGGGAATTAACGGCATTGGGAGAGTGTTGCTTGTTTTTTTCCATTTAGCGCTGTGAGTCCCTTTGCGTGATATTTTCTTATTGAAGTTATAGTTACCCATCACACGACCTCACTTTGACGCTTGCCATTATTGTGAGGCTACGATAGCGCTAATTGATTATGGTGTTTATTCCGGGTTTTTCTTTTGTCGTTATGAAAAATGGCTTACGTGATATTGGTCACAAGTAAAGCAAAGGACTAGCGCAGAAATAATCATTAGTGTTGTATATGGACGCAAAGAGTTCAGACGGGGAGTGGGGTAGGTATGTTCGATAAGCGCTACCGAATTACGCTGTTATTCAATGCGAACAAAGTGTACGACCGGCAGGTGGTCGAGGGGGTTGGCGAGTATTTACAGGCTTCACAATGTGACTGGGACATCTTTATCGAAGAGGATTTCCGCTGCCGTATCGACAATATCAAAGACTGGCTGGGTGATGGGGTCATTGCTGATTTCGACGATGTAGAGATTGAACGGCTACTGCAAAATGTCACTGTGCCTATCGTCGGCGTGGGCGGCTCTTACCACCGAGATGATGAATATCCACCGGTGCATTACATTGCCACTGACAACCACGCGTTAGTCGAGACGGCATTCACCCATCTGAAAGAAAAGGGGATTAATCGTTTTGCTTTCTACGGATTGCCTGATGAAGGTGGAAAGCAATGGGCGAAGGAGCGTGAATATGCCTTCCAGCAATTGGTGGCGGCGGAGCAATACCAAGGGGTGATCTATCAGGGGATGGCCACTTCTCCAGACAATTGGCAATACGCACAAAACCGGTTGGCGGACTGGGTGCAGACCCTGCCACAGCAGACCGGCATCATTGCGGTGACCGATGCACGGGCGCGCCATCTGTTGCAGGTGTGCGAACATCTGGATATCGCTGTGCCGGAAAAGCTGTGTGTGATCGGTATCGACAATGAAGAGCTGACGCGTTACCTGTCGCGGGTGGCGCTGTCTTCGGTTGCGCAGGGTACCCGCCAAATGGGCTATCGTGCCGCCAAATTGCTGCACCAATTGCTCAATGGGCAGGTGTTGCCGTTGCAGCGTATTTTGGTTCCACCAATAAAAGTCATTGAGCGGCGTTCTACAGATTTTCGTTCATTGCGTGATCCTGCGGTGATCCACGCGATGCATTACATACGCCACCATGCTTGTCAGGGGATTAAAGTCGAACAAGTGCTGGATGCCGTGGGCATATCGCGGTCTAACCTGGAAAAGCGCTTTAAGGACGAACTGAACCAGACAATCCACCATGTGATTCACGAAGAGAAGCTCGACCGTTCACGTAATTTACTCACGGCGACGTCATTACCGATTGCCGAGATTTCACAGATGTGTGGCTACCCATCGCTGCAATATTTTTATTCGGTATTCAAGAAAGGCTATGACATGACACCCAAAGACTATCGCGAACGCTACGGCGAGGTCGGGTATTAGATTGGGTGCCGTACTGACGGCTACACTGTTTTTTATACCAATCCACAAAACGCCTTCAGCCGTTCGGCCAGCGCGGGCGTTGCGGCGGGGGCGCCGTCGCGGTAATACAGCGCTAGCTCAATGTTGTCGATTGGCGGTAACCCTTCGGCGCTGCCCAGTACCCGATGGCTTGGCAAACGACAACCGGCCGGTAACAGCGTTACGCCCAGCCCGGCGGCAGATGCGGCGGTGAGTGCGGCCAGACTGGCGCTGCTGTAGCCGATACGCCACCGCTTGCCGAGGTTATCCAGCGCCTGGCACAGATCATCGCGGTATAACCCATTGAGCGGGAACACTGCCAACGGCACAGGTGATTGTTCGATAGCCGGGAAGGCCAGGCTATCCAGCCACAGCAGCGGTTCCGGCCTGGCGGCGCGCGGTGGTTGGTTACGGCGTTGTTTAACCAGGATCAGATCCAGCTCTTCACGGGCGTAGGCGCTATGCAGGTCGGCACTCAGGCCACTGGTGACGTCCAGCCGCAGATGCGGATGCGCCCGGCTGAACTCCGCCAGCAGTTCGGTGGTGGGGGCGGCAAAATCCTCCGGCATCCCCAACCGCAGTACGCCGTCACGCCAAATACCGGTTAAGGCGTCGTGCGCTTCTTCATTCAGTGCAATGATCCGCCGCGCATAGCTCAACAGTTTCACCCCCTCTTCGGTGAGGAGTACCTGATGAGACGAGCGTTCAAACAGTGGCTTACCCAGCATATCCTCCAGCCGGCGCACCTGTTGGCTAACAGTGGACTGCGACAAAAACACCCGTTCTGCGGCGCGAGTGAAGCTGTTGCTGTCACACACTGCGACAAAGCTGAGCAGTAACTGCGGATTAAACATCGGGTAGCGATTCATTTTCCCACTGTTGGCTATTTTATTATTTAATTTCCCAATACTAACGGTGGAGCCTACAGTTAGGCAACGTTGTGGCGGTGACTCTGTGACCCCGCACTCTTCATCCCGGAAGTTCAGGAATAGACCGTGTTAAATCATTTTGCAGTTCCCCCCCTTTTACGCCGTTGGTTCAACCCCCTGCTGTGGGCACTGGTGCTCATTGGTTTGAATATGCGACCGTTGCTGACCTCGATCGGCCCGTTGTTGCCGACGTTGCGACAGGCCACCGGCCTGAGTTTTGGCGGTGCAGCACTGCTGACCACCTTGCCAGTATTGATGATGGGGCTGATGGCGCTGGCTGGCGGGGCGATCAACCGCCTGTTCGACGAGCGTACCAGCGTAGTGCTGAGCCTGTTGGCCATTGGCCTGGGGGCCGCTTGGCGTGAGCTGGCACCGGGCAGCACACAATTGCTGCTGAGTGCGGTGTTGGGTGGACTGGGGATTGGGGTGATCCAGGCGGTGATGCCCGGCATTATCAAACATCACTTTCTCAAACAAATGGCCCTGGTAGCCGGGCTGTGGTCGGCGGCCCTGATGGGCGGTGGTGGCTTGGGGGCGGCGATCACCCCCTGGCTGATGAGTGTCGGCCATGACTGGCACAGTGCATTGGCCTGGTGGGCCGTACCTGCACTGGTGGCGTTAATCGCCTGGTGGCCGGTTAGCCGTGGCCTGGCGCGTCTGACACCGTCCGGAACCTCCTCCGGGCCGAGCCTGTGGTTCAGCCGTCGTGCCTGGTTGCTCGGCGCTTATTTTGGTTTGATCAATGGCGGCTATACTAGCCTGATCGCCTGGCTACCGCCCTATTACATGCAGCTCGGCTGGCAGCCGCAAGCCAGCGGATCTTTGTTGGCATTGATGACCTTTGGGCAGGTGGTGGGGGCTTTGTTGTTGCCGGCGCTGGCGCGCTCGGCGGATCGCCGACCATTGTTATTACTGGCGTTGTCCATGCAGCTGATTGGGTTCATCGGCCTGATTTATCTGCCGCAGACACTGCCGTGGGTCTGGGTGCTTCTGTCCGGTCTGGGGCTGGGCGGCGCCTTCCCGTTGTGCCTGGTATTGGCGCTCGATCATATCCCACACCCGGCGGCCGCGGGGCGGTTGGTGGCCTTTATGCAGGGCATTGGCTTCCTGCTGGCGGGTGCTACGCCTTATATTTCCGGGGTGCTGCGTGATTACAGCGGCGGTTTTGTACTGGATTGGCAAATCCATGCGTTGCTGGTGGTGGTATTGATTGCGATCACCTGGTGCTTCCATCCGCACAGCTACCGGCGGGCGTTCGCCGAATAATATTACTGTCATTGCGGCTCCCTATAGTGACGTTGCTTTTACCTCTGGGCAATAACAACAAAAAGGGAACCATGACATGCACATCACCAAAACCCGTCTGGCGCTATTGGCTGGCTGTATGGCGCTGAGCAGTAATCTATGGGCAGACGCTCAACCGGTGCCAGCAACCTTGGCCGGGCACGCGCTATTAGCCGTTAAATCCAACGTTGCCGCACCGCAGGATGCCCCTAACGATTTGCAGCAAAGTGGTAAATACACCAGTGGCAAACGTGTGACTGAACTGGGTAGCGTGGCGGGCAAATCCGCCGATCGCATGACCGGTATTGGTCTGCCGATCAGTGGCCAGCCGCTACAGGGGCATTCCGGCATCAAACATATGCCTGACGGCACCTACTGGGTACTAACCGACAACGGCTTCGGCAGTAAAGCCAATTCGCCGGATGCCATGCTGTACCTCAATCACTATAAAATTGACTTCAGCAACGGCACGGTGACCCCGTTGGAAACGGTATTCCTGCACGATCCGGACAAAAATGTCCCCTTCCATATCATCAATGAGAGCACCGATAAGCGTTACCTGACCGGTAGCGATTTTGACCCGGAAAGCTTCCAGTTTGCCGACAATGCCCTGTGGATTGGCGATGAGTTCGGCCCCTACCTGATTAAGGCCGATCTGAACGGTAAAGTATTGGCGGTGTTCGATACCAAGGTCGACGGCAAGGTGGTGAAGTCGCCGGATAACCCGACGCTGACCCTGCCGGGCGCTCCGGATGGCAAACAGAACTTCCAGGTGGCGCGTTCTAAAGGTTTTGAAGGCATGGCGGCATCACCGGACGGCAGCAAGTTGTACCCGTTGCTGGAAGGCGCGCTGTGGAATGGTGAAAAATTCGAGAACATAGATGGCAAACGCTACCTGCGGGTGCTGGAATTTGACGTGAAAAAACAGGCCTGGACCGGCCGCAGTTGGCAATATGTGTTGGAAGATAACCAGAACGCGATTGGTGATTTCAACATGATCGACGCCACCCATGGTTTGGTGATCGAGCGCGATAATAACGAAGGCACGGCGGACAAAGCCTGCGCTGCTGGCGCCCCCACAGACAACTGCTTCAGTCAGGTGGCGAAGTTCAAGCGAGTGTACAAAATCGCTTTTTCTGACGATAACGTCGGCAAACCGGTCGATAAATTGGCTTATATTGATCTGATGAACATTCAGGACCCAAATAAACTGGCGCGCAAACCGCTGAATAACGGTGTGCTGACTTTCCCGTTCTTCACCATTGAAAACGTGGACGTGGTGGATGGCAGCCATATCATCGTCGGCAACGATAATAACTTCCCGTTTTCCTCCAGCCGCCAGCCAAATGTGGCGGATGACAACGAGTTTATCCTGCTGGACGTGAAAGAACTGTTGAAGCCTTAACCCTGCCTGCCTCCGGCATATTGCCGGAGGCTACCGCTATTTCCCTCTTAGCGCTAAGGGTAAACTGCGCTATAATCAGCCCCTTGCTTCCTGTTGCCGAAGGAAGATCCTCGTCCCCGGTGGGGCGGCCGGACTTCAAATCCGGTTGGGGCCGCCAGCGGTCCTGGGCAGGTTCGACTCCTGTGATCTTCCGCCAAAGCTCCTCTTTTCATGTCAACTCAAGTCTATATTTTTCATTAAAAACAATGGTTAACTTGAAATTAATCTCTTCTGATGTCAACCTGTGTCTACTCAAATCTACCCCCATTAAGGGGTGTTTTTGGGGGTTAAAAATTACCCCTAAAAATTGATACCCCCAGAAGGAGACGCAATGCCTTTGACTGACGTAAAGGTGCGTACAGCAAAACCCCAAGACAAACCCTACAAGCTCACTGATGGCGGGGGATTATATCTGTTGGTAAACACAAACGGCTCCCGCTATTGGCGCATGAAGTATCGTGTGATGGGGCGTGAAAAATTGTTGTCCATTGGTGTTTACCCCGACATATCCTTAGCGGTAGCCCGTCAGAAAAGAGACGAGGCGAGGCGTGCCCTTGCACAGGGCAATGATCCCGGGGCGATAAAGAAGGCGGAGAAACAGGCTAAAAAAATAGCAGCAGAGAACACTTTCGAAGCGATTGCACGTGAGTGGCATAAAGCCAAGGCTGATCGTTGGTCACTACGTTACCGTGATGAAATCATTGATACTTTCGAAAAGGATATTTTCCCCTATATCGGGTTACGACCTATTGCTGAAATTAAGCCGTTAGAGTTGTTAGAAACACTCAAAAGAATGGAGAAGCGTGGCGCATTAGAGAAAATGCGTAAAGTGCGCCAGCGATGCGGTGAGGTATTCCGTTATGCGATTATTACTGGCCGCGCTGAGTATAACCCTGCCCCTGATTTAGCCAGTGCTTTAGCCGTACATAAGAAACAACACCTCCCATTCTTAACAGCGCAAGAGTTGCCTGATTTTTTGCAGGATTTAGCGGGCTACACCGGTAGTATTATCACCAAAACCGCGACTTACTTAATAATGTATACCGGTGTAAGAACTCAGGAACTGCGTTTTGCTCGTTGGCAAGATATTGATCTTGATAAAGCGATGTGGGAGGTTCCGGCTGAACATATGAAGATGCGCCGCCCTCATAAAGTACCATTATCAAGACAAGCCATATCCTTACTGAAGCAGTTACAGCCGATAACAGGCCATTATCCGCTTGTTTTTATTGGCAGGAATGATCAGCGTAAGCCGATCAGTAAGGAAAGTATCAATCAGGTTATTGAGCTTTTAGGCTATAAAGGCAGGCTTACTGGACATGGTTTTAGGCACACGATGAGCACTATCCTACACGAGCAAGGCTATGACTCTGCTTGGATCGAAATGCAATTGGCTCATGTGGATAAAAACGCGATCCGGGGAGCCTATAACCATGCACAATACTTGGATGGTCGTAGAGAGATGATGCAATGGTATGCGGATTATTTATCTGATAAAAAAGTAATTAATAAATGATTTTTTTTAAAATAAAAAATACAGATTCTCTTTTACGAGAATATTACCAATTGTCCGAGGCGGCCGAGATAATTGGATGTGATGAAAAAGATATCCTTTGGTTTGCGCGGCACAAAGGCATAGAGCTCTGTATGGAGTTCTATGATGATGAGCTGGATGTATCTAATGGCTTAAGCTCTAATGTTGATAGAGCTGAGTTATTAAATGCAATAAATTCATTGCCAAAAGATGAGGCTGGTTATCATCTTCTATCTGAAAGTTGTTCTTTAAGATTGCATGCTGGGGAAGACTCGTATGATGAGAATGGTTTTTTAAGATGCCATATAAAAGGTTTGTTTGCTGTCGGTGATATTTATAAGGAGCTATTCATTAAACATGAAGGCCAGCCTGAGTATTGGCCTGAAAGCTTTATTCCTTCTGGGGCTGCTTATCTTGATTTTCCTGTAAAGTTATTTGTTAACTACGATGAGAAGGAAAATTACTTATTACTAGATACTTTATGGATTACAAAGAAAGAAATAGGAAGTTTTTTTAGAGCCGTAGCAGAAGATAAAAAAACGAAGAAGATAGAGAATAGTTATAAATCACAGTCTGAAGCGCAAAAGCAGAAGCATGCGGTTCCTAGAGTCGAAATTCTTATGGCCGTTATAGCGTTGTATCACCGTGATATGAAGCTAAGAAGAGAAAGTCCTACTGCTGTAACCGACCATCTTTTTAAACATGCGGCTGAGTTCTGGCCAGAAAAAGGCGAACCTCCATTAAGTTATGACACCATCGTGAGCCTTTTGCGTAAGAGTATGAAGAAAAACCAATTAACATTTGATTAACAATCGTTGTGACTAATGAGTCTGACCCTCTGATTCTTTAGTCACATTTTAATACCTGAAATCATGTGATTAAATTTTCCGTATTGAGGCCAGTTGACTCGCACAGACGGAGAATGAGATATGACCTTTATCAATGAATTGACAACCGCACATCGCCCCCCAATGGATGCTCTGATTGATATGAAATTTATCACAGCAGACTGTCTATTAAGTGATAAATGGATTTATCGACTGATATCGCAAGAACGATTTCCACGCCCAATAAAATTAGGTCGTATGTCACGTTGGCGTGCTGCTGATTATTATTCATGGCGAGATGATTTAGAAAGTTCCTCTTCAACAGAATATGAAAAGAGTCGATTAAAAGCTAATAACATCAGGGAAGGCAAGTCACAAGGTATTACTGGGCGGCACTGAGCCGCCATTTAAGAAATCACCCTTTAGGCTCAATGCCTCGGCGTTTTAGTTCTTGGCGTGCAAGTTCTTTTATCCAATTAGCAAGGCTGACATTATCTTTATTAGCTTCAGTTTCTAATTGCTCCTTTAGCTCAGGAGTTATACGCATTTTGAATTGCGGGGACTGTCCAGCACCTTTTGGGCTGCGATCTCTGGTTGTTGCTGTTGACAAGTGGCCACCTATTGGAATACTGTTTAAAACGTTAGGTGGCCACCTTATCACGAGGGCACCTGAAAAAAAAGCGGCTCTGTACAGTGCGCGAACACTGCCAGAGCCTGACCATCAACGTAAATTGAGAGCAACGCCATGGCTACATCAAAGTGTACCTACATCTTTGCCGCAATCAACCGCACCCAGCGCAAAATCCGCCCGGTGATGTTGCGCATTACCGCCGGTGACGAACGCAGCGCCCGCCGCCAGTTGGCCGGTGACTACGTACTCATGTTCGCCGGTCGTCTGCCGCAGGGAGGCTGTCATGCGTGAGTTTCCGCAATACGGCGAGCGCTATCAGCATCAGGAAGGCAGAACAGTGCGCATCCTGAATCTGCAACGTGCCCGTGAGGCTATTTCACAGCTCAATCCTGAGTTTGCCTATGAAGTGATTTTTGAATACGAGTTATCCGGCAATGTCACCGTTATGCCACTACCGTGGTTCGCTGAGGTGTACACCAAAATCGCCGATGCACCGCGCACCCTTGATTCCCGGTCGTCCGGCAGTCAGCCGCCGTTACGTCTGCATCCCTCCGTGAAAGTGGTACGTAGCCGCCATTGGACGGCCGAACGCCCTGCGCCGGAGCACGACGACACCCATTATTCCCGCTTCCTGTAACGCGGCTAATCACGCTTAATTTTCGATTCTGACGGACAAAAATCATGACTTCATTACATGGGCAATCATCAGCTCAGGGCACCGTGTTGCCGCCATCCTGCCAGTACCTGTCTTACGGCATGACCGAAGACGCCTTTGAGAAATTAAACCGCGCCAAGCAAGCCTGTTCGCTGCTGGATATGCTGTTCGCCGGTCAGGCCGCCTCGACGCAGTTCCCGACCGGCATCACCACGCAGGAAATGGCCGCTATGGTGGCTTACCTGTCGGAGGATTTGGCCTTCGTTCAGGCGCAGTGCGCCGCGATTAACGGGGAGGTGGCCGCATGACACTGGATAACGGTTCTGCCTCCTGCATTCCACTGGAAGTGCGCACCGCGCTGTTTCGCCGTGCGGTGGCCGAAGCCTATCTCGCCGCCTGTGCCGTGCAGGGTGTGGCGCTTTCCCACTCACTGGACAGCCTGCAGAAGCTGATTGCCAGCGACATCGAAGCGCTATTTGTGAAGATGCACGGCATTGACGAAGGCATGGAGATTGCCTGTGCGTTGCTGGGCGAGATGGTGGCCCCGAATATCCTGCTGGCGGCACCACAGCTCACGGTGCAGGGCTGCAACATTATGGCGGAGCTGTGCGGCGTGGCGGTCACGTCCTGCCATCCGGCACCGACGCTGCATTAAGGGGGCGCAATGACTAAATTAGAACAGACCAAACAGGCGGCCCGCGGCCGCTGGGAAGCTCTATTCCCCCTGCTGGGCGTGACGGTTCCGCCTCACGGCCAGCACGGCGCCTGCCCGAAGTGCGGCGGCACCAAGCCATTTCGTATGGACGATAAAAATGGGGACGGCCGCTGGATTTGTACGCATTGCTCGCACGGTGACGGGCTGGACTTGGTGGCGCTGGTTAACGGTATCAGCGTCGGGCAGGCCGTCAATGAAGTGGCCGACGTGCTGCAACTGAGTCAGGTGCAGCAACAGCCACCCAAGCCCGCCAGAAAAGAAGCCGCCAACCCCGCACCGGCAATGACGGATACGGTGGCGCAATGGCTGGCTTCCTGCGCTGTCGGGCAGAGTGAGTATCTGAACGGCAAAGGCTTCCCGGCTCTGCCTCATCCGTTGACCACCACAGCCCGCAAAAGCGGCGGTGTGGACTTCCTGCCCGGTTCACTGGTGCTGGAATTGACGGATATTCACGGCGCAGTGACAGGCGCACAGCTTATTTCCCCGCTGGGCGATAAGCGTCTGCTGCCGGGGACGGTACAAAAGGGGGCATTTATCGCCCTCAGTGAGCTGCCGGGCGCAGAAGTCCCCCCGGCGCAGGTGATTATCACCGAAGGCTACGCCACCGCGCTGACGGCCGCCCAGCTCGCCGCAGGCTGGGTGGTGGCCGCCATCTCGGCCAGCAACCTGCCGAACGTGGCACAAGCGATACATGCCCGCTGGCCGCAGGCCCGTATCGTCATCGCCGGAGACAATGATTTCTACGACGGCAAAGAGAACACCGGCAAAGTCTGGGCGGAGAAAGCCGCCAAGGCCGTCAACGGCTGCGTCACCTTGCCGCCGACCCGGCATAAGGCAGACTGGAATGACTTTATGCAGGAGAACGGCCCGGCACGCGCTAAAGAGGCATTCAGCGAGGAACTGGTGCAATTGGGTAAGTCGGCGGTGAAGTTGCCACAGGGGTTCCGGCTGACGCAGGAATATCTATGGTTCGACAAACAGGTGCAAAAGTCGGACGGAGACACCGAAATTCGCAACATCAAAATCAGTAACCCGTTGCGGGTGACGGCCATCACCTGCGATGCCGACGGCGGCAACTTCGGACGCCTGCTGGAATGGGAAGACACCTACGGCCAGTCGCGTAAATGGGCGATGCCAATGGAGATGTTGAGCGGCAGCGGTGAAGAGCTGCGCCGAATCTTGCTGGTCAACGGCCTGTCGTACATCAGCACCACCGGCGAGGCCCGTGCCCGGCTTATGGAGTACATCTCCCTGTGCAAGCCGGAGCGCAAAGTCACCTGCGTGAACAAGACCGGCTGGCATGGCGATGTCTATGTGTTGCAGGATGAGGTGATCGGCGAAGATGCGGAGGCGGTGATACTGCAAACCGCCAGCGTACAAGGCAAAGATTTTCGTGTGGCCGGGACGCTGGACGAGTGGCAGAAACAGATTGGCCGCTACTGCGTCGGCAACTCCCGCGTGGCCTTTGCGGTCAGTCTGGCGTTTGCCGCACCACTGCTGCGTCTGGTGGGGATGGACGGCGGCGGTTATCACCTCAAGGGTGAATCTACCGACGGCAAGACCACCACCATGAAGGCGGCGACCTCGGTGTGCGGTGGCCCGGATTACTGGCACACGTGGCGCTCCACCGGTAATGCGCTGGAAGGCACCGCCAGCCGCCGTAACGATGCAGCCATGATGCTTGATGAAATCCGGGAGGTGGACGGCCGTGAGGCCGGAAACATCGCCTATATGCTGGCGAACGGCCAAGGCAAAGGGCGGGCAGGCACCGACGGCGAGTTACGCGCCCGCAAGCAATGGCGGCTGTTGTTCTTCTCGACCGGAGAACTGTCGTTAACCGAACATGCCGCCCGCGCCGGCGAACGCACGTTTGCCGGGATGGAAGTGCGGATGCTTCAGATACCGAGCGACTCCGGCAAGTACGGCGTGTTTGAAACCCTGCACGGGTTCGACAGCGGCAAGGCACTGGCGGAGCATTTTGAACTCACCACAGCGACGGTCTACGGCACGCCGTTTCGTGCCTGGCTGAAAGCCCTCACCGCTGACCTGAACGGCATGGCAGCCAGAGCCAAGGCAATGATGAAGGAATACACCCACCTGCTGATGCCGGAGGCTGCCGGTAATCAGGTCGGGCGGGCTATCAACCGCTTTGCGCTGGTTGCCATGGCCGGAGAGCTGGCAACCCAGCTCGGCATCACCGGCTGGCCGGAAGGGGAAGCACTGCGGGCCACCCAGACCTGTATGCGGGCATGGCTGGCCGACCGGGGCCACAGCGCCAATCAGGAAGATCTCGCCGCACTGGAGCAGGTGCGCAGCTTCTTTACGGCCGGGCAGTTCAGCCGTTTTGCCGACTGGCATAACGAGATGAACCGCCCCGGCAACATGGTGGGCTGGCGCAAAGTGGAGAAAGGCAACCATGCCCGGCAGGTGGAGGCGATGACAACGTTCTATGTGATGCCGTCCGGCTGGAAGGAAATCTGCAAGGGTTTTGATGCGCGGAAAGTGGCAAGGCTGTGCGCGGAGGCCGGTTTTTTGGTTCCGGCCAAAGACGGCAAAATGCAAACGGCCACCCGCCCGCCAGAGATGGGCGTCAAGAAGCTGTATGTGTTTACCAGTGACGTCTTAGGCTAAGTCTTTACGCGAGTCTTATTTTTAAAGGGTAACAGAGGTAACAGGGGTTACACCGTTGTAATCACTGGAGAAAATCTGTTACCCCTTTTGTTTTGATTGGGGTAACAGGGGTAACAGATTCGACGCTTTTTCACCCTGTTACCCGGTGTTACCCCGTCAATTACCGCCGGGGTAACACATTTTTCCCTTTAAAATCATAGCTGTAACCTGTGTAACCCCTGTTACCCCTTCAAATCGATAAAGGCAGCGGCCGACTCACCGAAACGCCCTTTCTCTGGCGGGCCATCCCTTCCGGAAAAACATCACCTAACACATTGAAAAAGGCCAAGTTGTGTAGCCGGAGTGACAACTGTGTTCGATTGAGCGGTTGTGCCGGTTATCGGACACTGTCCACACAACATAACGAACTGGAGTTTTTCGATGACCACCAAGACCCCGCTTGCCGCACTTTCTACCCGCTTTTTGCAACAACAATCCGGCTTTGATGACGCACGTAACGGTTTTTATAAAAAGAAAACCGAGCTGAATGATATCCGTCAGGTCATTGCGACCACACACGATAAAAAACGCGCAGCGGAAGAGCAGGCCGTTATGGATGACAAGGGCTGGCGTAAGCGGTTCCGCAAAGCAAAAGGCGAACTGACGCCGGAGATGCAAGACCTGCATACCCAGCGCATCATCAAGCGCGAGCTGGTGAATGAATACGACGGGCTGTTGGCCGAATTGGAAGATGAGCAGGAAGAGGCGATGCTTTCGGTCTGCGCCGCCGCCCGCCGTTATGACCAGAAACACCGCACGATTTTACGAACCCACTCCGAAATGACGCTGGAAATCGCACTGGATAAGGCCTCGTCCCTGATCCGCGCGGTTGCCTTGCGACTCCATGCCCAGTTGCGTCTCGGCCACGACGAAGAGCAGTTCCAGAACAATAATCTGTGCGCCCGAGATCCGCGTGGTGTCGTGATGCAGGAAATTATGCAGGCACTGATGGAACGCGCCGGTAGCTATCAACTAAGCGCAGAGGGCGACCCGATTCTTGAGGCGATTGGGTTGTACGGTCCGGATTTCAGTGGTATCGACCAGAAGCTGATTAACAGTCCGGCGGCACTCACAAAACTCAGCGTGGAAATCGCCGAACGCAAAAAAGCCAAAGCGGCAGAGGAGGAATAATCATGATGCGCTGCCCTTTCTGCCGCAGCGGTGCACACACCCGCACCAGCCGTTATCTGACGGAACAGACCAAAGAGGCCTATTACCAGTGCCAAAATATTGACTGCTCCAGCACCTTTAAAACACGGGAAAGTATTGAGCATGTGATCCGGCAACCAATACCCCCGGAAACTATTCCGGTACCGCCGCCGGAATACCGAACGTTGAACCGTTACGGGAATAATAATTGTCTGCGTTGATTAATAGCATCCGCTCCTTTCTTAAGGGGCGGTTTTTTTATTTCCTTCTGTGTTTGTTTTCTGCGGCTTTTTCTCTGGCGGGCCTCACATTTTGAGCATGCATGCATAGGGTGCATGAATTTGCATGCCTATAATGCCCTTACTGCCTCCCTGCCGTCCCAGTGCTGGCGCGGTTTGCGGGCCATCATGCAACTGCATGAAAAGCGACACAAGAAGCGGGCAGGCGAGGCGGGGATAGCATTGCGCGGAAGCTTATAAAAGGTTATAACGGGCTGAAAATGATGATGGTTAGAGGCAATCAATGAATAGACAACCGTTTACTTCTTTCGCGCTTAAAAAGAAATTAAGTGATAACGAAAGATATATTGATTTAAAAAATAACCCAGATGAAATAGAGAAGTTGGTTAACGACGCTGTAAATATTGCTCATGAGAATTTCAGGTCCGGAGTAAGTATAAACAAGTTCCAACTAAAAGGACGCTATGTATACTCAGCGTCCTGTGTTAAAGAAAAAATAGTGTTAAGACATTGCAATTCTAATTTGAAATCTATCAGTAATGTCTCTTTGAAACAAAGAAATACAATTATTGACGAGATACAAATTTACCTCAGCGAGGGTGCTAGGTTTCGGGTTTACAGGCTTGATATTAAATCATTTTTTGAGTCTATAGAACTAGATGTTCTGCTTGGTATTATTAATAACAGTACTGAGATATCTCGGCATACGAAAAACATTGTCGAATGGTATTTAAAGTCTTGCGAGAGAAAATATGGTTCGATAGGGCTTCCTAGAGGACTAGAGATTAGTCCTGTTCTCTCTGAAATTTATTTGTCAGATTTTGATGATAGTTTAAAAAAAAGAAACGATATTTTTTATTATGCACGATTTGTTGATGATATAATTTTAATTACTGCAGGAATGGAAGATAGTAATATTTTATTGAGGGAGATAGGAAGCAAGCTTCCAAAAGGTTTAACCCTAAGTCATAGGAAAGATAAGAAATCCATATCTCCGCTAATAGAAAAAAGAGCGCAAGGCGCTAGCCCGAATGGAACCGTTGTTCATAAGTTTGACTATCTTGGCTATCGTTTTTCAATAGTAGATACGCACATTATTAATAAAAAAGCAGTGAAGTCTGTTTATAGACTAGTAAAAACTGACTTATCAGATGGTCGATTGAGAAAGATAAAAACCAGACTTGCGAGAGCATTTTACTCCTACCATAAATATGGTAATTTTGACTTGCTATTAGATAGGGTTTCTTTTCTTACAAGTAATAGGGATTTAAAGAGGAAAATAAATAAGACAAAGGGTATAGACAAAAGTAAAATCAGTACAGGAATATATTATAGTAATGCAAAACTAGACTCTGACTCTGAAAGTTTATCTTTTTTAGATGATTTTTTAATATTTTGTGCTAATTCTAATAAGGGTAGGATTAATAAAATAAAAAATCACCACATAAACAAACAGCAAAAAAAAGCATTGCTTAGAAATAGCTTCAAGAAAGGATTCAAAGAAAGAGTTTATCGAAAGTATAACTTTAAACGATATGAAGAGATCACCAAAATATGGTTATAAAAAAAACAAACATAAAATTGGATAAGAAAGACTATCTCAGAGCTCTATTGTGTGATACTGCGCCATCTGATACACCTATTATATTTTCCAATGATGGGTTATACATCAATGCAAATGACATGAAGAAATATGAAAATTCACAATATTCTCCAATATCTTCGTTTTACAAAAAGATTATAAACCCAAATTTGGACAATAGTTTGACTCTCGGAGATAGAGAGTCAAATAAAAAGAAGCAAACGTATCCTTTTAAATATAGTATATTTAAAGATCAATATAACTTAAGGCATATATCTCTGATCCATCCTAGATCTCAGATTAACTATTGTGAGTTTTATAAAAAATATGCACCTGTAATATGTTTAAATACCTCAAAAAGTAACTTTTCAATAAGATCACCAAAGAAAGTAGCTAATTCATTTTTTCTTTATGAACAACAGGTAATGAGGAAATATAAAAGTGGCGACATAGAAACACTAAAAGATGAGTTAACGAGTAAATATTCATCATCATACTTTTCATATAATGGCTTTAATAGGATTCATAAACTTTTCGATAGCAAACTATACTTCGATATTGAAAGAAAGTTTTCCATGATGTGGATGCTTGATGTATCACATTGTTTTGACAGTATTTACACACACTCAGTTTCGTGGGCTTTAAAAAGCAAGGAGTTTATAAGGGAGCATATAGATTGCAAGAACCAATTCCCGCAAGAATTAGATACATTAATGCAACGAAGCAACAATAATGAAACAAATGGGATACCGATTGGTTCGGAGTTTAGTCGAATTTTTTCAGAGATAATATTTCAGAGAATAGATAAAGACATAGAGGAGTGTCTTCTCAAACAGTACTCATGGAAAATTAACGTTGATTATATAATATTGCGATATGTTGATGACTATATACTCTTCTCAAATAGTGAGGATAAGTCACATACTATAACAAATGTTATAAGTATAATGCTTAATGAATATAATCTTCACTTAAATAATAATAAAATGCAGAAATACAATCGACCTTTTTGTACTAAAAAGACTAGTATTATCATTAAGATTAATGAGTTGATAAAGAGTTTAGAAAGGAAAATTTATGAAAAGAACGGTGACAGTAGAGATATAAAAAGAATAAGAAATCATCATGAACTTAAAAGGTACTTCATAAATAATTCAAAGTCTATATGTATTGACTGCGGAATGGATTACAGCAGTGTTTCAGCATACTTAATATCGTCTTTGTCAAAAAGAGTTATAACTTTAATACATAATAATTCTGTTGTAGATCTACTAAAAGAAGATGATAGAGAAAAAGTAAAAAAAGTAAAAGACGTTATTTTTATAATGTCTGATTTGATGTTTTTCTTTTTTAGTGTAAACCCAAGTGTTTCTGCGTCCTATAAATTTTCAAAAACAATGGTTATTATATCTAATTATTTAGAGGATTTGTCAGAGGATTATAAAAACTTATTTATGACTAATCTAGTTTACACGGCCGAAACGTTGAATTTTGGTGATAAAGAAAATGGATTGTTTGTAGATGGGTATATATCGATAGAAAAAATAAATGTAATACTCTCAACTACATTTTTTGGAGATAATTATTTGGTTAATAAGCAATACTTTAACGGAATTTTGCCAAAAAAACACCTTGATTATTTTAGTGTCATATCGCTTTTATTTTACTTTAGAAATAGATCTGAATATAAAGACCTAAAGAATGAGATAGAGAGGAGGATTAAAGATGTTTTATGCAAGGAAATGAATCTATTACAGTCATCAGAGAATGCTCACTTATTTCTTGACATAATGTCATGCCCATTTGTATCCAAGAAGACAAGAAAGGAAATTTATAAAAAGTATCTTATTAAATTTGAAGATAAATTGATGAGAAGTGACACTGAAGTTGAAAATGATTTACGTCAGCTTCTGACGACATTTTGGTTCGTGAATTGGGAAAGTTTAGATCTTGTTAAAATGATAGAAAAAAAAGAGTTGAAAGAGAGTTATTGATATGATAAAAAAATAAAGTGATCAGCTTCAAAATACTTACGTACTATTTCAAACTTATTTACATCGAGTTTTTGAAGAGTACGATTTCGCTAGATTGAAACTCGGCTTAGTCGCTTAAACCACAACAGACAGACTTGTTGTGGGGCTGTAGCAATACATCGCTACCGCATGTCTCGCTCTAGTTGAGAGTAACGTGCTAAAACACGTGCTTACACACCTGATGTTGAGGAGCTGATCACACCCTATTTGTTGTTTTCAAGTATGTTTTTCTACCAGCCATCAAACAGAAAGTATCTTGCAATACCATTTTTCAGAGCTTGTGTTGGTTTTCATTAGCAATTAGCTAAAACTCCTTATGCATCGTTTAACTACAATCTTTGATTGATTATGCTCCGTATCATTTGGTCATCATAAAATGATATGCAAATCAATTCGGTGGTGCTTTTGGGGGTGTGTTGAGAATTATTATAGTAAATCTTAATATTTTACATGTTGTTACCTATCAAATGCGACTCCTGTGATCTTCCGCCAATCAATCCGCTTCATTCCCCACAAGTGACTGAGTACACCATTGCCCAAGCTGGGCGATCGCCTGTTCAACCTCATCGTTATAACCAAAGCCTGCATTCAGTCGGAAACAGTGATCGTAGCGGTCATCCGTGGCAAAAATATGCCCGGGGGCGATGCCGATCCCGGCATTACGCGCTTTGATAAACAGCGAGCGTACATTCAAGGTATTCTTCGGCATTTCCACCCACAGCACATAACCGCCTTCAGGCTCAGAGACTTTTGTGCCAGGGGGGAATGCTCGTAGCACTACCTGACGGATCTTGCTCACCAGGTTAGCCAACTTATGCCTGAGTTTGCGCAGATGGGCGTCGTATCCGCCATTGCTCAGTAATTCGGCAATGGTTGCCTGCGGCAATATTGGTGAGCCCATGGTCGAGGTATATTTCAGCGAGGTGATTTTTCGCATGTAATGGTTGCTGTGAACCCAACCGACACGCACGCCAGGCGCCACGGTTTTAGAGAAACCGCTGCACAGGATGACATTGGGGCTAAAGGCCCTCATGGGAAATGGTCGTTGATCACCAAAGGCGATGTCGCCAAAAGTGTCATCTTCAATAATGATCACATCGTTTTCATCGGCCAGCCGCGCGATGTGAGCTTTTTTCTCGTTCGGTATGGTTTTGCCCAGTGGGTTATTAACATTGGCGAGGGTGACAAACACCTTCACCGCTTTTCTCTGGAATAGCGCAACCAGCTTTTCGCTATCCACATAGCCTTCGTTACCCGTTTCAACCTCAATCACGCGCAGTTTGAGCTGACGCAACATTTGCAATAAAACAAAGTAGCAGGGCGATTCAACGGCAACCGCATCTCCCGGTTTCACTGTCGCAAGCAGCGAGAGCGACAGTGCCTCCACGCAGCCGTTGGTCACTAAAATGTTATCCGGATTAATATTGCAGCCATAGTCTATCGCTCGTCGGGCGATTTCTGTTTTTAACGGCGCATAGCCAGAGCCTTTAACCGTATCACCGAGCAAAAATGGCTTGCTATAACCAAGCTGGCGCATGATCAAACTCAGCTTTTTGATGGGGTACAAAGAGCTATCACCATTAGCCAGATCCAGACGAACGCGGCAATCTTCCCCCACCATGGCCATATGCAGTTCGGTTTGTTCATCCAGCGGCGCAATCTCACGTGGCTGTTCCACGATAACGGCGTCCTTTTGCGGCGAATGTCGCTTTGGTGCGACAAAAAAACCGGATTTGGGTTTGGCTACGGCGTAATGTTCATCTTCCAGGGTACGCAAGGTTTTAAGTGCGGTTGTCAGACTGATGTTGTATTGAGTGGCCAGGGTTCTTACCGACGGCAAACGTGTATTGGCAGGTAAAAATCCTGCGTGGATTGCCTGTTTTATCTGTTCGGCAATCTGACGGTACCGGCTGCCCTGTATCCCCGCTTCCGTCTGCTCCATCGGCATCTGTTCCACTCCATATCGTTCTGATCTGTACGTATAAAACAGATTACTTTGATAGTAGTTTAGCTAGCAAGGCTTAGAAATAATGAATTCAACGTGTTCATTCGCAGAAAGTTTGTCAGTTCGAGTGGGTGAATGACCGAGGCCTATATTCTGTGACTGAGCCGTTTGTTATTTATCAAAGGATAACTTTGATGGATATAGAGAATTAATTTTTACTGCAATGATAAATTTCTAAAAAAACTGGGTTATTTTCGACTTTCTAGGAGGTTTGCATGGAATTGAGTGTGGCCAATGTGGCTGATATTGAACAAGTGACTGAACTGCTCAAGCGGTATCAGGTAGTAACCATCAGTGAGGAAGACAAGAAAGATGGTTTTGTGACCACTTTACTGACCTATGAGCAAATGGTCGCGTTGATCGAGCAAGAGCAAGGGCTGTTTGTCGCCAGGCAGAAAGGTAAGGTTGTCGCGTTTGTGATGGCCGCTTCCTGGCAGTTTTGGGCGCCCTGGCCTTTGTTTGAGCACATGATTGGCAGATTGGGAGAATATGAGTTTGCCGGCCAGGTGTTGACGGTAGAGAACTCCTACCAATATGGGCCGATCTGTGTCGACGTTTCGGTTCGGGGCAGCGGGGTGCTTGAAGCGCTGTTTGCATTTGCATTAAAAAAAATGTCATTGCGTTTTGATGTTTTGGTCACATTTGTGAATAAAATTAACCCACGATCTTATGCAGCCCATACGCGTAAACTGGGGCTCCAGGTTTTGAATGAGTTTACCTTTAATAATAATCATTATTACTGGATGGTTTGCGCTACTCGTCAGAGTGGTAACGGATCTTTCGCTTAAACCTAAAAACTCTATAAAATCAAAGGATGGTTGTTGTCTGTTTTGGTTCATTTCCTATAAGGTACACCCGCCGAAATAAACTTACCCAGTTTTAGCACAAAGAGCTAAAAACGCGTCTATCTTTACCAGTGAACACGGGTTCCGCAAATGAGAGGCAGTTATGTTTCTTAATTACTTCGCGTTGGGTGTACTTATTCTAGTTTTCCTTATTATTTTCTATGGGATTATTATTCTGCATGATATTCCCTATCTTATTGCCAAGGCACGCAACCATCCGCATGCCGATGCTATCCATGTCGCGGGCTGGGTGAGTTTATTTACTCTGCACGTGATCTGGCCGTTTTTATGGATATGGGCTACTTTATATCGCCCCGAGCGTGGTTGGGGTATGCAAAATCAGGAGGCATCGCTCGCACAGTTGCAGCAACGTGTGGCGGAGCTAGAGTTGAAGTTAGTTGATATTAAAACGCCTCCTGCGGAGTAGCCACCATGGATCTGCTCATTATCTTGACGTATGTCGCTTTTGCCTGGTCTATATTTAAAATTTTTAAAATACCGGTAAATAAATGGACTGTGCCCACAGCAGCTTTAGGGGGCGTATTTTTAATTGGTGCGTTAATTCTATTAATGAATTATAACCATCCATATACTGCTCTGGCACAGAAAGCGGTTGTTTCTATCCCTATTACGCCTCAGGTGACTGGCATAGTTAGCGAAGTAACCGATAAACAAAATGTATTAATAAAGAAAGATGAGGTGCTATTTAAATTGGACCCTGTGCGGTATCAGGCTCGCGTCAATCGACTGCAGGCAGATTTGGTCACCGCGATTAATAACACCCAGGTTTTAAAAGGTCAGCTTGATGAAGCCATTGCCAATACGTCTCGGGTCAGTGCCGAACGCGATAGATTATATAAAGACTACCAACGCTATATTAAAGGCAGTCAGGCAAAGGTAAACCCTTTCTCTGAAAGCGATATTGATAACGCCCGGCAGAACTATCTGGCGCAAGATGCGCTGGTAAAGGGTTCGGTAGCTGAACAAGCACAAATAAAAAGCCAGTTAGACAGTGTGGTGAACGGGGAGCAATCTCAAATCGTTAGCCTCAGAGCACAGTTGGCGGAGGCCAAATATAATCTTGATCAAACGGTGATTCGCGCTCCGAGCAACGGGTATATAACCCAGGTACTCATCCGCCCAGGTACTTACGCAGCGGCTATTCCGCTGCGGCCGGTGATGGTATTTATCCCTGAGCAAAAACGGCAAATCATTGCTCAGTTCCGCCAAAATTCCTTGCTGCGTCTTAAGGCAGGCGACGAGGCCGAGGTGGTGTTCGATGCATTTCCCGGCCAGGTATTCCCCGGTAAATTGATTAGAATTCTTCCGGTAGTCCCCGGTGGATCATACCAGGCTCAGGGGACGCTACAATCGCTGAGTATGGCCACTGGCAGTGACGGTGTACTGGCGGTGATTGAGCTGGCACCCAACAGTGAAATCGATGAGTTGCCGGACGGAATTTTTTCGCAGGTGGCAGTTTACTCCGACCACTTTACCCATGTTGCGGTGATGCGCAAAGTACTGCTACGCATGACCAGCTGGATGCACTATCTCTATTTGGACCATTAGTTCCGTATGGAAAGCCTCTTCTAAATGAAGAGGCCCAACACCCTTTGACCTAAGCATACCTGAGTGTGTTTAATCGCCGCTTTCGGCGTATTTATGCCCAAGTTATGTTGTAGAGTCGTTGGCGTTTATTATGTGGCGTAGGTTAATTGATATTAATCGAAGAACACAAAGTCCTGCTGAGCATTAGGGCATATTTTATCCCCAGATAAACCGCGTTATCTGGGGCATTAGCCGTAGCTTGGCCATTAAAAGAAGTAAGTTAAAATACAGGGTATTATAGCCAGCTCGATGATGGCTTATCTTCTGCCGAAAGGATAATTAGTCGTGTTAGCGTGAGGATCCCGGCCA
Source organism: Serratia grimesii (assembly GCF_900186025.1). Classification (NCBI taxonomy): domain Bacteria; kingdom Pseudomonadati; phylum Pseudomonadota; class Gammaproteobacteria; order Enterobacterales; family Yersiniaceae; genus Serratia; species Serratia grimesii. Next base: position 138,458 of record NZ_LT883155.1, read on the forward strand.
GCAGTGGATTTTTACGTATTCTGTCTGACCGGAAAATTTCCCTGGTGTTGGCTGGGTGGCCTACCTGACTGCACTAACCCGTTTTATCCTTCACCGACGCACTTGATTATAAGGTATAGTTTTCAATTCATAACCTGAACTTAAGTGCAGGCAACACCTATACTTAAATGCAGGTTGCTTTTAGTAAGGGATTAGTTAGATCACCACGGAGCCTGTATGTTTTGTGCCTTCAATGAAAATCAAACAATAACGGCAACGCTTAGGGATCATATCGACAGAAAGTTGTCCTCACTCGGTAGTCCAGAATACGCTTATACAGTGCTTAGAAAACAAGATCCGTCAGATGCACTTATTATTTCCAGCTATCCGAGTGAATGGGTAGACCTCTACCGTGCTAACAATTTTCAGTTCACTGACCCAGTGATACTAACTGCGTTAAAACGCACCTCACCCTTTGTATGGGACGAGAATATCACTCTGATGTCAGATAAGATTTTTTCTCTCTCTAGGCGATACAACATCGTTAACGGCTTCACCTTCGTGCTGCACGATCATATGAACAGTTTGGCTTTATTGTCTGTCATCATCGGCAGCACTGGACAAGAGGAATTGGAAAAGCAGCTCTCGTCCGATCGTGGTGCCATGCAGATGTTACTGATTGATATTAATGAGCAGATGTATCGTCTCGCTAGAACCACCACAGCTAAAAGTCAGAAATATCATACCGATACGGATAAACCCATTTTCACCCCAAGGGAGAATGAGGTGCTGTATTGGGCCAGTATGGGAAAAACTTATGGGGAGATCGCGTCTATTGTTGGTATTTCCGTGAGTACGGTGAAGTTTCATATGGGTAATATTGTCGTGAAGTTGGGTGTCAGTAACGCCCGGCAGGCCATCCGACTGGGCACTGAACTGACGTTAATTACCCCGGTAGCGGCCAGATAAAATAGCGGCCCCCCTGGATGATCTTCAATACCCTCTCATTGGGTCTGTTAAAGGCTGTTTGGCTTTATCCCGCCTGGACAGGTTTCAGCTAGTTGAGTTAAACCTTCGCTTTCCTGCTTGAATGAAACCTTGTCCTGATCCAGTGTGACCACGAAAATGCTGTCGAAGTCGCTACCTGGCCATTTGGGCACCAAATTGGCGTCGCCACCGCGTGCCGCGACGATGTTCTTCACCGCCTTATCGAGATTCTTATGTTCCCAGGCGATGAAAATACGTGAGTTTTGGTATTTGTCGCTGAGCAGTTCCTGTTTCAGCCCGGCGATGTCATCGGCGTGAAACTGGATGCCGATTGGGAGCCCTACGCGCACGGCGGTAGGCATGATGGTCGACAGCGCTCGCAGAGAACTGCCGGTCTTGTTCTCTTTCGGTCCGGCAGCAAAGATAAAGTCTGGCTTGCCATAGCGGTTCAGCAGCACATCCGGCAGTGCCAATGCGCGGTTCAGGCCTTTACAGGTTAGCTGCCCGCTGCTGTTAGCGGGTTTCTCCCCGTGCCGCACGAAGATCAGCGTTTCCTGTGCCAGTGCGCTTTGGCTGAACAACAGCACCGCCGCCAAACCACCGAGTAAATTTCGAGCTACTTTGTTAAACATCCTCAACCCTTATGTAATGGCTTGCTGATTTCTATGCGCTTTTGGTCGCGTTACTCGCTATCATTACCGGTGTGACAAAAAGGGCATGCCGCACCGATGTGGCGCCTCTGGGATAATTAAATACTGGCCTAAGGAAGGATTTACAATGAAAAACATTTTCTTTTTTGATGCGATGCTGACTCCGAAAATCATCACCGGTGTCTACTGGCTTTGCCTGCTGAGCATTATTGTTGGCGGGATTGGGGCGATGTTCTACGGTGAGTTCTTCCGTGGTCTGTTCGCGATCATCATCGGTGGCGTGTTCACTCGCGTTTGCTTTGAAATGATCATAATTGCGTTTAAAAATAACGAATATCTGCGCAAAATTGCTGAAAAGCCATAATGTTTTAAAATGCCGGGCTGTGCCCGGCATCCTGTTATTCCCCCAAAGTGATCGCCAGCCGCTCCTTCATCAACTCAATAAAATTATCCGGCAGCGTTTTCGTTGTGGGGGCCCGTAGCGCTTTGCTCCAGACCGGCTCCGGGAAGTGCGAATCGTCGAGGTAACGCGGGACGATATGCCAATGCAAATGTGGCAACGCGGTACCCAGACTGGCGATGTTTATCTTCGCTGGCGTTAGCAACTGACGTAGCTGCGCTTCAACCTGTGCCACCACCGCCATGATGCTGTTGCGCTGGTCGTCACGCAGATCGCTCAACTCGGCGATGTGTTCATGCCACACCACCCGACACCAACCTGGAAAGGGACTGTCAGCGATAAAAATTGCCCGACACAGTGCGTTTTGCCACAGCACGATCTCATCGGTCGGGTGGCAGTAAACACAAGATTCATCATTCATTTTTTTCTCCTACTGCAATTTTGGACGCAGCGAAGCCCTGCCGCGCATCAGCGCAACCAGAATTCAGTGTGAAAGTGAGCGGGGCAGAGACCCCGCCAGGGGCTACGTGTTAATAACTGACTGGCGGCGTACCAAGCTGGGGGCAAATAAAAATTCCTCAACCGGCAGCTCAGGATTTTCCAGTCGGCCGATAAGCCTATCGACAATTTTCACTGCCATCTCGCGCAGCGGCGGTGCCACAGAACTGAGCGCTGGGTTAAACAGCTCGGACAGAAACATGTTATCGATGCCGACAACCGAAATATCTTGCGGTACTTGCACGCCCAGCCGTTGGAAGGCGGAGATCATGCCGATGGCCAGCATGTCATTGAGTGCGACAACGCCATCGGGTCGTGGCTCACTTTGGCAAATCTGTTCGGCGAGTGTTTTCCCCAATTCGGCCATTTCGGCATCGCCAAAGGCAAATTGCGCCTTACCTTCGATCACCGTGGCTGGCAGTCCGGCATCCTCCAACGCCTGCCGATAACCGGCAATCTTGTTGGCACGGCTGCTGGTCATGCCAGAGGCGGTGGCGAAAGCAATACGGCGGCAACCTTGGGCGAGCAGATGTTGGGTGGCCATGTTGCCAGCGGCGCAATTGTCCATCGACACGCTGTCGATCGGCAGTATTGTCTCACCGGGGGAAGTCAGCGTGCGTTCATCGTAGTTGATCATCACCAGGCCACGTTTCAGTGCATCACGGAAATGGGGGCGATCGTAAAACGTGGAGGCCACCACCACACCGCGGATGCCTAATGCCAGCAAATCGTCAAGAAAACGGATCTCCTCTTCCTCTTGCCGATGCGTATCTCCCAGCAGCACCTGATAGCCGTAATTTTGCTTGGCCGCCAGTTCAATCTCACGCACCAGTGCGGCGAAGCTAGGGTTCACGATCGACGGCACCAGCAGGCCGAGCATTTTTACCTGCCCGGTTTTGAGCTGTTGCGCTGCGCGGTTCGGTTGGTACTGCAACGCCGCCATCGCCTGTTCAATACGGGCTAGCGTATCCTTTCGCATCTGATCTACCCGGCCGTTCAGCACGTTGGAAACCGTACTGACCGACACCCCGGCATGACGTGCCACATCACGTATATTCGCCATCACATTCCCGTTTTGCATTAACCCATTACCCCGACTTTATCACGCGGCTGAAAGTGAGTCACAGGCCCTTAGGGCGCGATCTGCCCACCGTTAACGTCGATAATCTGCCCGGTGATGTAGCCGCTGCAATTATGTGACGCCAGGAACAGATAAGTTGGCGCCACTTCTTCGCTGCGGCCAAAGCGGCCCATTGGGATGGAGGCGCACATCTTGCTCAGCACTTCTTCGCTTTTGCCGTGGTGGAAAGCCGTGTCGATACTGCCTGGCGACACGATATTGAAACGGATGTTGTCCTTGGTGAACTCCTTCACCCAGTTGCGGTGAATGTTATGTAACCAGGCTTTGGCGCTGGCATACAGGCCAGCACCGATACCGCCGCCTTCACGTGCTGCGATGGAGCCGGTGCTGATCACACTGGTAGTAGCGCCGCTTTCACGTGCTGAAGCGCGCAGGTAAGGGATAGCGAATTTGGTGACCATCAACGCGGAGCGGCAGTTAAGGTCCATCACCCGGTCAAAGAACTCGTCGTCGATAGCTTCCAGTCCATTGCGCCCACCCAGCCCACCGGCGTTGTTGATCAGAATATCGATGCCGCCGAAACGAGCGACAAAGGCTTCCACCAGAGCTTCACAGCCAGCGGAGCGGGATAAGTCGGCGGAGAAAAACGCACACTCGCCAGGGAAGGCGGCGACTTCTGCCGGCGCCTCACTGCGCATCCCGTTAATCCCCACTTTGGCACCGTGTTGGGCGAACAGCGCTGCGGTTGCCAGCCCGATACCGGCGGTGGAACCGGTGATCAACACGCGTTTGTTGGTTAAATCAGAGAACATGGTATGGCTCCTTTTGAGTCAATCAGTAGCCCAGCCGCGTCGGCAGCCAGGTGGTGAGCGCCGGGAACAGCGCGATAACGATAATGCCGAGCAGTACGATCAGCAGGTATTTGGCCATGGGCTTGATCACGTCCTGCATGGGGACGCCACAGATGGCGCAAGTGGTATACAGGCCGAGGCCGATCGGCGGGGAAAATAGGCCAAAGCCCATCGCCAGAATCATCACAATGGCGTAATGCAGGGCATTGAAGCCGAGCTGAGTGGCAATGGGCACCAGAATTGGTGCGAAGATAATCAGTGCCGGAGCGCCTTCCAGCACTGCGCCGAAGATAATCAGAATGACGATCGACAGCAGCAGAAACAGCCATGGACCGTAGTTCGCACCGATGGCAACCAACAGCTGTGCACATTGCTGCGGGATCATCTCGATGGTCAGGGCGAAAGACAAACTGGTGGCACAGGCGACGATAAACAGCAGCATGCCGGACAGGGCTGCGGTGTCGACAAACAGTGTCAGGGTGGCTTTCAGCGTGAGTTCCCCAAATGTCAGCCGACCCACGACGATGGCGTAGACCACGGCGAAAGCGGAAATCTCGGTAGATGTCGCGATACCGGCCACTACACCCTTGCCGATCATCAAAATCATCACTAACCCGACGGCGGCGCCGATCAGCAGTTGGCGCGTTGGCATCCGCACCGGATAGGCATCATCCACGTTGATGCGCTTGCCGAAGATCACGGCGGCAATCAGCAACATCACCAGCAGGCACAACGCTGGAATCAGTCCGGCGATAAATAGCGCGCCAATAGAAATGTTGGCGATAAAGCCCATCACGATCAGGTTGACGCAAGGGGGAATCGTCTCCGCCATAATGGCCGAAGCAGCGAACACTCCGGCAGACTCTGCGGCAGGTTGGCGCGCCCGTCGCACCGCAGGCATCAGCACGCCGCCTACCGTGGCAACGTCCGCCAACTTGGAGCCGGAAATACCGGAGAAGAATGCCATCGACACAATCGTGGTCATGTTCAGTCCACCGCGATAACGGCCCATGCCCCGGACGATCAGCTCAACCAGCCGTGACGACATGCCGTTCACTTCCATCACTGCGCCAGCCAGTAAAAAGAAGGGAATGGCCAGCAGGACGAAATGGTCGACGCCAGCGGTTACCTGCTGAGCAAAGAACACGAATGGCAGCGAGGGATCGCTAAGGAAGAACACCATTGCCGACATGCCGAGCGTAAAAGCGATCGGCACGCCGGAGATGATCCCCAGAATAAAACAGGCCAGCATGAGTACGGCAGGCAGCGAACTGAACCCCAATGCGCTATGCAAGCTGAGGTAGCCAGTACCACCCAACAAGGCGACGGCAACCGCGCTGAGCAATACCACTTTCAATGGTGCCTGGCAGGCGTGATCGAGCGCACTGACCAACATCACCGCTGCGCCGATAAACACCGGCACCACAAAAATCGCCTGCGGCAAGCCGTGCTCAGTGGTTTGTGGCAGCGAAATACCGACCAAACTGAAGCTGGATACCGTCAACCCGAGTGCCACCAACACCAATACCCAACGGCTGGCATGCACCACGTATGGCTGGATTGCCGCTGGTAGCCAACGTAAGAACAGATCGACGCCAATATGCCGCCCGCGCCCGGTGGAGGTGGCGACGCCGAAAAACACCAGCGTCACCATCAGGGCTCGCGCCACTTCCTCCGCCCATTCGATGGGGCTGTGCAGCGCGTAGCGCCAAATTACCGAGGCGAATACCACCACGACGTTTACCAGCAGCGCCAATGCGCCGCCCCAAGCGGTCAAACGGGTCAGGCCACGGCTTAACTGTGTCAGGATGGCCACTTTTTTTACGCTCATTTCAAGAGTGACAGGAAGGGTCATAACAAATCCTCCGCCTTGGGGGCGTTACGGTTGTGATGCGACATGAATGGCATCCAACACGGCTTTGGCTTGCGGATATTTGCCGATGAATGTCGCCTGTAGCGGCAGGGTTTGCTGGCGGAAATAGTCGCGATCGGTTTCGGTGAAAATCACGCCGGCAGCTTTCAATTTGTCCATTGCCTGGCGTTCTTTTTCCGCTGCGATTTTGCGTTCATAAACCGTCGCTTCGCTGGCGGCAGCCAACACGTCGGCTTGCAGCGATTGCGGGATGCGTTGGAAAGCGTTTTGGCTGATGGTAGCGACAATCGGGTTGTAGATGTGGCGAGTCAGTGTGGCGTATTTGGCGATCTCGTAATATTTGCTGGTGTAGACCGTGGCGGCGTCGTGTTCCACACCGTCGATCACTCCCATCTGCAATGCGGAGTAAACTTCACCGCCGGGCATCGGGATCGCTGTGGCCCCCATACTTTTCAACGTGGCGATAAAGTTGGGTGCCGGCAGCACACGTATTTTCATCCGGTTAAGATCGTGCGGTGATTGCAGTGGTTTCTTACTGTAAATGTTGCGTGGACCCAGGCTGAAACCGTAGCCCAACACCTTGATATTGCTTTGTTTGGCCAGCATGGCGCTCAGCAGTTGGCCTGCCTGACCGTCCAACGCCTGACCCAGTTGCTGGTTATCGTTAAACAGATAGCCCAGATCCAGCACGCCAATTTCCGGTACCAATGTGGCCCAGATTGAGGTGCCGGAGATCATCATGTCGATCGCGCCAATACGTACCTGTTGGACGGCATCAGCCTCTTTGCCGAGCATGCCGTTAGGGAAATAGTTGAGGGCGATTTTGCCCGGCAGGCGCTCCTCCAGGTTCTGCTTAAAACGATTGAACCAAATGGCGTGCGAGGAATATTCATCATCGGGCAGTGATGAGTACACGCGCAGGTTAACGTCGACGGCATTGGCCCGTAGCGGCAAGGTAAAGAGTATCAATAGCAGTGTGACAAACAGGCGCAGAGTTAAGCGATTTGTGAGTGATTTCATCGGCCTGGCTCCCGATCGCAGACAGACTGCGATGCTGGTGGTGAAGATGATTTCCCCTGCTGGGTAATGCTGTAGGGACAGGGGGAACAGGGACGATACTTTGTTTCTAACATTTAACTGTAACGTTTTAGTGTATCGTTACAGAAAACCTACAAACATTCCGTCGGCAGATCAATTTTTATCCGTTAAAACGGTTTGGAAATGTGGGTTCTGTGAGCAGGCTCTAATAATCGGTGTGCAGAGTTCGGCGATCGCCGGGCTGCCGCTGATGGCATTTAGCTTCTATAATCGCAGCAGGATAACCGTGAATTCAGGAGTGGGTATGCCTTCCAGGGCGATAATTAAATGGACTAAGCGGCTGACAATCGTAGTTGCCACCGTGTTACTCACACTGTTTGCGGTACGCATTTACGATACCCAAAGTGGTCCGGCGTTGGAGCCGTGGCATACTTTTGTACCGCATGAACTGTCGGCCGCCGAGATGGATAAGACCAATTGGCAGGGTTATCTTGCCGCCGAAAGCCGGGTGTTTGATGACGTGAAGGCTAACGTCACGGATAAACTCTCTGCCAGCGAACGTATTCCCCTCAACCGCTATTTTGACGGCAGCCCGGTGTACCCAGAGCACTTTGTCCGAGACTGGAATCGCTCTTACGAACTGATGCCGCAAGGCGAGCCACGTGGCGCAGTGGTGTTGTTGCACGGTTTAACCGACTCCCCTTACAGCCTGCGGCACATTGCTGAGAACTACCGGCAACACGGTTATGTGGCGGTCGGTATTCGTCTACCGGCACACGGCACGGTGCCGGGTGCGTTGACCAATATTGACTGGCGCGACTGGTTGGCGGCGACGCGGCTGGCCGTGCGTGAGGCGCGAAGTAAGGCCGGGGGCGATAAGCCCTTGCATATTGTGGGCTTCTCCAACGGCGGTGCGCTGGCGATGAAGTATGCGTTGGATGCACTGGATGATCCGCAGTTGGCGGCACCGCAGCGGTTGGTGTTGATTTCACCGATGATTGGCGTCACCAGTTTTGCGCGTTTCGCTGGTATTGCCGGCTGGCCTGCTGTGTTCCCAGCCTTTGCCAAAGCGGCGTGGCTCGGTGTGCTACCGGAGTTTAATCCTTTTAAATACAATTCATTTCCAGTAAATGGCGCACGTCAGTCTTATCTGCTCAGTAATGGGCTGCAACAGCAAATTGCCTTGGCGGCACGTGACGGAAAGCTGGCTAGATTAGCCCCTGTACTGACCTTCCAGTCTGTTATGGATTCGACTGTTAGCACCCGGGCGGTGATTCGTGCGTTATATAACGAACTACCGGCTAACGGCAGCGAACTGGTGCTATTTGACGTTAATCGTACGGTAAACTTTGGGCCACTACTGCGGCCAAATGCGGCGGCGGCGGTCAGTCAACTGCTGCCACCAACGCCGCGTCGTTATCAGACCACGGTGATCGCTAATGCCTCACCGGAAAGCAGTGAGGCGATCGCCCGTGTTACGCCAGCTGGAGAAACCACCGAAAGCGAACAGCCGCTAGGTATGACCTACCCAACGGATATTTATTCGCTGTCGCACGTGGCGTTACCCTTCCCGGTGAATGATTCGCTGTATGGCCGGTTCCCCGAGCAGCGCGATGAGTTCGGCATTAGCCTTGGCACCCTTGCTGCACGGGGTGAGCGTTCCGTGCTGGTTGTCGATCTCGACTCGCTGATGCGCATTGCCTCCAACCCATTTTTCCCTTACTTGCTCCAGCGTATTGATAACAAGCTTTAGGCAAAACCGAGAATGCTGAACGCATCATCTTGCGGGTAGTAGCCGAGCAAGCGGCTGGTTTCTTCTAGCGACAGTCGCTTATAGCGGTTGTTGGAAACGCCGTGCACCACGGCATGGTGTACGCCTTCGATGCGCAGGCAACGTTCCAGTAGATCGGCCGCGTCGCGGTGGCTCAGGAAAGCGCTCATATCGCGGGCGCTGAGCTGTTCGCCGTGTTCTAGCGTTGTGAAATTGGCGATACGTACCGACAAGGCAGAAAGCCCTTCCTGATGTGCAAAGTAGGCGGCGATACCTTCGCCAAATGCCTTGCTAACCCCGTAGAGGTTTTTCGGTTTGGGGGCATCTTGCGGCCGAATTTGGTAATCCAGTGCATAGCCTTCCACCGCTTGTGCGCTACTGGCGAAGACCACGCGTTTGCAGCCTGCGTCTTTCGCTGCCCGGAAAATATTGAAGGTGCCGAGGATATTATTATCCATCAGCGAGTGGCAGAAGTCCGCATCGGGTGAGGGATCGGCCGCCAGGTGCAACACCGTATCGATATTGGCGCAAGCCTCACGGCAGGCTGCGATATCGGCAATGTCGAAACTGATCACCTCATCGCCTGGTTGCAGGTCTGTCAGCAGACCGAGATCTTTTTCCGCCAGCCGCAGCTGGTAGCGATTTCCCACAGATTGACGGAATGCCGTCGCGACCCGGCCACCTGCACCGGTAATCAGAATTCGTCCAAACTCAGTACGTAAAGTCATGATCTCAGCCAGTCCTAAAGTCCATTATGCCGTGATCAGTAATAATCCCCTGCGTGAGTTTTGTCCAGCATTCAATTAGCAATGCTGATGCTTTATGGCGTTGTCGGACATTTTTTTTCAATGATGTCGGTCAGAAATGTCATCACTGTACGTACGGCAGTCGAGCGTGCCAGATCGGGGTAAGTGACCAGCCAGAGATCACGTATCGGCGCGGCGATTGATGTGGGCAGCGTCACCAGTTCTGGGTCGCTATCGGCGACAAATGTCGGTAATACTACGGCTCCGAGTCCCGATCTCGCAGCTTCTTGCAAAGAGAACAGATCGCTGGCCTGGAACACCACAGGACGGCCTTGTAACAGCTGTTGCAGCCATTGCTGGTGGGGTTGGTGTTGGTAGTGATGGTCATAGGCGATAAAGGACCGGGCGGCCTCTGGTAGCGCGGCGTGCTGCCTTGTGGCGTACAGGGCGTAGCGCATTATGCCGATGCGCTTTATCAACAGATCTGGCTGTTGTGGCCGTACCATGCGAACTGCCACTTCGGCATCACCGCGATCCAGTTCGGCTATTGCCGACTCACCGGAGAGAATCAACGTAATATGCGGAAATGATTGATGAAATTCCGCAATTTGCGGTGCAATAATCCGAGCAGCAACCGACGGCGGGGCGCTAATGCGCACCTGGGTTTGTGGCGTTTCTCCGGCGCTACGTGCATGACGCACAATGGCGTGGCTTTGGTTTTCGATGTCGGTCGCCAGGCCGGCAATCACTTTTCCGTCCTGCGTCAGCGGTGTGCTGCGCGGCAGACGAAGGATCAGCGGCACGCCGAGTGCCTTCTCCAGTGCGGCCACTCGTCGACCTACAGTGGCGTGATCGCAACCCAGCTCACGTGCCGCTGCCGACAATGAGCCGGTACGTGCCAGCACCACGAAGTGTTTTAAATCCTGCCAATCGAACATCAGTGAATTCCTGCACAGTATGTCTGCAAATTTAAGGAATATTCACACAGAGTGAGACGTGATTCAATAGTGTCATTACTGTAACCAGATTGAACTATTTAATTAGGTAATCTTATGTATTTGCATTTGGAGGGCCGTGTCGCGCTGGTTACCGGTGCGAGTGACGGTATTGGGGCGGGAATGGTTCGGGTATTGGCGGCTGAAGGGGTCTCCGTGGTGGCGACGGCCCGCCGTGAGGATCGTTTGCTGACACTGGCGGATGAGATAGAGCAAGCAGGTGGCATAAGGCCCTATACCATTGCCGCGGATATCACAGACACGGAAGCGCTCAACAGCATGCTTGCACAAGCTATAGCGCGGTTTGGAACGATCGATATTGTGATTAATGCCGTTGGTGGCGCTCGCCCGATGGCGTTGAATGAAGCCGACGGCGTTTGGGATGAGGCGTTTGGCCTAAACTTTACGCCGGCGCGTCGGGTGACGCACGCATTACTGCCCGGTATGCAGGCGCAGGGATGGGGACGCATTATCAACATCAGCGGTTCTATGGAGCCGCGTAGCCTGAACGCAGCAACTGCCGCCAAAGGGGCACTGCATCTGTGGGCCAAAGGGTTGGCGGGTGATGTGGCTGCACAGGGCATTACGGTCAATACGCTGCAACCCGGGCGGATTAATAGCGCGCAGGTGCGTGAAAAACTGCACCCGACGGACGCCGCACGGTTGGCGTTCATCGAACAGAACATCCCGATTGGCTACTTTGGTGAGCCGGAAGATATGGCTTATCTGGCGGCGTTTCTTTGTTCCCCGCTAGCGCGATATATCACGGGTGCGGTTATCCCGGTAGACGGCGGTATGCACTATTTTGCCCACTGACGTGGTTTTGCATGCTGGGTCACAGTTCAGTAATTTGGCGTCTTAGGGTCTTGCTCCAGCAAAATATGGAGTGTTAACGTCTTAGCTCAACCGATTTAGGGTTGTCACTGCTTCGGCAGGCAAAACCTAAACCTCGTGTTTCTGTTTCCGTGTGGATGCAGAAGCCATGAGGTTTAGGTTTTTTTTTGCGCTGAATTCCGTAACGGCGATTGGCCATCGCGCCACGGAGGCCAGCAGAACGTAGATTTTAAGGGTAATACTATGAAATATGAAACATTAGCCCGTGAGATTTTGGCCGGCGTCGGTGGCCGCGACAACGTGAGAAGTTTGGTGCACTGTGCCACCCGCTTGCGTTTTAAACTGCGTGATAATCAGCGTGCTGATGCTGCGGCACTGAAAAAAAATCCCGGTGTGATCATGGTGGTAGAAAGCGGCGGGCAGTTTCAGGTGGTTGTGGGTAACCACGTTGCGGAGGTTTATCACGCGGTCAATCAGGTCGGTAGCTTGGGTGATGATGTAGCGGCGGATGATGACGGAAAAAAGGAAAACCTGTTCAGCCGATTCATTGATGTGGTGTCCGGTATTTTTACACCGCTGTTGGGAGTGATGGCGGCTTCGGGGATCCTGAAAGGTTTTCTGGCGTTGAGCCTGGCTTGTGGTTGGCTGCTGGGGAGCAGCGGTACCTATAAAATGTTGTTTGCTGCCAGTGATGCCCTGTTCTATTTCCTGCCGATTATGCTGGGCTATACCGCCGGTAAAAAGTTCGGCGGCAATCCATTTATTACCATGGCAATCGGCGGTGCATTGACCCATCCGCTAATGATGGCGGCATTTGATGCCGCCCAGCAGCCTGACGCAGCGCGTGAATATTTCTTCGGCATCCCGCTGACATTTATCAACTACAGCTCGTCGGTGATTCCGATTATTTTCGCCGCCTGGGTTTCGTGCCGATTGGAGCCGTTGTTTAACCGGGTAATCCACAGTGCGTTGCGCAATTTTGTTACGCCGCTGTTGTGCCTGGTGATTACCGTTCCGCTGACTTTCCTGCTGATTGGCCCCGCAGCCACCTGGCTTAGCCATTTGTTGGCTAACGGTTATCAGAGCATCTACGCGTTTAACCCCATCATTGCGGGCGCTTTTATGGGCGCGATGTGGCAGGTATGCGTGATCTTCGGTCTGCATTGGGGGCTGGTGCCGTTGATGATCAATAACCTGAGCGTGCTTGGCCGCGACACCATGGTACCGCTGCTGTTGCCGGCAGTGATGGGGCAAGTCGGTGCGACGCTGGGTGTGATGTTGCGTACCCGTGATGCCAAATTACGGGCGTTGGCAGGTTCCGCGATTGGCGCCGGTATCTTTGGTATTACCGAGCCGGCGGTTTACGGTGTGACTCTGCCGAACAAACGACCATTTATCTTCGGCTGCATTGGCGGTGCGCTTGGTGGTGCGGTGATCGGTTATTTCCATACTGCCACTTACTCCTTTGGCCTGGTGAATATCTTCACCTTTGCGCAGATTATTCCCGCCGGTGGTTTTGACGCCACGGTGTGGGGTGCAATTGTCGGTAGCTTATTGTCGTTTTGTCTCGCGGCGGTGGCCAGCTATCTGTTTGGTGTCGCACCTACCGAAACGAACGAGGAACTAACACCTGCCGCCCCCCTTAACCGCAAACAGTGCGTTGTTAGCCCGATTGCCGGTGACGTGATGCCGTTGGAACAGGTCAATGATGCCACTTTTGCCAGCGGTTTATTGGGCAAGGGAGTGGCGATAACCCCACAGCAAGGTCGAGTGGTGGCACCGGCTACGGGACGTGTTGCATCGCTGTTTAACACTAAACATGCCATTGGCATTGAGTCGGATGACGGTGCTGAGATTTTAATTCATGTCGGCATAGACACCGTCAAGCTCGACGGACTGCATTTTATTGCCCATGTGCAAGAGGGGGACCGCGTTAGCACGGGCGATCTGTTGATTGAGTTTGACCAGGCGGCAATCCGTGCTGCCGGCTTTGATACCACCACACCGATCATCATCAGCAACAGCGATGACTACGTCGAAGTGCTGGCCAGCGGCCAGGGCAGGGTGCAAGAACAGGCGCCGCTGCTGACTTTATTACGTTAACCGAGGAGAAAGCGATGAGCAGCAAATTTCCAGACCATTTTCTATGGGGCGGTGCGGTAGCAGCCAATCAGGTGGAAGGGGCTTATCAGACCGATGGCAAAGGGTTGTCGACTTCTGATTTGCAACCGCAGGGCATCTTCGGCGCAATTACGCCGCGGGTTGACGGCGACAGCGGCATTAAGGATGTGGCGATCGACTTTTATCATCGTTATCCGCAGGACATCGCGCTGTTTGCTGAAATGGGCTTTAAGTGCTTGCGAACCTCTATTGCCTGGACGCGTATTTTCCCGCAGGGCGATGAAGATGTCCCGAATGAAGCCGGCTTGGCGTTCTATGACCAGTTGTTCGATGAAATGGCAAAGTACGGCATTCAGCCGTTGATCACCCTGTCACACTACGAGATGCCGTATGGGTTGGTGAAGAATTACGGGGGATGGGGTAACCGTAAGACCATCGAATTTTTCGAGCGCTACGCACGCACGGTGTTCGAGCGCTATAAGCATAAGGTGAAGCATTGGCTGACCTTTAACGAGATCAATATGTCGTTGCATGCACCCTTTACCGGTGTCGGGTTAAAGGACGACAGTAACAAGAGCGAGATTTATCAGGCGATTCACCATCAGTTAGTGGCCAGTGCCAAAGCGGTAAAAGCCTGCCATGAAATTGTGCCGGGCGGCAAAATTGGCAATATGCTGTTGGGCGGTATTTTGTATCCGCTCAGTTGCAAACCGGAAGATGTGTTGGAAACCCAGCGCCAGAACCGTGACTGGTTGTTCTTTGGCGACGTGCAGGCACGCGGCGGCTATCCGGCGTATATGCAACGTTTCTTCCGCGAAAACAATATTCAGGTAGAGATCACCGCCGAGGACAGACAGACGCTGCGCGAGACAGTCGATTTTATCTCTTTCAGTTATTACATGAGTGGTTGTGTGACTACCGACGAACAGCAGAACAACACGGCCCGTGCCAACATTCTCAATATGGTACCGAACCCGCACTTGGCCAGTTCTGAATGGGGTTGGCAGATTGATCCCGTTGGTCTGCGCTATCTGCTTAATGTGTTGTACGACCGCTACCAAAAGCCGTTGTTTATCGTGGAGAACGGACTCGGGGCGAAGGACCGTATTGAAGCTGATGGCAGCATCAACGACGACTACCGCATCAATTATATCAACGATCATCTGGTACAGGTCGCTGAAGCGATTGACGACGGTGTTGAAGTGATGGGGTACACCAGTTGGGGACCGATCGACCTGGTCAGTGCCTCTAAGGCTGAGATGTCCAAGCGCTACGGCTTTATTTATGTCGATCGCGATGATACTGGCAAGGGCAGCTTGGAACGCCGCCGCAAAAAGAGTTTCTACTGGTACCGTGATGTGATCCAAAGCAACGGTAACAGCCTGAAAGACAAAGCCTAAGTTCCGTCAATCAACCCGGTGGCAACCACCGGGTCATCACCTTTATTTACTGCTGCCAATGATGGGGAATTTTTACCCAGGGATTGCTGCTGCTTGCAGTCAGCGCGATATGCGGAGAAATATAATAATGAAATGCCCATTACCTCACTCTATGACTCTTGCGGCGTTATTGCTGACCTGCGCTGGCGCACAGGCCGAAACGTTGCAAACCGCCAAAGATGTGGAGGCACCCACCGCCAAATGGCAGGGTGTCGCACTTGGCTTTGAACCGCCACAGGCAGGGCTGTTGGGGGATATGTTAGGGATCAGGCCGATCCTGGAAGATCATGGTTTTCACTATAATCTGGGGTACCTTAGCCAGATTTCTTATAACGCCGGTGGTGGGTATAACCACGATAAGCAGGTGTCATACATTGATCAGTTCTCGCTGACCTTCAGTCAGGATCTTCAGGCGCTAACGGGGATTCCGGATGCGGCGATTGAAGGCAATATTGTTAACCGTAACCATGATAACAACCTGACACGCGATCGTTTGCAGGATCCTCGCGTCAATCCGACCGATTTGTCGCAAGAAAGTTATGGCGGCCAGTCGATCACCCGATTGGGCTGGTTAACGTTTAGCCGCAGTTTTCTCGATCGCCGGCTGCAATGGCGTATCGGTATGATGAACAAGGTGCAGGATTTCGATCAGATCATTCCCTGCGATTTCCAGACACTGACCTTGTGCGGCGGAAAATCTGCCAACTCATTGACCTGGTATAACTGGAACGTCCATTACTGGGGCACCACCTTGCAGTATAAACTGACTGATGGGCTGACCTTTAAAACCGGTGTGATGGAACAAAACCCGCAGGCACCTAGCCGCAGTCATGCCTGGAGTTGGTCGACCAAGGGCAGCAAGGGCGTTTTGTTGCCAATGGAACTGGAATTGAAAACCAACGCGGTCAATCAGTTACCTGGGGTCTACAATATTGGCGTGTTATTCACCAATGCTAGTCAGCAGGATTTGTATGAGGGCGTTTCTGGTGGCCCGGGAGCGGCCGATCCTAACGGCTATCGCAGCCATGATCGTACCTGGTTCCTGTACACCGGCTTTAACCAGCAGGTCACGCGCCACCAGGATGACGCTAATCGAGGACTAAGCCTGTTCTACAGTCTGGGGCTGGCAGATCAGCGGTCAAACTATATGCATTACTCAACCTCAACCGGCATCCGTTACCGTGGGCTGTTTGACGCACGCCCAGATGATTGGCTGGGCTTGGGGGTATCGATGGTCAAGCTGAGCAACCATTATCGGGATAACCAGCGCTACCTTAATCAAATCAACAACGCCACCGACTATAACGATCCCAACTATCACCCAGTACCGGGGCATTCAGTAACGGCGGAACTCTATTATCGCTTCAACGTCACTCCGTGGTTGCAGTTACAACCGGGTGTGCAATATTGGCACCATCCGGCGGGCGTCAACGAAACGCAAGATGCCTGGGTGACGGCGCTCAAAACGGTGGTGACTTTCTGACGGCTACGCCGCGTCGCTTTCCCGGTAGCGCTGGCGCGTGTGTTCGAACCAGCTCGCCGGGACGTTATGCGGCGGTAATTGCAACTTTTGTAGCCCCTGCTCGACAATATGGTGCGCTTGCTGCCACAGCGTTGGATCGCCCTCGGTAAGGACTTCCAGTAACCGCTGTTTTTCGATCAGATAGGTGCGGGCAAAATGGCTATCGTATTCAAGCAGTGAACGGGTGTTATCGATCAAGTCCGCCAGCTTAATGGTCTTGGCCTGTGGTGAAGCTTGGGCGCTGTGGCGTCGATCGCGATTCTTGCGTTCAAAACGGTTACCGTCGGCGGCAGTGCTGACGTTGGTCAGCATCGCCACCAAGGTGGCGACCTCCGGCCCAAAATGGCTTTCGATATCACTGAGGGTGGTGGGCGTATCTTCTACCGTGTCGTGCAGCCAGGCAGCGGCCAGCATTTCTTCGCTGTGTGGCACGCTACTGACGATTTCCATCACCGCCTGAGGGTGAACAATATAGGCGTCATCTGTATATTTTCGGCGCTGATCAATGGCCGCATGCGCTTTGGTAGCGTAACGACGTGCGCGCTCTGCTAATGTGTTTGTCATGTCCATTCCCTCCACACAGCACCCCGCTGTGACATCCTCTGTTTTAAAAACGTAGCACATTGTCTAAAAAATAGCTTGCGATTACATAGTGCACTATCTATATTTGATTCATGAAAACGAAAAACACCGAACAACCGGTAGCGAAAAATCTGTTGCTGCTCGATCAGCAGCTGTGTTTTGCCCTTTACTCTGCGAACCTGGCACTGCACAAGGTGTATCGCAAGTTGCTGAACCAACTTGATCTCACTTATCCACAATACCTGGTGATGCTGGTGCTGTGGGAACGGGACGAAATCAGAGTCACGGACATCGGCGAGCGGCTGTTTCTCGATTCGGCAACGCTAACACCGTTGCTGAAACGGCTGGAGACTGCAGGATTACTGGTGCGTTACCGTGCGACTGCGGATGAGCGGCAGGTGATTATCGCGTTAACCGACGCGGG
The DNA here is from genome assembly GCF_900186025.1 of Serratia grimesii. Taxonomy (NCBI): domain Bacteria; kingdom Pseudomonadati; phylum Pseudomonadota; class Gammaproteobacteria; order Enterobacterales; family Yersiniaceae; genus Serratia; species Serratia grimesii. The sequence continues at coordinate 156,249 of NZ_LT883155.1, forward strand.
CCGTGCACTGCGTGAAAAAGCGCAGTCGGTCCCAGAAGCTGTAATGTGTGCCACTGATTGCAGCCTTGATGAAATCGTCAATATCAAACAGCAGTTGGAAAAGCTGCGCGGTAAGTTGCTCAACCAGCTTTGACGATTGGCTCCGGACGCAGGATTGGCGTTCGTGGGCTACACTGAAAGTAAGCGTTAAATATATAGTGTGCGATTTAATCGTGAAAGATATACATATGATGGCATTTGCCTGTAAGCATCGCTGTCATGTCCCCAACCAGAAAGAAGGAATGATCTATGTCGATTGAAAAAGTTGTTTACCGTGCTCATGCCACAGCAACCGGTGGCCGTGATGGCCGTGCGACATCATCCGACGGTGTGTTGGATGTTAAACTGGGTGTACCGAAAGAAATGGGCGGCGCGGGCGGCGACGTCACCAACCCGGAACAGTTGTTCGCCGCTGGCTACTCTGCTTGCTTCCTTGGTGCACTGAAGTTTGTTGCAGCGAAGGAGAAAGTGAAGATCCCTGCTGAAGCCAAAATTGACGGCACCGTCGGCATTGGCGAAATCCCTAATGGTTTTGGTATTGAAGTACAACTGGATATCACTTTGCCAGGTATCGAACGCAGTGTGGCGGAAGACCTGGTGAAAAAAGCCCATGTTGTTTGTCCTTATTCCAATGCGACCCGCGGCAATATTGATGTCACGCTGAACATTAAATAGGGCTCCCGCTAATACCATTAAAAAATGGAGGGTTTGATCTCTCCATTTTTTTCGTTTTGCCTACCTCCATTTTGCTCACAAAAAGCAGCAAAAAATGCCCCCCCTTTGAGAATTTGCTTGATTATTGCCCTCAAAATAGCGCTTATTGCCGCTCGGCTGAACCTGAGGCCGCATTGGATGTCTGACTGATTCAGAACTGTTACAGTCCCCGGAGCCACCGCGTTACATGAACAAAGTTAAATCGCTATCACAGCAGAATTTATCGTTATTGTTAGCGATCTATATCGGCATATTTTTAAACCTTTCCGTTTTTTATCGCCGCTTCGATTCGTTTTCACACGGCATTCAGGGGATTAAGGTTATTTCCGCAATAACTGAGGTTATTGCCATTGTTCTATTCACCTTCTTCATTATGCGGCTGGTGTCGCTTGGCGGCCGGCTGTTCTACCGTATCACCGCTTCGTTGTTGGTCCTGATTTCCGTTGCTGCCAGCTATTACATGACGTTTTTCAACGTGGTGATTGGTTATGGCATTGTCGTGTCGGTGATGACCACGGATATCGATCTGTCTAAAGAAGTGGTAGGTCTGCACTTTGTGTTGTGGATGGTGGTGCTCAGTACATTGCCGCTGCTGTGCATTTGGAAAAACAACCTGCGTTATACGCTGATTGAGCAACTAAAAACCCCTGGCCACCGGGTAAAGCCCTTAGTGGTGCTGGTGGCAGTGGTAGCGCTGGTGTGGTTACCGCTGCGCATGCTGGACAACGAGCAGAGTGCCCAGGAAAAAATCACCAATGTGGATTTGCCAAGTTATGGCGGCGTAGTGGCCCATTCTTATTTGCCGTCTAACTGGTTGTCGGCGCTGGGGTTGTTTGCCTATACGCGTTATGACGAAAGCCAGGATCAGGCCACCTTGTTCGACCCAGCCAAAAACTTTACCTATGTGCCGCCCGCCGATATCGATGACACCTATGTGGTGTTTATCATTGGCGAAACCACGCGTTGGGATCACATGGGTATTCTTGGCTACGACCGTGACACCACGCCACGGTTGTCCAAAGAGAAAAATCTGGCGGCATTCCGTGGCGTATCATGTGATACCGCCACCAAACTTTCGCTGCGCTGCATGTTTGTGCGGGAAGGTGGGACGGCAGACAACCCGCAACGAACGCTGAAAGAGCAAAACGTGTTCGCAGTACTGAAGGACTTGGGCTTTACCTCTGAGTTGTTTGCCATGCAGAGTGAGGTTTGGTTCTACAACAATACCGAAGTTAACAACTATTCATTCCGCGAGATGATCGCCTCCGAGAAACGTAACGATGGCAAGTCGGTTGACGATATGCTGCTGGTGGACGAAATGAAGGAGTCACTGGCGCGTTACCCGAAAGGCAAGCACTTGGTGATCCTGCATACCAAAGGCTCGCATTACCTTTATTCACAGCGTTATCCGCGTAGTTATGCGCGCTATCAGCCAGAGTGTATTGGCGTTGACGATTTCTGTTCCAAAGATCAGTTGATTAACGCTTTCGATAACTCGGTGCTGTATACCGATTCCTTTATCGCCAATGTCATTGACCAGGTGCGTGAGAAGAAGGCCATCGTGTTCTATTCGTCCGATCACGGCGAGTCGATTGGCGAGAACTCACATCTGCATGGTACACCACGTGAAATGGCGCCACCGGAGCAGTTCCGCGTGCCAATGATGGTGTGGGCTTCTGACAAGTTCCTGGAAGATCCGCAGCATCGCAGTGCGTTTGAGCAATTACAGGCGCAGCAGCGTGTGGGCAAGATACATCGCCATGTTGAGCTGTTCGATACCATTCTCGGCTGTCTTGGCTATACCTCGCCTAACGGCGGCATCGTAGCAAAAAACAACTGGTGTAATATTCCTCAGAGTAAGACAGCCGCGGCCCAGATGTAACCTCTTCAATACCGGGCGCGTTGCGCCCGGTAAAATCCGTTAATACCTTCCCTTCATCAATTAATCCGGCTCAGGCTTGCGGTATACTTGCGCACTTTCCCTCTCGGACCGGAGATTTCCATGACCTTGCGCGTGGCGTTTATTGACGATCATGACATTGTGCGATCGGGCTTTGTGCAACTGCTGTCGCTGGAGGCGGATATTCAAGTGGTCGGGGAGTTCAGCAGTGCGACCCAGGCGCGTGCCGGTCTGCCGGGTTTAGAGGCGGATATCTGCATTTGTGACATTTCGATGCCGGATGGCAGTGGGCTGGATTTGCTGGCGGATATACCTTCAGGTATTCGGGTGGTAATGCTGTCGATGCATGATAATTCAGCGCTGGTGGAAATGGCTTTGGAGCGTGGCGCCTGTGGTTTTTTATCCAAACGCTGTAAGCCAGAAGACCTGATCACCGCGGTTCGCACCGTCGCCAGCGGGGGCGTATACCTGATGCCTGAAATCGCCCAGCAGCTGGCGCGAGTCAAGGTAGACCCCCTGACCCGTCGCGAGCGCGAAATCGCGCTGTTGCTGGCACAAGGGCAGGAAGTCCGGGAAATTGCTGCGACGTTGGGGTTATCACCGAAAACGGTACACGTACATCGTGCCAATCTGTTCGCCAAGTTGGGTATTAACAATAATGTTGAACTGGCGAAGCGGATGCTAAACCTGTGATGCAACGTCTGATCACCCAGCTGGCGCTGTTTTTTATCTATGCCACCAGTGCATTTTGCCTGTGGGGTATCGGTACCGCGCTGATTGATCCGCCGTGGCAGGCACTGTTGTTATTCCCGTTTGGCCTGCGTATGGGCATTCTGCTGCAAAGTCCTTACCGTTTCTGGCCGGGTATCTTACTGGCTGACTTACTGCTGATGGTGTTGTTGGCAGATCAGTTCGGTTACGGCCCGGCGCTGTGGGCGTCGGTCGTGGTACTGGTGTTGACGGTGCTGCTCAGCCTGCTGGCTTCCCCCTGGTTGTTACGCCATCAGCAAAGTGACAGTGAATGGCAATGGCCGTTAATGCAGGGAGCGGTGGTGGCTGTTGCCGCCGTGCTACAGGCGCTGGTGTGGCAGTTGGTTAACGGTAACGGCGCACGTGCCTTGCTGCTTGGGTTGGCGGGTGGTTTCACTATTGCACCGACCTGCCTGTTGCTGTGGCATTACCTGGCGCGGCAGATCTGGGTGCCTCTTGAACCGGGTCTGATCCATAAACCGGTAACTTTGCGGTTGCGCCATCTGGCCAGCTATTTGTTGTTGTTTGGGCTCAGTATCTGGTTGCAACAGCAGGTCAATGCCGCTGAGCTGCGCCGCTTCGCACCGTTTTGTCTGGCGATCCCGATCGTTTTTATGTCCTATCGCTATGGCTGGCAAGGAGCGCTGCTGGCGACATTGCTCAATGGGGTGGTGCTGGTGGCCAACGAGCCACCACAACCTGAGTCGCATCGCGATCTGTTGCTGTCGTTATTGGCCCAGAGTCTGACCGGTTTGCTGCTCGGCGCGGGGATTCAGCGCCAGCGAGAGCTCAATCAACAACTGCGTTGGCGATTGGCAGAGAACCGCCAACTGGCACGTGCGTTGGTCACAGCAGAAGAACAGACTCGGCGTGAGGTTGCACGCGAGCTACACGACGAAGTCGGCCAAACTATCACTGTTATTCGTACCCAAGCCAGTATTATCAAGCGCCTGGCACCGCAGCCGCAGGTAATAGGCTGCGCCGAGGCGATAGATACACTGGCGCTGCGGGTCTATGACGGTGTTCACGATGTACTGACTCAATTGTGGCCCGCCGCGCTGAATAATCTGCCGCTTTCGGCGGCGGTAGCGGCGATGTTGCGTGAGTCGTTGCCGCAAGATACGTCTCTGGTGAGCGTGATGCAGTGGCAGGTACCGGACGAGTTGCTGGATGAAACGCTGAAGATCACCCTGTATCGGGTCTGTCAGGAGGGCGTAACTAACGTTTGCCGCCACGCCGCCGCCAGCCGAATTGAGCTGGATGCACGTCTTAGCCATCGTAAAGGGCAGCCACCGCAAGTTCTGCTGACTATTCGGGATAACGGTGTTGGCATCGATCTGGCTAACCATGAGCCCGGTTATGGCCTGCGTGGTATGCAGGAACGCATTAGTGCACTGGGTGGTAGCCTGCGACTGACGTCGGAAAATGGCACCAGTTTGAATGTGATCTTACCCACAGTTTCGGCGGTAGAAGGGCAAAACTAGGAAATACTCTTAGTCGCGTCGGGAATCCGGCGTAAGTCATTTACGCGCGCGCGCAGCATGATAGCGGCACTTTTCCCATTCTCTGAGGTTTCACATGTGGTCTTTCCTTAAAAGCCGCCAGGATGTGCCGCCGGTTACCGATCAAAAACAGATCGATGCCAGCTATAAATACTGGCGTATCCAACTGATGTGGACGATGTATATCGGCTATGCTGCGTTTTACTTCACGCGCAAAAGCTTCAACTTCATCATGCCAGCCATGTTGAGCGATCTTGGCCTGACGATGTCTGATGTCGGCATCCTAGGCACGCTGTTTTACATCACTTACGGTTGTTCGAAGTTTATCTCTGGCATGATCAGTGATCGCTCTAACCCACGTTACTTTATGGGACTGGGTCTGATCATGACCGGCATACTCAATATCTTCTTCGGCTTGAGTTCTTCTCTGCTGATGCTGGGTACGCTGTGGATCCTCAATGCCTTCTTCCAGGGTTGGGGCTGGCCGCCATGCTCAAAAATACTCACCAGTTGGTACTCACGCTCCGAGCGTGGAGGCTGGTGGGCTATTTGGAACACGTCGCATAACTTTGGTGGTGCACTGATTCCACTGCTGGTGGGCTTTATTTCGCTGCACTTCAGTTGGCGCTACGGCATGATTATTCCGGGCATTATCGGTGTGGTGCTAGGCCTGTTGATGTGTTGGCGGCTGCGTGACAAGCCGTCCACCATGGGGTTACCGAGTGTGGGTAAATGGCGTAACGACGCCATGGAGCTGGTGCAAGAATCGGAAGGCCAGGGGCTGAGCAACCGGGAAATCGTCAAGCGCTACGTCTTGACCAACAAATATATCTGGCTGCTGGCCGTGTCTTATGTGCTGGTGTACATCGTGCGTACCGCAATCAACGACTGGGGTAACCTGTATCTGACGCAGGAGAAAGGCTACTCACTGATGACCGCCAACTCGGCGATTTCTCTGTTTGAAGTGGGCGGCTTTATTGGTTCGCTGGTAGCCGGTTGGGGTTCTGACAAGCTGTTCCGCGGTAACCGTGGGCCTATGAATTTGATCTTCGCCATCGGGATCTTCCTGTCGGTTGCGGCGCTGTGGCTCATGCCGGGTGTTACTTTCCTGCTGCAGGCGGCCTGTTTCTTTGCTATCGGCTTCTTCATCTTTGGCCCGCAGATGCTGATCGGCATGGCAGCGGCGGAATGTTCGCACAAGGATGCTGCCGGGGCGGCAACCGGTTTTGTCGGCCTGTTTGCTTACCTGGGGGCGGCGTTGTCCGGCTACCCGATTGCCCGCATCATGGAAATCTGGCACTGGAATGGTTTCTTCGTGGTGATTTCGATCGCTGCCTGCTTGTCTGCGTTGTTCTTGTTGCCGTTCTTGCGCGCTCAATCACCGGCGCTGAAAACGGCGAAGGCATGATGAAAAAGCGCGCTGCAGGCTGCTGTAGCGCGCTTTATGCCGTTTTTATCACCACTTGACTGGCCGGGGCAAGAAAGTGATTGACGCGTATTATCGTCAGCAGTAAGATGCGCCCCGCATCGGCGAGTAGCGCAGCTTGGTAGCGCAACTGGTTTGGGACCAGTGGGTCGGAGGTTCGAATCCTCTCTCGCCGACCACATTCAAGAAAACCTGCTTTTTAAAGCAGGTTTTTTTTCGCCTGTAGTTTACCAAACTCATCCTTACTCGCCGGTGAAACCTGTATTAGCGGCAATACTGTGAGAAATATTTATCCTTTCTCAGTAATAAATTCACGCTCCTTATATCTAGCTGCCTCCTTTATTCATGTTTAAATAAATTCACCGTTGTCTAATAAAACCCAATCGATAGTGCTCTTGTTTTAATTGGCGTTTTATCTATAGTCTGAATACACAACGCGAGAGTAATAATTCCCGCTGCGTGAAAAGATAAGTGTTTATTTGTTCACTTTAATCGGCCAAGATTATTGCGGGATTATTTTGCTCCGACAATGGGCGGCCGTCATTAAATATTTTACGTTTATCCTCTCGGAATAAAGGAATCAGTTATGCGCAAATTTAATAAGCCACTGTTGGCGCTGTTGATCGGTAGCACGCTCTGTTCTGCTGCACAGGCCGCTGCACCGGGTAAGCCTACGCTAGCCTGGGGCAATACCAAGTTCGCCATTGTCGAGGTCGATCAGGCAGCGACCGCATATAATAATCTGGTGAAAGTAAAAAATGCTGCCGATGTTTCAGTTTCATGGAATTTATGGAATGGCGATACGGGTACCACAGCAAAAGTATTATTAAATGGTAAAGAAGTTTGGAGCGGTGCGTCAACCGGTTCTTCCGGCACGGCAAACTTTAAAGTTAATAAGGGTGGCCGCTATCAAATGCAGGTGGCGTTATGTAATGCCGACGGCTGTACCGCCAGCGATGCGACTGAAATTGTTGTGGCTGATACCGACGGCAGCCATTTGGCACCCTTAAAAGAACCGCTGTTGGAAAAGAATAAACCTTATAAACAAGATTCCGGAAAAGTGGTCGGCTCTTATTTTGTGGAATGGGGCGTATACGGCCGTAATTTCACCGTCGATAAGCTGCCGGCGCAAAACCTGACGCATTTGCTGTACGGGTTTATCCCGATCTGTGGCGGTGATGGCATCAACGACAGTCTGAAAGAGATCGAAGGTAGCTTCCAGGCGTTGCAGCGTTCCTGCCAGGGCCGTGAGGACTTTAAAGTGTCAATCCACGATCCGTTTGCCGCGTTGCAGAAAGGCCAAAAGGGCGTTACCGCCTGGGATGACCCCTACAAAGGTAACTTTGGTCAGTTGATGGCGCTGAAACAGGCGCGCCCAGACCTGAAAATCCTGCCATCGATCGGCGGTTGGACGCTATCCGACCCATTCTTCTTCATGGGCGACAAGGTGAAGCGCGATCGCTTCGTCGGCTCAGTGAAAGAGTTCCTGCAAACCTGGAAGTTCTTTGACGGCGTGGATATCGACTGGGAATTCCCGGGCGGGCAGGGCGCTAACCCGAAACTGGGTAGTGCGCAGGATGGGGCGACCTATGTGCAATTGATGAAAGAACTGCGGGCCATGTTGGACCAGCTTTCGGCAGAAACCGGTCGCAAGTATGAACTGACCTCAGCGATCAGCGCCGGCAAGGATAAAATCGACAAGGTGGACTACAACACTGCGCAGAACTCGATGGATCACATCTTCCTGATGAGTTACGACTTCTATGGCGCATTTGATCTGAAAAACCTGGGCCATCAGACAGCACTGAAAGCACCGTCCTGGAAACCAGATACGGCGTATACCACGGTGAATGGCGTTAACGCGCTGCTGACGCAGGGGGTTAAGCCGGGCAAGATCGTGGTGGGTACTGCCATGTATGGCCGCGGTTGGACCGGTGTGAACGGCTACCAAAACAACATTCCGTTTACTGGTACCGCAACCGGCCCCGTGAAAGGCACCTGGGAAAATGGCATCGTGGATTACCGTCAAATCGCCAATGAATTTATGAGCGGTGAATGGCAGTACAGCTATGACGCCACCGCCGAAGCACCTTACGTGTTCAAACCTTCGACGGGCGATCTGATCACCTTCGATGATGCACGCTCGGTGCAGGCAAAAGGCAAGTATGTGTTGGATAAGCAGCTGGGCGGGTTGTTCTCTTGGGAGATTGATGCCGACAATGGAGATATTCTGAACAACATGAATACCAGCTTGGGCAACAGCGCCGGCACACAATAATTACATCAGTTGTAGCACGTTACCGGGGGATATTTTTTGGCCCCCGGTTTTTTGGCAGACGAAAGTTTTTTCACGCCGCATAGATTGTGACGCCTATTCGATTAAAAAGGACTGGTTTGCCTCACCCTTTCGGGTAAGGAACCAGCATTTCATCCTGTCTTTAACGCCGATCACAAAAATAACCGTTCAGATATTCATCATTCAGCAACAAACTTTTTTAGTTTTTTATCGGAGTTAAAAACCAGTAACTTTCAGCCATGCAGCCTATCGAACTAAAAATAACCGCATAGCATAATTTTTAATGCTGTAACTGTTAAAAAAAGGTTTTTTTTATGTTTGTTTGCTGTTTCTCACAGTCTGTGTAAATCCCCACTGGTTATATTGACGACACTCGAAACAGTTGGCAATTTGGTAGCCTCAGGGGTAAGAGCGAGAGTTGTTTGAGTGGATCCCACGCGCTCAGACGCCCCCACCGGGATGCGTTCCACCCGGCTCTCTCGAGCAATTATCCCTTCCAGCCTTCGGGCACTGACTGCACAGGCCGCGCAATAAAAAATACAGGCTCTGGCGGTAATACACACATCACATCACATAATGGAGCACTAGCGATGACAAGTTCCTTGGGAAAAACAGGGATTCTGAAATTCGGTATTGGGCTGATTGCGCTGACCGTTGCGGCCAGCGTACAAGCCAAGACTCTGGTTTACTGTTCTGAAGGGTCCCCGGAAGGGTTCAACCCGCAGTTGTTCACCTCGGGTACGACCTATGACGCCAGCTCGGTGCCAATTTACAACCGTCTGGTCGAATTCAAAATCGGCACCACCGAGCTGCAGCCTGGCCTGGCTGAAAAATGGGATGTCAGCGAAGATGGCAAGATCTACACTTTCCACCTGCGTAAGGGTGTGAAGTGGCAGAGCAGCAAAGACTTCAAACCGACTCGCGACTTCAACGCAGACGATGTGGTGTTCTCCTTTGAACGCCAGTTAGATGCCAATAATGCCTATCACAAAGTCTCCGGCGGTAGCTATGAGTACTTTGAAGGCATGGACATGCCGAAGCTGATCGCCAAAATCGAAAAAGTGGACGACTACACAGTACGCTTTGTGCTGACCCGCCCGGAAGCGCCGTTTGTGGCTGACCTGGGCATGGACTTTGCCTCTATCTTGTCTGCCGAATACGCCGATGTGATGATGAAGGCTGGCACCCCGGAGAAAGTCGATCTGAATCCAATCGGTACCGGTCCGTTCCAACTGCTGCAATATCAGAAAGACTCCAAAATCCTTTACAAGGCCTTCGACGGTTTCTGGGGCACCAAGCCGAAGATCGACCGCTTAGTATTCTCTATCACGCCTGACGCGTCAGTGCGTTACGCCAAGCTGCAGAAAAACGAGTGCCAGGTGATGCCGTACCCGAACCCGGCTGACATTGCCCGCATGAAGCAGGACAAAACCATCAACTTGATGGAACAACCAGGTCTGAACGTCGGTTATCTGTCGTTCAACGTTGAGAAAAAACCACTGGATAACCTGAAGGTACGCCAGGCGTTGACCATGGCGGTCAACAAGCAGGCTATCATCGATGCGGTGTACCAAGGTGCAGGCCAGGCGGCCAAGAACCTGATCCCACCGACCATGTGGGGCTATAACGATGCGGTGAAAGACTACACCTACGATCCGGTCAAGGCCAAAGAGCTGCTGAAAGAAGCGGGCATGGCAGACGGTTTCTCCATCGATCTGTGGGCGATGCCGGTACAACGTCCGTATAACCCGAATGCACGTCGTATGGCTGAAATGATCCAGTCTGACTGGGCAAAAATCGGCGTGAAAGCCAAAATCGTGACCTATGAGTGGGGTGAATACCTCAAGCGCGCGAAAGCGGGCGAACATCAGACGGTGATGATGGGCTGGACTGGCGACAATGGGGATCCGGATAACTTCTTCGCTACGCTGTTTAGCTGTGCCGCAGCGAAAGACGGTTCCAACTATTCTCGCTGGTGCTACAAGCCGTTTGAAGATCTGATCCAACCGGCGCGCGCTGAATCGAACCACGAAAAACGTGTAGAACTTTACAAGCAAGCTCAGGTAGTGATGCACGATCAGGCTCCGGCACTGATTGTTGCGCACTCCACCGTTTACGAGCCAGTACGTAAAGAAGTGAAGGGCTACGTCGTGGATCCGCTTGGTAAGCATCACTTTGAGAATGTCTCTCTAGATTAATTCTGGCCGTTCAGTCGGCGACGCACGAATGGACTTGGCAGGGGCGCAACAAATTGCGCTCCTGCTGACCAGTCCCCGACGTATGGCATCAGGGTTTTTCAAAGTGTGTGAGCTTTAATAAGCCTGGCGGACGATGAGCTGCCGGGCATTGATACAGAGAGTTCGGGATATGTTGCAGTTCATACTCCGACGTTTGGGGTTAGTTATCCCAACGTTTATCGGCATAACTTTGCTGACTTTTGCATTCGTCCATATGATCCCGGGTGACCCGGTGACCATCATGGCCGGGGAACGCGGGATCTCCGCAGAACGCCATGCACAGTTGATGGCGGAAATGGGGCTGGATAAACCGCTCTATCAACAGTATTTCTCTTACGTATCCAACGTCTTACATGGCGACTTGGGTACGTCCCTCAAAAGCCGTATTTCCGTATGGGATGAGTTCGTCCCCCGCTTTAAGGCCACGCTGGAATTAGGATTCTGCGCGATGATTTTTGCCGTGCTGGTGGGGATTCCGGTGGGGGTATTGGCAGCGGTCAGGCGAGGCTCCATATTCGATCATACCGCAGTGGGCATTTCACTGACCGGCTATTCGATGCCGATTTTCTGGTGGGGCATGATGCTGATCATGCTGGTATCGGTGCAACTAAACCTGACGCCGGTATCGGGACGGGTCAGTGACACGGTGTTCCTGGACGATACCTTGCCGCTAACCGGCTTCATGCTGATCGACACCCTAATCTGGGGTCAGCCGGGTGACTTCATTGATGCTGTGATGCACATGATTCTGCCAGCGATCGTATTGGGTACCATCCCTCTGGCTGTGATCGTGCGTATGACGCGCTCCTCAATGCTGGAAGTGCTCGGTGAAGATTACATCCGAACTGCACGTGCCAAAGGTGTGAGCCGTATGCGAGTGATTGTGGTGCATGCGTTGCGTAACGCTTTGCTGCCTGTCGTGACGGTGATCGGTCTGCAAGTCGGTACCATGCTTGCCGGCGCGATCCTGACCGAAACCATCTTCTCCTGGCCGGGTCTGGGACGTTGGCTGATGGACGCGCTGCAACGTCGTGATTATCCGGTTGTTCAGGGCGGTGTGTTGCTGGTCGCCTGTATGATTATTCTGGTTAACCTGCTGGTAGATGTGCTCTACGGCGTGGTCAACCCGCGTATTCGCCACAAGAAATAAGGGGCGCTCTGATGTCTCAAATCACTGAGTCTGTAGTTAAAGGTGCGCCGAAGCCAATGAGCCCGTTCCAGGAGTTCTGGCACTATTTCAAGCGCAATAAAGGGGCCGTTGTTGGCCTGGTGTATATCGTTCTGATGTTCGTGATTGCCATCGGTGCTGGCGTGTTGGCGCCGCATGCACCGGCGGATCAGTTCCGCGACGCATTGCTCAAGCCGCCTGTCTGGCAAGAAGGCGGCAGCTGGCAATACCTACTGGGTACCGATGATGTTGGCCGCGATGTGTTGTCCCGACTGATGTACGGTGCCCGGTTGTCGTTGCTGGTCGGCTGTTTGGTCGTGGTTCTGTCGCTGATCATGGGCGTGGTGCTGGGCCTGCTGGCGGGTTATTTCGGTGGCGTGGTAGATGCGATCATCATGCGTATCGTTGATATCATGCTGGCCCTTCCAAGCTTGCTGCTGGCGTTGGTTCTGGTGGCGATCTTCGGGCCGTCTATCGTCAATGCCTCGCTGGCACTGACGTTCGTTGCTCTGCCGCACTATGTGCGTTTGACCCGCGCGGCGGTATTGGTGGAAGTCAACCGCGACTATGTCACCGCTTCACGCGTGGCGGGTGCCGGTGCGATGCGCCAAATGTTTATCAATATTTTGCCAAACTGCCTGGCACCGCTGATCGTCCAGGCCTCTCTTGGTTTCTCGAACGCTATCCTGGATATGGCCGCTCTCGGCTTCCTGGGTATGGGTGCACAACCGCCGACGCCGGAGTGGGGCACCATGCTCTCCGACGTCCTGCAGTTCGCACAAAGCGCCTGGTGGGTTGTAACCTTCCCCGGCGTGGCGATTCTGCTGACGGTGCTTGCATTTAACCTGATGGGGGACGGCTTGCGTGATGCTCTCGACCCCAAACTCAAGCAGTAAAGAGGACGAGAGAGATGGCGTTATTAAATGTAGACAAGCTTTCGGTACACTTCGGTGACGAAGGCACCCCTTTCCGCGCGGTAGACCGTATCAGTTACAGCGTGGAACAGGGTCAGGTGGTGGGGATTGTCGGTGAATCCGGCTCCGGCAAATCCGTCAGCTCGCTGGCGATTATGGGCCTGATCGATTTCCCTGGCAAAGTGATGGCTGAAAAGCTGGAGTTTAACGGCCAGGATCTACGCAAAATTTCTGAAAAAGAGCGCCGCCAACTGGTGGGCTCGGAAGTGGCGATGATCTTCCAGGATCCGATGACCAGCCTGAACCCGTGTTACACCGTCGGTTTCCAGATTATGGAAGCGTTAAAGGTGCATCAGGGCGGTAATCGTCGCACCCGTCGTCAACGGGCTATCGACCTGCTTACGCAGGTGGGCATTCCCGACCCAGCCTCGCGGCTGGATGTGTATCCGCATCAGCTTTCTGGTGGCATGAGTCAGCGTGTGATGATCGCCATGGCGATTGCCTGTCGACCGAAGCTGCTGATTGCTGATGAACCCACCACAGCACTCGACGTGACCATCCAGGCGCAAATTATCGAACTGTTGCTGGAGTTGCAGCAGCGCGAGAATATGGCGTTATTGCTGATTACCCACGATTTGGCTCTGGTATCAGAAGCTGCACACCACATCATCGTGATGTATGCCGGACAGGTGGTGGAATCCGGGAAAGCATCGGAAATATTCCGTGCGCCGCGCCACCCTTATACCCAGGCGCTGCTGCGTGCGCTGCCGGAATTCGCCGCCGATAAGGCCCGCCTGGCTTCGTTGCCAGGCGTGGTACCGGGCAAATATGACCGCCCAAGTGGCTGTTTGCTCAACCCGCGTTGCCCGTACGCCAATGAGCGTTGTCGCGTTGAAGAGCCGGAATTGCGCACTATTCCCGGCCGTCAGGTTAAATGTCACACACCGCTGGATGATGCGGGGAGGCCGACCGTATGAGCCAGAATCAACCCTTATTACAGGCGATTGACCTGAAGAAACACTACCCGGTCAAGAAGGGGATATTCGCCCCGGAACGGCTGGTTAAAGCACTGGATGGCGTCTCTTTCACCCTTGAGCGTGGCAAAACGCTGGCGGTGGTGGGTGAGTCCGGCTGTGGTAAGTCAACACTGGGTCGCCTGCTGACGATGATTGAAGTGCCTACGGGTGGTGAGCTGTACTACCAGGGACAGGATCTGCTGAAGCCGGATGTGACAGCCGAGAAGCTGCGACGACAGAAGATCCAAATTGTGTTCCAGAATCCTTATGGATCGCTCAACCCACGTAAAAAGGTCGGGCAGATCCTCGAGGAGCCGTTGCAGATCAACACCGGGCTGAGCAGTGCGGAGCGTCGTGAGAAAGCGCTGGAAATGATGGCCAAGGTTGGACTGAAAACCGAGCATTACGATCGCTATCCACACATGTTTTCTGGCGGCCAACGGCAGCGTATTGCGATCGCGCGTGGGTTGATGCTTAACCCTGATGTAGTGATTGCCGATGAGCCTGTTTCCGCTCTGGATGTGTCGGTGCGTGCGCAGGTGCTGAACCTGATGATGGACCTGCAACAGGAACTTGGGCTGTCCTATGTGTTCATCTCACATGATTTATCGGTGGTGGAACACATTGCCGACGAAGTGATGGTGATGTATCTCGGCCGTTGCGTGGAGAAGGGCAGTAAAGACGCCATTTTCAACAACCCGCGTCATCCGTATACCCAGGCGTTGCTCTCTGCGACACCGCGTTTGAATCCGGATATGCGCCGTGAGCGCATCAAGCTGACCGGTGAGCTCCCTAGCCCGATGAATCCGCCACCCGGTTGCGCTTTCAACGCCCGGTGCCGTCGTGCTTTCGGGCCATGCACTCAACTGCAACCTCAATTGAAGCAATACGGTGAACAGATGGTGGCTTGCTTTGCGGTCGATCAGGATGAAAATCCTGCGGCATAATGCTGTTATCACTGAGTATTTATTTAAATACCGGCATTTATGCCGGTATTTTTTTGATTGAATGTATCACTTAATTAATTAGGTTTCTGATTGAATATTTTATCTTTATTAATTTAGCTTATTTCCCTTAACGATTTCCTTACGAATAATTGCTGATATTCAGAATCTTCGCAGAGTCATAATTAACAAATGGATTTGATTTGGTGTCGTGTTTTCTTTTTTGTTAAGACTGAAAGAGAATACCTGATGTTAATGCGGCGCTACTCATTGTTCTTCATGAATTAATACCCTTAAAAAAAAGCACGCCCGAAGGCGTGCCTGTGCGTCCTGTATTAAGTCACTGTGGGTAAGGCACCCAATCGCCGCCGTTCAATCGTATATACGGCTTACCCTGGTATTGCATCACGATAGCGTTGTCATTTTCCGAAATGACCGCAGTCTGCGGCAAGTTCTGCGTCAGTGCCTGCCAGTCCACACTCGGTGCCGTGAATGCTTTGCCATCGACCAAGCGAGAGACCAGTTCTGACAGGGCCAGATAGCTGCTTGGGGTTTTGATCTGCAGAGGACTCCCCTGATGTGGGGCTTTCATCCCAACCAGCTTGATACCTACAGGCGTGTGGGTAATGTTCGGACTTGGTATATCACGCAAACCGGACATCTGCATTTTGTCACCTACCAGCGCCGCGCCGTGTTCCGGCACAATCACAACCATCACTTTGCGACCGGATTTCTCCAGTTGTTCAAGGAAGGTGTTCAACTGATCAAACAGCTTTTGCGCTCGAGGTTGATAGTCTGCACTCTTGTTAGAGCCAACGAAGCGGTTGCCATCATGTAACGGAATGATGTTGAAGAAGGTGGCACTGCGGGCATCACCGGCCTTCTGTTGCTGATCCAGCCAGCGGTTGAGTAAATCCAGATCGTTGTATATCGGTTCGCCGTCAAAGGAGGCGAGCTCATTGCTGATACCGGCCTGTGACATCAGTGGCGCCTGCATATCACCCTGCTCACGCAGTTCTTTCAGGAAGTTACCAAACACGCCGGAGTGATCCAGCATTAGCTGTTCTTTAAAACCAAGCTTGGCAAGATTATCAAATAGATAGCATTGCTGATTAACCGGCTGATACAGGTCGTGGTGCGAAAGCTGTCCACAACTGGCACGCAACAGGCGTATCGCGGCCGGGCCGCTGTAGGCGGTCGCCGAGTTGAAGTTGTCGAACATGATGTCCATCTTCGACCACAGCGGATGGTTTTGCAGATTCACCGCATCCATATCGGCCCAGGCCAGCGAACAGATATTGATGACCAGCAGGTCAAACGGCTGGGCATCGGCAGGCAGCGTCGCTGGGAAAGCGGTGGCGCGGGCTTTTTCCTTGTCGTAAAACTGATTCAGGTAGGCCGTCAGATTCGCACTGGTTGGCGGCGCACTGTCTGCTGGTGCGCTGTTTCCCCCGGCCGCCGGAGCTGTCGTCGCCGGTGTGCTGCTGGTGGATGCGGTGATGCTGGCTGGGAGCAGCGACACTGCCGGCCCGGCGATGTTAACCAGGTTGAGCCACACCAGTGCAGCGACGGTGAATACGGTGACGCGCACCCATTGGGCCAGGAACAAATAGGCAATCAGCATCACAAAGGCGGCGCCGACCATCTGCCAGTTGATAAAGCGGTTTGTCAGTTCCAGCAGATATTGGGCACTGAAGCCGGTCAACTGCGAACCTTGACTCATAATGCTGTTGATACCGGGTAGCCAGGTATCGTGATAGAACAGCGCGAGGCCTATCGGGATCGCCACGTAATGACGCCAACGGTGCAGGCGCAGCGCCGGTATCGGCATCAGCAGGAATGCCATGAACACCAGGTTCGATAACGGGTGGAAGTTCAGGTAACCGAACCACAGCAGGCCAAATTTGGCCAGGAAGTAGTAGTTCCAGCCGCCCAGTCCACGCCAGTAGCGCCACAGGGAGTTATCGGATAGCGGGTTGTTTGTTGGCTTCATGGCTGTTTCTTACGCTTAATCTGAGATGAAGAACCTTCGCGTACCCATAACCCGACGGATTTTAAATAACGCGGTGATAACAACAGGTTTTGCCAGTATTGACGCCAGTGAGGGAAACGCCGGTGAAAGGCATAACCCAACGGAATAAAAACGATCGCACACAGGATAATCAACTGCATAATATCGTTAAGATTCAGCATGCTTTCTCTCCTGTATGCCGCTAGCCAGCGTGAATGGCACCGGTTGTCGACGCTCCTGTGGGCTGTCTGCGACAGCGGCAGCGTGGCGCGGCGTAGCCGGTGCGGTCATGGTGGCTAACGGAATATTGGCGTTGTGCGCCATCCGTTTGATTTCTGAAAGAATATCTACATCCTGATGCCATACGACCCGATTACTGAACGCCTCGTCCACCGGCAGCCGGAAGATAAATTTCAACGCAGTATCCAGATCGTTAATCCGACAGGTGGAGAGAAACAGCACCAACCGGCCCTGTACCACGGTCATTACGTCACCGAAACGGCGCAGATGACAGAGGGTCATCGCCTGTTCGGCGCGTAACCCCGGCGCTGGACGTAGTGCAACCATCACGCCTTTACCGTCTTCTGGCAGCAAGGTGTTACCCATCAGCGAAACCACGGCCTGGCTAAAGTCATCTGGACGCATGTAGCCTTTCAGTTGCAATGGACGTAACCCGGCTAACAGAGCATCAATGTCTGCTGGGACATGGCGAGAAAAGCGTTGACCCTGAATACCCTCAAGCATGGTTAAAAAACGCGACAGCGGCGCCACGTGCGGCACAATCAGGTTGGCTCCGCAGGCCAAGAGCAGACGCTCGTCGCTGTAACGCAGGCTGGCACTCATCTCACGTACCACGATCTTCAAGCCGTTACCGCGTTGACGGCGCAAGCTGTGAATTTGATGCGCGAGCGCATCGATTTCATCACTCTGGTACAGCGCAAAGATCAGTGTAGCCGAGAGTGTCAGCATGCCGTGTTGTGCCAGTAATGCATTGCTTTCCAGCAGTTGCCAGTTGGCGGACAGTGGGGGAGCGCCTTCAAGAATGCTCTGTTGAGCAAGATAACGGCCTTCATCGCTGCGGATAGAGGTTGGGGAAGGTTTGTTGCTGTCATCGTCCCCCTGCCAGCCGTGTTCGCCGGCATAGAGTGTCAGTAGTTGGTTGGCATTGATGCCGTTTTCGGTACTCCACCAATTCACCAGATACTGTGCGCTATCTTGTTGCCACTGCAGGCTGGACAGGCCGTTGAGAATACGGTGCTGTGCGCTGAGCTGCCCTTTGAGCTTATTGACGCCCCCTCCGTGGCTGAGGATCAGCAGCGTGCAGCCTTGCTGACGTAGCCAAATGGCCGTGGCACGCGTCCAGCTCCGCAACTCTTCGCTGGTGAAGGTTTGCCACAGGCTGGCATGGGCTAACAGGATTAATAAGCGGTTTTGCGGTTTTAAGGCGCGCATCAGGTCATCACTGAAATGTGTCAGCGCGGCTTTTTTTTCCGGTAACTGGTACAGCGGAATTTTTTTCAGGGCGGGGGAGGCAAGCTCAGCCAACAGTCTGTCGGGTTTTTCTCCGCTGCAAATCAATGCCACCTGGCTGGTTACAGCCTGGGCAGCTAAGATTTGTTGGCAGAGCAAACTGGCATCGGTTTGACGATCGACATTTACCCAATAAAACCCCGGGGCCTGCATTACAGACAGTTCTTCCCAAATCTGTCGAATACCTAATGAGAAAGATTGCGCCATAGGATATGTTTCTACTTTCGTTGAAAGTGTCGCCGCGGCTAACTGAATGTCGCTATTCAGTCATAGTGTCATTGGGATCAATAATAACAAATCTAACAAACTGTGTAATAATATCTGTTAGGAATCATCTTATTGGCCATGTCTTTTTTTTACGTTGCTATAGTTAATTAACATTAGCCTATTTTTTAAAGGCGGCAGAATGAATAATCAATTAACGCGCTTTCATGCAGTGGCACCGCCGGAAACTCAGGATGATTTGCTGGCTCTCAGTCATGCCTTTTCTTTACCAAAATTAAGTTATGTTGATATTTCGCGTCAGGAGCGTTTAACGCAAATGATGACGCGCTGGCCCTTGCTTGCTGAATTAGTGCAAACAACGGGGAGCCGCTAGTTTATGCCAGTGATTGCACTGCAGGGTTTGCGAGGCGGAATGGGGACGACGTCGGTCACCGCGGCGCTCGCATGGGCATTACAGCAACTGGGCGAATCGGTGCTGGCCATTGATTTCACAACGGATAATTTACTGCGCCTGCATTTTAATACACCGTTCGAGTTAGCGCGTGGCTGGGCCCGGGCTGAGCAGGACGGTGGGCAATGGCAACAAGGCGCAATGCGCTATTGTGAAAACCTCGACTTTCTTCCCTTTGGCCGGTTAACGGCGGTGGAACGGTTAGATTTGCAAAGGCATTGCCAGCAACATCCCAAACGCTGGCAAGAGAATTTGGCGCAGATTACTGCCAACGCCCAATACAACTGGATCCTGTTGGATCTTCCGACAGATGATGAGGTGTTGGCTCAACAGGCATTGACGGTGGCGGACAGTGTATTCATGTTGATTGCCCCGGACGCCAACTGCCAGGTTCGTCTGCATCAACAGGCCCTGCCGGAAGGTTGCCATTTCCTGATTAATCATTACTTTGCCGCCAGTCTGCTACAGCAGGATTTGCACCAACTGTGGCTGCAAACACTGGGCGGGTTGTTGCCGGTGGTAATTCACCGCGATGAGGCGATGGCTGAAGCGCTGGCAGTGAAGCAGCCGCTGGGTGAGTATCGGCCGGAAAGCCTGGCTGCCGATGAGGTGCTGACCCTGGCTAACTGGTGCTTGATCAACCTGAAGGATAGGGTGCCATGAGCCGGGTGATGAGCCTGCTACTGGTACCGCCTGTCCACCATGCGGTACAGGCGCGATATCGTGCCTACCGCCGCCATGGGGCATCGGCGTTTACCGCTTTTTTCACCACGTTATTGGTGGCGTTGAGCTGGGTTTTTCTGCGTTTGGAATCCCCCGGTTGGCAGCGCTTGCGGGCAGGGCGTACCTATTGGTTCCCGCATCTGTCTCCTAGCCGCCCACGACCGGCAGATGCGTTACGTTATCTGGTGCAAGGCTTGTGGTTGTTGGTATTCCGTACAGACCGTGCGCAGAGAGAACACAACCATTTCGCCAGCTGGCAGCGCTTGCAGCTACGCTATGCCAATTGGTTGAAAACTATTCCACAACGGTTAGAAAGCGCTGGGCTGGAACAACGCTCGGTGGCACGTTTGGGGCGGATGAACCGGCGCATGCGTCGTGTACTGTTTATCATTATTGGCATATGTGCGGCGCTCCTCGCTATTTTGTGTATTTCGCAGCCGTTTGACCTGCCAGCGCAGTTTGTGTTTGTGGTGCTGCTGTGGGCGATCGCCATGGTGGTGCGCCGGGTGCCTGGGCGCTTGCCGGGACTGATGTTGATTGTGTTGTCGCTGACTGTGTCTTGCCGCTATTTATGGTGGCGCTATACCGCCACGCTGAATTGGGATGATCCACTCAGTCTGACCTGCGGCTTGCTGTTGCTGGTGGCAGAAACCTATGCCTGGGTGGTACTGGTATTGGGGTATTTCCAAACGGTTTGGCCGCTTAATCGTCAGCCGGTGCCAATGCCCGCGGATAGCTCTACCTGGCCGACAATCGATCTGCTGGTACCGACCTATAACGAAGACCTCGGGGTGGTGAAACCCACCATTTATGCTGCGCTGGGCATCGATTGGCCGAAAGAAAAAGTCACCATCTACATCCTCGATGACGGCAACCGGCCAGAGTTTAAAGCGTTCGCCGAAGAAGTAGGCGTGAAGTACATCGCCCGTCCCACCCATGAACACGCCAAGGCCGGTAATATCAATAACGCGTTAAAGCAGGCCACAGGCGAATTTGTGGCGATTTTTGACTGCGACCACGTGCCGACACGCTCGTTCCTGCAATTGACAATGGGGTGGTTCTTTAAAGACAAGAAACTGGCGATGCTGCAGACGCCACATCACTTCTTCTCGCCAGACCCGTTTGAACGTAACCTCGGGCGTTTCCGACAAACACCGAACGAAGGCACGCTGTTCTATGGCCTGGTGCAAGACGGTAACGATATGTGGGATGCGACCTTCTTCTGCGGTTCCTGTGCGATTCTGCGCCGGAGTGCGCTGGATGAAATCGGTGGTATTGCGGTGGAAACCGTTACTGAAGATGCCCACACGTCACTGCGCTTGCATCGCCGCGGGCACACTTCGGCCTATATCCGCATTCCGCAGGCGGCCGGGTTGGCGACAGAAAGTCTGTCGGCACACATTGGCCAACGTATTCGCTGGGCACGTGGCATGGTGCAAATCTTCCGGCTTGATAACCCCCTGCTCGGCAAAGGGCTGAAGTTGGCTCAGCGCCTGTGTTATGCCAACGCCATGCTGCACTTCTTGTCCGGTATTCCGCGACTGATTTTCCTTACAGCGCCTTTGGCCTTCCTGTTACTGCATGCCTATATCATCTTTGCTCCGGCACTGGCGATCGCGCTGTATGTACTGCCGCATATGATCCACGCCAGCCTGACTAACTCACGCATTCAGGGGAAATACCGCCACTCCTTCTGGAGTGAGATCTACGAAACGGTACTGGCTTGGTACATCGCCCGACCGACCACGGTGGCGTTGTTCAATCCGCACAAGGGCAAATTCAACGTTACAGCGAAAGGTGGATTGGTGGAGGAAGAGCATGTCGACTGGGTGATCACCCGGCCCTATATGTTCCTGGTGATATTAAATCTGGCTGGATTGGCTTTTGGTGTCTGGCGCTTGGGCTATGGCCCAGCGGATGAGGTCATGACGGTGATCATCAGCCTGGTGTGGGTACTTTACAACATGACTATCCTCGGTGGTGCGGTGGCGGTGGCTGTCGAGGCCAAGCAGGTGCGCCAAGCGCACCGGGTGGAGATTGCCATGCCGGCCGCGATCGCGCGTGCCGATGGGCATTTATTCCCCTGCACGTTGCGCGATTATTCCGACGGTGGGGTAGGGATTGAGATGCGCGTCGCGGATGCGCTGAAAGACGGTGACAAGGTGTCGCTGTTACTCAAGCGTGGCCAGCAAGAATACAGCTTCCCGTGTGTTGTTACGCGTGCCTTTGGTAGCAAGGTGGGGATCCGTATGGTTGGCCTCAGCACCCGCGAACATATTGATTTTATTCAGTGTACCTTTGCCCGTGCCGATACCTGGGCGCTGTGGCAGGACGGGTTCCCTGAAGATAAACCGATCGAAAGCCTGCGAGACGTTCTGGCGTTGGGCTTCCGGGGTTACGTACGTATGGCGGATTACGCACCGCCGATGGTGCGCCGCCTGCTGGTTGGGTTCACGACGTTGATCGCGTGGATAGTGTCCTTTATCCCGCACAGTGTCGGCAGGACTCCGATCTTCAGCCAAAAAGAGACAGTGGTATAGGCAAACCGCCCGTTCACTTGCCTGGTGATCAGGCTCTAACATTGATGATGATACGATGACGAGAAAAATAACCTGGTTTACCGCCCTGGCCTTAGGCATCAGCACCTTGTCTCAGGCTGAAACTGCCACTGCACCGACCGTGGCTGCACAACCGCCGATGACGGTACCCGTCGACGCGTCGGTGACGACCCCGATGGGAACGGGTGCGCCACAGGATCCGAATGCGCCGGTTCGTGACGTACAATTGCCGTTTGCCAATATTGCCCCACCGCCCGGTACCTTTACCCTGCGTGGTACCCGGCCTGATGGTCAGGTTGAATTTGGCGTGCGCAGCGATGAGGTGGTGTCGCAGGCGATGCTCGATCTGGAGTTCACCCCGTCACCGTCGTTGATTCCGGTGGAGTCGCACGTCAAGGTGTACCTCAACGATGAACTGATGGGCGTGACGACCATTGCCAAAGAGCAACTCGGCAAACCGAATCGCATCCAGATGCCGATTGATCCCCGCTATATCACCGATTTTAACCGTGTAAGGTTAGTTTTCGTCGGTCATTATCAGAATATTTGTGAAAACCCGGCTAGTACAACGCTGTGGCTTGAAATCAGTAAATCCAGCTCCTTGAACCTGCGCTATCAGACCTTGCCGGTGAAAAACGAATTATCGCATTTCCCTGAACCCTTCTTCGACAGCCGCGACAACCGGCCGTTGACGTTGCCAGTGGTGTTTGCGGGTCAGCCAGATATTGCCCAACAACGTGCTGCGGGCATTCTGGCCTCGTGGTTTGGCAGCAAAGCGCAGTGGCGTGGCCAGTCGTTCCCGGTGCTGTATAACAAGCTGCCAGAACAGCATGCCATCGTCTTCGCCACCAATAAGCAACGTCCGGATTTCTTGCGCGACTATCCACCGGTCAATGGGCCTACGGTGGAAATGATCAGCCATCCAGACAACCCGTACATCAAACTGTTGTTGGTGCAGGGGCGTGATGACAACGATTTGATCACTGCAGTGAAAGGTATTGCGCAGGGCAACATTCTGTTCCGTGGCCAGAACGTCACGGTCGATAAGGTCGAACAACTGGCGCCGCGCCAGCCTTACGATGCACCTAACTGGGTGCGTACCGATCGACCTATGACCTTTGCAGAGCTGCAACAGTATGCAGAACAATTGCAGACCAGTGGCATCGAGCCGGGCCCGATCTCGCTAACCATGAATTTACCACCGGATCTGTTCCTGATCCGCAGTACCGGCATTGATATGCATTTGAAGTACCGCTACACCGCACCGCGTATTCAGGACGGTTCGCGCCTGAGCGTCAGCTTAAACAACCAGTTTGTGCAGGCATATTCATTAGTCCCTGAACACGAACAGGGTACCCAGTTGCTGCGTTTGCCGCTGACTCAAGGGCTGATCGACTCGGACAAGAATGTCAATATACCGGCACTGCGCCTGGGTGCGACTAACCAACTGCGTTTCGACTTTGACTACACTACGCTGCTGGCCAGTGGCGCGGAAGGGCGTTGTGAAACTTACTCCTTTACCGCTAACCATGCGGTGATCGACGGTGCATCAACCATTGATTTCTCCGGTTACCGCCACTTTATGGCGATGCCGGATCTACGTGCCTTCGCGAATGCCGGTTTCCCTTTCAGCCGTTTGGCTGATTTGTCGCAAACACTGGTGCTGGTGAACAAACAGCCACAGCCGCCACAGGTCAGTGCCTTGCTGAACGCACTGGGTATTATTGGCGCCCAGACCGGTTATCCGGCGCTGGCGGTGACGCTGAGTGACGATTGGTCCCAGGCGAAAGATCGGGATGCCGATATTCTGATGATCGGTACCATTCCGCCAGAGCTGCGGGATGACAAAAAAATCAACCTGCTCGTGGACGCCACTCAGAGTTGGGTGAAGCAGCCGACACGTCAGTTACCGTTACCGACGATGGACGTATTGGCGGAGGACACTAAGCCGGACAGCAAAACCACCATCAGTTCAGAAGGTGCAATGTCGGCGATTATCGGGGTGCAATCACCGTTTAACGACCAACGCAGCATTGTCGCGTTACTGGCTGACAGTCCGCGTGGCTACGATCTACTGAACAATGCATTGCTGGACAGTGGCAAGCGTGCAGCAGTGTTTGGGTCGGTGGCGGTGATCCGTGAATCTGGCGTAAACAGCCTGCGAGTGGGCGATGTTTATTATGTCGGCCATCTGCCGTGGTGGGAACGCATCTGGCATGCCTTGTCGACTCATCCGGTGTGGCTTGCTGTGATCGCGGTTGTGGTAGTGGTCATTCTGGCGTTGATGCTGTGGCGTGGCTTGAGAATCTTCAGCCGTCGTCGCCTGTCGCCTGAAGACCGGGATTAATTACCATGCCAGTGGCGTTGAAACGTCTGACATTCGGCATGCTGCTGCTGTGCGCCTTCAGCGCAGCGGCGGCCTGCGAATGGCCAGCCTGGCAACAGTACAAACAATTTTATATCAGCGAACAGGGACGCGTGATCGATCCGAGCAGCCCGAACCGCATTACCACATCGGAAGGGCAGAGTTATGGCATGTTCTTCGCGCTGGTAGCAAACGATCGACCAGCGTTTGACCAGCTGCTGGAGTGGACGGAAAACAATTTGGCTGCGGGCGATCTTAGCGCCCATTTACCTGCGTGGCTGTGGGGTGAGAACGAAAAAAAACAGTGGACAGTACTGGACAGCAATTCTGCATCCGACGCGGATTTGTGGATTGCCTACAATCTGCTGGAAGCGGGGCGCTTATGGAACAGTCGCCGCTATCAAACCCTTGGCACGTTGTTGTTGCAGCGAATTGCCCGTGAAGAGGTGGCGGATATTCCCGGTCTGGGTTTGATGCTGTTGCCGGGAAAGGTGGGGTTTGTGGCTGAAGACCGTTGGCGACTCAACCCGAGCTACCTTCCCCCCCAATTGCTGGCACGTTTTTCTGCCTTAAATGGTCCGTGGCGGGCAATGGAGCAAACCAATTTGCGATTGTGGCTGGAAACCGCACCACACGGCTTCTCACCGGACTGGGTGGTGTGGCAGGTCGGCAAAGGCTGGCAACCGGATACCGTCAAACCGAACATCGGCAGTTATGACGCTATCCGGGTTTATCTGTGGGTCGGCATGCTGGCAGATGACGATAAACATAAGGCAGCATTACTCAAGCAATTGCAGCCGATGGCGCAAACTACCCTGACACAGGGTGTCCCACCGGAGAAAACGGATACAGTCAGTGGCAAAACCAGTGGCGACGGTCCGGTGGGCTTCTCTGCTTCCATGTTGCCGATGTTGGTGAACCAACCAGAGGCGTTGCAGGTACAGCGCCAACGGATTAAGCAAAACCCGCCGGGTGATAATGCCTATTTCAGTGCCTCGTTGGTGCTGTTCGGTCAGGGATGGGATCAACAACGTTATCGTTTTAATCGGCAGGGTGAACTTCAACCCTCCTGGGGCGGCCAATGCGTAACTTCAGAATAAACTGGCTAGGCCTGGTGCCTTTAAGTCTGGCGATGCTGCCGCAAGCTCAGGGGGCGGAAACCGTCGCGCCGGAACAATGGTTGTTGGAACAGGTACGGGTTGGGGAGGCCAGTAATAAGGATGAGTTGGTTCGTCAGTCGCTTTATCGGCTCGAGTTAATGGACCCGAACAACCCGGACGTTATTTCAGCGCGTATGCGTTTGGCGTTGCGGCAGGGTAATCAGGCGTTGGCGCAGCAGCAGTTAGATAAGCTGAAAAAGATTGCCCCACAGTCAAGCGCTTACCGTCAGGCGGAAATGAATATGTTGCTGACCCAGCCAGAAACCCGGCAGAAGCTGCAACAGGCGCGATTAATGGCGACAGCCGGCCGTTTGCCGGAGGCGAAGGCGCAGTATGACGATCTGTTCCACGGTGACCCGCCGACACTTGAACTGGCGGTGGAATATTGGCGGCTGGTTGCACGGCTACCGGGACAAGAAGCCGCAGCACTAAAACAGTTACAGCTGTTGGATCAACAATATTCCGGCAACGTGCCGCTGCGGATGTCATTGGCACGGATGTTATTTAGTCAGGATCGTGACGCACAGGCTTATGATTTATTGCAGAAAGTGGCTGCCGATCCCATCGGACGCGGTGATGCTGCGGATCTGTGGTTGGAAAAAGTTAAAGCGATGCCGGTCAGTCCGCAAAGTGTCGCGGCCCTTAATCGTTTCCTCGGGGTATTTGAAACCGGCGATCAGGCTGTCGGCGCCCAGCAAGAGCTGGCGAGGCAACAGGCACTGCTATCGGACCCGGCCTATCAGGCACGAGTGCGTGGACTCGCTCAGGTGGAGAAGGGGGGCAGTCGTGCAGCCATTCCTGAACTGAAAAAAGCGCTGGCGGCCTCACCTAACGATGCTGAAGTGCTCGGGGCTCTGGGGCAGGCCTATTCCCGCGCCGGCAATCGCCCGCAAGCGTTAAGTTTGTTCCGTCAGGCATTGCAGGCCGATAAAAGCGGTTACGGCAGCAGTAAATGGCAGAGCCTGATCAAGAGCAACAGCTATTGGTTGGCGGTCGATGAAGGTGACAAGGCGTTGAAAGCCGACAATCTGGCGCTGGCACAGCAGAAATATCAACAGGCACGGCAGATTGACAACAGTGATAGCAGTGCAGTGATTGGTCTGGGTGACGTTGCCGTGGCGCGTAAAGATGACGCCGCTGCCGAGCGTTTTTATCAGCAGGCACTTCGGCTGGATCCGGGCAGCGGCAGTGCGGTACGCGGTCTGGTCAATATCTACCAGCGTCAATCACCTGAAAAGGCGCTGGCCTATCTCAATAGCCTGCCGCGTAGTCAGCAAAATAAATTGCGTAGCACGCTGGACGGTTTGCAGCTCGACATGCTGAAACAGCAGGCCGACCAGCTTGCAGAGCAAAAACAGTGGCATCAGGCAGCAGAGAAATATCGCCGTGCCCAGCAGATGGATCCTGACGATGTGTGGCTGACGTATCATTATGCACAGACTTTGCGTCAGGCCGGGCAACCGGGGCAGGCGGACGCCCTGTTCAGCCGATTGGCGCAAAAACAGCATGGTAACCCGCAACTGACGTATGCCTACGCACTGTATCTTTCCGGCAGCGATCGCGATCAGCAGGCGCTGGCGCAGTTGAATACTTTACCTACCTCGCAGTGGAACGACAATATGCGGGAATTGGCACAGCGACTGAAAATGCAGGAGACGTTGGATCATGCCGAGCAACTGCGTGCCGCAGGTGACGAGCCGGGTGCGGTCGCTTATCTGCGCCGTCAACCCACCGATACCCGTATCGATCTCCAGTTGGCCGATTGGGCGCTGGCGCGTGGCGACTATGATGCTGCCTTGGCGGACTATCAACGGGTACGGGCGCGTGAACCGAATAACCCGGATGTGCAACTGGGCGAAATAGAGGCATATGTGGCGCAGGGTAAACTGAGCGAAGCGCGTCAGCGTCTACAAACCGAAACGGCGGCGCCAAACCCATCCAGCAACAGCGAAAGACGGGTGGCCAATGCTTGGTATGCCGTTGGCGAGCCACAAAAAGCGACGGATATCTTTACCCGGCTGAAAACGGCAGCTCAGCAAGAACCGCCTAGTCAGTCAAAAGCGCTGATTTACCGCGATGCGGCACGGCTCGAACGCGACCAATTGCAGCCGGCATTGGCGCAACAGGACTATAAACAGGCAATGGTGGCCAGCGGCATTACACCTAACGTACCGCCAGATAACGACAGCTATACCTATTTGACGCGTAACAATCCGGGTGACGACTGGCTAAAACGCGGTATCCGTTCAGATGCAGCGGATCTGTACCGTCAGCAAGATGTTAATGTCACGCTCGATCATGACTATTGGGGATCCAGCGGTACCGGTGGTATCTCCGATTACAAAGCGCACGACACCATGTTGCAGGTGGACATACCGTTGTACGACGGGCGGGCATTTTTCCGGTCCGATACCGTTCAGTTGGATGCCGGCAGTTTCTCCACCGACAACAATGGCAAATATTATGAGACCTTTGGCACTTGTCATACTCAGGGCTGTAGCGGTGACGAACATCAGAAAGCCACCGGTACCAGTGTGGCGGTCGGTTGGCAGAACGATCGCTGGTCGGGGGATATCGGTACCACACCGATGGGCTTTGATGTGGTCGACTGGGTGGGTGGACTGGCTTACAGCAACGACTGGAACCACATAGGTTGGACATTGGCGGCCTCACGCCGGCCGATATCCAGCTCGCTGCTGGCGTTTGGCGGCACCAAAGACCCGAATACCGGCACGACCTGGGGCGGAGTGCGCGCCACTGGGGTCAGTCTGAGCGCCAGTTATGATCGCGGTGAGGCACAGGGTGTTTGGGCCGACCTCAGTGCGCATCAGTTGACCGGTAAAAACGTCGAGGATAACCAGCGCGAACGCTTTATGGCCGGTTATTACTACAAATTGATCAACGAGGATAACCGTCGCGTTACTGTCGGGCTGAACACCATGCTGTGGCATTATCAGAAGGATTTGAGCGGTTACTCTCTCGGTCAGGGCGGCTATTACAGTCCACAGCAATATATGTCGTTGGCGGTGCCGGTCAATTATCGCCAGCGTACCGAGAATTGGTCCTGGGAACTGGGTGGGTCAGTGTCTTTGTCCCATTCGAAAACCAACAGCCAAGCGCGTTACCCGTTGCAAGGGTTAATTCCAGACTCGTTACCGGACAAGTTTGCCGTGGAGGATGGCAGTTCTTCTTCCGGCTTCGGTTATACCCTCCGGGCGATTGTTGAACGCCGTCTCAGTTCACACTGGACACTGGGAGCCGGGATCGATATTCAGCAGGCGAAAGACTATACACCAAGTCATGCATTGCTCTATTTGCGCTATTCGATGGCCGGTTGGCAGGGCGACCTGGATTTACCGCCTCAACCACTGACACCGTACGCTGATTTCAAGTAACCCACTTCAGGCAGATTCAGAGTGTCGGCACAGGGTAGTTTTGCTACCCTGTGTTCGTTTGATGTGCCACCAGAGATACCCGGACCTGATGTACCGAGGCGCGCTCTCACTAATAACCGGCTTTGTAAGCGGTCTTTCATTAGGAAAATACTGAAACCCGCGGTTTTCTTGGGTTTGTCCTGGGCATGGCAAGATTAAAACAGCAAACAATCGAGTATACTCAGACCGGTCCAAGGGATGGGTATTCTTCATCCCTTTTTTATTTCAGCCCGAATTAGCGGAGAGCAGGTTTGCGGGTCAGGCGTTCATTAACGATTAAACAGATGGCAACGGTGTCCGGTGTGGCGCTGGTGACGATCTGCATCTTTATCGTGATCCAGTTATTCCATTTTGTGCAGCAGCGCAGGGATGACTATGCCCAGCAACTGGAAAATATTGCTCACTCCGTGCGCCAGCCTCTGGCGGAAGCGGTTCTGCGCATGGACGTGCCCGAAACCAAGCGTGTGCTGAACACATTGCTGCCGGTGGGGATCTTGACGCGTGCGGATATCGTGTTGCCGAACGAATTTCAGGCATTACACGCCAATTTCCCGCCGGAACGGCCAGTTCCAACGCTGATCGCTCGCCTGTTTGAGCTACCGATCCAGATTTCTGTTCCGCTCTATTCGCTGGAGCGTGTGCCAGCCAACCCACAGCCGTTGGCTTATCTGGTGCTGCAGGCCGATTCGTTCCGCATGTACCAATTTATTCTCAGTATATTGTCGACCATGCTGTCGACCTACTTACTGTTGGCATTGATCCTGTCGGTCGCCATTAGTTGGTGTATGAACCGACTGATGGTGCACCCGCTGCGGGCAATGGCCAAAGAGCTGGAAAATATTTCGCAGGAAGAAGCGCCGTATCACCAACTGATGCTGCCAGCGCTGCATCAGGACGATGAGCTGGGGTTGTTGGTGCGTAACTACAACCGCAATCAGCAGCGGCTGGCAAAAGCCTATGCGGAAATGAGTCGTATGAGCACTCGCCATCCGGTCACCGAGTTGCCGAATCAGGCGCTGTTTACCGCGTTGTTGGAGCAGCATATTGCCTCTAGTCTGCGTCCCGAGCGTTTTAATCTGCTGGTTATCGGCATTGAAACCTTGCACGAGGCATCGGGTGTGCTCAATCCGGCGATGCGAGAAGCGCTGTTGCTGATGCTGGCGAAAAAGCTGCGTGAGTGTATCGATGAAAACGGCGTATTGGCGCAGTTGAGCAACACCGAGTTTGCCATTCTGGCTAAAGGCGTTGAGCGCCCATTCCATGCCATGCAACTGGCACGCCGTATCATGGCGCAGATCAACGCACCGCTGAGCTTGCAGGAAATGCCGTTGCGACCAAGTGCCAGCATCGGTATCGCGCATTACCTCAATTCGGGGGAGAGTGCGGAACAACTGCTGCGTAGCGCTACTTCGGCAATGATGTCAGCACATCGTGAAGGTAAAAACCAGGTGCTGTTTTTCGAGCCGAGCCTGACAGAGCGCACCCAAAAGCGACTGACGCAGGAAAGCGAAATTCTGCAGGCCATTGAACAGCGTCGATTTACGCTATTTTTGCAGCCACAGATAGATATGCAGTCCAATGCAGTAATAGGCGCTGAAGCGCTGCTGCGTTGGCAACAGTATGACGGCAGCTATACCCTACCGGCAGATGTGATCCCGTTAGCCGAAGAACTTGGGGTGATTGTGCCACTCGGTAACTGGGTGCTGGAGGAAGCATGCCGTATCTTGGCTGATTGGCAGGGCCGCGGTATCACAATGCCGTTGGCGGTCAATGTGTCTCCTATCCAAATGAAGCATGAGGATTTTATCCCGCATCTGAAAAGTGTGCTCGCGCAACACCATATTGACCCGCGCAAGTTGCTGCTGGAAATTACCGAGACGGTACGTATTGACGATCTCGATCGTGCATTGGCGCTGTTGCGGGAGTTGCACGACCTGGGGCTGTCCATTGCATTGGATGATTTTGGTATGGGATATTCCAGCCTGAATTATCTGAACCGATTGAAATGCCTGCCGATCGATTTGATTAAAATCGACAAGAGTTTTATTCAGGGATTACCGAACGATGACGCTATGGTGCGTATCGTCAGTTCTATTTCTGAGGTGTTGGCGCTGCCAGTGATGGCTGAAGGCGTCGAAAATACAGAACAACGCGATTGGTTGTTGCGGCACGGTATTCA
The DNA here is from genome assembly GCF_900186025.1 of Serratia grimesii. Classification (NCBI taxonomy): domain Bacteria; kingdom Pseudomonadati; phylum Pseudomonadota; class Gammaproteobacteria; order Enterobacterales; family Yersiniaceae; genus Serratia; species Serratia grimesii. The sequence goes on from NZ_LT883155.1 coordinate 187,791, forward strand.
TAGTGGACAAGGCTTCTTGTTTGCTCGCCCGCTGCCACGCAGTGAGTTTGAAGCCGAGTTTTGCCAACCGCCTGCCTGATTTACCCTTCCTCATCTCTCGGACGATGCCGGTGTCGCCCGAGAGCTATCTCGTCCAACAATGCTGATCTTTACTACCGCTTTTGAGTTAGTGCAAAGAAATGCTTACGTAATTTACAACCTTGCATTTGGGCTGGCGCGTTTCAGCTCTTAAATTCGTATCAACATGTATCTATGGGTGCAACAAATTATTTCCATGTTGTTAGGTGGGTGTTATTTTCCGCGCAAGCGATGAACAGGCGAGATAACTAGAATACCGCCTGGTGCGTGTCTTCCCCCCCAAAGGATGTTCATATGAAACTCACTATCTTTAAGAGCCTCTATTTTCAGGTGTTAACGGCGATTACGCTGGGCATCCTGCTTGGTCATTTTTATCCTGACATTGGCGCACAGATGAAACCTCTGGGCGATGGATTCGTTAAACTGATTAAAATGATCATCGCGCCGGTGATCTTCTGTACTGTGGTGACGGGCATCGCGGGTATGGAGAGCATGAAGGCCGTCGGCCGTACCGGTGCGATCGCACTGCTCTATTTTGAAATCGTCAGTACCATTGCACTGCTGATTGGTCTGCTGATTGTTAACCTGGTCCAACCGGGCGCTGGGATGAACATCGATCCAGGTACTTTGGATGCCAAGGCGGTGGCAGTTTATGCGGAACAGGCCCAGCAGCAGGGCATCATTCCATTCTTGCTGGATATCATCCCTGGTAGCGTTATCGGTGCCTTCGCCAGTGGCAACATTCTTCAGGTACTGCTGTTTGCCGTACTGTTCGGCTTTGCCCTGCATCGCTTGGGTGACAAAGGCCAACTGATCTTCAACGTTATCGATAGTTTCTCTCGCGTGATCTTCGGCATTATCAATATGATTATGCGTCTGGCACCACTGGGTGCTTTCGGGGCGATGGCGTTTACTATCGGTAAATACGGCGTAGGTACGTTGTTGCAGCTCGGTCAATTGATTGCCTGTTTCTATCTTACCTGCGTGCTGTTCGTGGTGGTGGTTCTGGGCTCCATTGCCCGCGCCAACGGCTTCAGTATTTTCAAATTTGTTCGATATATAAAAGAAGAGCTGCTGATCGTACTCGGAACGTCTTCTTCCGAGTCGGTGCTGCCACGTATGCTCGATAAAATGGAAAAATTGGGCTGTAAGAAGTCGGTGGTGGGCTTGGTTATTCCGACCGGCTACTCATTTAACCTGGATGGGACCTCAATCTACCTGACTATGGCGGCCGTGTTTATTGCGCAGGCGACCAACACTCATATGGACATCGTGCATCAGGTGACTCTGTTGGTGGTGCTGTTGCTGTCCTCTAAAGGGGCTGCAGGAGTGACCGGTAGTGGCTTTATCGTGCTGGCTGCTACTATTTCTGCTGTCGGCCACTTGCCGTTGGCCGGTTTGGCGTTAATTCTGGGCATTGATCGCTTCATGTCTGAAGCCCGTGCGCTGACTAACCTGGTCGGTAATGGTGTAGCAACGGTTGTAGTGGCTAAATGGTGTAAACAGTTGGATGAAAAGCAACTGCAAGACACCTTGTCCAACAAGCAAGGAACAGGTGCCGATAAAACGCTGCCTTCAGCCTGATTTAATCCTCAAATCACCGGTTGCAGCCGCAGCCGGTGACGTTTTATCCCCCCGCGTAATGAATTCTTGCATTAAAAAATCGGTTATCCATTATTTTTCACACTAATGAGTGACATCCGCAAAGGCGCGCGGTCTAACTCGATGGTACACTTTCTGCTTTCCGCCCCACTGTGAAACTCAGGGCGTATTTGTAGGCTGTTTGTCGCAGCCTAATATTCCGGTGAATGGAATATCCGCATTTGCATAAAGAAATTGGATAGTAATTAAGTAGGGGTTCACATGCAGGGCACCAGAATTCATCTCATAGTAGGTGGGCTGCTGTTGGCTGCAGCCAACAGCAGCGTGCAGGCTGAAGCACTACAACCCGATCCTGCCTGGCAGCAGGGGGCGTTGGCCAACGGGTTTTCATGGCAGATACTAGATACGCCACAACGGCCGAGTGATCGCGTCGAGTTGCGGTTGATGGTCAACACTGGCTCTTTAGTCGAGTCTTCGCAGCAGATTGGCTTTGCCCATCTGCTGCCGCGCCTGTCGCTCGCGCGCAGCGAAAGCTTTACGCCACCGCAGTTACGTTCACTGTGGCAACAGAGCGTGGACAGCGAGCGACCTTTGCCTCCGGCCATCAGCTCTTATGACTTCACCATTTATAATCTCAGCTTGCCGAATAACCGCCCAGATTTGCTGAAAGAGGCACTGACGTGGCTTTCCGACACCACCGGCAAACTGGCGATTGACGAACATACGCTGCATGCGGTGATGAACTCTAGCGTCGATCCGGTTGGTACTTTCCCACCGAACCCAAAAGATGCCTGGTGGCGCTATCGTCTGAAAGGCTCGACGCTGTTGGCGCATGATCCGGCTCAACCGCCGAAACGGCCGGTGAATGTCGACCAATTGAAGAAATTCTACCAGCAGTGGTACACCCCGGACGCGATGACGTTATACGTTGTGGGTAAGGTAGACAGCCGCAGCCTGGGTGAACAAATCAACAAAGCTTTCTCGCCGCTGAAAGGCAAACGTGAAACGCCCGCTCTGATGCCGACGTTGACGCCGTTGCCACCGCAACCGGTTAGCCTGATCAGTGAACAGGTTAAGCAGGATACGTTGTCGATTATGTGGGATGCACCCTGGCATCCGATCCGCGATTCGCAAAACCTGAGCCGCTATTGGCGCGGTGATATGGCGCGTGAGGCGTTGTTCTGGCATCTCCAACAGGTGCTGGAAAAGAGCGACCAGAAAAACCTGCATTTGGGCTTCGATTGCCGCGTGCAATACCAACGTGCCCAATGTGCTATCCATCTCGACACGCCGAATAACAATCTGAATAACAGCCTGAGCTTTATTGCTAGAGAGCTGGCGAACGTGCGTAACAATGGGTTGTCGCAGGAGGAGTTTAACGCTCTGCTGGCGCAGAAGAACGATCAATTGAGCAAGTTGTTCGCCACCTATGCCCGCACCGATACGGACGTGTTGATGAGCCAGCGTTTGCGCTCGCAACAAAGTGGTGTCGTAGATATTGCGCCAGAGCAGTATCAGAAACTGCGTCAGGAGTTCTTGAGCGGGTTAACGCTTGAAGCACTGAACCAGGAGCTGAAACTGCAACTTTCACAAGATGCGACGTTGGTGTTGATGCAGCCGAAGGGCGAGCCAGAGATGAGCATGAAGCAGTTACAGGAAACCTATAACGGCATTATGTCTCCGGCCCCTGCAGTGGTGTCAGAAGAGGTCAAACCGACCGACACTGCGCCCGCACCAGAGACTAGCGCACAGTAACGACAGGGGGGGCATTTGCCCCCTTAGTTACGGTACAGCACTTTGATGATGTGGTAGCCGAACTGGGTTTTCACCGGGCCGTAGGGCTTCAACAATGGAATGCTGAACACCGCTTTATCGAAGGCCGCCACCATGGTGCCCTTGTTGAATTCGCCTAAAGAGCCGCCGTTACGTTTTGACGGGCACGTTGAGTATTTGCGCGCCAGCGTGTCAAAGCTGACACCGCGTTTAAGCTTGGCCAGCAGTTCATCGGCCAGTTTTTCATTATCTACCAGAATGTGCAGGGCGCACGCCGTCTTTGCCATGGTATTGCCTTTATCGATACAGAAATTGCGCTGATTATACCCGTTAAATCTCATCGACGCTTTCTGCTACAATCCTCTTCCACGTTAAAAAGTCGAGCAATAAAGCGCCATGCGATTAAACCCCAGCCAACAACAAGCCGTCGAATTCGTTACCGGGCCCTGCCTGGTGCTGGCCGGTGCCGGCTCCGGCAAGACGCGCGTCATCACCAATAAAATCGCTCACCTGATCCATAACTGTGGTTATCAGGCGCGGCACATCGCCGCCGTGACCTTTACCAATAAGGCTGCGCGTGAGATGAAAGAACGTGTGGCGCAAACCATGGGGCGCAAAGAAGCACGCGGACTGATGATTTCTACGTTCCATACGCTGGGGCTGGAAATTATTAAACGTGAATATGCCGCGTTGGAGATGAAGTCTAACTTCTCGTTATTCGACGATCAGGATCAGTTGGCATTGCTGAAAGAGCTGACCGAGAAATGGCTGGAAAATGACAAAACGTTGGTGGCACAGCTGATTTCCACCATCTCCAACTGGAAAAATGACCTGGTCGATCCCAAAAAGGCCATGGAGCTGGCACGTTCCGAACGCGACAAGCTTTTTGCACATTGCTATGGCCTGTATCACGCACACATGCGTGCCTGTAATGTGCTGGATTTTGACGATTTGATCCTGCTACCGACGCTGCTGTTGCAGCGCAATGAAGAGGTCCGTGAACGTTGGCAGAACCGTATTCGTTACCTGTTGGTGGATGAATATCAGGACACCAACACCAGTCAGTACGAGTTAGTGAAACTGTTGGTGGGTAATCGCGCACGCTTTACCGTGGTAGGAGACGATGATCAGTCGATCTACTCTTGGCGCGGCGCACGTCCACAAAACCTGGTGCTGTTGAAAGAAGACTTCCCGGCGTTGCAGGTGATCAAACTGGAGCAGAATTACCGTTCCAGCGAACGCATCTTGAAGGCGGCGAATATCCTGATCGCCAATAACCCGCACGTGTTTGAAAAACGGTTATTTTCCGAGCTGGGTTACGGTGAAGAGCTGAAGGTGGTGACTGCCAATAATGAGGATCATGAGGCCGAGCGCGTTGTTGGGGAGCTGATTGCCCATCACTTCGTGAAGAAAACCAACTACGGCGATTATGCGATCCTCTATCGCGGCAACCATCAATCGCGGTTGTTTGAAAAAATGCTGATGCAAAACCGTATCCCTTACAAGATTTCCGGGGGCACCTCGTTTTTCTCGCGGCCGGAAATCAAGGATCTGTTGGCCTACCTGCGTGTCCTGACTAACCAGGATGATGACAGCGCGTTCCTGCGGATCGTCAATACGCCGAAACGTGAAATTGGCCCGGCGACGCTGCAAAAGCTGGGCGAATGGGCTAACCAACGTAACAAAAGCCTGTTCCGCGCCAGTTTCGATCTTGGACTGAGTCAGCATCTGACTGGTCGCGGACTGGAGTCTTTGCAGCGTTTCACCCATTGGCTGGACGGTATTGCCCAGTTGACGGATCGCGAACCGGTAGCCGCGGTACGCGATTTGATCCATGGCGTAGACTACGAAAGTTGGCTGTTTGAAACCTCGCCCAGCCCGAAAGCCGCCGAGATGCGCATGAAAAACGTCAATACGTTGTTTGGCTGGATGACGGAAATGCTGGAAGGCAGTGAGCTGGATGAACCCATGACGCTGACGCAGGTGGTGACGCGCTTTACTCTGCGGGACATGATGGAACGCGGCGAAAGCGATGAGGAGCTGGATCAGGTTCAGTTGATGACACTGCATGCCTCCAAAGGGTTGGAGTTCCCTTATGTCTTCCTCGTGGGAATGGAGGAGGGGTTACTGCCACACCAGAGCAGTATTGACGAGGATAACGTTGATGAAGAGCGTCGCCTGGCCTATGTGGGGATAACGCGAGCTCAAAAGGAGCTGATTTTCACTCTGTGCCGCGAGCGTCGTCAGTATGGTGAGCTGGTGCGGCCAGAGCCAAGCCGTTTTTTGTTGGAGCTGCCGCAGGATGACCTGGCGTGGGAAAGTGAACGTAAGGTGATCAGTCCGCAAGAGCGGATGCAAAAAGGTCAAAGCCATCTCGCGAATATCCGCGCCCAGTTGGCCAAGGCTAAAGGCGAAGGTTAAAAGTAAGGGCGCAGTTAGCGTCCTCAGACTGCTGACAAAGCTCTCTGCGGTTAAAAAACCAGTTATGAGTGCTAATAAAAACAAAGGATTATGTCTTCTGATTTATCCCAAACATCCGAAAACCACGTTTTTCGGGTGTTTGTCATCAAAGTAAGGGCGCGATTAGCGCCCTTGTCATATCAACGTTGTTCTTCCAGTATCAGCGGCCAGTGCACATAGCTTTGCCAATGGCTTTCCTGATCCAACGCTTCTGCCCGTAATGGGTGCTGTTCCAGCCAACCCGGCGGCAGGATCACCGTTAGTTCGTCATCATTGTTGGCACGCAGACGTACCGCAGGCAGCGTGTCATCGCGACGACGGCTGGCAAAGATGATAGCCAGGCGCAAAATCCGGCATAAACGTTGTGCCATACGTGGTGGCAGAGCGTTTTGCTGGCTCAGCAGCGGTAGATCGATAGTGTTGCTTTGGTTTTGCAGCAGAGTGGCGAGCAGTTTTTTTTGCGCCGGGGTAAAACCGGGTAAATCCAGATGGCGGATCAGATAAGCGGCGTGTTGCGGCGCTTGCTTGAAATCAACACTGAGGCCAATTTCGTGGATCAGGCAGGCGCTGTGCAATAACTCGCGACATCGCGCATCCAGTTGCCATTCATTGCTGACCTGCTGTGAGAAGTTGGCAGCCAATTGGCTAACGCGCTCGGCTTGCTCGGTATCCAACAGATAACGTCGTTGTAGGTTGCGAATGGTGCGGCTACGAATATCTTGTTCAACCGGCAGGTGTAGCATGCCGTAAACCAGCCCTTCGCGTAGCGCGCCGCCAGCCAACATCATGCTCTCAATGCCCAGCTCCTGGAAAATCGCCAGCAGGATGGATAGCCCACTTGGAAATACCAGTGCGCGTTCCAGTGTCAGCCCTTCAATTTCCAACTCTTCCAGCTTGCCGCACTGAATAGCGCGTTGTTTCAACTGGCGCAACTTAGACAGGGTGATGCGTTCATCCATACCCTGCGCAACCATGATTTCCTGCAGCGCCTGGACGGTGCCGGAAGCGCCGACGCAGATCTGCCAACCGTGTTGACGCAAGTGTGGCGCAATAGGGCGCACCATTTCACGCGCAGCCTGTTCAGCCCGCTCGAAATTCTCCTGCCCCAGGTTACGATCGCTGAAAAAACGCTCCAGCCAGGTGACACAGCCCATAGACAAGCTATACAACTGGGCAGCCTGCGCACCGGTACCTGTGACTAATTCAGTACTGCCGCCGCCGATATCGACCACTAAACGTTGGTCTGGCCCGCCGGTAGTATGGGCAACACCGTGGTAGATCAGACGGGCTTCTTCCTCGCCGCTGATTACCTGGATCGGACAACCAAGGATCTGCTCGGCGGTTTGTAGGAATTCATCGGCATTGGACGCCAGACGCAGCGTAGCCGTGGCGACTACGCGGATCTGTTCACGGGGAATGTCCTGCAGGCGTTCAGAGAACAGCTTCAGGCATTGCCAGCCGCGCTGCATGGCTTCATGCGACAGGTGGTTGTTCTGATCCAGCCCTGCTGCCAGACGCACTTTGCGCTTGATGCGCGCCAGTGTTTGAATACTACCGGCTACCTCGCGCACCACCAGCATGTGGAAGCTGTTGGAACCAAGGTCGATAGCGGCATAAAGTGCGCTGGAACTGAGCATTGTCTATCAGCCTGAACGTTTACGGTTGTTGCGCGGCGCACCGCCACGACGTGGTGAGGAGTTACGACGCGGGCCGTTGCCACCGCGTGGGCGAGCCAGGCGTTTTGGCGCAGGCAAGTCACTCATTAACGCATCGCTGTTGTACTTGCTCACTGGAATGCTGTGACCGGTATAGGTTTCGATCGCCGGCAGGTTGAGCGCATACTCTTCACAAGCCAGACTGATGGAATGACCGCTTTCACCGGCACGACCGGTACGACCGATACGGTGGACGTAGTCTTCGCAGTCGTCAGGCAAGTCGTAGTTGAATACGTGCGTAACCAATGGGATGTGGAGACCGCGTGCGGCGACGTCGGTAGCAACCAGAATATCCAGGTTACCCTTGGTAAAGTCATCCAGAATACGCAGGCGTTTTTTCTGCGCAACATCGCCGGTCAACAGGCCTACGCGGTGGCCATCGGCAGCCAGATGGCCCCAAACGTCTTCACAGCGATGCTTGGTGTTGGCGAAGATGATGCAGCGGTCCGGCCACTCTTCTTCGATCAGCGTCTGTAACAGGCGCATTTTTTCTTCGTTGGACGGGTAGAACAACTCTTCTTTAATGCGGTGGCCGGTTTTCTGTTCCGGTTCCACTTCAACATATTCAGCATTGTTCATCTGCTCGAAAGCCAGTTCGCGAACGCGATAGGACAAAGTGGCAGAGAACAGCATGTTCAGGCGTTGATCGACCGGAGGCATACGACGGAACAACCAGCGAATGTCTTTGATAAAGCCCAGATCGTACATGCGATCGGCCTCGTCCAAGACTACGACCTGGATTGCGCTCAGATCAATATAGTTTTGTTTGGCATAATCGATTAAACGACCGGTAGTACCGACCAGGATATCCACGCCGCTTTCCAGCACTTTCAGCTGTTTGTCGTAGCCGTCGCCACCGTATGCCAGGCCAAGCTTCAGGCCGGTAGATTTGGACAGGGCTTCTGCGTCGGAGTGGATCTGAACCGCCAGCTCACGCGTTGGCGCCATGATCAAGGCGCGCGGCTGATTGGTCTGGCGATCCTGTTTTGCCGGGTGAGAAAGCAAATAGTGAAAAGTAGACGCTAAAAATGCCAGCGTCTTTCCGGTACCGGTTTGCGCCTGACCTGCAACGTCACGCCCAGAGAGCGTGAGCGGCAATGCTAACGCCTGGATAGGCGTGCAATGTTGAAACCCTTTCTTTTCAAGGGCTTCAAGGACTAACGGGTGCAGGGCGAAGTCGGAAAACTTCTGTTCGGTCAAGTGTGTTTTGCTCATAGTGTGGTAGAATATCAGCTAACTATTGCTTTACGAAAGCGTATCCGGTGAAATAAAGTCACCTTAGGTTGGTTAATGCTACACCAACAAGGTAGACACAATCCTTTGGAGTAGAACATGAGCGATAAAATTATTCACCTGACTGACGGCAGCTTCGACACCGACGTGCTGAAAGCTGAAGGGCCAATCCTGGTCGATTTCTGGGCTGAATGGTGTGGGCCGTGCAAGATGATTGCTCCGATTCTGGATGAGATTGCCGATGAGTTCGAAGGCAAGCTGACCATCACCAAGCTGAATATCGACCAAAACCCGGCCACCGCACCTAAGTACGGTATCCGTGGTATCCCTACGCTGTTGTTGTTCAAGAACGGTGAAGTGGCTGCGACCAAGGTTGGTGCGTTGTCCAAAGGCCAGCTCAAAGATTTCCTTAACGCGAATCTGTAATCGGGCGAGAAGCCGTATGCCCAATGGATTTGACACTGCGGTTCTCAACGTCGCAGTGTGAGAGGCAACGGGGATATACAGGCGTCTAGCGGGGATGTTCAATTCACCGCTAGACGCCTGCCAAGAAGCGTGTTAAGTTTAACCATACTGCATATAGAACTTGCCCGAAGTTTTAAATCTAAAGAGTCTAAATCTAAAGCTTTACTCTGTGTTGAACCGCTGGCGTTGAAAGAAAAAATGAACTCAGCCCGTGTTTTAACAATCAAACGGTTTTGCAAAATCAATTTTAAGGTACCTTCGATCTTAAACCGTCAATGCGCGCGTCCTCTGTAAGCCATTTCTTACCGTGACAGCTCAGCGCCCGGTGATCGAACGTCCAGTAAACAGGCACGCATATCCAATGGATTTCAGGGTGTGGCCAGTCGGCAACCGAACGAATCTCCGTAGCTTAGTCCGCTAAGTGGCTGGGGTTAACACGGGAAGCCAACGCAACCACCAGAAAGCCGAAAGATATATCTCGCTGCCATACCATTCACGAAATAAGTTCGAGACATACCCCGAGTTTAAGAACCCACCACTATGAATCTTACCGAATTAAAGAATACGCCGGTTTCTGAGCTGATTACTCTCGGCGAAAATATGGGGCTGGAAAACCTTGCCCGTATGCGCAAGCAGGACATTATCTTCTCTATCCTTAAGCAGCATGCGAAAAGTGGAGAAGATATCTTCGGCGATGGCGTGTTGGAGATATTGCAAGATGGATTTGGTTTCCTCCGCTCTGGAGACAGCTCCTACCTTGCAGGCCCCGACGACATCTACGTATCCCCTAGCCAAATCCGCCGTTTCAACCTCCGTACAGGTGACACCATTTCCGGTAAGATTCGTCCGCCAAAAGAAGGCGAGCGCTACTTTGCCCTGTTGAAAGTTAACGAAGTTAACTACGACAAACCGGAAAACGCCCGCAGCAAGATCCTGTTCGAGAACTTAACCCCACTGCATGCCAACTCCCGTCTGCGGATGGAGCGCGGTAACGGCTCAACCGAAGACTTGACTGCACGCGTGCTGGATCTGGCTTCACCGATTGGTCGTGGTCAGCGTGGTCTGATTGTTGCTCCGCCGAAAGCCGGTAAAACCATGCTGCTGCAGAACATTGCGCAGAGCATTGCATACAACCATCCAGACTGCGTGCTGATGGTTCTGTTGATCGACGAACGTCCGGAAGAAGTGACCGAGATGCAGCGTCTGGTTAAGGGCGAAGTTATCGCTTCGACCTTTGATGAACCAGCCTCTCGCCACGTCCAGGTTGCGGAAATGGTGATCGAGAAGGCCAAGCGCCTGGTTGAGCACAAAAAAGACGTGATCATCTTGCTTGACTCCATCACTCGCTTGGCGCGTGCCTACAACACCGTAGTACCGGCTTCCGGTAAAGTGTTGACCGGTGGTGTGGATGCCAACGCCCTGCACCGTCCTAAGCGTTTCTTCGGTGCGGCACGTAACGTTGAGGAAGGCGGCAGCCTGACCATCATCGCGACCGCGCTGGTTGATACCGGGTCGAAAATGGACGAAGTTATTTACGAAGAGTTTAAAGGTACCGGCAACATGGAATTACACCTGGCGCGTAAAATCGCCGAGAAGCGTGTATTCCCTGCGATCGACTACAACCGTTCTGGTACACGTAAAGAAGAATTACTTACCACGTCTGAAGAACTGCAGAAAATGTGGATCCTGCGTAAAATCATTCACCCAATGGGTGAGATTGATGCGATGGAATTCCTCATTAACAAGTTGGCCATGACCAAGACCAATGATGAATTCTTCGATATGATGAAGCGCTCATAATGACGATGCGCTCATAATTGAGTAAAAAATTCAGAGAACGCCACGCCTAGTCGTGGCGTTTTTTGCTTTTGGCAGATACGATAAGTAACAGAAATGGAAACGTAAGTTTTTTTCGTGACTTACTGAGAATTCATCTTATTTGCGGTCGATGTTTCGTCGTTCGCGCTTTGTTACTGTCAAAACAGCGAGCAGGCAAAGTGAAATAAGAATGAATCGCTGTTGTCATAGGAAATGACTGAAAGGTAGCGGGATCCCATGGCGCAACCTGTCGCCCGTGTTAAGCTGCCTTATCTTCTACAGAGATCTTGTTAACTGTGAACTTACTCACTATGAGTACTGAAATTCTATTTGTTTTCCTGTTTTCTTTGGCTTTTCTCTTTGTTGCCCGTAAAGCAGCAAAACGTATTGGTCTGGTTGATAAACCTAATTACCGTAAACGCCATCAGGGGCTGATTCCTCTGGTCGGTGGTATTTCTGTTTACGCCGGATTGTGCTTTGCCTTCCTTATTTCTGACCAAACGATTGCGCATAGCAAACTCTACCTCGCTTGTGCGGGGATATTGGTGTTCGTTGGTGCTCTTGACGATCGTTTCGACATCAGCGTCAAAATTCGCGCGCTGGTTCAGGCACTGGTTGGCATTGCGATGATGGTCTTTGCTGGGCTTTACTTGCGCAGTTTTGGCCATGTGCTGGGTGACTGGGAAATGCAGCTGGGGCCGTTCGGCTACCTGGTTACGCTGTTTGCCGTTTGGGCAGCCATCAATGCCTTTAACATGGTAGATGGCATTGACGGCCTGCTGGGAGGGCTGTCATGCGTATCTTTCGGTGCGCTGGGCGTATTGTTATACCTGAGTGGGCATTCTGATCTGGCCTTCTGGTGTTTCGCGATGATTGCTGCCATCGTTCCTTATATTCTGCTTAACCTCGGCATTCTTGGCCGGCGGTATAAAGTGTTTATGGGCGATGCCGGCAGTACGTTGATCGGTTTCACCGCCATTTGGCTGCTGTTGCAAAGCTCGCAAGGTAAAGCTCACTCTATTAACCCTGTTACCGCCCTGTGGATTATCGCTATTCCGCTGATGGACATGATTGCAATCATGTACCGTCGCTTGCGCAAGGGGATGAGTCCTTTCTCCCCAGATCGCCAACATATTCACCATTTGATTATGCGTGCGGGCTTTACGCCACGGCAGGCTTTTGTGCTGATTACGCTGGCAGCTGCGCTGCTGGCCGCCATCGGCGTGTTGGGTGAACGTCTTACTTTTATCCCTGAATGGGTAATGTTGGCATTATTCTTGCTTGCCTTCTTCTTATACGGTTACTGCATTAAACGCGCCTGGCGTGTTGCACGTTACATTAAGCGTATCAAACGTCGTTTACGGCGTTCGAACGGCAATAAGCAAGTATCTTAACCAGAGGCTTTTGGGCAGTGATGAATCCAGAAACAATGTCTGACAAGAATACCCCGGCAGTGGATAACGAACTCGATATCCGTGGCCTGTGTTGTACCCTGTGGCGCGGTAAACCGTGGATTATTGGCATTGCGGTGCTGTTTGCTGTGGTTGCGTTGATCGTTTCCTACCTGGTGAAACAGGAATGGAGTGCAACGGCGATTACCGATCGGCCAACCGTGAATGCATTGGGCGGTTATTACTCCCAACAACAATTCCTGCGCAATCTGGATGTGAGAACCATGCCGGCCGTTGCTAGTGAGCAACCAGGTATTGCTGACGAAGCTTATAATGAATTCATTATGCAGCTGGCAGCTTACGATACACGTCGTGATTTTTGGCTGCAGAGCGATTATTACAAACAGCGTCAGGAAGGTGATGCGGGCGCTGATGCGGCCTTGCTCGACGAACTGATTAACAACATACAGTTTACTGCGCGTGATGATAAAAAAGTGCCGAACGACGGTGTGAAATTGACGGCGGAAACGGCGGCAGATGCCAACCGTCTGCTGCGCCAATACGTCGCCTTTGCCAGTCACCGTGCAGCACAGCATTTGAATGAAGAGATCCAGGGAGCCTGGGCTGCCCGTACCACCTCAATGAAAGCGCAGGTCAAGCGCCAGGAAGCGGTAGCAGAGGCTGTGTATAAGCGCGAATTGAATACCATTCAACAGGCGTTGAAAATTGCCGAAACGCAGGGTATCGGCCGCACTCAAACCGATACACCGGCAGAACAGCTGCCAGACTCCGATCTGTTCCTGCTGGGCAAACCTATGCTGCAGGCTCGTCTGGAAGGTTTACAGGCGTCAGGGCCTACCTTCGATCTGGATTACGATCAAAACCGTGCGATGTTGTCGACATTGAACGTTGGCCCAACGTTGGACGAAAAGTTTCAGACTTACCGCTATTTGCGGACTCCGGAAGAGCCGGTAAAACGTGATAGCCCGCGGCGGATATTCTGGTTGATCATGTGGGGCGCGATGGGCGCTTTGGTTGGCGCAGGTGTTGCCCTGGTGCGTCGGCCGCGTAATTAAAAATAATATAATAATTCGCTGATGGGCGCTTACGCGCCCAATTCGCAGGTACGCCTGCGGTTAACCGACCAAAAGAGATTCGCTGTGAAAGTGTTGACTGTTTTCGGCACCAGACCTGAAGCCATCAAAATGGCCCCGCTGGTACATGCCCTGGCTCAGGATGAAGCCTTTGAATCAAGAGTCTGCGTGACGGCACAGCATCGTGAGATGTTGGATCAGGTATTGCGGTTATTTGAGATAGTGCCTGATTACGATCTGAACATCATGAAGCCCGGCCAGGGATTGAGTGAGATCACCTGCCGTATTCTGGAAGGCCTGAAAGGCGTTCTCGAGGAGTTTAAACCTGACGTGGTGCTGGTTCATGGTGACACCACCACTACGCTGGCGACGAGTCTGGCGGCGTTTTATCAGCGTATACCCGTAGGGCACGTTGAGGCAGGTCTGCGCACTGGCAACCTTTATTCGCCGTGGCCAGAAGAAGCTAACCGTAAGCTGACCGGCCATCTGGCGATGTACCATTTTGCTCCGACGGAAAATTCGCGCCAGAACCTGTTGCGTGAATTGTTGCCGGACGATCATATCTTCGTCACCGGTAACACGGTGATTGATGCGCTGTTCTGGGTGCGTGATCGGGTGATGGGTGATACCGCGTTGCATGACAGCTTGGCGCAACGTTACCCGTTCCTGGATGCCAACAAGAAATTGATTCTGGTAACAGGCCACCGCCGCGAAAGTTTTGGTGGCGGTTTTGAGCGGATCTGCAGCGCGCTTGCAGAAATTGCCCGCACTCATCCCGATGTGCAGGTGGTGTATCCGGTACATCTCAATCCGAATGTTAGCGAGCCGGTCAACCGCATTCTGAAAGGGATTGATAATATCATCCTGATCGATCCGCAAGACTACTTGCCCTTTGTGTATCTGATGGCTAAGTCCTATCTGATCCTGACCGATTCTGGCGGTATTCAGGAAGAAGCGCCGTCATTGGGCAAACCGGTGCTGGTGATGCGTGACACCACCGAACGACCAGAAGCGGTAGATTCGGGCACAGTGCGTCTGGTGGGTACCGACGTGACAAAAATTGTCGATGCCGTGACCCGCTTGCTGACGGACGAAAACGAATATCACGCCATGAGCCGGGCGCATAACCCTTACGGTGACGGGCATGCCTGCCAGCGTATTCTTGAAGCTTTGAAGAACCATCAGGTGACACTATGAGTTTTAACACTATTTCAGTTATCGGCCTGGGTTATATCGGTCTGCCAACAGCGGCGGCGTTCGCCTCCCGTAAGAAAAAAGTGGTGGGCGTAGATGTTAACCAACATGCGGTAGATACCATTAATCGTGGCGCGATTCATATCGTTGAACCCGACCTGGACAAAGTGGTGAAAGACGCGGTCGATGGCGGTTATCTGCAAGCAGTGACTAAACCGCTTGCCGCAGATGCTTTTCTGATCGCGGTGCCAACGCCGTTTAAAGGTGACCATGAGCCGGATCTGGCTTATGTCGAAGCTGCGGCTAAATCTCTGGCACCGGTGCTGAAAAAGGGTGATCTGGTTATCCTGGAGTCCACCTCTCCAGTCGGCGCTACCGAGCAGATGGCTCAGTGGCTGGCCGAGGCGCGTAGCGATCTCAGCTTCCCGCAGCAGGCAGGTGAATCTGCCGATGTGAACATCGCTTACTGCCCAGAGCGTGTGCTGCCGGGGCAGGTGATGGTTGAATTGATTCAGAACGACCGTGTTATTGGCGGCATGACGCCAAAATGCTCAGAGCGTGCCAGCGCGCTGTATAAAATTTTCCTCGAAGGTGAGTGTGTCATTACCAATTCACGCACCGCTGAGATGTGCAAGCTGACCGAAAACAGCTTCCGCGATGTGAACATTGCGTTTGCCAACGAATTGTCGCTGATTTGCGCGGAACAGGGCATCAATGTTTGGGAACTTATCCGCCTGGCGAATCGCCATCCACGGGTAAATATCCTGCAGCCAGGCCCTGGCGTCGGCGGCCATTGTATCGCGGTCGATCCGTGGTTCATTGTCTCGCAAAATCCGCAGCAGGCCCGTTTGATTCATACAGCGCGTCTGGTGAATGACGGGAAACCTTTGTGGGTGGTTGATCGCGTGAAAGCGGCCGTTGCTGATTGTCTGGCGGCGACCGATAAGCGTGCCTCAGAAGTAAAAATTGCCTGCTTTGGCCTGGCTTTCAAACCGAATATCGACGATCTGCGCGAAAGTCCGGCGGTGGAAGTGGCGCATCTGATTGCCGATTGGCATGTTGGCGAGACGCTGGTCGTTGAGCCAAACGTGGAGCAGCTGCCTAAATCCCTGGCTGGACATGTGACGCTGAAAGCGTTGCCCGAAGCATTGCAGCAGGCGGATGTACTCGTGATGCTGGTCGACCATAAGCAATTCAAGGCAATTAAGCCGGAAGAAATAAAACAAACGTGGGTTGTGGATACAAAAGGGGTATGGCGTTGAAACGTATTTTAGTTACTGGCGGGGCTGGCTTTATTGGTTCAGCGGTCGTGAGGCACATTATTGAAGCTACGCAGGACAGCGTCCTGGTGGTAGACAAACTCACCTATGCGGGCAATCTGGAGTCGCTCTCGGTGGTTGCCCATAACGAACGCTATTCGTTTGAGCAGGTGGATATCTGCGATCGTGCGGCACTGGATCGTGTATTTGCCCAGTATCAGCCGGATGTGATCATGCACCTGGCGGCGGAAAGCCATGTCGATCGTTCGATCGATGGCCCGGCGGCATTCATTGAAACCAACGTGGTGGGTACTTACATCATGCTGGAGGCGGCCCGCCATTATTGGCAACCGCTGGATGCGGAGAAGAAGCAAAACTTCCGTTTCCACCACATCTCTACCGATGAAGTGTATGGCGATCTGCACGGCACAGACGATTTGTTCACTGAAACGACGCCTTATTCGCCGAGCAGTCCTTATTCGGCCTCTAAGGCATCCAGCGATCATCTGGTTCGTGCCTGGCTGCGTACCTATGGCCTACCGACGCTGGTCACCAACTGTTCCAATAACTACGGCCCGTATCACTTCCCGGAGAAACTGATCCCGCTGGTGATTCTCAATGCCGTTGCTGGTAAACCCTTACCGGTGTATGGCGACGGGGCGCAGGTGCGTGATTGGCTGTATGTGGAAGACCACGCGCGTGCGCTATACCAGGTGGTTACCGAAGGTGTGGTCGGCGAAACCTACAATATTGGCGGCCACAACGAGCGCAAGAATATTGAGGTGGTACAAACTATCTGCGATCTGCTCGAAGAGTTGGCACCGAACAAGCCACAGGGTGTCGAGAAATACCGTGACCTGATTACTTACGTCAAGGATCGTCCGGGCCATGATATGCGTTATGCGATCGATGCCGGAAAAATTGACCGAGAGCTGGGCTGGCGCCCGCAGGAAACCTTTGAGAGCGGCATTCGTAAAACCGTTTCCTGGTATCTGAACAATGAAACCTGGTGGCGCCGCGTTCAGGACGGTTCTTATACGGGTGAACGTTTAGGTTTATCTGACTAAATATAGCGAGGTCGCTGCTCGAGTGGCGACCCTGTGGATTTTTGGAGTAAGTATGAAAGGCATTATTCTGGCAGGCGGTTCCGGTACCCGTTTGCACCCTATTACCCGTGGCGTATCCAAGCAACTGTTACCTATTTACGACAAGCCGATGATTTATTACCCGATGTCGGTGTTGATGTTGGCTGGCATTCGCGACATTTTAATCATTTCTACCCCGGAAGATTTGCCTTCGTTCCAGCGCCTGCTGGGGAACGGCGATCAGTTTGGGGTGAATCTCTGCTATGCAGCACAACCGAAACCGGAAGGTTTGGCTCAGGCGTTTCTGATTGGTGAAGAGTTCATCAATGGAGACTCCTGTTGTTTAGTGCTGGGGGATAACATCTTCTTCGGCCAATCTTTCAGCCCTAAACTGAAAACTGTAGCGACGCGTACTGAAGGTGCAACGGTATTTGGCTACCAGGTGATGGATCCCGATCGCTTCGGTGTGGTGGAGTTTGACGAGAATTTCCGTGCATTGTCGATTGAGGAAAAACCGAAAAAGCCTAAATCTGACTGGGCGGTGACCGGCTTGTACTTCTACGACAAGCAGGTTGTGGAATTTGCCAAACAAGTGAAACCTTCAGAGCGCGGCGAGTTGGAAATCACCAGCATTAACCAGATGTATCTGGAGCGTGGTGAACTGACCGTTGAGTTGTTAGGTCGTGGTTTTGCCTGGCTGGATACCGGTACCCACGATAGTCTGCTGGAAGCCAGCAGCTTTGTGCAAACGGTGGAAAAACGTCAGGGCTTCAAAATCGCCTGTCTGGAAGAGATTGCCTGGCGTAACGGCTGGTTGGACGAGAAAGCTCTGAAGCAGGCTGCGAATGCTTTGTCTAAAACCGGTTACGGCAAGTATCTGCTGGATCTACTGCATGCGCGTCCACGCCACTATTGAACCCCTAGCATGGGAAACTGAGTTTTTCGCCCTTGATAGCGCAAAACTCAATTTTTCCGATACGGCCCCGGCGCTAGCCGAGGCCGATTTGGCTGGCTGGACTTTGGTGCAGGCAAAAATTCCAGCGTATCAAACCGTTTGGGCCGATGGGTTAGCTCGTCTGGGCTTCCAACTGGTTGAAGGTGAAGTGGATCTGGTGCTTGATATCGGCACGGAATGTGCATCATCTCAAAACGTACCACCAGTAGGGATTCGCTTGGCTGTGCCAGCAGATATTCCGGCGCTGCGTGCTGCTGCGGCTAGTGTGTTCACGGCCAGCCGTTTTCGCGCTCCTTGGTATGATATTCAAGACAGCGGCCGTTTCTACGCCGCCTGGATCGAAAAAGCGGTATTGGGGACGTTTGACCATCAATGCTTGTTGGCGTTGGACGATACCGGTCAGCCTGAAGGTTTTGTCAGCCTGCGTGAACTCGGTGACCAAGAGGCTCGCATTGGCCTGCTGGCTGTGTTCCCTGGCGCATCAGGCAGAGGGATCGGTTCGCGATTAATGACAGCGGCTATTGCTGAGTGTCGATCACTGAAGCGTCTGCGGGTTGCGACCCAACTGGGTAACATCGCGGCGCTACGGCTCTATCAACGACAGGGTGCTGTTATTGAAAGCACCTCGTATTGGTTATACAGAGGAAAACATGATCCCATTTAACGCACCACCGGTTGTTGGCACTGAACTTGACTATATGCAGGCTGCGATGGGCAGTGGCAAGCTGTGTGGTGACGGTGGCTTTACCCGGCGCTGCCAGCAGTGGATGGAACAGCGGTTTGGTAGCCTTAAGGTATTGTTGACGCCGTCCTGCACCGCATCGCTGGAGATGGCGGCGATCCTGCTGGATATCCAGCCGGGCGATGAAGTGATCATGCCGAGCTTCACCTTTGTTTCAACCGCCAATGCCTTTGTGTTGCGCGGTGCCACCGTAGTGTTTGTCGACCTGCGTCCTGACACCATGAACATCGATGAAAGCAAGATTGAAGCGGCCATCACCGATAAGACCCGTGCCATTGTACCGGTGCATTACGCCGGTGTTGCCTGCGAGATGGACACCATCATGGCGCTGGCGGAAAAATACAAATTGTATGTGGTTGAAGATGCTGCGCAAGGCGTGATGTCTACCTATAAGGGGAAGGCGCTGGGCACCATTGGCCATATTGGCTGCTTTAGCTTCCACGAAACCAAAAATTACACCGCGGGTGGGGAAGGCGGTGCTACGTTGATTAACGATCCTGCGTTGGTCGACCGTGCGGAAGTTATTCGTGAGAAAGGCACCAACCGCAGCCAGTTCTTCCGTGGTCAGGTCGATAAGTATACCTGGCGTGATATTGGCTCCAGCTACCTGATGTCAGACCTGCAAGCGGCCTATCTCTGGGGCCAACTGGAAGCGGCAGATCGCATCAACCAACGCCGTCTGGCACTGTGGCAACAGTATCACGACAGTCTCCTGCCATTAGCCAAGGCGGGCCGTATCGAGCTGCCGACTATCCCGACGGACTGCGTGCAGAATGCCCATATGTTCTATATCAAATTGCGCGATATTGAAGACCGCACGGCGTTTATCAATTATTTGAAAGAAGCCGAAATCATGGCGGTGTTCCATTACATTCCGCTGCATGATTGCCCAGCGGGCGATCGTTTCGGTCGCTTTGCCGGTGAAGATCGTTTCACCAGCCAAGAGAGTGCACGTCTGGTACGTTTGCCGTTGTTCTACAATATGTCTGATGTCACTCAACGCACAGTGATCAATACCATTCTTAGTTTCTGCGCCTGATATGTCACTGGCAAAAGCATCGCTTTGGACTGCCGGCTCTACGCTTATCAAGATTGGCGTGGGGTTGTTGGTGGTGAAATTGCTGGCGGTGGCGTTTGGCCCCAGCGGTGTTGGGCAAGCGGGTAACTTCCGTCAGTTGATTACTGTATTGGGTGTGCTGTCCGGCGCCGGGATTTTTAACGGCATCACTAAATATGTTGCCGAATATCATCAGGACCCACAGCGGCTGCGACTGGCTGTTGGCACGGCGTCGACTATCGTACTGGGCTTTTCCACGCTGTTGGCGCTGGTGTTTCTGTTCGCTGCTGAACCCATCAGTATTGGGTTGTTTGGTCATGCTGAGTTCGTGAACGTGGTGCGGGCAGTGGCATTTATTCAGATGGGCATTGCCTACGCCAACCTGTTTATGGCCGTGCTGAAGGGCTACCGCGATGCGATGGGCAACGCACTGGCGGTGATTGGCGGCAGCCTGATTGGCGTAGTGGCATACTACCTGTGCTTTAAACTCGGGGGCTATGAAGGCGCGTTGGCAGGGTTAGCGCTGGTTCCGGCATTAGTGGTGTTGCCCGCGGGTTTTATGCTGTGGCGACGCAAAACCTTGCCGCTGCGCTATTTAGCGCTGGCATGGGACAAGGCATTAGCCAGTCATCTTGGCAAGTTCACCATTATGGCGTTGATCACTTCGGTGACGCTGCCGGTGGCCTACGTGATGATGCGTAACTTGCTGGCGAGCCATTACAGTTGGGATGAGGTGGGGATTTGGCAGGGCGTCAGCAGTATCTCCGATGCTTACCTCCAGTTTATCACCGCTTCATTTACCGTTTATCTGCTACCAACGTTGTCGCGGTTGAAGGAAAAAAGCGCCATCTCGCAGGAGATTGTGCGTTCACTTAAATTTGTACTGCCTGCGGTGGCAGCGGTAAGTTTCACTGTCTGGCTGTTACGCGATTTCGCCATCTGGTTACTGTTCACGGACAAGTTCATCGCGATGCGTGATCTGTTTGCCTGGCAGTTGGTGGGGGACGTGCTGAAAGTTGGCGCTTATGTGTTTGGCTACCTGGTTATTGCCAAAGCGTCGCTGCGTTTTTATATCCTGACTGAAGTCAGTCAGTTCCTGCTGTTGACGCTGTTCTCGCACTGGTTGATACCGCTGCACGGTGCACTGGGCGCAACGCAAGCTTACATGGCAACCTACATCGTGTATTTCGCGCTCTGTAGCTGCGTATTTATTCTTTATCGTAGACGAGTATGACCACACTGATTCACGTATTGGGATCTGACATCCCGCATCACAATCAGACGGTGCTGCGTTTCTTCAACGACGTGTTGGCGAAGCGCCTGCCGTCCGATCAGACACGCCATTTCATGGTAGCTGCGAAAGACGCTGCTGCACTAGGGTCGTTCCCCGATCTGAGTATTGAATGCTATCCGGACAAGAAAAGCCTGGCGATGGCGGTCATTGCCCGTGCTCAGGCCGATCGCAACCAGCGCTTCTTCCTGCATGGTCAATTTAACCCTACGCTGTGGCTGGCGTTGTTAAGTGGGAAAATCAAAGCGCATCAGGTGAGCTGGCATATCTGGGGGGCTGACCTTTATGAAAACGCAACAAGTTGGAAATTCCGCCTGTTCTATTTACTGCGCCGTATTGCGCAGGGCAGGGTGGGACACGTGTTTGCCACTCGTGGTGATGTAATCCACTATCAACAGCGTCATGCGCGTGTGCCGGCTTCTTTGTTGTATTTTCCGACACGGATGGATCCAGCGTTGACCGGCATTAACGTAGAGAAAAACCTGGCTGGCCCTATGACCATTCTGGTGGGGAATTCAGGTGATCGTACTAACCGGCATGTGGAAGCGCTGAAAGCGATTCATCAGCAATTTGGTGCCGATGTTCGTGTGATCCTGCCGATGGGGTATCCGGCCAACAACGATGCTTATATTGAACAGGTACGTACTGCCGGGCTGGCGCTGTTCGGTAATAAGAACTTGCAGCTATTGACGCAGCAGGTGGCGTTCGACGACTACCTGAACATTCTGCGCGAATGCGATCTTGGCTACTTTATTTTTAACCGCCAGCAGGGTATCGGCACGCTTTGCCTGCTGATCCAGTTTGGTGTGCCGTTCGTGCTGAGCCGGCAGAATCCGTTCTGGCAGGATCTGGCGGAACAGCACCTGCCGGTACTGTTCTACGGTGATTCTCTGGATGAGGCGGTAGTGCGTGAAGCGCAGCGCCAACTGGCGTCAGTAGACAAGCAGGCGATCGCCTTCTTTAATCCCAACTACGTTGATGGCTGGCAACAGGCATTAGCCCTGGCTGCAGGGGATAATTCATGACGCTGGCGCAATTTGGCGGGTTATTTGTCGTCTACCTGATTGGGACCTTGTTTGTACTGACGTTGACCTATCAGGAGTTTCGACGCGTCCGCTTTAACTTCAACGTCTTCTTTTCGCTGCTGTATCTGCTGACGTTTTACTTTGGCTTCCCATTGACGTGTTTACTGGTGTTCCAGTTCGACGTTGAAGTGGTGCCCGTAGAGTTTCTGCTGTACGCCATTCTCTCTGCCACTGCGTTTTATGCGATTTATTACGTCAGCTATAAAACCCGGTTGCGAAAGCGCAGCATGCAGCCACGTAAGCCCGTATTTACCATGAACAGGGTGGAAACCAACCTGACCTGGGTATTACTGGCGTTAGTGGCCATTGTCACCGTTGGCATTTTCTTTATGCAAAACGGTTTCTTGCTGTTCAAGCTCAACTCCTACAGCCAGATTTTCTCCAGTGATGTTTCTGGCGTGGCGCTCAAGCGGTTCTTCTATTTCTTTATCCCGGCGATGCTGGTGGTGTATTTCCTGAAACAAGATTTGCGTGCCTGGTTCTTTTTCCTGGCGGCAACGGTCGCTTTTGGCATTTTGACCTACGTGATAGTCGGCGGCACACGTGCCAATATCATTATTGCCTTCTCGCTATTTCTGTTTATCGGCATCGTGCGGGGATGGATCTCGCTGTGGATGCTGGTAGCTGCCGGGGTGTTCGGTATCGTTGGTATGTTCTGGTTGGCGTTAAAGCGCTACAGCCTGGACGTCAGTGGCCCCGAGGCGTTTTATACGTTCCTCTATCTGACGCGTGATACGTTCTCGCCGTGGGAAAACCTGGCGTTACTGCTGCAAAACTACGACAAGATTGATTTCCAGGGCCTGGCGCCGATAGTACGTGATTTCTACGTCTTTATTCCGTCTTGGCTATGGCCGGGGCGACCGGATACCGTGCTGAACACCGCCAACTATTTCACCTGGGAAGTGCTGAATAACCATTCAGGCTTGGCGATTTCGCCGACGCTTATCGGTTCTTTGGTGGTGATGGGCGGCGCGCTGTTTATTCCGGTTGGCGCGGTTTTGGTGGGTATGATTATCAAATGGTTCGACTGGCTGTATGAGATGGGCAAAAGCGAGCCGAACCGTTATAAGGCTGCCATATTGCAGGGCTTCTGCTTTGGCGCGGTATTCAACATCATTGTGCTGGCACGCGAGGGCGTGGATTCGTTTGTTTCGCGAGTGGTGTTCTTCTGCCTTATTTTTGGTGCCTGTTTGCTGATGGCAAAATTGCTGTACTGGCTGTTTGACACTGCCGGCTTGATTAAGGCGCGGGTGCTGCGCTCGCGCACTCTGACACCGCCTGCATCATCCGTTCAGGCCGACAGCCTTTTGTAAGGTAAGGGTAATAATAAGATGGAAGTAAAAATCTCGGTCCCCAAATATGAGCTGCGCGGTTTCAGCCTCTGGGGATTTCGCGATATGGCACAGTGCATGGATTTTCTCTTTGACGGTGGCCGGGTAAAACAGGGCACATTGGTTGCCATGAATGCCGAAAAAATCCTTACGGCGGAACAAGATGCGGAACTGCATGCCTTGTTGGATGAAGCGGAATATAAGTACGCGGACGGCATCAGCATGGTTCGGTCTATCCGTCGTAAATACCCAGGCGCTAATGTGTCACGCGTCGCAGGAGCCGATCTGTGGGAAGCATTGATGCAGCGGGCTGGGCGTGAAGGCACACCGGTGTTTCTGATTGGCGGCAAGCCGTCGGTATTGGCGGAAACGGAACAGAAGCTGCGTAGCCAGTGGAACGTTAATCTGGTGGGTAGCCAGGACGGTTATTTCAAGCCTGAACAGCGTGAAGCGCTGTTTGAACGGATCCGTGCCAGCGGAGCTGCCATCGTGACGGTAGCCATGGGATCGCCGAAACAGGAAATCTTGATGCGAGATTGTCGCAAGGTCCATCCAAAGGCGCTCTATATGGGAGTTGGTGGGACCTATGACGTGTTCACTGGGCATGTGAAGCGTGCCCCCAAGGTCTGGCAGAATCTCGGTCTGGAGTGGCTTTACCGGTTGCTCAGCCAACCGAGCCGTATTCGGCGCCAGCTCAGGCTACTTAAGTTCGTGGGTTACTATTACCGCGGCAAGATGTGATGATGGCGCCAGGGCAAGATTATTTTGCCTTGGCGCATAGGTTGTTCAAATAACCTGCTTTATGGCTGTTTAGCCAGCGTCCCTATAACCTCAGTTCCTAAACTCCCCTGTATTTATTCCATAAAGTTTTAAATTGCGGTTTGCTTATAGCGGCAAAATGCGAAACGATACCGCCCTGAAATTATCCCCAGCTGTTGGCGCCAGATATGGCCGCACTGAACGACGTTTTTCTCCGCCGTAAGATTGCCCCGACTACACGTTGATGTCCGCCTGAGCGGCGGGAGATGATTTACGCTATTTTTCATTAAAACAATAACGACCGGTAATAGCCGGCATGCAAACACAATCAAGAAATAATACTGAGGATTTATGGCACACAAAGAAAAACCGCAAGGACTACACCGAGGGCTGGAAGCCCGGCATATCGAGCTGATTGCGCTGGGGGGTACCATTGGCGTCGGTCTGTTTATGGGCTCAGCCAGTACGCTGAAATGGGCGGGGCCGTCGGTATTATTGGCGTATATCATCGCCGGGCTGTTCGTGTTCTTTATTATGCGCTCGATGGGCGAGATGTTGTTCCTTGAACCGGTCGCAGGCTCCTTTGCCGTTTATGCCCATAAATACATGAGCCCTTACTTTGGCTATCTGACTGCCTGGGGCTATTGGTTTATGTGGATCGCTGTTGGCATATCGGAAATCACTGCCATTGGGGTCTACGTGCAGTTCTGGTTCCCGGAGATCCCGCAGTGGCTGCCGGCATTAATCGCCGTGGCGATGGTAGCGTTGGCTAACGTGGCGGCGGTACGCCTGTATGGCGAGCTGGAGTTTTGGTTTGCCATGATCAAGGTGACCACTATCATTGTGATGATTCTGGTCGGGCTGGGTGTGATCTTGTTTGGCTTTGGTAACGGTGGTCAACCTATCGGATTTGCCAACCTGACTGAACACGGTGGTTTCTTTGCCGGCGGCTGGAAAGGTTTCCTGTTTGCGCTGTGTATTGTGGTGGCGTCTTATCAAGGGGTTGAGCTGGTCGGCATTACCGCGGGTGAGGCCAAGAACCCGCAGGTGACGCTGAAACGCGCGATTAACAACATCCTGTGGCGCATCCTTATCTTCTACGTCGGCGCTATTTTTGT
This sequence comes from Serratia grimesii, assembly GCF_900186025.1. Classification (NCBI taxonomy): domain Bacteria; kingdom Pseudomonadati; phylum Pseudomonadota; class Gammaproteobacteria; order Enterobacterales; family Yersiniaceae; genus Serratia; species Serratia grimesii. The sequence goes on from NZ_LT883155.1 coordinate 213,296, forward strand.
CATTGTTACCATCTTCCCTTGGAACGGTATTGGCACCACCGGCAGCCCATTTGTGCTGACCTTCGCCAAAATCGGCATCGTTGCCGCTGCCGGTATCATTAACTTTGTGGTACTGACCGCTGCACTCTCTGGCTGTAATAGCGGTATGTATAGCGGGGGGCGCATGCTGTACGCGCTGGCCAAGAACCGTCAACTCCCTGCCTCACTGACCAAGCTGTCTGCCAGCGGCGTGCCGGTAAACTGTATTGCTGTGACTATTGCTTGCCTGTTGGTCGGTTCTGGTTTGAATTATCTGATCCCCAATCCGCAGGCGGTATTTGTCTATGTCTACAGCGCCAGCGTGCTGCCAGGTATGGTGCCGTGGTTTGTGGTGCTGATTAGCCAACTGTATTTCCGCCGTGCCCATAAGGAAGCGATCAAAACCCACAGCTTTAAGTCGATTATGTTCCCCTATGTGAACTATCTGACCATCGCTTTCCTGGTTTGCGTGCTGATCGGCATGGGAATTAACCCGGATACCCGCATTTCTCTGTTGGTTGGGGCGATATTCTTAGCGGCGGTCAGTCTGTGCTACTTTGCTTTCGGTATGCACAAGAAACATCATCCGGCTGAAAAACGGACAGAAACCCAGCAATAACCGGTGAAAAGGGGCTACGGATAGCCCTTTCCTGCGCAGGAGTGAGCAAAGCGTAATCAAACGCAACATTTCTGCGAAAAAGCACTAGACAGGATTGGGTTAAAACCGTAGTATCCCCTCCCGCAACGGCGCTATGCGCCCGTAGCTCAGCTGGATAGAGCGCTGCCCTCCGGAGGCAGAGGTCTCAGGTTCGAATCCTGTCGGGCGCACCATTAAGTTTGTGTGCAAGAGCTGCGGTGGTAGTATTACCGCGTGAAGTAGTAAGAAGTAGAAATGGTGGCTATAGCTCAGTTGGTAGAGCCCTGGATTGTGATTCCAGTTGTCGTGGGTTCGAGTCCCATTAGCCACCCCACTTCCTAAGAGAAGTGAAGAATTGTAAGCTGTTTTGTGACTGTGCGAAGGTGGCGGAATTGGTAGACGCGCTAGCTTCAGGTGTTAGTGTTCTTACGGACGTGAGGGTTCAAGTCCCTCTCTTCGCACCACACACAAAATGTCTAATAAATTTAATATTTACATAGACATAAGCGATAAAATTTAGTAGTATCTGCAACAAGAAATCGGCGAGTAGCGCAGCTTGGTAGCGCAACTGGTTTGGGACCAGTGGGTCGGAGGTTCGAATCCTCTCTCGCCGACCACATTCAAGAAAACCCGCTTTATAGCGGGTTTTTTTACATCTGTAGTTTATAGGATGAGCACCTCCGAAGGAGGTTTGAGCCGAGCGCAGCGAGACAACGTTGCTTTAGCAACGGCCCGCAGGGCAGTATCACAGATGCAGTAATCCTCTCTCCACCACATTCAGAAAAGCCCGTTCAGCAATGAACGGGCTTTTCGCTTTCTGCAATCCGGTCAACTTCATATCCCTCCCTGGTACGGCTTATGGTTTCCGTCTCAGTGTGGCTAATGTGTTGGTTTTCCACGACACCGGCATGGTGCATTGTCGTCAGGATGAGACATGTAATTGATTGATTTTTATTAATAAAAATCACTTTGGCTTAAGTCGTCGTTATAAGGCGACATATCTTCTGATGTTGGGGGATGGAGAGCATGGTAAGCGGCGGAAAACACGATACATACTAAAATGATTAAATTTGTTTTAATTCAATATGATAAATAAATTTTTATAAAAATGGGTGCTCTTTTAAAAAAGCTGGCACGGCAAGTGCAATATCTACTGTGTAGATGCTCATTCCACTTCTTATGTTCGCCTTAGGCTTCATAAACCCTGGGAATGACGCAGAGCCGATTTAGGGTGCCTATTGCCCACCAGAACGATGTCAGCGTGCTTACAGCCATGACATCACACTCCGGGCATAACGTTGAGTGAGGCACCGCCCCTGTTGTCCTAGACCTGATTGCTTTTTTATACACTTGCCACCGCGGCAAGTGTTTTTTTTTGCCTAAATATAAGCGACAGGCGAAAAAAAACGCGGCAATCATGCCGCGCCAGACTGATGACAAACCTCATTCCTGCCCAGAGCGAGTAGATGCCGATAAATAAAAATCAGGAAAATCAATTTATTGATTTTCGGCTGATCACCACAAAGTAGGAAAAACCACGCTTTTTCCTTCTTTGTCAGCAACCTAACGCGGCAATCATGCCGCGCTTTGGTCACTCGATAATACCGTTATGCGTCGCCGTTCTGCTTCAGAGTCAACATCAAACCTTCACGTCGCATCTGAGCTGCTTCATCTGAACGGTGCAGCTTATCCAGTACATCCGCCAGCCAGGCATAATCGTAGGCATCTGGACGTTGTTTCAACGCTTCCCGGAATGCATCGGCGGCCTGTTGCCATTCACCGTGCTTCATCAACAACTGCCCCAGAGTGCTGTTCAACAACGGTGTAGCACCATGCTGTTTCACTTGCTGACGTAATGCTTTCTCCAGCTGTTGCGGATTCCCCGACTTCAAACGTGGGATCAACAGCACCAGTCGCTCATCGTACTGACGTTTCAGGCTATCGAGCACGATTTCTTGTGCTAATTCGTGGTCATTGCATTCGATCAGATGTTCTACCATCGCAATTTGCAACGGAACTTCATGGCGGGTTTTGCGGCTTTGATCTTTCCACCAACGCTTCAGACCATCGCTGCCTTCATCTGCCATTGCCTGATTCATCAGGCCAATATAAGCCTGTTGCTGCAAAGCTTGCAGTTCAGCTTCGGTATGCAGATTGATCTTGCTCATCGATGGCAAGATCTCAAGCAACGAGGCAAAGGCACCGGTACGCAGATAAGCCATTTCCGCCAGCCTTAACACTTCTGGGTGGCGTGGCGCTTGGTTTAACAGGCGATCGACACCATGACGTGCTGCATGGTTTTCACCTTGCGCCAATTGAATGCGTACGCGAGTGATGTCTACCGGCAACTGATCGGTATCGGCGGCCTCGGCGGCGCGTTCCAGATATTGGTTGGTGCGGAAGTCATCGCCGCGTTGCTGTGCTGCCTCGGCGGCCAAGAGGTAGTTTACGACCGGCTGCTCGGCATGATCTGCATTACGCGTCAGCAGCTTCTCAACTTGCTTGTAATCACCTTCTGCCAGTTTGATCAATGCGGCCTTGGTTTGCTTGCGCGCACGGGTGCGTTTACGGCCGATAAACCAGCCGCGGGTACGGGCCCCCGTACGGAAGATGCGGCGTAGGATCCATTCGATCACCAGCAGTACCACAAACAACAAAACGCCCATGATCACCAGACCGGTGACACTGGTTTCAATGTTGTAGTTATCGGTCTGAATCAGCACATAGCCCTGATGGCCGGCCAACATCGGCCCGACCACCACACTGGCAATTAACACCAGGAACAGAAATAGCACGCGTAACATGGCTTATCCCTCCTGGTGGGCTGCAGGGGACTGGGTCATCAGATTACGCACCCGGGTCTGCATCAGTTTTTCCAGCAGTGGCTGGCTTTTCAGATGGTCCGGCACGTCCATCGTGATCGACTGCTGACTCAGTGCGTCTAACTCTTCGAGGAAGGCTTTCGTGGCCGGGTCGGTAGTGTCGAAGTAGGCGCGTACCCACGTAGAGATAGTTTCCAGCGACTGCTTATACACTTCGTTTTGATGGCGTGGGATTGCCTGGGCGGCAACTAACAGGCGTGAGCGAATATTTTCGCGCAGGTAAATGTCCTGATTTGGGGCCAGCAAAGGCTCAGCACTGCTATCACGGCGGCGAACGGTAATAAAGTCGGCCATAAAGTTATGCCAGCTTTTCGCCAGGTTTTGCCGCCATTCACCGATAGAACTGGACAGCTCGGTGCTGTCTTGGTCCATTGGCGCTTCGTCGCTGTTGTTATCCGCCAGGCGTAGATTATCAACCTGATTGGAGAGTTGATTGGTTTTGAGAATGATGCCATCGAAATCCACCTGGGTAAGGGTAGATAGCGTGCTGATATCTTCAGTGATGGCGCGACGAACCTCGAGTAGGCTTGGGTCGTTCATGTCTGCCAGGCTGGCGTCGGCACTTTTCAGCAAGGCTGCGGCAGTTGTGACGTCCTGATCGCTCCACAGTTTACGCCCGGCCATTTTCACCAAAAAGTCGGCCTGCGCCAGCAACCAGGTTTTGGCGTCGCTGCCGGAAATGATGGCGACTTTTTCTTGCAGTTCATTAAGTTGGCGTGCCAGGGTCGCTTGCTCACGGTCGGCAGCATCGAGCGTTTTACCCTGTTGCTGCAGCAGGCCTTCCAGCGCGCCTCTTTCTTGCTGTTGGCTCTGTTTCAGTGCTTCAAGCTGCTGCTGTAAGGTTTGATTGGCTGCAATGAGCTGCTGTGCTTGTCGATGTGTGTGGTAATAGCCGCCAGCACCCAATGCTATAACCAGCACGATGGCAATTGCGCCTAATACCGGGCCGGTATTTTTACCTTTACGCTTGTCAGCGTCTGGCTGCTGGGGGCTCTCAACCGCGGTGGTTGGCTCTTCAACCGGGGCGGATGGGGTATTTTGTTCCGTCATAGTGGCACATCCCATAGTCAGGTTTGTTGTAGCGCGCGGATCAGCGCGTCATTATCGGCATTATCAGCTACCCGAATTGTGCTCCAGCCCAATTCCTGGGCGAGGGTAGCCAGGCGTTCACTTACGACTACCAGGCGGCAACGCAATAACCACGAAGAACGGTAGTAATCAGGAACTAAAGTATAGAGCTGTTGTAACATTTCACCGCTGGTGACGACCAGTGTATCAACACCGGCACGCTGCCAGTGGGCGCTTTGTTCACTACCATCATAATGCACTGGGCTGCGTTGATAACATTCATAATAGCTGACGGCAGCGCCGCGCTCGCTCAAGGTATTGCCGAGCAGCTCGCGTCCGCCGTTGCCGCGTAAGATCAGCGCCTGTTTGCCGTCGAGTTTCTGTAAGGCAGGTAGCAGCAACAAGGTTTCGCTGATCTCCTGCTCACGCGGGTATTCCACCGGTAGGCTGGTGATCCGGTGCATCGCCAGCGCGGTAGTACGGCCGATAGCATAATAGGTCAGTCTGGCGGGCCATGTCAGCCCGACGCGGCCCATCACCGAGTTGGCGTAGCTCACTGAATGTTGCGACAGGATAAATACCAGGTCGCCATCATTAAGTTGCTGCAGCGCCAGCGGTAGCTTGGGTAGATCACTCCCCGGCGCGAAATCGATCAACGGAGCATGGTAGGCAACCCGGCCGAGTGCACGCAATCGGCTCACTAATTGCTCTCCTGAAGGAGAAGGGCGGGTTACCAATATTGTCATGCCGGGGGATTTCCCTGATAAACAACCTGCAGAATTTCACGTGCGCCCTGCGCCAGCAACTCTTCTGCCAGTTCAACACCCATTTGTTCTGCCAATGCTGCGGGACCGCGACGCTCGCCGCGTACCATCTGGCTACCATCTGGGGAGCCGACCAGTGCACGCAACCATAGGCTATCGCCATTCAGCTCGGCATAGCTGCCGATTGGGACCTGGCAACCGCCTTCCAAACGGGTATTCATTGCGCGTTCTGCGCGTACACGGATTTCGGTTGCCGTATGATTGAGTGGTGCCAGTAACGCACGGGTGGTTTCATCGTCGAGTCGGCATTCAATGCCGACAGCGCCTTGGCCGACAGCCGGCAGGCACTCTTCAGGGCTCAGCGGGCTGCGGATACGTTGTTCCAACCCCAGGCGATTCAACCCCGCGACGGCCAGGATAATGGCGTCGTAATCGCCATTATCCAGTTTTGCCAAGCGTGTTCCGACGTTACCGCGCAGATCACGCACGATCAGATCCGGGCGACGCTCACGCAATTGGCACTGACGGCGTAGGCTGGATGTGCCGACTATGCTGCCGTGCGGCAGTTGATCGAGCGAGTCGAAACGGTTGGAAACAAATGCGTCGCGCGGATCGTCACGCTCACAAATGGTCACCAAACCCAGACCATCGGGGAAATCTACCGGGACGTCTTTCATCGAATGGACGGCGATATCCGCACGGCCATCCAATAGCGCCAATTCAAGTTCCTTAACAAACAGCCCTTTACCACCGACTTTCGCCAGTGGTGTATCCAGAATAATGTCGCCCCGCGTAACCATCGGCACCAGTTCGACCTGTAGGCCTGGGTGGCTGGCCATCAGGCGCTGCTGCACATAATGTGCTTGCCAGAGAGCAAGTGGGCTTTGGCGGGTGGCAATTCGAATAATTTTGTCTAACATGCTTGTTACCGTTTTTATAATTCGCCGTTCATCCTACCACTGAGTGTGAAAACTGTCAGTGCAAGAAGCCATAGGCGGATAAAGGACAACGGAATCAACGGGACGTGTGATGTATTTTGGGGCAGTTAACACTGCGGGTAAATCGTTTAGAGTGGCGCTACAATAATAGTGAAGCGTTACTTCCTTTACGGTCAATCAGCAAGGTGTTAAATTGATCACGTTTCCAGCAATAAGTTGCCAAATATTCTTCCAACACTAACGGCGCTTATGGAATACGGGTTTTTTTCTAAACACCGGGATAATCAGGCGAGACGTCTTGTACCTCTACATCGAGACACTGAAGCAGAGACTGGATGCGATCAATCAATTACGAATCGATCGCGCCCTAGCGGCCATGAAGCCCGCGTTTCAACGGGTATACAGTCTGCTGCCTACCTTATTGCACCACCACCACCCACTGATGCCAGGTTATCTGAACGGTAACGTTCCCCATGGCGTTTGCCTCTACACGCCTGATGAAACCCAGCAAGAATATCTCAACGATTTAGAAGACAAATGGGGCAGCCCGTTTGATAAGCTGGCCAGCGGTGAACTGCCGATTACTGGGGTTTACTCCATGGGCAGTACTTCGTCGATCGGCCAGAGTTGCAGCTCGGATCTCGACATCTGGGTGTGCCACCAGTCTTGGCTGGACAACGAAGAACGTAATCGCCTGCAACAGAAATGCAGCCTGTTGGAAAAATGGGCAGCGTCGATGGGGGTTGAGGTTAGCTTCTTCCTGATCGACGAAAACCGCTTCCGCCATAACGAAAGCGGTAGTCTGGGCGGTGAAGACTGTGGTTCCACTCAACATATTCTGCTGTTGGACGAGTTTTACCGCACCGCGGTACGTCTGGCCGGCAAACGCATTTTATGGAATATGGTGCCAGGTGAAGAAGAAGCCCATTACGATGAGTATGTGCTGTCGCTGTACTCACAAGGTGCGTTAACACCGAACGAATGGCTGGATCTCGGCGGCCTGAGTACGTTGTCGGCAGAGGAATACTTTGGTGCCAGCCTGTGGCAACTGTATAAAAGTATCGACTCGCCTTACAAAGCGGTACTGAAAACCCTGTTGCTGGAAGCCTATTCCTGGGAATACCCGAATACGCAGTTGTTGGCGATGGATATCAAGCAACGACTGCACCAGGGCGAGATCGTCTGCTTCGGTCTCGACGCCTACTGTATGATGCTTGAACGCGTCACCCATTATCTGACCGAAATCAACGACACTACCCGCCTCGATCTGGTCCGCCGCTGTTTCTACCTCAAAGTCTGTGAAAAATTGTCGCGTGCCAACGCATGCGTAGGCTGGCGTCGTGAGATCCTCAGCCAATTGGTCAGAGAATGGGGTTGGGACGAAGAGCGCCTGGCGATGTTGGATAACCGCGCGAACTGGAAAATTGAACGGGTGCGTGAAGCACACAATGAGTTGTTGGATGCGATGATGCAGAGCTACCGCAACCTGATCCGCTTCGCCCGTCGTAATAACCTCAGTGTCAGTGCCAGCCCGCAGGATATCGGTGTGCTGACCCGCAAGCTTTACGCTGCGTTTGAAGCGCTGCCTGGTAAGGTGACGTTGGTGAACCCGCAGATCTCGCCGGACCTGTCAGAAGAGGATTTGACCTTCATTCATGTGCCGATTGGCCGCGCCAACCGCACCGGCTGGTACCTGTACAACCAGGCACCGGCCATGGACTCGATTGTCAGCCATCAACCGCTGGAATATAACCGTTACCTGAACAAGCTGGTGGCTTGGGCTTATTTCAACGGCCTGCTGACGCCGAAGACCCGTTTGCATATCAAGAGCGGCAACCTGTGTGACACCGCCAAATTGCAGGAGTTGGTGGCCGATGTATCGCACCACTTCCCGCTGCGCCTGGCGGCACCGACGCCAAAAGCGCTGTACAGCCCATGTGAAATTCGCCATTTGGCGATTATCGTCAATCTGGAAAACGATCCGACTGCGGCCTTCCGTAATCAGGTCGTACATTTCGATTTCCGCAAGCTCGATGTGTTCAGTTTTGGTCAGCAACAACAGTGTTTGGTGGGCAGTATCGATCTGCTGTACCGCAACTCCTGGAACGAGGTGCGTACACTGCATTTCAGCGGTGAGCAATCGGTGTTGGAAGCCTTGAAGACCATTCTTGGCAAAATGCATCAGGACGCTGCCCCACCGGAGTCGGTAGAGGTGTTCTGCTACAGCCAGCACTTGCGCGGCCTTATCCGTACCCGTATTCAGCAGCTGGTGTCAGAGTGCATTGAACTGCGCTTGTCCAGTACCCGACTGGAACCGGGCCGCTTTAAAGCAGTTCGCGTTGCCGGACAGACCTGGGGCCTGTTCTTCGAGCGCCTGAGCGTGTCGGTGCAGAAGTTGGAAAATGCGGTGGAATTCTACGGCGCTATTTCGAATAACAAATTGCACGGCTTGTCGATCAAAGTAGAAACCGATCAGGTGCATCTGCCCCCTGTCGTGGATGGCTTTGCGAGTGAAGGGATCATTCAGTTCTTCTTTGAAGACACGTCAGACGATAAAGGCTTTAACATCTATATTCTGGATGAGTCTAACCGGGTTGAGGTGTACCACCATTGTGAAGGCAGTAAAGAGGAGCTGGTGCGCGATGTCAGCCGTTTCTACTCTTCCTCACATGACCGCTTCACGTATGGTTCCAGCTTTATCAACTTCAACCTGCCACAGTTTTATCAGATCGTGCAGCTCGATGGTCGCACTCAGGTCATTCCGTTCCGCAGCAATGTATTGTCGAGCCTGTGCGTTCCCCTGACCGATGGTGCAACTCTGCCGCTGAAGCAGCAGTTCCAACTGCATTGATCTCACAAGGGCTCAGAGTACTGAGCCCTTGTGAACGCCCGCATACTCAAGCAAATGTCACATCTTCGCCGGCCTGTGCGCTGGCCGCTTCACTCAGCAATGGATAGAAGGCGTGGCCGCTGCGATCGCAGACCCACACACCGTCACGGTAGTTAAAGTGGTAGCCGCCCGTTTTGGTCGCCAGCCAAACCTGATGCAGAGGTTCCTGGCGATTGATCACAATTTTGGTGCCATTTTCGAAGCTTAACGTCATGACACCGCCGTTAGTTTCGTAATCGATGTCCGCATCGCCGTCAAAATCGTCCAGTGTCTCTTCAATATTAAGCATCAGTTGGTCAGCCAACTGGTGAAACTCACTGTCGTTCATATTCAATTCCTATTGCTTTTCATGATCCACCTGCGATTATAGAGACCTTGGACGCATGAATTACAGGCATTAATGCAAATGAAAAAACAACTACGCTATGCGCTGATGGCAGTTCTGTTTGCCGGGCTCTCTGGCTGCGGTCTGAAAGGCCCGCTGTACTTCCCTCCAGCCGATCCGGCCAGCAAGAAACCTCAGGTTCAGACTGGCGATCAAGTACAGAAAAATCAGCAGGAGCTTTCTGGGTCTCAGCAAAACCGTCGATGAGCGACCAGTAACATCTTGTTTGCGGCGGCGTGGGCCATCGCAAACTCAAGACGGATAGCGGAGTATGATATGCAGTTCTCCAAAATGCACGGTCTGGGCAACGACTTTATGGTGGTCGATGCCGTTACACAGAATGTCTATTTTTCACCCGAGCTGATCCGCCGTTTGGCCGATCGGCACTTGGGCGTTGGCTTTGACCAGCTGCTGGTGGTAGAACCGCCTTACGATCCTGAACTGGATTTTCACTACCGCATTTTTAACGCTGACGGCAGCGAAGTGGCACAGTGTGGTAACGGTGCTCGCTGTTTCGCCCGCTTTGTGCGGTTGAAAGGGCTGACTAACAAGCGCGATATTCGCGTGAGTACCCAGACTGGGCGTATGGTGCTGAGCGTCACCGATGACGATTTGGTGTGTGTGAATATGGGTGAGCCGAACTTTGATCCTCAGTCGGTGCCCTTTCGTGCGACTAAAGAAGAAAAGACGTACATCATGCGTGCGGCCGAACATACAGTGTTATGCGGCGTGGTGTCGATGGGCAATCCGCATTGTGTTTTACAGGTGGATGATGTAAAAACCGCCAAGGTGGAGTTGCTTGGACCGGTACTGGAAGGGCATGAGCGTTTCCCGGAACGGGCCAATATTGGTTTTATGCAAATTGTCAGCCGTGAGCACATTAAGCTGCGTGTCTATGAGCGTGGCGCTGGCGAAACGCAAGCTTGCGGTAGCGGCGCTTGTGCTGCTGTGGCGGTAGGGATTCAACAAGAATTGCTGTCAGAAGAGGTGCATGTAGAGCTGCCGGGTGGCAGTCTGCATATTCGCTGGAAAGGACCGGGCAGCCCGCTGTTTATGACCGGTCCGGCAACCCATGTATATGACGGATTTATTCATCTATGAAAAGCGTTGAGGACCAGGCTGTCGCAGGCATTGAGCTTGACGATGACGCCGTAATGCAGTTTTTACTGCAAAACCCAGACTTCTTTATCCGCAATGCGCGTTTGGTGGAACAGATGCGCGTTCCCCATCCCGTTCGCGGCACTGTGTCGTTGGTCGAGTGGCACCTGGCCCGCCAGCGTAATCATATCAACCGGTTGGAAGAAGAAATCACGCTGCTGATGGAGCAGGCCAGCGCTAACGAAACGTTGTTTGCCAGCCTGTTGCATTTGCAGGCCAATCTGGCGACCGCCAGTAGCTTGCAGGATATGCTCAATCGTCTGCAACGCTGGGCGCGTGGTTTCGGTTTGGCGGGCGCCAATATTCGTCTGTTTTCCGAAAGCTGGAAAATTGGTGCCCCTTCCGACTTTACACACCTTGGGCTGACGCGTTCGTCGTTTGAGCCGCTGCGTATTCAGCGTTTGGGTGATCAACAACATTTCCTTGGGAGCCTGAACGGTCCCGAACTGTTGCTGTTACTGCCACAGGCCAAGTTGGTCGGTTCGGTTGCGCTGTCGATGTTGGGTGACGATGGTGAGCTGGGCATGGTGATTTTCAGTAGCCGTGATACACAACACTATCAGCAGGGCATGGGTACGGTGATGCTTAATCAGCTGGCGCGTATGTTGCCTGAACTGCTGGAACGCTGGATCGAACGCGCATGATCCCGCTGGCGGCCAGCCTGCAGCAGCCGGTGGACGCTTTCTTGCGTTATCTGAAGGTGGAACGCCAGCTCAGTCCATTGACACAGTTAAGTTATTCGCGCCAACTGCAGGCGCTGATGGTCTTGACGCAAGAGATGGGTGTGACGGAATGGCCAGCACTGGATGCTGCCAAAGTCCGGATGCTGGCAGCGCGCAGTAAACGGGCCGGGTTACAGTCTTCCAGCCTCGCACTGCGCCTGTCGGCGTTGCGCAGTTTTCTCGACTGGCAGGTCAGCCAGGGTATGCTGATTGCCAACCCCGCCAAAGGGATCCGAACGCCACGTAGCGGCCGTCATCTGCCGAAGAACATCGACGTCGATGAAATGAATCAGTTGCTGGATATCGATCTTAACGATCCGCTGGCGGTGCGTGATCGCGCCATGCTTGAGGTGATGTACGGTGCTGGGCTGCGTCTTTCGGAACTGGTTGGACTGGACTGCCGCCATGTCGATCTGGGTGCCGGTGAAATCTGGGTACTGGGTAAAGGCAGCAAGGAACGCAAGCTGCCGGTAGGCCGCACCGCTGTGACCTGGCTTGAACACTGGTTGGCGATGCGCGATCTGTTTGGGCCGTCGGACGATGCCATGTTCTTGTCCAATCAGGGCAAGCGTATCTCGACCCGCAACGTGCAAAAGCGTTTTGCCGAGTGGGGCGTCAAGCAGGGCGTTAATAGCCATATCCATCCGCACAAGCTGCGCCACTCGTTTGCCACCCATATGCTGGAGTCGAGCGGCGATCTACGAGCGGTGCAAGAACTGCTCGGTCACGCCAACCTGACCACGACTCAAATCTACACCCACCTCGACTTTCAACATCTGGCGAACGTGTACGATGCTGCGCATCCACGCGCCAAACGGGGGAAATCCTGATGCATTTTTATCGTCCGCTGCGACCGTTGGCGGCGTTGACCTTTGATCTGGACGACACGCTGTACGACAACCGTCCGGTGATCAAACAGACCGAGCTGCAGTCGGTGGCTTTTTTGCAGAACTATCATCCTGGGTTGAACCACTTCCAGTCGGCGGATTTTCACCGCCTGCGTCAGGAGCTGCGTGAACAGGACCCGGAAATTTATCACGATGTTACCCAATGGCGTTGGCGAGCGATCCATTTGGCGCTGAGCCGTCAGGGGCTGCGTGATACTGAAGCCGCCGACGGCGCGGACGCGGCAATGCAGAACTTTGCGCTGTGGCGTAGTCGTATTGATGTACCTGAAGCGACCCATGCGACGTTGAAAGCCCTGGGTGAACGTTTTCCGCTGGTGGCGATTACCAATGGTAATGCCGATCCGGCCCTGTGCGGGCTGGATAGTTACTTCCAGTTTGTATTGCGCTCAGGGCCGGATGGCCGCGCCAAGCCCTATCAGGACATGTATCAACTGGCCGCCGAGCGGTTAGGGATTGCTCCTCAACATATTCTCCACGTCGGTGACGACTTGACCACTGACGTCGCTGGGGCGTTACGTTCTGGCCTACAAGCCTGTTGGATCAACGACCGCCAACGCAGCCTGATGCAGGCCGCCGATAGCCGTCTGCTGCCACATATTGAGATTTCGCAGTTGGCATCGCTGACAGCATTGTTATAATCCCTGCCAGAACTCTGTATAAATTCCCAGTGGAATCGCGTCTCTGACGCGCGTTCCCTTACCAATTAATGGTGCCTATGGACGTTTCCGATCTGCTCGATAGCCTGAATGAAAAACAACGCGAAGCCGTGGCGGCGCCACGTGGCAACCTGTTGGTACTGGCCGGCGCGGGCAGCGGTAAAACCCGGGTGCTGGTGCATCGCATCGCCTGGTTGCTGTCGGTAGAGAACTGCTCACCGTATTCCATTATGGCGGTGACCTTCACCAACAAGGCGGCGGCGGAAATGCGCCACCGTATCGAACACCTGATTGGCACCAGCCAGGGCGGCATGTGGATTGGCACCTTCCACGGCTTGGCTCATCGGCTGCTGCGCGCTCATCATTTAGACGCCAACCTGCCGCAGGATTTTCAAATTCTCGACAGCGACGACCAGTTACGTCTGCTCAAGCGCATCGTCAAGGCGCTGAATATCGACGAAAAGCAATGGCCGCCGCGTCAGGCGATGTGGTACATCAACGGCAAAAAAGATGAGGGCCTACGCCCGCAGCACGTGGAAACCTATAACAACCCGGTGGAAGCGACCTGGCTGCGTATCTACCAGGCCTATCAGGAAGCCTGTGACCGTGCCGGGCTGGTGGATTTTGCCGAACTGTTGTTGCGTGCCCATGAGCTGTGGCTGAACAAGCCGCATATCCTCAATCATTACCGTGAACGTTTCACCAACGTGCTGGTGGACGAGTTTCAGGATACCAACAGCATTCAGTACGCCTGGATCCGCCTGCTGGCCGGCAACAACAGCAACGTGATGATCGTGGGTGATGACGATCAGTCCATCTACGGATGGCGTGGTGCTCAGGTGGAGAACATCCAACGTTTCCTGAAGGATTTCCCCGGTGCGCAAAGCGTCCTTCTGGAGCAAAACTACCGTTCGACCAGTAATATCTTGAAGGCAGCCAATACTCTTATCGCCAACAACGGCGGGCGCATGGGTAAGAACCTGTGGACCGAAGGTGGGGATGGCGAACCTATCTCAATCTATTGTGCCTTCAACGAACTCGATGAGTCGCGTTTTGTGGTTGGCCGCATCAAGGCTTGGCAGGAGAACGGCGGTGCACTGAATGACTGTGCCATTCTTTACCGTAGCAATGCCCAATCACGCGTACTGGAAGAGGCGCTATTGCAAACGGCCATGCCGTACCGCATTTACGGCGGGCAACGCTTCTTCGAACGTCAGGAGATCAAGGACGCACTGGCTTACCTGCGATTGATCGCCAATCGTAATGATGATGCGGCGTTTGAACGTGTGGTAAATACCCCAACGCGTGGCATTGGCGACCGGACGCTGGACGAAGTACGTCGTACAGCGCGCGATCGCCAACTGACGTTGTGGCAGGCTACCCGTGCCCTGTTGCAGGACAAAGTGCTTGCCGGGCGCGCGGCATCTGCGCTGCAACGCTTTACCGAGCTGGTAGATTCACTGGCGCACGAAACCGCCGATATGCCACTGCACGTTCAAACCGATCGGGTGATCCGCGATTCGGGGCTGTTCATTATGTATGAGCAGGAGAAGGGCGAAAAAGGTCAGGCACGTATCGAAAACCTTGAGGAACTGGTGACGGCAACGCGCCAGTACAGCTATCAGGATGAAGATCAGGATCTGATGCCGCTACAGGCGTTTCTGTCACATGCAGCTCTCGAAGCGGGTGAAGGGCAGGCCGATGCTTATCAGGATGCGGTGCAGTTGATGACCCTGCACTCGGCCAAGGGGCTGGAGTTTCCGCTGGTGTTTATCGTCGGTATGGAAGAGGGGATGTTCCCAAGCCAAATGTCGCTTGACGAAGGCGGCAGGTTGGAAGAAGAGCGCCGTCTGGCCTACGTTGGTTTGACGCGAGCCATGCAGAAATTGACGCTGACCTATGCCGAAACGCGTCGTTTATACGGCAAAGAGGTTTATCACCGCCCTTCACGTTTTATCGGTGAACTGCCGGAAGAGTGTGTGGAAGAAGTGCGTTTGCGCGCCAGTGTGTCGCGGCCGGTGAGTCACCGCCGCATGGGCACGCCGATTAGCGAAAACGACACTGGTTACAAACTGGGCCAGCGAGTGCGTCACCCCAAGTTTGGTGAAGGGACTATCGTCAATCTGGAAGGCAGCGGCGAACACAGTCGGCTGCAGATTGCTTTCCCGGGCGAAGGGATTAAGTGGCTGGTGGCCGCTTACGCCCGTCTGGAAACGGTGTAAGGCCGGTGGTAACAGGGGCGAATTATCGCCCCTATAGTCACATCAAACAGAACGGGTATAGTGATCGCCAACTTGCGCGGTAGCATACCAACGCATCACCGCTTCGGTACCTTCGGCCCCTTCTTGCGGTGCCCACTGCATGCAGTCTTCTTCAGACAGTGGTTGATAAGGCCCTTGTTTCACTTCAAACACCACACCACCGGGATCAACCGACAGTACGGCATGCCAGGTATAAGCCGGCATTTCCAGCACTTTGGTTTCTTCACCGAGCAGGGTGCGTTGGGTAACAACGCCATCTTCGTTAAACTGCAGTACTACAAAGCGGCCGCGCAGCGGGGTTAACAGTTCCCAGGTTTGCGGATGACGGTGTGGGCGGATATAGGTGCCGGGTTCCATGGCAATCGCCAGTCGCTGCACCGGGTCGCTCAACTCGTCGTGTAACGTACGGTGCGCGCGCAGGCGTGCCACTGTAGCGGCCTGTTCACTCATGCTGGTCAGGTCGTGGGCAGTAATTTGTTTCATCGGTAAAGTCCGCAAGCTTATCGTGGCCTAATCTTAGCAACATTATTGGGCGTGGTCAGAGATCGCCGCGACTTTTTCGTTACCCTTTACCACGGATTAAGCCGATTTTACCCTATTCGTCATAGCGATGAATTGTTGCGCAATTATCGTGCCTAACGTGTTGACAGACTTTTTCTTCTCGGCGTAACATGCGCGCACTATTATCAATGAGGACATACGCCTTGGACACACCCAGTAGATACTGGCTCACTGACCTGGACAACAACAGGTACAACTTCTAAGGCTATCCCATTGAGCTGATAGCCTTCGTGGTTGTCGGCGACCTCTTAAGTGTCGCTACGAGTCAGATCCTTCATGGTCTGAAACAAGCTGGTGATGCAACACCCCTCTGTTTCTGTGCTTCCACGCGTTGTTTACCCCTGTCACCCTAAGGGAGTTTTGGCACATGCTAAGCGCGTTTAAATTAGATAACAGCCGCCTGTCCCGTCTGGAGTTGGATGACTCCGATGATCTGACCACGTCACTGTGGGTTGATCTGGTTGAGCCGGAAGAAGGCGAGCGTGAGCGCGTTCAAAGCGAGCTGGGTCAAAGCCTGGCGACACGCCCGGAGCTGGATGATATCGAAGCCTCCGCGCGTTTCTTCGAAGACGAAGACGGTCTGCATATTCACTCCTTCTTCTATTTTGAAGATGCGGAAGATCATGCCGGTAACTCCACGGTAGCCTTCACAATTCGTGATGGCCGTTTGTATACCCTGCGTGAACGCGAACTGCCGGCATTTCGCCTGTATCGCATGCGTGCACGTAACCTGACGATGGTCGATGGCAATGCCTATGAGCTATTGCTGGATCTGTTCGAAACCAAGATTGAGCAGTTGGCCGACGAGATCGAAAACGTCTACAGCGATCTGGAAAAACTCAGCCGAGTGATCATGGAAGGCCATCAGGGCGACGAATACGACGAAGCGCTGTCAACGCTGGCAGAACTGGAAGATATCGGCTGGAAAGTGCGGTTGTGCCTGATGGATACCCAGCGCGCGCTGAACTTCCTGGTGCGTAAAGCGCGGCTGCCGACCGGTCAATTGGAACAAGCGCGTGAAGTGCTACGCGACATCGAATCCCTGCTGCCGCACAACGAATCGCTGTTCCAGAAAGTTAACTTCCTGATGCAGGCGGCGATGGGCTTTATCAATATCGAGCAGAACCGCATCATCAAGATCTTCTCGGTGGTGTCGGTGGTATTCCTGCCGCCAACGCTGGTGGCCTCAAGCTACGGGATGAACTTTGAGTTTATGCCGGAGCTGAAGTGGTCGTTCGGTTACCCTGGGGCTATCAGCCTGATGATCCTGGCGGGGTTGGCCCCCTATCTGTACTTCAAGCGCAAAAACTGGCTTTAACCTGACGGGCGAAACAGTTCGCCCGATATTTCTGCCGTCCCCAACCCTTAGCCTGCTAAATAGGGGTAGAATGCTCCCTCAGCTTATCTGTCCGTAAGGTGTGCGTTTTGATGGAGACGTTCCCCCGCTTGATTCAATGGTCAATCCTGCTGCTGGCTTCGCTGGTGTTGGGGTTTGGCCTGCAAACCTTTCATATTCCCGCTGCGCTGTTGCTGGGGCCGATGATTGTCGGTGTGGCAATGGGGCTATTGGGCGCCACAGTGCGTATTCACAGTGCCCTTTTTATCGCTGCCCAGGCGGTATTGGGCTGCATGATCGCGCAAAGCCTTTCCCCTGCGATTCTCACGCCATTACTTGATGATTGGCCTCTGGTGCTGTTGGTACTGATCGCGACATTGCTGGCGAGTGGTATCTCCGGCTGGTGTCTGGTGCGCTTTAGCAGTTTGCCAGGGCCAACGGGGGCCTGGGGTTCATCGCCCGGTGGCGCGTCGGCGATGGTGGCAATGGCCGGAGATTTTGGCGCAGATGTTCGGCTGGTGGCATTCATGCAGTACTTGCGGGTGCTGTTTGTCGCGACGGCGGCAGCGATCGTGGCACGTATTGGCTTGGGGGATGAAGCGGGCCACGGTAGCGCAGCATTGGAATGGTTCCCGTCGCTGGATTGGCGCTTTCTGGCGACGCTGGGTGTGGCCATTATAGGCGCGTGGTTAGGGCCCCGACTGCGTATTCCCTCTGGCGCATTGCTGCTGCCGATGATCATCGGTGCAGCGCTGCATTCCAGCGGTGCGATGGCTTTGCAGGTGCCGGAATGGCTACTGGCGTTAGCCTACACCCTGATTGGCTGGAGCGTTGGGCTACGTTTCACCCGACCGATATTTTTGTTGGCGCTGCGTACCTTGCCGCAGATGGTTGTGTCGATCGTCGCGCTGATGCTGTTTTGCGGCCTACTGGCATGGATGCTGACGCATTTCTTGCCGGTGGATCTGATGACGGCCTATCTGGCAACCAGCCCTGGCGGGTTGGATACCGTGGCGATCATTGCCGCCGGCAGCCGGGTAGACATGTCTTTTGTGATGGCGATGCAGACACTGCGGCTGTTCACGATTTTGCTGACGGGGCCGGCGATGGCGCGGTTTATTTCCAACCGCGCCGCGCCAGCATCAACCTAGCTTTGGTATCAGCGTAGTTTGCGTTGGGTGTAAAGCGCGTCGAGAATAAACAACAGCAACGCCGCCCAGATAAAGCCGAAGGTCACCAGTTTGTCCTGACCGACGGTTTCACCGTAAAAAGTGACGGCCAGCAGGAACATCAGCGTGGGGCCGAGGTACTGGAAAAAGCCAAGTGTCGACAGGCGCAGACGGGTCGCTGCGGCAGTAAAGAACAGCAGCGGCACGGTGGTGACAATCCCGGCGGCCACCAGCAGCAGGTTTAACGACCAAGGGTTAACGCTCAGGTGACTGGTCGGGCTGTCGGCAAACAGGAACAGATACGCTGCTGCTACGGGCAGTAGCCACAGGGTTTCAATCAGCATACCGGTCTGCGCGTCGATGGCAATTTTCTTGCGCAGCAGGCCGTAGAAAGCGAAGCTGAACGCCAGTCCCAGACCAATAATCGGCAAAGAGCCGAATTGCCATAGCTGAATCAGCACGCCGGCGAACGCCAATGCTACCGCCAGCCACTGCATACGGCGGAAACGCTCCCCCAGGAATAACATCCCCAGCAGAACATTCACCAACGGATTAATGAAATACCCCAGGCTGGCTTCCAGCATATGGTGGTTATTCACCGCCCAGATAAACAGCAGCCAGTTGCCACCGATTAGCAGTGCGGTTACCGCCAGCAGTAGCAGTCGTTTACGGTTGTGGCAGGCGGCCCGCACCTGTGGCCAGTTACGACCCAGCGAGATCAGCGCCAGCATAAAGAAGAATGACCAAATCACCCGGTGAGTCAGGATCTCATCGGCGGGGACCTGTTGAATCAGTTTGAAATAGGCCGGAGCAATGCCCCAAATAAAATAGGCAGCCAGAGCAAAGAAAATGCCCTGCCGCGTTTGCTGTGCGTCCATGACGATACTCAGATGGGTAAAACGGAGGTGCGGTGAGTGTACTCAAGACGCTCACCGCATACAATCACCCGACCAGGTAGGTGGCGGTAGCGCTGGCGATATGCAGGCCATCGTGGTTATGCAGTTCAACGCGGGCGACCGCAACTTTGTTGCCGCTGCGCAAGACGCTAGCCGCAGCCACGAAGTGCTCACCCCGGCCTGGGCGCAGATAGTCAACGCGCAGATCGATAGTTCCCATGCGTGACAGGCGAGTAGCGACTTCTTCTTCGAGTAGTGGATCCAGGCGCATCAGCACACTGCCGGCGCATGCCAACCCTGCGGCGACGTCGAGTACCGAGGCGATTACGCCACCGTGCAGGATCTTCTGGGCGGCGTTACCTACCAACTTGGGTTGGTTGGTGAAACTCAGCTCCACGTAGTCGTCGTCAAAGCGGCGGAGCTCAAGGCCCAGCTCACGGTTAAACGGCATGTGATAAACAAAGATTTCGCCAATTTTCTGGCGTGCGGCTTCGAGCGTCAGTGGTGTGGTAGACATAAATACCCATTCTTGTTCTGTGTAGTAGGGGGACGTTAACTGGTCAGTCCAGGTTAACTGTTTGTTGATATTATGCCTATATTTTGTTGCTTTCCAGACTAATCCAATAAATACACGTCACACTGCTGTAAAACAGCCTTTGTGTGTAAAATGGCCTGTTTTTATTTCAGAGTTTGTCATTTTTTGTTGGGGTGAGGAACGTTATGCGCATTTTGTCAGGGATCGTTTTGGCCACACTGGCAGTGCCGCTGCTGGTTCAGGCGGAAGAAGCCAAAGAGCAGCAAATTCATGATAAACCGGCGGTGCGCGGCAGTATTATTGCCAACATGCTGCAGGATCACGACAATCCATTTACGTTGTACCCGTATGACACCAACTACGTGTTGTACACCGATACCAGCAATATCAACAAAGAAGCCATCAAGTCCTATAACTGGGCCGAAAATGCACGCAAGGATGAAGTGAAATACCAGCTCAGTCTGGCGTTCCCGCTGTGGCGAGGCATTGCCGGCGACAATTCTGTACTGGGGGCGTCTTATACTCAGCGCTCCTGGTGGCAGCTTTCCAACCACAGTGAGTCATCGCCGTTCCGTGAGACCAACTATGAACCACAGGTGTTCTTGGGTTGGGCGACGGATTACAGCTTTGCCGGTTGGACACTGCGCGACGTTGAAGTGGGCCTTAACCACCAGTCCAACGGCCGATCAGATCCCACATCTCGCAGTTGGAACCGAGGTTATGCGCGTTTTATGGCGCAAAATGGCAACTGGCAGGTTGATCTCAAACCCTGGTTCCGTTTCTCGGAAAGCGACAGCAGCGACGATAACCCGGATATCACCAAATATATGGGTTACTACCGCCTGAAAGTCGGTTATGCCTGGGGCGACAGCGTGTTCAGTGTTGATAGTCACTACAACTGGAACAGCGGCTACGGCGGTGCAGAATTGGGCTGGAGCTACCCGATCAGCAAGCACGTGCGTTTCTACACTCAGGTGTTCAGTGGTTACGGCGAATCCTTGATTGATTACAACTTCCGGCAGACACGGGTTGGCGTTGGTGTCATGCTTAACGATATTATGTAATCCGGCCGTCATACAGGCGTCGCTACGCAGCAAAAAATGGGGAAGTGTGTGTCAACCGCAGCAGTGATAAACAAAGAGTTGCTGGCAGAGCAGGTATTACGCGATACCTTCGGCTACCAACAATTCCGACCGGGTCAACAAACGATTATCAACACGGCGATCGGCGGGCAGGATTGCCTGGTAGTTATGCCGACCGGTGGCGGTAAATCGTTGTGCTATCAAATCCCGGCGCTGGTGATGGACGGCCTGACATTGGTGGTTTCCCCGTTGATCTCATTGATGAAAGATCAGGTTGATCAACTGCTGGCTTATGGCGTCTCTGCCGCTTGCTATAACTCGACTCAGACACGCGAGCAACAGCTTGAAGTGATGGCGGGTTGTCGCAATGGCCAGATCAAAATGCTGTATATCGCCCCTGAACGACTGATGATGGACAGTTTTCTCGATCAGCTCGGGGGCTATCCACCGGCCCTGTTGGCGGTGGATGAAGCGCACTGTATTTCTCAGTGGGGCCACGATTTCCGTCCAGAATACCGCGCGCTGGGGCTGCTGAAGCAACGCTTCCCGGATATGCCGGTGATTGCCCTGACCGCGACCGCTGATGAGTCGACGCGTGGTGACATTGTGCGCCTGTTGGCGCTACAGGATCCGCTCGTCCAGGTTAGCAGCTTTGACCGGCCGAACATCCGTTACACGCTGGTAGAGAAGTTCAAACCGCTCGATCAGCTGTGGCGCTTTGTGCAGGACCAACGGGGTAAGAGCGGTATTATTTACTGCAACAGCCGCGCCAAGGTTGAAGACACCACCGCACGTCTGCAAAGCCGTGGCCTAAGCGTGGGAGCCTACCACGCGGGGCTGGACAATGACCGTCGTGCACAGGTGCAGGAAGCGTTTCAGCGTGACGATTTGCAGGTGGTGGTGGCGACCGTTGCCTTCGGCATGGGCATCAACAAACCTAACGTACGTTTCGTGGTTCACTTTGATATTCCGCGCAATATCGAATCTTATTATCAGGAAACCGGTCGCGCCGGGCGTGATGGCCTGCCGGCTGAAGCCATTTTGTTGTATGACCCGGCGGACATGGCCTGGCTGCGTCGCTGTCTGGAAGAAAAACCAGCCGGGCAGCAGTTGGATATTGAACGTCACAAGTTGAACGCCATGGGCGCGTTTGCTGAAGCGCAAACCTGCCGCCGATTGGTGTTACTCAACTATTTTGGTGAAGGTAAACACCAGAACTGCGGCAACTGCGACATCTGCCTGGATCCACCCAAGCGTTACGACGGACTGGAAGATGCACGCAAGGCGTTGTCCTGTGTGTATCGTGTCGGCCAGCGTTTCGGGCTGGGGTATATTGTCGAAGTGCTGCGCGGCTCCAATAACCAGCGTATCCGTGAATATGGGCATGAAAAGCTGCCGGTATACGGCATCGGTCGTGAACAGACCACCGAGCACTGGACGAGCGTACTGCGTCAATTGATCCATCTGGGTTTTATCACTCAGAACATCGCTATGCACTCGGCGCTGCAACTGACCGAGGCCGCACGCCCGGTACTGCGTGGTGAGCTGGAGCTGCAACTGGCGGTGCCGCGTATTCAGAGTCTTAAGGCCCGCAGTAGTGCTAACCAAAAATCTTACGGTGGCAATTACGATCGCAAACTGTTCGCTAAACTGCGCAAGCTGCGTAAATCGATTGCCGACGAAGAAAATATCCCGCCTTATGTGGTGTTTAACGATGCTACGCTGCTGGAAATGGCAGAACAGATGCCAATTAAGGCCGGCGACCTGTTGAGTGTTAACGGTGTTGGTCAGCGCAAGCTGGAGCGTTTTGGTGCCCCGTTTATGGCGATGATCCGCGATCACCTCGATAATGACGAAGATTAAGGGCAATAAATCATGCTGATGTTATTTCTGACCGTGGCGCTGGTGCACCTGATTGCGCTGATGAGCCCGGGGCCGGACTTCTTTTTTGTTTCGCAAACCGCCGCAAGTCGCTCACGTCGTGAGGCGATGATGGGCGTAATGGGCATTTCACTGGGTATCGTGGTGTGGGCGGGTGTGGCGCTGATGGGCCTGCATCTGATCCTGCAAAAAATGGCCTGGCTGCATCAGATTATCATGGTCGGCGGTGGTATTTACTTGTGTTGGATGGGTTGGCAGTTGCTGCGTTCCGCTCGCTCCCAAAATGCCCAGTCAGCACCCTCACCAGAGGTTAACGTGGTCTTACCTAAGCCAGGGCGCAGCTTTATCCGTGGCTTTCTGACGAATTTGTCTAACCCGAAGGCGGTTATCTATTTCGGCAGCGTGTTTTCACTGTTTGTGGGTGACGACGTCGGTGCCGGCGCTCGCTGGGGCTTGTTCTTGCTGATCATCGCTGAGACGTTTGTCTGGTTTAGCCTGGTTGCAGTGGTGTTTGCGCTGCCGGCGATGCGCCGTGGCTACCAGCGACTGGCTAAGTGGATTGACGGGCTGGCGGGCGTGCTGTTTACCGGTTTTGGTTTACACCTGATCTTTACCCGCTAATCACTGCTGCACAGATTTTGAGGGCCGAACAGTCATGTTCGGCCCTTTTGCATTATGCCTTTCTGGCCGTAGCAAGCAGCCCGGCAACCAGAATAAACAGTGAACCGAAAATACGATTCAACAACTGCATCTGGCGTGGTGTCTTCAGCCAACCGGCAATGCGTGTAGCCAGCGTGGCATAACCAATCATCACTATGATATCCACCACTACAGTGGTGACACCCAGCACCAGGTACTGTTCAGCTTGCGGCTGGTTGGGCAAAATAAACTGTGGAAACAGCGCGGCCATAAACACAATGCTTTTTGGGTTGGTCAGATTCACCAGCACCGCACGGCGGAACAGGCGGCGGCGTGGCATCGTACCTGCCAGCGTATGCAGATCCAAAGAGCTGGCGGCGCGCCACTGTTGAATACCGAGCCATACCAGATAGGCAGCACCGAACCATTTCAGCATTTCAAATGCCACCAGAGACTGTGACACCAACGCGCCCAGGCCAATGCCGACCAGAACGATATGCAGACTCAGCCCAACCTGTAAGCCGGCGATCGAGGCCGCCGCGCCACGATAACCGTGGCTGATGCCTGTGCTCATGGTGTTTATCGCCCCCGAACCCGGTGACAGGCTGAGGATAAGGGTTGTTAGCAGGTAGGTTAACCACCAGTCGAAGGTCATCGTAGTGCTCCCTGAAAGCGCCAATTTGTGCCAAAATGGTTCGGTTTTTGTAAGAATTGAATCACAATACGCTAGTATTATTTCTTGTGCCAGAAGTCACATTTTTGCCTCTGGCGGCTCAGGGAAAAGCTCTTGATGACGTCGTTTACTCTCAGCACTGATGACTGGTTAACGCGTGAAACGCAGTTCGCTGCCTTCGCCACCGGACCGCTGCTGGACTTTTGGCGGCTGCGTGAAGAGGGGGAGTTCAGCGGTGTTGGTGGTGTGCCCATCCGTTTCGTGCGTTTCAGTTCTGCACGTCACCAGCGGGTGGTGGTGATCAGCCCCGGCCGCATCGAAAGTTACGTTAAATACCCAGAGGTTGCTTACGATCTGTTTCATTGCGGCTATGACGTCATGATTCTTGATCACCGTGGGCAAGGCCGTTCAGGCCGTTTGCTGGCAGATACGCACCGGGGTCATGTGGTAAACTTTGCCGACTACGTAGACGATTTCGCGCAATTTTATCAGCAAGAAGTGGCACTACGTGGTTACCGGCAACGTTTTGCGTTGGCTCATTCGATGGGCGGTGCGATCCTGGCACAGTTTCTGGTGCGTCAGCCACAGAGTTTTGACGCAGCTGCGTTCTGTGCACCCATGTTTGGTATTTATTTGCCAATGCCGGGTTGGATGGCAAACCGCATCTTAAACTGGGCGGAGAAATATCCGGTTGTGCGCGACTACTATGCAATAGGCACTGGTCAGTGGCGACCACTGCCTTACGTCGTTAACGTATTGACCCACAGCCGGGAACGCTATCGGCGCTGTTTACGTTATTACGCCGATTATCCCGAGTTACAAGTGGGGGGGCCAACCTACCATTGGGTGAGGGAAAGCCTACAGGCTGGGCGGGAAATTATCGCCCAGGCAGCTAAAATAACCACGCCGCTATTATTATTACAGGCTGGGGAGGAACGGGTGGTCGACAACCGTTCCCATCAGGCTTTTTGTCAGGCATTGTCAGATGCGGGCCATCCCTGTGAAGGGGGTAAACCGCGAGTTATCGAAGGCGCACGGCATGAGATCCTGTTTGAGCGGGACGCGATGCGCGCCGAAGCATTGAGCGCAATCCTGCGTTTCTTTGCTCAACACTTAGGTGGTGCCTCTACCGCCGACCACTCCATCAGAGGTTAGAACATACCGCTATGTATCACGTCGTTGCTTCCGATTTAGATGGCACGCTGCTATCACCTGACCACACTCTGTCCCCTTACGCCAAAGAGACGTTGAAGCTGCTGACCCAGCGTGGTGTGCATTTTGTTTTTGCTACCGGCCGTCACCACATCGACGTTGCGCAAATCCGCGATAACCTCGACATCAGCGCTTTTATGATCACCTCTAACGGGGCGCGCGTGCACAACACTGACGGTGAGCTGATTTTCAGCCATAACCTGGCCGAAGACATTGCCCGTGATCTCTACGGTATGTTGCATGATGATGCGGATATCACCACCAACGTATACCGTAACGACGACTGGTTCATTAACCGTGAAAGCCCAGAGCAGGAAGAGTTCTTCCGTGAGTCCGTTTTCCAGTACCAACTGTTCGAGCCGGGCTTGCTGGAAACTGATGGCGTGTGCAAGGTGTACTTCACCTGTGACGATCATGAAAAGCTGTTGCCGCTCGAAGATGCCATCAATGCGCGCTGGGGCGATCGGGTTAACGTCAGTTTCTCGTTCCCAACCTGTCTGGAAGTGATGGCCGGTGGTGTGTCAAAAGGGCATGCGCTGGAAGAAGTGGCCAAGATCATCGGCTATACGCTGAAAGAGTGCATTGCCTTCGGCGACGGTATGAATGACCTGGAAATGCTGTCGATGGCCGGTAAAGGCTGCATTATGCGCGACGCGCATCAGCGCCTGAAAGACAAGTTGCCTGAGCTGGAAGTGATTGGCTCCAACGAAGACGATGCGGTGCCGCACTACCTGCGCAAAATGTATCTCTAACGATAAGGGCGCCTTGCGGCGCCCTGAATTCGAGAACAACGTTGAGATTAAGCTCGAGATACCCGGGCCTAGCGCACCGAGGGGCGCTCCGGCAGTTAAAGTTGCTACGCCCCCTTCGTCACGCTCTCTAATAACGGACTTTATCCGCCACCTGGGAGACGTTGAGCTTTACTACTTGTGCTGGCCCTGCTTTTGCAGGAATTGCACACCCTTGTCAGGGAAGTCGGTGAACACGCCGTCAACGCCTGCTTGGTTGTAAATCACGTCATACAGTTGATTCACGTCGGTGACGTAGTTTGGTAGCGCATCAGCACGGATGGTGAATGGGTGCACTGCCAGTTTATTGGCATGGGCTTCCTTCACCATGTCGGTTAATACCACCTTACCTGGCTTGGATTTCTCCGCCACCACCAGCATGTGGTAGTCCGGTCCGATGCCATCGGCATACTGAGCAATTTGCTTCATCGCGCCCGGCTTGAACATCCAGTCATAGTCGTATTCCACCCACTTACCATCGGCCTTTTGCTCATAGGTTTCCTGCCACTTGTTATAGGCAATCAGTTGGATCAGCTTCAGATCCATACCCATCTTCGGTTCCAACTCGGTTTTAATACGTTTTAGCTCGTTGGCATCAAAGCATTGCAGATAAACGTTGTCATTCTTGCCGGTGTAACCGTACTGCTTCAGTACCGCCAACACTTTGCTGGAGATATCCTTGCCTTCCTGTTTGTGGAACCACGGCGCTTTAATTTCCGGGTAAATACCGATGTTTTTGCCAGTTGAATGGTTCAAGCCCTGCACAAACTCGATCTCTTCCTGGAAGGTATGAACACGGAAGTCGGATTTGCCCATCGGGAAACGACCTGGGTAACCCTGTACTTTTTTGCCGTTTTCGATCTCAAAGCCTTCAGTAAACTTCAGCGACTTAATTTCCGGCAAGGTAAAGTCGATGGCGTAATAGCGACCGTCTTTGCGTGCGCGGTCTGGGAAACGTTCTGCCACGTCAGTGACGCGATCGAGATAGTGGTCATGCAACACCACCAGCTCGTTGTCCTTGGTCATCACCAGATCCTGCTCGAGGAAGTCTGCACCCTGCGCGTAGGCCATGGCCTTCGCCGGCAGCGTGTGTTCCGGCAGATAGCCACTGGCACCACGGTGGGCGATCACTACCTTGTCGGCAGCCTGTGCGGCGCTGACCATTGAGGTGGCCAGGATAATCCCTGTCAGCAGGGCTTTGACTTGAGTCCGCATTCTGTTGTTCTCCATATTCTAGTTCTAGGGGCAGGGGTAGTAAAAAGGCCGCAGTGCGGCCTTTAAGGTTGCTGACAAAGCAGGAAAAAGCGTGTTTTTTCCTGCTTTGTGGTGATCAGCCGAAAATCAATAAATTGATTTTCCTGATGTTTTATTTATCAACCTCTACTTGCTCTGGGCAGGAATGAGGTTCGTCATCAGTCTGAAGGCCGCAATGCGGCCTTTAAATAATGCGAAAGTTGTATGACGTTTAACCGCGTTTGTTGGCAGCGATTTCCGCGTGGTGCTTTTTCTCGCTCATCATGGTCAGTAACAACAGCACAACAGCGCCGATGCTACCGCCAATCATCACCATAAAGCCGCCGTCCCAACCGAAGTAGTCAACGGTATAACCGACGATGGCGCTGGCTGCGACGGAGCCACCCAGGTAACCGAACAGGCCGGTGAAGCCTGCCGCGGTACCAGCCGCTTTCTTCGGCGCCAGCTCCAATGCGTGCAGACCGATCAACATCACCGGACCGTAAATCAAGAAGCCGATGGTGATCATACAGGCCATATCGATGCCAGGATTACCGACTGGGTTGAGCCAGTAAACAACAGTGGCGATAGTCACCAGGGTCATAAAGAACACCCCTGTGGCACCGCGGTTACCTTTGAACACCTTGTCCGACATCCAGCCGCACAGCAGGGTGCCAGGAATACCAGCGTATTCGTACAAGAAGTAGGCCCAGGAAGATTTATCCAGTGCGAAGTGTTTCACTTCTTTCAGGTAGGTCGGCGACCAGTCCAGGATGCCGTAACGCAGCAGGTAAACGAACACGTTGGCCACGGCGATATACCACAGCAGTTTGTTTGGCAGAATGTATTGCATGAAGATCTGCTTAGCGGTTAGTTCTTCTTCTGCTTTATCGCTGTAGTCGTCCGGGTAGTCGTTTTTGTATTCTTCGATCGGTGGCAGGCCACAGGATTGTGGGGTGTCACGCATCAGGGCAAAGGCGATCAGGGCGACCAGGATGGCACCGAAAGCAGGCATATACAGTGCAGCATGCCAGTCGTTGAACCATGCCATACCGAGCAGGAACAACAGTGGCGGCAGACCACCACCTACGTTGTGGGCACAGTTCCAGACCGAAACAATACCGCCACGTTCTTTCTGCGACCACCAGTGCACCATGGTACGGCCACACGGCGGCCAGCCCATTCCCTGGAACCAACCGCACAGGAACAGCAGCACGAACATGACCGCGATGCTAGACGTTGCCCAAGGTACAAAGCCCATGAACAACATCACCGCTGCGGCCAGAATCAGGCCAGCGGGCAGGAATACGCGTGGGTTGGAGCGGTCAGACACCGACCCCATAATGAATTTGGAAAACCCGTAGGCGATAGAAATACCGGACAGCGCGAAACCAAGGTCGCCGCGGCTGAAGCCTTGGTCAATCAAATAAGGCATGGCCAGGGTGAAGTTCTTGCGCACCAGATAGTAGGCGGCATACCCGAAGAAAATCCCCATAAAAATTTGCCAGCGCAATTTACGGTACAGCGGGTCGACTTTGTCGACCGGCACACGGGAAATGTGTGCTGCCGGCTTAAAAATACTCAACATGAGCGCCTCCGATGGCTTTATCTAGTTATCACATCAATATGATCTTGTACGTTCATTTGATGATTGAGCGGATATCGAATGTGGTGTTTTTATGTTCCATAACGAGCGTCATCCTAGTCAAATCAGCCTGGTGTCGCTGTGATGAATGGCGCAATTGTTACACTTTTATGAAACACCGGCGAATTTTGAGCGATTCGTTAACGTTATGAAATAGAAAAACACCCAAAAATCGTGATTATGATCACATTCATGGTTTTTTGTGGACATTTTGCTTTCGTTTATAGTTCGTTATTGTTCCTTATCAAACAAGGACCCCAGTGACTGTGGCCCAATAGATAAATAACTATGGATCATGAGGGAGTGTCATGGGCAGCCATTCACCGGATAACGAAACGGATGTGATCATCATCGGCGGTGGCGCAACCGGAGCGGGCATTGCCCGTGACTGCGCGCGTCGTGGCCTGCGTTGCATACTGTTGGAACGCCACGACATTGCGACGGGTGCGACGGGTCGCAACCACGGTCTGCTGCACAGTGGTGCACGCTATGCGGTGACCGACGGTGAGTCGGCGCGTGAGTGCATAGAAGAAAACCAAATCCTCAAGCGCATTGCGCACCACTGCATCGAGCGTACCGATGGGCTGTTTATTACGCTGCCGCAGGATTCACTGGACTACCAACAACAGTTTATTGCCGCCTGCCACAGTGCCGGCATTAACGCTGAAGCGATTGACCCACAGTTGGCGCTGCGTCTGGAGCCGGCAGCGAATCCAACATTAATAGGTGCGGTGCGTGTACCGGATGGCACTGTTGATCCGTTCCGACTGACCGCCGCTAATATGCTCGATGCCCGTGAGCATGGGGCGCAAATTTTTACCTATCATCAGGTGGTTGGTTTGATCCGCGCAGGCGATCGCGTGACCGGCGTGCGCGTTTTCGACCATAAATCTGCACGACGCTACGATATTCATGCCGAAATGGTAGTTAACGCCGCCGGCATCTGGGGCCAGCAGATTGCGGAATATGCCGATTTACGTATTCGCATGTTCCCGGCTAAAGGTGCTTTGCTGATCCTCGGACATCGCATAAATAATATGGTGATCAACCGTTGCCGTAAGCCCGCAGACGCCGACATTCTGGTTCCGGGGGACACTATCTCGTTGATTGGCACTACCTCGACCCACATCGATTATGACCAGATTGACAACATGCGGGTGACACCACAGGAAGTGGATATCCTGATACGTGAAGGCGCGTTGTTAGCACCGGAACTGGCACAGACGCGTATTCTGCGTGCCTATGCCGGCGTGCGTCCACTGGTGGCCAGTGATGATGATCCGAGCGGCCGTAACGTCAGCCGTGGCATTGTGCTTCTTGATCATGCCAGCCGCGATGGGTTGGAAGGGTTTATCACCATCACCGGCGGTAAACTGATGACATACCGGCTGATGGCGCAGTGGGCGACCGATAAAGTGTGCGAAAAGCTTAAGGTAGATAGTCCCTGCACCACCGCGCAAGAAGCCCTGCCTGGTTCCCGCCAGTCGGCGGAAGAAACCGTGCGCAGCGTGGTTTCTCTCCCCGCCAGCATTCGCGGTTCGGCGGTCTATCGTCACGGTGACCGTGCCAGCCAGGTGCCGGCCGGCGATCGGCTGGATAACAGCCTGGTGTGCGAATGTGAAGCCGTGACCGCCGGCGAGGTACGTTATGCGGTGAACACTCTCACCGTCAATAATCTGGTTGATTTACGCCGCCGTACTCGCGTTGGTATGGGCACTTGTCAGGGTGAGCTTTGCGCCTGTCGCGCTGCCGGGCTATTGACACGTTTTAACGTCACCACGCCGCAGCAGTCTATCGATCAACTATCGCATTTCCTCAATGAGCGTTGGAAAGGGGTACGGCCCATCGCTTGGGGTGATGCGTTGCGTGAAAGTGAATTTACCAGTTGGGTTTACCAGGGATTGTGCGGGCTTGATGCTCGGGGGGAACAGGAGGCCGATGATGCGATTTGACGTAGTGGTGATTGGCGGCGGATTGGCGGGCATGACTTGTGCTATTCGCTTGTCGGAGCAGGGCAAGCGTTGTGCCGTTGTCAGTTCTGGCCAGAGTGCCCTCTATTTCTCCTCCGGCTCGCTTGATCTGCTGGCACAGTTGCCCGACGGTACCCCGGTAGAGGCACCTTTGGCGGCATTGCCTGCACTTGCAATGCAGGCTCCTCAGCACCCCTATGCACTGATGGGGGCCGAGCAGGTGGCGATGTTGTCTGATAAAGCTGCAAGATTACTGCATCGTTGTGGTCTCAGTTTGCAGGGGAGCAGTGAACGCAATCATCTGCGTGTTACGCCGCTTGGCACGCGCCGAGCCACTTGGCTCAGCCCGCAGGCGATACCTGTCACACCGCTGGGAGGAGATCTCCCATGGCAACACATCGCGGTAATAGGCATTGAAGGATTTTTAGATTTTCAGCCCCAACTGGCTGCCAGTTCCCTGACGAAGGCGCTAGGGATCAAGGCTGAAGTGGCTTATATGCACTTACCGGTGCTGGACCGGTTGCGCAACAATCCCAGTGAGTTTCGTGCGGTGAATATTGCCAGAGTGCTGGATCTCGCTGAGAACCTGACATTGATAACGGATGAAGTGTGCCGATTAGCCGGGGATGCTGAGGCGATTTTCTTACCCGCCTGCTTGGGTTTGGAAGACGATGAGCCACTGGCGGCGCTGCAGGCGGCTGTGGGCAAACCGATCCGTGTGTTGCCGACGCTTCCTCCTTCGGTGTTGGGTATGCGCCTGCATCAGGCTTTGCGATCGCGTTTACAGCAGCTGGGCGGCGTTTTTATGCCAGGCGACAGCGTACTGCGGGCAGATATCGACGCCGGGCGTGTGACGGGTCTCTATACCCGTAACCACACCGATATTCCGCTAATAGCGCAACAAGTGGTGTTGGCTAGCGGTAGCTTTTTCAGTAATGGGCTGGTGGCGGACTTTGACGGCATACGTGAACCTGTATTTGGGTTGGATGTCGACAGCCGGGCGGATCGCGCGGATTGGAGTCATAGCGACCTGTTTGCTCCGCAACCCTACCTACAATTTGGGGTGCGCACTGATAGCCAGCTGCGTGCTTTGAGGCAAGGGGAGCCATTGAGCAATCTGTACGCCATTGGTGCGGTGACTGGCGGCTACGATCCGTTGCAGCAGGGCTGTGGTGCGGGTGTTTCGCTGATTGGCGCGCTGCATGTCGCGCAACAGATTGCAGCGCAGGAGGAGCAACCATGAGCCTACATAAAGACAATAGCTTCGAAAATTGCATCAAGTGCACGGTGTGTACCACTTACTGCCCCGTGGCTAAAGTCAACCCACTCTATCCAGGGCCCAAGCAGGCGGGGCCAGACGGTGAACGCCTGAGACTCAAGGATCCGGCGTTGTACGATGAAGCCCTCAAGTATTGCACCAACTGCAAACGTTGTGAGGTGGCCTGCCCATCAGACGTCAAAATCGGCGATATCATTCAACGTGCGCGCGCCGACTATGCCCAAAGCAAGCCAACATTGCGTGACGCCATACTGAGCCATACCGATATCATGGGCTCGTTATCGACGCCGTTTGCGCCGATTGTTAATGCCGCTACAGGGCTGAAACCGGTACGTGCTTTGCTGGATAAGGCGTTGAAAATTGATCATCGCCGCGAGCTGCCTAAATATTCGTTCGGCACCTTCCGCCGCTGGTATCGCCAGCAGGCTCAAGCCCAGCAGCGTTACACCGAACAGGTGGCGTTCTTCCATGGTTGCTTCGTGAATTATAACCACCCGCAGTTGGGGAAGGATCTCATCAAGGTCTTTAATGCGATGGATATTGGCGTTCAACTGCTGAAACGGGAAAAATGCTGTGGCGTGCCGCTGATCGCCAACGGCTTTATTACTCAGGCTAAAAAGCAGGCCAAGGTGAACGCTGAGTCGCTGCATGAAGCGGTGCTGGAGCGCGGTATTCCTGTCGTGGCAACTTCGTCGAGCTGTACTTTTACCTTGCGCGATGAATATCCGCATTTGCTGGAGGTCGATACCTCGGCAGTGCGTGAACGGGTGGAGCTGGCGACACGTTATCTGTATCGCCTGATCAACCAAGGGCGCCAGTTGCCATTGAAACACACGCCATTGCGGGTGGCTTACCATACGCCCTGCCACATGGAAAAAATGGGCTGGACCGCTTACACGCTGGAATTGCTGCGGCAGATTCCGGGGCTTGAGCTGGTGGTGCTGGACTCGCAGTGCTGCGGGATTGCCGGGACCTACGGTTTTAAATCGGAAAACTATGCGACCTCACAGGGGATAGGTGCATCGCTGTTCCGTCAGATAGAGGAGAGTGGCGTGGATTTAGTGGTCACTGACTGCGAAACCTGCAAATGGCAAATCGAAATGTCGACCAGCAAGCGCTGCGAACATCCGATCACTCTGCTGGCGCAAGCATTAGCGTAGGGCGCAACAGGCTGTGTCTCTCCACGTTCAATGGAGAGACACAGTCGAGTATTATTTCTTCAGTTTTAGCGTTTTGATGATGCCTTCGGCTTCAGTCTGCGCCTGCTGTTGGTTATCCGCCGGCAGCGTCACCTGAATGGTCAGCATGTTGTTGTTCAGCGTGCCAATCAAGATAGACGAGTAGGCTTTCTCACCGCCGCTGGTGATGATGCTGTCCAACTGACGCAGTGGCACGCCGTCAACCTCGATAGCTTTGTTGGTGACTACTTGCAAGTTGGCATCACGCGCGCGCTGGGTATCTTCCAGACGCTTGCTCAGCGTTTCCAGGCTGTCGGGCGTTTTATCACCGAGGATCACGATCAGAGCGCGTTGGCCGGTGCTGTCGGCATATACGTGCATGTTGTTTGCCTGATTGCCCAGTTTGCCACTTTGGTCCGCCATGCCAACTGGCAGGGTGAATGCCAGCGTACCATCCAGCAAGCTTACCTGCTGCCCAGCAGGCGCGCTGGCCGCTGCATCAGCAGCTGATGCCTTGGTGTCTTTGGTGTCGCCGTCACAGGCCGCCAGGCCAAGCACTAACAGGCTGATACCCATCAATTTTGCTACTTTACGCATTGGGCTTCCTTTTTCCTTTCAGGTAGGGTTTCACTGCCTTATCGCACCCTATTCCAGGGTGAAATGCAAGGCAGATGTTGTCACAAGGTTTTCTCAAGTAATAGCCGATAATCAGCCACTTCGCCTTTCTTTTCCAGTTGAACAATCTGATAGTCATTACTGATGAGCATCATCAGCATTGCACGGAACTGATTGCGCGTTTTAACCGTCAGTAGCCGAAAACCCTGAGACCGCGCCCAGTGCTCTTGAGCAACGAGCAAAGCCTGTGCGACACCATAACGGCGAAACGCCGGCAGTACACCGCCCAGCCAACTGTAAAACACCTTTTCCTGCTGTTGATAACCGAGTTTAAAACCGACGGGTTGACCGTCGATCTCGGCGATCAGCGCGTTAGCTGAGGCAGATCCAATACGTTGCTGCAAATCAGCCAAGCTGTGCAAGCAACCGAATTCAGGGATGTGTTGGTACAGACGATGAATTTCTTCGAGGGTGGCGTGGCGGGTGGTCACTGTCATGGCGGCCTCCGGGTGTGTGCAGGCCGCCAATAATAACACGGGTTAGCTCGGTTGCAGGCTACTGTCGTTTTGACGCGAGGCGATGCGCTTAAGCAGCATGTTCAGCAGTACGCCATACATCGGCAGGAAGAACAGCATGCAGATCAGCACTTTGAAGCTGTAATCCACCAAGGCGATTTCAACCCAGTTATTGGCCATAAAGGCGTCGCTGCTCTTGTAGAAAGCAATAAAGAAGAACGACAGGGTATCACTGATATTGCCGAGGAACATGGCCGCTGCGGGTGCAACCCACCAGGCGCTGCGTTGACGCAGGCGGTTGAATACGTGGACGTCAAGGATCTGACCGAGTACGTAAGCCATAAAGCTGGCGACGGCGATGCGCGCAACAAACAGATTAAAACTGCCCAAGGCGGCAAAACCCTGCCACTCGCCCTGATAGGTCACAGTGGAGATCACGTACGAAATGAACAGCGCCGGCACCATCACCGAAAGAATGATACGTCGCGCCAGTGGTGCGCCAAAAATGCGTACCGTCAGATCGGTCGCCAGGAAAATAAACGGGAAGGTAAATGCGCCCCAGGTGGTATGAAAGCCGAAAATGGACATCGGCAATTGCACCAGGTAGTTACTGGAGGTAATGATGACAATATGGAACAGCGATAGCCAGATCAACGCGGTAAGGCGCTGCTGGGCAGTAAACGAATACATGTTGTAGCCTTTTTAGTAATGGGGTGAGGGAACCCAGAATGTCTTGTCTGCGCCGAGAAATAAGCTGCGCGGCCGCATGATACGCGTTTGCGCAACCAATGCAACGGTTAAATTTAACGCAAACGTTAACGCATCTTGCACAGAAAAACTACCGGCGTAAACTAGGCGGTAATGAGATGTGGCGAGCGTTCGCCGATCGTTTTCGACCGAGAAAAATTGCATGACTGACTTATTTGCCCAGGCTGACCAGACGCTTGATGCGCTGGGATTGCGCTGTCCAGAACCGGTGATGATGGTGCGCAAAACTGTGCGCCATATGGATAACGGTGAAACGTTGTTGATTATTGCTGACGATCCGGCGACGACCCGTGACATTCCGGGGTTCTGCCGTTTTATGGAACACACGTTGGTGGCGCAGGAAACCGACACCGCACCTTACCGCTACCTGCTACGCAAGGGTGTTTAATCTCTGCCTGAGGGAATAGATCGCGTGGCCCATAAATGGGCCACGCTGTTACAGTATGTTATTGCCTAATTGCGTTTCTTCAGTAGACGTAAGGCATTGGCAGTGACCAGTGCGGTGGCACCAGAGTCTGCCAGCACGGCCAGCCACAACCCGGTCAGGCCCAGCAGTGTGGTAATCAGAAATACCCCTTTCAGCCCCAATGCGATGGTGATGTTCTGCCGGATATTGGCATGTGTGGCGCGTGATATGCGGATCATTTCCGCCACACCCAGCAGACGGTTATGAGTCAGCGCGGCATCGGCGGTTTCCAGTGCCACATCGGTACCGCTGCCCATCGCGATGCCAATGCTGGAGGCTTTCATCGCTGGAGCATCATTGATGCCGTCGCCGATCATCGCTGTCGGACGCAATTCGCTCAGTTCCGTTACGGCCTTCACTTTATCTTCCGGCAACAATCCAGCCCGATAATCCAGCCCAAGCTCAGAGGCAATCGCCGCCGCCGCGCGCGGATTATCGCCGGTTAGCATCACCCCGTTGATCCCCAGTGCATTCAGTTCTGCAATCGCCTGTTTGGCATCGTTGCGCAAGGTGTCGCGCAGCGCCAGCAGGCCGATAGGTACGCCATCTTCCAGTACCACCACCGCGGTCTTGCCAGCATTTTCCAGCTGTTCTACCTGCTGGATGCCCTGTTGTTTCAGCAAGCCTGTAGCTAACTTGGCTGGCGCGCTGATCAGCACCGTTTTACCGTCGACAAGACCTTCCACACCTACGCCAGCCAATGCGCGGCGGTCTTGTGCCAGTGGCAGAGGCACACCGTATTGCTCGGCACGGTTGATGATTGCCTGTGCCAATGGATGGTGGGAACCAGCTTCTACCGCAGCGGCAAGGGTCAGTAATTGTTGTTCGCTGATGTCGTTGAGCGGCAGTACATCGGTCACCGTGGGTTTGCCTTCTGTCAGGGTACCGGTTTTGTCGAAGGCGATAGTTTGTACCTGGCCCAACTGTTCCAGCGCAGCACCGCCTTTAATCAGTGCCCCGCGTCGGGTGGCGGCGGCCAGCCCGGAAGTGATCGCCGCCGGGGTGGAGATCACCAGTGCACATGGACAACCGATCAGCAGCAGGGTCAGACCGCGATAAATCCAGGTGTCCCAAGGTTGTGAATACATCAATGGTGGCACCAGGATCACCGCGATAGCCAGCAGCATGATAGCCGGGG
Organism: Serratia grimesii; assembly: GCF_900186025.1. Taxonomy (NCBI): domain Bacteria; kingdom Pseudomonadati; phylum Pseudomonadota; class Gammaproteobacteria; order Enterobacterales; family Yersiniaceae; genus Serratia; species Serratia grimesii. The sequence continues at coordinate 250,162 of NZ_LT883155.1, forward strand.
TGTAGTAACGACTGAAACGGTCGAGGAAGCGCTCGATCGGCGCTCGGCGCTCTTCGGCTTCTTCAATCAATTGCAGAATGCGGTCGATGGCGTTTTTGCCCGGTTCGGAAACGACCTTCATCTGCGCGGCCTGATCGACCGACAAACTGCCCGCAGCCACTTTTTGACCCTGCTGACGTTCGACGGGTACTGACTCGCCGGTCAGGGCGCTTTCGTCGAAGCTGGCGAACGCATTGATCAGCTCAGCATCTGCCGGCAGGCGACCGCCGGGGGCAATTTCAATCACATCACCAGGACGTAGGCTGGAAACCGGTACCCGCTTGCGCTGTGTGCCTTGTAACAGCAGGGCGTCTTCCGGCACCAATTCCATCAACGCTTTCACACCGCGACGTGCACGGTTGGCGGCATAGGACTCCAGCATTTCGCCAACCATAAACAGCAGCAGTACCATCGCCGCTTCGGCGGTCGCACCAATAAACAGTGCGCCGATGGCAGCTACACTCATCAGCGTTTCAATGGCAAAGGGTGTGCCAGAGCGGATCAGTCGTACCGCCTTGGTCGCGACCGGTGCCAGACCTACCAATGTGGTCGCGATAAAGGCAATGCGGCTCAGTTCAGGGTTGGCCATGCTGAGCGCCCAACTGACGATCATCAGCGTGGTGAGCAGCAGCAGTGGACCAAACTCTCCGAGGCGTGACGGTTTTGGCTCGTCAGCTTTGGCTGTCTGTGCCCCGAGAAGGGTAAACCCGGCTTGTTTCACCGCGTCTTGAATGCGCAGGCTGATATCGGATTGAGCATCGACCACCAATTTTTCTGTGGCAAACAGCACGCGTGCGTTGTCGACGCCGGGTATTGCGGTAACCGCGTTTTCAATTTTTTTGGCGCAACTTGGGCAGTCCATACCGGTGACTTTCCAGCTGTAGCGCTGACTTCCGGAGAGAGGGGCGGCAGCTAGCCTGTCACTTTCTTCATCCGGATCCTCATGATCTTCCGTGCTGCAACCGCCAGCGCCATGATCGTGGGTGTGCGCATGTTCACTGTGACTGTCGACACTCTGTTTTTCACTGCTGCAACCGTGCTGGGTTTTACTGTGGCTGTGATTGCACCCACAACCGCCTTCCGCATGATGATGTTCTTGATGATTATGGTTTTCATGGTTAGTCATAGCGTCCCCCTCCGGGCCGTTAATGAAGTTCATTGGGGAGACTCTACACCCTGGAGTCAACTCCAGAGTCAAGCAGGGGATGAGAATTATTGCTAACTGTGAGAGGGCGAGGGGTTTTACGGCGAGTCACGTATGTCTCACGGTATTGGCTGAGTTTATATGTGCTTTTCAGTCTGACGAAACAGGACCATTAGGCAAAATAAGAAAATGTTATTCCTATACAAACTAAAAAGTCCCCTCAGCTAATAATAAAGAGTTATTAATCTATAACTCTTTAGCTAAATTTAACTTTATGTCACTTAAATGCCAGCACGATCCGCTTGAACCTACAGGCCGCATTTTTGTTGAAGTTTGTTGCCAACTTATGACTCTTAAGTTTCATTTACATTGTAAAGAACGATAAAAACTAGCATAACTCTCCTTCGTTACCTGAATATATAGCTGATTATTTTATGTTCAGTTTTCAACCCCTGCCTATAATTGGAATCGATTACCATTTATAGCGGTAATCTTATTTGCTGATATATATGCATTAATTCTCTCTAACACACTGCCGGTAACGGCGCATAAGTCCCTTCCCGTGAGTTGGCGGATCGTTCTCCGTCGCTGACTGGCAGGTTATGTCTATCTGTCTGATTGATAACGATCAGCTAATGAGTGGAATCGAACCAATGCAATCTACTAAAAAGGCAATTGAAGTTACTGAATCCGTCCTCGCGGCGACCGGCTCCGGCTATAATGCTGTAGACGATCTGTTGCATTACCACGAGCGTGGCAACGGGATTCAGGTTAATGGCAAGGACTCATTTTCTACCGAACAAGCTGGGCTGTTTATTACCCGTGAGAACCAAACCTGGAACGGTTATAAAGTTTTTGGCCAACCGGTTAAATTAACGTTCTCTTTCCCGGACTATAAATTCTCTTCCACCAACGTTGCTGGTGATACCGGGCTGAGTAAATTCAGCGCGGAACAACAGCAACAAGCCAAACTGTCGCTGCAGTCCTGGTCTGACGTGGCCAATATCACTTTTACTGAAGTTGCCGCTGGTCAAAAGGCCAATATCACTTTCGGCAACTACAGCCAGGATCGCCCTGGTCATTATGACTACGGCACCCAGGCGTACGCTTTCTTGCCGAACACGATCTATCAAGGACAGGATCTGGGTGGCCAGACTTGGTACAACGTCAACCAGTCCAACGTTAAACATCCTGCCAGCGAAGACTATGGCCGCCAGACGTTTACCCATGAGATCGGCCATGCGTTGGGCCTGAGCCACCCTGGGGATTACAACGCCGGGGAAGGTAACCCAACCTACAACGACGCAAGCTATGCCGAGGACACCCGTGAGTTCAGCCTGATGAGCTACTGGAGTGAAACCAACACCGGTGGCGATAATGGTGGTCACTACGCGGCGGCACCGCTGCTGGATGACATTTCTGCCATTCAACACCTGTATGGTGCCAACCTGTCGACCCGTACCGGCGACACTGTGTATGGCTTCAACTCCAACACTGGCCGTGATTTCCTCAGCACGACCAGCAATTCTCAAAAAGTGATCTTTGCTGCCTGGGATGCGGGCGGTAATGACACCTTTGATTTCTCCGGTTACACCGCCAACCAGCGCATTAACCTGAATGAAAAGTCCTTCTCCGACGTGGGCGGGCTGAAAGGTAACGTGTCTATCGCCGCAGGCGTGACAATTGAAAATGCGATTGGTGGTTCGGGTAATGATGTGATCGTCGGCAATGCGGCCAACAACGTGCTGAAAGGTGGTGCGGGCAACGACATTCTGTTCGGCGGTGGTGGGGCTGATGAGCTGTGGGGCGGCGCGGGCAAGGATATCTTTGTCTTCTCTGCGGTCAGCGACTCTACGCCAGGTGCGTCTGATTGGATCAAGGATTTCCAGAAAGGCATCGATAAGATCGATCTGTCATTCTTCAATCAGGGCGTATCGAGCAGCGATCAGATCCACTTTGTTGATCATTTCAGCGGCGCAGCGGGCGAAGCTTTACTGTCCTACAACGCGTCAAATAACGTCAGCGATCTGGCACTGAACATTGGTGGCCATCAGGCGCCGGACTTCCTGGTGAAGATCGTGGGTCAGGTAGACGTTGCCACTGACTTTATCGTGTAACAGTGAAGTTAATAACGCCCGGAGCACTTTGGCCGGGCGTTATGCAGGAGTCAATATGAAAGGCAGCTTAGCCTGCGCCGTCGCGATGGCGGGAGGCATGATTGTTACGGGGACCGTTATGGCCAGCAGTTTAATTCTTCCCACCGCGCAGTCTCTGGCGGGGCAGTGGCAAGTCGCCGATGCTGAACAACAGTGTCAGATCGTGTTTTCAGCCAGCGAGCAGAGTGAAACCAACGGCTATCAATTGGTGGATCAACAAGGGTGTTTGAAAAAGGTATTAGCGGCTGAGGTGGTGGGGTGGCGTCCTGCACCAGATGGCATCGCCTTGCTACAGGCAGACGGCAGCACGTTGGTATTCTTTTCACGAGACGGGGATATTTATCGTAACCAACTCGGTGCGGCTGACGGTTTGACGCTGAAGGCGTTGGCATAATTACAGCGGGTTCGGTTGCCGAACCCGCCCTGAGTATTACAGGTACAACGAACGTACGATCAGGAAATGGCCGGAAAAGTAGCAGAATGCCACGAGCGCGTCCGCTGCACGGAAGGTAAAGCGATAGCGATTAATCAACCACACTATGTTGGCCAGCAGCAGGAGAGATGTGCCTGCCAGCAGCGAGAAACCGAAATCTGTGCTGCGCATGAAGTACTGTTCACCTGCCAACCACACCATCAGCAACGTCATCGCAACCAACGTGGCGATAGGCCAACGCATATCTTCCAGCCGGGTCCAAATGGTTGCCAACAACAACATGCCAATGACCAGCAATGCCAGCGGCAGCGGCCAAAACAGGCTGAACGTCATCTGACTAGCGAAACTGAGGGTATACAGTAAGTTAGACAGGAAAAAAGCCCCGATAGCGTATAACACACGCTCGCGCGGCAACAATAGCAAGGCGTCGCCGATCAATGTCGCCAACAGACCCAAGACAATGAGATAACCTGCTGCACCCAGTACTGGCGCTTGCCAGGCCAACAGCAGCAGTAATAGCAGGGTAACCGGTTTAAACACCCAGCGTTGCCAGCGCGGCCCGCGATAGGAGGCATCGACGAACAGCCAACCGGAAAAAAATACGGCAAGGAACGGCCAACTCATTATGTCTTCCTTATTCATTATGGGAGCCACAGCATCCGGCTCCAAATTGTCACCAGTGTCACTTCCTGATTGCAGTGTAGGCAGCACGGCTGTAATCGACAATGCTTTCTTGCGTATGAACTGTAACCCATCTGGCGTGATCAAGAATGATCTATAACGAACCGACATCACGAAAATGGGGCTTATTGTGCGCATTTGTCCTCTTGAAACGCCCTGCTTTATAACGATGGCTCAGATGATGCCGTTTAATCATAAGAAAATGGAATATATCAATGATGACGGTGCTCGTGGAGCGGTTCGGAGGTGTTTGGAACTAAAACGAAAAAATAAATCAAACGTGATTGTTGCTTAAGATTTATTAAATTGATAAATAGTATTTACATTTTTAATACTTCATTAACATTCTCTATGGGGCGTCATGGCGAGTATGGACAGTGTGACCGAGTCGTCTTTGGACAGCGTTGGGGATGGAATTGATTCTTTAAATGCAGCATGGAGTTTTGGCGGTAATACCCCAAAGAACTTTGACTCTCATGTGTCGAAGTCAGTGCCAAAATATCATGATGGGCACGATATTATTCTTTCACTCAGCGATTTCTTTATCAATAAAAACTCCGTCGTTTATGAACTGGGAAGCTCAACAGGGGCGTTAACGCGCAAGATGGCTAAACGTCATCCTCAGGGTGCTAAATTTATTGGTATTGATATTGAAGAGGCCATGACGCAACAGGCCAATATTCTGCTTGCCGAACAAGCGGCGAATAAAAATGTGACATTCCTTACGGACGATATTTTGAATTTCCCGTATGAAAAAAGCGATTTTATTGTCGCTTATTACACTGTGCAGTTTATTCCTCCTCGTGTTCGCCAGCAATTGTTTGATCGTATTTATCAAAGCCTCAATTGGGGCGGCGCCTTCGTGCTATTTGAGAAGGTTCGTGGCCCCGATGCTCGTTTTCAAGACATCATCAGCAGTTTGTATGTTGATTACAAGGTTGAGCAGGGATATGCCGCTCATGAGATCTTGGCTAAATCGCGTTCCCTGAAGGGCGTGCTCGAGCCGTTTTCCACGTTAGGAAACCAAGATATGCTTAATCGCGCCGGGTTTGTGGATGTGATGACCGTTTTTAAACATATCTGTTTCGAAGGATTCTTCTGTATTAAGTGATGGGATAGAAAATGGATATAAAATCCGTGCGGCATTACCTGAGCTTATTACATATGCAACAAGACTATCAGGCAACGCACGTTGTGTGTGAAATCTGCAACTCGGCGGCTTGTTTGACTTTACTGACGCATATTCGTGGGCCGCAAGAAAACGCCGTAGCATTGCCAGTCGCTGGCTGCACTCAGTGCGGACATATTTATCAAGCATATCGTTTCGACGCTCAGTTTTATCAAGACTATTACGATAAGTTTTATCGTTTGAATTTATTTGGCGATGGTACGCCAGATAAAAGCTTTTTCCTCGATCAAATCAAACGGGGTGATTATCTCTATAAAAGTCTGAGCCAATGGTTGCCTGAGCAGGGGCGTCTGATCGATGTGGGGTGTTCTGCTGGTGGATTAATGATTCCATTCGCCAAACGAGGCTGGCAAGTAAAGGGAAACGATCCGGATAGTGCATATGCCCAGTATGGCAAAACGTTAGGATTGAATATCGATACGGTCAGCGCGGAAGAAATGACTGCAGATGAGCAAGCAGATCTGATCATCATTAACGGGTCGCTTGAGCACGTCTATGACGTCAACAGGGTAATGGAAAAATGTCAGGCCATGGCGTCAACGCAAGGGCTGCTGTTAATCGAAGGTCGGGCGTTGGGCTATGGTATGCAGCAGGGGTATCTGACACATAACCATCGGCGTTTTCTGACACCGCATAGCATTGAACTGCTGATGCTAAAACATGGTTGGACGCCGATCTTAACCACAGAAACGCCGTTATGTGGGCCGACAAGGCCGGGGGCTGTTTTTGTTTTGGGCCGGTTCGGTAGTGTGGATACTTCAGCATTTTCTGCTGTTTGTGCTGCTGGGCGTGATCAACTGCACCAGTTCTATCGGCCCTGGTTTGAAACTGCGGGGGCGGCATGAGCGATAGCGTAATACCGATAGCAGCAAGTATCCCTCCTTGTCGATATCGTGATGAACTGATTTGTGAACCAGTAGCGGGCGCTGAAAAACCTAAATTCCGTATTTATGACCCCCAAAATGACATCGCTTATGAACTAGGAAAAACTGAACTTGCGCTAGCTCGGCTGTTTAACGGTGAACGAACTGTAGAGCAGGTACAACGGGTCGCGCAGGAGCATCTGCAGGCGACTATCGCCTTGCCAAAGTTGGCCGCTTTTCAAACCCGTTTGTTGCAATTGGGCTTATTGACGCATAGCGGTCAAAGTGGTGGCCTCAAACGCGACCCTGCCACTGGCATTACCTATGGTCCGCTAAAGCGTTTTTTGCTGATCAATTTGGTAAAAATGAACCCGCAAAGCGGCTTGGATCGTCTCTATAGCCGGGCACCATGGTTATGTTCCTCATTGTTTAACGCGCTGTTGCTGGTGGCGGTAGGTGTGGCTTTAGGTTTTTTGTTTAGTCAATGGTCTCAGTTTAGCCAGGACGTCATGGCAACCTACACCCAAAGCTGGTCATGGTTGGCCTGGCACTACCCGGTAATATTGAGTTCTATCGCCATTCATGAATTAGGACATGCGTTGAGTTGTCGGCATTATCGCGTGCGCGTTACCGATTTTGGCATCGGCGTGTATACGTTGTTGGCAACGGGCTGGGTTAGGCCAGAACAACGAACATGGTCCGCACTGAGCCCCGGTAAACGGGCAATCACGATCCTGATGGGGCCAGCCGCCAGCTTCTACTATGCGGCTGTAGGCATTGCCATATGGGGCACTACGGGAACCGGCTCTCCATTCCATGATATGGCGGTCGTGATGATCGTCGCTTCCTGTCTGTCATTAATTCCTACGCTGTTGCCGATTTTTAACGGTGACACTTATCTCGCGCTGACTGAATTTTTTAACCAACCTCGTTTGCGGCAGCGTGCGTTGCGTTATTGCCGCCAACGTCTGGCTGGCAAATCCACTGAAGATGACAAAGATAGCCGTCTCTACTGGTTGGTAAGCCTGTTTACTGCATTCGGCTGGGTACTGGCCTGGTGCGGGATTGCCATGATGATTTTTCGTCTATTGCCCTAAGGAGAACTTGATGAAACCTGAAATGAAAGACAGTGAACAAAACCATGTTGTAGAGCAACAGCCTGTGGATGAGCAGGTTGATAATTTGTTTGAAGAGTTTGATCTGGACGATATCGAAGTGATTGAAAGCAAAGTCTTTGCATAAACATCGCCGCCCTGGAAACAGGGCTGTTTTGTTCCGACGGGATGATGGACGATATGACAGTAATGGCAAAACCCACGGTGGTTGGGGTGGGTATTCAATATAACCCAGAAATACTGGACTGGTTTCCGTTTGAAACCTTGCACGTCGATTTGTTGGAAATACTGTTAGACAACATTATGGCTCCAATGGACGGGCCGCATATTATGCGTCCGGAAGTGCGTGCGACGTTGGAAAAACTTGGCGAACGTTTCACTCTGCTGGCGCATTCAAACTACGGTTGCGACTTCGGTTTTAACCCATTGGACAGTACTGCTGCGGTACAGCGTCATATCCCATTAGCCAAAATGATCAACAGTCCATGGGTCGCTAACCACTGTTTTTACGGTGATGATTCTTGGTTGGATATTTGGAGCAGCCCCCTGCAGTTTTCGCAGCGAGAAGTGCTCCGTTGCGCCGATCGCGCCGCCGAATTGCAACAACGTTACGGTATGCCGCTAGCCCATGAGAATGCCGCTTATTATCTGCCTTGCCCCGGAGCAGAAATGCGTGAAGCGGAGTTCCTGGCGCGTTTAGTACAGCGCTCGGGCACCTTTCTGCACCTGGATTTACACAATATTTATACCAACTCTATCAATCTGCCTGGTTTTGATCTGGCTGATTATCTTGACACATTACCGCTGGATCGCGTGATTTCGGTTCATTTAGCCGGAGGCAGTTGGGCGGATGGCCTGTACCACGATTGGCACGATACCGCCGTACCTGAACCGGTATGGGACCTGTATGAGGATCTCCTGTCGCGCACCTTGCCTTCGGCGATCGTACTGGAGTATCAGGGGCAGGCGCACCACGCGTTGACGCGGGTCATGGACGCTAAAGATGAATCGATGATCGTCCAAGACGTGAAGCGTGCTCAGGCTATTTGGCAGCGGGCGGTGAGCAGCCAAGAGGTGGTAAGCGATGGATGCTAAAATTGCCTGGCATACCTGGCGTAAGATCCTGCGTGATGAAGCGTTACAACAGCAGTTGGTTGACCGCCAATGGCAGCCTCAGGCGTGTGATGCATTTACGCCGGAAGAACAGGCGGTGATTGCTGCCTATGCTGAAAATATTGATCGTGCGAAGTGGTTTATTGAGAACTACCAGTTTCGATTGGTGAATTCCTTTATTAATGCACTGGAAAACGGTGCGCCGTTGACGTTGCGAGCGCTGCTCAATCGTGGGGTGGAAATACCACAATTGTCGCGTGACTTTTTACAGGCACATCAATGGCATGATTATGGCCCACGTGTTTATACCTATTGTCGGGATATCCTCAATTGGTTGATAGCGGATGGGGAAAGCCAGATATGGCCAGCGCCGCTGGTGGATTTAATGGGTCTGGAATACCAAGTGGTGTCGCTGTATCTGTCGCTGCAACACGGGGTGCCTGCTGCCTCGGGCCCCGCGGGCTATGCTCACACTGGTATGGCTCGCCTGTACTGTTGCCAGTTTAGACTTTCGCAGTGGTTGCGCGATAAAAAAACGTTGGGGCAGGTTATGCCGCCATCCGGTGAGGAACACCTGCTGGTAACGTTGCCGGACTTGAATAGCCGCCATAAGTACCTATTGTTACCCCCCCGTTGTGCCGCATTGTTTAACCAGCCGCCGGTGCACGGAGCGCCCCTGGATGAAAACGATGCACCGTTTTTGGCTCGTTTGGTGTCAGCCAATGCACTGGTATTGAGGGAGTTAACGCATGAAGTGCGCTGATTATTTCTGGTTGCGTTCTGCGGGGTTCCCGGCTGATCACCTGATGCAGGTTTCGCCATTCTCCAACCTGCCGGCCTTTACCTTACTGATGGAGTTGTATCAATGGCGTGGGCGGTTACTGCAAACGTTTGAGCAACAGATGGCCATCGTCGGTGAAGAGCAATGTCGCAAGTTTGCACGCAAACTGGCGGCGCAACAGGCGGTGAGTGTGAGTGACTTGCCGTTACCATTACGTGATGTCTTGCACCAACCGCTCGGCGAGTGGCACAGCGTCAACGCGAAGATTATTGAACAAGAGACATCTTTGCGTTCTGGTTTTATTTCTTTTAGTGAGCAAGTGCGTCAGCAGTTGATTGATTTTCTGTCACGAGCTGATGTGTCGGAGGCGATATTCATTTCTAACCCCGACGCCGCACAGCGAATTAATACACTGGTCACCGAACGACATACGCCCTATGACAGCCGTAAAAAACAAAAAATTCGCTTGGGATGGAGTTATGCCCAGCGTTTTTGTACCAAGAATGATACCTGCAGCTTTTTTGGCCCGATAGCCTGGGGCCGGTTTGATGATCAACAAACCATGCTGGCCAATGTTAATAGGAGCACGGGTCCTTGGCTTTCTCAGCGGGAGACTTTTTTTGAAAGCTGGGTCATACAGCGTCTCGTTGCTCAGGTAAACGCACAGTGTCCGGAGCCAGCGTGTTTACCACTATCGGTGAATCCTGGCTGCTACCTTCAGGGCGATGTACTGCACTATCCGTTGGATAAATCACGCCGCCTGGCGGGTCCTATTCTGGAGGTGTTGAAAGCGTTGACGCTGGAGGTTGTCAGTGAAAAACAGTTACGCCACCGTCTGAATAGCGACCCTGGTCCGGTAGTTGAACACCTGATCGGGGCCGGTATTGTACAACGCGGCTTCCAGATTTCGCCGCGTGATCCTGCCGCGTTAACCACGATCTTACAGGCAATGCGTACCGCAACGTTGCCTGACAGTTTTATCGCTCACTGGTCCGAGTGTTTCCGGTGTTTGGAAGGGCAGCGTGAAATTTATGCCAGCGGCGATTTGCACCAACGCCAGCAGGCATTGGTGGCAATGAACCAGGCGCTGAGTGACGCAGGGATTTCGTTAGTGCGGGAAAGCGGAAAAATGTATGTCGGGCGTTATCCTGTTTATGAGGATTGCGCCCGAGCCAGTACTCTGACGTTTAGCCGTTCGATGCAACAGGCACTTGATGAGGATTTTGCCCCGCTGATGTCGTTGTATCAGTGGCTCACGCGCGCCACGGGTGTTTTGTTGCATCAGGCCTGGTTGGATATTTTTCAGCTAATTCCATCACGCAAGGATGGGCAAGCCATAAGTCTGTTGGCGTTCCTGCATCGATTGCATCCGCAACAGGCAACGATTCAACAACAGGTTTGCGAACGGATCCGCGGGATGCTGAATGAAGCCTGGCAGCCGTTACTCAGCGTGGTACGTACAGAAGAAGTGCAGCTCAGTGCGGAACAATTAGCACAGGTATTAGCGGCATTGCATCAACAATGCCCTGCGGCCGCCGATTTTCCGGTGTTTGGTGAAAACTTCCACTCACCGGATTTTATGTTGGCTGCAGATGACCTGGAAGCGTTGAATCGGGGAGAATATTTGGTGGTGCTAGGGGAGACGCACCCAGGGGTTCATACGCTTAGCCAACCGGTCGCTGCGCCGTTTTGCCCCTTTACGGCAGAGATTGAACAGGAGGTTAATGCGCTATTGGGCCGGGAGCGCCTGGTATTGGCCGACTCGCCCGAGAGTTATCAGCGTTCGCATATCGATTGGCCCTTGGTACCCCATTATGCACAGTTGCTATTGCCAGGCTGCGGAGGCAGCGTAGCCGCTGAAAAACACTATCCTGTAGGGCGTGCCCGCCTACATTGCAAGGCAGGTCGTCTGACTGTAGAGGATATGGACGGTGCTTTTCACGAGGATTTGCTTTGTGTCAACAGCACTGCTCTGCATCAATTACTGTTTCAACTGGCGGGAGATATGTTGCCACGCCATGAGCCACGCCGCATTCGTGTGAACCGTACCCTGTACAAGCGACGTACCTGGGCGTTTAACACCGGTGGATGGCCAGAAGCGGTTTCCGATGAGTTCATGGCGTTTATCCAGTGGCAGGAATGGCAGCAGCGACAGGCACTGCCGCGTTGGGTATTTATCAAGTGTGACAGTGAGCCTAAGCCTTTATTTATCGATTTCGATAATCCGCTTTCTTTAGACACGCTGGCGACGGCGTTGAAGAAAGCGCGGGTGATTCACGTATCAGAAATGCTGCCGACACCTGATGAGCTTTGGCTCAATGATACTCGTGGCCGCGTCTGTTGCGAGATACGTACCACATTCTCCCCCATTAAGCAGGAGGCGTCTGAGAATGCAGAATGAACAGGTTTCTAGCGTAGCGGTACAGGAAGCGAAAAAAAGCTTCGCCATGTTGTTCCTGACGATTTTTATCCCCTTCGGTATGGGGCATTTTATCTCCTACCTGTACCGTACCGTGAACGCCGTGATTTATAACGATCTTGCCAATGAGCTGCACCTTCCAGCGGAAAGCTTGGGGGTTTTAACCGGGGTCTATTTCCTCACGTTCGCCGCTGCCCAATTGCCCCTCGGTGTGATGCTGGATCGCTATGGTCCCCGGTCGGTGCAAAGCCCGATGCTGTTGATAGCCGCTGCCGGCTCAGTGATTTTTGCAATGTCGCATAGCGAGGCAGGGTTGTTGATTGGGCGTGGCTTGATCGGCTTGGGGGTTGCTGGTTCCCTGATGAGTGCCATCAAGGCATGCTCAATCTGGTTACCGGTAGACAGGCTGCCACTCAGTACCGCTTGTCTACTTTCTGTTGGCGGTTTGGGAGCTATGGCTTCGACGGCACCGCTGCATGCGGCATTAACTTGGATCACCTGGCGAGAAGCATTCTTGCTGCTGGCCGTGTTAACAGTATTGGTGAGTGCGGTGATTCACTTTTCAGTGCGTGGCGCCTTTATATCGAAAAATACGCATTTCAGCGACATGTGTCGCGAGGTGGGGCGCTTATATCGCTCATGGACCTTCTGGCGATTAGGACTCTATTCGGTCTTTGCCCACGCGACTTACATGGCGATCCTGGCGCTTTGGATGGGGCCCTGGCTACATGATGTTGCTGGTCTGAGCAATGCACAAATGGCTAATGCTTTGATGTTAGGTACGGTAGCCATGGTTGCCGGATCGCTCAGTTTTGGCTGGTTGACGGATTACCTGCGTAAATATGCAGTACAGCCGATTATGATCTGTGGCTGCGGTGTAGTGATCTTTGTGCTGTTTCAGGTGCTGATGTTAAGCGGTCTTTCCGTATCACCTTATGTGATCACCATAGGGTTCAGCTTCTTTGGTACAGCGGCTACCATGAATTATGCCATTGTGGCTCAGTCCGTCGAACCTGCGTTAGCTGGTCGGGTAAGCGCGTCATTTAATCTGGTTGTCTTTGTATTGGCATTTGTCGTGCAGTGGTTGGTGGGGGCGGTGATCGGCAACTGGACTACAGTGGGCGGTAGTTACCCAGTGGTGGCTTACCAGTGGTCGCTAGCCTTACTGATCGCCTTGCAATTACCAGGCTTACTGCTGTGGCTAACCTTTAAACCCTGGAAACTCACGCGTGCTTAATGTGTCTGGTGAGGAAATGACTAAAACGGGTGGCGCTTCAACGTGAAAGTTGTTGTTATGGTTATGCTGATACAGCCAAAAGGGAATGGAAATTAAGATGAGCAAACCGCCACTGTTTTTTATCGCCGTGATTGCGTTGATCGCCGTACTGGCCACGCAGCGCTATTTCAACCAGCGCCGTGTGGCGGCAGAAAATGATCGTGCGTCGGTACGTAATCTGCAGGTCATCGTGAGCGATAAGCGTGAATTTCCCGTCGCCAAGACCCGATCGCCGCAACGTGAGACGATGGTCAACGAGCCAATGTACTATGAGGTGGTGTTCAGCCCGTTGGGTGGCGGAGAGGCAATTCGGCTACGGCTGAAGCAGTGGCAATACAATCCGATCGAAAAGGGAGCGCAGGGCACGCTGAGCATGCAAGGAACGCGTTATCTCTCCTTTACCGCCCAGCCTGCATCGCAATAACTATTTTCTTTTGATTGGCGGCTGTTTTTTCTGCCAGGCCAGGAGTTCGAAAACACCAAAGATGAAGATCTTGGCTTCCTGCCAGTAGCTTATCGGCTGATCTTTCGGTTGAGTGGACTTCAACAACACTAATTGCAGCCCGTGCATCACCACCATAAAGAACAGCGCCACGTCGATGAAGTACTTCAGCGGCTTGGGAAAAGGGTGGAACAGATTGGAGAGCAAAAAGCCCCATACGCACAGCATCAGCAGGCGACCCAGATTAATCAGCATTGTCGGTTTTCTCTTGCGAACGGATATAAAGACGGTAAGCCACCTGACCGGCGACTTTTTCACGGTGTAACTGCCAATTTGCCGGGACGTCAGTTGCGGCGCTTTCGGCTTCGGCTTCTACATAAATCCAGGCTTCATCGGCCAGCCAGCCTTGCTGTTCCAGCAGCGTGATGGTTTCAGCCAACAGCCCTTTGCGAAACGGCGGATCGAGGAACACGACGTCAAACGGTTGGGCACTGCGCGCCAACCAGGTCAGGGCGTTAGTGTTGACCACATCGCCTTTCCCTTGCAGCAGCGCCAGATTTTTTTCCAGTTGCTGTGCCACCGGACGTTCGAACTCCAACAAGGTTACACTGCCGGCATAGCGCGATAATGCTTCCAGCCCGAGTGCACCGCTACCGGCAAAACAGTCCAGGCAGCGAGCACCCTGGATCACCGGTGCCAGCCAGTTGAACAGGGTTTCACGAACACGATCGGTCGTCGGACGCAGCCCTGGGCTGTTCGGTACGGGCAGTTTTCGTCCGCGCCATTGGCCACCGATAATACGGATCTGCCCGGTCGCAGCTTGGGACGGTTTTTTTGCCGATGCCCGTGGCGATATTCTTGTCATAGGTTTGCTTTATTTCTTTCTATTGGCGGTGAGGCCGCACGAGTTAACAAATATACCCAATAGATTTCAAGATGCAGGAGGGTGCCAACGCAGTAAGCCCCATGGGAACGCACAAGCAGTACGTGGCCGGGGCAAGCGAGGAAAGCCAACACAGTTGCAACTTGAAAGATGAAGGGTGTAGTTGCCGCTATTCTACCGGTGAGAGGCGTCAGGGGAAAAGGTAAAACTTTGTTGCCTGATTTCACAGCGGAAAGCATACCGGATGCGTGTTGCTGCGCGAGGGAAAGTGATAGACTCGGCGGAATAATTGTCAGTATAAGCAAGCCTTCGGTACGGAGTAGAGTCATAACATGGCAAAAGATAAGAAACGCGGATTTTTCTCCTGGCTGGGCTTTGGCCAGAAGGAAGAAGAGCAACAGCAACCTGAGACGTCGGTAGAACCGGCGGATAATCAGGCCGTGGAGACGCCGGCTGAACCGGTTGCTCCCAAGCTGGATGACCAGCTCCCCGCCCAGGAATCTGAACCTGCCGCCTCTGTAGATACCCCCGGAGAATGGGACGGTAGCCTGACCGGTGAACATATCGCAGAAAGCGTGCCGGTCGTTGCCGAGCACCCTGCGCCGGCAGACACTCTGGCGGAAGAAATTGTTACTGTTACTGAACAGGTGGCCTTAGAACAGAAGCTGGCGGTAGTAGAAGAGACCGCTGAGCAGATTACCGACGTTGAGCCAAAACCGGTTGCAGTGGTTGCACCTGAGCCGGTCATTGTGTCTGAACCTGAAGTGGTTGAGCCTGAACCTGTCGTTGCGCTTGAAACTGAAGTTGTCGAGCCGGAGCCGATTGCCGAGGTTGAGCCTGAGCTGGTCGTCGTGTCTGAACCCGAAGTGGTTGAGCCTGAACCTGTCGTCGCGTTTGAACCTGAAGTCGTCGAGCCTGAGCCAGTTATCGAGGTTGAGCCTGAGCCGGTTGCTGAGGTTAAGCCGGAAGTGGCTGCATCAGAGCCAGAGCCTTTACTGGCTAAAGTGGCTTTGGAGCCGATTATCGCCGCTCCGGTCGTTGCAGAAGACGTTGAAGAAGAAAAAGAGTCCGAGCTGCAGGCACCTGTAGTGACTCAAGAGCAAGAGCGTCCGACCAAAGAAGGTTTCTTTGCCCGTCTTAAACGCAGTCTGGTAAAAACCAAGCAAAATTTGGGTTCAGGCTTTATCGGCCTGTTCCGCGGCAAGAAAATTGACGATGATCTGTTTGAAGAGCTGGAAGAGCAGCTGCTGATTGCCGACGTCGGCGTGGAAACCACACGTAAAATCATTACTTCTCTGACCCAACATGCCAGCCGCAAGCAGCTGAAAGATGCCGAAGCGTTGTACGGTAAGTTGAAGGAGGAAATGTCTGAAATTCTGGCTAAAGTTGATCAGCCACTGGATGTTGGCGGTAAAAACCCGTATGTCATTCTGATGGTTGGGGTGAACGGCGTAGGTAAAACCACCACTATCGGTAAGCTGGCTCGCCAATTCCAGGCTGAAGGCAAATCGGTCATGCTGGCTGCAGGGGATACCTTCCGTGCGGCAGCCGTGGAACAACTGCAAGTGTGGGGCGAACGTAACCGCATTCCGGTTGTGGCGCAGCATACAGGTGCTGACTCTGCTTCGGTGATTTACGATGCCGTGCAGGCCGCCAAAGCGCGTGGCATCGACGTACTGCTTGCCGATACGGCAGGGCGTCTACAAAACAAAGCACACTTGATGGAAGAACTGAAGAAGATCGTCCGCGTCATGAAAAAACTGGACGACCAGGCCCCCCATGAGGTTATGCTGACACTTGATGCCAGCACCGGACAGAATGCGGTCAGTCAGGCGAAATTATTTAATGAAGCCGTAGGCTTAACCGGTATCACACTGACTAAACTGGACGGTACTGCCAAGGGCGGGGTGATCTTCGCCATTGCCGATCAGTTCTCTATCCCGATTCGTTACATCGGTGTTGGGGAAGGCATCGAAGATTTGCGGCCATTTAAGGCTGACGATTTTATTGAGGCACTTTTTGCCCGAGAGGATTAATACGGATGATTCGCTTTGAACAGGTCAGTAAAGCTTATCTGGGCGGACGGCAGGCACTGCAGGGGGTAGATTTCCATCTGCGCCCGGCAGAGATGGCGTTTCTGACCGGCCATTCCGGCGCGGGTAAAAGTACCCTGCTGAAACTGATTTGTGGTATCGAACGGCCGAGCGCCGGCCATATCTGGTTTGGTGGGCACGACATCAGTCGGTTAAAAAACCGTGAGGTGCCGTTCCTGCGCCGTCAGATCGGCATGATTTTCCAGGATCACCATCTGCTGCTGGATCGTACAGTGTATGACAACGTGGCAATGCCACTGATTATCGCGGGTGCCAGCACCGAAGATATTCGCCGCCGTGTTTCTGCTGCGTTGGATAAGGTCGGGTTGTTGGATAAGGCGAAAAACTTCCCTATTCAGCTTTCGGGTGGTGAACAGCAACGTGTGGGCATTGCACGTGCGGTGGTAAATAAGCCTGCGGTGCTACTGGCGGATGAGCCAACCGGTAACCTGGACGATGCGCTGTCTGAAGGCATTCTGCGTCTGTTTGAAGAGTTTAACCGCGTCGGTGTTACCGTACTGATGGCTACCCACGATACTGGACTGATCGCCCGTCGCAATTACCGTATTCTGCGTTTGAGTCAGGGCCGCATGGCTGGAGGAGCGCAACATGGCGAATAATGCAAAAACCGCCAAGAGCAAAGCGCTTCGTGGTGGCTGGCGTGAACAATGGCGCTACGCCTGGATGAACGCCATCAAGGATATGCTGCGTCAGCCGTTGGCGACGTTACTGACGGTGATGGTGATCGCTATTTCCCTGACGTTGCCGAGTGTGTGCTACATCGTGTGGAAAAACGTCAGCACTGCGGCGACTCAGTGGTACCCAACGCCACAGTTGACGGTATATCTGGATAAATCCCTCGATGA
This sequence comes from Serratia grimesii, assembly GCF_900186025.1. Classification (NCBI taxonomy): domain Bacteria; kingdom Pseudomonadati; phylum Pseudomonadota; class Gammaproteobacteria; order Enterobacterales; family Yersiniaceae; genus Serratia; species Serratia grimesii. Next base: position 267,655 of record NZ_LT883155.1, read on the forward strand.
TGATGCGGCGGTGAAAGTGCTCGACGCCATCAAGGCGGAAGCCGGCGTAGAGAAAGTGAATTACTTGTCGCGTGAAGAGGCCCGGGGCGAATTCCGCAACTGGTCCGGCTTTGGCGGCGCACTGGATATGCTGGAAGAGAACCCATTGCCTGCGGTCGCCATCATCACGCCGAAAATGAGCTTCCAAAGTTCCGATACGCTCAATACCCTGCGTGATCGCGTGGCGGCAGTACAGGGTGTGGATGAAGTACGCATGGATGACAGCTGGTTTGCCCGCTTGGCCGCCTTGACCGGGCTGGTGGGGCAAGTGGCTGCAATGATCGGGGTGCTGATGATTGTGGCGGTCTTCCTGGTGATTGGCAACAGCGTACGGTTGAGCATCTTCAGCCGCCGCGACACCATCAACGTGATGAAACTGATCGGCGCGACCGACGGCTTTATCCTGCGGCCGTTCCTAAATGGCGGTGCGATGCTGGGTTTCTTCGGCGCATTGCTGTCGCTGGTTTTGTCCGGTGCGATGGTGTGGCGATTGGAGTCGGTAGTGACCGGCGTGGCCAAGGTCTTTGGCACCACCTTTACCCTGCACGGTTTAGGTTGGGATGAAGCCTTGCTGCTGCTGATTGTCTCAGCGATGATTGGTTGGATCGCCGCCTGGTTAGCCACCGTGCAACATTTACGTCGATTTACACCACAATAAAGTTTTTTTGGTATACTCTTCTCCTGCTGCTCTGAGCGTGTTGCGGGAGAAGAGTTACCGACAATAACTTAAGCATCATCTAGTCTCTTCTTTGCGCACAAATTCCCTATCGGCTTGAGTCTTCGTCACGTATTGTCATGCACAGCGTGATCGAAAAACTGTGAACTAATAGGGCGGAACGCGGTCAAAATCTGCAGCAAAATGTTATGGTGCCCGGCGTGTGGACCGCTTTTGCAATAGCAACTGCCGTAGAATCAATCATTTCCCCGCCGTGATAATCACCTGCATGACCTGTTTTTTCAAGAGAGGGTTTGAATGACCAAAGAAATGCAAACTTTAGCTTTAGTGCCCCAGGGCAGTTTGGAAGCCTATATCCGGGCCGCCAACACCTATCCGATGCTGACGGCAGAGGAAGAGCGGGAGCTGGCTGAACGGCTGCATTATCAGGGCGATCTGGAAGCCGCTAAGCAGCTCATCCTGTCTCACCTGCGCTTTGTCGCTCATATTGCCCGGAATTATTCTGGTTATGGCTTGCCGCAGGCGGACTTGATCCAGGAAGGTAATATCGGCCTGATGAAAGCTGTTCGCCGCTTCAACCCAGAGGTTGGGGTGCGTTTGGTTTCCTTTGCTGTGCACTGGATCAAGGCAGAAATTCACGAGTACGTACTGCGTAACTGGCGTATCGTCAAAGTTGCCACGACTAAGGCTCAGCGTAAGCTGTTCTTTAACCTGCGTAAAACCAAGCAGCGTTTGGGCTGGTTCAATCAGGATGAAGTGGAACTGGTGGCCCGTGAGTTGGGTGTGACCAGTAAAGACGTGCGTGAGATGGAATCCCGCATGGCGGCGCAGGATATGACTTTCGACCCAACACCGGATGATGAAGCCCGTGATGGTCAATCGATGGCACCCGTGCTGTACCTGCAGGATAAAAGCTCGGACTTCGCTGAAGGTATCGAGGAAGATAACTGGGAAAGCAACGCAGCAGACAAACTGGCCTATGCGCTGGAAGGTCTGGACGAGCGTAGCCAGCATATCATCCGCGCCCGTTGGTTGGATGACGACAACAAGTCTACGCTGCAAGAGCTGGCCGATCAGTACGGTGTTTCCGCTGAACGTGTACGTCAGCTAGAAAAGAACGCCATGAAGAAACTGAAAATGGCGATCGAAGCCTAATTCCGCATAAGCGTTAAAAAGCCCGGCTAGCCGGGCTTTTTTGTGCCTGAAATTTGGCGCTATGGTGTTATCGCAGAGAAGTTTGGTGCAGGGCAGTCATAACCGAACTTATTGGCCCAGCTGTACTGAGCTCCAGTATTGATGTAGCGCTGATACAACGCCCGACCCGTTTTGGCATCACGTTTGATCACCCACCCGGCAGCATTACACAGCACTGCGGCATAGGCCTGACTTGTCGGTGGCAGTAAGTCGGCCGCCTGTTGAGCCAGATCGACCGCTTGCCAGCGATAGTGCAGGAAGCGATTGTCTTGCGACGGCAGTGCCGCTTTAGCACGCGCGGCTTCTGCGCTGCTGATCCAACTTTTGTGCTTCAGGGCTCGGGTATCAAAGGCATCCCCCAGATAGGAATAACCCGCATCATAAATCGCATAATCCGGTGTCATTTCATAACCGGTGAACATCAGCCCTTGGGTACGCAGCAGCGTTGCGGCTTGATAGTAGGCTTTTGCGCGCGCCAATTTGTCTGCAGATTTGTCTTGTGCCGTTTTCAGCGTATCAGCGTACTGTTGGGCAACCTGACGATAGTTCGGAATATCAAAATAGGTCATTGCCTCTTGAGGACGCCCGGCGCGCATCAGCCGCCGCGCCAGCAGCTCGCGTAGTTGCACATCTGGCGTGAGTGCTTGACCATTGTACTCATCCGGGTTAACCGGTTTCAGCGGTGTAGCCGGTGCGGGTACATGCTTATCGACAAAGCCCTTCAGTTCGTCGACGGTAAGAACTCGCTCTGCCACGTCGGCGACGTCGGCCCAATAAATATCTTTACCGCGATACAGGAAGTCCATTGCTTGCAAATAATCGCCGCGGTCCAGTGCCAGGATGGCCTGTTCCCCCGCAACCCGGCATTCAGGCACGATGGTTTCTGGCGTAAAGTCCGCATTGCGTTGTTCGCCCCAGCTTTCACTGGATGGGAAAGCGGACGCCGCTTTGGCGTAGTCAGCGGTAGCGGTTTTAACATCCCCATCGCGCAGCGCCATTTTGGCTCGTAGCCACCAGGCCAGGCCGCTGTCTCCGGCGTGCTTCAGCAGGCTGGCCGCCATCGGATATTGCCCTGCACGGTAAGCCAGCGCTGCCAGTCGATCGCTGCCGGTGAAGCCGCTTTTCACCGAGGCATCCAACAGCGTCAGAATCTGGCTGATGACTTGTGTCGAACGGCTGCCGGTTCCGTCAGTGTCCGCCATTTGCAGATTACTGCTGCGTGCAAACAGTTCAATGGTCACCAGTTGTTGGATCAACGGATCGGCAATGGTCTGCTTTAGCACATCGAAGTGGTCAGGATTGATCAGATAGCTGGAGACGTATTGTAACGACAACCCACCGTCTTGATCGCCCTGTGCCGCTTGCTGCGCATACAGGTGGGCCGCTGGAGCGATCTCTCCCAGCCACAGGTGAATACGTGCTCGTTGGCCCAGGCTGCTTAACGCCAGTTGATCAGGGTCAGCCACGCCGCCTTTCACGCGCTCAATCACCTGTTGGAATGCTGCTAACGCTTGTTCAAGCTGTGGCTTGGACGGGTGTTTGACCGCAACGGTCGATGCGCCAGTTTCGTTCTCTGACGTGCCGTGATCACCCATTAACACTCGGCCAAGTGAATATTGCGCCCGCAGTCCCCAGTCGCCCTGGTCTGCTGAGGGCAGCGCCAGTACCTGTTGAAAATATTCACCCGCACGCGGGTCTTCACCGGCAAAAGCCACTGCGCCTAGTTGGTAAAGGCGCGCGGCGTCAGATAGTCCTTGAGTATTGACGGAATCGGCCTCTTCAACGGTTTTGGCTGCCCGCATTTTATTGATGATGAGGGTTTCCGGTGACAGCGGCATTGGTTTCGGGGGCATGGCTGGCGGTGGTGCTTTCCACAGCGGTAACTGCTTATCTACAGCAACCAGGCGGCCTGCTTCAAAAGCGAAATTACCTTCCGGCATGTACAGCAGTGTACCGTTGCGATCGACCAGCAGACGATTAGGAAAGTCTGGTCCGCAAGCGTAGCTGTTAATCGGCATCGCCAATGCTGAACCGATCAGGGTCGCCAGAGAGAGAGAACGACCGCAGAGACTCCGTCTAGCGTGCGCATTAAGGTATGACAAGGGTGCCTCCTGGCGTCAGTTGTTGGCAGCGTAGCCAGCCCAGCGGCCGGGATTGCCCGGCGCGTAGCTGGTCGCTGTGGGTAAGCACAAAGCGTTGCCGTTGAGGTTCACTTTCCAGCCGGTAGTTGCCCGCAGCGTCCGCTGCCAGGCACTCACCCGCGGTGATGATGATTTCATGTGGTAATGGGGCGTCAACGGGGCCGTTATTATGAATTATCAGATCATTGAGCCCATTTTGCTGTGGCTGATGGCTAAATTTTACCTGCCAGTCGACACTGAGCGGTTGGTTTTCTATCACTGCTCGCAGTGTCGCGAGCGACCAAGCGCGGCGGTCGTCAGCCAATGGCAGTCGGAACCAGATAATCCCACGCAAGTGCGGCGTGGTCTGCGAATTCAGTTGATGCAGAAAATCAGCCACCTGTTGCGGTGCGACGGTTAGTTCACGCGACGTGCCCGCCACGCGCAATGACGCTTCGCTTTCAACCTGGGCACCCTGAGCATCGAACCCCACCAGGCCCATACCGTAGGCAGGTAATGCCACCCGGAAAGGTTTTGGCGTAATTTTCGCGTATTGATTTACCCAATGGAGTGCCAGTGGGCTGACGAATAGCCCTTGCTGCGGTGACAGCACCGCATGCACTTGCAGTACCGAACTGTCGACGTGTTGCAATATACCGGGCAACGCTGCTGAGCCGATCCAGGTCGGTAATGCAGTGATGCCTAGCTCTAAGGTATACGGCAACTGCTGACGTAGCTGCTGCAAGAAATGCTGGTAGTCAGACAGTCGAGCAGTGGCGGCGTCATGGTCTATTTCAATGCCGGTGACATGCAGCCCGGCGCGTTGCCATTGCTGCACTGTTTCTAGTAGACGCTGGCGAATGACAGACTCATCAAGCTGTGCCAACTGCCCATCCAGACGCATGACTAACCACAGCGGACGACCATCTTGTTTCAGTAGCGGAAGATTAACGGGGATTTCCCGCCAGCCTTCACGCGGGTGGGCCTGCAATCCCAGAACCCGCAACACGGGGAACAGATCACGGCTTTGCGCCAAGGCTGCGGTATGTTGTGGGGTCCAGACCCGTTGCCAGACATAAACCTGATTATCCCAGGTTTGTGATAACCGCAACGCCTGATGACGACCAGCAAACCATGAGGTTAACGCCATTGCCAGCACGAATAGCGTTATTAGCCCACGTTTCATTGCTGCCAGAGTTCACCTTGCTGAGTGAAACCGCAGGCACGCATAAAGTTATCTACCTCACCACGTTCACGCGGTGTCAGGCCAGCGGTTGAAAGCTGCCAGTGTGTTATCTGTGGCAACTGGCGCTGTGCGTCCTGTACCAGATAGAGACCAACACCGCGGCGGCGTGTCACTTCACGCACCATCAGATCAAGCAACTCTGCCTTTTCACCCTGCATCGCGATTTTCACTGCGCCCAGCAGTCGGTCGTTAAAACGGGCGGCGAACAGCGCTTTACCGTCGTTCAACCCGTTCTGCCATTGCTCCGGCTGCTGATGTGGCCAGATTTTGCCGAGGTCGATGAGATCTTGCGGGGACAGCGTAGTAAGGCGCTCAATGGTCAGTTTCATGCAGAATTTCCGCGCAGTTAAATGATGCCGACAGTGTAATAGATCTTGTGCAGAGCGTTGTGTAAGTTTTTCTGTACGATTACTGCGCAAAATGTTTTTTGCATGGACCATTTTCCGAGTAAATAGTTAGTAAATGGATTGTTAACCAGCACAATGCGCTACGCCTCGGGCTAAACAGCGCGGATTTAATCCGAATTTTATCCTGTTTACACCGCTTGTTTCTGAGCAATGAAGTTGATTTGCAGAAGAAAATTCCTGTTTAATGATATGAAAAATAAAGTCTTATTAGAAAATATTGCCTGTAAAACACCTAAATCATTATTACTTATGAATAAAAGCAGTAAATAAAGATCGGGTGCGGGTAAACACAACAGGTACGTTCACAACGACAGATGGGGATTTGCGGATGAAATTAACAAAAGGTAAGGCGCTGTTGGCGGGTTGTATTGCGATGGCTATCGGTCATTCAGCCATGGCGAAAGACATTAAAGTGGCGATCGTCGGGGCGATGTCCGGCCCAGTCGCACAATACGGTGACATGGAGTTCACCGGTGCTCGTCAGGCCATTGCCGATATCAATTCCAAGGGCGGCATCAAGGGCGATAAGCTGGTGGGTGTGGAATACGATGATGCCTGTGACCCTAAACAGGCGGTCGCGGTCGCTAACAAGGTAATCAACGACGGCATTCGCTATGTGATTGGCCACCTGTGCTCGTCATCGACGCAGCCAGCTTCCGATATTTATGAAGATGAAGGCGTGATCATGATTACCCCGGCGGCCACCAACGCCGATCTGACCACCCGTGGTTACAAGATGATCATGCGTACTACCGGTCTGGATTCCGATCAGGGTCCGACGGCGGCGAAATACATCCTCAGTGAGATCAAACCTAAGCGCATTGCCGTGGTTCACGACAAGCAGCAGTATGGTGAAGGCCTGGCACGCTCGGTGCGTGATAGCCTGAAAAAACAGGGTACCGACGTGGTGATGTTTGAAGGGATCACCGCTGGCGATAAAGACTTCTCCACTTTGGTGGCGCGTCTGAAGAAAGAAAACGTCGATTTCGTTTACTTCGGTGGCTACTACCCGGAAATGGGCCAAATCCTGCGCCAGGCAAAACAGGCTGGCCTGACGACCCGCTTTATGGGACCAGAAGGTGTGGGTAACTCTTCACTGTCCAACATCGCCGGTGCGGCCTCCGAAGGCATGTTGGTGACCTTACCTAAACGCTACGATCAGGTGCCAGCCAACAAACCTGTTGTTGATGCACTGAAAGCCAAGAAGCTGGATCCGACCGGTCCGTTCGTCTGGACCACCTACGCTGCGCTGCAATCGCTGACCACCGGGATGGAGCGCAGTGGCAGCCAGGAACCGGCCGATATCGTCAAGGATCTGAAAACCGGCAAGCCAGTGGAAACCGTGATGGGGCCGTTGAGCTGGGATGAAAAAGGCGATCTGAAAGGCTTTGAATTCGGTGTGTTTGAATGGCATGCCGACGGCACATCAACACCCATTAAATAAGCCATAATCATCAGGGTAGGGCGCAGTTCAACTGCGCCCGCGGGCCGGCTTGCCGGCTCCGTATCCCTTTACCTGAATGCTCTTCGCGTTCAGGTTTCGCAGCCAAGGGTTAGAGTATGTCAGAGCAGGTTCTTTATTTTCTGCAGCAGATGTTCAACGGCGTCACGTTGGGCAGCACCTATGCATTGATCGCCATCGGTTACACCATGGTCTACGGCATCATCGGCATGATTAACTTCGCCCACGGCGAGGTGTATATGATCGGCAGCTATGTCTCCTTTATTGTTATTGCCGCCCTGATGATGGTGGGCATCGACGTTAGCTGGTTGCTGATTGGTGCCGGGTTCCTGGTGTCGATCGTCATTGCCAGTGCCTACGGCTGGAGCATTGAGCGGGTGGCCTACAAGCCGGTGCGCAACTCCAAGCGTTTGATCGCGCTGATTTCCGCCATCGGGATGTCGATATTCCTGCAAAACTACGTCAGCCTGACACAGGGATCGCGCGATCTGGCGTTGCCTAGCCTGGTCACCGGCCAATGGGTATTGGGAGAAAGCAACGGCTTTGCCGCCACCATCACTACCATGCAGGTGATTATCTGGGTCGTGACCTTCCTGGCGATGTTGGCGCTGACGATATTTATTCGTTATTCACGCATGGGCCGTGCCTGCCGTGCCTGCGCGGAAGATTTGAAAATGGCCAGCCTGCTGGGCATTAATACTGATCGGGTGATCTCACTGACGTTCGTGATCGGTGCGATCATGGCAGCGGTGGCTGGCGTACTGCTGGGCCAGTTCTACGGCGTGATTAACCCCTACATCGGCTTTATGGCCGGTATGAAAGCCTTCACCGCAGCGGTATTGGGCGGTATCGGCAGCATTCCCGGCGCGATGATTGGTGGTCTGGTCCTGGGCGTGGCGGAAGCCCTGACTTCGGCTTACCTGAGCACTGAATATAAAGATGTGGTGTCGTTCGCGCTGCTGATTGTGGTGTTGCTGATCATGCCAACCGGCATCCTTGGGCGTCCGGAGGTTGAGAAGGTATGAAACTCAATCTGCTTAATGCGTTGATCGCCTCTCTGGTGCTGTTTGTGATGGCTTCATTCCTGATGGGGATGCAACTGAGTCTCGACGGAACCAAACTGGTGGTGCATGGCGCGGCGGAAGTTCGCTGGATGTGGATCGGCATTGGCTGTGTCATCGTGTTTTTCTTCCAATTGTTGCGTCCGCTGATGCAGCAAGGGCTGAAAAAAATCTCCGGCCCGTCATTCGTCTTGCCGAGTTTTGATGGCACCACTGCGCGCCAGAAGCTGCTGGCTGCGGCGATCATTGTTGCCGCTGTCGCCTGGCCGTTCCTGGTCTCGCGCGGCACGGTGGATATCGCTACCCTGACGTTGATCTACGTGATGCTGGGTCTGGGCCTGAACGTGGTGGTCGGGTTGTCCGGCCTGCTGGTGCTGGGTTACGGCGGTTTTTACGCTATTGGTGCCTACACCTATGCACTGCTTAATCACTACTACGGTCTTGGTTTTTGGGAAAGTTTGCCATTGGCTGGCATCGTCACTGCCATCTTTGGTTTCCTGCTTGGTTTCCCGGTACTGCGTTTACGCGGTGACTACCTGGCGATTGTGACGCTGGGTTTCGGCGAGATCGTGCGTATCCTGCTGCTGAACAATACCGAGATCACCGGCGGGCCGAACGGCATCAGCCAGATCCCGAAACCGACCTTCTTTGGGCTGGAGTTCAACCGAAGTGTGCGTGACGGCGGCTGGGACACCTTCCATAACTTCTTTGGCCTGAAATACGATCCGAGCGATCGCATTGTGTTTTTGTATTTAGTGGCGCTGCTGCTGGTGGTACTGACGCTGTTTGTGATCAATCGCCTGCTGCGCATGCCGCTGGGCCGTGCCTGGGAAGCGCTGCGCGAAGATGAAATCGCCTGCCGTTCACTGGGCCTTAACCCGACCAAAATCAAGCTGACCGCCTTTACCATCAGCGCCGCCTTTGCCGGTTTTGCAGGTACGCTGTTTGCCGCACGTCAGGGCTTTGTCAGCCCGGAATCCTTTACCTTTGTCGAGTCGGCCTTTGTGTTAGCGATCGTGGTATTGGGTGGCATGGGCTCGCAGTTTGCCGTGATCCTGGCGGCTATACTGCTGGTGGTATCGCGTGAAATGATGCGTGATCTGAATGAATACAGCATGTTGCTGCTGGGTGCCCTGATGGTCTTGATGATGATTTGGCGACCACAGGGGTTGCTGCCGATGAAGCGGCCACAGCTGAAACTGAAAACGGCGGATATCCACGCGGGCAAGGGGGAACAGGCATGAGTATGCAACCTTTGCTGAAGGTCGAAGGGTTATCGATGCGTTTCGGCGGCCTGCTGGCGGTCAATAACGTGGCGCTGGAACTCAATGAAGGCGAAATCGTCTCGCTGATCGGCCCGAACGGTGCCGGAAAAACCACGGTGTTTAACTGTTTGACCGGTTTCTACCGCCCAACCGGTGGCACCATCAAACTGCGTGAGCGCCATCTGGAAGGGTTACCTGGGCAGACTATTGCCCGTATGGGCGTGGTGCGGACTTTCCAGCACGTGCGGTTATTCCGTGAAATGACGGTGATCGAAAATCTGTTGGTCGCGCAACATCAACATCTGAAAAGCGGTGTCTTTGCCGGGCTGCTGAAAACCCCGGCGTTTCGTCGTGCCGAAGCTGATGCGCTGGAACGTGCCTCGGTATGGCTGCAACGGGTTGGCCTGTTAGAGATGGCTAACCGTTCTGCAGGGAATCTGGCATACGGCCAACAGCGCAGGCTGGAGATTGCACGCTGCATGGTTACCCGGCCAGAGTTGTTGATGCTGGATGAGCCGGCTGCGGGCTTGAACCCGAAGGAAACCGATGAGCTGGATCACCTGATTGTCGAACTGCGCAATCAGCATAAGGTTTCGGTATTGTTGATTGAGCACGATATGAAGTTAGTGATGGGCATTTCCGATCGCATCTACGTGGTGAACCAAGGCACACCGCTGGCGCAGGGCTCTCCGGCAGAAATTCGTAACAACCCGGACGTGATCCGGGCGTATTTGGGGGAAGCTTAATGTTGTCATTTAATCAGGTGTCCGCCCATTACGGCAAAATTCAGGCGCTGCATCAGGTTAGCCTGAACATCAAACAGGGGGAGATTGTCACCCTGATTGGCGCTAACGGCGCGGGTAAAACCACGCTGCTCGGTACGCTGTGCGGCGAACCGCGTGCGACAGAAGGCAGTATCACCTTTCTCGATCAGGACATTACACAGTGGCAGACCTCGCGCATCATGCGTGAGGCGGTGGCGATTGTCCCTGAAGGGCGGCGGGTGTTCTCGCGCATGACCGTGGAAGAGAATCTGGCGATGGGCGGTTTCTTTGCCGATCGTCATCAGTATCAGCAGCGTATTGAACGGGTATTCAACCTGTTCCCGCGCCTGTTGGAGCGCCGTACTCAGCGTTCAGGCACCATGTCTGGCGGTGAACAGCAGATGTTGGCGATTGGGCGTGCACTGATGAGCCAGCCGAAGTTACTGTTGCTCGATGAACCGTCTCTGGGGCTGGCGCCGATCATCATTCAGCAGATTTTTGACATCATTGAGCAACTGCGCGAAGAAGGAATGACCATCTTCCTGGTGGAGCAAAACGCCAATCAGGCGCTGAAATTGGCCGATCGTGGTTATGTACTGGAAAACGGCCGCGTGGTGTTGGAAGATACGGGAGCCGCATTGTTAGCAAACGAAGCAGTTAGATCGGCGTATCTGGGCGGCTGAAATACCCGTCGTCTTTCAAGCTACAGCGTTGTTAACTGCACTCGCTTACCCCAGTCACTTACTAAAGTAAGCTCCTGGAGGATAAGCGAGCTGGTCGCCTAGCTGTAACTGGAAATCCATAGGGTATTAGAGGGAATTTACCGATAAAGGTAACTCAGGCTGCACCTGCATTTTTAACGATTACGAGAAGAAGAAGAAATGAACACAGAAGGGTTACTCGCGCAGCGCATCGTAAAAGTAAAAAGCTCGGCAATTCGTGAATTGCTCAAGCACAGTAAGATGGAAAACGTCATTTCGCTGGCGGGCGGCATCCCCTCTGATGCCCTGTTTGATTTCGAAGGGTTGAGCATCGCGACCCATCAGGCGATCACCGAGCAGCCGAAAAGCGCTTTCCAGTATGGTTTGACCGAAGGCAGCCCGGTACTGCGTGAGCGCATCTGCGAGCTGTGCGCCCAGCGTGGTGTTTCTGCTACCGCTGACGAGGTGATGGTGACTGCGGGTTCCCAGCAGGCGCTGGATCTGGTGATGCGTGCCATCGTCAACCCAGGCGACGTGTTTGTGGTGGAGCGTCCGACCTATCTGGCAGCATTACAGACGCTGGAGCTGGCGGAAGCCAACATCATGTCGGTGTCGTCCGACAGCGATGGCATGGTGGTCGAAGAACTGGCCGAGTTGCTGAAAACTCAGCGCATCAAGGGTGTGTATGTGGTGCCGAACTTCGGCAACCCAAGTGGCATCACACTGAGTGCCGCGCGCCGCGAACTGTTGGTAAAACTGGCGGCCGAGCACAATTTCCTGATCATCGAAGATGACCCGTACGGCGAGCTGCGTTTTACCGAAGAACGTAACGCCACGCTGCACCAGATTTCGCAGCAGGTACTGGGCCATACCGATAACATTATCTACACCTCGACCTTTTCCAAGATCCTGGCGCCGGGCCTGCGTCTGGGCTGGGCAATTTTGCCGCCGTTCCTGCTGCACAAAGTGGCGATCATCAAGCAGGCGGCGGATCTGCACGCCAGCGCGCTGTCGCAGAGCATCGTCGAATGTTACCTGGGGTTGGATCGTCTGCCGGCGCAGATCGAAAAGATCCGCGCAGCGTACAAACAAAAGGGCGAGATCCTGGCCGGGCTGGTGGAACAAGAGTTGGGTGACCATATCAGCTTTGATATGCCGAAGGGCGGTATGTTCCTGTGGGCGCGCTTCCGTCAGCCGTTTAACGCGACCGAATGGCTGAAAACCACCCTACAGCAGGGCGTGGTATTTGTGCCGGGAGAATACTTCTTCTCTGACAATCCGGATCGTTCGACCTTCCGTCTGTCATTCGCTACCGCCACGGAGCAACAAATGCAGGAAGCCGTTGCCCGCCTGCGTCGTTCACTGTAATCCCCGCGGCGGCAGGGGAGTTTTTCCTGCCGCCGACATCAAACCGCAACCTGCACTTCACTCTTCCGTCATATAGCTGTCATCTGGTGGTTATGTTTCTGTCATCCGAGCATGGCATGTTAGCTTCCGAACAAAAAACTGATTCTTTTCGCTCACGCGCTTATTACACCAGCTTTTTTCAGGAGTTAGGCATGCTCACCTACGCTATTCGCAAAACTACGCTGTGCGTCGCGTTGACCCTGGCGGTCAGCACTCATGCACTGGCGGCAACCGAGATCCCGTTCTGGCATTCGATGGAAGGCGAACTGGGTAAAGAAGTGGATTCCCTGGCGGATCGCTTTAACCAATCGCACCCCGACGTCAAAATTGTTCCGGTTTATAAAGGTAACTACGAACAGAATCTGGCGGCGGGCATCGCGGCCTATCGCTCAGGTAAAGCACCGGCGATTTTGCAGGTGTATGAGGTGGGCACGGCAACCATGATGGCCAGCAAGGCGATCAAGCCGGTGTATGAGGTGTTTAAAGACGCTGGCATCAACTTTGACGAGTCGGTGTTCGTGCCGACGGTGGCAGGTTACTACACCGACAACAAGAGCGGGCACCTGCTGTCTCAGCCGTTCAACAGCTCTACCCCAGTTCTGTATTACAACAAAGATGCCTTCAAGAAGGCTGGCCTGAACCCAGATCAGCCACCAAAAACGTGGCAAGAGTTGGCGGCGGATACGGCCAAACTGCGTGAAGCTGGTATGAAGTGTGGTTACGCGAGTGGCTGGCAGGGTTGGATCCAACTCGAGAACTTCAGCGCCTGGCACGGTGTACCGTTCGCCACGGAAAATAACGGGTTCGGTGGCACCAGCGCCAAACTGGAGTTCAACAAGCCGCTTCAGGTCAAGCACATCCAACTGCTGGAAGACATGAACAAGAAGGGGGATTTCACCTACTTCGGCCGTAAAGACGAATCCACCGAGAAGTTCTACAGCGGTGATTGCGCCATTACCACTGCATCCTCCGGTTCGCTGGCAGATATTAAGCACTACGCCAAATTTAACTATGGTGTTGGCATGATGCCTTATGACGCGGATGCCAAAAATGCACCGCAGAACGCCATCATTGGTGGCGCCAGCTTGTGGGTGATGAACGGCAAAGATGCCGCCACCTATAAGGGCGTAGCTGAATTCCTGCAGTATCTGGCCCAACCGGAAATCGCTGCCGAATGGCATCAGAAAACCGGTTATCTGCCGATCACGACCGCTGCGTACGATCTGACCAAGCAACAGGGTTTCTATGATAAGAACCCGGGTGCCGATGTGGCAACACGTCAGATGCTGAACAAACCGCCATTGCCGTTCACCAAGGGTCTGCGTCTGGGCAATATGCCGCAGATTCGTACCGTCGTAGATGAAGAGCTGGAAGGTGTGTGGACCGGGAAGAAAACGCCACAGCAGGCGTTGGATGCCGCCGTACAGCGAGGTGATGTTTTGCTGCGCCGTTTTGAGTCCCAGACCAAGTAACGTCAACCGGAATTCCTTTTCGGCGAACGACACCGATCCACCCCCTCTCCCTTGGGAGAGGGCCGGGGTGAAGGGCTCAGTCAGCCCTTCACCCATATTAACGGTTAACCTCTATGTCATCTTCCCGTCCCGGTTTCGGCTGTAGCTGGCTGCCCTATGTATTGGTGCTGCCGCAACTGTTGATCACCGCAATCTTCTTCCTGTGGCCTGCCGGTGAGGCGCTGTGGTATTCAGTGCAAAGCCTCGATCCGTTTGGTCTGTCCAGCCAGTTTGTCGGGCTGGATAACTTCACCCAGTTGTTCCAGGACCCGTATTACCTCGATTCGTTTTACACAACGCTGATTTTCAGTTTCCTGGTGGCAGGTATCGGGCTGGTCGTGTCGTTGTTCTTCGCCGCGTTGGTGGATTATGTCCTGCGCGGCAGCCGAATTTACCGGACGCTGATGATTTTGCCTTATGCCGTGGCCCCTGCGGTGGCGGCTGTACTGTGGATTTTCCTGTTTAACCCGGGGCTGGGGCTGATTACTCACTTCCTCAATGGATTGGGTTACAACTGGAACCACGCGCAAAATAGCGGACAGGCGATGTTCCTGGTGGTGCTGGCTTCGGTATGGCAGCAAATCAGCTATAACTTTTTGTTTTTCTTGGCGGCGTTACAGTCCATTCCACGCTCCCTGGTTGAGGCGGCAGCCATCGACGGTGCTGGCCCGGTGCGGCGCTTCTTCAACCTGGTGTTGCCGTTGATCACGCCGGTGAGCTTCTTCCTGCTGGTGGTAAATCTGGTGTATGCCTTCTTCGATACCTTCCCAGTGATCGATGCTGCGACTGGCGGCGGGCCGGTACAATCCACGACCACGTTGATCTACAAGATCTACCGCGAAGGCTTTGCGGGTCTGGATCTGTCCAGCTCAGCGGCGCAGTCGGTGATCCTGATGCTGTTGGTAATTGGTCTGACGGTGATCCAGTTCCGTTTTGTCGAACGTAAGGTGCGCTACCAATGATTGAGAACCGACGCGGGCTGGATATCTTCAGCCACGTAATGCTGATTATCGGCGTACTGGTGGTGTTGTTCCCGCTGTACGTGGCCTTTGTGGCCGCTACATTGGACGATAAAGAGGTGTTCCAGGTGCCGATGACCCTGATCCCGGGTGGACATCTGTGGGAAAACATCAGCAACATCTGGCAGGGCGGTGTGGGCAACCTCAAAGTGCCGTTTTCGATGCTGTTGCTGAATAGCGTGATCATGGCGCTGGCCATCACCTTCGGCAAAATTGTAGTGTCGGTGCTGTCGGCCTACGCCATCGTGTATTTCCGTTTCCCGCTACGCAGTCTGTTTTTCTGGCTGATATTCCTCACACTGATGCTACCGGTGGAAGTGCGTATTTTCCCAACGGTAGAGGTGATCTCCAACCTCAACCTGCTGGACAGCTACACCGGCCTGACGCTGCCGCTGATGGCCTCGGCAACCGCTACCTTCCTGCTACGCCAGTTCTTTATGACCTTGCCGGACGAATTGCTGGAAGCTGCGCGTATTGATGGTGCCGGCCCGATGCGCTTCTTCTGGGACATTGTGCTGCCGCTGTCGAAGACCAACCTGGCTGCGCTGTTTGTCATCACCTTTATCTACGGCTGGAACCAGTACCTGTGGCCGATCCTGATCACCAGCGACGCCTCAATGGGCACCGCGGTGGCGGGCATCAAAAGCATGATCTCCACCTCCGGTGCGCCGACCCAGTGGAATCAGGTCATGGCGGCGATGATTCTGACTTTAATCCCACCGCTGGCGGTGGTTCTTCTGATGCAGCGCTGGTTTGTACGCGGCCTGGTTGATAGCGAAAAGTAACGAGAGAAATTTTCACATGGCAGGTTTAAAACTACAGGCAGTCACCAAATCCTACGACGGTAAAACGCCGGTGATTAAGCAGATCGATCTCGACGTGGCGGACGGTGAGTTTATCGTGATGGTCGGCCCGTCCGGCTGCGGTAAGTCGACGCTGTTGCGTATGGTCGCTGGGTTGGAACGTACCACCAGCGGCGATATCTATATCGACAGCCAGCGTGTGACCGATATGGAGCCGAAAGATCGCGGCATTGCGATGGTGTTTCAGAACTACGCGCTGTATCCGCATATGAGCGTGTATGACAACATGGCCTATGGCTTGAAAATTCGCGGGTTTGGCAAACAGCATATCCAACAGCGTGTCGAAGACGCGGCACGCATTTTAGAACTGGAGCCGCTGTTGCAGCGCAAGCCGCGTGAGCTTTCTGGCGGCCAGCGTCAGCGGGTGGCGATGGGGCGCGCTATCGTGCGTGAACCTGCGGTGTTTCTGTTTGATGAGCCATTGTCTAACCTGGATGCCAAACTGCGCGTACAGATGCGTCTGGAATTGCAGCAGCTGCACCGCCGACTGAAAACCACCAGCTTATACGTGACGCACGATCAGGTGGAGGCGATGACGCTGGCGCAGCGGGTGATCGTGATGAACAAGGGCGTGGCGGAGCAGATTGGTACCCCGAGCGAGGTCTATCAGCGCCCCGCATCGCTGTTTGTAGCCAGTTTTATTGGGTCACCGGCGATGAATCTGTTGCCCGGCACGCTGAGTGCTGACGGCAGCCAACTGCGGTTGTCGGATGGCATGATGCTGAATTTGCCGCAGGCGAAAGCACAATGGGGAGGACGCCAGTTGACGCTCGGCATCCGTCCGGAGCATATTCAACTGACCACCGATGAGCAGGGTGGTGTGCCGTTGATTATGCAAACGCTAGAGCTGTTGGGAGCGGACAATCTGGCTCATGGGCAGTGGGGTGGACACGGTGTGATCGCCCGACTTTCGCATGAAACTATGCCGGCAGCGGGCAGCACGCTATATTTGCACCTGCCTGCACAGGCGCTGCACTTTTTTGATACCGATAGCGGATTACGGATGGAACAATGACCACAGCCTGGCCTTATCCACATATTGTCGCCCACCGCGGCGGCGGTTCTCTGGCGCCGGAAAATACCTTGGCGGCAATTGACGTTGGCGCACGTCACGGTCACAAAATGATTGAGTTCGACGCCAAGCTGGCGCAGGACGGGCAAATTTTTCTACTGCACGACGATACCCTGGATCGTACCAGTAACGGTTGGGGCGTGGCGGGTGAGTTGCCCTGGGACAAGCTGGTACAGCTGGATGCCGGCAACTGGTATAACTCTGCCTACAAGGGGGAACGTTTGCCGTTGCTGTCTGACGTCGCTGAACGCTGCTTACAACATGGCATGATGGCGAACATTGAAATCAAACCCACTACCGGCAGTGACGATGAAACAGGTCGGGTGGTCGCGCTGGCGGCGCGCTTGCTGTGGCAGGGACAGACTGATCCATTGCTTTCTTCGTTCTCGATAGAAGCGCTTGAGGCGGCACAACGTACCGTACCGGAACTGCCGCGTGGTTTGCTACTGGATGAGTGGGATGACAACTGGCAAGTGCTGACAGAGCGGTTGGGCTGTGTGTCATTACACATCAACCATAAAGAACTGACTGCCGAGCGAGTCGCGGCGCTGAAAGCCGCAGGCTTGCGCATTCTGGTTTATACCGTTAACCAGCCGGCACGCGCGCGCCTGCTGTTGAACTGGGGTGTTGATTGCATTTGCACTGACCGGATAGATTTAATCGGGCCCGATTTTCCAAACGGCTAACCTCCGTTGACAGGCGTCGGCATCGGCGCCTGGGGTACCGAAGGGGTAGTGCGATCAAACGGGTTGCGCGGTTGGTTACCATTTGGCAGCAGTTGGCCGTTGTTCGGCGAATTTCGCTGCAACTGCTGTTGGTTGTTGTCAAATTGCCGCTGTTGTTGCAAACGGCGTTGATCCAACTGTTGGTTATTCAGCATACGCTGCTGTTGTACTTGTTGATTACGGTGATTGAGAAACTGCTGTTGCGAGCTGAGATCGGTGACACCGTTGGCCGCAGCGGCCAATCCGGACAGCAATAACAGGCTGGACAGCATGTGATAACTTTTCATGGTTTTTACCTCGCTTTTATACCCGCCGTCTTTCAAGCTGCACGGTGAAAGCCATGGGGTATATGTTAAGACTAACTCATCGGTGAGAATTTGCTGATAGTTTGTATTTCACTCAGATGTAAACCGCCTTTTCGTCACGATCTATCTCTCCTTCCGTTACAATCGCCCTTTCTGACTTTTTAGGGTGAACCCATCGTGCTGCTTCTGGTGATTACTACCATCCTGTGGGCATTCTCTTTCAGCCTGATTGGTGAATATCTGGCGGGCCATGTCGACAGCTGGTTCTCAGTATTGATGCGTATTGGTCTTGCAGCGTTGGTGTTCCTGCCTTTCCTGCGTTGGCGCAATATCAAACCAAAAGTGATCATGATGTACATGCTGGTGGGAGCCTGTCAGCTTGGCATCATGTACCTGTTTAGCTTCCGTGCGTACATGTACTTAACGGTGCCGGAATTCTTGCTGTTTACCGTCCTGACGCCGCTCTATGTCACGCTGATTTATGATCTGATCAGTGGACAACGCCTGCGCTGGAGCTACGTGCTCAGTGCATTGTTGGCGGTATTGGGGGCGGCGATCATCCGTTACCATCAGCTTAGTGAGCATTTCTGGTGGGGGTTACTGCTGGTGCAGGCGGCGAATATCAGCTTTGCCATCGGCATGGTTGGCTACAAACGCTTGATGGAAGTGCATCCACTGCCACAGCATACTGCGTTTTCCTGGTTCTACCTGGGAGCGCTAGTGGTGGCGGTGGTAGCCTGGTGTCTGTGGGGCAATCCAAATCAGTTACCGACGACCAACCTGCAATGGGGCATTCTGGTGTGGCTGGGTGTGGTGGCTTCCGGACTGGGTTATTTCATGTGGAACTACGGTGCAACGCAGGTGGATGCCGGTACGCTGGGCATCATGAATAACATGCATGTGCCTGCTGGGCTGCTGGTAAATCTGGCGATCTGGCAGCAACAGCCACACTGGCCGAGTTTTATTATCGGTGGGGCGGTCATTGTTGCTTCATTATGGGTGCACCGTCGTTGGGTGGCGCCCAAAATAATCAGTAAATAAACCGGGCTGCCCAAGCGCAGACAGCCCTGATCGTCAGGGCTGTGAAGCCAGTGGTTTGACGCTGGCGACACCGGCGCTTGGGCGGGCGGCGTCACGGACGAACGGCAGATGGTTGCAGGCGTGCTGGCGTGCCGAACGAATAAAGGCTTCCGTCACTGCCTGGCGCTGCTCTCCATCGCGTACCGCGGCATACAAGCGGCTCCACAGACCATCACCCAAGGTTTTGGTCACCACCAATCCCTGGCGCTCAAAGCTTTCCACGACCCAATGCGGCAATGCCGCAATCCCCATCCGTGCGGACACCATCTGGATGAGCAGTAGAGTGTTATCCACGTTTTTCAATGCTGGGTTGATGCCTGCTGGTTGCAGGAAATGGCGCCAGATATCCAACCGTTGGCGCTGTACCGGATAAATCATCAGCGTTTCGTCGCTCAAATCCTCAGGCGTAATGTGCAACTTACTGGCCAACGGATGATCCGGTGCCAGCACCAGCCGCACTTCGAAATCAAACATTGGTGAATAGTGCAGGCCGCTGCGCGGCAGAATATCGGAGGTCAGCACCAGATCCAGCTCGCCCTGTTGCAAGGCGGGTTGAGGGTCAAAGGTGACGCCAGACTTGAAGTCCATCACGACCTGCGGCCAACTCTGACGGAAATTATCCAACGCCGGCGTCAGCCATTGAATACAACTGTGGCACTCAATAGCGATACGCAGCGTTGCCTGATGAGGTTCGTGACATGCCTGTAGCGCCTGCTGAATTTGCGGCAGCACCTGTTCTGCCAGCTGTAGCAGGATCTCTCCCTGCGCAGTAAAGCGCAGCGGTTGGCTCTTGCGAACGAACAGCTTGAAGCCCAGACGCTGTTCCAGATCGCTGAACTGATGTGACAATGCAGACTGCGTCTGATGGAGTTGGGCCGCCGCGGCCGCTAGCGAGCCGGTATTGCGCAGAGCCTGTAGCGTCCGTAAGTGTTTCAGTTCGATCATGAGAGTCCTTCACAGTGACAGTGAATAAATTGCGCTTGTGGTTAATACAGTACCTGCGGATTATGGATGTGTAAACATCTGGACGGCTAAATGGGGAATATGACGATGGCAATTTTAAATCACACACTGGGTTTTCCGCGCGTTGGGCTACGACGTGAGCTGAAAAAAGCTCAGGAAAGCTACTGGGCAGGTAATTCAACGCAGGAAGAACTGCTGGCGGTTGGCCGTGAGCTGCGCGCTCGTCATTGGCAACAGCAACAGCAAGCCGGGGTGGATTTGGTGCCGGTCGGCGATTTCGCTTGGTACGATCATGTATTAACCACCAGTCTGCTGCTGGGTAACGTACCGGCGCGTCATCAGAATAAAGACGGTTCAATCGATCTCGACACGCTGTTCCGTCTTGGCCGTGGCCGCGCACCGACCGGGGAACCGGCGGCAGCGGCGGAAATGACCAAATGGTTTAACACCAACTACCACTACATGGTGCCTGAATTCCAGAAAGGTCAGCAGTTCAAACTGGGCTGGACCCAATTACTGGACGAGGTTGACGAAGCATTGGCCTTGGGCCACAAAATCAAGCCAGTGTTGCTGGGCCCGGTAACGTATCTGTGGCTGGGCAAAGTGAAGGGCGAGCAGTTTGATCGTCTGTCACTGCTGAAAGATATTCTGCCGGTTTACCAGCAGGTGCTGGCTGAGTTGGCGAAACGCGGCGTTGAGTGGGTACAGATCGACGAACCTGCTCTGGTGCTTGAATTACCACAAGAATGGCTGAACGCCTTTAAGCCCGCTTATGACGCGCTGCAGGGCCAGGTAAAACTGTTGCTGACGACCTACTTCGACAGCATTGGCCACAACCTGGCTACCCTTCGTGAGCTACCGGTACAGGGGCTGCATGTTGACCTGGTTGCCGGCAACGATGATATCGCCACCTTAAACCAGGTATTGCCAAAAGAGTGGCTGTTGTCTCTGGGGGTCATCAATGGGCGCAACGTTTGGCGCGCCGATCTGAGCAGTTGGTTCGAACGTCTGCAACCTTTGGTTGGTAGCCGTCCATTGTGGATTGGCACCTCTTGTTCACTGCTGCACAGCCCAATCGATCTGAGCGTCGAAACCCGCCTGGATGAAGAAGTGAAAAGCTGGTTTGCCTTCGCCCTGCAAAAATGTGCCGAACTGGCGTTACTGAGTGCGGCGTTGAACGCACCGAGTGCAGAAAAACAGGCAGAACTTGATGCCTACAGCGCACCAATCCGTGCCCGTCGTCAGTCCAGCCGTGTGCATAATGCGCAGGTAGGTCAACGTCTGGCTGCGATTACCGCACAGGACAGTGAACGCCAGCGTCCTTATGCCGAACGCGCTCAGGCACAGCGTGATCGCTTCAACCTGCCGGCTTGGCCGACCACCACTATTGGCTCATTCCCGCAAACGACCGAAATCCGTGGTCTGCGCCTGGACTTCAAACAGGGTCGCCTGGACAGTAACAACTACCGCACCAGCATCAGTGAGCACATCAAACAGGCGATCGTTGAACAAGAACGTTTGGGTCTGGATGTGTTGGTACACGGTGAAGCCGAACGCAATGACATGGTGGAATATTTCGGTGAGAACCTTGATGGCTTCGTCTTCACGCAAAATGGTTGGGTGCAAAGCTACGGTTCCCGTTGCGTTAAACCGCCAGTCATTATCGGTGATGTCAGTCGACCGGAAGCCATCACCGTTGAGTGGGCGAAGTATGCTCAGTCACTGACTGACAAGCCGGTAAAAGGCATGTTGACCGGTCCGGTGACCATTCTTTGCTGGTCATTCCCGCGTGAAGACGTCAGCCGCGAAGTGATTGCCAAACAGATTGCTCTGGCACTGCGTGATGAAGTGGAAGATCTGGAAAAAGCCGGTATCGGTATCATCCAGATTGATGAGCCTGCACTGCGTGAAGGTCTGCCGCTGCGTCAATCTGACTGGGCTGCTTACCTGAACTGGGCGGTAGATGCGTTTAAACTGAATGCCGCTGTGGCGCAAGATGACACGCAGATCCACACCCATATGTGTTACTGCGAGTTTAACGACATCATGGATTCGATTGCCGCGTTGGATGCTGACGTGATCACCATCGAAACCTCGCGTTCCGATATGGATCTGTTGGAAGCCTTCAAAGAGTTCGAGTATCCAAACGAAATTGGTCCGGGCGTGTATGACATCCACTCGCCAAACGTACCAAGCGTGGAATGGATCGAAGCGCTGTTGCGTAAAGCAGCGCAGAACATCCCGGCAGAACGTCTGTGGGTTAACCCAGACTGCGGCCTGAAAACCCGTGGTTGGCCGGAAACCCGCCAGTCGCTGACTAACATGGTACTGGCCGCACAGCGCTTGCGCGAACTGCAGGCTTGATTGCTGAAAAACGACCGTGATGGTTTGATGTGATTATTCAGGGCGCCTCGGCGCCCTTTTTTATGCCCTCAGCAACTGCCCGTTCTGGCAACCCTGAGGTGAGGGGGCGTTATTTAATGCCAGGTACGCCATGTTGAGCGAACCATGCCAGCATGCGCTGCCAGCCATCTTCCGCCGCTTCGGCATTGTAGCTTGGTCGGTAGTCGGCATTGAAGGCGTGGCCAGCTTCGGGGTAGACCACGATTTCGGCACTAGCGTTAGCCGCACGGATCGCCTGACGCATGCTTTCAACCGTATCCAGTGGGATACTGCTGTCCTGACCGCCATATAATCCCAGTACCGGCGCAGAGAGTTGCGTGGCGACATCGACCGGGTGCTTTGGAGAGTTAAGCGTTTTCTCTCCCACCAGTTTGCCATACCAAGCGACAGCGGCCTTTAGCTGCGGGTTATGTGCCGCATACAACCAGGTAATACGACCGCCCCAGCAAAAACCGGTAATGGCCAGCTTGCCGGCATCGCCGCCGTGGCGTGTGGCCCAATGAGCGGCATGGTCCAGATCCGCCAGTACCTGGCGATCTGGCACTTTACTCACCAACTTCTGAAACAGTTCACTGATGTCGGTGTAATCCTTGGCATCTCCCTGACGGAAATACAGCTCAGGTGCGATCGCCAGATAGCCTTGCTTTGCCAAGCGACGGCACACGTCCTGAATATGTTCATGAACGCCAAAAATTTCCTGTACCACCAGGACAACCGGGAAGGGGCCACTGTGATCTGCTGGTTTGGCGATATAGGCCGGCAGATTGTCGCCCTGCGAAGGAATAGTGGTTTCCCCCGCATGAATGCCTTGTTCATCGGTAAGAATAGTTGAGGCAGCCAACGGTGTTACGGCTGGGGTGAATCCCCCCTGAGCCTGTTTTAATGTCATCACATGATCGGTTTTCATTGCGGTCTCCGTGCAATAGAGAAAAGCGCTGAGATTAACTATAGGAAAGATTACGCGTTATTGGCGTCGAGTTGCGCATTTTCGGCCAAGTCTGTAAAAAACGGTTAATTATCTGGCTTTACTGCATTTTTGTTGTCTTTTTATCATGCTATTACGCATGTTGACCCCTATGAGTACCATAAGGTGCGTTAGCTGCCTTTTGTATGGCTAAGCTGGCGATAAACGGCGGTTATTTTCTGAGGTCACGTAAATAGTGGGTTAGGGAAAAGACCTTTACGGTCAGCGACGCGTCGCGGGAAACGGCCGTACAGTTTGTCAGCTAGACTTGTGGCAACTGAGGCGCTCAGATCGGCCTTTTAGCTTGTTTTTGTGACTATTGTCACGAAAATTATGTAGATTGCATTCTGTTTCTTTATTCAAAGTGATGGTCGTCACTAAATTGAGTGACGATTTTCAGTAGAGTACTTTTTTGTTCCTCCCAATAAACATGATCTATGAGGAGTCTCGCATGTCTCAATCTGACGTTTTTCATCTCGGCCTCACTAAAAACGATTTACAAGGGGCCCAGCTTGCCATCGTTCCTGGCGATCCACAGCGCGTAGAGAAAATTGCCAAGCTGATGGAAAATCCGGTGCATCTGGCTTCCCATCGTGAATTTACCTCCTGGCGCGCAGAGCTGGACGGCAAGGCAGTGATCGTCTGCTCTACCGGCATTGGTGGCCCGTCTACCTCTATCGCCGTTGAAGAACTGGCGCAATTGGGTATCCGTACCTTCCTGCGTATCGGCACCACCGGTGCGATCCAGTCAAACATCAATGTCGGTGACGTCTTGGTCACCACTGCGGCAGTTCGCCTTGATGGTGCGAGCTTGCACTTCGCGCCGATGGAATTCCCGGCCGTGGCCGATTTCACCTGTACCACGGCACTGGTCGAAGCGGCTAAAGCTGCTGGCGCGACTACTCACATTGGCGTGACGGCGTCTTCTGATACCTTCTACCCTGGTCAGGAACGTTACGATACTTTCTCTGGCCGCGTCGTCAGCCGCTTCAAAGGCTCGATGGAAGAATGGCAGTCAATGGGCGTGATGAACTATGAAATGGAATCTGCAACACTGCTGACCATGTGTGCTAGCCAAGGCCTGCGTGCTGGTATGGTTGCCGGTGTCATCGTTAACCGCACCCAGCAGGAAATTCCTAACGCAGAAACCATGAAAAACACCGAAAGCAAAGCGGTACAGATCGTGGTTGATGCGGCGCGCCGCCTGTTGTAATTATCTCGCAGTTCAACGGGTCGCTGACGCGGCCCGTTTTGCCATTCAGTCGTAATCTGTTACGGTTATACCCCGTCGTCTTTCAAACTGCAGCGCTGTTGGCTGCGCTCGTTCACCTCAGTGACTTATCTGAGTAAGCGCCTGGGGACTCCCGATCTGGCCGCCTATCTGCAATTTGAAAGTCATAGGGTTATTTCGCTCTATGTGCCATCTTTCTGGCCACCTCTATGACCCGTTGAGCCCGGTTTTACCGATGCTTTCAGGTTGCGTTTTTTCAGACAATAACCGCGAGGACGTCTATGACCGCCCAGATCCTGCTTCATCCTTCACTAGCACCGCTTGATGGTGGCATTAATTTTCGCGATCTTGGCGGCAATAGCGTCGCCGATGGTCGCCGTATCAAACGTGGTTTGCTGTTTCGTTCCGGTTCGTTAGAACGCCTGACGGAAAATGACTGCACTTTTCTGGCCGGCGTGCCGGTACGTTCGGTACTCGATTACCGTGATGCTGATGAAGTGCAGGCTAAGCCTGATATTCTGTGGCGTGGTGCCGATTACCATCATTTCCCCGCCAACCCGCTGAGCAATGAGGTTAACGCTAACCTGGAAAAGCTAAACAGTGAAACGCTCGCGGGTTTTGATGCACAGATGTTTATGCTGGAACTGTACCGCCGATTGCCGTTCGGCAATACGGCGTACAAACAGTTGGCTCAACTGCTGAGCAAGGCGGATCACGGCGCGATCGTCCAGCACTGTGCGGTGGGTAAGGATCGTACTGGGATTGGATCGGCACTGGTGTTATTCGCACTGGGGGCTGATGAGGCGACGGTTGTGGAAGATTACCTGTTAACCGAAACCACGCTGGCAACTTTCCGCGAACAGATGCTGGATCAACTGTCGATTCGCCTGAGTGACTCTACGTTGCAACAGTTTGCCTACGTGCTTAGCGCTCGTGAAGAGTTCCTGATGACGGCTCTGGGTTGTATTCGTGAGCAACATGGCACTACCGATCGTTGGCTGGAGGCGGAATATGGGCTGGGCCAGAAACAGCGTGAAGCGCTGCAGGCATTTTACCTCGAGTAAACCGTGCTGATGTTTAACCGGGGTTTAACCTGCCCCGGCTGGCATTGCGTATCCTTGGGGGATAAATCCCGTATCAGGAGCCTGTATTGAGCCTCAATGACATTATCCACTGGGTCAGCGAAACCGTGCGTCAGCATGAAAACTGGGCTATCCCGATTATCTTCTTCCTGGCATTTGGCGAATCGCTGGCGTTCTTGTCGCTGCTGTTACCGGCAACGGTGATTTTGCTCGCCTTGGGTGCGCTGATTGGCGAAAGCGGCATCGCATTTTGGCCGATTTGGGCTGCTGCAGCTATCGGTGCCTTCTTCGGTGATTGGCTTTCTTACTGGATTGGTTACCACTACCAGGATCGTGTGGCGCACATGTGGCCGCTATCGCGCAATCCACAGCTGTTGACGCGAGGTCATGCGTTTTTTGAACGTTGGGGGGTTTTGGGTATTTTCATCGGTCGCTTCTTCGGCCCATTGCGTGCTGTGGTACCGCTGGTCGGTGGTATTTGTGGTATGCCCCAGCGTTATTTCCAAGTAGCGAATATCACTTCGGCGATGATCTGGGCATTTGGCATTCTTGCGCCGGGCGCTTTTGGTATTAAATGGCTAAGCCAGTGGTTTAGTTAAGATAGCCCCTCTTTCTTGCGAAGGGGGCTATGTCGTCTGTTAATTATTAAAGGAAGAGTGAGAATTCGATCACGAATTTATCCTTATTTGCGGCTTTTCATTTTCTTTCTTTTCTTATGGGTGTTAATTTCGTTAGTAAGTGGATTGTTACTGTGATTAAACAGGCAAAACCCAAACTCGTTGACAGAAATGTCATGGGTTTGGGTTTTTTTTTGCCATTAATATACTCAACGATCCATGGATGATTATAAAACTAACGTGTAGTGTCATTTTCTTCACTAAGGGCTATCAATGAAAATAAAAACAGGGGTATTAGCTTTTGTACTTTCTCTCTCTTCTTTATCTACGTCTGCTGTTTTTGCGGCAGAGACAGATAGCATCAATATTTATTTTGCGCGTCACGGTAAAACGATACTCAATACTTACGATCGGGTGCAAGGTTGGGCAGATTCACCCTTGACGTCATCAGGGATTGAAACGGCCCGTTATCTGGGGGCCGGATTGAAAGAGGTTCCTTTTACTCGCTTTTACACCAGTGATGCCGGGCGCCAACGTGAAACGATGCGAGTGATCCTACAGGAAATGGGCAAACCAAACGCGAGCGTGACAGAGCTGACAGATTTACGTGAAATGTTCTTTGGTGGGTTTGAAGGCCTGCCAAATAAGAATATGGCGGATGCCGCCGCCAAAAAGCTTGATATGGCGTCGGGTGACGCTATGTTCCAGCAGATGAAGGAAGGGCGCATAGGGTTAATCTCGATGGTGGATGCCATCAATCAGAGTGATGATAAGCAAGAGGCCGAAAATGCCCTGCAAGTGAAAACGCGTATGCAGCATGCGCTGAATGCAATGGTGCAGGCGGCTTTAAAAGGGGGAGATAAAAACATACTGGCAGTCTCTTCCGGGTTATCAATGCAGATGATGATTTCAGACATGACCGACAACCCAGAAAAGAATAAGCCATTGGCCAATGCGGCAGTGGTAAAAATTACTTATAAAGATGGCGAATATAAGGTAACTAACATTGGTGACCTGAGTTATGTCGCAAAAGGGAAAGTGATTATTAATAAAGGTCAGTAACGTTAAAGTTATAGAATAAATACACCCTTCTTATTTTTTAGTGTCGGGCGGAAATTGATGCCGCCCGGCCGGGCATTTCTATGCCAAATTCTGGGGATGATAATAATGAGAGTTTTCGCTTCATGGTGCGTTATCGCTATTTCGCTCTTGTCACCCGCGTTGCATGCCGCGGGTGACAGCCTCGCCAATGCGTCTTTTATTCGCGACAGTCAGGCTGAGATCACACTGAAAAATTACTGGAAATACCTTAAAGAAGACGCGGCTAACCCGAAGGAGGTCCACAACGCCTGGGGGCAAGGGCTGGCTCTGGGCTATCAGTCCGGTTATCTCGCCGATACCCTTGGGGTGAACCTCGATTACTACAGTGCGGTGAAACTGGGTGCCAGCGACTATTTCAATACCCGAGGGGTCTTGTACAACAACGGCCCAGGTAACAGTAAGAGTAATGCCGCTGGATTCAGTAAAGTTGGACAGCGTTACGTCAAATTGAAAGGAGAGGTGAGTGGCACGGCGCTTAATGCCCAGTGGGGGTGGCAAATATTGCGTAACTACGGTGTGATTTCCACGTCCACGCGCCTTTCACCGACCACGTATTTAGGCTGGTCAGGGGGCGTCTCGGGGACAGAGTTCGCTGTACGTGGCGCTTATGTCGAACACGCGATGGATCGTAACTCCCCCGACAGTCTGCGCTTGCAAACCAATGATGGTCATTACATCAATCACCTCGCCACGGGCGAATTAGGTTATGAGAATAAAGTGTTCAACGGCCAATTGGCGTATGGCGAATCTCAGGACTATCTACGTCGGCAGATCTTGCGGATGGTGTTCAAGCCCAATGAAAAACTCAGCCTTGGTAGCCAGATTTATACCACTCAGGCGCTGGACAATTACAAGGTGATGGCACTAAACAAACGCAATTTCGATCGCCATGCTAACCACTATGCTTTTGATGCCAAATGGCAGGCGCCGCTTTGGAGCCTGAAGCTTGGCATTGGTCACACGCGGGCGCCCAAAGGAGAAGGGATGCTGGGGTTTTACCCACGGCATATGGCGAAAAACTCCCGTGGTACTTTCACGTCAATGGCCTATGCTGGCGAAGACTATATGCGTGATGGCGAAACAATGTTGGCGGCAATGGCTGAATACCGTATTACACCTGAATTCACCGCTGGGCTCGCCACGAACTATGGTCAGTTCAGCTATCAGGGTATTGCCGTACGTACTGGTGAAATCAACGCGTTTGGGCGCTGGATGCCTTCGCACCCAACATTAAAAAACCTGACGATTTTTGCCATGTTTGGTCCGGGGTGGTCCTATAAGAACGCAAATAAAACACCGGTAATATCGGATGGGCGCTATCAGACGTCTCATTCTCTGGCGGCGGAGTTTATCGCCGAATACCGCTTCAAACTGTTTTAGCCTGCCTGATCAGCGCGGTATCGCTTGACTGCCGCGTTCCTTCCATGAAAACACGCTGGACATCCATACAGGCTCCCTTTAACGTGACGGACAAGAGGCGTATAGAACGCCGGAAAAGTCAGGTGTAACAGGAGGCAGGGTGGTGGATACCAGTTTAATTTACGGTATAGGTGGGGTAGCTATCGGCCTGCTGCTGGGATGGCTTATCGCCAGCTTGCGTGTACAACAGACACAGGCACAGCATGAAACTGAGCTGCGGCTGCTGGAACAATCGCTGCAACAGGCGCAGCAGGAAACCGCGTCCCGACAGGAAATACTGCAGCGTAATGAACAACACATGCGTCAGACTGAGCTGGAATTACGTAATTTGCACAGCCAGTTGGCGGCCGGGCATGAAAAGCTTCAGCAGCTTAATCACTGGCGCAATGAATGTGAGCAGTTGAATCAGGAACTGCGGGCGCAACGTGAGGTAAATAGCGCCCAGGAAGCCGAGTTGCGTGAGGTGACCATCCGCCTGGAAGAAACCCGCATGGCGGCAGAAGAAAAACAACGTCTGTTGATTAACAGCGAGCAACGTCTCACTACCCAGTTCGAGAATTTGGCTAACCGCATTTTTGAACACAGCGGGCGCAAGGTAGACGAGCAAAATAAGCAAAGTTTGGATCGCCTGTTGCTGCCGCTGCGTGAACAGCTGGATGGTTTCCGCCGTCAGGTGCAGGACAGTTTTGGTCAGGAAGCACGTGAACGCCATACTTTGACCCACGAAATACGCAACCTGCAGCAGCTCAATGCGCAGATGGCGCGTGAAGCCATCAACCTTACCAAAGCCCTGAAAGGGGATAATAAAACGCAGGGTAACTGGGGGGAAGTGGTGCTGAGCCGGGTGCTCGAAGCCTCCGGTTTGCGTGAAGGACATGAGTATGAAACCCAGGTCAACGTGCGGGTAGATCACCAGAGCCGTATGCAACCTGATGTGATCGTGCGTTTGCCTCAGGGTAAGGACGTGGTGATCGATGCGAAAATGTCGTTGGTGGCCTACGAACGTTACTTCAACAGTGAAGATGAAGTTGAACGTGAGGCGGCACTGAGTGAGCATATTGCCTCGTTGCGCGGTCATATCCGTCTGCTGGGACGTAAGGATTACCAGCAATTGCCTGGCCTGCGTTCACTGGACTACGTGCTGATGTTTATTCCGGTGGAGCCGGCCTTCCTATTGGCTATCGACCGTGAGCCGGAGCTGATTAGCGATGCGTTAAAACACAACATCATGCTGGTCAGCCCAACCACACTGTTGGTGGCATTGCGGACTATCACCAACCTTTGGCGCTATGAACACCAGAGCCAGAATGCGCAACGCATTGCTGACCGGGCTGCGCGGCTGTATGACAAAATGCGGCTGTTTGTCGACGATATGTCGTCGCTGGGGCAGAGCCTGGACAAGGCCCAGGGGAGTTATCGTCTGGCGATGAACAAACTGAGCGAAGGCCGTGGTAATCTTATCGGACAGACCGAGGGGTTCCGTGCGCTTGGGGTTGAGGTGAAAAGACCGATCAACCCGCTGCTGGCTCAGCAAGCCAGTGCTCAGCATGATGAAGAATTTGAGGCGGCGGGCGACGATGACGTTGATACGCTGCCGGAGACGGAAGGCGACGACGCCGTAGAGGAACCACGCTCCGCATCGCAGGCATGACAACCGCTGCGAGGTGGGGTATTCCGTGGGGTTCTGGTACACTCCACCACACTAAATTGACTGAATAGCAGGCAGGACAATGGCAGATCAACCGCAGGAAACCACCGATTTCGGTTTTCGCACCGTAGCTCGAGACGAAAAGCAGGCCATGGTGGCAGACGTTTTTCATTCGGTAGCCGCAAAGTATGACGTGATGAACGACCTGATGTCGTTTGGCATCCACCGTATCTGGAAGCGTTTTACCATTGATTGCAGCGGCGTGCGCCGTGGGCAGCGGGTGTTGGATCTGGCCGGTGGCACCGGTGACCTGGCCGCCAAGTTCTCCCGCATGGTCGGTGAGCAAGGACAGGTGGTACTGGCGGACATTAACGATTCTATGCTGAAGATGGGGCGCGAAAAACTGCGCGATCGCGGCATTATCGGCAACGTCAGCTACGTTCAGGCCAATGCCGAAGCGTTGCCGTTCCCAGATAACTATTTTGACTGCATCACCATTTCTTTTGGCCTGCGCAACGTCACCGATAAAGACAAAGCGCTGCGCTCCATGTTCCGAGTGCTGAAGCCGGGTGGTCGTCTGCTGGTGTTGGAATTCTCCAAACCTTTGCTGGCGCCGCTGAGCAAAGCCTATGACGCCTATTCGTTCCACGTGCTGCCGAAAATCGGTGAGCTGGTGGTGAAGGATCCGGAAAGCTACCGTTATCTGGCTGAGTCGATCCGCATGCATCCTGATCAGGAAACACTCAAGGGCATGATGGGGGCCGCCGGTTTTGACAACGTGACCTATTTTAACCTGACCGGCGGTATTGTGGCCCTGCACCGTGGCTTCAAGTTCTGATATGGACATGCCGATGCTGTTAACCCCGTTGTTGACCGGCGTACTGGAAACATCGCTCAACAGCCTGCTGTTTCGCGATCGCAGTATGAAGGCGGCCCGTCAGCGGCTGGTTGGCAAGGTTTTGCGTATTGAGTTGCAGGAACTTGCCTCTCCGCTGGTGCTGATCTTCAGTGAACAGCGTGTCGATGTGCTTGGCCAGTCTGATGACACTGCCGACTGCACGGTGCGTAGTCGTATCTCGGTGCTGCTGAAATTGCGGGATCGCCAACAGCTTTCGCCATTGATGCGCAGCGGCGAACTGATTGTCGAAGGTGATATTCAGGTCGTGCAACAACTGGTCGGGCTGCTTGATCTGGCTGAGTGGGATCCGGCGGAATGGCTGGCACCTTACATCGGCGATATTGCTGCGCAGGGTGTCACTCAGGTTCTAGGAAAGGGGGCGAATCTGCTGAAAGCCGGTTTACAGCGTCAGCAGCATTATGTGGCTGAGACACTGACGGAAGAGTGGCGTATGGCACCAGGCCCATTGGAAGTTGTGTGGTTCAATGAAGAGGTTGATGCCACCGTTCGCAACGTCGAAGCGCTGATTGCTCGTATGGACAAGTTGGAGGGTAAGCGATGACCCCTGGCGAACTACGCCGCCTGTATTTGATCGTCCGCGTTTTTCTCAGTTATGGCCTGGATGAACTGATCCCCAAGATGCGTTTGACGTGGCCACTGCGATTTGGCCGCCGCCTGCTGTTCTGGATGCCGAACCGCCATGCAGATAAACCATTGGGCGAGCGTCTGCGTCTGGCTCTGCAGGAACTGGGGCCGGTATGGATTAAGTTTGGCCAGATGATGTCTACCCGTCGCGACCTGTTCCCACCACAGATCGCCGATCAACTGACGTTGCTGCAGGATCGGGTTGCTCCTTTCGACGGTGCGCTGGCGCGCAAGCATATTGAATTGGCGATGGGCGGCCCGCTGGAAACCTGGTTTGATGATTTTGACCAACAGGCGCTAGCCTCGGCATCGATAGCTCAGGTACATACCGCGCGGCTGAAAACGACCGGTCAGGAAGTGGTGTTGAAGGTGATTCGGCCGGATATCGGGCCAATCATCAAGGCCGATGTGCGCCTGATGTATCGTTTAGCGGCCTGGGTGCCCAAACTGATGCCAGATGGTCGCCGCTTGCGCCCGCGTGAAGTGGTGCGCGAGTATGAAAAGACCTTGCTGGACGAGCTGAATCTGCTGCGTGAAGCGGCTAACGCCATCCAGCTGCGCCGCAATTTTGACGGTAGCCCTATGCTGTACGTGCCGGAAGTGTATTCGGACTACTGCCGCGAAAGCGTGCTGGTCATGGAACGCATTTACGGCATCCCTGTCTCGGATATTGAGACGCTGGAAAAGCAGGGCACCAACATGAAACTGTTGGCCGAACGTGGGGTTCAGGTATTCTTTACCCAGGTATTCCGCGACAGCTTCTTCCATGCGGACATGCATCCCGGTAATATTTTTGTCAGCTATGAGCATCCTGAAGACCCCTGCTATATCGGCATTGATTGCGGTATTGTCGGCTCGTTGAACAAGGACGATAAACGCTATCTGGCGGAAAACTTTATTGCCTTCTTCAACCGTGATTACCGTAAGGTTGCGGAGCTGCATGTTGATTCTGGTTGGGTGCCGCGCGATACCAACGTTGAGGATTTCGAATTCGCTATCCGCACCGTGTGCGAGCCGATCTTCGAGAAGCCATTGGAAGAAATTTCGTTCGGTAACGTGCTGTTGAACCTGTTCAATACCGCGCGTCGTTTCAATATGGAAGTGCAACCTCAACTGGTGTTATTGCAGAAGACCTTGCTGTATGTTGAAGGTCTGGGTCGACAGCTTTATCCGCAGTTGGATTTGTGGACGACGGCCAAACCGTTCCTGGAAAGCTGGATGCGTGATCAGGTCGGTATACCGGCAGTGATCCGCGCACTGAAAGAAAAAGCGCCGTTTTGGGCAGAGAAACTGCCTGAGCTGCCTGAATTATTTTACGATAGCCTGCAGCAGCATAAGTTGTTGCAACAAAGTGTTGATAAGCTGACTAATCAGATGCAGGCCCAGCGCGTCCGTCAGGGGCAATCGCGTTATTTGTTCGGCGTTGGCGCTACACTGATAGTAAGCGGTACGATTTTGCTGTTGGGCGAGGTTGCTGTATTCCCCGCATGGCTAATAGCAGCCGGCATCGTTTCCTGGCTGATCGGTTGGAAGCGAACTGCCTGAATTGGTTAGAAACTCTGGTAAAATCTGCCGTATAATGCGACGGATTTTGAAAAAACCCTGTAAAAATAGAGGTAATTGCAATGGGCGGTATTAGTATTACGCAATTGTTGATCATCGCAGTGATTGTGGTGCTGCTGTTTGGTACCAAAAAGCTCCGCACGTTGGGGTCTGATCTCGGTGCATCAATCAAGGGTTTCAAAAAGGCGATCGGCGATGAAAACACGCCGCCGACCAACACGGCTGAGAAAAACAGCCTGGATGACGCTGACTTCACGGCCAAGCCTATTACCGATAAGCAGCCGGAAGTGAAAGCGGAAGAGTCGAAGAACAAAGAGCAGGTATAAACCGTGTTTGACATTGGGTTTAGTGAACTGTTGCTGGTTCTGGTTATTGGCCTGGTGGTACTTGGGCCGGAACGGCTGCCGGTAGCGGTAAGAACAGTTTCGGGCTGGATCCGCGCGCTGCGATCGCTTGCGGCTTCGGTGCAGAACGAACTTTCTCAGGAGCTGAAGCTGCAAGAATTGCAGGACAGCCTGAAAAAGGTAGAGAAAGCAGGCATGCAGAATTTGTCGCCAGAGTTAAAGGCGTCAATGGATGAGCTGAAAGACGCGGCGGAATCGCTGAAACGTTCTTATCAGGGCGACAACAAGACCGAGCCAGCACACACCATTCATAACCCTCTGGTCACTGACCCGGAAGCCATTCATGACGGCGTGACGCCGGCAGAGGCTGCGGCTGTTGCATCATCTCCGGCTGCAGTGCCGGAGCCGGCAGTTACGGCAACGCCGCAAGTTGAACCGCCGGCAGTCACGCCGGTTAAACAACCGGCGACGTCAGCTGTTCAGGCAACCCCAGAACCTGTTGCGGATAAAACCCCAGCGTCTCACCAACCTAGTGGCGATCGTTAAAACATGGCTGTTGAAGATACCCAACCCCTTATCAGTCATCTGATAGAACTGCGTAAGCGGTTGTTAAACTCAATTATCAGCATACTGGTGATCTTTCTGGTGCTGGTGTTTTTCGCCAATGACATCTATCAACTGGTGTCTGCGCCGCTGATCAAGCAACTGCCCGCCGGGGCGAGCATGATCGCCACCGACGTGGCTTCACCGTTCTTTACGCCGATCAAGTTGACCATGATCGTTTCGGTGTTTGTCTCCGCGCCGGTGATTTTGTATCAGGTCTGGTCATTTATCGCACCGGCGCTGTACAAGCACGAACGTCGACTGATGATGCCGTTGCTGGTGTCCAGCAGCCTGCTGTTCTATCTCGGTATGGCGTTTGCCTACTTTATCGTGTTCCCGTTGGCGTTTGGTTTTTTTGCCAAGACGGCACCCGCTGGGGTGATGATTGCAACTGACATCAATAACTACCTCGATTTCGTCATGGCACTGTTTATGGCGTTTGGCGTGGCCTTTGAGGTTCCGGTTGCCATTATTTTGCTGTGTTGGAGTGGCGTCACTTCACCGGAAGACCTGAAAAAGAAACGACCTTACGTTCTGGTCGGCGCTTTCGTGGTCGGTATGCTGTTGACCCCGCCGGATGTATTCTCGCAGACTCTGCTGGCGATCCCGATGTACCTGTTGTTTGAAGTGGGCGTGTTCTTTGCCCGTTTCTACACGGGTAAGCGTCGTTCGCAGCCGGAAGAAGAAGACGAGGGTGATGAACCCCCGGCACCTTAATCTTTGTTTGTCTAAAGCCGCCCGCTGGGCGGCTTTTACTTTGGGAAAACCATGTTTGATATCGGCGTAAATCTCACCAGTTCACAGTTTGCCAAGGACCGTCCCGCCGTGCTGGAACGTGCGCGCGCCGCAGGCGTGAAAGGGATGCTGATTACCGGTACGGATCTGACGGAGAGCCGGGCTGCCAGTGAGCTGGCGCAGTTGCACACCGGCTACTGTTGGTCCACTGCGGGCGTGCATCCGCATCATGCCAGTAGTTGGGACGAGCAGGTCGCTGAACATATCCACGAATTGGCCGCTCAACCGCACGTCGCGGCGGTGGGGGAATGTGGGCTGGATTTTAATCGTAATTTTTCCACACCAGAGCAACAAGAGGTGGCATTCAGCGCACAGCTTGCGTTAGCTGCAGAGCTGTCGCTGCCGGTATTTCTTCATTGCCGCGATGCGCACGCACGTTTTGCCGCGCTGCTCGCGCCATGGTTGGATAAACTGCCCGCGGCAGTGGTGCACTGTTTTACGGGCACCGCTGAAGAATTAGAAGGCTGTCTGTCGCTTGGCTTGTCGATCGGTATTACCGGTTGGGTCTGTGATGAACGGCGTGGCCTGGAGTTGCGTGCACTGTTGCCGCAGATTCCGGCCGATCGTTTGTTGTTGGAAACCGACGCACCCTATCTGTTGCCCCGGGATTTACATCCGAAACCTGCATCTCGCCGCAACGAACCCTGTTTTTTGCCTCATATCGTCCGGCAGGTGGCCGCCTGGCGACACGAAGACCCCGAATGGCTGGGGCAGAAAACCGATGAGAACGCCCGCCGGCTTTTCCGGCTGGAATGAGTTAGGAGAAAACTATGAGCTATGCATTTCCGGGTACCTTCCCAGGTCGTCGTATGCGCCGCGTGCGCCGTCATGATTTCAGTCGTCGCTTGGTGGCGGAGAACCAACTGACGGTTAACGACCTGATCTACCCGGTATTTGTCATGGAAGGCAGTAACCGTCAGGAAGCCGTATCATCCATGCCCGGCGTATCACGCATGAGCATCGATCTACTGATTAAAGAAGCGGAAGCCATCGCTAAGCTGGGTGTGCCCGTGATCTCCCTGTTCCCGGTTATTGAGCCAGGCCTGAAGTCACTGCACGCAGAAGAAGCTTATAACCCGGACGGTTTGGTGCAACGTACGGTACGTGCGTTGAAAGACGCGGTGCCAGAGCTGGGCATTTTGACTGACGTGGCGCTTGATCCTTACACCACTCACGGTCAGGACGGCATCATTGATGAGCAAGGCTATGTCATCAACGATATCACCAAAGAAATTCTGGTGCGTCAGGCGCTGTCTCATGCAGAAGCCGGGGCAGAAATCGTGGCACCAAGTGACATGATGGATGGTCGTATTGGCGCGATTCGCGATCAGTTGGAGCATCAAGGTCTGATTAATACTCAGATCATGGCTTACTCCGCAAAATATGCGTCTTGTTACTACGGCCCATTCCGCGATGCGCTGGGTTCAAGCGGCAATCTGAAAGGCGGCAACAAAAAAACCTACCAGATGGACCCGGCCAACAGCGACGAAGCGTTGCAGGAAATTGCACAAGATCTGCAGGAAGGCGCAGATATGGTAATGGTTAAGCCGGGTATGCCTTATCTGGACGTGGTACGCCGGGTGAAAGACACCTTCGGTGTGCCGACTTTTGCCTATCAGGTGTCAGGTGAGTATGCGATGCATATGGCAGCGATTCAGAATGGTTGGTTGCAGGAGCAGCCCGCGGTAATGGAATCACTGATGTGCTTCAAACGCGCCGGTGCTGACGGTGTGCTGACCTACTTTGCCAAGCGAGTTGCTCAGTGGATGCATGACGACGCGATGCAGCGCTAAGACGCGATTACCAACGATAAAGGCGCCATAGGCGCCTTTTTGCATTACAACTTTTGAAACTGCCGGTTATCGACACTCTGAGTCACTTGCTTGTTTATCAGGTTCAGTAGCAGCATTGAGCGCGCCTCGCCGTCAGGCTCGGTGTAGATGGCTTTTAACCCTTCAAACACGCCGTCGACGATCAACACGCTATCTCCCGGTTGCGGGGTTTCAGGATCGAAGTAGGTTTCGCCGGTATGCGTCTGCAACTCTTCGATCACTTTCTGCGGGATAGTGGTCGGCGTTGAACCAAAGCGTACGAAGTGGCTGACACCACGTGTTGCACTGATGGTCGTGGTATGGATGCGTTCCGGATTGAATTCCACAAACAGGTAGTTGGGGAACAGGGGTTCGCTGACCGCAATGCGTTTGCCGCGTACGATCTTTTCCAACGTAATGATTGGGCTCAGGCAGTTCACTTCCTGCCGCTCCAGATGTTCCTGCGCCCGTAAAAGTTGGCCGCGTTTACAATACAGTAGGTACCAAGATTCCATAATTTCACATGCCTTTCTGTCAGCCGGTAAGCATATCAAAAGCCATTACGGATACATAGTGGTGCAAGTTTCAGCATGTAACTGTCGCTATCTGCATGAATCGTTGGCAATTAGCGAAGGGTCACACACTTATTCGCACGGCTTGGGTATAACAGAGGGCTAAAAATTTGCTACCGTCGCAGTATGCCTTGGCCTGAGATTGCCAGATGTGACGCTATTCATCGTTTTTGATTGAGGGGGAGAAATGGAACTATTTCTGTTGAGTAACGGCAAGCTGTCCGGGGAGGATGAGCTGCTGGGCTATGCCAAGACGCACCTGTTGGCGATGATCGCACGCCGCGGCATCACGTCCGCCGTTTTTATCCCTTATGCCATGATCCGCAGTGATTACGATCAACGCGCGCAGGACTTGTCGCAAACGTTAGGTATTAACGTAACCAGCATTCACCATGCCGAGTCCCCGGCTGCGGCGATAGCACAGGCGGAATGCATTTTGGTCAGCGGTGGCAATACCTGGATGCTAAACCAGATGCTGCATGAGAACGGTTTGATCGTCCCTATCCAGCGAGCGGTGCGTGAACGTAGCGTACCCTATGTGGGCTGGAGCGCGGGTTGCAACGTTGCCACACCAAGCATTCGTACCACCAATGACATGCCAGTGCGCAATAGCGTCGTACTGCCAGCATTGAACCTGTTCCCGGTTCAAATTAACCCGCACTACATTGATGCTCATATCAGTGGCCACATGGGCGAAACGCGTGATGAACGTCTGGCGGAGTTTTGCGCGGTTAATCCAAGCGAGTCTGTGGTGGCGTTGCGTGAAGGTAGCCTGCTGCACGTTGAGGGTAATGATTTGCGTTACTTCAGCGCCAGAGAGCAAGGTTTCAAGGTGTTCCGCCACGGTGTGGAGACCCAGGAGTACCGTGATACACAGGCGTTACATACGTTGGTGCCGTTCACGTGCCACTGAGAACCGGCGAT
Organism: Serratia grimesii; assembly: GCF_900186025.1. NCBI lineage: Bacteria > Pseudomonadati > Pseudomonadota > Gammaproteobacteria > Enterobacterales > Yersiniaceae > Serratia > Serratia grimesii. Next base: position 306,155 of record NZ_LT883155.1, read on the forward strand.
GTATTTACCGGTGTTTAACAAAAGTGCAGCAACAACCGTGAAGAGGGCTTATAATGCCCTCCTCACTGGCCGTTATAATGATCAGCATGAAATACCGTGACTTACGCGATTTCCTCTCGTTGCTGGAAAAGAGAGGGGAACTAAAACGCATTAGCCAGCCGATTGATCCCTATCTGGAAATGACAGAAATTGCCGATCGTACTTTACGTGCGGGCGGCCCGGCGCTGCTGTTCGAAAACCCGAAAGGGTACGACATGCCTGTGCTGTGCAATCTGTTCGGAACCGCCAATCGCGTTGCGATGGGCATGGGGCAGGAGGATGTCAGCTCGTTGCGTGAAGTCGGCAAATTGCTGGCGTTCCTGAAAGAGCCAGAGCCACCAAAGGGTTTTCGCGACCTGTTTGATAAACTGCCGAAGTTCAAGCAAGTGTTGAACATGCCGACCAAGGTCTTGGGTTCAGCGCCTTGCCAGGAACAGGTATGGCAGGGCGATGACGTCGATCTCAGCCGTATCCCGGTGATGCACTGCTGGCCGGAAGACGCGGCACCGTTGATCACCTGGGGCCTGACAGTCACTCGTGGGCCGCAAAAAGAGCGACAGAACCTGGGTATCTATCGTCAACAGGTGCTGAGCAAGAATAAAGTCATCATGCGTTGGTTGTCGCACCGCGGCGGCGCGCTGGATTATCTTGAATGGTGCCAGGCACATCCCGGTGAGCGTTTCCCGGTTGCCGTCGCGCTAGGCGCAGATCCTGCCACTATTCTTGGTGCAGTGACGCCAGTGCCGGATACCCTGTCTGAATATGCTTTTGCTGGGCTATTGCGTGGCAATAAGACCGAAGTGGTCAAGTGTATCTCTTGCGATCTGGAAGTGCCCGCCAGCGCAGAAATTGTGTTAGAAGGTTACATTGAGCCGGGTGAAATGGCGCCGGAAGGCCCGTATGGTGATCACACCGGTTACTACAACGAGATAGACCACTTCCCAGTCTTCACTATCACCCACATTACTCAACGTCGCGACGCCATTTATCACTCGACCTACACCGGCCGTCCGCCGGATGAGCCGGCGGTGTTGGGTGTGGCGTTGAACGAAGTATTTGTGCCAATCTTGCAAAAGCAGTTCCCGGAAATTGTTGATTTCTATCTGCCGCCTGAAGGTTGTTCCTATCGCCTGGCGGTAGTGACCATTAAGAAACAGTATGCGGGTCATGCTAAACGCGTAATGATGGGCGTCTGGTCATTCCTGCGTCAGTTCATGTACACCAAGTTCGTGATTGTTTGTGACGATGACATCAATGCTCGTGACTGGAATGATGTGATCTGGGCGATCACCACCCGAATGGATCCGGCAAGGGATACTGTTATGGTGGAGAATACGCCGATCGATTATCTGGACTTCGCCTCGCCGGTTTCCGGTTTGGGATCGAAGATGGGGCTGGATGCCACCAATAAATGGCCGGGTGAAACCCCGCGCGAATGGGGCCGTCCGATTCAGATGGATGAAAAGGTGCGTGCGCGCGTCGACGAAATCTGGGATGAGCTCGCAATTTTAAGTGACAGAGAACCGACAATATAATCTATCCAAGTAATTGGGGTTGCATTGAAGTGGCAACGCAGCGAATCCCTTGGCACTTAGATATTGAAGTGGCCGAGGTCAGCGAGTAAAGCCAATAAAGATTCAGCTTCAAGTATGAAGGGTAAGTCAGGCTCTGTTCTCAGTTTTGCATTGATGACCCGACAGAGGGAACGCATGACAATATTGAGCTGTAAAGTGACCTCCGTAGAGGCCATTACCGATACGGTTTACCGGGTACGTTTGGTGCCTGAGGCACCGTTTTCTTTCAAGGCAGGGCAGTATTTGATGGTGGTGATGGATGAGCGTGACAAGCGCCCGTTCTCATTGGCCTCGATCCCGACAGAGCAGGATTACATTGAGCTGCACATTGGTGCTTCGGAACTGAATCTGTACGCTATGGCGGTGATGGATCGTATTCTGAAAGAGCAGGCGATTACCGTTGATATCCCGCACGGTGACGCTTGGTTGCGTGAGGAAGGCAGTCGTCCGCTGGTGTTGATCGCCGGTGGTACAGGGTTCTCCTATGCGCGCTCGATTCTGTTGGCTGCGTTGGAGCAGCAGCCGAACCGCGATATCTCTATCTACTGGGGCGGGCGTGAGCTGAAGCACCTGTACGATTTGAGTGAGCTGGAAGCACTGTCGGTGCAACACCCGAACCTGAAAGTGATCCCGGTAGTTGAACAACCGGAAGACGAGTGGCGTGGCCGTAGTGGCACGGTTCTCAGCGCGGTATTGCAGGACTTCGGTACGCTGGCGGAGCACGATATCTATATTGCCGGGCGTTTTGAAATGGCAAAAATTGCTCGGGAGCGTTTCTGTGCCGAACGTGGTGCGCTGGAAGCACACATGTTCGGTGATGCCTTCTCGTTTATCTAATACACGGGATAGGCATAAGACGGGGTGGCCGGTGGTCGCCCCGTTTTTATTTGGGCGCCGGCGAATAACATGCATAAAAAACCCGCCCCTGACAGGCGGGAAGTACGGCAACTAAACTTGGTGGGATGCTGCGATTTTAAGTGTTGACGCAGTCATCCCTAATAGACACAGCTAAACGCGTTCAAAGACGGTCGCGATCCCCTGTCCCAATCCAATACACATGGTCGCCAAACCAAATTGCACGTCACGGCGTTCCATGTTGTTCAACAGCGTTGTCGAGATGCGTGAGCCTGAGCAGCCCAGCGGGTGGCCCAATGCAATGGCGCCGCCATTCAGGTTAATCTTGTCGTCGATACTGTCCAACAGCCCCAGATCCTTGATGCAAGGCAGAGACTGTGCGGCAAAGGCTTCGTTCAGTTCGAACAAATCGATATCCTGCACGCTCAGACCGGCACGTTTGAGCGCCAACTTGCTGGCAGGTACCGGGCCGTAACCCATGATGGATGGGTCGCAACCGACGACTGCCATCGAGCGAATGCGTGCGCGGGCTTTCAGACCGAGCGATTTGGCGCGTGATTCGCTCATCAGCAACATAGCCGACGCACCGTCGGACAATGCTGAAGAGGTACCTGCGGTCACAGTGCCGTTGACCGGATCGAAAGCCGGGCGCAGTGCTGCAAGGCTGGCTACGGTCGTTTCTGGACGAATCACTTCGTCGAAATCATAACGAGTCAGTACACCGTCGGCGTCGTGGCCGGTGGTTGGGATGATTTCATTCTTGAAATAGCCGGCCAGGGTGGCGGCATGCGCGCGTTGGTGCGAGCGTGCGGCGAACTCATCCTGCATCTGACGGCTGATATTGTGTATCTTGGCCAGCATCTCAGCGGTCAGGCCCATCATACCGGCGGCTTTTGCCACGCTGCGGCTCAGGCCCGGGTGGAAATCCACACCGTGATTCATTGGTACGTGGCCCATATGCTCTACGCCACCAATCAGGCTGACATGTGCATCGCCGACCATAATGGCGCGTGCGGCATCGTGCAGCGCCTGCATGGAGGAGCCACACAGCCGGTTTACGGTAACCGCAGGTACGCTATGTGGGATTTCGGCCAGCAGTGAGGCGTTACGGGCAATGTTAAAGCCCTGTTCCAGCGTTTGCTGCACACAACCCCAATAAATGTCGTCAATTTCGGCGGCATCCAGTGACGAATTACGGCTCAGTACCGCGCGCATCAGGTGGGCGGAAAGATCTTCAGCGCGTACCTGGCGGAAGGCGCCGCCCTTAGAGCGGCCCATCGGCGTGCGTACGGCATCAACAATAACTACGTTTTCCATCTTTATGACCTCATGCCGGTTGGCCAGTGGAGACATCGGACAGCGGCGCTGCCACCGGGTAGTAGCTTTCATTACGTTCAGCTTTGGCGCGCAGACCGGCAGGTACCTGATACAGGGCACCGAGATGCGCATAACGCTGGGCCAGTTCGACATAATTGGCAGTGCCAAGCGTATCCAGGTAACGGAACGCCCCGCCGTGGAACGGAGGGAAACCGATGCCATAGACCAACGCCATATCCGCTTCGGCCGGGCTGGCGATAATGTTTTCTTCCAGACAACGTACGACTTCGTTGATCATTGGGATCATCATACGGGCAATGATTTCTTCGTCGCTGATGGTTTGGCGCGGTTGGCTGACTTCAGCCAGTAACGTGTCGGTCTGCTCATCGTTGTCTTTACGCGGTTTGCCTTTGCTGTCCTGGCTGTAACGATAGAAGCCCAGTTGGTTTTTCTGACCGAAACGCTGGTTATCAAACATTACATCGATGGCGTCGCGATAATCTTTGCCCATGCGCTCTGGGAAACCTGCCGCCATCACTGCTTGAGCGTGGTGTGCAGTATCGATACCGACGACGTCGAGCAGGTAAGCGGGGCCCATTGGCCAGCCAAACTGCTTCTCCATCACTTTGTCGATCTGACGGAAGTCCACCCCGTCGCGCAGCAGCATGCTGAAACCGGCAAAATATGGGAACAACACACGGTTGACGAAGAACCCTGGGCAGTCATTTACTACAATCGGCGTTTTGCCCATGCGGCTGGCGTAAGCCACCACAGCGGCAATGGTGCTATCGCTGGTTTGTTCACCACGGATGATTTCCACCAGCGGCATGCGATGTACTGGGTTAAAGAAGTGCATGCCGCAGAAGTTTTGCGGGCGCTTCAATGATTTTGCCAAGTGATTAATCGGAATGGTCGACGTATTTGACGCCAGTACAGTATCTTCGCCGATCAAGCCTTCCACTTCGGACAGTACTGCTGCCTTAACCTTTGGATTCTCGACAACGGCTTCGACGATTACTTGCGCACGTTCGATACCGGCATAATCCAGAGTCGGTTGAATGGTCGACAACACTTGCGCCATCTTCATGCCGTCTAGCTTGCCACGCTCCAACTGCTTGTTAAGCAGCTTGGCGGCTTCATTCATGCCGAGCGTCAGGGATTTGTCGTTAATGTCTTTCATGACAACCGGTACGCCTTTCAGCGCAGACTGGTAGGCGATACCGCCACCCATGATACCGGAACCCAACACCGCTGCTTGCTTTGGTGCTTCAACGTTCTTCGCGAGTTTCTTCGCCTGACCTTTCACAAACTGGTCATTAAGGAAGATGCCGACCAGCGCGCGAGCCTCTTTGGAGCGGGCCAATGGCACAAAGCTGGCGGTTTCCAGTTTCAATGCTTCATCACGGCCCAGCTTGGCTGCGGCCTCAATGGTTTTGACTGCGGTCATTGGCGCCGGATAATGTTTTCCGGCGGTTTGCATCACCATGCCTTTGGCGGTGGTGAAGCTCATGGCCGCTTCAATTGGGCTGAGTTTTAATGGCTCGAGTTTTGGCTGGCGATAGGCGCGCCAGTCCAGTTTGCCTTCAATCGCCTGTTGCAGCATTTTCAGCGCGGCTTCCACCAACTTTTCTGGTGCAACGACGGCGTCTACCAAACCGACCTTCAGTGCATCTTTAGCACTGATGTCTTTACCGGCGGCGATGATCTCCAATGCACTGTCGTTACCCAGCAGGCGTGGCAAACGAACAGAGCCGCCGAAGCCCGGCATAATGCCCAGTTTGGTTTCCGGCAGGCCGATGCGCGCATCTGGAGAGGCAACGCGGAAATCGGTCGCCAGAATGCATTCACAACCACCGCCGAGCGCATAGCCGTTAATGGCCGAAATGGTCGGTACCGGCAAATCTTCCAAGCGGTTAAAGATGCTATTGGCAAAGACCAGCCATTCCTGCAGCTTTTCAGCCGGTGCAGCAAACAGCGAAAGGAACTCGGTGATATCAGCACCGACAATAAATGCGGCCTTGGTGGAACGCAGCAGCAGGCCTTTCAACTCGGTCTGCTTTTCCAACACCGTGAGTGCTTCACCCAGGCTGGCAACAGTGCGGGTATCCAGCTTGTTTACAGAACCTGGGGCATTAAACACCAGCTCGGCGATGCCGTTGTCGAGCCAGTGCAGTTGTAATGTTTCGCCTTGGTAGAGCATGTGTATCTCCTGAATCAGCGTTTGATCTGGTATGACCAGATGATGAGGAGTGTGGTTTTTATGTTAACAATATGCAAATGAGAGATTGCATTTTTGCAGGGCGGATCACATGACTATAAGGTAGGCTTATGATTTAAAACGAAGTTATATTTTATGCGTTATGGTGATTTGCTGGCACATGAAAGCCCCCATAGACTTGCTGTGGACGAGTGCGACACACGCAGAGGTACGGAATGAGTAAAGAAGTATGCATAAAGCACAGTAGTTTCTGGAGTATTCCTGCCAGAACGATGACGCTGGCCTGTCTGCTGGTCTTTATGGCGCAAATGGCGACAACGGTGTACTTGCCTTCTCTACCTACGGTGATGCAGGAATTGGCGATGACGCGCCGCGCAACTGAGCTTTCGATATCAATCTTCGTGATTGGCGCTGCCTTGCCGGTGTTGTTTTGGGGGGCTGCAGCCGATCGTTTTGGTCGCCGCTTGCCACTGACGTTATCTCTGGTGCTGTTCATCAGTTGCAGCCTATTGTTGACGTTTTGCAGTAATGGCACGCAGTTATTGGTGCTGCGTGCACTGCAAGGGGTTGCAGCCGGCGGTGCCGCGATTATCGCGCGTATTATTGTTCGCGATAACTGGCACGGCGATGAATTGGCGAGACGGCTCTCTGTGTTGTCGATCGCCTTTATCGCCGCGTTGGGCGGTGGGCAGTTTATTGGTGGGTTACTCAGCCAGTATTCGCACTGGCAAATGGGTTTTGTACTGATGGGGCTGACCGGGATGGCAATTTTGTTGCTCATGGCGACATTGCCGCTGGAGGCAGGTCGTACAGAGGGGCAACGTCCGGGGATGGCGGCAACCTATTGGCATATTCTGCGCCGCCCAGGCTTCTTCTGGCCAGCATGTGTTGGTGGATTGGGGTTCGCAACAACGGTGACGTTGCAGGAAGTGAGCCCGTTTATCATGCAGCAGGGTTTTGGCCTAAATGTGACGGCATTTGGGGCGCTGGGGCTGGTCATCGGCGTGGCTTACTTTTCTGGAGCCATGGTAGTGAACCGAACCGTGGCGCGTTTCGGCGGTAAGCGGTTAATGCTGGTGGGAGCGCGTATTGTCGCTATGACGACTGCTGCGATCATGTTGTTGTGGTGGAGTGGCTTGCTGGTGGGGCTTTCCGGCATGGCGTTATTCGTTGTGCTGTATTGTCTGACTATTTTTGGCCAGGCGGTATTGTTCCCTAACAGTATGGCGATGGCCGTCAGTGATGCCAAAGCGCGTGGCGCCTATGCGATGGCGTTATGTGGATTTCTGCAACAGTGTCTGGCGGGTATCGCGGCTGCCGGTGCGGTTTTGCTCGAGCATCACGGGTTGTGGGCGGCCGCTATTGCCTTGTTGGGTTTTATTGCCTGGTTAATTGTTAAGCTACGGATGTAACGGCGTTTACAACGATTTGCGAACCGCCCCGCATGCCCGAGGTGATGAGGTTGGTGCGCCGGAACGGTGTGCTAAGATGAGGCATTCCGTTCTAATGGTATGTAAAAGGGTATTGTGATGGAAACACTGGCTTCTTTGTATAACGACCACCTGGCAGAACTACAAAAACGCGCGCGTGAAGTGTTAACGCGCAATAAACTGGATGCGCTGCTGATCCACTCAGGGGAACTGCAACGGATCTTCCAGGACGACCGCAGTTATCCGTTCAAAGTGAACGCGCACTTTAAGGCCTGGGTGCCGGTCACCTCAGTGCCAAACTGTTGGCTGTGGGTGGACGGCGTTAACAAACCGAAGCTGTGGTTCTATTCGCCGGTCGATTACTGGCACAGTGTTGAGCCGTTGCCTGAGAGTTTCTGGACCAAATCTGTTGAGTTGATGCCGTTGGCCAATGCTGACGATATCGCGCAGCAACTGCCTGCTCAGCGTGAACGTGTGGGTTATATTGGTTATGCACAGCAGCGTGCCCGTGACCTCGGCATCTCAGCGGAAAACGTCAATCCGAAAGCCGTATTGAACTACCTCGACTTCCATCGCTCAATCAAAACAGGTTATGAATTGGCCTGTATGCGTGAAGCGCAAAAAACTGCAGTGATGGGGCACCGTGCTGCCCATGAAGCCTTCCTGTCGGGCATGAGCGAGTTTGATATCAACTTGGCTTATCTCACGGCAACCGGACATCGTGACACCGATGTACCTTATGACAACATTGTTGCGTTGAATGAACATGCGTCGGTTCTGCATTACACCACGCTGGATCACCAGCCGCCGGCCGAAGTACTGAGTTTCCTGATTGACGCCGGTGCGGAATACAATGGCTATGCCGCTGACTTGACGCGAACTTATGCCGGTCAGAGCGGTAGTGACTTCGCACAGCTGGTCAAAGATCTCAATCACGAACAACTGGCACTGATGGAGACCATCAAAGCTGGCGTACGCTATACCGATTACCATGTTCAGATGCATCAACGTATCGCAAAACTGCTCAAGAGCCACAAGCTGGTGAGCGGCATCAGTGAAGAAGCGATGGTAGAGCAGGGGCTGACGACGCCGTTCTTACCACATGGTTTGGGGCATCCTTTGGGTTTGCAGGTGCATGACTCTGCGGGCTTCATGCAGGATGAACAAGGTACCCATCTGGCTGCTCCGTCCAAATACCCGTACCTGCGCTGCACCCGTGTGTTGCAACCAGGCATGGTATTGACCATTGAACCGGGCATGTATTTTATTGAATCACTGTTAGCGCCATGGCGTAGCGGCGAATTCAGCCAGCACTTTGCCTGGGATCGTATCGATGCGCTGAAACCTTATGGTGGTATCCGTATTGAAGACAATATCGTGATTCACGAAAAGCGTATTGAGAACATGACGCGTGATCTGAACCTGGCCTGATGCAGCCTTATCCGATCCCGGCAGGCCCTGTTAGCGTCAGCGAAGAAATAAAGAAGAGCCGTTTTATCACCCTGCTTGCGCCGACTGGCGGGGTTGATGCGGCCAAGGCGTTTATCCAGCAGGTTCGTGATGAACACCCGACCGCCCGTCATCATTGTTGGGCATTTGTCGCTGGGCCCCCGACTGATTCACAACAGTTGGGGTTTTCCGACGACGGGGAACCTTCCGGCACTGCGGGTAAACCCATTCTTGCGCAGTTGATGGGGAGTGGTATAGGGGAAATCACCGCTGTAGTAGTACGTTACTATGGCGGTATTAAACTCGGCACTGGCGGTTTGGTGAGAGCCTACGGCAGTGGTGTGCAGCAAGCATTAAAGCAGTTGGCCGTAAGCTACAAGATCCCGCAGGCCGAATATACTTTGCAATGTGACTATGCGCAGTTGGCATTGGTAGAGAATCTGTTGCAGCAATTAGAAGGGCGGATTGTACAGGGGGAGTATGGCGCTTCGGTCCTGCTGCATCTGACTTTACCGGTAACTGGGGTTGAAGCGTTCGGGAATAAATTACGTGATCTCAGTCGCGGTAATTTGCAATTGACCCCCATTTCGCAATAATTCCCCCAACTGAATTGCTAAGGATCGTGCTGAAATGCATTTTCGCGCTATAACCCGTATCGTTGGTCTGCTGGTCATCCTGTTCTCCGGGACGATGTTTATTCCTGGTCTGGTGGCATTGATATACCGCGATGGGGCGGGGAGGGCATTCAGCCAGACCTTCTTTGTGGCTGTGACCATTGGATTGATATTGTGGTGGCCCAATCGCAAGCAAAAGCATGAGCTGAAGCCACGCGAAGGTTTTCTGATTGTGGTGCTGTTCTGGACCGTGCTGGGCAGTGTCGGGGCATTACCGTTTTTATTCTCGGAGCGGCCTAACCTGTCGCTAACCGATGCTTTCTTTGAATCTTTCTCCGGCTTAACGACGACAGGTGCCACCACATTGGTGGGATTGGACTCGTTGCCGAAAGCCATTTTGTTCTACCGTCAGATGCTGCAGTGGATGGGCGGGATGGGGATCATCGTTTTGGCGGTCGCGATACTGCCAATCCTCGGCGTCGGCGGCATGCAGTTATACCGTGCAGAAATGCCCGGCCCGCTGAAAGACAACAAGATGCGTCCACGCATTGCCGAAACCGCGAAAACCCTGTGGCTGATTTATGTGTTGCTGACTATCGCCTGCGCATTGGCGTTATGGGGCGCGGGCATGTCGGTATTCGATGCTATCGGTCACAGTTTCTCGACTATCGCCATTGGCGGTTTTTCTACCCATGATGCCAGTATCGGGTATTACGCCAGTCCAACCATTAACACCATTATTGCTATCTTCCTGCTGATCTCGGGTTGTAACTACGGTTTGCACTTCGCCTTACTGAGTGGTCGCAGCCTGAAAGTCTATTGGCGCGATCCTGAGTTTCGCATGTTTATCGCTGTGCAACTGACGCTGGTGGTGGTGTGTACTGCCGTGTTGTGGGGGCACGGGGTTTACAAAACCGGTATGGAAACGGTCAATCAAGCGTTCTTCCAGGTTGTATCGATGGCGACAACAGCGGGCTTTACCACTGACAGCATTGCCAAGTGGCCGTTATTCCTGCCGATGTTGTTGTTGTGTTCTGCATTTATTGGCGGCTGTGCTGGTTCAACAGGGGGCGGGCTGAAAGTGATCCGTATTCTGTTGCTGTATTTACAGGGTTCACGTGAGCTCAAAAGGCTGGTGCATCCCAATGCTGTTTACACGATCAAGTTGGGTAACCGGGCGCTGCCGGAACGTATCCTTGAAGCGGTATGGGGGTTCTTCTCTGCTTATGCATTGGTCTTTATCGTCAGCATGCTGGCAATTATTGCTACCGGTGTTGATGATTTCTCTGCTTTTGCTGCGGTAACTGCGACGTTGAACAATCTGGGGCCGGGTTTGGGTGTCGTGGCGGATAACTTTACGACTATGCCTGCACCGGCGAAGTGGATTCTGGTTCTGACGATGCTGTTCGGGCGCCTTGAAGTCTTTACACTACTGGTTCTGTTTACGCCGACGTTCTGGCGTGAATGATCCTGATAGAAGGAGTAACGCCGTGAAGGCACTGATTCTTTATTCCAGCCGTGATGGGCAAACACGTTCTATCGCTTCTTATATAGCAAACAAATTACAGGATACATTGCGCTGCGACGTGATTGATCTGCAGCAAGCGGAGGATGTTGACCTTAACCAGTATCAGCAGGTGCTGATTGGTGCCTCGATACGTTATGGACATTTCCATCCGGCGTTGGCTAAGTTTGTTAAGCAGCATGCCGAGCAGTTGAACCAGATGCCAAGTGCATTTTTCAGCGTTAACCTGACTGCCCGCAAAGCAGAGAAGCGTTCACCCCAGACCAATGCTTATACCCGCAAGTTTCTGTTGTCCTCCCCTTGGCAACCAAAACAGTGTGTCGTGTTTGCCGGCGCACTGCGTTATCCGCGTTATCGCTGGTTCGATCGCGTCATGATTCAACTTATTATGCGTATGACAGGCGGCGAAACAGATACCAGTAAAGAAGTTGAGTATACCGATTGGCAAATGGTGGACCGTTTTGCTCAGGAGTTTGGGCAAATTCAGTATGAAAAGTGACGAAAACGCTGGCTTGTGCAGCGTTTTGTTGAAAAAAAACGCGCTTGAAAAGTTTTTTGCATTTAGGGGTTGCGGCCTTCT
>NZ_LT883155.1:317855-351277 GCF_900186025.1 Serratia grimesii
CAAAGTAGAAAGCCCCATGCGAAAGCATGGGGCTTTTTACTGTGTCTGCTCTCCGGAGTTTGGCGCTGGCATGGAGATTAATATGACAACAAGGCCACCCTTACGGAAGGCCTTGTTGTTATGTGCGAAAGTAAAAAGCTGCGCAGACATGCTGCGCCTTAAGTTCAGGCACCCTTCTGGTCCCCTCCAAATACAAGTCAGTCAGTTATATTTATAATTAGCCTTAATGTTTAAAGGAAATGAGCAACTCCAGCCATATATAAACAGGACTGAATAGAATTCTTTAACCTGTGGAAATAAACGCTAATGCGAGGATATTGCTGACACTTATCAGGCTGTTCATTATATTCATTTCCTTATCTCGTTAATTTATATAGAAATTACCTTATAAAACAATTAGAAGTATTTACCCTATAGATGATCTCAAGATAAAAGCAATATCAGTGAAAACAAATATTAGCCTCGAGAGCTGAATCGAGTAGACTAGGTGAAGGTTCATTTCCGTATAGGTAATTATCGTTATGTCTACTGAAAGCGCGTCATTAAAAAAACACAATACTTTTGCGCTCCAGGCCAACGCAGCGCATCTGGTCATTGCAGATACCATCGAATTAATGATCAAGGTTTGGCAGAAAACGCAGAAACGTCAAGAGCCACTGCTGGTACTCGGTGAGGGGAGTAACGTCCTATTTCTTGAGGACTTTTCTGGTACGGTCATGATCAATCAATTAAAAGGCATCGATATCAGAGAAGAGAAAGATGCCTGGTTTCTCCACGTTAGCTCGGGCGAGAGTTGGCATGATTTGGTCTGCCGCACTCTGGAAACAGGTATTCCTGGGCTAGAGAACCTTGCATTGATCCCCGGTTTAGTTGGCTCAGCCCCCATCCAAAATATTGGTGCCTATGGCATTGAGCTCAAGAACGTATGTGACTATGTCGATCTGCTGGATCTGAAAACGGGCGCCATCGATCGTATTTCGGCATCAGATTGTGGGTTTGGTTACCGTGAAAGTATTTTCAAACACCGTTTCCAGAAGGGCCACATTATTGTTGGTGTGGGCCTACGTCTGAACAAGCAATGGAACCCGATGCTGAATTATGGCGATCTAACGAAGCTGGATCCGGCAACGGTAACACCACGTCAGGTGTTTGACTCCGTGTGTGCGATGCGCCGCAGTAAACTACCTGACCCTAAGGTGACGGGTAATGCCGGCAGTTTCTTCAAAAACCCACTGGTCAGCAATGAAAAGGCGGCTACGATGATTGCTCAATTCCCTGGTATGCCACATTACCCACAGCAAGATGGGCAGGTGAAGCTGGCTGCTGGCTGGCTGATTGATCAGTGTAAGCTTAAGGGGCATCAGATTGGCGGTGCGGCGGTACATAGCCAGCAGGCACTTGTTCTGGTTAATTTGGATAATGCTACCAGCCAGGATGTCGTCGCTCTGGCTCGGTATGTACGTAATACTGTAGCGGCAAAGTTCGATGTATGGTTAGAGCCCGAGGTTCGCTTTATCGGTGCGGACAGTGAATTAAATGCCGTAGAGGTTCTCTCATGAAGGATACCAAAGTTCCTCTTAAGCTCATTGCAATACTAGCCGATGGCAACTTCCACTCTGGCGAGCATCTTGGCGAATTGCTGGGTATGAGCCGTGCTGCAATTAATAAACATATCCAGACCATTCGCGAATGGGGTTTGGACGTGTTTACGGTACCAGGGAAAGGCTATAGTTTACCGAGCCCAATTCAATTGCTGGATGTTGAACGTATACTCAGCCAATTAACAGATAAGCGTGTCACTGTGCTACCTGTTGTGGATTCCACCAATCAATATCTGCTGGACCGTATCACCGAACTGCAATCGGGCGATGCCTGTGTCGCAGAGTATCAGCAAGCGGGTCGTGGTCGGCGGGGGCGTCAATGGATCTCGCCTTTTGGTGCCAACCTGTACCTCTCAATGTTTTGGCGTTTGGATCAGGGACCCGCGGCAGCAATGGGTCTGAGTTTGGTGATTGGCATCGTGATGGCTGAGGTGCTGAAAGATCTCGGCGCTGAAGATGTCAGGGTCAAATGGCCAAATGATCTATACCTCAACGATCGCAAACTGGCCGGGATTTTGGTCGAGTTAACGGGGAAAACAGGTGATGCGGCGCAATTGGTGATTGGCGCAGGTATTAATTTAGCGATGCGCGAAACCAATGCCAATGCGATTAATCAGGGCTGGATAAATCTGCAGGAAGCGGGAATCAACATTGACCGTAATGAATTGGCTGCGACCTTGCTCAATGAATTACGTCAATCGCTGAGGCAGTTTGAAATTGATGGATTGGCACCGTTTATTGCTCGTTGGCGTGCGTTAGACAACTTTATTGATCGGCCTGTTAAGCTATTAATCGGTGAGCAACAGATTTTTGGTATTGCCCGGGGAATCGATCAACAAGGTGCATTACTGCTTGATCAAAATGGTGTAATTAAACCATTCATTGGCGGTGAAATATCTCTGCGCAGTGCTGATTGATTATTTTTAATAAGGGGCGTGAAGCCCCTTATTATGTATTTTCTTTATTTACGTAACCGTACGTTTTCAACGGCGTGATTAGCACTTTTAGTCATGATTAGACTAGCACGTTCGCGAGTGGGTAGTATATTTTCCTGTAAATTCAGACCATTAATCTCTGTCCATAATTGTGTGGCTATATTTATAGCCTCAGGCTCAGGTAGCTTTGAGTAGTTATGGAAATAAGAGTCAGGGTTAGAGAAAGCGCCCTGGCGGAATTTAAGAAATCGATTGATATACCAGGTTTGCAGCAGCTCTTCAGGCGCGTCAACATATATTGAAAAATCAACAAAGTCAGAAACAAACACACGATGTGGATCGTGAGGATAATCCATCCCGCTTTGTAATACGTTCAGCCCTTCAAGAATAAGAATATCTGGTTGCTCGATGACTTTATTACCGTCAGGAACAACATCATAAATCAGATGAGAATAAACTGGAGCGGTCACGCGCTTGGCGCCAGATTTTACTTCAGAAACGAATTTGACCAGGCTATGCATATCGTAGGACTGTGGAAAGCCCTTTTTCTTCATCAGCCCACGTTCGTTTAGCACCTTGTTAGGATGCAAAAAACCGTCAGTGGTGATCAGTTCGACGCTGCGGTGTTCCGGCCAGCTGCTGAGCAATGCCTGAAGTAAACGTGCGGTAGTGCTTTTGCCAACGGCAACGCTGCCAGCAATGCCGATAACGTAGGGGATTTTTTGTCCGTCTGTTCCGAGGAATTGCTCAAGCACGGCCTGACGGCGCAGGTTGGAACTGATATAGAAGTTCAACAACCGTGATAGCGGCAGATAAATCTGCGCTACCTCTTCCAAAGAGAGATCTTCGTTAATCCCTTTCAGTTTAACAATCTCTTCTTCTGACAGTGTCAGCGGCACCGAGTTTCGCAGCGCAGCCCATTGGGTACGATCGAACTGAAGATAAGGCGTCGCTAAAGATTGATCTCTTTTTATCATAAGCCAAATTCTGCCTGTTAACGCAGGTTGGGAAAGGCGCCGGACGCCAACTCCAGATAATAAACAAGCTGCATATTATAGACAGCTTCGTTTTTGGCGTAGACTTTTTTCGCAAAAGTTGGCGATTAGTATGAGTTTATGTCAATTGTGAGAAGCGCAACGCAGTAGAGGGCGAAGTGCTTGTTAAGCGGTATCAACCAAGAGCGATACCGTTTTCATGTCGCGATGTATCCCTTTTGCACATAGGTTTACTAAGGGGTTCTTAACTGCCGCGTGGGAGAAATGTTCCATTGATTCTTGCAAAGGTAATTAGGCTATAGAAAATGACGTCTGAAATTGATTAATGTTTGCACGGCGTACACGTCAAATTGCCAGGTAGTATGCAAAATTGGGCGTTTTGTGAGCGAAAGTGCAGCTAACGCAATTTTTTTGTTGCATAGACCGTCCGCTCTACCTAGAATGCGCTGCACTTGATGCCGGCTTAGCTCAGTTGGTAGAGCAACTGACTTGTAATCAGTAGGTCACCAGTTCGATTCCGGTAGCCGGCACCAATCAAGTCACAGTAGTTAAAATCTGGTGGGGTTCCCGAGCGGCCAAAGGGAGCAGACTGTAAATCTGCCGTCACAGACTTCGAAGGTTCGAATCCTTCCCCCACCACCATATCTTGCCTTCGGCAGTTAACTGGCCAGCGATAAACTCGCAACGGTTAAATTGCAGAAGGGGAAGGCGAAAGCCTTCGGCAAGAATCGAGTTGTGCAGCGCTAGCGCAGCCGGCCCGAAGGGTGAGAGTTAAGCGACGAACAATCCTTCTCTTCCCTAAAAATTCTACAGAAAAGTCAGGTAGCCGAGTTCCAGGATGCGGGCATCGTATAATGGCTATTACCTCAGCCTTCCAAGCTGATGATGTGGGTTCGATTCCCACTGCCCGCTCCAAGATGTGCTGATATAGCTCAGTTGGTAGAGCGCACCCTTGGTAAGGGTGAGGTCGGCAGTTCGAATCTGCCTATCAGCACCACTTCTTATAATCTCGCCCCCTGATTTTCTTTCTGTTCTGGATTCAACAAGCAAATGCTTGGTTGATGTGGTGATACCACCGATTTATCCGTGTCTTAGAGGGACAATCGATGTCTAAAGAAAAGTTTGAACGTTCAAAACCGCACGTTAACGTCGGTACTATCGGCCACGTTGACCACGGTAAAACTACCCTGACTGCAGCAATCACCACCGTTCTGGCTAAAACCTACGGCGGTTCTGCACGTGCTTTCGACCAGATCGATAACGCGCCAGAAGAAAAAGCTCGTGGTATCACCATCAACACTTCCCACGTTGAATATGACACCCCGACTCGTCACTACGCGCACGTTGACTGCCCAGGGCACGCCGACTACGTTAAAAACATGATCACCGGTGCTGCTCAGATGGACGGCGCTATCCTGGTTGTTGCTGCGACTGATGGCCCAATGCCACAGACCCGTGAGCACATCCTGCTGGGTCGTCAGGTTGGCGTTCCTTTCATCATCGTATTCATGAACAAATGCGACATGGTTGATGATGAAGAGCTGCTGGAACTGGTAGAAATGGAAGTTCGTGAACTTCTGTCTGCTTATGACTTCCCTGGTGATGACCTGCCAGTTGTTCGTGGTTCAGCGCTGAAAGCACTGGAAGGCGAAGCTGAGTGGGAAGCTAAAATCATCGAACTGGCTGGCTACCTGGATTCTTACATCCCAGAACCAGAGCGTGCTATCGACAAGCCGTTCCTGCTGCCAATCGAAGACGTATTCTCCATCTCCGGTCGTGGTACTGTAGTTACCGGTCGTGTAGAGCGCGGTATCGTTAAAGTTGGCGAAGAAGTTGAAATCGTTGGTATCAAAGACACCGTTAAGTCTACCTGTACTGGCGTTGAAATGTTCCGCAACTGCTGGACGAAGGCCGTGCTGGTGAGAACGTAGGTGTTCTGCTGCGTGGTATCAAGCGTGAAGACATCGAACGTGGTCAGGTACTGGCTAAACCAGGTTCAATCAAGCCACACACCAAATTCGACTCAGAAGTCTACATCCTGAGCAAAGAAGAAGGTGGTCGTCACACTCCATTCTTCAAAGGCTACCGTCCACAGTTCTACTTCCGTACAACTGACGTGACCGGTACCATCGAACTGCCAGAAGGCGTAGAGATGGTAATGCCAGGCGATAACGTGAACATGGTTGTAACCCTGATTCACCCAATCGCGATGGACGACGGTCTGCGTTTCGCAATCCGTGAAGGCGGCCGTACTGTAGGCGCTGGTGTTGTTGCTAAAGTTATCGCTTAATCGCTGATAACGTTTGACGCGACACGCGGTAAAAGGGCATCATTTGATGCCCTTTTTCTACGCTGTGAACTAGAACCTATCTCATCAGCGATTTTGCAGTCATAATCATTGGTGAGATGGGCTCTTAAAGCCGTATTGACTGAGATACGTCATAGCGTAAAACACCGAAATGCTGCCAAGCGGCATTTGATCGGTTTGGTTTGTCTTGCTGTGCGAGGCAAAGTTGTCTGTTCTGAATTCATTGTGACAGGTTGGTTTATGAGTGCGAATACCGAGGCTCAAGGGAGCGGGCGCGGCCTGGAAACGGCTAAGTGGCTGATCGTCGCCGTTCTGTTGGTTGTAGCGATTGTCGGTAACTATTACTACCGTGATTTCAGCCTGCCATTACGTGCACTGGCTGTTGTAGTGGTTATCGCTGTTGCTGGCGCTGTAGCGCTGATGACCACCAAAGGCAAGGCCACCGTTGCGTTTGCTCGCGAAGCGCGTACAGAAGTGCGCAAGGTGATCTGGCCAACTCGTCAGGAAACGCTACATACCACGTTGATCGTTGCCGCGGTAACTGCCGTGATGTCACTGATTCTGTGGGGCCTGGATGGTATTCTGGTCCGTCTGGTATCGTTTATTACTGGCCTGAGGTTCTAAAATGTCTGAAGCTCCAAAAAAACGTTGGTACGTCGTTCAGGCGTTTTCCGGTTTTGAAGGTCGCGTAGCGCAATCGCTGCGTGAACACATCAAACTGCACGATATGGAAGAGCTGTTCGGCGAAGTCATGGTGCCTACGGAAGAAGTCGTTGAAATCCGTGGTGGCCAGCGTCGTAAAAGTGAACGTAAGTTCTTCCCAGGCTATGTACTGGTGCAGATGGTGATGAATGACGCCAGCTGGCACTTGGTGCGTAGCGTTCCACGCGTTATGGGTTTCATCGGCGGTACCTCTGACCGTCCGGCACCGATCAGCGATAAAGAAGTTGATGCGATTATGAACCGCCTGCAGCAGGTTGGTGATAAGCCGCGTCCTAAAACGCTGTTCGAACCGGGTGAACTGGTCCGTGTTAACGATGGTCCATTCGCTGACTTCAACGGTGTCGTTGAAGAAGTGGATTACGAGAAGAGCCGTTTGAAAGTTTCTGTTTCCATCTTTGGGCGTGCAACGCCGGTGGAACTGGACTTTGCTCAGGTTGAAAAAGGCTGATCAATTAATCAGCAATAAGTGGTTTTTGCCGCTTGTCATAGGCGCGAAATTGAACTATAATTTCGCGCCTTTTGTTTTTATAGACCTTGCTCGTTGAGCGGGGTTAAACACGGGGAGCCTCTATTGAGGCGATATTACCCAAACCGAGGAATTGTAAATGGCCAAGAAAGTACAAGCCTACGTTAAGCTGCAAGTTGCAGCCGGTATGGCTAACCCAAGTCCGCCAGTTGGTCCAGCTCTGGGTCAGCAAGGCGTTAACATCATGGAATTCTGTAAGGCGTTCAATGCTAAGACTGACAGCGTTGAGAAAGGTCTGCCGATTCCGGTTGTTATTACTGTTTATTCTGATCGCTCCTTCACTTTCGTTACCAAAACCCCGCCAGCAGCAGTTCTGCTGAAAAAAGCGGCTGGTATCAAGTCTGGTTCAGGCAAGCCGAACAAAGACAAAGTAGGTAAAGTGACTCGTGCTCAGGTACGTGAAATCGCAGAAACCAAAGCTGCGGACATGACTGGTTCTGACGTTGAAGCGATGACTCGCTCCATCGAAGGTACTGCTCGTTCCATGGGCCTGGTAGTGGAGGATTAAGAAATGGCTAAGCTGACCAAGCGCATGCGCGTGATCCGTGACAAAGTTGATGCTACTAAACAGTATGACATCACCGAAGCTGTTGCTCTGCTGAAAGAGCTGGCCACCGCTAAATTCGTAGAAAGCGTTGACGTTGCTGTTAACCTCGGCATCGACGCTCGCAAATCTGACCAAAACGTTCGTGGCGCTACCGTTCTGCCAAACGGCACCGGTCGTTCCGTTCGCGTTGCCGTATTTGCCCAAGGCCCTAACGCTGAAGCAGCTAAAGCTGCTGGCGCAGAGCTGGTAGGTATGGAAGATCTGGCAGACCAGATCAAGAAAGGCGAAATGAACTTCGACGTTGTTATTGCTTCCCCGGATGCAATGCGCGTTGTTGGTCAACTGGGCCAGATCTTGGGTCCACGTGGCCTGATGCCAAACCCGAAAGTGGGTACCGTTACTCCGAACGTTGCTGAAGCAGTGAAAAACGCTAAAGCAGGTCAGGTCCGTTATCGTAACGACAAAAACGGCATCATCCATACCACTATCGGTAAGGTTGATTTCGAGTCAGACAAGCTGAAAGAAAACCTGGAAGCCCTGCTGGTTGCGCTGAAAAAAGCAAAACCATCTCAGGCGAAAGGCGTGTACATCAAGAAAGTTAGCCTCTCCACCACCATGGGTGCTGGCGTAGCTATCGATCAAAGCGGCCTGACTGCTGTAGCGAACTAATCGCCCTGCGATTATCGCTTTGACTTGGGGGTAAGATTTGTCTAGAATCTTATGCCCCAAGGTTTTGCTATTGGCTTGCCCATAGTGAAACAAAAGATTTTTCGGTTGGAGCCTGGCCTATCCAGGCCTCCGTCCAAGACCGCAGGTGTATCGAAAGGTACTTAATCTTTCCTGCGTAGACGGTGACAGAGCCTAAAGAAAATTTTTAAATTGTCTTTGCTGGATTCTGCTCACCGTGTTTGAACGCTCTCACTGCGTGATTTATCACAAGGTGTTGAGTGATGTGAGTGCCGGGGATTTCCCCCCGGCTAAATCCAGGAGCAAAAAGCTAATGGCATTAAATCTTCAAGACAAACAAGCGATTGTTGCTGAAGTCACCGAAGTAGCCAAAGGCGCGCTGTCTGCGGTTGTTGCGGATTCCCGTGGCGTTACCGTTGATAAAATGACTGAACTGCGTAAAGCAGGTCGTGAAGCTGGCGTTTACATGCGTGTTGTTCGTAACACCCTGATGCGTCGCGTAGTTGAAGGCACTCCATTCGAATGCCTGAAAGACACGTTCGTCGGTCCTACCTTGATTGCATTTTCTCATGAACACCCGGGCGCTGCTGCTCGTCTGTTCAAAGATTTCGCGAAAGCGAATGCAAAGTTCGAGATTAAAGCTGCGGCCTTTGAAGGTGAGCTGATCCCGGCGGCACAAATTGACCGCTTGGCAACTCTGCCTACTTACGATGAAGCAATCGCACGCCTGATGGCAACCATGAAAGAAGCCGCTGCTGGCAAATTGGTTCGCACTCTGGCTGCACTGCGCGATCAGAAAGAAGCGGCATAAGCCCTTTTTCTTATCCGTTGCTTACGTATTTAAACTATTTCTGAATTTTAGGAACATTTGTTATGTCTATCACTAAAGACCAAATTATCGAAGGCGTTGCAGCTCTGTCTGTAATGGAAATCGTTGAACTGATCGCCGCTATGGAAGAGAAGTTCGGTGTTTCTGCTGCTGCTGTAGCTGCAGGTCCTGCTGCTGCTGCTGAAGCTGTTGAAGAAAAAACTGAATTCGACGTTGTACTGAAAGGTATCGGCGCGAACAAAGTTGCAGTAATCAAAGCAGTACGTGGCGCAACTGGCCTGGGTCTGAAAGAAGCTAAAGACCTGGTTGAGTCTGCACCAGCAGCACTGAAAGAAGGCATCAGCAAAGACGACGCTGAAGCACTGAAAAAAGCTCTGGAAGAAGCTGGCGCTGAAGTTGAAGTTAAATAAGCCACTGCTTTCTGAGTGCAGTCTGTTTTAACTAACAGACTGATGGCTGGTGACTTTTTGGTCACCAGCCTTTTTGCGCTGTAGGGCGTCAGTAGAGTTTCACACTGTTTGGCTACTGGCTAACCCCAATATTTCTTTCTATCGACGACTTAATATATTGCCCTCCCTGCCGCAGCAAAATCTGCCGTACAGTGCAACGAAATGATTTAAGCGTGATAGAAACGAGTATTGCGGAAAGTGTTCCCGCTTTCCGGTCGACAAAATGGTGTTGCGTGAACCGTCCTATATCCGGACGGACAGAGTGGGTCACTGATCAGCGAGCTGAGGAACCCTATGGTTTACTCCTATACCGAGAAAAAACGTATTCGTAAGGATTTTGGTAAGCGTCCACAAGTTTTGGACATACCATATCTCCTTTCTATCCAGCTTGACTCGTTCCAGAAGTTTATCGAGCAAGATCCAGAAGGGCAATACGGCTTAGAAGCCGCATTCCGTTCTGTTTTCCCTATCCAGAGCTACAGTGGCAATTCGGAGCTGCAATACGTTAGCTACCGTCTTGGTGAGCCGGTCTTCGACGTCAAAGAGTGCCAGATCCGTGGTGTGACGTTCTCTGCACCGCTGCGCGTAAAACTGCGCCTGGTAATCTATGAGCGTGAAGCTCCGGAAGGTACGGTCAAAGACATCAAGGAACAAGAAGTCTATATGGGCGAAATTCCGCTCATGACCGAAAACGGCACCTTTGTGATCAACGGTACTGAGAGGGTTATCGTATCTCAGCTTCACCGTAGTCCTGGCGTATTCTTTGACAGCGATAAGGGTAAAACCCATTCATCGGGTAAAGTGCTGTATAACGCACGTATCATCCCTTACCGCGGTTCATGGTTGGATTTCGAGTTTGACCCGAAAGACAACCTGTTTGTACGTATTGACCGTCGCCGTAAATTGCCTGCGACCATCATTCTGCGTGCACTGAACTACACCACTGAGCAGATCCTTGACCTGTTCTTTGCGAAAGTAGTTTTCGAGATCCGTGATAACAAGCTGCAGATGGAGCTGGTTCCAGAACGTCTGCGTGGTGAAACTGCTTCGTTTGATATCGAAGCCAACGGCAAGATCTACATTGAGAAAGGCCGTCGTATCACCGCTCGTCATATCCGTCAGCTCGAAAAAGACGAAATTCAGAGTATTGAAGTACCGGTTGAGTACATCGCGGGCAAAGTGGTCGCGAAGGACTATATCGATACCAATACTGGTGAGCTGATCTGCGCAGCCAACATGGAGCTGTCGCTGGATCTGCTGGCCAAACTGAGCCAGTCAGGCCACAAGCGTATTGAAACGCTGTTCACCAACGATCTGGATCATGGTGCGTACATCTCTGAGACTGTACGTGTCGATCCAACAAGTGATCGTCTGAGCGCGCTGGTAGAAATCTACCGCATGATGCGCCCTGGTGAGCCGCCAACGCGCGAAGCTGCTGAAAGCCTGTTCGAGAACCTGTTCTTCTCTGAAGACCGCTATGATCTGTCAGCGGTTGGTCGTATGAAGTTCAACCGTTCTCTGCTGCGTGACGAGATCGAAGGTTCGGGCATCCTGAGCAAAGACGACATCATTGAAGTGATGAAGAAGCTCATCGATATCCGTAACGGTAAAGGCGAAGTGGACGATATCGATCACTTGGGCAACCGTCGTATCCGTTCCGTCGGCGAAATGGCTGAGAACCAGTTCCGTGTAGGTCTGGTACGTGTTGAGCGTGCGGTTAAAGAACGTCTGTCTCTGGGCGATCTGGATACCCTGATGCCACAGGACATGATCAACGCCAAGCCAATTTCGGCAGCGGTGAAAGAGTTCTTCGGCTCCAGCCAGCTGTCTCAGTTTATGGACCAGAACAACCCGTTGTCTGAGATTACGCACAAACGTCGTATCTCTGCATTGGGCCCAGGCGGTCTGACCCGTGAACGTGCCGGCTTTGAAGTTCGAGACGTACACCCGACCCACTACGGTCGTGTGTGTCCAATCGAAACGCCGGAAGGTCCAAACATCGGTCTGATCAACTCCTTGTCCGTGTACGCACAGACGAACGAGTATGGCTTCCTGGAAACCCCGTACCGCCGTGTGCGTGACGGTTTGGTTACCGATGAAATCAACTATCTGTCTGCTATTGAAGAAGGCAACTTCGTTATCGCTCAGGCGAACTCCAACCTGGATGATGACGGCCGCTTCGTAGAAGACCTGGTCACCTGTCGTAGCAAAGGCGAATCAAGCCTGTTCAGCCGCGACCAGGTTGACTATATGGACGTATCAACCCAGCAGGTTGTTTCCGTTGGTGCTTCACTGATTCCATTCCTGGAACACGATGACGCCAACCGTGCATTGATGGGTGCGAACATGCAACGTCAGGCGGTTCCAACCTTGCGTGCTGACAAGCCGCTGGTAGGTACCGGTATGGAACGTGCTGTAGCTGTTGACTCCGGTGTTACTGCCGTAGCTCGACGTGGCGGTGTGATCCAGTACGTGGATGCTTCCCGTATCGTTATCAAAGTTAACGAAGACGAGATGCACGCGGGCGAAGCAGGTATCGATATTTATAACCTGACCAAGTACACCCGTTCTAACCAGAACACCTGTATCAACCAGATGCCGTGTGTGAATCTGGGTGAGCCAATCGAGCGCGGCGACGTGCTGGCAGATGGCCCGTCCACTGACCTGGGTGAATTGGCGCTGGGCCAGAACATGCGCGTGGCGTTCATGCCGTGGAACGGCTACAACTTCGAAGACTCCATCTTGGTGTCCGAGCGTGTTGTTCAGGAAGATCGCTTCACTACCATCCACATTCAAGAACTGGCGTGTGTGTCTCGCGACACCAAGTTGGGGCCTGAAGAGATTACTGCTGACATCCCTAACGTGGGTGAAGCTGCGCTCTCTAAACTGGATGAGTCCGGTATCGTGTATATCGGTGCTGAAGTGACCGGTGGTGACATTCTGGTTGGTAAGGTAACACCAAAAGGTGAAACCCAGCTGACGCCAGAAGAGAAGCTGCTGCGTGCGATCTTCGGTGAGAAGGCATCTGACGTTAAAGATTCCTCTCTGCGTGTACCAAACGGCGTTTCCGGTACGATTATTGACGTGCAGGTCTTCACCCGCGATGGCGTGGAAAAAGACAAGCGTGCGTTGGAAATCGAAGAGATGCAGCTGAAGCAGGCGAAGAAAGACCTGACTGAAGAACTGCAGATCCTGGAAGCTGGCCTGTTTACACGTATCCATGCAGTGCTGGTTGCCGGTGGCGTCGAAGCTGAGAAGCTGAGCAAGCTGCCACGCGATCGCTGGCTGGAACTGGGTCTGACCGACGAAGAGAAGCAAAACCAGCTGGAACAGTTGGCAGAGCAGTACGACGAGCTGAAATCCGACTTCGAGAAGAAGCTGGACGCTAAGCGTCGTAAGATCACCCAGGGCGATGATCTGGCACCAGGCGTGCTGAAAATCGTTAAGGTTTATCTGGCCGTTAAACGTCAGATCCAACCGGGTGACAAGATGGCAGGCCGCCACGGTAACAAGGGTGTTATCTCCAAGATCAACCCGATCGAAGATATGCCTTACGATGAAAACGGCACGCCGGTTGACATCGTACTGAACCCGCTGGGCGTACCATCACGTATGAACATCGGTCAGATCCTGGAAACCCACCTGGGTATGGCTGCGAAAGGCATTGGTGAGAAGATCAACCAAATGCTGAAGCAGCATCAGGAAGTGGCTAAGCTGCGTGAGTTCATTCAGAAGGCTTACGATCTGGGCGACGATGTCTGCCAGAAAGTTGACTTGAACACCTTCACCGACGACGAAGTACTGCGTCTGGCAGAGAACCTGAAAAAAGGTATGCCAATCGCAACGCCGGTGTTTGATGGTGCGAAAGAGACTGAAATCAAGCAACTGCTGGAAATGGGCGGGATCCCAACCTCGGGTCAGATTACGCTGTTCGATGGCCGTACCGGTGAGCAATTCGAGCGCCAGGTTACCGTTGGCTATATGTACATGCTGAAACTGAACCACTTGGTTGACGATAAAATGCACGCCCGTTCAACCGGTTCTTACAGCTTGGTTACTCAGCAACCGCTGGGTGGTAAGGCGCAGTTCGGTGGTCAACGCTTCGGTGAGATGGAAGTGTGGGCACTGGAAGCATACGGCGCAGCTTATACCCTGCAGGAAATGCTTACCGTTAAGTCGGATGACGTTAACGGCCGTACCAAGATGTACAAAAACATCGTGGATGGCGATCACCGCATGGAACCAGGCATGCCGGAGTCCTTCAACGTACTGTTGAAAGAAATCCGCTCGCTCGGTATCAACATCGAACTGGAAGACGAGTAATCGTTTTTCCGGCTCAGGCTCCCGGCCTTAGGGAGCCTGAGGGTGGTTGTTCAGGTCACACGGGCGCGCGATTTGTCAGCGTGCGCCCAACAGGTTTAACTCCGACAGGAGCCAATCCGTGAAAGACTTATTGAAGTTTCTGAAAGCGCAAACTAAGACCGAAGAGTTTGATGCGATCAAGATTGCTCTGGCATCGCCAGATATGATCCGTTCGTGGTCGTTCGGTGAAGTTAAGAAGCCGGAAACCATTAACTACCGTACGTTCAAACCAGAACGTGACGGCCTTTTCTGTGCCCGTATCTTTGGGCCGGTAAAAGACTACGAGTGCCTGTGCGGTAAGTACAAGCGCTTAAAACACCGCGGCGTGATTTGTGAGAAGTGCGGCGTTGAAGTGACCCAGACCAAAGTGCGTCGTGAGCGCATGGGCCACATCGAACTGGCTTCACCAACTGCGCACATCTGGTTCCTGAAATCGCTGCCATCTCGCATCGGTTTGCTGCTGGATATGCCGCTGCGTGACATCGAACGTGTACTGTACTTCGAATCCTATGTGGTTGTTGAAGGCGGTATGACCAACCTCGAGCGTCGTCAGATCCTGACTGAAGAGCAGTATCTGGATGCGCTGGAAGAGTTCGGTGACGAATTCGACGCCAAGATGGGTGCGGAAGCTATTCAGGCCCTGTTGAAAAACATGGATCTGGAAGCTGAGTGCGAGCAGCTGCGTGAAGAGCTGAACGAAACCAACTCCGAAACCAAGCGTAAGAAGCTGACCAAGCGTATCAAGCTGCTGGAAGCGTTCGTACAGTCTGGCAACAAGCCAGAGTGGATGATCCTGACCGTGCTGCCGGTACTGCCGCCGGATCTGCGTCCGCTGGTTCCGTTGGATGGTGGTCGTTTCGCGACTTCAGATCTGAACGATCTGTATCGCCGCGTGATCAACCGTAACAACCGTCTGAAACGCCTGCTGGATCTGGCCGCGCCTGACATCATCGTGCGCAACGAAAAGCGTATGCTGCAAGAAGCGGTAGATGCCCTGCTGGATAACGGTCGTCGCGGTCGTGCTATCACTGGTTCTAACAAGCGTCCTCTGAAATCTTTGGCCGACATGATCAAAGGTAAGCAGGGTCGTTTCCGTCAGAACTTGTTGGGTAAACGTGTTGACTACTCTGGTCGTTCTGTAATCACCGTAGGTCCATACCTGCGTCTGCATCAGTGCGGTCTGCCTAAGAAAATGGCACTTGAGCTGTTCAAACCGTTCATCTACGGCAAGTTGGAGCTGCGTGGCCTGGCCACCACCATCAAAGCCGCCAAGAAAATGGTTGAGCGCGAAGAAGCTGTCGTTTGGGACATCCTGGACGAAGTTATCCGCGAACACCCGGTACTGCTGAACCGTGCACCAACTCTGCACCGTTTGGGTATCCAGGCGTTTGAACCGGTTCTGATCGAAGGCAAGGCAATCCAGCTGCACCCGCTGGTTTGTGCGGCATACAACGCCGACTTCGATGGTGACCAAATGGCTGTTCACGTACCGTTGACGCTGGAAGCTCAGCTGGAAGCGCGTGCGTTGATGATGTCTACCAACAACATCCTGTCACCTGCGAACGGCGAGCCAATCATCGTTCCTTCTCAGGACGTTGTATTGGGTCTGTACTACATGACCCGTGACTGTGTTAACGCCAAAGGCGAAGGCATGGTGTTGAGCGGTCCGAAAGAAGCTGAGCGTATTTATCGCGCCGGTTTGGCCTCTCTGCATGCGCGTGTAAAAGTGCGTATCACTGAAGAGATCAAGAACACCGAAGGCGAGTCTGTTCACCAGACTTCGATCATCGACACTACCGTAGGTCGCGCCATCCTGTGGATGATCGTACCACGCGGTCTGCCGTATTCGATCGTTAACCAGCCTTTGGGCAAAAAAGCTATCTCCAAGATGCTGAACACCTGTTACCGCATCCTGGGCCTGAAGCCGACCGTTATCTTTGCTGACCAGATCATGTACACCGGTTTTGCTTACGCAGCCCGTTCAGGTGCTTCCGTAGGTATCGATGACATGGTTATCCCGGCTAAGAAAGCGGAGATCATCGAAGAAGCAGAAACCGAAGTTGCTGAAATCCAGGAGCAGTTCCAGTCTGGTTTGGTAACTGCCGGCGAACGCTACAACAAAGTGATCGATATCTGGGCTGCGGCAAACGAACGTGTTGCTAAAGCGATGATGGAAAACCTGTCGGTAGAAGACGTGGTTAACCGTGACGGCGAAGTGGAACAACAAGTTTCCTTCAACAGCATCTTTATGATGGCCGACTCCGGTGCGCGTGGTTCTGCTGCACAGATTCGTCAGCTGGCCGGTATGCGTGGCCTGATGGCTAAGCCAGATGGTTCCATCATCGAAACGCCAATCACTGCGAACTTCCGTGAAGGTCTGAACGTACTCCAGTACTTCATCTCCACGCACGGTGCTCGTAAAGGTCTGGCGGATACCGCATTGAAAACGGCTAACTCCGGTTATCTGACTCGTCGTCTGGTTGACGTGGCGCAGGATCTGGTTGTAACCGAAGACGACTGTGGTACTCACAACGGCATCATGATGACTCCGGTTATCGAAGGTGGTGACGTTAAAGAGCCACTGCGCGAACGCGTTCTGGGTCGTGTGACTGCAGAAGATGTCATCAAGCCGGGTACGGCTGACATCCTTGTACCACGCAACACCCTGCTGAACGAGAAGACGTGTGACCTGTTGGAAGAGAACTCTGTCGACAGCGTTAAAGTCCGTTCCGTAGTTAGCTGTGAAACCGACTTTGGTGTGTGTGCAAACTGCTATGGTCGCGACCTGGCACGTGGTCACATCATCAACAAAGGCGAAGCTATCGGCGTTATCGCGGCACAGTCAATCGGTGAGCCAGGTACACAGCTGACGATGCGTACGTTCCACATCGGTGGTGCGGCATCTCGTGCGGCTGCTGAATCCAGCATCCAGGTGAAAAACAAGGGTACGCTGAAGCTGAGCAATGTGAAGTTCGTAATGAACGCCGCAGGCAAGCTGGTGATTACCTCTCGTAACACCGAACTGAAGCTGATCGACGAATTCGGCCGTACTAAAGAAAGCTACAAAGTGCCTTACGGCTCTGTCATGGGCAAAGGTGACGGTGCAGAAGTTAACGGCGGCGAAACCGTTGCTAACTGGGATCCGCACACCATGCCAGTTATCACCGAAGTGAGTGGTTTCATCCGCTTCGCTGATATGGTTGACGGCCAGACCATTACACGCCAGACCGACGAACTGACCGGTTTGTCTTCTCTGGTCGTACTGGACAGCGCAGAGCGTACCGGTAGCGGTAAAGATCTGCGTCCGGCACTGAAAATCGTTGATGCCAAAGGCGACGATGTATTGATCCCAGGTACTGATATGCCTGCTCAATACTTCCTGCCAGGTAAAGCGATTGTGCAGCTGGAAGACGGCATTCAGATCGGTGCGGGTGATACCCTGGCGCGTATTCCTCAGGAATCCGGCGGTACCAAGGATATTACCGGTGGTCTGCCACGCGTTGCGGATCTGTTCGAAGCACGTCGTCCGAAAGAACCGGCAATCCTGGCTGAAATCAGCGGGATTATCTCGTTCGGTAAAGAGACCAAAGGCAAACGTCGCCTGGTAATCTCCCCACTGGACGGCAGCGACGCTTACGAAGAGATGATTCCAAAATGGCGTCAGCTCAACGTGTTTGAAGGCGAAGTTGTGGAACGTGGTGACGTTGTTTCTGACGGCCCAGAGTCTCCACACGACATTCTGCGTCTGCGTGGTGTGCATGCGGTTACCCGCTACATTACCAACGAAGTGCAGGAAGTTTACCGTCTGCAAGGCGTTAAGATTAACGATAAGCACATTGAAGTTATCGTGCGTCAGATGCTGCGTAAAGGCACCATCGTTAGCGCTGGTAGCACCGAGTTCCTGGAAGGCGAGCAGGCTGAAGTATCTCGCGTTAAGATTGCCAACCGTCAGCTTGCTGCTGAAGGTAAAATCGAGGCAACCTTCTCACGTGATCTGCTGGGTATCACCAAGGCTTCCTTGGCGACCGAGTCCTTCATCTCCGCAGCATCGTTCCAGGAAACGACGCGCGTTCTGACCGAAGCGGCAGTTGCCGGTAAGCGTGATGAACTGCGTGGCCTGAAAGAGAACGTCATCGTGGGCCGTCTGATTCCAGCCGGTACCGGTTACGCTTATCACCAGGACCGTATGCGTCGTAAAGCACAGGGTGAAGCACCAGTTGTTCCGCAGGTGAGCGCGGAAGAAGCAACGGCTAACCTGGCTGAACTGCTGAACGCAGGCTTGGGTGGCGGCAACAACGATTAATCGTTGAATGCACCATAGGTTCCGGTATTCCGTGACCTTGCCAGATAAACCGCTCCTTCGGGGGCGGTTTTTTTTTGCCGGCTCCCTCAGAGGCATTCTTTGCTACTATGAAGAAACCCGAGATAATGGCTAAAATCGCCTGTGTGCTATGCCAACCACGGATTGTACAGATATGGACAGCCTGCTCACCTTCGAAAAACTTGTCCCAAAACACTTGCCTTACCTGTATGAAATCAGATTTTCTGTCGAAGAAAATCCACTTCATCCTCACCAGATCCAATACCTTCAGAGAACCCAGGCGCTGGATGATATCAATCAGGGCGGTGGCTGGATTTGCAAATATGGTGAAGATTACGCCGGCGTCGGTTTTGGCCTCTTTATTCCAGAACCTTTGATCGGTGGGCTGTTTGTTAAGCCGGAATATCAGTCGAAAGGTATAGGCTCCGCCTTACTGAACGCTGTAACGGCATGGTTGTTTGATAATGGAGCTGAAGAAATCCATCTCACTACCGATCCAGGTTCCAGGGCTGAGGTGTTTTATCTGCGGCGCGGTTGGGTTGCCATTGGCAAGGATGAATTTGGTCAGGCGGAACTGGTTAAGCGTAAAGATGATAAGTAATGAAAATCAGAGGACTGACAGTATTATTTCTGATGTCTCTGTTTAGTGCGCCGCTCTATGCGGGCGTTGATTATTTCTATCTTAAAAAGAACGATGGCGACCACTACATCCGGTGCCACCACGCCTTCTCGTCCCAAAATCACTGCTTGTGAAGTGCCCTGAGCGACAATGCGCTCGCCTGCGCTAAAAATATGTGAGGGGAGTCATGTTAGAGGTCCCGGAGTCACGCGGGAGGGTAATCCGACGTGATCCGGGTAAGGGTAAGGCGAAGCCGCCGGGAAGGTGACGGCTCCGGCTGGCACCGGGTTTGGCAGCCAGCAGCGACACTATAGCGGGGCTGATTTGCCTTGCCAGCGATGTCGACAGCTTCTGAGTAGCGCTTCCATCACTTTTCCCACAATGTCATAGGTGTTACAGCTTATTGCGGGCTTCGCCCCAAATATCCGTCCCAGTCTTTCCACACCGGCTGTAAGCCGGCGTCACTGATGGCTTGTGCCACCTGCTGCGGGGTACGGCCATCGTGGGGTTCAAACTGTTCCAGCTCCGGTGGCACGTCGTCGGCATATCCGCCAGGCTGGGTTTTGGATCCGGCACTGACACTGTTGATTGCCACCGGGATCATATGATCGCGGAAGAACGGTGACTCACGTGTCGACAAAGACAGCTCTACGTCGGGGGCGAACAGCCGGAAGGCACAGATTAGCTGCACTAATTGCGGTTCACTCATGATCGACGCCGGTTCGATACCGCCGGCACAGGGCCGCAGGCGCGGGAACGAGATCGAGTAGCGACTTTGCCAGTAGGTTTGCTGCAGGTAGAACAGGTGTTCAGCCAGCATATAGCAGTCGGTACGCCAACTATTGGACAGCCCGATCAGTGCACCGAGACCGATCTTATCGATCCCGGCCTGCCCCAGGCGATCCGGCGTGGCCAGCCGCCAATGAAAGTCCTGCTTCTGCCCACGGAGGTGGTGCTGCAGATAAGTGGTGGGATGATAGGTTTCCTGATACACCAACACGCCATCCAACCCCAGTGCTTTCAAGTCGGCATACTCTTCTTGCGCCAGCGGCTGCACTTCCATCATCAGCGAGCTGAAATGGCGCCGGATCGCTGGAATATGCTGGCGAAAATAATCCATGCCCACTTTTGTTTGGTGCTCGCCGGTCACTAACAGCAAATGCTCGAAACCCAGCGCCTTAATCGCCAGACACTCGCGTTCGATCTCGGCAGCATCCAGGGTTTTACGCTTGATGCGATTGCTCATCGAAAAGCCGCAGTAGGTGCAGTCGTTGGCGCATAGGTTGGACAGGTACAGCGGTACATAGAAGCTGACCACATTGCCAAAACGTTGACGCGTCATCTGCTGCGCACGCTGCGCGAGCGGTTCCAGATAATTCGCAGCAGCGGGGGAGATCAATGCCATAAAATCTTCGCGTGTCAGCTTGTCCACATTCAACGCATGCTCCACGTCGCGCACGGTTTTGCTGTTGATACGTAAAGTTATATCGTCCCAATCCAATTGCTGCCAGCGGAGACTGAAGTCATCTGCCATCACAACGTCTCCCCAGTCTGACTGAGAAAAGCAGTCAATGGGCTGGAGGCTATTGCATTGTGTTGGCTACCGCCCAAACCGGCCTGACGCGCCAGTTCACCTGCTTCCAGTGCCAGACGGAATGCCCGAGCCATCTGCACTGGCTCGTGTGCTACGGCGATAGCGGTATTGACCAGCACGGCATCGGCACCCAGCTCCATCGCTTCTAACGCATGGCTTGGCGCACCGATACCGGCATCCACCACCACCGGCACTTTGGCCTGCTCGATAATGATCTCCAGGAAGTCGCGGGTGCGCAAACCACGGTTGGAACCGATTGGCGCGCCGAGCGGCATTACTGCCGCACAACCTGCTTCTTCGAGACGTTTGCATAACACCGGATCAGCGCCGCAGTAAGGCAGCACGACAAAGCCGTCTTTCACCAACGTTTCCGCTGCTTTCAGGGTTTCAATTGGATCCGGCAGCAGGTATTTCACATCGGGGTGAATTTCTAGTTTCACCCAATGTGTGCCAAGGGCTTCACGTGCCAGTCGGGCGGCAAACACAGCTTCTGCGGCAGTTTTTGCGCCGGAGGTATTCGGCAGCAGGCGAACACCCAGTTGCTGTAGCGGCGCCAGAATGGCGTCATTGCCACCGCGTAGATCAACACGCTTCATTGCCATGGTCACTAGCTGGGAAC
Source organism: Serratia grimesii (assembly GCF_900186025.1). Classification (NCBI taxonomy): domain Bacteria; kingdom Pseudomonadati; phylum Pseudomonadota; class Gammaproteobacteria; order Enterobacterales; family Yersiniaceae; genus Serratia; species Serratia grimesii. The sequence goes on from NZ_LT883155.1 coordinate 338,971, forward strand.
CGGAGGCTTGCAGGGCGTCCAGCATCAGCGTAGGGGTGGCGAATTTTCCGGTCCCGGTAAATAGGCGTGAAGTAAAAGTGGTATCGGCGATTTTTAACATGTCAGCCTCCAGCGATGGCCTGAAACAGCAGGATGTCATCACCGTCTTGCACCAAGTGGTTAACCCAGTCTGCACGCGGGATGATGGTTTGGTTGATAGCCAGTGCAGTACCTGGCTGGTGGCGTTCCAACTGCTCGAGTAGAGCGTCGACGCTCAGTGGCTGCGCCAATTCCAATGGCTGGTCATTTAGCCTGATTTTCATGCTGTCCCTCCGCACACCGCGCAGGTGCTAGCCAGGCTAAGTTGCAAGGTGCTCCAGCTTTGTTGTTTACCGTCGAATAACCGCAGTTTTCCGCTGAGTGACGAAGGCATGCCCGCTAGCATTTTGATCGCCTCCAGTGCTTGCAGCGTCCCAATGACGCCAACTACCGGACCGAGTACGCCAGCGGTTCGGCAGTTGCGTTGGGGTTCCGTTTGCTCTGGATACAAGCAGGCATAGCAACCCTGGGCATAGGGTGGCTCAATCACCAACAATTGGCCGCTGAAACCTACTGCACTGCCACTGATCAGCGGCTTGCCGGCTTTGATGCAGGCGGCATTCACCGCATGGCGGGTTTCCATGTTATCGCTACAATCCAAAATTAAATCAGCGCGTTGTACGGCACGCTGTAACACCTCCCCCTGCAAACGCTGTTCCAGCGCGATGGATTCGACCATCGGGTTCAGCGCCTGTAGCTGGTGCTTTGCCAGAGCGGCTTTGCTTTGGGAAACGTCGGGGCTGCGATAGAGGATTTGACGCTGCAAATTGGTGACGTGCAGCCTGTCGTCATCGGCCAGCAGCAAGGTACCAACACCGGCTGCCGCTAAATAGAGTGAGGCGGGGGAGCCTAATCCCCCTAACCCGACAATCAGTGCCGTCGAACCTTTTAGTTTCTCCTGGCCGGCTGGGCCAATGTCTTCCAGCAGCAATTGGCGGCTGTAACGCAGAAACTCTTGATCGTTCAACATGGCGCTACTCCTTGCCTTCGATCAACTGCAGCAGTTGGGCGGTGGCGGCACGCCAGTCTGCGGCCTGAGTAATTGCGCTGACGACGGCCACGCTGCCAACGCCACAATCCAGTACGGCTGCTACGCGATCGATACTGATCCCGCCGATCGCTACCGTTGGGTAGTCACTCAACCCGGCGACATGGCGCTTTAACTCCACCAGACCCTGTGGGGCGGAAGGCATATCTTTGGTTTGCGTCGGAAAAATATGCCCCAGCGCGATATAGGAAGGTTTCACCGCAATGGCGCGGGCCAGTTCGGCATCGTCGTGGGTGGAAACGCCCAAACGCAATCCGGCGCGGTGAATAGCTGCCAGATCGGTGGTATCCAGATCTTCCTGACCGAGATGAACGCCATAGGCACCGTGTTTAATCGCCAACTGCCAGTAGTCATTGATGAACAACCGTGCGTTATACCGTTTACCGAGGGCAATGGCTGTGGCGATATCCTCTTCGACCTGCTCATCCGGCAAATCCTTAATCCGCAGTTGAATCGTGGTGACACCGGCTTCCAATAGACGGGCAATCCATTCAACGCTGTCGACGACAGGGTATAACCCCAACTTGTGCGGCGTGGCGGGGAAAGGTGTGTTGATATCAGTCATTGCGAAGTTCCTCCTGCAGATTACTGGCGCTGTGGTATAGCTCACTACCGCGTGAGCGGAACTCGGCCGACATTTTCTCCATACCGGTTATCTGCACTTCTACTGGTTTGGCGGCTTCCTGGGCTGCGGCATAGTCACGCACTTCCTGCGAGATTTTCATCGAGCAGAATTTGGGCCCACACATGGAACAAAAATGGGCGATTTTGCCGGATTCCTGCGGTAGGGTTTCATCGTGATAAGCACGTGCGGTAGCTGGATCGAGTGCCAGGTTGAACTGATCTTCCCAGCGAAATTCGAAGCGTGCTTTTGACATGGCGTTATCGCGGATCTGCGCACCGGGATGGCCTTTGGCCAGATCAGCAGCGTGGGCGGCAATCTTGTAGGTGATCAGTCCCTGTTTGACGTCTTCTTTGTTCGGCAGGCCGAGGTGTTCCTTTGGCGTCACGTAGCAGAGCATGGCACAGCCGAACCAGCCAATCATGGCGGCCCCAATACCGGAGGTGAAATGGTCATAGCCTGGGGCAATATCGGTGGTCAGAGGGCCGAGGGTGTAAAACGGTGCTTCGTGGCAGTGTTCCAACTCTTCGGTCATGTTGCGGCGGATCATCTGCATTGGCACGTGGCCGGGGCCTTCGATCATCACCTGCACGTCATATTCCCAGGCAATTTTGGTCAGCTCACCCAGGGTGTGCAGTTCGGCGAACTGCGCCTCGTCGTTGGCGTCCTGAATCGAACCCGGCCGCAGACCGTCGCCGAGGGAGAGAGAAACGTCATAGGCGGCGCAAATCTCACAGATTTCGCGGAAGTGCTGATACAAGAAGTTTTCCTGATGATGGGACAGGCACCACTTAGCCATGATCGAACCGCCGCGAGAGACGATGCCGGTCAGGCGTTTAGCGGTCATCGGCACGTAACGCAGCAGTACACCGGCGTGAATGGTGAAGTAGTCAACCCCTTGTTCTGCCTGTTCCAGCAGCGTATCGCGGAACATTTCCCAGGTGAGGTTTTCCGCCACGCCGTTCACCTTTTCCAGTGCCTGATAGATGGGCACCGTGCCAATCGGCACCGGGCTATTACGTAAGATCCATTCGCGAGTTTCGTGGATATAACGACCGGTGGATAAATCCATCACGGTGTCCGCACCCCAGCGGGTAGACCACACCAGTTTCTCGACTTCTTCCTCGATCGAAGAGGTTACTGCCGAGTTGCCGATGTTGGCGTTCACTTTCACCAGGAAGTTACGGCCGATGATCATCGGTTCGGATTCAGGGTGATTAATATTGGCAGGAATGATGGCGCGACCTGCGGCCACTTCCTGGCGGACGAATTCCGGTGTGATGTTTTCCGGCAGGTTGGCGCCCCAGCTTTGTCCTGGATGCTGGTGGCGTAATACTTCGCCGCGGATACGTTCGCGGCCCATATTTTCGCGGATGGCGATAAACTCCATTTCGGGTGTGACAGTACCGGCACGTGCGTAGTGCAACTGGGTGACACATTTGCCAGGTTGCGCCTTACGGGGCAGCGGGAGGTGTTCAAAACGCAGGTGATCCAGACCTTCATCCGCCAAGCGCTGCTGAGTGAAACCTGAACTCACGTTTTTGAGTGCTTCGGTATCACCGCGTTCGGTGATCCAACCGGCGCGTAGCTTCGCCAGGCCGGTGTGTACGTTGAGTTCAGACTGCGGATCGCCGTAAGGGCCTGCGGTGTCATACACCGGAATAGCTTCGTTCTGTTCGTACTGCGGATTGTCTTTGTCGCCACCAATCAGCGTCGGGCTGAGCTGAATTTCACGCATCGGTACCTGCAGATCGCTACGTGAGCCCTGCAAATAAATACGGCGTGAGTTGGGAAATGAAACGCCCTGTAGAGTATCAATAAACTGTTGGGCTTCTTCGCGTTGCTCTTTACGGGCACGGGGTTTTTTAACGTTAGACATAGCAAGTTCCTACCAGTGTGTTGGGTTGGGAAAGTTGCTTGTCTGGAGCTCGGAGGGAGTAATGATGCTGGCCAGCAGGGCGGGATTGTCCCAAATTTGGGCACCTGCCTGTGGCGATAGATTACTCTTGTTCCCTTCGCGGGTATTAACCCGATCAGGTTCCGCGGATCCCGAATTAACGGTCTCAGCCTGGCCAATTTGATGAACAAATCAGGCGCTAGGCACTCCGACAAGATGCCCCCCAGTATAGGAGGGATAATAAAAAACACTACAAAATTTTAACGGGCCTGATCCAACGTTGCGTCCGGCTGGGCTTGCTGCCAGGCTTCCGCAGCCAGTTGGATCAACTTATCTTCCAGGGTAAAACGTGCTGCCAGCGTTTCACCGATATCTGACAACGCCTGATGGAATTCCAGACACACATCCTGATCAATATCTACTTCGGTATAGCGATCATGGAATGCCATGATCTGCTCGGTATTCGCCCAAAGCTTGGGGTAGATATTAACTGCCAGAGACATTTTCGGACTGGATGCGCCTTCCACTTGTTTGATAATTCTGTCATAGATATGAAAATGGCCGGCAGAGAGATAATCCACCAGATTATGGCAGAAGTTCTCCAGCGCTTTTTCATTCAGCGGCGTATGCTTTTCTTTGTTCGGTTTGATACCAACGAGGGTGCAATAAGCGACCAGCAGTTGCTTGCGGGCCTGAAGCCATTGATCAACTAATTCATTACTACCACCAACGCGCTGAGTCAGGCTTTCCAAACGGTTGAGCATGTTTGACTCCGTAAGTAATAAAACGTAACAGTAAGTTATTAAAATGTAACAAGGCCGATTTGTAGAGTGCCAGTGAAGCTGAGGTTGTGCAACAACGATATGGAACTTGCATTAACGGGTAATGAAAATGGCTGGTGGATCGTCAGCCATGAAAGCAAACTTTGGTTACCGAACGGTGAATTACCGTGTGGTTTGGCCGCATCATTCTCCTTGCAGGGAAGAATGGCTCGTACTATTGGCGAATGGGAAGGGTTGCCGGTCTGGTTGGTCCGCCATGCGATGCCACAGGAAATGGGCTCGGTACGCCAACTGCTTGAAGTCGATCGCGGGTTGTTTCAACTCGCCGGACGCGGTGTGCAACTGGCCGAGTTTTATCGTTCTCATCGCTACTGTGGTTATTGCGGTCATGAGATGCATCTCAGCCGTACCGAGAGCGCCTGTCTGTGCAGCCATTGCCGGGAGCGTTACTACCCGCAAATAGCACCTTGCGTGATTGTCGCCATTCGGCGCGATGATGAGATCTTGTTGGCCCAACATGTGCGTCATCGCGGTGGTATTCATACCGTACTGGCCGGTTTTGTTGAGGTTGGCGAAACGCTGGAACAGGCGGCAGCGCGTGAGGTAATGGAGGAAAGTAACATTGAAATCAAAAACCTGCGTTATGTCACCTCGCAACCTTGGCCGTTCCCGCATTCGCTGATGATGGCCTTTATGGCCGATTACCACCGGGGTGAGATCCGTCACGATCCCAAAGAGCTGCTGAATGCCGGCTGGTACCGCTATGATCAGTTGCCACTATTGCCACCGCCTGGCACCGTGGCGCGCCGTTTGATAGAGGACACCGTAGCCTTATGCCGTGAGCAATAAATCGCTACAATACCGGCAGATGAATAAGGGAGCCCATAATGAATGAGTTGAAGAACGATCGTTACCTGCGCGCGCTGATGCGTCAGCCAGTGGATGTGACCCCCGTATGGATGATGCGTCAGGCCGGTCGTTATTTGCCGGAGTACAAAGCCACCCGCGCCGAGGCCGGTGATTTCATGTCGCTGTGCAAGAATGCGGAACTGGCCTGTGAGGTTACGTTGCAGCCACTGCGTCGTTTCCCATTAGATGCTGCCATTCTGTTCTCCGACATCCTCACCATCCCAGACGCTATGGGGCTCGGGTTGTATTTTGAAGCAGGTGAAGGCCCACGTTTCTCCTCTCCTATCACCAGCCGTGCCGATGTGGATAAGCTGCCAGCGTTCGATCCGGAAGTGGAACTGGGTTATGTGATGAATGCAGTGCGCACTATCCGTCGTGAGTTGAAAGGTGAAGTACCGCTGATCGGTTTCTCAGGCAGCCCGTGGACATTGGCAACGTATATGGTGGAAGGCGGTAGCAGCAAGGCCTTTACCAAGCTGAAAAAAATGATGTACGCCGAGCCAGCCACGCTACATTTGCTGCTCGATAAGCTGGCTGACAGTGTCATTTTGTATCTCAACGCTCAAATTAAAGCTGGTGCGCAGTCTGTGATGGTATTCGATACCTGGGGCGGCGTGCTGACGGGGCGTGACTACCGGGAGTTCTCGCTGCACTACATGCATAAAATTGTCGACGGCCTGCTGCGTGAAAATGATGGCCGGCGTGTACCGGTCACGCTGTTCACCAAAGGCGGTGGTCAGTGGTTGGAAGCCATGGCGGCAACCGGTTGTGACGCGCTCGGCCTCGACTGGACGACAGACATCGCTGATGCACGCCGTCGCGTAGGGGATAAAGTGGCGCTGCAGGGCAATATGGATCCTTCCATGCTGTATGCATCGCCTGAGCGTATTGGTCAGGAAGTCGAAACCATTCTGGCGGGCTTTGGCCACGGTGAAGGGCATGTGTTCAATTTAGGCCACGGTATTCACTTAGACGTGCCACCGGAAAACGCTGGTGCATTCGTTGAAGCCGTCCACGCGCAATCAGGGAAATACCATCGCTAAGGATCTGATGTGATTGATACTCAAATCCTGCGTGCAGAGCAACTACAGCGCGCATCAGAAGTCATTCGCCAGGATGATTTTTTGGTCGATCCGCCAGCTTTTATCGCCGGTGCCGACGTGGGCTTTGAGCTGGAGGGGGCGGTGACCCGTGCCGCCATCGCCATCCTGCGCTATCCGTCGCTGGAGTTGGTTGAATACCAAGTGGCCCGTGTTGCCACCACCATGCCCTATATCCCTGGTTTTTTATCGTTCCGTGAATACCCTGCGTTGCTTGCAGCCTGGGAGCAACTGCACCAGAAGCCTGACCTGGTTTTTGTCGACGGCCATGGGATCTCGCATCCGCGCCGCTTGGGTGTGGCCAGCCATTTCGGCCTATTGGTCAATGTGCCGACCATTGGTGTGGCCAAAAAGCGCCTGTGCGGTAAATTCGCGCCGTTGGGTGTCGAGGCTGGTTCGCTGTCACCCCTGGAAGACAAAGGTGAGCAGCTGGGTTGGGTGTGGCGCAGTAAAGCACGCTGTAACCCGCTGTTTATCTCCACTGGTCACCGCGTTGGGGCCGACAGCGCACTGGCCTGGGTACAACGTTGTATGGCGGGTTACCGTTTGCCGGAACCCACTCGCTGGGCTGATGCCATTGCCTCGCGCCGACCGGCCTTCCAGCGCTGGTTGCAGCAGCATCCAGAGATGTCGCAATGACCGATTTCGGGTACACTGCGGCGCAGATAACGCGTAAGAGAGTGAATAATGCTACGTAACCCGATTCATTTACGTCTGGAAAAGCTTGAAAGCTGGCAACATTTGACCTTTATGGCCAGTTTGTGCGAGCGTATGTACCCGAATTACCAGATGTTCTGCCTGCAAACCGAGTTCGGCGATCCGGCAATTTACCGTCGCATTCTGGATTTGGTGTGGGAAACGCTGGTGGTCAAGGACGCCAAGGTTAACTTTGACAGCCAACTGGAGAAGTTGGAAGAGGCGATCCCCTCGGCAGAAGATTACGATCTTTACGGCGTTTACCCGGCGATTGACGCCTGTATCGCATTAGGGGAACTGATCCATTCGCGACTCAGCGGGGAGACGCTAGAGCACGCCATCGCCATCAGTGAAACGTCAATTCGCACTGTGGCGATGTTGGAAATGACTCAGGCCGGTAAAGAAATGACCGACGATGAGCTGAAAGTTTTGCCTGCGGTAGAGGAAGAATGGGACATCCAATGGGAAATTTTCCGCCTGTTGGCTGACTGTGAAGAGCGTGATTTAGAGCTGATCAAAGGGTTGCGTTCTGACCTGCGAGAGGCGGCGGTAAGTAATATCGGGATAAATTTAACGCAATAAGGCAAGAAAACGTGATTTAACGCCTGATTTGTCATGCCTTAAGGCTTCACATCCGCACCCTGTCTGGTCTACATTTGGGGGGCGTAAAAAAAGTGGCTATCGGTGCGTGTATGCAGGGAGTGCTGTACATCGGCATATCCGTCGCACTCGATGCTTTGCAAACGATAAACACACTGTAAGGATAACTTATGAACAAGACTCAACTGATTGATGTAATCGCGGACAAGGCTGACCTTTCCAAAGCACAAGCTAAACTGGCTCTGGAATCTACCCTGGCTGCTATTACTGAGTCTCTGAAAGAAGGTGATGCAGTACAATTGGTTGGTTTCGGTACTTTCAAGGTAAACCACCGCAACGAGCGCACTGGTCGTAACCCGCAGACTGGTAAAGAAATCAAAATCGCAGCTGCTAACGTGCCTGCGTTCGTTTCTGGTAAAGCACTGAAAGACGCAGTTAAGTAATACTGCGTGTTCGTGAAAAGATTAAACAGGGGGGCAATCGCGCCCCTTTTGTTTATCCGACAGGCGCTTATGGCCATCGGCATTGCCGGTGCCCTGAGCGCCTGCAGCAGTCATTCCGATCTTCCTGCCTTTAGTGCCAGTGGTTATGTCGCTGATCAGGGTGTTGTCCGCCTGTGGCGTAAAGACGACGATCAGCATCGCCCAGTGGTGTTGATGAGCGTCTATAGCCCTTATCGTGGCCCGGGCACCATCACCACGCTCTACGAATATCAAAATGGCACGCTGCGCCAAATTAAGCGTACCGACGCTGATGGCGATCGTGACTCTATCCAATTGCGCTTTGCCGATGACGGTAGCGTGAGCTTTATGCAGCGCCAACTGGCCACACGGCGTGAACCACTGACCGCTGACGAAATCGCGTTGTATCAATATCAGGCGCGACGAGTGCTTGAAGTGAGCAATGCGCTACGCGCCGGTAAGGTGAAGCTGCTACAGGGGCGTTGGCAGCAAGGCGTAGTACAAACTTGCGATGGTCAGACACTGAAACCGGGGCTGGACAACAGTGCCGAAGCCTGGATTGCGCGGCGCGCCAGCAACAGCAGTCAGCCAGTGAATATAGCCTGGTTGGAAGCGCCGGAAGGAAGCGAGTTGTTGCTGGTGGCTAACGACGATTTTTGTCGCTGGGAACCGAAAGAAGACCAGCTATAAAAAAGGCCCCGCATTGCGGAGCCTAAGCGATTTTCAGCGTTCAGATCATTTGCCGCGTGAAATCGCGCGATAGCCAATGTCCTTACGGCAGAAACTTCCCGACCACTGAATGCCTTCCGCTAGCTGATAAGCACGTTGTTGTGCTTGCGCGACAGTTTCACCGAGTGCGGTTACGCACAGTACACGTCCACCGCTGGTCACCACGTCATTGCCCTGCATGCGAGTACCCGCATGGAACACCTTGCCGTCGGCGCTTTCCTGTTGCGGCAGACCTTGAATAACGTCGCCATTGTTGTAATCACCCGGATAACCGCCAGCGGCCAGTACTACGCCTAACGCAGGACGTTCGTCCCATTCAGACGTTTTCTCATCCAGTTTGCCTTCAGCACCGGCCAGACACAGTTCAACCAGATCGGAACGCAGACGCAGCATAATCGGTTGAGTTTCTGGATCGCCAAAGCGGCAGTTGAATTCAATCACCTTCGGCTGACCGTCGGCAGAGATCATCAGACCTGCATAAAGGAAGCCAACGTAGGTATTACCTTCCGCTGCCATGCCACGCACGGTTGGCCAAATAACCTGGTCCATGGCGCGCTGGTGGATTTCATCGGTGACGACCGGAGCCGGGGAGTAGGCACCCATGCCACCGGTGTTCGGGCCGGTATCACCGTCGCCGACACGTTTGTGATCCTGACTGGTGGCCATTGGCACCACGTTCTCGCCGTCGACCATCACGATAAAGCTGGCTTCCTCACCTTCAAGGAACTCTTCCACCACGATACGGTGGCCAGCATCGCCAAATGCGTTCCCGGCAAGCATGTCCTGCACTGCGTCTTCCGCTTCCTGTAACGTCATGGCGACGATCACGCCTTTGCCGGCGGCCAGACCGTCGGCCTTGATGACGATAGGGGCACCTTTGCTGCGTACATAAGCCAGCGCCGGTTCAACATCGGTAAAGTTCTGGTAGTCGGCGCTTGGGATATTATGGCGAGCCAGGAAATCTTTGGTAAAGGCTTTAGAGCCTTCTAACTGGGCTGCGGCCTGGGACGGTCCAAAGATTTTCAGACCGGCGGCCTGGAACGCGTCAACCACACCAATGACCAGCGGTGCTTCCGGCCCGACGATGGTGAGACCGATATCATGGCTCTGGGCAAAGGCAAGCAGTGCCGGGATATCGGTAGCGGAGATCGCGATGTTCTCCAAATTGCTTTCCAATGCGGTACCGGCGTTGCCCGGCGCAACATAGACTTTATCTGCCAACGGTGATTGAGCGGCTTTCCAGGCAAGTGCGTGTTCACGCCCACCATTGCCGATAATCAAAATATTCATCAGGTGCTCCACGCTAAGCGTGCGCCGTGGCGCACGCGGCAAAAGGGATTAATGGCGGAAGTGGCGCATGTCGGTAAAGATCATCGCGATACCGTGCTCGTTGGCGGCGGCAATCACTTCATCATCACGGATCGAACCGCCTGGTTGGATTACGCAGCGGATGCCCACGGCTGCGGCAGCATCAATCCCATCACGGAACGGGAAGAAAGCGTCAGATGCCATCGCGGATCCTTTGACTTCCAGACCTTCGTCAGCAGCTTTGATCCCGGCGATCTTAGCGGAGTAAACACGACTCATCTGACCGGCGCCTATGCCGATCGTCATGTTGTCACGCGCATAAACGATAGCGTTGGATTTCACAAATTTGGCGACTTTCCAGCAGAACAGCGCATCACGCAGTTCCTGTGCGGTCGGTTGACGTTCGGACACCACACGCAGATCGCTTTCATTTACCATACCCAGATCACGATCTTGCACCAGCAGGCCGCCATTGACACGTTTGAAGTCGAGAGCGGCAACGCGTTGCTGCCATTGGCCGCAGGCCAATACGCGGACGTTCTGTTTAGCGGCCAACAGAGAGCGGGCTTCCTGGCTGATGCTTGGCGCGATAATCACTTCCACAAACTGACGGCTGATGATGGCTTGCGCGGTGGCGGCGTCCAGCTCGCGGTTAAAGGCAATAATGCCACCGAAAGCAGAAGTAGGATCGGTTTGATAGGCGCGTTCATAGGCCGCCAGAATATCTTCACCGATTGCGACACCACAAGGGTTGGCGTGCTTGACGATCACGCAAGCGGGTTCGGCGAATTCTTTGACACATTCCAGTGCGGCATCGGTATCGGCGATGTTGTTGTAGGACAGCGCCTTACCTTGTAACTGTTCCGCGGTAGCGACAGAGGCTTCCTGAACATTCTCTTCTATATAGAAGGCAGCTTGCTGGTGGCTATTTTCACCGTAACGCATATCCTGCTTTTTAATGTAGTTGAGGTTCAGTGTGCGAGGGAAGCGCCCGGAAGGCTGTTGGGTCTCACCGTGGTAGGCCGGAACCAATGCGCCGAAGTAGTTGGCGATCATGCTGTCGTAAGCGGCGGTATGTTCGAAGGCTTTAATCGCCAGATCGAAACGGGTGGCGTATTGCAGCGAACCGTCGTTGTTATCCATCTCGGTAATAATAGCGGCGTAGTCGCTGCTCTTAACTACGATGGCAACGTCTTTATGGTTCTTGGCAGCGGAGCGCACCATGGTTGGGCCGCCGATGTCGATGTTCTCAACAGCATCTTCCAGTGAACAGTTCGGGCGAGCTACTGTCTGGGCGAACGGATACAGGTTTACGACCACCATATCGATCGGCTTGATGTCATGCTGGCCCATAATGGCATCGTCTTGGCCGCGACGGCCAAGAATACCGCCATGTACTTTGGGATGCAGGGTCTTTACTCGTCCGTCCATCATTTCCGGGAAGCCGGTGTAGTCGGAAACTTCGGTAACAGGCAGGCCGGCATCTGCCAGTAGGCGGGCAGTACCACCGGTGGAGAGCAGTTCAACGCCACGCTGGGAAAGCGCTTCGGCGAATTCAACGATTCCGGCTTTGTCAGAGACGCTGAGCAGAGCCCGGCGGATTGGACGAGGTTGTTGCATGGTTTTATCCCTTGGCTTTGAAGTCGCAATAAAAAGAGCGTTACGTGAATTTCCACCTTCTTCTCTCTATAAAGAAAGGTTTTTCTCTATATAAAGGGGCAAGCAGGCACAAATTCAGGTAACGCCCCCATTAAAAGGGGAGCGTTTCGTCGCGGGGAATTGTAGCGAAAACGTTTGCGTGGCGCTCGTAAATTTTCCGTGCAAATGTGTTCTGTGGATAAGTTTGTGCACAACAGGGTATAAGGAGGGGTTTTGCTGTGGAATGCAGCAAACGATCGTTTTTGTCGAAAATACCTATTGCGGCCTTCTGAGAACTCCCTATAATGCGCCTCCATCGACACGGAACATGTGAACAACTTCACAGAGTCTCCGGGGTTCGAAGAGAAAAAATCCTGAAATTTAGGGGTTGACTCTGAAAGAGGAAAGCGTAATATACGCCACCTCGAGATAGCAAGCT
>NZ_LT883155.1:351377-357180 GCF_900186025.1 Serratia grimesii
AAAGCGTAATATACGCCACCTCGAGATAGCAAGCTACGGCGGCTAACTCACTGCTCTTTAACAATTTATCAGACAATCTGTGTGGGCACTCCACAAGACGATATCCAGAACCTTCGGGTTCGAAAAAATATCAAGTCTTGAAGAGTGACCAAGCAATAAGTCAGTCAGTTGATTCGTCAACGGTCTGATTATTACGAAAGTTAATTTTCGAGCATCGCTTCACGAGTTGAAGCAAATCAAGCTTTTAATTGAAGAGTTTGATCATGGCTCAGATTGAACGCTGGCGGCAGGCCTAACACATGCAAGTCGAGCGGTAGCACAGGAGAGCTTGCTCTCTGGGTGACGAGCGGCGGACGGGTGAGTAATGTCTGGGAAACTGCCTGATGGAGGGGGATAACTACTGGAAACGGTAGCTAATACCGCATAACGTCTTCGGACCAAAGTGGGGGACCTTCGGGCCTCACGCCATCAGATGTGCCCAGATGGGATTAGCTAGTAGGTGGGGTAATGGCTCACCTAGGCGACGATCCCTAGCTGGTCTGAGAGGATGACCAGCCACACTGGAACTGAGACACGGTCCAGACTCCTACGGGAGGCAGCAGTGGGGAATATTGCACAATGGGCGCAAGCCTGATGCAGCCATGCCGCGTGTGTGAAGAAGGCCTTCGGGTTGTAAAGCACTTTCAGCGAGGAGGAAGGGTAGTGTGTTAATAGCACATTGCATTGACGTTACTCGCAGAAGAAGCACCGGCTAACTCCGTGCCAGCAGCCGCGGTAATACGGAGGGTGCAAGCGTTAATCGGAATTACTGGGCGTAAAGCGCACGCAGGCGGTTTGTTAAGTCAGATGTGAAATCCCCGCGCTTAACGTGGGAACTGCATTTGAAACTGGCAAGCTAGAGTCTTGTAGAGGGGGGTAGAATTCCAGGTGTAGCGGTGAAATGCGTAGAGATCTGGAGGAATACCGGTGGCGAAGGCGGCCCCCTGGACAAAGACTGACGCTCAGGTGCGAAAGCGTGGGGAGCAAACAGGATTAGATACCCTGGTAGTCCACGCTGTAAACGATGTCGACTTGGAGGTTGTGCCCTTGAGGCGTGGCTTCCGGAGCTAACGCGTTAAGTCGACCGCCTGGGGAGTACGGCCGCAAGGTTAAAACTCAAATGAATTGACGGGGGCCCGCACAAGCGGTGGAGCATGTGGTTTAATTCGATGCAACGCGAAGAACCTTACCTACTCTTGACATCCAGAGAATTCGCTAGAGATAGCTTAGTGCCTTCGGGAACTCTGAGACAGGTGCTGCATGGCTGTCGTCAGCTCGTGTTGTGAAATGTTGGGTTAAGTCCCGCAACGAGCGCAACCCTTATCCTTTGTTGCCAGCACGTAATGGTGGGAACTCAAAGGAGACTGCCGGTGATAAACCGGAGGAAGGTGGGGATGACGTCAAGTCATCATGGCCCTTACGAGTAGGGCTACACACGTGCTACAATGGCGTATACAAAGAGAAGCGAACTCGCGAGAGCAAGCGGACCTCATAAAGTACGTCGTAGTCCGGATCGGAGTCTGCAACTCGACTCCGTGAAGTCGGAATCGCTAGTAATCGTAGATCAGAATGCTACGGTGAATACGTTCCCGGGCCTTGTACACACCGCCCGTCACACCATGGGAGTGGGTTGCAAAAGAAGTAGGTAGCTTAACCTTCGGGAGGGCGCTTACCACTTTGTGATTCATGACTGGGGTGAAGTCGTAACAAGGTAACCGTAGGGGAACCTGCGGTTGGATCACCTCCTTACCTAATGATATTGATTGCGTGAAGTGCTCACACAGATTGTCTGATAGAAAGTAACGAGCAGAAATACCTTTATAGGCTTGTAGCTCAGGTGGTTAGAGCGCACCCCTGATAAGGGTGAGGTCGGTGGTTCAAGTCCACTCAGGCCTACCACTTCTCGAAGTGGAAAAGGTACTGCACGTGACTGTATGGGGCTATAGCTCAGCTGGGAGAGCGCCTGCCTTGCACGCAGGAGGTCAGCGGTTCGATCCCGCTTAGCTCCACCATATAGTCCTGTATTTCAATACTTCAGAGTGTACTGGCAACAGTATGCTGCGAAGTATTTTGCTCTTTAACAATCTGGAACAAGCTGAAAATTGAAACATGACAGCTGAAACTTACTCCTCCGTAGAAGTACTGGAGTAAGGAGTACCCTGTCATAGAGTCTCTCAAATGTAGCAGCACGAAAGTGGAAACACCTTCGGGTTGTGAGGTTAAGTGACTAAGCGTACACGGTGGATGCCTAGGCAGTCAGAGGCGATGAAGGGCGTGCTAATCTGCGATAAGCGTCGGTAAGGTGATATGAACCGTTATAACCGGCGATACCCGAATGGGGAAACCCAGTGCAATTCGTTGCACTATCATACGATGAATACATAGTCGTATGAGGCGAACCGGGGGAACTGAAACATCTAAGTACCCCGAGGAAAAGAAATCAACCGAGATTCCCCCAGTAGCGGCGAGCGAACGGGGAGGAGCCCAGAACCTGAATCAGTTCTTGTGTTAGTGGAAGCGTCTGGAAAGTCGCACAGTAAAGGGTGATAGTCCCGTACACTAAAATGCATTAATTGTGAGTTCGATGAGTAGGGCGGGACACGTGACATCCTGTCTGAATATGGGGGGACCATCCTCCAAGGCTAAATACTCCTGACTGACCGATAGTGAACCAGTACCGTGAGGGAAAGGCGAAAAGAACCCCGGCGAGGGGAGTGAAATAGAACCTGAAACCGTGTACGTACAAGCAGTGGGAGCACCTTCGTGGTGTGACTGCGTACCTTTTGTATAATGGGTCAGCGACTTATATTTTGTAGCAAGGTTAACCGTATAGGGGAGCCGTAGGGAAACCGAGTCTTAACTGGGCGAATAGTTGCAAGGTATAGACCCGAAACCCGGTGATCTAGCCATGGGCAGGTTGAAGGTTGGGTAACACTAACTGGAGGACCGAACCGACTAATGTTGAAAAATTAGCGGATGACTTGTGGCTGGGGGTGAAAGGCCAATCAAACCGGGAGATAGCTGGTTCTCCCCGAAAGCTATTTAGGTAGCGCCTCGTGAACTCATCTTCGGGGGTAGAGCACTGTTTCGGCTAGGGGGCCATCCCGGCTTACCAAACCGATGCAAACTCCGAATACCGAAGAATGTTATCACGGGAGACACACGGCGGGTGCTAACGTCCGTCGTGAAGAGGGAAACAACCCAGACCGCCAGCTAAGGTCCCAAAGTCATGGTTAAGTGGGAAACGATGTGGGAAGGCATAGACAGCCAGGATGTTGGCTTAGAAGCAGCCATCATTTAAAGAAAGCGTAATAGCTCACTGGTCGAGTCGGCCTGCGCGGAAGATGTAACGGGGCTAAACCATGCACCGAAGCTGCGGCAGCGACGCTTAGGCGTTGTTGGGTAGGGGAGCGTTCTGTAAGCCGTTGAAGGTGGCCTGTGAGGGTTGCTGGAGGTATCAGAAGTGCGAATGCTGACATAAGTAACGATAAAGCGGGTGAAAAACCCGCTCGCCGGAAGACCAAGGGTTCCTGTCCAACGTTAATCGGGGCAGGGTGAGTCGACCCCTAAGGCGAGGCCGAAAGGCGTAGTCGATGGGAAACAGGTTAATATTCCTGTACTCGGTGTTACTGCGAAGGGGGGACGGAGAAGGCTAGGCTAGCCGGGCGACGGTTGTCCCGGTTTAAGCGTGTAGGGGGAGTGACCTGGTAAATCCGGTTACTCATTCAACCCTGAGGCGTGATGACGATGCACTACGGTGCAGAAGTAGTTGATGCCAAGCTTCCAGGAAAAGCCTCTAAGCATCAGGTAACACAGAATCGTACCCCAAACCGACACAGGTGGTCAGGTAGAGAATACCAAGGCGCTTGAGAGAACTCGGGTGAAGGAACTAGGCAAAATGGTGCCGTAACTTCGGGAGAAGGCACGCTGGCGCGTAGGTGAAGAGACTTGCTCTCGGAGCTGAAGCCAGTCGCAGATACCAGCTGGCTGCAACTGTTTAATAAAAACACAGCACTGTGCAAACACGAAAGTGGACGTATACGGTGTGACGCCTGCCCGGTGCTGGAAGGTTAATTGATGGGGTCAGCCGCAAGGCGAAGCTCTTGATCGAAGCCCCAGTAAACGGCGGCCGTAACTATAACGGTCCTAAGGTAGCGAAATTCCTTGTCGGGTAAGTTCCGACCTGCACGAATGGCGTAATGATGGCCAGGCTGTCTCCACCCGAGACTCAGTGAAATTGAACTCGCTGTGAAGATGCAGTGTACCCGCGGCAAGACGGAAAGACCCCGTGAACCTTTACTATAGCTTGACACTGAACATTGAGCCTTGATGTGTAGGATAGGTGGGAGGCTTTGAAGTGTGGACGCCAGTCTGCATGGAGCCAACCTTGAAATACCACCCTTTAATGTTTGATGTTCTAACTCGGCCCCATAATCTGGGGTGAGGACAGTGTCTGGTGGGTAGTTTGACTGGGGCGGTCTCCTCCCAAAGAGTAACGGAGGAGCACGAAGGTTAGCTAATCACGGTCGGACATCGTGAGGTTAGTGCAAAGGCATAAGCTAGCTTGACTGCGAGAGTGACGGCTCGAGCAGGTACGAAAGTAGGTCTTAGTGATCCGGTGGTTCTGAATGGAAGGGCCATCGCTCAACGGATAAAAGGTACTCCGGGGATAACAGGCTGATACCGCCCAAGAGTTCATATCGACGGCGGTGTTTGGCACCTCGATGTCGGCTCATCACATCCTGGGGCTGAAGTAGGTCCCAAGGGTATGGCTGTTCGCCATTTAAAGTGGTACGCGAGCTGGGTTTAGAACGTCGTGAGACAGTTCGGTCCCTATCTGCCGTGGGCGTTGGAAGATTGAGAGGGGTTGCTCCTAGTACGAGAGGACCGGAGTGAACGCACCACTGGTGTTCGGGTTGTCATGCCAATGGCACTGCCCGGTAGCTAAGTGCGGAAAAGATAAGCGCTGAAAGCATCTAAGCGCGAAACTTGCCTCGAGATGAGTCTTCCCTGGGAACTTGATTCCCCTGAAGGAACGTTTAAGACTAAGACGTTGATAGGCTGGGTGTGTAAGTGCAGCGATGCATTGAGCTAACCAGTACTAATGATCCGTGAGACTTAACCTTACAACACCAAAGGTGTTTTGATTTGAGACAAAATCGTCGGGAACGATTTTGAACGCCGTCAGCGGCGGCCCCGAAGGGGGTGAGTATCAGGATGATACGAATACTCTAGATTTTCAGCGACGTTCCGAGATTGGTTCTGATGGCTACGTGAGGTAGCGGTTAGGATGAAACAGAATTTGCCTGGCGGCAATAGCGCGGTGGTCCCACCTGACCCCATGCCGAACTCAGAAGTGAAACGCCGTAGCGCCGATGGTAGTGTGGGGTCTCCCCATGCGAGAGTAGGACACTGCCAGGCATCAAATTAGTGTGCTGATATGGCTCAGTTGGTAGAGCGCACCCTTGGTAAGGGTGAGGTCCCCAGTTCGACTCTGGGTATCAGCACCACTTTTATTAAAGTGGGTTTAGAAGTTCGGCAAAAAAGAATTAAAGAATTTGCTTGGCGGCAATAGCGCGGTGGTCCCACCTGACCCCATGCCGAACTCAGAAGTGAAACGCCGTAGCGCCGATGGTAGTGTGGGGTCTCCCCATGCGAGAGTAGGACACTGCCAAGCATCAATTAAGCCAAGAGGCCATCCGAAAGGATGGCCTTTTTGCTTTGTATCGACCAACAACGTACGATTTTCCGCCTGTTTCTAAGC
>NZ_LT883155.1:357280-4063227 GCF_900186025.1 Serratia grimesii
CTAGATTTTCAGCGATGTTCCGAGATTGGTTCTGATGGCTACGTGAGGTAGCGGTTGGAATGAAACAGAATTTGCCTGGCGGCAATAGCGCGGTGGTCCCACCTGACCCCATGCCGAACTCAGAAGTGAAACGCCGTAGCGCCGATGGTAGTGTGGGGTCTCCCCATGCGAGAGTAGGACACTGCCAGGCATCAAATAAAGTAGAAAGCCCCATGCGAAAGCATGGGGCTTTTTGCTGTGTCTGCTATCCGGAGTTTGGCGCTGGCATGGAGATTAATACAACAACAAGGCCACCCTTACGGATGGCCTTGTTGTTATGTGCGAAAGTAACAAACTGTGCAGCTACGCTACAGCTCGGTATTTCTATTAGCAATATGTTCTCTGCAGCACACCGTCAGCCATCATCCGCCAAGAGAAAAGGCCCCGAAGGGCCTTTGATTAGGGTGTGTTTGTTTTTTTTCACTTATTATTCAGGTTAATGCGAGCTGCCTTGTGAGATCCCCAACCCGGTTTGCGAACGAACAAACTGGGCACGGAAGCGTTCACGTTCTTGTTGTCCGGCCAGAGAACTGTCGGTAACCGAGAACAGCCAAGTGCCGACAAAGGCCACGATCATGGAGAACAAGGCAGGATATTCGTAAGGATAAATCGGTTTCTCATGACCGAGGATTTGCACCCAAATGGTCGGCCCGAGAATCATCAGGATCACCGCCGTCAACAACCCTAACCAGCCGCCAATCATGGCCCCACGCGTAGTCAGGCGCGACCAGTACATTGAAAGAATGATAATCGGGAAGTTACAGCTGGCGGCGATGGAGAATGCCAGGCCCACCATAAAGGCGATATTCTGTTTCTCAAACAAAATCCCCAGCGCAATGGCCACAACGCCCAGTATGACTACGGTAATTTTGGACACTCGCAGTTCGTCACGCTCAGTTGCTTTGCCGTTTTTAATCACACTGGCATACAAATCATGAGATACCGCAGATGCACCCGCCAACGTTAGCCCAGCGACGACGGCCAAAATGGTGGCAAAGGCGACGGCCGAAATAAAGCCAAGGAAGAAGTTACCACCGACCGCATTGGCTAAATGCACCGCAGCCATATTGGTGCCGCCCAGCAGTGCCCCTGTGGCGTCTTTGAACGCAGGATTAGGGCTAACTAACAAAATGGCACCGAAGCCGATAATAAAGGTCAGGATATAGAAGTAACCGATAAAACCGGTCGCATAGAACACGCTCTTACGGGCCTCTTTTGCGTCACTGACAGTAAAGAAACGCATCAGAATATGCGGTAGACCGGCAGTACCAAACATCAGGGCTAACCCTAAAGAAAGCGCTGAAATAGGATCGGAGACCAGCCCTCCTGGGCTCATGATGGCGATACCTTTCGGATGCACCTTCACAGCTTCGGCAAACAGGGTATTGAAGTCAAAATTCACTGATTTCATTACCATTAATGCCATGAAGCTGGCACCTGCCAACAGTAATACCGCTTTGATAATCTGTACCCACGTGGTGGCTAACATGCCACCGAATAAAACGTACAGCACCATTAAAATGCCAACCAAGATAACGGCCACGTGGTAGTTGAGACCAAACAGCAATTGGATCAGCTTACCGGCCCCGACCATCTGTGCAATCAGATAGAGCGCGACAACCACCAGTGAGCCACAAGCCGAGAGCGTGCGAATCGGTTTTTGTTTCAACCGGTAGGAAGCCACGTCGGCAAAGGTGTAACGGCCCAGGTTACGCAGGCGTTCTGCAATCAGGAACAAAATGATCGGCCAACCAATCAGGAAGCCGATGGAGTAAATCAGCCCGTCATAACCCGAGGTATACACCAGTGCAGAAATGCCGAGGAAAGAGGCCGCTGACATAAAGTCGCCAGCAATAGCCAGACCGTTTTGCAGGCCGGTAATTTTCCCGCCGGCAGTGTAGTAATCCTGGCGTGAACGGGTGCGCTTAGAGGCCCAATAGGTGATGTACAGTGTGGCGCCGACAAACAGTACGAACATGACAATCGCCTGAATGTTCAACGGTTGGCGTTTCACTTCACCACCAATGGCATCGGCAAAGGCCAGACCTGGCAGGGTCAGCAAAGCGGCGGCAGACAGTAAACGCTTCATTGCTTCACCTCACGCAGGATTTCTGCAGTCAGGCGATCAAATTCGCCATTGGCGCGGAACACGTAGATCCCTGTGAGAACGAAAGAGATCACGATCAGGCCAACGCCAACCGGGATCCCGCGGGTAATGGTCGATCCTTCGGCGATCGGTGTGCCCAACCACTGAGGATCGAAAGCGATCAATAAAATAAAGCCAACATAGAGGGCTAGCGTAATCAGCGAGAGCAGCCAGGCAAAGCGGCTACGTTTTCGCACCAACTCTATAAAGCGCGGGTTTTCCTCAATCCCTTGATAAATGGTGTCATTCATCAGAGTGTCTCCAGTAGGTATTGAACGAATGCGCCGCGCTTACGGCCGATCAGCGGGTTATTTCCCCTTTGATCGGCCTGAGGCGGCGTAAATTATGACGGCACTTTCATTGATTGTTTTTCTTCCAACAGCTTGTCGACTACGGCCGGATCTGCCAGCGTTGAGGTGTCCCCCAGGTTGCTGGTATCGCCGGCGGCAATTTTGCGCAGGATACGACGCATGATCTTGCCGGAACGCGTCTTGGGCAGCGAATCTGTCCAGTGCAGGACGTCCGGCGTGGCGATCGGCCCTATCTCTTTGCGTACCCAGTTACGTACTTCGGTATAGAGCTCTGGTGAAGGTTCTTCGCCATGATTCAGTGTGATATAGGCGTAAATCGCCTGACCTTTAATGTTATGCGGGATACCCACGACTGCGGCTTCAGCGATTTTCGGGTGTGATACCAGAGCTGACTCGATCTCGGCGGTACCCAAACGGTGGCCGGATACGTTCAGCACGTCGTCGACGCGGCCGGTGATCCAGTAATAGCCATCTTCGTCACGGCGAGCGCCGTCACCGCTGAAATACATGCCTTTAAAGGTGGAGAAATAAGTTTGTTCGAAGCGGTCGTGATCGCCAAACAGAGTACGTGCCTGGCCCGGCCATGAATCGGTGATTACCAGGTTACCTTCACAGGCACCTTCCTGCAGTGTACCTATGTTATCGACCAGCGCTGGCTGTACGCCAAAGAATGGTCGTGTCGCGGAACCAGCTTTTAACTCGGTAGCTCCAGGCAGTGGTGTGATCATAAAACCACCGGTTTCGGTCTGCCACCAGGTGTCGACGATCGGGCATTTGCCGTTGCCGATTTTATTGTAATACCACTCCCAGGCTTCCGGGTTGATCGGCTCACCGACCGACCCCATGATGCGCAGTGAGTCGCGCTTGGTACCTTCAATTGCCTTGTCACCCTCGGCCATCAGGGCGCGAATGGCCGTCGGCGCGGTATACAGGATATTGACCTGGTGTTTGTCGATGACCTGCGACAGGCGGTTTACACCAGGGTAGTTAGGGACACCTTCAAACATCAGGGTAATGGCACCGCAGGCGAGTGGGCCATATAACAGATAGCTGTGCCCAGTGACCCAGCCAACATCGGCGGTGCACCAGTACACGTCGCCATCATGGTAATCAAATACATACTTAAAGGTCATTGCGGCATACACCAGATAACCACCGGTAGTGTGCAGCACACCCTTGGGTTTGCCGGTCGATCCTGAGGTATAAAGGATAAACAACGGATCTTCAGCATTCATCTCTTCTGGTGGGCAATCGGCTGAAACACCTTGGGTGAGTTCATGCCACCACAGGTCACGCCCTTCCTGCCAGTAGCCTGGTTTGCCGGTGCGTTGGAACACGACGACATTGGTGATGCTTTTCACGCCTGGGTTCTTTAATGCATCATCGACATTCTTTTTCAGCGGAACGGCACGTCCGGCGCGCAGGCCTTCATCAGCTGTGATAACCAGCTTGGAATTAGAGTCGATAATACGGCCGGCTACCGCTTCCGGCGAGAAACCACCAAAGATTACCGAATGTACGGCTCCGATGCGGGCACAGGCCAGCATGGCGACAGCGGCTTCGGGTACCATTGGCATATAGATAGCTACGACGTCGCCTTTTTTGACACCCAGCTTTTTCAGCACGTTGGCGAATTGGCAGACATCGTGGTGCAGCTGTTTGTATGTCACTTTTTTTGACTGGGTGGGATCGTCACCTTCCCAGATAATAGCCGTTTGGTCACCACGCTCGGCCAGATGGCGGTCGAGGCAGTTGGCTGCGAGGTTCAGCGTACCATCCTCAAACCAGCGGATGCTGATATGGCCCGGATCGAATGAGGTATTCTTTACCCGGCTATAAGGTTTCATCCAGTCCAGGATTTTTCCCTGCTCGCCCCAGAAGGCTTCTGGGTCTTGCACAGATTGTTGATAATATTGTTGATATTGTGTCGGATTAATCAGGGCGTGTTCTGCAATTGCAGAAGGAATAGCGTGTTTATGCACTTGGCTCATAGCTTTTCTCCTTGAAGTTGTTAATGATATGTCAACTGAAGGTTAAGTATAGTTTGCTCCGATTCTTTGTTTCTTTTTTGCGCGGCAGATCACGCAACGAAGATATTGATTTGTAATAGTTCTGCCTCATTTGCGTGGGGTATCTGCCTGCTTGGCGGGAGAAAACGGTTAGATAGGAAGTTTTGGTCAGAAAACGCTATCTAAAGAACTAAAAAGAATAAACAAGTCACCGGTAAATTCATTTCTATAGAGAATAGTAGACACAATACAGACTGAATTAACTGTCCTTTAAATCATTATGGAGCATAGACTTTCGTTAATATTCGATGTTGATATTAATTCTCTGCTTGCCAGATTGGTTTTTTAATAGTTAAACGGTTCTGGTTAATCTTAACTTTCGATATTTTTCATTTATTCTAGACGATTTTCATTTTTAAAACTTTTACGCAACACAATATAAACACCCGTATCGGACTAAACATGCAAAATTAACGCATATTTGCTGAAATTAAATATCCTGCCACACTCTGGTTTCGTGATGTCCATCACATAAAATTACCCTGTTAATAACAACAAGTTATGTGCATATAAATGAAGATTAAAATTTTAATAGATTAAATTTTGCACTAAAGTCAGATAAAACAAGGCTTGCAGACCATGCCACTCAGATGGTACAGATTTAGATAGCGGCACACTAAGGGCAGGTGATCGCTTCCTGGTTATTAACATAAGCCTGTATTAGATGATTAAGTGCTTTTTTCGTCGCGTTAATATAAATACGCCGAAAAGAGCTTTTGAGGACTTTTTGGGTATGAAGAGTGTAAAAATCAGTCTTGCTTGGCAAATTCTGATCGCATTGGTGCTGGGTGTTATTGTAGGGGCGGTGCTCCATAATCAAACTGAGTCACGTGAGTGGCTGGTCAGTAATATTCTTAGCCCGGCGGGCGATATATTTATTCGTCTGATTAAGATGATTGTGGTACCGATTGTTATTTCTACATTGGTTGTGGGTATCGCCGGGGTAGGGGATGCGAAAAAACTAGGCCGGCTCGGATTGAAAACCATTATTTACTTCGAAGTGATCACTACGATTGCCATCGTGGTGGGGCTGACGTTAGCTAATGTTTTTCAACCCGGCCATGGCATCGATATGTCGACGCTAACCGCGGTCGATATCTCGCAATATGAAAAGACCACGGAGCAGGTACAAAGTGGTTCACATAGCCTGGTGGCGACTATTTTGTCGTTGATCCCATCAAACGTCTTTGCCTCAATGGCGAAAGGCGACATGCTGCCGATTATCTTCTTCTCGGTGTTGTTTGGTCTTGGTCTGTCGTCATTACCGAAAGAAACCAAAGAGCCGTTGCTGAAGGTGTTTAAAGCCGTTTCTGAAAGCATGTTCAAAGTGACTCATATGATCATGCGCTATGCGCCGGTAGGGGTGTTTGGTCTGATCTCAGTGACGGTTGCCAACTTTGGCTTTGCCTCGTTGTTACCGTTGGCCAAGTTGGTGCTGCTGGTATATTTCGCGATTGCCTTTTTCGCACTGGTGGTTCTGGGGGCAGTGGCCCGTTTGTGCAATCTGCGTATTTGGACGCTGATCCGCATCCTAAAGGATGAATTGATCCTGGCCTTCTCCACCGCCAGTTCGGAAACGGTGCTGCCGCGTATCATTGAAAAGATGGAAGCTTATGGTGCACCGAAAGCGATCACCAGTTTTGTTGTGCCGACTGGTTACTCTTTCAATCTGGATGGTTCCACGCTGTACCAAAGCATTGCTGCCATTTTTATTGCTCAGCTATACGGAATTGAGCTTTCCCTGGGTCAGGAAGTTGTCTTAGTGGTGACGCTAATGCTGACCTCGAAGGGCATTGCCGGTGTGCCGGGGGTGTCCTTTGTGGTGCTGTTGGCAACATTAGGCAGTGTTGGGATCCCACTGGAAGGGTTGGCATTTATTGCTGGCGTTGACCGTATCCTGGATATGGCGCGTACGGCGCTGAACGTAGTGGGCAATGCGCTGGCTGTGCTGGTAGTTGCCAAATGGGAACATCAGTTCGACAGCAAAAAAGCGTTGGCCTACGAGAAAGCGTTTTTGTCCGGCCAGGCAAAGCAGATAAGTGAGTCTTAATCGCTTTTTGACGAGATGATAAAAAACCCGCCTGATGGCGGGTTTTTTTATTGTCTATTCCTGGTTCAGCAGGCAGGTGCAGAGCCTTGAGCTGGCAAGAAGCGGAGCGGATCTAATGCGGTGGCACGATAGCGGATTTGGAAGTGCAGCATCACCTTGTCAGTGCCAGTACTCCCCATGGTGGCAATTTTCTGTCCGGCTTTTACTTCCTGAGCATTGCTAACCAGCAGGGTATTGTTATGAGCATAAGCACTGATGTACTCATCATTGTGTTTGATCATAATCAGGTTGCCATAACCTCGCAGCTGATTGCCAACATACACCACCCGACCTTTGGCAGCAGCAAACACGGGCTGGCCGCGGTTACCGGCAATATCAATGCCTTTGTTACCGCCGTCGGCCGTAGAGTACTTACTGACGATATTGCCCTGGGTTGGCCAACGCCAGCATTTGATACTGCTACGGATTGGAGGTGGTGCCGCTGCCGCGATCTGGCTGGCGGATTGTGTTTTGCGGGATTTGCCTTTCTTCGCCGTCGCGTTATTTAACGCCAGCTTTTGGCCAATCTCGAGGTTGTAAGGTTTGGGGATCTTATTGCGTCGGGCTAACTCGCTGACTTCGCTGTTGGTGATCCAGGCAATATAAAACAGCGTATCGCCGCGCTTGACGGTATAGGTGTTGCCGTTATAACTGCCTCTGGCTAACTGATCATAATCGCGATTGTAGCTGTTCGATTTCTTTCCGGAGCCGCACCCCAATAATCCCAGACTGACCACGCACACGGCGATCAGCCGCCATACAGCGAATGTGCTTCCCATACTCAAATATCGTCCTTAAACGTCGTCGCGCTTGATAGTGATCTCCATATAGTACCACCAACGGTCAGGTGGTCAAAAACGCCGCCATAGACTAAATTCTACCGGGCTAAAGCAGCAGGCTTTACCGTTCGGCTCAATAATGTTCATGGATTGGGAACAGCTAATATGCAAGAAACGTTAACGCTATCAAGCTATCTGGTACTGGCAGTCACTTTATTAGTGGCTTATGTCATCTTTGGTATAGCTGGTTTTGGTACTGCATTAGTCGCCAGCCCGGTGATGGCGCTTTATATCCCGGTTGCACAAATCGTCCCTTTGCTGGCGCTGTTGGATATGTGTGCGGCTATTATTAACGTCAGTCGCGATGGACGTAATGCACAGTGGTCGGAATTGAAACGACTGGTTCCATTGATGATAATCGGCAGCTTGTTGGGGGCGGCGATCCTGCTCAAGACTCGGCCAGAAATTCTGTTGCTGGCGCTGGGAATTTTTGTGGTGGTTTACGCGCTCTATTCACTCAGTGGTTTAAAGCCCGCCCGGCAATTTTCACCCAGGGCGGCGGTACCTTTTGGTTTGGTTGGGGGGATATTCAGCGCACTATTTGGTAGCGGCGGTTTTATTTATGCCATCTATCTCAGTGGTAGAGTTGAAAAAAAAGAGGCTTTTCGCATAACCCAGACCACGCTTATTGGCATGAGTACCCTGACCCGTGTGATCATTTTTGCAGTAGCCGGCGTGTATCTGGATGTGGACTTACTGTTGTTGGCATTAGCCTTGGCGCCGGGAATGTTGGTGGGTATTACTTTGGGCCGGCATTTCACCTTGAGGATGTCGCGTGAGCAATTCCTCAAGCTCATCAATGTGATCTTGTTGGCTTCCGGAGCTATGTTGATTGTTAAGTACTTTAGTTGACGGCGATGGCGGGGCGAAGCTGAACTACCAACGGTTATAGCTCACCAGATTGTTCACGATGATTTTTTATCAAATTGACATGGGCTGCTGCTTTTATAATCCCAGCTCAAACCTCTAGACACATTGAACACACCCCGCTCAAAGACTTCAGCTTTGCTGTGGTGTAACTGCTCAAAGGTGCTGAGAATGTGTCCTCACTGATTTCCGGCAAGTCTCCGTCATCCAAGCTTTATTCCACTGGTCACGTGCTTGTGCATCCATCAACGAAAGCATCCCGGACTTCAACATCAGGTCACGTCAGATGCTGCGATCGATGTTACGGGTGATGGCTTTCATCGCTGTTTCCGTTTTTCCGTAAACCAGCAGTCATAGCGATGCCCCGGGCGCATAGCCCAGTCTTTGGCGTTGCCGCCACCAATGGCACTGGTCAGCGTCGATATTTCGCTAAGTTGGTGGATAAGGGCGGTAATTTGTACCAGCGCAGCATTACGCTCAGTGACGATACGCTCAATGCTGGTGTACCAACGGTGGGTTCGCTGTGGCGTGGTAGCCTGTGGGGATGGGAGAAGGAATTATACCCACCAATATTGCCCTCGACGATATGTCAATGGATGGGTATTTGAGGCAGAAAACAATTTCCGAATATCGTTGAGTATTCGTATGAAAGTTAAATGGATAATTGTTTTTAGACTGAATGCTTGACTGTGCAAATAATATTATTCTACGGATATTTTTATACGTAAGTAACGTATGAATCGGTATCGATTATTTTTGTTGGCTGGCAAGTTGATAATGCACCACCTATAACTAACTGGGTGTTTAATTCATAGCATTGTAAGCGTGCTAACAATTCAAAATCCATTAATATCTAATTGATAGGGTATTGATTTAAAGAATAGGAAAAATCTTAACTAGCGGTGGTTGAAAACATAGAACATGAAATTTTAGATAAGGTGCGCCGCCTCTTTTGTTATAAAAATACAGTTAAAATAGTGCGTTATGCGTAAATTGCTTTGGGGTTGCAGGGGTATTATAAGGCTTGTTTTTTATTATTTTGAATAATGATGTGATCTTGTTTTTCCTGCTTTTACCGTAATTCTAACCGGTTGAAAATAATATTTTAACCGGTGGTTTGGTGGTGCTTAATTAGGATTGCGAGGGGGTATTTTGCGTGAGGATATATCACCGAGTTAATTCTAAAACGTAATTTGCACTTTTTAGATTAGATTCTAGTCTGAATTAGAACCTAATTTAACATCTCCACTACTTCCTATGGGAGAGTGTCATGAGCAAACCGATCAAGAATATCGTCATCGTGGGCGGCGGCACTGCGGGCTGGATGTCCGCCTCTTATCTCGTCCGGGCGCTCCAACAGCAGGCGAACATTACGCTCATCGAATCTGCGACGATCCCCCGGATCGGTGTGGGCGAGGCGACCATCCCGAGTTTGCAGAAGGTGTTCTTCGACTACCTCGGAATACCGGAACAGGAGTGGATGCCTCAGGTGAACGGCGCGTTCAAGGCCGGCATCAAGTTCGTGAATTGGAGAACGTCTCCCGACCACTCGAGCAACGATTACTTCTACCATTTGTTCGGCAATGTGCCGAGCTGCGACGGCGTGCCGCTTACCCACTACTGGCTGCGCAAGCGCGAACAGGGCTTTCAGCAGTCGATGGCGTACGCCTGCTACCCGCAGCCCGGGGCGCTCGATGGCAATCTGGCACCGTGCCTGCATGACGGCACCCGTCAGATGTCCCACGCGTGGCACTTCGACGCGCACTTGGTGGCCGATTTCTTGAAGCGCTGGGCCGTCGATCGCGGGGTGAACCGAGTGGTCGACGAGGTCGTGGAGGTCAACCTGAACGAACACGGCTTCATCTCCAGCCTGTTGACCAGAGAGGGCCGAAAGCTGGAGGCTGATCTGTTCATCGACTGCTCAGGCATGCGGGGGCTCTTGATCAACCAGGCTCTGAAAGAGCCCTTCATTGACATGTCCGACTACCTATTGTGCGACAGCGCGGTCGCGACTGCCGTACCCAACGACGACGCGCAAGCGGGGGTCGAACCCTATACCTCCTCGATCGCCATGAACTCGGGGTGGACCTGGAAGATTCCGATGCTGGGTCGGTTCGGCAGCGGCTACGTCTTCTCAAGCAAGTTCACCTCCCGCGACCAGGCTACCACCGACTTCCTCAACCTCTGGGGCCTCTCGGACAATCAGCCGCTCAATCAGATCAAGTTCCGGGTCGGGCGCAACAAGCGATCGTGGGTCAACAACTGCGTCTCTATCGGGCTGGCGTCGTGCTTTTTGGAGCCCCTGGAATCGACGGGGATCTACTTCATCTACGCGGCGCTTTACCAACTCGTGAAGCACTTCCCCGACACCTCGTTCGACCCGCGGTTGGCCGACGCGTTCAACGCCGAAATCACCTACATGTTTGACGACTGCCGAGACTTTGTCCAAGCGCACTATTTTACTTCGTCACGCGAAGACACGCCGTTCTGGCTTGCGAACCAGCACGACCTGCGGCTTTCCGACTCCATCAAAGAGAAGGTTGAGCGCTACAAGGCGGGGCTGCCGTTGACCACCACGTCGTTCGACGATTCCACGTACTATGAGACCTTCGACTTCGAATTCAAGAACTTCTGGTTGAACGGAAACTACTACTGCATCTTTGCCGGCCTGGGCATGCTGCCCGACCGGTCGCTGCCGCTCTTGCAATTGCGACCGGAGTCGATCGAAAAGGCTGAGGTGATGTTCGCCCGCATCCAGCGTGAGGCCGAGCGTCTGCGGGCGAGCCTGCCGACGAACTATGACTACCTGCGGTCGCTGCGCGATGGCGAAGTGGGGCTGTCTCGACCCGGGCCGACGCCCGCGTCGCCGGAGAGCCGGTAGTGGAGCGCGCCCTGGACCGGGCATGCGTATTCGCTGCCACGCACGCTGCCGTGGCAACCTGTGATCCGTTGCAGGCTCGCTCGCTCGTTTTGCAACTGCCGGGCCTGAACCGTAACAAGGACGTGCCCGGTATCGTCGGCTTGCTGCGTGAGTTCCTCCCGGTGCGCGGCGTGCCCTCCGGTTGGGGTTTCGTCGAAGCCGCCGCCGCGATGCGGGACATTGGTTTTTTCCTGGGGTCGCTCAAGCGGCACGGACACGAACCCGTGGACGTGGTGCCCGGGCTCGAGCCGGTGCTGCTCGACCTGGCGCGCATGACCGACCTGCCGCCGCGTGAGACGCTCCTGCATGTGACGGTTTGGAACCCCGCAGCGGCCGACGCGCAACGGAGTTACACCGGGCTCAGCGACGAAGCACACCTGCTTGAGAGCGTGCGTATCTCGATGGCGGCCCTCGAAGCGGCCATCACGGTGACCGTCGAACTGCACGACGTCCCCTTGAGGTCGCCCGCGTTCGCGCAAGGGTGCGACGACCTGGCAGCCTATCTGCAAAAAATGGTCGAATCGATTGTCTACGCATACCGCTTCATCTCGCCGCAGGTCTTCTACGACGAGCTCCGCCCCTTCTATGAACCGATCCGCGTCGGGGGCCAGAACTACCTTGGCCCCGGCGCTGTAGAAATGCCCCTCTTCGTGCTGGATCACGTCCTGTGGGGCTCGCAATCGGACCACCCGGCTTATCAAGAATTCAAAGAGACGTACCTGCCCTATGTACTTCCCGCGTACAGGGCAGTCTACGCCCGGTTCGCTGGGAAGCCGTCGCTCGTCGACCGCGCGATCGGCGAGGCGCGAGTAGGTGCGCAGGGCGAACCCGTCCGGGCCGGGCTGGCGGCGCTCAACCGGATCTTCGTGATCCTGCTGCGCTTCCGGGCACCTCATGTTCAATTGGCGGAGCGGGTGTACGAAGCCGGGCGAAGCGGCCCGGCAATCGGCAGTGGAGGGTACGCGCCCAGCATGCTCGGCGATCTGGTCACGCTCACGCTTGCCGCGCGCTCCCGCATTCGCACCGCTCTCAACGAGTTCTGACGCGCACGGCCATCTGTTCCATCTCATTAAGGAGATTTGCCCTCATGACTCAGAACAGCCCTGCGAACGGGCGCGATAACAACCACTTCGACGTGATCATCCTCGGCTCGGGCATGTCCGGCACCCAGATGGGGGCTATCCTGGCCAAACAGCAGTTTCGCGTGCTGATCATCGAGGAGTCGTCGCACCCGCGGTTCACGATCGGCGAATCGTCGATTCCCGAGACGTCTCTAATGAACCGTATCATCGCCGATCGCTACGGTATTCCGGAGCTCGACCACATTACGTCGTTTTACTCGACGCAGCGTTACGTCTCGTCGAGCACGGGCATTAAGCGCAACTTCGGCTTCGTGTTCCACAAACCCGGCCAGGAGCACGACCCGAAGGAGTTCACACAGTGCGTCATCCCCGAGTTGCCCTGGGGACCGGAGAGCCATTATTACCGGCAAGACGTCGACGCCTACCTGTTGCAAGCCGCCATTAAATACGGCTGCACGGTCCGCCAGAAGACTAAAGTGACCGAATACCACGCCGATAAAGACGGCGTCGCGGTGACCACCACCGAGGACGAACGGTTCACCGGCCGGTACATGATCGACTGTGGAGGACCCCGCGCGCCGCTCGCGACCAAGTTCAATCTCCGCGAAGAGCCGTGTCGCTTCAAAACGCACTCGCGCAGCCTCTACACGCACATGCTCGGAGTCAAGCCGTTCGACGATATTTTCAAGGTCAAGGGGCAGCGCTGGCGCTGGCATGAGGGGACCTTGCACCACATGTTCGAGGGCGGCTGGCTCTGGGTGATTCCGTTCAACAACCACCCGCGGTCGACCAACAATCTGGTGAGCGTCGGCCTGCAGCTTGATCCGCGTGTCTACCCGAAAACGGACATCTCCGCGCAGCAAGAGTTCGACGAATTCCTCGCGCGGTTCCCGAGCATCGGGGCGCAGTTCCGCGACGCTATGCCGGTGCGTGACTGGGTCAAGACCGACCGCCTGCAGTTCTCGTCGACTACCTGCATCGGCGATCGCTACTGCCTGATGCTGCACGCGAACGGGTTTATCGATCCGCTCTTCTCCCGGGGGCTCGAGAACACTGCGGTGACCATTCACGCGCTCGCGGCGCGCCTCATCAAGGCGCTGCACGACGATGACTTCTCCCCTGAACGCTTCGAGTACATCGAACGCCTGCAGCAAAAGCTTTTGGACCACAACGACGACTTCGTTAGCTGCTGCTACACGGCGTTCACGGACTTCCGCTTGTGGGACGCGTTCCACAGGCTGTGGGCAGTCGGCACGATCCTCGGGCAGTTTCGGCTCGTACAAGCCCACGCGAGGTTCCGTGCTTCGCGCGACGAGGGTGACCTCGATCATCTCGACAACGACCCTCCGTACCTCGGGTACCTGTGCGCAGACATGGAGGGCTACTACCAGTTGTTCAACGACGCCAAAGCCGAGATCGAGGCCGTAAGCGCCGGGCTCAAGCCGACCGGGGAGGCTGCGGCGCGGATCCACGCCCTCATCGACGAACGAGACTTCGCCAAGCAGATGTTCGGTTTCGGGTACTGCATCACCGGGGACAAGCCGCAGCTCAACAACTCGAAGTACAGTCTACTGCCGGCGATGAAGCTGATGCACTGGACACAAACCAGCGCGCCGGCAGAGGTGAAAAAGTACTTCGACTACAACCCGATGTTCGCGCTGCTCAAGGCGTACA
The DNA here is from genome assembly GCF_900186025.1 of Serratia grimesii. NCBI lineage: Bacteria > Pseudomonadati > Pseudomonadota > Gammaproteobacteria > Enterobacterales > Yersiniaceae > Serratia > Serratia grimesii. The sequence continues at coordinate 371,317 of NZ_LT883155.1, forward strand.
TTACGACCCGTATCAGCTTGACTCGTAAGAAGTAATCGGCCGTCGAGGACACAAAAATGATGAGCGACATTCAATGGGTTCAAACGAGCGTTGAGGAACATCCTTCGAGGGTGTACGACGCGACCACGAGCGTGGCCGCGAGTTGGTACGTCGCGATGCGCTCGGACGACCTCAAGGATAAGCCGAAGGAGTTGACGCTCTTCGGCCGTCCGTGCGTGGCGTGGCGCGGAGCGACGGGGCAGGCCGTGGTGATGGACCGCCACTGCTCGCACCTTGGCGCGAACCTGGCCGACGGGCAGGTCAAGGACGGGTGCATCCAATGCCCGTTTCATCACTGGCGGTACGACGAGCAGGGCCAGTGCGTTCACATCCCCGGTCACAACCAGACGGTGCGCCGGCTGGAGCCCGTGCCGCGATCGGTGCGCCAGCCAACGTGGGTCACCGCTGAGCGATACGGCTACGTGTGGGTCTGGTACGGCTCCCCAGAGCCGCTGCACCCGCTGCCCGAAATCGCCGCAGCCGACGTCGACAACGGGGACTTTATGCACCTGCACTTCGCATTCGATACGACGACGGCTGTCTTGCGGATCGTAGAGAACTTCTACGACGCGCAACACGCGTCCCCCGTGCACGAGCTCCCGATTTCGGCCTTCGAGCTCAAGCTGTTCGACGATTGGCATCCGTGGCCAGAGGTTGAGTCTCTGGCACAGGCGGGCGCGTGGTTCGGTGCCGGGATCGACTTCACCGTGGACCGGTATTTCGGGGCCTTCGGCATGCTGGCACGTGTGCTCGGCCTGAATATGTCGCAGATGAACCTGCACTTCGATGGTTACCCCGGCGGGTGCGTCATGACCGTCTCCCTGGACGGAGACTTCAAATACAAGCTGCTCCAGTGTGTGACGCCGGTGAGCGACGGCAAGAATGTCATGCACATGCTCATCTCGATCAAGAAGGTGGGGGGCGCTTTGCGCCGCGCAACCGACTACGTGCTGTTCGGGCTGCAGACCCGACAGGCAGCGAAGTTTGACGTTAAAATCTGGAACGGGATGAAGCCTGACGGCGGCGGCGCGTACAGCAAGTACGATAAGCTCGTGCTCAAGTACCGTGCGTTCTACCGGGGCTGGGTCGACCGCGTTGCGAGTGAGCGGTGATGCGTAAGTCGGCGGCCCTAAACGAGCCGGTCGCGGACAGGTCGTTCCGCCAGGCGCTCGCGAACCTGGCGAGCGGCGTCACGGTCATCACGGCGTATGGCGCGGCGGATCCGCTCGGGCTCGCGGCCAGCAAGTTCGTGTCGGTGCCGCTTTTTCCGAGGCATTCATGACTGTCTGGCTGTTGCAACTGGTGCTGGTGATCGCGCTCTGCAACGTCTGCGGCCGCATTGCCGAACGGCTCGGCCAGTGCGCGGTCGTCGGCGAGATCGCAGCCGGTTTGCTGTTGGGTCCTTCGCTGTTGGGCGTGATCGCACCGGATTTTTACGATGCGTTGTTCGGCCCACACACGCTGTCGGCGATGGGGCAAGTCGGTGAAGTCGGCTTGATACTGCTGATGTTTCAGGTTGGTCTGCATATGGAGTTGGGCGAGACGCTGCGCGACAGGCGTTGGCGCATGCCCGTCGCCATCGCCGTGGGTGGGCTCGTCGTACCGGCCGCGATCGGCATGATTGTCGCCACTGTCTCGAAAGACATGCTCGCCAGCGATGCGCCGGCGCTGCCTTATATACTCTTCTGCGGTGTCGCGCTTGCGATATCAGCGGTACCGGTGATGGCGCGCATCGTCGACGACCTGGCGCTCAACGCCATGGTGGGCGCGCGGCACGCCATGTCTGCCGCTATGTTGACGGATGCGCTCGGATGGATACTGCTTGCCACCATTGCTTCGCTATCGAGCGGGCCTGGTTGGGCATTTGCGCGCATGCTCGTCAGCCTGCTCGCGTATCTGGTGTTGTGCGCGTTCCTGGTGCGCTTCGTGGTTCGACCGATGCTTATGCGGCTCGCATCGACTGCGCATGCGGCGCGCGACCGCTTGGCCGTGTTGTTATGTTTCGTAATGGCGTCGGCACTCGCGACGTCGCTGATCGGATTTCATAGCGCATTTGGCGCACTTGCGGCGGCGCTATTCGTGCGGCGCGTGCCCGGTATTGCAAATGAGTGGCGGGAGAACGTCGAAGGTTTTGTCAGGCTTGTGCTGATGCCGGTATTTTTCGCGTATGCGGGGCTACATGCGTCGATCGGCACGATCGACGACGCGGCATCATGGATGTGGTTCGGCGTATTCCTCGCGGGTGGATTCATCGGCAAGTTCGGCGGCAGTTATCTGGGCGCGCGTGCCACCGGGCTTGAGCCACGCGATGCGATGTTGGTTAGCTCGCTGATGAATACGCGCGGCTTGATGGAGCTCATCGTCCTGTCAATCGGTCTGCAGATGCAGATCCTTCCGCCAAAGGTCTATACGATCCTCGTGGTGTTCGCGCTGGTGACGACGGCGCTGACTGTACCGCTGGTTCGATTCACGCTGCGCGTGCAATTGCGCACGACGCCGGCAATCCCGGACGCCGATAAGTGACGTACATCTGATAGGTTACGCTAATTGAAAATTGCTGCCTCTGGCGGATCGCTACAGGGTGTTTTCATGCAGAATTAGTGGTGCCGGACTCGGACAACCGGCGTTTACGCTGAGTTGAACAACGCTTTAGCGTTGGCCCGTAGGGTGAGGCCCTTGGCCGAATAATCGAACTTGTTCGATGGAAAGTCCTATCCCTGAAAGCAAAAAAACCGCCATAGGCGGGTTCTTCTAAACAGGGTTCTGGACTCGGACAACCGGCGTTTACGCCGAGTTGAACAATGCTTTAGCGTTGGCCCGCAGGGTGAGGCCTTTGGCCGAATAATCGAACTTGTTCGATGGAGAGTCCCTACGCCAGAAAGCAAAAAACCCGCCATAGGCGGGTTCTTCTAAATATGGTGCCCGGACTCGGAATCGAACCAAGGACACGGGGATTTTCAATCCCCTGCTCTACCGACTGAGCTATCCGGGCAACGCGCAGCATTAAACCGTATTGGTCGAAGGCAGTCAACGGCTTTATCAACGAAATCAGGTAAAACGCGTCTGGTTGCTGGCTTTTCGGTCAAAGGGCATGAAAATTGCACCAAGACTGTCAGCGTTCGGCGGCGGCAGTGTACCGCCACGAGTGAGTTTAGCTTAATGCCCCGTTCCTGCGACACTGGGCCACTTGTAAGATGTCCTCCGCCAGTCGCTTCGCGACAGATACGTCCTGTAGCTGACGTTTTACCAGCAGTTTACTCAGGCAACCCTCCTGAATCAGCTCCATCTGCTGTGCCACCATATCGGCGTCATCGGCGTCCATTTCACGCAGTAGATCACGGGTCAGATCCAACGATGTCAGCTTCTGTTGTTCCGCTAACTGATGGATAGGGTGGTCCACCTCTGGGAAGAAACTGCAGGCGGCAATAAACAGGCAACCTGGGTAGCGGTCATGTTTGACGTATTCTTCCAGAACGTCATAGCGCGCCAGCAGCTTTTGTTGTGGACTTAGGGTTTCGTCCAATAATAATTGGCGGCGCCAGGTGTCAATTTGCTGACCGTGATAACGCAGGCAGTCATACAATAATGCTTCGCGATCCGGCCAGAATCGCTTCAGGTCACTCGGTTGCACGTCGAGTTTATCTGCCAACATTTCTAATGTGGCGGTCGCCAGGCCCTGTTGTTCCAACAGCCCCAGTGCCGTATCAAGAACATGTTCACGTTGCACTTGTGCTCCCTCCAAATTCGGTTCTGAATTTCAGTGTTATTTATTGCACCACTTTCTGCAAATGCGCGTTGAACGCCGCTGCATCCATAAATCCGGTTACTCGTTGGTTTGTTAACTCTTGTCCAGCGCCATTAAAGAACAGAATTGTCGGTAATCCCAAGACTTTTAGGTGTTTGAGAAGCGCGACCTGCTCAGTATTGTTGGCGGTCACATCGGCTTGCAGCAGCACTGTATTGGAAAGGGTTGTCTGAACCGTTGTATCGCTGAAGGTGTACTTTTCGAACTCCTTGCAGGCTACACACCAATCTGCGTACAGATCCAGCATTACTGGCTTCCCTTGCGCTTGTTGTAGCGCAAGATTGAGCTCTTCTACATTATTAATACGCGTGAAGTTCAAATGTTGCACTGTAGCTTGTTGTACGCTGTTGGCACCAAACGCCCAGTCTTGTAGCGGGCGTGCGGTAATCACCGTTGCTGCCAGCAGCAGTAATTGCAACGCGCGCACCCAGCCGCGGGAAGTTTTCAGACTTAACGTGAATGCCCAACCGAAGAACGCCAGGCCGAGCAGGCTCCACAACCGCAGCCCCCACAAGTCGCCAATGACGCGTTCCAACAAGAATACTGGCAACGCCAGGATCACAAAGCCAAAGGCTTCTTTGACATACTGCATCCATGGGCCGCTACGCGGCAACAGGCGATTGCCGAACAGCGTCACTAACACCAGTGGAATACCCATGCCTAATGCGTAGAGGTACAACGTACCTCCGCCAGCCCACATGTTACCGCTTTGGGCAATGTACAGCAGGATAGCGCTGAGCGGCGCAGTGGTGCACGGAGAACAAATCAGCCCAGCCAGCGCGCCCATCAGGAATACGCCAGGTAACGAACCGCCTTGTTGGGTGTTGCTCCAGCCCGCCAGTCGTGTTTGCAGTGAAGAAGGCAATTGCAGCGAATACAGACCGAACATCGACAATGCCAATGCGATAAACAGTATCGACAGCCCGATGAGAACATACGGGTGTTGCAGTGCTGCCTGGAACTGTAGCCCGGCAGCGGCAACCACTAAACCCAGCAGGGTGTAGGTCAGCGCCATACCTTGAACATACACCACGGACAGCGCCAGTATGCGCCCACTGCTGTGCGGTTTTTCACGCCCAAGGATGATGCCGGAAATCAGCGGATACATCGGCAACACGCAGGGGGTGAAAGCAATGCCAATGCCAATTAGCAGTGCCCACAGAGGGGAGAATGGCAGACTGGCTGGTGCAGGTGCTTCAGGCGCAACGGCAGGTGGCGCGGTGTCGGTACTTACGGCATCCAAAGGGATCACCCGTGTTTCCGGTGGGTAGCAGAAACCCGCTTCGGCGCAGCCCTGATAAGTCACACTCAGGCTGGCACCACTGACCGCCTGCTGTAGGGGTATGGGCAGAGTAAGCTGTTGTTTGAAAATAGCCACTTCGCCGAAGAACTCATCTTTATGACTCAGTCCGGCGGGTAGCTTAAAGGCCCCTAACGTCGCCTGCTGTGGCACCAGTTTGATCTGCTGGCGGTACAGGTAATATCCGGGGCGGATTTGCCAGTTTAGCGTGAGCTGGTGGTCTTGCTGCTTAAAATCAAAGGCAAAAGCCTGATCGACGGGCACGAATTGGCTGCCACCATTTTGGGTGAACAACGATGCCTGAGCCGCCTGTGGCAAAAAAAACAGGCTGCAAAGCAGAAATATCAATTTAATGAGGCGTTGATCCATAACAGGTAGTCTTTATCTCCAGCCATCACCGGCAGCACCAGCAGCTCGGGCGTTTGATACGGGTGATGTTGTTTCAAGTAGTTGAGCAGGGCGTCTTGGTGGTGGCGATCGCTTTTGAACAGCATTTGCACTTCGTACTCCTGTTCCAGTTTCCCTTCCCAGTAGTACAACGATGATGCGCCGGGTAGCAGCGTGGCGCAAGCCGCCAGCTTTTCTCCCAAGACCCGGGCTGCCAGGTCTTGTGCCGTGGCTTCATCGGGTGCGGTGCAGAGTATGACGATAGCTTCGCAATCAGACATCTTCGGCCCTCTCATCCAAATTATCAGTGGGCACTATACCTTGAAGGACGGTCGGCTAGAAGGCGAGTTTATCGCCAGTGGGGCAGGGTTGGGGGAAACCGGGGCGGTAAGCCCCGGTGAACGCATTACAGCATTACGCTACCAAGCAGGAAACCGAATAGCACCGCTAATATCACTCCGATGGTGCCCGGAATAAAGAATGGGTGGTTAAATACAAAGCGCCCGATGCGCGTGGTGCCGGTGTCATCCATCTGCACTGCCGCGACCAGTGTTGGGTAGGTTGGCAGGATGAACAGACCGGAGACGGCGGCGAAAGACGCTACGGCGGTCAGTGGCGATACATTCAGTGCCAGCGCCATTGGCATCAACGCCTTGGCAGTGGCCGCCTGAGAGTACAGCAGCGCCGAGCAGAAGAAGAAGATCACGGCCAGCAGCCATGGGTGTGATTGAATCACGCTGCCTGCTGTCTCTTTGATCCAGTCAATATTGGCCTGCACGAAAGTATCACCCAACCAAGCCACGCCCAGAATACAGATACAGGCGCTCATACCGGCCTTGAAGGTGCTGGAGTTCAGCACGGAGTCAGTATCGACGCGGCACAATAGCGTCGTCAGGGTGGCTACGCTCAGCATGATGATCAAAATCGCGTTGGTGGTGTTCATCAAGGGTTTTGCTACCAGGCCCAGGCCTGGGCTGTTGATGATGGCGTAGGCGACCACGCACAGCACACCCAGCAGGAACAGCAATACAGAGACTTTGGCACGTGGCTTGATTTCCATTACCTTGTTGCCGCGCAGAGTCACTAGGCCTTCTTCAAGGCGCTTCAGGTACACCGGGTCGTCAGACAATTTAGAATCGAACAGCCAGCTCACCAGCAACGACATCACCAGTACAGCGCAGAAAGTTGAAGGCATTACCACCATCAGCAGATGCAGATAGCTGACACCGTGGCCTTCCATCACGGAAGACATGTAAACCACAGCAGCTGAAATGGGTGAGGCAGTGATGGCAATCTGAGCGGAAACCACGGCGGTAGACAGTGGGCGGCAAGGCTTGATGCCCTGTTCTTTCGCCACTTCTGCAATGACGGGCAGTGCGGAAAGGGAGATGTTGCCGGTACCGGCAAAGATGGTCAGAAAATAGGTGACGATCGGCGCTAAAATCGTGATGTGTTTTGGATTCTTGCGCAGCAGTTTTTCAGTTTGCTGCACCAAATAATCCATACCGCCAGCGACCTGCATTGCTGAGATCGCGGCAATTACAGCCATGATGATAGAAATCACGTCGAAAGGGATGCTACCGGGCTTCACGCCAATCAGCGCCAAGACCAAAACCCCGAGACCGCCTGCAAATCCAATTCCGATACCGCCCAGCCTGGCCCCTAAAAAAATGGCCAGCAGAACGATAACCAATTCTACGGCTAACATAGTGTCTACTCCTTAAAATGAGCTTTGCCCTTCATTCTTGATGCCGCATCTGCGTTGGCTACCAGTACTCACCCCAGTCACTTACTTGAGCAAGCGCCTCGGGATTCACTCTCTTGCCGCCTTGATGTAGCCCCAATTATTTTGGGTGTAAATTGAAAATAAAAAGTTAAATTTTTGTGGGCGATGGAAAGTAAAAAGGCACGCTATCCAGGGGATTTAGCGTGCCTTTTTGGCTACCGGGTGTATCTGCTATTGTTCATTTTCATCCGTATAGCGTTTGGCTTTATAGGCCGGGTGCATCAAGTTCTCCACGGAGAAGATGTCATCCAACTCGGCTTCAGTCAGCAGACCGCGTTCCAATACGACTTCACGTACGGTTTTACCTGTTTCGGCGCAGATCTTCCCGACGATGTCACCATTGTGGTGGCCAATGAACGGGTTCAGATAGGTGACGATACCGATAGAATTGAAGACGTAGTGTTCGCACACTTCTTTATTCGCGGTGATGCCGTTAATGCATTTTTCCAGCAGGTTATAGCATGCGTTGGTCAGGATATGGATAGACTCAAACATGGCCTGGCCAATGACCGGCTCCATCACGTTCAACTGCAATTGGCCTGCTTCGGCCGCCATGGTAACGCAAGTGTCGTTGCCAATCACCTTGAAACACACCTGATTGACCACTTCCGGGATAACCGGGTTCACTTTGGCTGGCATGATAGAGGAGCCCGCCTGCAGTTCCGGCAGGTTGATTTCGTTCAAGCCGGCGCGTGGCCCTGAAGACAGCAGGCGCAGGTCATTACAGATTTTAGACAGTTTAACCGCCAGGCGTTTCAGTGCGCTGTGTACCATCACATAAGCGCCGCAGTCTGAGGTGGCCTCGATCAAATCTTCGGCTGGCACCACCGGCAGATTACTGATTTCTGCCAGTTTCTGGACTGCCAATTGTGGGTAACCTTCAGGGGTGTTCAGCGCTGTACCAATCGCGGTGGCACCCAGGTTCACTTCCAGCAATAGCTCAGCAGTGCGATGCAGGTTACGGGTTTCTTCTTTCAGCAGGACGCTGAAAGCGTGGAATTCCTGGCCCAGAGTCATAGGGACGGCATCCTGCAGCTGGGTACGACCCATTTTCAGGATGTTTTCAAATTCTTTGGCCTTATGGTCAAAACCTTCGCGCAGTTGGTTGATGGCGTCGATCAGCTTTTGGTTGGAGGCGTAAACTGCAATACGGAAACCGGTCGGGTAGGCGTCGTTAGTGGATTGGCATTTGTTGAGGTGGTCGTTAGGGTTCAGGTATTGATATTCCCCTTTCTGATGACCCATCAATTCCAGACCGATATTCGCCAGTACTTCGTTGGTGTTCATGTTCAGAGAAGTGCCTGCGCCGCCCTGGAACACGTCTACCGGGAACTGGTCCATGCATTTGCCTTTATCCAGCACTTCGTCACAGGCCTGGATGATGACATCAGCGATTTTACGCGGAATGGTTTTTAGTTCTTTGTTCGCCATCGCTGCGGCTTTTTTTACCATCACCATGCCACGAACAAATTCGGGCACATCGCTAATTTTGCTGTTGCTGATATAGAAGTTTTCAATCGCACGCAGAGTGTGAACACCGTAATAGGCTTCTGCGGGGACTTCACGTGTTCCTAACAGGTCTTCTTCGATACGAATGTTATTTGACATGAGAACCTTCTTTAAATTGCTGCCGAATTAATTAATTGTCAGGTAACCAAATTATGTTGCCGAAGGCTTCAGGCGTGAAACGATTAACCATAGTGCCCGTTGCTGCCCAGATCATATGCTGGTTAGTAATAAATGACTGAATCCAGATCACCTTCTGGGCCTTCTTAAATCACGTGTTTCGTGTTCTGTGATCTCATTCACGTTTACTAACTTTAGCAATAAAAAAGGGCCTTTGGTTGAAATGGCTACCGGCTGACCCCATTGTATTGAGGTCGGCCGTTTACCGGCCTCTTTTTCCGCGTTGTCGCCCTTGTGCGGCTGCGCAACGCTACCAGAGGAGAACCAGGTGCGCTGGTTACCGTTACTGCTGATATTTCTGTTGGCTTACATAGAAATATCCCTATTTATCAAAGTTGCCGCCGTATTGGGTGTGGCGATTACTCTGTTGCTGGTGGTGTTCACCTCCTGCGTCGGCATTTCGTTGGTGCGCAATCAGGGCATGAAAACTTTCATGCAAATGCAACAGAAACTGGCCGCCGGTGAAAGCCCAGCAGCGGAGATGGTGAAGAGTGTTTCGCTGGTGCTGGCGGGCTTCCTGCTGCTGGTCCCGGGCTTCTTTACGGACTTCCTCGGTCTGCTGTTGCTATTGCCGCCAGTGCAGAAGTCGCTGACGTTGAAGTTGATGCCGCATCTGTCCGTCTACCGCCCTGGTGGTTGGGGACAGGGGGGCGATGCTGCCAATGGCAACACCTTCGACGGCGAATTTCAGCGTAAGAATGATGATCGCTATACGTTGGATCACCAACCTGACGATCATGACACGCGTAACGATCGCTGAAAAAACGCGGCTCAGGCCGCGTTTTTTGTATCTGTAGCCCAGTATTGCCATTAAAAGCGAAAATTTTTTTGGCCGGCCCCTTGAAGGGGGATGGAATGCCCCCATTTCAAATTCCACGAGGCCGGTAATAACAATCCGGTGACAACCCTAAATCTGATAGAGACCTTCTTACAGGAGAGCGTTCAATGAGTATTCGTCCATTGCATGACCGCGTTATCGTCAAGCGCAAAGAAGTTGAATCAAAATCTGCTGGCGGCATCGTTCTGACTGGCTCTGCAGCGGGTAAATCTACTCGTGGTGAAGTAGTTGCAGTTGGTAAAGGACGTGTTCTGGAAAGCGGCAACATCCAGCCGCTGGATGTAAAAGTTGGCGATATCGTGATTTTCAACGACGGCTACGGCGTGAAAGCAGAGAAGATCGACAATGAAGAAGTGTTGATCATGTCCGAAAGCGACATTCTGGCAATTGTTGAAGCGTAATTACGCTTTTATCTTCTGAACTGAACGAGTTGAAGGGAAATACCAATGGCAGCTAAAGACGTAAAATTCGGCAATGACGCTCGCGTGAAAATGCTCCGCGGTGTGAATGTTCTCGCTGATGCAGTAAAAGTGACCCTGGGCCCGAAAGGCCGTAACGTAGTGCTGGATAAATCCTTCGGCGCTCCTACCATCACTAAAGATGGCGTATCTGTTGCTCGTGAAATCGAACTGGAAGACAAGTTTGAAAACATGGGCGCGCAAATGGTGAAAGAAGTTGCCTCTAAAGCGAACGACGCTGCAGGCGACGGTACCACCACTGCAACCGTACTGGCTCAATCCATCATCACCGAAGGCCTGAAAGCAGTGGCTGCCGGCATGAACCCGATGGATCTGAAGCGCGGCATCGACAAAGCGGTTATCGCTGCTGTTGAAGAGCTGAAAAAACTGTCCGTACCTTGTTCTGACTCCAAAGCTATCGCTCAGGTAGGCACTATCTCTGCAAACTCCGACGAAACCGTGGGTAAACTGATTGCAGAAGCGATGGAAAAAGTGGGTAAAGAAGGCGTCATCACCGTTGAAGAAGGCACTGGCCTGCAAGACGAGCTGGACGTGGTTGAAGGTATGCAGTTCGATCGTGGCTACCTGTCTCCATACTTCATCAATAAACCAGAAACAGGTTCTATTGAGCTGGAAAGCCCGTTCATCCTGCTGGCAGACAAGAAAATCTCCAACATCCGTGAAATGCTGCCAGTACTGGAAGCCGTAGCGAAAGCAGGCAAACCACTGCTGATCATTGCTGAGGATGTTGAAGGCGAAGCACTGGCTACTCTGGTCGTTAACACCATGCGCGGCATCGTGAAAGTGGCTGCGGTTAAAGCACCTGGTTTCGGCGACCGTCGTAAAGCCATGCTGCAGGACATCGCTACCCTGACTGCCGGTACCGTTATCTCTGAAGAGATCGGTCTGGAGCTGGAAAAAGCGACCCTGGAAGACCTGGGCCAGGCTAAGCGTGTTGTGATCAACAAAGACACCACCATCATCATCGATGGCGTGGGCGACGAAGCGACTATCAAAGGCCGCGTTACCCAGATCCGTCAGCAGATCGAAGAAGCGACCTCTGACTACGATCGTGAAAAACTGCAAGAGCGTGTCGCTAAACTGGCTGGCGGCGTTGCCGTTATCAAAGTTGGCGCAGCAACTGAAGTTGAAATGAAAGAGAAGAAAGCACGCGTTGAAGATGCCCTGCACGCAACCCGTGCTGCGGTTGAAGAGGGCGTGGTTGCTGGCGGTGGTGTTGCACTGATCCGTGTAGCAAGCAAAATCGCTAACCTGAAAGGCGACAACGAAGACCAGAACGTCGGTATCAAGGTTGCTCTGCGCGCAATGGAATCTCCACTGCGTCAGATCGTAATCAACGCCGGTGAAGAAGCTTCCGTGATTGCTAACAACGTGAAAGCAGGCGAAGGCAGCTACGGCTACAACGCTTACACCGAAGAATACGGCGACATGATCGCGATGGGTATCCTGGATCCAACCAAAGTAACCCGTTCTGCTCTGCAGTACGCGGCTTCTGTGGCTGGCCTGATGATCACCACCGAATGCATGGTAACCGACCTGCCAAAAAGCGACGCACCTGATTTAGGTGGCGCTGGTGGTATGGGCGGCATGGGCGGCATGGGCGGCATGATGTAATCATCCCCCACGTTAGCGTGTGCAAAAGCCCCGGCCAATTGGTCGGGGCTTTTTTTTGCGTGCTTTATCGCACGGCTTTTGATGATATTTTTGCAGACCGGACTGATTTAGCTGGTAAACTGATCTTTCATCAGCTGTCGCTCAAGACGTTGGCCAGCACCAGTGGCAACGGATGCTTAAGAGATGGCAACGCTTTCTGATAAGCTTTTGCGAAATTCTCAAATAGATGGGGAACAAGATGCGGATTAAAGCCTTACTGGGTCTTTCGGCAGCCGTGCTGCTGGCAGGTTGCAGCAGCACCAATGAACTGTCCGCCGCAGGCCAACAGGTTAAATTCACTGACACCAAACCGGCAGCAGAATGCCAGCTGGTGGGCGAAGTGACCGGCACTCAGAGCAACTGGTTGTCAGGTAACGGTGGTGAAGGTAGTTCCATGCGTGGGGCGGCAAACGATCTGCGTAATAAAGCTGCGGCAATGGGTGGCAATGTGATTTATGGTGCAACCAGCCCAAGCCAGAACTTGCTATCAAGCTTTGCCCCATTAGACAGCAAAATGGTCGGCCAGGTTTATAAGTGCCCGTAACATAATACTGTTTACAACATGGCATAAAAAAGAGGCATGCTCAGGCATGCCTCTTTTTGTATCGATAAACCGTCACGGTCAGTCTTGCATCAGGTGCAGATCGAGCGGGGTTTTGCTTGGCTTACCGCCGACTTCACGGGTAAGGCGAGGCACCATATAGCCAGAAACCTTGCTCAGCAGTGACTGCATGATCTTACGCGCCTCGTCATCACTGACCATAAAGTGCGCGGCTCCCTGTACCTTATCTAGCACGTGGATATAGTACGGCAGAATACCGGCGTCGAATAACGCGTTACTCAGCGCCGCCAGCGTGTCAGCATTGTCATTAATGCCACGCAGCAGCACGCTTTGATTCAGCAACGTGACACCGGCCAGACGCAGTTGTGCCATGCTGGCCTGAAGTTCACGGTCAATCTCATTGGCATGGTTGATATGCGTTACCATCAACACCTGTAGGCGTGATGCTGATAGCCTCTGGCATAGCTCAGGCGTAATACGTGCAGGGATAACGACGGGTAAGCGGGTATGAATACGCAGCCGTTTCAGGTGCGTAATGGCTTCTAACTCGCCGATCAGCCAGTCCAGTTCATGGTCTTTCGCCATCAACGGGTCACCACCGGAGAAAATAATCTCATCCAGTTCTGGGTGTTGGCGGATATAATCCAGCGCCTGACGCCAGTTGGCCTTGTTGCCCTGGTTGTCCTGATACGGGAAATGGCGGCGGAAGCAGTAACGGCAGTTGACCGCACAGCCGCCTTTAACCAACAGCAAAGCACGATTACGGTATTTATGCAGCAGGCCTGGCACCACACTACGTTGTTCATCCAGTGGGTCGTTTGTGAAGCCAGGCGCATTGATGAACTCTTCGCTGGCAGTCAGTACCTGGCGCAGTAAGGGGTCATCGGGATCGCCGGGACGCATGCGTGCGGCGAAGGCGCGTGGTACGCGCAGTGCGAACAGGCGTCGGGCTTCGCGGCCCTGCGGCAGCTCTGGATGCGTATTCAGTGATAAAAGCTGCAGTAATTCATCGGGATCGGTAATAACATCGGCGAGTTGATGCAACCAATCTTCTCTATATGCCGTACTTTGGGTTATAATGTGTGCCATTTTTTTGGCTAAGCTACCAGTTTAAATATTCAGAGGGCCATCATGGCGACTTATTCTAGCAACGATTTCCGTCCGGGTCTTAAAATCATGTTCGAGGGTGAACCTTACGCCATCGAATCCAGTGAGTTCGTTAAGCCGGGCAAAGGCCAGGCGTTTGCACGCGTTAAAATGCGTCGTCTGCTGACCGGCAGCCGCGTTGAAAAAACCTTCAAATCTACTGACTCTTGCGAAGGCGCAGACGTTGTAGATACCAACATGAACTACCTGTACAACGACGGTGAGTTCTACCACTTCATGCACCCTGAGACTTTCGAGCAGCACGGTGTTGAAGAAAAAACTGTTTCTGATGCGGCAAAATGGCTGCAAGATAACGCAGAATGTATCGTTACCCTGTGGGACGGTCGTCCTATCGCGGTTCAGCCGCCGAACTTCATCGAAGCTGAAATCACTGATACCGATCCAGGCCTGAAAGGCGACACTGCTGGTACCGGCGGCAAGCCTGCTACCCTGAGCACTGGCGCTGTGGTTAAGGTTCCATTGTTCGTACAGATTGGCGAAGTTGTCCGTGTTGACACCCGCTCTGGCGAATACGTTTCACGCGTTAAATAAGTTTCAACACAAAGGAGCCAAGCTTGGCTCCTTTGTTTTATCCCTTCCCGTATATTGTTGGCAGAATCTGCATAATGAAGAAAACGCTGTTAGCCGTTGTCTCCTTATTGTTACTGATGTCCCTTAGCGGTTGTAATACTTTCCGTGGCTTCGGTGAAGACGTTCAGCACCTGGGTGGCGCTATCTCGCGTACGGCCAGTTAATAATTATTAATTTAATTAATGTATTTGTGCGAATAAAACCATTTTAAACAGCAACTCCCGTTAATATTTACTAAGCTTAGAAAGCTGTACTTATTCATCACTGACAAATAAGGACTTTCATATGCTGAAGAAAAGTATTATCGCGATTTTCTCTTTGATGTTCTTAGCCTCATTGACCGCATGCAATACCACTCAAGGCGTGGGCGAAGATATTCAGGCTGGCGGTAAGGCCATCCAGCGCAGCGCGGAATAGCCCGCATTCTTGATCCTGGTGGTATTTCCCTCGGTGGGATACCACCGCATCGTCAAACCTGCTTGCCTGCCTGTTTACGGGCCTGATATCCTGCCTCTGGCGGCTCTCCTTGCCCGTCACTTCTCATAAAACTGAACGGGACGACCCGTTTGCGTGTCATTGTTCGGGGACGACCCCACAGTTATGGAGGCCGTCTCATGGCTTGGATTATTTTACTTATCGCGGGATTACTTGAAGTTGTATGGGCTATTGGCCTGAAATACACCCATGGATTTACCCGCCTGACGCCAAGCATCATTACTGTCGTTGCAATGGTGGTCAGTATGGTGCTGTTGGCGAACGCGATGAAAACGCTACCTGCGGGCACCGCTTATGCCGTGTGGACGGGGATCGGTGCTGTGGGGGCGGCGATTATGGGGATGGTATTGCTGGGGGAGTCGACCAATATTGCACGTATTATCAGCCTGTGCCTGATTGTTGTCGGCATACTCGGGCTGAAGTTCAGCAGTCATTGATTCTGAGATTGCTTCACCCAGATTAGCTTATCCGTATCAAAGCCGTTGTTTTTCGCGGTTTGTACTAATCTGTCGCGCGTGGCGGCATCTAGCGTCGGCGTGCGCGACAGAATCCACAAATACCCCCGGTTTGGGCCGCAAACCAGTGCGTAGCGATAATTCGCATCCAACTCAATCACGTTATAACCACCGTAGAAGGGCCCAAAAAAGGACACCTTAAGTGCAGCTACCTGCGGTGATCCAGTAAAGTAGGCCTTGCCTGTGCTTTCCTGCCATTGTTGTTTTTGCACATTAAAACCTCGATTAACCACTTTGAGGCCACCGTCTTCGCGTGGGCTGTAATGGGCGGTGACCTGCTCAAGGCCGCGTTCAAAGCGATGATCAAAGCGAGCAATTTCATACCAGGTACCGAGGTAACGTTTGCTGTCGAAATCATTCACTACTTTGATATTCTGTGGTGGAGAAACGCTGCAAGCGGCGGAAAGGAAAGCGGGAATAATCGAGCATAGCTTTGACCGAAAACGCATGGGTTACTCCTGTTTACCGGATTGAAATAAACAGTTTAGCCTAAAGGCAAAGCAGGCGACCAACGGGAGTTGGCCGCCAGATGTGTTTTATAGAGTAACCACGCCAATCACGGTGACTACGCTGAGGATTGCCGCCAGACCGTAGAATACCCACTTGCCCGCTGGCACGTGGATTTTCAGATCGTGCATCGCGTGGTGGATACGGTGTAGACCGCACCACAGTGGCAGGATGATCATCAACAGCAGGAACAGGCGACCGATCAGGCTCTGGCAGAAGGCCAGCACGCGGTCATAACCGAGTGCATCTCCGGGGAACCATCCCAGCGGCAGCAGAATACCGACCAGCAACACGATAGCGGGCGCGATGATTGCCCCCCACATGCCTCCGGCGCCGAATAATCCCCAGAAAACCGGTTCGTCTGAGCGTTTAGGTGCTTGATTTATCATGTTTCCTCCGGATTACAGCAAGGCCACGGCCAGGATGACCACGCTGGCGACCAGCGTTACCGCCCACAGCGCTTTGACGATAGGCCCAGGCCCCATTTTCTCGCTGTTGACCACGATATTGGCGGCTTTCGGTGCCAAATCGAACCAGGTTTTGGTGTGCAGCAGCGCCGCCAGCAGGGCGACCACGTTAATCAGCAGCACCAATGGGTTTTGCAGAAAACCGACGAAACCTGCCCAGCTATCCGCTCCGCCTTTCAGCGCAAAAACGCCGTAGATCAGCACGATGCTGAACCACACTGCTGGCACCGAGGTCCCTTCACGCAGCATATAGAAACGGTAGAAGCCGAGCTTTTGCCACCAGGTCGGCGTCATGGTGCGCACATAGGGCTTACGTTGTGTTGTCATTGCTGTTTATCTCCCTTATTGCGGCTTCAGCATGGCGATCATGAAGTCTTTGGCGCTTTCCACCTTGCCCTGCTGAATAGCAGCGGCCGGATCAACGTGTTTTGGACAGACTTCAGAACAATAGCCAACAAAGGTGCAGCTCCAGACGCCGTTCTGGCCGTTGAGCTGTGCCATGCGCTGTTTCTGGCCGTGGTCGCGGTTATCCAGGTTGTAGCGATGCGCCAGGGTGATAGCCGCAGGACCAATAAACTCTGGATTCAAACCGAACTGTGGACAGGCGGCGTAGCACAGACCACAGTTGATGCAACCGGAGAACTGGTGATACTTGGCCATCTGCGCAGGGGTTTGGACGTTAGGACCATCTTCCGGTTTACGGTTATTGCCGATGATATAAGGCTTAATGGCTTCCAGGCTTTCGATAAAGTGAGTCATATCGACCACCAAATCACGTTCAATCGGGAAGTTACCTAATGCCTCTACTTTCATACCGTCGGTATATTCGCGCAGGAAGGTTTTGCATGCCAGTTTTGGCACGCGGTTGACCATCATGCCGCACGAGCCGCAGATCGCCATACGGCATGACCAGCGGTAGGAAAGGTCGGGTGCCAGGTTATCCTTGATGTAGCCCAGTGCGTCGAGCAACGAGGTCTGCTCATCATAAGGTACTGCGAAGGTCTCGAAATGCGGTTCGGCATCACGTTCTGGGTTATAGCGCATGACCTCGATTTTTAGCGTGTTCATCTCAGCCATTTGCCTGCTCCTTATCCTTTTTATCTTGCGCTTCGGCTTCAGCGCCGTACACACGTTTGGCCGGTGGCAGTTTGGTGATCTTCACGTCGCTGTATTCCAGGCGTGGTGCACCGTTCGGGTTATGGAACGCCAGTGTATGCTTCAGGAAATTCACGTCGTCACGTTCGGTACAGCCTTCATCCAGACGCTGGTGGGCGCCACGGGATTCTTTGCGGTTTATGGCCGAGTGTGCCATGCATTCGGCCACGTCCAGGCCGTAGCCCAACTCGATGGTGTAAAGCAGATCGGTATTGAATACGCTGGAGCTGTCGGTGATTTTGACGCGCTTGAAACGTTCTTTCAGCTCAGCCAGTTTATCGACAGTTTTCTGCATCAATTCTGGTGTGCGGTAAATGCCACAGCCTTCTTCCATCGACATACCCATCTCGTCGCGGATCTTGGCCCAGTTCTCGTTGCCTTCCTGTTTCATCAGGTTGCTTAGCCGGGTTTCGACGTCACGCCCTTGCGCATCCAGCGCACTGCCGTTGGCCGGACCGCTTTCCAATGCCCGCCGTGCTGCGTGTTCACCGGCGACTCGGCCAAACACCACCAGTTCTGCCAGTGAGTTGGAGCCCAGGCGGTTAGCACCATGCAGGCCGACGGAAGAACATTCGCCGACGGCAAACAGCCCTTTGATGCGTGTTTCACAGTTTTGGTCGGTTTCAATGCCGCCCATGGTGTAGTGCGCAGTCGGACGCACCGGGATAGGCTCTTTCACCGGATCGACGCCGACATAGGCTTTGGCCAGTTCACAAATAAACGGCAAGCGCTCAAGCAGTTTCTTCTCACCCAGATGACGCAGGTCGAGATAAACCACGTCCCCACGTGGTGTTGGGACGGTGCGGCCAGCACGCCATTCGTGCCAGAAAGCTTGCGAAACTTTGTCGCGCGGGCCCAGTTCCATGTATTTATTCTTCGGTTCGCCCAGTGGGGTTTCTGGCCCCATACCGTAGTCTTGCAGATAGCGATAGCCGTCTTTATTCACCAGGATGCCGCCTTCACCACGACAACCTTCGGTCATCAGGATGCCGGAGCCTGGCAAGCCGGTCGGGTGATATTGGACGAATTCCATATCACGCAGCGGTATGCCGTGATGGAACGCCATGCCCATGCCATCACCGGTAACGATGCCGCCGTTGGTGTTGTAGCGGTATACGCGTCCAGCACCACCGGTCGCCATAATCACTGCATTGGCGCGGATCTGCACGCGGGTGCCTTCCATCATGTTCATCGCGATCAGGCCACGGGCCTGACCGTCATCCACCAGAATATCCAGTACAAAATGCTCGTCAAAACGCTGGATTTGCGGGTATTTGAGTGATGTCTGGAACAGGGTGTGCAGCATATGGAAGCCGGTTTTATCGGCGGCGAACCAGGTGCGTTCAATCTTCATGCCGCCGAAGCGACGCACGTTGACTGAACCGTCTGGTTTACGGCTCCACGGGCAACCCCACTGTTCAAGTTGGATCATTTCACGTGGGCAGTTGTGAACGAAATGGTCGACGACGTCCTGTTCACACAACCAATCGCCACCGGCAACGGTGTCGTTAAAGTGGTAGTCAAAGGTATCGTGATCCTGAGTAACGGCGGCGGAGCCCCCTTCGGCGGCCACGGTATGACTGCGCATCGGGTAAACTTTAGAGATCAGCGCGATTTTCAGTTGGGGATTGGCTTCCGCTGCGGCTATTGCTGCACGTAAACCAGCACCCCCGGCCCCAATAATGGCAAGATCGGCGTTAAAGGTTTGCACTGCATTCCTCCAATATTCTTGTTAAGAACGGCAAATTAAATATCTATGCTTAATATTTATAAAAATTCTTCGGGTGCTAACTAATTGAGTTCATTGTCGTTGCATAAAGACTAAGGATAGATATCTCCCACCAATAATGTGGAATTAACTATACCTAAAGATAAGTAGAAGAAATTTGATGTGATCGATTGTTTTGCCTTTTAACGCGAAGCTGGAAGGATAATTGCCTTCAAGGGGTATTTAACGTTTATTCACCTTTTATTAACCTTGTTGCTAAGTATTTATCAGGAAATACCGCCATTGAAGGCACCGGGCTGTTAAGAATTTGTTTGCATGCCAGGATACGAGTAGACTGCATCCCCTGTTTGATTTCGGAGTAATTACCATGAGCGAAACGGCAAGCTGGCAGCCAAGTGCACCCATCGCCAATTTGTTGAAACGCGCAGCGATCCTGACTGAGATCCGGCGTTTCTTCGCCGATCGTGGCGTATTGGAAGTTGAAACGCCAACCATGAGCCAGGCGACGGTCACCGATATCCACCTGTTCCCGTTCCAGACGCGTTTCGTCGGGCCCGGTGCAGCGGATGGCCTGACGCTGTACATGATGACCAGCCCGGAATACCACATGAAACGGTTGTTGGCTGCGGGTAGCGGACCGATCTATCAGATGGGGCGCAGTTTCCGCAATGAAGAAGCTGGTCGCCACCATAACCCGGAATTCACCATGCTGGAGTGGTACCGTCCGCATTACGACATGTACCGGCTGATGAATGAAGTGGACGATCTGTTGCAGCAGGTATTGGATTGCGACAGCGCGGAGACTCTGTCGTATCAGCAGGCGTTCTTACGCCATCTGGATATTGATCCGCTGTCAGCGGAGAAAGCACAACTGCGTGAAGCTGCGGCCAAGCTTGATCTGAGCAATATTGCCGATACCGAAGAAGATCGCGATACGTTGTTGCAGTTGCTGTTCACCGTTGGTGTTGAACCTAACATTGGCCGTGACAAGCCGGCGTTTGTTTATCATTTCCCGGCCAGCCAGGCATCGCTGGCGGAGATCAGCACCGAAGATCACCGGGTGGCAGAGCGTTTCGAGGTCTATTTCAAAGGCATTGAGCTGGCGAATGGCTTCCGTGAACTGACGGACAGCCGCGAGCAAGGTCAGCGTTTTGCGCAGGATAACCGCAAACGTGCGGAACGTGGCTTGCCTCAGCACCCAATTGATAACAATCTGCTGGATGCTTTGCAGCACGGCATGCCGGAATGTTCTGGTGTGGCGTTAGGGATTGATCGGTTGGTTATGCTGGCGTTGGGGGCCGAGAGCCTGAGCGAAGTGATTGCCTTCCCGGTCGACCGTGCATAACTGCGATACCCGTCGTCTTTTAAGCTGCAGCGTTCAAATCTGTTCCTGACAGATTTATCGCTAACCTCAGTTACTGTAGAGGGCGAATAAATTGGTCCTGATGAATGCGGACGTAGCATGCGGCGCCCCTACAATAGCTGGGGATGAGCGAGTTGGCCGCCTGGCTGCAATTTGAAAGCCATAGGGTATATTGTGGTGATAAAAGGGTTCGGTGTTGCATTGCACGCCAAACCCTTTTTGCATTCTGCGTTTACAAACTGCCCGATTCTCGCTTGGTACTTGGCGTCGGTGTTGATGGCGGAGTGCGGCCGTTACTGGTCAAACGCGACAGCGTCTCGCTGCGGACCTGGAACGGAGGGTATGGCAGCGTAATGCCGTGCTCGCGATAACCGGCCAGGATCAACTGATGAATCTCGTGACGCAGTGGCATGCGGTGGCCCATTTCTGCGGCGTAGATACGCAGTTCAAAGATCTGGATACCTTGCTGTAGATCGACCAGATACACTTCTGGTGCCGGGTTATCCAGCACCAGCGAGCAGCGCTCAGCGGCGTTTGTCAGGATCTTGGTCACTTCTTCACTGTTGGCATCCGCAGGCGCCGGCACGGTCAGTACCACACGGGTAAGGTTGTCTGACAGCGACCAGTTAATGAACTGTTCGGTGATAAATGCCTTGTTCGGCACGATGATCTCTTTGCGATCCCAATCCGAAATCGTCGTAGCACGGGTGTTGATCTTGGTGACGCTACCGGTCAGGTTGCGGATCGTCACCGTATCGCCGATACGGATCGGTTTCTCGAACAAAATGATCAGGCCGGAGATAAAGTTAGAGAAGATCTCCTGCATACCAAAACCCAACCCCACGCTGAGCGCAGTCACTACCCATTGCAGTTTCGACCACTCGATGCCGATCCAGGCAAAACTGAGCAATGCTCCGAACAGCAGCAGCAGATACTTGGTGATGGTGGTGATGGCATAGCCAGTGCCTGGCGTCAGATCCAGGTGTTGAAGCACTGCCAGTTCCAACAGCGCCGGCAGGTTACGCACCAGCTGCATGGTGACGATCAGCACCAGAATGGCGATCAATACCGCACCAAGGGTGATTGGATGCGCGGTATCCACCCCATTGACCGTCGAGCTGACGTTCCACAGAGTGATGTTTTCCAGGAAGCTAAAGGCGGAATGAATTTCTGACCACAAGACGATCACTGACACGAGCGCGATCATTGTCAGGATCGAGCGAACCAACCGCAGTGATTGGGCACTGATGGTGTCCAGATCGATCTCCGAGTCATCCAGATCCATCGAACCTTCGGTGCTGTTGGGGGCGTGTGAGGTTTCCTCTTCACCACGCGCTCGCTGGGCCAGGATATCGGCACGGCGCTGTTTGGCGCGGTCGAAGGCGATACGGCGGCGCTGGATCAGCATCCAACGGCGAATAATATGGTAAATCACTAGCAGGAAGAACCAGATTGCGACCGAGGTTTCCAACCGTGCCAGCAGCGCCTGTGACGTAGTCAGGTAGCCGACAGCGGAAGCCAGCGCCGCCAGCACCGGTGCCGACAGCAGCAGCCCCCACAGCGCGGTGTTGATCATGTTCTCGCCGGAGCCTTTCTTGTCCAGATACAGCGGAATTCCGGCACGTTTCAGGCTGTTGGTGACGATAGCCAGCGCTAAACACAGCAGGATAAAGCACAACCGGCCGAGGGTGTTGGCAAACTCGCGTTCTTTCAGGCTGTCGAAGGTGATCAGAGCCATAATCAGCGGCACGATCAGCCAGATCGACATTTTGTAGTAGCGCATGGCGCGTGAAACTTGCTTCGCCGGCCAGCGGAAGTGCACGATGAATAACCCTTGCGGGTGAGCAAACGCGGCGCAGATCATACATACCCAGAGGATCGGCAGTGTGGCCGTCACTCCTTTGCCGATTGCTTCGGCGACCGGGTAATTCCAGGCGCTTTGCAGGCCAAACCCGAGTGCTGCCCACAGTACAGGTAGTGGTAGAGCAACCAGAATTGACCAGAACACGGTGCGTACGGTCAGGAAAAATTCGTCTTGGGTGACCTTACCAACCCGGCTGCTGGCTCGTGTCAGAAAGTCGTGATAGTGCTTACGGGAACTGATGCTGAAAATGACCAGCAGCAGAGCACCGAAAATGGGGATCAGTGTTTCGCGGCTGGTCACCATCATCATAAAGGCGCCACCGAGCTGCGATAACGTATCCAGAGACAGCAAGAGCGTGAGATCATGCGCCACATTAATCGGGTAGGACAGGGTAATCGGATTAACATCCGGCACCCAGAACAGATAGCGGTGTGTAGCGTCCTTAATCTCGTTCAGTGCTTCAATCAGCTGGGTATTGGCCACTTTCAGCTTAGTTAGCTCGAGAATTTGTGTATCGCAGCCAGAAAGCAGTGAATTCAGGAGTTCACGCTGGGTACGCAACTGAGCGTCGACAATGCGTCGTTCCGCGCTAGTCAGTTCACTGCCGTCGTCACGTTTGAACTCTCGCTGAGGCAGTTTCTCCAACTGGCTTTCAAACTGCAGCCGTTGCACGCGCAGTTGAGCCATATCGCCATCGAGCTGCTGTGGCTTGGGCATTTCCGGTAGTGTTGCCACCTGAGCGCGCAGGGTTTCGCCGAGCGCCGATGAAGAACCGAGCCACTGAGCTTGTTCGATAATGGTACTTAATGCCTGACGCACCTGCAGTGTTTGGGCGGCGGCCTGGCGTTGTTGGGATGAGATCAGGTCCATACGCTGGGCCTGATTATTCAAGGCGGCAGAAAGCTCCCGGTTAATCTGTAACTGCTGACTGATGCTTTTTGGCAGATCGCCATTTTGTTCGGCGAGCTGTTCGGTCTTTTCCAACGCCAGTTCGGCTTCACGCTGCCGTTGCGCGTTGAGGTTGTTGCGTAGCGCTTGCAGTTGGACGTCAATCTTCTCATGGCGCTTTTTGTAGACTTCGGCGCGCATTCGCGCCAGTTCCTGGCGGTTGTTGGCCGACAGTTGCGCCAGTTCGAGTTCATCAACCTTAGCTTTACGCGCTGCGGCCTCTGCCTGCAACAACGCCAGTGCTGCTTGCGCATGCGGGGTAGTTGGGTTGGCGGGCTGAGCTTGCAGGCGGCGTTGTACTTCAGTCAACGCACGGCGAGCATCGGTCTGCTGTTGCGGCAATTGACCAAGAGAGTCGCTGATCTCTCGTGTACGATCCTGTTCTTGTTGAAGCAAGCGAGCCTGTTCCAGCAGCAGACTACTGGTCTGCAGTATTTGCTGTTCCAGATCGCTGGCCGGCAGGTTATCGCCGTTTGGCAAGATTTTACTGTCTTCCAGCGTTAACTGACGGCGCAGCTCCTGCGTCATCTTGGGGAAGTCGTCGATCACGCGTTGATACTGTTCAACGCGCGTTAACGACTCTTTACGCTCCGACAACCAATTGAGGGCGCTTTGCAGTGCCTCTGTCGTTTCCGCCTGATTAGGCGCGCTTTTGTTGCTCTCGGCCTGCTTCAGCTCTTGCTTAATCTGAGCTTCAGTGGGCACCGTAGCGGCCAGCACCGGTTGAGACAGTAAACAACCGAGCAATAGCGTGATAATCAGGCGCACAGCGTCAATTCCTTTAGATCTGTGGTGATGCGGCGGCAGGCGCGGCTGGGATTTCTGCATAGGCCTCGCCCATGCGGGTCACGGTGCCGTTATTTAACTGTGGAGCAAAGGCTACGCTGCCTGGAGTAAACAGATTGATGACGGTAGAGCCAAGTTTGAAACGACCCATTTCAGCGCCTTTTTCCAAAGCGATAGCACCTTCAGCGCCTTCTTCCGGATAGGTCCAGCGTTTGATCACGCTTTCGCGTGGTGGCGTTACGGTGCCGGCCCATACCGTTTCGATACTGCCGACGATTGTAGCACCGACCAGAATCTGCACCATTGGCCCGATGGCGGTATCAAATACGCAGATGACACGCTCATTGCGTGCGAACAGGTTCGGCACATTGGCGGCGGTTAGCGGATTGACGGAGAACAGGTCACCCGGGACATAAATCATTTCGCGGAGCACACCAGCGCAAGGCATATGCACACGGTGATAATCACGCGGAGCCAGGTAAGTGGTGGCAAACAAGCCGTTACGGAAGGGTTCCGCCAACATGTAGTTGCCGGCCAGTAACGCTTCCAGGCTGTAGTAATGACCTTTAGCCTGGAAAATTTGATCGTCGTTGATCGGGCCGAGCTGGCTTATCGCGCCATCGGCAGGCAGCGCCAACCAGTTGGCGTCGTCGATAATCGGACGCGCACCGTCACGGAGTGGCCGCACAAAGAACTCGTTAAAAGTGCCATAAGAAGCCAGGTCAGGGTTTTGTGCTTCCTGCATGTCCACGCGGTAATAGCGGGCAAAAGCCTTAACCACCAGTTGGGTCAGCCAGCCAGCTTGTTTATCCGCACCCCAGCCAGCCAGGCGGGTGAGTGCCAGCTTTGGCAACCAATACTGCAATTTAATTTTGATGCTATCCAGCACGTTAACCTCGTAAATCGGGGTAAAGGGCGCGCATTGTAACTGTGGATCCGCCACAGTCAACGCCGCCCGGTATTATCAGTCTGCGGCGTCCGTGAAGTTCTTGCGAACCTTCACTTGCGCCATGCTTTCCAGAATACGGTGGTAGTTGTCAAAACGTTCTTTCGCGATATCGCCTTTCTCCATCGCTGCACGGATGGCACAACCTGGATCGGTATCGTGGCGGCAGTCGCGGAATTTGCAACCGCCTAAATAGTTACGGAATTCGACAAAACCTTGAGTGATTTGTTCCGGTTCCAGGTGCCACAGACCAAACTCGCGTACGCCTGGGGAGTCAATCACATCACCGCCGTGCTGGAAATGGTACAGCCGTGCAGCGGTAGTGGTATGTTGCCCGAGGCCAGAGACATCGGAAACCTGATTTACCAGAATTTGCTCTTTGGACGCTGGCAGCAAAGCGTTCAGCAGGCTGGACTTGCCGACCCCGGATTGGCCTGCAAAGATGCTGATGCGCCCGACTAGCGCTTGTTCAAACGCTTCCATACCTTCACGTGTCTGGCTGGACACTTCCAACACTCGATAACCAATCTTGCGATAGGTATCCATCATACCGTCGACCCGTTTGCGCGCTTCGGCGTCCAACAGATCAATCTTGTTCAGGACGATCAGCGGCTCAACTTCCAGCGTTTCACTGGCCACCAGGTAACGGTCTATGATGTTCAGAGAAAGTTCGGGTAAGATCGCCGAAACGATAACGATTTGGTTGATATTAGCGGCGATTGGCTTCACGCCGTCATAGAAGTCCGGGCGTGTCAGGACCGAGGTGCGTTCATGTACCGCCTCGACAATCCCTTTGACCCCTTCATGGGTACCGACACCAGGACGCCACACCACGCGATCACCGGTTACCAGTGAACGCAACGTACGGCGGATATTACAGCGATGCTGGGTGCCATCCGTTGCTTCAACGTCAGCGTGCATACCAAAACGGCTGATTACGATGCCGTCCTGCGGCTCGCCCAGTTGGGAATCATCCAGTTCCGGTTTGTTATCAGTGCGCTTCAGGCGACGTTGATGGTTCGCCTGCACGCGGCGTTCTTGACCTTTGGACAGTTTGTTCTTGCTCACTGCGCCTCACTTGAATCCGCTTTATCGCTCATGGCGACCAAAAAGACTATGATACACGCTATTTTATATTAAATAACCGTTGTTAGCCGCCACGCGCAGCGCACCTCTGCCAGCAAACAGCCAGCGTCGGTCGCCGCCTTGTCCACAGTTTGTTTATCTTTTGGCTTTTACGCAGGAAATATCATGACAGGAAACGAAAATAACCTGATTTGGATCGATCTGGAAATGACTGGGTTGGATCCTGAGCGCGATCGCATTATCGAGATCGCTACATTGGTCACTGACGCCAATCTGAACATCCTTGCAGAAGGGCCGGTAATCGCCGTACATCAATCTGATGAACAGCTAGGGCTGATGGATGACTGGAACGTGCGCACTCATACTGGCAGCGGGCTGGTGGAGCGTGTGAAGGCCAGCCAGTTCGACGACCATGCCGCTGAGCTGGCTACCATTGCCTTTTTGCAGCAGTGGGTGCCTGCGGGCAAATCACCGATTTGTGGCAACAGTGTTGGCCAGGACCGTCGCTTCCTGTTCCGTTATATGCCAGAGCTGGAGGCTTACTTCCATTACCGCTATCTGGATGTCAGCACGCTGAAAGAGTTGGCGCGTCGTTGGAAGCCGGAAATTCTGAGCGGTTTTAAAAAGCAAGGGACTCATCAGGCGATGGATGACATCCGTGAATCGGTGGGTGAGTTGGCCTATTACCGTGAGCATTTCATCCAGTTGTAATAGATGTGGGCCCCCTCGACAGGGGCCGTATTACCAAAGGCACCTGAATTCGCCGCTTAATTAATCAGTTTGCCGTTTTAATCAGCAATCAAACAAAAATCGTGTTTTTTTGCTTTCAGGGGCTTGCGGCAAAAAGGATTTCTCGTATAATGCGCACCCCGTACCGATGAAGAATTTCGTTTAGTTCCGACATCGATGCGCCGGGCGGGAATAGCTCAGTTGGTAGAGCACGACCTTGCCAAGGTCGGGGTCGCGAGTTCGAGTCTCGTTTCCCGCTCCAAATTCAACAATGCTGCTTTTGTGGCGTGATGAATAAAAATAGTATCAAGTAGTACCCATGCGACGCGGGAATAGCTCAGTTGGTAGAGCACGACCTTGCCAAGGTCGGGGTCGCGAGTTCGAGTCTCGTTTCCCGCTCCAAAAAATTCAAAGGCCATGTTTTGTTTGATGGCCGGATGCCCAAAGCATCTCAATGCGGGAATAGCTCAGTTGGTAGAGCACGACCTTGCCAAGGTCGGGGTCGCGAGTTCGAGTCTCGTTTCCCGCTCCAATTTTATCTTCGATTTATCTCAGTCCAACGCCTTTACCGGCGCGGTTCCTTGCCCCGTTATACATATCCTGTCGAAATGTTGTGAACAGACTTATCCACAGGTAGCGTACATAATACCGTCAGCTCAAAAAATCAACGCCACACAAATGAAATATTTATTGCATTGATTTGTAAGTATATTTATTTATCGGAAAACGTTATGCCGATCACTTGCTCTTTTTGTTGCAGTTGAAAGACAAAGCATTTTTATTTTTATGCACAAATCCACAGAGTGACTCTCGGGTCAGGATGAAAGCGTTTAGGCATCCCTCGGTAATCCTTTTTCCACAGCGCGTACCAATCGTTTTTTCTGCATTGTCTGCACTTCTACACCTTGCGCCTCACGCCGTATCCATTGCTGTTCAATAGCCCAATGGATATGTTCGTCCAGCATGGCGTTCTGTTCTAAGCGGGAACGCAGTGCCATCACCACGGCATCCTGATAAGGGGCATTGCCCAGTGCGACGGCGATATTACGCAGCCAGCGCAAATGGCCGATTCGCCTGATGGCAGAACCTTCGGTGATGCGTAGGAATTTTTCTTCGGTCCAACCAAACAGGTCTATGAGTTGTGGCGCATGCAGGGCGGCGCGTGGGCTGAAATCATCTTCGTCGGTGAGCTGTGAGAAGCGGTTCCACGGGCAAATCAGCTGGCAGTCGTCACAACCGTAAATGCGGTTGCCCAATAATGGGCGGAATTCTTCTGGAATAGCCCCTTCCAGCTCGATGGTCAGGTAGGAGATGCAGCGCCGGGCATCCACAGTATAAGGGGCGACGATGGCCCCCGTTGG
Organism: Serratia grimesii; assembly: GCF_900186025.1. Taxonomy (NCBI): domain Bacteria; kingdom Pseudomonadati; phylum Pseudomonadota; class Gammaproteobacteria; order Enterobacterales; family Yersiniaceae; genus Serratia; species Serratia grimesii. The sequence continues at coordinate 399,540 of NZ_LT883155.1, forward strand.
GCAGGTGGTGATGCAGGCAACACAACGGCCACATTGCTCCTGCTGTGGTTCATCTACTGGTAACGGCAGATCGATAAGCAGTTCGCCGAGAAAAAACCAGGAGCCAGCCTCACGATTCAAAATAAGTGAGTGTTTACCAACCCAGCCAATCCCGGCCTTGGAGGCCAGTGCACGTTCCATCACCGGTGCGGAATCGACAAACGGGCGAAAATTAAGCTCCCCACAATAGGCTTGGATCTGATCGCCGAGCTTTTTGAGCCGTTGGCGCAGTAGTTTGTGGTAGTCACGGCCCAGCGCATAGCGGCTGATGTAGCCCAGATTAGGGTTTTGGAGTGTGCTAGCAAAGGCCGCTTTGGCTGGCAGGTAATTCATGCGTACGCTGATCACTCGCAATGTCCCCGGTAGTAGCTCATGAGGGCGGGCACGTAACATGCCATGGCGCGCCATCCACTCCATCTCACCGTGATATTGTTTGTCCAACCATGCCTGCAGTTTGGGTTCTTCCGCACTGAGATCGGTGTCGCAGATGCCGACCTGCTGGAATCCTAGCGATTGCCCCCATTGCTTGATATGTTGGGCGAGTTGATTGAGATCGAGGGGGTGAGTCATGACGGGCCACAGTGAAAAACAGTACTCTGATAGTTTATCACACTCTGTCTGGTCTGCGGACTGGATCCGGCGTTCGGAAGCGAGCGCCGCTGCTTCGCTGGGTATCTCGCTCTATCAACTGATGCAGCGCGCTGGTGAGGCGGCTTACGCCCTGGCGCGCGACCAATTTCCTGCTGGCCACCATTGGTTGGTGTTGTGTGGCCATGGCAACAATGGTGGCGACGGCTATGTTGTCGCTCGGCTGGCGGCGGCAACTGGCGTTAAGGTGAGCTTGATCGCCTGTGAAGGTACACGTCCATTACCGCCAGAAGCCGATGCAGCCAGGCAAGCTTGGCTGGCCAGCGGTGGTGAAATTCATCCGGCCAACACCCGTTGGCCAGAAGGCATTGATTTGATTATCGATGGTTTGCTAGGTACCGGATTAAGCAGTGCGCCGCGGGCGCCGTACGACGCTCTGATTGAAGCCGCGAACCGCAGTCTTGCGCCAGTGATCGCACTCGATGTCCCTTCAGGCCTGTTGGCTGAAAGCGGTGCCGCTCCCGGTGCGGTCATCCGCGCGATGCACACGATTACTTTTATCGCCCTCAAACCTGGTTTGTTGACAGGCCAGGCACGTGATTGGGTCGGGCAACTTCACCAGAGTACGCTAGGATTATCTGGTTGGCTGGTGAAGCAACCGGCTCAGATTCAGCGGCTTACTGCTCAATCGTTACCTCAGTGGTTAAAACCACGCCGTCCTTGCTCGCATAAAGGTGAACAGGGGCGCCTGTTGGTGGTAGGAGGCGATCATGGTTTTGGTGGTGCAATACGTATGGCGGCAGAAGCGGCTTTACGCAGCGGTGCGGGGCTAGTGCGAGTGCTTACTCACATAGAGCATGTTGGCCCCTTACTGACCGCCAGACCAGAACTGATGGTACAACCGTTGAATGACGATGCGCTGCAACAGGCGCTCAACTGGGCAGATGTGCTGGTCGTGGGGCCAGGGCTGGGCCAGGGGGAATGGGCTAGGAATGCGCTGAAAGTATTGCAAGCCAGTGATAAACCGGCGTTATGGGACGCGGATGCGCTGAACTTACTGGCATTAAATCCCGAGAAGCGTCAGAATCGTGTAATTACCCCGCATCCTGGGGAGGCCGCCCGCCTACTAGGGTGCCGTACCGCTGATATTGAGAGTGACCGCTTACTTGCAGTACGCAATCTGGTGGCACGTTACGGCGGCGTTGCCGTGTTGAAAGGCGCGGGTACGCTGATCGCAGACGACCAAGGCCAGATGGCGATAGCTGACGTCGGTAATGCTGGTATGGCCTCCGGTGGTATGGGCGATGTCCTGTCAGGCATAATCGGCGGTTTGGTGGGGCAAAAGCTCTCGCTGTATGATGCAGCCTGTGCCGGGTGTGTGGTACATGGCGCAGCCGCCGATCGTGTGGCGGCAAGACAAGGAATAAGGGGAATGTTGGCGAGCGATTTAATGCCGGAAATTCCTTATTACGTTAATCCTGAGTTGGCATAAATAGAAACTATCGAATGAAAGAACTCGTTTTACCTCTGTCGGATGAGGCATCGACTGTCGCATTGGGTGCCGCCTTGGCTAAGGCGTGCGATCGCGCCAGCGTAATTTATCTTTACGGTGACCTGGGCGCCGGTAAAACCACCTTCAGCCGTGGGTTCCTGCAGGCATTAGGCCATCAGGGCAACGTTAAAAGCCCAACCTACACGCTGGTGGAGCCCTATGCGCTGCAACCGTTAGCGGTATACCATTTTGATCTGTATCGCTTAGCCGATCCGGAAGAACTCGAATTTATGGGCATTCGCGATTATTTTGCGCAGGATGCTATTTGCTTGGTGGAATGGCCGCAGCAGGGTACAGGCGTATTGCCGGAGCCGGATCTGGAGCTACATCTCAGCTATCAGGATCAGGGCCGAGAGGCAAAAATTCAGGCGGTTTCCGCCTACGGCAGCCAGCTTTTAGACCGTATTCACGGGCCACAGGAATGACGCCGCAATGACGTATGCGTTGAGAAAACTATTCGTAATCGCCCTGATCGCCGTATTGGGGCCTTTGGGTGTGGCTAGTGCGCTGGCTGCATCATCGCTATCAGATATTAAAGTTACCAATGCTCAGCGAGAAGCTACGGTATCTGTGAGTTTCACCGGCCCGCCGGACTATGCCTTCTTCCCGTTACACGGTCCGGACCGCGTGGTTTTGGACGTTAATCAGAAAGGCAAGGTCGGTGGTTTGCCGCTGAATTTCAGCGGTCAGAACCTGGTGAAAAGCATTCGTTCCAGTACGCCGAAAGATGCCCAGAGTGTGCGTTTGGTGTTTGATTTGACTCAGCGCTCGAAGACTCGGGTCGCTACTCGTCAGAATGGCAGTGTCTATACCGTGGTGTTCACTATTGCTGCTGAAGGCAGTGCTAATACCAACATCGTGCGTAAAACCCCTGCGCCTGCGCCGCTGGTTGTAAGCCAGCCGACGCGTAAAGCACCGGTGGTTGTGGAAGAGTCTGAGCCGGAACCGGTGCGTAAAGCGCCAAGCGGTTCGAATCCTTTTACTAATAAACCTACCGTTGTTGCAGGTACCGCATCAGAGGTTACGCCGCGCAGTAGCCGAGTTTCCGCAGGTTCTGGCGATCGGGTGGTAGTGGCGATTGACGCAGGTCATGGCGGGCAGGATCCAGGGGCGATCGGCCCGAACGGGCTGAAAGAGAAAAATGTCACTATCGCCATCGCGCGTCGTCTGCAAGCGCTGTTGGATGCCGATCCCCAGTTTAAACCGGTGTTAACGCGTAATGGCGACTACTTCATCTCAGTAATGGGGCGTTCCGATGTGGCACGTAAGCAGGGCGCAAACGTGTTGGTGTCCATTCATGCTGATGCTGCACCAAATCGCAGTGCTAATGGGGCTTCTGTTTGGGTTCTGTCCAACCGCCGAGCTAACAGTGAGATGGCGGGTTGGCTGGAACAACATGAGAAACAATCTGAACTACTGGGTGGTGCGGGGGATTTGCTGGCCAACAGCCAGGCGGATCCTTATTTGAGCCAAGCGGTACTGGATCTGCAATTCGGTCACTCACAACGTGTGGGTTACGATGTCGCAGTCAAAGTATTGCAGCAGTTGCAGAGTGTTGGTTCATTACATAAGCGTCGTCCAGAGCACGCCAGCCTTGGCGTACTGCGTTCGCCGGACATTCCATCATTGCTGGTGGAAACAGGATTTATCAGTAATAGCACGGAGGAGCGGCTGCTCGGCAGTAGCGCATATCAGGATAAAATTGCCAAGGCGATCCACAATGGCCTGCGCAGTTATTTCCTGGCGCATCCGCTACAAGCCGACCCAAAGGTGGAAAACCGACCGCTGGACGTCGCAGCGGCGGTTAAATCCTCAACACCAGACGTCGTCAGTCAGCCTACTCCGGTCGTTAGTTCGGCCGGGGGTAGCCGTATTAGCGGTAAAACACAGATTCATGTGGTGAAACGGGCGGAGACGCTCTCCGGTATTGCCGACAGTTATGGCACCACCATGGCGGCGTTGCGTGATCTGAACAAGCTGAAGAAGGATGGCGTGTGGGTCGGTCAGCGTCTCAAAGTGCCCGCGGGAAAATCCGTCGCCGTAGTTAGCACGGTCGCCAAGGCCAAATCCAGCGTGAAGAAGCCGTCGAAGCATAAAGTGGCCCGCGGTGATACGCTGACATCTATTGCTAGCCGTTATGGTGTCAGTGTCAGTGACCTTAAACGTGTGAATAAACTGAAGTCGGACGTCGCGCCGCTGGATCGGACGTTGACCATTCCGCAGGCCTAGCGCCAATATTACAGGAGTCAGCATGCCCATCCAGGTGTTACCGCCCCAACTTGCTAACCAGATTGCCGCCGGTGAAGTGGTTGAACGGCCTGCATCAGTGGTCAAGGAACTGGTGGAAAACAGTCTGGATGCTGGGGCGACGCGGATTGATATTGATATCGAACGCGGGGGTGCCAAGCTGATTCGTATCCGTGATAATGGCTGTGGCATCGGCAAGGACGATCTGGCGTTGGCATTAGCCCGCCATGCCACTAGTAAAATCAGCACGCTTGATGATTTAGAAGCCATTGTCAGTCTCGGATTTCGCGGTGAAGCGCTGGCCAGTATCAGCTCAGTTTCGCGTTTGACACTAACCTCACGTACCGCAGAACAAAACGAAGCTTGGCAGGCCTACGCCGAAGGCCGTGATCAGGCGGTGACGGTCAAGCCGGCGGCACATCCGATAGGTAGCACGCTGGAAGTTCTGGACTTGTTCTACAACACACCAGCGCGGCGCAAATTCATGCGCACCGAGAAAACCGAATTCGGCCATATCGATGAAGTGGTGCGCCGCATTGCGCTGGCGCGTTTCGATGTGGCGATCAACCTCAGCCACAACGGCAAACTGATCCGCCAATACCGCGCTGCGAAAGACGAGAGTCAGCATGAGCGACGGTTGGGTAGTATTTGCGGCCCGGCCTTTTTGCAGCATGCGCTGAATATCTCATGGCAGCATGGCGATCTGACCATTCGTGGTTGGGTGGCCGATCCTGCGGGCACACGACAACTGGGCGAAATGCAGTATTGCTACGTCAACAGTCGCATGATGCGCGATCGTTTGATCAATCACGCTATCCGCCAAGCCTATCAGGATCAACTGAAAGACGACCAGCAGCCCGCTTACGTGCTGTATCTCGAGGTGGATCCCCATCAGGTTGATGTGAATGTTCACCCGGCTAAACACGAGGTGCGATTCCATCAGGCGCGGCTGGTGCACGATTTTATTTATCAGGCGGTAACCACCGTGTTGCAGCAGATCGGCAATGCGCCGTTGCCGCTGGCTGATGAGCAGGATCAGGAACCTGCACCCGTTTGGCAGCCTGAAAATCGCATTGCTGCCGGCGGTAACCATTTCTCACAACCGGCACCGTATCGCGAGCCGCAATCTGCCGAACCCGCCGTCGTGCGTGAACGTGCCCCGCAACCTGTCTATCATGCAGGCGGGGGGTATCAAAAGCGTGAAGGCGAACTGTACGGCAAGCTGTTACAAGCGACTACGACGGCTGAACCTCAGCAAGCAACGCAGAAGCAACCACTGTTCCCACCGGCCAAGTCCGCACAGGAAACACCGCTGTCCGGTAGCCAGCACAGTTTTGGACGCGTACTGATGATCCACCCACCCTGCTATGCGTTGATTGAAAACTGTCAGCAACTGATGTTACTTAATTTACCGGTGGCTGAACGCTGGTTGCGCCAAGCGCAGCTTAATCCGTCAGAAGAGGGGTTACGGCCGCAACCGCTGTTGATCCCTATCAAGCTGGCGTTGAGCAAACAAGAAGCGGCCGCCTGTGTGCATCATCAACCGTTGTTGGTCAAAATGGGGTTAGACCTGCAGTCTGATCATGGGCGTGTGACCTTGCGCGCAGTACCTTTACCATTACGCCAACAAAATTTACAAAAACTGATACCCGAACTGTTAGGCTACTTGGCCGAGCATCAGGAGATGTCGCCCGCGGTGTTGGCAACATGGTTCGCCCGCCATTTAGGCAGTGAACACGAACAGTGGAACACCTCGCAAGCGATACAATTACTGACCGACGTTGAACGACTTTGCCCGCAGCTGGTCAAATCACCACCGAGCGGACTTTTACAACCTGTTGATTTACAGGCTGCACTGGCAGCCCTTAGGCATGATTGAAACTGAAATGACACCACGTCCCCCGGCTATTTTTATCATGGGGCCGACCGCCTCGGGCAAGACCGCGTTGGCGATCGCGCTGCGTGAACGCCTGCCTGTGGAATTGATCAGCGTGGATTCCGCGCTGATTTATCGCGGCATGGATATCGGCACTGCCAAACCGAGCGCTGAGGAATTGGCGCAGGCACCGCACCGGTTGATTGATATTCGCGATCCTGTTGAAGCCTATTCAGCAGCGGATTTTCGCGCTGATGCGTTGAAAGAGATGGCTGAAATCACCGCTGCCGGACGTATCCCGCTGTTGGTGGGGGGCACCATGCTCTATTTCAAAGCACTGTTGGAAGGATTATCGCCGTTACCCTCCGCGGATCCTGTGGTGCGTGAACGCATTGAACAGCAGGCTGCAGAGCAGGGGTGGGACGCTCTACACCGTCAGTTACAAGAGATTGATCCCGTTGCGGCATTGAGAATTCATCCTAATGATCCGCAGAGACTGTCCAGAGCACTGGAAGTTTTTTTTATTTCGGGTAAAACTTTAACGGAACTGACTAAAATTTCGGGTGAATCGTTGCCGTATCATGTTCACCAATTTGCGATAGCACCGACCAGCCGTGAGTTGATTCATCAACGCATTGAGCTGCGGTACCATCAAATGTTGGCGGCGGGTTTTGAGACGGAAGCGCGTGCACTTTTTGCACGGGGTGATTTGCATACGGATTTGCCTTCCATTCGCTGTGTCGGTTATCGCCAGATGTGGTCATATTTATCTGGTGAGATTAGTTACGATGAGATGGTTTATCGTGGTATTTGCGCAACGCGTCAGTTGGCCAAGCGCCAAATGACCTGGTTACGAGGCTGGAACTCGGTACATTGGCTGGACAGCGAGAAGCCGGGAGAGGCTTTGGACTCGGTAATACAGGTTGTTAGTGCATAGGTTGAGTGATTGTGTACAATTGATGAGTATTCAGCGCGCAAATTTTTTAGGTCGTTTATTTTAGAGCCGACAGGTTCTTAGTTAAAAACAACAAGCAAATAAGGAAAAGATAGAATGGCTAAGGGGCAATCTTTGCAAGATCCGTTCCTGAACGCATTGCGTCGTGAACGTGTTCCGGTTTCTATTTATTTGGTGAATGGTATTAAGCTGCAAGGCCAGATTGAGTCTTTTGACCAGTTTGTCATCCTGTTGAAAAACACGGTGAGCCAGATGGTTTATAAGCACGCTATCTCTACCGTTGTCCCGTCACGTCCGGTTTCGCACCATAGCAATACTCCGAGCGGCGGCACCAGTAACTATCACCATGGTAACAACCCGTCTGCGCCGCAACAGCCGCAGCAGGAAAGCGATGACGCTGAATAAAGCGCGTTGCGAGTCAACCATGACGGGGAGCATAAGCAGCCGTGGGCTGTTTATGTCCCCCAAACTCACGGGTTCCCGTTTGAGAGGTTGCACGCTTGTTTGACCGTTATGAAGCCGGTGAGCAGGCCGTCCTGGTTCATATCTATTTCTCGCAAGACAAAGATACAGAAGATCTCAGTGAGTTCGAATCCCTGGTGTCCTCTGCCGGTGTTGAAGCTTTGCAAGTGGTAACTGGTAGCCGCAAAGCCCCGCATCCCAAGTACTTTGTCGGTGAAGGAAAGGCCGAAGAAATCGCAGATGCGGTAAAAGCCAGTGGCGCATCTGTTGTCCTGTTTGATCACTCCCTTTCCGCAGCGCAAGAGAGAAATCTTGAACGCCTGTGCGAATGCCGGGTGATTGATCGCACCGGGTTGATTCTAGACATCTTTGCCCAGCGTGCCCGTACCCATGAAGGTAAGCTGCAGGTAGAGCTGGCGCAGTTGCGTCACATCGCCACGCGTTTGGTTCGTGGCTGGACGCACCTTGAGCGTCAAAAAGGGGGGATTGGCCTGCGCGGGCCAGGGGAAACCCAGTTAGAAACCGACCGTCGTCTGTTACGTGACCGCATTAGCTTGATTTTACGCCGCCTGGAGCGGGTAGCTAAGCAGCGTGAACAGGGTCGACGTGCGCGTACCCGTGCTGACGTGCCAACCGTATCGCTGGTGGGATATACCAACGCCGGCAAATCTACCCTGTTTAATCGAATAACGTCTGCTGATGTGTATGCGGCAGACCAACTATTTGCCACCCTGGATCCGACTCTGCGGCGTATTGACGTCGCCGATGTGGGCGATACCGTGTTGGCGGATACCGTAGGGTTTATCCGACACCTGCCGCATGATTTGGTGGCCGCCTTTAAGGCAACGCTGCAAGAAACGCGTCAGGCATCTTTGCTGTTACATGTAATCGACGCCGCGGATACCCGCGTCGATGAAAACATTGAAGCGGTAAATACCGTGTTGGCAGAGATTGACTCGGATGAGATCCCTACACTGCTAGTGATGAATAAAATAGATATGCTGGATGATTTTGTCCCGCGTATCGACCGCAACGATGAAAACTTACCGATCCGGGTGTGGCTGTCCGCCGCCAGCGGTGAAGGTATCCCGTTGCTGTATCAGGCGTTGACGGAGCGCTTATCGGGGGAAATCGCGCATTATGAGCTGCGCTTACCGCCAGAAGCAGGCCGTCTTCGTAGCCGTTTTTACCAGCTTCAGGCAATTGAGAAAGAGTGGAACGAAGAAGACGGCAGCATTGGCGTGGTGGTTCGTATGCCTATCGTCGAATGGCGCCGCCTCTGCAAACAGGAACAGGAACTGATTAACTTTATAGTATGATCATATCCTGTTACATTTGAGCACTCGGTCCGCAGGCATTATCGGCGCAGCACGTTTTTGGTGCGGTCAGCGCGCAAGAATCGGAGCGTACATCAAGTACGTGAGGATTCTGAGCACTGCTCAAACGAAAACGGGCAAGTAAGATAGCCTGCTGTAACTAAGCGTAAGCCTGAAGTACCCAATCACAGAATATGGAGCTAAAACATGGCGTGGAATCAGCCCGGTAATAACGGACAGGACCGCGACCCGTGGGGGAGCAGCAATAATAATGGCGGCAACTCTGGCGGTAATAACAAAGGCGGTCGCGATCAAGGGCCACCTGATTTGGACGATATCTTCCGCAAGCTGAGCAAGAAACTGAGCGGCTTGGGCGGAGGCAAAGGCTCCAACAGCAATAACAATGGCGGTACCGGTACCTCTGGTCCGGGCTTTAGTGGTCGTATCATCGGCATTGCTGCAGTTGCGGTGGTGGTGATTTGGGCCGCTAGCGGCTTCTACACCATTAAAGAAGCCGAGCGTGGTGTTGTCACCCGTTTTGGTAAGTTCAGCCACTTGGTGCAGCCGGGTCTGAACTGGAAGCCAACCTTTATCGATGAAGTGCGTCCGGTCAACGTGGAGTCAGTACGTGAACTGGCAGCCTCAGGCGTGATGCTGACTTCGGATGAGAACGTGGTACGTGTAGAAATGAACGTACAGTATCGCGTGACTAACCCGGAAGCGTATCTGTTCAGCGTAACGAATGCCGACGATAGCCTGAGTCAGGCGACTGACAGCGCCCTGCGTGGCGTTATCGGCAAGTACACCATGGACAAGATCCTGACCGAAGGCCGTACTATCGTACGTAGCGATACTCAACGCGTACTGGAAGAGACAATTCGTCCGTACAACATGGGTATCACGCTGCTGGACGTTAACTTCCAGGCTGCTCGTCCGCCGGAAGAAGTGAAAGCTGCATTTGATGATGCGATTGCCGCACGTGAAAACGAGCAGCAGTACATCCGTGAAGCAGAAGCTTACGCCAACGAAGTTCAGCCACGTGCGAACGGTCAGGCACAGCGTTTGCTGGAAGATGCCAAAGCGTATAAAGACCGTACCGTCCTGGAAGCTCAGGGTGAGGTTGCACGCTTTGCCAAGCTGTTGCCGGAATACAAGTCCGCACCGCAGATTACCCGCGAGCGTTTGTATATCGAAACCATGGAAAAAGTCCTGAGCCATACCCGTAAGGTATTGGTGAATGACAAAGGCAACAATCTGATGGTGTTGCCGCTGGATCAAATGCTGCGCGGCCAAACTGGCGCGGCGGCTGACGGCAATAAAGACACCAGCCTGATTCGTCTCAATCCCGCTCCGTCTGCCAACAGCGGCGCTAGCTCTAGCAGCCAGCGCACAAGCAGCGGCTCGGTCATGGACCAGCGCCGGGCGAATGCGCAGCGTGACGACACCACTCGCGTAGGGAGAGAGTAATCAATGCGTAAGTCTTTTATAGTTATCGTCCTCGCGGTGCTGGTGGCGTTATACGCCTCTTTGTTCGTGGTTCAGGAAGGCCAGCGTGGCATTGTGTTGCGTTTCGGCAAGGTATTGCGTGACAGCGACAACAAACCGCTGGTGTATGCACCGGGTCTGCACTTCAAGATTCCATTTATTGAATCAGTGAAAACCCTGGATGCGCGTATCCAGACTATGGACAACCAGGCTGACCGCTTTGTGACCAGCGAGAAGAAAGACCTGATTGTCGATTCTTATCTGAAATGGCGCATCAGTGATTTCAGCCGTTACTACCTGGCAACTGGCGGCGGTGATGTTTCACAAGCCGAAGTTCTGCTGAAACGTAAATTCAGTGACCGTCTGCGTTCCGAGATTGGTCGTCTGGATGTGAAAGACATCGTGACTGACTCGCGCGGTAAGCTGATGTCCGACGTACGCGATGCATTGAACACCGGTACTGTGGGTGATGATCAAGAGGTTGCAACCACTGAAGCTGATGATGCTATCGCTTCTGCTGCGGCGCGTGTTGAGAAGGAAACCACCGGCAACCTGCCGAAGGTTAACCCGAACAGCATGGCGGCACTGGGTATCGAAGTCATCGACGTACGTATCAAGCAGATTAACCTGCCGGCAGAAGTGTCTGACGCAATCTATCAGCGTATGCGTGCAGAGCGTGAAGCTGTAGCGCGTCGTCACCGTTCACAGGGTCAGGAAGAAGCTGAGAAGTTGCGTGCAACTGCAGACTACGAAGTCACGCGTACCTTGGCAGAAGCCGAACGTACAGCCCGTATCACTCGTGGTGACGGCGATGCCGAAGCGGCCAAACTGTTTGCTAACGCATTCAGCCAGGATCCGGACTTCTACGCCTTTATCCGTAGCCTGCGTGCGTATGAAACTAGCTTCAGCAGTAATAACCAAGACGTGATGGTACTGAGCCCGGACAGCGATTTCTTCCGCTACATGAAGTCGCCTGATTCCACGCGTAAGTAACCGCGACAGGTTAATGATCGAGGGCCCGTTTAAACGCGGGCCCTTTCTTTTTGGGAGTCACTGATGAATTCAACGATCTGGCTGGCACTTGGGTTAGTTTTGGTGCTGGAAGGGCTGGGCCCGATGCTGTTTCCGCAGGCCTGGCGTAAAATGATACTGGCGATGACCCAGTTACCTGATGCCACACTGAGACGATTTGGTGGTGGAATAGTGGTTGCGGGCTGTGTGATCTACTACATGTTGCGTAGTCGCGCAGGGGTTTAAAGTTTAGCCTAAAAAATACGCAACCTTATGCTAAAAGTGCTGAAACTCACGAATTACGGTGGTAGAATCCATTTTTAAGCAACCGGTGATTTTTAAAATGGGTAAGAACGTCGTCGTACTGGGCACTCAATGGGGTGACGAAGGTAAGGGCAAGGTCGTAGACCTGCTGACCGAACGGGCTCAATATGTAGTGCGCTACCAAGGGGGCCATAACGCTGGCCACACTCTGGTTATTAACGGTGAAAAAACCGTCCTTCATTTGATTCCTTCAGGCATTCTGCGTGCAAACGTGACCAGCATCATCGGCAACGGTGTAGTTCTGGCGCCAGATGCATTGATGAAAGAAATGGGTGAACTCGAAGCGCGCGGCATCCCGGTACGCGAACGTCTGTTACTGTCCGAAGCCTGCCCGCTGATCCTGCCTTATCACGTTGCGCTGGATAACGCGCGCGAGAAAGCACGTGGCGCGAAAGCTATCGGTACCACCGGTCGCGGTATCGGCCCGGCTTACGAAGATAAAGTGGCTCGTCGTGGTCTGCGCGTTAGCGACCTGTTCAACAAAGAAACCTTCGCCGTTAAGCTGAAGGAAATTGTTGATTACCATAACTTCCAGTTGGTCAACTACTACAAAGTTGAAGCTGTTGATTATCAGGCAACACTGGATTACGTGCTGTCTATCGCTGATATTCTCACTGCAATGGTTGTTGACGTATCTGAACTGCTGGACGGCGCGCGTAAGCGTGGCGACCTGATCATGTTCGAAGGCGCACAAGGCACCTTGCTGGATATCGACCACGGTACCTATCCGTACGTGACTTCTTCTAACACCACTGCTGGCGGCGTTGCTACCGGTTCTGGTATTGGTCCGCGTTACGTAGATTACGTACTGGGCATCGTAAAAGCCTACTCCACCCGCGTGGGTGCAGGTCCATTCCCAACTGAGCTGTTCGATGAAACCGGCGAATACCTGTGTAAACAAGGTAACGAGTTCGGCGCTACTACTGGCCGCCGTCGTCGTACCGGCTGGTTGGATGCCGTAGCTGTTCGTCGCTCAGTGCAGATCAACTCCCTGTCTGGCTTCTGCCTGACCAAGTTGGACGTGCTGGATGGCCTGAAAGAAGTGAAAATCTGTGTGGGTTACCGCATGCCAGACGGCCGCGAAATGACCACCACTCCGCTGGCAGCTGAAGGTTGGGAAGGTATCGAGCCAATCTACGAAAGCATGCCGGGCTGGAGCGACACCACCTTTGGCGTGAAAGAGCACAGCAAACTGCCACAGGCGGCGCTGGACTACATCAAGCGTATTGAAGAGCTGACTGGCGTACCGGTAGACATTATCTCTACTGGCCCAGACCGTAGCGAAACCATGATTCTGCGCGACCCGTTCGACGCATAATCTGGCAATAAAATAAACCGGGCGTGTCCCGGTTTATTTTTATCATTATTCTCCCCAGTTGCGGTTTCACGTCAAAAAATCCCTTCTTAACCTGTTCAAGAGCCCGACATGCGCTAAATAATTAGCGGCGAACTCTCCGGCTGGTTTATTATCCAATAAGTAATCTTTTGAATAATGCCGAAAATCGGCGTATCAGACGGGTAAAATGACACCCAGAGGTAGATGTGCAGTTAACAAGTTTTACTGATTATGGCCTGCGGGCGTTGATCTACATGGCCTCGCTGCCACCGGACAAAATGACCAGCATCTCGGAAGTCACTGAGGTCTACGGTGTGTCCAGAAACCATATGGTAAAGATCATCAATCAGTTAAGCAGGGTTGGGTTTGTGACCGCGGTGCGCGGTAAGAACGGTGGCATCCGTTTGGGCAAACCGGCCGAAACCATTCGCCTTGGCGACGTGGTAAGGGCGTTAGAACCGCTCTCACTGGTTAACTGCAACAGTGACTTTTGCCACATAACCCCTGCCTGCCGCCTGAAGCAGGTGCTGCAACAGGGCGTACAGAATTTCCTTGAAGAGCTGGACAGCCACACGCTGGCCGATATGGTTGAAGACAATCCATCGCTCTACAAGCTATTGCTTGTCGAATAAAGCGTCGCTGAGAAGACAAGGCTCAGCGGCACCCTGCTGATGACAACGGAGGAACCGCAATGTCACAAGATCCATTCCTGGAACGAGAAGCAGAAAAATATGAGTCCCCAATCCCGAGCCGTGAATTCATTCTGGCCCATCTGGCGAAAAGAGAAACGCCGGCCAGCCGCGAAGAGCTGGCCAAAGAACTGAATTTAACCGGGGAAGAGCCTTTAGAGGCATTACGCCGTCGTCTGCGTGCAATGGAGCGTGACGGCCAATTGATATTTACCCGTCGCCAGTGCTATGCACTGCCGGAACGCCTGGATCTGCTGCGCGGTACCGTCATTGGCCACCGTGATGGCTTCGGTTTCTTGCGTATTGAAGGCAGCAAAGACGACCTGTACCTGTCCGCCGAGCAGATGAAAATGGCGATCCACGGTGATGTGGTGCTGGCACAGGCGATGGCCGCAGATCGTAAGGGGCGTCGTGAAGCCCGTATTGTGCGCGTGTTGGTACCGAAAACCAGCCAAATCGTTGGCCGTTTCTTTATGGATGCCGGTACTGGCTTTGTCGTACCGGACGACAGTCGCCTGAGCTTTGATATCCTGATCCCGGCCGATGCGGTTAGCGGTGCGCGCATGGGCTTTATGGTGGTGGTTGAACTGACCCAGCGCCCGACCCGTCGTACCAAAGCGGTTGGCAAGATCGTTGAGATCCTCGGCGATAAAATGGGTACCAGCATGGCAGTGGATATCGCGCTGCGCACCCATGAAATCCCGCATGTTTGGCCACCGCAGGTGGAAAAGCAGGTTGCCGATCTCAGCGAGCAAGTGCCTGAAGCGGCCAAAAAAGGCCGTGTTGATCTGCGTCAGCTGCCGCTGGTGACCATTGACGGTGAAGATGCGCGCGACTTCGATGATGCAGTCTACTGTGAGAAAAAACGTGGCGGCGGTTGGCGCCTGTGGGTTGCCATTGCCGACGTCAGCTATTATGTACGTCCACGTACTGCACTGGATGACGAAGCGCGTAACCGTGCAACGTCGGTGTACTTCCCGTCGCAGGTTATTCCTATGCTGCCGGAAGTGCTGTCCAACGGGTTGTGTTCGCTGAACCCGCAGGTAGATCGCCTGTGTATGGTGTGTGAGATGACCATCTCCGCTCAGGGGCGCCTGTCGACATCCAAGTTCTATGAAGCGGTAATGAGTTCACATGCTCGCCTGACGTATAACAAAGTCTGGCATATTCTGCAGGGCGATCAGGAGCTGCGTGAGCATTATCACCCGCTGGTCAAACACCTGCAGGAACTTCACGCAATGTACAAGGTGCTGGATCAAGCGCGTGCTGAACGTGGGGGTATTGCTTTCGAAACTGAAGAAGCGAAGTTTATCTTCAACGCCGAACGTCGTATTGAGCGCGTCGAACCAACAGTACGTAACGATGCTCACAAACTGATCGAAGAGTGTATGATCATGGCGAACGTTGCCGCTGCACGCTTTGTTGAAAAGCATAACGAGCCAGCGCTGTTCCGTGTGCATGACCGCCCAAGCGACGATCACATTACGGCACTGAGAAGCGTATTGAGCGAGTTGGGCCTGACACTGGGTGGCGGTAACAAGCCGCAACCGAAAGACTACGCGACCTTGATGGATGAAGTGTCCGAACGTCCCGATCATGAAATGCTGCAAACCATGTTGCTGCGCTCCATGAAGCAGGCGATCTACGATCCTGAAAACCGCGGCCACTTTGGTTTGGCGCTGGCTTCTTATGGTCACTTCACCTCGCCAATCCGCCGTTACCCCGATCTGGCACTGCACCGCGCGATCAAATATGTGCTTGCCAAAGAGCACGGTCAACCGAAAGAGCGCTGGACGCCGACAGGCGGCTGGCACAGTGAGTTCGAAGAGATGCTGCAACTGGGCGAGCACTGTTCGATGGCTGAACGTCGCGCCGATGAGGCGACACGCAATGTCGCTGACTGGTTGAAGTGCGACTTTATGCAGGATCACGTCGGGGAAGTGTTCAGCGGTATTATTGCCAGCGTGACCGGTTTTGGTTTCTTTGTCCGCCTGAATGATCTGTTTATCGACGGTCTGGTACACGTATCATCGCTGGATAATGATTACTATCGCTACGATAATATCGGCCAGCGCCTGATTGGCGAATCTTCCGGCGTGGTTTATCGCTTGGGTGATACCGTTGAGATCCGTGTGGAAGCGGTGCATATGGATGAGCGTAAGATCGATTTCGCGTTGGTCTCCAGCACCCGTAAACCACGCGGTGAAGGTAAAACTGAGCGCGACCGTGCCAAGAGCGGCCAACGCACCCTGCGTGGTGGCGCAGGCGCAGGTCGTACTCAAGCACCACGTAAACGTCGTGGTGGCAAAGCGCCAGCCAATTTTGAGCCTGACAGCGCCTTCCGTAAAGACGAAGCCAAACCCGCTGACAAGGTGAAGAAAGACAAAAAGGCGAAAGCCAAGAAAGTGTCCGACAAAACCCGGAAAATAGCGGCGGCGACCAAGGCCAAACGCGCCGGCAAGAAGAAAGGTGCTGAGCAGGCTTAAGCTGCCACACGTCATTATCACCGGCTGGCAAACGCCAGCCGCACAGTTAAAAGAGCATCATGAGCGAAATTATTTACGGTATCCATGCCGTCAAAGCCCTGTTAGATAACGATCCGCAACGCTTCCTGGAAGTGTTTATCCTCAAAGGGCGCGATGACCGCCGCTTGCAACCGCTGATCGCGGAGCTGGAAGCGACCGGTATTGTTATCCAGGTGGCAAACCGCCAGTGGCTGGATGATAAAGTCGAGGGCGCGGTGCACCAGGGGATTATCGCCCGGGTGCGTGAAGGGCGTCAGTATCAGGAAAATGATTTGCCGGCGCTGTTGGAAAGCGTGGATACGCCGTTCCTGCTGGTACTGGACGGCGTGACCGACCCGCATAACCTTGGCGCCTGTCTTCGCAGTGCCGATGCGGCCGGTGTACACGCGGTGATCGTCCCGCGCGATCGCTCTGCCCAGTTGAATGCGACTGCCAAGAAAGTGGCCTGCGGCGCGGCGGAAAACGTTCCGTTGATTCGCGTCACCAATCTGGCGCGTACCTTGCGTTTACTGCAAGAAATGAATGTCTGGGTCGTCGGCACGGCAGGCGAAGCCGATCACACTTTGTTCCAGAGCAAAATGACGGGCCCAATGGCGCTGGTGATGGGGGCAGAAGGCGAAGGTATGCGCCGTCTGACCCGTGAACACTGTGATGAGTTGATCAGTATCCCGATGGCCGGGACAGTGTCTTCACTGAACGTTTCAGTCGCTACCGGTATCTGTTTGTTCGAAGCAGTACGTCAGCGCAGTTGATTTACCCATAAGGGCGCAACGTATTGCGCCCTTATTAATTAGGTCCTCATTTCCCACCCTGTGATCTCATCTGCGGCAGAAATCGCCCTGACGACCATACTTACTCCTGACGCTTTTATCAGGGAGCAAGCTCATGGTCTGGAATACACACACCGTTTTTAATCAGCCGAAGCCGCTGGGTAACAGCAATCTATTCCTGTCCGACACGCCGTTGCATGAAGCCATACAGCGCGAGCAAGCCGGTTGGGATGCGGAGGTGCTGGCTTCGTTGGGGCAGCAGTTGGGTACTCAGGAATCGCTGGAGCTGGGGCGGTTGGCCAACGTCAATCCGCCGGAACTGCTGCGCTATGACGCCACCGGTCAGCGGCTGGATGATGTCCGCTTCCACCCTGCCTGGCATATTCTGATGCAAGGGTTGATCGCCAACCGTGTGCATAACCTGCCGTGGCAGGAGGATGCGCGTATTGGTTCGTTCGTGGCGCGCGCCGCGCGTTTTGTGCTGCACGCCCAGGTTGAAGCCGGCACCTTGTGCCCAGTGACCATGACTTTTGGTGCAATTCCATTACTGCAACGTTCATTGCCTGCTGAATTCCAGACTTGGCTGACGCCGCTGCTGTCTGATCGTTACGATGCACATTTGTTACCCGGCGGGCAAAAACGCGGATTGCTAATTGGCATGGGGATGACCGAGAAACAAGGTGGTTCCGATGTGTTAAGTAATACGACCACCGCTACGCCTTTGGCTGCACGTGGCCCGGGAGAAGCTTACAGGCTGGTGGGGCACAAATGGTTCTTCTCGGTGCCACAGAGTGATGCGCACCTGGTGCTGGCGCAGGCCGAAGGTGGGCTATCTTGTTTCTTTCTTCCGCGTATTCTGCCTGACGGTACACGCAACGCAATACGGCTGGAACGTCTAAAAGACAAACTCGGCAACCGTTCAAATGCTAGCAGTGAAGTTGAATTCCAGGACGCCGCCGCCTGGCTGGTGGGTGAGGAAGGGGATGGTGTGCGGCATATCCTAAAAATGGGTGGCCTGACGCGATTTGACTGTGCATTGGGTAGCCATGGTTTGATGCGGCGTGGCTTATCGGTAGCGCTATATCATGCCTTGCAGCGACAGGCGTTTGGTAAACCACTGATCGAACAACCGATGATGCGCCAGGTGTTAGCGCGGATGGCATTGCGGTTAGAAGGGCAGACAGCGGCTCTGATGCGGTTAGCGCGTGCCTACGACAGCGTTGGCACCGGTGCGCCTTTGGAGCAGGCACTGTGCCGTGTGATGACCCCGGCTGCGAAGTTTGAAGTCTGCCGACAAGGCATCCCTTTTGTCGGTGAAGCGATGGAAGCGTTAGGTGGAATCGGTTACTGCGAAGAGAGTGAGCTGCCGCGACTGTACCGTGAAATGCCGGTAAACAGCATTTGGGAAGGGTCAGGCAATATCATGTGTCTGGACGTGATGCGTGCCTGGGGAAAGCTGCCGGTGGTGCAGGAGGCCCTGGAACTCGAATTTGTTGAGGTCAGGGGACAGAATCGCCACTTTGATCATCAGTGGCGACGGCTGCTCCAACTGATGCGTAAACCTCAGGAAGAACAAGGGCGCGCGGTCACCGGTGCGTTATTCAATCTGTTCGCCGCGGCGCAGCTTCTGCGTCACAGCTCTCCCCCGCTGGCAGAGGCCTGGTGTCAAATGATGCTAGATGCCCGTGGTGAAAGGGCATTGCCAGACCGGTTATGCGAAACGTTGTTTACCCGAGCGATGGGGGGCTAGGGAAAACAGTGGCGTCGGAACGAGAAAAGCTTTTTAATTCAGCACTTGGCCCGTAAGGGATACTGACCTCTGACCAGGAAGCATGACATGGATATTCTTAGCGCGTTGGCGGCATTCGCCTCTTATTTCTTCAGTGGCTTTGCCATGGTTCTGGTGTTCTTGTTTGTTTATACCCGCATTACGCCACACGACGAATGGGCGCTGATTAAGGCCGACAATCAATCTGCTGCTTTCGGATTCGTTGGTGCTTGCTTGGGTTATGTGATCCCGTTGGCCAGTGCGGCGATCAACTCTGTCAGCCTGTTGGATTACTTGCTGTGGGGTGTTGTGGCTTTAGTGGTGCAACTGCTGCTGTTTGCGGCGGTGAAAATCTACATGCCGCGCATCAGTGACAAGATTGAATCTAATCACGTGGCCGCCGGGATTTTCCTGGGGGGCGTTTCGATCAGCGGCGGCGTATTGAATGCGGCTTGCATGACCTATTAAAGATAGAGTATTGCCGAGGCGCGCCAGCCAGGTTGGTGCGCCTGTTCTTCCATCTTCAGGATGCGATAATAACTGGCCCCGTGCTCATCAGCCTTACGGGCTATCAGTTGTTCTACATCCTGAGGTGAGCCGGACAGGTTATTTAGCGTGATTTCAGCGATTTCACTGAGCGGAGTAACGCGATCTGCAGGTGCCAGTTCAGCGGACTGGGCGCTGGCGCTGAGTAACCCCATGGAAAGCAGGAGGGCGGTGAGTGCGGCGGAGCGTGTCATGGCGTTCCCCTTCGTCGGATCCTGGATCCACGCCGCAGGGTGCGGCGCGCTGTTTGCCAGTGTGCAATATCCAACTTCAGTCTGTGCAAAGCCAATGTAAATCTTATTAAAACTCTAAGGGCTACCGATACAGGATCGCCTGTGAATACCATTGGCCGGGAACCACGGTTTCACTGTTCATGATGATCATGTAATAGCGTGCCCCGCTGGCGTTGGCTTTCTGCTGTATTACCGCTTCCACATCCATTGGACTACCGCGGACCAGCGCGCTGGTGGTACCCATTTTCACCAGGCTGCCAGTTTGTGCCCGGGTTATCTCCTGTGCTTGACCGGTCGGTGGTGGTGGTGCTTTTGGTGTTGTGGTCATCATACCGCAGGCGCTAAGCAGCATAACCAGTGTTAGGGGGAGTAACAGGCGGGAACGTTTCATGAGCACCTCGGGAAAGTCGACAGCATGATTTCAGTGTAACCCATTATAAATTGGAACAGATTGAGCTAATGCTTTTTAGCGCAAGTTTGCCATTATGAAGGCAACAAATATGCAGAGGGTAAAACGGATGATTGAAATCTATGACGAGCGGGCAGGGAATATTGCCGTGATCCACGCAGTGCCTGCAGGGCAATATCATCAACCGCTGCCGACGATATTTTTCTATCATGGTTATACCTCATCAAAAGAAGTGTATGCCTACTTTGCCTACGCGTTAGCCAAAGCTGGGTTCCGCGTGGTGTTGCCGGATGCCGATCTACACGGTGAGCGTTTTGACGGTGATGAACAAAAGCGTCTGGCCAGTTTTTGGGAGATCCTGCGGCGTAATATTGATGAGTTGCCTGTGCTCAAGGCACATTTTGAGCAGCGTGGCCTGCTTGTGGAAGAGCGTATCGGCGTTGCCGGTGCGTCAATGGGCGGTATGACGACACTGGGTTGTTTTGCCCGTTATTCATGGGTGAAAGCGGCAGCCAGCTTAATGGGGGCCGGTTATTACACGTCCCTGGCGCAGACGTTATTCCCCCCGTTAGATGAGCAAGGACATCATTTGGCAAGCCGCGACTTTGATGCGCGTATTGCCGTGCTAGCAGATTATGGTCTGGAACATCAGTTGGCGAAAATTGTCGATCGTCCGCTGTTGTTGTGGCACGGGGAGGCGGATGATGTGGTCCCGGTGGCAGAAACCTTGCGATTGGCTACGGAGCTTCGCCAGAGCGGCTGGGATCAGCAATTGACGTTGCTTACGGAGCCTGACGTCAAGCACCGCATTACACCGCAGGCGCTCAGCGCAACGGCCGATTTCTTCATACGCACGTTGTAAAAAAAGCCCCCTGTATCCAGGGGGCCGACGACGACATTCACATTTTTATTTACCGCTTTTAGGCGCGGCTGACTTCCTGGCGTTGCATTTTCTCTTAGCGATACAGTTCGGCACTAACATGCATGGTGCTGTTGTTTTCAGGTTCATGCAGGGCAATGATCCGATAGGCAGTAGCGCCACGTTGCTCGGCTATTTTGTTCACTTGGCTACTGGCATCATCAGGGGAGACAACGTCCTGGTTTAGCGTGACGAACCCGACGCTTTGGCGTTGATCAGCCTGATGTGAAGTAATTTCAGTGGCGGCCATGACATGGGCGGAAAACAGTAAAGCAATGGCAGTAGCGATGGTAATGCGTTTCATAAGTGCCTCTCTTAACTGTTTGCTTCAACGGCCTGACAGCCGGTGCCAGTGCAGCAAAAAGTTATTTGTATGTATTGAATAACCTCGAATCTTTTTCGTCGCGCTGTCTGCGGCGGATAAGTACAATTTTAGACCTTCATGCAGGATTAAAAAGGGGGCTATTTTGACATCCTCTTTCAAAAAAAATGAATGAGATTTGCGAATCAGTGATGATTTCATTGAAAGATTTTTTGAAGTGATGGATCTGTGTACATAGGTTACGCAGGCAGCAAATCGTGCTATTTCCGTAGCAGGTTCGCATTACCTAGAATAAATCCCCTTCGGTCCTTGAGTTTCCTCGCTAGCGCAAGTATGATTACGCGTCATTTTTTCAGCCGCACACACATACACGTTCCTTGCTTCCATGGGCCGCGGTTGACCCTGACAGGAGGCTGAATAATCCGTAAGGAGCAATTCGATGCGTCATTACGAAATCGTTTTTATGGTCCATCCTGACCAAAGCGAACAGGTTCCGGGCATGATCGAGCGTTACAGTGCTACCATCACTAACGCTGCTGGTCAGATTCACCGTCTGGAAGACTGGGGCCGCCGTCAACTGGCTTACCCGATCAACAAACTGCACAAAGCTCACTACGTTCTGCTGAACGTTGAAGCTCCGCAGGAAGCGATCGATGAGCTGGAAACAAACTTCCGCTTCAACGACGCCGTTATCCGTAGCATGGTTATGCGCGTTAAGCACGCGGTAACTGAAGCATCTCCGATGGTTAAAGCGAAAGACGAACGTCGTGGCGATCGCCGCGAAGACTTCGCTAACGAAACCGCAGATGATGCAGATGCTGGGGATTCTGAAGAGTAATTGCTGCCGTGACATCTAATCGTCTGGTTTTGTCGGGCACTGTGTGCAAGACACCGGTTCGAAAAGTGAGTCCTTCCGGGATACCCCACTGCCAATTTGTGCTTGAGCACCGTTCGCAGCAAATGGAAGCCGGATTCAGCAGACAAGCATGGTGCCGAATGCCCGTGGTTGTCAGCGGACAACAGTCACAAGCACTAACTCAAAGATTAACGGTCGGCAGTCAGATAACCGTGCAAGGCTTTGTTAGCAGCCATCAAGGGCGCAACGGGCTGAACAAATTGGTTCTGCATGCCGAGCAGATTGAATTGATAGATTCTGGAGACTAGCCTAATGGCACGTTATTTCCGTCGTCGCAAGTTCTGCCGTTTCACCGCGGAAGGCGTTCAAGAGATTGACTATAAAGACATCGCTACGCTGAAAAACTACATCACTGAAAGTGGTAAAATTGTCCCGAGCCGTATTACCGGTACTCGTGCCAAATATCAGCGCCAGCTGGCCCGTGCTATCAAGCGCGCGCGCTACCTGTCTTTGTTGCCGTACACTGATCGTCATCAGTAATCGGCCACTGTCCATTAACGACTTTGAGAGGATAAGGTAATGCAAGTTATTCTGCTTGATAAAGTAGCAAACCTGGGCAGCCTGGGTGATCAAGTTAACGTTAAAGCGGGCTACGCCCGTAACTTCCTGGTACCACAGGGCAAAGCTGTTCCTGCTACCAAGAAAAACGTAGAGTTCTTCGAAGTACGCCGTGCAGAACTGGAAGCCAAACTGGCTGAAATTCTGACTGCTGCTGAAGCTCGCGCAACCAAGATCAACGAACTGGGTTCAGTCACCATCGCGTCTAAATCAGGCGACGAGGGTAAACTGTTCGGCTCTATCGGCACCCGCGACATCGCTGACGCAGTTACTGCGGCAGGCGTTGAAGTTGCCAAGAGCGAAGTTCGTCTGCCGAATGGCGTTCTGCGTACCACTGGTGAACACGAAGTTCAATTCCAGGTACACAGCGACGTATTCGCACAGCTGAATGTAGTTGTGGTAGCAGAAGCTTAATTGCTCCTGTTCACCAAGTTAAAACGCCAGCCTCGTGCTGGCGTTTTGCTTTTCTGCGTCCAGTAAAACGCGTTACCCTGCTAGCACCTTGGGTGAGGAGCAGTGGCAAATGGCAGTGATTTACTTAGAGCGAGTGTATGATTTTTCCGGCCCTGCGCCGGTTAACTGTTATCTGATTGACCGATTGTGGCCACGAGGTATCAGCAAGGAGCGGCTACAGGGGGTTCAATGGCTAAAGCAGGTCGCGCCAGATAACGCACTACGACAGTGGTTTCACCAGCACATAGAGCAGTGGGAATTATTTGAAAGCCGTTACCGGCTGCAATTGGCAGAAAATGACGCCTGGCAGCCACTGGTGGCGTTATTACGGCAGGGAGAGCCCTTAACCTTGCTCTATGGCAGCAAAGACACACAGCACAACCACGGCATCGTGCTGCGCGACTTTTTATTGACGCAGATTTAGGCTGCCTGTCCATTGCGCGTGAATACGCGGTCAATGACGAGGCAGAATTTAACGCTCGCGGCGATAGCTACCGTCGGCCTGGCGGCGGAACAACACCTGAGTGTTATCTGCGGCAGTGACCGATAACGCAGTAATCACGCCGTTAGTGTCACGTTCGATACGCACTTCCTGGCCGGCCTTCATGTTGCTGAGTGGCTTATCGTTACCTTCAACTTGGGCCATCGCGAAGACTTCATTCACCGGCAGACTATTGTCGCGGAACAGTTGCGCCAGCGTTTGCCCCGGTTGGATTTGGTAACGTTGCCAGTTACCGGCTGGCTCCGGTTCGGCAGCGTGCTGCTGCTGAGGATCATTTTGCAGATCGGCCTGCAGTGGTATGTTGTTGCCCTGCTGGGTGACCGGGAACGGCTGCTCGCTGTTTTCTGATGAATACGGCCACAGCAGTGCCAACAGCAAGATAATGCCGAAAATCAGGGTCCAGCGACGGTGGAAATAGGGTAATGGCTCCATCCAACCGAAGCCGTCCGGCAGGTGCCAGATCTTCAGCAGTAGCGCTTTGATGTTTTGCCCCTTACCGCTTGCCGGTGACTGTTCTGAATCCGGATCCTCTACTGCCTCTGGCGCGGAGCCTGGTTTCAGGCGCTGACTGAAGTTCAGCCAGGTGCGCAACAACGGCTGGTAGACTCGGGTGGTCTTCCTTCTCCTGGGCGAGATTCTGCCCATGGTAACCTCTCTTCAACGGCGTAAAAATATCACGGTACAAAAGGGTGTACCGCCGACCCGATGCCCTGCTTCCAGTATAGTCTGCTAACTGATTGAAGTGAAAGGCAGCAGCAAACCCATACCTGTTGCGACAGGCGATTCGCCTGGGCTCGCGGGAGCGGGTGTTAACTGAGGGTTATTGTTTCTTTTTCTACGACAAAAGTCATCATTCTCCACACAAGATTTTACCCGGCATTGCGGCGCTGTTATGCTGCGCTTTCGACTTTTTACAGACTAAAGGAAAACCCCATGACAACCCCTTCTTTTGACAGCGTTGAAGCGCAGGCGAGCTACGGGATTGGTTTACAGGTCGGCCAGCAGTTGCAAGAGTCCGGTCTGGAAGGTTTACAACCGGAAGCTTTGCTGGCAGGTTTGCGTGACGCGCTGGAAGGGAATGCCCCGGCGGTTCCGGTAGACGTGGTGCACCGTGCGCTGCGTGAAATCCACGAACGTGCGGATGCCGTGCGTCGTGATCGTCAACAGGCGATGGCTGTTGAAGGCCAGAAATTCCTGGAAGACAACGCCAAGCGTGACGAAGTGACGCTGACCGAATCTGGTCTACAGTTCTCCGTACTGGAGCAGGGTAATGGCCCAATCCCGTCCCGTCAGGATCGCGTGCGTGTGCATTACACCGGTCGTCTGATTAACGGCGATGTGTTCGACAGCTCCGTAGAACGCGGCCAACCGGCAGAATTCCCGGTTAGCGGCGTGATCCCAGGCTGGATCGAAGCGCTGACCCTGATGCCGGTCGGTTCTAAATGGCAGTTGTATATTCCACACGACCTGGCCTATGGCGAGCGTGGTGCTGGCGCATCCATCCCGCCATTCAGCGCGCTGGTGTTTGACGTCGAACTGCTGGAAATCCTGTAATCCTCTGACAGGTTTCTCTGGGCGCCTTAATGGCGCCCTTGTTTTATGCGCCGTTCAGCGCGCGTGGGAACAACAGGCTGTTCTCCAGATTGATGTGTTCCATCAGGTCATCGATGAACTCGTCGATGCCGCCATACAGCGCCTGCCAAGTATTGCAGGCACCTTCTGGTGGCGTCACGTTGTTGGTGAGGAACTTCACCACTTCCAACTGTTCGCCCGCTTCGTCATGCTCATGTTCCATTACTGAGATCGGTCCAGCCGCTTGGCGTCCCATACCTTGCTTGATCATCGGGAACAGGATCTGTTCTTCTTTCATCATATGATTTTCCAGATCCAGCCGGATCAGGTTCAGCTGCTTCGCCAAGCCACGCGGACAGGTGGGTTTGTCGGCATGAACCCGTTCGACTTTTTCCGCCATGAGTACCAGTTCGGCTAACTGTTCGCGATGCCGCTGATGGAAGCGTGGCAGAATATAATCAATCACTTCACCGAGGGGCGCAGTATGCCAGTCATGACGTTGTTCTGGTGTGGAGGCGAGGGTGGCCAATTCGCTTTCCAGCTGCTCGATATCCAGCCCTTTACGCTCGGCAGCGCGTTGCAGTGTTTGTTTTCCACCACAGCAGAAATCTAAATCGTTCAGGCGAAACAGGCGTGATGCCCGGGGAATAGCGATGGCGAGAGCGCCGAGGGATTGGTTACGGTAATCCATAGGAGAGCCTCTTTAAATGAAAAAAATAATAACATGCATTTTAAATGCAATTTAAAGGACGCGCCAGAGAGAAAAAGGGGTAGATGGCCGGAGGAAACGCAATTTCCCCTCCGGCCTGCTGCTTATTTGCTTCTTAAATCAATCAGATAAACTGCAAATCCGATGTTATCCGTACCTTCTGATTTCATTGGATACTGGGCATGGGTTTTGATAAACGCTGTGGCTTTTTCGCTTGGTGATGTTTCGAAGCGAATATCCAGTGGCTGCGGGCTGCTGAACGTCGCCAGACGCCAGTTATTATCTACCTGTGGCCGTACTGCACCCTGCTGCTTGGTTTCAGCACTGATATAAGCTGCCAGTACCGAACGGTTCTCATCCGGTGAAGCGAAGGCAATATGCTGATCGCCTGTGCCGGCAAACTTACCGCCGTAGGCACGGTAATTATTGGTGGCAACCAGGAAGATGGCATTTGGATCAATAGGCTTGCCTTTGAACGTCAGACCTTTGATACGCTCCGCCTTATCGTTGATCAACTGGCATTCACCGTCGTAACGTGCAGGCTGGCTGACGTCGATCTGATAATTTACCCCGTCAATCACATCAAAGTTATAGGTGCGGAAACCATCCCAGTTGATCAGACCCTGTGGTTTGGTGCTGTTAATGTCGATTTGATTGAATTGCCCGGCGGAACATTCCAGCCATTCTTTCACCTCTTTGCCACTAGCTTTTACCACTACCAATGTATTGGGATAGAGGTAGAGATCCGAAGCGTTACGGAAGGTGAGCTGGCCTTTCTCCACTTCAACGAAGCTGGCCGGATCGTTTTTGCGTCCGCCAACTTTGAACGGCGCAGCGGCTGATAGAACTGGCAGGTCAGCAAGATCCGGATCGCCCTGAATATAATGCTCTACATAGGCTTTCTGCGCGTTATTCACGATTTGTACTGTTGGATCATCCTGAATCAGGGCCAGATAGCTGTACATGTTGTCATCTGCTTTGCCGACGGGCTTACTGACGAAATCACGTGTGCCTTTATGATCTTCGGCCAGTACTTTCACCAGATTGGCGTCTTCCGCGGCCAGTGACTTTTTGTTCTCTTTGTCGTAAATCGGCCGCGCTTGCGCCTTGGCCCTCGTGACTTTCCAGGCACCCCCGTCGTTGTTCAGTTGCAAATCGACTACGCCGAGGTGATCACCCCATTGACCCGGCATCACCGCCGGTATGCCATTGAGCGTACCTTGTTCAATGTCTGCGCCTTTGATATTGGCAAAATCCTTACTCGGGAACACCGCGTGAGCATGGCCGAACATGATGGCGTCAATGCCTGGCACTTGGCTGAGGTAGTACACCGAGTTTTCCGCCATCGCTTTATAGGGTTCGCTGGATAAACCGGAGTGCGGAATCGCGACCACCAGATCGGCACCTTGTTTACGCATTTCTGGCACGTAACGTTTTGCGGTTTCGGTGATGTCGTTAACCGTAACTTTGCCCTGCAGGTTGGCTTTATCCCATACCAAAATTTGTGGCGGTACAAAGCCGATATAGCCAATTCGCAAAGTATGTTCTTTGCCATCACGGTCTTTTACCGGTGTATCGACGATAATGTAAGGTGTGAACAGGGTTTTTTGCGTTTTAGCGTCGATGACGTTAGCGTTGATATACGGGAATTTGGCTCCGGCAATGGCATTTTTCAGGTAGTCGAGCCCGTAGTTGAATTCATGGTTCCCGATGTTGCCAACTACATAGTTCAGGGTATTCATTGCCTTATACACTGGGTGTACATCACCGGGTTTCAAGCCTTTGGCCGCCATATAGTCGCCGAGCGGGCTGCCCTGAATAATGTCGCCGTTGTCGACCAGCACCGTATTAGCCGCTTGTTGGCGTGCCTGTTCAATCAGGCTGGCGGTACGGACCAGGCCGAATTTATCGGTTGGTTTATCCTTGTAGTAATCGAAGTCCATCATGTTGCTGTGCAGGTCGGTGGTTTCCAGCACGCGCAGATCGACCGTGGCCGCCTGCGCCGAGGCGCAAACCAGCACGGCAAGGGCAGACAACGTCAGCGAACGCTTCATCATTTTTGGCTTTCTCCATTCCATTTTTCGAGTTTTATCGCAGAGGGACATGTAATTAACATTGGTTGTCTCACCAAACTGTGAAGTGTGGCAGAAAATTGACCGAGGTATCTGAGGAAATGTCACAGTTGTGACGGCAAAGACTTGAGTAATTACCGAAGGTTAAATCGTTATGATGGATATTCGACGCAAAAAAAACTAGGCTGCTAGCAATGAGAAAGGGGAAATGGCCCACGGAACCGTATACCCGTCATATTTGAAGCTGCTTCTTTGTTGGCAGCGCCTACTCACCCCGCTCACATAGTGGACTATGCTCCTAGGGATTTGTAGAACTTACCGCCGCGATGCAGCTCCAATTATTGAGGGTATTTATCTGAGGTGAATGATGTTAGAAAAAATTTGCCAACTGTCCCGCGAGGCGGGAGCCGCCATTATGGCGGTGTATAATGGTGAGCAACCACTTGATGTTGCACAGAAAAAAGATGATTCCCCGGTGACGGCGGCCGATCTGGCGGCGCACCACATTATCAAGCGTGGCCTGGCGGCATTAACGCCGGATATCCCGCTGCTGTCGGAGGAAGATCCACCGGCTTGGTCTGTGCGGCAGAGCTGGACGCGCTACTGGTTGGTTGATCCGTTGGACGGCACCAAGGAGTTCCTGAATCGCAACGGCGAGTTCACGGTAAATATCGCGCTGATTGAAGACGGGCAGGCGGTGATGGGCGTGGTTTACGCCCCGGCGATTGACGTGCTGTATTTGGCCGAACGTGGTAAAGCCTGGAAAGAAGAAAAAGGTCAGCGGCAGGCAATTGGCGTCAGCAATGCCCATCCACCACTGGTGGTGGTCAGCCGTTCGCACAGTGACGAAGAATTGAAAGATTACCTGAACCAGTTGGGTGAGCATCAGACGGTTTCTGTCGGATCCTCGTTAAAGTTTTGTCTGGTCGCAGAAGGCAAAGCGCAGCTCTACCCGCGGTTTGGACCAACTAATATCTGGGATACCGCTGCCGGTCATGCAGTCGCCGTAGCGGCCGGGGCACAGATCCACGATTGGCAGGGTAAACCTCTGCTCTACACGCCACGTGAATCGTTCCTTAACCCCGGCTTTCGGGTTTCGTTGTTCTAATTACTTTGCCAGAAGTTGGTGCAGTTGGGTCATGACCTGCTGCACTTCTTCCGGTGTCAGTGCGCCATCTTTGGCAAACTGGATCCTGCCTTGATTATCCAGCACAACAATGGCTGAGCCCTTCGGCTGCAAATCCCACGCTTTGCGTACGTTGCCGTTGCTGTCGACAATAAACTGCGACCACGGGAATTCTTTCTTGCTGTCTTCAATGCTGTTGCGCACAAACATCGCGGTGCCGAGCAGCGCATCGTCGGTATTCACAATTGTCGTCGTTTGGTAACGATCATGCGGTAGCTTAGCTTTCTTGATCGCTTCTATCAGTGGGTCGTTCATGTCTTTGGCGGAGCTGCGGCCAGCAATATGTTGTATGACTCGCACTTTCCCACTGAGCTGCGCGCTATTCCAGTTTTGATAGCTAAACTTATTATTAGCGTAATCCAACTCTCCCTTATCGCTGACGCCAACTGGCGCGACGCGTTGCTGGAGCTGGAAGTTGTGCGCGGAGGCGAAAAGGGGAGCAAACAGCAGGGATACAATGAGCATGTGGCTTTTTTTCATGCCTTCTCCTAAGGGGAAACGGTGCCGACAGCACCCGATAGCCTAAAGCATAGGCGGTGATCAGAGGTCTGTCCTGTTACCCGGATCGCAGTTTTTCCTTCTGGGGGCAAATGCCTGTATTTTGAAGGGATATACTGAAAAAGTTATATATTATCATATACAATTCTGTCAAAAAGTGTAAATCCAGTGCAGATCTCCAAGCGCAAATGAACGATATGGTCTTTACTGGGTCTACTACATGGCAATCACGTTGCGTTCTTACTTTAGAAGCTGCTGCCTTGGCGGCTCGCTGAGCGCATGGACAAACGGAGGAGAGTAATAGAATGAGAATCTTCCAGCGTTATAATCCGTTGAAAGTGGCAAAGTACGTAAAGACCTTGTTCCGTGGTCGGCTGTACATCAAAGATGTTGGTGCGTTTGAGTTCGATGAAGGAAAAATCCTGTTGCCAAAAATCCGCGACAGGCGCCATTTCAGTGTGATGTCAGAGGTAAACCGTCAGGTGTTACTGCTGCAATCCGAAATGGGGTGATTGGGCACAGAGCCTCAGTCAAAAAATACGGCCCCCAAGGGGCCGTTTATGTTTTTGCAGTAAGTGTCGTCAGACTGAAGGGGTTTCGTCCGGCGCTTTTGGCAGTGTCGCCGCCGGTTTATCGACCAACCGAGTGACCAGCAACTGGTCAATCTTGTAGCTGTCGATATCCACTACTTCAAACTTGTAGCCGGCATATTTGACGAAGTCGGTGCGCTTAGGGATTTTGCGCAGCATATACATCATAAAGCCGCCAATGGTCTCGTAGTTACCTGCTTGCGGGAACTCGTCGATATCCAGCACACGCATCACGTCATCGATAGGCGTACCGCCTTCAATCAGCCATGAGTTCTCATCGCGCGCCACGATCTGCTCTTCCTGCCCCTGACCGACCAAATCGCCCATCAGCGTGGTCATTACGTCATTCAATGTGATGATGCCTACGACCAGCGCATATTCATTGAGAATGACCGCAAAGTCTTCACCTGCCGTTTTAAAGCTTTCCAATGCTTCAGACAGCGTCAGGGTATCTGGCACGATCAGCGCTGAGCGGATCTGTACGCCACTGCTCAGCACCAAACTTTGATTACCCAACACGCGGTTTAACAGGTCTTTGGAGTCAACGTAACCGACGACCTGATCGATATTGCCGTCACACACCAGGAACTTGGAGTGCGGATGCGTTGAGACTTTTTCGATGATGCTTTCTTCGCTCTCGCGCAGATCAAAGTAAACCACGCTTTCGCGTGAGGTCATCGACGAAGGCACTGTGCGCGATTCCAGTTCGAAAACGTTTTCGATCAGTTCATGCTCTTGCTTACGCAGAACCCCAGCCAGTGCGCCGGCTTCCACCACCGCATAGATATCGTCTGAGGTGATGTCGTCTTTACGTACCATCGGCAGTTTGAACAGACGGAAAATCAGGTTTGCCATACCGTTGAAGAACCAAACCAGCGGTCGGAAAATCATGATCGAGAAACGCATCGGGTTGATGATCCGGACGGCGACCGTCTCTGGTGCAATCATACCGATGCGCTTCGGCGTCAAATCTGCGAACAGGATAAACAAGCTGGTCACCAGCACGAACGAGCAGATGAAGCTAACCTGCTCAGCCATCTCTGGGGATAAGAAACGGTCAAATAACACTTTAAAACTAGGAGAAAAGGCTGCATCACCGACGATACCACCAAGGATGGCCACGGCGTTCAGGCCAATTTGTACCACGGTAAAGAACAGCCCCGGGGTTTCCTGCAGTTTGAGGACTTTGGCGGCATTGACGTTACCTTCGTCAGCCATCAGTTTCAGTTTAATCTTGCGTGACGCGGCCAGAGATATTTCCGACAGTGAGAAAAACGCACTCACTGCGATCAGAAAAAGAATCAGTAAAATACTGTTTAACATAATCTATCCATACGTGCCGACGGGATGACGGCGCTCTTGAGGAAGGGTAGTACATTGTAAAAAAAGTAGTGATAACAACCAGAAAGGAGGCTATCAGGCCGCAGATGCGGCCCGCACAGTATAGCAGCAGCCCCACAGGAGCCGCCAGCGGTTAAAAAATTACCGCTGGCCAGTGGGTTAGCGTTGAGGGGGCAAGCAAACACCAATACCGCCCAAGCCACAGTACCCTTCTGGGTTCTTATACAGATATTGCTGATGGTCATCTTCGGCATAGTAAAATGGCAGCGCCGGAACGACCTCGGTGGTGATGACGCGTTTGTCACCCGCTTCGTTCATGGCTTGTTGGAAACGCTGTAGGCTGCTTTCGGCTTCGGCCTGCTGTTCTAGCGTTAGCGTATAAATTGCCGAGCGGTACTGAGTACCAACGTCGCCACCTTGGCGCATGCCCTGAGCCGGGTCGTGATTCTCCCAGAAGACGTGCAGCAACTGTTTATAACTGATGATCTTCGGGTCGAACACGACACGCACCACTTCGGTATGGCCGGTCTGGCCACTGCACACTTCACGGTAGGTTGGATTTGGCGTATAGCCGCCGCTGTAGCCTGCAGCAGTGCTGTATACCCCCTGCTGTTGCCAGAACAGGCGCTCCACCCCCCAGAAACATCCCATGGCGAAGATCGCCACCGCCATACCCTCTGGCACGTGAGTCATCGAATGATCGGTGACCACATTGAGTGTGGCAACCGGCATGGGAGTCGTGCGGCCAGGCAGTGCGTTCGCCTTGTCGACGGTTTGTGTTTTATCAAAAAATGGCACCACGGTTGACTCCTGTTGTCACAGTAAGAATTGGCCTAAGAGGCGGCAGTTCGGTTGTATCTAACCGCAACTTTGCCCACAATAAGCTACATATTCAGATTATGTATCAGATTAACGCAGTATTTAGAGCGCCAAAAGCGAAGAATGCGCCAGTTTACTGCGACAGTAAAACCGTAACATGCAGCGTCTGGAATAATGCTGAAAGGGTTGCCGTCTTGATAGCGCGGAGTATGCCCTGGTACCAGAGCGAGTGTTATTACAGGAAAGTAAAATAAATTAAGGAGAACGCGTGCCACGATACCGAGCCCTGTGCTTTTTGTGTGCGCTGCTCGCGACGCCTGCGGCGTATTCGGCGAATGTGCGGCTGCAGGTTGAAGGACTTAGCGGGGAACTGGAAAAAAACGTCCGGGTGCGTTTGTCATCCATCACGCCGGAAGAGGTCAGCACTGACGGCCGTTTCCGCGCACGTGTGGATGAAGCCGTCCGTCAGGGGCTACGAGCGCTTGGCTATTATCAGCCAACGATCGACTTTACCTTGGATGATCGCCCTGGGCTGTCGCGTCCGATACTGCACGCCAAGGTGAATCCAGGTGAACCCGTGCGGATTGCCGGTGCCAATATCGTGCTGGAAGGCGGCGCGAAAACCGATGATGACTACCTGGCACTGGTTAAAAAAGGCAGGCCAACGATAGGTGAGATCCTCAATCACGGCAAATACGACAGCTTTAAAGGGTCATTGACCGGCATGGCGCTTCGCAAGGGCTATTTCGATGCTGATATGACCAAAAGCCAGCTCGGTGTCGCAGAAGATCTGCATAAGGCCTATTGGGACATCGACTTCAACAGTGGGCAGCGTTATCGCTTTGGCCAAGTGAAGTTCAGCGGCTCGCAAATCCGTGAAGACTATCTGCAAAATCTGGTGCCCTTTCATCAGGGGGATTACTACAGCTCGGAGGATTTGGCCGAGCTGAACCGCCGTTTGTCCGCCACCAACTGGTTTAACTCGGTGGTCGTATCCCCTGATTTCCAAGATGCCAAAGAGAACAAGATTTTGCCGCTAGATGCGTTGGTGACACCACGCACCCGAAACACCATTGAAACCGGGGTGGGTTATTCCACTGACGTTGGCCCGCGTGTGAAGGGCACCTGGAAAAAACCGTGGCTCAACGATCGTGGCCACAGCCTGGAAACCAGCGCCAGCGTTTCGGCGCCAGAACAACAGCTCGATTTGACCTATAAAATCCCGTTGCTGAAGAATCCGCTTGAGCAGTACTACCTGCTGCAAGGAGGGTTCAAAAACGTCGATCTCAACGATACCAAATCTGTTACGTCAAAAGCCGTGGTTTCCCGTAACTGGGATTTGTCCAGTGGCTGGCAGCGGGCGTTAAACCTCACCTGGCGTCTTGACCACTTTACCCAAGGTACCGTGACCAATACCACTATGCTGCTGTATCCCGGTGTGAGTGTAAACCGGACCCGTTCCCGTGGTGGTTTGATGCCGACATGGGGCGACAGTCAACGTTACTCTATTGATGTATCTGACAGCACCTGGGGTTCTGACGTGGACTTCGCACTGATGCAGGCACAGAACGTCTGGATTCGTACGTTGGCCGACAAGCACCGTTTTGTTGCGCGTGGGCAGGTGGGGTGGATTGAAACCAACGACTTTGAAAGAGTCCCGCCAGACCTGCGATTCTTCGCCGGTGGGGACCGCAGTATCCGCGGCTATAAATATAAGGGCATTTCTCCTCGAGACGACGACGGCAAGTTGACCGGCGCCTCTAAAATGCTGACTGGCTCGCTGGAATATCAATACAACGTGACCGGAAAATGGTGGGGCGCAGTGTTTGTGGACTCCGGTGAAGCGGTGAACGATATCACCCAGAGTAATTTCAAAACCGGTGCTGGTTTTGGTGTGCGTTGGCAGTCACCGGTCGGCCCGGTGAAACTGGATATCGCTGCTCCGGTTGGTGATAAAGATACCCACGGGGTGCAGTTCTATATTGGTTTGGGGCCTGAACTATGAGCCTGATAAAAAAGATTTGTTTGGGTTTCCTGATTGTTCTGCTGCTGCTGATTGGCGGAATTGCGTTCTTGTTGGGCACCACTAGTGGTTTGCATATGGTGATAAACGGTGCGGCACGCTGGGTGCCGGGACTGGATATCACCAGTGTCAGCGGTGGTTGGCGTGATCTGACGCTGAAAGGCGTGAAATATCAAATGCCGGGTGTCACCGTGAATGCCGGGCAGTTCCATTTATCACTCGATCTGGCCTGCTTTAAAAACAGTTCTTTGTGCGTCAATGCATTGACGGCACAGGACGTGGACGTCGTGGTGAAAACCAAAGAAATGACGCCATCCGCACCAGTCGCAGAGACCAGCGAACCAACGACGAATCTGAGCACGCCGTACCCGATTACTTTGCGCATGTTGGCGCTGAATAACGTTAAAGTCAGCGTAGACGACACTGCCATTTCGCTCGGCGAATTCCGTACCGGTGCACAGTGGCAGGAGCGTGCGTTGACACTGCTGCCCACCAAAATTAGCGGATTACTGATTGCACTGCCGAAAACGCCGCAAAACCCACTGCCGGAGGCTGTGCAGCCGGTGGTTGACGTAGCGAAAAAGGTAGAGGAAAAAGCCAATCAGGCCGCGAAGCCAGTACCACAGCCCATAGAGAAGCCACTGGGCGAAACATTGAAAGAACTGTTCGCAAAACCGCTGCTGCCGGACCTGCCGGATATCCGCTTGCCGCTGGACATCACGGTCAAGGAGATCAGTGGTGAACAACTGCGGCTGACAGGGGACACCGACGTGCTGATTACGAGCTTGCTGTTGCAGGCCAGCACTCAAGATCAGCATATCAAGCTGGACAATTTCGATGTGAAATCCCCGCAGGGCACGCTGTCGGCCCAAGGGCAGGCAACGCTGACCGGCAATTGGCCGGTGGAGATGGTAGCCAACAGTACGGTGAACATTGAACCGCTGAAAGGCGAAAAGATTAAACTGAACATTGGCGGCGGGCTGCGTGAAGAACTTAAGGTAGCGCTCAACCTGTCCGGTCCGGTCGGCGCGCAGCTTGATCTGCAAACCCAACTGGCCGAAGCCGGTTTGCCGCTGGCGTTGACGCTACAAAGCAAACAACTGAAATGGCCTCTGAGCGGTGAAGCTCAATATCAGATCAATGACTTCCGCCTGCGTTTCAATGGCAAGGCAACCGACTATGCGTTGTCGACTCGCGCCAATATCAAAGGCCAGGATCTGCCTCCAGCCGTATTGACGCTAGACGGTAAAGGCAACATAGAGCAGTTTAAATTGGAACGCCTGCGTCTGGCAGCCTTGCAGGGTAATACCGATCTGACTGCGCTGGTGGACTGGAGCAAGGCCATCAGTTGGAATTCACAGCTGACGCTGAGTGGTATCAATACCGCCAAACAGTGGCCGGAGTGGCCGGCGAAGTTGGACGGTAAGATCACCACGCGCGGTAGCCTGCATGGCGGCAGTTGGCAATTGCAGGTCCCAGTGCTGCAACTTGACGGTAACGTGAAGCAAAATAAGGTCACCGCACGTGGCACGCTGAGCGGTAATGCTGCAGGCCAGTGGAAAATTCCGGGTATCGATCTGACCCTGGGACGCAACCAGCTGAACGTCAAAGGGCAACTGGACGAGAAGAGCTGGAATCTGGATGCGAACATTGACGCACCGCGCCTGGACGGTGCCTTGCCGGGACTGGGCGGTACGGCGAAAGGCCTGCTTAAACTACGTGGCAACCTGCAGGCACCTCAGTTGCTGGCTGACCTGACCGCTTCTGGCCTGCAGTGGCAGGCATTACGCATCAACCGGGTGAAAATTGACGGCGACGTGCGTTCCAGCGATCAAATTCAGGGCCAATTGGCAGTGCGTGTTGAACAGCTGAAGCAAGATGCACTGGACATCAACCTGCTTCAGCTTACTGCCAAAGGCAGTGAGAAACAGCATCAGTTACAACTGAAAATTGATGGTAAACCGGTATCCGGTCAACTGGCGTTGCAAGGCAGTTTTGACCGTCAGCAGCAACGCTGGCACGGCAATCTGAACAATACACGTTTCGATACGCCGGTGGGCGAATGGCGATTGACTCGCGCCATTGCGCTGGATTACCTGAATACTGCGCAGAAAATCAGTATTGGGCCGCACTGCTGGCA
The DNA here is from genome assembly GCF_900186025.1 of Serratia grimesii. Taxonomy (NCBI): domain Bacteria; kingdom Pseudomonadati; phylum Pseudomonadota; class Gammaproteobacteria; order Enterobacterales; family Yersiniaceae; genus Serratia; species Serratia grimesii. The sequence goes on from NZ_LT883155.1 coordinate 436,291, forward strand.
GAACCCGAATGCTGAACTGTGCGTGCCGAAAACTATCGAAGCTGGTCAGAGCGGGCAGGCAAGCGTCGTGTTGAACCGTTTTGATCTCGCAATGATTAAACCTTTCCTTGGCCCGGAGACGGCGCTGAGTGGGGTCTTCACCGGACGGGCAGACGTGAGCTGGAAGCCTGGTGGTGCACTGCCGGAGGCGAAGGTCTCGTTGGTGGGGAATGGGGTTAAAGTGGTACAGCAGGTTCAGGGCAATGCATTGCCGATTGCCTTTGACACGTTGAACCTCAATGCCGGTCTCACCAATGGCCGTGCGCAGGCCGATTGGTTGATCAAACTAAATAACAATGGCCAGTTTGACGGCAATATCCAGGTGGCTGATCCGCAGGTGCGCCGTAATATCAGCGGTAACGTCAATATCACTAACCTTTCACTGGCAATGATTAACCCTGCGCTGATGCAGGGGGAAAAAGCCGCAGGTATGCTGAATGCCAATCTGCGTCTGGGTGGCAGTGCACTGAAGCCTTTAGTGTATGGTCGGATGGCCTTGGATAAGGTGAAGGTGCAGGGGCACTGGATGCCGTTTGACATGACGGAAGGCCGGTTGGTGATGAATTTCGGCGGCATGACCTCAACGCTGGAAGGATTGGTTAGCACGACTCATGGTCAGCTTAATCTGTCCGGCGACGCTGATTGGCGTGATATCAACGCATGGCGTGCACGCATTGCCGCCAAGGGCGATAAATTACGGGTGACGGTGCCGCCGATGATCCGCATCGATGTTTCGCCGGATTTGATATTCGAAGCCACGCCGCAGCTGTTCTCACTCAATGGTTCGGTAGACATTCCGTGGGCGCGTATTACGGTACAAGATCTGCCAGAGAGTGCGGTCGGCGTCTCTTCCGATGAAGTGATGCTGGACGACCAGCTTAAACCGATACAGCCGAAAACGGCTTCGATCCCGATCAACAGCAACCTGATGATCCACGTTGGCAACGATGTGCGGTTGGATGCCTTTGGCCTCAAAGCGCGGCTGAAGGGGGATCTGAAAGTGGTGCAGGATAAGAACGGCCTGGGCCTGAACGGTCAGATTGACATCCCTTCCGGTCGCTTCCATGCTTATGGTCAGGATTTGATTGTCCGCAAGGGCCAGTTGATGTTCTCGGGGCCGCCGGACCAGCCATTGCTGAATCTTGAGGCGATCCGTAACCCGGATTCGACCGAAGACGACGTTACCGCTGGGGTACGCGTCACTGGGTTGGCGGATGCACCGAAGCTGGAAGTGTTCTCGGATCCGGCAAAATCGCAACAGGAAGCGCTGTCTTATCTGTTGCGTGGGCAAGGATTAAGTAGCTCCGGCGCCGATGGCAACGCAATGACCTCAATGTTAATTGGGATGGGGGTTGCACAAAGTGGTCAACTTGTGGGTAAAATCGGCGAGGCGTTTGGCGTAAGCAATTTGGCCCTGGATACTCAAGGGGTCGGTGACAGTTCGCAGGTCGTCGTGAGCGGCTATGTTCTCCCAGGCTTACAAGTAAAATATGGGGTGGGTATATTCGACTCATTGGCCACACTGACGTTGCGTTACCGCCTGATGCCTAAATTGTATCTTGAAGCGGTGTCTGGTCTCGACCAGGCATTAGATTTGCTCTATCAGTTTGAGTTTTAGCGATGCGAATAATTGTCTACGGCAGTTTACGACGCAAACAGGGAAACAGCCATTGGATGACCAACGCCCAATGGCTCGGCGAGCATGAGCTCGAAGGCTATCAGATTTATAATCTGGGCCATTACCCGGCGGCGATCCCTGGAGAGGGCACGGTACATTGTGAGGTGTACCGTATTAACTCATCGATATTGGCCGAGCTGGACGAACTGAAAAGCAACACCCGGGACTATAAGCGTGAGCTGATTCAGACGCCTTATGGGAGTGCGTGGATCTACCTGTATAAACACAGCGTAGACGGTTACCCGCGGATTAACAGCGGTGACTGGCTGAAGCGTCTCGACGAAAAGTAAAAAAAAACACCGCTCACTGAGCGGTGTTTTTTTATCGGACGGCGGCTAAGAATTACTTCTTGGCAGCACGTTCGAAAGAGGCAACGATTTCAGCTTTGGCAGCGGCAGCGTCTGCCCAGCCTTCCACTTTCACCCATTTGCCCTTCTCCAGATCTTTGTAGTGCTCGAAGAAATGAGAGATCTGTGCTTTCAGCAGTTCTGGCAGGTCGTTCACATCGTTGATGTGATCGTACTCTTTGCTCAGTTTGCTGTGCGGAACGGCAACCAGTTTCGCATCTTCACCGGCTTCGTCAGTCATCTTCAGTACGCCCACCGGACGGCAGCGGATCACTGAGCCAGGCTGCAGCGGGTATGGCGTTGGTACCAGTACGTCAACAGGATCACCGTCCAGAGACAGGGTGTGGTTGATGTAACCGTAGTTGCACGGATAGAACATCGCGGTGGACATGAAACGGTCAACAAACAGCGCGCCGGTGTCCTTGTCGATTTCATATTTGATCGGATCGGCATTGGCCGGGATTTCGATAACTACGTAGATGTCTTCTGGCAGGTCTTTGCCAGCAGGGACGTTAAGCAAGCTCATGTCGGTTTCCTTTAATCAAACCAGAAATGGAGTGGCGGCTATTATAGCGGACTCTTTTACGATTTCCTGCCCTTTTCATCAACGTGCTCCCGGCCCAGAGCCATCCATTGAATTTCCAGATTAATCCTCCGGCGATGTTAAGTTTTCACCGCGGTTGCCGATAACTTCATTAAATAATAATGAGTCGGCGAAGTCTGACTCTGCGTTTTACCTCCTCTACGTTAGATCTCACTATTTCTGAAGCCGGGAAGAACTCATGTTAAAAAAGATTACGGTCAAGGCAGGGCTGATTGCCTTGCTGAGCCTGATGACGCTGCTGCTGATTATGGTCAGCACCATCGGCGTCAACGCCATTAACGAAGGGTCGCGATCGTTGCACACCCTCAACCAGATTTTAGGCGAAGAACTGGGCTCGCTGGCCAGTAGCTCCAACCTGACGTTACGAGCCAGAACTGCTGCTTCGCTGGCGGTACGTCAGCGTGAAATCGGTCAGATTGAGGTTTCAGACGCGACGGTTGGCCGTATTTATGACTACCTCGAACAGTCGAAACAGGAAATGGCGCGCTTTGTCCGTGTCGGCACCGTGACAGAACGCGGGCGTGAGCTGTCCACTCGCCTGCAAAATAGTTACCGCGCCTATCTGGAACAGGGTGTCAGACCGATGGCTGACGCCATCAAGGCCGGCAAAGTCGATGACTATTACGACATCCAGGAAACCAAAATCTCTGCCCTGAGTATCGCTTTTGAAAAAGACCTCAGCGATTTCCGCAGCTTTGCCATGAAGATTGGCCAGCAGCGGGTACATGAAGCGGAGAGCAACGCCAGTACCAAGATAACCCTGATTGTGATCGCCGGTCTGCTTAGTGTCTTGCTAGCGGTATTGGCCTGGTTTGCATTGAGGATGATTATCCTGCGCCCACTCGATGAATCTATTGCCCAACTGGAATATATCGCAGGTGGCGATCTGACTCACACCATCACTGGCGAAGGGAATACCGAAATGGGTCGTCTGGTGCGCGCAATGCAGCGTATGCAGCAGGCGCTGGCCAGTTCGGTTAGTAAGGTGCGTGACGCCAGCAGCCAGATTGACACCGGTTCACGCGAGTTGGCTGCCGGCAACCTGCATCTGGCCCAGCGCACTGAAGAATCGGCCGCCTCGCTGGAAGAGACGGCTGCCAGTATGGAACAATTGACCTCGACGGTGAAAATGAATGCCGAAAACTGCGAACAGGCCAATCAACTGGCGTTGAGCGTATCCGGCATTGCCAATCAGGGCAGTGAAGTGGTGAGTCAGGTGATGAGCAAGATGCAGGCGATCACCGACAGTTCACGTCGCATCGCTGATATCATCAGTGTGATGGACGGTATCGCTTTCCAGACCAATATTTTGGCGCTGAATGCGGCTGTAGAGGCGGCTCGTGCTGGCGAACAGGGCCGAGGTTTTGCAGTCGTGGCGGGTGAAGTTCGCAGTTTGGCCCAGCGCAGTGCGCAGTCAGCAAAAGAGATCAAAGGGCTGATTGAAGCGTCACAGAATCGCGTGCAGGAAGGCGAGCAGATGGCAGAGTCTGCGGCGAAAACCATGAATGGCATTACCGGCGAAGTCGGGCGTGTAACGGCGTTGATGCGGGAAATCTCTGCGGCTACGCGTGAACAAAGTAGTGGGATTGAGCAGGTAAACCTAGCGGTGGCTCAGATGGATCAGGTGGCGCAACAAAATGCGGCGTTAGTTGAAGAGTCAGCGGCGGCGACACGATCGCTGGAGGATCAGGCTCAGCAACTGGCGCAGAGTATGGCGGCGTTCAAATTATAATGTAGGGGTGCAGCATGCTGCACCCCTGGGGTCAATATGTAGAACCCCTACGTTGAACGCTTTATTCGTCCGGATTTTCGGCGATAAAGCGTTCTGCGTCTTCAACCATAGATTTGGTGCCGACGAAGAACGGTGCACGCTGGTGCAGTTTCACCGGGGTAATGTCCAGAATACGGTTTTTACCGTCACTGGCTTTGCCACCGGCTTGTTCTGCCAGGAACGCCATCGGGTTACATTCATACAGCAGACGCAGCTTGCCTTGTGGGTGGCTAGCGGTGCTTGGATAAATGTAGATGCCGCCTTTCAGCAGGTTGCGGTGGAAGTCGGCAACCAGTGAACCGATGTAGCGTGAGGTGTAAGGACGTTGTGTTGCTTCGTCTTGTTCCTGGCAATACTTGATGTATTTCTTCACACCGCGCGGGAACTTGATGTAGTTACCTTCGTTGATGGAATACATATTGCCAGTGGCTGGGAAGCGCACTTTCTCATGGGACAGGCAGAACACGCCCAGAGACGGATCGTAAGTAAAGGCATGCACGCCATAACCGGTGGTGTACACCAGCATGGTGGATGAACCATAAACTACGTAGCCAGCAGCGACCTGAGCACTGCCCGGTTGCAGGAAGTCTTCTTCGGTCACCGGAATGCCTACCGGGGTAATGCGACGATAGATAGAGAAAATCGTACCGACCGAGACGTTGACATCAATATTGGACGAACCGTCCAATGGATCCATCAGTACCACATACTTGGCATTTTCAGCCCGCTCGCCGTCGAATATCACGATTTCATCTTCTTCTTCGGAAGCGATACCCGCAACTTCACCGCGCGCTTTCAACGCCGCTTTCAGCTTTTCATTGGCGTACAGGTCCAGTTTCATCTGAACTTCACCCTGTACATTGGAAACGCCGCTGGTGCCCAGAATATCAACCAGACCCGCTTTGTTGATATCGCGGTGGATGATTTTGGCGCCCAGTTTAATTGCAGAAAGTAGCGCAGTCAGCTCGCCGGTGGCGTGAGAGAAGTCGTGCTGTTTCTCGACGATAAATTCGCCTAACGTTTTCATGACACAATCCCTGAATCTACGGATGGGTAGCGGTTTGTTAACATACCGCCAACGTATTCGCGAGCAGTGTAGCCCAAAGATGAGCGCTATTCATAGGCAAATCCATTTCTTCTGGACGATTCTGGGCGTTAGAATAAGCCAACATTCGACGTACTCTATGAGAAAACTATGCGCATTCACATTCTTGGGATCTGTGGCACCTTTATGGGCGGGCTAGCGGTGCTGGCACGTTCGCTAGGGCATGAGGTGACCGGCTCTGACGCTAATGTCTATCCGCCGATGAGCACGCTGTTGGAAAAAGAAGGGATCGAACTGATCCAAGGCTACGATCCTGCTCAGTTGGATCCCATGCCGGATCTGGTGATCATTGGTAACGCCATGACACGCGGCAACCCCTGTGTTGAAGCGGTACTGGAGCAGGGCATCCCTTACGTTTCTGGCCCACAGTGGTTGCATGACTATGTGCTGCGCGATCGCTGGGTACTGGCCGTTGCCGGGACTCACGGTAAGACGACCACTGCCGGTATGGCAACCTGGATCCTCGAAGTCTGCGGATATAAACCGGGCTTTGTGATCGGCGGTGTTCCTGGCAACTTTGACGTTTCTGCTCGCTTAGGCGACAGCCCGTTCTTTGTGATCGAAGCTGACGAGTATGACTGCGCGTTCTTCGACAAGCGTTCCAAGTTTGTGCATTACAGCCCACGTACGCTGATCATGAATAATCTGGAGTTCGATCATGCCGATATCTTCGATGATCTGAAAGCAATCCAGAAACAGTTCCATCATTTAGTGCGTTTGGTTCCAGGCAAGGGCAAGATCATTTTGCCTGACAACGACAATCACTTGAAACAGGTGATGGCGATGGGCTGCTGGAGCGAGCAGGAGCTGGTCGGGGAAGAAGGGGCATGGCGTGCACAGAAGCTAACACCGGACGCCAGCCATTATGCGGTATTCCTTAATGGTGAGCAGGTGGGGGAAGTTAAGTGGTCGCTGGTGGGTGAACACAACATGCATAATGGCTTAATGGCCATTGCCGCTACGCGCCATGTTGGTGTGATGCCTGCGGATGCTTGCCGTGCGCTCGATGATTTCATCAATGCGCGCCGCCGTCTGGAATTGCGTGGTGAAGCCCATGGTGTGACGGTCTATGATGACTTTGCCCATCACCCAACGGCTATCTTGGCGACCCTGGCCGCGCTGCGTGGCAAGGTCGGTGGTACTGCCCGAATTCTTGCCGTGCTTGAGCCCCGTTCCAATACCATGAAAATGGGGATCAGTAAGAACGATTTGGCGCCATCGCTGGGTCGTGCTGATGAAGTATTCCTGTTCCAGCCGCATCATATCCCCTGGCAGGTGGCAGAAGTGGCCGAAGCCTGCGTGCAGCCAGCCCATTGGAGTGCCGATCTCGACACGTTGGTAGAGATGATTGTGAAAACGGCCCAGCCGGGTGACCATATTCTGGTGATGAGCAACGGCGGTTTCGGCGGTATCCACGATCGCCTGTTGGAAGCGCTGGCTCACAAGTCGGAACCGAAAGTCACCTATTGATATATAGGGTGGCGTTAAAAACCTTTCTAAGGGCCGGCAGCGGCCCTTTTTTTGCGCATAAAAAAGCCCTCGCGAGCGAGGGCAACGGGGTTCGTCGGATAGGACGACGAAGCTTCTTCAGGGAATCAGTGCTTACGACAGAACTCGGCAGTGGCAGTGACGAGGGTAATCAGTTCGGTAAGCATGTCCTCTGAATTGTTATTTATAGATTTCGGCAGTCGCATGCCAGTTGCCGTTTTCGTAGGCTTCGATCACTCGGTAGGCTTTAGCGCCTTGTTTGTCAGCCTTGTCAGACAGTGCCTGACGAATATCGGAAGGCGCGCCGGTAATGCCGCTGACGGTAATGGTACCGGCAGACTGAAGATTATTGGCCTGGTCATTTGTGATTAACGCAGCGGCAGAAGCACCGAAGGAAACAACTGACAGCAGGCTGAGTGCGACGAGGGTAGTTTTCATGCTCATGATATTAAGTCCTGTTGCGATAACCGCCTGGAAGGGCTTTTTCAGCGTTTTTATACTTGAAGGCTGTTATCGGGGTACTGGGTTCCAGAGTTCTATTGCCCGTTTCCGGGTAACGCCTTGTACTTATTTATAAATTTCTGCGGTAGCGTGGAAGTTGCCTTCGTTACGCGCTTCAATTACACGGTAAGCGGTTGCCCCTTTGGCATCGGCTTTCTCAGACAGTGCCTGACGGATGTCGGAAGGTGCACCGGCTACGCCGCTAACGGTAATTGTGCCTGCAGCCTGCATTTTTTCTGCTTGGCTTGCATCAACAGATTGTGCTGCAAATGCACCGAAAGAAAGCATGGACAGAACGCTCATGGTTGCAATGGTAGCTTTAATTTTCATGGTTTGACCTCATCGTATTCTTTTATCAGTTCCAGTGAACTGTGATTTACGTCACGGAAATGAGTATACATCTAGTAACGCTAAAAATTAATAGTTAGCTAACAGTTTCTAGTGAAACTTTATTATGGAGTCACTCATCTTTTATAACTAAAAGGAATAAAAACAGGTTATAAAACGATCTTTTGATGTTAAATTTATGTGATTTCAATAAGGTAAGTGCTTTTGACCAAAAGTGCGGAAGATTGCAGTAGCTATCACTGGCTACACAGAAATGTCATTGAAATGTGTTGTAGCGCGAAGGAAATCTAGAGTTATACGTGGTAGGGGATGAAAGGAACGTAAGGATAGGGTTAAAGAAACGCTAACAAAACGCGACGGCTAGCCGCATTTTGTTAGCGTTAAGCATCATAACTCTTGTTCAAACAGCGTTAGGATGGCTTCGTATAACTGGCGAGCGGTAAAACTGCTGGCTGGGGTAACAAAAATAGTGTCATCACCGGCAATGGTGCCCAGGATCCCTTCGGATTTCCCTAATGAATCCAACAAACGGGCAATTAACTGTGCTGCGCCAGGGCTGGTATGGATGACGACCACTGCATCATTATGGTCGACATCAAGCACCAGGTTCTTCAGCGGGCTGGTGGTGGTCGGCACACCGAGTTCTGCTGGAAGGCAATACACCATTTCCATCTTGGCATTGCGCGTACGCACTGCGCCGAACTTGGTCAGCATGCGCGATACTTTGGATTGGTTGATGTTTTCGAAGCCTTCTTCTTGCAGCGCCAAAACGATCTCGCCTTGAGAACTGAATTTTTCTTCTTTCAATAACGCTTTAAACGCTTTGATCAGATCTTCCTGCTTTGCGGGATTACGCATTTTGCACCGTAGAATGTTGACAATGGAAGTGATTATTATGCATATAAATGAATTTTTATGCAATGAAAGGACGCCCAGGAAAAACAATAATGCCCGGACAATGAGGAAAGTGCGGCATTTTAACAAAATCCGTACCCCATGAATATGCCCTTTCAGCGACCTAAAAGTCGTCTGTGGTGGTAAAGAAAATGTTATTAAAATGATGTTGTTCTGATGTTATGTAAGGGTGTAATGTAACCGCCGGTTAACTTGCTCGTGAATAACCTCGCAGTATTTTTGATTAGTGTGCGCTATGCCCTTAATGCGTAAGCTATTTAATCTAAAATGAGCGCGACATCGGCTGTTTTATTGCGCCAGTTCTCAAACGAACTGTTAAGAGATTGTTTTTAAAGGTGTAATAATCTAAGGTCCGTAACAAACATATTCACGGCGCTTTATATATTTAAGATAATAAAGGAGTATAGGATGAAAGTTGCAGTTCTCGGTGCTGCTGGCGGTATTGGCCAGGCCCTCGCCCTTCTACTCAAAACCCAGCTTCCTTCAGGTTCTGAACTCTCTCTCTACGACATTGCCCCTGTGACTCCAGGCGTTGCCGTCGATTTAAGCCACATCCCTACCGCAGTAAAAATCAAAGGCTTCAGTGGTGAAGACGCAACGCCAGCTCTGCATGGCGCAGACGTTGTGTTGATCTCTGCCGGTGTTGCACGTAAGCCAGGTATGGACCGTTCAGATCTGTTCAACGTGAACGCGGGTATCGTGCGTAATCTGATTCAGCAAGTGGCAACAACCTGCCCGAAAGCCTGCATCGGTATTATCACCAATCCGGTTAACACCACCGTGGCTATCGCAGCAGAAGTGCTGAAGAAAGCCGGCGTGTATGACAAAAACAAATTGTTCGGCGTCACCTCGCTGGACATTATCCGTTCTAACACCTTCGTAGCTGAGCTGAAAGGCAAGCAGCCAGAAGAGTTGAACGTGCCAGTTATCGGTGGGCACTCTGGTGTGACCATCCTGCCACTGTTGTCACAGATCCCTGGCGTGAGCTTTACCGAGCAGGAAGTGGCTGATCTGACCAAACGCATTCAGAATGCGGGTACCGAAGTCGTTGAAGCCAAAGCCGGTGGCGGGTCTGCAACGCTGTCAATGGGTCAGGCAGCGGCACGTTTCGGCCTGTCCCTGGTTCGTGCGCTGCAAGGCGAAAAAGGCGTGGTGGAATGTGCTTATGTGGAAGGTGATGGCAAATATGCTCGCTTCTTCGCACAACCGCTGCTGCTGGGCAAAAACGGCGTTGAAGAACGCAAAGACATCGGCACTCTGAGCGCATTCGAGCAGAAAGCGCTGACAGACATGCTGGATGTGCTGCATAAAGATATTGAACTGGGCGAAAAGTTTATCAATAACTGATCAACCAACGATGTAAGTGTATGCATCAGCCGCCGGACAAGGTTCCGGCGGTTTTTTTATGCCTGCGGTTATGACCGAATGCGCGCTTTTCGATCCAGCAGATTATGGGTATGTGGATCGAAATAACGGCTTGGCCAGATCTCTGCAGGGTGTATGTCGAGACTTTCGGCAATTAACCATTCCCCTTTTGGCCAGGGGCGTGACAATGCATTTGCCAATGTTGATGAGCTAAGCCCCGCTTTGCGCGATACCGCCGCCAGTGTCGTCCCCTTCTTACGTAAAGCCGCAATGATATCCGCCGGGTGCCAGTCCTTGTTCTCTGAGTTCATGTTTGCATTCCTTTTTTTGATTAGCGAAAGTTCTGTTAGTGGTATAACTAACAGGTCAAGATTAATCGTTTAAACAACATGAATCGCTTATGCGGAAACTAGCATACCACTAAGTTTCTAAAAAAATACCCCAATAGTTTCCAAAAAAAGATATTTGCCAACTTTCCCAGAGATCATGGCTATGAAAAAAGAGTGGTTTGCCGCCAAGGAACTGACAGGCGTGGCAGGGTTACCTTCCTCACCACAGGGAATAAATTTGATGGCGCGCCGTGAAGGCTGGACCAGCCGACGCCGTAAAGGCGTACAAGGCAAGGCGCTGGAATATCATATCGACAGCTTGCCGAATAACACCCGTAATCTTCTGATATTGAAAGAAGACTCTGCGCATTATGACGTTGAACGTCAGGATCCACTCACGGTGTGGATTGAGTATTTCTATCACCTGACAGAGAGCGAGCGTGAGAAAGTATTGACGTTCTTGATGCGTGAAGGGATCGGTGGCCTGTTGGCGAGAATCTTACCGGAGAAATGAGCAGACCCGCAGAGCGGGTCTGTGGAAACAGCAGATGTTTATTGTTTCTTAAAAATCACGTTGAACCGCAAGGTGTGCCAATCCTTCCAGCGCAGTGCGATGGGATGATTCTGGCAGGACCTGCAGTGCGGCAATGGCCTTGTCGGCTTCTTCCTCCGCGCGCTGGCGCGTGTATTCCAGCGAGCCGCATTGCTGCATGGCTTTTAGTACGGGCTCCAGCAAATGACGGCCATTGCCTTGTTCAATTGCACCGCGGATCATGGCTTTCTGCTCGCCTTCACTATTATGCATGGCGTGCAGCAACGGCAATGTCGGCTTCCCTTCATTGAGATCGTCACCGGTATTTTTACCCAGGGTGCTGCCATCGGCGCTGTAATCGAGCAGATCGTCGATCAGCTGGAAGGCGGTACCAAGATAGCGACCGTAATCCTGCAGTGCTTTTTCTTCTGCAACGCTTGCGTCTGAGAGGATCGCCGAAGATTGCGCTGCTGCTTCAAACAGGCGTGCGGTTTTGCTGTAGATCACCCGCATGTAGCTTTCTTCGGTGATATCCGGATCGTTCACGTTCATTAACTGCAGTACTTCGCCTTCTGCAATGACGTTAACGGCTTCGGACATCAGCGCCAACACGCGGAGAGATTCCAGGCTCGTCATCATCTGAAAAGCACGTGTATAGATGAAGTCGCCTACCAACACACTGGCGGCATTGCCGAAGGCGGCATTGGCAGTTGCCTTGCCGCGACGCATGTCGGATTCGTCCACCACGTCATCATGTAGCAAGGTGGCGGTGTGAATGAATTCGATCAGCGCAGCAACGGTAATGTGTTTATCACCCTGATAATGCAAAGCCCGGGCCGCCAGAACGGCGATCATCGGGCGGATGCGCTTACCGCCACCACTGATAATGTAATAGCCAAGCTGATTGATGAGCGTGACATCAGAATTCAGCTGTTCGAGAATTGTTGCGTTCACGGCCGCCATATCTTGCGCGGTTAACTCGGTAATTTGCTCTAGGTTCATTGTATTTTTTTCAGCTGTGTTTCTCTTCACCGCGTTGAGATCGCTGCTCACATCGGTACATGGCGGTAACTGTCCCCCTGATTGTACTTGAAAAACGGTTCAGATAAACGCCATGAAAGAAACTGTGCTTTTTTTCTTCTTTTTTCTGCTTCTGGTCTTATTCTGCTCTTGTCATATGCGGGATTATTGCGTAGAATTCGCGCCCTATTGTGAATATTTATAGCGCGCTCTGTACTAAACAGTTGGGCACGCGGAAAGCGGAGTTTTATATGTACGCGGTTTTCCAAAGTGGTGGTAAACAACACCGAGTAAGCGAAGGTCAAACCGTTCGCTTGGAAAAGCTGGACATCGCAACTGGTGAAGCTGTTGAGTTTGACCAGATTCTGATGATCGCTAATGGCGAAGATATCAAAATCGGCGTTCCTTACGTCGATGGCGGTAAGATCAAAGCTGAAGTAGTTGCTCACGGTCGTGGCGAGAAAATTAAGATCGTTAAGTTTCGTCGTCGTAAGCACCATCGTAAGCAGCAGGGCCACCGTCAGTGGTTCACTGACGTTAAAATCACCGGCATCAGCGCTTAAGTTAGGGGAGCAGATTAATGGCACACAAAAAGGCTGGCGGCTCGACTCGTAACGGTCGCGATTCAGAAGCTAAACGTCTGGGCGTAAAACGCTTTGGCGGCGAAGCAGTACTGGCAGGCAGCATCATCGTTCGTCAGCGCGGCACTAAATTCCACGCTGGTACCAACGTGGGTTGCGGCAAAGACCACACTCTGTTTGCTTTGAAAGACGGTAAAGTCAAATTCGAAGTTAAAGGCCCGAGCAATCGTAAATTCATCAGCATCGAAGCTGAATAATTTTTCGAGCCTTACTAAATAGATGTAAGCCCCGCAATTCGTTGCGGGGCTTTTTACATTCTAGGGTGTTGGGCTGCTTGTACGCAGACCCGTTAGCGCTGGCAAAGGTAAGATGGAAACGAAACAGCAGGTCGGAATTGGCATTTCTCTGGCGGTGACTACAGCGGTTTGCTGGGGCGCATTGCCAATTGCGATGAAAGAAGTGCTGGTAGTGATGGAGCCGTTTACCATCGTTTGGTATCGCTTTACCATTGCTGCGCTTGGGCTGGGTCTTATTTTAGCCGTGCGCGGCAGGCTGCCGCCAGTGACCCTGTTTCGTCAACCGCGCTGGTTGCTGATTCTGGCTATCGCTACAGCGGGCCTGCTGGGGAACTTCATTTTCTTCAGCTCTTCGCTGCAGTATCTCAGCCCGACAGCATCGCAGGTGATCGGCCAACTGTCACCGGTCGGCATGATGTTTGCCAGCGTACTGATTTTAAAAGAGCGCATGCGCATCACTCAGGTGATAGGCGCGTTGATGCTGATTTTTGGGTTGTTGTTATTTTTTAACGTCAGCCTGATTGAGATTTTCACTCGCCTGACAGATTACACCCTTGGGGTGCTGCTGGGCGTGTGTGCGGCGATGGTGTGGGTCACTTATGGCGTTGCGCAGAAAGTGTTGCTGCGCCGATTAGCCTCGCCGCAAATACTGGTAATGTTGTACACTTTATGTGCAATAGCCTTATTTCCTCTGGCCAAGCCAGAGGTGATTTTTCAGCTCAGCGGCTGGCAATTAGCTTGCTTGCTGTTCTGTGGCGCCAACACGCTGATTGGCTATGGTGCGCTGGCGGAAGCAATGGCGCGCTGGCAGGCGGCGCAGGTGAGTGCGTTAGTGACGCTGACACCGCTGTTTACCCTGCTTTTTTCAGATTTATTGGCGTTGGCTTGGCCACACGTATTCGCCGCCCCGACATTAAATGTCGTTGGCTATGTCGGTGCTTTCGTGGTGGTAGCGGGCGCCATGTTTTCCGCAATAGGTCACCGTTGGTGGCCGCGACGGGCAGAAACCCGCCTGGTTGCTCCTTTGAAGCAGCCCGGTGAATGATTTACGGAGACGGTAAATGAAGTTTGTAGATGAAGCAGCGATTTTGGTCGTTGCAGGTGACGGTGGTAATGGTTGCGTCAGCTTCCGCCGCGAAAAATATATCCCGAACGGCGGACCAGATGGTGGTGACGGCGGCGATGGCGGCGACGTCTATTTGTTGGCGGACGAAAACCTCAACACGCTGATCGACTACCGCTTTGAGAAATCTTTCCGCGCCGAACGTGGTCAGAACGGCCAAAGCCGTGACTGTACAGGTAAGCGTGGTAAAGACATTACGATCAAAGTCCCTGTCGGCACCCGTGTGCAAGATCAAGGCACTGGCGAAATCCTCGGCGACATGACCCGCCATGGTCAGCTTCTGATGGTCGCGAAAGGGGGTTGGCATGGTTTAGGCAATACCCGTTTTAAATCATCAGTTAACCGCGCCCCACGCCAGAAAACGCTGGGTACCGCTGGCGAAGCGCGCGACATCTTGCTGGAGCTGCTGCTGCTGGCCGATGTGGGCATGCTCGGTTTGCCAAATGCCGGTAAGTCGACGTTCATCCGTGCAGTATCCGCCGCCAAGCCGAAAGTTGCTGACTATCCGTTTACCACGCTGGTACCAAGCCTGGGTGTGGTACGTATGGATCACGAACAAAGCTTCGTGGTTGCCGATATCCCAGGGTTGATCGAAGGTGCTTCTGACGGTGCTGGGCTGGGTATTCGCTTCCTGAAGCATCTGGAACGCTGCCGCGTATTGCTGCATTTGGTGGATATCGCTCCTATCGATGAATCTGATCCGGTAGAAAATGCCAAAATCATCATCAATGAGTTGAATCAATACAGCGCAAATCTGGCAGATAAGCCACGCTGGCTTGTTTTCAACAAGATTGATGTGATTGGTGAGGAAGAAGCGGCCGTGCGTGCCAAGGCGATTGCAGAGAGCATGGGCTGGGAAGGCAAGTACTACATGATCTCCGCCGTTAATCGCGAAGGCGTCAACGCGCTGTGTTGGGATGTGATGAAGTTTATCAATAGCCAACCGAAGGCGATGGCGATCGAAGAGAGCGCGCCGGAGAAAGTCGAGTTCATGTGGGATGATTATCACCGTGAACAACTCGCAGAAGTGGAAGCTGAAGCGGATGACGACTGGGATGATGACTGGGACGAAGATGACGACGAAGGCGTCGAAATCGTTTACCAGAAGTAATCTTGTGAAGAGAAGGGCTCAGTTAACACTGGGCCCTTTTTTATCGACGTTACTTGTTCAGCACGTTTTCCGGTAGCCAGCATTGGGCATTTAGCCCACTGGTATCCTGACGGTTTTCCATCGTCAAGCGTCCTTGATGCAGTTGTACGATACGGGTCACTATATTTAGCCCCAATCCACTGCCGCCGTACCGCTGGTCCATACGACGAAACGCCTGGGTGAGCTCGCCCACCATTTTCTCTTTAATGCCGGGACCTTCATCAATCACTTGTAGCAAATAACCGTGTTTCTGCGCGGCAAGTTGTACCCGAATGTTGCTGCCTTTTGGGCTGTAACGATGGGCATTTTCCACCAAATTACGCAGCAAGAGGCGCAACAGTACTGGGTCACCGTGAACCGGCGCGGTTTCAGGCAGCTGCCATTGCAGTTTTTGTTCACGCTGTGCGACCAATTCTTCGAGCTCTTCCTGCAGGGGTTGGATTACGTTGTTTACCCAGTCGAACTGTTGGTAGTGGCCGCTGGCAAAATCTTGTCCGGCGCGCGCGAGCATCAGTAATTGTTCGACGGTGTGCATCAGTTGGTCAATGCGGGCAATTAACGGACCGCTTTGCGGAATACCCTGTTTTTCCATGAGTTCCAGATGCAGCCGGATCCCCGCCAGCGGCGTGCGCAGTTCGTGTGCGGCATCGGCAGTAAAAAGCCGTTCTTGCTGGATTGTGTTATCTAGTCGTGAGAACAGTTGGTTGAGTGTGGTGGTAACCGCCATCATTTCAAGACTGTCACTGTTGAGCGGGAGTGGTGTCAGGTTATCGGCGGAACGCTTCTCCAGCCGTTCCTGCAGTTGATTAAGTGGTCGGATAATCCAACTGATAGCCCAAAATGAGGCCAGCAGAGTGACTATCATCATGATTAACGAAGGAGCAAGTAGCGAGGCTATTGCTTCGGCGATCTCCGTATCGACACGTTCGGTGCGAACTTTAGCCGACAAGGTTTCATCCACCAGGAAGCTGATTTGCTCCTGACTTTCGTGCCAGAGCCAAAAGGCGCTAATGAGCTGGGTGACCAAAAGGATCAGCGCCAGCATCAGTAACAGACGGCGGCGCATGCTGATCATGATGAAGACTCCAGGCGGTAGCCGATACCACGCACGGTACGGATACGGTCCTTACCTAATTTGCGGCGTAGGTTATGAATATGAACTTCTAGCGTGTTAGAGCCCAAATCATCCTGCCAGGTATAAAGATCCTGCTGTAACAATTCGCGGTTAACCGTTTGGCCGGCGCGCATCATCAGGCGTGACAGGATGGCAAACTCTTTCGGTGTGACTTCCACCGGTTGCTGCTGAACATACACCTGTTGGCTGGAAAGATTGAGCTGGAGATCATCCAACTGCATAAGATTGTCACTGTGGCCCTGATAGCGACGAATAAGGGCACGTACACGCGCTTGCAGTTCAACCAATGCGAAGGGCTTCACCAGATAATCGTCAGCACCGGCGTCCAGCCCATCGACACGGTCTTCAAGGGCATCGCGAGCCGTAAGGATGAGTACCGGTAAGTCGACTTGTTGACGGCGCCACTGCCGCAGCAGGCTGGCGCCATCCATGTCAGGCAGGCCCAAATCGAGGATGATCATGCTGTACTGGCTAGTGATGAGCAGGGCGCTGGCCTCCGCCGCCGTGGCGGCGCAGTCGCAGGCATAGCCTTCCCCAGCTAATGCCAGCGACAATCCTTGTTGCAGGAGCTCATCGTCTTCCACAATCAGCAGTTTCATCATTATCCTCAGTTATTCTGATAAATATCCCGGTACAAGCGGCTTTCAAAACGCACCAGCGGAGCGCGGCGCTGTTTTTGATCTTCCGGTGGTACGGCATAACCTGACAGATACTGCACGAATGCAAAGCGCTGACCGCTAGCGGTCGTAATAAACCCGGCCAGATTATATACGCCTTGCAGCGCACCGGTTTTTGCAGAAACCTTACCGTCAACACCAGCTTCGTGTAACCCGCCGCGGTAGCGCAGGGTACCGTCGTAGCCCGACAGCGGCAGCATCGAAATAAAGTTCAGCTCATTGTCATGCTGCGCAATGTACTGAAGTGCCTGCATCATGGTCGCTGGGGCCAGCAGGTTATGGCGTGACAGGCCTGAACCGTCCACCACGATGCTGTTGCCCAAATCGACACCGGCTTTCTGACGAAGTACCTGACGTACAGCATCAGCACCGGCACGCCAGGTTCCTGGGACACCAAAGCGTTCATGCCCGATCGTCCGGAACACGGTATCGGCGATCATGTTGTCCGACTTCTTCAGCATGATCTTCAGTAGTTCGTGCAGTGGTGCCGACTGCGCTTGTGCGATCACGGTCCCTTTAAGGCCCGGCTGGGTCTGGCGCTTCAGGTGACCGTCGATCTGTATGCCAGCCTGTGTCAGCTCATCTTTCAGGATGGCTCCGGCATAGCTGGCGCCATCTTGGATGGCGAAGGCCAACGGCAGTGGATCGCTACGTTGGGTCAGGCAGCCGGTCAGAGTAAAGCGATTTAGCTCACCGGGTACAACATCCAGCTCACAGTATTGAGCGTCTGGCGACCCTTTAGCCAGTGTACGAACCTGGCTGAACATATTGACCGGGTAATAAGAGGCCACGCGAATAAAAGCCATATCGCCCGGATTTGGCGCGCTGTACAGCGACACCGAGAAACAGTTTCGGTCGACAATCGCGGCTGCCGGCGGTGCGCTAAAACACTGCGTCAGGTCGTTCCACGGCCAACCAGGGGCTTTATCATGGCTGGCGAATACTGACGTATCGACCAGCACATCACCGGTAATTTGGCGCACACCCTGCTTTTTCAGGATGGCGACCATATTGCGCAGACTCTGGCGCTTAAAGGTCGGATCGCCGCTGAAGCGAGCAATCAAATTGCCGCGCAGTATGCCGTCGCTGATATCACCTTGGCTCTCCAGCGTGGTCGTGAAGCGGTAATCGGGGCCGAGCTGCAATAATGCAGCCAGCGCGGTCAGTACTTTTTGGGTACTGGCCGGTAACGCCATTTGCTGTGAATGATAATCGATGGTCGGCGTATCGGCGCCGATCTTCTGAACTACCAGGGCAAGGTTGGCCCCATCAGGCAAATATTGTGTGTAATCTTCAACCGGGGCCGCATTCGCATTTAGAACAAATGCGCAAGCCAATGCACTGACAATTCGTGAAAAACGCATAATCTCGGTATAACAGCTGGATAACGTGCCGTCATACTACGGTGCATTCAGGGAAAAAGTAAACGATGACCCTCAAGGAACTCTACGCTAAAATGCGTATCAAAATGCAAAATCGATCCTGACTTGGGCAACTGTTCCGAGTCAGGCTTCTTTTGTTTATCGCCTGGAGGCGGCGGGCATGTACCCTCCGTTTTTTCATACGAACACGTCAGGATGACGGCTATTTGAACAGGAAAGATTTAGAGGTATTTACACGATGAAACAGATTCCGATGACCTTGTTTGGCGCTGAAAAACTGCGCGAAGAGCTCGAATATTTGAAAGGCGTGCGCCGTCCGAAAATCATTGCGGATATCGCTGACGCCCGTGAACACGGCGATTTGAAAGAAAACGCAGAGTACCATGCCGCTCGTGAGCAGCAGGGGTTCTGTGAAGGGCGTATTCAGGAAATTGAAGCCAAGTTGTCGAACGCGCAGGTGATCGACATCACCAAGATGCCAAATAATGGCCGCGTGATTTTTGGCTCCACCGTTTCGGTGATGAACCTGGATAGCGAAGAAGAAGTGACTTACCGCATCGTTGGTGACGATGAAGCCGATTTCAAGAAAAATCTGATTTCGGTTAATTCTCCAATGGCGCGCGGTTTGATCGGTAAAGAACAAGACGATGTGGTCGTGATAAAAACACCGGGCGGCGATGTCGATTATGAGATCTTGAAGGTTGAATATCTCTGAACATTCGCTATTCGTTCAGAAATTCGCCAGGGTTTTGTAAAGAAAGGAAAAAGGCCGCACGCGGCCTTTTATCTGAATCAGGTGCATGGCACCTTTTCGTTAACCCAATGCTTATTAACGCGGTAGACTGATCTTGCGCTCTTTAGATGGGCGGTAAAGAATAAGCGTACTGCCGATAACTTGTACGTTGCAGGCACCCGTTTCACGCACGATAGCGTCGGCGATCAGGGTTTTGGTTTCGCGATCTTCAGCAGCGATTTTTACCTTGATCAGCTCATGATGCTCCAGAGCCTGTTCAATTTCAGCCAGCACCCCTTCGGTGAGACCGTTATTACCCAGCATGACAACCGGTTTTAACGGATGCGCCAGGCCTTTCAGGTGCTGTTTTTGTTTATTATTCAGATTCATTGTCTTTTTTGCTTAAGTTGGGATTGAAAACGGTACATTCTACCGCCATCTCATGTATATCACCAAATCGGTCTTCACCGGTGTGAGTCTACATGAGCAGCGAACCTGACATTAAGACTCTTTTTATGATAGTTGGAAAACGAGATGGCTAATAAAAAGCGTTCTGCTAGCTCCAGTCGCTGGTTACAAGAACACTTTAGCGATAAATATGTGCAACAGGCGCAGAAAAAAGGGCTGCGTTCGCGCGCCTGGTTTAAACTTGATGAAATACAGCAGAGTGACAAACTGTTTAAACCCGGCATGACCGTAGTGGACTTAGGTGCGGCACCGGGTGGTTGGTCGCAATATGTCGTGACTCAGATCGGCGGTTCCGGCCGCATTATCGCCTGTGATATTTTGCCAATGGATCCTATCGTTGGCGTCGATTTCCTTCAGGGCGATTTTCGTGATGAACTGGTGCTCAAGGCTCTGTTGGAACGTGTAGGTGAAAGCAAGGTTCAGGTAGTCATGTCTGACATGGCTCCGAATATGAGTGGCACTCCGGCCGTCGATATTCCAAGATCGATGTATCTGGTGGAATTAGCACTGGGAATGTGTCGTGATGTCCTCGCACCAGGCGGAAGTTTCCTGGTGAAGGTGTTCCAGGGAGATGGTTTTGACGAGTACCTACGGGAAATTCGCTCCCTGTTTACGAAGGTTAAGATTCGTAAGCCAGACGCTTCCCGCGCACGTTCGCGCGAAGTGTACATTGTAGCGACAGGGCGCAAGCTGTAGTACCCTAACGCTGTTTGTTAACACAGTTGTAATATGAGGTTAATCCCTTGAGTGACATGGCGAAAAACCTAATTCTCTGGTTAGTCATCGCGGTAGTGTTGATGTCTGTATTCCAGAGCTTTGGGCCCAGCGAGTCGAATGGCCGTAGGGTGGATTACTCTACCTTCATGTCCGAACTGACCCAAGATCAGGTTCGCGAAGCGCGAATCAACGGACGTGAAATTAACGTTACCAAGAAAGACAGTAACAAATACACGACCTACATCCCTGTCAACGATCCTAAGCTGTTGGATACGTTGTTAACCAAGAATGTGAAAGTTGTTGGTGAACCGCCTGAAGAGCCGAGTTTGCTGGCTTCTATCTTTATTTCATGGTTCCCGATGTTGTTGCTGATCGGGGTCTGGATCTTCTTCATGCGGCAAATGCAGGGCGGCGGCGGCAAGGGCGCGATGTCCTTTGGCAAGAGCAAGGCCCGCATGCTGACCGAAGACCAGATCAAAACCACGTTTGCTGACGTTGCAGGTTGTGACGAAGCAAAAGAGGAAGTGAGCGAACTGGTTGAATACCTGCGCGAGCCGAGCCGTTTCCAGAAGTTGGGCGGTAAGATCCCTAAAGGTGTGCTGATGGTTGGCCCTCCAGGGACCGGTAAAACGCTGCTGGCGAAAGCTATCGCCGGTGAGGCAAAAGTGCCGTTCTTCACCATCTCCGGTTCCGACTTCGTTGAAATGTTTGTCGGTGTTGGTGCTTCTCGTGTGCGTGACATGTTCGAGCAGGCGAAAAAAGCAGCGCCATGCATCATCTTTATCGATGAAATCGACGCCGTCGGCCGCCAGCGTGGCGCCGGTCTGGGTGGTGGTCACGATGAGCGTGAACAAACGTTGAACCAGATGCTGGTTGAAATGGACGGCTTTGAAGGCAACGAAGGCATTATCGTCATCGCTGCAACTAACCGTCCAGACGTGCTTGACCCAGCGTTGCTGCGTCCAGGCCGTTTCGACCGTCAGGTGGTTGTTGGCTTGCCAGACGTACGTGGTCGTGAACAGATCCTTAAGGTGCATTCACGTCGTGTGCCATTGGCTCCAGATGTTGATGCCTCTGTGTTGGCACGTGGTACCCCTGGGTTCTCGGGTGCTGATCTGGCTAACCTGGTCAATGAAGCCGCACTGTTTGCTGCCCGTGGCAATAAACGTGTCGTGTCGATGGTTGAGTTTGAAAAAGCCAAAGACAAGATCATGATGGGTGCGGAACGTCGCTCCATGGTGATGACTGAAGCGCAGAAAGAGTCAACCGCGTATCACGAAGCAGGCCACGCCATTATCGGCCGTCTGGTTCCTGAGCACGATCCGGTACACAAGGTAACCATTATTCCTCGTGGCCGTGCATTGGGTGTGACCTTCTTCCTGCCGGAAGGGGATGCGATTAGCGCCAGCCGTCAGAAGCTAGAGAGCCAAATCTCTACTCTGTATGGCGGTCGTCTGGCTGAAGAGATCATTTACGGGCCAGAGAAAGTCTCTACCGGTGCGTCGAACGACATTAAAGTGGCGACCTCGATTGCCCGCAACATGGTGACCCAATGGGGCTTCTCCGAGAAGCTGGGGCCACTGTTGTATGCGGAAGAAGAGGGCGAAGTGTTCTTGGGCCGTTCCGTCGCCAAGGCGAAACACATGTCTGACGAAACTGCGCGCATCATCGACCAGGAAGTTAAATCCCTGATCGAACGCAACTACATCCGTGCGCGTGCGTTATTGATGGAAAACATGGACATCCTGCATTCAATGAAGGATGCCCTGATGAAGTATGAAACCATCGATGCGCCACAGATCGACGATCTGATGAACCGTAAAGACGTGCGTCCGCCAGCGGGTTGGGACGATGCGGGTAAAGGCAGCAACTCCGACAATGGTGGCACACCAAAAGCCCCAACGCCGGTTGATGAGCCGCGTACGCCAAACCCAGGCAATACCATGTCTGAACAGCTAGACAAGTAACTTTAGCTGTGTAATAACATCGAACCCCGGCATGCCGGGGTTTTTTATTGCCCGGTGGGCAGTAAACCAGGCAATCAGGCAATAGTAAGGTGAATTAGCCATGCAGCTAACCGTGCGAGACATGACTCTCGATCTTTCCCATCCAAGGGTGATGGGGATCCTCAATGTAACTCCGGATTCTTTTTCTGACGGCGGCAAGCACAACCAGCTCAATCAGGCGTTGCTACATGCACATGCACTGATTTCGGCCGGTGCGACCATGATTGATGTGGGTGGTGAGTCGACCAGACCGGGGGCGGCAGAGGTCAGTGAAGAGGAAGAGATCGCACGCGTAGTGCCGGTAGTCGAAGCGATTGCTCAGCGTTTTGAAGTCTTTATCTCTGTGGATACCTCGAAAGCTGGGGTGATCCGTGAGTCGGCTCAGGCGGGCGCGCATCTGATCAACGACGTTCGCTCTTTGCAGGAGCCGGGTGCGCTGGCGGCGGCGGCAGAAAGTGGCCTGCCGGTGTGCCTGATGCACATGCAGGGGGAACCGCGCACCATGCAGCAGGCGCCGCACTACGATGACCTTATCGGCGATGTGCACGCATTTTTCCAACAGCATATCGAGCGTTGCCATGCTGCCGGAATTACAAATCAGAAATTGCTGCTCGACCCAGGATTCGGTTTCGGTAAGAATTTAGCGCACAATTATCAGCTTCTGGCCAGATTGTCAGAGTTTCATCGCTTCGGCCTGCCGTTACTGGTAGGGATGTCGCGCAAGTCGATGATTGGACAACTGCTGAATGTACCGCCTGATCAGCGGGTCATCGGCAGCGTGGCCTGTGCGGTGATCGCCGCCATGCAGGGCGCACAGATTGTCAGAGTGCATGACGTTAAAGAAACCGTCGAGGCGATGCGTGTCGTCGAGGCAACACTTTCAGCTAAGGGATGACAGAGACATGAGCGAGCGCAAATATTTTGGTACTGACGGCATTCGTGGCAAGGTCGGTGATAGCCCGATTACCCCTGATTTCGTTCTGAAGCTTGGCTGGGCGGCGGGTAAGGTATTGGCACGCCATGGTTCACGTAAAATTATCATCGGCAAAGATACCCGCATTTCCGGCTACATGCTGGAGTCTGCGTTGGAAGCGGGTCTCGCCGCTGCAGGTTTGTCTGCCTCCTTCACGGGCCCCATGCCAACGCCGGCGGTGGCCTATCTGACCCGGACCTTCCGTGCAGAAGCCGGTATTGTGATCTCGGCATCGCATAACCCGTTTTACGACAATGGCATTAAATTTTTCTCCATTGACGGGGCGAAACTGCCGGATCATGTTGAAGAAGCCATTGAAGCCGAAATGGAAAAGCCGCTGACCTGCGTCGAATCCTCAGAATTGGGTAAGGCTAGCCGAATCATCGATGCCGCTGGTCGTTATATCGAGTTCTGTAAAGGTACCTTCCCGAGTGAACTGAGCCTGAAGGGCCTGAAAATTGTGGTGGACTGCGCCAACGGCGCGACTTATCACATTGCTCCGAGTGTTCTGCGCGAACTGGGCGCCACGGTGATTGCTATCGGCGTTGAGCCGGATGGCATGAACATCAATGAAAAGTGCGGCGCAACAGACGTTCGTCAATTGCAGGAACGCGTGCTGTTGGAAAAGGCACATGTCGGTCTGGCGTTTGATGGCGATGGTGACCGCGTGATGATGGTGGATCACCTGGGCAACAAGGTTGATGGCGACCAGATTCTCTACATCATTGCCCGTGAAGGGCTGCGTCAGGGGCAACTGCGCGGTGGCGCCGTCGGCACGTTGATGAGCAACATGGGGCTGGAGCTGGCACTGAAACAGCTGGGTATCCCGTTTGCGCGCGCCAAAGTAGGCGACCGCTATGTACTCGAAAAGCTGCAGGAGCTGGGCTGGCGCATCGGCGCGGAAAACTCTGGCCACGTGATCTTGCTGGACAAAACCACTACGGGTGACGGTATTGTCGCCGGTTTGCAGGTGCTGACCGCTATTGTTCGCAATAGCATGAGTCTGCATGATTTGTGCAGCGGCATGAAATTGCTGCCACAGATTCTGGTCAATGTGCGTTTTGTCGGTGAACACAATCCGCTGGAGTCCGAGGAAGTGCGCAAAATCACCGAGCAGGTTGAAACTGAATTGGCTGGTCGTGGCCGCGTCCTGTTGCGTAAATCTGGCACTGAACCACTGATCCGCGTGATGGTGGAAGGCGAAGATGAGCAGCAGGTGACTGCGCTGGCGCATCGTATTGCCGACGCGGTGAAGTCTGCAGGTTAATTGATCATTACTGCGTTCGGGGGCACTTAGCGCCCCCGGGAATCACAGCCTGCGCATTTTATTGGTGTTTTTTTCTGCAAACGCGCCGGTGGCTGCAAATTGCCCTTGCGCGGTTTGGCGCCTTTGGTTAGTATTCACACCCGCTTCAGTGGGCAGTTTGATATAACGCCTGCGACTTCTTATTAGAAAAGAAGCCTATGGGGTGTGAAGCATTTGGCACGCGGTGAAGCCGCAAGGATACGGGTACAACTATGTACGAAGCTCTTCTGGTAATTTTCCTGCTGATCTCAATCGGGCTGGTAGCTCTGATTATGCTGCAGCAAGGTAAAGGCGCTGATATGGGAGCCTCATTCGGAGCAGGTGCATCTGGCACATTGTTCGGTTCGAGTGGTTCCGGCAACTTCATGACCCGCATGACGGCTGTGCTGGCGACGTTGTTCTTCGTCATCAGTCTGATCCTGGGCAATCTGAGCACCAACCAGAGCAAGAAAGGCAGCGAGTGGGAAAATTTGGGTCAGCCAGTGAAATCTGAGCAGACTACCGCGCCGGCAGCACCAACCAAGCCGAGCAGCGATATCCCGCAGTAAGCGCCAGGCAGTAACAGAGTTTGAAAACGGTTGTTGTTACCTCGATATAAATAACAGCCGTTAGCAGTAAGAATCAGTACCGAGGTGGTGGAATTGGTAGACACGCTACCTTGAGGTGGTAGTGCCCTAACGGGCTTGTGGGTTCGAGTCCCATCCTCGGTACCAAATCCCAGAGATAACTTGCAATTTTGCGATTATCGGCGTAATATTTGCCACGTTTTCGGACGCGGGGTGGAGCAGCCTGGTAGCTCGTCGGGCTCATAACCCGAAGGTCGTCGGTTCAAATCCGGCCCCCGCAACCACTTTCCTTTAAGTGTTTATTTTCAAATACACTTTTCGATTGAATTCCGCTTTTCTCGATCAACATTTGAAAATGACACTTGTTAGAAAGTTGCACCGAAGCCGCTTAGCGGCAAACAGGGTCCAGTTGCATAAAGCCCCGAATTTTCGGGGTTTTTTGTTATTTGGCAACAGAATCACTGGGCTATTAGGCCCTTTTTTTATGTCTTGGGGGTGGGCTTGTCCACATTAGAGCAAAAATTAACAGAGATGCTTTCGGCACCGGTAGAAGCGTTGGGCTTTGAACTTGTAGGCATCGAATTTATTCGTGCGCGCCAATCGACGCTCCGTATCTATATTGATAGTGAAAACGGCATCAATGTTGACGATTGTGCTGATGTCAGCCACCAGGTCAGCGCTGTATTGGACGTTGAAGAGCCAATCACAGTCGCTTACAACTTGGAAGTCTCCTCTCCTGGCCTTGATCGCCCGATGTTCACCGCAGAGCACTATACTCGTTTCCTCGGTGAAGAAGTCAGCCTGGTCCTGCGCATGGCCGTACAGAACCGTCGCAAATGGCAGGGCATTATTAAGTCTGTCGATGGCGAGATGATCACGGTTACTGTGGAAGGGAAAGATGAAGTGTTCGCGCTGAGCAATATCCAGAAAGCGAACCTGGTACCCCACTTTTAAAGTTTGGATGAGGCAACTAGGATGAATAAAGAGATTCTGGCTGTTGTTGAAGCTGTTTCCAATGAAAAATCCCTTCCGCGTGAGAAGATTTTCGAAGCGCTGGAAACCGCATTAGCCACCGCCACCAAGAAAAAATACGAGCAGGAAATCGAAGTTCGCGTCAGCATTGATCGCAAAACGGGTGATTTCGATACCTTCCGCCGTTGGGTCGCCGTAGATGAAGTGACTCAGCCAACGCGTGAAATCACGCTGGAAGCTGCACAGTATGAAGAGCCAGGCATTGAGCTGGGCGGGTACATCGAAGATCAGATTGAGTCTGTTACCTTTGACCGTATCACTACTCAGACCGCAAAACAGGTTATCGTACAGAAAGTACGCGAAGCTGAGCGCGCCATGGTTGTTGATGCTTTCCGCCAGCACGAAGGTGAAATCGTCACCGGCGTGGTGAAAAAAGTTAACCGTGACAGCATTGCGCTGGATCTGGGTAGCAACGCTGAAGCAGTGATTGGTCGTGAAGACATGCTGCCACGCGAAAACTTCCGTCCGGGCGACCGCATCCGCGGCATCCTGTACGCTGTTCGTCCTGAAGCCCGTGGTGCACAGCTGTTTGTCAGCCGCTCCAGCGCTGAGATGCTGAAAGAACTGTTCCGCATCGAAGTACCGGAAATCGGCGAAGAAGTTATTGAAATTAAAGCGGCAGCCCGTGATCCTGGCTCTCGTGCAAAAATTGCAGTGAAAACCAACGATAAGCGTATCGACCCTGTCGGTGCTTGCGTCGGTATGCGCGGTGCGCGCGTTCAGGCCGTTTCGAGCGAGCTCGGCGGTGAGCGTATCGACATCATCCTGTGGGATGATAACCCAGCGCAGTTCGTCATCAACGCTATGGCGCCGGCAGACGTTGCCTCGATCGTTGTTGATGAAGATAATTGCACTATGGATATCGCCGTTGAAGCCAGCAATCTGGCACAGGCGATCGGCCGTAATGGCCAAAACGTGCGTTTGGCATCCCAGCTGTTAAAACAACATCGTGACGATGACCGTTGGGAACTGAACGTGATGACGGCGGACGATCTGCAGGCCAAGCACCAGGCCGAAGCTCATGCCGCCATTGATACCTTCACCAAACATCTTGATATTGACGAAGATTTCGCCACCGTACTGGTTGAAGAAGGCTTCTCTACTCTGGAAGAGTTGGCTTATGTGCCAATCAAAGAGTTGCTGGAAATCGACGGTCTGGATGAAGATATGGTTGAAGCGTTGCGCGATCGCGCCAAAGCTGCATTGACCACGCTGGCCCTGGCACAAGAAGAAAGCCTGGGCGACCAAAAACCTGCTGACGATTTGCTCAACCTGCCGGGTCTTGAGCGCAGCATGGCCTTTAAACTGGCCGCGCGTGGGGTTTGTACGCTGGAAGATCTTGCCGAGCAGGGTGTTGACGATCTGGCTGATATTGAAGGGCTTAGCGATGAGCAAGCCGGCGAGCTGATTATGGCCGCACGTAATATCTGTTGGTTTGGCGACAACGCGTAATAAACTGTAGCAGGAAGGAACAGCATGACGACAGATGTAACCGTAAAATCACTGGCAGCAGAGATTCAGACTCCAGTTGATCGCCTGGTACAGCAGTTTGCTGATGCAGGGATTAACAAGTCTGAGACAGACTCTGTAACCCAACATGAGAAAGAAGCCTTACTGGCGCACCTGAACCGTGAACACGGTAGTGCGCCGGGTAAGCTCACGTTGCAGCGCAAAACGCGCAGCACCTTGAATATTCCGAGCACCGGCGGTAAAAGTAAATCGGTGCAAATCGAGGTCCGCAAGAAACGCACTTATGTAAATCGCGATACGCCAGAAGCCCAACAGGCTGAAGCGGCAGAGCAGGCACAGCGTGAAGCGGAAGAGCAGGCACAGCGCGCAGCAGAAGAGCTGGCGAAACGCGAAGCAGAAGCAAAGCGCGCAGCCGAAGAGCAAGCCAAACGTGAGGCCGCGGAGATTGCTAAGCGTAATTCAGCGGAAAAAGAAAAAGTGACGAATCAACATACCGACGAAATGACCAAGCCAGCTCAGGCAGAAAAAGCACGCCGTGAAGCCGAAGCCGCTGAACTGAAACGTAAAGCGGAAGAGGAAGTACGACGTAAGGTTGAAGAAGACGCCAAACGTGTCGCAGAAGAAGCGCGCCGCATGGCCGAAGAGAAAGGCGAAGAATGGGCTGCTGCTGAGAAAGCCAGCGCAGCGGTTGAAACTGCCGATTATCATGTAACCACTTCCCAGCACGCCCGTGCTGCCGAAGACGAAAACGACGCTAAAGTTGAAGGCGAACGCCGCAGCCGTACCCGTGGTGGTAAAGCAACCAAGCAGAAGAAAGGCAATAAACTTTCCGAGTCTAAAGCAGACCGTGAAGAAGCGCGCGCCGTGACCCGTGGTGGTAAAGGCAAGCGTAAGCCAAGCACTCTGCAACAGGGCTTCAACAAGCCGGCTCAGGTGGTTAACCGTGACGTTGTGATCGGCGAAACTATCACCGTAGCTGAACTGGCTAACAAGATGGCGGTTAAAGGCTCTCAGGTCATCAAAGCGATGATGAAACTGGGCGCAATGGCGACTATCAACCAGGTCATCGATCAGGAAACCGCACAGCTGGTTGCCGAAGAGATGGGCCACAAAGTTATCCTGCGTCGTGAGAACGAGCTGGAAGAAGCGCTGATGAGCGACCGTGATACCGGTGCCGCTGCTGAGCCACGTGCGCCAGTCGTGACCATCATGGGCCACGTTGACCACGGTAAAACTTCTCTGCTGGACTACATCCGCTCCACCAAGGTGGCAGCAGGCGAGGCCGGTGGTATTACCCAGCATATCGGTGCTTACCACGTAGAAACCGAAAACGGCATGATCACCTTCCTGGATACCCCAGGCCACGCAGCGTTTACCTCAATGCGTGCCCGTGGTGCTCAGGCGACTGACATCGTTGTTCTGGTTGTTGCTGCTGATGACGGCGTGATGCCGCAAACCATCGAAGCTATCCAGCATGCGAAAGCAGCGCAGGTGCCGTTGGTTGTTGCAGTGAACAAAATTGACAAGCCGGAAGCTGATCCAGACCGCGTTAAGCAGGAACTGTCCCAGTACGGCGTTATGCCGGAAGAGTGGGGCGGCGAAGCACAGTTCGTCCACGTATCTGCGAAAGCCGGTACTGGCATCGACGAACTGCTGAACGCAATCCTGCTGCAGTCTGAAGTTCTCGAACTGAAAGCAGTACGCAGCGGCATGGCCAGCGGTGTGGTTATCGAATCCTTCCTGGATAAAGGTCGTGGTCCGGTTGCTACCGTACTGGTACAAGAAGGTACGCTGAATAAAGGCGATATCGTTCTGTGTGGCTTTGAATACGGCCGTGTGCGTGCGATGCGTGACGAACTGGGTCGTGAAGTGACCTCTGCAGGTCCTTCTATTCCGGTTGAGATCCTGGGCCTGTCCAGCGTTCCTGCTGCCGGTGATGAAGCGACTGTTGTGCGTGACGAGAAGAAAGCGCGTGAAGTTGCGCTGTACCGTCAAGGCAAGTTCCGCGAAGTTAAACTGGCACGTCAGCAGAAATCTAAACTGGAAAACATGTTTGCGAACATGACCGACGGTGAAGTTTCTGAACTGAACATCGTACTGAAATCTGACGTACAGGGTTCTTGTGAAGCCATTATGGATTCACTGCTGAAACTCTCTACTGACGAAGTGAAAGTGAAGATTGTTGGCTCTGGTGTTGGTGGTATCACTGAAACCGACGCAACGCTGGCAGCTGCTTCTAACGCCATCATCCTGGGCTTCAACGTCCGTGCCGACGCTTCTGCACGCCGCGTGATTGAAGCAGAAAGCCTGGATCTGCGTTACTACTCCGTGATCTATAACCTGATCGACGAAGTGAAGCAGGCGATGAGCGGTATGTTGGCGCCTGAGTACAAGCAGCAGATTATCGGCCTGGCCGAAGTACGTGACGTGTTCAAATCACCTAAATTCGGTGCCATTGCAGGTTGTATGGTTACCGAGGGTAATATCAAACGTCACAACCCAATCCGCGTTCTGCGCGACAACGTGGTTATCTATGAAGGCGAGCTGGAATCCCTGCGCCGCTTCAAAGATGACGTTAACGAAGTCCGTAACGGCATGGAATGTGGTATCGGCGTTAAGAACTACAACGACGTGCGCGTCGGCGACATGATCGAAGTGTTCGAAATCATCGAGATCCAACGCACCATCGCTTAACGCTAGCACATCTGCTTAAGTCTGTTCTGGGGGGCCTTGTGCCCCCCGATTTGTCTGGAGAATCCAAAATGGCAAAAGAATTCAGCCGCGGTCAGCGCGTGGCACAAGAGATGCAAAAAGAGATTGCTATCATTCTGCAGCGTGAAGTCAAAGATCCGCGTATCGGCATGGCTACCGTTTCTGGTGTAGAAGTTTCTCGTGATTTGGCTTACGCCAAAGTTTATGTCACCTTCCTGAACGTGTTGACCGAAAACGCCGATCCGGAACTGGTGCCTAACGGTATCAAAGCATTGCAAGACGCATCCGGTTATATCCGCACGCTGCTGGGTAAAGCTATGCGCCTGCGTGTAGTTCCAGAGCTGACTTTCGCTTACGACAACTCCCTGGTTGAAGGCATGCGCATGTCTAACCTGGTGACCAACGTAGTGAAGAAGGACGTCGAACGCCGTTCCGCATCAGGCGATGACGAGGAGGCTTAATGAGTCGCCCTCGTCGCCGCGGCCGTGATATCCACGGTGTCCTGTTGCTGGACAAATCGCAGGGTTTGTCATCCAACGACGCCCTGCAAAAAGTAAAACGCCTCTATAACGCTAACCGCGCGGGCCACACTGGCGCGCTCGATCCGCTGGCGACCGGCATGTTGCCAATTTGCCTCGGTGAAGCGACCAAGTTTTCACAGTTCCTGCTCGACTCCGATAAACGTTATCGTGTTATCGCCCGTCTTGGTCAGCGTACGGATACCTCGGATGCCGATGGTCAGATAGTGCAAGAGCGGCCGGTGAATTTCACCCAGGCACAGCTCGACATAGCACTGGAAAGCTTCCGTGGCGATATCAAGCAAGTACCTTCGATGTACTCGGCGCTGAAGTACCAAGGCAAAAAACTCTATGAGTATGCACGCCAGGGTATCGAAGTCCCGCGTGAAGCACGCAGCATTACCGTTTATGAATTGCAGTTTATTCGCTGGGAAGGGGATGAGCTGGAGCTGGAAATTCATTGTTCAAAAGGCACTTACATCCGCACCATCACCGATGACCTCGGTGAGCTGTTGGGTTGTGGTGCACATGTGATCTACCTGCGTCGTCTGCAAGTGGCGACCTACCCGACCGAACGCATGGTCACGCTGGAGCAGCTGAACGCATTGCTGGAGCAGGCGCAGGCGCAGGACATTGCGCCGGCAGAACTGCTCGATCCACTGCTGATGCCGATGGACAGTCCGGTGGAGAACTACCCGGAAGTGAATCTGCTACCCGTTGTTGCGGGTTACGTTAAGCAGGGGCAGCCAGTGCAGGTTGCCGGTGCACCGGCCTCGGGCATGGTACGGATCACGGAAGGTGAAGAGCGTAAATTTATCGGCGTGGGTGACATTGCCGATGATGGTCGTGTGGCACCGCGCCGCCTGGTAGTCGAATATTTCGACTGAGGGTAGAAAACGCACTGCCTTGCGATCGCACTGCGCTAAGAGTAGAATGGCGCAGCTTATGCATTGGGTTGCTGAATTAGAGATCGGCGCCTGTATTTATTATCTATAATTCTGGAGTATGACAATGTCTCTAAGTGTTGAAGCTAAAGCTAAAATCGTAGCTGATTTCGGTCGTGGTACTAACGACAGCGGTTCTTCCGAAGTTCAGGTTGCCCTGTTGACTGCGCAGATCAACCATCTGCAAGGCCACTTCTCAGAGCACAAAAAAGATCACCACAGCCGTCGTGGTCTGCTGCGTATGGTTTCTCAGCGTCGTAAGCTGCTGGACTACCTGAAGCGTAAAGATGTAGCACGTTACACCAGCCTGATCGAGCGTCTGGGTCTGCGTCGCTAATCTAGCGAGTTTCAGTGGAAAGGGGCCTATTTTGGCCCCTTTCTTCTAGGAAGCATAAGCAAATCAGGTTAATGTATTACTGATGTTTCCAAATAGGATCTTCCATTACAGAGGTTCGCGCGGCTAATGAGAGGCTTTGTCTCAGGCTTGAGATAAGGATTGTCATTAGTCGCGAGGATGTAGTGAGAAGGCAAGTCGAGTCACTGGCGTGTCGAGTCGTCAATACGATTGCGCGCCTAATCAAAGGATATAATTTTGCTGACACCGATCATTCGCAAATTCCAGTATGGCCAGCATACCGTCACTATTGAGACGGGTATGATGGCTCGTCAGGCCACTGCCGCTGTTATGGTGAGCATGGATGACACCGCCGTATTCGTTACCGTGGTTGGCCAGAAAAAAGCCAAGCCAGGCCAGAGCTTCTTCCCACTGACGGTTAACTATCAGGAGCGTACCTACGCTGCTGGTCGTATCCCAGGCAGCTTCTTCCGTCGTGAAGGCCGTCCGAGCGAAGGCGAAACTCTGACTTCACGTCTGATTGACCGTCCGATCCGTCCACTGTTCCCAGACAGCTTCCTGAACGAAGTTCAGGTGATCGCGACCGTTGTTTCCGTCAACCCGCAAGTTAACCCAGACATCGTTGCGATGATTGGCGCTTCTGCAGCCTTGAGCCTGTCCGGTATTCCGTTCAACGGCCCAATCGGTGCTGCGCGCGTGGGTTACATCAACAACCAGTATGTGTTGAACCCAACTACCGACGAGCTGAAAGAAAGCAGCCTGGACTTGGTTGTTGCCGGTACCGCTGGTGCTGTACTGATGGTTGAATCCGAAGCTGACGTTCTGAGCGAAGATCAGATGCTGGGTGCTGTGGTCTTTGGCCATGAGCAACAGCAGATTGTTATCGAGAACATCAATTCACTGGTTGCTGAAGCTGGCAAACCTAAGTGGGACTGGCAGGCACCTGCAATCAACGAAGTGCTGCACGCACGCGTTGCAGAACTGGCAGAAACCCGTCTGGGCGACGCTTATCACATCACCGAAAAACAAGAGCGTTATGCTCAGGTAGATGCGATCAAGAGCAGCGTTGTTGAAACGCTGTTGGCGCAAGACGACACTCTGGACGTGTCTGAAATTCAGGACATCCTGGGTAGCGTTGAGAAAAACGTCGTTCGTAGCCGTGTACTGCGTGGCGAACCACGTATCGATGGTCGTGAAAAAGACATGATTCGTGGTCTGGACGTGCGCACTGGCGTACTGCCGCGTACCCATGGTTCCGCGCTGTTCACCCGTGGTGAAACTCAGGCTCTGGTTACTGCAACGCTGGGTACTGCCCGTGATGCACAGAATCTGGATGAGCTGATGGGCGAGAAGACCGACAGCTTCCTGTTCCACTACAACTTCCCTCCGTACTCCGTTGGTGAGACTGGGATGGTAGGTTCGCCTAAACGTCGTGAAATTGGTCACGGTCGCCTGGCGAAACGTGGCGTATTGGCTATGATGCCTAAAGCAGAAGATTTCCCGTACACGGTGCGTGTGGTTTCTGAAATCACCGAATCCAACGGTTCTTCTTCTATGGCTTCAGTCTGTGGTGCTTCTCTGGCGCTGATGGACGCAGGTGTGCCAATCAAGGCTGCTGTTGCGGGTATCGCAATGGGCCTGGTTAAAGAACAAGACAACTTTGTTGTTCTGTCCGACATTCTGGGTGACGAAGACCACCTGGGCGACATGGACTTCAAAGTAGCCGGTAGCCGCGACGGTATCACCGCGCTGCAGATGGACATTAAAATTGAAGGCATCACCCGCGAAATCATGCAGGTGGCACTGAACCAAGCCAAGGGCGCGCGTCTGCACATTCTGGGCGTGATGGAACAGGCTATCAGCACCCCGCGTGGCGATATCTCTCAGTTTGCACCACGTATTCATACTATCCGCATCAACCCGGATAAGATCAAAGACGTGATTGGTAAAGGCGGCTCTGTCATTCGTGCGCTGACTGAAGAGACCGGTACTACCATCGAAATCGAAGATGATGGTACAGTTAAAATTGCTGCTACCGATGGTGAGAAAGCGAAATTCGCTATTCGCCGCATCGAAGAGATCACCGCTGAGATCGAAGTAGGCCGTATTTACCAGGGTAAAGTTACCCGTATCGTTGATTTCGGCGCATTCGTGGCGATCGGCGGCGGTAAAGAAGGTCTGGTTCACATCTCTCAAATCGCTGACAAGCGTGTTGAGAAAGTGACCGACTATCTGCAAATGGGTCAGGAAGTGCCGGTTAAGGTACTGGAAGTTGACCGTCAGGGCCGTGTGCGTCTGAGCATCAAAGAAGCGACAGCACCAGAAGCAGGTTCACCTGCGCCTGAAGCAGAATAAGTAGAAAAAACTGTATAGATAGATTTACAGCTCCCCGCCATGGGGTTGGGAGCTGTTCGTATCGCGCGGGTAGGATGCTTGCGTATTAGCAAACGGATGACAGGACGTTCATCCAATGTTTGTCTTCGGGAGTGGGAAATGAAGCCTTTCTTGCGCTGGTGTTACGTTGCGACAGCACTCATGCTGGCAGGATGCAGCAACCATGATTGGCGTAAAGACGAAGTTTTGGCGATCCCGTTGCAGCCAACTCTGCAGCAGGAAGTGATCCTGGCGCGCATGGAACAAATACTTGCCAGCCGGGCACTGACGGACGATGAGCGTGCGCAGCTTTTATATGAGCGCGGTGTGTTGTATGATAGCCTCGGGCTACGTGCATTAGCGCGAAATGATTTTTCGCAAGCGCTAGCAATACGTCCTGATATGCCAGAAGTTTTCAACTACCTGGGCATTTACTTAACGCAGGCAGGCAATTTTGATGCTGCCTATGAAGCGTTTGATTCTGTACTAGAGCTTGATCCAACTTACAATTACGCGCGTTTAAACCGGGGCATCGCACTGTATTATGGCGGCCGCTTCCCGTTGGCGCAGGATGATCTGCAGGCGTTTTATCAAGACGACCCAAACGATCCCTTCCGTTCGTTGTGGCTGTATCTTGTGGAAAGAGAAATCGATCCCAAGAAGGCTGACGTAGCGCTCCAGCAGCGTTATGACAAAGCGAACCGAGGGCAATGGGGATGGAATATTGTCGAATTCTACCTGGGCAACATTAGCGAAAAAACGCTGATGGAACGCCTCAAGGCAGATGCAACGGATAACACTTCGCTCGCTGAGCATCTCAGTGAAACTGACTTCTATTTGGGTAAACACTACCTGAGTCTGGGGGACAAGGACACCGCTTCGGCGCTGTTCAAACTGACGGTTGCTAACAACGTTCATAACTTCGTTGAGCACCGCTATGCATTGTTGGAATTGGCGCTGTTGGGCCAAGAACAAGACGACCTATCGGAATCGGACCAGCAATAGCTGACGAACACCTCTACCCAAAAGATTTCAAGTTGCGGCAAGGCGGCAATCTAACGAATCCCTGGGAGCTTAGTTCACTAAGTGACGAGGATGCGGGAGAGCAGCCAAAACAGCGGCAGCTTGGAAGATGAAGGGTAATCAGCCTGAACGACATTGGTTTTACCGCCAAAGTTATCGCCTTTACGGGCGAGGGCTTTTTTGTTCGTTTTATAATCTAATTTGAGCCGGTTCACACTTTTCAATGAAAATGACTGAAAATTTTCTCGACGAGTTATGTAGACTGGCTGCCATTATTAATGAGGCACGTGTACATGACTACTGAGCTTGAAACCTCTTTTGTTGACCTGGGGCTGTCTGCTCCGATCATTTCTGCCCTGACCGATCTGGGCTACGAAAAACCGTCACCGATCCAGGCTGAGTGTATTCCTCACCTGTTGAACGGCCGTGATGTGCTGGGCATGGCACAGACCGGTAGCGGTAAAACTGCAGCATTCTCGCTGCCACTGTTGCACAACCTGAAAGCTGAGCTGAAAGCACCTCAAATCTTGGTGCTGGCACCGACCCGCGAATTGGCGGTTCAGGTTGCAGAAGCAATGACTGATTTCTCTAAACACATGCATGGCGTTAACGTCGTGGCCCTGTACGGTGGCCAGCGTTATGACGTGCAGCTGCGCGCTCTGCGTCAGGGCCCGCAAATCGTTGTAGGTACTCCAGGCCGTCTGCTGGATCACCTGAAGCGTGGCACCCTGAACCTCTCTAATCTGAGTGGTTTGGTGCTGGATGAAGCCGACGAAATGTTGCGTATGGGCTTTATCGAAGACGTAGAAACCATCATGGCGGAGATCCCGGCTGAACATCAGACCGCGCTGTTCTCTGCAACCATGCCGGAAGCTATCCGTCGCATTACCCGTCGCTTCATGAAAGATCCGCAGGAAGTGCGTATCCAATCTAGCGTCACTACTCGTCCTGACATCAGCCAGAGCTACTGGACTGTGCAGGGCATGCGTAAAAACGAAGCGCTGGTGCGTTTCCTGGAAGCAGAAGATTTTGATGCGGCGATTATCTTCGTTCGTACCAAAAACGCGACCCTGGAAGTGGCTGAAGCGCTGGAGCGCAGTGGTTACAGCAGCGCAGCACTGAACGGTGACATGAACCAGGCACTGCGTGAGCAGACTCTGGAGCGTCTGAAAGATGGTCGTCTGGACATCTTGATCGCAACTGACGTTGCTGCCCGTGGTCTGGACGTTGAGCGTATCAGCCTGGTTGTGAACTATGACATCCCTATGGATTCAGAGTCTTACGTTCACCGTATCGGCCGTACAGGTCGTGCAGGTCGTGCAGGTCGTGCGTTGCTGTTCGTAGAAAACCGCGAACGTCGCTTGCTGCGTAACATCGAACGCACCATGAAGCTGACTATTCCAGAAGTTGAACTGCCAAATGCAGAACTGCTGGGTGAGCGTCGTCTGGCCAAGTTCGCCGCTAAAGTACAGCAACAGCTGGAAAGCAGCGATCTGGACATGTACCGTGGCCTGCTGGCTAAACTGCAGCCGGGCGAAGAAGAGCTGGAAATGGAAACACTGGCCGCAGCACTGCTGAAAATGGCACAGGGTGAACGTCCTCTGATTCTGCCACCGGATCCAGTATTCAAACCGCGTCAACGTCGTGAATTCAACGACCGTGACGATCGCGGTAACGACCGTCGTCGTGATGCACGTCCAGACAGCCGTGATGGTGGCGCTGAGCGTCCACGTCGTGAGCGTCGTGACGTTGGCGAAATGCAGCTGTACCGCATTGAAGTGGGCCGTGATGATGGCGTGGAAGTTCGTCATATCGTTGGCGCGATTGCTAACGAAGGCGACATCAGCAGCCGTTACATCGGTAACATCAAGCTGTTCGCTGGCCACTCTACTATTGAGCTGCCAAAAGGTATGCCGGGCGAGATCCTGTCTCACTTCACCCGTACCCGTATCCTGAACAAGCCGATGAACATGCAACTGCTGGGCGATGCACAGCCGCATGAGCGTCGTGAGCGTCCTGCCTCTGCCGGTAACGGCGAGCGTCGTGGCGGTGGTCGTCCATTTAACGGCGAACGTCGT
Source organism: Serratia grimesii (assembly GCF_900186025.1). Taxonomy (NCBI): domain Bacteria; kingdom Pseudomonadati; phylum Pseudomonadota; class Gammaproteobacteria; order Enterobacterales; family Yersiniaceae; genus Serratia; species Serratia grimesii. The sequence continues at coordinate 473,951 of NZ_LT883155.1, forward strand.
GAAGGTGCAAACCCAGGTCGTCGTTCTTTCGGTGATCGTCGTGAAGGCGGTGCTGCTGCACCTGCTGGCAACGGTGGCGAGCGTCGTGGCGGTAACTTCAACCGTGATGGTCAGCGTGCACCACGTCGTGATGACGCCGCTCCGGCTACACCACGTCGTCGCTTCGGTGATGCATAACGCCTGATTTAACCGTTCGCGGTTAATCGGACTAAAAACCAGCCTTCGGGCTGGTTTTTTTATGCCTGAAATTCACCATTAAGTGCGGGAAAATGGCGTATCATTTATAAGGTTTTTTCTTATGGATACTATGCACGGGAGATGCCATGAGTTGGCAGCAGTTTAAGTCTCAATATCTGGTGCGTTTTTGGGCACCTTTACCTGCGGTGATTGCTGCGGGGATCCTTTCTACCTATTACTTCGGCTTGACCGGCACCTTCTGGGCAGTAACAGGGGAATTTACCCGTTGGGGCGGCCATGTATTGCAATGGTTTGGTTTCCACCCTGAACAATGGGGTTACTTCAAAGTCATTGGCCTTGAGGGAACGCCACTGCAACGCATTGATGGCAGGATGATCATCGGTATGTTCGCCGGCTGTATCGCTGCGGCGCTGTGGGCCAATAACATCAAGCTGCGGCAGCCGCAGCATCGCATCCGCATTGTACAAGCGTTGCTGGGCGGTATCATCGCCGGTTTTGGGGCGCGTCTCGCGATGGGCTGCAATCTGGCTGCATTCTTTACCGGTATTCCTCAGTTCTCACTGCACGCTTGGTTCTTCGCGCTGGCAACCGCTGCGGGATCTTACTTTGGCGCTAAATTTACGCTGTTACCCCTGTTCCGTATTCCGATCAAATTACAGAAAGTGAAGGCTGCCGCGCCATTGACGCAAAAGCCTGAACAGGCTCGTCGCCGATTCCGTCTGGGGATGGTGATTTTTTTCCTGTCGATTGCCTGGTCATTATGGACGTTATTTGATGCGCCGAAACTGGGTATTGCCATGTTGTTCGGTATCGGTTTTGGCCTGTTGATTGAGCGAGCTCAGATCTGCTTTACCTCGGCGTTTCGTGATTTGTGGATCACCGGACGTACCCACATGGCAAAAGCGATCATTATCGGCATGGCGGTCAGCGCCATTGGTATTTTCAGTTATGTGCAGCTGGGTGTGGCGCCGAAAATCATGTGGGCTGGCCCGAATGCGGTGCTGGGCGGCCTGCTGTTCGGCTTTGGCATCGTGCTGGCTGGCGGCTGTGAAACCGGCTGGATGTATCGCGCGGTGGAAGGGCAAGTTCACTATTGGTGGGTTGGGCTTGGCAATATTATTGGTGCCACGCTGTTGGCTTACTATTGGGATGATTTGGCCCCGGCATTGGCAACGAATTACGACAAAGTCAATTTACTGGATACCTTCGGCCCGATCGGCGGTCTGCTGGTGACCTACCTGCTGCTGGCGTTGGCATTTGCCGCCATGCTGTGGTGGGAGAAACGCTTTTTCCGCGCCAAGCCCGACGCGCAGGTGGTTAATTTAAGGAGTGTGTCATGAAGCAAACGGCGATAGTGCCAGATTACCGGCTGGATATGCTCGGTGAGCCATGTCCTTATCCGGCGGTGGCGACGTTAGAAGCCATGCCGCAATTGAAACCGGGGGAAATCCTGGAGGTGATCAGCGATTGCCCGCAGTCGATCAACAACATTCCTCTCGACGCACGCAATCATGGCTACAAGGTGCTGGATATCCAACAGGACGGGCCGACCATCCGCTATTTGATCCAGCGCTGATAAAATGAGGGCGCCGTAAAGGCGCCCAAAGCGTTTATCCTTTCACTAAATCGCCTTTGACGGCGGCCACAATCTCAAACGAATGTAGCCGTGCCTGATGATCAAAAATCTGGCCGTTGACCATGATTTCATCCGCTCCGGTTTCGCGCAGCAATGTCTGCAATCCGTTACGGACAGTGCTTTCATTACCGACAATCGACATGCGCAACGCCTGATCGACCCCGTATTGTTCACCGGCGGTCCACAGCGCGTGGATATTGTCCACTGGTGCGGGCAACGGACCAGGCGAGCCGCGACGCAGATTAATAAACTGTTGCTGCATAGAGGTGAACAGGAAGCGCGCATCGGCATCGCTGTCGGCAGCTACCACGTTGACGCATACCATGGCATGCGGCTGCTGGCATTGTTCTGAAGCCTTGAAGTTGTCGCGGTACAGGTTCAGAGCCTGGAACAGCATCTCCGGCGCAAAGTGGGATGCGAAGGCAAATGGCAGGCCGAGCTGGGCTGCCAACTGGGCGCTATACAGGCTGGAACCCAATAGCCAAAGTGGCACATGTAATCCCTGCCCGGGGACGGCCTGCACCGCCTGTCCTGGCTGCGCATCACAAAAGTAATGTTGCAGTTCTTGTACGTCGCGCGGGAAATTATCCACTTCGCCGGACAGATGGCGCCGAAGTGCCATCATCGTGCGTTGATCGGTGCCGGGCGCGCGACCAAGGCCCAGATCGATACGTCCAGGGTACAGCGATTCCAGCGTACCGAATTGCTCGGCGATCACCAGCGGCGAATGGTTAGGCAGCATTACGCCGCCGGAACCAAGGCGGATACTTTTGGTGCCAGCGGCCAGATAACCCAGCAGCACTGACGTTGCTGCGCTGCCGATACCCGTCATATTGTGGTGTTCAGCGAGCCAATAGCGTTGATAATCCCATTTCTCGGCGTGTTGTGCTAAATCTAAAGAGGCGTGAAACGCATCACGCGGTTTGGCCCCTTGTGGGATGGGGGATAAATCCAGTACCGAAACCGGTACCGCAGTTTTTTCAGTCATGTCATCGTCCATCAAAGAGTTGATCGCTTAAAGGGCGATTGCAGGGATCTGCAAACTACAAAGCAGAATGTGCTTTTAGTGTTAAAAGCATAATCCAATTTATAGTTATAAAAGAGGATATATGTGCTTGTAATATCCTTATGATAAAAATGGTTTTTTGGGAGCTTATTAAAATATGGACGTGTTGATTTCCGCCTGCCGCTTACCGCTCAGGGAGCTGAGATAATGAAAAAAAAGACATTGTTTACCCTGCTATTGATGGTGGTAGCGATCGCCATGGCGATTTTGTTCCGTGCCCATAATCAAGACCTGCTGCTGCAAGGGGAAGTGGATGCCCCCGAGGTGATAGTGGCGTCTAAGGCCAAGGGACGGGTAGTAGAACGTTTGGTGGAGCGTGGTGATGACGTCAAGGTCGGGCAGGTCATGATTCAGCTCGACAGCCCAGAACTGATGGCACAACTGCGCTCTGCGCAGGCGACACGGGACGAAGCCAAGGCACAGCTCGATCAGTCGTTGCATGGTACGCGTGAAGAAAGCATTCGTAACTTGCGTGCTAATCTGGCGCAGGCCGAAGCCCAATACCGTAATGCGCAGAACGATTACAACCGCAGCCTGAGCGTATCCGGCAAAGGGTATATTTCGAAGTCTGAGCTGGATAGCTCACGCCGTGCGCGTGATACTGCCTTCCAGCAGGTGCAAGCGGCCAAGGCCAATCTGGACGAAGGGACCAACGGTGACCGTATCGAACTGCGCCAACAATATGCGGCGGCGTTGCGGGCAGCGGAAGAAAATCTGCTGCAAATCAAAGCACAAACGGACGATTTGCAGGTGTTAGCACCGGTCGATGGCGAAGTGGGGCCTATCCCGGCAGAGGTCGGGGAGCTGTTAAACGCAGGTAGCCCACTGTTGACGTTGATCCGTGTACCTGACGCCTATTTCGTGTTCAACCTGCGTGAAGACATTTTGGCTCACGTACGCAAGGGCGATAAGATCAAAATGCGTGTACCGGCGCTGAAGGACAAAATGATTGAAGCCGAAGTACGCTATATCGCCCCACTGGGTGATTACGCAACCAAACGCGCCACGCGAGCCACCGGTGACTTCGATCTGAAAACTTTCGAAGTGCGTTTGTATCCGTCACAGCCGGTGGAAGGCCTGCGCCCAGGGATGAGCAGCTTATGGCTATGGAAAGAGTAAGGGCAGGTTGGCGCTGCTTCAGTCACGCGTTCGATAATGAATGTCGCGTGGCCTTTCGCAGCCCGGTTGTACACTGGCTAAGCTGGATCTTCCCGTTGATGCTGTTTGGTCTGATTAGCAGCAACTTTTCGGAAGGTACTTTGTTGGATCTGCCGGTGTCGGTGGTGGATAACGATCACAGCTCATTGTCCAAGTCGTTGACCCGGAGGCTGGATGCGGGCTCACATGCCCATGTTGAAGCCTATGACGGTGGATTGGGTGAGTCGCTGCACCGTCTGCGTAGTGCGCAGGATTACGCGTTGTTGTATGTGCCGCCGGATTTTGAAGCCGATGCGTTGGCGGGCAAGCAACCGAGTGTGGTGATGTATTACAACGCACTGTTCTACGGTGCCGGGCTGTACTCCACTCAAGATTTCAGTGGGTTGATGGCTGAAATTAACGCCAACTACCGCAGTATTATCGCGGGTGAAATGGGTAAGACCTTACCGCCATTGGCGGACGTGACGCTATCGTACGGCAGTTTATTCAATGCCAGCGGCAGCTATATCTATTACCAGCAGTTCGCTGCCACCATCCATCTGCTGCAGTTGTTTGTCGTGACCTGCATGATTTACGTGTTGGCGCGCAGTAAATCGCTATTAAAAGCCCGGCCGTTTAGCCTAGCACTGCTCGGTAAACTGGCACCCTATACCCTTTGTTTCACCAGTCTGCTGATGGTTGAGATTGCTGCGTTAGTCGGTATTTTTGATGCTCGTGTTAGTGGCAACCCGCTGTTTATGCTGATGATCGCTTTTTTCTATGTCATGGCAGCGCAAAGCATTGGCCTACTGTTGTTTACTTTCACCAGCACTACTATCACCGCTTACAGCCTGATCGCTATTTTAGTGAGTATTGCGCTGACCTTCTCGGGAATGGCGGTACCGGAACTGTCGATGCCGCTGCCTGCGCGTATCATCTCCAATATCGAGCCGCTGACTCATGCGCTGTACGCGATGTTTGACGTTTTCCTGCGGCAGGTGCCGGCCAGCGCCATTTTCAGCGTTTGTGCGTTGCTGTCGGTCTATCCTCTGGTGACCGCACTGTTAGTGCGTAACCGACTGTTGCCACGGCTCCTGAAAGAGGGGGGCGCAGGATGAAAATCTATTGGCAAACCTTCGTTCGGGTACTGCTCGGTATGTTGGAGCGGCCGATGTGGCTGATGCTGATCTTGTCGCTGTGTGTCATGAGCATGGTCTATGCCAACCGCACGGTGTGGGATTTGCCGGTGGGTGTTATCGATCAGGATCACAGCACGGCCAGCCGTCAACTGATCCGCCAACTGGACGCCACGTCAAAAATTGCCATCGTGACCTACGATAGCCTGGAACAGGCGAAGCTCGATCTCGGTTGGCGCAAGCTGTTCGCGGTGATCATCATGCCGGTGGATCTGGAGAAGAAGATCCTGAGCGGCCAAAACATCGTAGTGCCGGTTTACGGAGACGCCACCAACCGACTGGCCAACGGCCAGATCCAACAGGACGTGGTCGCGGCCTACCAACAGCTCCTGAATCAGTACAACAATGGGTTGCTGCTGCGTAGCGGATTCAGCGAACGGCAAGCGCAGGTGATCCTGACGCCGATACAAGGGCAAACGCTGGATGTATTCAACCCTGGTATCAGCTTTGCGGCGATCATCTTCCCTGGTCTGCTGGTGATGTTGTTGCAGCACTCGTTATTGATTGCCTGTGTACGCGTCAGCATTGCCATGAAAAGCATACCCGGCGGCAAGCCACCGTTGGCGGCTCATTTGGGCGGGCTGACGGCGTTGTTACCGATTTGGCTATTTTTGTCGATCGTGCTGTTTGTGCTGTGGCCGTGGGTATTGGGTTACCGTCAGACAGCGGGCATCCTGGAAATTTTGCTGCTGACCTTCCCGTTCTTGTTGGCCGTACTGGGGTTGGGCAAGTTAGTGACTGAGTGCTTGCGCAGCGTAGAGATGATCTACCTGACGCTGGCATTTATCACCACGCCGATATTTTATCTTTCAGGGACTATCTGGCCGCTACAGGCTATGCCAGCTTGGGTGCGGGCGATTTCCTACTGTATTCCCTCCACTTGGGCAACCAAGGCCGTTGCCGGGGTCAACCAAATGGGACTGTCGCTCAATGAAGTCTGGGGCGATGTGGCGATGCTACTGGTGCTGGGCGCCATTTATACGCTGTTGGGAATTGGTGTGGCACTGGTACGTAACAGCGTGGCGCTACGTAGCTTGTTCCGCAAACGTCGAGCCTAGCCTACACCGCCGTGTCTAGTGTTGTGCGGCGGCGACCGACATAATGCCTATTAGCCCGGCAATCTGTGCCACTTCTTGCGGCGACAGTGCATTTTCGCCAAGTCGCCGTAGCAGGGCTTCCCGCGCCACGGAGAAGGCTAACGCCTGACCGAGGATAGCGTGAGCGCGCAGAATATTTTCCCGTAGATCCGCGGTTTCACCACGGATCGCCGCGACCAACTCACTCACAGCCTGATGCAGCGGTAAGAATAAACGAGAATACAAGGCATCAAACTCAGCGCTGGGCTGGAGTTGTTCGCGCGCTAATAACAGGCTGCTTGCCGTCGAGGTTTCAGACCCTAGCAAGGCACTAACGAAATCTTGCATCAGCGTTTGTAAAGCCACTGCTGGCGATTGTGAGTTTGTCAGGCGGCGAGGCAATGCTAAATGTTCAACGATTCCGTTGGCAACGTGTTCAAGCACTGCCAAATATACGCCTTCTTTGCCGCCAAAATGATACGGAATGGCGGATTGATTTACGCCCGCTTCATCGGCCAGCTGTCGGGTACGTACACCTTCTAATCCCTGTTTACTGAACAGGCTCAACCCTGCCCGGATAAGCCGCTCTTGGGTTTCGCGGGTTCGTTCACTGAGCCTGTCCTGATCTTGCATGAATACATCATCTCCTGATAATCGGTTCGCTTAGCTGCCTGCTAGCATCAACCGCGTAGAATTTTCATTAAGCGCTACACCACCCGATTCCCCGACCAATACTGTACCGCCGATGTTAGCCATGTGCCGACCAAAGGCACAGTTAGGCTCGAAGGCGAAGCACATACCTACCTGTAGTGGAACATCACGCCCTACGGTTGGCAAACGTTTGAGCTGTGCATAGCGAGCAGCTTCAGGCAAGGACTCAATACCTGGTGCCGCGCCGAAGCCGACTGGACCGTAAGGATTGATACTATGGATCAATGGATGTACATGCCAGCCTCCAGAGGCTAACAGCGGTTGTTCCATGGCATCGACTACATCACCGAAGGTATTGCCTGTGCGTAGTGTTTGCAATCCTGCTTCATAGCTCGCCCTGGCAACCTCTGCAGCGCGCAAGATCTCCGGGTGCACTTCGCCAATAGCGACAGCGGCCTGGTGCTGTGTTTCCATCATACCGTACAGTGCGAAGATCTCCGACAGCACGAGGTCACCTTCCTGCAACACCCGCGGGGCTTGCGCACGGTATTGCCAAGCCGGTGGCCCCCAACCGACGTATTCAGGCCCAGAGCCCAGTAAGAGCTCGGCGGTATAGCCCCCCATCGAAAAGCAGGTTGCCGTCACTGCTGCGACCAGATCTGCTTCGGAAACGCCGGGCTGGGCTGTGGCTCGTAGAGTTTCACTCATTGCTTCGCCGATGTGCGCGGCATAGCGTACCAAAGCTAATTCTTCTTCACTTTTTACCGATGCACGCTGGAAGAATTCACGGTATACCGGAACCCAGCTTGCTGCCGGGAGCGCATCTGCTAATCCTTGAAGGGTACGAGCTGGCATGGCGCCGTCAAAGTAGAACGGCGGATAGGGCTCTAACCCGATAATACCGATGCGCGTTCCGTCCAACCGACGATTGGCTAGCCAGGCTCCGACGTCGCGGCCAGTTTTGCCAACAAACAGCTGTTCTGCGTCGATCCACTGCAAGTCGCCGCGCAACGATGCCTGAATGTGATCGGCCACCATCAGCGAGGCAAAAGTGTAAACCCGCGGTGGTTCATCGCCGATAAAGACGATGATTGAGCCGGGACGGTCGTTGGTGAAATAGCAATCCGGTGCGAAACCTGCAGGGGCAGCAGCTTCTCGATCGCCATACACGATCAGGGCTGCCAGGTTCTCCGTCTGAATAATGTCGCGCGCCAACTGCCAGCGGCGGTCACGTTCAGTATGGGATAACGGTTTTGGCGGTACCAACATGGTGTGACTCCTTTTTACTTGTCGGGAGTTTGAAATTAATTCATTCAAATGAATTAATCAATGTTTAAATTTTGATCTGAATAATGCACGTGTTGTGACTGTGGTGATGAGGATGATTTGCCCCGGTTGGATTTCGGTGCATTTATCGTATGCAGGGTTTTAGGGAGCATGTCTTTGTACGGGAGGAAGTGGATTGACCTAGATAAACAGAGTGTGTCGGCGTGCCGACACACGAATAATGTATGCCGCGGTTATGACACCAACTCCAGCCCGGCAACCCGCCGCCAGTAACCGTTGCAGTCGGCCTGATCGGTGAGCGTTAACGGCTGCGCACCATGTTCGTTAGCACGGAAGTGCTCGACCAGCGCTAGCGTCTCGGAACCCTGTGGCGAAAGACGCACAATGTCCACCAACCCCTGCATACCGGACAGTTCGTTGCCCAGGTTGTAGCAGTAACCACTCATGGTCTGAATGCCATTGAGTACAAACACCTGCTGCTGTTCTTGCGAACGCATAACTCGCCCTTGTGGGTATTTGATGCAGCAGGTTTCGCATTCATCCTTGGCGCGATCTTCCGAGCGTGCGGTAAAGCAGCGTGCAGAATAGGCCAGCGGCAGATGACCATAGCTCAGTACTTCAACCTCAAACTGCTGGCGAAAGCCCAGTTCATCGCACTGTTCCAGCAGTTTAGCCAGCCAGTCACGTGACAGTTCGACAGGCATACACCAGCGCATCATGCCCTGACGGTGCAGCAGGCGCAGAGTGTAGGCGTTGTAGCAGTTCAGCGCATGACCAGCGACGAACGGCAGGCCGCGCTCCGCCGCCATGTTTACGCTACCCAAATCGTTGGCTTCAATCAGGAATTCACCGTTCTCCACATAACGCTTCAGTTCATTTAGCTCAGACGGTGCCTGCAACAGCGCCAGAGTAGAGAGCACCACTTGTTTACCGCTGTGGGCGATCTCTTGTGCCAGCGCTAACCAGTCGCCTACTTTCATCTCGCGTCGTTTGGTACAGACACTTTCGCCGAGATAAATAATCTCGGCACTACTATTCACCGCTTGTCGGTAAAAATCTTCGACCTCGGTTTTCGGCCAGTAGTACAGCACCGGGCCTAATGCGTATTTCATGTTTCCTCCTGCTACTGCCATTTGCGGTGATAGGCGCCGAGTGTCGTTTGCGTGCCTTCAGACATCGCTCCAAGGGCTTCCATCCAGCCAGCATCGGCCTGATAGGCAGCGGGATCGGCCTGACAGCGATCAATAGCCTGACGCCAAACGCGGGCGACCTGACTGACATAGGCCGGACTGCGTTGACGACCTTCAATCTTCACCGACGCGATATTGGCAGCCAGCAGTTCCGGCAGCAGTTCCAGCGTATTGAGGCTGGTGGGTTCTTCCAGCGCGTGGTAACGCACGTCATCGACCAAATAGCGCCCCTTGCACAGCGTTGGGTAGCCGGCATTCTCATCGTCGCGATAACGGTCGATCAGCACACCATTCAGGCGTGACTCCATGCCTTGAGGGGTTTGTTGCCAGCGTACGTAGCGCGCCGGTGAACAGGCGCCGACGGTATTAGGCGACTCTCCTGTGAGATAAGAAGAGAGATAGCAGCGTCCTTCGGCCATGATGCATAGACTGCCGAAGGCGAATACTTCCAGCGGTACTGGGCTGGTGCGTGCCAACTGTTTGACCTGATGCATCGATAACACGCGCGGCAGTACGACCCGGCCGACATCGAAATGGCGCTGATAAAAGCGGATTGCCTCTTCGTTGGTGGCAGAGGCTTGCACTGACACATGACGTTCCAACTGTGGGTAACGTTCGGCGGCATATTCCAGCATGGCCAAATCAGCCAAGATCAACACGTCAGCGCCCAACTGTGCTGCCATGTCTACTGCGCGTTGCCAGCGGGCATAACCGTCCGGGTGGGCGAAGGTATTGATGGCAATATGCAGCTTACGGTTGTGACGGTGCACGTAGTCGACCGCTTCCTGCAGCTTTTTCTCGGTAAAGTTGAGGCCGGCAAAGTGGCGCGCGTTGGTATCATCTTTCAGGCCGATATACACGGCGTCGGCGCCGTTATCTACCGCGGCCTTCAGGGCCGGCAGATTACCGGCGGGACAAAGCAGCTCCATAGATTTATCCTGACTCAGCCGCACACCCGTGGCGGGCGTAGGCTGTCACAATGGTTGCCGGTGTCCGTTTTCAACCGGCAAACGCTAATCGGGAGGCAATTTTAGTGAAAGCGCGATGAACAGGCTTTGATTTGGGGCAGCTTCTGGCGTATTGATAAAGCTGGCGGTGAAATGCACTATTTGTTGATATAGAGCGCTTCAGCCGCGCGTCATTGTGGCAAAATAGCACAAGTCTGTATTGAAAGGAGTGAACGACAGTGTTGGAACAATTACGAGCGCGCATTGTGCGCCAGGGGCCGTCGCTGCTGCGCGTACCGCTAAAATTCACGCCGTTTGTTTTACAGCGTCAACTTCTGGAACAGGTGTTGGGCTGGCAGTTCCGTCAGGCGTTGGCGGATGGCGATCTGGCGTTTCTTGAGTCGCGCTGGTTAAAGATCGAAGTTCGCGATCTGGCGCTACACTGGTTTATGACGGTAGAAAACGACAAACTGGTTGTCAGCCAACACGCCGAGGCTGATGTTAGCTTCAGCGGGGATGCCAACGATCTGATTCTGATCGCGGCGCGTAAGCAAGATCCGGATACGCTGTTCTTTCAGCGTCGGCTGCAGATTGAAGGGGATACCGAATTGGGCCTGTATGTAAAAAATCTGATGGACGCCATCGAACTGGAAGCCATGCCTATGCCATTGCGCGTGGGCCTGCTGCAACTGGCGGAATTTGTGGAAGCAGGACTGCAGGAGGGCACGGTGCAAACTTCCCGTGTGCCGGTAGCATGCTAATCCGCGTAGAAATTCCGGTAGATGCCGCGGGGATCGATGCTCTGCTGCGTCGCGCTTTCGGGCGTGATGACGAGGCCGATCTGGTGCAACAATTGCGCGAAGATGGCTTGCTGACGTTAGGCATCGTCGCCACCGACGATGAAGGCGGTGTCGTGGGTTATGCCGCGTTCAGCCCAGTGGATGTGGCCGGTGAAGATCGCCAATGGGTCGGTCTGGCTCCGCTGGCGGTAGATGAAAGTCTGCGTCGACAGGGGTTGGGCGAAAAGCTGATTTACGAAGGGCTGGATGCGCTTAACGAGTTTAGTTATGCCGCGGCAGTCGTACTGGGCGAACCGGCTTACTACGGGCGATTTGGCTTTAAGCCTGCCGCCGCCTACGGTCTAAAGTGTCGCTGGCCAGATACCGAGGCTGCGTTCCAGGTTTACCCACTGGCGGAAGATGCCTTGACCGACGTAAGCGGATTAGTTGAGTACTCAGAGCCGTTTAACCGGCTTTAGCGTTAACGTCCGGCAGTAAATAATCCAATGAAAGAGGCGGGTGGCTCACCAGCCTCTCTTTTTGCGTTTTGCTTAGTTGCTTGACCCGATATTCCAGTCTCAATGCTTTTGAGCGATCCCCCGCCTGACAGTGAAAAGCCAGCACCAGTTGGCCTTTACCCCGTAGCGCCTTGGCCCCTTTGCCCGCCTGATGCTGCGCCAGCCGCCGCGTTACGTCGGTAGTAATGCCGGTATACAGCATACCGCTGGGCATGCGCAGCATATAGAGATGCCAGGTTGAAAGTGTTTCTGTCATGAATAAGCAGCAACGTTGGTGGCCAGGGACGGATTATGATGGCATGTTCCCTGTCGTAATCCTATCCCCGACCACCCATGGCTTATTACCGCTAGCCTTTTTTCCCTGCCATTTCAAAACGAGGTGAAACCAGACCGTACAACGTCCAACCGAGGAAGGTGGCAATTGCGCCCCACATCATGGCCTCTTCGCCGGAGCTGTAGAGTGCATAGAAGCTGTAGAGTGCCCCAATACCGGCGATGATATTGGCAATCCGCGCTTTGTTCTCCGGTACTTTTGCCACCTTCTGAATGATGATCAGCGCTGCCATCGACAAGATGTAAGGGATGATATTGGTCACCACAGCCAGATTCACCAACACGTTGAACTGCTTATTCAGCGACGGGCTGATGGTCATCAGAGACAGCACGCTCTGGATCACCACGATGGTCAACATACCTTTAACCGGAGCATCGGCCTTGCTGAGTTTGGAGAAAATTTTCGGGAAGAAACCGCTGTCGGCAGAGGATTTGAACACCTGCGCAATGGTGAACTGCCAGCCCAGTAGTGAACCGACGCAGGACATGATCATCAGTGCCATGATGATCTTACCGACTGTCGGGTTGAACATGTGTGAAAACGCTAGCCCGAAAGGCGCGGTCGAGTTAGCCAGGTCCATATTGGGTACGATACCGGCAATGACGTTGGTTGAAACGATGTAGATAACCGCAGCACTGAGAGTACCGCCGAGTACGGCGATCGGAACATTACGTTCAGGGTTTTCCACGACGTCAGTATTGGCACAGGCGGATTCAAGACCCAGGAAGGCCCACAGTGTCATGGAGATAGAAGCCCCAATGGCTTCAAACGTTGGCACCGAATGCGGATTCCAGGCGGCGATATAGGCGCTGCCACTGAACCAGTGCCAGCCGATGATCGAGATTCCCACCACCGGGATAATAACGCCCCAGACCGTGATACCGCTGATCCTGCCGGTAATGCGTGCACCACCGAAGTTAGCGACCGTGGCCAGCCACAGCACACCAATGGTGGCGATACAGATCCCTAATGGGCTTAGATTGGCGCCAAACAGTTCAGTGCCGTAGCCGACGGCGGAAATAGCGATGGCGATATTGGCAATCAGCAACGATACACCGTAGGTGTAGTTCGCCATGAAATTCCCTGATTTACCGAAGGCGTATTCGGCATACCCGCCCATGCCGCCGGATTTTCGGCTGAACATGCCGCATTTGGCGAAAGCATAAGCGAGCGCCATTGAACCTATGGCTGTGACCAACCAGGATACGATGGAAATTGTGCCTACTTCGGCCAGTTTGGTCGGCAGCATAATTATGCCAGAACCCATCATGTTCACTGCGGTTAGGATCGTTAACTGAACGACCCCCATTTTATTATTAGACTTACTCATGATCATTCTCTCTTTTATAATGCGATCTGGGCGGTGAAGGGTATTCACCGCCTTGTAAGGTGTTTAATTTTTCATTACATAACCGTACGCGCGGTTCCAGCCATCTTCATCTTTCTGGATATACACGCCCTGTAATTCCGGTGCGAAACCAGGCAATAAATTGATGCCTTCTTCCAATGCCAGGAAATAACGCTGTGCAGCGCCACCCCAAATTTCACCAGGTACTACACACAAAACACCTGGGGGATAAGGCAAAGCACCTTCAGCGGCAATTCTACCTTCGGCTTTCGCCAATGAGACCAATTCCACATTGCCGCGAACAAACTCGGTGTTTGCATCTTGTGGATTCATGGCTACGCGAGGGAAATAACTTTTCCTGAACATTTCTTTTTGCAGTTCTTTAACGTCATAGCTTACGTAGAGGTCATGCATTTCTTGGCAGAGTTGGCGAAGGGTATAGTTTTCATAACGCTGATGATTGTTTTTATAAACCGCAGGCAAGACTTCGCTAATTAAAGAGTCTTGTTCGATATGTTTTTCAAAACGAGCAATAAGCGCCACCAAATGCTGCATTTTGGCGATGTCTTCGGCCGGTGTGAGCAAGAACAAAATAGAATTGAGGTCGCATTTCTCCGGCACGATGCCGTTTTCGCGCAGATAGTTGGCCAGGATAGTCGCCGGAATACCGAAATCGCTGTAGTTGCCACTTGCCGTATCAATACCCGGCGTGGTGAGTAGTAACTTGCATGGATCGACAAAATACTGTGACTCTGCATAGCCTTCAAAGGCGTGCCATTTCTCGCCGGGAATAAAGTTGAAGAAACGCAAATCGTTGGCCATTGCTTCGGTGTCATAAGATTGCCAGGCTTTGCCGTCGATCTGGTCCGGTACGAAAGGTTTGATTAAGCTACAGGTGTCCAGCAGCATTTTGCGCGCTTCAATGCCTACGCGAACGCACTCTTTCCACAGACGTTGACCACTCTTACCTTCATGCATTTTGGCATTGACGTCCAGTGCGGCAAACAGTGGGTAGAATGGGCTGGTGGAAGCATGCAGCATAAAGGCATTGTTAAAGCGTTTGTGGTTGCAGTAACGATCTTGCCCCTTGATATGCTTGTCTTTCTTGTGAATTTGCGAGGTTTGTGAGAACCCGGCCTGCTGCTTATGGACAGACTGAGTCACAATGATCCCAGGATCGCTTTCATTGAGTTCAAGCAGCAAAGGCGAGCAGTCTTTCATCATCGGAATGAATTGCTCATAGCCGACCCAGGCCGAATCGAACAGGATGTAATCGCACAGATGGCCAATTTTATCGACTACCTGACGGGCGTTATAAATGGTGCCGTCATAGGTGCCCAACTGAATGATCGCCAAACGGAAAGGTCTGGCTTCATTGGCGCGTTCAGGGGCGACTTCGCGGATCTGCTGGCGCAAATAGCGCTCTTCAAAGCAATGGGCGTCGATTCCGCCGATGAACCCGAACGGATTGCGGGCGGTTTCCAGATATACCGGCGTCGCGCCTGCCTGAATCAGCGCACCATGATGGTTGGATTTATGGTTATTACGGTCAAATAGCACCAAATCACCGCGTGTCAGCAGGGCATTGGTCGCTACTTTGTTTGAGGCAGATGTACCGTTGAGAACAAAATAGGTTTTATCAGCGTTAAACACTTTAGCGGCATGCTGTTGTGCTGCGCAGGGAGCGCCTTCATGAATCAATAAATCCCCCAATTTCACGTCTGCGTTGCACATATCAGAACGGAAAAGGGTCTCGCCGAAGAAGTCAAAGAACTGGCGTCCTGCCGGATGTTTACGGAAGAATTCGCCCCCCTGATGCCCTGGGCAAGCAAAGGTCGCGTTACCCATCTCGACATATTGCGTGAGCGTATTAAAGAATGGTGGCAGCAGCTCACTTTCATATTTTACCGCTGCAGCTTCCAGCTGTTTGCCATAGAACTGGGTATTTTTGCCACAGAGTTCAAATACACCATGCAGGGCTGGGAGTATGGCGTTGTCCAACTCTTCTTCGCAGCAAACTGCGACAAACAGAGGAATATTCAAGCCGATCTCTTCGAGGTGTGCCACCATACCCTGAGTGACGTCTTCTACCGACAGCACGATGGCAGCAATATCATTGAAGTCACTCTGATGGACATCGACAATTTCACGAGAGGTTTCAAAACAGCCTACTGTTTTGATATTGGCGGCAATTTTCAATTTATTCATTTTTATCATTCTTCAGACAAAGGTATTCCACCAACAAGATTAATGATCTTATTGTGATTACCTTATATAAAATAAAGGTGTGAGAAGAACATGGCAGTGCTTAATAGCACAGCCTGAGTTCTCTCTATTGTATTTTCTGATGCTGCGTTTACGCGATACAGCTATTCACTTGCACGATTTACTGAAAAATTGATGTGCATATCCGTCCTGATTTCTCAGGATAAATAATGTAGACGTAATAGTGATCGGCTGCTTTGGGTAAAGCGAGAGGGGGTGTTATCTGAAGTTAAAGAAGGCAAAGCTAAAGCAGCTGCGATGAGCCATCATCATAATATGCGTAGTGCGCCTAATGTGTGCCATTTTTCGGTTGTTATTTTCCATTTCTAATCCACCTTGCTGAGTGAAAAGATGGCGCTATTTTAACGCCCTTCAGACTAAAATATGTGACGTTAGTCACGTAAATACGGCAATTGATAAATAATTATTCACTTGTTATTCAGTGATGTGCATAAACAGTGAGTGATGACATTTTTTTGCATGTAAATAGATTGATAAAAAAAAAGGATTTTTTGCATCATGTCTTGCCGGTGATAGAGAGTGGACAAAAAAATTGCGTCTAAACTGGCTGTATAATGCACATATGAAGATGCTTTGTTTTTTTAATGTTATAAATACACTCACGATGGTTTGGAATATTAATTCATGTTTAGTGTTTTTATATTCGTTTTTAATTTTTGCTGGCATTATCGTTATTTGTGACCCTCCTCAACAACGCAAGGTAAGATGAGAAGAGATGAAAGGGAGAATTGACGTTGAAAACGACTGAAGAGCAACAACAGATCGTACATTTCCTCAGTAAGCAGCATGTGCTAACGCTTTGCGCCGGTAATGGTATGGACATGTGGTGCGCCAACTGTTTTTACGTGCTTGATGCCGAGAATATGGCGCTGTGGCTGATGACGGAAACGCACACTCGTCATGGCGAGTTGATGCTGCAAAATAGCCGAGTGGTCGGCACTATCGCGCCAAAGCCGAAGACTATCGCGTTGATCCGTGGCGTACAGTATCGCGCTGAAGCGGTGATGCTGAGCGGCGATGAAGAAATGCGGGCACGTGCGCGTTACTGCAAGCGTTTTCCAATAGCCAAGATGATGAAAGCGCCGATTTGGCGGCTGGCTCTGCAAGAAGTGAAAATGACCGACAACACCCTCGGCTTCGGCAAGAAACTGCATTGGGCGCGGATCTGACGTAATAAACTATACTTTTCAGAGAGATCAATCGGCAGGAGGGTATATGGCACGGGTATTCATGGTAGGGGCTACCGGGTTGGTGGGGCGCGAATTGTTGCGCCTGTTACAGGCCGATCCGCAGGTCACGGCGATCGTGGCGCCAACGCGCAAGCCGCTGCCGGCGCATGGAAAATTAGTCAACCCCGTGGGTGATGACCTGTTCGCACTACTGACAAAGCAGGAGCAGCCGGTCGATATTGTTTTCTGTTGCTTAGGCACCACACGACGTGAGGCAGGCAGCGATGCTAATTTCCACTACGTCGACTACACACTGGTGATCGAAAGCGCGTTGACCGGCCGGCGGTTGGGCGCCCAGCACTGCCTCGTTGTCAGTGCGCTAGGGGCGAATATCCGTTCCACCTTCCTCTATAACCGTACTAAAGGGGAGATGGAGCAGGCATTGCGTGAGCAAAACTGGCCGCGACTGACGTTGGTGCGCCCATCGATGTTGTTGGGCGAGCGTTCATCGCCACGTTTGCTTGAACGTATCACCGCGCCACTGTTCACATTGTTACCCGGCAAATGGCGCGCAGTTGCCGCAAAAGACGTGGCGCAAACGCTGTTGGAGCAGGCGTTCAGCCCCGGCAGCGGCGTTAAGGTACTGGAATCCGATCGGCTGCATTGCTTTCACAGCGCACACTGAGATTATCGAACGCCAGCTCCAGGCCGAGTGGTAATTCGTTATCCATCAGCCACAGATCGAGATGATGGCTGATATGCGTAAGCAAAGTGCGGCCTGGCTGCAGGCGTTGCTGAATCTCCAACGCGCGGGTTAAATCGTTATGATTACGTGGCATCTGGGGTTGGGGCGGCAGACTACAGTCGAGTATCAGCAAATCCAGCGGTACCTGGCGCAGGAAAGCGTCGGCATCCGGCGGCAAACCGACAGTATCGGTCAGGTAGGCCAGCGATTTCCCTGCGGCCTGGATCAGATAACCCAGTGTGAGTTTCGAATGCTGCAGAGGCAGCGGCGTGACGAGCAATCCTCCCAACTCAAGGGTTTCGAAAGGTTTGAACGGAGGTTGAAATGCCAGAATACCGGGGTGCTTAAAGAGATCATCGCAACCCTGTTCATCTGCCGGACCGTACACGGGGATGAAATTTCCGCACCCCCAACGCAAAGGAAATAACCCCTGTACGTGATCCATGTGGTAATGTGTCAGTAAAAAACGTTGAATTTCCCCCGCCGAAAAGCGCCGTTCTAACGACGGTAATCCCGCATCCAGCAAGGTCGTTTCTCCCTGAAATTTAAGCATCGCGCTGCAAGGTCTGCGCCTGAATGCAGGCTCGCGTCGCGCCCGCTGACAGACTAAACAATCGCAACCAAACACGGGGATCTGTTGCGCGCCGCCGGTACCGAGAAACGTCAGTTGCATGTCGTCACTCCCATCCTCTTTGCCTTTCACGCCACAGCATTGTTGGCTGCAACGTGAAATTCATTGGGTAAGATTGATAAGGCTCTAGAGATATTTTTCTGCAAAGGCATGAATGTCGCGAAAATCTGCCAGCCGTTGCTGTAGCGTCTGATGATCCCAATGCCACCACTGGCTACGTTCGATACGTTCAATCAGTGCATCATCAAAACGCATGCCGATCTTTTTGGCCGCCACCCCGGCGACAATCTCATAAGGGGCCACATCCTTGGTCACCACGGCGGCACTACCAATTACCGCACCGTTGCCGATGCTGACACCGGGCATCACGATGGCGTTATGGCCGATCCACACGTCGTGGCCTATGGTCACGTGGTGCTCACGTCGCCAGTCGAAAAATGCTTCGTCGTCTTCACCCAGATCGTACTCTGAAGCGCGGTAGGTGAAATGATGTTGGGCGATGCGTTGGTAGGTTGGGTGGTTGCCAGGATTGATGCGTGCGTAAGAGGCGATTGACACAAATTTGCCGATGGTAGCGTAGAAAATCTGGTTATGTCCGGCAGTGTAGGAATAGTCGCCCATTTCCACTTCTTCCAGAATCGCGTCATCAGCCAGGTGGACATACTGACCGAGTCGACTGCGGGTTAGGGTCACGTTGTCGCCGATTCTCGGTTGTGCAAAGTCGCTCATAGTATGGCGTCCTGAGGGTATTTTGTGGATGAAGGAAGCAGCGCGAAAAGCGCCGCCAAAGTGTCATCGAGGTTGCCGTCGTTATCCAACAAACGGCAATGGGTGGGCAGATGTTGTTGATACTCCGCTGCCCGTACCAGTCGCTGCTCGATCTGGTCGGCACTTTCACGTCCACGGTTCTGTAGACGCTGACGCAAAATATCGGTGCTGACTTGCAGGCACACCGGCAGCAGTTGTGCACCGTAGCGCTGCTGCGCCTGCGGCAGGTGGGCGCGCGAACCATTGACCACCACGTCGATCCCCTGAAGTAACCAGAGATCCACCTCGATCCCAAAGGCGTAATGGTGTTGGTGCGCTTGCCAGTCGAGGGCAAAAAGCCCCTTGGCACGGCGGCGCAGGAACTCCGGTTCGCTAAGTGCAATATGGTTCTCGCAGCCGGCGTCTGCCGGTCTGGTGATATAGCGGTGCGCGACCAGCGGCGCGTTATCAGCATCGGCACGCAGTGCAGCCAGCAGGCTGTCTTTACCCGAGCCGGAAGGCCCCATCAGATAGATAAGATGCGCCATCAGAACACCTGCTTGCCCTGGCGCCACACGTTTTGCACGTAGATGTGCTCGCCGTGCGACCGTGCTAATACCAGATCCGCGCGTAATCCTTCGGCGATGGTACCGCGATCCTGCAAATCCAACGCCCTGGCCGGGTTGCGGGTGATCATCTGCACCGCTTGCGGCAAGTTATAGCCATTGCGCTCATCGGCGGCGATGCGAAATGCTGCATCCAACAGACTGGCCGGGTAATAATCTGAGGATAAAATATCTAGCACCCCCAGCGTCGCCAGATGGTGCGCTGCAACGTTGCCGGAATGTGAGCCGCCACGCACGATGTTCGGTGCGCCCATCAGCACCTGCAATCCTTGTTGGTGCGAAGCAAGGGCAGCATCTTCGGTAGTGGGGAATTCGGCAATCACACTACCCAGTGCGCAGGACTCGTTGACGTGGGCGGCGGTAGCATCGTCGTGGCTGGCGAGCGAAATTTTACGCGCCCGACAATGGGCGGCAATGGCTTCGCGATTCGGCGTGGCCCAGCGGCCAGAAAGCTCGACCTGCCGCTCTTCATACTCGCTCATCTGCTGATCATTGAGATGATATTTGCCCTGATAATACTCCCGGTATTTTTCGCGTGAGGCGAACTGGCGCTGGCCCGGTGAATGGTCCATCAACGACACCAGCGACACGCCGGGTTTGTCCATCAGTTGTTCGAACAGCGGCAGGGTACTTTCGTTGGGCAGTTCGCAGCGCAGGTGCAACCGGTGTTCGGCGCGATTGACCCCGGCGCGCTGGCTGTGGATCACCGCGTCGATCATTTTTTGCAGGTTTTCCAGACGATGACCGCCGTCGCGCACGTCACCTATCGCCACCGCGTCCAGCACCGTGGTGATGCCGTTGGCCACCATCAGTGCGTCATGGCTGCTCATCGCCGAATGCGCCGGCCAGTCGACATTTGGGCGCGGGGTGAAAAACTTGTCCAAGTTATCGGTGTGCAGTTCAATCAAACCCGGCAGCAGCCAGCCGCCTTCGCCGTTCAGTGCTTGTGGCAATTGGCTTGGCGTATCGGCAAAGCTGCGAATAATACCGTCGCTTACCTCCAGCGATCCTTCTACGATCTGATCTTCCAGCACCAGTTTAACGTTATTGATGATCATCAGAGGATCTCCAGCGCCTGTGGCGCCTGCATGTCATATAACCGGTCGGCGACCTGTTGGCGGACGCCTTCGTCATGGAAAATACCAACGATCGCCGCGCCGCGTTGTTTAGCCTGTTCGATCAGCCCGACTACTGCCGCGCTGTTGCGGCTGTCGAGTGACGCGGTCGGCTCATCGAGTAGCAGGATCGGGTAGTCGACAATAAAGCCGCGCGCGATGTTCACCCGTTGTTGTTCACCACCGGAGAAAGTGGAGGGGGCCAACTGCCACAGGCGCTGCGGTACGTTGAGTTGATTGAGCAGCGTCTCGGCGCGTTCGCGGCATTCGGCGCGGTTTACGCCCTGTTCCAGCAGCGGTTGCATCACGACGTCCAGCGCGCTGATCCGCGGGATCACCCGCAGAAATTGGCTGACCCATCCGAGGGTGTGGCGGCGAACCGCCAGGATCTGGCGCGCTTCGGCCTGCACCATGTCCAGCCATTCCCCCTGATGATTGACCCAAATATGGCCGCTGTCGGGCAGGTAGTTAGCGTACAGCGAACGTAATAAAGTTGATTTTCCGCTGCCGGAATGCCCGTGCAGCACCACGCATTCGCCACTGCTGACGGTCATGTTGGCATCGTGTAGCACCGGCAGTTGTGTGCCGTGCTGCTGGTGGAGCACAAAGGTTTTACTAAGGTGTTCAACCCGGATTTGAATAGTCATCTGTTATCACCTTGCGTTACGACAGCACCGAAGAAACCAGCAGTTGGGTATAGGGATGATGCGGATCGTCCAGCACCCGGTCGGTCAGGCCACTTTCCACCACTTCGCCCTGTTTCATCACCAGCAACCGGTGTGCCAGCAGACGTGCTACGCCGAGATCGTGGGTAACGATCACCGCTGCCAATTGCATCTCCACCACCAGGGTGCGCAGTAGGTCGAGCAGTCGCGCCTGTACTGAAACGTCCAGCCCGCCCGTAGGTTCATCCATAAATACCAGCTTCGGGTGGGTCACCAGATTACGGGCGATCTGCAATCGCTGCTGCATGCCACCGGAGAAGGTGGTTGGCAGATCGTCAAGGCGTGACACAGGGATCTCGACGTCTTCCAGCCATTGGGCAGCCTGGCGGCGGATGTCACCGTAGTGGCGCTGGCCGATAGCCATCAGACGTTCACCGATGTTGCCACCGGCAGAAACCTTGGGGCGCAGCCCGTCGAGCGGATGCTGATGCACCACGCCCCAGTCGGTGCGCAGCAAACGGCGGCGATCGCTTTCCGCCATCGCGTACAGGTCATGCTGTTGCCCGGCTTGCGGACGATAGATGATCTGTCCATTCTGCGGCGCCAGCCGTGCAGAGATCGATTTCAGTAGCGTGGTCTTGCCAGAGCCAGATTCACCGACGATGCCCAGCACTTCACCGGGATAAATATCGAAAGACACATCGCTAAAACCTTTGCCGGGTGCGTAAAGGTGAGTAAGGTTAGCCACCGACAGCAGCGGCGTGGTGCTCAAAGGGGTGGAAGTCATCAGTGCTGCACCTTTTGCGAAGGTTGCGCCAGTTGCTGCTGGCAGTAATCGGTATCTGAGCAGACGAACATGCGGTTGCCCTGGTCGTCGAGCACCACTTCATCCAGATAGCTGTGGCGTGAGCCGCACAGCGCACAAGGCTCGTCCCACTGTTGTACGCTGAACGGATGATCGTCGAAGTCCAGGCTTTCTACCTTGGTAAAGGGTGGCAGGGCATAGATACGTTTTTCGCGCCCAGCGCCAAACAGCTGTAATGCGGGCATCATGTGCATCTTCGGGTTATCGAATTTCGGTATCGGCGACGGGTCCATCACGTAGCGGTCATTGACCTTTACCGGGTAGGCATAGGTGGTGGCGATATGACCGTAGCGCGCGATGTCTTCATATAGTTTCACCTGCATCACGCCATACTCTTCCAGTGCGTGCATCTTGCGGGTTTCGGTTTCACGCGGTTCGATAAAGCGCAAAGGTTCGGGGATCGGCACCTGATAAATCAGGATCTGGTCCTCGCGCAAGGCGGTTTCTGGAATACGGTGTCGGGTCTGGATCAGCGTAGCCTCCGGCGTGCGTTCGGTGGTGGCAACCCCGGCGACACGCTGGAAGAAGCGACGGATGGAAACCGCATTGGTGGTGTCGTCGGCCCCCTGGTCGATCACCTTCAGCACGTCGGCGCGGCCAATCACGCTGGCAGTCAACTGAATACCGCCGGTGCCCCAGCCGTAGGGCATTGGCATCTCACGGCCGCCGAACGGCACCTGATACCCGGGGATCGCCACCGCTTTCAAAATAGCGCGGCGGATCATACGTTTGGTCTGTTCGTCCAGATAGCCAAGGTTATAGCCGGTTAATACTTCACTCATCGCGGGCCTCCTGACGCTCGCTAAACTCCTGCCGCAGACGTTTGAGCAATTCCAGTTCGGCCTGGAAATCGACGTAGTGTGGCAATTTGAGATGGGAAACAAAGCCTGCGGCTTCGACATTGTCGGCATGGGCCAGAACGAACTCTTCGTCTTGCGCCGGGCTGGCGATGCCTTCGTCGTATTCAGGGCTTTGCAGAGCACGGTCCACCAGTGCCATCGCCATTGCTTTGCGTTCAGCACGGCCAAACACCAGGCCGTAGCCGCGGGTGAAATGTGGTGGTTGGTCTGCTGGGTCGATGAAACCGTTGACCATTTCGCACTCGGTTAACAGGATCTCGCCGATATCTACGGCGAAACCCAACTCTTCGGGCACTATCTCGACGGAAACATAACCCGTGCGGATTTCACCGGCGAACGGATGGGTACGGCCGTAACCACGCTGAGTGGAATAGCTCAGTGCCAGCAGGAAACCTTCGTCACCGCGTACCAGCTGCTGTAAGCGTGCCGAGCGGGAACAGGGGTAGACCGGAGGATTGCGGGTGATATCATCCGGCGTGCTGCCGTCATCCTGTTCCGCCAGTGCTAACTGCTGCTGGCTGAGCAGACTGAACACGTGCGCGCAGTTCTCTGGCAAGGGTTCGTCGGCATGGGGTGCACGCGGCGCTTCACCTTCCGCCAACAGGGCAAAATCCAGCAGGCGGTGGGTGTAATCGTAGGTGGGGCCCAGAACCTGCCCACCGGGCAAGTCTTTGTAAACCGCAGAGATACGGCGTTCCAGCCGCATATTAACGGTCTCTAAAGGTTCGCTGACCGCCAGCCGTGGCAAGGTGGTGCGATAGGCGCGCAGTAAGAAAATCGCCTCGACCAGATCACCGCTCGCCTGCTTGATCGCCAGTGCTGCCAATTCCGGGTCGTAGATACCCCCTTCGGTCATCACGCGATCTACCGCTAATCCCAACTGTTGTTCAATTTGTTGAGTACCGAGCGCCGGTACGCTGTCGCCACCGCGTCGCAGTTGCTCTTGTAACTGATGGGCGGCCTCAATGGCTTTTTCGCCCCCTTTAACGGCAACGTACATCAGCACACCTCCACGCGGGTGGTCCGCGGTAACGCCAGAAGACGTTCACCGCAGGTCAGTAGAAAGTCCAACCCTAGCGGGAAGCGCTGCGGGCGGTTGATGAGATAGTCCAGTAGTGCGGGAGGTAACGACGGAGAGATAATCCGTTGATGTTCAATGCCGGGGCCGGTGAGTCGTAAAGCGGTACCCTGTTCCAAACTCTCGAGCTGCACCACGACGGTGGTACTGAATTCAGGGGAGATCTCACTGCCGTGCGGCAATGCTTGTAAATCAGTGGCTTGCAGTTGCGCATCGAACAGGGCAAAACACACCTGATCAGCCTGTGTCGCCATTGGTGCACCGCTATGGAAGCGAATGTTTGTTAGCACTTGCTCACTTTCTAGCGCTGAACACAGTTGCAGTGGGGTCTCCTGATCCGCCAGCGTCAGCAGTGCGGCGGTACTGGCGGCATTCAATGTGCCCCAGGCCGGGCTGCCCGGAAGCGTGACGACATGCCCTGGCTCGCTTAACGCCTTAAGAATCAAACGGAAAGCTTGTTGCGATTGTTCTATCGGTTGTGCAAAACCTGTCAGTAGGCTCATTGGTTAATCCCCTCGCACCAGCGTAAAGAAGTCCACCCGGCTGGACGCAACTGCCCGCGCGCGCAGCTGGCGCTGTTCATGCTGTAGGGCAGCCAGCGGCTCAATCAGTTGTTGTTGCAGTAACTCGGCTTGATCTGGCTGTTGCAGC
The DNA here is from genome assembly GCF_900186025.1 of Serratia grimesii. Taxonomy (NCBI): domain Bacteria; kingdom Pseudomonadati; phylum Pseudomonadota; class Gammaproteobacteria; order Enterobacterales; family Yersiniaceae; genus Serratia; species Serratia grimesii. The sequence goes on from NZ_LT883155.1 coordinate 498,752, forward strand.
AGAGCATCTGCCAGTGCGCAGAGTTCGGCATGTGCTTTGTCACGTCCGGCGATATAGCTGTAGCCGTAACCGCCGTTTTCCAGTTGCACCACCGCACGGGTGACCGTCATATCACCCAATACAAAACGGCGGCCGGTAGCACCCATGCGCCCTTGTAACTGCGCAAGGCCAATCTCTGGTGCGCGAATGGTTTGGAAGCGCGGGCTGAGGTTCAGCGCCTGCCAGTGACTGCGTAGCTGGGCGGGTTGGCTGTGCGCCAGTACTGACATCCAGCGTTGTCTAGGCTGTAAGGCTTGCATTCAGTGCTCCATCGTCAGTTCAATCATGTCGGCGCGCGCCAGGCTGACGGAGTATTCCGCCACGTTGTCACTGCCGGTGCAGACGTTCAGGGTGCGCACGCACAGCAGCGGCGCGTGGGTGGCTATCTCCAGCAGTTGACTCTCTTTGGCCTGAGCGCGGCGGGCACTGATACGCGTCTGGCTGCGGGTCAGCGGCTGGTGGATGTTGAGTTCGATAAATTCGTGTAATGAGCCGCTATGGAACTGCTGTAACGCAGGCCACCAGTCCAGATCGGGCAGATAATGGTCGATCAGGCTCATCGGCACGCCGTTGACCCGACGCAGGGTACGCAGGTGGATCACCGTTTCGCCTTCTTCACGCGACAGTGCACTGGCAACATGCCCATTACACGGGCGTAATACAGCGAGTAAGCGCTCACTGGTGGGGTGGCTGCCTTGCTCGAACAGGTTCTGACTGAACCGGGTATTGGCATGTAGCGGATAGTCATAGGGGCGCATCAGCACCAGAATGCCGATGCCGTGTCGGCGTTGCAGCCAGCCGCGATCCACCAATTGGTCGACTGCGCGGCGAAGGGTATGGCGATTTACTTGATAGCGCTCCGCCAGTTGTTGTTCGGAAGGCAGATAGTCGCCACAGCGGTATTGGGTACGCAGCTCTTGCTCAAGCTGCGCGGCGATTTGCTGGTAGCGGGTAGGGAAACTGGTCGGATGTCTAGATAAGTCCATCATAATAAAAACCTCGGCGTGCCGAATGCTCATTAAAATCTATGGGATGTCAGTTTTTCTTACAGTGCTTGTGCTGCTCACAACGCTACAGCGTGAAAGGCGACGGGTATGTCCCGTGGTGAAGTTGGCATTATCTTGCCGGGGCCAGATGACAATCGCGTTACGCATCGGTGGCGAACAGATGAACTATTTTGGACAGACTGATGATGCGTACTGGCCTACGTCGCGCTAAGCTGACGCCATTGATGACTGAACCGAGCCAATCCCATGCCACATCCCCTGACTGCAACTGAAAACCGTGCCCGCCCCTGGCCATTGTGGAAACCGATTCTGTTTCTGCTGGTGATGGCCGTTGGTCTTTACTACGTCAAATGGCAGCCTTATTACGGCAAGGCCTTTTTGGCTGCCGAAACGCACTCGATCGGCAAATCGATACTGGCTAATGGTGACAACAGCCCGTGGCTGGCGGCCTGGCACTATGCGTTGATCTATTTCACTGCGGTGTGGAAAGCGGCGGTACTTGGTGTGGTGTTGGGCTCGCTGGTGCAGGTATTAATCCCGCGTGATTGGTTGATGCGTACATTGGGACACCCACGGTTTTCCGGCACCTTGCTCGGCGCGGTGATCGCACTGCCGGGCATGATGTGTACCTGCTGTGCGGCACCGGTTGCCGCCGGGCTGCGCCGTCAGTCGGTATCCAGCGGCGCGGCGATGGCATTCTGGCTCAGTAACCCGGTGCTGAACCCGGCGACGCTGATTTTTATGGGCTTCGTGCTCGGCTGGCAGTTTGCCGCTATTCGGCTGGTGGCCGGGGTGATGATGGTATTGGGTATTGCCTGGCTGGTGCAGCGCGCGACTGCCAACGACCCGCAACCCGCCGCATTGCAAATGCCGGTGATAGCGCTGGAGAAAATCGAGGAGCAACCTTTCTTCGGGCGTTGGCTGAAGGCGCTGTGGTCGCTGTTTTGGTCAACCATACCGATTTACATTTTGGCGGTGTTGGCGTTGGGTGCGGCGCGGGTCTGGTTGTTCCCGCATGCTGATGGCGCGATAGATAACAGTGTGCTGTGGATTATTGGGTTGGCGATCGCCGGTTGTTTGTTCGTGATCCCTACGGCGGCGGAAATTCCGATTGTGCAGGCGATGATGTTGGCTGGCATGGGCACGGGGCCGGCGCTAGCGTTGTTGATGACCTTACCGGCGGTCAGTGTGCCTTCACTGCTGATGCTGAACAAAGCCTTTTCCGCTAAAGCTCTGATTCTGACGGCGGCTTTAGTGGCACTGTGTGGGATCGTGACAGGCGTGGTGGGAGTGTGGCTGGTGTAAGGTGAGAAAGGCGCAGCTTACAGGCTGCGCCCTTGAAAACAGTCAACGCAGCTTATGCACCACCTGATTGGCGCTGCCGCGCCAGATCAATGCCGGGTCTTTTAAGTCCTGCACAAACTTGCCGTCAATCAGCACGTTAATCCGATCCACTACCTGCATTTGCTGTTCATCCAGTTCAGCTAGCCGATAGCCCGTCCACAGCCAAATATCCTTGCCGGGGCACTCGGCATGCACTCTTTTCACCAATTGCAGCACCGCCGGGATATTGGCCGGATGCAGCGGATCGCCGCCGGACAGCGACAGGCCCTGGCGCGGAATACGCGTGTCGTTAAGGTCGGCAATCACTTGGTCTTCGATCGCTTGGGTAAATGGCTGCCCGGAATTGAGCCGCCAGGTGCTTTTGTTGTAGCAGCCAGGGCACTGGTGTACGCAACCGGCAACAAACAGCGTGCAGCGAGTGCCAGGGCCGTTGACCACGTCGATGGGATAGTACTGGTGGTAGTTCATATTTCGCTTTCTGATAGTAGGGGCTCAGCATGCTGAGCCCTGATGTATCGCTGCCCGACGTTAGCCGATCTGTCCATTCCCCAGGTGTTTCACCCGGCGTTTCACTTCCTCCTGCTTGCCTGCGTTGAACGGTCTGGCATCCGGGCTACCGAGGTAGCCGCACACCCGACGCGTAACGGACACCTTGGATGGCTCGTGATTACCGCATTTCGGGCAGGTGAAGCCTTTGCTGGTACAGGAGAATTCGCCGGTAAAGCCACACTCGTAGCACTCATCGATCGGCGTGTTGGTACCGTAATAAGGCACGCGGCTGTAGCTGTAATCCCATACATCTTCCAGTGCTTTCAGGTTGTGTTGCAGGTTCGGGTATTCGCCGTAACAGATGAACCCCCCATTGGCCAATGGCGGGTAAGGCGCTTCAAAATCCAGCTTGTCGTACGGATTGACCTTTTTCTCTACGTCCAGATGGAAGCTGTTGGTGTAATAGCCCTTGTCGGTGACACCCGGCACCACCCCGAAATCAGCGGTATCTAACCGGCAGAAGCGATCGCACAGGTTTTCGCTTGGCGTGCTGTACAGGCTAAAACCGTAGCCGGTTTCGGCTTTCCAACTGTCGGTAGCAGCCCGCAGATGCGCAACAATGGCGACCGCTTTGGCACGCAGCGCTTCATCGTCGTAAACATGTTGTTCATTGCCGAATAGCGCATTGATAGTTTCATGCAAGCCGATATAGCCCAGTGAGATCGACGCGCGGCCATTTTTGAAAATGTCGGCAATATTGTCGTCAGCTTTCAACCGCACACCACAGGCACCTTCCATATACAGGATGGGGGCCACGCGGGCTTTGATACCCTCGAGCCGCGCGATACGCGTCATCAGTGCTTTCTTCGCCAGCAGTAAACGTTGATTCAGCAGTTGCCAGAAGCGGCTTTCATCCCTCATAGCCTCTAGCGCAATGCGCGGCAGGTTTAGGCTGATGACACCGATATTGTTGCGGCCGTCGTGCACCAGCTCGCCATCCTCTTCATAGGTACCGAGGAAGCTGCGGCAACCCATCGGCGTTTTGAACGAACCTGTGACTTTCACTACCTGATCGTAATTGAGGATGTCTGGATACATGCGCTTGCTGGCACATTCTAGTGCCAACTGTTTGATATCGTAGTTTGGATCGCCATATTGGTGGTTCAGGCCGTCGCGAATGGCGAACACCAGTTTAGGGAACACTGCTGTCTTGCGGTTCTTGCCCAGCCCGGCGATACGGTTTTTCAGAATAGACTGTTGGATCAACCGTGATTCCCAGCACGTACCCAGGCCGAATCCGAAGGTGACGAACGGGGTTTGCCCGTTGGCGGTGTGCAAGGTATTGACCTCGTACTCCAATGACTGGAAGGCGTCGTAACACTCTTTCTCGGTGCGTGCCATGGCGTAGCCTTGCGCGTCCGGGATCTGCCACTCTTCGGCGACTTGCCGGTGCTTGTTGAAGCTTTCGCTGACGAACGGTGCCAGGATCTCGTCGATGCGGTTAATGGTGGTGCCACCATAAATATGGCTGGCGACCTGTGCGATGATCTGTGCGGTGACGGCGGTCGCGGTGGAGATCGACTTCGGTGGTTCGATCTCGGCATTACCCATTTTGAAGCCGTTGGTCAGCATGCCTTTCAAATCGATCAGCATGCAGTTGAACATAGGGAAGAAGGGCGAGTAATCGAGATCGTGGTAGTGGATCTCGCCGCGCTCGTGGGCCAGCACCACGTCACGTGGCAGGATATGCTGTTTGGCGTAATGCTTGGCGACGATCCCGGCCAGCAGGTCGCGCTGGGTAGGGATCACCTTGCTGTCTTTATTGGCATTTTCGTTCAGCAACGCCATGTTGCTTTGTTCCACCAGGCCGCGGATCTCTTGGTTGAGTCGCCCACGCAGTTCGCGTGCCACGTCACGATCGTGACGATATTCGATATAGGCGCGTGCCAGCTGTTTGTATTCGCCGGCCATCAGCTGATTTTCAACCGCCTGCTGAATTTCATGGATATCAACGCGCTGCTGTTGTGACATCCGTTGAGCGACTACGCGGGCGACAGTAGCGCAGTAGTCAGCATCGACAATCCCGGCGGCCAGTGCTGCCCGCTCGATAGCTTGCCCAATGCGTGCCTCGTCAAAAGGTACCTGGCAACCGTCCCGTTTAATCACTACTGGTTTCACGTTGTTACTCCTTGTTCCCCGAGGGAGCGCTGATGCCCGGCAGCCTGAAAGCTATTGGGTATCGGTATGATTTCGGCTTATCCACAGGGCAAAGCCGCAGCGCACAAGGGCTGAGGCGACGTGTGGATGATTTTGTGGATAACTACTACATATAGGTGTTGGTGTTTCTTAATGCACTATATATAGATATTGGCAGGGTTCTTTTGACGTAGGACAAAGAAATTGAAAGAGCGGGCGTTAGCTGTACAAACGTTAATTTACGGCCTGAAAACTCAGGCCGGGCGGTGACGAAAATGCTCTAGCAGGAACTCAACCCAGACGCGTACCCGAGGCGGAAGGTCGGCAGAAGCGTAATACAGCCACAGTTGAGTCGGCTGTGGCCAGCAGCCCGCCAGCACCGGCAGCAGAGTACCTTGCGCAAAATGCTGTTCCGCGTACCAGCGAGCCAGGCAGGCGATGCCTACCCCAGCCAGGGCCGCATCCAGCAGCATCTCCGGCCGGCTGGCAACCAGGCGACCATGCAGCTCCAGCGTTTTGGCGTCGCCGTGCTGACGCAGAGGCCATTTTGCGTTGCGCCCGGTAGCCGGGTTACGGTGCAGCAGGCAGTTATGTTGCAGTAGATCGTCAGGATCCTGCGGCATGCCGTGTTGCGCCAGATAACCGGGTGAGGCCGCCAGCACCATCTGCATTGAGTATAGGGGGCGCGCCACCAGTCGACTGTCAGGATCGACCCGGCTGCCAATACCTACGTCAAAGCCTTCACCCACCAAATTGACTACTCGCGCATCCAGTGAAAGATCGAGATCGATCTGCGGATAACGCTCGAGAAATTGGGGGATCAATGGCATCAACATTTGGCGGCCGAAGCCGGGGATCATACTGACGCGTACCGTCCCTGATGGTGTTTGCTGCGCACTGCCGGCGGTTTCCAGCGTTGTGGACAGCGCCTGCCACAGCGGAGCGACTTGGTGCAGCAGTGCTTTACCTTCGTCGGTCAGCACCACGTTGTGGGTATTGCGCTGGAACAATCGCAGCGCCAGCTTTTCTTCCAGCACGCGAATATTTTTGCTAATCGCCGCCGGGGTGACACCCAACTGGCGCGCAGCAGCAGAGAAATTCTGTGCCTGGGCTGCGGTGAGAAACGCTGGCAGCAGGCGATGTACGTCAAAGGGCAGTGACATAGTGGTTGATACTTTCAGTTGAAATTGAAGTGACAACTAACAGCCTACACCCGGCGTGCAGGAAATGGAAAAATGCGATATCAAATCTTAATCAAGGATCTCTTATGTCGCGTATTCTCGTGTTAACCGCTCACCGTTTCCCTGATGATTCACGTATCAACAAAGCGTTGATCGAAGCACTGCGCCCGCTGCCAAACGTGACTATTCACGAACTGATGCGCGCTTACCCGGACTATCAAATTGACGTGGCGCGTGAGCAGGCGTTGTTGCAGAGCCATGATGCGGTGGTGATGTTGTTCCCATTCTACTGGTACAGCTCACCCGCGATCCTCAGTGAATGGCAGGACGCGGTATTAACCCACGGTTTTGCCTACGGTACTGATGGCACCAAACTGCAGGGTAAACCGTTGCAACTGGTGGTCACTACCGGCGGCAATCAGCAGGCCTATACGCCTGAAGGGTATAACCGCTATCCAGTAACAGATTTACTGCGCCCGTTCCATGCAATGGCCAATCTGACCGTCATGGATTACCTGCCGCCGTATCTGGTTCAGGGTGTGTTTGATATCAGTGAGGAGCGTCTGGCGCAAGAGGCAGCCGGTGTGGTGGAATTACTGGAAAAACTGTAAGGCGCAGCAAGCCACGCCCCGGCAGTATTAGTCTTCTAACAGCCACCATACGGCTTCGAATGGCCGCAAGGTAGTGGCCTGCGGTTGCGCAGGCGCATTAGCGTAGTTGCTCATTAGCGGGCGCCACAAATCAGACGGCTCTACGCCTTCCGCTTGCCAGGCCAGCGACTCGCGGCTCAGGTTGGCGACAACCAACAGGCGTTGGCCGTTCCAGCTGCGCTGGTAGCACCACAGTGCCGGGTGGGCGGGGGCCAGGTCACGGTAGTCACCGTGAGTCAGCAGTGGATACTGCTTGCGCAGGGTGATTAATTGGCGATAGGCGTAAAACACCGAATCCAGATCGGCCAGCGCCGTTTCGGCATTGATTTGCGGGTAGTTTTCCGCGCAGCTAATCCACGGGGTGCCTTGAGTGAAACCGGCGTTCGGTGCGGCGCTCCACTGCATCGGCGTGCGGCCGTTATCGCGTGATTTACTGGCCAAGATAGCCAGCAGCTCGGCGTCACTTTTGCCCTGTGCACTGAGTTCGCTATACATATTCAGGCTTTCCACATCGCGATACTGCTCTATGGTGTTAAAGCCCGGGTTAGTCATGCCGATCTCTTCGCCCTGATAAATATAAGGTGTGCCCTGCATGCCATGCAGCACCATTGCCAGCATTTTGGCGGCCGGTACCCGCAGCTCGCCTTCATCACCGAAGCGAGAAACGATGCGCGGCTGATCGTGGTTACACCAGAACAGCGCGTTCCACGCCTGATTATGCATGCCTTGCTGCCAGTGGCGGAAAATCTGTTTGAGTTCAACGTAATCAGGCGCGGCCAGTGTCCATTTTTCGCCGTCGGCATAATCCACCTTCAGATGGTGGAAATTGAAGGTCATCGACAGCTCTTCACCACTTTTTGCCGCGTACTGTTGGCAATGTTCCAACGTGGTGGACGACATCTCCCCTACGGTCATCAAGCCGCGTGGCTGGAACACATCCCGGCTCATCTCTTGCAGAAATTCATGAATACGCGGCCCGTCGGTGTAGAAACGGCGACCGTCGCCTTGGTTATCAGAGGGGAAATCCTGCTGCTTGGAGACCAGGTTGATTACGTCGAGACGCAGGCCGTCCACGCCCTTGTCGGCCCAGAACTGACACACTTTCTTCAGTTCCTCGCGTACCGGTGGGTGCTCCCAGTTAAGATCTGCCTGCTCGGTAGCGAACAGATGCAGATAATACTGACCACTGTCGGCGTGCCATTGCCAGGCGTTGCCGCCAAACTTGGAACGCCAGTTGTTCGGCGGTGTGTCGCCTTCGCCGTCGCGCCAGACATAGAATTGACGGAACGGGCTGTTACGATCCTGTGAGGCTTTGAACCACGGGTGTTCGGTCGAGGTATGGTTGAACACCATGTCCATTACGATGCGGATGCTGCGCTGGTGGGCGGCAGCGATCAGACGGTCGAAATCCTCCATGGTGCCGTAGGCCGGATCGATGGCGCAGTAGTCCGCCACGTCATAGCCGTTGTCCACCTGCGGGGAGACATACACCGGCGTCAGCCAGATCGCGTCGATGCCCAGTTCCTGCAGATAGTCCAGCCGCTGGGTTACACCGGCCAGATCGCCGTAGCCATTGCCGGTGCTGTCCTGAAAACTCTTCGGATAGATTTGGTAGATGACACCGTTTTGCCACCAGGGGATTGGATTGCTCATAGTAATACCTTTGAATCGTGACAACGGGCCCGGCTTGGCGGGCCCCTACATTTCAATCAGACCGGCAGCTCACCGCGGCTGGCTTTGCGTTTGTAAACCATGATGGTCAGTACCAGAGGGATAATCACCGCCACCAGGATCGCCACCGTGTAAATCATCCAGAACTGCGGTTTGATCGACAGGATGCCCGGCAAACCACCGACGCCGATACCGTTAGCCATCACGCCGTCCAGGCCGCAGATCAGCCCGGCGAAGGCGGAGCCGATCATCGCGCACAGCATAGGGAAACGGTATTTCAGGTTGATCCCGTACATCGCCGGTTCGGTAACGCCGAGGTAGGCGGAGATGGCCGCCGGTACAGAGATTTCTCGTTCGTTGGCTTTACGGCTGACAATGATAATGCCCAGTACCGCAGAGGCTTGTGCAATGTTAGACAGCGCAATCAGTGGCCAGACCGGGGTACCACCCATGCTCTGGATCATCTGCATATCGATGGCTAGGGTAGTCTGATGCACACCGGTAATCACCAGCGGTGCATACAGGAAGCCAAACAGCGCGGCGCCAATCGGTGCGAAGCTACCGGTCATCACGGCTTTTACCGCCCAGGCTACGCCATCGCCAATCATGCGACCAAACGGCCCAATAAACGCGTGTGCCAGGAACACTGCCAGCAGCAGTGAAACCACCGGCACTACCACCAGATACAGGTAATCCGGCACGATCTTTTTCAGGCGGGTCTCAATCCAGCCCAGCGCCATACCGGCCAGCATGGAAGGGATCACCTGCGCCTGATAGCCGACTTTCTGAATGGTGAACCAGCCGAAGTTCCACACTTCCGGAATCTGCTGACCGAGTTGATAGGAATTCATCAACTGCGGGGAAACCAGCGTGACGCCCAGCACAATACCCAGCACCGGCGTGCCACCCATTTTTTTCACTGTGGACCAGCAAATGGCGACTGGCAGGAACATGAAGATGGCTTCGCCGAGCAGCCACAGGAAGTCGTAAATGGTTTTCCACGCCGGATGCATCTGCGCCAGCGTTTGGCCGCCGGACATCGGGATGTCGCCGATCACGTTGCGGAAACCGAGGATTAAACCGCCGCTGATCAAGGCAGGCAGCAGTGGGAAGAAGATTTCAGCAAAGTGAGAGATGGCACGTTCGCTCCAGGTCATGTTCTGGCGCGCTGCCACTTTGGCTTGTTCTTTATCCGCTTCATTGACGCCGGTGGTGGCGATCAATGCCTGGTAGTAATCACCGACTTCCGGACCAATCACCACCTGGAACTGACCGGCATTGGTGAAGCAACCTTTGACCATCGGCAGCTCTTCGATTTCTTTCGGTTTAGCCAGAGCTGGGTCATTGAGAACAAAACGCAGCCTGGTAATGCAATGGCTGACGGTAGCGATATTCTCGCGCCCGCCCACCAGCACAATCAGGCGATCGATATCCTGCTGTTTTACTTTGCTCATTATTAGATACCTTTCTTGGTATGGGACTGTCGCAGAGGTGTTGACTGAGTAATGATCAAAGCTTAGTCATTCCCCTTTTCTTATGGAATGGGAACGTTCCCGGTTTGGGGCGAGGATCACAAAACGATAAAAAAATGACCATTTATCCCGCAGGGAATTTTGAGCGCTGGCCGAAACATCCAGCAATATTATCTTGAACAAACGCATTGGCGGCTATACTGTCACCCTTAACAATCAATAAGTTGATTGAAATTAGCGCGACGCGTTAGTCCAATACATTATGTGATCGTCGCTACCACGCACTTTTTCAAGGAAGAATGATGACTTTGACATTGCCCCGAATTCTTATTGTTCTCACCGCGTTGTTCCTGAGCGCCTGTACCGGCCAAAAAAGCAGCCCGGAACGCCACGCCCGGCATGCGATTTATCAGCTGGCGCGAGAGGATTTTTCCCCCGAAATGCGGACGCAAATTCCGGACTCGATAAAAGCCTCTATTCCGTTTTTTGACCAGTTCTATCAAATGGGGAAGGCCGATCGGGCCAAAGGATTGACGCGCAAGCAGGCAGAGCAGCAGGAAGCCTATTTCCGCAGCCCTGAATTCCTCAGCGACATGGGGAAGAAAGGGAAATTTATCAATCGGGAATATTCAGTGGATAACCCGCAAAAACAACGCCAGATCCTGCTGGATTCCGCTGTGGCTACCTACTGGGATGGCTATGAAGGACGGCCTTGAAAGCGGTTATCACGCTACCTAATAGCCCCAGCAAACCCGCCCTTAGGCGAGTTTGCTTGGTACGATGATCTGGCGGATACCCAGTTCGCCGCTGAGCTGGCCTAATAACTGCTGGGCGGCTTGCAGCCCGGCGCTGCCGTAGCCGAGGTCAACCGAAAACGTTTCAGGGAACAGGAAATTAAGCAGCGGGGTATTACCGATACCGCAAACTTGCAGTGGGGCAATATGTTGCTGTTGCAGGTATTTGATGGCGCCCAGGGCGATGGTGTCCGAGGCGCACACCAGCGCCGTGGTCTGGGGATCGATGACCGAAGCGGCCAGTTGGAAACCACTCTGATAGCTCAGTTCCCCCAAGGCTACGCTTGGGGTTATCCGCTGTTGCTGGCAAGCGTCCAGATAAGCCTGATGGCGGCGCATACCCGTGGTGGCATCCGAAAGTTGTACTCCCAGGTAACTGATGTGCTGGTGGCCCTGTTGTTGAAGGCGTTCCATCAACAGCCGTACGGCACCGTCATCATCGTAGCAAACTGAAGAAAACCCCTCGTATTCGCGAGCCAGCACCACCATCTTGTCTTGCCATGGGCTTAGCATCGCTGCCGTCAGTCCTGTGAAGCCAAATAGGATCACCCCGTCGACGTTACGCTGCTGCAGGACGTGCAGATGCTCTTTCACCAACCGTGTTTCAAACTGACTTTCCATAACGATCGGGTCGAAGCCCTGCTGATAGAGCAGCGGCAACATGGTACGCACCGCCTGGTTTTCCGACGGTGAGTCGAGACGGGAAACGATAATACCCACCACTTTGTCGCTTTGGCCGCGCATCGCACGTGCCGACTTGGACGGTGTAAACCCCTGCTGACGGATCACCGCCTCCACCCGTTCGCGGGTCTGCGGGCTTACGCTGCCTTCGTTGTTCAACACCCGTGATACGGTGGATTTTCCTACGCCGCTCAGGCGTGCGATGTCCTTGATGGTCAGCCGGTTTTGCATGGTTTACTTGTCGTTTAGGTTAAAAGGCGTAAATTGACGGCGTACGCTGAATGCCCGTCAGCATAGCCTATTTTCCGCAACGGATCTTGGCGCAATAAGGGGATTTGTGTACTGCGCTGAACGGCCGCTCTTGTCGTTCGATCTTTTCATTTACCGGAGGTTATCACCCGTATGGATCCCGATCCGACAGCCTTAGACACTCACTCGGTGATCCGGTAAAACCTGCCCGCTCTGCGCTGCTGTTTTACCGGTGAAGTAAACGGTAACCGGTAGCGCACGCCCGTCGTTCGCTCCTGCTGCTTTTAAAAATACAAGAATCTGCTCCGGCAGAGGCTTTTTGGCGTGTCCGAAAGCCTGGCTGGGGAAAGATCCTGCGTTCACCCGCTGCCGTGAGGCAATGGGCGACGAGGTGCGAAAAAATGAAACTGAAAAATATCCCCCGTCGGCTGCTGGGCTTGCTCAGCCGCAATTTACCGCGCCGTTTGGTGCACCGTGACAGCTTGTTGGACGGCCTTAGCGGCAAAGCTCAGGGGTTGCCCGCCGGCCTGGCGCAGCAGCGTTTAGAATGTGCTGCTGCTGACACAACCCAACTGTACTTGCGCTTCCATAGCCATCCTGAAGGCATTACCGCCCATGAGGCGGATGTGGTGCGTCAGCGCTGCGGTGAAAACATTATCGACGATCAGCAGCAAGAGGCTTGGTGGCAACACCTGTGGCACTGCTATCGCAACCCATTCAATCTGTTGCTGACTGCACTCGGCATGATCTCGTATGCGACGGAAGATCTGACCGGTGCACTGGTGATCGCCCTGATGGTGGTGATCTCGACACTGCTTAATTTCATTCAGGAAGCGCGATCCAACAAGGCGGCAGATGCGCTGAAGGCCATGGTCAGCAATACCGCGACAGTGATCCGCAGTGACGCGTTGACGGGCAAAAGTGAACATATTGAACTGCCAATATCCCAGTTGGTGCCAGGCGATATCATAAAATTGGCGGCAGGCGACATGATCCCGGCGGATCTTCGCGTGTTGTCGGCTAAGGATCTGTTTATCAGCCAGGCCGCACTGACCGGTGAATCTCTGCCTGTAGAGAAAGTTGCCGAGTTGCGCGGGCAGGTGGACGATCCGCTGGAATGCCAAAACCTGTGCTTTATGGGCACCAACGTGGTGAGTGGCACCGCGCTGGCGATGGTGATCGGTACCGGCGGGGATACTTACTTTGGCCAGCTGGCGCAACGCGTCATCAGCCAGGATGAGCAACCGAACGCCTTCCAGAGCGGCATTAGCAAGGTCAGCTGGCTGTTGATCCGTTTTATGTTGGTGATGACACCGATTGTGTTGCTGATCAACGGCTACACCAAGGGTGATTGGTGGGAAGCCGCGCTGTTTGCACTGTCGGTTGCGGTGGGGTTAACACCGGAAATGTTGCCGATGATCGTCACGTCGACATTGGCCAAAGGGGCAGTAAAACTGTCCAAACAGAAGGTGATCGTCAAACGCCTGGACGCTATTCAGAATTTTGGCGCCATGGATATTCTGTGTACTGACAAAACCGGGACTCTGACCCAGGATAAAATCGTACTGGAACGTCACACTGACGTCTTCGGTGTCGCCAGTGATCGGGTGCTGCATTACGCCTGGCTGAACAGTTTCTACCAGACCGGGCTGAAAAACCTGCTCGACGTGGCGGTGCTGAGCTGTGCAGAGCAAAATGAACAGCCGGATGTGCTGCAACATTACCGTAAGGTCGATGAGATCCCGTTTGATTTTGAACGCCGCCGTATGTCGGTGGTTGTGGCCAAAGACGCGCAATATCACGAGCTGATCTGCAAGGGTGCCCTGGAGGAGATGCTGGCAATTTGCAGCCATGTGCGGCAAGAAGATGAGGTGATCCCGCTGACTGAAGCGCTGCTGACTCGGATTCGGCGTATCACCGACGATCTTAACCAGCAAGGGCTGCGGGTTGTCGCGGTGGCTAACAAGATCCTGCCAGCGCAGGCGCATGAATATAGTGTGGCTGACGAATCGGATCTGATCCTCGAAGGGTATGTGGCCTTCCTCGATCCACCGAAGGAGAGCACGGCGCCTGCACTGGCGGCGTTGAAAAACAGCGGTGTCACGGTGAAGATCCTCACGGGTGACAATGAGCTGGTGGCAGCGAAAGTGTGTAAAGACGTCGGGCTGGCGGCGGATCATGTGTTGCGTGGCAGTGAAATCGAACAGATGGACGATGAGCAACTGGCGCAGGCGGCGGCACGTACCACGGTATTCGCCAAGTTGACGCCACTGCACAAGGAACGCATCGTCAAGCTGTTGCGCCAGCAGGGTCATGTGGTTGGTTTTATGGGGGACGGCATCAATGATGCGCCGGCGCTGCGTGCGGCGGACATTGGTATTTCTGTCGATTCTGCGGTGGATATTGCCAAGGAAGCGGCGGATATCATTCTGCTGGAAAAAAGCCTGATGGTGCTGGAGCAAGGTGTGATTGAGGGGCGTCGTACCTTCGCCAATATGCTCAAGTACATCAAGATGACCGCCAGCTCCAACTTCGGTAACGTGTTCAGCGTGCTGATTGCCAGCGCTTTCTTACCGTTCCTGCCGATGTTACCGCTGCACCTTCTGATCCAGAACCTGATGTATGATATTTCGCAGATTGCGATTCCATTTGATAACGTGGATGACGATCAGATAACGCAGCCGCAGCGTTGGAACTCCGGCGATATTGGGCGCTTTATGGTGTTCTTTGGGCCGATCAGTTCGATCTTCGACGTGCTGACCTTCAGCCTGATGTGGTGGGTGTTTAAGGCCAATACGCCTGAAATGCAGACGTTGTTCCAGTCCGGCTGGTTTGTTGAAGGTCTGCTGTCGCAAACACTGATTGTGCATATGATTCGCACACGCAAAATTCCGTTTATCCAGAGTCGCCCTTCGTGGCCGCTGTGTATCATGACGCTGGTTGTGATCACTACTGGTATTGGCCTGACCTTCTCGCCGTTAGCCGGTTTCCTGCAATTGCAGGCACTGCCGCTCGGCTACTTCCCGTGGTTGGTGCTGATCCTGGCCGGTTATATGGTGTTGACCCAGTGCGTGAAAGGCTGGTTTGTGCGCCGCTACGGCTGGCAATAATTCCCGCGCCCCTCTTGCATGCGTAAGAGGGGCATTTGTGATCCAACCCGGCTTTTCGCCCTCACCGTTGGACATCTGCACTGTGCTCAGTCTTTATTTACAGCTTCATTATCTTTTTGCTGTTTTTATTGATTTTTTTCCTCTGAGGAATTTCTGATGCACAGAACTCTGCGCTATACGCTATTGGCTTCATCGTTATTATTGTCTCTGGGCGCACTGGCGCAGCCAGCCGGTGATCTGCCGTTGATGCCCTGGCCGCAACAGGTTGAACTGACTCAGCCAGCAGGCAGGCTGGTGCTGGATCACCGCTTATCAATTAACGTGCAAGGCGACGATTTGGCCGATGCGCAGCAACGTTGGCGGCAGCGTCTTGAGTTGCAAACCGGCTGGACGTTGGCGCCGCAGGCAACAACAGATACGGGCGTGGTCGTTAAGGTCGATATCAAAGATAAGGTGGCGGTGCAGCCGCTGCCGGACAGTGACGAGAGCTACAAACTCGTGGTGAAACCGGACGGCGTCACGTTGACAGCCAATACCCGTTTTGGCGCGTTACGCGGGATGGAAACCCTGCTCCAGCTGGTACAGACAGATGAGCAGAACACCTTCCTGCCGTTGGTAAGTATCACCGACGTGCCACGTTTCCCGTGGCGCGGTGTGCTGTTGGATTCTGCACGTCATTTCCTGCCGGTGGCAGATATTCTGCGCCAGCTTGACGGTATGGCAGCGGCGAAACTCAACGTGTTTCATTGGCATCTGACCGACGATCAGGGTTGGCGCTTTGCTTCAGAGCATTACCCTAAACTGCAACAACAGGCCAGCGACGGCCAGTTTTATACCCGTGAGCAGATGCAACAGGTGGTGGCCTACGCGACCGCACGCGGCATCCGGGTAGTGCCGGAAATCGATCTGCCAGGCCATGCTTCAAGTATCGCGGTGGCCTACCCGGAATTGATGAGTGCGCCGGGGCCGTATCAGATGGAACGCAAGTGGGGTGTACATAAGCCAACGCTCGATCCGACACGTGATGACGTTTATCAGTTTGTTGACGCCATCATAGGTGAACTGGCCGCGATCTTCCCCGATCCATACCTGCATATTGGCGGTGATGAGGTCGATGCCAGCCAGTGGAAAGAATCAAAAGCCATTCAGAGCTTTATGCAGCAACATCAGTTGGCTGATACCCATGCACTGCAGGCCTACTTCAACCAAAAGCTGGAAAAAATCCTTGAGCAGCACCAACGGCAGATGGTTGGCTGGGATGAGATTTATCATCCGTCTCTGCCACGCACCATTGTTATCCAGTCCTGGCAGGGGCCGGATTCACTCGGTGCCAGCGCGCAGGACGGGTACCAGGGCATTCTGTCCACCGGCTTCTACCTTGATCAACCGCAGAGCACGGCCTATCACTATCGCAATGAGATCCTGCCGCAGCCACTGGGCGTTGCTACCGAGGTGCAGCCCGATGAGAAAGCGCAGAGCTGGCAGTTCAGCATGCCGCGCCTGAAGGGCAGTGCAGTGGAGGGCAGTTTTACCCTGATTGAAGGGAAACAGGGTTGGCGTGGCTTTATCGATTTTAATGGCAAGTCTCGGCGCGCATTGCACGATATTGTCTGGCGTTCTCCACAACAAGTGAGCTTCCGTCTCGATACCTGGATGGGGGATACGCGCCCGGTGTTCACGTTGGATCAAGACAAACTCAGTGGGTATACATTGGTCGGCAACGTACGTTACCCGACCAGCGGCAGTAAGCTGGCCACTGTTCCGGCAGGCAAGATGCCGGTAGTGCCGGGGCTGAAGCAGCAGGCTAATATTCTCGGCGGTGAAGCGGCGCTATGGGCGGAAAACATCAGAGCCCCCATTCTTGATCTTAAACTGTGGCCGCGTGGGTTCGCGGTGGCGGAGCGCTTGTGGTCAGCGCAGGATGTGACCGATGAAAACAACATGTATCGGCGACTGGCGGCGGTTGATGCCTGGTCGGTCGTGTCGGTGGGGTTGCAGCAACATGCTGAGACCGCTCGCGAGTTTACCCGGTTGGCGAACAGCGTGCAGATCGCACCGCTCTACACGCTGGCTGAAGCGGTAGAACCGGGTCAGTACTACACCCGCCAGCATTTGAAATTCAAGGCCGGCAACTACCATCAGTTCGAGCCGCTGAACCGCTTTGCCGATGCGTTACCCCCGGAAAGTAACGCGGTACGCGAGATGGGCCTGCAGGTTGCCGCGTTGGTGAAGGATCGTAACGATCGAGCCGCAGCGCTGGCGTTGCGCGAGCGTTTGCAGCGTTGGCAGTTGAATACCGCCCCGGTAAAAACGGTGATTGCCGGTAACAGGGTGATGCAGGACTTGGCTCCGGTGGCGCAGGATGTCGGCTCATTGTCCACATTGGGTCTGATGTTGCTGGAACGCTATCAGCAAAACAAGCCCTTGAGCAAAGCCGAAGCCGGACAGATACAACAACAACTGGATGCAGCCGCACAGATACGGGACGAAGTGGTGATTGCGGCGGTTTATCCGCTGGAAACCTTGCTGCGTGCCAGCGCGATCGAATAACTTTCTGCCTCGTCGGGCTTTGCTTCGTTGGGCTTTGCATGCGTAGGGGCTCAGCATGCTGAGCCCTCACAAAAACTTACAGCTGCAACGGCGGCAACTGTTTGAAAATGCTGACCAGCCCTTCGCCCCAGCCTCTGCGGATGGCGCTGAAATGTGGATGATCTTCAGTAATCCGATATTGTTGAGCGCTGCTGAAGCTGTCGCGTGGGTAGATCATCACGTCGAGCGGCAAACCGACCGACAGGTTGCTGCGTAGTGTGGAATCGAGGGAGATTAGCGCGCACTGCATCGCTTGTTCCAGCGGGGTATCGTAATTGAGCACCCGATCAATAATCGGTTTGCCGTACTTACTTTCGCCAATTTGGAAATAGGGCGTATCGCGGGTGGCTTCGATAAAATTGCCTTGCGGGTAGATATGGAATAACCGCATCTCTTCGCCCGTGATCTGGCCGCCAAGCAACAGGCTACAACTGAAGTCGGTGGTGCTCCCGCTCTGCTGGGCTTCGCTGTCGCGTTGGATCACTTCACGCACGGTTTCGCCCACCAGCGTGGCGGCTTCGTACAGACTGGGTGCGTTCAATAGATTTAGGCGCTCGGCATCCTTACAGCGGCGCTGTAGCAGGCTAATGATACTTTGGGTGGTTGCCAGATTACCGGCGCTTTGCAGCACCAGCATGCGGTCACCGTCTTGCTGGAACACGTGCAGTTTGCGGAAGATGGAAATATGGTCCACTCCGGCATTGGTGCGTGAATCGGAAGCAAAGACCAGCCCGGATGATAAGCGCATGGCCACACAATAGGTCATACCACAATCCCTCAAAACAGTACTGGCACACCGCCAAACGCCAGCGTGCCGTAAACCTTCGTTTTCGGCAAGATGCTATTGTCCGGTTGGCATCATCTGCACTTCGGCCATGGTCTGCATATTTTCACAGCCTCCCCCTAACCGTATGCCGCGTACCGGGCATGCGTCCAGATAGTCGATACCCACGGCAAGCTTAAGGTGCTGATTTGGCAAACGGGTGTTATTGGTGACGTCGAAGCTGTGCCAGCGTTCGTCGACCCAGGCTTCGGCCCACGCATGAGTAGCGACATGGCTAGAATCTTCGCTGTAGAGATAGCCACTGACATAGCGTGCCGGAATATTCAGGCTGCGGCAGCAGGCCAGAAACACATGGGTGTGATCCTGGCAAACACCGGTACCGGTCGCGAAGGCTTGGGCAGCACTGTCGGTGACGCTGGTGGAACCTGGGCCGTAAGGCATTTTCAGCAACAGTTCGCTCATCAGGTGTTCCAGCCCGTCGAGCACCGCGTGTGGTTGGTAATAGCGTAGGGCAAAGGCCTGTATCGCACTGTCGGGCTGGGTCAACGGGCTGTGGCGCAGAAAGACCAACGGTGACAGATGCCCCATGACCTGATCTTCTGCCCCGTCTTCAATCTCCACCACGCCATGGGCCTGAATGGTAATCGCCTGATGCGGATGGTCCAGCGTCAGTACATGCAGCACGTTGCCGAAGGCGTCAGTGGTGCATACCGCATCTTCCGGTAGCGTCAGTTGCCAGGAAATGATGCGTTGATGCTCTGAGTCCTGTGGCGTCAGGCGCAGATACTGGGTGCTACGCTGTACCTGTTGGGCGTAGGTATAATGGGTATTGTGCTCAATGTTCAGTTTCATTGTGCCTCCAGATAAGTGTGATGGACGCTCTCCGCGATACCGCCAATTTGCCCAAGAAACGCTTCTAACCAGTCGTTCAGCCCAACCTCATTCAGGTCTTTCATGCTGCTGAAACGCAGTTCGGCGTGCAGTGTATGTGCCAGCCGGCGTGGCTGATTTGAACGGTTACCGCCAATTTGCTCCAGCTGCTGCACCATATCGCCGACGCAGGCCAGCAGGGAGCGCGGGATTTCATTACGCAAGATCATCAGTTCGGCAATGGTGTCCCGGCTGAGCTGCTGCTTGTAGATGCTGTGATAGGCTTCGCGTGCGCTGACTGCCCGCAGCAGTGTGTCCATGCGGTAATACTCACGTACCGGGTCGCCGTCGCTGTCCATCAAGGTATTCTTGACACCCAGCAGGCGTGCGGTGCTGTCGGCCCGTTCCAGCAGGGTACCGAGGCGGATAAAGCACATGGCATCGCTGCGCAGTAGGGTGCCAAACATGGCACCGCGAAACAGGTGTGAGCGTTCTTTCACCCAATCGAAAAAGGCATCTGCGCCCACCGAACCGATGCCCTGACGGCGGATCAGCTTCATCTCGATCCAGGTCGCGTTAATGCACTCCCAAACCTCGGAAGACAGGCTGCCGCGCACCGCATGGGCATTGTTCCACCCCATTTGCAGACAGCTGTAAATGCTACTGTGATTGCGGCTGTCGAGTGCAAAAAAACTCACCAGATTGGCCATGGTCAGGTCGGGATAGGCGGCGGCATACAACTGCCCGGTACTGGTCAGATTGAGTGGCACCTGCAAATCCTGATCTTCGCTGTCGCGGATCGGCATCATCGACAGCTTATTAGTGACATCGAGCACCCGGGCAATGCTTTCTGCCCGCTCCAGATAACGGGCCATCCAATAGAGTTCACTGGCAGTTCGGCTCAGCATACGTCGTCCTCCAACACCCAGGTATCCTTGGTTCCCCCGCCTTGCGACGAGTTGACCACCAGCGAACCTTGCGCCAGCGCCACACGTGTCAGGCCACCTGGCACCAGTCGAATTTCGGCACCGCTGAGGGCAAATGGCCGCAGATCGATATGTCGTGGGGCCAGGCCTTCGTTGACGAAAGTCGGACAGGTCGACAGCGCAAGTGTATTTTGCGCAATGTAGTTATGGGGTTTGGCTAACAGCAAGGTGCGGAAATGGGCGATTTCGTCTTTGGTCGCTGCCGGGCCGATCAACATGCCGTAGCCACCGGCCCCGTGGACTTCTTTCACCACCATCTGATCCAGATTTGCCAGCACATACGACAGCTCATTCTTGTGGCGACATTGCCAGGTCGGCACATTGTTGAGGATCGGCTCTTCTTGCAGATAGAAACGCACCATGTCAGGCACATACGGATAGATTGATTTATCGTCGGCCACGCCGGTACCAATGGCGTTTGCCAGTACCACGTTGCCGGTGCGGTAAACCGACAGCAGCCCCGGAACACCGAGCATTGAGTCAGGGCGGAACGCCAGTGGATCGAGGAAAGCGTCATCCACCCGGCGGTAAATGACATCCACCTTGCATGGTCCGGCGGTGGTACGCATAAACACGGCACCGTCTTTGACGAACAGATCAGCGCTTTCAACCAGCTCAACCCCCATCTGCTGTGCCAGGAAACTGTGTTCGAAATAGGCGCTGTTAAAGCGGCCCGGTGTCAGTACCACGACCGTGGGATCGTTAATCGGCGAGCTTTCACGCAGGGTTTGCAGCAGGTGCGATGGATAGCGCTCCACCGGTGCAATACGTTGCTGGGCGAACAGTTCGGGGTACAGGCGCATCATCATCTTGCGGTTTTCCAGCATGTAGGAAACGCCGGAAGGGGTACGCAGGTTATCTTCCAGCACGTAATACTGGCCATCGCCGTTGCGCACCATATCCACGCCAACGATGTGCGCGTAAATATTGCGGTGCAGATCGACGCCTTGCATACAGGGCTGATATTGATCATTAGCCAGCACCTGTTCTGCCGGAATGATCCCGGCTTTCAGAATGTGTTGTTGGTGGTAAATGTCGTGAAGAAAGGCGTTTAACGCCTGGACGCGTTGGCGAATACCGCGATCGAGCATCGCCCATTCGCTGGCGGGTATGATACGTGGCACGCTATCAAACGGGATCAATCGTTCGGCACCATCATCCTCACCATAGACATTAAAGGTAATCCCCACTCGGTGAAACAGCAGTGCAGCTTCTTCCCTTTTGCGCTGAATGGCCTTTTGATCGGCCTGTTGCAGCCAGTGCCAGTAAGCTTCGTAGTGACCCCGGTGTTTACCCTCAGCCAGAAGCATCTCATCAAAAAACGGTGAAGCGGACAGATCGATATTTAGCATCATCACCTCGTCGACATTGCAGGCTGTAAACGGATCCAGCATAAAATGTGCCAAGGTGATAAAGGGGCGAAAATGGCGCGAAACCACGGTTTTTCGCCGATAAAGAGCACACTTTAGGTGCAGTCAAAGAAGAGGTTGCCTTAAAACAGGGCGAAACTACGGTAAGTGTGGGCCAGAGTGATCGTTAGTGGCGCGCCATTAGAGGGACATGCTGTAACTGGAATAAATAAAAACGGCCAGCCGAGGGCTGACCGTTGGTCGCGTGCGTGGTCGTGGAATTAACGACGAACGGCGATGGCTTCGATTTCGATTTTCACGTCTTTTGGCAGACGCGCGACTTCGACGCAAGAACGGGCCGGGAACGGCGCGCTGTGCTCGGTAAAGAAGCTTTCGTAAGCGGCGTTAACGGTGGCGAAATCGTTCAGGTCTTTCACGAATACCGTGGTTTTCACGATATCGGCGACTTTCAGGCCGGCAGCTTCAACGATTGCTTTAACGTTTTCCAGTGACTGGCGTGCCTGAGCGGCGACGTCGTCGGCAACGGCGCCGGTTTTAGGATCAACCGGGATCTGACCGGAAGTGATGATCATGCTGCCCAGATCAACGCCCTGCACGTAAGGACCAATGGCTGCCGGGGCGAGTTCAGTGCTAATGTTACGTGACATTTTTTCTCCTAATTTACCCTTCGTCTTTCAAACCGCAGCGTTGTTGACTGCGTGTGCTCACCCCAGTCACTGACTTAAGTCAGCTCCTGGGAATTCCCACACTTGCCGCCTAGCTGCGGCTCGAAATCCATTGGGTAATAAACGTGGGTATTTTCTTCAGTGACTCATTATAGGGAGTGGCGAGCAGATTAACAGCGCCGTTCCCGGTCAATAGGCATATTTCAGTCTGCCTGTAACACCACCTGATGTTCGAACTCTTTCTCGCAGTAGCGGCACTTCAGATGTACGTCACCGTCGCGGGATTTTACGCTAAAGCTGGACGACACCGGTTCGCTGCGGCTGATGCAGTTGCTGTTCGGGCAGGTCAGCACGCCGTCGATATGATCCGGCAGGCTGAGGGTCAGTTTACGCACCACTTCGTAATTATCGATGCGGTTGACCGTGGCTTTGGGCGCATACATCGCCAACTGGTTAGCCTGTTGTTCCGTCAGGAATGTGTTCTCGATTTTGATCAGGTCTTTGCGGCCCAGCTCATTGGAGGGCAGGTTCAGGCCGATAGTGATGCGCTGATCGGTGGCAGTCAATTTGAACAGCGTCAACAGCTTAAAACCTATCTGTGCCGGAATGTGGTCAATCACCGTACCGCATTTGATCGCTTCAACCTGCAGTTTATTATCGTGAGTCATGACGGTTCCCCCTTAAAGAGCCAAATCTGCGTTTAATACCAGTGCCAACAGTGCCTGACGGGCGAAAATACCGTTACCTGCTTGCTGGAAATAGTAGGCGTACGGTGTTTTATCCACGTCGGTGGTAATCTCGTCAATGCGTGGCAGTGGGTGCAAGACTTTGAGATTGGTGCGTGCATCCGCCAGATCCGCTGCACGCAGGACGAACTGCGCCTTCACGTTAGCGTATTCGGAAGGATCCAGACGTTCTTTCTGCACCCGGGTCATGTAGAGAATATCCAATTCAGGAACCACTTCTTCAATGCTGCTGTGCAAGCTGTATTGGATGCCTTTCTCTTCCAGCATTTTCAGGATATAGGTCGGCATGGCCAACGCGTCCGGGGCGATGAAGAAGAAGCGGTTGCCTTCAAATTTAGCCAGCGCCTGTGCCAGCGAGTGCACGGTACGTCCGTATTTCAGGTCGCCCACCATAGCAATGTTGATATTGTTCAGGCGGCCCTGGGTTTCTTGAATGGTAAACAGATCGAGCAGTGTTTGGGTCGGATGCTGGTTGGCGCCGTCACCGGCGTTGAGCACCGGAATACCCCCGGAGAATTCGGTTGCCAGTCGTGCAGCACCTTCCTGTGGGTGGCGCATCACGATGGCGTCGACGTAGGTACCAATCACCGAGATGGTATCAGCCAAGGTTTCGCCTTTCTTGCCGAGTGAGGTGTTGCTGCCGTCGGCAAAACCAACCACTGAAGCTCCCAGGCGGTGCATCGCGGTTTCAAATGACAGGCGGGTACGGGTTGATGCTTCAAAGAAGCAACTGGCAATGACCTTGTGCTTTAGCAGTTCAGGCTGTGGATTGGCTTTCAGGCTGGCAGCGGTGCGTAGCACCAGTTCCAGATCCTCGCGGCTGAGATCGTTAATAGAGATGATATTTTTGTGATACAGCGGGTTGGCCATTTTTCACTCTCCTCGATGCATGCCCGTGGCGCGGGAATGCCCGTTATCTTTCGAACCACAGCGGCGTTGGCTTCTCGTTTTTACCCCAATCACTTAGTTGATTAAGCTCCTGGGATACCATCGGTTGCTGCCTGGCTGCGCCCCGAAATCTATTGGGCATAATTTTTTAAGGCAAAAAAAAGCCCCTCAACGAGGGGCTTGAAAAGATCGGTTTAGCAACAGGAGAAATAACGGCAGTTGGCTGCCGATTGGCAGTCGGTTTTGTCGGTTGTGGCTAACAAAACAAACGTCGTTTTTCATGCTTTCTCCTGGCAAATTGTCGCGCATTATACTCGCGCTTTTGGACACTGCAAGCGCTAAAACGCCGATTTTTTGTCATTTCGCAATCGATTGGCTGGTGGATTTGATGTGTTGCTTTTAGATACATGCGAATAGCGCGAGGATCAGTGAGTACGTCGTAGCAAAATAACCAGCACGAAAATACCGCCAAGGCCGGCGGTAATAATCCCAATGGGAAGTTCCTGTGGCGCGATGATGACACGGCTTAGGAGATCTCCGGCGGAGAGCAATATAGCCCCCAATATGCCAACTAGCGGCAGCAGACGGCGGTGACGGACGCCGGTGAATGGGCGTGCCAGGTGGGGGACCATTAAACCGACAAACCCAATGACTCCGGTTAAGGCGACCAGCAGTGCAGTCGCCAGTGAACAACACAGAAATACCTCAGTGCGTAAGCGATTCGTGTTGATGCCCAGGGTGCCTGCGGTTTGTTCTCCCGCCAGTAAGCCATCCAGTGAACGCCAGCGGAATGCGATCAATATCACCAGTAACAGCAGCGCTATCACTGCAAAAATCAGGTTGTCCCAACGTGCTAACCCCAGCCCACCCAACGTCCAGAAGAGTACGCTGCTGGCTGCCCGTTGATCACCGGAAAACACCAAATAATTTGTGAAGGCGCCGAATAAAAAAGAGACCGCCAGGCCGCAGATAATCAATTTCTCGGTGCCTTTCTGCGACTGCGTCACAAAAATAATCATCACCACGGCAGCGGAGAGCATGCCGCCGACAAAAGAGGAAACCGGTAATGTCCACGCCCCGAGGCTATCACCGAGGCGGGTAATCACCAGCACTACGCCGGCAGAGGCGCCAGAAGAGAGACCAAATAAGAACGGGTCGGCCAGATCATTACGGGTCGTGGTTTGTAATAGTGCACCAACCAGCGCCAACCCGGCACCTGCCAGCAACCCGAGCAAGGTGCGTGGCAAACGCAGTTCCAGCACAATGCTTTTAATCATTGGCGGCACCTCACCAGGGGTAATGCCTAGCGCAGCCATCACCTGAGTGAAAGAGAGTGCCACACTCCCTTGTGCGACATTGGCGAGGATGAGCCCTGCCAACAACAGCGGGGCAATGCCCCAGACCAACCTAAAACGCGTTGTTTCCGACATTAGCTGACGGCAGCGGGATAAAGGGCGTGAGCCAGTTTGTGGATAGCCTCAATATTGACAGGGCCCGGCGTCAATTCCTGATATTTTAATTTCAAATAACGGTGGTGGATGACAGCCAGGGTTTTCTTCATCAGCGGATGTTGTTCGAGAAAACGCTGTCGTACGTCGGTATCGTGATTCGTCTCCGACTGGTAATCCACCAGGATGATAAATTCAGGTTCAGTTGCTGCGACACTTTCCCAGTTGGTGGTCGTCCAACTGGTGTTTAGGGTATCCATCACATTCTTCGCTCCCGCGGCCTCAATAATGGCTGTTGGCATTGCGTAAGCGCCGCTGGTAAAGGGTTTATCCTCACCAGAATCGTAAAGAAACACTTTGATAGGTTTTTGCGTCGCAATTTTGCGATGGATATCCACGACCTGCTGCTTCCAGCCATTGACCTGTTTCTCCGCATCCTCCTGTTTACCGAATACTTTACCGAGCCTGATCATATCGTCGTAGAGCAAATCCATACTGGCCCGTGGACGATGGCTGTTGACGTGGATACAGCTTTCACTCAGTACCAGCGTTTTGATATTAAATTTTGCCAGCGCTTGCGGGGTCACGTCACCCCGAAGCCCATAGTTCCAGCCGGCGAAGAACAAATCAGGGCTCACGGCGAGCAGATTTTCGATCGTCGGATATTTCGGTGCCAGTTCAGGAATCGCGCCCTGTTGTTGCGTGAATTCAGGGATGTTTTTATACCAACCGGAGATCCCTGTGACACCGACAATAGCAGGCTGTAAATTCAGGGCAAACGCCATTTGCGACATATTAATGTCTTGAATAACGGCACGTTGTGGGGGTTGGTTAAAGGTAAGGGGCTGGCCACAGTTGTCCACCGTGACAGGAAAACCAGAAGCAGCGGCACTGCCTGAGGTGAATATCAGTAATGCGGCGAGGGCGAACTTTTTCACATCGACTCCAGATTCATCACACCGAAGGACCATTGAGATCGCTTTGGCGTCGGTTTCTGGCCTCGCGTCAACCTTCACCCTGCGGGTGTCTTGTCTAAGGTGTCGTCAGCATTAAAGCCGTGGAAGACGGTGGAGAAATATCACGCCACTTCCCGGATAACCGCGTGGGTTAAATCGGCAAAACCGAAGCCAGCAACCTGGCCCGTTGATTAGGGTGGCAACATACCTGAATAACGCACATGGCAAATGTAGTTAGATCAAACAACGGTCGATTGTGATGATTTCACCGGCATTATGTCGGTAACGCCTCGAAGAAACGTATTGCTTTGCCGGTTTCCGGATGACGTGCTTGCAGAGATCGCATACCAAACACCTGTTGCAGGTGCACTGACTCCAGCACGCTATCAGGACGGCCATAACAAACGATCTTGCCTTCATTCATCATGATGACGTTGTCAGAAAAGGGCTGTACCAACTCAAGATCATGCAACACTTTTAGCGTGGCTATCTTTTTCTGCTGGATCAGCGACAGCAGTTGGTGCCGGGCGAGTGGATCGAGATGGTTGGTGGGTTCATCAAGCAATAATAACACGGGCTGCTGCGCCAGGACGCGTGCAAACCCTGCACGCTGGCGTTCACCACCAGAAAGCTTACTCAACGGCATATGTTGCAGATGGCAGATACCCACGTCATCCATTGCCTTTGCAATAATGCGTTGGTGCTGTGACTGCACGCTATCGGCCTGCCAGGGCAGACGACCAAGGGCAACATACTCGTTAACTTTAAGGCGTAAATCAGCGTTATCGTGTTGGGTGAGCAACGCAATAGCGCGGGCGCGTTGATGGGGTTTTAAGGCGGATAAGCGATCCCCCCGGAAAAGGATTTCACCGTCACTCGGCGTTAACTCGCAGGTAATGAGCCGTAGTAACGTGGATTTTCCACTGCCGTTTGGGCCGATAATGGTAACTGACTCACCTTGCTGAAGCGTAAACGTGATCCCATTAATCCGTGGCGCTTCCCCTGGGCGAGCCAGGGAAAGATTCTTCACCGATAAAAGACTGTCGGTGGGCAGGTTATTCATGAAATATCCTTTTCCGTTATCAGAAAAATGTCTCAATGGTTTCGATGACATTGTAATCATCATCAATCAAAAATAACGTTTTCCATTTATCAAAGGTCAGGCACGGGTGCGATGTGGCGAACACCAGTATATCGCCGACCTGTACCGGGAACTCTGCCGGGCAGCTCAGCATGGCGTGCTGATCCATAATCCCCTGGGTCGTCAGGTGCTGGACGCCGCTCTGTTGCTGAACACCACTGCGGTAATGGGCGATTGGTTGCGGCAAGCCGGCGTCGAAAGCGGCATCGCGCTTGCCGAAATTGACGATAACCCGGCCCGGTTCCGGGACTGACTGCACCAGCGCAATCAATTCCAGTGCTGAGGTTAACTCGCCCGCCAGATCACAGGCG
Source organism: Serratia grimesii (assembly GCF_900186025.1). Lineage (NCBI taxonomy): Bacteria > Pseudomonadati > Pseudomonadota > Gammaproteobacteria > Enterobacterales > Yersiniaceae > Serratia > Serratia grimesii. The sequence goes on from NZ_LT883155.1 coordinate 526,389, forward strand.
TAGCTGTCACGGGCCAACACGGCATTTTGCGCGTCTTGGTAAATCCCCTGATCGTGGGTGATGTAACAGCCGGGGCGGATCACCAGGCGGCAGTTTGCCGGCAGCGTTTCTTGGCACCAGACGCTGCAAACCACGTCATACCAAGAGGAACCGGCACCGGTCAGGAGGGTTTCCTCACCGGAAAAAACACCTTGCTGGTGCAGTTCACGCAACAGGCCGGCAGCATCACGCAAGAATTGCTCGATTTTTTGCTGGGCGTTGTCACCGTGCATTACCCCTTCATACAACTCTATACCTTGTAAGCGCAAACCGGGCAGCGCGGCGATCTCATGCGCCAGCTGTTTTGCCTGCACAACGCTACGGCAGCCACAGCGACCGCCGGGTACACCTAATTCCAATAATACGTCCAGCGTTTGGCCATGTTGACTGAAAAAGGCTGAGAGGGCCTGCGCATTGCTTAAACTGTCGATACAGCAAAAGAAAACCGTATTGGGATGCTGAGTCTTCAACTCGGCGATCAGCTGCATGTTGGCTCTACCGACCAGTTGGTTGGCCATCAACACTCGCGGTACGCCTGCGTCCATTGCTACTTTTGCTTGCCAGGCGGAGCCGACACCGATTGCCCAGGCACCTTGTGCCACCTGACGCTGGAAGATCCATGGTGTCATGGTGGTTTTGCCATGCGGGGCCAGAGAGACACCGCGCGCATCGGCATAGCCTTGCATCCAGGCAATATTGCTTTCCAGGCTGTTGCGCTTAATGGCGACAGCGGGCAGGCAGACATCTTCGTTAATCAGGTTCGCCGGGTTGTTTGGGTCAGCGTGCATCACGGCGGCTTTGTGGGTAACGGTGAAATTTTTTTGGTATTTCATAACATTATCCTTTTGATGTTCTATCTATTTTGAATTATGTATCTTTATTTATGATATTGATTTAATTTGTTTTTTAATTTTATTGTTCTGTTTTTAGGTACAAAGTATCATTTTTAGGTCTGTTTTTTGTGTAGTCTTCCACTGTTTTCTTGCATTGTAAATGACAAACTTTAACCACGATAAGGTGAGGCGATGAGTGTTGAGATCGACATTATTTCGCGTATTACGGAGCGTTTTATCGAGCTGAGTAGCGCCGAAAAACGCATTGCCCAATTCATCCTGGACGATACCCAAGCGGTGATCGCCTTACCGATAGCCGAACTGGCTCGGCAGGCCAGCGTTAGCCAAGCCTCAATCACGCGTTTTGCCAAAATGCTGGGGTGTAAGGATGTGCGCGATCTTAAGGTCAAACTGGCGCAGTCGTTGGCAGTCGGGCAGCGATTTATTCATGAAGAGCCTGATCTGGAAGGGATACAGGGGATTTATGAAACCATCATCAATGTCCTGAACGTCAACCGGCGGGCGATCGATGAGCCAGCCTTGGCAAAGGCGGTGGGGTGGCTCAGTGATGCCCGGCAAATTGTGGCAATAGGCATGGGGGGCGGTTCAACCATATGCGCTGCGGAGGTACAGCATCGCCTGTTCCGACTTGGGTTACCGGTGACGGCGCAGAGTGATGGTTTGTTGGTGCGGATGATGGCGGCGGCGGTGGCGAAGCACGATGTGGTAGTGGCGCTGTCATTGGGCGGTTACACGCAAGACGTGGTGGAAAGTGCGGCCATAGCACGGCAGTACGGTGCCAAAGTAGTGGCGATCACACCTGCGGGAACGCCACTTGCGGCGCAAGCTGACGCGTTGTTGCCGCTGGTGGTGCATGAGAATGATTACATCTACAAACCCAGCACATCGCGCTACGCCATGCTGGCGATGGTGGACGTGTTGGCGACGTCACTGGCTGTGGCGAATAAACGTCAGTCCAGAGACCGGCTGCGCCGTATCAAGTTGGCGTTAGACAGCCATCGCGGCGGAACCGATCGACAGCCGTTGGGGGATTGAGCCCGTGGCCCACAGACAATAACGGAAGGATGATGATTCATGCGGTATCAGTATCTGTTTAAAAATGTCACGGTGATCGACGGCAGCGGTGGGCCGCAATACCGGGCAGATGTTGCGGTAAAAGACGATCGCATTGCCGAGATTGCCCCCTGCATTGAGGCTGATTCTGAGGTAGTGATCGATGGCCGGGAGCGGGTGTTGTCGCCGGGATTTATTGACGTGCATACCCATGATGATACCAACGTGATCCGCATGCCTGAGATGCTGCCGAAGATTTCACAGGGGGTCACGACGGTGATTGTCGGCAACTGTGGTATCAGCGCGGCCGGAGCGGTGATCAAAACCCACGTGCCTGACCCGATGAACCTGCTGGGAGAGAAGGCGCACTTCGTGTACCCGACGATTACTGACTATCGTCAGCAAATTGAACATGTGACCCCTGCGGTGAACGTGGCGACGCTGATTGGGCATACCACGTTGCGTAGCAACCAGATGGATGACCTGTTTCGTCCGGCTACGGGCGAAGAGATTGCTGCCATGCGCCAGCAGTTACGGACCGCGTTGCAACAAGGCGCGCTGGGGCTGAGTACGGGGTTGGCGTACGCTTCAGCGTTTTCGGCACCTACCGAAGAGGTCATGGCCCTGGCAGAGGAACTGGCCGATGAGCAGGGGATTTACACCACCCATCTGCGTTCGGAGTTTGAACCCATACTCGACGCCATGGATGAGGCATTCCGCATTGGCCGCCATGGCCGGGTGCCGGTGGTGATCTCGCACCATAAATGCGCGGGAGCCAAAAACTGGGGCCGTACGCAAGAGACGCTAAAGCTGTTCGACAAAGTACGCCAGACCCAGGATGTCTCCTGTGACTGTTATCCCTATTCTGCCAGTTCATCCACACTGGATCTAAAACAGATCACCGATGAATTCGATATCGTCATCACCTGGTCCGAGCCGCATCCAGAGATGGCGGGACAGTCTTTGCGCGACATCGCCGGTACCTGGTCGATAAGCCTGGTTGATGCAGGCAAGCGACTGATGCCGGCAGGGGCAATTTACTACAACATGGACGAGCAGGACGTGCGTCGGGTGTTGAGTTATCCGTTGACCATGGTGGGATCGGATGGCTTACCGAACGATCCGATGCCACATCCGCGTCTGTGGGGTGCCTTTCCGCGGGTACTTGGTCATTACAGTCGTGACGAAGGGTTGTTCCCCTTGACCGTTGCGGTGCACAAAATGAGTGGCATGTCCGCGGCGCGCTATCAGTTGCCACAACGCGGGCTGATCAAAACAGGGTATTACGCCGATCTGGTACTGTTTGATGCGTTAAAAGTGAAAGACAGCGCGACATTCAGCCATCCTCAGCAACCCGCCGCCGGGATCGACGCGGTGTGGGTGAACGGTGTACTCAGTTACGAACACCAGGCCGTTACTGGCCTGCGCGCCGGGCGGTTTTTGCACCGCCAAGGCAAATAAATCGACAGGAGTAAGGCATGACGATCAAAAGATACGGCGTTGACGGTGGTACCGGGACCGGTGGGCAGCACCTGCCTTTTGCCAGAGCAGTAGAGGCGGGCGGTTGGTTGTATATTTCCGGCCAGACACCGATGAAAGACGGTGAAGTGGTTGAAGGTGGGATTATTGAGCAGTCCCGTCTGGCGATCCAAAACTGCCTGGATATCATGATGGAAGCGGGATATGGCCTGGAGGATGTGGTGCACGTTAAGGTTATTCTGACCGACGCGCGTTATTTCCAGTCATTCAATAAAGTGTTCCGTGAGTTTTTTGCGGCTCACCCACCGGCGCGTATTTGTGCCGTCGCGGATTTGGTGGTGGATTGCAAAGTTGAAGTGGATATTACCTGCTATAACGCTGCACGCATTACCCGCTAGTGGGTGACGAAACGATCATGTTTAATGGTTTCATTGTGTGATGCGCTGCAAAAAATCAGGCTTACGGAGGGGCCTGGTTCACCTTCATCGACCTAATGGGCTAAAAGAGGTTGTATTATGAATACCTATCAACCGATTGATTGCGATCTCCATGACCATTTGGAAATCGCCTGCTTATATTTCTGGGTATTAAAAATTGAGTTAGACGATGGGAAGGTAATAACCGCTAAATCCATCACCACGCTGACACGGCCTGGCGACGGCGAGTTTCTTATTCTGGATGATGATGGGGAAAGAGTGAGTATCCGTCTTGATTATATTCATGCCATAACTCATCTGGATAAAAATAAGCCGGCTCATCGCATTGTTTTTAAATAAAGAGTTGATATTACCCTGGTCAAGAAAATTGACCCGTTATAGAAGAGGCGGCGCTGGCCGCCTCGTCTATCCCACGTCTTAAAGACGCCGCCTTATTTGCTGACGCGATCGTAATAGACCATGTCGGCATTCAGACCCTGCTGATAGCCTTTGACGTTATCGCGCAGCACCACTTCGGTTTTTGCCTGATCGATAAAGACATACGGCGAACTGCGCTGTAGCTCCTGCTGCATTGCGGTATACAGCGCGGTGCGCTTGGCAGGATCGGCTTCGGCCACGGCCGCCAGCGTCTGTTTGCTAAGCTGCGGGATCTGCCAGCCATTGAGGCCTGCGACGGTGCTGGTCTTGCCGTCGTTATAGGCGAAGGCACTGGCATTGGAGTGGGCGTCGAAGTAGTCCGGGATCCACAAACGGATCGCTGCCTGATGCTGTTTGGCTCGGACACGTGAATAGACCTGGCTGCCAGCGGCCGGCAACAGTTCGACCTTCACACCCCCTTCGGCAAAGCTGGCTTGTAGCGCCTGCGCGATGGTGATAAACGGCGGTTTGTTCTCTACGTCCAGCGTCAGCGAGGCATTGGTGATACCAGCCTTGGCAAGAATCGCCTTGGCTTTTGCCGGATCGAAGCTGAACGGATTGTCTTTCAGTGCACCCGGCAACCCGACGGGCAGGAAGCTCTGATGCACAAAATATTGGCCTTTAAGTAAATCCTTCGTGATGCCCTGGTAGTCAATGAGATAACGGGCGGCTTCCCAGAAGGCCGGATTTTTCAGCAAGGGGTTAGCGGTATTACCGGTGTTGAACACCAGGTAGTTCTGCTCGGCTGAAGGGATCTCCAGCACCTTCACACCCGCTTGATTCTTCAATGCGACAGTTTGGTCCGGGCCAAGCTCACGCGCCACGTCGGCGTCGCCTTGCTGGATCAGCAGGCGACGGGTGGCGGAGTCCGGCACGCTTTTAATGATAATGCTTTTCAACAGTGGCTTACTGCCCGGCGACGTCGGGTTAGCGTCCAACACAATCGCCTGATGGGGTTGATAGACGCGCATTTTAAATGGCCCGCTACCCGCAGAGTGCATTTTTAGCCAGGCGTTACCATAGTCACCGTCTTTGACATTGGGTTGCACTGCCTTGCTGTCGACGATCGACGCGATAGGCGTAGAGAGAATATTCAGTGCTACCGCCGGGCTGACGTTCGCCGTCCAGCTCAGTTGCAAACTGTGGTCATCGATTTTCTTCAGGTGTGCATCGATGTTATCCGGCTGCCAGCCGAGCACGTTAAGGATAAACGCCGGTGATTTGTTCATCTTCACGGCACGGCTGTAGGAAAAGATCACATCATCGGCAGTGAGTGGGTTACCGGAAGCGAATACCGCCTGCGGGCGCAATTTTATCGTCAGCGTTTTCGCCGCGACATCGCCCTGCCAGCTTTCTGCCAGTACTGGCACGACTTTCGCCGGGTCATCGCGATCCGCCTGTACCAACCGCTGATACAGGCTTGGTACGGTCTGGATGCTGGACAATTCGTTGGCTTCCGCTGGATCGAGGCTGACAATATCGTCCAGCGATTGCACCACCACCAGTGTGTTGGGAGGTGTCGCGGCCAATGCGGTAGTAGACAGAGCAGCAAGTACGAATAGCGGCAGGATTTTGGCTTTCATTGATGTTATCCCTTAAATGCACCGTGATCCCCGGTGCCGAGAACGCATTGTTATCATTGGTTTTTGCAGCGTTTTCGCCGTCAGCATGCACGGTAGAACCTTTACTGATGGCTGACAAAGGCTAATCGGCTATTTTATATGACAAAAAACACTATAAGACGGCGGGCAAGGATTCGCTAACGTAGGTGGGAATAAAGCCCTCGTTGAGAAAGGGCTTTGGGGGCGATCAGAGGGCGGAGCTGGTTTCCAGCAAGGCTTTCAGACGTTGATGCAGTTGAGCGACATAGCGGGTATCCCGCGGTGCGACCCACACCACATTGCTGCTGGCGATAACACCCAATACGGCGGGCCAGGCGCAAAGATCAATGATGCGTGCCATGGCTTTTGCATAGCCAGAATTCATGTGGATCAGCACAAAATTGTCGTTATGCTCGACATCAATCAGCATGGCTGACAACGGCTCGCTGATACACGGGGCTGGATGATGCAGCGCATTAAGAGAGTAGACCTTTTTCCCTTTGGCGTTTTGCACCTTCATTACCCCCAGTGCTTTCAGCAGACGGGAAACGGTCGACTGACTGATGCCTGGATAACCCCCTCGTATCATTTCACTGCGGATTTCCTCCTGTGATGAATAGCGTTGGCTCACGACCAGCTTGCGGCACAATGCCAGTTTCCGTTGTTCTTTCTCCCACAGGGTTTCTATTTTATTCGCCATTATGTTGCCTTGGTTTAAAAATGAGTGACAACTCTATATAAATCAATGCAATGAAGATGGGTTAACCGAGGGTGATATGACCCGTCGCAATCATATAAAGGGTAATAAGGGCGACAATGACCAAAAGAACGGCAATTAACGCTTCGTAACCTTTCAACAACCGTTCTGCATGTTGATTTTTTTGATGCCAGAGGAAGACCAGCAAGCCAGGGACGAACAACAATGAGGTCAGTAACATCTGGCTGCCGGCTGCATAGCACAGCCAGAAACCGTAGACGGTGCCTATCAGCCCAAGGATCAGATCGCGGGTACGCGTTTCACCCGGTTGGTAGCTTTCACCGGTGATCGCCAGTTTCAGGCCATAGGCGGCGCTGAACAGATAAGGGGGAAGGATAGCGGCAGTCGCGATGGAGAATAGCGCCTGATAGCCCGCACTGTAGACCAGCGTCAGCAACAGGAAGAGCTGTATCAAACCATTGGTGATCCACAGCGACACTGCTGGCGAGCCATTGGCGTTGGTTTTGGTGAATATCTGCGGGAACATGCCGTCTTTGGCTGCGACGAACGGCAACTCTGCGGCGAACAGTGTCCAGGCGAGCAGCGCACCGGCTACCGACAGAATCACGCCGGCTGCGACAAAACGAGCCCCCCAAATGCCGACCACGGATTCCAGTACACCGGCCATTGACGGATTTTTTAATCCGTTCAACGTTGCCTGATCGAGCACGCCCATCGACAGCACGCTGACCAGGATATAAATCACCAGGCAACCCAGCAGACCGATCACCGTCGCTTTGCCGATATCGGCACGTCTGGCGGCCCGTGAGGAAACAACGGTAGCGCCTTCAATACCGATAAAGACCCAGGTGGTGACCAACATGGTGTTTTTTACCTGATCAAACAAGGCAGGATGGCTACCGTCGACCACCATCATGCGGCCCCAGAAGTCTGCGGTAAAAATACCGATACGGAAGGCGATCACGACCGCCACAATAAACACCAACAACACCAGTACTTTGACTACCGTTAACACGGTATTGATCATGGCCGCTTCCTGCACGCCACGTAGCACCAACGCATGCACCAGCCATAGAACGATGGACGCGCCGAGGATTGATTGCCAGTTATTGCCCAGGCCGAACACCGGGAAGAAGAAGCTTAGGGCACTGAACAACAGCACCGCATAAGACACGTTCCCCAGCCAGGCGGAGAACCAATAGCCCCAGGCAGACTGGAAGCCAATAAAATCGCCAAACCCGGCGCGAGCATAGCTGTAAATACCGCCCTCCAGCTGCGGACAGCGGGCACTGAGGTTCTGATAAATTAATGCCAGGCAGATCATCCCTACGGCGGTGATCAACCAACCGATCAGCAGTGCGCCTGGTGAGGCGACGGAAGCGAAATTTTGCGGCAGGCTGAACACGCCACCGCCCACCATGGATCCGATGACCAGCGCAATCAGGGCCACCAGCCCCAGTTTTTTTTCAGACATGAGGGTTCCTCCAGCTGCGCAGGGCAGCAGGAAAATAATGATTCAGAGGTAGAGAAGACACGGCGGCAGACGATACCGCCGCGCCGTCAATCAGTCGCCGAGGGTGGCGACCATCACGGCCTTAATGGTGTGCATGCGATTTTCCGCTTCATCGAACACAATGGAGTGGGCCGATTCGAACACGTCATCCGTGACTTCCAGCCCTTTCAGGCCATAAGCGAGCTCAATTTCCTTGCCTACTTTGGTCTGTTCGTTGTGGAAGGCCGGTAGACAATGCATGAATTTAACCTGTGGGTTACCGGTAGCTGTCAGCACCGCGGCATTAATCTGATAAGGCTGCATCAGGCTAACGCGTTCCGCCCAGGCCTCCTTCGGTTCTCCCATCGATACCCACACGTCGGTATAGAGGAAATCGACACCTTTAACGCCTTCCTCAACCTGGTCGGTAACCGTGATATGTGCGCCGGTATCGCGGGCGATGTCTGCGCACTGTGCCAGCAGGGCTTCATCCGGCCAAAATGCCTTAGGGGCGACCAGGCGGATATCCATGCCCATTTTTGCTGCACCTACCATCAGCGAGTTACCCATGTTGTTGCGTGCATCTCCGAGGTAGGCGAAAGCGATCTGATCAAGGCTTTTGCCTGGTGCATGCTCCAGCATGGTCATCAGATCGGCCAGGATTTGTGTAGGGTGGAATTCGTCGGTCAGGCCATTCCATACCGGCACCCCGGCAAATTCGGCCAACTCTTCCACGATGGACTGCGCGAAGCCCCGGTATTCGATGCCGTCATACATGCGGCCCAATACCCGCGCGGTGTCTTTCATCGACTCTTTATGGCCAATCTGGGAACCGCTTGGGCCGAGATAAGTCACCTGAGCGCCCTGATCGAACGCGGCTACCTCAAATGAACAGCGAGTGCGGGTAGAGGTTTTTTCGAAAATCAGCGCAATGTTTTTACCGCACAGTTGCTGCTTTTCTACATTGCCGTATTTGGCTTTTTTCAGCGTGAAGGCCAGGTCGATCAGGTATTGGATTTCATCGGTGTTGAAATCCAGCAGTTTCAGGAAATGACGGTGGCGTAAGTTAATGCTCATAATCTTGTTCCTCTCTGTTCAAAGCGTTGGCGTGATTAACGTGCCTTTCTCACCGGCCAGGATACGGGTGGCATCCTGTAGCGCGCCGATGCCGGCGATACCCTGGGCGTAGCGTACAAAATGGCTGGCGGCCGAGATCTTCGGTCCCATTGAGCCAGCGTCGAAGGTGATGCCGGCCAGATCGTCTGGCGTGACTTTGTCCAAAGCGCGTTGTTGTGGCGTACCCCAGCCGAGATAAACGGCATCGGCGTCGGTGAGGATAAGCAGTGCATCGGCCTTGATCTGCTCTGCCAGGAACGCAGCGGAAAGATCTTTATCGATCACGGCCTCAATGCCTTCCAGACGACCTTCACGGCGTAACACCGGGATGCCACCACCACCGGCGCAGATCACCAGATGCCCTTGGGCGATCAGGGTGTTAATCGCGTCGGTCTCGATGATGTTGAGCGGTTTCGGTGACGGCACTACGCGACGGAAATATTTGCCGTCTGGCTTGATCGTCCAGCCTTTCTCCAGGCTTAGTGCCAGTGCACTTTTCTGGTCATAGACCGGCCCGATGTATTTGCTGGGGTTGCCGAAGGCACTGTCGTCAGGGTCGACCTCCACCTGAGTCAGCAGGGCGCTAACCTGTTGCTTTGGCAGGCAGTTTTTCAGCTCCTGTAGCAGCAGATAGCCGATCATGCCCTGGCTTTCCGCACCCAGTACGTCCAGCGGGTAGGGGGCAACCTGCGGATAGGCATTATTTTGCAGTGCCAGTAAACCGACCTGCGGGCCGTTACCGTGTACCAGTACGACGTTCCAGCTTTCGGTCAGTGCCGCAATCTGGCGGCTGGCAAGCAGGACGTTACGGCGTTGGATATCCGCCTCAAGCGGTTCTCCGCGGCGCAGCAGGGCGTTCCCACCCAGGGCAATCACCACTGTGGGTTTAGTCATGATGTTTACTCCGTCGGGGGATCAGATGTCGTCGCGTTCTAACGGGCAGCTCATACAGCGTGCGCCGCCGCGGCCACGGCCCAGCTCATCGCCGGGGATCGGCAGGACGGTGATGCCAGCTTTGTCGTATTTTTCGTTGGTCCAGGTGTTGCGTTCGTAGCCGACCACCACGCCAGGCCGGATGGTGAGAACGTTGTTGGCGTCATTCCACTGTTCGCGTTCGGCCTCGAAGCTGTCGCCGCCGGTGGTAATGAGTTGCACCTGACTGATACCCAGCGCGCGCTCGATAGCGGTCAGGAAGTGTTTTTCCTGCTGGCGATGCAAGCCACCTTTGCCGTCCGGTGTTAACGTCCAACACTGCGCTTCTTTACGCACCACTTCTGGATAAACCGAGAAAGTATCCAGATTGATATGAGTCATGACGGTATCCAGGTGCATACAAGAACGGTGTTTTGGCAATTCCAGAGCGATGACCCGCTCCGCCTGATGGGATTTGAACAGTGCCTGCGCCAGGAATTCGACCCCTTGCGGCGTAGTGCGCTCCGACATGCCGATTAATACGGCGCCACGACCAATGACCAAAACGTCGCCGCCTTCCAATGTGGCATGATCGTAATTACGTTCCTCATCGCCAAAATAGGTGGTGAAATTGCCATTCGCAAAATACGGGTGCCATTTATAGATAGCGCGCAGGTTATTTGTTTCACGCTGGCGCGCGGGTTTGGCCATTGGATTAATCGACACGCCGTTATATATCCAGCATGAGGTATCACGGGTGAACAAATGATTAGGTAACGGCTTCATAATAAAGTCGGTGCCCTGATGCGTATCAACCACCATATTACTGAAGCTGGCCGGCACTTCCTCATATGTCAGGCCGCCGGTCATATGACGCGCCAATTGGCGGTCGGGTAAATCACCCAGCCAGCCGCGAATGTCGGCGGCGAGCGACGGCCCCAGACGGAAGTCAGAAACCTGTGCTGACAACAACCACTGCTTAGCCGCGGGAATGCTCATGGTTTCGGTCAGCAGATCGGTCAGCAGCAAAACTTCGACATTCTGTGCACGCAATGTTTGCGCAAAAATATCGTGTTCCGCACCGGCACGTTCTACGGACAATACGTCGTCGAATAATAATTCCTGACAGTTTGATGGGGTTAATCGCTTTAAACTTAAATTAGGTCGGTGAAGCATAACGCTGCGCAGCTGGCCTATTTCAGAACCTACATAATTCTTATCCATGTCATTTCCTATTATCAGATTTAGGTAACATCGAACAAAACGAAATAAAGGTTTATTTCATTTATTGAGAATGGGTGCAGTGCCGTTGCCGCTGATAATAAACATTGCTTCCGGTTGTTTTGTGATGGGTGTCACATTGAGAGGGCGCGAAAAATGAAAAGGATTATCAATTGATTAGCGTCATTGTTTTATTGGAAATTTCATTTATCAAAATGAATTAATACGCATCTATCGCGTTAATTATCCAAAAATAAAGCAAGTTCACCTTAAAGGTGAGTGACTTAATTTATTGTAATTGCTTGGTTTTATCGGATGGCTGGCGTAGTTATGCATTTACAGATTATTAATATCCTGGTGCACTCAATTTCTTTTGAATTTTTATTCCCGTCGGTAACGGATAATGGGTTTTTATTTTTGTGACGCAGCGGGCTTCTATTTTATTCCAACAGGATAAACAAGGTATTAGCACAGTGCATTTCCCTGAGGGTGGAGAGGTTATGTACGTCGGGTGCATAAAAATCTGCAATACAACGAGACAGAGTGGGATAGTTAATCGGTTGGGGCTGGGGTGGCGAGAAAGCCCACCCCTATTGGGGGAGTCAATCGTTAAAGGGATTCGCTTAAGGTGGCGACCATCACTGCTTTGATGGTGTGCAGACGGTTCTCTGCCTGATCGAACACGACGCTGTGCGCCGATTCGAACACATCATCGGTGACTTCCATGCCGCCGTGCAGCCCGTATTGTTCGGCCATTTGCTTGCCAAGTGTGGTTTGGTCGTCGTGAAATGCCGGCAGGCAGTGAAGGAATTTGACGTTCGGGTTGCCGGTCAGTTTCACCATCGCCATATTGACCTGATATGGCTTAAGCAGGGCGATACGCTCCTGCCAGGTTTCTTTTGGTTCCCCCATCGACACCCACACGTCGGTATAGAGGAAATCTGCGTCTTTTACCCCTTCGGCGATGTCTTCAGTCAGGGTGATCTTCGCACCGGTCTTCTGCGCTAATGCCTGGCACTCTGCCACCAGGTTTGCCTGTGGCCAACATGCCTTTGGTGCCACCAGACGCAGATCCATGCCTGCCAAGGCTGCGGCCTCCAGCAGGGTATTGCCCATATTGTTGCGGGTATCGCCGAGGTAAGCGAACTTCACCTCATTGAGTGGCTTGCCCGGCAGGTGTTCCTGCACCGTGAGCAGATCCGCCAATAACTGGGTTGGGTGGAATTCATTGGTCAGCCCATTCCACACCGGTACGCCGGCATGATTTGCCAAGGTTTCTACCAGGTGCTGACCGTAACCGCGGTATTGAATACCGTCATACATGCGGCCCAGCACGCGGGCAGTGTCTTTCATCGATTCTTTGTGGCCGATCTGACTGCCACTCGGGCCGAGATAGGTGACCTGAGCGCCTTGATCGAAAGCGGCAACTTCGAAAGAGCATCGTGTACGGGTCGAGTCTTTTTCGAAGATGAGCGCGATGTTTTTGCCCTGCAAATGACGAGTTTCCTTGCCTTGCTTCTTGGCCTGCTTCAAATCGGCGGACAGTTGCAACAGCATCTGCAGTTCTGCCGGGGTGAAATCCATTAACCTCAGGAAGTGACGTTTGTAGAACGGGTTTATGCTACTCATTGCCGTATATCCTTATCGCTTAAATTGAATTTAAATTCACTTTATATGTATGAATATTCAATTTCAAGCCCGGGATGGAAATCTTTCACGTTTATCGTGGAAGCAATGCCGACGGTGTGTGAAAATAGAAGGAATACAGGCCATTTGACTTGAGGATATAGGCATGGCAAACAGCGAACAGCTAGACGAACAACGTGAAGAGACCCGCCTGATCATCGAAGAACTGCTGGAAGACGGCAGCGATCCAGAGGCGCTCTACACCATCGAACACCATTTCTCTGCCGAAAAGTTTGAAGTGCTGGAGAAAGCCGCTGTCGAAGCCTTCAAGTTAGGCTACGAAGTGACTGACGCCGAAGAGCTGGAAGTGGAAGACGGTACCCTGGTGATGTGTTGTGACGTAATCAGCGAAGTCAGCCTGAAGGCCGAACTGATCGACACTCAGGTTGAGCAACTGGTCGCGCTGGCGGCACGTTGCGGCGTTAACTACGACGGCTGGGGCACTTACTTCGAAGATCCGAACGGCGAAGAAGGTGACGATGATGAAGAAGACGGTGACTTCATCGACGAAGACGACGACGGTAAACGTCATTAATTAACTTCTGCTTAATTCCTGTGGGCCAGCGCTTGTTGGCCCCTGATAAATGACATGAAATACCAATCTCTGTTAGCCCCTATTTTAAACTTCCTGCACTGTGAAACCCCAGACGCCTGGATTGATGCTGCGCGCCGCCCAGAAAATCTGCCGCTGTTGCTGACTGACCATATGGTATGCGAGCTAAAAGCTGCGCAGACCGGCATGTGGCTGATCCGCCGCTATGTAGCAGACAAAGAGAGTGGTGACGCGTTACTGGCACTCCTCAGGCCCTATGAGGCGTTTCTGCATGAAGCGCAGGGCGTGCCGGAAGCCCTGTTTCAGCAGAACAATTTCACCCGCAAGATCCTGCCAAAAAACGGCTCGGCCTATGGTCAGGATCTGGCGGACAAGATGGTGTTGTTGATCAAAGAAGAGCTCCACCACTTTTCTCAGGTGCTGGAGATCATGCTGGCACGGCAGATCCCGTATAAGAAGATCACCGCCAGTCGCTATGCTAAAGGCATGATCCGTGAGATCCGCACCCACGATCCGGCGACGCTGATTGATAAACTGATTTGTGGTGCGTATATCGAAGCGCGCTCCTGCGAACGTTTTGCCCGCCTGGCGCCGCATCTGGACGACGAATTAAACCGTTTCTACGTTTCACTGCTGCGCTCTGAAGCGCGCCATTATCAGGATTACCTGACGCTAGCCGAACAGATTGCCGGTGGCGATATCAGCGAACGGGTGGCTCATTTTGGCCGTATCGAAGCGGCACTGATCCAGACCCCAGACAGCGAGTTCCGTTTCCACAGCGGTGTGCCCGCTATCGCCTGATAGCTGGGCATCCGTGGCATGTTTTATTCCGGTGTGCCCAGCAAGATATCTACGGCTTTCTCTGCCAGCATAATGGTCGGCGCATTGGTATTGCCGCTGGTCACCTGCGGCATCACCGAACAGTCGATCACCCGCAGCCGTTCAAAACCGTGCACTTTGAGCTGTAAGTCGGTGACCGAGTCCTGTGGGGATTGCCCCATGCGGCAACTGCCCACCGGGTGATACACCGTCTTGCAGAAGTTGCGCACGAACTCTTCCAACTGTGCTTCATCGTTCAGCCATGCCGGCTGCGGCATCAGTAGATCTTTGATGATCGGTTTGAGGGCGGCGGTTTGTAGGAAGCGCAGGCCAAACTTCACTGCGCGCACGCTGCCGGCCAGATCTTCCGGATGACCGAGGTAGTTGGCATGCAGTTTCACCGGATCGCGTGGATCGCGGCTGCGCAGCAGAACTTCACCGCGTGCTTTGGGTTGCAGATAGCCGACCTTCAGCGTGAAGCCGTGGATATTAGGTAAAGGTTCGCCAGGTACATCGTCCCAGCTGTCGAGCATCGGCAGGAAATGGATTTGCACATCTGAGCGCCCGTCACCCAGACTGTCAGTGAAGACAGCGCCTTCGAGCACGTTGGAGCTCAGTACGCCGCTGCGAAATGCCAGCCATTCGGTACCGTGGCGCAACGCTTGCAGGCCGCGATCGGCACCGTACAGACTGATAGGGTCGCGGGTACTGACGTTGATCGACATATGCAGGTGATCGTGGAAGTTTTTGCCTACTGGCAGATCCGCGCGCGGTTCGATGCCCAACTGTTGCAGATGTTCGCGTGGCCCAATGCCGGACAACATCAGGATCTTCGGTGATCCTACGGCGCCGGCGCTGAGAATCACCTCTTTTGTTGCATGTGCAGTGACTTCGGCACCGCCATTTTGGCTGTACACCACGCCGGTGGCGACGTTGTTGTCGAATACCACGCGGTGCACCAGCGCATTGAGCTTCACGACCAAGCGTTGCTCGTTGCGCACTGCTTTCAGGTAGGTGCGTGCGGTGCTGGCGCGCTCGCCGTGGTGGGTGGTGGTTTGGTAGAAGCCGACGCCGTGCTGGCTGTCGCCGTTGAAATCATTACGGTAGGGTAGATCCAGCTCTTGGCCCGCGCGGATAAACGCCATGCTAAGCGGGTGACGGTAGCGGTTCTCGCTGACCGGCAGCAGCCCTTCGCCACCGTGATAGGCATCCGACAGGCTTTCGTTGGCCTCGGCACGTTTAAAGTAGGGCAGCACGTCCTGATACCCCCAGCCGACGCAGCCATAGCGTTCGGCCCATTCGTCATAATCCTGCCGCTGGCCACGAATGTAGATCATACCGTTGACCGAACTGCTGCCACCCAGCACCTTGCCTTGGGCTATCTGCATACGCCGGTTGTTGGCGTGTGGCTCCGGTTCGGTCTCATACGGCCAGCTTTTCTTGGCGATGATCTTCGCCACGCCAGCTGGCATCTTGATGAATAGATTATTGTCGTCACCACCGGCTTCCAGCAGCAGTACCCGCGCCTGGGTACGGCGGATCAACTGTGCTGCCAAGACGCAGCCGGCGGAACCTGCGCCGACAATGATGTAATCAAAAGTGTTTTCCGACATGACTGCTCCCTGTGCGATTGCGGCATGAGCCTGTTCTGGCAGAGTATCGCAAGCGGGCAGGAGGTCAATTTGCAATCGTTAATTTATTAATGAATATCACAAAATTTATTTTTAAAATTAACTATCATTTTGATTTTTATGGAATATTAACAACATAACTATATTAATATTTTATCTTTTAATTTTGCATGTGTATGCTGATGCGGCGGGAGTGCGGTTTTATAAAGAATTGGCACATTGTTTCTTAACGGAATATTAAATATGAGACTTATCCGATCAGGAAAGAGAGTGTCAGAGTAAAAATGCTGCTATATGATGAATCCCTCTATTATTGGATAAGATATTAAGAAATATGGAAATTTCGATTAATAAATCTAATTATTTAAAAGGGATTGCCATCATTTTGATGTTGGTCCATCACCTGTTTGCCTACCCTCTGCGAATTAGCCCGGATATCCCGATCTATCATATTGTTAACCGCGTCGACATTGAGATGTACCTTGGCCTGTTCGGCAAGATTTGCGTGTCGATGTTCCTGTTTTTATCGGGTTATGGATTCTCGCTTAAAAAACAAATCTCGCTTAAATATATTTGGGGGAAGCTGAAGAACTTATATATCAGCTACTGGATAGTGCTGTTTATCTTTGTGCCGATTGGCATTATTTTCTTTCCGGGAGAAAGGTATACCCTTTCTCCATCGCTGTTTTTCGAAAACCTGATTGGTCTTAAATCCACTTATAACAGCGAGTGGTGGTTCTTTAAACTTTACGTTTTGTATGTGCTTTCTCTGCCGCTGTTGTCGCGGCTCAATACCTATCCATTGCTGGGGCTGCTGGTGTTGGCGGCAGTGTGTGGCAAAGGGTTGCAGTATTTTGCTTGGGCACCGGAGGTGCTAATCGAATATTGCACCTGGCTGTTGCCTTTCGGCTTTGGCATGGTGTTTGGCCGTAGCCAGAAAATGCCGGCAAACACGTGGCTGGTGAAGCTGATCGTTACCCTAAGCCGTACACACCCGTTGATCTTACTGATGGTGACAGTGGCGGTGTTTATCGTTGCTCATAACCCTGGGCTGCTGCTGGTGACACCGCTGTTTATTATCGCGTTGATGAATACCGCTGACGGCCTGGGTAGCACGGTGAATCGGGTTGTGGGTGAGTTGGGCAAACATTCGATGTACATGTGGCTGACCCACAGTTTCTATTGCTATTACTTCACTCAAAAGCTGATCTTTGCGCCGCGCTATACGCCGCTGATCCTGTTGTTGTTGATTGTGGTGTCATACCTGACCAGTCTGGTGCTGAGCCGGATTGAGTTGGCTATCAAGGGCGGAGTGATGAAGAGGGTGCAGAAGGTAGAGTAGGCTGGATAAGAAAAGAGATCACTTATGTGTTCTCTCAGAAGACGGGCAATGTTTGTTATTAGGGAGAGCGTGCCGAAGGGGTCGTAGCAGCCTTGGCTGCCGGAGCGCCCTTCGGTGCGCTAGGCCCGGGTATCTCGGGCCGAACAGTAAACGCTGATCACAGGGTCTTCAGCATGGTGACTTCGCAGTCGACGTGGCCGGTGGTGCCCATCGCCTGGTCGATATGCTCAAAGCCCAGATGCTCATACAGGCCGATGGCCTGCGTCAGGCTGGCGGTAGTTTCTAAATAACAACAGCGGAAGCCCTGTTGACGGGCGAACTCCAATGCTTGCAGCGCCAGGCGTTTTGCCAGGCCCTGGCCGCGCAACAGCGGCAGGAAATACATTTTCTGTAATTCGCAAATATCGTCTTCACCGCCTTGCAGTGGTGCAACACCGCCGCCACCGGCAATCTGACCATCCACTTCTATCACCCAATACGCGCTGCGCGGCAGGCTATAGAGTTGATACAAGACGTCCAGATTGGGGTCAGAAACGGTATAGCCTTTGTCCGCCGTCAGACCGTGTTCGGCGGAGACTTCGCGAATGACATTAGCAATAGCGGCATTATCATCAGCCGTTATTGGGCGCACCAGAAGACGTACTGGGGTTGCTGTTGTCATGTTTACACTCGCCATTAAAGGGAACCACATTCGTTTTTATCGCAACACAAAACGCACCGGAGTTATTTCCCGGCGGCGTCCATGCAGCATTATATACCCGTCATCTTTCAAGTTGCAGCGTTGTTACCTCCCCAGTTACTTACCTGAGTAAGCGCCTGGGGATGAGCGAGCTGGGCGCCTGGCTGCAACTTGAAAGCTATAGGGTAGGCTTTGTAATAACATCTTAAGCGGGCCGGATGCAACGGCGATAAAAAAACAGCGGGGAAATCCCCGCTGTTTTCAGCTGTTGCAGTGATTCGACAGATTACAACGCGGCGATGGACGCCTGCTGTTCCTGCAACTTCACTTTACCTTCTTTGCAGGCAGTCAGACGTTCGCGTTCTTTCGCGACGACGGCTTCTGGCGCGCGCGCCACAAAACCTTCGTTAGACAGCTTGCCTTCGATCGAGGCGATTTCTGCATCCAGCTTGCCCATCTCTTTCGACAGACGCGCAATCTCGGCGTCTTTATCGATAAAGCCGGCCATTGGGATCAACAGCTCGGCACCGTCTACCAGCTTGGTGACGGATAACGGGCCTTTGTCACCGGCAGGCAGCAGAGAGATAGACGACAGACGCGCCAGACGCTCGATAAAGCTCTGGTTCTCCTGCACGCGGCGCTCTGCGTCGGCGTTGCAGTTGCGCAGCAGCACTTCCAGCATTTTGCTCGGCGCGATGTTCATCTCGGCACGGATATTACGTACCGCGGTGATCGCCTGCTTGATCCACTCCAGGTCGTTCAACGCCTGCGCGTCTTCCAACGCGGCGTCGTACTCTGGGAATGGCTGCAGCATGATGGTGTCTGCAGTTTCGCCAGTCAGGGTCTTCACGCGCTGCCAGATGGTTTCGGTAATGAACGGGATCACCGGGTGCGCCAGGCGCAGCAGGGCTTCCAGCACGGTGATCAGCGTGTGGCGGGTGCCGCGCTGTTCCGCTTCGCTGCCGTTGGTCACGACAGGCTTGGTCAGCTCCAGATACCAGTCACAGAACTGGTTCCAGGTGAATTCGTACAGGATGTTGGCGGCCAGATCGAAGCGGTAAGTGTCCAGCGCTTCGCGGTATGCCTTCACCGTGCGGTTGAATTCAGCCAGGATCCAGCGGTCTGCCAGCGACAGCACTTTCTCGCCACCGTTAAAGCCACAGTCCTGGCCTTCGGCGTTCATCAGCACAAAGCGGCTGGCGTTCCACAGCTTGTTACAGAAGTTGCGGTAGCCTTCCAGGCGCTTCATGTCCCAGTTAATGTCACGGCCGGTAGAAGCCAGTGCCGCCAGAGTGAAGCGCAGGGCGTCGGTGCCGTGCGGCTCGATGCCGTTCGGGAATTGCTTCTCGGTGCGCTTACGGATTTTTTCCGCCAGCTGCGGCTGCATCATGTTGCCGGTACGTTTTTCCAGCAGGTCTTCCAGTGAGATACCGTCAACCATGTCCAGCGGGTCGATCACGTTACCCTTCGACTTGGACATCTTCTGTCCTTCGTCGTCGCGGATCAGACCGGTCATGTAGACGGTCTTGAACGGAACCTGAGGCTTACCGTTTTCGTCCTTCATGAAGTGCATGGTCAGCATGATCATGCGCGCAATCCAGAAGAAGATGATGTCGAAGCCGCTGACCATCACGCTGGTCGGGTGGAAGGTTTTCAGCGCGTCGGTTTGTTCTGGCCAGCCCAGAGTAGAGAAGGTCCACAGGCCGGAAGAGAACCAGGTGTCCAGCACGTCTTCGTCCTGGTTCAGCACCACGTCTGGGCCCAGGTTGTTCTCGCTGCGCACTTCTTCTTCGCTGCGGCCAACGTAGACTTTGCCGTTCACGTCGTACCAGGCCGGGATACGGTGACCCCACCACAGTTGACGAGAGATACACCAGTCCTGAATGTCACGCATCCAGCTGAAGTACATGTTTTCGTACTGCTTCGGCACGAACTGGATCTCGCCTTGCTCAACCGCCTCCACCGCCACTTTCGCCAGCGGTGCGGTACGCACGTACCATTGGTCGGTCAGCATCGGTTCGATCACCACGCCGCCGCGGTCGCCGTAAGGCACCGTCAGGTCGTGCGGTTTGATCTCTTCCAGCAGGCCCAATTCTTCAAAGGCGGCGACTACCGCTTTACGCGCTGCGAAGCGCTCCAGGCCACGGAACTGGGCTGGGATTTCGTTGCAGTAATCTGTGCAGATTTCGCCGAGCGTATTGAACACTTCCGCTTCCTGACGGATATCGCCGTCGAAAGTCAGGATGTTGATCATGGTCAGACCGTGACGTTTACCGACTTCGTAGTCGTTAAAGTCGTGCGCCGGGGTGATTTTCACGCAGCCGGTGCCTTTTTCCATATCGGCATGTTCGTCACCGACGATGCGGATGCGGCGGCCAACCAGCGGCAGAATAACTTCTTTGCCGATCAAATCTTTGTAGCGCGGATCTTCTGGGTTCACGGCCACGCCGGTATCACCGAGCACGGTTTCCGGACGGGTGGTGGCGACTACCAGGTAATCTTTGCCTTCGGCAGTTTTGGCGCCGTCGGCCAGCGGGTAGCGCAGGTGCCACATGGAGCCTTTGGATTCGCGGTTTTCCACTTCCAGATCGGAGATGGCAGTGCGCAGTTTCGGATCCCAGTTCACCAGGCGTTTGCCGCGGTAGATCAGATCTTCTTTGTGCAGGCGGACAAACACTTCGCGTACGGCGTTGGACAGGCCTTCGTCCATGGTGAAGCGCTCGCGCTCCCAGTCCACGGAGTTGCCCAGACGACGCATCTGACGGGTAATGGTGCCGCCGGATTCTGCCTTCCACTGCCAGATTTTGTCGATGAACGCGTCGCGGCCATAGTCATGGCGAGTTTTGTTTTCTTCTGCGGCGATCTTACGCTCAACCACCATCTGGGTGGCGATACCGGCATGGTCAGTACCGGCCTGCCACAGGGTGTTTTTACCCTGCATGCGCTGGTAACGGATCATGGTGTCCATGATGGTCTGCTGGAATGCGTGGCCCATGTGCAGGCTGCCGGTGACGTTCGGCGGCGGGATCATGATGCAGAAGCTTTCCTGGCTGGTATCACCATTTGGCTTGAAGTAACCCTGGTTTTCCCAGTGATCGTACAGCTTCTGTTCGATCTCTTTCGGGTCGTATGCGGTATCGAGATGACTGTTTGTCTTTTCCATTTTATATCGTTGTTCAGTGAGTTGGCGGCGTGGCCGTGGTCAAATGGAAGCCGACGCTGCGATAAGCTTTATATCGGTCGCGCGCCAACTGTTTCAGGGTGTCTTCGTAAGGGACGAAGTCTACCACTTCATGGAAAGCAGTAGCAAAATCTGCAAACTGCGGCAGCAGGGCGATCAGTAGATCGCGCGGGGAGTTGCCGCGTTTACCGGGCCAGCATAGCTCGACCGGCGCACCGTAGTGCGGGCCTTCACCGGCCAGATTGTGTGGTACGAACTGGTGCGGATCGCGCTGCCATAGCGCCTCGTCCAACCGTTGGGCTTGTTCCTGGCTTTCGCAGGCGATCAACACCCGCTTGCCGGAACGCCAGCGCTCGGCGGCAACGGCGCAGGCCACGGCCTCATGGGCGCTGAGCGCACCTGCGGGTTCCGCGTGTTCAATTAAATAGAACGTTGCCTGTTTGCTCATGAGTCCATTGCCGTTAGAAAAAATTAGGGGCGCAACTTGTGCGCCCTTCGCTTTGTTACCGTGATTATATACCCAATAGGTTTCAAGTTGCAGCTAGGCGGCAAGTTCGTAAATCCCCAGGAGCTGACATAAAGTCAGTGACTGGGGTTTACGAGCACAGCCAACAACGCTGTAGCTTGAAAGATGAAGGGTATTTTAATCGTCGCCGTTTAACCCAGCACGGTTCAACAGGAACTGTGACAGCAAGGCTACCGGACGACCGGTAGCGCCTTTGGCCTTGCCTGAACGCCAGGCAGTGCCGGCGATATCCAGGTGTGCCCAGCTATACTTACGGGTGAAACGCGACAAGAAGCAGGCTGCGGTGATAGCCCCGCCCGGACGGCCACCAATGTTCGCCATATCGGCAAAGTTGGAGTCCAGCTGCTCGTAGTACTCGTCGGACATCGGCAAACGCCACGCGCGGTCGCCGGCCTGTTCGGACGCGCCGATCAGTTCGTGCGCCAGCGGGTTGTGGTTCGACATCAGGCCGGTGATGTGGTGGCCCAACGCGATCACGCAGGCGCCGGTCAGGGTGGCAACGTCAATCACCAGCTCCGGATCGAAACGCTCGACGTAAGTCAGGGTGTCGCACAGTACCAGGCGGCCTTCGGCGTCGGTGTTCAGCACCTCGACGGTCTGGCCGGACATGGTAGTCAGCACGTCGCCCGGACGATAAGCGCTACCGCCAGGCATGTTTTCACAGCCCGCCAGCACGCCGATCACGTTCAGCGGCAGGTTCAGTTCCGCCACTACACGCATCACGCCGTACACGGTAGCTGCGCCACACATGTCGTACTTCATCTCGTCCATGCCATCGGCAGGTTTGATCGAGATGCCGCCGGCATCGAAGGTCAGCCCTTTACCGACAAGCACAATTGGCTTAGCGTCCGGGTTCGGATTGCCCTTATATTCCATCACCGACATCAATGACTCGTTGCGCGAGCCAGCGCCAACCGCCAGATAGGCGTTCATCCCCAACTCTTTCATCTGCTGTTCGCCGATGACGCGAGTGGTGATGTTGGTGCTGAAAGCGTCCGCCAGTTGGCGAGCCTGTGACGCCAGATAACCGGCGTTACAGATGTTCGGCGGCATATTGCCGAGATCTTTCGCCGCTTTGATGCCTGAAGACACCGCCAGACCGTGCTGGATAGCACGTTCACCGCTGGTGAGTTCACGACGGGTCGGCACGTTGAACACCATTTTACGCAGTGGACGGCGTGGCTCCACTTTGTTGCTTTTCAGCTGATCGAAGGTGTAGAGCGTTTCTTTAGCGGTTTCTACCGCCTGACGCACCTTCCAGTAAGTGTTACGGCCTTTCACGTGCAGCTCAGTCAGGAAGCAGACTGCTTCCATGGAGCCGGTATCGTTAAGGGTATTGATGGTTTTTTGAATCACCTGTTTGTATTGGCGTTCATCGAGCTCGCGCTCTTTGCCACAGCCAATTAACAGGATGCGTTCGGAGAGAATGTTAGGTACATGGTGCAGCAGTAACGTCTGCCCGACTTTACCTTCCAGTTCGCCACGGCGCAGCAAAGCGCTGATATAACCATCACTGATTTTGTCGAGTTGTTCTGCGATAGGGGACAAGCGGCGCGGTTCGAAAACGCCGACTACAATACAGGCACTGCGCTGTTTTTCCGGGCTACCGCTTTTTACACTGAACTCCATGCACTCTCCTGAATCTTAAAGACAAAGGCGGACGCTACGGCTAGAATGACGCACTCCGTAACGATCTCCGGCCATCGAGTTAACTAACTATGTTAACCTGAACGGCGTAAATTGCTCTGTTTTGGCGACTATAAGTAAGTTCCTATAGGACACCCAAATGCTAGATGTTGTAATACTATTTTAGCTGTGTCGGTTGCCATATGATGAGAATAAATGGCGGATTAGCGATGAAACTATCGATTTTCCTGCAAAAAGACAAGTTTTCACAGGCGTAATAAGCGTGATCATCATAAGATATCTGGTACGGGAAACGCTAAAGAGCCAAATCGCAATCCTGTTCATCCTGCTTCTGATCTTCTTTTGTCAGAACTTAGTCAGGGTGTTAGGCGATGCGGTGGACGGCGATGTCCCGACAAATTTAGTTCTTTCTTTGCTCGCATTGGGTGTGCCGAAGATGGCGCAGCTAATCCTGCCATTAAGCCTGTTTCTCGGTTTATTGATGACGCTTGGGCGGCTGTATACCGACAGTGAAATCACCGTGATGCATGCCTGCGGTCTGGGTAAACGTACCCTGATCATCGCGGCAATGGTCTTGGCACTTTTCACTTCCGTCATTGCAGCGGCCAACGTGTTCTGGGTCGGGCCCTGGGCCTCGCGCTATCAGGACGTGGTGGTGTCCGAAGCCAAAGCTAACCCGAGTATTGCCGGGCTGGCAGAAGGGCAGTTCAAGACGTCACAAGACGGTAACGCGGTGCTGTTTATCGGCAACGTTAAAGGCAGCACCTTCAATAATGTGTTCCTGGCGCAACTGCGGCCGAGTGGTAACCAACGCCCATCCGTGGTGGTGGCTGAGCACGGCCAGATTAACCAGTTGAATGACGGTTCGCAGGTGGTGACGCTGGACAAAGGCACCCGCTTTGAAGGTACTGCACTGCTGCGCGACTTCCGTATTACCGATTTCAACGACTATAAGGCGGTGGTAGGCCACCGTGCGGTCGCCGTGGACGGTAACCAGGCCGAACAGATGTCGATGAAGACGCTGCTGGAGTCTGACGACCCGGACGCACGTGCCGAGTTCCATTGGCGCCTGACGCTGGTGGTGTCTGTGGTGCTGATGGCGTTGCTGGTTGTGCCGCTCAGCGTGGTGAACCCACGACAGGGCCGCGTGCTGAGCATGCTGCCAGCCATCCTGCTGTATTTGATATTCTTCCTGCTACAGACCTCGCTGCGTTCCAACGCCGGTAAAGGCAAACTGGACCCGATGTTGTGGCTCTGGCTGGTCAACGCCGTGTACTTTGCGATCGCGCTGGCGCTGAACCTGTGGGATACCGTGCCGATGCGTAAGCTGCGTGCACGCCTGAGAGGAGCGGCCTGATGTTTGGTGTTTTAGACCGATATATCGGTAAGACGATTTTCAACACCATCATCATGACGCTGTTCATGCTGGTGTCGCTTTCCGGCATCATCAAGTTCGTCGACCAGCTGCGCAGAGTGGGCCAGGGTGACTATACGGCGCTGGGCGCCGGGATGTTTACCCTGCTGAGCGTGCCGAAGGACATCGAGATCTTCTTCCCGATGGCGGCCTTGCTGGGGGCATTACTTGGCCTGGGGCAATTGGCGACGCGCAGTGAACTGGTGGTGATGCAGGCTTCTGGTTTTACCCGCATGCAGATCGCCGGTTCGGTGATGAAAACCGCCATTCCGCTGGTGCTGTTGACCATGGCGATTGGCGAGTGGGTAGCCCCGCAGGGCGACCAGATGGCGCGTAACTACCGTGCGCAGCAGATGTACGGCGGTTCACTGCTTTCCACCAAAAACGGCCTGTGGGCGAAAGACGGCACCGACTTTATCTACATCGAACGCGTAGCGGGTGAGAAAGAGCTTTCCGGCGTGAACATTTACCACTTCAACGACCAGCGCAGGCTGGAGACGGTACGCTACGCCGCTAGTGCAACCTTTGAAGACGGTGTATGGAAGCTGTCGCAGGTAGATACGTCTGACCTGACCAACCCTAAACAAGTTACTGGTACCCAGACGCTGACCGGCGAATGGAAGACCAACCTGACTCCGGACAAACTGGGCGTGGTGGCGCTGGACCCAACCTCACTTTCGATCAGCGGCTTGCACAACTATGTGAAGTACCTGAAACAGAGTGGTCAGGAAGCCAACCGCTATCAGTTGAATATGTGGAGCAAAGTGTTCTCGCCACTTTCCGTTGCGGTGATGATGCTGATGGCACTGTCGTTCATCTTCGGGCCGCTGCGTAGTGTACCGATGGGTGTGCGTGTGGTAACCGGTATCAGCTTCGGCTTCTTGTTCTACGTGCTGGACCAGATATTCGGCCCACTGAGCCTGGTATACAACATGCCGCCGGTACTGGGCGCGTTGCTGCCAAGCATGCTGTTCTTGTTGATCAGCGTGTATATGCTGCTAAAACGCAAGTAGCGACGCTACAGGCAGTTTAAGAAGGCGTAGCCATTGGTTACGCCTTTTTTGTTTCTGGGAGCCCTGCACGTTGCGCCCGTGATGTTTGCCGCAGGTATCGCCGATGTCATTCGTAGGGGCGATGCACGCTGCACCCGTGCCGTTTGCCACAGGTATCCGCGATGTTATTCGTAGAATGAGGGCTTATTTCGCCTACAAAATGAGCCAAACATGACCCTGTCGACGATTTTTTCAGCACTTAACTCATTGAACAACGGATAAGTGTTGCGTGCGGATCGCTGAAAGGTATAATGCACACGTTTTCCGCATACTACTTGCAGTGCCGAAGTGGCGAAATCGGTAGACGCAGTTGATTCAAAATCAACCGTAGAGATACGTGCCGGTTCGAGTCCGGCCTTCGGCACCATTAGTATGTTCGAGAACGTCCGTAACAGTCCGTAAGTTACTGAAGAAAAAGCCGAAAGGCTTTTTTTTTGATCTAAATCCGTCCGAGCACATCCGTTGCAATCCGGGTATCGGTGGGGGCATAATTGGGGGCATCTACACTTCGATTGAAAATGTGCCCCCAAAATGAAGCTCAACGCCCGCCAAGTCGAGACCGCAAAGCCCAAAGACAAAACCTACAAAATGGCCGATGGTGGCGGTTTGTATCTTGAGATCACCGCGAAGGGATCCAAATACTGGCGCATGAAGTACCGACGACCTAATGACAAAAAAGAAGATCGCTTAGCATTTGGTGTGTGGCCGACAGTTACCCTTGCCGAAGCTCGTGGAAAACGAGATGAGGCCAAAAGGTTACTGGTGCAGGGAGTAGACCCAAAAGCCGAGCAGAAGGAAGCACAGGCCGAAACGGCAGGGGCATATACTTTCGAAACCATCGCCCGAGAATGGCATATCAGCAACAAGCGCTGGAGCGAGGATCATCGTTCGCGAGTGCTCCGCTATCTGGAACTGCATATTTTCCCGTATATTGGCGCAGCTGATATTCGCGGCCTTAAAACCAGCCATCTCTTAGCACCGATCAAGGTTGTTGATGCTACTGGCAAGCACGATGTTGCTCAGCGCCTGCAACAGCGTGTTACGGCTATCATGCGTTTTGCTGTCCAGAACGATTATATTGATTCGAACCCTGCAGTTGATATGGCTGGAGCCTTAACGATAACCAAGGCTCGGCATTATCCGGCTCTGCCCCCACACCGTTTTCCAGAGTTTCTTGCTCGTCTTACCGCTTACCGTGGTCGCATGATGACGCGTATCGCTGTAGAGCTTTCATTACTTACCTTTGTGCGTTCTAGTGAGCTGCGTTTTGCTCGCTGGGATGAGTTCGATTTTGATAAAGCTTGCTGGCGCATACCTGCAAAGCGGCAAGAAATAGAAGGTGTTCGCTACTCGCACCGTGGGATGAAGATGAAAGAAGAACACATTGTTCCGCTCAGTCGTCAGGCGTCGTCCTTGTTGGAGAGGTTGAAACTGCTAAGCGGTGATAACGAGCGACTTTTCCCCGGCGATCACGACTCCAAAAAAGTCATGAGCGAAAACACGGTAAATAATGCGTTGCGTGCGATGGGATACGACACTAAAACGGAAGTCTGTGGGCACGGTTTTAGGACGATGGCGCGCGGTGCTTTGGGTGAGTCAGGGTTATGGAGTGATGACGCGATAGAACGTCAGCTAAGCCATTCAGAGCGAAATAATGTGCGTGCTGCTTATATTCATACATCAGAACATTTAGATGAGCGTCGCTTGATGGTGCAATGGTGGGCTGATTATCTTGAAAATAACCTTAATTGTAGTATCAATCCGTATGAATACGCAAAATTTTACGATAAGTGAAAATATTGTTACTGTCTGAAAGTGTAGCGTATATTAATTATTAAAACTAATTGATATAGTTATTGTGAGCATAGTGTAGAAATCATAAGGATTTTATTATGAATGATAATACGCAACAAGTAAAAACTATGGACATCAAACAGGCTCTGTTTCAAGCCCTTAAAGGAAATAGTGTATTGTTTTTAGGTGCTGGTTTTAGCTATGAAGCCAGAAATAAATTCTCTAATAGATTCCCCAGCGCAAATGAATTGTCAGAAGATATTCAAAACCGATTGACATCACCTGATGATGGCGTATTAAGTCTGAAAGAATCATCTGAGGATTACATCGATGAGTTTGGTAAAGAGAAGTTATTTAGCTTGATATCAGAAACTTTTAGAACTAAAAATACCACTAAGGATTACAGCAGCTTAGCGAAAATAAATTGGAAAAGAATTTATACAACGAACTATGATGATTTGGTTGAAACAACTTATCGTTCAGCTAATAAAACTATAAATTCATTGTTGATGACTGATGAGCCTGCATTGATGACGGCTGATGATACAACATGTTTGCATCTGAACGGGTTTGTTGAAAAAATGGCATTAAATAAGTTCAATGCCGAATTCAAGTTAACAGAAACAAGTTATTTAACGAGAATGTTTTCAAATGGGAAGTGGAAAACCATATTTAATGCTGATCTAAGAGAATGTGATTATATATTTTTCATTGGTTATTCTCTTTACGATATTGATATTGAATTACTACTTATCGAAAACTCTGAGATAAAAGATAAAATTGTATTTATTACGGCACCAGAACCCAATTCAAGACTCGTAAAGAAATTAGTAAAGTATGGTTCCGTTCATAATATAGGGATTTCTGGTTTTTTAGATGAGTTGTCAATTTCTATTGATACTTGGAAAGAAATTAAGCAAGAATTTCATTTCACACAGCTAAGGAGATTTATCTCTCCTACTCCTCATACAGATTTCAAAACAAATGACATAGTCTCTCTTTTTTTATATGGTGAAGAAAATCAACCATTAATAAAAAATGCTATCGAGAAAAAAAAGTCTGGTTACTATATTTTTAGAAGTAAGATAAAAAATCTTGATTATGATCTCCGGAATAATTCATGTGTTGTGGTTCATGCAAAATTAGCAAATGGGAAAACTCTATTCTGCCTCGGAGCATTAGAATATTTAATTGAGATGGGTTACACACCATTCGTGTTGGATCTTGGTAAAGAAATTACGGTGAGGGAAGTTGAAGAGTTAAAAAAAGAAAAGAAACCACTGTTACTAATCGAAAACTATCATAGGCATTTAAAAAACCTAGAGCTGATAGCATCGCTGAATACTGATGGAATTAAACTACTACTATCGAGTCGTACTGAGTTACATGAGATATACAATGAAGAAATTACATCTATAGGATGGTCACATATAGATATTAATGTTAATTACTTGACTAATGAAGAGATTGAATCCGTAGCAAAGTTGATGAGTTCTAATGGACTTTTTGGTGAAAAATCTAGATTAAATGATAAAGGCAAGACCGATCTGCTTAAAAACAAACTGAGGGGGGAGTTTTCTCTAATTTTAGGAGAGATTCTTCAAGCCCCTCAAATCACTGAAAGAATAGAGTCACTATTGGATTTAGTTAACAAGGATAGTGAACTTGAGGATTGTTTGCTCATTTGCTCTATAGCTTCATATTTATCTTATGATTTAGATAGTATAGATATACAAACTCTCACATCGGTGAGGGGCATAGATGGAGTAAAATATTTAAAAAACGAAGTGGCCTCACAAATTCTGGAGAAAAATAACAGATTAGTATTATTGAAAAATCCCGTTTTGGCTAAAGTTATTATTGAAAGAAAAAGTGCAAGCGATCCTCGAGGAATGTTGGAATTTTTAGTCTCCCTGTATGAGTCTTTAAATAAATACAGTAATGGAGAAGCCAAGTATAATGTATTTATGAAAGATGTGAATGTTTTCTCAAATTTGCTTAAAATATTTGGACTTAAAAATGTTGTGTTTATTGATGAGTTCTATGAACGTGTGAGATTATATTCTGATAATAGTAAAAATCAGCACTTTTGGTTACAATTTGCAATAGCCAAACTATCTATTAAAGATTATCCAACTGCTGAGAGGTTTATTCAAACTACTTACTCTTTGGCTCAAGGTAAAAATTACAATCATGATTGGGTAAATTGTCAATATGCTCGACTACTTATTGAAACAGCCTCAACATTAACAAGTAAAGAAGATAGGATTGATAGGATAAAACAAGCTCACGCCCTCATTATCGGGCAAAATAATAGACAGTATCCTTTCCGTGTTGCTAATAAATATTTTGATTTCTTAGAAGAGGTGGAGCGAGATATAGATTTGGATACAAAGAAAGTCATTGCTGGATTATTGAGGGAATTTGATGCTAAGTATATCAAGACTAAACTTGCAATGAACAATCAATCCCATCAGGTGATGGAGCAGTTCAGGCGCCGTTGTAATGGTTTTTTTCGAGCAAATCCTACTCTTTGATGATTTATTGAGTGAGATTGTATGGGTGGGTTATTTTAAATAAGCCCTTTGGAAAGATGGGCTTTTATTTTTATTATTTTAACTAGTTAGGGTTGTTTTTATAATCTATTCTGACGTGCGTGCGTTGGATTTCTTGTGGGGTTCAATATTATTTATCAAGGTATGTGCTGTGCAATCAATACTCTCATGAAAACATTTAACTTCAAATTTTTACATTCATCTTTTCACGAAATATATAATATGAGGCTGGTAATAAAAAATAAATAATCATATGCCAAGTGTATTTAATTAATTACGTATTTTAACCTTGTGTGCATGCTATCCCGTCTCGCCTGTAGGTTTCAATTGTGTCATGCCGAAGCCAGATGAGTACTATGTCGGCAGGGAATGAAAAGTGCATTTTCTTGCATGTAGTTTCATGCAACTTTTGTGTAAGTATCCCGTCAAATTGGACTATGCAGCCTTGCTGTGCGTCCCATTCACTTAGCAAAAAGAAACACACTCAGAGGGCTATCATGGCACGATAATGCCTGCATCCTGCTAAGTAAAATTGCAAAAAATAAATGGCTCAGCGACGAGTTGACGCATTAAATGAAAAGTCGCTCAAACCTCTGCGCGCGCAATACTCCCTCGCCTACGCGCTCTGACTTTATCATGCACATTTCATGCATGATACAGAGGCCCTGTAAGCCCTTGTGCCGCAGGGTTCTGGCTGTTTTTAGAGGTTGGGGATTAATGCAAAATCATGCACTCTATGCATGCACGCGCAGTTTGAGGCAGGCTAGCCAGAAAAAAGGCTGTTTTCGGGCTTGGGGCAAGGTCAAAACCCCGCAGCAAAATCAGCAATGCGACGGGGCCAGTTCAATCAATGAAGTGTTTGATTTCGGCTATAACGGCGGTAGCGATTTAATGTCCTTTTCTCCGGCGGCGGTAAATCATCGCTGGTCACCGTTTCCGCTTGAATGGGCTGACATAAAATCTTATCGACGCTCTCCACCGTTTTAAATGTGCAGGAACACCCGATGTTTTGGCACTGATAATAGGCCTCTTTCGTTTGTTCGGTCACATAACGACTGGTACGGGTATAAGACGAATGGGTGCACAGCGGACAACGCATCATGATGTGGCCCCTTGCTGCTGCAAACGCTGACGTTTTGTTCTCAGCTCTGTTGCAACATGCATTCGACGCATTGGGCTGTTTTGCAGTTCTGGCAATACCCCGGTTTCTTCCGGCTTCGTCAGCCCGATGTCGTTCAATACCGGGTGCTCAATGTTCTGTAGCGACGTAGCACTACGGATACGGTAGCTCAGTGCCCCCAACAGACGTTGCTCAATCATTTTCATCGGGTCGTTCCCATAAACGCCGTAAGCCTGTTTCGCCAGCGCACAAGCCTTGATGACGTCAGGGCTGATAAGCGCAGCACTGAGCGCGTTTACCGCCTTGCTCATCGCATGTTCGGCAAAAGCAGTCAGGGCAACTTCATGGCCGTCACCACTTTCGGGGCCGTGCCGCCGCTGAACTGCTTACTTGCCTGCTGGAACAGCACTAGAGCCTGACGTAAAATGACACACCGTTCAGTGACGAAACCATCATTAAGGAACATATTGAGGCCAGCGTCACTCTGGCTAATGCCGTTAATTTTCTGGTGGAAAAATATGAGCTGGTTCGTATAGATCGCAGAGGATTTAGCTTGCAGGAGCAATCATCGTATCTCTGGGCTATAGATATTCTGTGAGCGCGAAACACTGCTGGCCTGTTGAGTTAAAGTTGTAATAATGTGGAATAGTGAATGCATCGACAGTCTTTATAATTTACACTTAAGATACTTTTCCTTATTTACTCGCTGCAACATGCGTCTGTGATTATTGGTAAGCGTATATGTTTATTTCTGATAAAATACAATGTAAACATTAGTGTAAATTTCAACCAAGTAATGAGTTGATTTGCTTGACAAGCATTGAGTGTATAGCGACGGAAGATGACACCAAGTTGAGCTAGATAAAAGCCCGATCTGTTCGCTATACCTTCCAATTTTTCTCCAGTAATGAAATTTGTGTTTTCATAATAAGTGCAGTTAGTTCATCTAATGGATCACCGCTATCTATAAAGTACAAATTGGTATCGCAGCTTCTCCCAGTAACGTGAGCTGAATCATGCCATCTAACTAAAGGTTCTTTATGAATAATGGTATGATTAAGAGAAATCCAATTGAGGGAACCAAAGTGGATAGAGCTTTGTGTACTATTGATGAACAAGAATGGAGCGCGGATGCATTTTATGCGTTGCCGCCTGCTGAGATGCAATTAAAGAGACGGAGTTTGCTTTGTACCGAATGTAAGGGTAATGCATGGTTCAGACGTTCAAGTTACGGAAATGATGCACCGCATTTTTGCGCCCATCACCAGGAAAACTGCTCATTGGGGACCTCATACGAAGCTGTGGGGGAGGGGGATGAAAATAAGAGCCTACCTGCATCAGACGCTGATAGCGGCATAGTTTTAGATTTGGGGTTAACTCAAAGCTATGACATTGATGTCAAAACAGTAGTGGATACATCTGAAAATACACCCCAAGGACAAAAGTTCACAGGTAAAAAAACTGTTGATGGTGGTAGTCTAAAATATCCAGCACATTTTACTTTGAAGAACCTACTTTACAAATTAGTACAGTCGAAAGGGGTATGCTATACCGATAAAAAGGTGAGATTTAAAGATCAATTTTTTAACGATTTACCAGAGCGCGGAGCTGAACTGTTTGTCGAATTTATTAATGTTGCGCCATGGATGAACGGTGCCCGTAGAATTTTTTGGGGCTTTATTAGTGATGTTGGACAAACAAGAGATGGCAAGATTTGGTTAAATGCAGGCAATATAAAATCTGGGTTAAGTGTCTGTATCAATAGCGAAATTTCAAGTGAGTTTAAAGAGCAATTTAAGGTTAAAAATAGTCTTGATGAATTAGATGGATGTCATGCACTAATTATTGGTACTTGCACATATGCTACAACAGGTAAACCTATACTGAGGTGTGGTGATCTTAGTTATATCGTACTGAGAAGGTATAAGTTTGATCAGGATTTATGACATCAGCCTGTCTGTGTAGTAAATGGTCTATGTACCTACTTGTTTCCTGAGAGCTTCGCAAAGGGAGCCAAATGTTGTCGTATGACGTGTCGCTGACCTGCGGAAAATAAATTTGGGTAAGTTCGGGTTGAGGGGATGCTGCTCTCGCAATAATGGAGGAATAAAGTCGAGTCCTTCCGGCTCAATTGTGGAGGCAGGTCTGGCTTAACGAACGGCTCTTGCTTCGTACGCATGTTTCGCAGTCCCTTGAACGTTCATTCCCATCCAAGAGGTGCTGGACTAACCGGGAGTGATGATTATCATGTTATCGATACTACCGATCCAGAGAGCGTGTTATGCAACATATCATTGAAGGTTTCCTCAGCTTCCAGAAAGAGATTTTCCCACAGCGTAAGGAACTCTTCCGCAGCCTTGCCTCCAGCCAGAACCCTAAAGCGCTTTTTATTTCGTGTTCTGACAGCCGCCTGGTACCCGAGCTTGTGACCCAGCAAGAACCGGGGCAGCTTTTCGTTATCCGTAACGCGGGCAACATCGTTCCTTCCTTTGGCCCGGAACCGGGCGGGGTGTCGGCGACCATTGAATATGCGGTTGTTGCATTGGGCGTCACGGATATCGTGATTTGCGGCCACTCGAACTGCGGCGCCATGAAAGCGATAGCTTCTTGCCAGTGCCTTGACCCGATGCCTGCTGTGGCCCACTGGCTGCACTACGCGGACGCGGCCAAAGCGGTGGTAGAGAAGAAAACGTGGGATAACGAAATCGACAAAGTTAACGCTATGGTCGAAGAGAACGTCATCGCCCAGCTAAATAATATTAAGACTCACCCGTCCGTTGCCGTGGGCCTGCGCAACAACGGCCTGCGTCTGCACGGCTGGGTGTACGACATCGAAAGTGGCGAGATCCGTACGCTGGATAAAAATACGAAGAATTTCGTTTCACTGGCGGATAACCCCGCAGTTCACTTCGAATAAAGTGATGGTTGGCTTTGTCTATGAAATTCAATCCACGTTTCGGCGTGGATTTTTTATGGGTAGTTACTTGCTCCCCATTGATTAGCACACCTCGATCTTAATAAGGTTGTCATTAGCAAAGCGTGGGCAGAGGATGATGTGGGGAAAAGATGCTCCTTTTGCGTAGGCTCATCTCTTTCAACATCATCCTCTAAGCAGTTCTACTTGAATGTTTTTTATAAAGAAAAACTATTTAAAGCCAGCCTCTTTAAACTCCAGCTTCACCATCAAAGTCTGATTCAGCGCTTTCCCATCAGCACCGCTATGTATCCGACGATGGCAGGTAGGGCAGATAGCGCCAACCCACTGAGGATGGTCGGGGCCTTCATCAGCTAGGCGTTTTGTGTGATGAGGCTCCAGGTAGGGTTCGCCATTCTTTTTCATGAACGGAGCCGGTTTATCGCATGACTCACAGATGCCATTGGCGCGTTGCAGTACGTATTTTTTCACGTCCTCGCTGCGCTTGAACCAAGAATTCTTGCTGTCACTTTCTTTACGCTGGCCCGTCATCATGGATGATTTTATGGCCTTGGCACGTAGCTGCTCGAGCGTTTCTTTCTTTTGGTCAATTTCTGATGTAATGGTGTCATTGTCAACGTCTTGAGCGGAAGATACCCGGAATAAATTAAAAACGATCCCTTGCCTCATTTTTTTCTCGGTATCTAGACATTGGGTGTAATTCCATGAATCGCACTCAAACAATCCAACAAACTTTACGCCAGTACGTTTTTTATTATATTCAAATAAAAGTATATCCCTACCATTATCTTTATGGTCTCGGATATGTTTATTACCGTTGGTAAACGCCATATCACCGTTTTGGCCTTCTCCCGTGTAGGAGAAGTGGTCGTCGGTAGACCATCCATCTTTATACCCATGAGTTTCGCCAATCTCACCAGTAAAAATGAAAATCACGGGGAAATCTTTTGGTGTGGATATTCCACCCTGTTCTTGTCCACCGTAGAGGTCGTGGAGGTCTTTACGCTTGTAAAGTTTACCTTTTTCTAATTTCTCCAGAGGGTGTGGTGTTTCAATTACTTCGAAGCCAAGGTTTTTAAACGCTTGGATAACCGTTTCAAGATTAGCACTGAACTTTATCTTCTCTGATGGTTCCCCAAGCTGGAGAATATAAGATGCCGTGGCGATCCCATTAATATCGTACAGGGATTTATTATAACTGACCTTGTGTGTTCTTATTTTTTCAATTTTGTTTTTTTTAAGGAAATTATCATAACCTTGGTTGTTATATTCCTTGATTGCGTCTAAAACAGCATCTTTCGAAGATAACATCGCGATCTTAATAGCCAAAACATTCCCCTCATTGCAGAACAGATTCTGATCAATGTGTTTGCGTACTGCCAGCGGCCATGCGTCGTTATCCAGCAGTTAACTCATCGATTTATCGAATGCGTTAACTATGCCAGGCCACGGGGGAAATGCCTACCTTCGTGAATGTGTTTATCGTGATATGTCAGTCAGATCTATGAGATTTACTGGGGTGATAAGAACGGCACAAAACTAATACCGTTCTTATTATTTATTATGTTTTTTATTTTAACCTGTCAGCTCTGGCATTCCATCTGCCGTAGCGCACGACCATAAAGGTTGCACAGCGCAGGCACCAAGTGAGCCGTCGCGTTGAGGTAATGATTCAGTTGTTCCCACTGGGTGTCGTCAGGTTGCGGGTTGTTTTGCAGCAGGTCACCGAACAGCATCAGGCCGTGGCAGAGTCCTTCGGCCTGTTCGGCGGAGAGGGCGGCAAGGTCTAGGAGTTGCGTTGAATCAAAGGTGCTGAGATCGAGCTGATTGAACAGTTGGCGATAGAGGGTGAGGGTGTTTGTGGCGGGTTGTGAAGTAGAAGTGTTTTCCATGTGTTTGCTCTCCTTAGTGTGGTGCGCTGCTACCACATAAGACGCTAAACCTATGGTGGTAGCCCAAGCGGAGTTAGCGTTACCGGACACTAAGGAAACCGGCGCTTCTTGCGAAGCCTCCGCCTGGGCCACCATAATTCTGGATGTTCTAGGCCCCAGCATTATATACATAATGCTGCTCAGTGTATGTTCGGAACGCTAACTCCGGCTGCGGATTGTGCCGCAGCCAACAGACTATAGCGCTGGCAGGAAGGCTAAAAAACAGGCTGTATAGAATTACAGGTGGGTTACCGTAAAGTCTGGAATGTGGCTCGCAATTATCACGTTCGGCGGCCATTGTTATCATCGCCAATGGCCCTTGTGGATTACCTAAAACTATTTATCCAATGCCGTAAACCTCGCCCGAATCACTTCTTCCGGCAAATCCACGCCAATAAACACCAGCGTACTGCGGCGTTCTTCGTCGGCCAGCCACTCGCGGTCCCAGTCGGCGTTATACAGCCGTTGTACGCCCTGGAATAACAGGCGGCGCGGCTCGTCCTTGATCGACAAAATTCCCTTATAGCGCAGCAGGCTGTCGGCGTATTCCAATAACAGGCCTTCCATCACTTCGGAAATCTGCATCAGCTCAAGCGGTTGGTCGTGATACACCACAATCGAGCCAATGTTGTTTTGTGCTTGCGGAATACGGCGGAACAGCGGGGCAGGCGGCGTCAGGGTCAGCTTGTCGTTCAGCACAAAGCCTTCGATGTCGAACAGCACGCCCAGATCGATATCGCCGTGCGTCACTTTATACACCGGTGCGCGGGCGTTCATTTGTTGCAGCCGTTGGATCAGCGCTTCGCAGTCCGGTGCCACGTCAGTTTTGGTCAGCAGAATGCGGTCGGCGTAGCCCACCTGCGCCTGCGCGATGCTGAACTGGTTCAGTTGTTGATCGGCATGTGCGGCGTCCACCAGGGTGATGATGCCGTCCAGCAGGAAGCGTTCGCAGAGGATCTCGTGCGAGAAAAAGGTCTGGGTGATCGGGCCGGGATCGGCCATACCGGTGCATTCGATGATCAGCCGGTCGAACTCCAGTTGGCCCTGGTCCACACCGTCCAGCAAGTCCAACAGTGCGTCTGCCAGCTCATTGGATTTGCTGCAGCAGATGCAGCCGTTGCTCAGGGTAGTGATGCGGCTGGCACGCTCGCCAATCAAGGCGTTGTCGATCGGCACTTCACCGAACTCGTTTTCGATTACCGCAATCTTGTAGCCGTGTTCGGCGTTCAGAATATGGCGTAGCAGGGTAGTTTTACCGGCACCCAAAAAGCCGGTCAGAATGGTGACTGCGATGGGTTTCATTACGGGTCCTTGTTAACAACAGCGCATACCGCCTTTGCCGTCTCCACCGTAGCGGGCTTGCTGGCGTTCGCGGAAAAACTCTTTATAGGTCATCACCGGCTTGTCCGGGTGGTTGTCTTTCATATGCTGGACGTAGGTATCGTAGTCAGGCACGCCCACTAACATGCGCGCTGCCTGCCCGAGATATTTCCCCGCCTGGCCGAGATTTCCGAACATCGCCTTCCCCTCGTTGATGAAAATACCCTGCATATATACCCGTCATACTTGAAGCTGTCTCTTTGTTGGCTGCGCCGACTCACCTCGGTCACATAGTGGACTATGCTCCCGGGGACCCGCAGGTTTGCCACTGCGATACAACTCCACGTATGTGGGTATAGATCTCATTATATCCAATAGATTTCAAGTTGCAGGTAGGCGGCAACTGAGCGAAACCCCAGAAGCTTGGCCTACCAAGTTACTGGGGTGAGCGAAGGCAGCCAACACCCCTGAGACTTGAAAGATGAAGGATATATGCAGGGTATCCGTTAAATCACCCTCAGTGCTGCGGTGAAACTTTGACGTCTCCTTCGGTTATGCCCTTGGCAGGCGTTTCTTCAGGCACCGGCACGTATGGCGTTTCCTGGTCAGTACGGTTCGGGTTTTTGTGCGCCGCCATGGCGGTTTTCACCCCGTAGAAGATGATGCTGTACACCACCAGCAGGAACAGAATGCTCAGCCCGGCGTTGGTGTAGTTGTTCACCACGATATGGTTCATGTTAGCCACTTGCTGAGCGGTCAGCTCGGCACCGCCTTCGGCGATTTTGCGCTTGTACTCCCCGGCCTGGAAGAAGAAGCCTTCCAGTTGCGGGTTGTCGCTGAACAGCTTCAGACCCAGCGCATAGGTGGTACAAATCAGCAGCCACACTGCCGGTAGCACGGTGACCCAAATGTACTTGGTACGTTTCATCTTAATCAGCACCACGGTACCCAGCACCAGCGCTACGGCAGCCAACATCTGGTTGGAGATGCCGAACAGCGGCCACAGGCTCTTCACGCCACCGAGCGGATCGACCACCCCTTGATACAGCAGGTAACCCCATAGACCGACGCAGCCTGCGGTGCCGACAATACCGGCAACCAGCGAGTCGGTTTTTTTCAGGAATGGTGCAAAGTTGCCCAGCAAGTCCTGCAACATAAAGCGGCCGGAACGGGTACCTGCGTCCAGTGCGGTCAGGATGAACAGTGCTTCAAACAGAATACCGAAGTGGTACCAGAAGCCCATATTGGCACCAGGAATGATCTGGTGGAACACGTGAGCGATACCCACCGCCAGCGTAGGCGCGCCACCGGCGCGGTTCAGCACTGAAGGTTCACCGATATCTTTAGCGGTTTGCAGGATCTGTTCCGGACTGATGACAAAGCCCCAGGAACTGACGGTCGCTGCCGCATGGGCAGTCACATCGCGCAGTGACGCCATGATCATCGGTGCGTCTTCGGTCCCCAAACGGTGCAGGTCTGGCATGGTGATGCCCAGTGCCGCTGGTGGGGTGTTCATGGCGAAGTACAGGCCAGGTTCGATGATGGACGCGGCAACCAGCGCCATGATGGCAACGAAGGACTCCATCAGCATCGCGCCGTAACCGATAAAGCGTGCGTCTTTCTCATTGGCCAACAGCTTCGGCGTGGTGCCGGAAGCGATCAGCGCATGGAAGCCGGACACTGCGCCACAGGCGATGGTAATGAACAGGAACGGGAACACCGAACCCTTCCACACCGGGCCGGTACCGTCGATAAACTGGGTCACCGCCGGCATTTTCAGCTCAGGATTGAGGATTACGATGCCAATCGCCAGGCCGACGATCACACCAATTTTCAGGAAGGTCGCCAGATAGTCGCGTGGTGCCAGGATCAGCCACACAGGCAGCAGGGCGGAAACGAACGCATAACCAATCAGTGTAAAGGTGATGGTAGTGTCTTTAAAGGTCAGTGCCGGGCCCCAGTAAGGGTCGTGGGCAATTACGCCACCGAACCAGATGGACGCCACCAGCAGCACGATACCAATGACCGACACTTCACCCACCCGGCCAGGGCGCAGGAAGCGCATATAGATGCCCATAAACAGGGCGATCGGCACGGTGGCGCAGACGGTGAACACGCCCCACGGGCTTTCCGCCAGTGCTTTCACCACGATCAGGGCCAGCACCGCCAGGATGATGATCATTATCAGGAAGCAGCCAAACAGCGCGATAGTGCCCGGTACGGGGCCCATTTCCTTTTTGATGATCTCACCGAGCGATGCGCCGTTGCGGCGTGAGGAGATGAACAGCACCATAAAGTCCTGCACTGCCCCCGCCAACACCACGCCACCCAGCAGCCACAATGTACCAGGCAGGTAACCGACCTGCGCAGCCAACACCGGGCCGACCAGCGGGCCTGCGCCGGCAATGGCAGCAAAGTGGTGGCCGAACAGCACGTTCTTGTTGGTCGGCACGTAGTTAAGGCCGTCGTTGTTAACCACCGCCGGGGTCGCGCGGAAGGCATCCAGCTTCATCACCTTGGTGGCGATGTACAGGCTGTAATAACGGTATGCCACCAGATACACCGCCACCGAGGCGACGATGATCCACAGGGCGCTGATGTTCTCGCCGCGGCGTAGTGCCACTACGCCCAGGCAAGAAGCGCCGAGTATTCCCAGCAGCATCCAGGGTATGTGTTTTAAAATCCCCTCTCGGTTCATTGAGATGTCCTTAGTTCAAATCTGCAAAAAAATGAGTGAGTTAATCCGCTTATAAGATGTTTCAGGCACACGGCCTGGGTGCGGATAACGGTCGGGTATGAACTCTAAATAATTCGAGTGGCATTGAGGTGGCAAGGGCACGAAGCCCGATGAGCTTACATAAGTAAGTGATTCGGGTGAGCAGCCGTAGCCAACAACGATGCAACTTGAAGTATGACGAGTTTAGGAACAGCTCATCATTGCGCCTTGGCACAGGGGAAGACATCTGAATTTCAGTCAGCGGTGCTATAGGGGAGCTAAGCGGTCAAAAAACAGGGGTGAACGGTTGGACGCTGTGCGGCAACGCCAACCGGGCAGCGAGTCAGTAGATCTTGCGGGTGTTGATCCCCGCCGGGAAGATGCCGGCGGTAAAGATATGACCGTTAACCTGCAACTGGTCGTCGGACAGCATTTCCACCGGGTATTCGTTGGCCAGATAGTTGAGGAAGTTATTGCGATCATCAAGTGTCTGAAAGCCGATCAGGTCGTAGAAAAGCAGCGACTCGATTAACCCCAGGTGATCGGGGATCTGCCGCAGCAGTGCCGCCGATGGGAACGGCAAATGGAAAAAGAACGCGCAAGGGTTCATCAACCCTTGCTCCTTCAACGCCTGGCCGCAGGGCAGCAGTTGGTAATCATCAATGCAGATGATGTCGTTCGGGCACACATATTCGCAGGCGATATTAGCGAAATGTTGGTTGAGCTGCCGATAAGCCTGGTAGTTCTCCGGCGTGAAGTGCGCTTTCTCTGGGTAGTTATGGAACACCGGCCACAGGCCATCGTGATAGTAGCCCTGATAGTGGAAGTGAAACTCCTCGGTCGACAACGGGAAGGTTACTTGTTCATAGCCGCTGCGATGCTGATAACTGACCGGACGGAGCGTTGCCGCGCCAAAATTTTGCACGTCGCCGTTCCAGCCCAGCCACAGACCTTGATCGTCATCACTCGTGGTACCGGACGATAAGGCCTGCGAGGCGCAGGCCAGATCCTTGCTGTCACACTGCTTATTCGAGATCAAAACCAAACGAGACATGTTTTGCTCCTTGTTCAATTATGAGGCGAATATATTCGCCCCAACATACAGAACTCTGGCGGCGTTAAAGCATCCAGCTGACTTCCGCTGCGGTGACTTGCCCTTCAAAGCGGTGCAGTTCTGCGGTCTTACAGGTATGCCACAACGCAGTAAATGCCGGGCCGAGGTTCTCGCGCAGCGCCGGACATTGGCGGAAGAGCGTTAATGCCTCCTGTTGGCTGAGCGGCAGCATCGCCGCGTCATCATTTTCGTCACCGTTACCGCAGGCTGGCGGGGGCAGTGGCAGAGCATGTTC
Organism: Serratia grimesii; assembly: GCF_900186025.1. Classification (NCBI taxonomy): domain Bacteria; kingdom Pseudomonadati; phylum Pseudomonadota; class Gammaproteobacteria; order Enterobacterales; family Yersiniaceae; genus Serratia; species Serratia grimesii. Next base: position 567,978 of record NZ_LT883155.1, read on the forward strand.
CAGCCCGTACAGCATGCCGCTCAGCATCACCGCCACCGCCAGATAAGGGTTGGCGTCGGCACCTGCCAGCCGGTATTCGATGCGCTGGTTGGCGCTATCGGCACAGGGCAGGCGCAGCGCTACCGTGCGGTTGTTGTGCCCCCAGGAGGTGCGTAATGGCACATGCATGCCTGGGCGGAAGCGGCGAAATGCGTTGATATTTGGCGCGAGTATTGCCATCGACGCCGGCATTAACGCCAGCATCCCGGCCATCACCTGTGTCATGGTAGTGCTCAGTTCACCCGGTGTGCACGCCAGTAGGTTGTTGCCCTGTTCATCCTGCAAGCTGATATGAAAATGCAAACCGCTGCCGGCTGCCTGCGCGCAAGGTTTTGCCATGAAGCAGGCGTGCTGCTGGTGTTTCTCTGCTATCTGGCGGGTAAGGCGCTTCAATGCCAGTACCTGGTCACAGGCCTCTAACACCCGTGCGCTGTGGTGCAGGTTTAGCTCATACTGGCCGGAGGCCGCCTCGGCCACCACGCCGGTCAGCGTCAGCGCTTGTAACCGGGCCTGATGTTCGATGTCATTGAGCAGCGCATGGTGGCGTTCTGGGGCATCGACAGAAAAACTCTGCGTTGGGTACTGGCTGGTGTCGGCGGGTTGTTGCAGCGGGTCATGCAGATAAAACTCCAGCTCTGCGGCTACCACGGGGTAATAACCTTTGGCCTGCAGGCGTTTGAGTACCTGTTGCAGTACCACTCGCGGCTCCAGTTCACAGGCGTCACCGTCGGTGTTTTTCATCGTTAGCAGCAGTTGTGCATGGTGTTGTGGGTCACGGGCACAAGGCCGCAATGTACCCTGCACTGGTAGACACAGCCGGTCGGGTTCCCCCGCTTGTTGGCCCAGTCCGCTTTCTTCGATCACCCGGCCGTTAAGATCCATCGCGTAGATCGACAGTGGGAAATAACAGCCCTTATCCAGTGCGAACAGCTCGGCAACTGGTAGCCGCTTACCGCGGAATTGGCCGTTCAGATCGTTAAGATAAATATCGACGTGTTCGGTGTCCGGATAACGCTGTAAATACTGCTCTACTTCTTTGCGGAATGAGCGTGTCCGTGAAGCAGGTATATCCGCCAGCATCGGGTTGAAGCCAATAATATTAGAATACATCGTGGCCCCCGAATTTAATAAAAACAGAGGAGTAAATAATAAATAATGTAGGGGATAAACACATGAGGCATCCGTCTCGTGAGGCCATATTGGCGATGTAATGATGTTATCTGCGCCCCTAAAAACTGTCTGTAAAAACGCCGTAACTTTATTTCCGCTCAGAATAAAAAAGCTGTAAATAATGCGTGTTGATCTGATGGCTGAATAATAAATGGCTGCATATCCTGCTGAATAACCCGTTATTCAGGAGAGAAAACTATGCTCAGGGGATTTATTTTGATTTCTGCCGCCGTTATGGCATTCAGTGCAGGTGCGTCGTCCGAAGCGGCCTGGGCCAGTGGCGATAAAGCGCTGCAAATGGCCTGCCTGGAGACCAGTGAATTGAAAGGGGCCAAAGCCGCTGGCGATATTATCCATTATGGTGACGACGTCGGTTACTCAGCGTTGCTGATCACAGGGCGCTATCCGCAACCGTTTATGCATAACAAAGCGGGGAAGGAGCTGTAATGCTTGTCAGTTAGTGTTTATCTAAGCGTGTGAGCAACGTTTCGGTCGATAAATCTACGGGGTTCTATGCGGTTTATACGCTCCGACCGAGCAAGGGACCGTAAGGCGCGGTCCCTTGCAACCCGCGCCTTCGGCCCCTCCAATTGCCGGACATTGTTCTTACAGATAATTGCCCTACGTTTATGGCAATTCCCTTTACACGCAACTAACAGACACCAACGAAATAATCTATCAGGCCGTCATTAGGGAAAGAGCTATGCCTTTACCAGCGTGCCACCAAAAAAGCGGTGAGCCAGGATGCCGACGGGCTGGTGGGTAAGGTACAGCCGCCATTCAGGGTTCAGGATGAATGAGGGATAATCGATTAGGGGCCTTCGTGGTAGGGGCGCTGCATGCTGCGCCTTATTGTATAACCAATGGGTTAGCTCGGGTCGAACATGTTCGACCCCACTGGTTTAGCTATCACTCCGGTTTTTCAGCCGTCTGAGGGGCACCGTAGCGCCCCTTGTCGGTGTTATTTCAAAGCGATACGGATCACGTCATCCGGCGCCGTGGCTTCTTTCTCACGGCTGGAAGCCTGCTTAACGCTGACGTACAACGTTTGGCCATCCGGTGACAGCGCAAGGCTGTTCGGGTGGGTTGGCGTTTTGATCGTCTGCAACAGCTTGTAGTTCTTGGCGTCAATCACACTGACTTCACCCGCCTGGCGATGGGTCACGTAGACTTCATTGCGCGCCGGGTTGAACAGTACTGCCAGGGATTCTGGCACGTCGATTTTGCTCAGAATGTTGCCGTCGCGGATATCGACAACCAACACCTGTGCCTGCTTGGAGTCGGTGATAAAGGCGCGGTGCGTGGCTGGATCCAGGCTGATGTTCAGGAAGAAGTGCTCTTTGGATTCATCGAGTTTCTTGCGGCTGACAACCTTGTTGGTTTTGGTGTCGATAGTCACCAGTTCGCCTTCGGCGTTGGTCACGTACAGGCGGCTTGCGGCAGCGTCCAGTGCCAGACCGGTACCGTACTTACCGGTTTCGGTGATGGTGGTGCGCAGCGTCAGGTCTTTACCGTCCACAACCCACACCACGCTGGATTCACCCAGCCCAGTGATATACAGGGTATCGGTGGTGGCATCAGCGACCAGCTCACGTGGCGCCAAGGGTTTTACCGTCTCGGAGCGCTTGCGCGCGTCCAGCACCAGGCGGCCTTTCACCTCGCCTGTTTTGCCATCGATGGCGGTCACCGAGTTGCTGGTGGTATTGCCGAAGAACAGCGTGTCGGTTTTGCTGTTAATGGCTGCGCCGAACGGTTTGATATCGTTGTGAATGATCTGGGTGATATCCAGCGTCTGTGGATCCAAACGGTACACCACGCCGCCTTTATCCAGCTTACGGCTTTGTGACGTAGCCAAATACAGTGCGTTCTCGCCCTGGCTGTACACCATTTCATAAGCGCCTTTGCCGACCGGTTTACGCAGTAGTTCTGGCTCACCCTGCGCAAACAGCGGAGCGGAAAACAGCATTGAAGTGAGTAGCATCAGTGGGAAAGCTGTGCGCCCGCCGAAACGACGGTTGCGAGTTGTTGCAGAGTTCATAACCTCTCCATGGAGTTAAAAAGTCTATCGTCACAGAGCCGTTGCTCTGGGACCAAGAAAGCTCATCATCGAATTGAAGGTAAAGTCCTGCCGGTCACGTCGTGGCGCACCGGGTCTTTATGTTTGCGAATAGTAATCATTATTTATTGAGAATGGGAGTTATTTCAGTGTGAGGTGGAGTGAAACTCACAGTGTGGAGAGAGGAGAAGGGATGCTGGCAAGGCCCGAATGGCTCGGGCACCTCAATCGCTGTACTGCTGTGGATTACATGACGATCCCGACTCCTTGCGCCCGATCCGCTGCATTTTTCTCCGCCAAATAACGCGCCGGTGGCTTGCCTACCGCTTTGCGGAACATGGTGACAAAACCGCTGGCGCTCTCATAGCCAAGATCCAGCGCTACCCGCTGTACGCTGTCGCCCTTGGTCAGACGTTGTAGCGCCAGCACCACGTGCAATTGTCGTCGCCAGTGGCCAAAGCTCATGCCCATTTGCTGTTGTAGAGTCCGGTTGAGGGAACGTTCGCTCATGCCGATACGTTGCGCCCATTGGCTGAGGGTTGCCTTATCCGCTGGATTAGCCAGCAGGCGTTCGGTTAACTGGCGGATACGTGCGTCATGGGAAACCGGCAGGTGCAGGTTCTCAACCGGCGCGCTGATCAACTGATCCAGCAAGACGCTGGTCAAACGCCCTTCAGGCCCCTGTTCGTCGTACAGCGGATCGAACCCGCTGGCCTGCAACAGCAGTTCGCGCAGGAGTGGAGACACCGCCAATGTGCAGCAATGTTCGGGTAAGCCGGCGATAGCATCCTGATCGACAAACAGACAGTAGCACTCGCTGGCGCCGGCCCCTTGCGCGTTATGCAGCACATTGCTGGGCATCCATAACGCGCACTGCGGGGGCACCAACCAAAGGCCGTTTTCCACCTCGCAGCGGATCATGCCGCGCACCGTATAAATCAACTGTGCCTTGCGGTGCCGGTGATGGGTTATCTCCCAATCGCTGTTAATGGTGGAACCCTGGACGGCAAAAATGGCCCGTGGCACCTGATCAATGTCAAAACGCGGTGTGGTGATGAAGGTCATGAGAATAATTCTCAATTTGGCGTAATTGAAAAACATTATGTCCTGATTGTGCAATGTGGTCTAGCACCGCGATCGATACAGTAAGCGCTCGTTTTAGCACTCCCAGGAGACATCGCATGTCATTAGACTCCGCCATCTTCCCGCTGGTGTGGATGCGTCAGCCCACGGCAGAGCAACCGCACGACACCGCCGCCGAATTTGCCGAATTCAGCCGCTTATTGCAGCGCGAGCAGCCCTTTGTGCTGTTGTGCGACCGGCGGATGGATGACGACGGTAAGCATGATCGTGATGAGCGCACTCAAATCGCACTCTGGAAACGCGATCACCGTGAGGCGCTTGCGCGCTGGGTGAAGGGCATGGTGTTGATTGAGCCGGATGACGTGCGGCGGCAGGCCGCAGAGGCATTTGTCGATTTTGCCAGCCGATTCTGGGGTTATCCGGTTCAGGTGGTCGCCAGCGAACGCCAGGCTCATGAACTGGCGCAACGTTTGCTGGTGCAATAAGGGGGAGCGATGTATCAACAACAGGTAATTACGGCACTGCTGGACTGGATCGAGCAAAACCTTGAACAGCCATTGTCACTGGACGACATTGCCAACAAGTCGGGCTATTCCAAATGGCACCTACAGCGGTTGTTCAAACAGTTGACCGGCCACGTACTGGGGACTTATGCACGACGCAGAAGGTTGACCGCGGCGGCCCGTGAGCTGCGGCTTACCAGTGCCGGTGTTGCTTTTATCGCGGATAAATACCAGTTTGATTCCCAGCAGACCTTCACCCGCTGTTTTAAAAAACAGTTCGGCATGCCGCCGGCCGGTTATCGGCGCAGTGCGGATTGGTCAGGTCAAGGTATGCAGCCGCCATTGCGGTTAACGGATGAGCCACTGCCGCAGGCGGACATCATCACGCTGCCGGCAATGCAACTGGTGGGGCGTACCCAGCACCGCAGTTGTACGTTGGGGCAACTTCTGCAGTCGAAAAATGCGCTGCGCCAGCATGCCTGGCGCCAGATGTTGCCGATGGAAACCGAGGCGCCGACGGTCGTGTATGGTCTCACCAGCCTGGAGGCTGACAGCCGGCAGCGCAGTGGGCAGCGCATGGCTTATACCCTGGCACTGGCGGACGATCGGGTTGACGGGGAACAGGTGCTGATTGAACAGGGGGATTACGCCAGTTTTGCCTATCAGGGACAGGTTGAAGAGTTACAAAACTTTATCGCCCGTTTGTATGACACGGCGATACCGATGATGAAAGCGATACGGCGACCGGGTCAGGATATCGAGCGTTTTTATTCCATGCCGGGCGGTGTTTGCAGCGTAGATGGCGCGGCGATCCGCTGCGAATATCTGATTCCCATTCGTCGCATGTCACCGCAAACTGCCGCACTTTAGCGGCGGTTTTCACAGAAATTCCTCTTCGTGCTGCACCAGGTTACAAAAAAGTTCGATATTGCGCCGGTAATGTTTCACACTTAGGTTGATGTGCACATATAATGCGCATCCGGTCATATACCCTATGCCTTTCAAGCTGCAGCGTTGTTGGCTGTGTGCGTCCACCTCGTCCACTTACCTGAGTAAGCGCCCGAGTATTCGCGCATTGGCTGCCGAGCCGCAACCTGAAATTCTGTGGGTACAGAGGGCCGAGTTAACCTATATCTATAATTGCCAGTGGCCACAACCAACACGAAGATGAAAATGAGCATTCGCGCGTTACTAACCCTGTTTACGGCACTGGTGGTATTCAGCCAAGCTGCCTTCGCCGTTGTCTATCCTTTGCCTGCCAAAGACAGCCGTCTGGTGGGTGAGAACATCCAAATCACCGTACCGGAAGACAGCAAGTTGCCGCTGGAGAGCTTTGCCGCTCAATACCAGATGGGCCTGAGCAACATGCTGGAAGCCAACCCAGGTGTGGATCCCTTCCTGCCGAAGGCCGGCAGCACACTGACTATCCCGCAACAATTGATCCTGCCAGACGCCCCGCGTGAAGGCATCATCATCAACAGCGCCGAGATGCGTCTGTACTACTACCCGAAAGGTACTAACACGGTGATCGTGCTGCCAATCGGTATCGGCCAACTGGGTAAAGACACCCCGTTGAACTGGACCACCACGGTGCAGCGTAAGAAAGACGGCCCAACCTGGACGCCAACCGCCAAAATGCGTGCAGAGTATGCTGCTGACGGTGAAATCCTGCCTGCGGTATTCCCAGCCGGTCCGGATAACCCAATGGGGCTGTATGCGCTGTACGTCGGTCGTTTGTATGCGATCCACGGCACCAACGCTAACTTCGGTATCGGTCTGCGCGTGAGCCACGGCTGTGTGCGTCTGCGTGCTGACGACATCAAGTTCCTGTTCGAAAACGTGCCAGTCGGTACGCGCGTGCAGTTCATCAACGAGCCGATCAAAGCCAGTGTTGAACCGGATGGTTCTCGCTACCTGGAAGTGCATAACCCACTTTCTGCTAACGAAGAACAGCTGAAGTCGAAAGATCCTGTGCCGTTGACCATCTCTGCGCCTGTGGGCAAAGTGGTGATGGACCCTGCGGTTAACCAGAGTGCAGTTGATGCGGCAATCAAAGCCCGTTCCGGTATGCCGGTTAAAGTGAACTGATTGATTCAGTGTTGCGGAAAAGACGCCTTCGGGCGTCTTTTTTTTGGCTGAAAAACGCTTCAGGGGAGAAAGCACAACCGGAAGCCTTGTGGTGAATTGTCATAATAATCACAGTGCATCTACCTCTGCTATCGCCACCAGAAATGCCCATCCTGTGATTATTCCATTAAAAATCATCGCTGATTAATAAGTTATATAACCCCTCTGACCAGTTCCTGATTGAAAAAATTCTCTCAAATTATGTGCACTGTGAAAATAAGATCACACAAGCGTAACAAAAGGTAAACATAGGCTCTCTATATTGGCTGCTTTGCTTTTGGGAGGGAGTGCCATGCGTAACTGGAACGAGCCGAAAAAGAACAAAGCGCACATCGAATTGATCCCGATGATCGACGTGATGATGTTTTTGCTGGTGTTTTTTGTGTTGATTAGCCTGAACGTGATCCCGGCCCTCGGGCTGAAGACCCAACTGCCGTCTGCGGGCAGTGCTCAGCAATTGAAGCCGCAGAAAAAGGCGATCATCACGCTGGGCGCAGAGGATCAATTGCAGCTCGACGGCCAACCGGTCGCACTGAATGCACTGGTCAGCACGCTGAAACAGCAGCAGCAGGAAAACCAGACCACCACCATTATCGTCAACAGTGACAAAGGCGTGGCGGTAGAGCGGCTGGTGGCGGTGATGGATAACCTGCGTCAGGGCGGCTTCTACTCCGTCTCTATCGCCACACGGAAGCTGTGACATGTATCTGCTCTATCGTTCACGTCACCTTTTCAGTTGGTTACCGGCGCTGATTGTCGCTGGCTGTGTGCTGTTTGCCAGCCAGCAGGCGGCACTGAAAATTCAGCCGCGCTATGACGAAACTGCCATGGAGCTGGCGTTGGTCGAGCCGGAACCTCAGACACAGCCAGAACCAGAACCTCCGGTGGAAACGCCGCCACAACCCGAACCCCCACCGCCAGAGCCGGAACCTATTCCTGAACCGGTAGTGCCGGCCCCAGAGCCGATTATTGAAGCCAAGCCGGTGCCAAAACCGCAGCCGAAACCTAAACCGGTAAAAGAAAAAGCCAAACCGGTGGAGAAGGCCAAACCCGTCGCAGCACCGGCAGCGCCACGAGCATTGGTCAGCAAGCCAGCGGCAGTAACCGCTCCGGCAGCTCCGGCAGCGCCAAAGGTGAATACGCAGGCGATCGAAAACGGATATTTACAGGCGTTACGCCACGAGCTGGAACAGCGCAAGCGCTACCCCAGCGGACGGCAGGCCTCTCTCGAGCGACCTCAGGGCAACGTAGAAGTGTGGCTGGAGGTTGATCGCAGCGGTCGGGTGCTCTCGTCCGGCATCACGAATAAAGCCACCAGTATGCTGCTCAACCGTGCGGCACTGAGCAGTCTGCAAAGCATCAGCCAGGTGAAGCCGTTCCCAAGCGACGCTTTCAACGGGCAAACAACAAAACGATTTTCAGCCACGTTCAATTATCAGGCGCCTTGACGCCTGGCATAACAGTTTGATCTTTATGGGAAGGGAACAATGAAATCTTTCAATCGATCTGGGATTTATCTGGCAGTGATGTCGGCGATATTGCCGGGTGCGGCACTGGCGGCGGACTCGACCGACGTCGGTACCATCAGTGTAAAGGGGCAGTCGCTGGGCGGTGGCATGATGGTGCAGGACGACAGCGCCAAGTCACGCTCCACCGTTACCAAAGAGGCGATGGATAAAATGCCGGCAGCGGCCAACGCCATCGACAAATTGAAATATACCCCGGGCCTGAACGTTAACAGTAATGACGCCAGCGGCCTGAGCGGCGTTGATTACACCATGCGCGGCATGAACTCTGATCAGATCGGTCTGTCGATGGACGGTATTCCCATCAACGACTCCGGCAACTATGCGGTGTACCCGAACTTGCTGGGCGACTCGGAGAACCTGGAGGAGATATTCGTTACCCAAGGTTCCTCTGAGGTTGATGGCCCGCATATCGGTTCCAGCGGCGGTAACATTGGGATGGTAACGCGCCGTCCGTCGAAGGACTTTGGCGGCTTTGTTAAACAGACGCTGGGCAGCAACAACCTGAGCAAAACCTTTGCGCGTTTAGAGACCGGTGAGTACAACGGCTTCAGCAACTGGCTATCCTACTCGCACACTGAAGCGAAAAAGTGGCGTGGTGAAGGGCGCAACTATTCCGATAAGTTTGAGATGAGCTCGTTGTATGAGGACGGTAACGGTAACAGCAGCAACCTGGTGATGAAGTACAACCGTCAGAATAACGTTAACTATAACACCCTGAGCAAGGCGCAGTTTGAAAATGACGGCCGTTATGCCAACGATTACTCTGCTACGCCGGAGTACAACAGCAAGGGCCAGTTGACCAAGTACTACAAACTCAACCGCAATCCGTTCGATACCTTTACCCTGTCGTTCACCCAAAAACTGCAACTGCGTGACAACCTGGCGTTGACGGTACAACCCTATTACTACTGGGGTAATGGTGGTAGCTTCAACGGCCAAACTGCTTCTGTGCTGTCCAATACATCAGATAAGGCGGGTCAGTACGATCTCAGCAATTTGAAATCCAACACTTATTACCGCCCATCCTGGACCCAGACCTGGCGTCCGGGTATCACCACCAAGCTGAAGTGGGACATCAACGATCAACACAGCCTGGATATCGGCTACTGGTATGAACGTGCGCGTCAGTCACAGACCCAACCGTTTATCGGTATCAAGGACGACGGTAACCCAGAGCAAATTTCGGGTAAACCGGGCGGTTCCGATCAGGTAAAGGATGCCAATGGCAAAACCGTGCAGGGGCGTAACCAGTACACCATCACCCCAGCGCAAAAAGTGTGGCTGCAGGACACCTGGTTTGCCACGCCGGACTTAACCTTCGTCGGCGGGCTGGCCTATCAGTATGTTGAACGAAATGGGGATAATAAAGGCAGTCTGTATAACGTGCCGGAAAAGCGCGATGCCAGATACCATGAATTCCTGCCGAACTTCAGCGCCAGCTACAAGCTGAATCAGGAAAACCAGGTGTTCTATAACCTGACGCGTAACATGCGTACCCCGCCAAACTACGTGCTGTACAACGTGGGGGATTCAATCAGCACCAAGCCGGAACTGAGCTGGAACCACGAGTTGGGCTGGCGTTTCCAGCAGGAAAATATGCTGATGAGTGCCACGCTGTTCTACATGCGCTACAGCGATCGTCAAATCTCCACCACCAACCCGGCCGGTGACTACGAGATGATGAACATCGGCAACGTCGAGAACAAAGGGCTGGAGCTGGAGTGGAGTGGCCAGTTGCCGCATAACTTCAACTACTACACCTCGTATACCTACACCCAATCTAAGCAGAAGAGCGACATCGTCAGCAACGGCGGTCTGCCGCTGCCAACCAGTGGCAAAGAGGTGCCGAACGTACCGAAAAACCTGCTTAACATGACACTGGGTTATGACGATGGCCTGTACTACAGCAGTGTCAGTGGCAAATACGTCGGGGCGTTCTACGGCGACTTGACCAATGACGAGAAGATTGGCGGCCGTACGGTATTCGACTTGGCCGCGGGTGTGCATTTGCCGGTGGACAAAAAGATCGTCAAGAGTGCGGCGTTGCGCTTTGGTATCAGCAACCTGTTTGACAAGGAGTACCTGACATCGGTGCGCACCACCACCTTCAACGCGGCCCCTTATGGCGGTGTGAGGGCCAGCACGCCGTACTACAACGTCGGGGAAGAACGTACCTTCAGCGTCTCGCTGGAAGCCACCTTTTAACTAATTAAACGCTATGGTTTTCACGTTGCAGCCAACAACGCTGCAACGTGAAAGACGATGGGCAAGAGGACCGAACGATGAATGCCAATCTGTTACACGACATTATTTTCTACGTGATGTACGCCGCACTGGCGATTGCGCTGGTGATCATTGTCGAGCGCGCGCTGTACTTCGCTTACACCCAACGTCAGGCGCGCCGACTGGAGCAGGCGCTGACGCTGGACGTGCATCGTACCGCCGATTTGCCAGATGAACTGACGCAACGCAACAGCCTGCCACTGGCGGTGATTTCACCGGTGTTGGATCAAAAGCACCGTGCCGGCGACCGTGAGGCGATTGGCGATCTGATTGATGCTCAGTACCTGTTGAGTAAACCGCTGATGGCGCGAGGTCTGTGGCTGTTGGAAACTATCGTGACTGCTGCGCCATTGTTGGGGCTGCTGGGCACGGTAATGGGGATTATCGAAACCTTTAAGGCACTGGCTGCCTCTGGGGTGTCTGAGCCAAGTCTGGTTTCTGCTGGTATGGGGACGGCGCTGTACGCCACCGGGTTGGGTATCGCCATCGCGCTGCTGTGCCTGGTGGGAAACAACTATCTGCAAAGCCGTATGGAACGTATTAATGAACTGCTGAAAGTGCTGTTGATCCGTGCGGGCGCGCCGACCAGCCGTCCGGAAAACGGCAGCCGCGAGCAATGGGTTGACAGCGAGGCACCACGCTATGCCTAATGGCCGTCAACCACGGCGGCCTCTGGGCCGCCTTTACACTGCGTTATGGGGTGGCTGTCTGTTGATGTTGAGCCAGAGTGCGACGGCACGTTTTGAGATTCCCGGCTACGAGCTGGTATACACCGCACCGGTGGAAACCGCTTTGCAGGCAGATGACCTGCGCAACACTGCGGAAGTGTGGCAACAGATGTTTGATGCGGCGAAAACCCGTATTGATCTGGGCCAGTTCTATGTGGCGAATGAACAGGGATCGTTGCTGGACGGTGTATTGCAGCACCTGAAAGCCGCAGGTGAGCGCGGGGTGAAAATCCGGTTTCTGATGGAAGAGAAGGGTATTCGCATCTCTACTCCTGAGACACTGGAACAGCTTAAGGCGATCCCGAATCTGGAGCTGCGCATTATTCCTTACCAGCGTCTGAGCGGTGGCATTTTGCACGCGAAGTATCTGCTGGTGGACGGTGAGCAGGCATTTGTCGGCAGCCAAAACTTTGACTGGCGTGCATTGGCGCATATCCACGAAACGGGATTGCGTATCAGCGATGCCGGGGTTGTTGGGCAGATCCAGGCGATCTTCGAGCAGGACTGGCAGGCTCAGGCCTTGCTGGCTGCGGATAAACCGGTGCCACAACTGCCGTACCAGCCAAATACCGAAACACCGCAGGGCAACTATTTGGTCGCCAGTCCGCGCGCTTACAATCCTGCCGGGGTGGTTGACTCGCAGGTGGAGTTGCCGCGTCTGTTGGCAACCGCCAGGCAGCAGGTTCGGGTGCAGGTGATGGATTACGCGCCGCTGTCCTATGGCCCGGAACGCAGCCGGCCTTACTATGCCGTGATCGACAACGCCCTACGCAGTGCCGCTGCACGCGGCGTGAAGATCGAGCTGATGGTTGCCAACTGGAACACCAAAAAGCCGGATATCGCCTGGCTAAAAAGCCTGTCAGTGGTGCCGAATGTGCAGATAAAGATCGTCACGATCCCACCGGCAAGTAACGGGTTTATCCCGTTCGCCCGGGTGATCCACAGCAAAATGATGACCATCGACGGTGAAACGACGTGGATCGGCACCAGCAACTGGACCGGCGGTTATCTGGATAATTCGCGCAATCTGGAGCTGGTGTTGCACAACCCAGTGATGAGCCAGCGGGTGGATAAGCTCTACAGCCAACTGTGGGACAGCGTTTACGCCGAACCGCTTAAGCTGGATTACGACTACCCGGTACCCAAACCGGGCGGCGAGTCCTGAGATCGAAAATAGAGTGGTGGTCATTGATTGTCTTTGGATGAGATTTCACATTTATATTCTTCAAAGGAAATGTTGTTTTCACCAAAATAGGCAACGGAGACCACCCCATTTTCCAGTTCAGCGACAGTCGCTTCCAGCGGCAGATTAGTGCATTGATAGTTGGTATGATAATGAAGCTCCACAAGGAATTTCTTTGCCAAAAGACTGACCGTCGGTGAACTGATGTTAAACATACTGTGCATGCCTGAGATCATCAACGACGCCAGTATTAGAGGAGCGAATCTGCGCGGCAGCATAATGAGTTTTTTCACTTCCAGTTGTTTGTCTGCATCGGACGAAAGACGTTTTTTCCCGGTGATGAGACGCTGTGCCATACGTTTGGTTAATTTCGGTGCGAATATCTGTAACGGCATGATGAAAACCATTGGAATGATAATGGCTAACCATTCAATCATTGCCATTGTTATAACGAACAGCAGGATGATGCTTAAGTAAGTGATTGGCGTATAGAGGGTCGCTAATATATTGGTAATTTCCGGGAAAAAACGCGAGCTGCTGTGTGTGAGTTCCGTCAGCCAACTCTTTGACATTGCAGATGAGATATAAAATGCCAATGTTCCGACACCAGCTAGCAATACTTTACCTGCCAATCTTGCCCAGGTCTTTTTTATCATCCATTCGCACCTGGATTTTAAATCCAACAGGGCGGCGAGGGCATAAATCCCGATGCTAATCTGCATCAACAGTAGGCTATGTACATCGATAAATAAAACGTAGGGAATATGCAGGATAATGAGGAGAGTCGCAAGATAAAGCAGGAATTCGGTGAAAATAGACAGTTTATAAAATTTTCTAGTATTGACCACCAATCGCCAGTAATGCCTGATTAATCTTGATTTTATTGTGGGTAGCAGGGCAACAGTTCTAAGTAAAAACATTGTCGGTAATGTCAAAAATAAACACAGGGTGATGGCATGAATAATATAGTTTTTGTTGTGGAAAAATAACGCGAAGAGGGCCAGTAAAAAACTTATTACAAGTTGGGCTCGACGTTTTTCTAGTGGGCTTTTATTTAAAAGAGACTTGATCGAGTGGCGGCTCATCACTAATTCCTTGAGAATAAAAAATGGACGCCGCCCAGAATAGCATTTTTTAGTCTGCCCTCATAACAAGAGCAGATTTTGGGATTATTTTCGCCAGCCGGCTTGCTCCAGTGCCGTCAGCAACTGCTCTGCACTTAATCCTTCCGCCCGATGGCCGTTACCGGAAACGGTATTGGCCGCCAGCAACGCATTGATAATTGCCTCTTCTACCGCCTCAGCCGCCGCGGCAAACAGCTCGGAAATGTAATCGTTATTCACCATGCGCAATGGGGTGGTGAAGGCTCCCTTATTGGCGTAGTCGGCTGGCGGCAGCCCGTCGTTGCCGGTGGCGAAGGCGATAAAGATATCACCGCTGGAGTCTTCAGTGCCGCCGCCGGTACGGGCAATGCCAATGCTGGCACGTTGGGCCAGTCGCGTGCATTGGTGCGGCAACAGCGGCGCGTCGGTGGCGAGTGTAACGACGATTGATCCCATACCCGGATGCGGCAGTTGCGGGGTGAATGGCGAATGAATATGCCCCAGATGGCGACCCACCGGATATCCGCCAACCAAAAGCGACGCACGCTTACCGTGGTTGGCCTGCACGATGGCGCCAACCGTCCAACCTCCGCGATCGGCGGGCAGACGACGGGATGCCGTACCGATCCCCCCTTTGAACTCATGACAAATCATGCCGCTGCCGCCGCCGACTGCACCTTCCTGCGGCAATCCGTCGTGCGCCGCTTGCAGTGCTTGTCGCACGTGCTCCGGTTTGACGTGAAATCCGTTGATGTCATTGAGCAGGCCGTCGAAGGTTTCCATGACTACCGGCATATTCCAGTACACCGCATTGTCGTCGGCGGGCAGTGCTTCGCGTTCCAGGGCAATCAGGCTGTCACGCACCACCCCGACGCTGTGGGTGTTGGTGAAGGCGATTGGGCTGGTGAGCAGACCGGCTTCGCGGATCCATTCCAACCCCGTGGCGTCACCGTTCCCGTTGAGGACATGCACGCCGGCAAAGCAGGGGGATTTTCGGGCCTGACCGGCACGGGGTTCAATGATCGTAACGCCGGTCCGCACGCTACGACCGTCGGCCAGATCGGCGTGGATGCTGGTGTGACCAACGCGGACACCGGGCACGTCGGTGATGGCGTTCAGCGGGCCGGCAACGCCGTGACCAATCTTAATGCCCAAATCCTGAGCGCGCTGCGACATGGTTATTCTCCTTCTATTGAGGGTTCAACGAGCGGGACGGTTTGACGGGTGTGCATATAGCTCAGCACCAGGCCAAAACAGAGGATACCGGCAATGATAATAAAGTCTTTCAGGCTGCTGGCGATCAAAATTGTCCACAACACGTACAGGCAGCCAAGCAGTGCTATCACCACAGGCAGCGGCCACAGTGGCATCAGATACGGGTGATGGAAATGCACACGGCGACGGCTGATCAGCGCAGCGATGGCCATAATGATGTACACCAGCAGCAGCAGGATCACGGTAAATGAGGTTAGATCGCCGAGGTTGGAGCAAAAGGCCAGCAGCGCTGAGGGGATGCCGAACAGCAGGGTGGCAATCCACGGCGTGCCAAAACGCGGGTGAATCTTTTTCAGTGCCCGGTTCACCTGTGGCAGCCAGAAACCGTCACGGCCACTGGAGAACATCATCCGGCTGAACTGGGCTACGATAGCGATAATGGCGTTGAACACAGAGAGGTAAATGGCCCCGCTGACCACCCGCGCCAGCGTCGGTCCGCCCAATTGACTGACTACGTAGCCGACGGGGTCCGCCTGTTTGGCCATTTCAACCAAAGACGGCGCACCGATCAACAGCGCGGTGAAGGGCAGCAATTCAACCAGCACCACGATCACCAGCGTTAACATGATGGCGGTCGCCATCGGTTTGCCCTGTTCGCGCATATCTTCTGCCATGTACACCGCAGCGCCATATCCGTTGTAGGAAAATAGTGCGACGCCGACCATGGCGACGATTAACGGCACGGAGACTGGCGCCAGCACCCCTTCGGGATTGAGCATTACTGGGGCGGTGAGTATGTCTGCGCTCTGATGCGGGTTGCTGAACCCCAGCCAGGCGATTAAGCCCAGCACTGCGATCTCGACCACCAGAAAGGTGCCGGTCAGCAGGGCGTTGGCCTTGATATTGAAAATGGCGCAGGCACCGCCGATCAGGATGGTGATCATGCCTGCCGTAGAGGCGTCAAATTGCGTGCCCAGCGCGGTATTTAAATAGGGCACCGCGCCAGTAGCCAGCACGGCCGGGACAAAGAGTGCGGCGCTGAGGATAAAAAGGTAAGTTTGTAGCCCACACAGGGTGCCGAACAGCCGTTTAATGATGCTGTATTCGCCGCCTGCGCTGGGGTGTGCGGCGCCTAGCTCTGCGTAGCACAGCGCGATGGTGGCTGCGATAAAGGCGGCGATCAGAAATGAAATAAAGGCGCCGCTGCCGGCGCTGGCAATCGCCAGTGGAGCGATGACAAAGATAGAGCTGGCTGGTGTGACGCCGGAGGCCGTAATCATCACGACGTCGAGGACGCTGAGATTACCTTTGAATTTATGTTCTGGTGTGGGCTCTTTCATTCAATACCCCATTAACAACGCGTAAGTGAGTGATGTTGCGGACGGCGATCATGCGATAGCACATTGCGATGGCATGTCGTTGTCCGGGCCTGATTAAATAGAGCGCGTGGAAAAAGAGGGCGAATGCCTTCGCCCCTATAAAATCATTATTTTTATTATGAAATTACCCTTGCCCGGACGGGAAGCTGAAGCTGGCATGCTGGGCGTCATGGGACGAAGGCCAGCGCTGGGTAATGGTTTTGCGCTTGGTGTAAAACCTGACGGCATCCGGTCCGTAAGCGTGCAAGTCGCCAAACAGCGAACGTTTCCAACCGCCAAATGAGTGGTAGGCCACTGGTACCGGCAATGCAACGTTAATCCCCACCATGCCGACCTGAATATGATTAGAGAAGTAACGTGCCGCCTCGCCGTCGCGGGTGAACAGACAGGTGCCGTTACCGTATTCATGGGCATCAATCATCGCCATTGCCTCTTTTAGCGTGTTGACCCGCACTATGCCTAACACGGGGCCGAAGATTTCCTCCTGATAAATCCGCATACCGGGTTGTACGCGGTCAAACAGTGTCGGGCCGAGGAAATAACCTTGGCTGGGCTGCCCGTTACCGTCTTGTACCTTCAACTCACGGCCGTCGACCACCAACCGGGCGCCTTCTTCAACTCCCTGATCGATGTAGCTTTTTACCTTTTGATAATGTTGCTGAGTGACCAGCGGACCCATGTCGTTGTGGTTATCGCGACCGGCACCCACCCTCATGTTGGCCATTTGCTGTTGCAAGCCGGCGATCAGAGCATCGGCGGTTTCATCTCCTACCGCGACAACCAGTGGAATTGCCATGCAACGTTGCCCACA
Source organism: Serratia grimesii (assembly GCF_900186025.1). Taxonomy (NCBI): domain Bacteria; kingdom Pseudomonadati; phylum Pseudomonadota; class Gammaproteobacteria; order Enterobacterales; family Yersiniaceae; genus Serratia; species Serratia grimesii. Next base: position 585,187 of record NZ_LT883155.1, read on the forward strand.
AGAGCCGAATGCCGCCCCCATCAGTGCATTGACGCTGCCGGTGATGTCAGCGTCCGGTAACACCACTGCGTGATTTTTCGCACCGCCCAATGCTTGCACCCGTTTGTTTTGGCCGCAGCCGGTGTGATAAATATGCTCCGCTACCGGCGTCGATCCGACAAAACTCACCGCTTTAACGCGTGGATCATGCAGCAGAGTGTCCACGGCTTCGCGGTCGCCGTTGACCAGATTCAATACGCCGGGTGGCAGCCCAGCCTCCGATGCCAGTTGAGCGATATATAACGTGGAGGAGGGCACGCGTTCAGAAGGCTTCAATACAAAGGTATTGCCGCATGCCACAGCCATCGGCCACATCCACAACGGCACCATCGCCGGGAAGTTAAAGGGCGTGATACCGGCCACGACACCCAGTGGCTGAAACTCACTCCAACTGTCGATACCGGGCCCGGCATCCTTACTGTGTTCCCCTTTGAGTAGTTCCGGTGCATAGCTGGCGTACTCAATATTTTCGATGCCGCGTTGGAGTTCACCCATGGCGTCACTGAGTACTTTGCCATGCTCGGCGGTTATCAGTTGGCAGATGTGGTCGGCATGCTGTTCCAGCAACGCTTTAAGACGAATCATGATCCTGGCCCGTTTCAACGGCGGGGTATCTCGCCAGGCTGGATAGGCCCGTTCGGCGGCATCTATGGCACTTTCCACGGTGGCACGGTCAGCCAGTAACACGTCCTGATGTGACAGCCCGGTCGCCGGATCGAATACCGGTTGGCTGCGGGTGCCGCCAGTGGCGGACTGACCGTTGATCCAATGTGCAATTGGCATGGTATTCGCTCCTTATTCAGTGGCGTTGATGGCGTCGCCCAAGGCGTTGATTAACGAATCGATCTGCGCCTCACTGCTGATAAACGGCGGCGCCAGTTGCAGGGTGTCGCCGCCGTAGCGGACATAAAACCCTTTTTCCCAACAACGCATTGCCACCTCGTAGGGCCTGCGTGCTGCTTCTCCCGGTCGTGCCGCCAGCGTGATACCGGCCGCCAAGCCAAAATTGCGAATGTCGGTAACGTGGTGGCAGCCCTGTAAACCGTGCACTGCCTGCTCAAAATACGGTGCCAGTGCCTGAACCCGCTCAATCATCTGCTCGCGTTGAATAATATCCAGTGTCGCCAACCCAACGGCACAGCTAACCGGGTGGGCGGAATAGGTATAACCGTGCGGGAATTCGAGCAAATACTCGGGGTCATCGGTGTCCATAAAGGCCTGATAAATCTCTGGGCGAACCACTACTGCCCCCATCGGTTGCGCGCCGTTGGTCACCTGTTTGGCGATATTCATAATGTCTGGCGTGACACCGAACGCTTCGGCTCCGGTCAACGCGCCGCAGCGGCCGAAGGCGGTTATCACTTCGTCAAAGATCAGCAGAATATTGTGTTGGGTGCAGATCTCACGGATGCGTTGCAGATAGCCAACGGGCGGCACAATCACCCCAGCGGAGCCGGAAAAGGGTTCAATAATGACGGCAGCAATGGTTGAAGCATCACGCAGCGCGATGATCCGGTTCAGTTCTTCTGCCAGCTCGGCCCCCTGCGCAGGCATCCCGCGTGAAAAAGCGTTATCCGTCAGCAAGGTATGCGGCAGGTGATCAGCCTCGGCGCTGGTACCAAAGGCTTTACGGTTACCGGCAATCCCACCCACGGCAATCCCACCGAAGTTAACACCGTGATAGCCCTTTTCGCGGCCGATAAAGCAGGTTTTTCCTGCCTGACCTTTGGCTCGCCAGTAGGCCCGCGCCATTTTTAATGAAGTGTCTGCCGCTTCGGATCCGGATCCGGTGAAAAAGACATAATCCAGCCCGGCTGGTGTCATGGCTTTAATTTTATTCGCCAACTCGAACGATAAGGCATGGCCGAATTGGAATGCCGGGGAGTAATCCAATTGGGAAAGTTGTTTATGAGCCGCGTCGGCTATTTCTTTGCGGCCATGGCCTAAACCGCAGCACCATAGCCCTGATAAACCGTCAAATATTTTACGCCCGTCCTGGCTGGTATAATAAACGCCTTCAGCGTGGCTTATCATTCGCGGGTTGGTTTTAAAATTACGGTTACCGGTAAACGGCATCCAATGTGCTTCTAACCATTCACGTTCGGGTTTATTTTTAGGGTGATTTAAATCAGCCATTTTTCCCTCCGGGCGGGAGAATCGATGAGGTTAATTAAATAACCTGGCGTGTTAATGAATTGTTGCTTTAAATTGACTATGTTCTGCTTCTTCACTAATGTGAATAATCATATGTCGAAACTTACTTAAGGTTTTATGCAAGTAAAAAAGCGCGCACTTTTGGGGCAGTTATCGGATATGGACTTGCGGTTGCTGCGAGTGTTTAAGGCCGTGGTTGACTGTGGTGGCATGAGCGCCGCCGAATTGGAATTGAATATCAGTCTGTCGACCATCAGCAAGCATATCAAAGATCTGGAACAGCGTTTGGGCCTGACACTGTGCCATCGCGGGCGTGAGGGGTTTGCGGTCACTGACGAAGGGCTGCTGATTTACCAGGAAACCATTAATCTCTTGGCGGCAACCGAGGCTTTCCGTCGTGGCGTGGATGATGTGCACCAGCGTTTGGGTGGACAACTGCATGTGGCGATATTTGATCATACCGTCAGTAATCCACAGGCACATATCGGGCGAGCTATTGCGTTATTTAGTGAACAGGCACCGGACGTGTCTTTGCAAATGTATGTGGAGCCGATAAATACCATTGAGCGCGGCGTTATTGATGGGCAATTTCAGGTTGGCATTATTCCCATGCACCGTAGTGCAGAAAGTTTATCTTATAGTTCGTTATTTAATGAGAGGATGTTCTTATATTGCGGTGCGCAGCATGAATTATTTTCTGCTAATCATGAAACGCTGAATTGGGATCTATTGCACAATTATGCCTTTGCTGGATTAGGTTACCATTCGCCGAATATGGAACTGAGCCTGCAACAGCATTTGCATCGCAAAGCGACGGGTTTTGCCCAAGAATCGATAGCGACATTAATCCTTTCCGGTAAGTACGTCGGTTTTCTCCCCGACCACTATGCGGCATTTTTTGTCGCGCAGAAGATGATGCGGGCGATCAAACCCTCGCTGTTCTGCTACCACTGTGAGTATTCCAGCGTATTACGGCGTTCACCCAGCCCGCAACGGGTCGTGAAGCTGTTCCACGAGTGCCTGCTGGCGGCTCATGGAACAGCATGATGTTACTGATCTTTCTTCTTGCCGAAAATCTTGATCAGCACGCCGACCAGTATGCCAATCGCGATGCCGGTGAAAATCCAGCTGATGATACCCATTTCCGATCTCCCGCTATTACTTTGATCTAATTATATAATCATTCGACGCGGAATGCGCCTTCGATCATCAGCTGCCGCTGCGGCGCACTGTAGTCGATCAGTGAGTTCTTGCTGTTGGATTTGGCCAGTGTGACGGCCAGTTCGTCGGCGGAAATGGGCAGATCGTCCTGCCAAAACGTGGCGATGGCGTTGCGGGTAATGAAGTCGATCAGATAGCGTTCCGGGCTGTCTTGTTGTTCGGGGAACAGGCGAGTGGCGAGTTCGGCCATCAGTGCCCGCTGTTGCGGTTGTTCACTCTGCGCCAGCAGCTCGAGGAAGGGCAGCAGCAGACGGCCACACACCTGTCCATGGTGGTAGTCGCGCAATGCGCCAATTTCACCTGCAATACCGTGGATCACACCTAACCCTGCGGCGCTCAGCGTCAGCCCACCAAGGTAGGAAGCTTGCATGATGTCCTCACGTGCCTGAGCACTGCGGTTGAGTGTCGGCCAGGCACGCAGGAAGTGGCGGATACCGGTCAGCGACATCTCACGTGTCATGGCATTGGCGGTTTTGGATAAGTAAGCTTCGAACAAATGGGTGAAGGCATCGATGGCGCAATAAGCCAGTACCTTGTCCGGTGTGCCCTGTAGCAGTTGTGGATCCAGGATCGCGGTATGCGGCACAAAGTTGTTATGCCGCAGCGAGGCTTTTACCTTGCTGAAGTGAGTATCTGTGATTACCGCGTTCTGAGTCACTTCGCTGCCGGTGCCGGCCGTGGTCGGAATGGCAATCAGCGGCAAGGTGGCACCACTGATTTTAGTGTCGCCGACTTTTTCCATATAGCGCAGGGTCGGCAACGGGTGTTCAACCAGTGCGGCAAATGCCTTGGCGGCATCCAGTACGCTGCCACCGCCGATCGCGACTACGCGTTGAGCTTTTCCGCGCCAGCGCGCGACCCAGGCGTCGATCTCTTGCGGCGACGCCTCGTGACTGACTATTTCGGTACCGATCAGCAGCGGTGTCAGCGTGTCCGCCAGGGAAGAATACACCGCGCCATTGAGAAATGAGCGGCAGCTAAACAGCAGCGTCGGTTGCGGCTCTGCGGTCAGTAGCGGGATCAATTGGCTGATGCTGCCGTGGCCGAACCAGGTATGGCGGTTGGCGATCGTCAGGCTGGTGGTCATAGTCTCTCCTTGGCGCACGAAAACCACAGCATAAGCCAGCCTCTGCGGCTGAACCACTGCTTTTCGCTGCCTGAAAGACATTCCGTTAATATGTTAACCCAGCATGATTGCTTCAGGGCGCGATAATCTCGCGAAGGTGTGATTTGTTTAACATGTAAACAATTCAGGGATTGCATTTGGTGCTATTGAGTGTTTTCTATAACAAGCAGGCCAGAATGAAGCCGGAGCAAAGTGATTGTTAATTTATTAATGATGGCGGGCGAATATGACTATTCAGGTCGAACGATTATCAGCAGTGATCGACGCAGTGGCGACTCAACGCTTTTATCCTAGCTTGCTGGCCTGGCTGGAAGGCTTTTTCGCCTTTGATAATGCTATTGTCTACGCTTTTGAACGCGGCCAGGCACCACGTTGCCTGATAAAAACCGAGAAGGAAAACAGCGACGCGGTTAACCAACTCTACCAGCAGGGCGCTTATTTGCAGGATCCGTTTTATCAGGCGCTGAATGGCGGTGGGAGTGACGGAGTGTTAACGTTGCGCCAGCTCGCACCGTGCGGTTTTTACCATACTGATTATTACCGTAATTTTTACCGAAAAACCGGCTGGCACGATGAAGCTGGCGTACTGCTGCCCCTGACGACGGAACGCGGGCTGGGGGTGTTTTTCGGCTCGGCGCGTCAGTCTGTGGGAGTACGCTCTCCGCAACTGACAGAGTTGCGCGACGCGCTGACACTGTTGAAAAGTGTCGCTCGCCTGCATGGTGAAGTGATCGCGGCGCCCGCTGCGCCGGACAAGGTGACGGACCATGCCGTGCAGGCACGTTATCTGTTGACGCCACGTGAGCGTGAAATTGTGGATCTGATCCTTGAAGGCTCCGGTTCACAGCAGATCGCCGACCGGCTGTTTATCAGCCTGGGTACGGTGAAAAATCACCGCAAGAACATCTACAGCAAGCTGAATATCGGCTCACAGGCCGAGCTGTTCAGCCTGCTGTTGGCCACACCGCTGCGACGCAGTGCCTGAGTGTTAATTATTTGTTGCGAATGTCCCTAAGGGGACATAGCGACGACGACGTCGCTTGCTGATAATCCGATGATAGAGCCAAGGTCATCGGGAGTGCGGCAGTGAATAATAATATCGAATCGTTAACCTACTACGCGGCAACCAAGAAGTACGATCTGCGCTTCCCGACGCTGGAAGAAGATCTGGACGTTGACGTGGTCATCATCGGTGGTGGCTTCTCCGGCATTAATACCGCACTGGAGCTGGCGGAACGGGGCATCACCAATATTGCCATTCTTGAAGGGCGCCATCTGGGCTACGGCGGCACTGGCCGCAACGGTGGACAGGTGATGGCGGGGATCGGCCATGATCTGGAAAAGATCAAACGTCATGTCGGTCCTGCCGGGCTAGAAACCATCTTTAAAATCAGCAACCTTGGTGCCGGGATTATTCGCGAGCGCATCAAAAAATACCACATCGATGCCGACTTCTGTTTTGGCTACGGCTATCTCGGCAGCAACGCGCGCCAGGAGAAAACCTTGCGCAGCTGGCTGAAGGAGTTTAAAGCGGTATCGCCGGATGAAGAGATCGAACTCTATACCGGTGCGGAAGTGAAGCAGGTGGTGGGTTCAGACGCTTATACCTGCGCATTGAAACACATGGGCGGCGGGCACGTGCATTCACTTAACCTGCTGTTAGGGGAAGCTCAGGCGCTGAGCGGCTATGGCGTGAAGATCTTTGAAAACAGCAGCGTGCTCGGCGTGGAATACGGTTCGCGTATTAAGGTACGTACCGCCATGGGATCGGTACGCGCCAACAAGATGCTGTGGGCCTGTAACGGTTTTCTCAACGGCATGGAACCGTTCATCTACAACAAAACCATCAATACCTATGCTTTCCAACTGGCGACCGAACCGCTGCCTGACGAACTGATCCGCCAGATCAGCCCGATTCGCGGTGCTTACAGCGACATCCGTCCGGTGATTGACTATTACCGTGTGACCAATGAAAACCGTTTGCTGTTCGGCAGCGCGACCCGACTGATCGAATACATTCCGGCGGATCTCAAAGCCTGGAACCGTAATCTGATGTTGAAGGTGTTCCCCTATCTGCATGACGTCAAGATCGACCTGGCCTGGGGCGGCCCACTGTGTTGTAGCGCCAATCTGTTCCCGCAGATTGGTACTTTGCCACAGCACGATAACGTGTTCTACGTGCAGGGTTATTCCGGTTTTGGCGTCACGCCGAGCCATATCGTCTGCAAGGTGTTGGCGGAGGGCATGAGTGAAGGATCCGATCGTTACGATCTGATGAGTTCGATTCCGCACGTCAATATCTTCGGCAAGGACAAACTGCGGCGGGTGATGACCACTGCCGGCAAGGTTTGGCACCAGACATCCGGTTACTGGAAAGGCCGCCGTTAATTCTTATGAGAGGAGAGAGACATGAAACCATTACTGCTGAAGCAAGCGTTGCCTGAATTGCTGGAGATTGGCAGCGTCAGCAACCTCGGTGCCAAGGTGATCGCTGGTGAGCCAAACGTGGGCGTCGCGAGTATTTTTGGTGAGCCAACGGATAACCTGAATTGTGGCATCTTTAGCTGTACACGCGGTACCTTCGTGATGGAGTACCCGTTTGCTGAACACGCCACCGTGTGGGAAGGCACGGCAACGCTGACTGATGAGAACACCGGTAAATCCGTGCAATATCAGGCCGGTGACTCCTGGTTTGTCGAAAAGGGCACGCCGGTGCGCTGGGAAATCACCTCCGATCGTTTTGTAAAACACTACCTGGCGATTGTCGAAGGTTGATCTCGTACTTCCCCCTCTTCGCTGGAGAGGGGGATCCGCTACCCCAGCACCCGTTCAATAAAACTGCCGATCCGCCTCAAGATCTGATCTTTGTTCGTCTCGTTAAAGCTTTCATGACGCCCACCGGGGTTCACCATGGATTCAAAATCGTGGCCCTTCAGCACGTTGATGGCGGTTTGCGACTGCGCCATAAGCACCAGCCGGTCGTCATCACCGTGTATCCATAACGTTGGCAATGCACCAAAGCCCGGCCCGGCGTTGATTTTGGCCAGCATTTGCTGAATGCCATGCAAGGTTGGGCGCTTGAATGGGCCGTGCCACACCAGCGGGTCGGCCTGATAGGCAGTGCCAACTGCCGGATCGCGCGACAGGGTGGCGGTATCAAGCGGATCGTCAGGGATCTTCGAGAGATTCAGCAGATCGGAAATTTGGGTTCTTTCGCCAATTAGTGGACCGGAAAGCACCAGCGCACGCACGTTATCCCCATAACGCTGAACGTAGCGGGTGGCGATCATGCCGCCCATGGAATGACCAATGACCACCAGTGGTACCCCAGGGTGCAGTTGCTGGAAATGTGCCGCCACGCGGTGAACGTCGTCGACGACGGCGTCATAATCTTCAATTAATACGCGCTCACCCTGTGACAAGCCGTGGCCAACATGGTCGGGGCCAAACACGCGCGCACCTTGGGCTTCCAGCGTGCGTGCTACGTACTGATAGCGACCGAGATGCTCGCCGTAACCGTGTACCAGCAGCGCCAGAAAGCGCGGTCGGTCATGGCCCCAATCATGTACCGCGATATCGCCCTGGCCACCTTTGATAAAGCTAATCTTCTGTTCAGACATATTATTTTTCTCATCGGTAGGGATAAACGGAAACCCTATTCAGCGTAGTGGCAAAGCGAGGAATTGGTAGGGGCGCAAGATGCTGCGCCCTGAGGTGATTAGCGAATGAACTGCTGCGCCAGTTGATCAATAGCCTGACGCTGGAACTGATTGAAGGCCTCGCGTGGTTGCTGTTGTTGGATAAATTCCAGTAGCGGATCCTGTACTTCGGTACGGATGCCGCTGAGTTCTTCCATCACTGCCAGACCGCAAAACGGTACGTAGGATTCGGCATAACCGCCTTCATGCACCATCACCAATTTGCCATCGCACAGGCGATCGGCGGCGTCCTGCACCAGGGCTGTCATGTGACGGAAACTGTCACTGTGTAATTGCATACGCGCCAGCGGATCGAGGGCGTTGGCATCGTAACCGCAAGCGACAATGATCATTTCCGGTTGGAATTGTTCCAGCGCCGGAATGACAATTTGGCGCATGGCGTGCAGGTAACCATCATCACCTGCCCCGGCCAGCAGCGGAATATTGATGTTATAGCCTTCGCCCGCACCGGCCCCGCGATCCTGCTCACCAGAGTATCCTGCCGGGAAGCAGCCATCCTGATGCAGTGACAGTGTTAGCACGTCGTCCCGCTGCCAGTAGATATGCTGGGTGCCATTGCCGTGATGGACGTCCCAGTCGAGCACCGCCACCTTGCCCAGACCGTATCTTGCTTTGGCACGTTCGATGGCGATGGGGATATTGGCCAAAAAGCAAAAACCCATCGATTGGTCCGGCAGGCAGTGGTGACCCGGCGGGCGTGACAGTGCATAGGCGTTGTCCAGATCGCCCTGCAGCACCGCCTCGACGGCTGCACAGGCTAATCCGGCGGACAACTTGGCTATCTCGTAACTGCCGGGGCCCAGCGGCGCTTCCTCGCCCAGCATGCCGCCGCCGTTGTCGCTTAACTGTTTGAAGCGTTGTAAATAGTGGGCCGGATGAATGCGTAGCAGGTCTTCATCCGATGCCAGCTCCGCGCTCAGCAGCGTGAGCTGGCGCGACAGACCGGACACGTCCATCAGGTTCTTCATGCGCCGTTTGGTTTCCGGCGATTCTGCATGGCCCGCCCCCGAAGGCGGTTGTACCCAGCCGCCGACCGGTAGCGTGGTGGCGTGCAGGCCGGTGCTGTGCCAGAAACAGCGTTCATCAAACAAGAAACCGGTTTTTCTTTTCACCTTTTTACTCCTGTTAAACGGCGCGGCGAACGCGCTGTGAAGCCAACAAAATCAACAGCAACGACAGCAGCGCACTACCCAGTGCGCCGACCAACAGTGCATCGAAGCCGCCGAAAGACTCAATCAGATAACCGGCCAGCGTTGGTCCAATCGCCATGCCACCGCCAATCACCAGATTGATGTTGTTCATGAGTTTGCCGTTGTTATCCAACCCGGCAACGCGGGCCAAAATAAACGGCAGTACAAAGGTCCAGGTGAACTTGAACAGCACTGCGGCGGCGGCGAAACGCAGCAGCAAGGGTTCCCTGAACAACAGCCCAATACCGGCGATCAATAAACCGTAACTCAGCCAAATCAGCGTGTTGCCGCCACGGCGTGCACTGATTAACGCGGCACCACCGGCACCAACGATGCCAAACAGTGTGGCGGCGGCCAGTACCTGACCGCTGTTGACCGGCGAGAGGCCCGCGGCGGCGGCGATGCTGCCGATAAAGGTCCAGACTGCGCTCAGGCTGATATAAAAGGTCAGTACGGACAGTACGGCGAAGGCTTTACGGATCCAGGGAGTTGCTGCGGTTTGGACTGCGGTATGCGCAGGGTGAAATCCAGTAGGGAAGGCGCGGATCAGTAGCAGGCAACACAGCATGATGGCTGCCAGAATCAGATAAACCGCCATCAGGCCAAAATGGGCAAACAACGGCGGCAGTACCAGCAACCCGACGGTCCCCAGTACCAGTTGTCCCAGTACCCACAGAGCGTAGACCCGGCTCGGATTAGCGGTGCTGGCGGCGCAGGTGATACACAGGATCATCAGCGTGCCGCCCGCGAGCGAAGCGACAAAGCGTAGCCCCAGGAGCAGGCTGAAATCACTGACCAGTGCCGAGGCCAGATTTCCGACAATAAATACCGCTGCCGCCAGCGCCGCGATTCGACGCCAGTTAACGCGCCCAATCCACCACCAGGCGGGCAGGGTCGCCAGGCTCATTGCGCCCAGTTCGGTGGAGAACAGGTGCCCGATTTGCGCAGGAGTGAGGTGCCATTGGCTGGCTAATTGTGCTGCTACCGCTGGGGCAGTCATCAGGATGCCCGGCGCAATGGCGGCAAAGATAATAATGGCAGTCAACAGCCGCGGCGGGCAGGGGAGAGCCGCCCCGGCAGCGGGTACAGAAACGGAATCACTGGACATAATAATTATCCCCGCAGGTTAAGCCTTAATCAGATATACCCGCGATGCCGTGTTTGGGGCAGGCGGACACCGCGCCATGGATGGCGAATAATTAACGCGTTGAATTAACAACGCCATAACTGATTGCTATGACTACAGTTTCATTAATTAACCGTGGGCAATAAAGCTGCTGGCCACTAATTCGGTACGATTTACCACGTCGGTTTTGGCAAATATATTACGCATGTGGGTTTTCACCGTTGACAGTGAAATACCCAATTTCAGCGCAATACGTTTATTGCTCGCCCCTTCGCGCACCATATTCACGATTTCTTGCTCTTTGGCGGTCAGTAATTGGGCTTCCCCTTCAGGCAGCAGATCGCGGGTGGCCAGTTCGATCAACGGCATAACCGCCCGCAAGCGGCTACGTTCCAGCTCGGTAAAGGGGGTATCGCGGATCAACGACACGCCGGCGACGATGCGTTTGCGCTGGCGGATAAATATCTCGGTCATGTCGCGCATGTCATTGGGCAGCATAAAATCATGATAGTAATGACGATTATTGGCAATCGCCATCGGGCTCATACCGACCATATTGATATCCTGATGGTGGAAATTGGCCGGTTTGAGTGGGTCGATTTGCTGGAAATGATTCAAATACTGCTGATGGGTTTTATCGGAAATGCCATGCAAAATATAGTGATCCGGCCGCAAATCTGAATTCACCAAATAAAATACCCCAGCGGACACCGGGATCAGGTGTGCAATGGTGGTCAGACAGCTAGTGATAAAGGCATCAGGTGATGCAGTGTGCATGATTCATTTCCTCCCTTTACCCGTCGTCTTTAAAGCCGCAGCGTGATTAGCGGCAACGTTAAATTCATTGGGTATGTCATTCAGGTACTGGGACGGTACGTGTATCTGTATACAATATGAACGATACAAGCATAGTTGTAGCAATTTCGCAACACAATAAAAACATATTAACAACGTGAGCCTGATTGCAATAAAATACATAAATAACAAGATGACACTTGGCTCATTATCGCGGTCTTTACTCAATTTCCTGTCTGTTTCGTTAATACATTAATGAAATTTTTGTGACGTTTTCCCGCTGAATTTACAGCGGTTTCCCCTCTTTCCTCAGTGCGGACACCTTTGCGTTCTGCGTGCTACATCTCGGCTTCTTCATTCCGGCGCCTCGTTCTTAAGAACGATAGCCAGGCTTTTCCATTGCTTCCTACACTGCCAAAAACCGCTCAGGCCATGCTTTGAAGATAACGGCAGCCGACGGAAAAAGGATAAGACGAAAAAACTATGACCTTTCTCGGGCTGAGGTGTTTGGTTGTTCAACCCGAATGACAATGCAGGGGATGAGGTGATGATGAAGAAGAAAACACTCGCGGTGGCGCTGGGTAGCGCACTGTCGGGGATGGCTCATGCGGCAGACACTGGGCGTCCCAACGTGCTGATAATTTTGGTCGATGACATGGGCTATTCCGACATTAGCCCATTCGGCAGTGAGATCCCCACGCCCAACCTGCAGGCACTGGCCGAGCGAGGGGTGCGCATGAGCCAGTATTATACTTCGCCGATGTCTGCCCCAGCACGTTCGATGTTGATGACTGGCAATACCAACCAACAGGCCGGTATGGGCGGCATGTGGTGGTACGAAAGCACGGCGGCGCAGCCGGGTTATGAAATGCGACTGACCGACCGGGTGACCACGATGCCTGAACGTTTCCGGGACGCTGGCTATGCCACCATGATGGCGGGTAAATGGCATCTGGGCTATGTCGACGGTGCTAAACCAACCGATCGCGGTTTCGAACGCGCTTTTGCCTTTATGGGGGGCGGTACCAGCCATTTCGACGATGCAAAACCGCTAGGCACTGTCGAAGCCTTTCATACCTTCTACACCCTGAATGGCAAACGCGTCTCGCTGCCGCAGGATTTCTATTCCAGCAAGGCCTACGCCACCCAGATGGAGCAGTGGATCAGCGATACGCCGAAGGATAAACCTATCTTCGCCTATCTGGCTTTCACCGCCCCGCACGATCCGTTGCAGGCACCGGATGACTGGATCGCAAAATTTGACGGCAAGTATGATGCCGGTTACCAGCAGGCCTATCAGCAACGTATTCAGCGGTTGAAGGCATTGGGGATCATTTCCGATAACACGCCGATGCCGACGCTGGCACTTGATAAAGCCTGGAAAGACATGACGCCGGAGCAACAGAAATACGCGGCGAAAACCATGCAGGTGTACGCAGCGATGATTGCCTATATGGACGATCAGGTCGGTGGGGTACTGAAGACGCTGAAACAAACTGGGCGTGATAAGAACACGGTGATCATCTTCGCCACCGACAACGGCGCCAACCCGGCCAGCGGCTTCTACTACGGTTCGAAGCCGGAATATTGGCAGCAGTTTGACAACAGCTACGCGAATATTGGCCGCAAGGGTTCCTTTATCTCTTACGGGCCACACTGGGCTAACGTCAGCAATGCGCCTTACGCTAACTATCATAAAACCACCAGCGCGCAGGGTGGGATCAATACTGACTTCATCATTTCTGCACCGCAGCTGAAAGGACGCGGTGGCATCGATAAAACGCCCATGGCGGTGTATGACATCGCACCGACGCTCTACGACTACGCTGGTATTGATGCCAGTAAGCAACTGAAGGGAAAACCGACGCTGCCGATGGTTGGCGTCAGCTTCAGGCGGTATTTCAGCGGTGATATCGACACTGTACCGCGCTCGACCTACGGCGTTGAGCTGCACAATCAAGCTGCCTTCGTGGAGGGCATCTGGAAGCTGCGACGGCTGGTGAAAGCCGGACCGACGGCGCAAATGGCCCCTTGGGGGCTGTTCAACTTACAGAACGACCCCCTCGAAACACAGGATGTGGCTGCCGCCAACCCCGAGCGGGTTAAGCGGCTGAGTGAGGAATACCAGCAGTACGCTGATAAAGGCATGGTGATTGAAGCTAAAGGCGAAGCGATTGATTACCTTGGGGTGGACGCTAAATCCGGCAACTATATTGGTCTCGATCCAGTTACCCATAAGCCTTTACCTGAGGCAGCAGAATGAACCTGACTCAACTGCGTGCGCAGCAGATCCCGGTTGCCGTCGAACCGCGTGCGGCGGTGCCGTTCCATCTGTTGGTCAAACCGATCGGGGCTGGCTGTAATCTGGCCTGCAACTATTGCTATTACCCGCAGCGGCAGGGCGAGCGAACGCAAAAAATGGACGACGGGCTGCTCGAGGATTTTATCCGGCGCTATATTGCCGCCCAACCGCGCTACAGCCGCGAGATTAACTTTGTTTGGCAGGGCGGTGAGCCACTGCTGGCAGGTATCGGTTTTTACAAACGGGCCCTGGCGTTGCAGCAAAAATATGCGCTTTCAGGCGTCAGGATCAGCAACAGCATACAGACCAATGGCACATTGCTGAATGCCGCATGGTGTCGGTTGTTCAAACAGCATGATTTCATCATCGGCGTCAGCCTTGACGGCGACCGACAGATCCAAGACGCGCACCGTCCGGATAAGCGTGGCGACAGTAGCTATGACGATGTTCTGCGCGGTATTGCGCTGCTGCATCGGTATCACATCGAGTTCAACCTGCTGGTGGTGGTACATGACGGTGTGGTGGATCGGGCACAGGCGATGTACGACCATTTTGTCGCCCTCGGTGCACGTTACTTGCAGTTTCAGCCACTGATGCTGGAAGGTGACGCCCCGGATGCCGGGTACGGATTGAGCGCCGCCAACTGGGGGCGTTTTATGTTAGCGATTTACCGTCGTTGGCGTGGGCAGGGGCATTGGGGGAAGGTGTTTGTGATGAACATCGAACATGTTTACGCGCAGTACTTCACCCAAGTCAGCCCCAGTTGCGTGCATGCTGAACGCTGCGGCGGCAATTTGGTGATGGAGCCGGATGGTCGCCTCTACGCCTGCGATCATCTGATGGACGCACAGCATTATCTGGGGCATTTCGATCAGCACACGTCCTTCGCGGATTCTGTATCGGCGGCAACAGCCATGGCATTCGGTCAGGTCAAAAGTCTGCGTCGCGAATGCCAGAGTTGCAGCGTGAAAAGTGTCTGTCAGGGCGGCTGCCCGGCGCATATCGGTGCGGATCGCTACAACCGGCTGTGTGCGGGTTATTACGCCTTCTTTTCTGCACTGCTTGAGCCGTTGCGTGCTTACCCGCGTAGCCCGCAGGGCGCCATGCAATGGCGCATTGCTGTGAGCGGCAGCACAGCTTGAGTTCCTCTCGTCCTTAAGGACGATAGTCAGCATTTTCTATTCCTCTCTATAGTGATATTGCCGCCACTGGCGACGTAAAACCTGCAAATGCACCATCAGGGCAAAACGATAAAACTATAAGAGGAAATAACCATGAACCTGTCGTCGCGGCTTCACGCCCACCTTGAGCGGGGTAAGGTCGGATTCCCCACCACGCTGGCCAGTTCGGTCGGGGTGATTATGGCCAGTCCGGTGATCCTCACTGTCACCAGTGGTTTCGGTATCGGCGGCGACACCTTCGCGCTGGCGATGTTGATCGCTTTTATTATGATGCAGGCCCAGCTCACCACTTTCTCCGAGGCGGCGGCGATATTGCCGACCTCCGGCTCGGTGTACGACTACATTGCCTGTGGCATGGGGCGCTTTTTTGCCATCACCGGCGCGCTGTCAGCCTACTTGATCGTGCATATCTTTGCCGGTACCGCGGAAACCAT
Organism: Serratia grimesii; assembly: GCF_900186025.1. Lineage (NCBI taxonomy): Bacteria > Pseudomonadati > Pseudomonadota > Gammaproteobacteria > Enterobacterales > Yersiniaceae > Serratia > Serratia grimesii. Next base: position 600,474 of record NZ_LT883155.1, read on the forward strand.
TCTCTCCGGCATCATGGCGCTGGTGAATTTTGAACACCTCAATACCCTGATGGAAACCCACAATGCGTCCTGGATGGTCGGGGTCGGGCTGGTGATCGTATTCGGGTTACTTAACGCATTCGGTATTGAGGCGTTCGGCAAAGCGGAAATCGTGCTGACGTTCGCTATGTGGAGCACGCTGGTGATCTTTGGCATTGCTGGCTTGCTGTCACCGCATGCGGTTCCACTGGAAGGTTGGTTTGGCAGTACGTTGAGTCTGAGCGATCCGTTCGCTGTGTTTAGTCTGATTGGCATGGCGATGTTCATGTTCGTCGGCTGTGAGTTGGTTACGCCGATGGCGCCGGAGATCAAACGTTCCGCCAGTGTGATCCCGCGTGCGATGTCGCTGGGCTTGTGCGGCGTGGCGGTTTGCATGGCGCTATACGGTGCGGCACTCAGTCATCAGGTGGAAAACGTGGTAGTGGATGCTGCTAATGGCGTTCACCTGCTGGATACACCGATGGCGATCCCGGCCTTTGCTGGTCAGGTTATGGGGGAGTTCGGCAAATACTGGCTGGGCGTCGGGCTGTTACTGGCCGGGGCGGCGACCATTAATACGCTAATGGCGGCCGTGCCACGTATTCTGTATGGCATGGCGTTGGACGGCGCGCTGCCACGTATCTTCGCTTATCTGCACCCGCGCTTTAAAACCCCGGTGGTGGGGATTTTGGTGGCGGTGCTGATCCCTTGCGTACATGCCTTTGCCATTCAGGGCAATCTCGATCGCATTATACCTTTGGTGTTGGCGGCAGTCTGTGCCTGGGGCGTGGCCTACCTGCTGGTGACCTGTTCGGTAGTGATCCTGCGTATTCGTCGTCCAGACTTGCCGCGTGCTTATAAATCACCGTGGTTCCCATTGCCGCAAGTCATTTCCAGTGTGGGCATCGTGTTGGCGATTATCTATATCACCCCGCCGGGCATGAACCCACGTGCCGTCTACATTCCTTTCAGCATCATGATCGGCCTGACCGCAGCCTATGCGCTGTTCTGGACCCTGTGTGTGCAGAAGGTCAACCCGTTCAAACCGGTGCCAGTTGAGCAGGTGCTGGAAACTGCTTTTGCGAAAGCAGAAAACGAGGAGGCGCAGTTTGATCGGCTTACTTCCCTCACTTAACCGCCTTTGGCAGCGCGCGCCAACCGGCTATCAGCCAGGGGTGACCCTCAGTCGCCTGGCAAGCAACCTGCAGCCTTATGCCTGCGAGCGGCTTTCGCCCTGTTTGCTGCGCCTGACGTTGCCACAGGGGCCAGTGATCGACATTAGTGAACAGGTTAGCGCGTTGTTTATGGCGCATATCGTCAGCCATCGTTTCCTATTGCAGGGCGACTGCTCGCTGAAAGCGCCCCTGACGCTACGCATTACCGCAGGCGGTTGGCTACGTCGACGCGGTGTGGTGTATCGCGCCCGTCGAGATGATGCCATAGCACAGCAGGTGATTGCTGCCCTACAGCGTTATCCGCAAATAGACCAAACGTTGGAGCAACTTGATTTCCGTCGTATTCAATTGACGGTGGTCGCTGGCCGTTGGCGGTTGGAGATAGAGCATTTTGCGGCATCCGAGGTGGTCAGTCGGTTGCCGGCGGGGCGCCGTTATCTGCGGTTGGAGCCGGAGCAGCGGCGGCTACTGTTGAGCAGTTTGCTGATGATCGGCCAATTGATGGAGAAACTCGATGAGTAGAGTCGTAGTGATTACCGGTGGTGGCACAGGTGTGGGTGCCGCTTGTGCCCGATTACTGGCGGATAACGGAGACCGTGTGTTTATCATCGGCCGACGCCGTGAACCCTTGACGGCGCTGGCGGACGAGATTGGTGTACAGGCTTTGGTGGGCGACGCGTCCAGCGGGGACAGTTGGAAATCCGTGTTGTTACCGGCCATTTTACAGCAGGCTGGGCGCATCGACTGCCTGATAGGGAGCGCAGGTGGCATGGGATTGGGGCGCATTACCGAGATGAGTGATGACCACTGGCGGCAAGCGCTGGACAGCAATCTCAACAGCGCCTTCGCCAGCGCCCGAGCCTGCCTGCCGGAACTGGTTAAAACGGGCGGCAACCTGTTGTTTGTCGCGTCTATCGCGTCACTGGCTGCCGGGCCAGAGGTCTGTGGCTATGTCACCGCCAAACACGCTTTGATCGGGTTGATGCGCTCTATCGCCCGTGATTATGGCCCACAAGGCGTGCGTGCCAATGCCGTCTGTCCGGGTTGGGTCACAACCCCGATGGCGGATGAAGAGATGCTGCCGTTGATGGCTGCGCACCAACTTACGCTGGAACAGGCCTACCAACATGTCTGCCGTGACGTGCCGCTGCGCCGTCCTGCCAGCGCCGAAGAAATTGCCGGCATCTGTCGTTTTCTCTGTTCGCCGGAAGCGTCAATCATCACCGGCGCGGCGCTTGTAGCCGACGGCGGTTCAACCATTGTTGACGTACCGACATTGGCTTTCACTTCTCTATAAGGAGCATCACATGAGTTCAGAAGCGGTATTTATTCAGGTTGGCGCGTTGGCGGAAGGTTTTGCACCGCACAGCAATACACTGGAACAACAACACGGACTGAGCGGCAGTGCGCTAGCATTGCGCTTTACCGATGGGGAAATGCTGAGCTGTCATTTTGTCGATGAGCAAACGCTGAGTTGGGGTGAATACCGTGGCATTGCTTATCGTGCCACCAGTATTCGTCCCGGCATTTTATTTATCGATTTTCTCGATCCCGCACAGGATAACGCCAGTATCACGCTGGTGTGCGATCGCAATCAGGGCAATTTTACTGCGGTGTATGGCCAATTGCCGGATGAGGAGCAAACCCGTTTGGACGCCTTTAGCCGCGTTGAGCAGGGGCTGCCGCTGACGGCCGTCAACGCCGAATTCCAATTCGGCACATTGGATGGTGCCACGGTTGCACCACCGCATTTCACCGACGAGTTGATCGGTATGCGCAATATGTACACCTACAGCCCGACAGAGCGTTACGAACATATCTACCTGAACGACAATTTCTACGCCTGGCAGTGTCTGGATGGTGTGGAGAAAGGGCTGGCGGATGTGGATCGTTGTCATTACGTGAAAGTGGCTGAAAAACTCTACCTGTTCGTCTGGCGCGAGAAGATCGTGCCGACGTTAGGGGTGGTGATGATCGATCTGCAAGGCATGCGGACTGACGGCAAGATCCTCGGTTATCAGGGCAGCGATTTCAGTGCGCTGAGCAATTTTGCGGTGGGCGCTCATGCGCAAGTGCTGAACACGACCCGCCATCCACGGGGATAAGCCGATGAAGACGACGTATGCGGCCGATGCCTTCAGCGGCAAGGTAGTGTTGGTGACTGGCGGTGCGCAGGGTATTGGGCTGGCGATTGTCAGCGCCTTTGCCCAACTGGGTGCGACGGTGGTGATGGCGGATCTGCAACTGCAAAAAGCGCAGGAAGCGGCCGAGACGCTGCAACAACAGGGTTGGCAGGTGCAAGCGATGGCCTGCGATCTGGCCGATCCAGGGCAGATTGCCGAATGGGTAGCGGCGGTGGGGCTACGTTATCAGCGGCTGGATGTTGTGGTCCACAATGCGGCTTATTTCCCGTTGACGCCGTTTGCCGAAATAGATGCTGTGCTGTTGCAACGTACGCTGAGCGTCAATCTGATGGCACCGTTCTTTCTGGCGCAGGCGGCGTTACCGTGGATGCAGCGCCAGGGCGGCGGTTGCATTCTGGTGACCTCATCGGTGACCGGGCCACGGGTGGCTTATCCTGGGTTGGCGCACTATGCCGCCTCCAAAGCTGGGGTTAACGGTTTTATTCGCGCGGCAGCGTTGGAGCTGGCAGAGGCAGGCGTACGGGTTAACGGCGTAGAGCCAGGGATGATCCGCACACCGGCGATGGCCAACCTGGGGGGGACTGCGCTCAATCAGGCGATTGCCGCCGCAGTGCCGCTGGGACGGCTGGGAGAACCTGAAGACATCGCTGCTGCGATGGTGTTCCTGGCCTCACCGGCGGCGGCCTACATTACCGGGCAGACGCTGGTGGTGGATGGCGGCGCGTTGTTACCTGAAGCCCATCCTCTAACTTGAAGGTAGGGGACGAACATGTTCGTCCCGATTGATACGGGCGCAGCACGCAGCGCCCGTACGGAGGAAATGTTTGAATCACTTTTTTGTTGGATGGGCGGTCACGTTGGCGGGCAGTTTATCCCCCAGGGTGATCAGTTCGTCCAAGAGTGCCATTAGTTGGCCCATCTTCTGCTGCGAAAACGCAGCTTCAATCTCACCGTACCCCTGTTCTACCTGATGGCGAGCCACCTCATACAATTCCTGGCCTTGCTGGGTCAGTGAAACGTAGAGCTTGCGCTGATCGTTAACCGGCTTCAGGCGGAAAATAAGCTTATCGCGCTCCATGCGCGACAAGATGCCGGTCAGGCTGGGGCGCAAGATGCAGGTTTCTGCTGCCAATTCATGGAACTCAATAGAGCGGCTATTGGCCAGCACGCGAATGATACGCCACTGCTGTTCCGTCAGATTATGGCTTTTCAGGATCGGGCGGAAAAACCCCATGGCGGTTTCACGCGCCTGCAGCAGGGCAATAGTTAAGGATTCATGCATAGATTTAGCCTTTGCTATCAAGGTGTTTGTTATTCCGGCGTTGATCGCTGGGAACGCAATATGCTGCCTGGATTTATTAATAACTTAATAGTAGCCAAGTTTACCTTGCCGGATAAAGCGAAAATGCACCTGCGGGTGGAAAAATCGCCTGAAAATGATTAATACGTTGAATAATCACGCTAATGTTCACTGTTTGTGAATATTTTGTTATCACGATCACAAATCAACCCACCCGCGTTGCGTAAAAGCTGAACAGCGTATAAAAGTAATCATTAACATATTAATGAATGCCGGTTGTCATGTTCTGTCATTGAAAGGAGTTTGCATGAAAGGCACCGTATTTTCCGTCGCGTTAAACCACCGCAGCCAAATTGACGCCTGGGATCAGGCGTTCCATGAACTACCGTATAAAACCCCGCCGAAGACCCCGGTATGGTTTATCAAACCGCGTAATACCCACCTCGCCAATGGCGGGGCGATCCCGTTTCCTGCCGGTGAGCAGGTGCAGAGTGGTGCAACGCTGGCGGTAGTGATTGGCGACACCGCGCGTAAGGTGCCGGTTGAGCGTGTGGCTGATTATCTGGCCGGTTATGCACTGGCTAATGACATCAGCCTGCCGGAAAGCAGCTTCTATCGCCCGGCAATCAAAGCGAAATGCCGCGACGGTTTTTGTCCGTTAGGCGATATCGGCCAGTTAGCGACCTCTGCCAAGCTGGAGATCATCACCGAAATCAATGGCGTAGAGCAGGATCGTTGGTCGACGGCCGATCTGGTGCGTTCGGTGCCGGAACTGATCGCGGCCATCAGCGATTTTATTACCTTGCAGCCGGGGGACGCGGTACTGATCGGCACGCCACACCAGCGTGTTGAGATCAAACCGGGGGATGAAGTGACGGTGCGCGCTGCCGGTTTGCCGACCCTGACCAACCGTGTGACGCAGGCAGGAGAAACAGCATGAGACACGCCCGAATTCGCCATCACGGCAAAGTTGTTAACGTCAGCGTTGATGAGCAACTGCGCGTTACCCTGCCGGACGGCAGCGTTCTGAACGAGTTGGACGCTGAGTGGTTACCGCCAGCACAGGGCACGGTGTTTGCCTTGGGTTTGAACTACGCTGATCACGCCAGCGAGTTGGAGTTCAAGGCACCGGAAGAACCTTTGGTATTCCTGAAAGCGCCAAACACCCTGACCGGACACCGTCAGGTATCGGTGCGCCCGGCCGACGTCGAGTATATGCACTATGAAGCCGAGCTGGTGGCAGTGATCGGCAAGACTGCGCGTAACGTCAGCCGAGAAAACGCCATGGACTATGTTGCGGGTTACACCCTGTGTAACGACTACGCCATTCGCGACTATTTGGAAAACTACTACCGCCCGAATCTGCGCGTGAAAAGCCGCGACACCTTGACCCCTATTGGGCCTTACATTGTGGATCGTGATGATATCGCCGATCCGCACCGTCTGGCGCTCAGTACTTACGTCAACGGTGAGTTACGCCAGCGCGGCAGCACTGCCGATATGATTTTCGATATTCCGTACCTGATCAGCTACCTGAGCGAATTCATGACGCTGCAACCCGGCGACATGATCGCCACCGGCACGCCGAAAGGGCTGGCTGATGTGCTGCCGGGTGACGAAGTGGTGGTGGAGATCGAGGGCATTGGCCGTTTGGTTAACCACATCATCAGTGAAAAAGATTACGAGGAAAGCCTGCGATGAAAACCATCAACCATTGGATTAACGGTAAGAATGTAGCCAGCAAAGAGTATTTCACCACCACCAACCCGGCTAACGGTGAGGTGCTGGCGGAAGTGGCTTCAGGCGGACAGTTGGAGATCGATCAGGCAGTAGCCGCTGCTAAGGCGGCATTCCCTAAATGGGCCAATACGCCAATGAAAGAGCGTGCGCGCCTGATGCGTCGCCTGGGTGAATTGATCGATGAGAATGTCCCGCAGATCGCCGAGATGGAAACTGCCGATACTGGCCTGCCGATCCACCAAACTAAAAATGTGCTGATCCCACGTGCGTCGCACAACTTTGAGTTTTTCGCCGAGATCTGCCAACAGATGAATGGTCGTACTTATCCGGTGGACGACAAGATGCTCAACTACACGCTGATCCAGCCGGTGGGTGTGTGTGCGCTGGTGTCGCCGTGGAACGTGCCATTTATGACAGCCACCTGGAAAACGGCGCCTTGCCTGGCATTGGGTAACACTGCAGTGCTGAAAATGTCCGAGCTGTCGCCGCTGACCGCTGACCGCCTGGGTGAACTGGCGCTGGAAGCCGGTATCCCGGCAGGGGTACTCAATGTGGTACAGGGTTACGGTGCGACTGCCGGGGATGCATTGGTACGCCATAAAGATGTGCGTGCAGTGTCCTTTACCGGCGGTACCGCCACCGGCCGCCGCATTATTGAAAGCGCTGGGCTGAAGAAGTTTTCCATGGAACTGGGTGGGAAGTCGCCGGTACTGATTTTTGAAGATGCGGACATCGAACGTGCCTTGGATGCCGCGCTGTTTACTATTTTCTCTATCAATGGTGAACGCTGCACGGCCGGTTCGCGCATCTTCATTCAGGAGAGCATTTATCCGGAATTCGTTAAACGCTTTGCCGAGCGCGCCAACCGCCTGCGCGTGGGTGATCCGCAGGATCCCAACACCCAAGTGGGGGCGCTGATCAGCCCGCAGCACTGGGAAAAAGTCTCTGGCTATATCCGCCTTGGGCTGGAAGAAGGCGCCACTCTACTGGCGGGTGGCCCGGATAAACCGGCCGGCTTGAGCCACGGCAACTTCCTGCGCCCGACGGTGCTGGCGGATGTCGACAACCGTATGCGCATCGCGCAGGAGGAGATTTTTGGGCCAGTGGCCTGCCTGCTGCCGTTCAAATCAGAAGAAGACGGCCTGCGTATGGCCAACGACGTGGAATACGGCCTGGCGTCGTATATCTGGACGCAGGATGTGAGCAAGGTACTGCGTCTGGCCCGCAATATTGAAGCGGGCATGGTTTTCGTTAACACCCAAAACGTACGCGATCTGCGCCAGCCATTTGGCGGCGTGAAATCGTCCGGCACCGGCCGTGAAGGTGGGGAATACAGCTTCGAAGTGTTCGCCGAGATGAAGAACGTGTGTATTTCCATGGGTGATCACCCGATCCCACGCTGGGGCGTCTAAATCCGCTCCCTGTTTTATAACTAAAAAAGATATACCCAAAATCATTGGAGTGCATCAAGGCAGATGGTACGGGCGTTGCACGCTGCGCCCGTATTAGCCGGGGCGAATAATTCGCCCCCTAGGGTGAATGCTTGCAGTCAACACAGATGCAGCTTCAAGGATGCCGGGTATAGGAGGTTGTATGGGTAAGTTAGCTCTGGCCGCCAAGATTACGCATGTTCCATCGATGTACCTGTCGGAACTTCCAGGAAAAAACCACGGTTGTCGCCAGTCGGCGATCGACGGCCACAAAGAGATCAGTGCGCGCTGCCGTGAAATGGGCGTCGACACCATTATTGTGTTCGACACCCACTGGCTTGTGAACAGCGCCTATCACATCAATTGCAGCCCGCATTTCGAAGGGTTGTATACCAGCAATGAATTACCGCACTTCATCCGCGACATGACCTACGAATATGACGGCAACCCGGCGTTAGGTCAGCTGATCGCCGCCGAGGCCTGCAAACTCGGGGTACGAGCCAAAGCGCATGAGATCCCAAGCCTGAAGCTGGAGTACGGCACGTTGGTGCCGATGCGTTACATGAACAGCGACAAGCATTTCAAGGTGATCTCAATTTCGGCGTTTTGCACCGTGCATGACTTTGCCGACAGCCGCCGTTTGGGTGAAGCGATAAAAACCGCGATTGAGAAATACGACGGTACGGTGGCGGTATTGGCCAGCGGTTCGCTTTCACACCGTTTCATCGACGACCAACGTGCTGAAGAAGGCATGAACAGCTACACACGTCAGTTCGACCAGCAGATGGACGAACGGGTGGTCAAGTTGTGGGAAGAAGGGCGTTTCCGTGAGTTTTGCGAAATGCTGCCGGAGTACGCCGATTATTGCTACGGCGAAGGCAACATGCATGACACCGTGATGCTGCTTGGCTTGCTGGGGTGGGATAAATATGACGGCAAAGTGGAGTTCATTACGCCGTTGTTCGCCAGTTCAGGCACCGGGCAGGTTAATGCCGTGTTCCCGTTGCCGGCTGAAGCCTGAGGAGTATCCATGCCCCATTTTTACGCTGAATGTACCGACAATATCCGCCTTGAGGCGGATTTGCCCACACTGTTCGCCAAGGTTAATCAGGCGCTGGCGGACACCGGCATTTTCCCGTTGGCCGGCGTACGCAGCCGCGCTATTTGGCTGGATACCTGGCAGATGGCCGACGGCAAGCAGGATTACGCCTTCGTGCATATGACGCTGAAGATTGGTCACGGCCGCAGTCTGGAGAGCCGTGAACAAGTGGGAGAAATGTTGTTCGCTCTGATCACCGAGCACTTCGCTGCGTTGATGGCCAGCCGCTATCTGGCGTTGTCCTTCACCATGGAAGAGCTGGATCCGGTGTTGAACTACAAACAAAACAATGTCCACGCGCTATTCCGCAAAGAGTAAGGGGCCGTCAATGTTGGATAAAGAGCTGGTTAGCCGTGCCGTGCAGCGTTTGCATCAGGCGGAGCAGAATCGTGAGCAGATCCGCGCGTTATCACTGGAGCATCCCGAGATCACCATCGAAGACGCTTACGCCATTCAGCGGCAATGGGTGGCGCTAAAGATCGCCGAAGGCCGCACATTGAAGGGCCATAAGATCGGCCTGACATCGCGTGCTATGCAGGTCAGTTCGCAGATCACTGAACCGGATTTTGGCGCCTTACTTGATGACATGTTTTTCAATGACGGCAGCGACATTCCCATCGATCGTTTTATCGTGCCACGCGTTGAGGTTGAGTTGGCATTTGTGCTGGCCAAGCCATTGCGTGGGCCGAATTGCACACTGTTTGACGTCTACAACGCCACGGATTACATCATTCCGGCGCTGGAGATCATTGATGCACGTAGCCATAACGTCGATCCCGAAACGCAGCGTCCCCGCAAGGTGTTCGACACCATTTCCGATAACGCCGCCAACGCCGGTGTGGTGATGGGCGGTAGACCGATCAAACCGGATGCATTGGATCTACGTTGGATCAGTGCACTTCTGTACCGCAATGGCGTCATCGAAGAGTCTGGCGTGGCGGCGGCAGTGCTGAACCACCCGGCTAATGGTGTTGCCTGGCTGGCCAACAAGCTGTTCCCGTATGACGTGGAACTGGAGGCTGGTCAGGTGATCCTTGGCGGCTCCTTCACCCGGCCAGTTGCCGCTCGGCGCGGCGACACCTTCCATGCGGATTACGGCCCGATGGGCTGCATTAGCTGCCGGTTTGTGTAATCAGCAGGTTCGGTAGGCCGAACCTCAAGCGTGTTGGGGCGCTGCTGGCTGCGCCCGTTAATCAGGGAGAATGTGATGTTAACCAACTCTTTTAAGGAGGCGTTGCAGGAAAAGCGCCCGCAGATTGGCCTGTGGCTGGGTTTATGCAGCAGTTACAGCGCAGAACTGCTGGCCGGTTCCGGTTTCGATTGGCTGTTGATCGACGGTGAACACGCGCCTAACAACGTACAAACGGTGCTGGGCCAGTTGCAGGCTATCGCGCCTTACCCGAGCCATCCGGTGGTACGCCCGGCCTGGAATGACGCGGTGATGATTAAGCAATTGTTGGATATTGGTGCGCAAACGCTGCTGATCCCGATGATTCAGAACGCCGAACAGGCGCGTGATGCGGTGCGTGCCACCCGTTATCCGCCGAACGGTATACGCGGTGTCGGCAGTGCGTTGGCGCGGGCCTCTCGCTGGAATCGGGTACCGGATTATCTGCAACAGGCTGATGCACAGATGTGTGTATTGGTGCAGATCGAAACACGTGAGGCAGTGAAAAATCTGGACGAGATCCTGAAGGTGGAAGGCGTCGACGGGGTATTTATCGGTCCGGCGGATTTGAGCGCGGATATGGGGTTTGCCGGTAATCCGCAGCAACCGGAGGTGCAGCGCACTATCGACGATGCTATTGCGCGTATCAGCGCAGCCGGCAAAGCACCGGGCATTTTGACGGCTAATCCGGAACTGGCGCAGCATTACCTGGCGTCTGGTGCGCTGTTTGTTGCGGTGGGCGTGGATACCACTCTGCTGGCGCGAGCGGCGGAAACCCTGGCAAGCCGCTTTAAACAAGAGCAGCCACCTGTGCAATCCCCGAGCGTTTATTAGACTGAGAGAACACACCATGAGCAACGTCGATTCGCTGCCGCCGGTCAACCCGGCGCAGCAACATAAAGCGTTAACCGCCGCCGAGCAATCGGTGATTAAAAAGTTATTTCGGCGACTGATTATTTTCCTGTTTGTGCTGTTTGTTTTCTCTTTCCTCGACCGCATCAATATCGGTTTCGCCGGGTTGACGATGGGTAAGGATCTCGGCCTCAGTTCGACCATGTTTGGACTGGCAGCGACCTTGTTCTACGTCACCTATGTGATCTTTGGTATCCCGAGCAATATCATGCTGGGGATCGTGGGGGCACGACGCTGGATCGCGACCATCATGGTGTTGTGGGGGATCGCCTCAACCTGCACCCTATTTGCCACCGGGCCGACAAGTTTGTATGTGCTACGGATGATCGTCGGCATTACCGAAGCCGGTTTTCTGCCGGGCATTTTGGTGTATCTCACCTACTGGTTCCCGGCGTTTTACCGTGCCCGTGCCAATGCGTTATTTATGATTGCTATGCCAGTGACCATGGCGATCGGTTCGTTGGTATCCGGCTATATTTTGGCACTGGACGGCCTGATGAACCTCAAAGGCTGGCAATGGCTGTTCCTGGTGGAGGGGATTCCTTCGGTGCTGCTGGGTGTAGTGGTGTGGTTCTATCTGGACGATACCCCGGCCAAAGCCAAATGGCTGACCGATGAAGAAAAAAGCAGCCTGAAGGCGATGATGGATGCTGACAAGCTGCAACTGGTACAGCCCAATGGGCCGGGCAGCCATCGGGCGATGCAGCAGCGCAGCCTGTGGCGGGAAGTGTTCACGCCAATTGTGCTGATGTATACGCTGGCTTATTTCTGCCTGACCAATACGCTGAGTGCCATCAACATCTGGACGCCGCAGATCTTGCAGAGCTTCAATCAAGGCAGCAGCAACATTGTGATCGGTATTCTGGCGGCGATCCCGCAGATCTGTACCATTGCCGGGATGATTTGGTGGAGTAAACGATCGGATCGATTGCAGGAACGTAAACACCATACGGCGCTTCCGTACCTGTTTGCCGCAGCCGGGTGGTTGCTGGCTTCGGCGACCGACCACAGCATGATCCAATTGTTGGGGATCGTGATGGCATCGGTGGGGTCTTTCACGGCGATGGCGATCTTCTGGACCACACCGGATCAGTCGATCAGTCTGGAGGCTCGTGCAATTGGGATCGCGGTGATCAATGCCACAGGCAATATAGGATCGGCGGTTAGCCCGCTGTTGATCGGCTGGTTCAAGGACCTGACCGGCAGCTTTAACTCCGGACTGTATTTTGTTTCGGCATTGTTGATCATCGGCGCACTGATCGTGTGGCGTATTCCGATGCAAGGCTCGCGTCCACGGGCCACACCATAAGCTTGATATTAGCCATTTTGGCCTGGGACAGTGCTCGTAACCCTAACGGAATGGGTTCATGTGCGCTGTCCATGGCCAAACTGCCTGCGACAATGATGCCTAATAAGGCTTATCACTGATCTCATCGCTGAGGGAGGATGATGTGCAGAAAAGTACCGGTTTTATCGCCAATATCGATATATGCAAAGAATACGATGCGCGTTACGCCACGGATGAAGTGCACTACGAAACCTTTGCCGGGCTGGCGGCGTTTTTTGGCCGCGATATGCAGGTGCACTGGCATGACCGTTTCTTCCAGGTACATTTCCTGGAGACCGGCAAGATTGAGTTGCAGTTGGACAGCCAACACTATTCGGTGCAGGCCCCGTTATTTATCCTGACACCGCCCTCGGTACCACATGCCTTCTTCACTGAACCGGACAGCGATGGTCACGTATTGACGGTGCGTCAGGAGCTGATATGGCCGTTGCTGGAACGCTTGTACCCTGGCAGCAATTTGGCACTGGATATGCCAGGTATCTGTTTGTCGATGGCAGATGCGCCACACGAATTGACGGCGCTCAGCCATTACTGGGCGTTGATCCGCCGTGAGTTCAGCCAAGGGCTGGCCGGTCGTGAGCAGACGCTGGCGCTGTTGGCACAGGCGGTATTGACTCTGCTGTTACGCAATGCCGCACTGGAAGATTCTGCGACCAGCGGCGTGCGCGGTGAGCTGAAGTTGTTCCAGCGTTTTAACAAGATGGTGGATGAACGTTTCCGCGATCACCTGCCGGTACCGGACTATGCCCAGGCGCTGGGAGTGACCGAATCACGGCTCAATGACCTGTGTCGGCGTTTTGCCAATCAGCCTCCCAAACGACTGATATTCGATCGTGTGTTGCGTGAAGCCAAGCGTATGCTGCTGTTCAGTGCCTGCACGGTGCATGAAACCGCTTATAGCCTGGGTTTTAAGGATCCGGCCTATTTCGCCCGTTTTTTCAATCGGCTGGAAGGTTGCTCTCCCTCAAGCTACCGCGCCGCACAACATCCTCTTTCGTAAAAGCAGGACAGCACCTGGATCACACTTTGCCGCGAAAGCGGCAAACCCACCTGAAAAGTACCCGCGATTGCCGCAAAAGTCTCTTCTCGAAATCGGCGTTGGGAGCTTCAATTAAGCAACCAAAAGAAAACATTATTTTAACAAATGGCCGAATACACGGCCCATAAAATGCCGATTACGAGGAAGACAACGAATGAAACCAGAAGACTTTCGTGCTGACAGCAAACGTCCGTTCACCGGGGCTGAGTATCTTAAAAGTTTGCAGGACGGCCGTGAAATCTACATCTACGGCGAGCGAGTGAAAGATGTCACCACTCACCCGGCGTTCCGTAACGCGGCGGCGTCAGTCGGCCAGTTGTATGACTCATTGCACGATCCGGTCAGCCAGGATCGTCTGTGCTGGAATACCGACACCGGCAACGGCGGTTATACTCACAAATTCTTCCGCTACGCCCGCAGCCCTGAAGAAATGCGTCAGCAGCGCGATGCCATCGCCGACTGGTCACGTCAGAGCTACGGTTGGATGGGACGTACCCCAGATTACAAAGCGGCTTTTGGTTGCGCACTGGGTGCCAATCCGGAGTTTTATGGCCAGTTCGCTGACAACGCACGCCACTGGTACAAACGTATTCAGGAAACCGGCCTGTACTTTAACCACGCTATCGTCAACCCGCCCATTGATCGCCACAAGCCGGTTAACGAAGTGAAAGATGTGTTCATTAAGGTGGAAAAAGAGACGGATGCCGGCATCATCGTCAGCGGCGCTAAAGTGGTGGCGACCAACTCGGCGCTGACTCACTACAACTTTATCGGCTTTGGCTCGGCACAGGTGATGGGCGATAACCCGGACTTCGCACTGATGTTTGTCGCACCGATGGACGCCGAAGGAGTGAAACTGATCTCCCGTGCTTCTTATGAATTGGTCGCTGGTGCCACCGGATCGCCGTTTGATTACCCGCTATCGAGCCGTTTTGATGAAAACGATGCGATCCTGATCATGGATCATGTGTTGATCCCGTGGGAAAACGTCCTGATCTACCGTGATTTCGATCGTTGCCGTCGTTGGAGCACTGAAGGCGGATTTGCCCGGTTGTTCCCGTTACAGGCGTGCGTACGCTTGGCGGTGAAGATGGACTTTATTACCGCACTGCTGCAAAAAAGCCTGTCTTGTACTGGGGTGCTTGAATTCCGTGGCGTGCAGGCCGATCTCGGTGAAGTGGTCGCCTGGCGTAATCTGTTCTGGTCGTTGAGCGATGCAATGTGCGCTGAAGCCACCAAGTGGGAAAACGGTGCTTATCTGCCGGATTCCGCTGCGTTGCAGACGTATCGCGTGATGGCGCCGATGGCCTACGCCAAGGTGAAGAACATCATCGAAAAGAACGTCACCAGCGGTTTGATTTACCTGCCGTCGAGTGTGCGTGACATGAATAACCCAGAGATCGACAAGTATCTGTCTCGCTATGTGCGCGGATCTGACGGCATGGATCATGTCGAACGTATCAAGATCCTCAAATTGATGTGGGATGCGATCGGCAGTGAATTCGGCGGTCGTCACGAGTTGTATGAGATCAACTATGCCGGTAGCCAGGACGAGATCCGTCTACAATGTCTGCGTCATGCACAAGGATCTGGCACCATGGGCAAGATGATGGAAATGGTCGACAAATGCCTGTCCGATTACGATCAACATGGCTGGAAAGTACCGCATCTGCATAACAATGACGATATTAATCAACTGGATAAACTGCTTAAGTGATCCGGTAGGAGGTTTGTATGTCTCAGGAAAATGAACACCGTCTGCTGTTTCGCGACGCTATGGCCAGCCTGTCTGCGGCGGTGAATATCGTGACGACCGATGGCCCGGCGGGGCGCTGTGGTATTACCGCCACCGCAGTGTGCTCAGTGACGGATACGCCACCGACGTTGCTGGTGTGTATCAACCGCAACAGCGCGATGAACCCGGTTTTCCAGGCGAATCAGCGACTGTGCGTCAACGTGTTGAACCATGAGCAAGAGCTGATGGCGCGCCACTTTGCCGGTATGACGGAAGTCAGCATGGAAGAGCGTTTCCGTCTGGATGAATGGCAAAACGGTGCGTTGGGCCAACCGGTGTTACGTAATACGCTGGCGAGTCTGGAAGGGGAGATTGAGCAGATCCAGAGTATTGGCACCCATCAGGTGTATCTGGTGCAGATCCGTCAGATTGTGGTGAGTGCGGCGGGCAACGGCTTGATCTACTTCAAGCGCAACTTCCATCCGGTGATACACGAGATGAGTTTAGCCTGAGATTAACGGGGTGCAGCGGCATGCTGCACCCCTTAACCTTAGCTTTTATTGGCGGCTAATTCGCCCACCAGCCGGTTAACTGGATCGCTCATATTGGTGAATTTGCTCAGTTCTGAGCGAGTAACGACCACAAATACCCCAACATTTTTCTGCGGAATCATTGCCATATAGGTAATAAAGCCGCCGCCACCGCCCGTTTTCTGAATTATCCCCGGCAGCTCGCCGTTTGGCGCCATATATACCCAACCCAGACCCAGTGCGCTGGCTTCGCCCGGTACGTCCATGCCTTTCAACGAGACCAGATCGTTACGCTGGAAGTACATGGTCTGTTCGCTGGCGGCAGTCGATTTACGTGAGCCTGAGACGTTAGAGGTAAGGAACTGTTGCATCCAACGTTGCATGTCGCGTGGGGTGGAGTAAACACCGCCACTGCCCCCGGCAGCCGTTGTGTCACGGCAGGCACTCGGTCCAGCCGAAGCCACCATCAGGCGTGAACACTGTTCGGCACTTGGAGTGAGGGTGGTGTCGACCATGCCGAGCGGTGCAGTGATTTTTTCCTTCAGCAGCGCGCTGTATGGTTTACCCGCTGCGCGTGACAGTGCATCTGCCAGCAGGTCATACGCCAGGTTGGAATAAGAAGCACGTACGCCCGGTGGTACGGTGACGTTGGCGTGTTCCAGCCATTGCCAGCGTTGCGCTTTGGTCGGCCAGGTAAATACTGGTGTTTTTGGCGGCTTCTTGCCTGGCTGTTCACGCGGCAGTGCGCTGGTATGGGTTGCCAGGTTCAGTAGTGTGATGGGTTGGCGAGTGTTATAAGCCGGTACGTAAGCGCCCTGCGGGGCATATTTACGCAATGGGTCATTGAGCTTAACCCGACCTTCCGCCGCCATCTTAACCATTACCTCACTGGTCATCAGCTTGGTGATGGAGGCGATGCGGATCAGTGAATCCGGGCGTGGGCGCAGGTTATTCCCGGGTTTGGTGTCACCAAAACTGCGGTTAACCACCTGATTACCGTCGATCACCACCAGCGCCATACCGGTGGCACCGCTGTTGTAGAAAATATGTTCGGCATACTGGTCGACGATTTGCGAAGCCAGTTGCGGGGCGGCGGCCTGCGCGGCCAGCGGTGCGGCACACAGGCACAGCGCCAGCAATGAAGCGGAGAAAGAGTTCTTCAACGGTCGTTATCCATTTTAAAGGGCAGTATGCAGCGCCACTACCTGACTTGAGGATGAGCGAGCTGGCCGCCTAGCTGCAACTTGAAAGCCATAGGGTACGGTCTGATGTCAGTGTAATGTGCCTGGGCCTTGGCTGCATGTGGAAAAAAGAGCGTTTTGATAAAAATTTTCCCCCGTCCAAGTGAAGCCCAAGTGACCTACTGTGCGCGGGTGAAAATGGCGATCACTTCATCCAAATGGGCTTTCATCGCCTTGCGCGCGCCGCGTACGTCACGTGCTTCAATTGCCGCCAGAATCTCCCGGTGTTCTTGCTCGGAACGGTGTGGCATATCGTCAGGCGTATAGTGGCGTTGCAGTACACGGAACATGCTGCCATAACGGTGGCCGAGCAGATGGCCGATGATAAATGCATAGGCCGGGTTACCGCTGGCCTGGGCGATGCGGATATGAAACAGCCGATCGCCGGGGTGGGTCGCTGAGCCCGCGCGGTTATCGCGGCAGTTTTGCTCATAAGCTTCACGAATGCCGACCAGTTCCAGATCTGTGGCATGACGTGCGGCCAGGGCGGCGGTTTCTGGTTCGATCAACAGGCGAGTTTGCAGCAGTGAGAAAGGCGGCAGCTCGGCGTTAAAATCCAGCTCGATATTCAGTTCATCATCGATTTCTGCCCACTGATCACGCCCGGCCTGCGTCATTACCGGTTCCTGCGAGGCCAACACCGGCGTCTGTGCGCGGACGATCACCCCGTTGCCCACTTTGACATCCACCAATCCGATCACTTCCAGCGCAATCAGCGCCTCACGGACGGAAGCACGGCTAACTTGTAGCTGCTGAGCCAGATCTCGCTCGGACGGCAGGCGGCTGCCCGGAGGAAATTCATTATTATCGATAAGTCGTTTCAGTTGGTCAGCTATCTGTCTGTAAATCCTTGGGTTTTCCAGTCGAGTGATCGGCATATGTTACCTTAGGCTGTTCGGGTAAAAGTGATTCAGCGCACAATTATTAGTCAAGCTGCTTGAGTAATAGTTATTCAAGTGTAAAAAATTGGTTAACCAAAATGCTGTTTTAACTGTGTCTTATAACATTATCACCAAACCATAACGCGAACAGCGTCTTTTGTCATGTTAAAGGCCTGACCTTTAACCGCCTTGAGTGGCCTGACCATTAGACCTTTGATCCAAGGGAGCGAAAATGAATTTAACCGGAAAACGCGTGCTGATTACTGCGGCTGGGCAGGGGATTGGCTTCAGCACCGCCAGGCTTTTTGCCGGTGCAGGCGCGGATGTCATTGCCACCGATATCAACACTGAACAACTGCGGGGATTGCCCGGCATTCAGCCGATGACGCTGAACGTGACCGATCCCGTGGCGATCGCCGCAGCGGCAGAAACGCTTGGACCGATCGACGTGTTATTCAACTGTGCGGGCGTGGTGCACAGCGGTTCGATCCTGGAATGCAGTGAGGATCAATGGGCTTTCGCCGTCGATCTTAATGTGACCGCGATGTTCCGCATGATCCGCGCCTTCCTGCCCGGCATGTTGGCGCGCAAAAACGGTTCGATTATCAACATGTCTTCAGTTGCCTCCAGTGTGAAAGGGGTACCGAACCGCTTTGCCTACAGCGCCACCAAAGCCGCAGTGATCGGCCTGACACGTTCTGTCGCGGCGGATTACGTCACGCAAGGCATTCGTTGCAATGCCATTTGCCCCGGCACGGTGGAGTCACCGTCGTTGCGTCAACGTATTGCTGAGCAGGCGCGTGAACAGGGGCGAAGTGAAGAAGAGGTGTATCAGGCGTTCGTTGCCCGTCAGCCAATTGGTCGCATCGGCACCACCGGCGAAATAGCCCAGTTGGCGCTGTATCTGGCGTCCGATGCCAGCTCTTACACCACCGGTACGGTGCAGATTATTGATGGCGGTTGGAGCAACTGAGGAATGGGGTATCAGACTGCTGATCCCTTCCTCCGACATACTTTTTCAGAGAGGACTGCATGAAACTTTTACGCTATGGCGCACCTGGGCAAGAACGCCCCGGAATTCTCGATGATAACGGTCAAATCCGTGACCTTTCGCAGCATATCGCCGATCTGAGTGGTGACGCACTGTTGCCCGCCGCATTGGATCAACTGCGCGCGCTGGATATCGCCAGTCTGCCGTTGGTGCAGGGCCAGCCGCGGCTTGGCCCTTGCGTCGGCAGTATCGGCAAATTTATCTGCATTGGTCTGAATTACGCCGATCACGCAGCGGAAACCGGCGCAGCGATCCCGCCTGAACCCGTGGTGTTCAGCAAGTGGACCAGCGCGGTGGTCGGGCCGAACGACGAGGTGCAGATCCCACGTGACTCGGTCAAGACCGACTGGGAAGTGGAACTAGGGGTGATCATTGGTCAGGGCGGACGTTATATCAGCGAGCAGGATGCAATGCGTCACGTCGCCGGTTACTGCGTGATTAACGACGTCTCCGAGCGTGAATTCCAGATCGAACGCGGTGGCACCTGGGACAAAGGCAAAGGGTGCGATACTTTTGGCCCGACAGGCCCCTGGCTGGTCACGGCCGACGAAATCGCCGATCCCCACAGCCTGAATCTGTGGCTGGAAGTGGACGGCAAACGCTATCAGGACGGCAACACCAGCACCATGATCTTCCGCATTCCGCACATCATCAGCTATCTGAGTCGTTTCATGAGTCTGCAACCGGGCGATGTGATCTCCACCGGCACACCGCCGGGCGTCGGCATGGGACAGAAACCGCAGCCAATCTACCTGAAGGCCGGACAGACAATGCGTTTGGGCATTGAAGGACTGGGTGAACAGCGTCAAATAACCGTACAAGCCTGATGAGGAGCATTGCCATGACGACGATTACCGCACTGCGGGTTGAAGATATTCGCTTCCCGACCTCGCTGGCGCTGGACGGTTCCGACGCGATGAACCCGGATCCAGACTACTCTGCCGCTTATGTGATCCTGGAGACCGACCGCGAAGATCTCACCGGCCACGGGCTGACCTTTACCATCGGCCGTGGCAATGAGATCTGCTGCGCGGCGATCCGGGCACTGGAGCACCAGATCGTCGGGGTTCGACTCGAGGAGATCACTGCCGATATGGGGGCCTTCTGGCGGCGCTTCACCGGCGACAGCCAGTTACGTTGGATTGGGCCAGACAAGGGCGCGATTCACCTGGCGACCGGCGCCGTGATCAATGCGGTATGGGATATGTGGGCCAAAGCAATGGGTAAGCCAGTGTGGCGACTGGTGGCAGAGATGACGCCAGAGGAACTGGTACGTTGTATCGATTTTCGTTACATCACCGACTGCATTACACCGCAAGAGGCACTCAGCTTGCTCAAACAGCGGGCAGAAGGCAAAGCACAGCGTCTGGAGCGCCTACTGGAAGAGGGTTACCCCTGTTACACCACGTCCGCTGGCTGGTTGGGTTACCCGGACGACAAACTGCGTCGGTTGTGTCAGGAAGCGGTCGACGCGGGTTTCTCCTATCTGAAGCTCAAGGTGGGTCGCGATCTGGAAGACGATATCCGTCGGGTGCGTATCGCTCGCGAGGTCATCGGTCCTGATCGTCAACTGATGATTGATGCGAACCAGGTATGGGAAGTTAACGACGCCATTCCCTGGGTGAAACATCTGGCATTCGCCAAACCCTGGTTTATCGAAGAGCCTACCAGTCCGGACGATGTGGAAGGACACCGCCGCATCCGCGAGGGCGTTTACCCGGTTAAGGTTGCCACCGGCGAGATGTGTCAAAACCGTATCCTGTTCAAGCAGTTCATCATGCGTGAAGCGATTGATGTGGTGCAGATCGACGCGTGTCGTCTTGGCGGCGTTAATGAAGTCTTGGCAGTGATGTTGATGGCCGCCAAATACAACCTGCCGGTATGCCCGCATGCGGGCGGTGTAGGTCTGTGCGAATACGTCCAGCATCTGTCGATGATTGATTACCTGTGCATTGCCGGTACCCACGACGGTCGGGTCATTGAATACGTCGATCATCTGCATGAACATTTTGTCCACCCTTGTGACATCAAGGGAGCGGCCTACATGCCACCGCTCAATCCCGGTTATTCGATCGAAATGCATGCATCGTCGCTCGAACAGTATCGGTTCCGCGGTTGAACGGGAAACAGCCCATGCTGCGTATCGACGCCCATCAACATTACTGGCATTACCATCCGCAACGCTATCCGTGGATCAGCGAACAGATGGCGGTACTACGGCAAGATTTTGGCCCGGCAGAACTGGCTCCCTTGCTGAAATGCCACGGTTTTGACGGTGCGCTGGTGGTGCAGGCCCGCCACTGCGAGCAGGAAACCCAGATGCTACTGACGCAGGTACAGCAGAGCAGGGGCGTATGTGGCGTGGTGGGTTGGCTGGACATTACCGCACCGCAACTGGCGCAGCGGCTTGATGAGCTGCGCCAACAACCTTTGCTGCGGGGTTTGCGTCATCAAGTGCAGGACGAACCAGAGCCGGGCGCCTGGTTGGCACGTTCAGAAGTGCGACGTGGCATGCAGGCGTTGCAGCGACAGGGTTATACCTACGACATTTTAGTCACCCACCGGCATTTGGCCGCGGCAGCACAGTTTGCTGCTGAGCACGACGATTATTGGTTGGTGCTGGATCATCTCGGCAAACCGGATATCGCGCAGGGGGCCGAACACTGGGCGCAGCAAATCAAACCGCTGGCGGCGTTAGGGCATGTGGTTTGCAAACTGTCCGGGTTGATCACTGAAGTGCCCAATGGGCAGTGGCAAACGTCTCAGTTGTTACCGTTTATTGAGGCGGCGCTGGAGGCATTCGGCCCACAGCGACTGATGTTCGGGTCTGACTGGCCAGTGTGCCTGCTGGCGGGTGAGTACAGCCAGGTTTATCAACTGAGTGAGCAGGCGATCGCCTCGCTGAGTCCTTCGCAGCAGGCGGAGATTTGGGGCGGCACTGCCTGCCGAATTTATGGGTTAACGGAGTCTGGTTATGGATCTGTATCTGAAAGATAAGGTGGTGATTGTTACCGGTGGTGGTTCTGGCATCGGCGCAGCCATCTCACAGCTGTTGGCGGAAGAAGGGGCAATCCCGGTGATTGTCACTAACGCCATGCCAGAGACCGAGTTTCTGGCGCAGCTGCATCGCTTGCAGCCACAGAGCACGGTGATCATCACCGATTTGTGTGCAGAACAAGAGTGTCGGCGGGCAGTGGCACAGACGCAGGAAACCTTTGGTCGTATCGATGCAGTGGTCAATAACGCGGGTGTTAACGATGGCGTAGGGTTGGATGCCGGGCGTGAAGCCTTTGTCGGATCGCTGGAGAAAAACCTGATTCATTACTACTTGATGGCGCACCTGTGCCAGCAAGCCTTGCAAAAGAGTAAAGGGGCCATCGTTAACATTGCGTCCAAGACTGCACTCAGTGGGCAGGGTGGCACCAGCGGCTATACCGCCGCCAAAGGTGCGGTGCTGGCGTTGACACGCGAATGGGCGGTATCGCTGCGCCATGAAGGTGTACGGGTGAATGCGGTGGTACCGGCAGAAGTGATCACGCCACAGTATCAGCGCTGGATTAATACCTTCGCGCAGCCTGAACAGCAACTGGCCGCGATCACCGCGCGTATTCCTTTAGAACAACGGATGACCACACCGCAGGAAATTGCCAATACCGCGGTGTTTTTGATCTCATCGCGGTCGTCACACACCACCGGGCAATGGCTGTCGGTGGACGGCGGTTACCTGCATCTTGATCGGGCGATTACATGAACGGCGGGACGGGGCAGCGCTTTTGCCAGGCGCTCGACTTGGTCGATTCACCGGCGCTAATCGAGGAATACCTGAGTTATCACCAGCAGATCTGGCCAGAAATTGCTGCTCATCTGCGTGAGCACGGCATCCTGGATATGGAGATTTATCGGCTGGGTACCCGGCTGTTCATGATCGTTGACGTCAGTGCCGAGTTCGATGCTGTGCGGTTTGATGCCGCCAGCCTGAGCAATCCCCACGTGCAGCGCTGGGAAGCCCTGATGTGGCACTACCAGGTCGCCACCCCCTGGACGCCGCAGGGCGATAAATGGGTGGTGATGGAGCGGATATTCTCTTTGAAACAACAATAACTTACCCTACCGAGGATATATCAATGCTTGCTGAAAAAACTGTGGCCCCACCTCAGGCGGGCGCCAGGGCGACTGCCAATCTGCGTTGGGCGTTTATCTTGGTCACCAGTCTGTTCTTTATGTGGGGACTGTCGTATGGCCTGTTAGACGTATTGAATAAACATTTTCAAGAAACGTTGCACGTTACCAAGGCGCAATCAGGATTATTACAGGCCGCGTATTTCGGTGCCTATTTCCTGGTGGCGCTGCCTGCCGGCTATTTTATGGATAAAAAAGGCTACAAGGCCGGTATCCTGATAGGACTGTGTTTGTATGCGCTGGGGGCATTGCTGTTTGTGCCCGCCGCGTCGGCGAACAGCTTCGGTATGTTCCTGTTCGCGCTGTTTGTCATTGCCTGTGGGTTGGGGTGCTTGGAAACGGCTGCTAACCCCTATGCAACGGTGTTGGGGGACGCGCAGGGCGCTGAACGGCGACTGAATCTTTCCCAGTCGTTTAACGGTCTGGGGCAGTTTATCGGTCCGATGATTGGCGGTACGCTGTTTTTCTCCGCCACCCAGGGCACCAGTAGCGGTGACCAGAGTGCAGTGAAGATGACCTACGTGGCGATCGCCGTGTTGGTGCTGTTGATTGCCTTTTTGTTCAGTCGTACTCGGCTGCCGGATATCCGTGAAGAAGAACAGCCTGAGCACGGTGAAATCGCTCAAGGGCTGTGGCAACACAAACACTTTGTCGGCGGGGTGATTACCCAGTTCTTCTATGTGGCGGCTCAGGTTGGGGTTGGCGCGTTCTTTATTAACTATGCTACCGAACACTGGCGCGATGTTTCCAACCAAAGCGCGTCCTACTTGCTTTCTATCGCCATGATTTGCTTTATGGTGGGGCGCTTCTTCAGTACCTGGCTGATGGGCAGAATCAAACCTGCCACGTTGTTGATGTTTTACTCGCTGATTAACATTGTGTTGTGCGGCGTAGTGATGCTCAGCATAGAGGGGGTTTCGGTGGTGGCGTTAATCGCCGTGTTCTTCTTTATGTCGATTATGTTCCCAACCATTTTTGCCCTGGGTGTGAAAAACATGGGCAAACACACCAAGCGTGCCAGTTCCTTTATGATCATGGCGATCGTCGGGGGAGCCATCATGCCTTACTTTATGGGGGCGCTGGCGGATCGCTACAGTACAGCGTGGTCGTATCTGTTGCCGCTGTTGTGCTTTGCCGTGGTATTTGTTTACGGCTTGCAGCAACGTCGCCGCTAATTTTATCGCCCGCCGGCTCAGACAGCGGCGGGCTGCGTGTTTTGCGCCAACTGAATATTATTACGACCGCTGTTTTTCGCGTGATATAACGCAGCGTCTGCTGCACGAATAGCCGACGATACATCCAGTTTGTCCAACGCGGAGATCCCGGCGCTGAGCGTGACTGTGGTGACTTCTAATTGGTTAAACCGGTGAGGGATTTTTAATTCCTGCACACGTTGCCGCACTTGTTCAGCCAGCTGAGTTGCGTAATCTTCACTCACGTTGGTCAGCAGCACCAAAAACTCTTCCCCACCGTAGCGCACCACAATATCACGTGAACGTACCGAATCCCGGATAGCGATGGCTACCTGCACCAGCGCTTGGTCGCCCATGGTATGACCATAGTTATCGTTATAGGCTTTGAAATGGTCAATATCGAGTAACACCACGAAATGACAGCCGGACGGGGGAGCCGTTAGCATATTGATTTTATTTTCCAGGCCACGGCGGTTATAAAGCCCGGTTAGCGGATCGATCATGCTTAAATTGCTAAACCTGTCACGTTCGTTATACAGATTAGCCACCAGTGCTTGGGTAAAGAGCTCACTGCGTTTGAGCATCAGGTGGTGGATAGAGAAAGCGATAATCGGCAATACCGTGGTGAATACGATCCGCATCGTATTGTGCATACCATCCAAAAATAGAATGACCAATGCAGAAGGCACGGCATGCAGACAGAAAGCGATAAAGTTGTCCGTTAGGGCAATAGCACTTATAAAAAACATACTGAACAGACTAATTAATAGAAAACTTTGGTTGTTCGGCGCACAGTACTGACTTTTAAGGTAAATATGTGCCGCCCACAGCAGGCCGATAACAAAGGAAAATAGATTCAATTTTCTGACGTATAACCGTGGAGACTGCAAGGTAAATAACAGTGCTACCAGACAAAATAGCGGTATACCTAATAACGGTAGGGTAAAAGCAGGTTTATCTTTAAATGGGACCAATAATGTAAATAAGGAAGACGCAGTGTTCATCAACAAAAATAAAAATAATGATAAGCGGTGCTTGCTGTTCAGCAGTTCCTGATAAGAACGCGCGTTCATACGGGATTCACTCTTTACAATATCGATCTGTCGAAAAATTAAGGTTGCGAAAAATTCTTCCGGTATGAATTAAACACCCGCATTGTATGGTTGTTGATTGTGATTATTAACATGCGAATAAGACTAAGAATTTTCTTATGGCAAACTATCATTTTTCCACCGTTGTGTCATCCGCGTTTGGTCGTCGGGGTGAAAATGATGCGCAGTGAAAAAAAGTGTTATATGATATTGGTTATCATTATCACTTGAAAGGTAGGGTTATCATGATTGCAGCCATGATTACCGCGTGTGGGTTGTGGGGCGTCAGTTGGTGCCTGGGCAACCGTCTGGCCAGCGCCTGGGGCGTTTTGCTGCCATGCGCTCTAATGCCGTTACTGGCATTGATCAACCTGGATATGATGCAACTGCGTACACTCATTGTGATCGCGATGCTGGCCACATTGGTGATGTTGTTTAACAGTCGCTGGCGTCACTACTTGCTGCTGCCGTCTTGCATGGCGTTGGCAGGGGGCTTGGCGGCAATCGGTTTGAACTTCAACCTGGGCTGAAAACGCAAAACCACGCTTTCGCGTGTTCTTTATCGTTTCAATGGGGAGTTTCTTTGGGGATGTTACCGGAGAGAGTTATCGATTGGTGCGAAGAGAGGGACTTGAACCCTCACGTCCGTAAGAACACTAACACCTGAAGCTAGCGCGTCTACCAATTCCGCCACCTTCGCACAGTCGATACTGTCATTTTGCTTTCGATTTATATCACCAGCTTGGTGCGAAGAGAGGGACTTGAACCCTCACGTCCGTAAGAACACTAACACCTGAAGCTAGCGCGTCTACCAATTCCGCCACCTTCGCATTGATGCTGTGCAATATAAATCATGTGGTTATTTGGTGCGAAGAGAGGGACTTGAACCCTCACGTCCGTAAGGACACTAACACCTGAAGCTAGCGCGTCTACCAATTCCGCCACCTTCGCATACCAGAAACATTACCGGAGTAACGCTACCACGGAGGCGAATTCTAGAGATTTTGGCGGGTACGTCAATAGTTATTTCCCCTGTTTGCTGGCGTTTGCTGGAAATATAGCCATATCACTGCTTTTGTCGTTCGCAAACAGCCAAATCAGCCAGTCAATCAACACCCTGACCCGTGGCGCAAGGAAACGACCGGGAGGATACATGATGTAAATGGGCATCGGCGGGGGCGGTGTTTCCGCCAATACTTCCACTAATTCCCCCTTTTGCAGCCAAGGTGCCAACGAATAACGAGACGCTTGTATGAGTCCCAGGCCGGCGCGACAACCGCTGGTGTAGGCATCAGCGCCACTGACGTTTAGCCGGGTGGGTAGTTCGCGTAGTTCCACTTTGCCATTACGACAAAACTCCAAGGGGTAATTACGGTTGCTGTTGAGGGAAAAGTAGCCCACGGCCTGATGCTGTTGTAATTGATCAATCGACTGCGGCACGCCAAACGTCGCCAGATAGCCGGGAGACGCACAGGTTAACTGCGGCATCATGGCAATGCGACGTG
Organism: Serratia grimesii; assembly: GCF_900186025.1. NCBI lineage: Bacteria > Pseudomonadati > Pseudomonadota > Gammaproteobacteria > Enterobacterales > Yersiniaceae > Serratia > Serratia grimesii. Next base: position 627,253 of record NZ_LT883155.1, read on the forward strand.
CCACCAGGCTGTCGTCCTCGGTTTCCCAGGCGCGCAGTACGCAATCCACACCCTCACGCAGTAAGTCTACATGGGTGTCGTTGGCTCCCAGCGACAGAGTGAGTTCTGGATAGCGCTGATAAAAGTCGCCCAATGCCGGAATAACGATTTCCCGTGCCAACGAGTGGGGCATATCAATGCGTATATTGCCGGATGGCTTGAGCTTATGGTGGCTAAACAGAGTGTCCGCCTCTTCCAATGCCCCCAGCAACTGCACACAGCGTTGGTAATAAAGCGTGCCTTCGCTGGTCACTTGTACCTGACGGGTTGTGCGGATCAGCAGGCGCACGCCGAGGCGTTGTTCCAATCGCTTGAGCGCATTACTGACCGTGGCTCGTGGCAATTGCAGACGCTCGGCCGCCCGACTGAAGCTGCCCAATTCGACGATACGGGTGAAAATGCGCATGGCCTGGATCTGATCCATCGGCTTCTCCGTATTGTTAGCGATTTATGAACAGTGATGAGCAATCCGCATTATTTATCTTTGCAGGGTAAACAACCAGACTTTGTTGCGATATCAATCCACGGTATGAGGGCAACACAATGCAACAACGTCAATTAGGCCCCAATGGCCCGACTGTTTCTGCTCTGGGCTTGGGCTGCATGGGGATGAGTGATTTCTATTCGACGGCGCAGGACGAAAAAGAGGCCATCGCCACACTGCACCGGGCATTGGAGCTGGGGGTCACACTGCTGGATACCGCCGACATGTACGGCCCACACACGAACGAGCAACTGGTGGGGCAGGCGATCAAGGGCAAACGGCAGCAGGTATTTTTAGCGACGAAGTTCGGCATCCTGCGCGATCCCACCGATCCTGCCGCACGCGGCGTCAGCAGCAGGCCGGAATACATTCGTCGTTCGGTTGAAGGCAGTCTGAAGCGGTTGGGGGTCGATGAAATTGACCTTTATTACCAGCACCGAGTCGATCCGCAGGTGCCCATTGAGGATGTCGTGGGCACCATGGCGGATCTGATCCGTGAAGGGAAGATCCGTCACATTGGGCTTAGCGAAGCTTCGGTTACTACGCTTGAGCGCGCGCACAAGGTGCATCCGATCACCGCGTTGCAAACCGAGTATTCACTGTGGACGCGTGATGCCGAGCAAGGCGTATTGGCGGCCTGCGAGCGTCTGGGCATCGGTTTCGTTCCTTACAGTCCGCTGGGGAGAGGTTTCCTGACTGGGGCGATCCAGCGGCCTGAGGATTTGGATGCCGATGATTTCCGCCGCAGCAATCCGCGCTTCCAGGGGGATAACTTTGTCCGTAACCTGGCTTTGGTGGCGAAAGTGACCGAGCTGGCGAAACAAAAAGGTGTGGCGCCATCGCAGCTGGCGTTGGCCTGGGTATTGGCACAGGGCGAGCATATTGTGCCGATTCCGGGCACCAAACGTCGCCGTTATCTGGAAGAGAACATCGCAGCAGCGGAACTGACGCTTAGCCAGGCTGAACTGGCGGCAATTGAGGCTGTGTTCCCGGCAGAGGCGGTCGCGGGCAACCGCTACAGTGCGGAGTCGATGACGTATATTAACGGCTAAATAAAAAGGGCGCGGCGTGTGAACGCTGCGCCCTGATTCCCGGAATGAGCGGGCAATCTGACTTATTTTTTCTTCTTGGTATCGCGTGGCGCACGGGCTACGGTCGCCTGATAAACCTTGAAGCGTCCGTTTTGTGCCAGTACTTCATGGCTGCCAAAGGTGGCGTCCAGAATGTCCGGATACGGCAGGAAGGCGTTGGCCACGATGCGCAGACGACCACCAATCGGCAGGTGTTTTAACGCACCGCGGATCAGCGTTTCGGCCGCAGTCAGGCTGGTTTGTAGGCCATCATGGAACGGCGGGTTGGAGATAATCAGATCGAAACGGCCGGTAATGTCGGAATAGACGTTACTGACGATCACTTCACCTTCAATGCCGTTGGCGGCCAGGGTTGCACGGCTGGATTCAATGGCGGCCGCATTGACGTCGCTGAGGGTCAGCTTCATCTTTGGTGACATCTTGGACAACACGGAAGCCATGACACCGGCACCACAACCCACGTCCAGCACTTTGCCTTTCATGTGTTTATCCAGTGTAGACAGCAGCAGTGAACTCCCGACGTCCAAGCCATCACGGCTGAACACGCCCGGCAGTGTTTTCACTTCCAGATCGTGTAATTGATAGCTTTCCCACCAGTCTTCAAGTGCGAACTCGGTCTGAGTATCCAGACGACCGTGATACAGGCCACAGCGGCGAGCGCTGTCGATTTTAACCAGTGTGATGTTGTCTTCCACCATCTGATCTGCGCTGCGTACGCCGCTGCGGTTCTCACCGACCACGAACACGTCAGCGCCGACTGGCAGTAACGCCAGAATGTTGCACAACTGGAATTGCGCTTCCTGTTTGCTCTTCGGCCAGTAGTAGATCAGCGTATCGCACTCGGCGACGAACGCGGCGTCCACGGTCAGACCAAACTGCACGTTGTCGCCCATCGCCCGGTTCAGTAACTGCCAGTGATGGTATTGTTGGGTATGGACACGCACATCCGCGGCCTCGAATTGGGCCGGCAGGGTATCCTGCAGGTCACCGGCAAACAGAACGCGGCGTTCAATAAACTCATCACTGTGGCGCAGCATAACTTCACTGGCGGGGGTTAATGCAGACATCAGGTTTTGGCTCCTAGAAATTAGACCGGGGATTATAGAGCTTTGTGGCGATATGTTCGACGGGTTTATATACCCGATGCCGTTGACGAAAGATGAAGGGATGTTGGCGCAGGCCGTGCGGGTTTGTTAGCATAGCGCGGCGCATGGCAGGCATGGCGCACCACAACAGGTAGATCCTGACAGGAATCGGCATGGCATCAAAACGCGACTGGCTGTTACAACAACTGGGTATTACGCAGTGGACATTGCGCCGCCCGGGCGTGTTGCAGGGCGAAGTAGCGGTCAGCCTGCCACCTGAGGTGCGTTTGTTGGTCGTAGCGCAGACCTTGCCTGAGCATAACGATCCGCTATTTTGCGACGTGCTGCGTAGCCTGGGATTGACCCCGGCGCAAACCTACGGCCTGACACCGGACCAGGTGGCCATGCTGCCTGAGGATACCGAATGCAACAGTTGGCGGTTGGGCGTTGCGGAGCCGCTTGCGGTGGCCGGCGCGCAGCTCTATAGCCCGGCTCTGGCCGAGCTTTCTCTCGATGCGAGTGCCAAACGCGCACTCTGGCAGCAGATTTGTCATCATGAACACTATTTCTACCCTGAACGCGGCCGATCTGGCCACAGCCTTCAAGATTGAGCAAGCCAGCCACGCCTTTCCCTGGACACAAGCTACCTTTGCCAGTAATCAGGGCGATCGTTACCTGAATCTGAAACTGGAAGTTGACGGGCAGATGGCAGGTTTTGCCATTACCCAGATCGTGCTGGATGAAGCCACGCTGTTCAACATCGCCATTCATCCAGACTGGCAGCGCCGTGGCTTTGGCCGCCAACTGCTCGAAGCGCTAATTGCACAATTGGAACCCCGCGGCGTGTTTACGCTGTGGCTTGAAGTGCGTGCCTCTAACCGTGCCGCCATCGCGCTGTACGAAGATCTCGGCTTTAATGAAGTGACCATCCGCCGTAACTACTACCCTGCTGCCAATGGGCGTGAAGACGCGATAGTGATGGCGCTGCCGCTGGCTTAGCGGGTGTCGCGTTTCTAACTTCTCCGCTGGGAAAAGCATTGATTGTCACCGGTTGACAAATCAGCGAAAATACCCGGCTATTATCTTTTATTTACCGCTTTGCCTGGCGCCACGATCGGCGTGTTCTGATGTGCTTTCGCAGGGCGGACTAACTGTAGAATCTGAAAAACATGTCTCCTAGTGAATTTGCCCGCGAAGTCTCGAAAAGAAGAACTTTCGCCATCATCTCGCACCCCGATGCCGGTAAAACAACCATTACCGAAAAGGTGTTGTTATTCGGACAGGCTATCCAGACCGCTGGTACGGTAAAAGGCCGCGGCTCAAACCAGCATGCCAAATCCGACTGGATGGAGATGGAAAAACAACGTGGTATCTCCATTACTACTTCGGTGATGCAGTTCCCGTATCGCGAATGCCTGGTTAACCTGCTGGATACCCCAGGGCACGAAGACTTCTCCGAAGATACGTACCGTACCCTGACCGCTGTTGACTGCTGTTTGATGGTGATCGACGCGGCGAAAGGGGTTGAGGATCGTACCCGTAAACTGATGGAAGTTACCCGTCTGCGCGATACACCGATCCTGACCTTTATGAACAAACTGGACCGTGATATCCGCGATCCAATGGAAGTGATGGACGAAGTTGAGCGTGAGCTGAAAATCGCCTGTTCACCGATCACTTGGCCTATCGGCTGCGGCAAACTGTTTAAAGGGGTTTATCATCTTTACAAGGATGAAACCTACCTCTATCAGACCGGTAAAGGTCACACCATCCAGGAAGTGCGTATTGTCAAAGGGTTGGATAACCCGGAGCTGGACGCTGCCGTCGGTGAAGATCTGGCTGCGCAGTTGCGTGAAGAGCTGGAGCTGGTGCAGGGTGCATCTCACGAGTTTGATCACGACGCTTTCCTGAGCGGTGATTTGACGCCGGTATTCTTCGGTACCGCACTGGGTAACTTCGGTGTGGACCATATGCTTGACGGTCTGGTGGCTTGGGCCCCAGCACCTATGCCACGTCAAAGCAGCACCCGTGAAGTGGTCGCGGCGGAAGAGAAGTTCACCGGTTTTGTCTTTAAGATTCAGGCCAACATGGATCCTAAACACCGTGACCGCGTTGCCTTTATGCGTGTAGTCTCCGGCCGTTATGAAAAAGGCATGAAACTGCGTCAGGTGCGTACTGGTAAAGACGTGGTGATCTCCGATGCATTGACCTTCATGGCGGGCGACCGTTCGCATGTGGAGGAAGCTTATCCGGGCGATATCATTGGTCTGCATAACCACGGCACGATTCAGATTGGTGATACCTTCACCCAGGGTGAAGATATGAAGTTCACTGGTATTCCGAACTTCGCACCGGAACTGTTCCGTCGCATTCGCCTGCGTGATCCACTGAAGCAAAAACAATTGCTGAAAGGCCTGGTTCAGCTGTCCGAAGAAGGGGCGGTACAGGTCTTCCGTCCGATTGCCAACAACGATTTGATTGTTGGTGCGGTCGGTGTGCTGCAGTTCGACGTGGTGGTTGCGCGGTTGAAAAGCGAATACAACGTGGAAGCCTTGTACGAGTCGGTCAACGTATCGACCGCGCGCTGGGTTGAATGCAGCGACGTGAAGAAGTTTGAAGAATTTAAACGTAAGTGTGAGCTCAACCTGGCATTGGACGGCGGAGACAACCTGTCTTACATCGCACCAACCATGGTGAACCTGAATATCACACAGGAACGTTATCCTGAAGTGGTGTTCCGCAAAACGCGCGAGCACTAACAGAGCAGTAGGGCGCCTTAGGGCGCCCTACTGTTATTGAATCCCCACCACAGCCTGCTAATTAGTAAATCCCTCTCATCAGTTTTCTCTTTCTCATCACCATCAGCATTTTCTCGGGCCAACCTGCTTTTTTTGCCATATGGTCTATATTTAACAGGGCACTGCCAGCCGGGTAAGCGTAATTCACTGTATTTGTTCATAACCGCAGCGAGTTATTCGGTACTGTTGCCAATTAGAGACAGTGTGATGTCATAAATATCAATAACATAGCTATAACATCGATTTTACTGACTGATGTTGTCGTCAATAGGCGACAGTTTTTAGTTTGAAAAGTAAGCTTATTTTGTTTTGTTATTGATTTTTAAGTTAATTTTAAAATTGGCACAGCCGTTGCAATGGTCCTGGTGTGGCAACAATCGTTTTACGTGAATGTCTGATCGTATAGAAATCGTGAAGTATTTACTGAGTGGGCCGCGTTATGGCGGCTGAAGAATCCGTCACCATTTTGGATTCACAACCAAAGGAAGAGATCGATGAAAAATACTAAATTTGCACAATCACTGATGGCTGTTGTTTTGGGTTCCGTTCTGGTTAGTGGCAGCGCGCTGGCTGAAGATACAATGCTCAATAAAGCGTCAAGTGCCGCTGATAGCGCGGGTGCTAAAATCGATAGCTCCATGAAAAAAGTCGACGGCTACATGGATGACAGCGCAACAACGGCTAAAGTTAAAAGTGCGCTGGTCGATGACAAAGCCATCACAAGTACGGATATTTCGGTGAAAACCGAGAAAGGTACCGTAACCCTGAGCGGGTTTGTCGGTAGTCAGGCGCAGGCCGAGCACGCGGTAGAAGTGGCCGGTAAGGTTGAAGGCGTTAAATCCGTCAGCGACAAGCTGCACGTGAAAGATGAAAGCAAGCAGTCCATGAAAGCGTATGCCGGTGATACTGCGACCACCAGCGAACTGAAAGCTAAGCTGCTGGCCGATGACATCGTGCCTTCACGTAATGTGAAAGTGGAAACCACCGACGGTGTGGTGCAGCTTTCCGGTGAAGTAAAAACCCAGGCGCAGTCTGAGCGTGCAGAGAGCATCGCCAAAGCTATCGACGGCGTGAAAAGCGTCAAGAACGACCTGGTTGTTAAACCATAAATTTTTAGAACACGTAACAACAAGCACCAAATCCTGGGTTGACCGCGAGGTTAACCCAGGATGCACCATCAAAAAAAGAAACTGACCTGCAACCTGGGAAAGCCTGAGAAGGGCACAGGTTGCGATGTGTTTTTTCACTATGGTAAGGAGAAGCTTATGTTTCGTTGGGGCATTATCTTTTTAGTTATCGCACTGATTGCTGCGGCGTTAGGTTTCGGGACCTTGGCAGGTACCGCCGCTTGGGCTGCAAAAATCGTCTTCGTCGTGGGCATCATTCTGTTCCTGGTCAGCCTGTTTACCGGCCGCCGACGTCCTTAGCTTTTCTCTCAAAGTGTAACAAAGCTTAATTCCTTTTCTCACCGCAGGGAGGTCAATCATGAATAGCGACATCATCCTCGGACGCTGGAAACAGTTGAAGGGCCGGGTGTGTCAGGCATTGGCGGAGTGGTCCGACAATGACTGCATCTGGTTGATGGGAAGCAATGATTGCCTCTCTGGTGTACTGCAAGAGGATTACGGAAGAGAGCAAGACGAGGTATCCTCGGGTAAAACGTCTCACTGAGGATGCAGGGTTGGGATACAGAATACCCATCACGCTCGGCAATATAGAACCGCTGGCGTATAAACCTTACCGGCCCGGTAAAATGGCGCTGGTATGTGAAGGAGGCGGGCAGCGCGGCATTTTTACCGCCGGCGTGCTGGACGAGTTTCAGCGTGCCCGCTTTAATCCTTTTGATCTGATGATCGGCACTTCTGCCGGCGCACAAAACCTCTCGGCTTTTATCTGTGGCCAGATGGGCTACGCGCGGCGGGTGATCACCCGCTACACCACTTCCGCTGAATTCTTTAACCCATTGCGCTTTGTGCGCGGCGGGCATCTGATCGATCTTGACTGGTTACTCGATACCACTACGCAACAACTGCCGCTGGCGATGGATGTTGCGGAAAAAAGCCTGATTGATGGCCGTGAATTCCTGATGTGCGCCTGCCGCAGTGATGACTTCGAGCCGACCTACCTGCCGGCACAGCGCGAAAGCTGGCTGCCGGCCATCAAAGCATCCAGCGCTATCCCCGGTTTTTACCGTATGGGTGTGGAGCTGGACGGCGTTAGCTATCAGGATGGTGGCATCAGTGACGCGATCCCGGTTGAAGAAGCCTATCGCCGTGGCGCAGATACTATTGTGGTGATCCGCACCGTGCCATCACAGATGTATTACACGCCGCAGTGGATGAAGCGCATGGAGCATTGGCTGAGTGAAAGCAGCCTGCAACAGATGGTGCGCATCCTGCAACACCATGAGCAAAGCTATCACCGTATTCAGCAGTTTATTGAGAAACCGCCCGGCAAGCTGCGTATCTTTGAGATTTTCCCACCGAAACCGTTAGCCAGTAATGCCTTGGGTAGCCGTGTGACGTCGCTTAATCAGGACTATCACTTGGGCCGCAAGTGCGGGCGTTACTTCCTGGCGACCGTGGGTCACTGGTTGGTAGAGCAGGACAAACTGGACGGGATGAAGGTGAAAAAGGCGCTGTCGCGTCGTTTGATCCAACCGGAAAATGTCATTATGCCTTCACCGATTATTACTGATGTCAGCCACCCGCGTGAGCTTGCCAACCCGTCAGAAGCCAAGCTGGCGGCAATGGACATTATTTTGCCGGGCGAAGTGCCACCGGGTGAGGGTGGCCTGCTGTGATGTACGACTTCACCGACACCCACTGTCATTTCGATTTCCCGCCGTTCAGTGGTCATGAGCAAGAAAGCCTGGCACTGGCTGAACAGGCGGGCGTGCAACGGATCATTGTGCCGACGGTGACCGCCGATCGCTTTGCGCGGGTACTGAAGCTGGCACGAGAATATCCACCGCTGTTTGCCGCTCTGGGTCTACACCCGTTGTATATCGCCCAACACCAAGAGTCTGAACTCGAGCAGTTGGCGGCATTCCTGGCCAGCCGCCCGCCGAAGCTGGTGGCCGTGGGGGAAATTGGCCTCGATCTGTATATGGAAAACCTACAGTTTGAACGACAGCAGCGTGTACTGACGGCCCAATTGGCGCTGGCTAAACAATACGATTTGCCGGTGATTCTGCATTCTCGCCGTAGCCATGATCAGTTGGCTGCGATGCTACGCCGCACTCCAGTACCGCGTCGTGGCGTGGTGCATGGCTTTGCTGGCAGCTTGTCGCAAGCGCAGGCGTTTATTCGTCTGGGGTATTACATTGGCGTTGGGGGCACCATCAGTTATGAGCGGGCGCAGAAAACCCGCAACGTCATGGCCCAACTGCCACTGACAGCGTTGTTGTTGGAAACTGATGCGCCAGATATGCCGCTAGCCGGTTATCAAGGCCAACCCAACCGTCCTGAGCGTGCTGCTGAGGTCTTTAAGGTGTTATGCCAACTACGTTCTGAATCTCCCGACGATATTGCGGCTCATCTGCAACACAACACTCACGCCCTGTTTACGCTCTGAGGTGTAAACCCATCATAAATGTGATGCACGTCACGTTATAAGATTTTCATTTGCTTCCTGTTGTATACATTTGTGACATAAATCGGTGCGGGTATCGTCTCGCTCCGTATAATCGCACCCCGAAATCACTCATAAGCAACCCTCGCGGTATAACCGGACAGGGATGCATTTCTTCTTTCGCAACAGGGATACTTTGCATGCAACTCATCATGAGCCTGGTCGGCATGGCGGTGCTGATCGCCATCGCCGTACTGCTCTCCAGCAACCGCCGTGCGATTAAGTTTCGCACCGTTGGCTGGGCATTCGTTCTTCAGGTCGCCATCGGCGCGCTGGTGCTGTATGTCCCGGTAGGCCGTGCCATTCTTGGCGGCATGTCGGCTGGCGTGGCTAACGTGATTGCCTATGGTAATCAGGGGATCTCATTTATCTTCGGCGGTCTGGTTTCCGACAAGATGTTTGAAGTCTTTGGCGGCGGCGGCTTCGTTTTTGCGCTGCGCGTCCTGCCGGTGATCGTGTTCTTCTCCTCGCTGATTGCGGTGCTTTACTACCTCGGCATCATGCAACTGGTGATCCGCGTGCTGGGCGGCGGAGTGCAAAAATTGCTGGGCACTTCACGTACCGAATCGCTGTCTGCAACCGCCAACATCTTCGTTGGCCAGACCGAAGCTCCGCTGGTGGTGCGCCCGTATATCGCTACCATGACTCAGTCTGAGTTGTTCACCGTAATGTGTGGTGGCCTGGCTTCCGTCGCCGGTTCGGTGCTGGCGGGCTATGCCCAGATGGGTGTACCACTGGAATACCTGATTGCTGCTTCATTCATGGCCGCACCGGGTGGCCTGCTGTTTGCCAAGCTGATGGTGCCGGAAACCGAAAAAACTCACGACAAAGACGATGCGACGAAGCTGATCGCAGAAGAAGACCGCCCGGCTAACGTGATCGATGCAGCGGCTTCCGGTGCGGCTTCGGGCATGCAGCTGGCGCTGAACGTCGGTGCGATGTTGTTGGCGTTTATCGCATTGATTGCGTTGTTGAACGGCATTCTTGGCGGTATTGGCGGTTGGTTCGACTATCCGCAACTGTCGCTGGAACTGATACTGGGTTGGGTGTTCTCACCGATCGCCTTCCTGATCGGTGTACCATGGCATGAAGCGATGACCGCCGGTTCGTTTATCGGTCAGAAAATTATCGTGAATGAATTTGTTGCCTATATGAACTTCGGCGCTTACCTGCGTCCGGACGATGTGGTGGCGGCAGATGGGCTGCAAGTGCTCTCAACGCATACCAAGGCGATTATCTCCTTTGCCCTGTGCGGTTTTGCCAACTTGTCATCGGTAGCGATCCTGCTCGGTGGTCTGGGCAGCATGGCACCGAACCGTCGTCACGACATCGCACGCTTCGGTCTGAAAGCCGTGGCGGCGGGGACGCTCTCCAACCTGATGAGCGCGACTATTGCCGGGTTCTTCCTGGCGCTGTAAACCCTGGGCTGTCCTGCCATAGTGCGCATGCCCTATTGCAGGACTCCGCCTATACTCTAAGACGGGCACAGGAATGCTGTGCCCGTTGTCTTTGTCCGTTTCTTTAGCGAATTTGTGAACGATATCGCGTTATTTTGTGATGCTCTTCACATATAATTCCAGCCTGTTACAGTGTTATTTCATATAGTGTGACTGTGAACGCGAATTGCCTCGGGCGATCGTGTTCAAATAGCTATTACTGACCCTGCGCGAAGCGAAGGGTTATGTGCGGTGAGAAGGATCTCAGTTGCCGCCGTGGGAACCCTGTTCCCCAGCGCTATCTTCAAGGAACCAAGTCCGCTCGCCAACACCCAGGTTCTCAGTTGGAGAGTTTTATGACCGAATTAACCGCAGCAGCGCAACGAGCGCTGACCTTAATGGATTTAACCACGCTGAACGATGATGACACCGACGAGAAAGTGATCGCGCTGTGTCGTCAGGCGAACAGCCCAGCTGGCCATACGGCAGCCATCTGTATTTACCCACGTTTTATCCCTGTGGCGCGTAAGACGCTGCGTGAACAAGGGACGCCGGACATCCGTATAGCGACCGTGACCAACTTCCCGCATGGCAACGACGATATCGATATCGCGTTGGCGGAAACCCGTGCGGCTATCGCCTACGGTGCTGATGAAGTGGATGTGGTATTCCCCTATCGCGCGTTGATCGCCGGGAATGAGCAGGTGGGATTTGAACTGGTAAAACAGTGCAAACAGGTCTGTCAGGCGGCTAACGTCCTGTTGAAAGTGATCATCGAAACCGGTGAGCTTAAGCAGGCAAACCTGATTCGCAAAGCGTCGGAGATTGCCATCAAGGCCGGTGCTGACTTTATCAAAACCTCTACCGGTAAAGTGCCCATCAACGCGACGCTGGAAAGCGCTGAGCTGATGATGTCGGTGATCCGCGATATGAATGTCGCCAAAACTGTAGGCTTTAAGCCTGCCGGTGGTGTACGTACGGCGGAAGATGCACTGCATTATCTGCAACTTGCCGATCGTATTCTGGGTGAAGGCTGGGCCGATGCGCGTCATTTCCGCTTCGGGGCTTCCAGCTTGTTAGCCAGCCTGCTGACGACGCTGGGCCATAGTGCCGAGACGTCCGGCAGCGGTTACTGAACGATTACGTCGGTAAGGCGCGATACGGCGCCTGCCTGCACCCTACATTCGCTAAAACAGGGGGATGCCTTGTTCCTGGCACAAGAAATTATTCGTAAGAAACGTGACGGCCAGCCGTTGAGCGAAGCGGAAATCCGCTTTTTCATCAATGGCATTCGTGACAATGTGGTTTCCGAAGGTCAGATCGCCGCACTGGCGATGACCATTTATTTCCACGATATGACTATGCCGGAGCGCGTAGCGCTCACCATGGCAATGCGTGATTCCGGCACCGTGCTGGACTGGAAAAGCCTGTCGCTGAATGGACCCTTGGTCGACAAGCATTCCACGGGCGGTGTGGGCGATGTGACTTCACTGATGCTGGGCCCAATGGTGGCCGCATGTGGTGGTTATGTGCCGATGATTTCCGGCCGTGGTTTGGGTCATACCGGTGGGACGCTGGACAAGCTGGAAGCGATCCCGGGTTTTAATATTTTCCCGGACGACAATGCCTTCCGTAAGATTATTCAGGACGTAGGTGTAGCGATTATCGGCCAAACCAGCTCGCTGGCACCGGCGGACAAGCGTTTCTACGCGACCCGTGATATCACCGCGACCGTGGATTCTATTCCGCTGATCACCGCCTCGATTCTGGCGAAAAAGCTGGCCGAAGGGCTGGATGCGTTGGTGATGGACGTTAAGGTCGGTTCCGGTGCCTTTATGCCAACCTACGCATTGTCGGCTGATTTGGCACAGGCGATTGTGGGTGTGGCCAACGGTGCGGGCTGCAAAACCACGGCATTGCTGACTGACATGAACCAGGTACTGGCTTCGAGCGCCGGTAATGCTGTGGAAGTGCGTGAAGCGGTACGTTTCCTTACCGGTGAATACCGTAACCCACGCTTGCTGGAAGTGACCATGGCGTTGTGCGTGGAAATGTTGCTTTCCGGTGGGCTGGCGACAGACGACGCCGATGCGCGTGCCAAACTCCAGGCGGTATTGGACAATGGTAAGGCGGCGGAAGTGTTTGGTCGTATGGTGGCTGCGCAACAAGGCCCAACTGATTTCGTTGAGCGTTACGACAGCTATCTGCCTGCAGCAACCCTGAGCAAACCCGTTTATGCCGAGAAACAGGGCATTATCAGCGCGATGGATACCCGCGCACTGGGCATGGCAGTCGTGTCACTGGGCGGTGGTCGTCGTCGTGCGACCGACAGTATTGATTACAGCGTTGGCCTGACCGGCATGGCGCGTCTGGGCGATAAAGTCGATACCCAGCAGCCGCTGGCGGTGATCCACGCTAACGACGAAGAAAGCTGGCAGCAGGCGGCCGAAGCGGTACGCAATGCGATGGTGCTGAGTGACAAAGCGCCGGAAGTGACGCCAGTAGTTTATAAGCGTATCACTGAATAATTAACGAATCAGGAGTGGCAGCGGCGTTTTCGTTGTCACCCACAGCGTGAGAACACGCAGGAGAGCATGATGAAACGCACATTTATTATGGTATTAGACTCATTCGGTATTGGCGCAAGCGAAGATGCGGCTAAATTTGGCGATCAGGGTTCCGATACGCTGGGGCATATTGCCGAGGTTTGCGCGCGCGGTGAAGCTAACGTTGGCCGTCAGGGCCCGTTGACGCTGCCTAACCTGAGCCGTCTGGGCCTGGGCAAAGCGGCGGAAGAATCCACCGGTACTTTCCCGCAGGGGCTGGATCGCAATGCAGACATCATTGGCGCCTATGCTCACGCCAGCGAGCTTTCTTCCGGTAAAGATACGCCGTCAGGCCACTGGGAAATTGCCGGCGTGCCGGTGTTGTTCGACTGGGGCTATTTCAGCGATGAGCACAACAGCTTCCCGCAGGAACTGCTGGATAAACTGGTTGAGCGTGCCAATTTGCCGGGTTACCTCGGCAACTGCCACTCATCCGGCACCGTGATCCTCGACCAACTGGGTGAAGAACACATGAAAACCGGCAAGCCGATTTTCTACACTTCTGCCGACTCGGTCTTCCAGATCGCCTGTCACGAAGAGACCTTCGGCCTGGACCGTCTGTATGAGCTGTGTGAAATCGCCCGTGAAGAACTGACCGAAGGCGGTTATAACATTGGCCGCGTGATCGCGCGTCCGTTCCTGGGCGACAAGCCAGGCAACTTCCAGCGTACCGGTAACCGCCATGACCTGGCAGTAGAGCCACCGGCGCCCACCGTGCTGAAAAAGCTGGTGGACGAGAAGGGCGGCGAAGTGGTGTCTATCGGTAAAATCGCCGATATCTACGCTAACGTGGGCATCACCAAAAAGGTCAAGGCGACCGGTATCGACGCGCTGTTCGACGCCACCCTGATCGAAATGGAAAAAGCAGGTGATAACACCATCGTGTTCACCAACTTCGTTGATTTTGACTCCTCATACGGCCACCGCCGTGATGTTGCAGGCTATGCCGCCGCGCTGGAGCTGTTCGACCGCCGCCTGCCGGAGCTGCTGAAACTGGTTAAAGATGAAGACATCATTATCTTCACCGCTGACCACGGTTGTGACCCAACCTGGCCGGGCACCGACCACACCCGCGAACACATCCCGGTGTTGGTTTACGGCCCGAAAGTAAAACCAGGCTCGCTGGGCCACCGTGAAACTTTCGCCGACATCGGCCAGACGGTTGCCAGCTATTTTGGCGTGTCGCCGATGGATTACGGCAAATCGATGTTCTAAGCCACGCCTTTCAAGCTGCAGCGTTGTTAGCTTCACGAGCAAACCCCAGTCACTTACTCAAGTAAGCTCCTGGGGATTCACTCGCTAGCTGCCTAGCTGCAACTCGAAATCCAATGGCTTAGATGTTTGGCGTTTTTATTAAATACTTAAATACGATTTCTAAAGGAAGACAATTATGGCTACGCCGCATATTAATGCTGAAATGGGTGATTTCGCTGACGTAGTACTGATGCCGGGCGATCCGCTGCGTGCAAAATACATTGCGGAAACTTTCCTGGAAGGCGCGGTGGAAGTGAACAACGTGCGTGGCATGCTGGGTTTCACCGGGACTTACAAAGGTCGCAAAATCTCTGTAATGGGCCACGGTATGGGGATCCCATCTTGCTCCATTTATGCGCGTGAACTGATTGCCGAGTTCGGCGTGAAGAAAATCATCCGTGTGGGTTCCTGTGGCGCAGTTCGTGACGATGTCAAACTGCGTGACGTGGTGATCGGCATGGGTGCTTGCACCGATTCCAAAGTGAACCGCTTGCGTTTCAAAGACCATGACTATGCGGCGATTGCTGACTTCGACATGGTGCGTAACGCGGTAGACGCAGCGGCAGCGCAGGGTATCCCGGCGCGCGTGGGTAACATCTTCTCTGCTGATTTGTTCTACACGCCAGATCCAGACATGTTCCAGGTGATGAAGAAGTACGGCATCCTGGGTGTGGAAATGGAAGCCGCCGGCATCTACGGTGTGGCTGCGGAGATGTACGAAGAGTTTGGTTGTAAAGCACTGACCATTTGTACCGTTTCAGACCACATTCTGCGTCATGAAGCGACCACTGCGGCAGAGCGTCAGACCACCTTTAACGAAATGATCGTTATCGCGCTGGAATCTGTACTGCTGGGTGACAAAGCATAATACCTTGCGGGCGCAGCAGCATGCTGCGCCCCAATGCGATTCTATTGACTAAGTTTCACGTTATTCAATTCACGCATCTGCATGCGGCCTTTAGCGCTTTTTCCCTTCTTCTTTTTTCTCTTTCGGTTGTTCATCATCGTCATTTTCTACCGTGTTACCTTCATCCAATGGTGTATTGGCGGTCAGGAGATACGGTGACTGTTGCCAGCGGCTACGACGGTGTTGCAGCAGGGTTCTGGCCAAAATAATGCCGATCGCCAACGCCAGCAGGATCATCAGACGTAGCAGGTTGGTGGTGTTGTCGACCTGTTTGGACTCAGTTGCCAACACGTGGGTATCCAGCGTGATGCGGATAAAGCCAATCGGGCCGTCTTTGCTCTGGATGGATTCAACCAGTTGGTGGTTGAAGTAACTACCGGCGCGTTTACCGTCAAGCGACAGACGATCGCGTATACTTATTTGTTCGCCGGCGTGGGAAATCAATGTGCCGTCAAGCTGATAGACGCTGGCGTCCAGAATACGGCTATGATCGGTGAGTTGTTTGAGGATGGCATCGATGCGTTGATTGTCGACATCGTTGTCGTCATCCATCAGAGGGGCGAGACTTGACGCGACCTGTTTGGTCAGCGTTTGTGCCAGTTCTTCCACCTGTTCGGATCGCGCCAACTGGTGACTCAGGCTAAAATAGGACGCGCCCTGCATCAATAAAACCAGTAAAGCCAGGCAAATCAGGATAATAGCAGTGCGGTGCAGGCGGAATTTCAGTTTAGCGCGAGCCATGCAGGTTCCTTGGGCATCTTGGACACTTTATGTTGCCAGAAGCAATGGCGATAGGATAGCTTGATGCGTCGTTTTATCATGCAGTGTTTTTTCAGGAGTTAAGGATGTCGAATAGTCTGACCTATTGCGATCTCCCGGCAGAGATCTCTCAATGGCCGGGTCTTCCCCTTTCGCTGAGCGGTGACGAAGTGATGCCGCTGGATTATCGGGCGGGTCATACCGGTTGGCTATTATATGGCAGAGAACTGAACAAAACGCGCATCACCGACTTCCAGCGTAAGTTGGGTGCGGCGATGGTGATCGTGACCGCCTGGTGTGTTGAAGATTATCAGGTGGTGCGTCTGGCCGGTACTTTGACGGCACGCGCCAAGCTGTTGGCGGCAGAGAGCGGACTGGATGTGGCACCGCTCGGTAAGATCCCCCATCTGCGCACCCCAGGGTTGTTGGTGATGGATATGGATTCGACCGCGATTGAGATTGAATGCATTGACGAGATCGCCAAACTGGCAGGTGTGGGCGAGCAGGTGTCGGAAGTCACCGAGCGTGCGATGCGGGGTGAGCTGGATTTTACCGCCAGCCTGCGCCAGCGCGTAGGTACGTTGAAAGGTGCCGACGCTAATATTCTCAAGCAGGTGCGTGAAGAGTTGCCGTTGATGCCGGGATTGATCAGCCTGGTGCGTAAGTTACAGGCAATGGACTGGCATGTGGCGATTGCTTCTGGCGGTTTCACTTATTATGCCGAGTACCTGCGCGATAAACTGAAATTGGTGGCGGTAGCGGCCAATGAACTGGAAATTCGCGACGGCAAGCTGACCGGTGAAGTACTGGGACCGATAGTCGACGCGCAGTTCAAAGCTGATACGCTGGTCGCACTGGCGGAAAAACTGGGTATTCCGCCTCAGCAAACTGTGGCCATCGGCGACGGTGCCAACGATTTGAAAATGATGCAGGTTGCCGGGTTAGGCATCGCCTATCACGCCAAACCGAAAGTGTATGAGAAGGCGCAGGTGTCGATTCGCCATGCTGACCTGATTGGCGTGCTGTGTGTACTGACCGGCAGCCTGAAACACGAAGTTCGCTAAAATTGACCCTGATCCGGCGAGAATGCCAGACAGCGGCAATGTGGTAAAAACAGAGGTAATACGTGGCAAAAGCAGCAAAACGGGCGTTTGTATGTAATGAGTGCGGAGCCGATTATCCGCGCTGGCAGGGGCAGTGCAGCGCTTGCCACGCCTGGAACAGCATTACAGAAGTGCGTCTGGCTGCCGTGTCTTCTTCTTCTCGCAATGAACGCCTCAGCGGTTATGCCGGCGATGCCGGCATCAGCAAAGTGCAAAAGCTGTCGGATATCAGTCTGGAAGAGTTGCCGCGTTTCTCCACCGGTTTTCTTGAGTTTGACCGCGTATTGGGTGGGGGTGTGGTGCCGGGCAGTGCTATCCTGATTGGCGGTAATCCCGGTGCTGGCAAGAGTACGCTGCTGTTACAGGTATTGTGCAAACTGTCCGAACAAATGAAGACCTTGTACGTAACCGGTGAGGAATCCTTACAACAGGTCGCGATGCGCGCTCACCGTCTTGGTTTGCCGACCGGCGGTCTGAATATGCTGTCGGAAACCAGTATCGAACAGATTTGCCTGATCGCCGAGCAGGAGCAGCCAAAACTGATGGTGATCGACTCCATCCAGGTGATGCACATGGCGGATATTCAGTCTTCGCCGGGCAGTGTGGCACAGGTGCGTGAAACCGCAGCCTACCTGACACGCTTTGCCAAAACACGTGGTGTGGCGATTGTGATGGTGGGTCACGTGACCAAAGACGGTTCTCTGGCCGGTCCGAAAGTATTAGAACACTGTATTGACTGCTCTGTGTTGCTGGACGGCGATGCCGATTCGCGTTTTCGTACCTTGCGCAGCCACAAAAACCGCTTCGGTGCAGTGAATGAACTGGGCGTTTTCGCTATGACTGAGCAAGGCCTGCGTGAGGTCAGCAACCCGTCGGCCATCTTCCTGAGCCGTGGTGATGAAGTTACCTCAGGCAGTTCGGTTATGGTGGTGTGGGAGGGAACACGACCGCTGTTGGTCGAGATTCAGGCGTTGGTCGATCATTCAATGATGTCCAACCCTCGCCGGGTTGCGGTTGGCCTGGAGCAAAACCGCTTGGCTATCTTGCTGGCCGTTTTGCATCGGCACGGTGGTTTGCAGATGTCCGATCAAGACGTCTTTGTTAACGTGGTCGGCGGGGTGAAAGTCAGTGAAACCAGCGCCGATTTGGCATTGCTGATGTCGCTGGTATCCAGTTTGCGAGATCGCCCACTGCCGAACGATCTGGTGGTGTTTGGGGAGGTCGGTCTGGCGGGAGAAATTCGTCCGGTACCGAGTGGGCAGGAACGTATTTCTGAGGCGGCCAAGCATGGTTTCAAACGGGCTATCGTGCCGCACGCTAACGTGCCGAAAAAACCACCGGCCAACATGCAGGTGTTCGGCGTGAAGAAATTGGCGGACGCATTGGACGTGCTGGAACAGTTTTATTAATTGCCACGCGGTGTGAAGATTATGCTATTTTGTTTAGCATATTAAACGGAGGGACTATGCGGCAATTTGATTACCTGAAGGCGTCGATTAAGCAGAAGAGCTGCACTCTGCAGCAGGTGGCAGATGCCAGCGGCATGACAAAAGGCTATCTCAGCCAGTTGTTAAACGATAAAATCAAAAGCCCAAGCGCCCAAAAACTGGAAGCGCTGCACCGCTATCTTGGCCTGGAATTTCCTCGTCGTGAGAAAACAGTCGGTGTGGTGTTTGGTAAATTTTACCCTTTGCATACCGGCCATATCTACCTGATTCAACGCGCTTGCAGCCAGGTGGATGAACTGCACGTGATTCTGTGCCACGACGAACCGCGCGATCGGGAGCTGTTCGATAACAGCTCCATGTCGCAACAACCGACGGTTAGCGATCGGTTACGCTGGTTACTGCAAACCTTCAAATACCAGAAAAACATCCATATTCATTCATTCGACGAACAGGGTATCGAACCCTATCCGCATGGCTGGAATGTGTGGAGCGATGGGATGAAAGCTTTTCTGGAACAGAAAGCCATCGTACCGAGCTTTATCTATTCCAGCGAAGCACAGGACGCCCCGCGTTACCGCGAACACCTGGCGATTGAAACTATCCTGATCGATCCCGAACGTTCATTTATGAATATCAGCGGTAGTCAGATCCGTCAGGATCCCTTCCGCTATTGGGACTATATCCCGACCGAAGTGAAACCATTCTTTGTCCGCACCGTGGCGATTCTCGGCGGTGAGTCGAGCGGTAAATCGACGCTGGTGAATAAGCTGGCGAATATCTTTAATACCACCAGTGCCTGGGAATATGGCCGTGACTATGTGTTCTCGCACCTGGGTGGTGATGAAATGGCGTTACAATACTCTGACTATGACAAAATCGCTTTGGGCCAGGCCCAGTATGTTGATTTTGCAGTGAAATATGCCAATAAAGTGGCATTTATTGATACTGACTTTGTCACCACACAGGCATTCTGTAAAAAGTATGAAGGGCGTGAACACCCCTTTGTGCAGGCGCTGATCGACGAGTACCGGTTTGATCTGGTGATTCTGTTGGAAAATAACACGCCATGGGTGGCGGATGGCCTGCGGAGCCTTGGTAATCCCAATGACCGCAAAGCCTTCCAGCAGCTGCTGGAGGAGATGCTGCGTGCCAATAACATTGAGTACGTGCATGTGGAAGCCAGCGGCTATGACGAGCGTTTCCTACGCTGTGTCGACTTGGTAAAACAGTTGTTGGCGGCTGACGCTAGCCGTTTGATAGCCGCGCCTGAAAACCAGCACGTCATTGGTTGATGTTGTCCAATGTGTGATCACTCAGGCAGAAATAGCAGTTAAACGCTGGATTTCACTGTTGTTTAGTTAAGGTTCATTAACCATTTATTAGGTTAAGCGTTTCGTCGAAACAAATGCTGTAGAGACTATGACGTATCGCTTACTTGCTATCTGGTTACTGTTCTATGCCGCTGCGTGGACACTGCTGACTGTTCACCTCGATCCAACCGTGCCTTATGATGCTGTCGAAGCATTAAACTGGGGCATCAATGCAGAGTGGGGCTCGCCGAAAAACCCGTGGTTAGTGGGGGTGGCGATGCACCCTGTGCTTTGGTTGCCCTGGTTGCCGTTGAATATTTATTGGTACGCGAGTCACTTCGTGGCAATCGCCATAGGTATGCTGGGCGTATGGATTCTGGCGCGGCATCTAAGTGGTAGCACCCGGTTGGCTTGGCTGGCACTGTTGACGCTGAACCTTTCAGGCATCATTAATTTCGATATTATCCCCTATAACGACAACTATTTGCTGGTGATGCTGTGGCCGTGGATGATGCTGTTTTTTCATCAGGCGATCACCCGTTCTGCTAACTGGTGGCTGGCGTTTGCCGTCACGGCGGGTTTGGCGACGATGGCGAAGTATTCAACCTTTGCATTTGTTTATTTCGCTTTCCTGTCGACGCTGTTTGTACCGCATATTCGTCGCTGCTACAGGCAGCCTCAGTTTTACCTCGCAGTTGCCGTTTGGCTGGTTATCGTCTTGCCTAATCTGGTTTGGTTGTGGCAGCATGATTTTGCCGCATTCAAATGGGTCGACTCACAAGTCAAAATGCAGTTAAACCTGGATATGCTGCAATCGCTGCTGTTGGTGTTTTATCCGTCACTGTTCCTGTGGCTGATTTTACGACGAGCGGGGGCGGTGCTGGCATGGCCTGACGATACTTCGAAGCGGGTACTGTTAGGCATTTATCTGTTGCCATTAGGCATTATTACCTTCTGGTTTTCTTTCAACGTGGGCGGTCGATTGACCGAGTGGCTGCAACCTTTCTTCGTGCTGGCTCCCGCGTTGTTGGTGGGATGCGTGAAACAACCGCCTCACCGTTCATTGCGCGGCGCTGCAGTGGGAATGATGTGTGCAGCACTCGTTATTTATCTGGGTTATGCCGCCATCATGTTAGGCAACGTGCGTAATGCTGGGCAAAAGATGGTGGGTATCAAGGCGTTCAGTGCCGGGGTTGAACAGCGTTGGTTGCAACATTACGGAACGGAATTGAATTATGTGGGGGGCGCTTATTTATCACAATGGATGACGGTGTATGCCGTTTCCCGCCCGCAGACGATTACGCGTTGGTCCAATCATGAGCGGCCAAACATTTATAACGCCCATATCAATTATGCGCAGATTGCACAGCACGGGGCCGTGCTGTTTGGTCATTTGGGGGAATCCTGCGAGCAAACGGATTTCGATGGGGCTCTGGCCAGTTGGCCCAGGATACGTATTGACGAGCAGCAGAGCTTGCAGTATCAAGCCGATCCCAACGCTACGCCGCAGCCGGTGTGCATTGCTTTTGTTCGACCGGAAAAGGCGCGTGACGCCTTAACGCCACGCGCTTTGCCTCAGTAAACAATTACCAATTTGCCCTGCATATGGCCGTCGCGCAGTTTTCCATGCGCGGCGGTCAGGTTGTCTACCGTCAACCCATGCAGCGTCTCGCTCAGGGTGGTAGTTAACTTCCCTTCGTCCAGCAGCTGTGCGACTTGCTTAAGGATCTCACCTTGCTGGGCAATGTCCGGCGTGGTGAACATGCTGCGGGTAAACATCAATTCCCAGTGCAATGCAGCACTTTTCAACTTTAGGGCGCTCTGATCCAGCGGTTGCGCATTTTCTACGATAGTGCAGATATGGCCCATCGGTGCGATCAGATCCGAAATGGCTTTCCAGTGACCATCGGTGTCGTTCAAACACAAAATATAATCCACATTTTCAATCCCTTGCTGTGCAAGGTTGGCCTTCAGATCGCGATAATCAACGACCAGATCGGCGCCGCGTTCCAGACACCAGGCTGCTGATTCTGGACGTGAAGCCGTTGCAATCACTTTTACCTGGCTGCGCTGTGCGGCAAAGGGGATCGCCAGGGAGCCAACACCACCGGCACCGCCGATAATCAATAAAGTTTTGTCTGGCGCAGCGTCCTGAATTTTCAGGTGTTCGAATAGCGCTTCCCATGCGGTCAGCGCTGTTAGTGGCATGGCTGCGGACTCAGCCCAGTTCAGGCTACGAGGTTTGTGGGCCGTGATACGCGAATCAATCAACTGATGAGTACTGTTGCTGCCCGGGCGGGTGATATCACCTGCGTACCAGACTTCATCGCCGGGCTTGAAACCGCTGACATTGCTGCCGACTTCAACCACCACACCGCTGGCATCCCAACCGAGAATACGTGGCTGTTGCAGGCCGCTTTTTTGCAGGCCGGCATGGACCTTGGTATCCACCGGGTTGACCGACACTGCTTTGACCTCTACCCACAGATCGTAAGGACCTGGTGCCGGTTTTTCTGGGCTGATTTCAATGAAGTTTGCCGGGTTTTTCGGGTCTACGGCAATGGCTTTAATTGGCATGACTGTGCTCCTTTCAAGTGAATAACCACAGTGTAGACCTCTTGGTGGTGAGTGATAAGATGGACAATAACTAACTAAGTGTTCGTTTGAGGTGAACAATGCGGTTTAAACAGTTACAGGACATGGCGCTGTTTGCACTGGTGGCTGAGTGTGGCAGCTTTACCGCCGCTGCCAGGCGTGCAGCGTTGCCTAAGTCCAGCGTCAGCCAGCGGATCAGCCAATTGGAGCAAACGCTGGGCCTGCGGTTACTGAACCGCACCACCCGCCAGCTCAATCTGACCTTTGCCGGTGAACGTTATTTGGAACATTGTCAGGAGATGTTGTCCGCTGCCGAACGGGCAGATCTGGCTCTGCAACGGCTGCGTGATAACCCCAGCGGTCGGTTACGTATATCGACCCCCGCAGGCTTAGGGGCAACCTTGTTGCCGCGATTGACTGCGGATTTTCAACGTCAATATCCAGATGTCTCATTGGAGGTGTCGGTGTCTGATGCCATGGTAGATATGGTGCAGGAAGGGTATGACGCAGCGCTGCGGACCGGCAAACCGCAGGACTCTTCACTGATTGGCCGTCGTTTGGGCCATGCGCCCCGCTATTTGTTGGCATCATCGGCTTATTTGGCGCAGCACCCACCAATCCTTCACCCGCAGCAGTTGCAGCAGCATCGCTGTATTGCACACAGTTCTTGGCCAGCCTGGAACCTGCGCCGGAGTGATGAGTATTTCCGTTGGCAACTGCCGACGCGGCATATTACTGATAATCTGTTGTACGCGCGTGAATGTGCGATTGCCGGGGCTGGGATAACCCTCTTACCAGCATTTCTTAGCCGTGAGGTGGTAGCGCAGAAGCAGTTGGTGGAAGTGTTGCCGGAATGGCAGGCAGAAGGGAATGAGCTGTATCTGGTCTATCCGAGCCGCAAACTGAATTCGCCGGCGCTGGCCTGTTTTATCGACGTGGTGTTGCAGCACCCGGTGTTTGACGATTATGCCCGCGAGCTGGCGTGGGAATAAAAAAAGCGCCGCATGCGGCGCTTTCCGGGATTACTTGGCGATTCGTTTGTACTTGATACGATGTGGCTCAAGTGCTTCGGCACCAAGAGTACGTTTTTTGTACTCTTCGTATTCGGTAAAGTTACCTTCGAAGAACTCCACATTGCCTTCATCCTGGTAATCCAGAATGTGGGTGGCGATACGGTCAAGGAACCAACGGTCGTGCGAGATAACCATCGCGCAGCCTGGGAACTCAAGCAGGGCGTTTTCTAACGCGCGCAGGGTTTCGATATCCAGGTCGTTGGTCGGTTCATCGAGCAGCAATACGTTACCGCCAACTTGCAGCAGTTTGGCCAGGTGCAGGCGGCCACGCTCACCACCGGACAGTTCGCCAACACGCTTGCCCTGATCAACACCCTTGAAGTTAAAGCGGCCGACGTAGGCACGGCTTGGCATTTCAGTGTTGCCGATACGCATGATGTCCTGACCACCGGAGACTTCTTCCCAGACGGTTTTGGCGTTATCCATGCTGTCGCGGAACTGATCGACCGAGGCCAACTTGACGGTATCACCCAACACGATGCTGCCGGAATCAGGCTGTTCCTGACCGGACATCATGCGGAACAACGTAGACTTACCGGCGCCGTTCGGACCGATAATGCCCACAATGGCCCCTTTTGGTACCGCGAAGGTGAGATCATCAATCAGCACACGGTCGCCGTAAGACTTACGCAGGTTGCTGACTTCAACGACTTTATCGCCCAAGCGTGCGCCAGGTGGGATAAACAGTTCGTTGGTCTCGTTACGCTTTTGGTATTCAGTGCTGTTCAGCTCTTCAAAGCGGGCCAAACGAGCCTTGCCTTTAGACTGACGGCCTTTAGCGCCCTGGCGAACCCACTCCAGCTCTTTCTCAATGGATTTGCGACGAGCGGCTTCGGAAGAGGCTTCCTGTGCCAGACGAGCGTCTTTTTGCTCCAACCAAGAAGAGTAGTTACCTTCCCATGGAATACCTTCACCGCGGTCAAGCTCGAGGATCCAGCCGGCCACGTTGTCGAGGAAGTAACGGTCGTGCGTGATTGCCACAACGGTACCTTCGAAGTCGTGCAGGAAGCGTTCCAGCCAAGCCACGGATTCAGCATCCAGGTGGTTGGTAGGTTCGTCGAGCAGTAACATGTCAGGTTTTTCCAGCAGCAGGCGGCACAGCGCCACGCGGCGACGCTCACCACCGGAAAGGTTGGCGATTTTTGCGTCCCATTCTGGCAGGCGCAACGCATCAGCGGCACGCTCAAGCTGGGTATTTAGGTTGTGACCATCATGAGCCTGAATGATCTCTTCCAGGCGGCCCTGTTCAGCGGCCAGCTTGTCAAAGTCAGCGCCTTCTTCAGCGTACAGTGCGTACACCTCATCCAGGCGTTTCAGAGCACCAACCACTTCCGCCAGCGCTTCTTCGACTGACTCGCGGACAGTATGCTCCAGGTTCAGCTGTGGTTCCTGTGGCAGGTAGCCGATTTTAATCCCTGGCTGCGGGCGAGCTTCACCTTCGATATCGGTATCGATGCCGGCCATGATGCGCAACAGGGTGGATTTACCCGAGCCGTTCAGACCCAGCACACCAATTTTGGCGCCAGGGAAGAAGCTCAGAGAGATATTTTTCAAGATGTGACGCTTCGGCGGAACCACTTTGCCGACGCGATGCATGGTATAGACGTATTGAGCCACGTTGCTCTAGCCTCTCTATATCAGTTTTTATAGGATGTCTGGCTGCGGAGTGTAGCCCGTTTCGAAAGCGGATCCCAGACATCACTCCGCGATCGCTAAGTATAACTCTTTATGCGACCGTAAAGGCGTATCCCCTTCATCTTTCAACATCACCAGCGCGCGGGTTGCCTTCACGCATCCCCGGTCATTGCATTTACTCAATGTCCGGGGATCCGCGGTGTTATCGTCTTGCTGAAAGTTGAAATTTAGCAGGGATGAAAAGGGTGGATTACGGCGTGACGACGATCGCGACGCGGCGGTTTTCCGCACGACCGCTGGAAGTAC
This sequence comes from Serratia grimesii, assembly GCF_900186025.1. Taxonomy (NCBI): domain Bacteria; kingdom Pseudomonadati; phylum Pseudomonadota; class Gammaproteobacteria; order Enterobacterales; family Yersiniaceae; genus Serratia; species Serratia grimesii. Next base: position 652,815 of record NZ_LT883155.1, read on the forward strand.
GGTTATCGGCAACAGGATCGCGTTTGCCCATGCCACGCGTTTCAATGTTGGCGCGAGGAATACCTACGCTGGCCAGCAAATCGGCGACGGCATCGGCACGGCGCAGCGACAGTTGATCGTTATAGCTGTCTTCACCGTAATTATCGGTATGACCATCCAGACGGAACTGGGTAATACCGACGCTCATCAGTGCGCGACCCATTTTTTGTACCGTTTCGGTACTTTCCGGGTTCAGTTTGCCGACGTTATTGCCAAACAGTACTTTGTCGGACAGGCCAAACTCCCAGCCGTTATCCGTCAGTTTGAATCCCTGTGATTGCAACAAAGCAATCTGCTCAGGCGTTAGGCCCTGCGGTTTGCTCTGGCAGCCAGCGAGGGCTAGCAAGGCGATAAACATCATCGTCAGCAGTGAAAAACGGCGTTTTAGTGTTTGCTGTATCATAATCAAAATCCCTAGTTTTATTTTTTTAGCCGGGGCTTTATTTCTGTATGGCCAGCCGCCAGCCTCCGTTATAACGATGCTTTGCCTGGTACATGGCATCGTCAGCTTCGTGCAAGAGTCCCTGAGGCGTTACCGCATGTTCAGGGTAAAGCGCAATACCGATACTCAGAGAGGAAATCACCGTCTCGTTGTTCGGCAAAATTACCGGTTGAGTCATACAGTCGATAATATTATCGGCAATTTGCAGCACATCTTCCGTAGTGTGGACCGGCGCCAACAGTACGGCGAACTCATCACCTCCTAAACGTGCCACCAGATCGCTTTCCCGCAGCTGCGCGCGAATACGCCCGGCAATCGTGGTCAGCACCACATCGCCTGCCGCGTGGCCGTAGCTGTCATTGACTTCCTTGAAGCGATCACCGTCTATAAACAGCACCGCCAGTTTTTCTTTTGGCTTAATGTCTCCTAACGCGCGGCTCAATCGGCCTTCAAAGAATGCGCGGTTTGGCAAGCCGGTTAGGCTGTCATGGGTTGCCCGGTGTGTCAGTGAGTCATTTTCCTGTTTCAGGTGCGCCTGCCAGGCTTCCAGCTCGTCAAGCAGGCCATTAAAGTCACTGCTTAACTCATGCAGTTCGGCAATGGGGGCAGAAGGCACCCGCAGACCAAATGTACGATCGCGTCGCACCGCATGCGCCACGTTGGCAATGTCGTCAAGTGAGCTGACAATCCCTAGCAACATGCGGCGGGAAAGGACCAATGAGCACAGCGTACTGAGCACCAGACAGGCGAGCATGCCCACCATACCGCGCAGCAGGAAGCGCAGCAGACTACCGCCGTGCCCGCTAAGCCACACTTTACCGACCACTTTGCCTTCATGGGTAATCGGCAGTATCACCGGTTCCGGTAGCGCCCAGTGAGCGACGACTTGCTCCATGCCATGCAAAGGACCGTCTTTGGGATGACGCCAACTGGCGAGCACCTTGCCGTTGTTGTTCAGGATCCTTGCTTCTGACACCTCCTCATTGGAGGCGATCAGTACCAGCGCTTCGTGTGCGGCGCTGCGGTCTTCAAACACTACCGCAGCTTCGACGGTATAGCTGATGGAGCGTGCGATCAGGTGCAAGTTGTGGTTGGCATAGGCGCGTAGCGCAAACAGCGCGACCAGCGTCAGGAAAATCCCGGCGGTGCCGACAGCAATCAACGCCAGTGCAAGATGAACTCGTTGCAACACCCTGCCCAGCGTAGGTCGTGACTGACCCGATCTATTCTTGCGCAACCACTTCATAGCGGAGGCGCCTGTTTGCGTGCGAGTTGAAGCACGTTAGGGTGAACGCGCACGCCGCTGCGTGCTAGTGCGTCAAGGTTCACTTTAAAGCTGGCGGTGTCACCTTCGATCTGCAGGCAAAACGCGCTGCCGGCAGAACATTCACCGTCGTTCTCACTGATACTGAGAATGGAGCGTCCGCTAATGCGTTGCATAAAATTCTGTTTCTGGCTGGCGCTGATATTACCCAGATAGATCACATCACAGCCGGTGCTCAGCAGTGGGCTATCGAAAGGAATACGCTCAGCTTTTATTGGCCGAGGGGCGCTCAGCAGAATGGGATCGAACAGGCCCTTGGCATATTGGGTTGGCGCCGTCACGCATAACCGTATTGGATTGGGTTCACTGTGCCAGCGGGCGTAGCTGATAATGCCAACGACGACTGTGGTCACTGCATGGGTGCGATTTTTATAGGGATCGACAGTCTCGGGGCGGGCTAAACTGGGAAAAGCCAGCAGAGTGGCAAGAAACAGCGACAATAGACGGCCATAATTCAGGCGTGCGCAAATGAAACTCATAAATGAGTTTTTTGCGCAGGTTGCCAATAACGCGGCATTATTCGCCATCTTCATCTGCCATTCCTGCCCACGTCCGCGCACTGTTGCGGCAACGTAACAATGAGAAGCCTGACCCGGTTGAAGGGATAATTATCTTGCTGAAAACTGTCAATCGCACTGCCTGATGAACACTATCTAACCCATAATTGGCGCGGATTGTATTATAAGATATCTCGGTTGCGCGCTTTATGTGCCGTTTTCTCGGAATTATCTTATCTTTTTTTAACAGTATAAAAACGTCCACCTGAGTTTGCCAGGCGTTTTCAGCAAAGTTGGCGCAGCAGGTCAGGGATTCAGCGGTTTGCGCAACATCTCTCTTTCGTAGTTCTGATAGTGGAATTCTATGGTGGCTAATAATTTCAAATGACTTCATCTTATTATCGGCGTAGCCATTAATAATGGCCGAGCGCGTCATTTTTCAGTGATAACACCAGGCCAAAATGATTAATACGGCAGAAATTGCCGCCAGCTTTATTTTATTTGTCAGCGACGGTAAACCTTTTTTACCTGTAGCCCATCGTGGCGATAAACTTCTTCTACAGTAGTGAATGGATAAGCGATCGTGCTGTCTATGATAGATGGCTGAGTCGGTCGCTCAGCACATCCTTTTGTTCTGGCGTGATGATGATGATTTTCCACGACAGAACGTGAAACACTCGGAGAGCCGATTTCCCTCGTCCGTTGGCTGCTGGCGTAGCGCGGCAACGGGGGGGGAATTGTCTCTGGCAACACATGAGCATTAGCGAGGAAAGAGTCAGTATGGTCAAGGTAGACAAGTGGCGGTTTTTAGCTGTGGGCCTGTGCCTGACGGCATTCTCAAGCGCCGCATTGGCGGATTCTCTGGACGCCCAGCGTCAACGTTACCTGCAGATTAAGCAGGCGTGGGACAGTAATCAAATGGACGTCGTGGCACAACTGATGCCGACGTTGCGTGATTATCCACTTTACCCCTATCTGGAATACCGTGAGCTGACGCAAGATCTCAGCCAGGCTGGGTTCTCTGAAGTGAATGACTTCATTAAGCAGCACCCGACACTACCGCCTGCCAAATCGTTGGCTCCGCGTTTTGTTAATGAGCTGGCACGGCGCGAAGACTGGCGCAGTCTGTTGGCTTTCAGTCCACAGGCGCCGAAACCTATCGCTGCGCGTTGTAATTATTACTACGCCAAATGGGCCACGGGTGATCAACAGGCGGCCTGGAGTGGTGCTGGTGAGGTTTGGATGAGCGGCAAGTCGTTGCCGGGCGCCTGTGACAAGCTGTTCAGCGTTTGGCAGGGGGCAGGTAAGCAAACGCCGTCGGTGATCCTGGAGCGTATGAAGCTGGCACTGAAAGAAGGCAACAGTGGATTGGTGAACAGCCTTTACCGCCAGTTACCGTCAGATTATCAGACGATGGGCGATGCGTTGGTGCGCCTGCAAAATGATCCCGCGACGGTGGAGTCCTTCGCCCGCAGCGTGGGACCGACTGACTTTACCCGGGCAGCAACCAGCATCGCTTTTGAACGTCTGGCACGTCAGGATGTGGAAAACGCCCGTGCGATGATCCCAACCCTCGCCCGTTTGCAGAAAATGAGCGACAGCGAACGACTGGGGCTGGAAGAAGCGGTGGCATGGCGCCTGATGGGCAGTGATGCCACCTTTGAACAGACACAATGGCGCGATAAGGTGATCCTGCGCAGCCAATCTCCCACATTACTGGAACGCCGTGTGCGCATGGCGCTGGGCAATGGCGATCGCCAAGGCGTAGCGACCTGGTTAGCCCGTTTGCCAGAAGAGTCACGTAATAAAGATGAATGGCGTTATTGGCGTGCGAGTATTTTGTTGGACGAAGGCAAACGCAGTGAAGGGGAAGAGATCCTGCGTCGCCTGATGACTGAGCGTGGCTTTTATCCAATGGTAGCGGCGCAAAAATTGAATACAACCTACCCTGTTATGGTCGCCGTGGCAGCGAAGCCGCGCGCCTCGTTGGTGGACGGGCCGGAAATTGCCCGTGTGCGTGAACTGATGTACTGGAATATGGACAATCTGGCACGTAGCGAGTGGACCTCCTTCGTGGCCAGTCGCAGTCGCCCAGAGCAGGAAGCGCTGGCGCGTTATGCTTTCGAGCAGAAATGGGCTGATCTCAGTGTGCAGGCGACTATCGTCGGTAAACTGTGGGATCACCTGGAAGAGCGTTTCCCGGTTGCCTGGCCACAAGAGTTTCGTGCTGCCACTGATGACAAAGGGATAACGCCGAGCTATGCCATGGCGATTGCCCGCCAAGAGAGTGCCTGGAACCCAAAAGCGCAGTCACCGGTGGGGGCGAGCGGTTTGATGCAGGTGATGCCGCGAACCGCGCAGCATACCGTTGAGATGTACAATATTCCGGGTTACTCAAGCCCAAGCCAATTGCTTGACCCGCGTGTCAACATTACCATCGGCACCAGTTATCTGGAGTACGTTTACCAGCAGTTTGGGCGTAACCGTATTTTGTCATCTGCGGCTTATAATGCCGGTCCTTCTCGCGTAAATACGTGGCTGGGCAACAGTGAAGGGCGGGTTGATGCTGTGGCGTTTGTCGAAAGCATCCCTTTCTCGGAAACCCGTTCTTATGTGAAGAATGTGCTGGCTTACGATGCATTTTATCGCTATCTCATGCACCGGCCAGCCAAAGTGCTGACCGATGCTGAGTGGCAGAGGCGTTATTGATTTTGACGGCGCTATGGTATGCTGCTGTACTAGTTAAATAGTATGGTGGCTTGCCATGACGCAATTATCACTTAACGACCCGGCTCTTTCAGAACAAGGTAATGAGGATTGGCTGCGCTTTGTTGCGCTGCTGCAAAACTCGTTTGCACAAGATCTGCATCAACCTCTGATGCAACTGTTGCTGACGCCGGATGAACGTACGGCTTTAGGCACGCGGGTGCGGATTATCCAGGAACTGATGCGCGGTGAGATGAGCCAGCGTGAGCTGAAAAACGAATTGGGGGCAGGCATTGCCACTATCACTCGGGGTTCAAACAGCCTGAAGGCGGCAACACCGGCGCTAAAGCAATGGCTGGAACAGCAGTTGTTGGGCGATACGCAGTAGCGTAACGCCCAACAGGGTTACTTCTGCGGTGCGCTGTTGTGGTTTTGGTAGATTGGGTTGTGGAAGGGCACCAACGCCAGTAGCAGCGCCTGATGGTAAACACTGGTGCGGCTCAACCGCCCGTCGGTAAAGATACCGATAGCGCCGCCCTGGCGTTTCACTTCGGCATTGCCGGTGATGGTCGCCATCTCACTTCCCAATTCGCGGCCGGCGCGAATTCCCTGTAAAATCGTCTCTGGTAACATCAGGCTGGCTGAGCGCGACTCGCCACGGGTGTATGGGTTTTCCACCGTCATCCAGGCGAAAGTCATATTCTCTTCGATACCAGCTTCCACGCCGACCCAAAAGTCGGCTTCTGGGCGTACTTGCCGCGCTTCCATTACACGCTGGCGTGCCCCGGTGCGGGTTTCGTGATTACCTATGGGTTGCAGTGAGACGCCGCTGGCGACGTCGACTGATTCAATGCGGCATTGGCCCGCGCCAAAGGTGTCATCAAAGGCCAACTCAATAGCCTTGATCTTTGCCGGGTTGGTAGTTGCAGCGACAACATGATACATAACGGGTTTGGCATCCTTAAGCTAAGAGCCTATTCAAACGTCAGACTTTTGCGAAAGCGGTTTCTGACGAAGATAAACTCAGGTTTCACGCAGTATAACGGAAAAGCAAAATGTTACAGGTATACCTCGTTCGCCACGGCGAAACGGAATGGAATGCGGCTCGCCGTATCCAAGGCCAGTCCGACAGCCCGTTAACCGCTAACGGTGAACATCAGGCTCGTCTGGTTGCCCAGCGCGTCAGCAAACAAGGTATCACGCATGTGATTACCAGCGATCTGGGGCGCACCCGACGCACCGCACAAATCATCGCAGAGGCTTGTGGCTGCGAGGTGATTAACGATCCACGTTTGCGTGAGTTGCATATGGGGGTGCTGGAAGAGCGCCTGATCGACAGTCTGACGCCGCAGGAAGAGCAGTGGCGTAAGCAGATGGTCGATGGTACTGCGGACGGGCGCATCCCTCAAGGTGAATCCATGAGTGAGTTGGGCGAACGTATGCGTGCGGCATTAGAAAGCTGTCTGATGTTGCCTGAGGGCAGCAAACCGCTGATCGTCAGCCACGGTATCGCTTTGGGGTGTTTGATCAGCACCGTGCTCGGATTGCCGGCTTATGCTGAACGTCGCTTACGCCTGCGTAACTGTTCGCTGTCGCGTGTCGACTATCAGCAGAGCCCATGGTTGGCTTCTGGCTGGATTGTCGAAACCGCGGGCGATGTCACGCATCTGGACATGCCCGCGTTGGACGAACTGCAACGTTAACGGCGAATCGGGATCAAGTAGTCGCAGTTGATCTCGGTCGGGGGCTGAGGTGGCCTACGGTCACCTTTTGGATAAAAGCGCTCAATGTCGTGCCCTTTACGGCGCGTAAGTTTGAGCGCCGGCAGGCAGGTGCCATACACAGTCAGAATAAAGTCCTGTAGGCCAGAGGCCGGGCCTTCATAGCTGAACATGGCATACTCGCCACCTTGCAGTACGAGCGGCTGTCCTGCCTGAATTTTTGCCGGCACGTGATCTGGTTCCAGCGCTGTGGTGTACAGCACTTCCTGTTCGTCATCCTTTTCCTGGCTTGGGCGCGAATGATGCAACCCGTACAACACCGGTGGCAGCGTGTCTGCTTCGCCCAGATACTGGCGCCAGAACTGTGAACGCAGCTCGGTACGGAAGTTGGAAATTTGCTCTAATGTGCAGGAATAGCTTTGCGTCAGGCCAATCAGATGCTGTTCCGGCAGTGAGACAAACTCTGGCTGCGGCAGGGTAAAGGCCCCCAGGCGAATTGGCGGGCAAATACCGAATGCGCTCCAGTCTTCTGCACGACGATATAGCGCTGGCGTTTGCGCAAACTGTTTTTTAAATGCGCGTGTGAATGTCTGCTGCGAGTCGAAGCGATACTGTAAGGCAATATCCAGAATAGGTCGGCTGGTTAAACGCAGCGCTACCGCAGCTTTGGATAATCTCCTTGCCCGGATATAAGCGCCGATGGCGTTACCGGTAATATCTTTGAACATCCGTTGTAAATGCCACTTGGAGTAACCCGCTTTAGCCGCCACGTTGTCCAGCGACAAGGGTTGGTCCAAATGGCTTTCCAGCCAGCTAAGCAGATCACGAATGATACCGGCTTGATCCATAGATCTTCCTCGTAGAGCTTTAGGGTAGGGACCCGAACTGTTTATTCATTACGCTGGTGCTTGCGCTATCAGACCAATCCATGAGCCATTTTGCGTAGCACTCTTTACCTCTTGCAGCGGGTTGCGCGAGAGTTGGATAGGGGCACACCTTAAACGGGCGAAAAGAAATAACGACGCCGCATAATAGCAATTTTTTTCCTCCGAGACTCCCAAAGATTTTTTTCACGCTCTGTGCTAAAAAGATCGGTGCGGACCAGAAAGAACCCTATTCTGTGACCTAAAACATAAACAATATTGATTGCCTGCGCCTATTTCTTTAGGTTCTGGCTATTGGAGTTAAGTGAATGAAAAAAGGATGGATATTTTTGTTTGGTTTAGTTTGCGCAACAGTAAACAGTGCGCAGGCCGAACAGGTTGGGTCAGTGGATACGGTATTCAAACTCTTTGGTCCAGACCACAAAATTGTAGTGGAGGCGTTCGATGATCCTGATGTCAAAAATGTAACTTGTTATATCAGCCGGGCAAAAACCGGTGGTATTAAAGGTGGGCTGGGATTAGCGGAAGACACTGCGGATGCGGCCATTTCTTGTCAGCAGGTTGGGCCGATTGAGCTGAACGATAAAATTAAGAACGGTAAGGCGGAAGGCACCGTCGTGTTCCAGAAGCGGACATCGTTGGTGTTTAAGAAGCTGCAGGTAGTGCGTTTTTACGACGCTACACGCAATGCATTGATTTATCTTAGCTATTCAGACCGTGTAGTGGATGGTTCACCGAAGAACGCGTTGAGCGCGGTGCCAATCATCCCATGGGGTGAGGCAAAATAAGATTTGGGGTTCGATAGAACCCCAAATATTTTAACGCGGGAGACTTACTCTTCCAGATCGCCGCAGAAACGGTAACCTTCACCGTGAATGGTGGCGATAATTTCTGGTGTGTCTGGCGTTGATTCGAAGTGCTTGCGGATGCGACGGATGGTCACGTCCACGGTACGGTCATGCGGCTTCAGCTCACGGCCGGTCATTTTCTTCAGCAGTTCGCCACGGGATTGGATCTTGCCCGGGTTTTCGCAGAAGTGCAGCATGGCGCGGAATTCACTGCGCGGCAGTTTATACTGTTCGCCTGCCGGGCTGATCAGTGAGCGGCTATTGATGTCCAGCTCCCAACCGTTGAATTTATAGCTTTCAACCAGGCGACGTTCTTCGCCGACGCTGCCCAGGTTCATGGTACGTGACAGCAGGTTGCGTGCGCGAATGGTCAGTTCACGCGGGTTGAACGGCTTGGTGATATAGTCATCAGCGCCGATTTCCAATCCGAGGATCTTATCAACTTCGTTATCACGGCCGGTCAGGAACATCAGCGCAACGCTGGCCTGTTCACGCAGTTCGCGTGCCAGCAGCAGGCCGTTTTTGCCTGGCAGATTGATGTCCATGATAACCAGATTGATATCATTTTCAGACAGGATGTTGTGCATTTCTGCACCATCATTGGCTTCATGAACAACGTAGCCTTCCGCCTCGAAAATGCTCTTCAGGGTGTTACGAGTGACTAACTCGTCTTCGACAATCAGAATGTGCGGGGTCTGCATATTTGCTACCTAAAATTGCCAACAAAATAGAAAATAGGAAGTACAGAAGTCTTTGTTTTCTTGGTGGAGGGCAGAGATTAGCGCTCACGTTCCCTCTTAACAAATGACTACAGTACGTAAACTCGTTCTTGATGCACTTTCCATCTCATGTCAACAAGATCGCTAGCTTGGTGGGGGTGCTATTCCCTACAACCCCAAAGGTGCCAAAACGGCGCATATCCTAACCCTATTAACAGCAATATAACAGTGCGTACCGAATTCATCACCCAACAAAACTAAGCTTTGTTGACATATATCAAATTCAATTGTAGCACGTTAACAGTTTTGTGAAAAACACTTACAGAAATGCCAGCTTAAGTCACAGATGCATAAATTCTGTGTACGATTCAGCATTGTTGCGCCTAATGGGGTAGAATTATCGGCTTATTGATAAAGGGGTTCTTTTAACACTTTGATTAATAAGAGCAGTAAATCATAAGCAGCAATAATATGTATTACGCTCTATTTATCAGGCCAATAACTCATTTAACCCTATCTCTCGTGGCTGTCGGGATTATTGTTGCGCGCTTGTAAATATAATCAGACTATCCTGAACAGTCAAAAACTCGCAATCCCTCATTTTGTGGAGTATTGATGCAGCTTCATATTGTTTTAGTGGCTCCGGCACGGCCGGAAAACGTCGGCGCTGCGGCGCGGGCGATGAAAACCATGGGCTTCACTTCGTTACGCATTGTCGATAGCGAAGCGCACCTGCAACCAGCGGCGCGCTGGGTCGCCCATGGGGCAGGGGATATCCTTGACGGCGTGCAAACTTTTTCAACGCTTGAGCAGGCGTTGGCGGATGTTGATTTCACAGTGGCGACCACTGCTCGCAGCCGTGCACGATTCCACTATTACTGTACGCCCCAGCAGTTGCTTGGTCAGTTGGACGAACGCCGCCAGTGGGTCAGTCAGGCTGCGCTGGTGTTTGGCCGTGAAGATTCCGGCCTGACTAACGAAGAACTGGAATTGGCCGATCTGCTCACCGGTGTGCCAATGCAGGCAGATTACCCTTCCTTGAATCTTGGCCAGGCAGTGATGGTGTATTGCTATCAATTGTCTGCGCTGATGAACGTAAGCGCACCGCAGGAGCCGGTGGCTAATGAAGGCCAGCTTAAAGCACTGCGTCAGCGTGCCGACGGGTTACTTGGCGCGTTAGGGGTCAGTGATGACCAAAAATTGCGTGACTGGTTGCATCAGCGACTCGGTGCTTTGCAGCAGCGGGATACGGCGATGCTGCATACTTTGTTGCATGACATCGAAAAAAAACTGACAAAGTGATACCCGCAAACATGGCTTATTATGCAGTGTGATCCACTGCAAAATTGCTTCCTGTCGGTATTTTTGTTCTGTCATTTGGCTTTTCAGCTCTCTCATTGCTCAATAGCCCCTTTGGGTGATAAATAAGCAAAAATAAGAAATAATTTGACTTGGGATAGCGATTGCTTTAACCAATAGAGGGGACAGAGTATTTAATGAGACAGACAGAAAAAATGCGAAACATCAGCCTGAACACAACAATTATTACCACCACCGATACCACAGGTAACGGGGCGGGCTGACGCGTACAGGAAACAAAAGAAAAAAGCCCGCACCTAACCAGTGCGGGCTTTTTTTTCGGCTTAAATTCGGGAGAGATAAGAAATGCGAGTGCTGAAATTTGGCGGAACCTCGGTAGCGAATGCAGAACGTTTTCTGCGCGTCGCCGACATCATGGAAAGTAATGCACGTCAGGGACAGGTGGCCACGGTATTGTCCGCTCCGGCTAAAATCACCAACCACTTGGTGGCGATGATTGACAAAACGGTAGCAGGGCAAGACATTCTGCCAAATATGAGCGATGCAGAACGCATCTTCGCTGACTTGCTGAGTGGCCTGGCGCAGGCGTTGCCCGGTTTTGAATATGATCGTCTCAAAACATTGGTTGATCATGAGTTCGCTCAACTCAAGCAGGTGCTGCACGGTGTTGCACTGCTCGGACAATGTCCGGACAGCGTGAATGCGGCCATCATCTGCCGCGGTGAGAAGCTCTCCATCGCGATCATGGAAGGCGTGTTTCGTGCCAAAGGTTTCCCAGTAACGGTGATCAACCCTGTCGAGAAATTGCTGGCTCAGGGGCACTACCTGGAATCTACGGTAGACATTGCCGAATCCACACTGCGTATCGCTGCGTCGGCGATCCCGGCGGATCACATTGTGCTGATGGCCGGTTTCACCGCGGGTAATGACAAAGGCGAACTGGTCGTGCTGGGCCGTAATGGTTCTGATTACTCCGCTGCCGTGCTGGCTGCTTGTCTGCGTGCCGACTGTTGTGAGATCTGGACTGACGTCGATGGTGTCTACACCTGTGACCCGCGTACTGTGCCGGACGCCAGGTTGTTGAAGTCGATGTCGTATCAGGAAGCAATGGAGCTTTCTTACTTCGGCGCCAGCGTACTTCATCCCCGCACTATCGCCCCGATTGCCCAGTTCCAAATCCCTTGCCTGATTAAAAATACCGCCAACCCGCAAGCCCCAGGCACGTTAATCGGCGGTGAAAATTTGGATACCGATACCCCGGTTAAGGGCATCACCAATCTGAATAACATGGCGATGATCAACGTCTCCGGTCCGGGGATGAAGGGCATGGTCGGCATGGCTGCACGGGTGTTCGCCGTGATGTCGCGTGCGGGTATCTCGGTGGTGCTGATTACCCAGTCCTCTTCTGAATACAGCATCAGTTTCTGTGTGCCACAAAATGAGTTGCAGCGCGCGCGTCGTGCACTGGAAGACGAGTTCTATCTTGAATTGAAAGATGGCCTGCTGGAGCCGCTGGACGTCATGGAAAAGCTGGCGATTATTTCGGTAGTCGGCGATGGCATGCGCACCCTGCGGGGCATTTCGGCCAGTTTCTTCTCAGCACTGGCACGCGCCAACATCAACATTGTTGCTATCGCACAGGGGTCTTCAGAGCGTTCTATCTCGGTCGTGGTGAGCAATGATTCCGCGACGACCGGTGTTCGTGTCTGCCACCAGATGTTGTTCAACACTGATCAGGTGATTGAGGTGTTTGTCATCGGCGTCGGTGGCGTTGGTGGTGCATTGATCGAGCAGATTTACCGCCAGCAGCCGTGGTTAAAACAAAAGCATATTGATCTGCGCGTGTGTGGTATCGCCAATTCCCGTGCCATGTTGACCAACGTGCACGGTATTGCCTTGGAAAGCTGGCGCGATGAGCTGGCCGGTGCGCAAGAGCCGTTCAACCTTGGCCGTTTGATCCGTCTGGTGAAAGAATATCACCTGCTGAACCCGGTCATTGTCGACTGTACCTCCAGCCAGGCGGTTGCCGATCAGTATGCGGATTTCCTTGCCGATGGATTCCACGTGGTGACGCCGAACAAAAAGGCCAATACCTCGTCGATGAATTACTACCAGCAATTACGCACTGCCGCAGCCGGTTCGCGTCGTAAGTTCCTGTACGACACCAACGTTGGCGCTGGCTTACCGGTGATCGAGAACCTGCAGAACCTGTTGAACGCGGGCGACGAATTGACGCGTTTCTCCGGTATTCTCTCTGGTTCGCTGTCATTTATTTTTGGCAAGTTGGATGAAGGGATGTCGTTGTCGGCTGCAACTCAGCAGGCTAAGGAAAAAGGGTACACCGAACCGGATCCGCGTGATGATCTGTCCGGTATGGATGTGGCGCGTAAGTTGCTGATCCTGGCCCGCGAAGCGGGTTACAAGCTGGAGTTGGCTGATATCGACGTCGAGTCGGTGTTGCCGCCGTCCTTTGATGCCTCTGGTGATGTAGATACCTTTATGGCGCGCCTGCCGGAGCTGGATAATGAATACGCCCGCAACGTAGCCAATGCCACCGAGCAGGGTAAGGTGCTGCGCTATGTGGGTGTGATCGAAAATGGTCGCTGCCAGGTACGTATAGATGCGGTAGACGGCAACGATCCGTTGTATAAAGTGAAGAACGGCGAGAACGCCTTGGCTTTCTACAGCCGTTACTATCAGCCGTTGCCGCTGGTGCTGCGTGGCTATGGCGCCGGTAACGATGTGACCGCAGCGGGCGTCTTTGCTGACTTGCTGCGCACACTGTCATGGAAGTTGGGAGTTTAATATGGTTAAGGTGTATGCGCCGGCCTCAATTGGTAACGTAAGCGTCGGTTTCGACGTTCTGGGGGCCGCGGTGTCCCCGATTGACGGTACTCTGCTGGGCGATTGCGTCAGCGTAGAGGCTGCCGAAACGTTCAGTTTGCAGAATGCCGGCCGTTTCGTCAGCAAACTGCCGGACGACCCGAAAGAGAATATCGTTTACCAATGCTGGGAGCGTTTCTGTCAGGAAATTGGTCAACAGATCCCGGTGGCGATGCGGCTTGAGAAAAATATGCCGATCGGCTCCGGGCTGGGCTCAAGCGCCTGTTCGGTGGTCGCTGGGTTGATGGCGATGAATGAATTTTGCAACCGCCCATTGGATAAAATGAAGCTGTTGGGCCTGATGGGCGAGCTGGAAGGCCGCATCTCCGGCAGCGTACATTACGATAATGTGGCGCCTTGCTATCTCGGCGGCCTGCAGTTAATGCTGGAAGAAGAAGGCTTCATCAGCCAGGAAGTGCCATGCTTTAAAGACTGGCTGTGGGTGATGGCCTACCCGGGCATCAAGGTATCCACCGCCGAAGCGCGTGCGATCTTGCCCGCGCAGTATCGTCGTCAGGACTGTATCAGCCATGGCCGCTATTTGGCGGGCTTTATTCATGCCTGCCATACCCAGCAACCGCAATTGGCCGCCAAACTGATGCAGGATGTGATTGCCGAGCCGTATCGCACCCGCCTGTTGCCGGGCTTTGCCGAAGCGCGCAAAGCCGCGCAGGACATCGGTGCGTTGGCTTGCGGTATCTCCGGCTCTGGCCCGACGCTGTTCGCCGTTTGCAACGACAGTGCGACCGCACAGCGCATGGCTGACTGGCTGACTCATCACTATCTGCAAAACGACGAAGGTTTTGTTCATATTTGCCGTCTGGATACCGCAGGCGCACGACTACTGGGATAACGCATGAAACTGTACAACCTTAAGGATCACAACGAGCAGGTCAGCTTCGCACAGGCGATCAAACAGGGCCTGGGTAAACAGCAAGGGCTGTTTTTCCCGCTGGAGCTGCCGGAATTTGAACTGACGGAAATCGACCAGTTGCTGGAACAGGATTTTGTCACGCGCAGCAGCCGTATTCTGTCGGCGTTTATTGGTGATGAAGTTTCTGAAGAAGCATTGCATAAGCGTGTGGCGGCGGCCTTTGAATTCCCTGCGCCAGTCGCGCAAGTCGAAGACGACATTGCCTGTCTGGAGCTGTTCCATGGCCCAACGCTGGCGTTCAAAGACTTCGGTGGCCGCTTTATGGCGCAAATGCTGGCAGAAGTGGCGGGCGATCAGCCGGTGACTATTCTGACTGCGACTTCCGGTGATACCGGCGCTGCGGTAGCGCATGCGTTCTACGGCCTGAAGAATGTACGCGTGGTGATCCTGTATCCGCAGGGCAAAATCAGCCCGCTGCAGGAAAAACTGTTCTGCACCCTGGGTGGCAACATCCATACCGTGGCGATCGACGGTGACTTCGATGCTTGCCAGGCGCTGGTGAAACAGGCATTTGACGATCAGGAATTGAAAGAAGCACTGCATCTGAACTCGGCTAACTCTATTAATATCAGCCGACTGCTGGCACAGATTTGTTATTACTTCGAAGCGGTAGCGCAACTGCCGCAAGAAGCACGCAATCAGTTGGTGATCTCGGTACCAAGTGGCAACTTCGGTGATTTGACTGCCGGCCTGCTGGCCAAATCATTGGGTCTGCCGGTGAAGCGTTTTATCGCCGCGACCAATGCCAATGACACCGTGCCGCGCTTTCTGACTAACGGCCAGTGGCAACCACACGCCACCGTGGCGACGTTGTCGAATGCGATGGACGTTAGCCAGCCGAACAACTGGCCGCGGGTAGAAGAACTGTTCCGTCGTAAGATCTGGCAGTTGAAAGAGCTGGGCCATGCAACGGTCAGTGACGAAACTACCAAAGACAGTATGCGCGAGCTGGCACAATTGGGCTATCTCTCTGAACCGCACGCGGCAATCGCTTATCGCGCATTGCGCGATCAGTTGCAGGATGGGGAGTTTGGCCTGTTCCTGGGTACCGCGCATCCGGCCAAGTTCAAAGAGAGCGTAGAAGAGATCCTGGGTCAGGAACTGCCATTGCCGAAAGCATTGGCATTGCGTGCTGATTTGCCGCTGTTGTCGCACAACCTGCCCGCCGGTTTTGGCGAACTGCGCAAGTTCCTGATGGCCTTGCCAGCCTAATCCTGCTGGGGACATAAAAAAGCGAAAAGCCGTCATTGCGACGGCTTTTTTTATGGCTGAGACGGATTACTGCTCCGGGCGTTTGAACACCAGTTCGTTGCCTTTGGAATTGGCCTCATCAAAGGCATAGCCTTCCAGGTTGAAATCAAGCAGTTGTTCACGCTGCGTCAGGCGGTTTTTGATGATAAAGCGGCTCATCAACCCGCGTGCTTTCTTGGCGTAGAAGCTGATGACTTTGTATTTGCCGTTTTTCTCGTCGAGGAACACCGGTTTAATCAGCTCACCGTGCAGTTTGGCCGGTTTCACTGATTTGAAGTATTCGTCGGAAGCCAGGTTGACCACCACGTCGTCACCCTGCTGTTCCAATGCCTCGTTGAGCTTTTTAGTAATTTGCTCGCCCCAGAAACTGTACAGATCCTTGCCCTTGGCATTTTCCAGTTTGATGCCCATCTCCAGACGGTAGGGCATCATCAGATCAAGCGGGCGTAGCACGCCGTACAGCCCGGACAGCATACGCAGATGTTGTTGGGCGAAATCAAAGTCATCTTCGCTGAAATCCTGTGCGTGCAGGCCGGTATAAACGTCGCCTTTAAAAGCCAGCAGGGCCTGGCGGGCATTGTCCGGGGTGAATTTTGGTTGCCAGTCGCCAAAGCGAGCGGCGTTCAGGCCGGCCAGTTTATCGCTGATGCCCATCAGCTTGGAGATTTGTACCGGCGTTAGGTCACGGCAGATTTTGATCAACTGCTTAGATTTGTCCAACAGTTCCGGCTGTGTAAAGCGTTCTGTCGCCAGCGGGCTTTCATAATCAAGAGTTTTTGCAGGTGAAATAATAACGAGCATGGCCAGATCCTGTTTATCCAAGAGCGACTACTGTAGCAAAAAGCGCGGCAAAAAGGGTCAATGGGTCTGATAGGCAGGGCGCATGTGATGATGCGCCCTCCTAAATTAATTTTTGTCCCATACGCCCGGTTCAAGCTGGGATTTCAGTTCGGGGAAGCGGTTGGCGTCGAAAGTGGGTAATTTTCCCAGCGTTCGCTGACGGTGGTAATCATTCGCCAGTTTCAGCGCCACACGTGACAGCAGCAGGATTGCAGTCAGGTTGGTAATGGCCATTAAAGCCATAGAGGTATCAGCCATTTTCCATACCACCGGCAGCTCTGCCAATGCGCCAAACATCACCATGCCCAGCGCGGCGCAACGGAAAATCAGCAAACCTGCCGGGTGGTTGTGCTCCAGGAACAACAGATTGCTCTCGGCATAGGCATAGTTGGCAATAATAGAGGTAAAGGCGAAAAAGAAAATGGCGATGGCGACAAACGGCGAGCCCCAACTGCCCACGGCGGCGGAAAGTGCCCGCTGCGTCATGTCGATACCGCTGATGTTGGCTACCGGTTGGTCCAATACGCCAGAGGACAGAATGATTGCGGCGGTCGCGCTGCAAATCACAATGGTATCAATAAATACCCCGAGCATTTGCACATAGCCCTGAGAAGCCGGGTGTGGCGGATAAGGTGAAGCGGAGGCCGCGGCATTGGGCGCGGAACCCATACCTGCTTCGTTGGAAAACAGACCGCGCTGAACGCCCTGAGTCATCGCCTGAGAAATGCCATAGCCGACAGCGCCTGCTGCTGCTTCTTGCAGCCCGAAAGCGCTTTTGACCACCAGAGACAGGATTGCTGGCATATGCTCAATGTTATGGCCAATCACCCACAGGGCTAGCAACAAATAAGCGGCTGCCATCACAGGGACGACCAACTCGGCCACGCGGGCGACGGAACGAATGCCACCAAAGATCACTGCGCCGCTCAGGATGACCAGGCCGATACCGACATACAGTGGTTTCACGTGGAAGGCGACGGCGGACGCCTGAGCGATGGAGTTGGCTTGCACGGCGTTGAACACCAGGCCAAAGGCGATGATCAAAAAGATTGAGAACAATACGCCCATCCAGCGCATGCCCAGACCTTTCTCCATATAATAAGCTGGGCCACCGCGATAGTTACCCTGATGGTCTTTGGTTTTGTAGAGCTGCGCCAGGCTGCTTTCTACAAAAGACGTGGCCATGCCGATAAACGCCACTACCCACATCCAGAAGATAGCCCCAGGGCCACCGGCGGTGAGAGCGATCGCTACTCCCGTAAGGTTGCCGGTACCAACGCGGGCGGCGAGGGTGGTACAGAGTGCTTGAAAAGAGGAGATGCCAGCGCTGTCGCTCTTGTTGCTGTGCTTGAGCACCGAGAACATATGGCTGAAATGGCGGACCTGAATAAAACGGGTACGCAGCGTGAAATAAATGCCTGTACCAAGCAGCAAATAAATCAGTACCGAACCCCACAAAATATTATTTATAAAATTCATCAGGTCCGTCACGGATCCCTCCTTGTTGAATTTGTTGCGCACCACGCCGTATCCACCGCGGGTGAAAAGACATTGCTTGAATTTTTACAAGAGCTTAGCTGAAACCAGCCTGGTTCTGAGCAATTGAGATTTTTCTCAGATTTTGTCACCCATTGCACTAATTTTCGCGAATTTAACATAATTTATTCAATCGATAGCACGTTATTGCCTTTTCATCAGCTCGAGAATGGCGAAAGATAGCGGCGTAAACGGTTGCTCGCTCAAGGATAAAACTAGCGTCGCCAGGCCGTGATTTTCCAGCCTTGCACCGGGCCTTACGCATGTTATTATCAAGGCAGGGCATGGTTGAACGATGCCAAAAGTTCATGCACACACGATGAGATAATGCCAACATGACCGATAAATTAACTTCCCTGCGCCAACTGACTACCGTGGTTGCAGATACGGGCGATATCGCGGCAATGAAGCTGTATCAACCGCAAGATGCTACGACCAACCCTTCGCTGATCCTCAATGCAGCCCAAATTCCTGAATACCGCAAACTGATTGATGAAGCCATTGCCTGGGCACGCGAGCAGAGCAGCGATCGCGAACAGCAGATCGCCGATGCCGCCGACAAGCTGGCCGTTAACATTGGTCTGGAAATCCTGAAGCTGGTCCCGGGCCGCATCTCCACTGAAGTGGACGCACGCTTGTCTTACGACACCGTTGCCAGCGTTGCCAAGGCCAAGCGCCTGATCAAACTGTACAACGATGCCGGCATCAGCAACGATCGCATCCTGATCAAACTGGCTTCTACCTGGCAGGGCATCCGTGCCGCGGAGCAGCTGGAAAAAGAAGGCATCAACTGTAACCTGACACTGCTGTTCTCCTTCGCTCAGGCGCGTGCTTGTGCTGAAGCCGGTGTGTTCCTGATTTCTCCGTTTGTTGGCCGTATCCTCGACTGGTACAAAGCCAATGGCGACAAGAAAGAGTTCGCGCCAAACGAAGATCCAGGTGTGGTTTCCGTTACTGAGATTTACCAGTATTACAAAGAGCACGGTTACAAAACCGTGGTGATGGGCGCCAGCTTCCGTAACGTTGGCGAAATCATCGAACTGGCTGGCTGTGACCGCCTGACCATCGCCCCTGCACTGCTGAAAGAGCTGGCAGAGAGCGAAGGCACGCTGGAGCGTAAACTGGCTTACACCGGCGAAGTGAAAGCGCGTCCTGCGGCGTTGACTGAGCCTGAGTTCTACTGGCAGCACAACCAGGATCCAATGGCAGTTGAGAAACTGACCGACGGTATCCGCAAGTTTGCCGTAGACCAGGGTAAGCTGGAAAAAATGATCGCCGATCTGCTGTAATTTCCGCAATCAGCGCAGAAAAAGGTGGCTTAGGCCGCCTTTTTTTATGCCCGCAGATCCCGCTGGCGGGTAGACACTTTATACTCTCTGGATTCATAACAGGGCGGGAAATGAACTCGTCCGAACCCCATCAGGCTGTAGAGGTTACGCATGGACATATTACGTATTGGTTTGGTTTCCGTTTCTGACCGCGCTTCTGGCGGTGTTTATCAGGATAAAGGCATACCCGCGCTGGAAGAATGGTTAACCGCAGCGTTGGCGACGCCGTTCAAATTGGAAACCCGGCTGATCCCCGATGAGCAAACGCTGATCGAACAAACCCTATGTGAGCTGGTGGATGAAATGGGCTGCCATCTGGTGCTGACTACCGGCGGTACAGGTCCGGCACGGCGTGATGTGACTCCAGATGCCACCTTGGCGATAGCGGATCGCGTGATGCCTGGCTTCGGTGAGCAAATGCGTCAAATCAGCCTACACTATGTGCCAACGGCAATTCTTTCGCGTCAGGTGGGGGCGATCCGCAAGCAAGCGTTAATCATCAACCTGCCGGGTCAGCCCAAGTCGATCAAAGAAACGCTGGAAGGGGTTAAGGACGAACAAGGTAAGGTGGTGGTGCACGGTATCTTCGCCAGCGTCCCTTACTGCATACAATTGCTTGAGGGACCTTATGTGGAAACTCATGCCGGGGTGGTAGCAGCATTTCGCCCGAAGAATGCACGTCGCGAGATAAACCTCTAAATTTCAGCGTTGTGTGGGATAAATCCCAGTCGAACTGGTGTGAAAAAAATTTGCCGTTATAGTAAGGATTCGTTTACAGAAAGCCGCTGGCTTTTATTTTAACAGTCTCCTCCGACGGTACCCTATGCCTCACGATAATAATCGCCGGTTAAACCGGCAAGACTACAAAACGCTGACGTTAGCTGCTCTGGGCGGTGCGTTAGAGTTCTATGACTTCATCATTTTTGTTTTCTTTGCCGCGGTCATGGGCGAGTTGTTCTTTCCAGCAGATATGCCGGAATGGCTACGTCAGGTGCAGACCTTCGGCATCTTTGCCGCAGGTTATCTGGCACGTCCGCTGGGTGGCATCGTGATGGCGCACTTTGGCGATCTGGTCGGTCGCAAAAAAATGTTCAGCCTGAGTATTTTACTGATGGCGTTGCCAACGTTGGCGATGGGTCTGTTACCGACCTATGCCAGCATCGGCATTGCCGCACCACTGTTGCTGCTGCTGATGCGGGTGCTGCAAGGCGCGGCGATCGGCGGCGAGGTGCCGGGGGCCTGGGTGTTTGTTGCCGAGCACGTGCCGCGTCGTCGCATCGGTTTTGCCTGCGGTACGCTGACTGCCGGTCTGACCGTCGGCATCCTGCTGGGGTCGTTGGTGGCGACGGTAATCAATACCACACTCAGCCAACAAACCATTATTGAAGGCGGCTGGCGTATCCCGTTCCTGCTCGGCGGTATTTTCGGTCTGGTGGCAATGTATCTGCGCCGCTGGTTACAGGAAACGCCGATCTTCATCGAGATGCAGGCACGGAAAGCCTTGGCGGAGGAGCTGCCGCTGAAGTCCGTAGTACTTAACCATCGCAAGGAAGTCGTGGTGTCGATGCTACTGACCTGGCTGCTGTCTGCCGGCATTGTGGTGGTGATTCTGATGACGCCGACCTATTTGCAAAAACAGTTTGGCATCGCCCCGGCGCTGTCGCTGCAAGCTAACAGCATCGCCACCATTATGTTGATTGCCGGTTGTATTATCGCTGGGCTGTCGGCGGATCGCTTTGGTGCCAGCAAAACCTTTATTGTTGGCAGCATGTTACTGGCTGGCTGCAGTTGGTTGTTTTATCGGACGGTGGGAGAACACCCGGAAATGTTGTTCGCCTGCTATGCGCTGGTGGGCTTCAGCGTGGGTGTCGTCGGGGCTGTACCCTATGTAATGGTGCGGGCTTTCCCAGCGGAAGTGCGGTTTACCGGGATTTCGTTCTCATATAATGTCGCATACGCTATTTTTGGGGGTTTAACCCCAATATTTGTAACGTTGATCATGAAGTTAACCCCGTTAGCACCCGCTTACTATGTATTGGCGTTGTCGGGTATTGGGTTGCTGCTGGGAATATACCTGCACCGTGACCTGAACAGTGAAACCAAGGTACAGCGGGCCCGCTCTTACAGCTAAAAAAAGCCCTGCAAAAATTGCAGGGCTTTTTGTTTCAGTGGCGGTGATTATGCCGCCGCGCGAATCGGCTCTACATTGTTGACGTTGGGTTCGCCAATCGGCAGAACCTTACGACCAAATTGCTCGTTGAGCACTTCTGCCATTGCCAGATAAATAGCACTGGCTCCGCAGATAATTCCTTCATAACCCGCAACGTTCAGCAGCGCATGATTGCCCGTGATATTGCCAATCGCCAGCAAGGCGAACAGCAGTGTCAGGCTACCGAACACGAACTGCAGCACACGGTTGGCGCGCAGAGTACCGAAGAACATGAACAGTGTGAAAACGCCCCACAATGCCAGATAAATACCCAGTACGCTGGCGTCGGTCGGTTCGGCCAGACCCAGGCGTGGCAGCAGCAACAGACCGACCAGGCTCAGCCAGAAGCTGCCATAAGAGATAAAGGCAGTCATGCCGAAGGTGTTGCCCTTCTTGTATTCCAGCAGGCCGGCCATAATTTGGGCCAGTCCACCGAAGAAAATCCCCATACTGATAATGGCGGAATTCAATGGGAAAAAGCCCGCGTTGTGCAGGTTCAGCAAGACGGTGGTCATCCCGAAGCCCATCAGGCCGAGAGGGCCGGGATTCGCCAACTTGTTGGTGTGCATAAGTCCTCTGCAATAACAGAAAATTAACGGAAATAGCGAAGTAAATTCATAAATGGTCTGAATGGCCGAAAAATCGATAACTTCCATCAGAGCGCGCGGCATCATAATGATCCCCGGAACAGGAAACAATGATCTGAGTGACGATAAAAAAGAAATTTTTTTCGCCTTACCCCTTGATGCTGAGTTGGATGGCCCCATCTTATTTGCAACCGCAGTTGCTGACCGCGGCTAAGACTGAAATGTTGGGCAGTTGAAAAACAAAAATTTGCCCGCATATAGGTTAGCAACCTGACCGAATATGAATTTATTAGTGGAGACGTTTAGATGGGCAAAATTATTGGTATCGACCTGGGTACTACCAACTCTTGTGTAGCTATTATGGATGGTGGTAAAGCGCGCGTGCTGGAGAACAGCGAAGGCGACCGTACTACACCTTCGATCATCGCATATACCCAGGATGGTGAAATTCTGGTTGGCCAGCCTGCTAAGCGTCAGGCTGTTACTAACCCACAAAACACCCTGTTTGCGATCAAGCGCCTGATTGGCCGTCGCTTCCAGGATGAAGAAGCACAGCGTGATAAAGACATCATGCCGTACAAAATTGTGGCTGCTGATAACGGCGACGCATGGGTTGAAGTAAAAGGCCAGCGTGTAGCACCACCGCAGATTTCTGCTGAAGTGCTGAAGAAAATGAAGAAAACGGCTGAAGATTACCTGGGCGAACCGGTAACTGAAGCGGTTATCACTGTTCCTGCATACTTCAACGACGCACAGCGTCAGGCGACTAAAGACGCCGGTCGTATCGCAGGTCTGGAAGTAAAACGTATCATCAACGAACCGACTGCTGCTGCTCTGGCTTACGGCCTGGACAAAGAAGTTGGCAACCGTACCATCGCGGTTTATGACCTGGGTGGCGGTACTTTCGATATCTCTATTATCGAAATCGACGAAGTTGACGGCGAAAAAACCTTCGAAGTTCTGGCAACCAACGGTGATACCCATCTGGGTGGTGAAGACTTCGACAGCCGCTTGATCAACTACCTGGTGGAAGAGTTCAAGAAAGAACAAGGTTTCGATCTGCGCAATGATCCGTTGGCGATGCAGCGTCTGAAAGAAGCCGCTGAGAAAGCGAAGATCGAACTGTCTTCCGCTCAGCAGACCGACGTTAACCTGCCGTACATCACTGCAGATGCGAGCGGTCCAAAACACATGAACATCAAAGTGACCCGTGCAAAACTCGAGTCGCTGGTTGAAGATCTGGTTGCGCGTTCTATCGAGCCACTGAAAGTAGCTCTGAAAGATGCAGGCCTGTCGGTTTCCGACATCCAGGACGTGATCCTGGTGGGCGGCCAGACCCGTATGCCAATGGTTCAGAAGAAAGTTGCTGACTTCTTCGGTAAAGAACCACGTAAAGACGTTAACCCGGACGAAGCCGTTGCGGTGGGTGCTGCGGTACAGGGCGGCGTGTTGGCCGGTGATGTGAAGGACGTTCTGCTGCTGGACGTTACCCCGCTGTCGCTGGGTATCGAAACCATGGGCAGCGTGATGACTCCGCTGATCACCAAAAACACCACTATCCCGACCAAGCACAGCCAGGTGTTCTCTACCGCTGAAGACAACCAGTCTGCGGTAACCATCCACGTGCTGCAGGGTGAGCGTAAACGCGCTAACGATAACAAGTCACTGGGCCAGTTCAATCTGGACGGCATCCAGGCTGCTCCACGCGGTATGGCGCAGATCGAAGTTACCTTCGATATCGACGCCGACGGTATTCTGCACGTGTCTGCTAAAGACAAGAATACTGGCCGTGAGCAGAAAATCACCATCAAGGCTTCTTCTGGTCTGAACGAAGAAGAAATCCAGAAAATGGTGCGTGATGCTGAGCTGAACGCCGAAGCGGACCGTAAGTTCGAAGAGCTGGTGCAGACCCGTAACCAGGCTGACCATCTGATCCACGGTACCCGTAAGCAGTTGGAAGAAGCGGGCGACAAACTGCCGGCAGAAGACAAAACGGCTATTGAAGCTGCGCTGAAAGATCTGGAAGCTGCGATTAAAGGCGAAGATAAAGCCGAGATCGAAGCGAAGACCCAGGCTCTGGTGCAGGTTTCTGGCAAACTGCTGGAAATGGCTCAGGCGCAGCAGGCTCAGCAAGGTGCTGATGCTGGTGCTGACAACGCGGCGCAGAAAGACGACGACGTGGTTGACGCTGAGTTCGAAGAAGTTAAAGACAAAAAATAATCGCCCTTAAGCGGGCACGTAACGGCCGAGAGGCCGTTACTGGAAACCAGCACGGGCGTCGAGGCAACTCTGCGCCCGTGCACGCATGTTAAGGGTTACAGAAATAATGGCGAAGAAAGACTATTACGAGATTCTCGGCGTCTCCAAGACGGCGGAAGAGCGTGACATAAAAAAGGCGTATAAGCGCCTGGCGATGAAATACCATCCTGACCGTAACCAGGATCAAGACGCCGAAGCCAAGTTTAAAGAGATCAAGGAAGCGTACGAAGTCCTGACCGACGATCAAAAACGTGCCGCCTACGATCAGTACGGCCACGCAGCCTTTGAACAAGGCGGTATGGGCGGTGGTGGTGGGTTTGGCGGCGGTGCCGACTTCAGCGATATCTTTGGCGACGTGTTTGGCGATATCTTTGGTGGTGGTCGCCGTCAGCGTGCCAGTCGCGGTTCTGATTTGCGTTACAACATGGAGCTGTCCCTTGAGGAAGCGGTTCGTGGTGTAACCAAAGAGATCCGTATTCCGACGCTGGAAGAGTGTGGCGTTTGTCACGGCAGCGGTGCGAAACCAGGCAGTTCGCCAGTGACTTGCCCAACCTGTCACGGTCAAGGCCAGGTGCAAATGCGCCAGGGCTTCTTTACCGTGCAGCAGGCCTGTCCACATTGCCATGGACGCGGTCAAATTATCAAAGACCCGTGCAACAGCTGTCATGGCCACGGTCGGGTAGAGAAAGCCAAAACGCTGTCGGTGAAAATCCCGGCTGGCGTTGATACTGGCGACCGCATCCGCTTAGCGGGTGAGGGTGAAGCCGGTGAGCATGGCGCACCAGCGGGCGATCTGTACGTTCAGGTTCAGGTGAAAGCGCACCCGATCTTCGAGCGTGAAGGGAATAACCTGTACTGTGAAGTGCCAATCAACTTCGCAATGGCAGCATTGGGCGGTGAGATCGAAGTGCCAACGCTGGATGGCCGCGTGAAGCTGAAAGTACCGTCAGAAACCCAGACGGGCAAACTGTTCCGCATGCGTGGCAAGGGTGTTAAATCAGTACGTGGTGGCAGTCAGGGCGACCTGTTGTGCCGCGTGGTGGTGGAAACTCCTGTTAACCTGAACGACAAACAGAAGCAATTGCTGAAGGAACTGGAAGAAAGCCTGGGTGGTCCTTCTGGTGATAAAAACAGCCCCCGTTCGAAGAGCTTCTTCGACGGTGTGAAAAAGTTTTTTGATGACCTGACGCGTTAAGCTGCTGTTCTGTCAGCGTACTGCATAACCCCGGCGTCAAAACCGGGGTTTTTTATTGGTTATTGTGTGCCAATAACCCTATATAAAGTGTGATGCTTATCGTAAATAGCTCGGTTTTTACGATTGTTAAAGCATTTATAAACGTGTTTTATCGAGCTAAATCGCCGTCTATACTCATTCCATTACTTTGTTTGCGAGGCTATTTCTGCTTCGCGCATCTCTGGAGAGACGTATTGTGACCAATATCATTCGTCAATTTTTACGTCAGGAAGCCGCAGGCGGCATTATCCTGATCGTAGCCGCGATTATCGCGTTGATCATGGCCAATACCCCAGCCCAGGGGATTTATCATGCTTTCCTCAATTTACCTGTCATGGTGAAAGTGTCCTCACTGGAAATTGCCAAGCCGTTGCTGCTGTGGATTAACGACGGCCTGATGGCGATCTTTTTCCTGGTGGTTGGGCTGGAGGTCAAGCGTGAACTGATGCAGGGTTCATTAGCCGGGCGTGACAAGGCGGTGTTTCCCGCTATTGCTGCGTTGGGCGGCATGTTGGCACCGGCATTAATTTACCTGCTGTTCAACGGCGCTGATGAGGTTACTCGCCAGGGCTGGGCAATTCCGGCGGCAACTGATATTGCGTTTGCCCTTGGGGTAATGGCGCTGTTGGGGAACCGCGTACCCACCAGCCTGAAGGTGTTCCTGCTGGCGCTGGCGATTATCGATGACCTGGGTGTGATCGTGATTATCGCACTGTTCTATACCCATGAAGTGTCGATGGCGGCGTTGGGTGTAGCTGCCGCGTCTGTTGCGGTGCTGGCATTTATGAACTGGCGTGGCGTAGGGAAAACCTCGCTTTATATGATTGTCGGCCTGGTGCTGTGGGTGGCTATCCTCAAGTCCGGGGTACATGCGACCCTGGCGGGTGTAATTATTGGCTTCATGATCCCGCTGAACGTGAAGAAAGGCCCATCTCCTTCGGAGACTCTGGAGCACGAGCTGCACCCATGGGTGGCGTTCCTGATTCTGCCGCTGTTCGCTTTTGCCAATGCGGGTGTTTCATTACAGGGCGTGTCACTGAGTGGGTTGACCTCACTGCTCCCTGTCGGTATCGCAGCGGGCTTGTTCATCGGTAAGCCGTTGGGTATCTTCACCTTTAGCCTGCTGGCGGTGAAGTTGGGCATTGCCAAACTGCCTGAAGGAATTGGTTTCAAACAGGTGTTTGCCGTTTCCGTGCTCTGTGGTATTGGTTTCACCATGTCAATTTTCATCGCTTCGCTGGCATTTGGCGATGCGGATGTCGTACTAAGCACGTATTCGCGGCTGGGTATCCTGATTGGGTCAACCACGGCGGCGGTGGTCGGGTACGGTCTGTTGCGCATGTCGTTACCACGAGTCAGATAACCCCTTTAGGGGATCCTCTGTTCGTAAGTACAGATTACAATAGCTGGTCGGAGCTGCGCAGTATAAAATATGCGCAGCTTCGACCGTTCTGTTTGGGACGAATGCAGCAACAGGTTGTCTGAAACAGGGAAAGGACATTAGTCGCTCGTCACGGTCGATCGTTTAACCTGACGAAATGTTAAGGAGAGCACCTCGTGAGGATGTCGCATATTAACTTTAATCACCTTTACTACTTCTGGCAGGTCTGCAAGGAAGGTTCGGTGGTCGGCGCCGCTGAAGCATTGTTTCTGACGCCGCAGACCATCACCGGCCAGATCAAAGCACTGGAAGAACGTTTGGACGGCAAGCTGTTCAAGCGTCAGGGGCGTGGGCTAGTGCCTTCTGAATTGGGGCAGCTGGTTTTCCGCTACGCCGACAAGATGTTTATGCTCAGCCAGGAAATGCTGGATATCGTCAATTATCGCAAGGAATCTAACCTGCTGTTCGACGTTGGGGTCGCGGATGCGCTGTCCAAACGTTTGGTGAGTCAGGTTCTGGAGACCGCGGTAGTGGTGGATAATGAGCAAATTCATCTACGTTGCTTTGAGTCGACGCACGAGATGCTGCTCGAACAGCTCAGCCAACATAAGCTCGACATGATCTTGTCAGACTGCCCGGTGGACTCCAGCCAGCAAGAAGGGTTGTTTTCGCTCAAGCTGGGTGAATGCGGTATCAGCTTCTTTTGCCGTCAGCCGGCGCCGGACTTACCGTTCCCCGCTTGTCTTGAACAACGCAAGCTGCTCATTCCAGGCCGGCGTTCGATGCTGGGGCGTAAGCTGCTTAACTGGTTTAACACCCAGGGTATCCAGGTAGAGATCTTGGGCGAATTTGATGATGCGGCCCTGATGAAGACCTTTGGCATGTACCACAACGCGATCTTCGTTGCACCGACGCTGTATGCGCAAGATACCTATAACGATGATGACGTGGTGGAGATTGGGCGCATTGATAGCGTGCAGGAAGAGTACTACATCATTTTTGCCGAACGTATGATCCAGCATCCCGCGGTACAACGGGTGTGCAACAAGGATTTCTCCGCACTGTTTACTTACTAGAGCGGTGAAAACAGCAGACGTAAAAAAACCGGCCTGAGCCGGTTTTTTTATCAAGCAGACAACGTAATGCTTATTGCATTGCGTTGATACGCGCAGTCAGATTTGACTTATGGCGTGCTGCTTTGTTTTTGTGGATCAGGCCTTTAGCTGCCTTGCGGTCCACGATTGGTTGCATCACGAGGAATGCGTTTTTTGCAGCTTCTTTATCGCCAGTTGCGATAGCAACTTCTACTTTCTTGATGTAGGTACGCATCATAGAGCGGCCGCTAGCGTTGTGCTTACGACGTTTCTCAGACTGTACGGCGCGTTTCTTAGCTGATTTGATATTAGCCAAGGTCCAACTCCCAAATATATTCTATTGAGGACAATTCGAAGGCCGAGGAATATCCCCTTTTAGTCTTCGTTTGTCAACGGATTTGTGCAAATAAGCGCCGTTTGTACGGGCGGCACTTGCTACGTTGTGATGGGGCAGGATTTTACCAGCTTCGGTCATGGGAATACAGTGTTTCGCGAGAAAATTCGCCAATGAGTTGCTGTATTGGCCGCAAGCTGTTGGTCGTGGTCGATAATCAGCTTCATGTTGCCGGATAAACTGCGGTTAGGGCGTTTCACCTGCAGATTATCTCCGGTATGGTATGTCTATTACACAAAGGCACCAATCGCGGGTTAACCTTAACCGCTGTACAAGGTATAATCCGGCGATTTCCACTGTTTTGAGCCAGCTATGGAGCTAATTCGCGGCATTCACAATATCCGGGCACGCCACCATGGTTGTGTGCTCACCATCGGCAACTTTGACGGCGTACACCGCGGTCACCAAGCGTTGCTGGAGCAGCTGAAACAAGAGGGGCAACGCCTCGGGCTGCCAGTGATGGTCATGATCTTTGAGCCGCAACCGCTGGAAATGTTTGCAGCGGACAAGGCACCGGCCAGACTCACGCGTTTGCGTGATAAGGCCAAATATCTGGCGCAAGCGGGCGTTGACTACCTGCTGTGCGTCAAGTTTGACCCGCGTTTTGCCGCCAACACGGCACAGGCGTTCGTTGCCGAATTGCTGGTGGAAAAACTGGGCGTGAAATTCCTGATGGTCGGGGATGATTTTCGCTTTGGCGCGACGCGTCAGGGCGATTTTCCGTTATTGCAAAAAGCCGGGATAGAATACGGTTTTGAAGTGATCAGCACGCCGACCTTCCGTGAAGGCGATCAACGTATCAGCAGTACGGCGATTCGCAATGCACTGCGTGATGATGATCTGGCGCAGGCTGAAACGCTGTTGGGTCATCCGTACAGCATTTCAGGCCGAGTAGTACACGGTGATGAACTGGGCCGCACCATCGGCTTCCCTACGGCCAACCTGCCGCTGAAACGCCTGGTTGCACCGGTAAAAGGGGTCTATGCGGTGGAAGTGTATGGCCTGGGGTCTGAACCGCTACCTGGCGTAGCCAATATTGGTACGCGACCAACCGTTGCCGGCGTGCGCCAACAGCTGGAAGTCCATCTGTTGGATGTCACAATGGATCTTTACGGGCGCCATATTGACGTGGTGCTCCGCGCGAAATTGCGCAATGAACAGCGTTTTGCTTCGCTCGATGCCCTGAAGCAGCAAATCGCCAATGATGTGGTGACGGCCCGGAAGTTCTTCGGGTTAAAAACACTGGTTTAATCGTTTACCCTCAATAATTCGAGTTGCATCGCGGCGGCAACCGCACGAATCCGAAGAGCTTGCACAGGCAAGTGATTCGGATGAGAAAGGGCGGCCAACAAAGATGCAGCTTGAAGTGTGGGGGGTAAATAGCCGAAAACGGAAACGAGAATCTCATGAGTGACTACAAGAATACCCTGAACTTGCCGGAAACAGGGTTCCCGATGCGTGGCGATCTGGCCAAGCGCGAACCTGGCATGCTGCAACGTTGGTATGAACAGGATCTGTACGGGATTATTCGTACTGCCAAAAAGGGCAAAAAATCCTTCATTTTGCATGACGGCCCTCCGTATGCGAACGGCAGCATTCACATTGGTCACTCGGTTAACAAGATTCTCAAAGACATTATTATCAAGTCGAAAGGGATGTCCGGCTTCGACTCGCCTTATGTCCCAGGTTGGGACTGCCATGGCCTGCCGATCGAACTGAAAGTCGAACAACTGTACGGTAAGCCGGGCGAGAAACTCACCGCGGCGGAATTCCGTGTCAAATGCCGTGAGTATGCCGCTGAACAAGTTGAAGGCCAGAAGAAAGACTTCATCCGTCTTGGCGTGCTGGGCGACTGGGATCACCCGTATTTGACCATGGACTTCAAAACCGAAGCCAATATCATCCGCGCGCTGGGCAAGATCATCAGCAATGGTCATCTGCTGAAAGGCGCAAAACCGGTGCACTGGTGTACCGATTGCCGTTCTTCGCTGGCAGAAGCGGAAGTGGAATATTACGACAAGACTTCACCGTCTATCGATGTGGCGTTCCACGCGGTTGACGCGGCAGCGGTAGCGGCCAAATTTGGTGTGACCAGCTTCAATGGCCCGATTTCTTTGGTGATCTGGACCACGACCCCATGGACCTTACCTGCTAACCGTGCAATTTCATTGCATCCGGAATTTGCTTATCAACTGGTGCAGGTCGAAGGTCAGTGCCTGGTGCTGGCGGCTGAACTGGTAGAAAGCGTGATGAAACGCGCCGGTATCAGCGCGTGGACCGTACTGGGCAGCTGCAAAGGTGCCGATCTTGACCTGATGCGTTTTGAACACCCATTCATGGGCTTCGACGTACCGGCGATCATGGGTGAGCACGTCACGCTGGACGCGGGTACCGGTGCGGTGCATACCGCAGGTGGCCACGGCCCGGATGACTTTGTTATCAGTCAGAAATACGGTTTGGAAATTGCCAACCCGGTAGGGCCGAACGGTTGTTATCTGCCGGGTACTCATCCGCTGCTGGATGGCAAGTTTGTGTTTAAGGCCAATGATCTGATCGTTGATCTGCTGCGTGAGAAAGGTGCATTGCTGCATGTGGAAAAACTGGTTCACAGTTACCCATGCTGCTGGCGTCACAAAACGCCGATCATCTTCCGTGCAACGCCTCAGTGGTTCATCAGCATGGATCAAAAAGGTCTGCGTAAGCAGTCGCTGGAAGAGATCAAAGGCGTGCAGTGGATCCCTGAGTGGGGCCAGGCGCGCATCGAAACCATGGTCGCTAACCGCCCGGACTGGTGTATTTCACGTCAGCGTACCTGGGGCGTGCCGATGTCCCTGTTTGTGCATAAAGACACAGAACAACTGCACCCACGCAGCGTAGAGCTGATGGAAGAAGTGGCAAAACGTGTTGAGCAAGATGGTATTCAGGCCTGGTGGGATCTGGACGCAGCCGACATTCTCGGCGCGGATGCTGCCGACTACGTGAAAGTGCCAGATACCCTGGACGTGTGGTTCGACTCCGGTTCGACTCACTCTTCCGTAGTCGACGTTCGCCCTGAGTTCAATGGTCATGGCGCCGACATGTATCTGGAAGGCTCTGACCAACACCGCGGCTGGTTCATGTCATCACTGATGATCTCAACCGCCATGAAAGGTAAAGCGCCGTATAAAGAAGTGCTGACTCACGGTTTCACCGTGGACGGTCAGGGCCGTAAAATGTCCAAGTCCATCGGCAACACCATCAGTCCACAAGACGTGATGAACAAGCTGGGCGGCGACATCCTGCGTCTGTGGGTAGCCTCTACCGACTACACCGGTGAAATCGCGGTATCTGACGAGATCTTGAAACGTTCTGCTGATTCTTATCGCCGCATCCGTAACACAGCGCGCTTCTTGCTGGCGAACCTGAACGGGTTCGAACCGAGCACGGATTGCGTGGCACCGGAAGACATGGTGGTACTGGATCGCTGGGCAGTCGGTCGTGCTCTGGCGGCACAACAGGATATCGAGCAGGCTTATGCCAACTACGATTTCCATGAAGTAGTGCAACGCCTGATGCAGTTCTGTTCTGTCGAGATGGGCTCCTTCTACCTGGATATCATCAAAGATCGCCAGTACACCGCGAAGAGCGACAGTGTCGCCCGTCGCAGCTGCCAGACTGCTTTGTTCCATATCGCAGAAGCATTGGTACGCTGGATGGCGCCGATCATGTCGTTCACTGCCGATGAAATCTGGGCTTTCCTGCCGGGCAAACGTGCGCAGTACGTGTTCACCGAAGAGTGGTACGACGGCCTGTTCGGTTTGGCTGAAGGCGAAGGCATGAACGATGCTTTCTGGGCTGAACTGCTGAAAGTGCGTGGCGAAGTGAACAAGGTGCTGGAACAGGCACGTGCAGACAAGCGTCTTGGTGGCTCGCTGGAAGCCGCAGTAACGCTGTATGCCGATAGCGAACTGGCTGAACGTCTCAACAGCCTGCAGGATGAGTTGCGCTTCGTGCTGCTGACCTCTGGCGCGCACGTTGCACCTCTGGCTGATGCGCCAGCAGATGCACTGACGTCAGAACTGGTGAAAGGCCTGAAAATCGCCTTCAGCACCGCTGAGGGTGAGAAATGCCCGCGTTGCTGGCATTACACCACCGATATCGGTTTGGTGGCGGAGCATGCAGATCTCTGCGGCCGCTGTGTTATCAACGTAGCCGGCGACGGCGAAAAGCGTAAGTTTGCCTAATGAGTAAACCTATTTGTTCGACCGGCTTGCGCTGGCTGTGGCTGGTAGTCGTCGTGTTGGTACTGGATTTTGCCAGCAAGCAGTGGATCCTCGGTAACTTTGTGCTGGGCCAGTCCCAGCCACTGATCCCGTCGTTCAATCTGTTCTATGCGCGCAACTACGGTGCTGCGTTCAGTTTCCTCGCCGATCATGGCGGCTGGCAGCGTTGGTTCTTCGCCGGTATTGCGGTGGCTATCGTGGCGGTGCTGTTGGTGATGATGTACCGCAGCAGTGCACAGCAGAAGCTGAACAATATCGCCTATGCTTTCATCATCGGCGGTGCGCTTGGTAACCTGTTCGATCGCTTATGGCACGGTTTTGTTGTCGATTTTATCGACTTCTACGTAGGCGATTGGCATTACCCGACTTTCAACCTTGCAGATAGTTTTATTTGCGTAGGGGCGGCGATGATCGTGCTGGAAGGCTTCTTGTCGCCAGCGAACAAAAGCGCAAAGAGTAAAGGTGAGTAATATGACGGCTCAGGTTAACGGTAGCAGTGAAGTGCTGGTGCACTTCACGCTGAAACTGGAAGACGGTTCGACCGCAGAATCCACCCGCAGCAGTGGCAAACCGGCACTGTTCCGTTTGGGTGATGGCAGTTTGTCCGAGCAGCTGGAAGCACAGTTGCTTGGCCTGAGTGCGGGCGACAAATGTGCTTTTACCTTACAGCCAGAAGCGGCATTTGGTGCAGAGAACCCGGATCTGGTTCAGTTCTTCTCGCGTCGCGATTTCGCGGAAACCGGGGTGCCGGACGTCGGCACAATTATGCTGTTTACCGCTGTCGATGGTAGCGAAATGCCAGGCGTAGTACGTGAAGTGGCGGAAGATTCGATTACCGTTGATTTCAACCATCCGCTGGCGGGCCATCCGGTGACCTTCGATATCGAAGTGCTGGAGATCGATCCGCAGCAGGAGGAGACGCATGCAAATATTGCTGGCTAACCCACGTGGCTTCTGTGCCGGGGTTGATCGTGCGATCAGTATCGTTGAACGTGCGCTGGAAATTTACGGCGCGCCTATCTATGTACGCCACGAAGTGGTGCATAACCGCTATGTGGTAGATAGCCTGCGTGAGCGCGGGGCGGTGTTCATTGAGGAAATCACCGAAGTGCCGGATGGGTCTATTTTGATCTTCTCGGCGCACGGTGTTTCTCAGGCGGTACGAGCAGAAGCCAAAGCACGTGATTTGACCATGCTGTTTGATGCAACTTGCCCACTGGTAACCAAAGTACATATGGAGGTGGCGCGAGCCAGCCGCCGTGGTACCGAGGCGATCCTGATTGGTCATGCGGGCCATCCAGAAGTGGAAGGCACCATGGGCCAGTACAGTAACCCTAAAGGGGGCATGTACCTGGTCGAGTCGCCAGATGATGTGTGGAAGCTGCAGGTGAAGGATGAGAGCAACCTGTGCTTTATGACACAAACCACATTGTCGGTGGATGATACGTCTGACGTGATCGATGCATTGCGCAAGCGCTTCCCGAGCATTATCGGCCCGCGTAAGGACGATATCTGCTACGCCACCACTAACCGTCAGGAAGCAGTACGTAACCTGGCTGGTGATGCGGATGTGGTTCTGGTTGTGGGGTCGAAAAACTCGTCTAACTCTAACCGTCTGGCGGAGCTGGCTCAGCGTGTCGGCAAGCCGGCATATCTGATTGACTCCGCGGCTGACATTCAGGAAGCCTGGCTGAAAGGTGCCCGTAATATTGGTGTTACCGCCGGAGCATCCGCACCTGACGTGTTGGTTCAGGATGTGATCAGTCGTCTGAAGGCGCTGGGTGGTGCTAACGTGCAGGAAGTCAGTGGACGCGAAGAGAACATCGTGTTTGAAGTGCCGAAAGAGCTGCGGGTTGATATCAAGCAGGTTGAATAAGCATCAGCTACAAATAAGATAACGGGGAGCCTAGGCTCCCCGTTTTGCTTTTTGGGGACGGTGCCAGGAAATAAAAGTATTAACGTTGAGTAGAGAAAGGGGACTAATTCAAATTTTCTGCTATTTAAAGTCAAATTTGTTCTGACAATTTGAATTAATGATAGGAGAAATACTTATATAGGGAGTGAGAGAGTTATTAAGGATAATATCATTAGTCTGCAATCTAAATGAGCTCTGGTGCTGGTCAGCAATGGGCTGAAAAGTTAAATAACTAAATTAAGTGGTGTTACGGAAACTTCTTATTTCATTAAGTTCTGAACTGCTCTAAAGAATGCTTCTCTTTTTTCTGTAAATGGATTTTCATATGCTCTAATAAACGGCGAACTTTTAATGGTTGGCTGTCCCTTCTTGGCATAATTGCAAAGCAATTAATATCGGGTAATCGCCACTCGGGTAACACTTCCACCAAATCACCGTTGTGTAATTCACGCTCAACATTGACAAAGAAATTACGGATGATTCCTTTGCCAGCCAGTGCCAATTCTTTCATCGCCATACCGTTATTGGTAAATAAACGTCCGGTCATTCGCAACCGATGTTCTGCACCGTCATGGTGGAGCAGGCGAACAAACTGCGGATTGCCCAAGGGAGTAAAAGTGACCCATTGGTGGTGGGTTAGTGACTGAGGACTATCGGGTATGCCGTGGCTGGCAAGGTAGGCCGGAGAGGCACACAGGACTTCGCGAAAGCGTGCCAGCCGGGTCGAGACGTAACTGGAGTCGGCTAACACACCACCACGAATTGCCAGATCAATGCGTTGGCCTATCAGGTCGATTTTTTCGTCATGAATCTCCAATCTCAGTGTGATCCGTGGGTGTTCGTCCAGGAAGCTTTGCAGCGCCGGCACCAGATAATGGGTGGCAAACTCCGTGGAGGTGGCGACGCGCAATTCCCCCGCCAGTTCGCCGCGCAGGGCAGCGATACGCTGCTGTCCCCGTTCGGCTGCATGGATCATCAGTACACAATCCTCATAAAAACACAGTCCGGCCTCGGTCAGGCTCAATGAACGAGTAGAACGTAGAAGTAATTGAATGCCCAGTTCGGTTTCCAGCAAGCGGATATGCTGGCTGACGGCGGAAGTAGTAATGCCTAATTCTTTGGCTGCCATGCTGAACGCGCCGCAATCGACAACTTTAGAAAAAATGGCCATGCGTTTTAGAATATTACTCATAGTTTGTTAAGTTCAACTTAACCAAGATTGTGAATTATACGGGCTAATAATATAGCATTTTCTCTTCTATATTGCCTGAAGCAGATAAATCGTGAGGGCAGACTTATTTCCCGAGCGTCATCTCTCTTTTTGATAAGTCTTATTGCGTTTGCGAATAAATTGCCTGCGCCACATCTGAACAGGAGTTAATTGTGGATAGTGCTCGTATTAATACAATATCGTTAAAAATCCTTCATGAGCTATTGCAATATCGACGTCGGTTCCCAGGATTGGAAACCTCAAACACTGCGGAAGAACATGCCGTTTCTCAGGTACAATTACCGCGTATCCGTGCATTTATTGAAAACCAACAGCGTATTGAATTTGTACTCCCGGCCTTCCCAACAAAATCACCTAATACTAATAAGGTGATTGGTTCGGTGCCCGATATGGCAGAACGGCTGTCGCTGATATTCCTTAATTCTCTCTGCCAGCGTATTCAGCTTTATTACCCGCCAGGTGCGCATATCGTCATCTGTTCTGACGGTCATGTTTTCGGTGATTTGATCCGCGTCAGCGACGACGCCATTAACCACTATCAGCGCGAAATTGAAAACTTGTTACACGAAGTTGGGGCGACTCACCTGAGCGTGTTCAACCTGGGCGATGTGGAAGGGTTGGCCGAACATACCGGTGATTACGATCTCCTGCGTCAGTTGCTGGTCGACGGCTATGCCGAATCGGAAACGACGATCAAACAACAGTTGATGCAGGATGAACAAGGGTTACAGCTGTATCGCGCCATCACCCGCTTTTTGTATGAAGACAGTCAACTTCCTGATTACGCTGGTTCCAACGCGGCGCTGCAAAAAGATGCCAAACAACGTGCGTGTGGCGTGATACAGCGTAGCTGGGCTTGGGGCAATTTGTTGGCCCAGCATTTCCCATCGGCGATACGCTTGTCTATTCATCCGCAGCCTGCGGACAGCCTGAAAATGGGCATCCATATGATGCCAACAAAAGATGATTGGCTGACCCCGTGGCACGGTGTAGCGGCGAACATCAACGGACAGTTTGTATTGATGAAGCGCAAGGATGCTCAACAGTTAGCGGGTGAGCTGGTAACGATCCGCGGGACACCCAGCCATTACCTGATCGAACAGCCTTAAATGGCGTAATAGGCCAGATTACGCCCGCAATCTTGGCGGGCGTCTTTTAACGGCACGGTTGCCGTGTGAGCAGCAAATTCGATTCAAGGAGAGTTACTGATGGACAATCAAACACTGAACTGCCGCATTGAACTGAATACCCCCTTTGGTGCGGTACTGACCCCTATGCACTCTGGGCAGCACATCAGCGAACTGCCGGTGGCTGCACTGCGGGCATTGGCGCAGCAGCATCATCTGCTGGTGTTGCGCGGCTTTGATTCCGGCTTTAACGACCCACAGGTACTGACTCATTATGCCGAGGGGTGGGGAGACATCATGATGTGGCCGTTCGGTGCTGTGTTGGACGTGAAAGAACACCCGGACGCCAAGGATCACATTTTCGACAGCAGTTATGTGCCACTGCATTGGGATGGTATGTACAAGCCGACCATTCCAGAATTCCAGCTGTTCCACTGCGTTGCTGCACCTTCACAGGATGAAGGCGGACAGACTACCTTTGTTGATACCACACGCTTGCTGGCCAATGTCGATGAATCACTATTGGCCCAATGGCTGACGGTATCGATCTCCTATCGTATTAAGCAGGTGGTGCACTATGGCGGTGAGGTATGTTCGCCACTGGTGGTGACGCATCCAAGCGGTCATGGGCAGATCATGCGTTACAACGAGCCACCGACCGAGGGCAAGAAATTCCTGAATCAGCATGCTTTGGAATACCACGGCGTGCCGCAAGATCAACAGGAGGCTTTCCATCAGACGTTGCAGCAGCACTTGTACGATCCGCGCCACTATTATGCCCATCAATGGCAGCAGGGTGACGTGGTCATAGCTGACAACTTCTCGTTATTGCACGGCCGTGAAGGTTTCACGGCCCGTTCCGCACGCCATTTGCAGCGCGTGCATATTCAGAGTCACCCGGTGTGCGCCAATCTGGCGCTGAAGCCGGCTAACGCAGAGGTTTAACCCGTTATGGCATGTATTCTGATGACCGCAGTGGCAACGCCGGGTCATGTTTATCCGATGCTGAGCATTGCTCGACACCTGATTGCGCAAGGGCATCAGGTTCGGGTGATGACCGGCGCCCTGTTTCGTGAACGTGCAGAAGCGGCTGGCGCGCAATTTATCGCCTTTGATGAGCGGGTGGATTTTGATTACCGCTATCTTGAACAGCACTTTCCAGAGCGTGCTGCGTTGCCTCCCGGTAATGCACAGATGGCGTTAGCGCTGAAAGATTTTTTTGCTGCGCCGATCCCACTATTGGATCAGCAATTACGCATCGCGATTGCGGCTGAGCCCACGGATTTGTTGATGGTGGAAAACTGCTTCTATGGCGTGTTGCCACTGTTGCAGACGATGGATCGTCCCCCGGTGCTCGGCATTGGCGTGACACCGTTGTCGTATTCTTCAACGGATTCGATCTTCTACGGGCCGCGTATACCCCCCGCATTATTGCCTCGTGATCTGCTGCGTGAGCAACTGGTGGATGATGAGACCCGTTTGCTCATCGATGAAGTGCAACAGCGTTTTGATTTTGCGATGGCTCAATCCGGCGGTAAGCCACTGCAACAAGCGTTTACTGATGCATTGATTGGCGGCTGTGATCGCTTCTTGCAACTGGCCACTCCGGCGCTGGAATATCCCCGTGACGATTTGCCTGACAGCGTGCGCTTTATCGGTCCATTACGCCATGTAGCGACGGCGGAGCAGACCCCAGATCTGTGGGATGAGTCAGATCGTCGTCCGTTGGTGATCGTCTCGCAGGGCACGCTGGCGAATGTCGATCTGCACCAGTTGATTGTGCCAACACTGAAGGCGCTGTCGCAGTTACCAGTGCGGGTTTTGGCGACCACTGGCGGGCGTTCGGTCGAAGCACTGTTGGCGTTGTTGCCTGCCAACGCTAAGGTACAAGAGTTTATCTCTTTCGATCACTGGTTGCCGCAGGCGGCGCTGCTGATCACCAATGGCGGTTACGGTTCGATCAACGCCGCGTTGGATCACGGTGTCCCCTTGATTGTCGCCGGTACGGGGGAGGATAAACTCGAGGCAGCTACGCGGGTGGTCGCTGCGGGCTGTGGGGTAAACCTACAGACCAGCAATCCGGATGAAGCACAGTTGAGGCAGGCTGTGCGGCAGATTCTGGCACAACCACTGTATCGACAGCGTGCGGCGCTGGTCCAGGCTGATTATGCTCGTCATGATGCGCTGGCGATGATCGCTGAGGAAGTGGTGGCATTAACCGGGTGAACAACCCGTTTCATGACCTTTTAGG
This sequence comes from Serratia grimesii, assembly GCF_900186025.1. Lineage (NCBI taxonomy): Bacteria > Pseudomonadati > Pseudomonadota > Gammaproteobacteria > Enterobacterales > Yersiniaceae > Serratia > Serratia grimesii. The sequence goes on from NZ_LT883155.1 coordinate 692,031, forward strand.
CACCCTTCGTGGTGCCTTTTTTATGCAGTTTTATCCAGTCAAAACTGCATGATTATGTACAATCGCGAATGGGTGTTTATTGCAGCGAATGTTAACCCATTGACAGCATTACTGATGAAAAGCAGGGAATATCATAATTTTCTAATTATGAAATGAATCCTCTGGTGGTGATAAGGTGTGGCAGTTAACCTGAACCAATATCCCCACTATATTTGAAGTGGCATCCGTGTTGGCTGTGTTCACTCACCCGTAAGAGTACGTTCATCGGGGAAAACGCCTTTGCAGCCTGGGTGTCGCTCTGATTATCTCGGGTGCTGATATCACAATGACAAGAGAGCATGTATGACTGATTCACAAATCCGCATTGCGATTGCGGGTTCCGGCGGCCGTATGGGTCGTCAATTGATCCAGGCGGTACAACAGACGCCTGGTGTGGTGCTGGGTGCGGCGATTTCACGCCCGGGTTCAAGTCTGATCGGTGTTGATGCTGGTGAACTGGCAGGCATCGGTACGTTGGGCGTGGCTGTTAGCGACAGTCTGGAAAGCGTTGTCGATGATTTTGATATTCTGATCGACTTCACTCGTCCGGAAAGCTCCCTGATGTATCTGGCTTTCTGCGTCGAGCATAAAAAAGCTATCGTGATCGGCACCACCGGTTTTGACGATGCGGGCAAAGATGCCATCCGCGCTGCTGGCGAGCAGATTGGTGTCGTGTTTGCTGCCAACTTTAGTGTGGGCGTTAATCTGGTGCTGAAACTGTTGGAAAAAGCTGCCCAAGTGATGGGTGACTATACCGATATTGAAATTGTAGAAGCACATCACCGCCATAAAGTGGATGCCCCGTCAGGGACCGCGCTGGCGATGGGGGAAGCGATCGCCGGTGCGCTAGGGCGTGATCTTAAGGAGTGCGCCGTGTATGCACGTGAAGGTTATACCGGCGAGCGTGACCCAAAGAGTATCGGCTTTGCCACTATTCGTGCTGGCGACATTGTTGGTGAACACACAGCCATGTTTGCCGACATTGGCGAGCGGGTGGAAATCACCCATAAAGCCTCCAGTCGCATGACTTTTGCCAGTGGCGCAGTTAAAGCCGCTATATGGTTGAATAACTGTGATAAAGGTCTGTTTGATATGCGTGATGTACTGGGTCTTGACCAGTTGTAATTAATTTATACACCATCGTGATGTGGTTGTATTAATCATAACCATATGATTAAAGGACAATAATTTTATTGTCCTTTTTTTTAACATGAAAAATGATGTCTTCGTCATAATTATTGTTAGTGACGTGTATTTTTTTGTGTTTTTGTGGGTTTTTTCGTTCGTAATAGGCGTTGGTGATGTTTTCAACCCGATATTGGGTCTTCATTATTGCTATTTTCTGTCATCCCATCCCGCAACCGTTTACCAGCCCGAGTTTAGCGGTGTTTTTATGGCGACTGAGGCTATTAAACGCCGAGAAGTGCAAAAATAAGAGAAAAAATGGCGCTTTGGGTAGACAAGTGAAGCACTCATCATTAAAATGCGCCCAATTTGCCAAAAATTGACCTTGAGGGCGGTTTTTGCATTGATTTAGATCGCGATATCTGAATTAATATGCAAATATTGTGATTGATTATTCCTTGGAGGGTGTTTTGATTAAGTCAGCGCTATTGGTTCTCGAAGACGGAACCCAATTCCACGGTCGGGCCATCGGGGCAGAGGGTACGGCAGTGGGGGAAGTGGTCTTCAATACGTCGATGACCGGTTATCAAGAAATCCTCACTGATCCTTCCTACTCCCGCCAGATCGTTACTCTTACTTATCCCCATATCGGCAATGTCGGCACCAATGCTTCCGACGAAGAATCCTCCGCTGTACACGCCCAAGGCCTCGTCATTCGTGACCTCCCACTGATTGCCAGCAACTACCGCAACGAAGAAGGCCTGTCTGAATACCTGAAGCGTCATAACATCGTGGCGATTGCCGATATTGATACCCGCAAGCTGACTCGCCTGCTGCGTGAGAAGGGTGCTCAGAACGGTTGCATCATCGCTGCTGACACACCGGATGCTGCTTTGGCGTTAGCGAAGGCGAAAGCCTTCCCAGGCCTGAAAGGCATGGATCTGGCTAAAGAAGTGACCACCCAGGAAGCTTACAGCTGGCAGCAGGGTAGCTGGACACTGGAAGGCGAACTGCCGGAAGCCAAGACAGCTTCTGAACTGCCATTCCACGTTGTGGCATATGATTACGGCGCCAAGCGCAACATCCTGCGTATGCTGGTGGATCGCGGCTGCCGTCTGACGGTAGTACCGGCACAGACCCCGGCAGATGATGTATTGAAGATGAATCCGGATGGTATTTTCCTGTCCAACGGCCCAGGTGACCCAGAGCCCTGTGATTACGCTATCACGGCGATTAAACAGTTCCTGGAGACCGACATTCCGGTGTTTGGCATCTGTCTTGGCCACCAGTTGCTGGCACTGGCTAGCGGCGCAAAAACCGTGAAGATGAAGCTTGGTCACCACGGCGGCAACCACCCTGTGAAAGACCTGGATAACGACTGCGTCATGATTACTGCGCAGAACCACGGTTTTGCGGTGGACGAAAATAACCTGCCGGCCGAACTGCGCATCACGCATAAATCCTTGTTTGACCACACGGTGCAGGGCATTCACCGCACCGATAAAGCAGCGTTTAGCTTCCAGGGTCACCCTGAAGCCAGCCCGGGCCCACATGATGCCGCGCCGCTGTTCGATCACTTTATCGAACTGATCGAGACTTACCGTTCTAACGCCAAATAATCAGGAGCAGTAAAAAATGCCAAAACGTACAGACATAAAAAGCATCCTGATCCTCGGCGCTGGCCCGATTGTTATCGGCCAGGCGTGTGAGTTCGACTACTCGGGTGCCCAGGCGTGTAAAGCGCTGCGCGAAGAGGGTTACCGGGTAATTCTGGTGAACTCCAACCCGGCCACCATCATGACCGACCCGGAAATGGCAGATGCGACCTACATCGAGCCAATCCACTGGGAAGTGGTGCGTAAAATCATCGAAAAAGAGCGTCCAGATGCCGTGCTGCCGACCATGGGCGGTCAGACCGCACTGAACTGTGCACTGGAGCTGGAACGTCAGGGCGTGCTGGCCGAGTTTGGCGTGACCATGATTGGCGCGACCGCTGACGCGATCGATAAAGCTGAAGATCGTCGCCGTTTTGACGTAGCAATGAAGAAAATCGGTCTGGACACCGCGCGTTCAGGCATCGCACACAACATGGAAGAAGCGCTGGCGGTTGCCGCTGACGTTGGCTTCCCATGCATCATCCGTCCTTCCTTTACGATGGGGGGTACCGGTGGCGGCATCGCTTATAACCGCGAAGAGTTCGAAGAGATCTGCGAACGCGGTCTGGACTTGTCACCAACCAAAGAGCTGTTGATTGATGAGTCGCTGATTGGTTGGAAAGAGTATGAGATGGAGGTGGTGCGCGATAAGAATGATAACTGCATCATCGTCTGCTCGATTGAAAACTTCGACGCCATGGGCATCCATACCGGTGACTCAATCACCGTAGCACCGGCGCAGACGTTGACCGACAAAGAATACCAAATCATGCGTAACGCCTCGATGGCGGTGCTGCGTGAAATCGGCGTGGAAACCGGCGGCTCTAACGTACAGTTCTCGGTTAACCCGAAAACCGGCCGTTTGATCGTCATCGAAATGAACCCGCGCGTGTCCCGTTCTTCGGCACTGGCGTCGAAAGCTACAGGCTTCCCGATTGCTAAAATCGCCGCCAAGCTGGCAGTGGGGTATACGCTCGATGAACTGATGAACGACATCACGGGTGGTCGTACGCCTGCATCGTTTGAACCGTCTATCGACTACGTTGTGACTAAAATTCCTCGTTTCAACTTCGAGAAATTTGCCGGTGCTAACGACCGTCTGACCACGCAAATGAAATCCGTTGGTGAAGTGATGGCCATTGGCCGCACCCAACAAGAGTCGCTGCAAAAAGCCCTGCGCGGTCTGGAAGTCGGTGCCACAGGTTTTGACCCGAAAGTCAGCCTGGATGACCCGGAAGCGTTGACCAAAATTCGTCGTGAGCTGAAAGATGCGGGCTCTGACCGTATCTGGTACATCGCTGACGCCTTCCGTGCTGGCCTGTCAGTTGACGGTGTATTCAACCTGACCAACGTTGATCGCTGGTTCCTGGTACAGATTGAAGAACTGGTGCGCCTGGAAGAGCAGGTTGCCGAAACCGGCATCAACGGCCTGACCCAAGAGTTCCTGCGTACCCTGAAGCGTAAAGGCTTCGCTGATGCACGTTTGGCCACTTTGGCTGGCGTCGCCGAAAGCGAAATCCGCAAACTGCGCCACGGTTATGGCCTGCATCCGGTTTACAAACGTGTGGATACCTGCGCAGCAGAGTTCGCCACCGACACCGCTTACATGTACTCCACCTATGAAGAAGAGTGTGAGTCCAACCCGACCAATGACCGTCCGAAAGTGATGGTGCTGGGCGGTGGTCCGAACCGTATCGGCCAAGGCATTGAGTTCGACTACTGTTGCGTACACGCCTCGCTGGCGCTGCGTGAAGATGGTTACGAAACCATTATGGTCAACTGTAACCCGGAAACCGTGTCTACCGACTACGACACCTCTGACCGCCTGTACTTCGAGCCGGTGACGCTGGAAGACGTGCTGGAAATCGTGCGCATCGAGAAGCCGAAAGGCGTGATCGTGCAATACGGCGGCCAGACTCCGTTGAAGTTGGCGCGTGAGCTGGAAGCTGCCGGTGTGCCGATTATCGGTACCAGCCCGGATGCCATTGACCGTGCCGAAGACCGTGAGCGTTTCCAACAAGCGGTGCATCGTCTGGGCCTGAAACAGCCGGCTAATGCCACTGTTGCCACCATCGAACAAGCGGTAGAGAAAGCGGCGGGCATCGGTTATCCGCTGGTAGTGCGTCCATCCTATGTGCTGGGTGGCCGTGCGATGGAAATCGTGTATGACGACATCGACCTGCGTCGTTATTTCCAGAACGCGGTCAGCGTTTCTAACGACGCGCCAGTGCTGCTGGACCGCTTCCTGGATGACGCGGTAGAAGTCGACGTCGACGCCATTTGCGACGGCGAGCGGGTGCTGATTGGCGGCATCATGGAACACATCGAACAGGCGGGCGTGCACTCCGGTGACTCCGCTTGCTCACTGCCGGCGTACACCTTGAGCAAAGAAATTCAGGATGTTATGCGTCAGCAGGTTGAGAAATTGGCGTTTGAGCTGCAAGTTCGTGGCCTGATGAACGTACAGTTTGCTGTGAAGAATAACGAAGTCTACCTGATTGAAGTCAACCCACGTGCAGCACGTACCGTGCCGTTCGTCTCTAAAGCGACAGGTGTACCCTTGGCCAAGGTGGCTGCGCGTGTGATGGCAGGCAAAACACTGGCTGAGCAGGGCGTGACGGAAGAAGTTATCCCGCCGTACTACTCAGTGAAAGAAGTGGTGTTGCCGTTCAACAAATTCCCAGGCGTTGACCCGATTTTAGGGCCAGAAATGCGCTCTACCGGGGAAGTGATGGGCGTTGGGCGCACCTTCGCAGAAGCCTTCTCCAAGGCGATGCTTGGTAGCCAGTCAGGCATGAAAAAACAGGGCCGTGCACTGCTGTCAGTACGTGAAGGCGATAAAGCCCGCGTGGTGGATTTGGCCGCAAGCCTGCTGAAACAGGGTTTCGAGCTGGATGCAACTCACGGCACCGCAGTGGTATTGGGCGAGGCGGGGATTAACCCACGTCTGGTCAATAAGGTGCATGAAGGTCGTCCGCACATTCAGGACCGTATCAAGAATGGCGAGTACACCTACATCGTTAACACCACGGCTGGTCGTCAGGCGATTGAGGATTCCAAGCTGATTCGCCGCAGTGCACTGCAGTATAAAGTGCATTACGACACGACCCTGAACGGCGGCTTTGCCACCGCGATGGCGCTGAAGGCAGATCCAACCGAGCAAGTCACTTCGGTACAAGAGCTGCACGCACGCATCGGTAAGTAATCTCCCATTGCCATAACATCCGGGCGCCGCAGTTAACTGCAGCGCCCTTTTTTATCTCTTTCAGTCAATTTGTTGTGTCGCGTTAAAAATTTCCGCTATCAATCAATACGTAAACTGTCACTCTTGTGATTGGTATATGCTTGAAGTATTGGCAAGGAACGAAGGAACGACGACAACCATGATCCTGATTATTTACGCCCATCCGTATCCACGGCATTCCCATGCCAACCAACGTCTGTTACAGGCGGTAAAGGATCTTCCCGAGGTGGAAGTCCGTTCGTTGTATGAGCTGTATCCCGATTTCAACATCGATATCAATGCTGAGCAGCAAGCCTTGGAGCGCGCCGATCTGGTGGTGCTGCAACACCCGATACAGTGGTATAGCCAACCGCCGCTACTGAAACTGTGGATTGATAAAGTGCTGGAACATGGCTGGGCTTATGGCCATGAAGGCGATGCTTTGGTGGGGAAAGATGTCCTCTGGGCCGTTACCAGTGGTGGGGATGAACACCATTTTGAACTGGGTGATTACCCCAATTTTGCAGCATTGGCACAACCACTGCAGGCGACAGCATTGTATTGTGGCATGAACTGGCAGCCCTACTTTGCCGTGCATAACACCTTTACTTGCAATGAACCGGCGTTGATTGCTGCCGGTGAGGCTTACCGCCAGCGTTTAGTTGCATATCTGATGGAACACAGTGAACCGGCGGAGCAGGGAGTTGAGCATGGATAATCACAACATGATGATTGAGGGGCTGATCTATCTGGGATCGGCTGCGCTGTTCGTGCCGATTGCGGTACGACTCGGCCTGGGATCGGTGCTCGGCTATCTGATTGCCGGCTGTATTATTGGTCCCTGGGGATTGAAATTGGTGTCCGACGCGGAGTCGATCCTCACCTTTGCCGAGATCGGCGTCGTGCTGATGCTGTTTATCATCGGGCTGGAACTGGATCCGAAACGGTTGTGGACACTGCGTGCTTCGGTGTTTGGCGGCGGTATTATGCAGATGGCCGCCTGTGGGCTGGCACTCAGCGCCTTCTGTTATTTCCTTGGGCTGGATTGGAAGGTGGCGTTGCTGATTGGCCTGACGCTGGCGTTGTCCTCTACGGCGATAGCCATGCAGGCCATGAGCGAACGTAACCTGACGCCGTCACCGATTGGTCGCAGCGCCTTTGCCGCTCTGTTATTCCAGGATATTGCGGCGATCCCGCTGGTTGCGATGATCCCATTGATGGCCAGCAGCGGTGCTGTCACCACCTTGGCGACCTTTGCCCTGTCGGCGGCCAAGGTCGTGGGGGCATTGGTCACGGTAGTGTTGCTCGGCCGCTATGTCACTCGACCGCTGCTGCACTTTGTTGCCCGTTCCGGTATGCGTGAAGTCTTCAGTGCCGTGGCACTGTTCCTGGTCTTTGGTTTTGGCATTCTGCTGGAAATGGCCGGGCTGTCGATGGCGATGGGGGCTTTCCTCGCAGGAGTGATGTTAGCGAGTTCTGAATACCGCCATGCATTGGAAAGCGATATTCAGCCATTCAAAGGGTTGTTACTCGGGCTGTTCTTCATCGGCGTCGGCATGTCTATCGACTTCGGCACTCTGTTCCATCATCCGCTGCTGATCGCATCGCTACTGTTGGGCTTTATGCTGATCAAGGCAGCGTTGCTGTGGCTGATTGGACCGTGGCTGGGTGTACCGAAACGTCAGCGTGGCATGTTTGCCATCTTGTTAGGTCAGGGCAGTGAGTTTGCTTTTGTCATCTTTGCGGCTGCGCAACTGGCTGGAGTTTTACCGCCAGAATGGGCCAAGTCGCTGACACTGGCTGTGGCTCTGTCGATGGCGATGACACCGTTGTTGTTGGTGGTGGCCGCACGGCTTGAGAAGAACGCGCCGAAAGACGAACGCCCGGCGGATGAGATTGACGATGAGAATGCCAGCGTAATCATCGCCGGATTTGGTCGTTTCGGTCAGATCGCCGGCCGTTTATTGCTGGCCAATGGCGTGCATACCGTGGTGTTGGATCACGACCCGGACCATATTGAAACACTGCGTAAATTCGACACCAAAGTATTTTATGGCGATGCCACCCGTGCCGATCTCCTTGAGGCGGCGGGGGCTGAGCATGCCAAGGTGTTGATTAATGCTATCGATGACGTAGAGGCCAACTTGCAGCTGACCGAACTGGCCAAGCGGCACTTCCCGCATCTGAAGGTGGTGGCGCGTGCACGTGACGTTGATCACTGGTATCAGCTGCGGCAGTTGGGGGTGGAAAGCCCGGAACGTGAAACCTTTGAAAGCTCGCTGCGTATCGGCCGTGAAACACTGGAGCTGCTGGGGCTGGATGCCTATGAGGCGCGTGAGAAAGCAGATACCTTCCGGCGTTATAACCTGAAGATGCTGGAAGAAACACTGGAAAATTATCAGGATACTGAATTCCGCCTTGCGAGCCTACAACGTGCCAAAGAGATGCTTAGTGCTGCTATCGAGCAGGACCAAAATCGACTGGCTCGGGTACAGCAAAGTGGTTGGCGTGGCAGTATTGATGGCAAAGCACCGGAGGATGAAGTGGTGGAAGCCAAAGGATAAATTGAGTGGGCGCAGCGCGGTGCTGCGCCCTGTAACGCAGAGTTAACTCAGTGCGACTTTGATACCCAGGGCAATCAACATGCCGCCCAATAATTTATCCACTATCTTCTGGGTCTTTTCCAGCCCGCGACGTACCGGGCCACTTTGGATCAGGAACACCAGCGCTGGCCACCACAGGACAGACAGACCAAGGATAATCCCCGCGTACCACAGCTTTTCACCCAATCCAGAATCGATCTGCAATACCTGAGTGAATACCGCCAGGAAGAACAGCGTGGCCTTCGGATTGAGCAGATTACACAGATAGCCCTGCACAAAGGCGCTTTTCAGGCTCACCTGCTGCTGCGGTAAATTGCTGACGTTCATTTTGCCGCCACCGCGTGACAACAGTGCCTGAATACCAATCCAGACCAGATAGGCCGCACCGGCGTATTTCAGCACGTTGAACAGCCATGGTGTGGTGGTGATCACTACCGCCAGCCCGGCAACGCAGTAAGACATATGGGTTGCGACGCCGCAGATCACACCGAAAGCGGTCATCATGGCAGCCAACCGCGGATAGCGGGCGGCATTCTTGATCACCATGAAAAAATCAGGGCCGGGCGACAGCATCCCCAGGGTGGCAATACCGGCAACGAACAGCGAAGTTTCAAGCATGATTTGACTCTCTGCACAAAAGGCCTAATTGCGCTGATAATAACGCTGCTTCTCCTGATGCGCATCAACCAAATGAGGTAATGTTTGGCAATAAGATGAACTTTATTTTGATGAACCAGGGGCCCCACATGCAGCAGCCGACCACCACCGACATCCCGCCGCCGCAGCGGCAACAGCGTGAAATCACCCGCCTGTGTATTCAATGCGCCTTACTGTTGTTACAGCATGGGGCGGAAAGTATGGTGGTGGAGCAGTTGTCGACGCGTTTGGGGTTGGCATTGGGCATGGACAGCGTAGAAAGTTCGATATCGGCCAACGCGGTGGTGTTGACGACCCTCAGTCACGGTGAATGCTTGACCACGACACGTAAGAACGTCGATCGCGGCATCAATATGCAGATGGTGACCGAGGTGCAACATATCGTTATTTTGGCAGAACACCGGCTGGCGGATGCACACGACGTGGCCCGCCGTCTCCAAAAAATTCGTCCGCTTCGCTATCCACGCTGGCTGGTGGTGTTGATGGTGGCGTTATCTTGCGGTTGCTTCAGCATGCTCAACGGTGGCGATCAAAAAGCGTTTGCCGTGACCTTTATCGCCAGTGGTCTGGCGATGTCTGTGCGCCAAATGCTGACCGCCCGCCACATGAATCCGTTGATCAATTTTTGTCTGACGGCCTTTGTCGCCACTTCGGTTTCCGGATTGCTGCTGCGATTGCCGATGTTCAGCCAAACCTCCACGGTGGCGATGGCCGCCAGCGTGTTGCTGTTGGTACCCGGGTTCCCACTGATTAACGCGGTCGCCGATATGTTTAAGGGACACATTAATACCGGCTTGGCGCGTTGGGCGATGGCGAGCTTGCTGACGCTAGCCACCTGTATTGGTGTAGTGATGGCGATGTCGCTGTGGGATCTGCGGGGGTGGTCATGAGTTTGCTTTGGGCTTTACTGCAGGACATGTTGTTGGCGGCGGTGCCGGCGCTGGGTTTTGCCATGGTATTTAACGTGCCGGTGCGCGCGCTGCGTTATTGTGCACTGCTTGGCGCAGTAGGCCACGGTTCACGCATGCTGATGATGCACGCAGGAATGAACATCGAATGGGCCACGTTTTTGGCATCGATTTTGATCGGTATGATCGGCATTTACTGGTCGCGCTGGTTGTTGGCACACCCGAAGGTGTTTACCGTGGCGGCAGTGATCCCGATGTTCCCAGGGATCTCGGCCTATACTGCGATGATCTCGGTGGTGGAAATTTCGCATCTGGGTTATAGCGAGGCGCTGATGGCTACCCTGATGAGTAACTTCCTCAAAGCCTGTTTTATCGTCGGCGCGTTATCGATCGGGCTGTCATTACCTGGGCTGTGGCTATATCGGAAACGCCCGGGAGTTTAAGCGTGATCAGCCGGTAAAATTGAGTATTAGTTATGCTGATAAGAGCTATCTTATATATTCATATTGCTTGATTAGCCTATCGACGGCAGATAGGGCTTTACGTATAGTGTGAGCAATTTTGCTGCCTACACAGGGTTTAACAATGATTATCAGCCTGATCGCTGCCTTGGCGGCGGATCGCGTTATTGGTATGGAAAACGCCATGCCGTGGCACCTGCCAGCAGATTTAGCGTGGTTTAAACGTAACACGCTGAATAAACCGGTTATTATGGGCCGTAAAACGTTCGAGTCCATTGGTCGTCCGTTACCGGGTCGCCATAACATCGTTTTAAGCAGCCGTCCTGGTAGTGAAACCGGGGTGACTTGGGCGACGTCACTGGACGAAGCACTGGCCGCTGCTGGCGATGTCGAAGAAGTCATGGTGATGGGCGGTGGGCGTATTTATACCCAATTCCTGCCACGAGCCAACCGCATGTACCTGACGCATATCGATGCCGAAGTCGGTGGTGACACTCATTTCCCTGACTATGAGCCGGATGAATGGGAAACCTCGTTCAGTGAGTTCCACGATGCTGACGAGCTGAATTCTCACAGCTATTGCTTCGAGATTTTAGAACACCGCTAATAATCGGGTGTTAGCAATATCCTACAAAGGGCGCAAGAGATTGCGTCCTTTGTCGTTTCTGCGGGCAAAGGTTTTCTGACTTCTAGTTGTAACATTTTCGTCACACTTCCTGATTAGTATGAAGCCCAACTCTGAGCGCCCGGCAACTCTGGTGAATCTTGACTGCGGCGCCATATTAAAAAGGAAATAAACCTATGACGACCAAAATTGAGCAATTAGATGCCGATCGCCTGACCGATCCCACCCGCCGTAAGTTACTGCTGGGCAGTGCAGGTGCCGTTGGCCTGGCCGGTTTCCTCGGCGGCGGCATTTGGACCGTGTCCGCCGAGGCACTGGCAGAGGATTTACCGCCAAATAAGCTGCTGGGCTTCAAAGGCATTGCGGCCTCAACGGCCGATGAGGTGGCGATTGCACCGGGGTACCGCGCTGAGGTGCTGATCTCTTGGGGGGAACCGCTGGTAGAGGGGGCCGCCGCGTTTGACCCGCAGGGCAACAACAGCGCCGCCGACCAGGAAAAGCAATTCGGCGATAATAATGACGGTATGAGCTTTTTCCCGATTGATGACAACCACGGCGTGATGGCCATCAACAACGAATACGTTAATGAGCAATACCTCTTTGCCCACGGTGGCACCAAAGCCACCAGTCTGGAAGATGTGCGTAAATCTCAGGCCGCACATGGTGTTTCTATTGTTGCGGTGCGCCGTGACGGTGACAGCCAGCGTTGGGAAGTAGAACGCCCATCACGCTATAACCGCCGCATCACGGCCAATACCGAAATGCAGTTCAGCGGCCCGGCTGCCGGGCATCCGCTGTTGCAGACGGCGGCTGATCCTACCGGACGTAAGGTGCTGGGCACCTTCGGCAACTGCGCCAACGGTAAAACGCCCTGGGGCACTTACCTGACCTGTGAAGAGAACTTCGATACCTATTTTGGCACCCATCAGGCCGACTATAAGACCACGGCGGAGCAAAAGCGCTATACGCTAAAAGTCAGCGAACCGGAACGCAACTGGCCAGATTACGACGAGCGTTTTGACGTGGCGAAGAACCCGAATGAATTTAACCGCCACGGTTGGATTGTCGAAATCGACCCTATGAATCCGACCTCGACGCCAATCAAACACACAGCGCTGGGTCGCTTCAAACATGAAAATGCCGCGGTAACCGTTGCCAAGGATGGTCGCCTGGTGGTTTACATGGGGGACGATGAGCGCGGCGAGCACATTTATAAATACGTTTCCAAAGGCGTGGTCGACGTGGCTAACCCGGCCAATAACCGTAGCCTGCTGGACGAAGGCACGCTATATGTGGCGCAGTTTGACGGTGATGCTGCCGGCACACCGTTGAAAGGCACCGGGCGCTGGATTGCCCTGGAGTTCGGCAAGAACGGACTGACGCCGGAAAATGGCTTCCGGGATGAGGCCGAAGTGCTGATCTTCGCCCGCAAGGCTGCGGCACAGGTGGGCGCCACCAAAATGGACCGCCCGGAATGGATCGCAGTCAACCCGCATGATGGTCGCGCCTACTGCACACTGACCAACAATAGCAAGCGCGGCGAAGAAGGTATGCCATTGAACGCGGCTAACCCACGCCCGAACAATGTCTATGGCCAGATTATCCGTTGGGATGAAGGTGGCGATGCCACGGCGGCGTCATTCAACTGGGATATTTATGCACTGTGCGGCAACCCGATTGCGCACCCGGAAGGGGTGAATCGTGGTACGCCAAACATTACTGCGGACAATACCTTTAACAGCCCGGATGGCTTAGGTTTTGATAAGTCAGGTCGTCTGTGGATCCTCACCGACGGTAAATACAGTAATAAGGGCGACTATGCAGGGCAGGGGAACAACCAGATGCTGGTGGGCGATCCACTCAGTGGCGAGATCCGCCGCTTTATGGTTGGGCCAAAGTCGTGCGAGTTAACCGGGATTACTTTCACTCCAGATTACAAGACGATGTTCGTCAACGTACAGCACCCGGGCGAAGAGGGGGATTCTCATTTCCCGAACAACAGTCCACGCCCGCGCTCGTCAGTATTGATGATTACGCGTGAAGACGGTGGAGTGATCGGGGCTTAACCAGAAAATAGCGGGGCGGTGTTGACCGCCCCGGCTTGATTATGACGCTACCTGTTGGTGTACGCCGTCCAGCAGATCCCGGCGATTAGCCGGTTGGGTAAAGTACTGCTTATCTTCCCAGCGCAACATGGTCAGGTCACCTCCCCAGCAACAGCCGGTATCGAGACCGATAACGCCTGCTGGCGTACCCTTACCTTCCAGTGATGCCCAATGACCAAAGATAATGGTGTAATCGGCATCGACCAGTCGTGGCAATTCAAACCAAGGTTTGAGTGGGGCCGGTGCTGTACCTGGCGCATCTTTGCAGATCATGTCGAGCTGGCCATTCGGGAAGCAGTAACGCATGCGTGTCAGCGCGTTGGTGCTAAACCGCAGTCGCGCCAATCCGCTCAGCTCTGGGCTCCAGTTGTTCGGCATATCGCCGTACATGGCGTCGAGGAATAGCGGATAGCTGTCACTGCTCAGTACGGCTTCCACTTCACGGGCGCAGATTTGTGCCGTTTCAATGTCCCATTGCGGGGTGATTCCGGCATGTGCCATCACCAGTTTGAGTTGTTCATCCACTTGCAGCACCGGTTGGCGGCGCAGCCAGTTGATAAGCTCATCAGCGTCAGGGGCTTCCAGCAATTGAGTGATGCGATCTTTAGGCTTATTGCGACTGATACCCGCATAGACAGCTAACAGGTGCAGATCGTGGTTGCCCAACACCATACGTACCGCAGGACCGAGTGAACGCACGTAACGCAGCACGTCCAACGAACCGGGGCCGCGGGCAACCAAATCACCGGTCAGCCACAGCTGGTCATGCTGAGGATCGAAAGCAACTTGGGCCAATAGCGACTGCAGTTCATCAAAACAGCCATGAACATCGCCGATAAGATATGTCGACATAGAATTAGTGGATCAGTGTTGGAATAGCTAAGCGGAACACGGGAATAGCGGTCTGGAACGGTTGACCTTGATGATCAACCATTTCGTAATGCCCTTCCATGGTACCCAGTGGCGTTTCAAGAATCGCGCCGCTGGTGTATTGGAATTCTCCCCCAGGTGGAATGAGAGGTTGTTCGCCAACCACCCCTTCACCCTGAACTTCGGTTTGACGGCCATTGCTGTTGGTAATCAACCAGTAACGGCCCAGCAGTTGTACGTTGAAACGCCCCAAATTGCGGATGGTGATGGTATAAGCGAAGACGTAACGTTCTTCCTCAGGTATCGATTGTGATTCTACATAGACACTTTGTACCTGAATACATACACGAGGCGAATCAATCATGACCACTACTCCTTATTGCTGCGGCGCGGGATTGGCTGAAAGCCAGTTAGCCAGCTTACAGTATTGCGCCACAGAAATATTCTCTGCTCTAAGTACCGGATCGATACCCAATTCCGTCAGTTGCTCTGGCGTGAACAGGTCACCCAGGCTGTTGCGGACAGTCTTCCGGCGCTGGTTGAACGCCTGAGTTGTAATCCGGCTTAGCATGCGTACGTCACCCACTGGGTTTGGGTTCACCAGGTGCGGAACCAGACGTACCACAGCGGAATCCACTTTTGGCGCTGGGGTGAAAGAGGTCGGTGGTACTTCCAGCACCGGGATGACGTTGCAGTAGTACTGTGCCATCACGGTTAAACGCCCGTAGGCTTTGCTGTTTGGCCCAGCAACCAGACGGTTGACTACCTCTTTCTGCAACATAAAGTGCATGTCGCGGATGGCCTGAGTATAGCTGAAAAGGTGGAACATCAGCGGTGTCGAAATGTTATACGGCAGGTTACCAAACACGCGCAGCGGTTGGCCAGCCTGCTCGGCCATTTCGGCAAAGTTCACCGTCATGGCATCTTGCTGGTGAATGGTCAGTTTGTCTTTCAGCTGCGGGTGGTTCGCCAGACGTGCCGCCAGATCGCGGTCCAGCTCAATCACTGTCATGCGGTCCATACGTGCGCCAACCGGCTCGGTCAATGCACCCAACCCGGGACCGATTTCAACAACCGCTTCACCCGGCATTGGGTGAATGGCGGAGACAATGCTATCGATGACAAACTGATCGGTTAAAAAGTTCTGTCCAAAGCGTTTGCGGGCAAAGTGCCCTTGGTGGACTTTATTATTCATTACAATTAATTATCATTTTAATGGCGAGATTCAAGGCCGTTTTGAAACTGCCTGCATCGGCGGTGCCGGTGCCTGCAAGTTCTAAAGCGGTACCGTGGTCGACCGAGGTACGGATAAAAGGCAAACCGAGGGTAATATTTACCGCCCGGCCGAACCCTTGGTATTTTAGCACTGGCAGACCCTGATCGTGATACATCGCCAGCACAGCATCGGCATGTTGCAGATATTTGGGCTGGAACAGGGTGTCTGCCGGCAGTGGGCCGATCAGATGAATACCTTCAGCACGAAGCGCGTCTAGCGCCGGGATAATGGTATCGATCTCTTCACGTCCCATATGGCCGCCTTCTCCGGCATGCGGATTCAAACCACAGACATAAATTTGTGGTTGGGCCAGGCCAAATTTGGTTTTCAGGTCATGGTCGAGAATATGGATGACTTCATGCAAACTCTGCTGGGTGATAGCGCCAGGCACCGCCAGTAAAGGCAGGTGAGTGGTCGCCAGTGCCACGCGCAGCTCTTCGGTCGCCAGCATCATCACGACACGATCGCAGCCGCTGCGATCGGCAAAGAATTCGGTATGGCCAATAAAGGGGACACCGGCATCGTTGATAACGCCTTTGTTCACCGGTCCGGTTATCAGTGCGGCGAATTCGCCATTCAGACAACCGTCGCAGGCGCGTGCCAGCGTTTCCACCACGTAGGCGCTATTGCCCACGTTCAATTCACCCGCTACTACCGTATGAGCGAGCGCGACGGGTAAGACCGTCAGCGTACCGGCTCGCTGTGGCAGGGCTGGCTGCTGTGGTTGATAGTCGCGCAGTTGCAACGGCAGGTTTAACTGCCGGGCGCGCTCAAGCAACAAGGCCGGATCCGCGCACACCACAAGTTCAACAGGCCAATCCTGTTGCGCCAGCGCTGCCACCAAATCCGGCCCAACCCCGGCAGGCTCGCCGGGGGTGATTACGATACGATTATTGTTGTGCATTACCGTCAAGGATCTTCACGTAAGCCTGAGCACGTTGTTCCTGCATCCAGGTTTGCGCTTCTTCAGCAAACTTGCGGTTGAACAACATGCGGTAAGCACGGTCTTTCTGCGCCGCGTCGGTTTTATCCACCTGACGCGTATCCAGCAACTGAATCAGGTGCCAGCCGAAGGAAGAGTGCACTGGTTGGCTGACTTCGCCTTTACTCAGTTTCATTAAGGCATCGCGGAAAGCGGGATCGTAGATGTCTGGAGAAGCCCAGCCGAGATCACCACCCTGAAGTGCAGAACCTGGATCCTGAGAAAGCTGTTTAGCTTCGTCAGCAAACTTGGCGCGGCCGCTCTTGATTTCTGCAGCAACGGCTTGCAGTTTTGCACGTGCCTGATCGTCGGTCAGCACCACAGACGGCTTCAGCAGAATATGACGTGCATGAACCTCGGTGACGGATACTGACTGGTTTGCACCACGGATATCGTTCACTTTCAGGATGTGGAAGCCAACGCCAGAACGGATTGGGCCGACCACATCACCTTTTTTGGCGTTAACAAGTCTTTCGGCGAACAGAGTAGGGATTTCCTGCAGCTTGCCCCAACCCATGTTGCCGCCTTTCAGCGCCTGGGAATCCGCGGAGTAGGCGATCGCCAGCTTGCCGAAGTCGGCCCCGCCGTTGATTTCACCCATCAGTTTTTTAGCCAAGGCTTCCGCGTCGTCAACCTGCGCCTGCGACGGATTTTCCGGCAGCGGGATCAGGATGTGACTGATGTTCATTTCAGTATCGCTACCGTTCTGAGCGCCAACCTGCGTTGCCAGTGAGTCGACTTCCTGAGGCAGGATGGTGACGCGTCGGCGCACTTCGTTGTTACGCACTTCAGAAATCAGCATTTCCTTACGGATCTGCGAACGGTAAGTGTTGTAGTTCAGACCTTCATACGCCAGACGGCTGCGCATCTGATCGATGCTCATTTTGTTCTGTGCGGCGATATTACTGATGGCTTTGTCCAGATCGGCGTCGGAAACGTTGATCCCCATTTTCTTGGCCATCTGCAACTGGATGTTATCCATAATCAGACGCTCAAGGATCTGGTGACGCAGTGTCTTGTCATCCGGCAATTGTTGCCCGGCCTGCTGCGCATTAAGTTTCACCGACTGCAACAGGGTGTTTACGTCGCTCTCAAGCACAACGCCGTTATCCACGACGGCGGCGACTTTATCCACTTCTTGGGGTGCTGCGAACGCGGTATTGGCGCAAACCACCAATCCGAGAATAAGCGTTCTCCAGTTCTTCATACATTTCCCATTATGTAATCCGCAAATGCGGGTGAAAGTTCTCGTTTTCAAAGTGTTACAAAGCATCAAAATGCACGCTGGTAAGGCAGAATGCCGGAACGCAACATTTCCGCGGAGCCCAGACTGTGATCGCTGCTCAGGCCACGCAGTTCGACGTTGAATGAAACTTTGTTGTCATAAACGCTGGTATTGTTGCTGTTGTTCCAGTCGGTGATCTTGCGCTCATAGCCCAAGGTTACCGCCCAACAGCAGGTGTTGTACTTCACGCCGAGCAACTGATCGGCAGATTGTTTTGCACGGGTGTCGTAGTAATAAGCACCTACAACGGCCCAGCGATCGGCAATCGGCCAACTGCCGGTGACGCCCACTTGCGAAATACCGTCCTGATAAGCCGGAACCTGCGTGGTATTCAACGCCGTCTCAATATACTCCGGTGTAGCGTAACGGTAGTTCAACTGCAATACGCGTTCAGAATCCTGACGGTATTCCAGTACACCATTACCCAATGAGATGCTATTGAGACGCGTGTCATACTGCAGACCGCCACGCAGACCCCAACGATCGTCAATCTTCCAATAGCTATCGCCAGCCCAAGCCAGGCTACCGGTATCGTCATTGTTGTCGTAACGCGTCGTTTGGTCGCCGGTACGAGAACGGCTGAAGTAGTAGATTTGACCTACGGAAACATTAAAACGTTCAACCAGCGCGTCATCATAAATACGCGAGGTCAAACCGGTTGAAATACGGTTCTGCGAAGCAATGCGATCCAGACCACTGTATGTGCGGTCACGGAACAAGCCAGAGTAGTCGGTTTGCAGCAACGTGGTGTCGTAGGTATAGATGTTGCTTTGGTCACGATACGGCACATACAAATACTGCACGCGCGGCTCGAGGGTTTGTGTATAGCCCTCAGACCAGTTCATTGGGCGATCGAATACCATCTTGCCGTCGACTTTGAACTGCGGCAGCACGCGGTTCACCGAATCTTCCAAGTCTGGCGCATTGTTACCGGTGCGGTTCTTGTAGTTGGTTGCAAAACCGTCAGGAATATCCTGCTGATAGTGGGTCGCCAGCAGTTTGGCTTCGGTGTTCAGACTGCCCCAACCGTTGGTCAGTGGCAGGCTCAGCGTCGGTTCCATATGCAGACGCGTGGCGTCAGGGCTGTATGGGTTAACGCTAATGAACTTGGCTGCCTGGCCGTAAATGTGGAAATCGAACGGGCCAATATCGTCTTTATAGTAGTTCAGGTCCAACTGTGGCTGAACTTTATAAGAATCCGATTGGCTGCGGTCGGTATCGTCATAGATCTGGAACTGTTTGGAGCTTAAGGTCGCGTCCCAGTTATCAATGGCGTAGCCGACGCTGAATTTCTGCGTGGCATAACCGTCGGTTGTTGAGCCGTATTTGGAGTCCAGATCGGTAAAGTATTTGGAGTCGCTGACCTTGGTGTAGTCGACGTTGAAACGCCACACCTTGTCCATAACACCATTGTGGTTCCAGTAGAACAACCAACGCTTACTGTCGTCAGGGTTGTCCTTGCTGTATTCCTTATCGTTCGGCAACCAGTCTAATTCCATCAGGCCCAAGCCAGGCTGTACCAGATAGCGGAATTCGTTCTGCAACTGCAAGCCACGTCGGGACATGTAGTGTGGTGTGATGGTGGCGTCGAAGTTTGGCGCAATGTTCCAGTAATACGGCAGCATGAACTCAAAGCCATTGCTGCTACCATATTTTGCATTCGGGATCAGGAAACCGGAACGACGTTTATCACCCACCGGCAATTGCAGGTAAGGACTGTAGAATACGGGGACGCCGCCAATTTTAAAGCGGGCGTTCCAGATTTCTGCAACCTGCTCTTCGCGGTCGTGGATCACTTCGGAGCCGACTACGCTCCAGCTGTCGTCACCTGGCAAACAGGACGTAAAGGTGCCGTTTTCCAGAATGGTGTAACGGTTGGCACCGCGCATCTTCATCTTGTCGGCGTCACCGCGCCCCTGACGGCCTACCATTTGGTAGTCACCTTCATAGACATCGGTATCTTTATTATTCAGGTTTGACCAGGCTTTCGGACCTTTCAGTTTGATCTGATTGTCGCTGTAGTGCACGTCACCGGTCGCCGTTACGGTACGTACCGGCTCGGTCTGCCCTGGGTTTTGCGTCTGGTTAAGCTCCACCTGTTTGGCGGTCAGGGTGCTGTTGCCTTGCTCAATATTCACGTTACCGGTGAACAGCGCGCTTTTTGGATAATCTGCGCGAGAGTCATCAGCGTGAATAGTGACGGGCTGGCTGTTAGGATCGCCGCTGACCAGCGGTTTGTCATAAACAGGTACGCCAAGCATACATTGCTCAGCCAGGTCAGCCAGCGCGTGCTGACTGTAGAGTGCCGTCCAAATCAGTGTGGCCAGCAGTGTTGGGAAACTTTTTTTCATACGCGGTTTTGGTGTTCCGTCATCAGAGGCGTCATGTCCGGCAAACGGTCAGAGACTATATCACTCATCTGCGTTGCGCTAGTGTTAAATCCGGCCGTTTACTTGCGTCGTCGATAGGCGCAAAGATAAATGACAGGTATGATAATCCAAATCCTGGGAAAAATCGCCTTAACCCTTACCTAAGACGGAAGGGAGCAGTCGGCTTTCGGCATGATAATTGAGGAGTATATGCAGTATTGGGGAAAACTGCTCGGGGTCATCGTGGCCATTTGGGCTGGCGCGGGATTCTGGGGTGTAGTTTTGGGGCTGATTGTCGGTCATATGATTGACACTGCGCGCAGCAACAAGCGTAGCCGGGGCTTTTTCGCCGATCAGCAAACGCGGCAAACGTTGTTTTTCCGCACCACTTTTCAGGTGATGGGTCACCTGACTAAATCTAAAGGGCGCGTTACCGAGGCGGATATTCAGATCGCCAGCCTGTTTATGGATCGTCTGCAACTGCACGGTGAAGCCCGTACGGCGGCACAGCAGGCGTTTCGTGAAGGCAAGCAAAGCCAGTTCCCGTTGAGGGAGACACTGCAGCAGTTCCGCAGTATCTGCTTCGGTCGTTTTGACCTGATTCGGATGTTTCTGGAAATTCAAATCCAGGCGGCATTCGCCGACGGTTCGCTGCATCCAAACGAGCGGCAGGTGCTGTATGTCATCGCTGAAGAATTGGGCATTTCACGGGCGCAGTTTGATCAGTTCCTCAGCATGATGGAAGGTGGACGCCATTTTGGTGGCGGTCAGCAAGGCGGGTATTCGCAGGGCGGTTACCAGCAGGCACAGCGTGGGCCTACTTTGGATGATGCCTGTAAAGTGCTGGGTGTCAGCAGCAGCGACGATGCGACTACCATCAAGCGCGCTTACCGCAAGCTGATGAGCGAGCACCATCCGGATAAGCTGGTGGCGAAAGGTTTACCACCGCAAATGATGGAAATGGCCAAGCAGAAAGCGCAGGAAATTCAGGCGGCATATGACCTGATCAAGCGTGAAAAAGGCTTCAAGTAACGATACCAGTCATACTTGAAGCTGCCTCTTTGTTGGCTGCGCCTGTTCACCCCGGTCACATAGTTGACTATGCTCCCGGGGATTTACATGCTTGCCGCCTCGACGCAACTCCAATTATTTAGGGTATAGAACCGTCATACTTGAAGCTGCCTCTTTGTTGGCTGCGCCTGCTCACCCCGGTCACATAGTTGACTATGCTCCCGGGGATTTACATGCTTGCCGCCTCGACGCAACTCCAATTATTTAGGGTATAGAACCGTCATACTTGAAGTTGCCTCTTTGTTGGCTGCGCCTGTTCACCCCGGTCATGTACTTTCTGTACGTTTCCGGGGTTGCGCTTAGTTACCGACTTTCTGCAACTCGAAGTATTTGGGGTATAGCCGTCCGGTGGTGTTAGAAATCCGGCTCGGCGCGAAAATGCATAGGTGTCTGGAATGCGGGGTGGGTAATACGCAGTTCCTGGGCGTGCAGCTGTAGTCGGGGTGCCATGGCCTTGGCTTCTGGATGTGCATAGAAACCGTCACCGAGGATCGGGTGGCCTAGCGCCAGCATGTGCACGCGCAATTGGTGCGAGCGACCGGTGATCGGCATGAGTTTTACCCGCGTGCTGCCATCGGTATCACGTGACAGCACCAGATACTCAGTCTGTGCCGCTTTACCCGTTTCAAAACACACTTTCTGCAACGGTCGGTTAGGCCAGTCACAAATCAGTGGCAAATCCACCAAACCTTCGTCGTGTTCCAGATGGCCCCATACGCGAGCGATATAGGACTTCTTCGGTTCACGTTCGCGGAACTGGCGTTTCAGTTCACGCTCAGCCGCCTTGTTCAGCGCCACCACAATCACACCACTGGTTGCCATATCCAGGCGATGCACCGACTCGGCGGCCGGAAAGTCTGCCTGAATGCGCGTCATCAGACTGTCTTTGTTTTCCGGCGCACGGCCGGGTACCGACAGCAGGCCGCTCGGCTTGTTGACCACGATAATGTGCTCATCCTGATACAGGATATGCATCGGGCCTTGCGGGGGATTGTAGGGTTCCATCTCATTGGCTCCGCTGAAAAGGCCACGCGGGGAACCGGGGTCCCCCGCGCTGTGCCGGTTACTGGTGGGTCACAACGACCAGACGGATTGCATCCAGACGCCATCCTGCTTCATTCAGGTTAACCAGCACCTGCTTGCGATTGAACTCCAGCGCTTCGACTTCGTCATCACGGATGTTCGGGTTGACCGCCTTCAGGGCTTCCAGACGCGCCAGCTCGGTGCTCAGCTTGTCATCCGCTTCCTGTTTTGCTTGCTCGATCAAGGCACGGGCCTGCTCTTCAACCAGGCTTTCCGCCTGTTGCAGCATAGCGTGCACATCTTGCTGCACCGCATTGACCAGCTTGCTGGAGGTATGGCGGTTGACCGCGTTCAACTGACGGTTGAAGCTTTCGAATTCAACCTGTGCCGCCAGATTGGTGCCTTTGCGGTCCATCAGCATACGGATTGGCGTCGGTGGCAGGAAGCGGGTCAGTTGCAGGTGCTTCGGCGCTTGTGCCTCAACCACATACACTAATTCAACCAACAAGGTCCCGACAGGCAGCGCCTTGTTTTTCAACAGAGAAACGGCACAGCTACCGGTATCGCCGGACAGGATCAGATCCAGACCGTTGCGGATAATCGGGTGTTCCCAACTGACGAACTGTGCATCTTCACGCGACAACGCCTGCTCGCGATCGAAGGTGACGGTGCAACCGTCCTGCGGCAGGCCCGGGAAGTCCGGCACCAGCATGTGGTCAGATGGCGTCAGGACAATCAGGTTGTCGCTGCGATCGTCCTGATTGATACCGACGATGTCGAACAGGTTAAGCGCAAAGCCCACCAGGTTGACGTCGTTGTCCTGATTGGCAATGGCTTCAGCCAGTGCCTGTGCTTTCTCGCCGCCGTTGGAGTGCATTTCCAGCAGGCGATCGCGGCCCTGCTCCAGTTGCACCTTCAGGTGGTCATGCTGCTGACGGCAGGTGTGAATGAATTCATCCAGCCCTTCTTGTTCAGTAGGCGACGCCAGGAAACCGATCAGTTGCTCATAACCACTGTCATAAATGGTACGGCCGGTCGGGCAGGTATGTTCGAAGGCATCAAGCCCTTCGTGGAACCAACGCCCCAGTACCGCCTGAGCGGTGTTTTCCAGGTAAGGCACCATGATTTGAATGTCATGCATCTGGCCGATACGGTCCAGACGGCCAATACGTTGTTCCAGCAGATCCGGGTTAAACGGCAGATCGAACATTACCAGATGGCTGGCGAACTGGAAGTTACGGCCTTCGGAACCGATTTCCGAGCACAGCAGCACTTGAGCGCCGTCTTCTTCTGAAGCGAAGTAAGCGGCGGCACGATCGCGTTCGATAATCGACAAGCCTTCATGGAACACTGCGGCACGGATAGCTTCACGCTCACGCAATACCTGTTCCAGTTGCAGTGCGGTGGCGGCCTTGGCGCAGATCACCAGCACTTTTTCGTTGCGGTTGCTCACCAGGTAATTCAGTAACCACTCAACGCGCGGATCGAAGTTCCACCAGGTGGCGTTTTCGCCTTCAAATTCCTGATAGATTTGCTCTGGGTACAGCATATCGCGTGCGCGTGCTTCAACGGTTTTCTTCGCACCCATGATGCCAGACACTTTAATGGCGGTCTGATATTGGGTCGGCAGCGGCAGTTTGATTTGGTGCAGGTTGCGGTGTGGGAAGCCTTTTACACCATTGCGGGTGTTACGGAACAGCACACGGCTGGTGCCGTGGCGGTCCATCAGCATGGTGACCAGTTCCTGGCGTGCCTGCTCGGCGCCATCGCTGTCGCTGTTGGCGGCCTTCAGCAGTGGCTCAATATCTTGTTCGTCGATCAGTTCGCCCAACAGATTCAGCTTATCATCGGCCAGACGTTCACCGCTCAGTAGCAAGGTGACTGCATCCGCCACAGGGCGGTATTTCTGCTGTTCTGCGACAAACTCGTGGTAGTCGTGGAAACGGTTTGGATCCAACAGGCGTAAGCGTGCGAAGTGGCTTTGTTGGCCAAGTTGCTCTGGGGTTGCAGTCAGCAGCAGTACACCGGGAATGTGCTCAGCCAGCTGTTCAATGACTTGGTATTCGCGGCTGGGAGCATCTTCGCTCCAGGCCAAGTGGTGTGCTTCATCCACTACCAGCAAATCCCACTGGGCATCGGCCAGTTCTTCCAGGCGCTGCTTATTACGGCGCACGAAGTCCAGCGAGCAGATCACCAACTGTTCAGTTTCAAACGGGTTGCTGCTGTCGAGCTTAGCTTCTGAGTAACGGCTGTCGTCGAACAGAGAAAAATACAGGTTGAAGCGGCGCATCATTTCGACCAGCCACTGGTGCTGCAATGTTTCTGGCACCACGATCAACACGCGCTCGGCACGGCCCGCCAGCAATTGCTGGTGGATGATCATACCGGCTTCAATGGTTTTACCCAGACCCACTTCATCTGCCAACAGAACGCGTGGCGCATGGCGCTGGCCGACTTCATAGGCAATATGCAACTGGTGAGGGATCAGGCTGGCTCGCATACCGCGCAGACCGGCAAATGGCAGACGATACTGCTCGCTCTGGTATTTACGGGCGCGGAAACGCAAAGCGAAGCGATCCATACGGTCGATCTGGCCGGCAAACAGACGGTCCTGTGGCTTGCTGAAGGTCAGCTTACTGTCCAGCAGCACTTCACGCATTGACACACCGCTTTCCTGGGTGTCCAGACGGGTGCCAATGTAGGTCAGCAGGCCGTTATCCTCTTTGACCTCTTCTACCTGCAGCTCCCAGCCTTCGTGGTTGCTGATAGTGTCGCCCGGGTTGAACATCACGCGAGTGATTGGCGAGTCATTTCTGGCATAGAGGCGGTTTTCGCCGGTTGCGGGGAAAAGCAGGGTAATCATGCGCGCATCCAGCGCCACGACAGTACCCAGTCCTAATTCGCTTTCCGTGTCGCTGATCCAGCGTTGACCAAGTGTAAAAGGCATATATTGTCGGCTCGATTCTTTTTAAGTAAGTCTTGTTACCGGGCTTTGATCACCGCGGTACCCGTATCAAACGTCTGCTAATCCCGATTTATTTTAATATGGCGGGCAATAGCTATTCACCCCATGCAAACATCGTCAGACGGCATGAGTGAAGTGTGGTCCAGAATTTGGGAAGGGCGCTATGGTAATGGAAGGCGACGCGTTCGTCACCTGCAAAACCTGATGATTTTTCTTAACCCTTCGCCAAAGCCCGCGGGACGGGCTGAATGTCAAAACAACCCCATTTGCCCGGTCACCAGCGTGGTAAAATCGTCATGCAAGAATGGGAGTATAGCGTCTGCCACAGGTTGTAACTGACGCTCCAGATAATGGGGATAATCAATTGCCGACTGCTGGGTCTCAAGCGGCTCAGGCCCGGCCACGGTCATGACATAGCTAATCCAGCCGCCGTTCTGGTATTGAAGCGGTCGCCCCTGCTGACGATTATAGTCGTCAGCGATGCGTGCAGCACGAACATGTGGTGGTACGTTGCGCTGATATTCGTCCAGCCTCCGGCGTAGGCGCTTGCGGTAGACCAAGCGATCGTCAAAATCACCATTGAGCGTTTGGCTGACGTATTCCCGCACAAAGTCCTGATATGGCTGTTGCTTAAAAATGCGTTGGTAGAGCAGTTGCTGGAACTGCTGCGCCAGCGGTGTCCAGTCTGTGCGCACGGTTTCCAGGCCTTTGTATACCATTTCTTCGCTGCCATCCGCTCTTGCGATTAACCCGGCATAACGCTTTTTACTGCCCTGTTCGGCACCACGGATGGTAGGCATCAGGAAGCGTGAATAATGGGTTTCGAACTCCAGTTCCAGGGCATTATCCAGCCCATATTGCTCCTGTAAATGTTGTTGCCACCATTGGTTCACTTGCTGGACCAGCGTCCGGCCAATGTTGGCTGCCTGCTGCTCGTCATGCGGTTGCTTGAGCCAGACGAAGGTAGAATCGGTATCGCCGTAGATCACCTGGTAACCTTGCGCTTCTATCAGCTCTCGTGTTTGGCGCATGATCTCATGGCCACGCAGGGTGATCGACGAAGCCAGGCGGGGATCGAAAAAGCGGCAGCCGCTCGATCCCAATACCCCATAAAGCGCGTTCATGATGATCTTCAATGCCTGGGATAACGCTTTGTTCTGCTGACGCTTCGCCGCTTCACGGCCCTGCCAGATCTGCTCGACGATCGCCGGCAGGCAATGTTTTTCACGTGAGAAACGCGCATTGCGGAAGCCGGGCACTGAATCGGCATCGCTCGGGTGTTGCATACCTTCCACCAACCCAACGGGATCGATCAGGAAAGTGCGGATGATCGACGGGTACAGGCTTTTGTAATCCAGTACCAGAACTGAGTCATACAGGCCGGGTCGCGAATCCATCACAAAACCGCCGGGGCTGTGTTCTTCCGGCTGTTCGCCGAGATTGGGGGCGATAAAACCCAGTCGGTGCATGCGTGGCATATACAGATTGCTGAAAGCCGCGACCGAACCGCCGCTACGATCGGCTGCTAACCCGGTCACCGTGGCGCGCTCCAGCAGGAAGGTCAACAATTCGGTTTTGGCAAAAATTCGCGTCACCAGCTCGCAGTCTTTTAGGTTGTAGCGCGCCAGCGCCGGTTTGTCTTCTGCGAAGCGTCGGTCTATTTCAGCCATCCGCTGATAGGGGTTGTCGATCGACTTGCCTTCCCCCAGTAATGTCTGTGACACGTGCTCGAGACTAAAAGAAGGGAAGTTCCAGGTGGCAGATTTTAGCGCCTCGATGCCGTCGATAATCAACCGCCCGGCAGCGGAGGCGAAAAAGTGATTCTGTTTGAAACCGTGTTCACGCCATTCGAGCAGGTTGCCACCACGGCCCAGCTTTAGCGGGATTTGGTAACGTTCAGCGTGTTTTTGCAGTACTCGCAGATCGAACTGCACCAGATTCCAACCGATGATGGCATCGGGATCGTGTTGTTCCAGCCACTGGTTCAGGCGTTCCAGCATCTGTGGGCGACTGACGCAGTACTCCAGGTCAAAATCCAGCGGTTCATTGCCACCGTTGGCCGGCCCGAGCATGTAGACCTGGCGCTGACCGCAGCCTTCCAGAGCAATAGAGTACAGCTCACCATGAGCAGTGGTTTCAATGTCCAGCGAGACCAGCTTCAAGGCAGGGCGATATTCTGGCGCGGGTTTCATTTTACTGTTGAGCAGTGGACCAGTGCCATTTGGCTGGCCGCTGAACCATACCGGCGCGGTGATAAAGCGCTCCATCAGATAGCGTTCAGGCGGGCGAATATCGGCTTCGTAGATATTAACGCCGCCGTCTTTCAGCAGCCTTTCCAGTTTGATCAACTGACGGTGTTGGTGGCAGTACAGCCCCAGTACCGGGCGATGATGAAAATCAGTCAGCGGTAAGAGTTTTAGCTCCCATTGCCGTTCTTCGCGCAGCAACAACTCAGCACGTTGACGCTGTTCGGCAGGAATGAAGGCGACCGAAGTCTGCGGTGCCAGGCGAAGTTGCTGCGGGCCATTCTCGGTCGCCAGCCAAAACTCCACCTCGGTGCCGGCGGGCGTATCACGCCAGTGGCGGGTGAGCAAGAAACCCTGTTGGAGTGACATCGCGCTGTTCCTGACAAGCTAAGCTATAAGGGAGAATATATAGACTATAGTATGGGTTTTTATACAGTAATTGTCTATTGGCACACAGTTCTGCCAAAAAACCATACAATTCACCGGTTGACTCGTTCCCGGTCGCACCTGACAATCCCACGCCCACGCGCTTTGGATAACCAACAGAGGTTTAATGGAAGCCTATTTACAGCATTTAATTACCCAGTCTTTGGCTTTCACTCTGATGGTCGTCATGCTTGTCGCGTTTTTGGAGTCATTGGCGCTGGTGGGATTATTGTTGCCCGGCACGGTGATGATGGCCAGTATCGGTGCATTGATCGGCAGTGGTCAGGTTGACTTCTATTACGCCTGGGCGGCAGGTATTGTCGGCTGTCTTTTGGGCGACTGGATTTCTTACTTTATCGGTCGTGCCTTCAAAGGGCCGTTGCACCGTTGGTCCTTCCTGAAAAAGAACAAGGCGATGCTCGACAAGACCGAGCATGCGTTACATCAGCATAGTATGGCGACCATTCTGATTGGTCGTTTTATTGGCCCGACGCGTCCACTGGTACCGATGGTTGCCGGGATGTTGGATTTACCGCCGTACAAATTCGCATTGCCGAACATTATCGGCTGTATCACCTGGCCACCGGTCTATTTTTTCCCGGGTATTCTGGCTGGTGTGGCGATCGACATTCCTGCCAGCGCTAACAGTGCGTTATTCAAATGGCTGTTGTTTGCGGTGGCGATGCTGATTTGGCTGGCCGCCTGGCTGAGCTGGCGCTGGTGGCGTGAAGGTAAACGCAGCAATGACCGTTTGAGCCAATGGTTGTCGCCACTGCGGCTACGGATAGCCTGCGTGCTGAGTTGGATCCTGGCGATCGGCACCTTTTATTACCTGTCCCAACAGCCGCTGATGCCGGTTTACCGGCATTTACTTTGGAAGGTGCTGGCAGGGCAGTAACAAGAGGGTATTCACTTCAGACTGCTGACCAAGCCAATTATTAGGGAGAGCGTGCCGAAGGGGGCGTAGCGGCTTGTCCTCCGACCAATTTACCGGGAGCAAATTGGAACGACTTTCAGTCGGCCCATAGGGTGGGACACATGGACGTGTCCCATAATGGCCATTCGGTGCGCTAGGCCCGGGTATCTCGGGTCCAAAGACAACTTTGTCATCAAACTCGGGGGCGTAACGCCCCTCTGTACATTACTGGAAGAATGCCTCCAACTGTTCGAATACCCGCACGTCTTCGCTGTGGCGCTTTACCTGCAACACATCTTCGAGTTTTTCCACTTGGCTTATCATCTGCATCAGTCGTTGATCGTCCGCTACCAATAGCCAGATGCGGCTCTGTTTACCGTCTTTCAGCGGTAGACACAGAATGCCTTCCACGTTAAAGGCACGGCGGGCGAACAGACCGCACACATGCGACATCACGCCGGGATGGTTACGTACCGTCAGCTCCAGGATTACCTGCGGGTTATTGTATTGTTCTGACATGGCTTATTCTCCAATCATGTCGATGTTAGCGGCACCCGGCGGCACCATCGGGAAGACTTTTTCATTGATATCGATCAGCGCGTGGATCAGACAAGGGCCCGGGCGTTGGATCGCTTCTGCGAGAGCGGCTTGCGGATCTTCAGCGGCGTTCAAATCGCAGGTGTCCAACCCGAAACCGGCGGCAATCTTGATAAAGTCGGTACGCTTGGGATAGGCGGCGGCAAAAATACGCTGCTGATAAAACAGGGTTTGCTGCTGATGTACCAGTCCCAACGCCTGATTGTTCATCAGGATAATTTTCACATCCAGATCATGCTCAACGGCGGTGGCCATTTCCTGAATGTTCATCATCAGGCTGCCGTCACCGGAGAAGCACAGCACCTTGCGCTGCGGTTCGGCCAGGGCTGCGCCTATCGCTGCCGGCAGACCGAAGCCCATGGTGCCCAATCCGCCGGAGGTCAGCCACTGGCGCGGACGACTCAGCGGGTAGGCCTGCGCCACCCACATTTGATGCTGGCCCACGTCGGTGGTGATAATGGCGCTTTCATCCACGCAGCGCGCAGCAGCCAGCACCAGCCCATAGTGGCTCAGTGGATCTTCGGCATCCGGCATGCTGAACGGGAACTCGCGCTTCAGGCCGTTGACGGTGTCCAGCCATTCGCTGCGCGGCTGCGCCTCAATCTGTGGTAACAGCTGTTGCAATACCTGGCCAACGTCGGCATGAATGGCAATGTTGGCCTGCTTCACCTTGCCCAGTTCGGCACGGTCAATATCCACATGAATAATGGCGGCGTTCGGGCAGAACTGTTCGGTTTTGCCAATCGCCCGATCGTCAAAGCGGGCGCCCAGTACGATCAGCAGATCGGCCTCTTGCAGAATAAAGTTGGTGCTGCGTGCTGCATGCATCCCCAGCATGCCCAGCGACAGCGGGTGTTGCACCGGCATCGCACCCAACGCCATCAGCGTCATGGTGGTCGGCAGGTTGGCGCGTTCCGCCAGCTCAATCGCCTGTTGGTAAGCATTGGCGCAGATGATGCCACCACCCAGATACAGTACCGGGCGTTTGGCCTGGTTGATCATCGCAGCGGCCTGGGTTACGTCAGAGGCCTCAAAGGCCGGTGCCGCATCGGGAATGGCGATCGGCGGCAGTTCATCCAAATCGATCACCGCAGTTTGTACATCTTTAGGCACGTCGATCCATACAGGACCAGGACGACCGGATTCTGCAATCCGAAATGCATCACAGATCACTTGCGGCAGTTCGCGGATATCGCGTACCAAATGGTTGTGCTTGGTGATAGGAATCGAGATGCCGTAGGTATCTACTTCCTGGAAGGCGTCGGTGCCGATCATTGAGGAAGGCACTTGGCCGGTGATGCATACCAGCGGGATGGAATCGAGCTTGGCGTCAGCGATAGCGGTGACCAGATTGGTTGCGCCCGGTCCGCTGGAAGCGATACATACCGCCGCCTTGCCATTGGCACGCGCCATGCCTTGTGCCATAAAGCCCGCGCCCTGTTCGTGGCGTGCCAGTACGTGATGAATGCGGGTGCTTTGGCTCAGTGCGTCATACAGCGGCAGTGCAGCGCCGCCGGGAATGCCGGCAACGGTGGTGATGCCCTGACGTTCCAGCAGATGAACGATCAGCTGTGCGCCGGTGAAGCGGTTGCCTTGCTGTGGCGTGCCCGAAATTGCCATGTTCCTATCCTTTCTCAAGGCCGGTTCGCTTTTCTGGGCAGGGGGCTGAAACTAAAAACCCCGCCCGGTTTGCGCCGGCGGGGTTTGGGAATCGATGCGTTGATTCGGACCCTACGGCGCATTGCCGACGACCACCACCACACGCACGACGACCATCACCGCGGCTGGTAGCGCGGTAACTAGTAGGGTCGAAGTCAGCGAGGATGCGATCACAGGGAACCTTATCATCAGTAAAAAAAGTCAGGATTTTATAAAACCACAGGCGCAAAATTCGCACAACAGGTTTATTTGCGCAGCATAAAAAACGCGCTGCGGATCACGCTTTGTGTGAAATGCCGAGCACTCTGGCTTCTGGTGCGCTGCCGTCCAGCAGCGCCTGCGTTGGACCGTCGTAAAAAATGCGGCCATCGACCACCAGCAAGGTGCGTGGCGCAATACGTGCAGCATCATCCAGGTTGTGAGAGACCATCAGCAATGTCAGGTTGCGCTGGTCGCAAACTTCTTGCAGTAGCTGCAACATTTCATTGCGCAGTGCTGGGTCGAGTGCTGAAAAAGGCTCGTCGAGCAACAGGATTGGCTGTTGCCTGATCAGACAGCGGGCCAAGGCTGCACGCTGTCGCTGCCCCCCGGATAGCTGTGACGGCAGGCGCAGTACATGTTCTTCCAATCCGACTTGTCGCGCGATTTGTGCCAACTGTTGCTTCTGTTCTTCGTTCAGCCGCAATCCGGGATCCAAACCTAATCCGATGTTTTGCGCCACCGTCAGATGGGCGAACAGGTTATTTTCCTGAAACAGCATCGAGACAGGGCGTTTAGCCGGTGGCGTTGTGGTGTGGTCGCTGCCATCTAGCCGCAGTTTACCGCTGGTGGCTGACAGGAACCCGGCAATCAGGCTAAGAAGCGTACTTTTGCCCGCCCCGCTGGGGCCAAGCACCGCGACACGTTCGCCTGGTTCAATGCGTAGATCAAAGCGCATTGGCAGGTGTTCATACAGGTAGGTCAGTTTTTCAAGATCTATCATGGTGGCCCGGTAAACGTTCGATCAGGGTAAACAGCAGGAAGCACAACAGTAGCAGCAACAGTGCGGTGACCGCGCCGTCATTACTGCGATAGGCACCAATCTGCTGATACAGGTAAAAAGGCAGGGTGCGGAAGTGCTCGTTGCCAAACAGGGCCACCACACCGAAATCGCCAATCGACAGTACGCAGGCGAAGGCCAGCGCCTGGGCCAGTGGGCGGCGCAATGCTTTTAGTTCGATAAGCCGCAGTCGCTGCCAGCCGTGGATATCCAGCGACAGGCACAGCGGGTTATAGCGTTCGGCCAGGTCACGCATCGGGTTTTCCAGCACTTTCAGCGCGTAGGGCACCGCCATCAGTGCATTGGTGAGGATCACCAGCGCATACGGCGACTGCGGCAGCCCCACGGTATCGCTTAACAACAAGAAGAAGCCGGTCGCCAGCACGATACCCGGCATTGCCAGGATCACCATACCGCTCAGCTCAAGTCGCTGGCCCCAGCGCAGCCGCTGTTGCAACTTCAGCTCACGGCTGCTCCACAGCAGCATCATGGTCAGTACCACGCACAGCGCACCGGCACCGAGAGCAATACGTAACGAGGTGAATAACGCCTGCCACAGCACCTGTTGTTGCAGTACGCTGACCAGGCTTTGGTTGGCACCGTCGGCAATGACGGCCAATAGCGGGGGCAGCAGCAGTAGCAGCGCGGCGGCAATCAGCAAAAAATCACTCACGCGGCGCCACAAGCTGTCTTCCGGATTGCGCCAGATGTGGGCATGGGTACTGCCCACGGGCAGCGCCTGACTCAAGCGCTGGCTGAGCACCACCAGCCCCAGGCAGCAGGCCAGTTGGATCAGAGCCAGCAGTGCAGCGCGGCTGAGATCGTAGTCATAGCTGAGCGCCTGGTAGATCGCCAGTTCGATGGTGGTGGCCTGCGGCCCGCCGCCCAGTGACAACACGGTGGCGAAGCTGGCAAAGCACAGCATAAAGATCAGCGCGCCGCTCGGCAGGATCTGGCGACGCAGTGCTGGCCACTCAACGAAGCGGAATTGCTGCCAGCCGCTCATGCCAAGCTGGGCCGCTAATTGGCGTTGTTCGACCGGAATATTTTCCAGTGCCTGCAGCAGCAAGCGAGTCGCTAACGGCAGATTGAAGAACATGTGTGCCAACAGGATGCCCTGCAAACCGTAAGGGGAGAAACTGTAGTTAATGCCGAGCCAACCGCATATTGCAGCCAGCCAGCCTTGTCGGCCATAAACACTGAGCAGGCCGAACACCGCCACCAGTACCGGCAGCACCAGCGTCATGGCGCACAGCCGCAGCAGTAACTGGCGGCCGGGGAAACGGCGACGGAACAGTGCGCGTGCCAACAGGATCGCGGGCAGCACCGAGATCAGCGCCGACAACAACGCCTGCCAGAAGGTGAAACGCACCACATGCCACAGGTAGCTGTCCTGCCACAGACCCCGCCAGTCGCTTTCGGGCGCGTGTCGCCACAGCGAACCCATCGCCAGTACGGCGACGGTCAGGATCAGACCGGAAGCCAGCAGCCCCGGCCATAACCAGCGTGGGATCAGTGGCTGACGGCGGTTTGCCATGCCCGGATCCAGTTGCCGCGTTGTTTAGCCACGTCTTCAGCGCTGTATTGTAGCGCTGTCTGCGGTACGGTCATTTGCTCAAAACCTGCCGGTAGTTGGGTTTTGATCACCGGGTACATCCAGTTACCGGTAGGAATAGTGTTCTGGAACGCTGGAGTCACCATAAATTGCATAAAGCGCTCGGCCAGTGCCGGTTGTTTGCTGGCCTTGAGTTTGCCCGCCACTTCGACTTGCAGATAATGACCTTCGCTAAAGTTGGCAGCGGCGTAGCTGTCTTTCTTCTCTTCAATCAGATGATAGGCCGGAGAGGTGGTGTAGCTGAGTACCAGATCGCCTTCACCTTTCAGGAACAGACCGTAGGCTTCACTCCAGCCCTTGGTCACGGTGACGGTTTTCTTCGCCAGTTTCTGCCAAGCTTCGGGGGCTTTGTCACCATAAACTTTCTGCATCCACAGCAGCAGCCCCAGGCCCGGCGTGCTGGTGCGAGGATCTTCGTAAATCACTTTCCAATTTTGGTCGCTGTCGACCAGTTCTTTCAGGCTTGTGGGGGGATTTTTCAGTTTTTCTTTATTGTAAACAAAGGCAAAGTAGCCGTAGTCGTAAGGCACGAAGGTTTTATCCTGCCAGCCGCCGGGGACGCTTAACTGAGCGCTGTCGACGTTGCTTGGTGCGAATAAACCGGTTTGCTGCGCGGCCTGTAACAGGTTGTTGTCCAACCCCAGAACCACGTCGGCGGCACTGTTTTTGCCTTCCATACGTAGACGGTTAAGCAGTGATACGCCATCTTCCAGTGCCACGAATTTCAGCTCACAGTCGCACTGGGCCTCAAAGGCCTTTTTGACTGCCGGACCAGGGCCCCAGTCTGCAGCGAAGGAATCATAGGTGTAGACCGTCAGCGTGGGTTTGGCGAACACCGGCGCGGCGCTCAGCAACAATAATAAGGGCAGACTTTTTTTGACCACTTTGCACTCCTGAACATTTAGGGGGCAAGGGTATCTGAGGGGGCGAGTGGCGGCTGCCGGTTCGCTAGGCTCAAATCCCTCCGCCGGTATTGACCGGATCAGGTTCGACGGGTTTATTCTCAGCAAAATCGGCACGCCGCATTTTTGCACCCCGTTGAGACGGCGCCATTGTAAAGACTAACGGGCGTCGGTGAAAGGCGCTTATGCTTCCGGCGGCGCAAACCACGCGGATTTAAAATCAAACCAGCCGAGGGTGTTCATCCGCACACCGCGCATACTGCGTTGACCATGCAATTGCAACCAGTGGTGGAACAGCGGGTGTAGCTGATGGCTGCTGACCAGACGTCGGCCAAAATCGGCCAGCGGTAAGGTATTGGCGCGCCACAACGTCGCATCTTCAGCGAGATCTTCATTCATGCAGTGCTGCATTAGCGGCAACTCATACAGCGTGGCGAACAGCGAGAATTCCAGCGGCAGATAGAAGTTAGCGCTGCCTAGCCACACATCGCTGATCGCATCGCCTTTATGCCAGGTATCGTAATCGACGATCTGAATCTTCAGCTTGATACCCTGTTGCACCAGCAAGGGTTCGATCGCCTGTTGAATGGCGTGGAATTCCGAGTGTTCGCTGTAGAAGGTCAGTGTCAGTTCGGTTAACCCAGACGGCTTGGATTGTAGTGCCAGCGCACGGTTATGGTGCCAGCGCGGCAGAATGCCATAGGCGGGAGACCAATAGCGTTGATAGACTGGCCCGGCGTTGCTCAGCAGTGAAATCGGGTTGATCAACTCACACAGCCAACTGCGAATGGCCGGATCCGCCGCCAATGAGGAGCGCTGATCAAACAGCAGGAAATAGCAGCCTTCTTCCAACCGGCTTTCCAGTTCATTTTTGCCAGTGTCGTCCGCCTGCAACTGGACGCCGGAGTGCACCAGTTCTTCGGTCACTTCCGGCAGCACCCAGATGTTCACCTCATCGATCAGTGCGCGGTAACCAAAGTAATCGTCGAAGGCGTGAATTTTCATCTGGCTGCGGTGGTTGCGTACCACACTGTACGGTCCGGTTCCTATTGGATGGCGTGAGAACTCCGGCAGACTCTGCCACTCACGTGGGAGGATCATGGCGTGCACAGAACCCAGCAACCAGGGTAGCCAGTAGTCGGGGCTGAGCAGGTGCACGTCAATCACGTATGGCGTCGGCGAGATCACGCGCTCGATATGGGAAAACAGGGGCTGTGGCATCAAGCGACTGAGCGTACTGATGACATCCTCCATTTCCAGCTCGCGGCCATGATGAAAATGAATCGCCGGACGCAGATAAAAACGCCAATGCAGCGGTGTTAAAGCTTGCCAATGATGCGCGAGGTCTGATTCCAGTTCCCCGTTTTCCTCATTTATGCGCGTCAGTCCGCTGAAAATCTGCCGTGCCAAATGGGTTTCCGAACGTCGTAACGCTGAACCGGGCAACAGGTTGTACAACTGGCGATAGTAGAGCACGCGCAGAATGTGTTTGCCCTGACGAAAGCTGCGGCCCAGTTGGGACAGCAGCATCTGCCGCACCACATTTTTATCGCCGACCAGTTGCACCAGTTGATCAATACGGTCTTGCTCCAACAATTCTTCCGCACGCTGCTGCTGCAATGCCAGGCCAGTGTAGTGGAAGGTGAGCCGCGAACGTTTACCACGCCCCGATTCCGCTTGCCAGGTCAGCCAGCCTTGCTGCTGCATGGCTCCAAGTAACGAACGCACGTGACGACGTGAGCAGGTGAGCACTTCGGCCAGCTCTTGCAGCGTGGTATCGGTCGGCTCGCCATGGCAGCGTTGCCACAGACGAATGAACTGCTGTTGCAATCTGGAGGTGGACATAAAAGAGGAACGCTCCGGTATCAACCCATCAATTTATCTTTCCCTATATTACGCCGATAATTTTCCTCAATGAAAGGGGGAGGGCGACAGATGAAAGTTTTCTTGTCAAAACAGTTCTATCAACGGTATTTCAGCGCGGTACGCCGCCAGCATGCCGATTGGCTGGGGCTGGTGCCTGAACAGGCGCGGCTGGATATGCTGGCTCACCTGACCCAATGGGACATCCATAAGATGGCGGACAAGGAATATCGCGAGCATCTTTGATGCGACAACTGAGTTAGGCCACTGCGCTTTGAGCAGCAACATCGCGGCTTGAAAGGCGAAGGGCACAAGAGTTTCTGAGTAATGGTGCTGTTTCACCAGCCAGTGGGGTCATACCCACTGGTTTTTTTATCACCAGCCGCGGTGATGTTCTTGCAATTTATCTGCCGTAGCCTAAGGTTCTCTCTTCCGCATTAGGGCCAGGGACGACAATATGAAACGTCTGTACGGGTTACCACGCCGCTTTAATCCCATTTTTGCCGCTTTCCTGCTGATTGCGTTTCTTTCTGGCATTGCCGGAGCGTTATTGGCCCCGACGCTGAGCCTCTTCCTTACGACTGAAGTTAAGGTACGGCCACTGTGGGTTGGTCTGTTTTACACCGTTAATGCCATTGTCGGTATTGCCGTCAGTTTTCTGTTGGCCAAGCGTTCGGATACGCATGGCGACCGGCGTAAGTTGATTCTGGTGTGTTGTATTATGGCGATCGGCAACTGTCTGTTGTTTGCCTTCAACCGTGACTATTTGACGCTGATCACCGCCGGTGTGCTGTTGTCGGCGATTGCCAATACCGCGATGCCGCAAATTTTCGCGCTGGCGCGAGAATATGCTGACAGCTCGGCGCGTGAAGTAGTGATGTTCAGTTCGGTGATGCGTGCACAACTGTCGCTGGCATGGGTAATTGGCCCGCCGCTGTCGTTTACGTTGGCGCTGACCTACGGATTTACCGTGATGTTTGTAATTGCGGCGACAACCTTTGCTGTCTGTGCGTTACTGGTGTGGTTTACCTTGCCATCGGTGCCGCGTGCTGGGCAGGAAGTTCAGGACAATGTACTTACCAATACGGCTTCGGCGCCTATTGCACCCGCCAGTGCCTGGCGTAACCGTGATGTACGGCGCTTGTTTATCGCCTCGATGCTGATGTGGACGTGCAATACGATGTATATCATCGATATGCCGCTCTATATTACCGCGGATTTGGGGCTGCCGGAGAATCTGGCGGGCCTGCTGATGGGCACTGCGGCGGGGTTGGAAATTCCTGCAATGCTGCTGGCCGGCTATTACGTCAAACGGTTCGGTAAGCGCAACATGATGTTGTTTGCTGTGGTGGCGGGTATTTTGTTTTATGCCGGGTTGGTGATGTTTAAATTCAAGCTGGCTCTGATGGTGTTACAGCTGTTCAACGCCATATTTATCGGCATTATCGCCGGTATCGGCATGCTTTATTTCCAGGACCTGATGCCGGGACGTCCGGGGGCTGCGACGACGCTGTTTACCAATAGTATTTCTACCGGTGTGATTCTGGCGGGGGTACTGCAGGGGGCATTGGTGGAAAACCTGGGCCATTATGCGGTGTATTGGTTCGCGACCATCCTGGCAGTAGCGGCGTTATGGATGAGTGCTCGCGTGCGGGAAGTGTGAGTTTTAACATCAGCAACATTGACGCATGTCATTGAGAACATTACGCCAACCCTCCAAGCTAAAGGGAACACGGAGCGTGACTGCTACGCTCCCGCCCATCTTGCTGCTGAGATGCCGATCCGTTTAGAAAAGTGGGTATGTTATGGATAAACTAACACCGCTCAAGCCTGTTCCTTCCCTGTTTGCCCTCGCTGCGACTTTGCTAATTTGGTTTGTGATCCCTGTGCCTGCTGGGGTAGAGCCCAATGCCTGGCATTTACTGGCGCTGTTTATCGGCACTATTATCGCCATTATCGGCAAAGCGATGCCCATTGGTGCCGTTTCGGTGGTGGCTATTGCGCTGGTAGCAGTGACCGGTGTTACCAACCCGGGTAACCCAGGCGCGGCGCTGAATGATGCGCTGAGCGGATTTTCCAACCAATTGATTTGGCTAATTGGTTTCTCGATCATGATCTCTCTTAGCCTGAACAAAACCGGGTTAGGGGCGCGCATTGGCTATTACTTTATTTCGCTATTCGGCAAAAAGACACTGGGGATCGCCTATGCATTAACGCTGGCGGAGACCACGTTGGCACCGGTAACGCCAAGCAATACTGCCCGTGGCGGCGGGATTATCCACCCGATCATGAGATCGATCGCCGATAGCTTTGGCTCCAAACCCGAGTTGAATACTTCCGGTAAGATTGGGCGCTATTTGTCACTGGTGAATTACAATATCAACCCCATCACTTCTGCGATGTTTATCACTGCTACGGCACCTAACCCATTGATCGTCAGTTTGATTGCCAAAGGTACCCATGGCAACTTTGAGCTTACTTGGTCAATGTGGGCTGTTGCAGCTCTGGTGCCAGGCTTGTGCTCGCTCATCGTTATGCCGCTGGTCATTTATCTGTTGTATCCGCCGGAAGTAAAAAGTACCCCGGATGCACCACGTTTCGCCCGGGAAAAACTGCAGGCCTTGGGGCTAATCACATTACCCGAGAAAATCACTTTGGCGGTGTTTGCCTTGCTGTTGGTGAT
Source organism: Serratia grimesii (assembly GCF_900186025.1). Taxonomy (NCBI): domain Bacteria; kingdom Pseudomonadati; phylum Pseudomonadota; class Gammaproteobacteria; order Enterobacterales; family Yersiniaceae; genus Serratia; species Serratia grimesii. The sequence goes on from NZ_LT883155.1 coordinate 731,219, forward strand.
GTGGGCAGGTATCCCAGCGATGATCTTTGGTCCGGCATTGTCGGTTAACCCAACCACTGCGGCGCTGATTGGCCTGGCGGTGCTATTGGCGACGGGGGTGTTGAGCTGGGAGGATGTACTGAAACACAAGGGCGCTTGGGATACGGTCGTGTGGTTCTCCGCGCTGGTGATGATGGCCAGTTTCCTTGGTAAGTTGGGATTGATCAGTTGGCTGTCGCAAACGGTGGGCAACGGTATCGATCACATGGGTATGAGCTGGGTAGGTGGTACGGTGTTACTGACTATCATCTATCTGTATTCGCATTACTTTTTCGCCAGCACGACCGCGCACGTCACTGCCATGTTTGCCGCGTTCTTTGCTGCCGGGGTTGCACTCGGTGCACCGCCCGCGTTGCTGGGGCTTATCCTGGCGTTCTCTTCTTCACTAATGATGTCACTGACTCACTATGGCACAGGTACGGCACCGATTATTTTCGGCTCTGGCTATGTGACGCTGGGTGAATGGTGGAAGGCCGGTTGGGTGATGAGCGTAGTTAACCTGCTGATTTGGATGTTGATTGGTGGGGCGTGGTGGAAGTGGCTAGGTTACTGGTGAAACCCGTCATACTTGAAACTGCCGCTGTCTTGGCTGCGTAAGCACACCCCTGTTACTTAGTTCACTAAGCTTCAGGGGATTCTTACTTGCAGCCTTGCCGCAGTTCCAATTATGTAGGGTATTAGTAGCCGATGATCAGTTCAGAAACGCCGGCTGCTGTGCTTCGTAGCGGGAAATATCCGCTTCGTGCTGCAACGTCAAACCGATGCTGTCCAGCCCATTGATCATGCAGTGGCGACGGAAGCTGTCAATTTCGAACGGATAGCTTTTACCACCTGCGTTGACGGTCTGATTTTCCAGATCAACCACGAACTCCACACCTTCATTGTCGGCCACCAGTTTGAACAACTCATCGACTTCTTGTTCGCTCAGTGTGACAGGCAGCAACTGGTTGTTGAACGAGTTGCCATAGAAAATATCAGCGAAGCTGGGTGCGATCACGACTTTGAAACCGTAATCGGTCAGTGCCCAAGGCGCATGCTCACGTGAGGAACCACAGCCAAAGTTTTCACGCGCCAGCAGGATGCTGGCCCCTTTGTAACGCGGTTTGTTCAGCACGAACTCCGGGTTCGGTTGCTGACCGGCATCGTCGAGAAAACGCCAGTCGTTGAACAGGTGCTGGCCGAAACCTGTACGCGTTACTTTCTGTAAAAACTGTTTTGGGATGATGGCATCGGTGTCGACGTTAGCCGCGTCCAGAGGTACGACTAAACCGATATGCTGAGTAAATTTAGACACGTTAGCCCCTTAGTGAATATCACGGATATCGGCGAAATGACCGGCAACGGCCGCCGCAGCAGCCATCGCAGGGCTGAGCAGGTGAGTACGTCCACCACGGCCCTGACGCCCTTCAAAGTTACGGTTGCTGGTGGACGCACAGCGTTCGCCGGGGTTCAGGCGGTCGTTGTTCATCGCCAGGCACATTGAGCAACCTGGCAGACGCCATTCAAAACCGGCTTCAATAAAGATTTTATCCAAGCCTTCCGCCTCTGCCTGCGCCTTCACTGGGCCGGAACCAGGCACCACGATTGCCTGAACGCCGTTGGCAACCTTACGCCCCTTGGCGATCGCTGCCGCTGCGCGAAGATCTTCGATGCGCGAGTTGGTACATGAACCGATAAACACTTTGTCGATCGGCACGTCAGTCAGCTTGATACCCGGTTTGAGGTCCATATAGGCCAGTGCTTTCTCGGCAGAGGCGCGTTCGACAGGATCGCTAAAGGATTCCGGTGCAGGGATCACCTGATTGACGGCAATCACCTGGCCTGGGTTGGTGCCCCAAGTGACTTGTGGCGCAATATCTTCTGCGCGTAAGCTGATCACAGTATCGAATTTGGCATCGTCATCGGACTTCATAGTACGCCAGTAGCTGACAGCCTGTTCCCAGTTGCTACCGGTCGGCGCAAACTGGCGGCCCTTCAGATAATCAAAGGTGGTGTCATCTGGTGCAACCAAGCCAGCTTTGGCACCCATTTCGATCGCCATATTGCACAGGGTCATGCGGCCTTCCATACTCAGCGCTTCGATCGCCTTTCCGCAGAATTCCACTACGTGACCGGTACCACCGGCGCTGCCGGTTTTACCGATCACCGCCAGTACGATGTCTTTGGCGGTAATGCCAACGGCGGCATCCCCGGTGACTTCAATTTTCATCGTTTTGGCGCGGCCCTGTTTCAACGTCTGGGTCGCCAGTACATGTTCGACTTCCGAGGTACCAATACCGAATGCCAGCGAGCCGAAGGCCCCGTGAGTTGCGGTGTGGGAGTCTCCGCACACGATGGTCATACCCGGCAGAGTCATACCCTGCTCAGGGCCGATCACGTGCACGATCCCCTGGAACGGGTGGTTCAGGTCGTACAGCGAGACACCAAATTCCGCGCAGTTCTTGATCAGTTCCTGCATTTGAATTCGTGCCATTTCACCGCTGGCGTTGATGTCTTTGGTCTGGGTCGAGACGTTGTGATCCATGGTGGCGAAAGTCTTGCCGGGTTGGCGAACCTGACGGCCCATGGCCCGCAGGCCATCAAACGCCTGCGGCGAAGTGACTTCGTGCACCAAATGACGGTCGATATACAGCAATGGTGTTTCGTTCGGGGCTTCGTACACCACGTGGGCATCGTACAGCTTTTGATATAAGGTTTTGCCCATGTTATGCCCCTTGAGTTACGAAGCGGGCGATAATGTCACCCATTTCATCAGTGCTGATCGCTTTACCTTCACCGGCCAGATCGGCAGTGCGGTAACCTTGTTCCAACGCCTGGTTGATGGCACGTTCTACGGCATCAGCCGCATCAAAGGCACCCAGGCTGTAACGTAACAGCAGGGTGGCAGAAAGGATCTGAGCGATCGGGTTAGCGATACCTTTGCCCGCGATGTCTGGCGCAGAGCCACCCGCGGGTTCATACAGGCCGAAGCCTTGTTCGTTCAGGCTGGCTGATGGCAGCATACCCATTGAACCGGTGATCATGGCGCATTCGTCGGACAGGATGTCGCCGAACAGGTTGGAGCACAGCAGCACGTCGAATTGGGACGGATCTTTAATCAGCTGCATGGTGGCGTTGTCTATGTACATGTGTGACAGCGACACGTCCGGGTAATCTTTAGCAACCTGATTGACCACTTCACGCCACAGGATCGAGCTTTGCAGCACGTTGGCTTTGTCGATAGAGGTGACTTTGTTGCGACGTTTACGGGCGGACTCAAAGGCGATGCGTGCAATGCGTTCTATCTCGAAGCGGTGATAGACCTCAGTATCGAAGGCACGTTCCTGCATACCTTGGCCTTCACGGCCTTTCGGCTGGCCAAAGTAGATACCGCCGGTCAATTCACGCACACACAGGATATCGAACCCACGGGCGGCGATGTCTGCGCGCAGTGGACAGAATTCTTCCAACCCTTGGTACAGACGAGCGGGACGCAGGTTACTAAACAGCTTGAAGTGCTTACGCAGTGGCAGCAACGCGCCGCGTTCAGGTTGTTCGGCCGGCGGCAGGTGTTCCCATTTCGGGCCGCCCACGGAACCGAACAGGATCGCATCGGCTTGCTCGCAACCTGCGAGGGTAGCTTGTGGCAGCGGGCTACCATGGCGGTCGATAGCGATGCCACCGACGTCATATTCGGCTTCGGTGATGCGGATATCAAAGCGCTGACGCACTGCGTCCAACACTTTACGCGCTTGGGCCATTACTTCTGGACCGATTCCGTCTCCGGGTAAGACGGCAATGTGGTAAGTCTTCGTCATGTTCACACCGTTTCCTGATTATTTTGATGTTTGCTTTGTTGCAGACGCTGTTTTTCTTTTTCTACCTGCTGAGAGCGCCAAATATTATTCAATACGTGAACCATCGCCTTGGCTGAGGATTCCACGATGTCGGTCGCCAGACCCACGCCGTGGAAGCGTCGGCCGTTGTAGGACACGACGATGTCAACCTGGCCCAGCGCATCACGGCCCTGGCCTTTGGCAGTTAACTGGTATTTCACCAGTTCGATCGGATAACCGGTAATGCGGTTGATGGCTTGATAAACTGCGTCAACCGGGCCATTGCCTGTGGCCGCTTCGGCCTTTTCTTCTTCGCCACAGATCAGTTTCACCGATGCGGTAGCCATGATGCTGCTGCCTGACTGCACGCTGAAGTAGTCCAGGCTGAAATGCTCTGGTTCTTCTTGTTGCTTATTAATGAAGGCCAATGCCTCCAGATCGTAATCGAACACTTGGCCTTTCTTGTCGGCCAGTTTCAGGAATGCGGCGTACAGGTTATCCAGGTTATAGTCCTGTTCCTTGTAGCCCATCTCTTCCATACGGTGTTTTACTGCAGCACGGCCGGAACGGGAGGTCAGGTTCAGTTGCACATCTTTCAGACCGATGGTCTGCGGTGACATGATTTCGTAGTTTTCACGATTTTTCAGGACACCATCTTGGTGGATACCGGATGAGTGTGCGAAAGCATTGGAACCCACAATCGCCTTATTGGCTGGGATCGGCATGTTACACAGCTGGCTGACGATTTGGCTGGTGCGGAAAATTTCCTGATGGTTGATATTGGTGTGCACGTTCATGATGTCCTGGCGCACTTTGATCGCCATGATCACTTCTTCCAACGAGGTGTTGCCTGCACGTTCACCAATGCCGTTTAACGTCCCCTCAACCTGACGTGCGCCAGCTTGAACCGCGGCGATAGAGTTACCAACTGCCATGCCCAAATCGTCATGGCAATGGACAGAAATAATGGCTTTATCGATATTAGGTACGCGGTTGTACAGCGTGGTGATGATGCCGCCAAACTGATTCGGTGTGGTGTAGCCTACGGTGTCAGGGATATTGATGGTTGTAGCGCCAGCATTAATCGCCGCTTCCACCACACGACACAGGTTATCGATCGGCGTACGGCCTGCATCTTCACAAGAGAATTCTACGTCGTCTGTGTAATTGCGTGCACGCTTCACCGACCGAATCGCCATTTCCAGCACTTCGTCGAACGAGCGCTTCAGTTTCGATTCGATATGAAGGGTTGAGGTAGCCAGGAATACGTGAATACGAAAGGCTTCGGCAACGCGCAATGCTTCGGCCGCGACGTCGATATCTTTATCTACGCAACGGGCCAAGCCACACACACGGCTATTTTTAATCTGACGAGCAATGGTTTGCACTGATTCGAAATCACCCGGTGAAGATACTGGGAAACCGACTTCCATGACGTCGACTCCCATTCTTTCCAGCGCCATCGCAATTTGAATCTTCTCTTTCACGCTCAGACTGGCTTGCAGCGCTTGTTCACCATCACGCAGCGTTGTATCGAAAATAATGACTTGTTGGCTCATCAGGGCGTTCCTTATCGTGTTTATTTCACGCTAAGCGGGTAAAAAAAAACCCGCGCAGTAGCGCGGGTTTGTTATGTCGTGGGCTGAATCAGCTCTGAACTGCGTCCACCGGCATACCGCGCAAAGAAAATGCGTTAAGTAGTAGGCCTAGTAGACGGTAAGTACGGTTCATAGCGGTTCAACTTCTCTAAAATAATGTCGTTGTCTAATTTGATACGTTATTGGCTTGGCTATGTCAACACCTGATTGAAAATGGGGATGGTCTTTACATACGTGATTAACTGATATCGTGCTTTAGACGATAATTCGGCAAAAAATGATATTATCAGATAAAAAATCATGAGTGATTTGCGGGCGTCTCAGCATAAATTAACTGAATGTATATTGTCGCAATTGCTTCTGATTTTCATTTGGTTAAAATTAAACGTGTCTAACCATCGGTCTCGTGATGCTAAAAGAGCGCTTTTCCTTCTTTTGTATTTCCAGCGTCAATGTGTTTTCTTTTTTTATGTATCTTGTGAATGAGTTATAAAATATGGATATCAACGGATAAAAATAGACATTTGACATGTTGTGCTTTTGTATTTTATTTTCTTGTGATCTGACCAGTTAGTGATAAAGGTGTTAGATGATATTATAACGATAAGTTATTTATGATTATTTGTTGAACAGCCAATGATAATTTTCTGTCTGCTGCAAAGAAAAGAAATGAGACGTACGTCAGGATTTAACCTTTAATCATGTTTTTATATAGGATGATGCTCAAGCCAATTTTTAAATGGAAAGGCGGGAGATAACTAACTTTTTCGTGTGTGATCAAGAGAGTGATGTTTCAATCATTGTTTTTATTATATTCGTTTGAGTTATCTAAATAGGACTTAGTGGAGTGGGATATGTCGGAATGTAATTCAGAAGTTGTTATTGATAAAGAGGTAGGTGATATACACCTGCGTAGCGTCGATCTGAACTTACTTACGGTGTTTGACGCCGTTATGCAAATGCAGAATATTACGCGGGCGGCGAGCTTTTTGGGGATGTCACAACCCGCGGTGAGTAACGCCGTGGCACGTTTGAAGCTGATGTTTAATGACGAGCTGTTTGTACGTTGTGGACGTGGTATTCAGCCCACGGCACGGGCGAGGCAGCTGTTTGGCCCTATGCGCCAAGCGTTGCAGTTAGTGCAAAATGAATTGCCAGGGGCGGAGTTTGAACCTGCCACCAGTGATCGCACTTTCTCTGTTGCACTTTGCAGCCCGCTTGATTTACGTTTGGGGGCAACAATAATCAACCATGTTAAAGAAATTGCGCCACAAACGCATTTAAAAATAAAGTCTTATATAACAAGTAACATTGACAACCAATTGCGTTATCAGGATGTGGAATTTGTCATTGGTTATGCAAATTTCGAATCTACTGAATTTAACAATGTCATGCTTTTTGAGGATGAGCTGATGTTAGTCTTGGCTCAGAAACATCCGAGAATAGATATCGACATCACACCGGAACAGATTTTATCGGAGCAGCATGCTGTCGTCTCGCTTGAGGGATTTTATTCATTCAGTAAACCTTACTATATAGAAGACACGATGCGGCGGGTCATCACTCAGCAGTGTACGGATTTATATAGTGTACTGAACATTGTATCCAATACTGACATGGTTGCTATTGTTCCCGCTTGGCTAGCTCAGCAGCAAGCTGAAAAGTTACAGTTGAAATATATTCCCTTGCCTTGGTTTGAGAACAAGGCCACATGTTATCTTTCTTGGCATGAATCGGCTGAGCGTGATAAGGGGCATCAATGGTTGAAATCTATGCTGAGTCAGCCTGAGATAACTGAGTAAATAGCTGGTTATTACCCCCGAGGCGGTTATCTCCCGATTGGGGGAATAATTTTTGCTGTTTGTTTATTAGGAATTATCTTGGATTTTTCTAAGATATATCTTGAGCTAAGTGTTTTTAATTAACTACTTCCTGATTTTTTCGATAGTTTTACCGAAAACAGCCATTATGAAATTATATCCTGACATTTTAATAATGGTTAGTGTTTTTACCTGTTGGTAGGGCGCTGCTGCCTGACATGCATTCTGTAGCCTGAACCAAACCTTTTAACCTTCCTTTTGTCCAAACGAATGGACGTGGTGAAATTAATCTCAGTTTTAGCGCACACTTCGACGCTGAAAACTCTTTTCCCGCTGCCAGAGAGTAGGTAGACTGCGCGAAAAAAAGTAAACACGTGTAAGCTGAGATGCAGGATGTACCGTCCTGCCCAAGGTTAACTGTTTGATTCATTTCAGGCTTAGAGCGCTATGATCAATAATTTGCTGCAATACCATTTGACTCACCGTATACAGCACCAAGTTTCCCACCGTGCCGATCGCACAGCTTTTCGCCAATGGTCTCCGAATGGTGAGACGCAGCTGACCTGGCGACAGGTCGATACGCATATCAGCCACATCGCTAGTGCGTTACTGGCGTTGGGCGTTGACGTGCAGGAACGTATCGCGATTTTTGCTAACAACTGCATGGCCTGGTCACTGGTTGATTTGGCCATTCTGCAATTGCGTGGTGTTAGTGTGCCGTTGTATGCCACTAATACGGCGGCCCAGGCAGCTTTTATCATTAATGATGCTGATATACGGATTCTGTTTGTTGGTGAGCAGGCCCAATTGGATGCCGCTATTGCATTGCGTGGCGTGTGTCCGCAACTAAGCCATATTATTGTGTTTGATGACGCTGTCGATCTGCGTGGCTGCGAAATTGCACAGCACCTGAATACCTTCGAGCTGGAAGCTGACCTTGCCGCTGTTGAATCGCAGCGGCAGCAGCGTATCGCCGATTGTGATTTGAGTGATCTGTTCACACTGATCTATACCTCTGGCACCACCGGCGAGCCAAAAGGGGTCATGCTGGATTATCGTAATCTGGCTGCGCAGCTTTATCTGCACGATGAGCGGCTGACGGTGAATGAAGAGGATGTTTCTCTCAGTTTCCTGCCGATGTCACATGTGTTTGAACGTGCCTGGAGCTTTTTTATCATGCACTCCGGCGCACAGAACGTATTTTTACCCAATACCGACTGGGTGCGTGAGGCCATGGCGTCGGTGCGTCCAACGCTGATGTGCGCTGTGCCGCGTTTCTATGAAAAAATCTTCAGTGCAGTGCATGAAAAGGTTGCACGTGCGCCGTGGTTGCGGCGTGCGTTGTTCCATTGGGCCATTGTTTGCGGTGAGCGCAAATTCCTGCAGGAACGCGCCGGTAAGCCTTTGGGTAAGCTGTTTGATCTTTCCCATCGTTGGGCCGATAAGCTAGTGCTGAGCAAGCTGCGTGGCATACTTGGCGGGCGGGTGCGTTTCTTACCCGCGGCAGGGGCCAAACTTGACGACAACGTCATTCTGTTTTTTCAGGCGATGGGCATTAACATCAAATACGGTTATGGCATGACTGAGACTTGCGCCACGGTTTCCTGTTGGGAGGAAAGCAACTTCCGCTTTGGCTCAATTGGTAAACCCTTACCGGGAATTGAAGTGCGTATTGGGCAAGAGAATGAAATCCAGGTACGTGGTCCAATAGTGATGCGTGGCTATTTCAATAAACCACTGGAAACGGCTGACAGCTTTACGGAGGACGGTTGGCTGAAAACGGGGGACGCCGGTGCTATTGATGAAGGCGGTAACCTGTTCATCACTGAACGCCTTAAAGATCTGATGAAAACCTCTGGCGGTAAATATATTGCGCCGCAGATGCTTGAAGGAACGCTGGCGCAGGATCGCTTTATCGAACAGGTGGCGATCATCGCCGATGCGCGTAAATTTGTTTCTGCTTTGATTGTACCGAGCTTTGAGTCCCTGGAAGAGTACGCCAAGTCCATCAACTTGAAATATCAGGATCGGCTTGAACTGTTGCGCAATAGCCACATTCTGGACATGTTTGAAAGCCGCCTGCGTGAAATGCAAAAAGAGTTGGCGCGTTTTGAACAGGTGAAAAAGTTTACCCTGTTGCCGGCGGCTTTTTCTATGGAACTGGGCGAGCTGACACCAACGTTGAAGCTGCGCCGTAAAGTGATTTCTCAGCGTTATCAGCGTGAAATTGACTCAATGTATCAGGAGCCCGCTTAACGGCATCTACTGGGCTGGTGTCCAGCGAAAAGAGCAACATCATTCTTGCCTGATATAGTTCTGTAATTATCTGCCTGACTGAAACAATGCCTAGCTTGATTTACCTGTGGCTAGTGCATTGTTTCTGTAAATTCCCGATCCCCAGCCTGTGACAGTAACCATTCATTTACTGTGTCATTTTGCCGTTTGCCTGCCTCATATTCTGACGTTATGTTAATGGGTTATAGTCAATCCATAAAAATTTTGGGGTATTGCCCCACAACAGGCGTCACGTTCCGGCGCCAGATAAGAATAAGTTAGCCTGGAGGCAAACCCATGGAGATGTTGTCAGGAGCCGAGATGGTCGTCCGATCGTTGATTGATCAGGGCGTTAAGCATGTATTCGGTTATCCCGGCGGGGCGGTGCTCGATATTTACGACGCCCTGCATACCGTTGGAGGAATCGATCACATATTGGTTCGTCATGAGCAAGGTGCAGTGCATATGGCCGATGGCTACGCACGCGCGACCGGTGAAGTGGGGGTGGTGCTGGTAACTTCCGGCCCTGGGGCGACCAATGCGATTACAGGCATTGCGACGGCCTATATGGACTCTATCCCGATGGTGGTGCTTTCCGGACAGGTTCCCAGCTCGCTGATTGGCTACGACGCCTTCCAGGAATGTGACATGGTCGGGATTTCTCGTCCGGTGGTGAAACACAGCTTCCTGGTGAAACGTACCGAAGATATTCCCGGCATACTGAAAAAAGCGTTTTACCTGGCCTCTACGGGCCGTCCTGGCCCTGTCGTGATTGACCTGCCGAAAGACATCGTGGGTCCTGCGGTGAGAATGCCATACGCTTACCCGGATGAAGTGAGTATGCGCTCCTATAATCCAACGGTGCAGGGGCATCGTGGGCAGATCAAACGCGCATTGCATACTATTCTGTCGGCCAAAAAACCCGTTATGTACGTCGGTGGTGGCGCGATCAACTCGGCGTGCGACGCAGAACTGCTGGAACTGGCAGAAAAACTGAGTCTGCCGGTCACTTGTACACTGATGGGGCTGGGCGCGTTCCCCGGCACACACCGCCAGAGCGTTGGTATGTTGGGTATGCACGGTACTTATGAAGCCAACAAAACCATGCACAATTCTGATGTGATCTTTGCTGTCGGCGTGCGTTTTGACGATCGTACTACCAACAACCTCGCCAAATACTGCCCGGACGCGACTGTACTGCATATCGACATTGACCCTACATCAATATCCAAAACGGTAGACGCTGATATTCCCATTGTTGGCGATGCCAAACAGGTGTTAACCCAGATGTTGGAACTGCTGGCGCAGGAAGACAAAGCGCAGGATCACGATGCGTTGCGTGATTGGTGGCAATCCATCGAGCAGTGGCGTGCACGCGACTGCCTGGGTTACGACAAAAACAGCGGCACCATCAAGCCACAGGCGGTGATCGAAACCTTGCACCGGCTGACCAAAGGGGACGCTTATGTCACCTCCGATGTCGGTCAGCACCAGATGTTCGCCGCACTCTACTACCCGTTCGACAAACCCCGCCGTTGGATCAACTCCGGTGGGCTTGGCACCATGGGCTTTGGTCTGCCGGCAGCACTGGGTGTAAAGCTTGCGCTACCTGATGAAACCGTGGTGTGTGTGACCGGCGACGGCAGCATCCAGATGAATATTCAGGAATTGTCCACCGCATTGCAGTACAACCTGCCGGTGATTGTTGTGAATCTTAACAACCGTTATTTAGGTATGGTGAAACAGTGGCAGGACATGATTTATTCCGGCCGCCACTCCCAATCTTATATGGATTCCTTACCGGACTTCGTCAAACTGGCAGAGGCGTACGGCCACATAGGTATTGCCATTCGTACGCCGGATGAGCTGGAAAGCAAGCTGGCGCAGGCGCTGGCTGAAAAAGAACGCCTGGTATTTGTCGATGTGACCGTCGATGAAACCGAACATGTTTATCCAATGCAGATTCGTGGTGGAAGCATGGACGAAATGTGGTTAAGTAAAACGGAGAGGACCTGATCATGCGCCGTATTTTATCTGTATTGCTGGAAAACGAATCTGGTGCGTTATCGCGTGTGGTGGGTTTGTTTTCTCAGCGTGGTTATAACATCGAAAGCCTGACGGTAGCGCCGACTGATGATCCCACGCTCTCACGCATGACGATTCAAACCGTCGGTGATGAGAAAGTGTTAGAGCAGATCGAAAAGCAGCTGCATAAGTTGGTGGATGTGCTGCGCGTTAGCGAACTGGTGCAGGGTGCACACGTTGAGCGTGAAATTATGTTGGTGAAGTTACAAGCCAGCGGTTATGGCCGTGAGGAAGTGAAGCGCTGCGCTGATATTTTCCGCGGGCAGATTGTCGATGTGACCGCCACGCTTTACACCGTTCAGTTGGCCGGTACCAGCGATAAGCTGGACGCCTTCCTTAACGCGGTGCGCGAAGTGGCCGAGATCGTTGAGGTCGCGCGCTCTGGCGTGGTTGGCGTGTCGCGCGGCGATAAAATCATGCGTTGAAGCCCAATGTAGCAGGATTTAGGGGCGTGGCAGGGCTGCGCCCTTTGTTTTTCGGTGTTTTTTGCCTGTTTGCTGGCACCTTTCGGCAAAAGCGGTTGCTCAGCAGTGTTTTCTGCTGTTAGATCGCAGAGGCTGGATTGAATACCCGCACAGGATGCGATGGTTAATCCGAGCATAGCTTTCACTTCTATTTTCAGCGTCATTAAGGGGTTAACGTGAAACTGGATGAAATCGCGCGTCTCGCAGGCGTTTCGCGCACCACGGCCAGTTATGTCATCAACGGCAAGGCGAAGCAGTATCGTGTCAGCGATAAAACCGTCGAAAAAGTGATGGCCGTGGTCAGGGAGCACAACTATCACCCAAATGCCGTAGCGGCAGGGTTGCGCGCTGGGCGAACCCGATCAATCGGTTTGGTGATACCGGATCTGGAAAATACCAGTTATACCCGGATTGCCAACTATCTGGAGCGTCAGGCGCGTCAACGTGGTTACCAGTTGCTGATTGCCTGTTCGGAAGATCAACCGGATAATGAAATGCGTTGCATTGAGCATTTGCTGCAACGTCAGGTTGATGCGCTTATTGTATCCACCGCGCTGCCACCGGAGCATCCGTTTTATCAGCGTTGGGCTAACGATCCTTTGCCGATTATCGCGCTGGACCGAGCGCTGGACCGCGAACACTTCATCAGCGTTGTCGGTGCCGATCAAGAAGACTCTTTCGCGTTGGCACAGGAACTTCGTACATTCCCGGCAGAGTCCGTGCTGTATTTGGGCGCGTTGCCGGAGCTTTCCGTTAGCTTCCTGCGTGAACAAGGGTTCCGTCAAGCATGGCAAGATGATGAAAGGCATGTCGATTATCTGTATGCCAACAGCTATGAACGTGAGGCGGCGGGGGTGTTATTTGCCGAATGGCTGAAAACTCATCCAATGCCACAAGCATTGTTCACGACTTCATTCTCTTTGCTGCAAGGAGTGATGGATGTAACGCTGAAACAACGCGGTCGTTTGCCGACCGATCTGGCCATCGCCACATTCGGCGATCATGAGTTGTTGGACTTCCTGGAGTGCCCTGTCTTGGCAGTCGCACAGCGCCACCGTGATGTGGCCGAGCGCGTGCTGGAACTGGTCTTGGCCAGCCTGGATGAACCACGCAAACCTAAACCTGGCCTGACGCGTATTCGCCGTAATCTTTTCCGCCGTGGCAGCCTGAGCCGCAAATAATCTTCTGGCAGGTGTGCTGTTTTGCACTCCTGCCGAATCCCCTTATACGTAACCCGCCACTCTGAACAGCTTTCTGCAATATTCGAGAAAGTAGCCATACACCACGCCCATCGCCATTGAGACTACCGCGTTGCTGGTTACTGCGGTCATGATTTGCTGCCCGTCGGCACCTACGCTCCACAATATGGCCGCGTAAACCGGCGATTGGAAACTGACATAGGCCAACAAGTCGGCAAGGTTACGCAGTAAAAAAGGATGACAGTGAAGACGTTTAGCGACGCGGATAAAGGCGTCACGATAACGGCCATAAGGCCAGGCGATCAGGATATTGACGGGAATTGACAGCAAACGAGATGAGAGTGACTGCTGAAAACTCATCCCGGATATCAGGATTTCTATTGCCATGCCGGCAATGAAACAGTACACCACCAGTGCAAAGGTATCGGCGGCGGCGCTACGCCAATGCGGAACAGGCGAAAGCATAGTGCAATCTCCGTGATTATTAGTTAATGTTCTGTTAATTGTTTAATTTAAAGATGTTAAGTCTGGTCTTTCATTCTTTACGTAGTTTATACCTTCATCAAGTGTTAACTAAGTAGTTGAATATTTTTATTTAACGGGGTTGTGTGATTTTTGTTCTGGGAGAATGCAGAAGAATATGGCGCGAAGGGATTAAAAATGGATGCATTCAAACTATTCAATAAAAAACAATGAGTTGCATAATCTTTAGTCGCAAGGTGATTATTTTCACTAAAAATTGTGGAAATAAATGATGTAAGGAAATGAAACCATAATTGTAAACAGGTATTTTGAGAATAATCTTACTAAATTGATTTAAATCGAAATTAGCTCGCCTCGTAATATCCGAGTGATTTATTTTTCTGCCTGACTTATCACTGGCGCATTAATTGAAGTAAAATAGCCCCCGGCTTGGGGTGAAATAACCATTGAGCGTTATTAACTCAATAGCTTATGCCATATTTCACTTTTAGAGCGAGCTGACGTTGGGCCTTGCCCGCTGCGGCTCGCGCAGGGTTACAGGGCTGTGATTGCCGAGCTGAAAAATGAGACATCGATTGCAGAAGGAAGTATTGAGTTAATTAATCGCCGATTTGTCAGGTTTTTAATCAGGTTCTTTCCGCTTAGAAAATTCTCCCCGTTTATCATGATGTTAATTTTTAATCATCTAATAAATAGCGTTCCTTTCGCGAGCTAGCTCCCAAAATGACCGAAGAAATATTGCCAAAGCGCTGGCGCTCTGGCTTGACAAGGTTTTCATACCCTCCGTAAACTCCATTATGTGGGAATTTGTGGGGTAAAGTGGTGAAAACGGTCGTGAAGGGGTAACTCAGGAATGTTCCGTGGAGCAACGATGGTTAACCTCGACAGCAAAGGGCGGCTTGCCGTACCCACCCGTTATCGGGATTTGCTGAACGAGCAATCGCAAGGCCAAATGGTCTGTACCATTGACCTCCACCAGCCCTGCCTGCTGCTTTATCCACTGCCCGAATGGGAAATTATTGAACAAAAGTTATCCCGTCTGTCGAGTATGAATCCCGCCGAGCGCCGCGTTCAGCGCCTGTTATTGGGACATGCCAGTGAGTGTCAGATGGATAGTGCCGGTCGGTTGTTGTTAGCCACTACGCTACGTCAACACGCCGGGCTTACAAAAGAAGTGATGCTGGTCGGGCAGTTCAACAAGTTTGAACTGTGGGATGAACAGACCTGGTATCAACAAGTCAAGGATGATATTGACGCAGAACAGTCGACTCAGGAACCGTTGTCTGAGCGGCTACAGGACTTGTCGCTATAAGCATGTTGGAAAATTATAAACACACTACCGTACTGTTGGATGAGGCGGTTAACGGCCTCAATATTCGCAGTAACGGCATATATATCGACGGTACTTTTGGCCGCGGTGGCCATTCGCGTCTGA
Organism: Serratia grimesii; assembly: GCF_900186025.1. Taxonomy (NCBI): domain Bacteria; kingdom Pseudomonadati; phylum Pseudomonadota; class Gammaproteobacteria; order Enterobacterales; family Yersiniaceae; genus Serratia; species Serratia grimesii. Next base: position 746,431 of record NZ_LT883155.1, read on the forward strand.
TTCTGTCCCAGCTAGGGCCGGAAGGACGTTTGCTGGCAATTGACCGCGACCCACAGGCGATTGCAGCCGCCAAGTCTATTGAAGATCCTCGTTTTAGCATCGTACACGGCCCATTCTCAGATTTGTCACACTATGTGCGGGAACGCGAATTAGTGGGGCGGATTGATGGCATTTTGCTCGATCTGGGCGTTTCTTCCCCGCAGTTGGATGACGCAGAACGCGGATTCTCTTTCATGCGTGACGGTCCGCTGGATATGCGTATGGACTCATCGAGCGGTCAGTCGGCTGCTGAATGGCTGATGAAAGCAGAAGCAGACGACATTGCCTGGGTGTTAAAAACCTTCGGTGAAGAGCGTTTCGCCAAGCGCATTGCTCGCGCCATCGTAGAAAGAAACCTCGTAGAGCCAATGACGCGGACTAAAGAGCTGGCCGATTTGATCGCCAATGCCAGCCCGTTCCGGGATAAGCATAAGCATCCGGCAACTCGCAGCTTCCAGGCGATCCGTATCTATATCAACAGTGAATTGGAAGAGATTGAACGTGCGCTGGACGGCGCGCTGGAAGTGCTGGCCCCACAAGGGCGCCTGTCGATCATCAGCTTCCATTCTTTAGAAGACCGTATTGTTAAACGCTTCATGCGCCATCATAGCCGCGGTGCTCAGGTTCCTGCGGGTATTCCGCTGACTGAAGAGCAACTGCGCAGCATGGGCGGGCGTACGCTGAAAGCGCTGGGCAAGATGATGCCTGGAGATGCCGAAGTCGCTGAAAACCCACGTGCGCGTAGTTCGGTGCTGCGTATTGCCGAGAGGATGCCCGCGTGATTGGTAATGAGCGTCACGGTTTAGTTGGAGTCATTGGCGGTGATTTGCTGCGCAACGCCAAGATCCCATTGATTTTGCTGATTGCTTCGCTGGTTTCTGCGGTTTTCGTGGTGACAACCGCGCACCGCACCCGCTTGTTGACCGCCGAACGCGAGCAGCTTGTTTTAGAGAGAGACGCTCTGGACATTGAGTGGCGCAACCTGATTCTGGAAGAGAATGCTCTTGGGGATCACAGTCGGGTAGAGCGCATCGCTACTGAAAAACTGCAGATGCAACATGTTGATCCATCGCAGGAAAATATCATCGTTAAACAATGAAGGGTTTAACTGAAATCATTACACGGAGTAGAAAGGGAACGCATGAAAGCAGCACGCCCCGGTAAGTTGAAACGCCAGGAAGATCAGGCCAGCTTTGTAAGCTGGCGTTTTGCGTTGCTGTGCGGCTGTATTTTGCTGGCGTTGGTTGGGTTGATGCTGCGTGTGGCTTATTTGCAGGTGATTAACCCGGACCGCCTGGTGAAAGAAGGCGACATGCGATCACTGCGCGTGCAGGAAGTCCCGACGTCGCGCGGTATGATCAGCGATCGCTCAGGACGCCCGCTGGCGGTGAGCGTCCCGGTGAACGCTATCTGGGCGGATCCGAAAGAGCTCAATGAGCGCGGGGGCATTACGTTGGACAGCCGCTGGAAGGCGCTGTCTGATGCGCTGAATATCCCGCTGGACCAGCTTTCTACTCGCATTAATGCCAATCCGAAGGGGCGCTTTGTCTATCTGGCGCGTCAGGTGAACCCGGCGATCGGCGATTACATTCACAAGCTGAAACTGCCGGGGATTTATCTGCGTCAGGAATCCCGACGCTACTATCCTTCCGGTCAGGTGACTTCGCATATTATCGGCGTAACCAACATTGACGGGCAGGGGATTGAAGGCGTTGAGAAGAGCTTCGATCGCTGGCTGACCGGGCAACCGGGCGAAAGGACTGTGCGTAAAGACCGCTTTGGCAGGGTGATCGAGGATATCTCATCTGTCGACAGCCAGGCCGCGCATAACCTGGTCCTGAGCGTCGATGAACGCCTGCAAGCGCTGGTTTACCGTGAACTGAACAACGCTGTGGCGTTCAACAAGGCTGAATCTGGTACCGCGGTACTGGTGGATGTGAACACCGGCGAAGTGTTGGCGATGGCTAACAGCCCGTCTTACAACCCGAACAATATGGCCGGTACGCCGAAAGAAACCATGCGTAACCGTGCTATCACCGATATTTTTGAACCCGGCTCCACCGTGAAACCTATGGTGGTTATGACGGCATTGCAGCACGGCATTGTGAAAGAAAACAGTGTGCTCAATACCGTCCCTTACCGTATCAACGGCAAGGAAATCAGAGACGTTGCGCGTTACGCGGAACTCTCTCTGACCGGGATCTTGCAGAAGTCGAGTAACGTCGGCGTTTCACGGCTGGCGTTATCGATGCCGTCCTCAGCGTTAGTAGATACTTACTCTCGTTTTGGATTGGGAAAAGCGACCAATTTGGGGCTGGTCGGAGAAAGCAGTGGCATATACCCAAAAAAACAACGGTGGTCTGACATAGAGAGGGCCACCTTCTCTTTCGGCTATGGGCTAATGGTAACCCCGTTACAGTTAGCGCGAGTCTACGCCACGATCGGCAGTCTGGGTGTTTATCGCCCGCTGTCGATTACCAAAGTTGACCCACCGGTTGCCGGTGAGCGTGTCTTCCCTGAACCTCTGGTGCGCACTGTCGTGCATATGATGGAAAGCGTTGCCTTACCCGGCGGCGGTGGGGTGAAGGCCGCGATCAAGGGTTACCGCATTGCTATCAAAACCGGTACTGCCAAAAAGGTGGGACCGGATGGCAAATACGTCAACAGATACATCGCTTATACCGCTGGCGTTGCGCCAGCCAGTAATCCCCGTTTCGCTCTGGTGGTGGTGATCAACGACCCGCAGGGTGGGAAATACTACGGTGGTGCGATTTCTGCACCGGTGTTTGGCGCCATCATGGGCGGCGTATTGCGTACCATGAACGTTGAGCCGGATGCGTTGCCCACCGGTGAGAAAAGCGATTTTGTAATCAACAGAAAAGAGGGTTCAGGTGGCCGATCGTAATTTGCGCGACTTACTCGCTCCGTGGGTGCCAACGGCACCCGGGCGCGCGCTGCGGGAAATGACATTAGACAGCCGTATTGCGGCTGCCGGGGATCTGTTTGTCGCCGTTGTCGGCCATCAGACGGATGGACGCCGCTATATTCCGCAGGCTATCGCGCAGGGTGTTGCCGCTGTGATTGCCGAAGCTGAAGGACAGGCCGAAGACGGCGCTATCACGGAAATGCATGGCGTTCCGGTGATTTATCTGAGCCAACTCAATCAGCGCCTGTCCGCGCTGGCTGGCCGTTTTTATCATGAACCGGCAGAGCGTCTACGTCTGGTTGGTGTCACCGGTACCAACGGCAAGACCACGACGACCCAACTGTTGGCGCAGTGGGGCCAACTGCTGGGTGAAACCAGCGCAGTGATGGGCACTGTAGGTAATGGTCTGTTGGGTCAAGTATGCCCAACGGAGAACACGACCGGTTCTGCTGTGGACGTTCAGCATGTACTGAATGAACTGGTTGAGCGCGGTGCTACGTTTGCCGCGATGGAAGTTTCTTCTCACGGTTTGGTGCAAAACCGTGTGGCGGCGTTGCCATTTGCTGCTGCGGTGTTTACCAATCTGAGCCGTGACCACCTGGATTACCACGGTGACATGGCTAATTACGAAGCGGCCAAGTGGTCGTTGTTCGCGAGCCACGAAGTGGGCCAGGCGATTATCAATGCGGATGACGAAGTCGGTCAGCGCTGGCTGAGTAAGTTGCCGGATGCGGTTGCCGTTACCATGCAGGATAACTTGCAGCCAGGTTGTCACGGCCGTTGGCTGAAAACTACCTCCGTTAATTATCACGACAACGGTGCCACTATCCACTTCAGCTCAAGCTGGGGTGATGGTCAGATTGAAAGCCGCCTGATGGGTGCTTTCAACGTCAGTAACCTATTGCTGGCACTGGCAACCCTGTTGTCGCTGGGCTATCCGCTGGACAAATTGGTAGCAACCGGCCACCAACTGCAACCGGTATGTGGCCGTATGGAAGTGTTTAACGCACCGGGCAAACCGACAGTTGTGGTCGATTATGCCCACACCCCAGACGCGTTGGAAAAAGCGCTGGAAGCTGCACGGCTGCACTGTGTAGGGCAATTGTGGTGTGTATTCGGTTGCGGTGGCGATCGTGATAAAGGCAAACGTCCGCTGATGGGCGGTATTGCTGAGCAGTTTGCCGATCGCGTTGTAGTGACTGACGACAATCCGCGTACCGAAGAACCTCAAGCGATCATTACCGATATCCTGACTGGCCTGCTGGACGCTGGGCGCGCCTTGGTAATCCATGGCCGCGCGGAAGCTGTTACCAGCGCCATTATGCAAGCTAAAGAACAAGACGTAGTACTGGTGGCGGGTAAAGGGCACGAGGACTACCAACTGGTTGGGAATCGCCGCCTGGATTACTCCGATCGTACCACCGTCGCGCGTCTGCTGGGGGTACTGGCATGATTCCTGTCTCCCTTCGGGCACTGGCCGATGTATTGGACGCTGAGTTGATCGGCGCCGATTGCCAAATCGTTGAGGTGACGACAGATACCCGTCAGGTGACCGCGGGTTGCTTGTTTGTGGCATTGAAAGGTGAGCGTTTCGACGCTCACGATTTTGCTGTTGATGCTGTAGCCGCAGGTGCTGGGGCTTTGCTGGTAAGTAAGCGCTTATTGGTGGATGTTCCACAACTGGTGGTGAAAGACACCCGCTTGGCCTTGGGGCAGCTCGCTGCCTGGGTGCGCCAGCAGGTACCTACCCGCGTTGTGGCGTTAACTGGTTCCTCGGGCAAGACATCGGTGAAAGAAATGGCTGCGGCCATTCTGCGTGAGTGCGGTGAAGTGCTGTATACCGCCGGCAATTTCAACAATGACATTGGTGTGCCACTAACGCTGCTGCGTTTGCAGCCGCAGCATGACTTCGCCGTGATTGAGCTGGGCGCGAACCATATTGGCGAGATTGCTTACACCACCGCATTAACCCGTCCGCAGACCGCGCTGGTGAATAACCTGGCGGCCGCTCACCTGGAAGGCTTTGGCTCGCTGGCCGGTGTTGCCCAGGCGAAAGGCGAAATTTTTGCCGGTTTGCCGGCTGACGGTGTGGCGATCATCAACGCCGACAATAACGACTGGCCGCACTGGCAGAGCATGCTGGACGGCAAAACTGTCTGGCGTTTCTCACCTCAGGCGGCGGAAGGTGTTGATTTCTTCGCCAATAATGTGCAGGTCAATGGCAAGGGAACGCAGTTTACGCTGCACAGCCCATTCGGTACCGCGCCGATCGCGCTGCCGTTGCCGGGCCGTCATAACGTGGCCAACGCGTTGGCCGCGGCGGCACTCGCCATGTCGGCAGGTGCATCGCTTGAGGCGGTGCGTCAAGGGTTGACAAATTTACAGGCAGTACCGGGGCGTTTGTTCCCGATCGCGCTTTCTGACCATCAGCTGCTGCTGGATGACAGCTATAACGCCAACGTCGGTTCAATGACCGCCGCTGCACAGGTACTGGCCGAAATGCCGGGCTATCGCGTGATGGTAGTGGGCGACATGGCAGAGTTAGGGGCGGAAGCCGAAGAATGTCACCGTCAGGTGGGTGAAGCCGCTCGGATGGCGGGAGTCGATAAAGTGCTCGGTGTGGGTCCGTTAAGCCAGGCGCTGATTGAAGCCTCCGGTAACGGCGAACATTTTCAGGATAAGGCAGCAGTGATCGCGCGCGTGGCGGAATTACTGTCAGAACATGCGGTAATTACCGTGTTAATCAAGGGTTCACGTAGTGCCGCAATGGAGCAGGTAGTACGCGCGTTACAGGAGAAAGCACCATGTTAGTTTGGCTGGCCGAGCATTTGGTCAAATATTATTCCGGCTTTAACGTCTTTTCCTACCTGACGTTCCGAGCCATTGTCAGCCTGCTGACCGCGCTGTTCCTCTCTCTGTGGATGGGACCGCGGGTGATTAAACGCCTGCAGGAAATGTCCTTTGGCCAGGTCGTGCGTAACGATGGCCCAGAGTCGCATTTCAGCAAACGTGGTACGCCGACCATGGGCGGCATCATGATCCTGACCTCTATCACCGTTTCTGTGTTGATGTGGGCCTATCCGTCAAACCCTTACGTGTGGTGCGTGCTGTTCGTCCTGGTGGGCTATGGCATCGTCGGTTTCGTTGATGACTATCGCAAGGTGGTACGCAAAGACACCAAAGGGCTGATTGCTCGTTGGAAATACTTCTGGCAATCGGTGATTGCCCTAGTGGTTGCTTTCGCCATGTATGCCGTAGGAAAAGACACGCCAGCCACCGAGCTGGTTGTGCCGTTCTTTAAGGACATCATGCCGCAGCTGGGCCTGTTATACGTGTTGCTGGCGTACTTTGTGATTGTGGGTACCAGCAACGCGGTCAACTTGACCGACGGGCTGGATGGCCTGGCGATTATGCCAACGGTATTCGTGGCCGCGGGTTTTGCGCTGGTGGCTTGGGCTACCGGTAACATGAACTTCGCCAACTACCTGCACATCCCGTATCTGCGTCATGCCGGTGAGCTGGTGATTGTGTGTACCGCCATTGTTGGCGCCGGTCTGGGCTTCCTGTGGTTCAACACCTACCCGGCTCAAGTTTTCATGGGCGATGTTGGTTCGCTGGCATTGGGCGGCGCATTGGGCACCATTGCGGTGCTGCTGCGTCAGGAGTTCCTGTTACTGATCATGGGCGGCGTGTTTGTGGTTGAAACGCTGTCGGTCATTTTGCAGGTGGGATCGTTCAAGCTGCGTGGACAACGTATCTTCCGCATGGCACCGATTCACCACCACTATGAATTGAAGGGCTGGCCAGAGCCGCGCGTGATCGTGCGCTTCTGGATTATTTCGCTGATGCTGGTGCTGATTGGCCTGGCGACGCTGAAGGTGCGGTAATCATGGCAGACTATCAGGGTAAAAAAGTCGTCATCATTGGGTTGGGCCTCACCGGCCTGTCCTGTGTTGATTTCTTTATGGCGCGGGGCGTGACGCCACGCGTTATGGATACCCGCGTCTCACCGCCAGGGCTGGACAAGCTGCCCGACAGCGTAGAGCGTCATCTGGGCGATCTGAATCAGGACTGGCTGTTGGCGGCGGATTTGATCGTCGCCAGCCCGGGTATGGCGTTGGCTACCCCAGCGTTGAGCGCCGCAGCGGACGCTGGCGTGGAAGTCGTTGGCGATGTTGAACTGTTTTGCCGCGAAACCCAGGCACCGATCGTGGCCATCACTGGTTCCAACGGTAAAAGCACGGTCACTACCCTGGTGGGTGAGATGGCAAAAGCAGCCGGTTGGGCGGTGGGCGTCGGCGGCAATATCGGTCTGCCTGCACTGAGCCTGTTGCGCCAAGAGTGCCAATTGTACGTGCTGGAGCTGTCTAGCTTCCAACTGGAAACCACGTCTAGCTTGCATGCGGCAGCAGCGACCATTTTGAATGTCACCGAAGATCATATGGATCGCTACCCGTTTGGCCTACAGCAGTACCGTGCCGCCAAACTGCGAGTCTATGAAAATGCTGAAGTCTGTGTGGTAAACGCGGACGATGCGCTGACCATGCCTGTCCGTGGCGCCGATGAGCGCTGCGTTAGCTTTGGCGCGGATGTGGGTGATTATCACCTGAACCGTCAGCAGGGCGAGACCTGGCTGCGGGTTCGCGGTGAGAAAATCTTAAACACCCGTGAGATGAAGCTGACCGGCCGTCACAACTATACCAATGCGCTTGCCGCGTTGGCATTGGCTGATGCAGTGAAGATTCCACGCGCTTCCAGCCTTAAAGCGTTAACGACCTTTACCGGGTTGGCACACCGCTTCCAACTGGCATGGGAACATAACGGCGTACGCTGGATAAATGATTCTAAAGCTACCAACGTTGGCAGCACCGAAGCGGCGCTGAATGGTTTGCAGGTGGAGGGGACCCTTCATCTGTTGCTGGGTGGTGATGGCAAATCTGCCGACTTCTCCCCGTTGGCGCGTTACCTGCAAGGCGATAATGTCCGTCTGTACTGCTTTGGTCGTGATGGTGAGCAGTTAGCGCAGCTGCGACCGGAGGTCGCAACGTTGACCGATACTATGGAGCAGGCGATGCAGGCGATTGCCGGCCGGGTGCAATCTGGCGACATGGTGCTTTTGTCACCGGCGTGCGCCAGCCTTGATCAGTTCCGTAATTTTGAAGTGCGTGGCGACGAGTTTGCCCGCTTGGCACAGGAGCTCGGCGGATGAGACTACGCTTGCCGAACTTCGGGCTGACCGAACTCTTTAAAAACTGGGTCGCGGGATCGCGTGATAACGACTCGGTCAATATGGTGTTGTACGATCGCACTCTACTGTGGCTGACCTTTGGGTTGGCCATTATCGGTTTTGTGATGGTGACGTCGGCATCGATGCCGATCGGCCAGCGTTTGGCGGACGATCCTTTCTTGTTCGCCAAGCGTGATGCGTTATACCTCGGGTTGGCGTTCGGCCTGTCGATGGTGACGTTGCGTATTCCGATGGAAGTCTGGCAGCGCTACAGCAATGTCATGTTGCTGATGTCGATTGTGATGCTGTTGATCGTATTGGTGGTGGGTAGTTCGGTAAACGGGGCATCGCGCTGGATCGCGCTGGGACCGTTGCGTATTCAGCCAGCGGAGCTGTCCAAGCTGTCGTTGTTCTGTTACCTGGCGAGCTATCTGGTCCGTAAGGTTGAAGAGGTGCGCAGCAACTTCTGGGGTTTCTGCAAACCGATGGGCGTTATGGTCGTGTTGGCGGTATTGCTGTTGGCACAGCCGGACCTCGGTACTGTGGTAGTGCTGTTTATCACTACGTTGGCGATGCTGTTCCTGGCTGGCGCCAAAATGTGGCAGTTCCTGGCGATCATCGGTTCCGGAGCTTTTGCGGTGGTGCTGCTGATTATTGCAGAACCTTACCGTATGCGTCGTGTGACGTCGTTCTGGAATCCATGGGCCGATCCGTTCGGCAGCGGTTACCAGCTGACCCAGTCTCTGATGGCCTTTGGTCGCGGTGAATTCTGGGGGCAAGGGCTGGGTAATTCGGTGCAGAAACTCGAGTATTTGCCGGAAGCACACACCGACTTTATCTTCTCGATTTTAGGCGAAGAACTGGGCTATATCGGTGTGGTTTTCGCATTGTTAATGGTATTCTGCGTCGCTTTTCGTGCGATGTCGATTGGTCGCCGCGCGTTGGAGCTGGATCAGCGCTTTTCCGGCTTTTTGGCCTGTTCAATTGGCGTGTGGTTTAGCTTCCAGGCGCTGGTTAACGTTGGCGCCGCAGCCGGCATGTTACCGACCAAAGGTCTGACGTTGCCACTGATAAGTTACGGTGGCTCGAGCCTGCTGATTATGTCGACGGCAATCGTGCTGTTGTTGCGTATTGATTATGAAACGCGTCTGGCTAAAGCCCAGGCGTTTGTGAAGAGGTAAGGGATGAGCGGGAAACCTAAGCGTTTAATGGTGATGGCAGGTGGTACCGGCGGGCATGTGTTCCCGGGACTGGCGGTCGCACATCATCTGATGGCGCAAGGCTGGCAGGTGCGCTGGCTTGGAACCGCAGACCGAATGGAAGCCGATCTGGTGCCAAAGCACGGGATCGAGATTGATTTCATCCGTATTTCAGGCCTGCGTGGCAAAGGGTTGAAAGCCCAACTGAGCGCGCCACTGCGTATTTGGCATGCTGTACGCCAGGCGAAAGCGATTATGCGTAGCTACCAGCCGGACGTGGTGCTGGGCATGGGCGGTTATGTTTCCGGCCCTGGCGGTTTGGCGGCATGGCTGTGCGGTGTCCCGGTGGTATTGCACGAGCAAAACGGTATTGCCGGGCTGACCAACCGTTGGCTGGCGCGTATTGCCAAAACCGTGTTGCAGGCATTCCCTGGTGCGTTCCCGAACGCGCCTGTTGTGGGCAACCCTGTGCGTACCGACGTACTGGCATTACCGCTGCCAGCAGAGCGATTGAACGGGCGTGAAGGGCCTATTCGTGTGCTGGTGATTGGTGGAAGTCAGGGCGCCCGGGTACTGAATCAGACAGTTCCTGAAGTCGCAGCGAGATTGGGCGATAAAATAACGCTCTGGCATCAGGTAGGCAAAGGTGCACTGGAAAACGTGTTGCGCGACTACGAGAGGGTAGGGCAGACACAACATAAGGTGACTGAGTTTATTGATGACATGGCTGCTGCTTACGCCTGGGCTGATGTAGTGGTGTGTCGTTCTGGTGCGCTGACCGTCAGCGAGATCGCAGCAGCAGGTCTCCCGGCGATATTTGTGCCATTCCAGCACAAAGACCGTCAACAGTATTGGAATGCTCGTCCGCTGGAAGAAGCCGGTGCGGCGAGGATTATCGAACAACCGCAGTTTAACGCCGATGTCGTCGCGGAACTGCTGGCAAGTTGGGATCGTCCGACGTTGCTTGCAATGGCCGAAAAGGTGCGCGCAGTTGCTATCCCTGATGCCACAGAACGTGTGGCGGCAGAGTTGGTGCGGGTCGCCAAATAATATATGCAGGGGTTCGGTACGCCGGGCCTGAATTAAAGAATGTTAGAGAGGGGCCTGGCACGCCAGACCCGGATTAGAGAGACTGATGAATACACAGCAACTGGCGAAACTACGTACTATCGTGCCCGAGATGCGACGCGTCCGGCACATTCACTTTGTCGGCATCGGTGGCGCCGGCATGGGTGGTATCGCCGAAGTGTTGGCTAACGAAGGTTATCAAATCAGCGGTTCCGACTTGGCACCAAACCCGGTAACCCAACAATTGAGCGCGCTTGGGGCGACGATTTACTTCCATCACCGCCCGGAAAATGTGCTGGATGCCAGCGTAGTGGTGGTTTCTACCGCCATTTCCGCCGATAACCCGGAGATTGTTGCAGCCCGTGAAGCGCGTATTCCTGTGATCCGCCGTGCGGAGATGCTGGCCGAATTGATGCGTTTCCGCCACGGTATCGCTGTTGCTGGTACGCACGGTAAGACTACGACGACCGCGATGGTCTCGAGCATTTATGCCGAAGCCGGCCTGGACCCGACCTTTGTGAACGGCGGGCTGGTGAAAGCGGCGGGTACCCATGCGCGTCTGGGCTCCAGCCGTTACCTGATTGCGGAAGCGGACGAGAGCGACGCGTCGTTCCTGCACTTGCAGCCGATGGTGGCGATTGTCACCAATATCGAAGCCGACCATATGGAGACTTACCAGGGCGACTTCGAAAACCTGAAGCAGACGTTTATTAACTTTTTGCACAATCTGCCGTTCTACGGCCGTGCGGTGATGTGTGTTGATGATCCTGTCGTGCGTGAATTGCTGCCGCGTGTGGGTCGTCATATCACCACTTACGGTTTTAGCGAAGATGCTGATGTGCGCATTGAAAGCTATCGCCAGATTGGGCCGCAGGGCCACTTTACGCTGAGCCGTCAGGACAAACCGTTGTTGACAGTGACCCTGAATGCGCCGGGCCGTCACAATGCGTTGAACGCCGCGGCGGCAGTGGCGGTAGCGACAGAAGAAGGGATCGATGACGCAGATATCCTGCGTGCGCTGGCAGGTTTCCAGGGCACCGGTCGTCGCTTCGATTTCTTGGGCGAGTTCCCGCTGACGCCGGTCAACGGCAAAGAGGGTACCGCAATGCTGGTAGACGATTATGGCCACCACCCGACTGAGGTGGACGCTACGCTGAAAGCAGCGCGTGCGGGGTGGCCGGATAAACGGCTGGTTATGATTTTCCAGCCACATCGTTATACCCGTACCCGTGATTTGTACGACGACTTTGCTAACGTGTTGTCGCAGGTGGACGTGCTGTTGATGCTGGACGTGTACTCCGCGGGTGAAACGGCAATCCCAGGGGCGGACAGCCGTTCGCTATGTCGCACTATCCGTAGCCGCGGCAAGTTGGATCCGATTCTGGTTTCCGATCCAGACACCGTGCCGGAAACCTTGGCGCAGTTGCTGCAAGCAGATGACCTGGTGTTGGTACAAGGTGCCGGCAACGTGGGTAAAGTTGCCCGAAAACTGGCTGAGCTTAAGCTGCAGCCACAGAAGAAAGAGGAGGAACATCATGGCCGATAAAGTTGCCGTATTGCTGGGTGGTACCTCCGCTGAACGTGAAGTGTCATTACAATCTGGTGCCGCCGTACTGGCCGGATTGCGTGAAGCCGGTATTGATGCGCATGGCATTGATATCCGTGACTTCCCGGTGACCCAGCTGAAAGACCACGGATTTACCAAAGTATTTATCGCGCTGCATGGCCGCGGTGGTGAAGACGGCACTCTGCAGGGGATGCTGGAGTTCCTTGAGTTGCCTTATACCGGCAGTGGCGTGATGGCGTCGGCGCTGACCATGGACAAATGGCGCACCAAGATGGTGTGGCAGTCGATGGGCTTACCGGTGGCACCTTATGTAGCGCTGAACCGTAAGCAGTATGTTGGTGCTGAAAAGACTGCTTTGATTGCTCGCGTCGAAGCTCTGGGCCTGCCGCTGATCGTCAAGCCGAGCCGTGAAGGGTCGAGCGTTGGCATGAGCAAAGTCACTGAGCGTGACGCGCTTGAAGCGGCGTTGGAAGAAGGTTTCCGCCATGACGACGACGTGCTGGTCGAAAAGTGGCTGAGCGGTCCGGAATACACGGTTGCGATGTTGGGCGATCAGGTATTGCCTTCAATTCGTATTCAACCGGCCGGCGTGTTTTATGACTATCAGGCCAAGTACATTTCGGACGATACCCAGTATTTCTGTCCGAGTGGCCTGGGTGCGCAGCAGGAAGCCGAAATGGCTGCCCTGGCGTTACGCGCCTACCGTGGGCTGGACTGCAGCGGCTGGGGCCGCGTGGATGTGATGCAGGATAGCGATGGCAGCTTCTATCTGCTTGAGGTGAATACCTCGCCGGGCATGACCAGTCATAGCCTGGTGCCGATGGCAGCGCGCCAGTCTGGTTTAAGCTTCTCGCAGCTGGTAGCGAGAATTTTGGAGTTGGCCGACTGATATGTCGCAAGCTGCCCTGAATGCGCGTGAACGCGAGGTGGATAATAACCCGCGCCGCAGCAATGGAACCCAGTTAGCAGGAATGGTTTTCCTGCTGATGGTGTTGGGAACGGTCCTGTGGAGTGGCTGGGCGGTTATTGGCTGGATGAAAGACGCCAGCCGCCTGCCGCTGTCACGACTGGTGGTAACCGGTGAACGTCACTACACCACCAACGACGATATTCGCCAGGCAATCTTGGCGTTGGGATCGCCGGGTACTTTCATGACGCAGGATGTGGATATCATCCAGCAGCAGATTGAACGCCTGCCGTGGATCAAGCAGGCCAGCGTGCGTAAGCAATGGCCGGATGAGCTGAAGATCCACCTGGTGGAATATGTCCCGGTAGCACGCTGGAATGATTTGCACATGGTGGACGCAGAAGGCAAGTCCTTCAGCGTGCCTGCAGAACGAATTGGCAAACAGAAATTGCCGTTGCTCTATGGCCCGGAAGGGAGCGAACAGGATGTTCTTGAAGGTTATCGGGCCATGAGCAGCATGTTAGCGGCCAGCAAATATACGCTGAAAATGGCGGCCATGAGTGCCCGCCATTCCTGGCAGCTGGCTTTGGATAATGATGTTCGGCTGGAGCTGGGACGCGACGATCGTACTGGACGCCTGCAGCGCTTTATCGAGCTTTATCCGGTATTGCAGCAGCAGGGGCAGGCTCAGAGTAAGCGAGTCAGCTATGTCGACTTACGCTATGAGTCCGGTGCATCGGTAGGTTGGGCCCCAGTGTTTATCGACCCGCAGGCAGCAGGCGATCAGCAAAACAGTAATCAGCAACAGAATCAGGCACAGGCAAAACAACAATGATCAAGTCGACGGACAGAAAACTGGTAGTTGGACTGGAGATCGGTACTGCAAAAGTCTCCGCATTAGTAGGGGAAGTTCTGCCCGATGGCATGGTCAACATTATCGGGGTGGGCAGTTGCCCGTCTCGCGGTATGGATAAGGGTGGCGTTAACGACCTTGAGTCGGTAGTGAAGTGCGTACAGCGCGCTATCGATCAGGCTGAACTGATGGCTGATTGTCAGATTTCTTCGGTTTACCTCGCATTATCGGGTAAACACATCAGTTGCCAGAACGAAATAGGGATGGTTCCTATTTCCGAAGAGGAAGTGACACAGGAAGATGTCGAAAACGTGGTGCATACCGCTAAATCGGTACGCGTACGCGACGAACACCGCATCCTGCACGTCATCCCTCAGGAATACGCCATCGATTATCAGGAAGGCATCAAAAACCCGGTTGGGTTGTCCGGCGTGCGTATGCAAGCCAAGGTGCATCTGATCACCTGTCATAACGACATGGCGAAGAACATTGTTAAAGCAGTAGAACGTTGCGGTCTGAAAGTGGACCAACTTATTTTCGCCGGTCTGGCCGCCAGTTATGCGGTCCTGACCGAAGATGAGCGCGAACTCGGCGTTTGTGTGGTGGATATCGGCGGCGGCACCATGGATATGGCGGTGTACACCGGCGGTGCGCTGCGCCACACCAAAGTGATCCCTTATGCCGGGAACGTGGTCACCAGCGATATCGCTTACGCCTTCGGCACACCGCCGACAGATGCGGAAGCGATCAAAGTTCGACACGGCTGTGCGCTTGGGTCGATTGTTAGCAAGGATGAAAGTGTAGAGGTGCCAAGCGTTGGGGGGCGTCCTCCTCGTAGTCTGCAAAGACAGACACTGGCTGAAGTTATTGAGCCACGCTACACCGAACTGTTGAATCTGGTTAACGATGAAATTTTGCAATTGCAGGAGCAACTGCGTCAGCAAGGGGTGAAGCATCATTTGGCAGCAGGTATTGTGCTGACCGGTGGCGCCGCCCAGATTGATGGCCTGGCAGCTTGTGCGCAACGGGTGTTCCACACTCAGGTACGCATCGGCCAACCCTTGAACATCACGGGTCTGACGGATTATGCGCAGGAGCCTTACTACTCTACGGCGGTAGGTCTGCTGCACTATGGAAAAGAGTCTCACCTGAGTGGTGAGGCAGAAGTAGAAAAACGCGCCTCAGTGGGCAATTGGTTTAAACGTATCAATAGCTGGCTGAGAAAAGAGTTTTAATGTTTCAACAAAGAGATCATGCTGAGTAATCTTTTTATGATCTCGCAGCGACAGGCACAAAACGGAGAGAAACTATGTTTGAACCAATGGAACTAACCAATGACGCGGTGATTAAAGTCATCGGCGTCGGCGGTGGCGGTGGCAACGCCGTTGAACACATGGTGCGCGAGCGCATCGAAGGTGTTGAATTCTTTGCCGTTAATACAGACGCTCAGGCGCTTCGTAAAACGGCAGTTGGCCAAACCATCCAGATCGGTAGTGGTATTACCAAAGGTCTGGGTGCAGGCGCGAACCCTGAAGTGGGTCGCAATTCAGCGGAAGAAGACCGTGAAGCCCTGCGCGCCGCACTCGATGGTGCAGACATGGTCTTCATTGCAGCCGGCATGGGTGGCGGTACCGGTACCGGTGCAGCGCCGGTTGTCGCTGAAGTTGCTAAAGACTTGGGTATTCTGACAGTGGCCGTGGTGACTAAGCCTTTCAATTTTGAAGGCAAGAAACGCATGGCGTTCGCTGAGCAGGGTATCGCAGAATTGTCCAAACATGTGGACTCACTGATCACTATCCCGAACGACAAGTTGTTGAAAGTTCTGGGTCGTGGCATTTCTCTGCTGGACGCGTTCGGCGCGGCTAACGACGTACTGAAAGGCGCGGTGCAGGGTATTGCCGAACTGATCACCCGTCCGGGCCTGATGAACGTCGACTTCGCCGACGTGCGCACCGTGATGTCCGAAATGGGCTACGCGATGATGGGTTCTGGCGTGGCCTGTGGTGAAGACCGTGCTGAAGAAGCTGCGGAAATGGCGATCTCCAGCCCACTGCTGGAAGACATCGACCTGTCCGGCGCTCGTGGCGTGTTGGTCAACATCACCGCTGGCTTTGACCTGCGTTTGGATGAGTTCGAAACCGTGGGTAACACCATTCGTGCTTTCGCTTCCGACAATGCCACCGTGGTTATCGGTACCTCGCTGGATCCGGAAATGAACGACGAACTGCGTGTGACCGTGGTTGCGACCGGTATCGGCATGGACAAACGTCCAGAAATCACGCTGGTGACCAACAAACAGGCTAGCCAGCCAGTGATGGATCATCGCTACCAGCAGCACGGCATGTCGCCGTTGCCGCAGGAAGTGAAACCTGCCGCTAAGGTAGTTAACGATCCGACTGCGCAGCCTAATAAAGAGCCCGACTATCTTGATATTCCTGCTTTCCTGCGTAAGCAGGCAGACTAAGAATATCCTGAGAATTTGGAATCTCCGCTCTTTGTGCTAAACTGTCCCGCCGGCCATGCTGTATGCTTGGTCGGTAGGATTGATAACATTGCGAGATAAAACGATGATCAAACAAAGGACATTAAAACGTATTGTTCAGGCGACAGGTGTCGGTTTGCATACCGGCAAGAAAGTCACGCTGACAATGCGCCCCGCGGCGGCTAATACCGGGGTCATCTATCGTCGCACTGACTTGAATCCACCGGTTGATTTTCCGGCTGATGCAAAATCCGTGCGTGATACCATGCTCTGTACTTGCCTGGTGAATGAGCATGACGTGCGTATTTCTACCGTTGAGCATCTTAATGCCGCGCTGGCTGGGTTGGGCATCGACAACATCGTTATCGAAGTTGACGCCGCCGAGATCCCAATCATGGACGGTAGTGCTAGCCCGTTCGTCTTCTTGTTGCTGGATGCCGGCATCGAAGAACTGAACTCTGCGAAGAAATTCCTGCGTCTGAAAGACACCGTGCGTGTTGAAGATGGCGACAAGTGGGCCGAGCTGTCCCCGCATAACGGGTTCCGCCTGGACTTCACCATCGACTTCAACCACCCGGCGATCGACGCCAGTACGCAACGCTACCGCCTGGATTTCTCTGCCGACTCGTTCGTGCGTCAAATCAGCCGTGCGCGTACCTTCGGTTTCATGCGTGACATCGAGTATTTACAGTCACGTGGTTTGGCGTTAGGTGGCAGCTTTGACTGCGCCATCGTGGTAGATGACTATCGCGTTCTGAACGAAGATGGCCTGCGTTTTGAAGACGAATTTGTTCGTCACAAAATGCTGGATGCTATCGGCGATCTGTTCATGTGCGGCCACAATATCATTGGCGCGTTTACCGCGTACAAGTCTGGCCATGCGCTGAACAACAAACTGCTGCAAGCAGTATTGGCAAAACAGGAAGCGTGGGAATACGTCACCTTCCAGGACGAAGCAGAAATGCCACTGGCATTCAAAGCACCGTCCACCGTATTGGCATAAGCCCATACTCGATTAATTCGGGTCGTGTCTTGACGGCAACGCAGTAAATCCCCAAGAACTTACAGAAATCAGTGATTGGGGTGAGTGTAGCACGTTAACAAAAAGATACGGCCGGAGGTATGAAGGGTAAATACCGCTGATTACTTATCACGACTGGTAGCGTTGGCACTCTCTCCGGCCAGCGACGCCAGTCGTTCCAATATCTTGCGCAGTTTTTCTGGACTTCTGCTCGCCAATCCCCTTAATTCTTCAGCACTTTCCTGGCTCAGATGACGCATCGGTGCGCTCGGCTGCGTATTTCCTGCCGTTTTTGCGGTGTTCTGCACAAGGTTGCTCCCTTTTGCCATCAAGGCCGGATTAATCCTGATGTCGATCGACGACAATGATGGTAGAATTTGCGCTCGTAGTGCAGATAATAAAGCCGGTTGTTCGTAGCGTAGGCGCATCATCCAGCTGGCATTTGCCGTTTCTAGCACTAAAATACCCTGTCGGAAATTCGCGACGCGGCACCAAGGATGCAGTTGAACCGGCAATAGGCCTTTCACTGCACGGTTAAGCTTAAGCAGCGCCACTGCGCGTTGCTGGACGTTATGCAGCGGCCCTTTGTCTTCTGCAGACGCGTCGTCGAACAGGGAATCTAATAATTGTGGACGGCTATCGCGCATAATGGGCTCCGGCGGATAATAAACTCGTGATCGGTATTCTAAATCGTTGGCGACAATTTGGCAGACGTTATTTCTGGCCCCATCTCCTGTTAGGGATGGTTGCGGCCACGCTTGGCGTACCTACAAATCTGGCAGGCAGCCCTGATCAAGCCGCTCTGCCGAGCACTTCCTCTAGCCTGAACCGGCAAAATTCCGCCAGTAACGCCTTTAATAGCCTGGCGTTGTTGCAGGAAGCGCATCGCCGCCCGACCTTCAGTGTCGATTACTGGCACCAGCATGCGCTTCGCACCGTCATTCGTCACCTTTCTTTTGCTCTTGCACCGCAGGCAGTCTATGCGCGAGTGCAGGAAAACGAAGCGGAAGTGGCTGAACCCCCATTGCAGGTGGCGCAACTGGCGCTACTTTCAACTCTTAACGCGCTGCTGACGCATGAGCCGAAGCCGCCGACCATCATTCGTGATACCCACCATGCCGTACTGCCTGCCTTTGCACAACATCAGACTGGGTTGTGGCTCGCACAGGTGCAGGGCATCCGCGCCGGGCCAACTATCGTAAGCTGATTTTTGCCCATCGGGCGACAAAAAAACCTAAAAATAACAGCAAATTGACGGCCTGTGTTGGCTGTCATGACAGAGATATCAAACATCATGTTAGTGAAATTATTGACCAAAGTTTTTGGTAGCCGTAACGATCGTACGCTGCGCCGCATGCGCAAATCGGTTGAGCTGATCAATCAGATGGAACCGGACATGGAAAAGCTATCCGATGACGAACTGAAAGCCAAGACCAATGAGTTCCGCGCGCGCCTGGAAAAGGGCGAAGTGCTGGAAAACCTGTTGCCGGAAGCCTTCGCCGTGGTGCGTGAGGCAAGTAAGCGCGTATTCGGCATGCGTCACTTTGACGTGCAGCTGTTGGGCGGTATGGTTCTGAATGATCGCTGCATTGCAGAGATGCGTACTGGTGAAGGTAAAACCCTGACCGCAACCTTGCCGGCTTACCTGAACGCCTTGAGCGGCCGCGGTGTGCACGTGGTTACCGTGAACGACTATCTGGCACAGCGTGACGCCGAAAACAACCGCCCACTGTTCGAGTTCCTCGGTCTGAGCATCGGTATTAACCTGCCAGGTATGCCTGCACCGGCTAAGCGTGAAGCCTATGCCGCAGACATTACCTACGGTACCAACAACGAATACGGTTTTGACTACCTGCGCGACAACATGGCATTCAGTCCCGAAGAACGCGTTCAGCGCAAGTTGCACTATGCGTTGGTGGATGAGGTTGACTCCATTCTGATCGATGAAGCGCGTACTCCTTTGATTATCTCGGGCCCGGCGGAAGACAGCTCTGAGATGTATATCAAGGTTAACAAACTGATTCCTAAACTGATTCGTCAGGAAAAAGAAGACTCAGATACTTTCCAGGGTGAAGGCCACTTCTCGGTTGACGAGAAAGCGCGTCAGGTACACCTGACTGAACGCGGTCTGATCTTGATCGAAGAAATGCTGATGGACGCCGGCATCATGGAGGAAGGGGAGTCACTGTACTCACCGACCAATATCATGCTGATGCACCACGTAACTGCGGCGTTGCGTGCCCACGTACTGTTCACCCGTGACGTTGACTACATCGTCAAAGACGGTGAAGTTATCATCGTTGACGAACACACCGGCCGTACCATGCATGGTCGTCGCTGGTCTGATGGTCTGCATCAGGCAGTAGAAGCCAAAGAAGGCGTGGAAATCCAGAACGAGAACCAAACGCTGGCATCGATCACCTTCCAGAACTACTTCCGTTTGTACGAGAAGTTGGCGGGGATGACCGGTACTGCGGATACCGAAGCGTTTGAATTTAGCTCTATCTACAAGCTGGACACCATTGTGGTGCCAACTAACCGCCCAATGCTGCGTAAAGATATGCCTGATCTGGTCTACATGACTGAACAGGAGAAGATTGGCGCTATCATCGAAGACATTCGTGAACGTACCGCTAACGGCCAACCCGTGCTGGTTGGTACGATCTCAATCGAGAAATCTGAAGTTGTTTCGCGTGAGCTCGAGAAGGCTGGCATTGCCCATAAGGTATTGAACGCCAAGTTCCACGCCATGGAAGCGGATATTGTTGCGCAAGCCGGTCAGACCTCTGCGGTTACTATTGCCACCAACATGGCGGGCCGTGGTACCGATATCGTATTGGGTGGCAGCTGGCAGGCAGAGATTGCTCAGTTGGAAGATCCAACTGAAGAACAGATTGCTGCAATTAAAGATGCCTGGAAAGTTCGCCATGACGCAGTGTTAGCCGCAGGTGGCCTGCACATTATTGGTACCGAGCGTCATGAATCTCGCCGTATCGATAACCAGCTGCGCGGCCGTTCTGGTCGTCAGGGTGATGCCGGTTCATCCCGCTTCTACCTGTCGATGGAAGATGCCCTGATGCGTATTTTCGCCTCTGATCGCGTTTCCAGCATGATGCGTAAACTGGGTATGAAAGAAGGTGAGGCCATTGAGCACCCATGGGTCACCAAAGCCATTGCCAACGCACAGCGTAAAGTGGAAAGCCGTAACTTTGATATCCGTAAACAGTTGCTGGAATACGATGATGTAGCCAACGATCAGCGGCGTGCTATCTACAGCCAGCGTAACGAGCTGCTGGACGTGTCTGACGTTAGCGAAACCATCAGCAGCATCCGTGAAGACGTATTCAAAACCACTATCGATGCCTACATTCAACCGGAGTCTCTGGAAGAAGAGTGGGATATTCAGGGGCTGACTGAGCGCCTGAAGAACGACTTCGATCTGGATATGCCAATTGCTGAATGGTTGGACAAAGAACCAGAATTGCACGAAGAAACGCTGCGTGAGCGTATTCTGGAAACAGCTAAAGAAGAGTACAAACGTAAAGAAGAAGTTGTTGGCGCCGAGATGATGCGCAACTTTGAAAAAGGCGTGATGCTGCAGACGCTGGATTCACTGTGGAAAGAGCATCTTGCGGCCATGGACTACTTGCGTCAAGGTATCCACCTGCGTGGTTATGCGCAAAAAGATCCTAAGCAGGAATACAAACGTGAGTCTTTCAACATGTTTGCGACCATGCTTGAATCACTGAAACATGAAGTGATCAGCGTGCTGAGCAAAGTGCAGGTGCGGATGCCGGAAGAGGTTGAAGCACTGGAACAGCAACGCCGCGAAGAAGCTGAGCGCCTGGCGAAACAGCAACAGTTGAGCCACTACGAAGAAAACGCGCTTGTTACCGAAGATCCTGATGCTCCGGCGAGCGCAGAACGCAAAGTTGGCCGTAACGATCCTTGCCCTTGCGGTTCCGGTAAAAAATACAAGCAGTGTCACGGCCGTCTGCAGAAGTAAGCCCGGCAGTGTATAACCAATAAAGCCCAGGGGTTCAGCATGCTGAACCCCTGTTTTTTTGGGGCGAACTGCGTGCCCCGACGAATCAATCAGGAGAATGCGATGAAACACCTGAACATTGCTGTCGGCATCATTCGTAACGCCCAGCAGGAAATCTTTATTACCCGGCGAGCGGCCGATTCACATATGGCCGGTTTTTGGGAGTTTCCAGGCGGTAAGATTGAGCAGGGTGAGACGGCAGAACAGGCGCTTAACCGTGAACTGCTGGAGGAAACGGGTATTGAAACCGAGCGTGCAGAGCTGCTGGAAGTATTTGAGCACCACTTTACCGATCGTATCGTGACGTTGAATTTTTATTTGGTGGAGGGCTGGACGGGCGAGCCGTTTGGCCGTGAAGGACAGCCAATGCGTTGGGTGAAGCAGGCGGATTTACGGGAAGATGAGTTCCCAGAGGCCAATGTCAGCATTATTAAACTGTTGGTGGCGCAGGCTAACGCCGCGCAGTAAAGCGACCGGCCTGGTAAATATCAGGCCGGTAAGCAGTACGATCAGCGATCGTCTGCCTCGCTCCAGTCTTCGCTTTCTGACAGATCACTGCTGCTGGGAATACGTTTCTCTTCATCAGCCCATTCGCCCAGATCAATTAGCTGACAGCGTTTGCTGCAAAATGGGCGGAAGGGGCTGACTTCACCCCATACCACGCCTTTGCCACAGGTTGGGCATTTCACTACGGTCGTCATATTCGGTTCCTTACACCCTTTCAACATGTGAAAGGTCTTTATTGCATTGGGTTAACAACAGGCCAACTCAAAGGTTAATCGTTCCGGCACTACGCCAAACTCACTGTCCAGTGGCAAGAAGCGGATCGCATAGCGAGTCTTATGGCCGGAAATCTGTGGGTAAAGCTGGTGAGCCAGGTTGATGCGCAAGCGCAACAGATCGGCACCTTCAGCGTTATCCTGGAAGAAGCCATTCAAACTGATTTGATTGCGAAATGGCCCTGACTGACGGATAAGATCCAGCACCATGGTCAGTGCTTGGTTCAGCGGTTCCAGCGTTTGCAGCCACTGGCTGACGTCGTCATTGCGTTCCTGCTGAGGTGCATGCATCCACATGTGCAGTGTTGGTAAGTCAAAACTGCAACAACCGCCAGGGATACTCAGGCGTTGACGGACCAGGCTAATCAGCCGGTCTTCACGTAGCGATTGACCGAGGCGTGGGGCGGACATCAGAGCCGCAGCACATTGCTTTAACTGGTTGCGCAACTGCTCTACCAGCGACATATCGACGCCAGGTACATCGGCCCATGCCAGCAGTTTTTGCTGCTGACGCTCCAGTTCTTTCAGTAACTCAGTGCGCACTTCGCCGCGTTCCAGCACGTCCAGCAGATCGGCAATGGTACGGAAGAACGTCAGGGCGATGGCTGTTTCACTCAATGCGCGCTGACCGTGCAATTGTTGCAGTAAAAACTCCATACGCAACCAGGTGCGCATTTTTTCATTCAACGGGTGTTCAAAAAGAACGCTTGGGGAAACATCACTCATTCAGTTTAATCCTGTCGGGTCGCTGATGCCGCCAGCTCAAGGTAACGGCGATGCAGTGCGGCAACTAATGGCTCTATCCCCTGAGCAGCGCCGCTATTATCAATTATGTCATCAGCAACGGCCAGACGCTGTTCACGCGTGACCTGTGCGGACAGTATGTTCTGTGCCTGCTGACGGCTGATACCGTCGCGGGCAATGGTTCTGGCCAACTGAGTTTCGCTGTCAACGTCGACCACCAACACGCGGTCAGCACGCGCCTGCAGGTTATTTTCCACCAGCAGTGGCACGACCCAAAGTGCATAGGGACTAGTGACTTGCGCCAGTTGGCGTTGGGTTTCCTGATGAATCAGCGGATGCAGCAGTTGGTTCAGCCAGCGCTTTTCATCAGGGTTACTGAAGATACGCTGACGCAGCGCAGCACGGTTAAGTGTGCCGTCAGGCTGCAACATTTCATTACCAAAACGTTCGGCGATGGCCGCCAGAGCCGGGGTGCCAGGCCCAACAACTTGCCGGGCAATGACGTCAGCGTCGACCACCGTCACGCCATGGCGTGCAAAGGTATCCGCTACGGTTGATTTACCGCTGCCGATACCTCCTGTCAACGCAACAATGTAGGCCATGGTAGGAAATGCACCTGGTATTCATAAAAAAATAATAGACGAATCATAAAGCGATCGCGCAGAAGTGCAAGTCAGCAGGTGGTGCTTGTCCGGTCGCTTGCGTTGTACGCTGATAAAAAAACGGAGCCAGAAAGGAAAATGAGCGGGAGCTCACACTGCGGTTGCGCAGGTAAATTTGTCGGATTGTAGCGTAAATAATCGAGAATTCGCAGTCTTGTCCGGCGATTATTAGCGCGTATGATAGCGTCACTGGAACTGGCATTAATCTATACCCGCCATTCTTCAAGTTACAGCGTTGTTGGCTGCCACTTCAAATTTATAGGGTATAGGTTCGAATACTCTCTGCGATCCGTCGCCATAAACCAGGAAATCATTAGTCATGCGTATTGAAGAAGATTTGAAGTTAGGCTTTAAAGATGTGCTGATCCGCCCTAAACGTTCTACGCTGAAAAGCCGTTCTGAGGTTGAGCTGGAACGTCAGTTTACCTTCAAACATTCTGGCTTGAGCTGGTCCGGTGTGCCGATTATTGCCGCCAACATGGACTCAGTCGGCACCTTCAGCATGGCAGAGGCCCTGGCTTCCTTCGACGTTCTCACTGCCGTACACAAACACTATACCGTTGAGCAATGGGCCGCATTCGTGCAACGCGTCCCAGCCTCAGTGCTGCGCCACGTTATGGTTTCAACCGGTACCTCCGACGCTGATTTTGTGAAGATGCAGCAGATTTTGGCCTTGTCGCCGGGGCTGAAGTTTATCTGTATCGATGTGGCTAATGGTTACTCAGAGCATTTTGTCGCCTTCTTGCAGAAAGCGCGTGAGGCCTGTCCAAACCATGTTATTTGCGCCGGTAATGTCGTCACTGGCGAAATGGTTGAAGAACTGATCCTGTCTGGTGCTGATATCGTTAAAGTCGGTATTGGCCCTGGCTCGGTTTGCACCACCCGAGTGAAAACTGGCGTTGGTTATCCGCAGCTGTCTGCAGTGATCGAGTGTGCAGATGCGGCACATGGCCTTGGTGGTCAGATTGTCAGCGACGGCGGTTGTTCAGTGCCGGGTGATGTTGCGAAAGCCTTCGGTGGCGGTGCGGACTTTGTCATGTTGGGTGGCATGTTGGCAGGTCATGACGAGTGCGAAGGGACCGTGGTGGAAGAAAACGGTGAGAAATTCATGCTGTTCTACGGCATGAGCTCCGAGTCTGCCATGAAACGCCACGTTGGTGGCGTTGCTGAGTACCGAGCAGCTGAAGGAAAAACCGTTAAGCTGCCTTTGCGTGGTGAGGTGGAATTTACCGTTCGTGACATCCTGGGTGGCCTGCGTTCTGCTTGTACTTATGTTGGTGCAGAACGTCTGAAAGAGCTGACCAAACGTACCACCTTCATCCGCGTAGCGGAACAGGAAAACCGCGTATTCGGCAGCAAGTAATCTGGCTTGCTTGCACGTAGTCAAATGGTGGGCGTAGTTCAGTGCTGCGCCCATGTTGGTCTCCGGGTTCACCCCAACACATTCCCTAACTGAAAAATCGGCAGATACATCGCGATTACCAGCGTGCCGACGATCCCACCGACCACCAACATCAATATGGGTTCCAGCGTTTGTGCCAATGTGTCGGCCAGTTCAAAGGTTTGCTGCTCATGCCACAGCGCAAGTTTGCCCAGCAGCGTATCTAACGCCCCTGATTCTTCGCCTACTCGTACCAATTGCTGACATAACGAAGGGAACAGCGCTTGTTGCTTCAACGCACTGTGAAAAGTGTGCCCCTGTGCAATCTGTTTCTGCACCGCCTCAATCGCCTGACGGTAAAACAGGTTATCTACCGACAGTGCGGCTGCGTTCAACCCTTCGATTAGTGTTAACCCGGCTTGCTGGGTCATCGCCAGAATACGGAATATTTGGCTTAGGCAACCGCCTTTGATCAAAGGGGCAATCAACGGCAGGCGTAGCAGTGCTGCCTGTTCACGCCTGCGCCAGTGTGGTTGTGGGTGTAGGCGACGAAAATAAGCCAATATCGAACAAAACAGTATGACGGCTAGCCAAGGGCCGCTCTGGATCAACAGGGCTGAAAGATTCAGCAGCCCTTGAGTAAACCACGGCAGTGGCGCATTGAATGACTGGTATATACCGGCAAACTCCGGCAACACCATGACCAGCATCAGAATGCTTACCAACAGCGCCACTGCACAGATAAACAAGGGATACCGCAGTGCCTTAACCACTTTCTTCTGCAGCTTTTGATGGGCTTCCTGTTGTTGAGCCAATTGTAGACAGCATTCATCCAGGTGGCCGGTTAGTTCCCCAATGGCGATCAACTGGCGGTAGATCAAAGGGAATATGGCAGTTTGTCCGGCGATGGCTTCAGAAAACGGCTGGCCTTGCCGCACCAGCTCGCTGAGCTCGCGTAACAAACAGCGCCAAGCGGGGGAGGAGTGCTCTGCCGCCAGAAGTTGTAATCCGCTAACCAGCGGTAGCCCGGCCTGTAGCAAGGTGGCAAGCTGGCGGGTGAATTGGATCAAAGGTTCTCCGCGCCACTGGCTGGAGGTAATGCGCTTACCGCTGTTAATTTGGTAGGGCTGCAGCCCCTGTTCGATAAGCCATAGGCTGACCTTGTTCTTTTCGGGGCTAATCAACTCCCCATGGATCATTTGGCCTTGGGAATCAATCGCCTGCCAGAGGAAAAGGCGTAAGGTTTTCACGGAGCCTCTCCAGTATCGGCAATGATGCCGACAATGCGATACACCTCTTCCAGCGAGGTAACACCTTGCGAAACCAACGTTAACCCGGCTTGTATCAATGTTGCCTGCCCCTGCTGACGGGCAATTTCGGCTAACTGGTCAGGGGCTTCACCTTGCAATAGACCGGTCTGCACCTCTGGTGTGATAGTCAACAACTCATAGACCCCGATACGGCCATAGTAACCGCTGAAACAGTGCTCACAGCCATCGGCTTGCCAGGGTTGTAAAGGAAGAGGCCAAATCGCAGTGGGAAAGCGTACCGCCTCGGTTTGTTGATAACGGCAGTGAAGGCAAAGTTTGCGCACCAATCGTTGGGCAATCACCAATTTCAGGCAGGCGGCAATCAGATATCCGGGAATACCCATATGGGTCAGGCGCGTCAGCGTTTCGCTGGTGGAATTGGTGTGCAATGTGGAAAGCACCAGGTGACCGGTTTGCGCAGCTTTAACCGCGATTTCTGCGGTTTCTCGATCGCGGATCTCACCGATCATGATGATATCCGGATCTTGCCGCAGTAAGGCGCGCAAAACGCGGGAGAAATCCAGATCGGTTTTGGCGTTAATCTGCGTTTGGTTGACGCCAAACAGTGGGATCTCAATAGGATCCTCAACACTGCATAAATTGCTCTGTGCGTCATTCAACTGGCGGAGGCCACTATAGAGAGTAACGGTTTTACCGCTACCCGTCGGGCCGGTGACCAGGATCATGCCCTGAGGGCAGGATAGCGCTGCGGCAAACTGTGCCAGCGCAGTCTGATCCATACCCAGCCGTTCCAGCGGCAGTTCCTGA
Organism: Serratia grimesii; assembly: GCF_900186025.1. Taxonomy (NCBI): domain Bacteria; kingdom Pseudomonadati; phylum Pseudomonadota; class Gammaproteobacteria; order Enterobacterales; family Yersiniaceae; genus Serratia; species Serratia grimesii. The sequence goes on from NZ_LT883155.1 coordinate 773,409, forward strand.
CGCTCCGTGTGCAGGATCCGCAGTACGACTTTTTCACCATGCAGCGTGGGTAAGGTGGCGATACGCATTGAGTATGTCGCGTTATCCAACTGCACGCTGAGCTGACCATCTTGCGGTAGGCGGCGTTCAGCAATGTCCAGTTGCCCCATGATCTTCAGCCGGGCGGTAAGGCGTGCGGCAAGCGCAAAAGGTGGTGAAGCTATGGCTTGCAGTACGCCGTCGATGCGTAGCCGGATACGCAGCGTCTGCTGGTAAGGTTCGACATGAATATCCGAGGCACGCCGCTGAATAGCGATGCGCAAGGTCTGATTAATGAACTGCACGACGGGTGTGTCACTTTCGTCATTTAGTGAGGGCGCATCGGGTTCTGGTTCCTGAAGGGCTTGCTGGAGATGGTTGCCCTGTATTTGACGGCGGTTCAGTTCCAGCTCCAGCCGGGCTGTTGGCCACTGTTCCAGATGAATGCGTTTACCGGTAGCGAAACGCAGAGCTGATAGCAGTGCCTGAGGCGCTTCTTCAGCCAGGGCGACGTTCAGACAGTACTCATCTTCACTGAGTGCCAGCGCCTGATAGCGTCGACACAGTGCATGGATTTCATCGCTGATCGTCACACTCATGGTGTTGGCGTCGTGTTGGTTGTATCAAAACGGAAGACCTCTTGGCAGGTCTCTTGCAGGTTGGTGTTGTCACTGGTGCACTGGCGGGTCCAGCGGGTCAGACCTTGGGTATTTTGAGTTGGGGTCAATGCCACTGTCAGTCCCTGTAGCGTTTGAGTACCGGTCAGCGATATCACACCTTGGCTGACCTGAACTGCGCTGACATAACGTGATGTCCCGCCCGTAGGGATGCCTTGGCTGCCAGCGTTACATGCGGTGGGTACGCCATTGTCGAGCACACATAATTCAACGGCCATTTTATACGGGGTCATGGTTTGCAGCATGTCGGTCATCGCTGCTTTTTGGATATACCTCTGATAGGCAGGAATGCCGATGGCGCTAAGGATCGCAATAATGGCGATCACGACCATCAGTTCGATCAAAGTAAAACCGCGTTGTGTTTCCATCTGTTGTTGCCTCCCAATGAATGTGGAAGGCAGGGTAACCACTTGGGATAGGGGCTTCGAGGGGCTTAAGAGCGTTTTACGGTGTGCATCCAGCGTAACGTGTTGTGTTTGCAGCAGGGGTAACAACGTTGGGGTGTACGTCGCAATGTTGGCGGGGTAACGCCTCCCCGTCGCAACGGGAAGGCGGAGGCATTATTTGAAGCGCATCGACAGATCGAGGGCAGTCACGTGTTTGGTAAGCGCACCTACAGAGATGTAGTCCACGCCAGTTTCCGCGAAGGTGCGTAACGTTTCACTGGTCACGTTGCCAGAAACCTCCAGTTGTGCACGGCCCTGAGTTTGCGCCACGGCGGTACGCATCATTTCTACGCTGAAGTTATCCAGCATGACAATGTCTGCACCGGCATCCAACGCTTGTTGTAATTCATCCAGCGACTCAACCTCTACTTCAACCGGTACATCAGCATGCATCCAGAATGCTTTTTCGACCGCTTTTTTGATCGAGCCGGAGGCAATGATGTGGTTTTCCTTGATCAGGAAGGCGTCGGATAACCCCAAACGGTGATTGCTACCACCACCACAGAGCACGGCATATTTCAACGCGGTCCGCAGCCCTGGGAGGGTCTTTCGGGTATCCAGCAGGCGGGTTTGTGTGCCTTGTAATAGCGCAACATAGCGACTGACTTCGGTCGCTACGCCGGAAAGTGTCTGCACAAAGTTCAACGCGGTACGCTCACCGGTCAGCAACACCCGTGCCGGGCCTGCCAGTTTGCAGAGCGGTTGATTGGGCACCAGGCTATCACCGTCCGCGACTAACCATTCGACTTTTACCTGGTTACCCAGTTGGATAAAGACTTCGTTCAGCCAACGCTTACCACAAAAGATGCCGGGCTCGCGGGTGATAACGGTGGCTTCTGCCTGGGTGTCGGCCGGTAATAATTGCGCGGTAATATCGCGTTCGGCATCGACTTCACCACCCAGGTCTTCACGCAGCGCCTGGGCAACGGCATAGGGGATATCGCTTTCAATTCGTTCAAGAAGCTCGGTGCGGCGACTGTCGGCACTGTAGCGGCGTGTCGGCATAGAAAACTCCGAAATGGACGGTAAGTTCGTAGAGGGAACATGCTACTCTGTTGCCGTGACAAGTACCACAGCAGCACGTTGGTTGCGCTGCTAATCATACATTATCCGATGCCCACGGCGCACATCATCGGGCACAGTGGGATTGTCCCAGCCCAGTGTTTGACGGGGATTTATATCTGGCATCTCTGGAACAACCCGGCAAGCACGATGACGCTATGCTTGGAATAATGGAAAAGGAGAGGAGTCGCTAATGACGCTGTTTACGCTGTTACTGGTTCTGGCGTGGGAACGTTTGTTCAAGTTAGGGGAGCATTGGCAGTTGGATCACCGCCTGGAGGTGGTGTTTCATCGGTTACATCGGTTTTCGCTAGCACAAACGTTACTGATGACTCTTGCCTGGATGGTCGTGGTAGGGGGCATTCTGTGGCTGGCTCAAGGGCTGTTTTTCGGCGTAGTGACGCTGTTGCTGTGGATTATTATTGATTTGCTGTGTGTGGGCGCGGGCATTAAGCGCAAACATTACCGTGCTTATCTGAAAGCAGCACGTCAAGGGGATGTACATGCCAGTGATCAGATGGCGGAAGAGCTGGCGCTAATCCATGGACTGCCAGTGGATTGCAGTGAAGAACTGCGCTTGCGTGAACTGCAAAATGCGCTGCTGTGGATTAACTTCCGCTATTATCTGGCGCCGCTGTTCTGGTTCGTGGTCTGCGGGCCTTACGGGCCGATTGCGCTGGCGGGCTACTCCTTCCTGCGTGCTTACCAGACCTGGTTGGCGCGCCATAATACCCCACTGGAACGTTCACAGTCGGGTATCGATCATCTATTGAACTGGCTGGATTGGATCCCGGTGCGTCTGGCCGGTGTGGCTTACGCGCTGTTTGGACATGGTGAAAAAGCGCTGCCAGCCTGGTTTGCGTCGCTGGGCGATCTTCATTCTTCGCAGTATCAGGTGCTGACGCGATTGGCACAGTTCTCACTGGCGCGTGACCCCCATATGGATCCGGTGCAGACTCCACGTGCGGCGGTAACGTTGGCGCGCAAGGTGACCATGATCATTGTGGTGGTGGTGGCGGTATTGACGATCTACGGCACCTTGCTCTAAGACAGTGTTTTGTTATGCCAATAGAAATAAAAACGGGCGCTTAGCGCCCGTTTTTATTGGATAACCAACGTTTACAGCTTGGCGAAGCTGCGGCGTGCAGCGTCGATGGTGCGTTGGATATCTTCTTTGCTGTGCGCAACGGACATAAAGCCAGCCTCGAAGGCCGAAGGCGCCAGATAAACCCCTTCATCCAGCATCAGATGGAAGAAACGCTTGAAGCGCTCAACATCGCATTGCATCACATCCTGATAGCAGGTGACAGACGGTGCATCGGTAAAGAACAGGCCGAACATGCCACCAACGTGGTTCACCACCAGCGAGATGTTTTCTTCTTTAGCTGCATGAAGCAGGCCATCCGCCAGCATATCTGTTAGTTCTGTCAGCGTCTGGTGGACACCAACCTGCGAAACTTCGGTCAGGCAGGCAAAACCTGCCGCCATCGCAATCGGGTTACCGGACAGCGTGCCTGCCTGATAGACCGGACCGGTGGGTGCCAGCGCTGCCATCACTTCACGACGGCCGCCGAACGCGCCAACGGGCATGCCACCACCGATGATTTTACCCAGGCAGGTAAGATCAGGCTCTACATCGTAATAAGACTGTGCCCCTGCCAGCGCCACGCGGAAGCCGGTCATGACTTCGTCGATAATCAGCAGGGCACCGTACTTGTCACACAGTTCGCGCAAGCCTGGCAGGAATTCCGGCAAAGGTGGCACACAGTTCATGTTGCCGGCGACCGGCTCTACGATGATACAGGCGATCTCGGAAGGGTACTGCTCAAATGCGGCACGGACCGAGTCCAGATCGTTAAAGGTGCAGGTCAGGGTGTGTTTGGCAAAGTCGGCCGGTACGCCCGGTGAGTTTGGTTGGCCCAGCGTCAGCGCGCCGGAGCCGGCTTTTACCAGCAGGCAGTCGGCGTGACCGTGGTAGCAGCCTTCAAATTTGATGATCTTATCGCGATTGGTATAGCCACGCGCCAAGCGGATTGCGCTCATGGTGGCTTCGGTGCCTGAGTTCACCATCCGCACCATATCCATGGTCGGCACTAGTTCGGTGACCAGCTCGGCCATTTTGACTTCCATCTCGGTAGGCGCGCCAAAACTCAGGCCGCGCTGTGCCGCTTCGATCACTGCGTTGCGGATCGCCGGGTGGTTGTGCCCCAGTACCATTGGGCCCCAGGAACCGACGTAGTCGATATAGGCTTTGCCGTCGACGTCGAACAGGTAAGCCCCGTCTGCACGCTCGATAAACAGTGGCACACCACCAACGCCGCTGAATGCACGCACCGGAGAGTTAACCCCGCCTGGGATTACCTGTTGTGCCTGGGCATACAGATTTTCGGACTTGTTGTGTAAGCTCATAAATCGGCTCCTGGATTCTCTTTGAATGATTTGACCGCGCTATTCTAGTGAAGTGTTCGCTGATATGAAACGATCACAGTCAGATACCTATTTAGGGGGGCGGTTGGTCAGTGGGTGCGCTAGAATAATCGACTTGCCTATTTGTATTACATTTAATTCCATTAATGAATAACCCATTATGACTGAATTACAGCAACAATCACCGCTAGCGCGCGCTCCACGACTGAAGCGTAGTGACATGGTTCGTCAGTTTATGCGTCGCGATAAAACGCCCGTGGCGATCCTGTTCATGGCTGCAGTGGTGGGGACTCTGGCCGGTTTGCTTGGCGTGGCATTTGATAAAGCGGTGGATTGGGTGCAGCAGCAGCGCCTTTCTGCGCTGGCACAGGTCGCGGATTACTGGATTCTGGTTTGGCCGTTGGCTTTTGTTCTTTCTGCTGCACTGGCAGTGCTTGGCTATTATCTGGTTCGCCGCTTTGCCCCTGAAGCCGGGGGATCGGGTATTCCGGAAATTGAAGGTGCATTGGAAGAACTGCGGCCGGTGCGCTGGTGGCGAGTGATCCCGGTGAAATTTATTGGTGGCATGGGGACGCTGGGAGCGGGCATGGTGCTAGGCCGTGAAGGGCCAACGGTACAGATGGGGGGCAACGTTGGGCGCATGGTGCTGGATATTTTCCGCATGCGCGGCGCAGAGGCGCGTCATTCGTTGCTGGCTACCGGTGCAGCTGCCGGTCTTTCTGCTGCTTTCAATGCGCCGCTGGCCGGTATTTTGTTCATCATCGAAGAGATGCGCCCGCAGTTCCGCTACAACCTGATCTCAATTAAAGCGGTGTTTATCGGCGTTATTATGTCGAGCGTAGTGTTTCAGTTGTTCAACGGTGAGGGATCGGTTATTGCGGTGGGCAAGCTTTCTTCTGCGCCGATTAATACCCTTTGGTTGTATCTGGTGCTGGGGGCAATATTCGGCGCGGTTGGCGTGATGTTCAACGCGCTGATTTTCCGCACACAGGACATGTTTGCTCGTCTGCACGGCGGCAAAATGCGTAAGGTTCTGCTGATGGGGGGATTGCTCGGCGGTATCTGCGGTATCCTGGGGTTGATCCAACCGGAAGCTGCCGGTGGCGGTTTTGGTCTGATCCCGATCGCAGCGGCAGGTAACTACAGCGTTGGCATGCTGATGTTTATTTTCATTACACGGGTGATCACCACGTTGCTGTGTTTCGGTTCCGGCGCACCGGGAGGGATTTTTGCACCGATGCTGGCACTGGGAACATTGTTTGGTACGGCTTTTGGCTTGGCCGGTGCTCACTTGTTCCCACAGTATGGTATCGAGGCTGGCACATTCGCGATTGCCGGAATGGGGGCTTTGTTTGCTGCGACAGTACGTGCACCTCTGACCGGTATCGTGTTGGTGTTGGAAATGACCGACAACTATCAGCTCATACTGCCCATGATTATTACCTGCCTTGGTGCTACGCTGGTGGCCCAGTTCCTTGGGGGTAAGCCGTTGTATTCCTCCATATTGGCCCGTACGCTACAGCGTCAGGAAGCGCAGCAGGCCAGTGAAGCGGCAGATAAAACAGGTAAAGAAAATACAACAAATGCGGTGAATACTTGAACGCAACACTCAGGTATTGGATAATCATTAACATTAATCCGGCCGCCATTGTAGCGACCTGATGCAGAACAATGTTGGGAGTAAAGAGTATGAGTGATGAAACAGCACTGCCCCTGCAATTTACCGAGGCAGCAGCAAGTAAGGTTAAAGTCCTGATTGCTGACGAAGAAAACCCGAATCTGAAGTTACGGGTTTACATTACCGGCGGCGGTTGCAGCGGATTCCAGTACGGCTTCACTTTTGACGATAAGGTCAATGACGGCGATATGACCATCGAGAAACAGGGTGTTGCGCTGGTTGTTGATCCGATGAGCCTGCAATATCTGGTCGGTGGTTCAGTTGATTATACCGAAGGGCTGGAAGGCTCGCGCTTCGTGGTGACTAACCCGAATGCCAAAACCACCTGCGGTTGTGGATCCTCGTTCAGCGTGTGATCCTGCCTGTCACCGTATAAAACCCGCCAACCTCACAGGTTCGCGGGTTTTTTTATGGTTACCATTCCACTGTGACCAGTTCTCGGTAAGCATCATTTTCGCCCTCTGTGACTAACGGGCTGCGGGTGACTTTAGGCTGGGTGTTGGCCGTATTACCGCATTTTACCTGTGGCGTTGTGCCACCTGTATCCACGCTGCAGATTGGGGCGATGGTCAGGCTAATGCCAATTTGTCCGCTCGTACTGCCAGCGTAAACGAAAGGGCTGCACAGCAGCACACTGAATAAAAAGAGAATATTTTTCATAATTTGGGGAATAGCCATCCGTAAGCAATCACATAATGGCTTATCGGCAAAAAGTTAATAAGTTTTAACAAGGCTGGGGAATAATTAACTCGGGGTTAAAAAGTTTATTACATTGTTTTCCAGCATATTTTAAGTGGTTGATAATAACATTTGGCTATTAATTGGTCTAATATTCTGTTTTTGGATGTGCCGATATACTAAGCTTCCGCCCGATTCGGGCGGAAGCGGGTTATCGTTCGAGGATAAAAGCAGGGAGTTTGAGGTGCCAGCGGATCGCTGCGAGCCGGATTGCCAGTGTAATGCCCATTCCGAGCATCATCGCCTGTTGTAAGGGCATACCGAACGTCGCATAGGCGGTAGCATGGACAATGCCACCGATAATACAGGCGGTAGCATAAATTTCGGTTCGCAGAATCATCGGGATTTCCCGGGCCAGTACGTCACGGATAATACCGCCGCCAACCCCAGTAATTACACCCATACAGATTGCCACCAATGGACTGGCATCGGCGGCGAAGGCTTTATTTACCCCAATGCCGACAAATACTGCCAGTCCAACTGCGTCCAGCACCGGCAGGATCCATTTGGGTAAGCGGCGCGGCTGACGCACCAGCAGCAGTGTTAGTACACAGGTGATCATTGCTACCACTAGATCGGTTGGATCCTTAACCCAAAAGACTGGGCCGTTGGCCAATGCCATGTCACGGATGGTGCCGCCACCGACCGCAGTAACTACGCCCAGGACGAGCACACCGAACGGGTCCATACGTAATTTGCCAGCCAGTAATACACCAGAAATGGCGAAAACCGCGGTGCCGAGAATATCCAGCCAGAACACCAGCATTAATGAAGCTCCGCCAATTGATGACACAATTGCTGGGCTGCCAGCATGATGCGTGGCCCAGGACGGTTAAACCAGTCACCATTCAGCGCAATCACCGGTACTTGCAATTGCGGCGCCCAGAAAGCTTTCACGCTGGCTATCTCTTTTTGGTCACCCGTGATGACGATTGTCTGGGGCTGGCGAGCCAGCACTTGTTCACGACTGATTTGCGGCCACGGCATACGGCTATCTGCAAAGATGTTTTCTGCACCGCACAGCGACAATACCTGACTTTGTAACGTGGCACCGGAACTGGTGAATAGCGGTTGGGTGCCGAATTGCAGCAGGACTCGCCGTGACTGATTGTGTGGATATTTTGCTTTCAGCGCAGCAATTTGCTTACGGATAGCGTCTGCGGCCTGATGAGCTTGCTCAGGATGCGGGCTGTATTGCGCCAGCTTGTCCAGGGATTGGGCTATATCATCAATCGTGGTGGCATCCGCATAAAAGATCGGGATGCCGAACGCGGAGAGCTGATCCAGTACTCGCTGCGGATTGCCGCCGCGCCACGCCAGAATCAGGTCCGGCTTCAGTGCCAGCACCCGTTCCAGGTTGATACCTTGCCATGAGGCAACTTGTTCTAGCTTCTTGGCCGCAGGCGGGTAGTCGGAATAAGCGCTTACCGCCAGCAAGGTATCCCCCATGCCAGCGGCATAGGCCAATTCGGTTGTATTGGGTGCCAGGCTGATCACGCGTTGGGCGGCGCCGGCAGGCAGCGCCATCCATAATGCCAGCAGCCACAGCAGGACTGAAAAGCGTTGCGTCACATCAACCGCGCTTAGCCAAGGTTTGCAGCATGGTGTTAACCATCAGTGTAGATTGCTTGGCGGCGACGGAAAGAAACTCGTCAAAGCTCATGTGCGATTCACTGTCAGCAACGTCAGAGATCGCGCGGACGACCACGAAAGGCGTGCCGAATAAGTGGCAAACATGGCCGACGGCAGCGGCTTCCATTTCCACGGCAGCAACGTTCGGGAACGTGGCGCGAATGCGTGCCAGCGGCTCAGCGCCGTTGATGAAAGCGTCGCCGCTGCAGATCAGGCCGCGTACCGCGTTCAGGTGGAGTTGTTTGATGCAGCTTTCCGCCAGTGCAATCAGCGCGTCGTCTGCCACAAAGGCAGCTGGGCAGCCGGCCATTTGGCCCGGTTCGTAACCAAAGGCGGTCACGTCCGCGTCGTGATAACGCACTTCTTCGGAAACCACGATATCACCGACCTTGAGCGTGCTGGCCAAGCCACCGGCAGAACCGGTATTAATCACCAAGTCCGGTTTGCAGTGTTCCAGCAGCAGGGTGGTACCCATCGCCGCAGAGACTTTGCCAATGCCAGACTTTAACAGTGCCACGTCAACGCCGCCGATCTGGCCGGTATAGATTTCACAACCCGCGCGTTGAATGGTCTGACGGTTTTCAATTTGATCGCGCAGCAGGGTGACTTCCTGTTCCATTGCGCCGATGATGCCTACTTTCATAAATAAGACTCGCTGATTGGGTGTGGGAATTGCGCCATAGTCTATCATGGCTCTCATAGAGAGATAATCCGTTGCATATGTCGCCGGGAATTGTTATCACGGAGGCAGGGCGCAACGGCGGAGAAACAGATGTCCGGGATCGACTTTAAGCAGAAAATCAGCTTCCAGCGGCCATTCAGCAAGCCAATTGAAGCCGAAGAAGAATACGACATTGTCCGGCAGTTCGAGAGCGATCGCGGGCGCATTGTCAATTCAGCCGCCATCCGCCGCCTGCAGCAAAAAACCCAGGTGTTTCCCCTCGAGCGCAATGCAGCGGTACGTAGCCGTCTGACGCACTCGATGGAGGTGCAACAAGTCGGGCGGCATATTGCCAAAGAGATCCTCAATCGCTTCAAGCAGGATGGGCGGATCGATGCACTTGGCCTGACAAAACTGCTCGACCCCTTTGAAAGTATTGTAGAAATGGCCTGCCTGATGCACGACATAGGCAACCCGCCTTTCGGTCATTTTGGCGAATCGGCAATTAATGACTGGTTCTCGCAACGGCTTGATCCCGCCAGTTGCGGCAGCGAACCTGCCAGTAACGATCGCTGCCAGGTCAGCGTATTGCGTCTGCATGAAGGTGAGAGCGATCTTAACCGCCTGCGTAGCCGCATCCGCCACGATCTTAGCCATTTCGAGGGTAATGCCCAAGCGATCCGGTTGGTGTATACCCTGTTGAAGCTGAATCTGACGTATGCGCAGGTGGGATGTATCCTGAAATACACCCGTCCGGCCTATTGGGCAACTGACATTCCTGCCAGTCACGACTACCTGATGAAAAAGCCAGGTTTTTATCTGGCAGAGGAAGCCTTTGTTGATCGGTTACGGCGTGAGCTAAATATGGGGGAGTTTGACCGGTTCCCATTGACTTATATTATGGAAGCCGCAGACGATATTTCTTATTGTATCGCCGACCTGGAAGACGCAGTGGAAAAAAACATTTTCACTGTCGAACAGCTTTACCAGCATTTAACTCAGGAATGGGGTGAAGTATCGCCGGGCGATATGTTTGATAAAACTGTGGCTAGCGCTTTTCGCAAGAGTGATCGTGGTGGCACACGGCGTAGTGCTGAAGATCAATTCTTCATGTATCTGCGCGTGTTCACTGTGGCGCGTTTAGTCCCACACGCGGCGCAGCGCTTTATTGATAACCTGGATGCGGTGTATCAAGGCAACTTTAATCAGGCATTGCTGGAAGACTTTAGCCCAGCGTACCAACTGCTGAAAATATTCAAGAATGTCGCGTTTAAACATGTCTTCAATCATCCGGAAGTTGAGCAGCTTGAGTTGCAGGGCTACCGTGTAATCAGCGGTTTACTGGATATCTATAGCCCATTACTGGCCATGCCGTTGGCAGATTTTACCCGTCTGGTACAGGAAGACAGTCATCGTGCTTACCCGATCGAAACACGTCTGTTCCATAAACTTTCTACTAAACACCGGCTGGCATATGTCGAAGCGGTTGAAGGATTGCAGCACCTGTCGCCCGAGCAATTGGCGATCCGTGAATATTATTTCCGTGCCCGTTTGCTACAGGATTATATCAGCGGTATGACCGATCTTTATGCTTATGATGAATACCGCCGATTAATGGCTGCGGAATAATTCTTTGAGCTAATAAATGTTATTTTAAGCATTTTCGTTCGCAGTGCGGTGCATATTTCTAGTTTTGTAAAGACGGACAATATTTGTTTACTATTACCAATAATCTGCGCCGGAACTTCGGGTTATTAATATGTTCTGACTATGCACAAAGACCCTAATACTTTCTGAACGACTTTATAAGAGACACACAGATGAAAAAAACCGCATTAGTCCTGAGCGCGCTGGCATTTAGCATTGGTATGGCGATGGGCCCGGTGACGGCCAGCGCTGCAGAAACCGCGTCTTCCAGTACCCAGCAACTGCCAAGTTTGGCACCGATGTTGGAGAAAGTGATGCCTTCCGTGGTGAGCATTAACGTTGAAGGCAGTACCACAGTTAATACACCGAAGATGCCGCAACAGTTCCAGCAGTTCTTTGGTGAAGATTCACCGTTCTGCCAGGATGGTTCACCGTTCCAGGGATCACCGATGTGTCAGGGTGGTGCTGGTGGTGAGCAGGGGGCTCCTGGTCAAGGTACTCAGCAAAAATTCCAGGCGCTGGGTGCCGGGGTGGTAATTGACGCCACTAAAGGCTACGTGGTGACCAACAACCATGTGGTGGACAACGCCAACAAAATTCAGGTCCAACTGAGCGACGGCCGTAAGTTTGACGCCAAGGTGATCGGCAAAGATCCACGTTCTGATATTGCGTTGATCCAGCTGAAAGACTTTAAAAACCTGACGGCGATTAAAATGGCGGACTCGGACCAACTGCGCGTGGGTGATTATACCGTCGCGATCGGTAACCCGTATGGGCTTGGCGAAACAGCCACTTCTGGTATCGTTTCTGCCCTGGGCCGCAGCGGATTGAATATTGAGAACTACGAGAACTTTATCCAGACCGATGCGGCAATTAACCGCGGTAACTCCGGTGGCGCACTGGTTAATTTGAACGGTGAATTGATCGGCATTAACACCGCGATTCTGGCGCCTGATGGCGGCAACATTGGTATTGGTTTCGCGATCCCAAGCAACATGGTGAAAAACCTGACCGCGCAAATGGTTGAATATGGTCAGGTGAAACGCGGTGAGTTGGGCATTATGGGTACCGAGCTGAACTCTGAACTGGCGAAAGCGATGAAAGTCGACGCGCAGCGCGGGGCATTTGTCAGCCAGGTCATGCCGAAGTCTTCTGCCGCCAAGGCGGGCATTAAGGCCGGTGACGTGATTGTTACCATGAACGGCAAAGCCATCTCCAGCTTCGCGTCATTCCGCGCGGAAATCGGGACTCTGCCGGTTGGCAGCAAAATGTCGCTGGGTATCATTCGCGACGGCAAGCCTATTACCGTGGACGTCACGCTGGAACAAAGCACCCAAACGCAGGTTGAGTCCGGCAACATCTACACCGGCATTGAAGGTGCCGAGTTGAGTAATGGTCAAACCGGTAGCCAGAAAGGTGTGAAAGTGGATAACGTTAAAGCTGGCAGCGCCGCAGCGCGCATCGGCTTGAAAAAAGGCGACTTTATCCTCGGAGTTAATCAGCAGCCCATTCAAAACCTGGGCGAATTGCGTAAGATCCTCGACAGTAAACCTTCGGTGCTGGCACTGAACATCCTGCGCGGTGATACCACGTTGTATCTGCTGATGCAGTAATTGCTTATCTGTTCTTACTAAAAAGGCACGCTATGGCGTGCCTTTTTTATGTCTTGTGCGCAGTATCAAGCCAGATGAGTACGTGCAGCCTGGCTAACCAGCTCAATCTCATCGAGCAGTTCCAACCATTCCGGTTCCAGGTCGTCATTGCTGACGCCCAAGCGTAGCTGTTGTTCGAGATAGAAACACAGCTGTTTCAGACGTGGCACGCCGCTGTAACTGCAACTGCCGTGCAGCTTGTGGATCAAATCGAGAATGCTGTCGTCTGCCGCGCCGTCCAGCAGGGCTTGTACCCGTCCACTGACTTGAGGCAGGAAGTCGAGCAGCATCTGGAGTAGGTCGTGCGCCAGATCAGGCTTGTTTGCTGCCTGACGTAGTGCCAGTGGCCAGTCGAGTGACTGTAAGGATTCATGGGTTGATGTCGACGGGACCTGCTCATCACTGTGGTAGCGCGCCAACACGCGCGTGAGCATAGCTTCGTCAATTGGCTTGGCCAGATAGTCATCCATCCCGGCCTGCAGCAGATGCTCGCGTTCACCGCTGACTGCATGGGCGGTGACGGCGACGATGGGGGTTGAATTGTGGTGTGGTAATTGGCGGATCAGTTCGCTGGTGCGGATACCGTCGATATTTGGCATCTGAATATCCATCAGGATCAAATCCAGCACGTTGTCGCGTGCCAACACTAACGCTTCTTCTCCGCTTTCACACAAGAGCGTCTTTTCCACCTGCTCAGCCAACAGTGTACCGATCAGCTTCAGGTTGGCCGGATTGTCGTCAACGGCCATCACTGTGAGTGGCAGGCGTTTGCGTTCTGGCAGGGCAGCCAGGCGCAGCGGGGTTTCCATACGCAGCAGCGGGAACAGACGGTTGCTGGTGATGGGTTTGATCAGGCAGCCGGCAGCGCCTTGCTGTTTAAGCTGTTCTGCGTTGATCTGCGACTGGCAAGGCAGTGCCAGAATCACACGATTGGCGATCTGCAGTGCTGCCAGCAGTTTGCTTTCGTGTTGTGCCATATTGTCGCGGAAAGGGATCGGTACCCCCACCAGCAGGAAATCGTAATTTTTCTTCGGCAATTGGGCGAGCGTTGGCGAGTGGGTGATCACCAGGTTGGTGGCACTCAGCATGTTAAGCGTTGCCTGAGCTGCCATCGGATTGGCTTCGATATATCCCAGCGTTTTGCCTTGCAGGTCCGGCAAATTTGCCGATAGCGACAGCATGCCCTCGTGCAGATCGAGTGTGATGTGGAACCAGAAGGTCGATCCGCGATTCAGTTGGCTGTGGAAGCAAATATCGCCACCCATTTCTTTTACCAGTTTCTGGGTAATCACCAACCCCAGGCCGGTACCGCCGTGGCGGCGTGAAATGCTGGCATCGGCTTGTCGGAACGCCTGGAACAATTGCGACTGTTGCCGTTCGGATATACCAATACCGGTGTCATGGATTTGTACTTCCAGTTCGATCTGGCGATCTTGCTGGCCTCGCAGCTCGACGCGGATATCAATGTTGCCCGTTTCGGTAAATTTGATCGCGTTGCCGAGCAGGTTGGTAATGATTTGCTGCAAACGTAACGAATCGCCGATCACTTGCTCTGGCACGTCGTTGTGTACGTCCAGCGTCAGTTCCAGTCCTTTCTCATGAGCGCTAGGCGCCAGCAACACAATCACTTCGTCCAGTGTTTCACGCAGTGAGAACGGAATATGTTCAAGCACTAACTTGCCGGCTTCCAGTTTGGAGAAGTCCAGAACGTCGTTGATGATGGTCAGTAAGTTATTGGCCGAGCGTTCAATGGTTTGTAGATAGTCGGTCTGCGTGACGCTCATTTCGGTTTTCAGCATCTGGCGAGTAAAGCCGATCACACCGTTGAGTGGGGTACGGAGCTCGTGCGACATGTTGGCCAGGAATTCGGATTTGATACGCGCCGCTTCCTGCGCGCGTTTCTTCGCCAGATCCAGTTCAACGTTTTGGATCTCCATTTGCTCCAGCGTCTCGCGCAGGTCGGAGGTAGCCTGATCGATGTTCTGTTGCATCTCCTCATGATACGCAGTGAGCGACATTGCCATTGAGTTGATGCCGTTCTTTAGCATATGCAGTTCACCGAGCATAAAGCCTTCGACGCGGCTGTCGAGCTGTCCACGGCGAATGCGGTCTACGGTATTGACCATATTACGGATCGGGCCGGTGACGTCGCGCATCAAGCGGTAAGCGAACAGGATAGCGATGCACATACACAACAGCAGCAACAGGGTAGAGACAAACACCTCTTTGTATTGCTGCAGTCGGACTGATTGCAGATCCAGTTCGATCGCGACATAGCCCAGACGGTTGTCCTGTTGAGGATCGTTATTGGCTGTTTGATCAGGATACTGACTCTCCGCCAGGATCGGGGTGCGTAGGATCAGTGAGTCGCCTCGACGCGTTAACATCAGATCGGTGGGGATGGGCATCCCTTTCGGCAACTGCAATTGGGCAACGTTGTGATGGTAATTAGAAGTGACGAACAGATTATTCTGCGCGTCGAACACGGTAATTGAACGCACAATATCTGAATGCCGACGGTGTAACAGGCTGACTAACTGCCTGACCGACTCACGGCTGCGGAACGTCATGCCGTACTCGCTGGCCACTGCCAACGGTTCGATAATACTGGCACCGGCGTCAACCAGCTGTTCTTGCAATTCATTGTAGCGATGTACTACGAAGAAGGTGCTGAGCAACAGACCAATCAAAAGCGTTGGGGCCAGAATTAGGATCATCATGCGCGCCCGCAGGCTGTATTTGGTCATGGGAGTCCAATGTGGGAGAATTGCCGAACACACCCTACTTTAAATGAACCGGCACTCAATCGACAAATATGGTGCAATTTATTTAGCTACCGGCTCGAAAAACTGTACAGAGAAGTGCCGTATTATCGGGTCGACGGGCTACGCTTAGACTTCTGTCTGCGTGACTTTATCCAGGAAAATGCCAGGGTAAATCGGTAAAGGGTGGTGCGGGCCCTTGAATGGCTCAAGATTCAACCCAATGATCGGTTATTGGATCTGTTCTGCTGCATGGCAATTTTATCCTGCCGTTGGCGCGATGCGCTGCCGTGGTGGGCATAGAAGGTGTTGCCACACTGATAGCGAATGGGCAATATAATGCACATAAGAAAAGGCTGAGAAATGCCTGCTTCTTCCTCGATAATGGGGACGAAGACATTGAGCAGCAACCTTGAGCAGCACAAGGATTTGATAAGGTGATGCTGGACCTTGCCCATGCGGGCGCGGCCGGCATGATGTCACATATTGTAAAACTGGCGCCAGCGGGTGGTTTACGTTTTATGTAACCTTACTGAGCGTCGGTTATCGTCTTGCGCGTGTGTGGATGTTGGATCTATTTCCACAGACGGGGCATCTTGAGTCAATGGCGCTGTTTATTAACGGTCGTGCGCCAGAGGTCGCTGCAAAGTAGGGAGAGGTTATGGTTGCGGTAAGAAGTGCACATCTGAACACGGCTGGTGAATTTGCTCTCGATGAGTGGATTGCCAGCTTGGGGCTACCTAACCCGCAGTCATGTGAGCGATTAGCCGCAACCTGGCGCTACTGTGAGCAGCAAACCCAGAACCATCCTAACGCGTCGTTGTTACTGTGGCGTGGGTTGGAAATGGTCGAAATTCTTTCGACCCTGAGCATGGACAATGACAGCATGCGCGCCGCGCTGCTGTTCCCGTTGGTGGATGCCGGCATCGTACAAGAAGATACCCTGACTGAAGAATTCGGCAAGGGCATTACCTATCTGGTACATGGCGTTCGTGATATGGATGCCATTCGTCAACTGAAAGCCACCCAAAACGACTCTATGGCCTCCGAACAGGTCGATAACGTGCGTCGCATGTTGTTGGCGATGGTGGAGGATTTCCGCTGCGTGGTGATCAAGCTGGCGGAGCGTATCGCCCACCTGCGAGAAGTGAAAGACGCGCCGGAAGACGAACGGGTGCTGGCAGCCAAAGAATGTTCGAACATCTACGCGCCACTGGCCAATCGACTCGGTATCGGGCAACTGAAATGGGAGCTGGAAGATTTTTGCTTCCGCTACCTGCACCCGGACGAATACAAACGCATCGCCAAGCTGCTGCATGAACGGCGTATCGATCGCGAACAGTTTATTGATGACTTTGTTGCTTCGCTGCGCAGTGCAATGGGCGACGAAGGTATTAAGGCGGACATTTACGGTCGACCAAAACATATTTACAGCATCTGGCGCAAAATGCAGAAGAAGGCGTTGGCGTTTGACGAGTTGTTTGATGTCCGCGCGGTACGCGTGGTGGTCGAACGCTTACAGGACTGTTATGCGGCGCTGGGGATTGTACATACTCATTTCCGTCATCTGCCGGATGAGTTCGATGACTATGTCGCTAACCCGAAACCCAACGGTTATCAATCGATCCACACCGTGGTTCTGGGGCCACGCGGCAAGACGCTGGAGATCCAGATCCGTACCCGCCAGATGCATGAAGACGCTGAACTGGGCGTGGCCGCGCACTGGAAATACAAAGAGGGTGCGGTCGCGACGGTACGTTCCGGCTATGAGGAGCGCATCGCCTGGTTGAGGAAACTGATCGCCTGGCAGGAAGAGATGGCGGACTCCGGCGAGATGCTCGACGAAGTGCGCAGCCAGGTGTTCGACGATCGGGTCTATGTGTTTACCCCGAAAGGCGATGTCGTGGATCTGCCGGCCGGTTCCACACCGCTCGATTTTGCTTACCATATTCACAGCGATGTCGGCCACCGTTGCATCGGTGCCAAAATAGGCGGCCGTATCGTGCCGTTCACCTACCAGTTACGGATGGGTGATCAGATTGAAATCATCACTCAGAAGCAGCCGAACCCAAGCCGTGACTGGCTGAACCCTAACCTGGGTTACGTCACTACCAGCCGCGGACGCTCCAAGATCCACAACTGGTTCCGCAAACAGGATCGCGACAAGAATATTTTGGCCGGTCGTCAGATGCTGGACAGCGAGCTGGAGCACCTTGGCATCAGCCTGAAAGAGGCTGAGAAGCTGCTGATTCCGCGTTACAACATGAATTCACTGGATGAAATCCTGGCGGCGATTGGTGGCGGGGACATCCGCCTGAATCAAATGGTGAACTTCCTGCAAGGCAAGTTCAACAAACCGAGTGCCGAGGAACAGGATCGTGAAGCGCTGCGCCAGTTGGTTCAGCATAAAGCGCCGCCAGCGACTCGCAGTAAAGACAATGGCCGGGTAGTGGTAGAAGGGGTCGGCAACCTGATGCATCACATTGCCCGCTGCTGTCAGCCGATCCCGGGTGACGATATTGTCGGCTTTATCACCCAGGGGCGCGGTATCTCCATTCACCGTGCGGACTGTGATCAACTGGTCGATCTGCAATCGCACGCGCCGGAACGCATTGTTGATGCGGTGTGGGGGGAAAGTTACTCCAGCGGGTACTCACTGGTTGTGCGCGTAATGGCTAACGATCGCAGCGGTTTGTTGCGTGATATCACCACCATTTTGGCCAACGAAAAGGTCAACGTGCTGGGCGTTGCCAGCCGGAGCGATACCAAAAAGCAGTTGGCGACCATCGATATGGACATAGAGATCTACAATCAGCAGGTGCTGGGCCGGGTGCTGGCAAAACTCAATCAACTGCCGGATGTGATAGACGCCAAACGCCTGCACGGCAGCTAATTTTACATTTTTTATCGTGGGGCCCATATATTGGGCCCCGCACCTTTCAGAGACCTCGTCATGACCCAATCTTCTCCGCTGCAACGCTTGCTGAACATCATGAAAACGCTGCGCGATCCGCAGGCCGGTTGCCCGTGGGATCGCAAGCAAACCTTCGCCACGATTGCCCCTTACACGCTGGAAGAAACCTATGAGGTGCTGGATGCTATTGAGCGTCAGGACTATAGCGATCTGCGTGACGAACTGGGCGACCTGCTATTCCAGGTGGTGTTTTACGCTCAAATGGGCCAGGAGCAGGGGTTGTTTGACTTCGATGAGGTATGCAACGCCATCAGCGACAAGCTGGAACGTCGTCACCCGCATATCTTTGGTGAAGCCGATGCAGCGGACAGTGAAGCCGTTGCGGCGCGCTGGGAGCTGCTGAAGGCCGGAGAACGTGCAGAGAAAGAACTGCATTCGGCGCTGGATGATATTCCGCAGGCGCTGCCTGCGTTGATGAAGGCGCATAAAATTCAAAAGCGCTGCGCCGCGGTTGGTTTCGACTGGCATACGATTGGTCCGGTGCTGGACAAAGTGTACGAAGAGATCGACGAAGTGATGCATGAAGCCAAGCAGGCGGTGGTCGATGAACAGAAACTGGAAGAAGAAATCGGCGACCTGTTATTCGCCACGGTGAATTTATCGCGCCACCTTGGCCACAAAGCTGAAAACGCGCTGCAGGCGGCTAATCGCAAGTTTGAACGCCGTTTCCGCCAGGTAGAAGAGATCGTTAAACAGCGCGGCTTACAGATGGGTGAAGCCACACTGGAGCAGATGGAAGAGGCGTGGCAGCAGGTCAAACGCCAGGAAAACTAATCCACAGCAGTGCTGTCCTATGATTATCGCAATGTTGATCGGCGACAAGGTTCACTCAAGCTGAAACGGTTAAGCTTTGGGCCATGGTTTGCTGAACCGTGACGCCTCAACAGGAAAACGCCAACAAACTGAAATCTAAGGCGTTTTATTGTTGTAAAAGGGCGTTAAAATAAATTTCTCCATGCTAACTCATTGTTTTAAAAAGGCAGCTGGTCGTGGGCCAATAGAATAAACCCGGATTAACTCCTGATGGTGACAGAGATGATGGACAGTAAAACGATCGTTTGTAGGTCTGAAGAGGTTCGGGTATACTACTTTCCCGTCTTGGTTCTTCCATCGTCTTTAAACCTAAACTCTCAGGTTCAGCATGACAACTAATTATATTTTTGTGACCGGCGGGGTCGTATCCTCTCTGGGTAAAGGCATTGCCGCAGCCTCTCTGGCGGCTATTCTTGAAGCCCGTGGCCTCAACGTTACCATCATGAAACTGGACCCGTACATCAACGTGGATCCGGGCACCATGAGCCCGATTCAGCATGGGGAAGTTTTCGTCACCGAAGACGGCGCAGAAACCGATCTGGATTTGGGTCACTACGAGCGCTACATCCGTACCAAAATGTCGCGCCGCAACAACTTCACTACCGGTCGTATTTACTCCGACGTTCTGCGTAAAGAACGCCGTGGCGACTATCTGGGCGCAACCGTACAGGTTATTCCGCACATCACCAACGCGATCAAAGAACGCATCCTCGAAGGTGGCGAAGGCCATGACGTGGTGCTGGTGGAAATCGGCGGTACCGTCGGCGATATCGAATCGCTGCCATTCCTGGAAGCCATTCGTCAGATGGCTGTGGAAGTGGGCCGTGAACACACCCTGTACATGCACCTGACACTGGTGCCGTATATGGCTGCTGCCGGTGAAGTGAAAACCAAACCTACTCAGCATTCCGTAAAAGAGCTGCTTTCCATCGGTATTCAGCCTGATGTGCTGATTTGCCGTTCCGATCGCACCGTTCCTGCTAACGAACGTGCAAAAATCGCACTTTTCTGCAACGTGCCGGAAAAAGCGGTTATCTCCCTGAAAGACGTTGATTCTATTTATAAAATCCCAGGCCTCTTGAAATCTCAGGGCCTTGATGATTATATTTGTAAACGATTCAGCCTCAATGCGCCGGAAGCGAACCTGGCCGAATGGGAACAGGTGATTTACGAAGAAGCCAACCCAGGCGGCGAAGTGACCATTGGTATGGTCGGCAAATATGTCGAGCTGCCGGATGCCTATAAGTCAGTGATCGAAGCCCTGAAACACGGTGGCTTGAAAAATCGTCTGACAGTGAACATCAAGCTGATCGATTCGCAGGATGTAGAAACCCGCGGCGTAGAAGTACTGAAAGGTCTGGATGCTATCCTGATCCCAGGCGGCTTCGGTTACCGTGGTGTGGAAGGCAAGGTGATGACCGCGCGTTATGCGCGTGAAAACAACATCCCTTACCTGGGTATCTGTCTGGGTATGCAGGTGGCGCTGATGGAGTTCGCCCGCAATGTTGTGGGTATGGAGAACGCCAACTCAACCGAGTTTGTGCCAGACTGTAAGTACCCGGTGGTGGCGTTGATCACCGAATGGCGTGACGAAGACGGCAACGTCGAAGTGCGTACTGAAGAAAGCGATTTGGGTGGCACGATGCGTGTCGGTGGCCAACAATGCCACCTGACTGACAACAGCTTGGTTCGTCAGATGTACGGCGAAGAGACCATTGTTGAACGTCATCGTCACCGTTATGAAGTTAACAACATGCTGTTGAAGCAAATTGAAGCCGCCGGGCTGTTGGTTGCCGGCCGTTCCGCAGACAACAAGCTGGTTGAGATTATCGAACTGCCGAATCATCCATGGTTCGTCGCTTGTCAGTTCCACCCGGAATTTACTTCGACGCCGCGTGATGGTCATCCGTTGTTCGCCGGCTTTGTGAAGGCCGCTGGTGAGTATCAGAAGCGCCAGGTGAAATAAAATATTTGGTAGGCGGCGCGCGGTGAGAACCGCGCGCTGTTTGTCTGGAGTTTTAGTTTAACTTGTACTGAGGAAAACCTAATGTCCAAAATCGTTAAAGTCATCGGTCGTGAAATCATCGACTCCCGCGGTAACCCGACTGTTGAAGCCGAAGTGCATCTGGAAGGCGGTTTCGTAGGTCTGGCTGCTGCGCCGTCAGGTGCTTCTACCGGTTCCCGTGAAGCACTGGAACTGCGTGACGGTGACAAGTCTCGTTTCCTGGGTAAAGGCGTACTGAAAGCCGTTGCTGCAGTAAATGGCCCGATTGCTCAGGCAGTACTGGGTAAAGATGCCAAAGACCAGGCTAACATCGATAAGATCATGATCGACCTGGACGGCACTGAAAACAAATCTCAATTCGGTGCTAACGCCATTCTGGCGGTTTCCCTGGCTGCTGCTAAAGCGGCTGCGGCTTCCAAAGGTATGCCACTGTATGAGCACATCGCTGAGCTGAACGGCACCCCAGGCAAATTCTCTATGCCACTGCCGATGATGAACATCATCAATGGCGGCGAGCACGCTGACAACAACGTCGACATTCAGGAATTCATGATTCAGCCAGTTGGCGCGAAATCCCTGAAAGAAGCGGTACGCATCGGTTCTGAAGTGTTCCATCACCTGGCGAAAGTACTGAAAGCCAAAGGCATGAACACTGCAGTAGGCGACGAAGGCGGCTACGCGCCAAACCTGGGTTCTAACGCCGAAGCGCTGGCTGTTATCGCTGAAGCGGTAAAAGCGGCAGGCTATGAACTGGGTAAAGACGTTACCCTGGCGATGGACTGTGCAGCGTCTGAGTTCTACAAAGACGGTAAATATGTTCTGGCTGGCGAAGGTAACAAAGCCTTCACTTCCGAAGAGTTCACTCACTTCCTGGAAGACCTGACCAAACAGTACCCAATCGTGTCTATCGAAGACGGTCTGGACGAATCTGACTGGGATGGTTTCGCATACCAGACCAAAGTGCTGGGCGACAAAATCCAGCTGGTGGGTGACGATCTGTTCGTAACCAACACCAAGATCCTGAAAGAAGGCATCGAGAAAGGCATCGCTAACTCCATCCTGATCAAATTCAACCAGATCGGTTCTCTGACCGAAACTCTGGCTGCTATCAAGATGGCTAAAGACGCAGGTTACACCGCGGTGATCTCTCACCGTTCAGGTGAAACTGAAGACGCAACCATCGCTGACTTGGCGGTTGGTACTGCGGCTGGCCAGATCAAAACCGGTTCTATGAGCCGTTCTGACCGCGTTGCTAAATACAACCAACTGATCCGTATCGAAGAAGCGCTGGGTTCACGCGCTCCATTCAACGGCCTGAAAGAAGTTAAAGGTCAGTAATAACGGCTTGGTTCGTTGCTAAATAAAAAACCCGCTTCGGCGGGTTTTTTTATAACTGATTATTTTAATAAGTTATAGTGAGTTATTTATTGTTTTTTAATTAATCCACTGACATTGTTATTTTAACCTGATGAATTAATTGATGTAATAAAATTCCTATTTTTTTAATTCCTTTTTTAATTGCTTTATATTTTTTAGTTACTAGACTGCCAGTAAGGCAGGGGCCTGATACCTGCAAACCTGCCTCCATTCGTTCCCCTATCAAATTGCCGACCCGTAGGCCGGCTGGGCGAGGGTTTGATGCGAAACAGGATTGTGATTGTCGGTGGTGGCACTGGCGGGACTATATTGGCTAATTTACTGGCCGCGAAATTGCACCGGGAGATAGTGAATAATAAAGTTGAGTTATTAATGATTTCGGATTCTCCACTCCATTATTATAAACCCGCTTTTATGTACGTAGCTTTCAACGCTTTTTTTAAGCAGGAGCTGACCCGCTCTCAACAAAGCCTGCTGCGCCCGGAAATAAAATTTATTGTCGATAAAGCCGAGCGTTTCGATTTATCTCAAAGGTTTATTCATTGCCAAAGCGGCAAACATTACCCCTATGATTTTCTGGTGTTTGCCACCGGCTGTGTACCCTGGCCGGATCGTATTGACGGACTGGCGCAGGCGGGCGATCACTTCTACCAATATCAGGCTGCCCGACAGCTGGCCCAAAAGCTGGCAACTCTAGAAAAAGGCCGAATTTTTATTACCGTCTCTTTCCCCGAAACGCCTAACGTGCCGCATCAGTGCGGCATTGCCCCGATAGAAACCACCTTGATGCTCGATGATTACCTGCGTCGGCGTGGGGTACGTAAGGCGGTTGAAATTGTTTATACCTATCCCAGCGTTTCGCAGCTGCTGCGCAACTGCCTGTTTTTGCAACGCCCGACTGCTGAAGCCTTGCCCGGCATCTTTGCAGCGCGCGACATTCACCACCAGCGTGGGTTTACCCTCAGTAGAGTCGATGCGCAGCAGAAAATCGCCTATTCCGCCGAAGGAGATGAACAGCCATTCGATATTCTGATGGCCACACCACCGATCCGCGCCGTAGAGGCGGTGTGCAATACCGAGCTCAGTGAGGGGAAAAATGGTGAAGGCTGGTTGCCGACCGACCACCAGACACTGCAGGTTTATGGTCAGCAGGGAGTGTATGTCATCGGCGATACGGTGGATCTGCCGGTCAGCAAGGCCGGCGGTTCTTGCCACAATCAGGCACCAGTGATCGCCGACAATATCGTGGCTGAACTGCGACTGGGCCAGACCATCAGCCACTACGACGGCAAGGTACAGGCGATCGCTCAAATGGGGCTACAGGCCGGTATGCCACTGGTTTACGACTACCGCAATGATGTGTTGCCGACGCCGTCAACCAAAGTGGGCGGCATGCTGCGCAACGGCTTTAATCGCGGTCTGTATTGGGCGACGGTACGCGGGTTGATTTAACGGAGGGCTTATGAACGCATCTGAACAAGAATCTCTGGCACCTCTACTGGACAAGTTGCAGCCATTACTGGCGGGTGGACGGCTCGATAACGTGGTCGATCTGCTGTCACTGCTGTCGGATCTGGTGGATATCGCTGATAACGCGTTGGTGGAAAAGTTGGCTGGTGCTTTTGAAGATCTGGTGGCGGCTGGCTGGGAAGGGGGCATGGCCTTGAAGATGGCGCATACCGAGCTGCAGTTGGATCCACCGCCCGCTAATTTTCGTTCAGTGTATGCCTCGCTGCGTCAGCCGGATACCTTGCTGGGCCTGATGCTGGTGCTGCGCACCCTGCAAATCATAGGCCAGAGGATGCGCAGCAGCGCGATGCCCCCGGACGTTTAAGCGGGATCATTGAAATTGCTTTCACTCACTCATGAAAGGAGTTGTCATGTCTGCCATCCTCAGGCACGGCTTTGCCACGCGTGCGATCCACCACGGCTACGATCCTCAGCAATATTTGGGAGCGCTTTGCCCACCGGTGTTTATGAGTTCGACCTTTACCTTCCCGACAGCGGAATACGGCGGTGCCTGTTTTGCTGGTACTGAGACAGGCTATTTTTATTCACGCATTGCCAACCCAACGGTCAATCTATTGGAGCAGCGAATTGCCGATCTGGAAGGCGGGGAGGCATCTGTGGCATTTGCCTCCGGCATGGGCGCAATTACCGCCTGTTGTTGGACGTTGCTTAGTCCGGGTGATGAACTAATTGTCGATGAAACTATTTATGGCTGTACCTTCAGTTACTTCCATCATGGGCTGGCGCGCTACGGCGTGAAAATTACCCACGTAGATATGACCCGACCGGAGCAGTTGGCGGCGGCGATAGGTCCGCGTACCCGGTTGGTATATTGCGAAACGCCGGCGAACCCGAATATGCGCCTGGTCGATATTGCGGCGGTGGCCGAGATTGCCCACTGTCAGGGGGCATTGTTGCTGGTGGATAACACCTATTGCACGCCATATCTGCAACGGCCGCTGGAATTGGGCGCTGACATTGTGGTGCATTCTGCCACCAAATACATCGGCGGGCACGGTGACTTACTGGCTGGGTTGGTGGTGACACGTCAGGATCTGGCGCAGGAGATCCGTTTGGTCGGGCTGAAGGACATGAACGGCGCGGTGTTGTCGGCGCAGGATGCCGCGCTGTTGTTGCGTGGCCTGAAAACCTTACCGTTACGTATGGAGCGACACTGTGACAACGCTCAACGTCTGGCGGAAATGTTGGCGCAGCATTCTGCGGTGGAGCGGGTTTATTACCCCGGGTTGGAGAATTTCCCGCAGTATGCATTAGCGCAGCGGCAAATGGCACGGCCGGGTGGCATGCTGGTATTTGAATTGAAAGGCGGTATGGCGAGCGGGCTCCGCTTCCTCAATGGACTAAGCTTGATACTGCGTGCCGTCAGCCTGGGAGATTGCGAGTCTTTGGCCCAGCATCCAGCCAGTATGACGCACTCGGCTTACAGTGCCGAGGAACGGCAACGCCACCATATCAGCGACGGTTTAGTTCGTCTGTCTGCCGGGTTGGAAGATCTGGCTGACCTGCAAGCGGATATTCGTCAGGCCTTGGCACAGCGCTAAGTTAGATACCCTGCCCAGCGGGCAGGGTGGGTGCTACAACAGTGTCGGGGCGATCTCCAGCAGCGCTTGTTCGTCCTGCAGTAGCGCGGCGCTGCTGGCGATGTCCGGCGCCAGCCAGCGGTCCTGATGATAAGGTGCCACCACCTGCCGTAAACGTTGCCAGGCACGGTGAGTGCCTTCACCAAAACGGTACTGCTTTAGGAATTCAAAGGCTTGTGCCGCCAGCAGGTATTCAATCGCCAGGATCTGGTTCACGTTGGCTAACGACTTATGCAACCGCAATGCTGCCCCGGTTCCCAGACTGAGATGATCTTCCTGCAGTGCCGAAGTCACATAGTTATCGACCACGCAAGGTTGCGCCAGTTGACGGTTTTCCGCACACAGCGATGCCGCGACATATTGAGCGATCATCATGCCGGAATTCACCCCAGGTTCGCTGACCAGAAATGCCGGCAAGCCGCTGACCAGCGGGTTAATGAGTCGATCGATGCGCCGTTCTGCGATACCGCCGAGTTCGGCGATGGCGATCGCCAGCAGATCGGCGGCCATTGCCACTGACTCGCCGTGCGGGTTGGCTTGCGACATCACGCGATAGTTGTCCGGTGTGCCGAGCAGTAGGGGATTGTCGGTAGCGCCGTTCAGTTCGGTTTCAATCTGTCGTTCAGCATGAGCAATCTGATCACGGCAGGCACCATGTACCTGTGGGATCGAACGGATGCTCAGAGCATCCTGAGTACGAATGCCTTCACTGGCGGCAATCATCTCACTGCTGTTTAATAGCGTCCGCAGATTTCGGCCTACCTGCTGCATCCCCGGGTGGGGCTTAAGCGCTAAAATTTCTGAGTCAAAGGCGGCGATCTGCCCACCCAGAGCTTCGAAACTCATGGCGCCAAGTACGTCCGCCCAGCGGGCCAGCCGCCAGGCATCGGCCAACGCCAGGCAGCTCAACCCCGTCATGCACGGCGTGCCGTTGACCAGGCACAGACCATCTTTGGCACCCAGTTGCGGGGGCACTATGCCTTCTTCCGCCAACGCATGAATTGCCGTGACGAGTTGGCCACGGTAGCTGACTTCACCCAACCCGAGCAGCGCGACGCCGACATGTGCCATATGGGTCAGATAGCCGACCGAACCCTGTGACGGCACTTGCGGGGTAATCCCCCGGTTAAGCAGTGCCAACAGGGTTTCTACTACCGGACGCCGAATACCTGATTTGCCATGGCTGTAGTTGACGATGGCGCAACAGATGATGGCGCGGGTCTGTTCATCGCGCAGTGGTTCCCCTACGCCGCAGGCGTGACTCATCAGCGTGTTGCGGGAAAGTTGTGCCAGCTGCTCGCCGTGCAGCGCCTGATTGCACAGCGCACCCAGACCGGTATTGACGCCATAGGCGCGCTGCTCACTGGTAACGATCTTCTGCACGATGGCCTGTGCATTATCGATGCGCGCCCAGGCTGTGTCAGACAGACTGAGAGGGGCGTGATGGCGCGCGACTGCCACCACGTCTTGCCAGCGCACTGGCTGGTTGTCGAGGATAACCGAAGAGGGATAATGCATAGTGAGTTCCTCAGGCACGGGCGACGCTCATCGGGCGCGGTTTTTTCACGTTTTCATCCAATGCCAGGCGGCGCTGCACGAAGCGGTTAACGTATTCATCGGCCGGATTGTTAAGAATGTCCTGTGGTGTGCCGACCTGGATCAGTTTCCCGTCCTTCAAGATCGCGATCCGGTTGCCGATACGTACAGCCTCATCGAGATCGTGCGTGATGAACACCAACGTTTTGTGTAGCTCTTTTTGCAGTGCCAACAGTTGATCCTGCATCTCTGCACGAATTAACGGATCGAGCGCACTGAAGGCTTCGTCCAGCAAAATGATATCGGTATCGGTAGCCAGTGCGCGGGCTAGCCCGACGCGCTGACGCATACCGCCAGAGAGTTGATGCGGGTATGATTTTTCGTAACCCTTTAACCCAACAGTATTTATCCAGTGCAGTGCGCGTTCCTGATACACTTCTTTTGCCTCACCTCGCACTTTCAAGCCATAGCCCACGTTGTCCAAAACGGTTTTGTGGGGCAGCAAGCCAAAGCTTTGGAATACCATACTGATCTTGTGACGGCGGAAGTGCTCAAGCTGCTTTTCGTCATAGCGCAATATATCTTCGCCATCCACCAGGATCTGACCGCTGGTGGGGTCGATCAGGCGGTTAAAGTGGCGTACCAGCGTGGATTTTCCCGATCCTGACAGGCCCATAATCACGAAGATCTCACCGGCCTCGATCGACATCGACAGATCGTGTACGCCGATCACGCAGTCGGTCGCTGCCTGGACTTCCTGCTTGGTATTACCTTGCTGGCTCATGGCCAGCGCTGCCGCCGTTTTGTGGCCAAAGATCTTGTAGACGTTTTTGATTTCGATTTTGTTCATCGGGGTTACCTCGCAACGGCGGAACGGCCATAAGCCTGAGTGATACGGTCAATGACCACGGCCAGAATAACGATCGCCAGACCTGCCTCCAGGCCCAGACCGACGTTCAGTGTCTGAATGCCCACCAGCACGTCTTCACCCAGCCCACGTGCGCCGATCATCGAAGCCACAACCACCATCGACAGTGACATCATGGTGGTTTGGTTAATACCGGCCATAATGCTTGGCAGCGCCAGCGGTAACTGCACGCCGAACAGTTTCTGCCAACGGTTGGCGCCAAAGGCAGTGACGGATTCCATCACTTCTTTGTCCACCTGACGGATACCCAAATCGGTTAAGCGGATTAGCGGTGGTGTGGCGTAAATCACCGTTGCAAGGATAGCGGGTACTTTGCCAAGGCCGAACAGCATCAGCACGGGGATCAGATACACGAAGCTTGGCATGGTTTGCATGACGTCCATCAGCGGCATCATCACTGCTCGTACGCGATCGTTACGTGCTGCCAGTACACCAAGTGGAATACCGATAATGACCGCCAGCAGGGTGGCAACCAACACCAGCGCCAGGGTTTGCATTAATTTATCCCACATACCTGCGGTGCCGACCAACAGCAGCAAACCCACGATCACCACCGTTGGTAACCAGCGGCGGGTGGCATGCCACGCCAAAAGTCCAACGACGGCCAACATCAGCCACCATGGCGTCGCGCGCAGCAGGCTCTCAAGGTGGATCACTGCCCACAGCAGGGTGTCGGAAATCTTGCGGAACATATCGCCATAGTTGTTGACCAGGACATCGACCCAGCGATTGATCCAATCGGCGATGGAGAAAGTAAAACGTTCTGGGAACATAAATATTACCCCTGTCAGGCCCGAAGCGCACAGGCTCCGGGTTGGTGTTTACTGAATGTCAAAGCGATTACAAAGAGGCCTGAATTTTTTTCGCTGCGTCTTCGCTGACCCACTGTTTCCAGATGTCTGGGTGCTGTTTGAAGAACTCCAGTGCCAGCTTCTGCGAGCTGATGCGTTCCTTGCTCATACGTGCCAGATTCTGGTTAATCAGATCCAGCGGTATGTTCACTTTTGACAGCATCTGCACCAGTTCTGGTGCCTGCTGGTTAAACACGCTGGAAATACCGACTTTGATGTGGATGTTTTTATCGACGCCGGGTTCGTCCAGTTTCACCAGATCGAGTTGGCCCATGATTGGGGTTGGCGACCAGTAATAGAAGAGAATTGGCTCGCCGCGGCGGTAGCTGGAGAGGATTGCGGTATCCAGGGCAGGGCCGGTACCTGGGCGGAAGTTAGTAAACTTATCATCCAGTTTGAATTTCTTCAGGATCGCGGTGTTGTCCAATTCACAGGTCCAACCGGCCGGGCAGTTGTAAAAGCGGCCTTTGTCTGGTTCTTCTTGATCGCGGAAAACCTGCACATATTTGGCTAAGTCCGGGATGCTTTTCAGATCGGGTGCCAGTGGTTTCAAGTTGCGTTTGGCATCGCCTTCAATCACATAGCGGGGCACGTACCAACCTTCGACAGCCCCGACAATCGGCGCACCAACGCTGACCGCTTTGCCGGATTTCTCAGCTTTGTTCCAGACTTCGCTACGGCCAATCCACTCTTCTGCAAATACCTGAATGTCGTTGGTGCCGACTGCCTGTTCCATGGTAATGGAATTGCCCGGCAGCGCGTCGGTTTTGCAGTCGTAGCCCTTTTGCAGCACGTATTGCATGACGTCAGTCAGCAGCATGCCACTTTCCCAGTTCAACCCGGCGAACTTGACCGGTTTGCCGGATTCGCACCAGCCTGCTGCGCGCGCGGACAGACTGCCTGTCATCAGTCCGAGCGCAATGAGTGGTATCCATAATTTGTGTCGTGTTTGCATGGTGATACTCCACGTTAATGACGAAGAGCCCGGGAACGGCGGGCTCATGAGGTTAATACTGTGGTGAGGTCGTGACGGGTGAACCCCCGCCTTTTTTACGTACCCACAACCAGTAAGCCAAAGTAAGGAATGCCACCCACACCAGCCCAACGTACAGGGCGATGCGGCTGTCTTCGAAGTAGCCGAGCAGACCGATGACGAACAGCATAAATATTGTCGCCAGCGCGGGGGCGACTGGCCACCATGGCACTGGGAAGCTCAGCTTACTGACCTCTTGCGGTGACAGCGTGCGGCGCATGGCGATCTGAGACAGTAGGATCATCAACCATACCCAGACAGTGGCGAAGGTCGCGATGGAGGCGATGATCATAAAGACCTGTTTTGGGATCAGGTAGTTGAGTACCACACCCAACAGCAGGGCGACTGACATCACCAACACCGTCATCCAGGGCACACCACTGGACGTCAGTTTAGAGAAGCTTTTTGGCGCCTGGCCATCCTGCGCCATGCCGTACATCATGCGACCTGCACCGAAGATGTCGCTGTTAATGGCGGAGATGGCGGCGGTGATCACCACCACGTTCAGGACGTTGGCGGCAGAGCTGATACCTAGATTGCTGAAGATCTCAACAAACGGGCTTCCGTTTTGGCCGATGCTGTTCCACGGATAGATAGCCATCAACACCAGCAGCGTCAGTACATAGAACAGCAGAATACGAATCGGCACGGCATTAATGGCCTTTGGTAACACTTTCGCAGGATCTTTTGCCTCGCTGGCCGTGATACCAATGATTTCGATGCCGCCAAAGGCGAACATCACGACTGCCAATGAAGCGACCACGCCGCCGATGCCGTTAGGCATAAAGCCGCCGTGTGCCCACAGATTGCTGATGCCGGTGGCATGCTGAGTCTGGCCAAAACCAAACAACATCACTGCGGCGCCACCGATGATCATCGCCACAATGGCTGCCACCTTGATCAGCGACAGCCAGAACTCCATTTCGCCGAACACTTTCACGCTGCACAGATTGAGCGCACCGATAAACATGATGATGCTGAGCACCCACACCCATTGGGCGACGTCCGGGAACCACAGCCCCATATAGATGCCGAAGGCGGTCACGTCCGCCAGGGCAACAATCACCATTTCGAAGGTATAGGTCCAGCCGGTGAGGAAACCGGCCAACGGGCCAAGGTAGTGACTGGCGTAGTGGCCGAAGGAACCGGACACCGGCTGATGCACCGCCATTTCACCCAGTGCACGCATCACCATAAATACGGCGGCACCGCCTACCAGATAGGCCAGTAGTACTGCCGGACCGGCCAGTTGGATTGCTCCGGCAGAGCCGTAGAACAGACCGGTACCGATGGCTGAGCCGAGCGCCATAAAGCGGATATGTCGCGCGTTTAGTCCGCGTCTGAGTTGTGTTTTTTCGTTATGCATGTTGCTTCCCGTCACGTTTTTACGGCAGAGCAGGCACGCGCTATCCGCACCGGGTGGAACGCACCCGGAGGGACAGAACAAACTGCGTGGCATTCCCTTCATGTATGAAGCTGCATCTTTGTTGGTTGCGTTTGTAGGCCTCAGTCACATAGTTATCTATGCGCCTGAGGACTTACAAACTTGCTGCCTCGATGCAACCCCAATTATTTAGGGTATAAGGTGGTATTTATGCCTGGCTAGGCAGCAGTGCTGCAGGCATCAGTGAGGTCAGATGACCGGCTGCCAACAGCAGGCTGGCGGCTTCAATGTCGGGGGCGAAGAAACGATCCTTGTCGTAGTAACTGACCTGCTCACGTAATACGTGGCGCGCCTGCTCCAGACTTTCTGTGGTTTTTAGACCTTTACGTAAATCCAGCCCCTGGCAAGCCGCCAGCCATTCGACGGCCAGAATGCCGCGAACGTTATCTGCCATCTCCCACAGGCGGCGACCGGCAGCCGGTGCCATGGACACATGATCTTCCTGGTTGGCAGACGTCGGGATACTGTCGACACTTGCCGGATGCGCCAGCGCTTTGTTTTCGCTGGTCAGCGCCGCGGCGGTCACCTGAGCAATCATAAAGCCGGAGTTCACACCGCCGTTGTCCACCAGGAATGGTGGCAGTTGTGACATGTGTTTATCCATCATCAATGAGATGCGGCGTTCAGACAGCGAGCCGATTTCGGCAAACGCCAGCGCCAGATTGTCAGCGGCCATCGCGACCGGTTCGGCATGGAAGTTACCGCCGGACAGCACGTCGCCCTGGTCTGCAAATACCAGTGGGTTATCGGACACCGCGTTGGCTTCAATTTCCAGTACTTCGGCGGCCTGGCGAATTTGCGTCAGGCAGGCGCCCATTACCTGAGGTTGGCAGCGCAGGGAGTACGGATCCTGCACTTTCTCACAGTTGCGGTGTGAATCAGATACTTCGCTACGTTCGCCCAGCAGATGGCGGTAAGCGGCGGCGGCGTCGATCTGACCACGTTGACCGCGAACGGCATGAATGCGCGCATCAAACGGGCTGCGTGAGCCCAGAGCGGCTTCCACCGTCAGGCTACCGGTGACCGTTGCTGCGGCGTACAAGTCTTCCACGTCAAACAGGCCGCGCAGAGCAAAGGCGGCGGAAACCTGAGTACCGTTCAGCAGCGCCAGACCTTCTTTGGCCGCCAGCGTCAGTGGCTTCAGGCCCGCTTTGGCCAGCGCTTCAGTAGCCGGTAGCCATTCACCCTGATAACGGGCTTTGCCTTCACCCAGCAGCACCAGACTCATGTGCGCCAGCGGTGCCAGGTCGCCGGAGGCGCCCACGGAACCTTTCAGCGGGATGTGTGGATAGACTTCGGCGTTGACCAGTGCCATCAGCGCCTGAATGACTTCCAGACGGATGCCGGAGAAGCCGCGCGACAGGCTATTGATTTTCAGCACCATAATCAGGCGCACCAGATTGTCGTCGGTTGGCGCACCAACGCCAGCGGCATGTGACAACACGATCGAACGCTGCAAATCTTCCAGGTCTTCACGGGCGATACGGGTGGACGCCAGCAGGCCGAAACCGGTGTTAATACCGTAAGTGGTACGGTTTTCCTCAACGATACGTTCAACGCAGGCGACGCTTTTCTGGATATCTGCGTAGGCATTGTCGTCCAGAGTCAAGGTGACCGGGTGTTGATAAATTTCACGTAGTTGCGCCAGTGTCAGTTGGCCAGGGCGGATAGTCAGCGCTTTCATGCTTTGTCTCCTTGAGTCGCAGCCACCATCGGCAGGTTCAAACCTTGCTCGCGGGCGCATTCAATGGCGATGTCGTAGCCGGCATCAGCATGGCGCATCACGCCGGTAGCCGGGTCATTATGCAATACGCGGGCGATACGTTCGGCGGCTTCATCGGTGCCATCACAAACGATAACCATACCGGAATGCTGTGAGAAGCCCATGCCGACGCCGCCGCCATGGTGCAGAGAAACCCAGGTTGCGCCGCTGGCAGTATTCAACAGGGCGTTGAGTAGTGGCCAGTCAGATACGGCATCTGAGCCATCTTTCATCGATTCTGTTTCGCGGTTCGGGCTGGCAACTGAACCAGAGTCCAGATGGTCACGACCAATCACGATAGGTGCTGACAGTTCGCCGCTGCGTACCATTTCGTTGAAGGCCAAACCCAGCTTGGCGCGTTGGCCCAAACCAACCCAGCAAATACGTGCCGGCAGGCCCTGGAAGCTGATACGCTCGCGCGCCATATCCAGCCAGCGGTGCAAGTGCTCGTCATCTGGGATCAGCTCTTTAACCATCGCGTCAGTTTTGTAGATGTCCTGTGGATCACCAGACAGCGCAGCCCAACGGAATGGACCAATGCCGCGACAGAACAGTGGGCGAATGTAAGCAGGGACGAAGCCCGGGAAATCAAAGGCGTTGTTGACGCCCATTTCTTTCGCCATTTGGCGAATGTTGTTGCCGTAGTCGAAGGTTGGCACGCCCATTTTCTGGAAGGCCAGCATAGCTTCTACGTGTTCAGCCATAGATTGCTTAGCGGCGGTGACCACTTGCGCAGGCTCGCTTTGGGCGCGCTGGCGGTATTCTTCCCAGCTCCAGCCTTTTGGCAGGTAGCCGTTCAGTGGGTCATGGGCGCTGGTTTGGTCGGTGACCATATCTGGGCGTACACCGCGGCGAACCAGTTCCGGCAGAATGTCTGCTGCGTTACCGCACAAAGCGATGGAGATGGCTTTGCCTTCGGCGGTGTATTTTTTGATGCGGGCCAGTGCGTCGTCCAGATCTGTAGCTTGCTCATCGACATAGCGAGTTTTCAGGCGGAAATCGATGCGGCTTTGCTGGCATTCAATGTTCAGCGAGCAAGCGCCTGCAAGCGTGGCAGCCAGCGGCTGTGCGCCACCCATGCCACCCAAGCCGGCGGTCAGCACCCAGCGGCCTTGCAGGCTGCCGTCATAATGCTGGCGACCTGCTTCCACGAAGGTTTCGTAAGTACCCTGGACGATGCCTTGGCTGCCGATGTAGATCCAGCTACCTGCGGTCATCTGGCCGTACATGGCCAGGCCCTTGGCATCCAGTTCGTTAAAATGTTCCCAGGTCGCCCAGTGTGGGACCAGGTTGGAGTTGGCGATCAGTACGCGTGGTGCGTTGCTGTGAGTTTTGAAGACCCCGACAGGCTTGCCTGACTGGACCAGCAGGGTTTCGTCATCTTCCAGGGTTTTCAGGGTCGCGACAATTTTGTCGTAGCAGTCCCAGTCGCGCGCGGCGCGGCCAATGCCGCCGTATACCACCAGCTCATGTGGGTTTTCCGCGACTTCCGGATCGAGGTTGTTCATCAGCATGCGCAACGGCGCTTCGGTCAGCCAGCTTTTTGCATTTAATTTTGTGCCGCGTGGCGCGCGTACATCGACATTGCGAACTTTGTTATTTGCAGTCACAGCATTTTCCTCAAACAGTATCGGTGCAGATCCCATGGTGCGGTCGGGTAAATCACCACGCCATAACAATGGGTAGGTTTTATTAACATATACTTGTATGTACAAGCATATGCAACACCGACCAGTGAATGCTGAAAATGGCATAAGAGAAAGTTATTTTTGTTTGTAATCAATGTGATAATGATTTTATTGACGTTAATCTCATTAGTGAGGCGCGGAAGAACAGTGAGCTATTCAACAAAAATGAATTAAAAATGGGTCAATTTTGAGCGCCTAATCACAATAATTTTACATACCTATTACAAGTTAGGGCGAGTGATAAAAAAGTCCTATCGCTGCAAGCAAAACGCCCGCCAGAGGGCGGGCGCGAGAGCGTTGACATAGTGCTCTGTTGTTTGTTGGCAGGGGCACTGCATGCTGCGCCCCGAATAGTTAACCTTTATGCGGGTTTGTCAGCAGGCTGTAACACCGCCCGGCGGGTCATTTTGAATACTGTGGCGATAGCCGCGATCAGTGCAGGTACACACAGGAACATCAAAATACTCTGTACTTCCCACTGCATGGCCAGTAGTTGCGCCCCCATCATGGTACCCGCTACACCGCCAAAGCGGCCAATCCCTTGCATCCAGGCAATGCCGGTGGCGCGGCTGTGGGTCGGATAAAAAGTGGCTGCCAGCGTTTGTAGGCCTGATTGCGCGCCGTTCATGGTGATGCCCATCAGGAAGATAAAGGTACCCAGTAACAGGATATGGCTGTCTTCGGTTGCCATTGCCACAATCAATAGGGCAGTTATGACAAAGCCGCACGACACCACTTTATGGGCGTTCCAGCGATCCATCAGCCAGCCGGCCACCAGAATGCCGAGGGTACCGCCGAAGGTAAACAGCGACGTCAGAATTGCCGATTGCTCCAACTGATAGCCTAAACCCTGCATCAGGATCGGCATCCAGCTCAGCAACACGTAATAGATCACCAGGCCCATAAAGTAAGTCAGCCACAGCATCAATGTGCCAGCCAGGTAAGGTCGGGTGAACAAGAGGCCAACACTGGTTTTTGACTGTGCCAGCTTTTCTTCATACAGAGAGAAGCGTGTCACCTTGTCGAGATCCTGGCTGACAAAGCGCTGGGCAATGCGTTTGATTTTAATGGCGTCTTTGCCGCGGTTAACCATGTATTTCACCGATTCCGGCAGGAACAGAATCAGCAGCACCGTCAGTACCAACGGCGCGATCGCACCCAGAAGTAGCACGCTATGCCAACCGTAGGCCGGGATAAGCCACGACGAAATCGCACCGCCGCCTGCGGCACCCAATGGGAAACCACAGTACATGGTGTTAATCGCTAATGAGCGGCAGCGCTGTGGTGCATATTCAGAAATCAGTGTGATGGCGTTTGGCATGGCTGCCCCCAGCCCCAAACCGGTCAGAAAGCGCCATAGCGTCAGGCTATTGAGTGAACCGGCATAGGCGGTCGCCAGGCTCGAAAGACCGAAAAACAGGCATGAAAACACCAATACTCTCTTGCGACCAATACGATCGGAAATGGGGCCGGCGACCAGTGCGCCAAGGGACAGACCCAGCAGTGCGGCGCTCAGCACCGGGCCGAGATCCTGTTTCACAATGCCCCAGTCTTTGGCGACTGAAGGGGCGATATACCCCATTGCCGCAGTGTCAAAGCCATCAATGGCCAGGATCAGGAATCCCAAAATGATCAAGGTCCAGTGAAACAGCGAGAATTTGCTGTCGTCGATGGCCTGCTGAATATTCAACTCGGTGGAATGAGTCATGGCACCCTCTAAACGCAGATGTGATTGTGATGAATGAACCGCCGGAACTGGCGTCCGACTTGTGCTTGCCTGTATATACATCTGCGTGCGAGCGGTTTATGTCAAATATATTTATCTTATACGTTAAATAAATGTTGTTTTTGCGAAGCAGATTACACCGTCAGCGCAAAAGGATTGCTGAGTAAGTGAAGTAAATGAAGCGGATAGCCGGTCAGATAAGCTGGCTAGGGCGAGGAGGATAAAATTTAATACAATTTCGCCCGTTTGGTCGCCGGGCAGGAATCTGCGATAATCCCTTTTTACCTTTCCAGATTGAGAAACCGATGCAGTACCCGATTAATGAAATGTTCCAAACCTTGCAGGGCGAAGGCTTTTTCACCGGTGTTCCGGCCATTTTTATCCGCCTGCAGGGCTGCCCGGTGGGATGCAGCTGGTGCGATACCAAACATACCTGGGAAAAGGAAGCCAATCGGGAAGTTGATATGCAACGGATTCTGGTGAAAACCGAAGAGAGTGATGCTTGGGGCAGCGCCAGCGCTGAGCAGTTGTTGGCAGTCATTCGTCAACAAGGTTATACCGCTCGCCACGTGGTGATTACGGGCGGGGAGCCCTGCATTTACGATCTGACCCCACTGACAGAGTTGCTGGAAGATAATGGCTACGGTTGCCAGATTGAAACCAGCGGCACTCACGAGATTCAATGTTCAGCGAAAACCTGGGTAACGGTTTCACCCAAAGTGAATATGCGCGGTGGCATGAAGGTGTTGAGCCAGGCTTTGCAACGTGCAGATGAAGTGAAGCACCCGGTTGGACGCGAGCGTGATATTGAAGCACTGGATGCGCTGCTGGCAACGCTGCACGATGAGAAACCGCGGATTATTGCGTTACAGCCGATAAGTCAGAAGGAAGAGGCGACTCGCCTGTGCATTGAAACCTGCATAGCGCGCAACTGGCGCCTGTCGATGCAGACCCATAAATATCTGAATATCGCTTAGTGTCTTGAGTCATACCTAATAGCTTTCAAACTGCAGCTTGGCGGCAAGTGCGAGAACCCAGGAGCTTACTGAGGTAAGTGACTTGGGGGACTGCACGCAGCCAATAACGCTGCAGCTTGAAAGATGAAGGGTACTTTAACCTTTATACACGCATCCCGCAGTACAGGTTTCTTTCACCATCACCGCAGTCAGTTCCGGCAACTGAGGTTTGAGCTGCTGCCAAATCCAGGCGGCGAGAACTTCGCTGGTGGGATTTTCCAATCCTGGAATATCATTGAGATAGTTGTGATCCAGGCGCTCCCAGATCGGGGAGAACACGGCTTTAAGCTCGGCGAAATCCATCACCCAACCGGTGTGTGCATCCACTTCACCGGTCACTTCCAGACGCACCATAAACGAATGCCCGTGCAGACGGCCGCATTTATGGCCCTCCGCGACATTCGGCAAGCGGTGTGCGGCTTCAAACTGAAAATCTTTAAACAGCGTGGTTGCCATTATTACGGCCTCATTGACTCAAAAACCGCCGAAGTTTACCGGAAACGGCGCTTGCTTGCCATTTATACCGCTTTAGTCTACAGGTCCCGTTGAAAAAGTTGGGTTAACACTTTTTTTGTTTGGTATGAGTACGACCTATCGATTGGAGTAATGAGCGGTAAATGCGATTCATTCAATAATCTTCAAAAAAAGAGCTTTATTTTCAGGTGGATAAAAATCCTTCTTTAACGCTTTAACCGTTATGGCTTACCAGAAAAACAGCTTAGTCATTTTAGTTATTATTTATTGCTATCCCTTATTTAATCGTTGCTAATCTGCTCGGTAACCTTACAAACTCTCCTGATCTTTTCAGGACCGCAGACTGAACGAAAAGACAGCGACTGACACTGGCGAGCACCTGGCTGGATAGGTGCCAAGTATAGGAAATAAGTACAGCAATGACGACTCAGGCTCCTCCAACATCTTTGCTCCCGCTGACGCCCGAACAGCTGGCGCGCCTGCAGGCGACGATTGGTGAATATTCACCAACGCAGCTGGCGTGGCTGTCAGGTTATTTCTGGGGAATGGTTAATCAACAGCCTGGCGCCGTAACTATTGCGCCGGTGGCTTCCGCCGCCGCCAGTATCACGCTGATTTCCGCGTCACAGACCGGCAACGCGCGCCGTCTGGCAGAACAGCTGCGTGACGATCTATTGGCTGCCAAATTGAGTGTCACCCTGGTGAACGCCGGGGACTACAAATTCAAGCAGATTGCTCAAGAACGTTTGTTGGTGATCGTCGCCTCCACGCAGGGCGAAGGCGAGCCAGCGGAAGAGGCGGTGGCACTGCACAAATTCTTGTTCTCAAAGAAAGCGCCCAAGCTTATCGAGACTGCATTTGCGGTCTTCGGGCTGGGGGATACGTCCTACGAGAACTTCTGCCAATCGGGCAAAGACTTCGACAATAAACTGGCTGAATTGGGTGCTGAACGCCTGGTCGAGCGGGTTGACGCTGACGTGGAATATCAGGAACTGGCTACTGCCTGGCGCAAACAGGTTGTGGAAGTACTGAAAGCACGTGCGCCGGCGGAAAATGCTGCTCCGGGTGTGCTGGCCAGCGGTGCGGTTGATCTGCTTGATAGCAGCCCGTACAGCAAAGAA
This sequence comes from Serratia grimesii, assembly GCF_900186025.1. NCBI lineage: Bacteria > Pseudomonadati > Pseudomonadota > Gammaproteobacteria > Enterobacterales > Yersiniaceae > Serratia > Serratia grimesii. Next base: position 812,667 of record NZ_LT883155.1, read on the forward strand.
CAGCCGCTGACGGCGCAATTGGCAGTGAAGCAAAAAATTACGGGACGTGCATCTGATAAAGATGTTCGCCATATCGAAATTGACCTGGGTGATTCCGGCCTGCGTTACCGACCGGGTGACGCACTGGGCGTCTGGTTCGATAACGATCCTGCGCTGGTGGACGAACTGGTGCAACTGCTATGGCTGAAAGGTGATGAGCCAGTCGATGTGGAAGGCAAAACCCTGCCGTTGGCGCAGGCATTGCGCAGCCATTTTGAACTGACGCAGAACACCACACTGATCGTGGATAAATACGCGGCCTTATCGCGTGATGAGAAATTGATCGGGCTGCTGGCAGATAAAGCTGCGTTGCAACATTACGCGCACAATACGCCGATTGTCGACATGGTGCGCCAGGCGCCGGCCGATCTCAATGCAGACCAATTGGTTGGTCTGCTGCGCCCGCTGACGCCGCGCTTGTATTCTATCGCTTCCTCACAGGCCGAGAACGAAAACGAAGTCCACGTAACCGTCGGCGTAGTCCGCTACGACATTGACGGTCGTGCTCGGGCTGGCGGCGCCTCCAGTTTCCTGGCCGATCGCCTGGAAGAGGACGGCGACGTGCGGATCTTCATCGAGCATAACGACAACTTCCGTCTGCCGGCTAACCCGGAAACGCCTGTCATCATGATTGGCCCTGGTACTGGCATTGCGCCATTCCGCGCCTTTATGCAGCAGCGCGATGCTGACGGTGCCGGTGGCAAGAACTGGCTGTTCTTCGGCAACCCGCACTTTACCGAAGATTTCCTGTATCAGGTCGAATGGCAGCGCTATGTGAAGGATGGCCTGCTGACTCGTATCGATCTGGCCTGGTCACGCGACCAACAACATAAAGTCTATGTACAAGACAAACTGCGCGAACAGGGGGCGGAAGTGTGGCGCTGGATCCAGGAAGGCGCGCACATTTACGTCTGTGGCGATGCGAACCGCATGGCGAAAGACGTGGAAAACACATTACTGGAACTGGTGGCCGAGCACGGTGGCATGGATACCGAGCTGGCGGATGAATTTTTAAGTGAGCTGCGCCTTGAGCGCCGTTATCAGCGAGATGTTTACTGATGAGTGATAAACACCCGGGGCCTCTAGTGGTTGAAGGCAAATTGGCCGATGCCGAGCGTTTGAAGAAAGAAAGCAACTTCTTACGCGGCACCATCGCTGAAGATTTAAAGGACGGCCTGACCGGTGGTTTTACCGGTGACAACTTCCTGCTGATCCGTTTTCACGGTATGTATCAACAGGACGACCGTGATATTCGAGCTGAACGCGCCGAGCAGAAGCTGGAGCCGCGCCATGCGATGATGCTGCGCTGCCGTCTGCCGGGGGGCATTATCTCCCCGCAGCAATGGTTGGGCATTGATAAGTTTGCACAAGAAAGCACATTGTACGGCAGCATTCGTATCACAAACCGTCAGACCTTCCAGTTCCATGGCATTTTGAAGGGTAACGTCAAACCGGTGCACCAACTGTTGAACCGTTTGGGGCTGGACGCGTTGGCGACCGCCAACGATGTTAACCGCAATGTGCTCTGTACCTCTAATCCGGTGGAGTCAGAACTGCATCAGGAAGCCTACGAATGGGCGAAGAAGATTTCCGAACACCTGTTACCACGTACCCGCGCTTATGCGGAAGTGTGGTTGGATCAGGAAAAAGTGGCGACTACCGACGAAGAACCTATCCTCGGTGCGACCTATTTGCCACGCAAATTCAAAACAACGGTGGTGATCCCGCCGCAAAATGACGTTGATTTGCACGCTAATGACATGAACTTTGTCGCGATCGCCAAAAACGGCAAACTGGTAGGCTTCAACCTATTGGTGGGCGGTGGTCTGTCGATTGAACACGGCAACAAGAAAACCTATGCGCGCAAGGCCAGCGAGTTCGGTTATATCCCGCTGGAACACACGCTGGCAGTAGCCGAAGCGGTGGTGACCACCCAGCGTGACTGGGGCAATCGTACCGATCGTAAAAATGCCAAAACCAAATACACGCTGGAGCGCGTCGGGGTGGATACTTTCCGCGCCGAAGTAGAAAAACGTGCAGGCATCACTTTTGAGCCGATCCGCCCGTATGAATTCACCGGTCGTGGCGATCGTATCGGTTGGGTGAAGGGCATTGATAACCAATGGCACCTGACGCTGTTTATTGAGAACGGTCGATTATTGGATTACCCGGGGCGCCCGCTGAAAACGGGTGTGGCCGAGATCGCCAAGATCCACAAGGGCGACTTCCGCCTGACCGCCAACCAGAACCTGATCGTCGCCGGTGTGCCGGAAAGCGAGAAGGCGAAGATCGAAGCTCTGGCGCGGGATCATGGTCTGATCGACGATGGGGTCAGCGTGCAGCGCCAAAACTCAATGGCCTGTGTCTCGTTCCCGACCTGTCCGCTAGCGATGGCGGAGGCGGAGCGCTTCCTACCAGAGTTTGTCACTAAGGTAGAAGGGATCCTGCATCGGCATGGCGTGGGTGATGAACACATTGTATTGCGCATCACTGGTTGTCCGAACGGTTGTGGGCGTGCACTGCTGGCGGAGATTGGCCTGGTGGGTAAAGCGGTTGGCCGCTATAACCTGCACCTGGGCGGTAACCGGGAAGGCACGCGTATACCGCGTATGTACCGCGAAAATATTAACGAAGAAGAAATTCTGCGAGAGATTGACCAACTGGTGGGCCGCTGGGCCACAGAGCGCACGGCAGGTGAAGGTTTTGGTGATTTCACCATCCGCACCGGTGTGGTTAGGCCAGTGATTGATTCGGCGCAGGATTTCTGGGACTGACGCCGTTTGGCCCCGCTGACACAGGGGGTCGGATCTGCGCGGTATGATTCAAGCATCAGGAGGCAGGTAACATGGCTGAATTCAATCTGGCGGAGCTGAATGCACTGCCCAAGTCAGGGCAAGCACTGGCACTGGCGGTCGTTAATGGTCAGCTGGAAACCCTTTCCGCCGAGCAACGTGTGGAATGGGCGCTGGAGCATCTGCCTGGCGAATTTGTGCTCTCTTCTAGCTTTGGTATTCAGGCGGCTGTGTGCCTGCATCTGGTGACCAAGATCAAACCGGATATTCCCGTGATTCTCACCGATACCGGCTATCTGTTCCCAGAAACCTACCAGTTTATCGATCAGTTGACTGACAAACTGAAGCTGAATCTGCAGGTGTTCCGCGCCAATCAGTCGCCAGCCTGGCAGGAAGCGCGCTACGGCAAATTGTGGGAACAGGGCGTTGAGGGCATAGAGAAGTATAACCTGCTTAACAAGGTTGAGCCGATGAACCGTGCGCTGGAAACCCTGGGTGGACAGACGTGGTTTGCCGGTTTGCGCCGCGAACAATCGGGTAGTCGTGCTCACTTACCCGTGTTAGCCGTGCAGCGTGGGGTGTTCAAGATCTTGCCGATTATCGATTGGGACAACCGCAAGATATATCAATACTTGACTGAGCACGGCCTGAGTTACCACCCGCTGTGGGAACAAGGCTATCTGTCGGTCGGAGATACCCACACCACGCAGAAATGGGAACCCGGGATGAGCGAGGAAGAAACGCGCTTCTTCGGTCTAAAGCGTGAGTGTGGTCTGCACGAAGGTTAATGTGTCAATCAAGCTGCCAAGGGCTCAGCATTTGCTGGGCCCTTGTTATTTTGGAGGGATTACTTTTTCTTTTGTGTTTTTTCCGGGTGCGCCTGTGCCAGCTCCTTGATCAGCGGTAACAAGATCTGCACGCTTTCGCGGCTGCGCTTGTCGATCCGCCCTGGCAGATTACGCTCCAGGTATTGCAAGTTATCGTATTGTGGGCGATGCCAACTCATGCCCTGCGGAAAGTGCGGGCTGACGGCGCGCTGTTGGTAACCATCTTTATCACCCAGTGACCAGTTGGTGGCTTCGACAGACATCACTGGAATACCGGCTTTATCAAATACTTCCTGATCGGAACAACAACCGGTGCCTTTCGGGTGCGCCTTGCTGCCAGGATTAGTGGCGGCGGCGATACCGTAGCGGTGGGCAATGTCCAGCGCGCGATCGCGGCTCTGTTTTGCCATCTTCGGCGGCGTTTTGAGGCCGGAATTGAAATACAGGCGATCACCGGTAATCAGGCTATCGAGATTAATCACCAGCACCGTGTTGCTTTTTTCTTCTGGGCTCATGCGCTGCAGGTAGTTCTGTGCGCCCTGCAAGCCAATCTCTTCCGCGCTGGTGGCGACAAAGCGCAGGCCGTACGTTGTGGGGATATTCTTCAGACGCTCCGCCAACTCCAACATCACACCGACGCCGGAAGCATTGTCATCGACGCCCTGCAGCGTCAGCCCACCGAGGTTGTTATCCAGGTCGGCGTCGCTTTGCGGCGTATAGGTATCAAAATGTGCCACGATCAGGATTTGCTGCGGATTGCTGCCATTTTTAGCGGCGATCACTGAACTGGCGGTGACGTTATTCCAGTTCTTTTTCCCGTCCTTGCTGGTGTAGATATAGCGGGTATTGAAACTGCGGATATCGCTCTGATAGCCCATTTTGCTGAACTGTTGTTTCAGATAGTCTGCGGTGAGCAATTCCGCCGGGCTGCCCGCCATTCGACCGGGAAAATAGGTGGCAATGTGACGGATCTGGTCAGCGGCAAATTTGCCTATCGGGGCTTCCTTCGCTGACTGAGCTACAGCCGAAACGCTGAAAACACCGCCGAGCACCGCTACCAGCAGGCCGGTTTTCAGATTAAAACGGGAAAACATACCGAAAAATCCTTCTTTGATATCGGCGAGACCGATTATTTTTTGCGGTGTCCAGTATGAGACGCTACGCGAGATTAAACAATTTCTCCCGCTCTTAAATTTGGTGCGAATGTGCAAACTTCCAACAGGGTTATCACCGCTTAAGCCCTACGCTGCGGCCTATATTCCATAAAGGAACTAGTCATTCCTTTTCGTCATTTCAGAGGCTAAATCTCAGCCCGTATAGTCACACTATCTTTCTGCATATATGAAAAGGCTGTTGTGGACTATCTACCTATATTTGCCGACCTGAAACAGCGCCCTGTGTTGGTCGTTGGCGGCGGTGAAGTGGCTGTGCGCAAAGTTGATCTTCTCCTGCGCGCCGGGGCTGAAATACGGATAGTTGCGCAGTCACTCTCGCCAATACTCGAACAATTGCGTCAGCAAGGGCATATCCACTGGCTGGGGCAGGCTTTTGCCGCACAGCAACTGGATGAGGTTTTTCTGGTGATCGCTGCGACTGACGACAGCGTGCTGAATGCGGAGGTATTTGCCGAAGCGGATAAACGCCGGGTGCTGGCAAACGTGGTGGACGATCAGCCGCGTTGCTCGTTTATTTTCCCGTCGATTATTGACCGTTCGCCGCTGGTGGTAGCCGTCTCTTCCAGCGGTCAGGCACCCGTACTGGCGCGTATGTTGCGTGAAAAGCTTGAAGCTTTGTTGCCCGCTAGCTTGGGGCAGATGGCTGACGTGGCTGGGCGCTGGCGCGGCCAAGTGAAACAAAGGCTGAATGCGATCGGCGAACGCCGTCGTTTTTGGGAGAAAACCTTCAACGGCCGATTCTCAACGTTGGTGGCCAATGGTCAAACCGTAGAGGCTGAGCGGCAGTTGGAGCAGGACTTGCAGCAGTTTGCGCAGAGCAACGAAGGTTCCCAGGGCGAAATTGCGTTGGTGGGGGCAGGTCCAGGCGATGTGGGGTTACTCACCCTGCGTGGATTACAGGTGATGCAGCAAGCTGACGTGGTGCTGTATGACCATTTGGTCAGCGATGAGATTCTGGACTTGGTTCGGCGTGACGCGGAGCGCATCTGTGTGGGCAAACGTGCTGGCGCGCATTCTGTAATTCAGGAAGAAACCAACCGTCTGCTGGTGGAACTGGCGCAGCAGGGCAAGCGTGTAGTACGGCTGAAGGGGGGCGATCCCTTTATCTTCGGCCGCGGTGGTGAAGAATTACAGGTGGCTGCGGCAGCGGGTATCCCGTTCCAGGTGGTGCCGGGCGTGACGGCGGCTGCCGGTGCAACGGCTTATGCCGGTATCCCACTGACGCACCGCGATCATGCACAGAGCGTCACTTTTATTACCGGCCACTGCCGTCCCGACGGCGATGGTATGGATTGGGCCGATTTGGCGCGTGCGCGCCAGACTCTGGCTATCTACATGGGCACCATGAAGGCGGCGGATATCAGCCAACGCCTCATCGCCCACGGCCGCGCAGCGACGACGCCAGTGGCGGTGATCAGCCGCGGTACGCGCGCGGATCAACGGGTGCAAACCGGCACGCTGCAACAGCTTGAAGAATTAGCTCAACAGGCACCGTTACCGGCGCTGCTGGTGATCGGCGAAGTGGTGGAGTTGCATCACCAAATCGCCTGGTTTGGGCATCAACCGAAGACGGAAGGGGTATCACGCCCAGCCGTCGTGAATTTGGCTTAAGGATCTGTTATGGACGAAAAACGACTCACTCATTTGCGGCAATTGGAGGCGGAGAGTATCCATATCATCCGTGAAGTCGCCGCTGAATTCGGCAACCCGGTGATGCTCTATTCCATCGGCAAAGACTCTTCCGTGATGCTGCACCTGGCGCGTAAAGCCTTTTACCCAGGCACGCTGCCGTTCCCGCTGCTGCATGTGGATACCGGTTGGAAATTCAGCGAAATGTACCAATTTCGCGACCGCACGGCCAAAGAATACGGTTTCGAGCTGTTGATCCACAAAAACCCGGAAGGCGTGGCGATGGGCATTAACCCGTTCGTTCACGGCAGTGCCAAGCACACCGATATCATGAAGACCGAAGGCCTGAAGCAGGCGCTGAACAAATACGGTTTTGATGCCGCTTTTGGCGGGGCTCGCCGCGATGAAGAGAAGTCACGTGCCAAAGAGCGTATCTATTCTTTCCGTGACCGTTTCCACCGTTGGGACCCGAAGAACCAGCGTCCGGAGCTGTGGCACAATTATAACGGTCAGATCAACAAGGGGGAGAGCATCCGTGTGTTCCCGTTGTCGAATTGGACCGAGCTAGACATCTGGCAATATATCTTCCTGGAAAAGATCGACATTATCCCTTTGTATCTGGCGAAACCACGTCCGGTGGTAGAGCGTGATGGCATGCTGCTGATGGTGGACGACGATCGCATCGATCTGCAGCCAGGTGAAGTGATCAGTCAGCGTATGGTGCGTTTCCGCACGCTGGGTTGCTGGCCACTGACCGGTGCGGTGGAGTCGGAGGCGGAAACGTTGCCGGAAATCATCGAAGAGATGCTGGTATCCACCACCAGTGAACGTCAGGGACGGATGATCGACCGCGATCAATCCGGCTCGATGGAGCTGAAAAAGCGTCAAGGGTATTTCTAAGGAGCCGCCGGATGAACAACGCAATTGCACAACAAATCGCTGAACAGGGCGGTGTCGAATCCTACCTGCACGCGCAGCAACATAAAAGTCTGTTACGGTTCCTGACCTGCGGCAGCGTCGACGACGGCAAAAGTACACTGATCGGTCGTCTGCTGCACGATACTCGCCAGATCTACGAAGATCAGCTGTCAACGTTGCACAGTGACAGTAAGCGTATCGGTACTCAGGGTGAAAAACTCGATTTGGCACTGCTGGTAGATGGCTTGCAGGCTGAACGCGAGCAAGGCATCACCATTGATGTGGCTTATCGTTATTTCTCGACCGAAAAGCGTAAGTTTATTATCGCGGATACGCCAGGACACGAGCAGTATACCCGTAATATGGCTACAGGGGCTTCTACCTGCGATCTGGCGATCCTGCTGATCGACGCCCGTAAAGGGGTGCTGGATCAAACTCGCCGGCACAGTTTTATCGCGACGTTGTTGGGTATCCGCCATCTGGTGGTTGCGGTTAACAAGATGGACCTGGTGGATTACCAAGAATCGGTATTCGAGCAGTTTAAACAGGATTATCTGAGCTTCGCTGAACAGTTGCCGAACGATCTGGACATCAAGTTTGTCCCGCTGTCGGCACTGGACGGCGATAACGTGGCCAGTGAAAGCACCCATATGCCTTGGTACAGTGGTCCAACACTGTTACAGGTGCTCGAAAGCGTGGATGTGATCAGTGAACGTGAGACGCAGCCTCTGCGCTTCCCGGTGCAATATGTTAACCGACCGAATCTGGATTTCCGTGGCTACGCGGGGACATTATCGGCCGGTGTCGTGCGTGTAGGCCAACGTGTGAAGGTGCTGCCTTCTGGCGTTGAATCCACCGTTGCGCGTATTGTCACCTTTGACGGTGACTTGCAGGAGGCAGTGCCGGGTGAGGCGATTACTCTGGTGCTGAAGGATGAAGTGGACATCAGCCGTGGCGATTTACTGGTGGATGCCGGGGAAACACTGCAAGCAGTGCAAAGTGCATTGGTGGACGTAGTGTGGATGGCTGAGAAACCGCTGTTGCCAGGACAAAGCTACGACATCAAAGTAGCCGGTAAGAAGACTCGTGCACGCGTGGAAGGTATTCGCCACCAGGTAGAAATCAACTCGCTGGCACAGCATCAGGCAGACACATTGCCGCTGAATGGCATTGGCCTGGTGGAACTGATCTTTGATGAACCGCTGGTGCTGGACAGTTATCAACGTAACCATGTGACTGGCGGACTGATCTTTATCGATCGCCTGAGCAATGTCACGGTCGGTGCCGGGTTGATCCGCGAAGCCTTGCAGGATGTTCAGGCGTCAGCCGGGGACTTCAGCGCATTTGAGCTGGAACTGAATGCGCTGGTGCGTAAGCATTTCCCGCATTGGGGCGCACGCGACCTGATCGGGGGCAAGTAACGTGACCGACGTAGAGCAACGGCCAACCGGGCCGGATGATGACAATGTGGTCTGGCATCCGCATGCGGTAGCGCGTGCGGATCGCGAAGCCCGTAACGGCCATAAAGGCGTGGTGTTATGGTTTACCGGGCTATCCGGTTCGGGTAAATCGACTGTCGCTGGCGCATTGGAACAGGCGCTGCATACCCTTGGCATCAACACCTATCTCTTGGATGGGGACAATGTGCGTCATGGCCTGTGCCGCGATCTGGGCTTCTCCGACGATGACCGGCGTGAGAATATTCGCCGCGTGGGCGAAGTGTCCAAGTTGATGGTAGATGCAGGTCTGGTGGTACTCACCGCCTTTATTTCACCACACCGTACCGAAAGGCAGATGGTACGTGAACTGCTTGATGAAAATCGCTTTATCGAGGTGTTTGTTGACACGCCGCTGGCGGTTTGTGAGGCACGCGATCCAAAAGGATTGTACAAAAAAGCCCGTGCCGGTGAACTGCGAAATTTCACCGGAATTGACGCGGTTTATGAGGCACCGGAACGGCCGGATATTCATCTTGATGGCCAACAATTGGTAACAAATTTGATTGCGCAATTGTTAGACGTACTGCGTGGTCGGGCTATTATCAAACCCTGAATTCAGAAAAGCGTGTGGCGTTTTTGCGTCATACGCTTTTTACGCTAAGCCCGCCGAAGAGCGTGCCGAATAACCAGGGATCACTATGCAAAATGTCTCGCCAATATTGATTGACTCAAGCCAGGAGAAAGAGGAACCCTCTTATTCTTTCCTGGGCGGCGTCTGCGGCTTTGTTTTCTACTGGCTGGCGTTCGCTGTGCCGTTTTTGGTCTACGGCTCCAACACACTCTTCTTCCTGCTCTACACCTGGCCGTTCTTCCTGGCTTTGATGCCGGTTTCGGTACTGATCGGTATTACATTGAGTATGCTGTTGCGTGGTCGCTTGATCCTGACGCTGCTGCTGACAGGGACTATTGTGCTTTGTCTGTTCTGGCTGGTATTCAGTTTTCTGACTGGCTGGTGACATGGCGGGCGCAGTTGCCTGCGCCCGACGCATTGCAAAGCCGTGCTGAAGGTTACAAAACTTTGCTTAGAAAAGCCTGAGTTCGCGGATTGGTCGGATTGCTGAAAATCTGCTGTGGTGTCCCTTCTTCCTGAATGATCCCCTGATCAATAAACAACACCCGATCGGCCACTTCACGGGCGAAGCCCATTTCATGAGTGACCACCACCATGGTCATACCTTCATGCGCCAATGATTTCATTACCGCCAGCACTTCGCCAACCAGCTCGGGATCGAGTGCTGATGTGGGCTCGTCGAACAGCATGATTTTCGGCTCCATCGCCAGCGCACGAGCAATGGCCACACGTTGTTGCTGACCACCTGACAGGCTATTGGGATAGGCGTCAATTTTGTCCAGCAGACCGACCTTGCGGAGCAATGCTTCTGCACGCAAAGTGGCGTCGCTGCGCGAGAGCTTTTTCACCCCCATCGGCGCCATAATGATGTTTTCCAATACCGTCATATGCGGGAACAGGTTAAAGCGCTGAAATACCATCCCCACGCTCTCGCGCATTTTGTTGAGATCGGTTTTCTGGCTGTGTATGGCAAAACCATTGACCAGAATCTCGCCGCCGGACAGGGTCTCCAGTGCATTGATGCAGCGCAGGAAAGTGCTTTTACCCGATCCGGACGGGCCGATGACGCAGATCACTTCGTTTGCCGCGATCTCGCAGGAGATTCCTCGCAGCACATGGCTGTCGCCAAATTGTTTTTGCAGGTTATGTACGCGAATCACTTTTCCCAAACCTCTTTTCCATGTGTTGCACCATCAGCGAAAGCAGGAAGGTGAGGACCCAATAGACCAATGAAATGGTCAGGTAGGGTTCCCAGTAGGTAGCATAAGCCCCTGAAACGGTACGGGCTGCATAGGCCAGGTCTGCAAGGCCGATGGCTGAGGCCAATGAGGAATCCTTGACGATGGCAATGGCGTTATTGCCCAGCGGTGGCAACATGCGGCGGAATGCTTGTGGCAAGATCACCTTACGCATGGTTTTGCCGTAGCTCATGCCCAGCGAGCGCGACGCTTCCATCTGACCACGATCGATTGACTGAATGCCTGCGCGGAAGATTTCCGAGACGTAAGCGCCAGCGTTGAGCGTAATCGCCACGACGCAGGACAGAAACGCGCCGTAGTCTGAGCGGAGTGCGCGGGCGAAGTCGCTGCTCATCAGACCGTTGGTGACCAGCAGGCCGTCACGCGGGTTGATAAATAGCGGCACCAACGCGAAGTGCACAACCATAATCTGCACAAACAGTGGCGTACCGCGAAAGGCGCTGATGTAAATGCGCACCGGCCATTGTACGCCGTAATGCAGTATCGGTTTCCAGATGCCGTGCGGCGCTTGTGCCAGACGACCTAGCCCGAGGAGCAAACCCCAGGTGGTGCCCAGTATCACGCAGATAATGGTGCATTTGATGGTCATCCAGGCGCCTTCCATAAACAATGGGGCGTACTCCTGGATGATCTCCCAACGAAAATTCAAGGTCGGATCCTTTTTAAAAAATGTTCAGGCTACAGCGTGTCAATTATTCAGCTGGCAGCGTCGGCACGTTGCTGTCAAACCAGGTCTGGTAGATTTTGGCGTAGGTCCCGTCAGCAACGATCTTCTTCAGACCGGCGTTGATCTTACCGCGCAGTTCGTCGTTGCCTTTGGCGACGGCAATGCCGAAATATTGGCGCTCGAACTTGGCGTCGGATACCAATTTGAATTCTTTATCCGGGTGGGTCTTGATGTAGAACTTGGCTACCCCGACGTCGCCAACTGCGGCGCCAATACCGTCTTCATACAACTCCTGCAACATTAGCGGCGTATTGTCGAAGCGCTTGATGGCGGTGCTGTTCTTGCCCAGAGTATCGGACACCACAATGTCGCCGGTGCTGGAGTTTACGACGCCGACCTTCAATGCTTTAAGTGCAGCGATAGAATCCACGGTGGAATCTTTGGGTACGACGATAGCCTGCTCGGCCGGGAAGTAAGGTGCGGAGAAGTCGACCATTTGCTTACGTTTGTCGGTAATGGTGATACCCGAAATAATGATGTCACGATCGCCGGAGTTTAGTGTGGCAAAGATACCTTCCCATGGCGTATTAACCAGTTTGACCTGAAAGCCCTCAGCGTTGGCTACGGCTTTGATAATATCAATATCAAAACCTTCCAGCTGTTTACTGCTGTTTTCAAACTCGAATGGACGATAGGTGCCGCCGGAGCCGACGACATAAGTTGGTTCAGCCGCCAAGACTGACGCCGACAGGGTGGCGGCCAGGCAGGCGCCAATCAGAACTACGTGTTTTAACATCGTTATCCCCGGTAATTAAATGTCGTGTGTTGAGTTTATTTATGCACTATTGATGCATAAAAATAATCTTTAATGAATAAAAACACAACTCATACCTGATGATGAATTTTTTAATAGTGTTAAATATGCAATTTTTGTATGTGCTTGGAGTAAGTGTTGGTCAAATGCGAAGGCAGCCAGTTTTTCTTACTGCATAACAGAGAAATTGCTGAATGAGAGCATGCTGCTTTATCTGGCAGGTTTCTGAACGGGCGAAAGTGGTTTTTTTTGCCGCTTTCAGCTCGAATTTAGGTTATAAACTGAGGAAATTCTCATCCTACTCTGAATTTGGCGGTGAAATGCCGTTCTCAGTGTGGAGTCCAACGAAAAGTTGTGGGATGATTAGGCGGTTTTTCAGGGGGCGGAGATGGGAAAACTTACGCTGTTATTGCTGGCATTGCTCGGTTGGTTACAGTATTCACTGTGGCTGGGCAAAAATGGTGTTCACGATTATGTGCGGGTCAATGATGACGTTGCGCTCCAACAGGGCAGCAATGCAAAATTGAAAGCGCGTAACGATCAGCTGTTCGCCGAAATCGACGATTTGAACGGCGGTCAGGAAGCGATCGAAGAGCGTGCGCGCAATGAACTGAGCATGATTAAGCCCGGTGAGACTTTCTATCGTCTGGTTCCTGATCAATCCAGACGCAACGCGGCGTCATCCTCGCAAAATAACCTACAAAAGTAACGCATGAATCACTCCGCAGGAACCTTTCCATCGGTGATTGCCGTCCTGCCCGCTGCTGGTATCGGCAGCCGTATGCAGGCGGATTGCCCGAAGCAGTATTTAACCATCGGCCACCAAACTATTCTCGAACACGCGATCCATGCGTTGCTGCGTCATCCGCGTATTCCGCAGGTGATTGTGGCAATCGGTCCTGATGACCAGCAGTTCCACCAGTTACCCATAGCAAAAGATCCTCGTGTGCGTGTGACCGTCGGCGGTCAGCAACGCGCTGATTCGGTGATGGCTGGGCTACAACTGGCCGGTGAGGCCAAATGGGTGCTGGTGCACGACGCGGCACGGCCGTGTCTGCATGCCGACGATCTCGAACGTCTGTTGGCGATTACCGGACACAGCGAGGTGGGTGGCATTTTGGCCGCGCCGGTGCGTGATACCATGAAACGCGCCGAACCGGGTTGCAACGCGATCTCACATACCGTTGAACGCCAGGATCTATGGCATGCATTGACACCACAGCTATTTCCGTTGGCGTTGCTTAAGCTCTGTTTGCAGCGTGCGCTGGATGACGGTGCGACAGTCACTGATGAAGCCTCTGCCCTGGAGCATTGCGGCTATCATCCGTTGTTGGTTACCGGACGTTCGGACAATATTAAGGTCACGCGACCAGAAGATTTGGCGCTGGCAGCATTCTATTTAACTCAGTTGGACAATTAAGGAGCGCATCATGCGTATCGGTCACGGTTTTGACGTACATAAATTTGGTGGCGAAGGGCCGCTGGTGATCGGTGGTGTTCGTATCCCTTATGAGAAAGGTTTGCTGGCCCATTCCGACGGTGATGTAGCGCTGCATGCAGCGACAGATGCCTTGTTGGGTGCGGCAGCGCTGGGGGATATCGGCAAACTGTTCCCGGATACCGATCCCGCTTTCAAAGGCGCCGACAGCCGTGAACTGCTGCGCGAAGCCTGGAAACGTATCCGTGCGAAAGGCTATCGTCTGGGGAATTTGGATATCACCATTATCGCCCAGGCACCTAAAATGGCGCCACATATCCCGCAAATGCGTATTTTCTTGGCGGAAGACCTGCAATGCCATATGGACGACGTCAACGTTAAAGCCACCACCACCGAACAGCTCGGTTTTACCGGCCGTGGTGAGGGCATTGCCTGCGAAGCGGTTGCCTTGTTGATCAAGGAATAACGGCATGGACATGGCTAACTTGACCTGGCTGCATGGCCAGCCACAAAGCACAGGCGTGTTGAAAGCCAACCCGGAAGATTTCGTGGTGGTGGAAGATCTGGGCTTTGAGCCGGACGGCGAGGGTGAACATGTGTTGGTGAACATCCGTAAAAATGGATGTAACACTCAGTTTGTCGCGGATTATCTGGCGCGTTTTGCCGGTATTCATGCCCGCTCCGTGAGCTATGCCGGCCTGAAAGATCGCCATGCGGTGACCGAACAGTGGTTCTGTTTGCATCTGCCAGGCAAAGAAACCCCCGATTTTACGCAATTCTCACTGGAAGGTTGTGAAGTACTGGCCAGCGCCCGTCATCTACGCAAAATGCGCATTGGTACGCTGAAAGGCAATGCCTTCACGTTGGTATTGCGTCATATCTCTGATCGTCAGGATGTTGAGTCGCGCCTGCAGGCGATTACAACCGGTGGCGTACCCAATTACTTTGGTAGCCAGCGTTTTGGCCGCGGTGGCAATAACCTGGTGATGGCACGGCGTTGGGCGAATGATGAGATCCGAGTTAAAGAGCGGAGTAAGCGCAGTTTTTATCTTTCCGCCAGCCGTAGTGCCTTGTTTAACCTGATCACGAGTCGACGTTTGGCTAATCAGCAGCAACAGACTGTGCTTGAAGGTGATGCCTTGCAGCTCAGTGGCCGTGGTAGCTGGTTTGTTGCTAAAGCGGACGAACTGGATACGTTGCAACAACGCCTTGATGCCGGTGAATTGCTGATTACGGCTCCTTTGCCGGGTGACGGTGAACCAGGTACAGCAGGGGAAGCACTGAGTTTTGAACAACAGTGCTTGCTGGAACACCCTGAACTGATGGCGCTTTTAACGCGTGAGCGCGTTGAGCCAGCACGTCGAGCACTGTTGCTACAGCCAAAAAATATGCAGTGGGACTGGTGGGATGATACCACCGTCGAACTGCGTTTTTGGTTGCCCGCCGGCAGTTTTGCCACCAGTGTGGTGCGCGAAATTATGCGGCAGGACAACAGTGATGCGGATATTAGTGAGTAATAAAAAACCTGCGCAAGCAGGTTTTTTTTTGCCTGATGCAGAGTGGTTAAATGAGGTCCGGTTTATTTAGTCTTGAGCTTTCTGTCTTTGGTCATGCTTGACGGTGGTGTATCAAGGAGCGTCTTTTCCCTTGGTGACTGGACATGCCGGGGGGAGTAAACATAATATCTGCTGGCTAAGCGCCTCCTTTTGGGCACTTTCTACCGAGTATTTATAAGCTGGGCCGCGTTGAAAGGGGGTCTGGTTGAGAGATAAAAAGAAGATAACCTCTTATGCGGATATTACTGAGTAATGACGACGGCGTGACCGCCCCGGGCATTCAGGTGTTGGCGGCGGCACTGCGTGAGTTCGCCGAAGTACAAGTTGTAGCACCCGATCGTAACCGCAGCGGTTCTTCCAATGCGCTGACGCTGGAATCTCCATTGCGCACCCTGACGATGCCCAATGGGGATATTGCCGTACAGCAAGGGACGCCGACCGATTGCGTGTATCTGGGTGTGAACGCTCTGATGCAACCTGCACCGGATATTGTGGTTTCCGGTATCAATGCCGGCCCTAATCTGGGTGATGATGTTATCTACTCCGGCACTGTCGCGGCCGCCATGGAAGGCCGCCATTTGGGTTTGCCGGCGTTGGCGGTGTCGCTGAACGGCCACCAGCATTATGCTACTGCCGCAGTGATTACCTGCCGGATACTGCGTGCGTTACAGCGTGAGCCGTTACGTACCGGTAAAATTCTGAATATCAACGTGCCTGATTTACCCTTGGAACAGGTTAAGGGGATTCGCGTGACACGTTGTGGCAGCCGACATCCAGCCGACAAAGTGTTCTGTCAGCAGGATCCGCGTGGGCAAAACCTCTATTGGATCGGGCCACCGGGTGATAAGTTTGATGCCGGACCGGACACGGATTTCGCTGCAGTTGAGCAGGGTTACGTGGCAATTACGCCATTGCAGGTGGATTTAACCGCCTATGCGGCCCAAGACGTGGTAAAAACGTGGTTAACCAAAGCAGGGGTTGGCGGGGAATGGTGAACAAGCGTATGCAAACATTGCTGACGCAGCTGCGTCAACAAGGGATCCGGGACGAACGGTTGCTGCAGGCGATCGAGGCGGTGCCGCGTGAACGCTTTGTTGATGAGGCACTTGAACACAAAGCTTATGAAAATACAGCGCTGCCCATCGGTTCCGGCCAAACGATCTCCCAACCTTATATGGTCGCACGGATGACCGAACTACTGAACCTGACGCCCACATCAAGGGTGTTGGAGATCGGTACCGGCTCTGGCTATCAAACCGCTATCTTGGCGCATCTGGTGCAACATGTTTGCTCCGTTGAACGCATCAAAGGATTGCAATGGCAGGCTAAGCGCCGCCTGAAGCAACTCGATCTTCACAATGTTTCCACTCGTCACGGTGATGGCTGGCAGGGCTGGGCATCGCGTGGCCCGTTTGATGCCATTATTGTCACTGCTGCGCCGCCGGAAATCCCCCCAGCGCTTATGGAGCAGTTGGATGATGGCGGTATTCTGGTATTGCCGGTGGGTGAGCAGGCCCAAATCCTTAAACGCATTCAGCGGCAGGGGGGCGAATTTGTCATCGATACTGTTGAGGCGGTGCGCTTTGTACCCTTGGTGAAGGGTGAATTGGCCTAGCGATTGTCTGAATTTTCGACAGGAAACGAAATCTGTTGCACTTTCATCACCTCCGGTTAAGGTTTTACCGTTTCAATAAAACTAATTTTCAATACAATTGCCTTTCTGCGTAGTTGTCTTATGGTGCAGCAGCGCTAATGTGGTTAGCATTGGCGCGCTGTTTTGAGGCTCAGGCATGAAATTTCCTGACGTTCAGGGATCGGCCGTGGGCACCTTTCGTGGTAGAAACTGAGAGAATGGTAAAAGCTCAGCTACGATGTAAAGGGTATTTTGGATATATCGCTGATATTGCTGTCATGGGGGAAGCATGAGCACGGGAAGCCCAATGATTACATTACGCCGGGTTGCGGTGTGTACGATGGTAAGTTTGTGGTTGGCGGGTTGTACAAACAACGCGTCGACATCGGCCCCTATCAGTAGTGTGGACGGTGGCGGATCTGCCGCATCCAACAATGCCGGCATGCCGGCGAACTCTGAAGGCCATATTGTTTATAACCGCAGTTACACGTCGATCCCCAAAGGGAGCTACAGCGGTAATACCTATACGGTTAAGCGCGGAGACACGCTGTTTTACATCGCATGGATCACCGGTAACGACTATCGTGACCTGGCTCAGCGCAACAATATTCCTGAACCATACAGCCTGAATGTGGGTCAAAACATTCAGCTTGGTAATGGTTCTGCCAACGGAAACGGTGGCATGCTGGCGGCAACAGACGCGACTAGCGGCGGTGTTCCGAAGCCACCATCAAGCTCTCAGATACAAACTGCAACGGTTGATTCTCAATCAACTAACGCGTATTCTGATAATTCGGGTAAACAGAATGTAGGTAAGATGTTACCTGCAGCAGGCGCAGTGGCGGCAACTACCGCAACAGCCCCTGTTACCGCACCGGTTGTTGCTCCACCAGTGAGCAGCACCGTCAGCAATAGCGCCCCAGTAAGTACCTGGAGATGGCCTACTGACGGTAAGATTATTGATAACTTTTCCTCATCAGAAGGTGGGAATAAAGGTGTTGATATCGCCGGGTCCCGTGGGCAGCCGATTCTCGCTACCGCCGATGGTCGTGTAGTGTATGCAGGCAACGCTTTACGGGGTTACGGTAATCTAATCATCATCAAACACAATGATGATTACCTGAGCGCCTACGCTCACAACGACACAATGCTGGTCCGGGAACAACAAGAAGTGAAGGCGGGTCAAAAAATAGCCACCATGGGTAGCACCGGAACCAGTTCAGTACGTTTGCATTTTGAAATTCGTTACAAGGGGAAATCCGTAAACCCGCTGCGTTATCTTCCGCAGCGATAGATTGGGCAGAATACGCTGTATTCTGCTCGCGGTATCACGGGTAGGAGCAGCATATGAGCCAAAATACGCTGAAAGTTAACGAGTTACATGATGATGCGGATTTCGACGAGAACGCAACGGAAGCGGAATCATTCGACGAAAAAGCACTGGTTGAAGAAGAGGCCAGTGAGAGTGATCTAGCGGAAGAAGAGTTGTTGTCACAAGGCGTGACCCAACGCGTATTGGATGCGACGCAGCTCTATCTTGGCGAAATCGGCTATTCTCCACTGCTGACCGCAGAGGAAGAAGTTTATTTTGCGCGGCGTGCATTGCGCGGTGACGTGCCGTCCCGCCGCCGAATGATTGAAAGTAACCTGCGGTTGGTGGTGAAAATCGCCCGCCGCTACAGCAATCGCGGCCTGGCGCTGCTGGATCTGATTGAAGAGGGTAACCTCGGTCTGATCCGTGCAGTGGAAAAGTTTGACCCAGAACGTGGTTTCCGTTTCTCGACTTACGCAACCTGGTGGATCCGGCAGACGATTGAACGGGCGATCATGAACCAAACCCGTACCATCCGCTTGCCTATCCACATTGTCAAAGAACTGAATGTCTATTTGCGCACCGCGCGCGAACTTTCTCATAAATTGGATCATGAACCGAGCGCAGAAGAGATTGCAGAGCAACTCGACAAGCCGGTCGATGATGTCAGCCGAATGCTGCGTCTGAACGAACGTATCACTTCTGTTGATACGCCGTTGGGCGGGGATTCAGAGAAAGCGTTGCTGGACATTTTGGCGGACGAAAAAGACAACGGACCGGAAGACACCACACAAGACGATGACATGAAGCAGAGCATCGTTAAGTGGCTGTTCGAACTGAACGCTAAGCAGCGTGAAGTGCTGGCACGTCGTTTTGGTCTGTTGGGTTACGAAGCGGCAACGCTCGAAGATGTGGGCCGTGAGATTGGCCTGACTCGTGAGCGTGTACGCCAAATCCAGGTTGAAGGTTTGCGTCGTCTGCGTGAAATTCTGCAGATGCAGGGCCTGAGTATTGAGGCACTGTTCCGCGAGTAACGCTGATAGTTGAATCGCATCCAAATAAAAACGGTGAGCATCATGCTCACCGTTTTTTTATGCCTGTAATGGGACGACTAGACCATACTTTTCAGGCGGTAAATCCACTCCAGCGCCTGACGCGGGGACAGTGAATCTGGATCCAGTGCTTCAAGTGCTTCAACCGCCGGTGAGGTTTCCTCATTCAGCAGCGTCATCTGGGTGGCGTCAACGGTGCCGGTGGCCGTATGGCTGGAGATCGCCTCCAGTTCACGCAGTTTTTGGCGCGCACGCTTGATCACTTCACGTGGTACCCCGGCCAGTGCAGCCACTGCCAGGCCATAACTCTTGCTGGCTGCGCCGTCCTGCACGCTGTGCATAAAGGCGATGGTGTCCCCATGTTCCAGCGCATCCAGGTGTACGTTAACCACACCTTCCATTTTCTCCGGCAGGGTCGTCAGCTCAAAGTAATGGGTGGCAAACAGCGTCATGGCTTTAATTCGGTTGGCCAGGTTTTCGGCGCAAGCCCAGGCCAGGGATAAACCGTCGTAGGTTGATGTGCCGCGACCAATTTCATCCATCAGTACTAAGCTATGTTCGGTGGCGTTATGCAGAATATTAGCCGTTTCGGTCATCTCCACCATAAAGGTAGAGCGGCCGGAAGCCAGGTCATCCGCCGCACCAACACGCGTAAAGATGCGGTCTACTGGGCCGATCACGGCCTTACTCGCCGGCACGTAGCTGCCGATATGTGCCATCAACACGATCAGTGCTGTTTGACGCATATAGGTACTTTTACCACCCATGTTTGGGCCAGTAATGATCAACATACGACGCTGAGGCGACAGTGAGAGTGGGTTGGAAATAAACGGCTCACTCAGCACCTGTTCGACCACCGGATGACGGCCTTCGGTGATGCGTACACCCGGCTGTTCGCTCATGGTCGGGCAGGCGTAATTCAGTGTTTCTGCACGCTCAGCCAGGTTAGCTAACACGTCCAGTTCAGCCAATGCCCCGGCGCTTTGCTGCAATTCACCCAAGTGCGGTAGCAGCAAGTCGAACAACTCTTCGTACAAACCTTTTTCGATCGCCAGCGCTTTCCCTTTAGAAGTGAGTACCTTGTCTTCATACTCTTTCAGTTCGGGAATAATGTATCGTTCGGCGTTTTTCAACGTCTGGCGGCGCACGTAGTGGATAGGCACCAGGTGGCTTTGCCCGCGGCTGACCTGAATGTAATAGCCATGTACGCCATTGAAGCCAACCTTCAACGTATCCAGCCCCAGCTTTTCGCGTTCGCGGATTTCAAGGCGGTCGAGGTAGTCGCTGGCGCCATCGGCCAGTGCCCGCCACTCATCCAGCTCGCTGTTGTAGCCGGGCGCGATAACGCCGCCGTCACGCACCAGCACTGGCGGGGCTTCAACCACTGCACGTTCCAGCAAATCCTGCAGCTCATCAAACTGACCGACCTGCGATAGCAAGTGTTGTACATGTGGGGTATCCACTCCCTTCAGCAGTGCGTGGATATCCGGCAACTGTTGGAAAGCGTGGCGCATCCGCGCCAGATCGCGTGGACGCGCGCTGCGCAATGCCAGGCGAGCCAATATACGTTCCAGATCGCCTACTTGTCGTAGAGAAGGCTGGAGATCGGCGTAGATATCTTGCAAGGAACCAATCGCCTGCTGGCGATTATTCAGTACATTGATGTCGCGGGTTGGCATGTGCAACCAACGCTTGAGCATACGGCTGCCCATCGCCGTCACACTGCGGTCCAGGATGGCCGCCAGTGTATTTTCAGTACCGCCGGACAAACTTTGGGTCAGCTCAAGGTTACGCCGTGTGGCGGCGTCCATGATAATGCCGTCTTGCTGGCGCTCCATGGTAATACCACGGATGTGCGGTAATGAAGTACGTTGGGTATCTTTAACGTACTGCAACAGACAGCCCGCAGCACGTAACGCCTGATGGGCTTGTTCAACGCCGAAACCGGTGAGATCACGGGTGCCGAATTGCAGGTTAAGCTGTTGGCGTGCGGTTTCGGGTTCAAATTCCCACAGTGGGCGGCGGCGTAGACCGTGGCGCTGTTCAATCAGCGACATCTGTTCAAAGGTTTCAGGGTAAAGCAGCTCGGCAGGATTAGTACGCTGTAATTCTGCGGCCATAGTTTCTATATCGGCCGGTTCAGCGACCCGGAAACGACCGGAGCTGATGTCTAACGTGGCGTAGCCGAAGCCGCGTGCGTCCTGCCAGATAGCTGCCAGCAGGTTATCCTGGCGCTCTTGCAACAGAGCTTCGTCGGTGATGGTCCCCGGAGTGACGATGCGAACAACTTTGCGCTCAACGGGGCCTTTGCTCGTGGCCGGATCACCGATTTGCTCACACAGGGCGACAGATTCACCGAGTTGTACCAATTTGGCCAGGTAGTTCTCTACCGCATGATGTGGTACGCCAGCCATTGGGATAGGTTCACCTGCTGAGGCTCCGCGTTTGGTCAGCGAGATATCCAGCAGTTGGGAAGCGCGTTTGGCGTCATCGTAGAACAGCTCGTAAAAATCACCCATGCGGTAGAACAACAGGATTTCAGGGTGTTCGGCCTTGAGACGCAGGTATTGCTGCATCATTGGCGTGTGTGAATCGAGCTTATTGGTGCTATTCATAAGATTACTGTTTCCAATCCATTGAATTTAAAGTTGGTTGTGATGTTGAGTGTCATCATTAGGTATCACGCCGTTTTACAGAAACTCACCCTATATGGCAGAGGCTGGTGGCGCTAAGGATCAATAAGCCCTTTATACTGCCGCTATACTAGCCCAGCGGGCAATCCGCTGTCACAGGTAAAAATGGGAAGCTTTACGCAAAGTCGGTTTGTAAGGCGGGGGATGAGGTTGCAAAAACCTATATCGATCAGAACCTCTCTTAAGACTCGGCTCCCTTGGTCGTTGTATTAATTGCACTCTACATTGACATAGTACCCACTCAGGGGTTTACTATTTTTATTATTGTCATACCAAGGGTGAATCTATGTCATCAAAACTAAACTGGCTTTTGCAGAATACGACTCCTGGCTCCTTGGTATTACAGTCCTGGCTGACAAAAAACGGCATCAGCCCTTCTTTAGCCAATAAGTATATGCACAGCGACTGGTTACAAAAGATGCGTGCCGGTGTCTATGTACGGAGTGGTCGTGACCCTCAGTGGAGTGACGCCGTACTTTGCTTGCAAAATCAGCTTGGGATTTCTGTGCATCTGGCGGGGCTGACTAGCCTGACCTATCAAGGGCGTTCTCATTATCTTCAATTAACGAGCCAGGCGATTTGGCTTTGTGTAGAGGATAAAGCTTCATTGCCAAAGTGGTTCAAAGAATTTCCCAACGTCGAGTGGTTTGTGCTTTCTAATCAGAAGCTCAATCTACACGACGAAAAATATCTGACCGAAGTGGAAATTAAGGGCGAGCAGTTGAGGGCGAGCGTACCGGAATTAGCGGCTTACGAGATTGTTAATGCAGTCCCTGGAACGCTTTCATTTGAGCATGCAGCAGAGCTGTTTCAGGGGCTGGTAAGCCTTAGCCCCCGTAAAATTGAAGTATTGTTGCGATCGAGTCGAGCAGTGAAAACCAACCGTCTTTACCTGTTTCTGGGCGATCACTATGCTCATGCATGGGTTAAGCGAATAGAAAAAGCCGATATTGATTTAGGGGCAGGAAAGCGGCAAATAGTATCGGGTGGCAAGTTGGACCGAAAGTATCAAATCACTGTTCCAGAGAGCTTTGTTAGCAAAGGGATCTCACATGGATAAGCAATCACCTTATTATCGGCAAGTTGCGTTACTACTCAGTGCATTACCTGTCGTAGCATCAGAGCGCTGCTTCGCACTAAAAGGTGGGACGGCGATTAATTTGTTTGTTCGCGATTTTCCACGTTTATCGGTTGATATCGATTTGGCTTACCTTCCGCTGGAAAGCCGAGATGTGGCATTGCCAAATGTTCGGGCTGCACTGGCGCGTATTGCAGCAATACTGCAACAACAACCAGGTGTTTCTGCGGTGCTACAAACGAACAATCCTGATGAAATGCGTATTGTGGTTTCTTCTCAGTTGGCACAGATAAAAATAGAAGTTTCACCTGTTGCACGGGGCACACTTTATCCCCCAGAAGAACGTGATGTTATTGAAGCGGTAGAAGAAGAGTTCGGTTTCGCTTCCATGCCGGTTGTATCACTTGCCGATCTCTATGGAGGCAAGCTTTGCGCTGCGCTGGATAGACAACACCCTCGCGATTTCTATGACGTCAAAATGCTGCTCGAAACGCAGGGTATTGATCGTCAAATATTTAATGGATTCATCACCTATCTACTGGGACACCCCCGCCCATTATCAGAGGTACTGGACCCCCGTTGGAAAGATATTTCTGAGCTGTATGCGAATGAATTTAACGGTATGGCGTCCCATATAGTCTCTCTGGAAGAGCTCAATGCAATACCCGAATTGATGATTTCTGCTCTCAAAACACATTTTACGCAGCGGGATTATGATTTTCTGATGTCTTTCAAGCGCGGCGAACCGGACTGGGACCTGGCCCCCGAAAACCAGATTCAGCATTTACCTGCGGTGAAGTGGAAGCTGCAAAATATTGGTCGTATGCCAAAAGAGAAACACATACAGGCGTTGGCAAAGCTTGAGGGGACCCTTGCCGGGTGGGTAGGATAGTTTATAATTTTTACTGTATATTCACTCTAGGTGTCACTATACGGTGTTTTATAAACCGCATCGTTTTTACGGCTATGCGCAAATGAAGAAAGGGAGAAATGGGGAGTTGGGCTTGGGAAGCCTATGTTCCAGTAAGCCCAAGGCGGGAGAGGTGTCAGTTGGCGGTGGTTAAAGGCAACTGAAGTTGGTAAATGCGAAAGCTGTCGGGCACTTCGGTTTCGCGCCCAGGTAGAAGACGGTGGCGAATGCGAGCTTCGCTGACAAAGGCGCAGCCCTGTGGTGTGATGTCCAGATTGACTGGCGACTCCATTCCCTCACGAATAACTTCAATAGAATGCATACCGGCAGCACCGGGGTCGGTAATTCGCAGGATCCTGCCCTGGCCGCTTTTAATGCCATTTTCGAGCACGATCAGCGAACCGTCTGGTGCCAATCCCATCCCATCCGGGTTTTCGATAGTGCGAGGCAGCAGGATTTCAGCCAGTTGCGGCGTCGCCTCCCCATAGCTCAAGGTATAGAGCTTCCCGCTGCCAAAATTGGCAATCGCCATCACGTTGTCATTTATCAGGACAATACCTGCAGCGCCGATGCCGTTGGGGCCAGCCAGGCGTTTGTCACGGAAGATTATCTGAAAACTGGCCTCCCCCGGACGAAGCCTCATGATGCTTCCTGCCTTGGTTTCTGTCAGATAAACAGTGCCATCTTTGGCGAGAACCATGTCATTACCCATTCCTCCTTCCGGTAAGGTTAAGCTGCGATTAATCGTGGCATTTGAGACATTCAAAGCAAAAACACGATGGGCACGAGTTTGTCCTGTAGGAAGGAAGTCTGGAGAGTTTCCCCATAACAGCCCCCGTTGCTCATCCAATCTCAGCGTGGTTGAGGCGAAAACGGTATCGGCGCCAGCAAAGAAGGTCTCCCAATTTTCGTTCGGCCGTTTGCGCAAGATGCGGCCGCTAGTCACCAAGCCAACATACAGGGTTCCGTCGGAAGCGCGGGCGATGCCATTAGGATATAGCGCTCCTGACGGCAAAGTCATGCTGGCCGGTGTGCAAGTGGTATCTGATATTGCTGCTGCGGAAGCCGCAGGCGTCGCCATGGCTAATATTAGGGCTGTTAGCGCTACCCACGTCGTGCGATATTTTATTACGTATAACATGTGGCCTCTCCTGAGTTGAATAAGGGGACTACCAGCGTTGGGGGCGAGCTCGTTCTTTCATGGGGGCCTCAAGTGCTGTGATTTCCTCATGAGACAGTGTGAGTGAGAGCGCTTTGAGTGCATCTTGAAGATGGTGTGACTTGGACATGCCTACAATGGGCGCGGCAACTGCCGTTTTAGCCAGTATCCATGCCAGAGAGATCTGGGCCGCTGGTATGCCTCGGGCAGTCGCGATGGCTTCAACAGCCTTAATAGTTTGTTCCACTTCATCTCTGCCGCCGTACCAGCGCGGCGTTTGTTCGTCAGTTTCGGCGCGCACTGTTCCGGATTTTCTCGCTCCGGCCAGTAAGCCTCTTGCCAACGGCGACCAAGGGGTTAGGCCGATACCTTCTTCCAGACAAAGCGGGATTAAATCCTCCTCATCCTCGCGAGTGATCAGGTTGTATTGGCTTTGCATGGAAATAAAGGTGGCCAACTTGTTATCACGTTGAAACGCCAACATTTTCATAAAACGCCAGGCCTGCATTGAGGATGCGCCGAGATAGCGGATCTTGCCGGCCCGTACCAGGGTATCGAGCGTTTCAGCCGTTTCCTCAATTGGGGTTTCCTCATCGAAACGATGTATGACGAACAGATCGATATAATCTGTCCCCAGGCGTTGCAGCGAGGCGTCAACGCTTTGAATGATATGTTTGCGTGATAGCCCGTGGTTGTTGGGTTGTTCGCTCATCGGGAAGAACGCCTTGGTAGCGATCACTATATCGTCTCGGCGTGCAAAGTCCTTCAACGCGCGCCCGAGAATGAGTTCGCTCTCGCCAGAAGAATAGATATTTGCAGTGTCGAAAAAGTTAATGCCTGATTCCAGAGCCGCCCGGATGAAAGGACGGGCTTGATCCTCCTGCAATACCCAAGGGCGCCAGCTAGGTTCCCCATAAGTCATACACCCCAGACAAAGTTTGGAGACTTTCAAACCGCTATTACCAAGGCGAACATAGTTCATCATCTTCCCTCCTGGGGGCGTCGGGTTGGGTAAATACAGGGTTATCTCTCAACGAATTCCGGCGATGGTATAACCGCCGTCCACCAAAATACTTTGCCCGGTGACAAAGCGGGCATCATCCGTTGAAAGCCAGACGGCGACATCACCGATGTCTTCAGACTGGCCCAATCGTTGGGCAGGCGTATGTGCGATGAACGGTGTGAATGCGGATGGATCAGATATGCTGCTATGGGCCATTGGTGTGTCGATGATGCCGGGATTGATGTTGTTGATCCGGATAGCTTGATTGCCATATTCGAGTGCAACCGCGCGGATCAGCGCATCGAGCGCGCCCTTGCTGGCAGAATAACTTGATGAGCCGGCAAGCGCGCCTTTGGCAAGCCAGGACGAAGTATTGACGATCACACCGCCTGAATTTTGCGCCAGAAAAGTCTCGACCTCGTATTTAATCGATAACCAGACACCTCGGAGATTGGTGGCAATCACCGTATCGAAATCTGCGCTGGTTTGCTGATGGATAGGGGCAAAGTTGCCGAGAATGCCGGCGTTGTTGAAGGCAATATCAAGTCGTCCGTAGTGAGAGGTCACTGTGGCGAGCAGGCGGCGGACATCCTCTTCCTGCGAGACGTCCGCAACGACGGCCAGCGCATCTCCGCCAGCGAGAGAAACCTCATGGGCGGTGGCATCTAGCTCAGCGTAACGACGCCCAGCCAAAGCCACTTTTGCCCCTTCCCGGGCATAGGCCAGTACTGCGGCGCGCCCGATACCTGTCCCCCCGCCGGTGACCAGTACGACTTTGCCTTCCAAACGTTTGTGCGGGGTGGTATGTACAGAATCAGCGTATTGAGTCATGGCATTAATACTCAGTTATTGAACACCTCGCCATGCTATGTTGTTGCAAAAAAGATAACTATCCGTTAAAAATTCACTTCACTATTAGATTATTTATATCAATCCAATGAAAAAAACCGACTTGTCAGGGCTGGCGGCCTTTGTGACCATCGCCAAAGAGCGCAGTTTCAGGCGAGCTGCCGCCAGGCTTGGCGTTACACCGCCGACACTCAGTCATACCATGCGTGATTTGGAGGCGCAGGTTGGCATCCGTTTGTTGAATCGGACTACACGCAACGTATCAACAACAGAGGCGGGCGAGCATTTGTTGTCGAAGTTGGCTCCGGTATTTGCCGATATCGATACGGCGCTGGAGAGCCTGAATACCTTTCGCGATCGGCCACAGGGGTTGGTGCGGATCAATGCGCCACGAACGGCAATCGAACTTGCGCTGGTGCCGCATTTAGGGCGACTGGCCCGAGATTACCCAGGAATTACGCTGGAAATTGTGGCGCAAGAGGGCTTTGCCAATATCGTTGAACAAGGCTTTGATGCCGGTATCAGGCTTGGCGAGGATCTACACAACGACATGCGAGCTGTGCGCGTTACTCCTGATTTACGAATGGCTATTGTGGCAACACCTGAATATTTCCAACAGAATGGAAAGCCAAATCATCCCGAAGACCTGTTGAATCATCGCTGTATAGGATGGCGAAAAATTGCTTCGGGAGAACTCTACAAATGGAAGTTTCAAAAAGGTGCTCAAGTGCTTTCTGTTTCAGTGAATAGCTTGCTGATACTCGATGATGCGAGATTGATGTTGCAGGCCGCGTTAGATCACGCAGGCATTGCTTTCGCCATTGAGGAAGAAGTGAGTGAACATCTGGCAGCAGGGCGGCTGGAGCAAGTGATGGCCGATTGGTGCGCACCATTCCCAGGTTTTTATCTTTACTATCCGAACCGCAGAAACCATCCCGTAGCATTGACGACGGTGATCAACGTAGTGCGTTATCCCAACCAGGTGATCCGTCCCGAAGAGTAATGTGCTCTGCCTGAGCCCGATCAGTCAAATTCCTTTCCCCAAAACACCAATCATTTACCACCGCTGTAGCATCGCTTGCATCGTCATATCTTGATGATGCGCGCTAATCAAGGTCGAACTATTTTTTGTTCATCAATCACTCGATGGATGACCCCGCGCATAGAATTATCCATAAACATTCTGCATGTTTATAACTTATTGTTTATAATTGTTATTTGTTTGTTTTCGATGAATTCATTCAACAATTAAAGGTTATTTGGGAGATGGATCACACTATTTTTTTATGTGAAATGTGAAGAGGGTCAATCGACAAGGTCAAGCAGAGACGGTTCTTTATACTGATGGCTTACCGGTCCACTTCGATGCCTCCGTATACTGTCTGTAACCAGGGCAACGTAACGGAAGTTTTCATAAGGAATGTGCGTGAGGCAATAGCTATTGCATCTGGCAAACAAATGACATGGGGCTTTTTTGATTATCTTGAGGGACTTGGTATGGAAAAGAAAAAAATCTATCTGTTTTGTTCTGCCGGTATGTCGACTTCCCTGCTGGTTTCGAAAATGAAAGCGCAAGCCGAGAAGTACGAAGTGCCGGTGATCATTGCCGCTTATCCTGAGGCACTGGCGGCAGAAAAGGGCGCTGAAGCAGATTTGATCCTTCTGGGGCCGCAGATTGCCTACACGCTTGCCGAAGTACAAAAACAATTGCCGAATAAGCCCGTTGAAGTGATTGATTCTGCTTTATACGGCAAGCTCGATGGCCTTGGCGTGTTGAAGGCTGCGGTCGCCACCATAAAAAAAGCTAACCAATAAAGGGGACTGCCGTGAATACGTTAATTGCCTCGTTGGAAAAGGTCATACTGCCTTTTGCTGTGAAAATTGGTAAACAGCCCCATGTTAATGCCATCAAAAACGGGTTCATTCGTTTAATGCCACTGACGTTGACCGGGGCGATGTTCGTTCTGATCAACAACGTGTTTCTCAGTTTCGGTGAAGGGTCGTTCTTCTTTTCATTGGGCGTGCGGCTGGATCCGTCCACCATTGAAACGCTGAATGGCTTGAAGGCCATCGGAGGCAGCGTTTATAACGGCACCCTGGGCATTATGTCCCTGATGACGCCATTCTTTATCAGTATGGCTTTGGCTGAAGAGAGAAAGGTCGACCCATTAGCGGCAGCACTGCTGGCGGTGGCTGCCTTTATGACCGTAACCCCGTTCAGCGTCGGTGAAGCCTATGCCGTTGGCGCTAACTGGCTGGGTGGTGCCAACATCATCTCCGGTATGGTGATCGGCCTGGTCGTGGCTGAAATGTTTGCCTTTGTGGTTCGCCGCAACTGGGTGATCAGCCTGCCAGACAGCGTACCTTCTTCAGTGTCGCGCTCGTTCTCTGCGTTGATCCCGGGCTTTATTATTTTGTCCATTATGGGTGTGCTGGCTTACTGCCTCACGCTGTGGGGAACCAACTTCCACCAAATCATCATGGACAGCATCTCCGCACCGTTGGCGAAAATGGGCAGTGTGGTGGGATGGGTATATGTGATGTTCTCCTCGCTGCTGTGGTTCTTCGGTGTGCATGGTTCGATGGCACTGGCGGCATTGGACAGCGGTATCATGACCCCATTCGCACTGGAGAACGTTGAACTCTACAACAAGTATGGTTCTGTCGAAGCTGCGGTGGCTGCGGGTAAAGAGTTCCACATGTGGGCGAAGCCGTTCGTCGACTCCTACATCTATCTGGGCGGGACAGGTTCAACGCTGGGGCTGATTATCGCTATCTTCATCGCTTCACGCCGTGAGGATTATCGTCAGGTCGCCAAGCTGGCAACGCCATCAGGTATCTTCCAGATTAACGAACCTATCTTGTTCGGCCTGCCGGTGATTATGAACCCAGTGATGTTTATTCCGTTCATCTTGGTTCAGCCAGTATTGACGATTATCACAACGGTGGCTTATTACACCGGGTTGATTCCGCCAATCACCAACATTGCACCATGGACCATGCCGGTTGGTTTGGGAGCATTCTTCAACACCAACGGCAGTATCGTTGCCATGTTGTTGAGTTTCTTCAACCTGGGCGTAGCGACCATGATTTATCTGCCGTTTGTCATGATCTCCAACAAAGCACAGAGCCAGATCGATCAAGCGACGGAAAGCGAAGAAGACATCGCCAAGGCGTTGAAATTCTAACTGTAGTCTGGGGCAGCAGTCCGCTGCCCCGGTTTTAGAGGGGCTTCGGATGAAATATCAATTTGCTGACGATTTCTGGTGGGGCAGTGCCACCTCTGCACCACAGTCGGAAGGCGCAGCCGCACGGGATGGCAAAAGCCAAAACATCTTCGATTACTGGTATGAGATTGCACCTGAACGTTTTCATCATCAGGTTGGTCCGTCCGAAACCTCCACGTTTTATGACAATTTCCAGCAAGACATCCTGCTGTTAAAGGCCCTCGGGCATAATACCTTCCGAACCTCCATCTCCTGGTCTCGATTGATCCCGCAGGGGGATGGCGAAGTGAACCCAAAAGCAGTGGCTTTCTATAATGCGATGATTGACAGTCTGCTGGCCCAGGGCATTACGCCATTTATCAATCTTTACCACTTTGATATGCCAATGTGTATGCAGCAACAAGGGGGGTGGGAAAGCCGGAAAGTCGTTGAGGCCTATGCGCGTTATGCCAGAACCTGCTTCAGCTTGTTTGGCGATAGAGTCACCCATTGGTTCACATTTAATGAGCCGATTGTGCCGGTAGAAGCGGGGTATCTGAACGACCTGCATTATCCTTGTGTGGTCGATTTCAAAAGAGCGATCACGGTGGCTTATCACAGCGTTTTGGCCCATGCCAAAGCAGTGAGTGAGTTCAGGGCGTTGGATAATGCAGGCACGATAGGCATTATTTTGAACCTGAGCCCAACTTATCCTCGCTCGGACAGTGAGGAAGATCGCGTGGCGGCGCACTATGCGGATCTGCTACTGAATAAGAGTTTCCTCGACCCGGTAACCAAAGGGCGCTATCCGGACGATTTGGTGAATTTACTGCGTGTTCATGATCTGTTGCCGCAGACAGCGCCGGAAGATGCGCAGCTGATTGCCGACGGAGTGGTGGATATTCTGGGTGTTAATTACTACCAACCGCGCAGGGTCAAAGCGAAAGAAGGCTACCGGGCGACAGATCCAGTGACTATGCCGGAAGATGTGTTCAGCTATTACGAGATGCCGGGGCGCAAGATTAACCCGCACCGTGGCTGGGAGATCTATGAAAAAGGCCTGTATGACATCCTGATGGATCTGAAGGAAAACTACGGCAATATTCCCTGCTATATTTCAGAAAACGGTATGGGCGTTGAGGGGGAAGAGGCTTTTATCGGCGCCAACGAGCGGGTGGAGGATGATTATCGGATCGATTTCATTCGCGACCATTTGAAATGGCTGCATCAGGCATTGTCAGAAGGTTCAAACTGTAAAGGTTACCATTTATGGACCTTTATTGACTGCTGGTCCTGGCTTAATGCCTATAAGAATCGCTACGGGTTAGTGCGGCTGGAGCGGGAAAGCCAACAACGCACGCTTAAGAAAAGTGGCTATTGGTTTGCCGAAACAGCCAGGCAAAATGGCTTTGACTAATGAGGGCGCACGCGGTGTCTGAGAACCTGGTTTCGCTAAATGCGAACGACGTTAAGCTGATTCGGGAGCAGGATTTCTTTAACTGCAAAGACTTCCATTTGTTTATCTATAACAAGGTGGAAAGCGCTACCGGGCTGCATCAGCATGACTACTACGAGTTCACTATCGTCCTGAGCGGTAAATGCTACCAGGAGATTAACGGCAAACGGGTGTTGCTGGAACGAGGGGATTTTGTCTTTATCCCTATAGGTTCGCATCATCAAAGTTTTTATGAGTTTGGCGCTGCAAAAATCTTCAACGTGGCAATCGGCAAGGTTTTCTTTGAAGAGAACTACCTGCAACAGTTGCCGCGCTGCTTTGTCGCTTCTCAGGCCTATAGCTTAAAAAATGAATTCCTTGCGTATATTGAGTCGGTGGTGGGTTCACCGCAGTTTCGTGAGGATGACTTTGCTGAGTTCTTGGAAACACTGACCTTTTATATCATCAGCCGCATTCGCCACTATAAGGAAGACAGCGGTGAAGGGGATGACATCCCGCAGTGGCTGAAGAATACGTTGGCGGGTATGCATGATAAAGCGATGTTTGGTGAAAAAGCGTTGCTCAATATGGTTGAGTTATCGGGAAAAACTCAGGAATACCTGACCCGTGCAATGCGGCGTTATTACCATAAAACGCCAATGCAGGTGATCAATGAAATCCGCATCAACTTCGCCAAAACGCAGCTTGAGGTCACCAACTATTCGGTTTCGGATATTGCCTTTGATTCGGGTTATGGTGATGTGAGCTTATTTATTAAAAACTTTAAAAGACTCACGGAAGTGACGCCGGGTAATTACCGAAAAAAGTTCTACGGCCCTATTTAGGGCCGCTTCCGATAAGTATTAACGCTGATATTCCGAATACTTTCAGGCCGACGATAGCCTGAAAAAATAAATTACTTTGCTTAAGCGAAGGGGAGTTGCCGTACCTGACGGACGGTATTCCCTTGCCAAAAATTTGTTAAATGGATGCCAAAATGGAAAAGTTACTGATAGTGAATGCCGACGATTTTGGTCTGAGCAAGGGCCAAAATTATGGCGTTATTGAGGCGTTTCACTATGGCGTTGTCTCTTCAACTACTGCGATGGTAAATAGCACGCATATCCAGCATGCCGCGAACCTCAGCCAGCGTTATCCGGGGTTACAGATTGGCCTGCACTTTGTGTTGACCCATGGGTATCCATTGACGGCCATGCCGTCGTTGGTTAACGAACGTGGGGAGTTGGGCAAGTGGTTATGGGAAAAGGCCGAGTCTGCACAACTTGATCTGAATGAAATCCACGATGAATTGATTAGCCAATATGACAAATTTATTGCCGTATTTGGTAAAGCGCCAACGCATATAGATAGCCACCATCATGTGCATATGCTGCCGCAAATTTACCCGCTGGTGGAGGCGTTTGCCCAATCTCAATCCATCCCACTACGCATAGGGCGCCAGGACGTAGAGCGACAAGATATTCCATTGCGTTACGACCACAGCACCGAGTGGTTTGATGCCGGCTTTTACGGTGAAGAGATATCCGAGGCGTTGTTTTTGCAGGTGCTTGAACGCACGGATCAACGCGGTGCCAAATCGGTAGAGATGATGTGCCACCCGGCGTTTCTGGATAAAACTATTTTAGCGAGCAAGTATTGCTACCCACGGCTTGCCGAAGTGGAGGTTTTGACATCGGCGGGCATTAAAAACGCGATAGCGGAGCGTGGCTATCGTTTGGGATCCTTCCTGGATCTGTAACAGCTTACAGCATCGAATGCGCTTTTTTCAGCCCGGTATCCTCATCGGGATCGGCCCCCTGCGGGATAGGCGTTTCAGGTTCTTCTTCCTCTGATGCGCCTGTGTCCTGTTGTTCTATCGGATCAGGGGCCGCTTCCGGTGGCGGCATAGTGTCATGGATGATCTGCTCATCAAACGTTGGGTTCAGTGCCGGGGAAAGAGGGGAACTGGTCAGGCTGTCCGGCAGGGGAATATGAGGTAATGGCGCATCCTGCACAAACTGCGATTCGTCCTGTTTTACCGTCCGGCTGAAGGCCACCAGCAACACACCGCAAAGTGCAAAGAAGGCATACAGTATATTGCCACCCAGTGGCTCGATCAGTGCACCTACAGCCAAAGGACCGATACTGGCACCGACGCCGAAGGCCATCAGCAAACAGGCGGCGAGGGATACGCGCCGTTCCGGTTCGATCAAATCGTTAGCCAGAGCAACCACCAATGGATACAGCGTGAACTGCAACATGCTGACGATAAAGCCCACCACCAGCAATACCGGGAAGTCAATGTGTGGCACCAGCGCCAGCGGCAGTGAAGCCACGATCAATAAAATAGCGTTGATACGCATCAACAATGTGCGGTTGTAACGGTCTGACAGCCAACTGAGCGGGAACTGCGCCACCAGCCCGGCGAAGATAGCTATCGCCATAAACAAGCCCGTCTGCTGGGTGGTTAGCGTTTGCATACTCGCATACACCGGTGCCAGTCCATAGAAAGAACCGACTACCATGCCGATCACCAACGTGGTCGCCAGTACTTTGGGAATAGCGCCAATAAAATAGCGCAATTCCATCGGCGCCGGTGACATGTGTCGGGCATTGGTACGGGTTGTGAGGGCGATAGGGACAAGGCAGAGTGCAAAGCACAGGGCGATAACCAATAGGGTGGTGATGCCAAGATTAGTCTGCAGCATTAAGACCACCTGGCCCAATGACATGCCCAGATAGGTGGCCGCCATATAGAAGCCGAAAACCATGCCGCGTTGGTTGGATTCCGCCTGATCGTTCAGCCAGCTTTCCAGCACCATAAATTGACACATCATGCACAAGCCGATAATCAGCCGCAGCACGACCCACACGGGGATGTATTCCGTCAGCCCGTGTCCCAGCACTGCTGCGGTAATAATACCGGCGCAGGATACGTAGGCGCGGATATGCCCGACACGAGCAATCAGAAAATGACCGACTTTGCCGCCGATCACCAGCCCGATATAGTTGGCGGCGATAATGGCACCGATCAACGCACCGGTCACGTGGATAGAGGTTAAACGCAAGGAGATGTACGTCGTGAGCAACCCTGAACCCAGTAGCATTAGTAGGGTGGTGGTATACAACGGAAAGAAAACACCTAACGTTTTTTTCACTCTATCATCCTAATCTTTTATTCTGATTTGCCCTGGCGCTGACTATGCTGACGGCAAAGACAACCCGGTGATATCCCTCGTGCAAAACACTGCCCGTTAACCCGAGCGTTACATTCGATACTAGCAGTTTGGTCTGCGGCTTAACACCGTATCCCTTGCGAAGCATCGCGCATTTCTGTCACCACAGCGTCAGGCAAGGTTGATAAATGCTACTATCGGGCGCATATACCTTGATTCGCTAAGGAGAGGTTATGAGTGAAAACCAACTGCGTAAACTCAGTATTGCGGTAGGGGAAAAACTGAAGGCTAATGGTCAGTGGATCACCTGTGCGGAATCTTGTACTGGCGGTGGTATCGCCAAAGCGATCACTGACATTGCCGGCAGTTCTGCCTATTTTGATCGTGGCTTTGTCACCTACAGTAATGCCGCGAAACATGACTTGCTGGGCGTGGCTGAAGGTACATTGGTGGCGCACGGTGCCGTGAGCGAAGAAGTGGTGCGTGAAATGGCTCAGGGAGCATTACATGCAGCACAGGCCAATTTGGCACTGTCAGTCAGTGGTATTGCCGGGCCGGATGGTGGTAGTGCGGAAAAACCGGTGGGTACGGTCTGGTTTGGTTTTGCTGAACGCACCGGGCGAGTATTGGCGCGTAAGATGCAATTTGCCGGCGATCGCGATGCAGTGCGGCTTCAGGCGACGATTTTCGCGCTGCAAACCGCCCTTGATGAATTTTTGTAAAATTAGGCTTGATACTGTATGACCATACAGTATAATTAGTGACATTTCCTGCACAACATACATTCAGTGGCAGTGTGGGGTAACACCGACATTGCGTAACGAAGGAGCAAAAATGGCTATTGATGAGAACAAGCAAAAGGCGCTAGCTGCGGCACTGGGCCAGATTGAGAAACAGTTCGGCAAAGGCTCCATCATGCGTCTGGGTGAAGACCGTTCTATGGACGTAGAAACGATCTCTACCGGCTCACTGTCACTTGATATCGCATTGGGTGCGGGCGGCCTGCCAATGGGCCGTATCGTTGAAATTTACGGTCCAGAGTCTTCAGGTAAAACGACCCTGACCTTGCAGGTTATCGCTGCAGCGCAGCGCGAAGGTAAAACCTGTGCGTTCATTGATGCTGAACATGCGCTGGATCCGGTATATGCGAAAAAGCTGGGCGTTGATATCGACAACCTGCTGTGTTCTCAGCCAGATACGGGTGAGCAAGCATTGGAAATCTGTGACGCCTTAACCCGCTCTGGCGCGGTTGATGTGATCATCGTTGACTCCGTAGCAGCGTTGACGCCAAAAGCAGAAATCGAAGGCGAAATCGGTGACTCACACATGGGCCTGGCGGCACGTATGATGAGCCAGGCAATGCGTAAACTGGCCGGTAACCTGAAAAACGCCAACACGCTGCTGATCTTTATCAACCAGATCCGTATGAAAATTGGTGTGATGTTCGGTAACCCGGAAACTACCACCGGTGGTAACGCATTGAAGTTCTATGCTTCTGTCCGTCTGGATATCCGCCGTATCGGCGCGGTGAAAGAAGGCGACGAAGTGATCGGCAGCGAAACCCGCGTTAAAGTGGTAAAAAATAAAATCGCTGCTCCGTTCAAGCAGGCCGAGTTCCAAATCTTGTACGGTGAAGGTATCAACAGTCGCGGTGAATTGGTCGATCTGGGCGTTAAGCACAAGATGATCGAGAAAGCGGGTGCCTGGTACAGCTACAACGGCGATAAAATTGGTCAAGGTAAGGCAAACGCCTGTAATTTCTTGAAAGAAAACCCTGCGGTTGCCGCTGAGTTGGATAAAAAACTGCGTGATCTGCTGCTGCACAGCAGCGGTGAACTGGTTGCTGCAACCAATGAAGGCTTCGACGATGAAGCTGAAACCAGCGAAGAGTTTTAATCGCTGCTGATGTTCGTGAGTGCCGTTGTTTAAGGCACCACGAACATCAATTAAATCAGGCTTGAATAATGAATGACTTGCTAAGCCGCGCCATGCGCCTGCTGTCGCAACGCGATCATAGTGAAGCTGAACTGCGCCGCAAACTTGCGGCGCAGCCATTTATGGCGAAAGCCCGATTTGGTGCAAAATCTCCCTCGTCCTCTGTTCCACCTCCTGAAGAGCCTGTTGATCCTGCCGTTATTGAACAGGTCATCGCTTATTGCTATCAGCATAACTGGCTGGACGATCAACGCTTTGCCATAAGCTACATTGGTAGCCGCAGTCGTAAAGGCTATGGTGCGCAACGGATCCGTTCTGAACTGATGCAAAAAGGGGTGGATAAAGAGCTAACACAGGCCGCGTTGGCGGACTGCGATATTGACTGGTGTGAGCAGGCCAAACAGGTGGCGCAACGTAAATTTGGTGACGAGTTACCAACGGACTGGAAAGAGAAAGCCAAAGTACAGCGTTATCTACTCTATCGTGGCTTCTTCCAGGAAGAAATTCAGTCAATTTACCGTGATTTTGCGCAATGAACGCACACGGGGTTTTACTTCCCCTTGAAGAAAATTTATCTTATCCCCACTTTTTGTTCGTGAGCTAGATGTCATCGTCAGGATGTCACGTATCTTGCTCACGTGTCGTTATTCTAGCCTTTCCGGGAAAATTATGAGCAAGAGCACCGCTGAGATCCGTCAAGCGTTTCTCGATTTCTTTCATAGTAAGGGTCATCAGGTTGTAGCAAGCAGCTCCCTGGTACCTGACAATGATCCGACATTGCTGTTTACCAATGCCGGCATGAACCAATTTAAAGATGTTTTCCTGGGGCTGGACAAGCGCGCCTATTCCCGAGCAACCACCTCACAGCGTTGCGTACGTGCGGGCGGTAAGCATAACGATCTGGAGAACGTCGGTTATACCGCACGTCACCATACCTTCTTTGAAATGTTGGGTAACTTCAGCTTCGGCGACTATTTCAAACACGATGCTATTAGCTATGCATGGGAACTGCTGACCGGTGAAAACTGGTTTAATCTGCCGAAAGAAAGACTGTGGGTAACCGTCTACGAAACCGATGACGAAGCTTTCGACATCTGGCAGAAACAGATTGGTGTGCCGGCAGAACGTATTATCCGCATTGGCGATAATAAAGGCGGGGCTTTTGCCTCTGATAATTTCTGGCAGATGGGTGATACCGGTCCATGTGGCCCATGCACCGAGATTTTCTATGACCACGGTGATCACATCTGGGGTGGCCCACCGGGTAGCCCGGAAGAAGATGGCGATCGCTACATTGAGATCTGGAACCTGGTGTTCATGCAGTTCAACCGTCAATCAGACGGTACCATGTTGCCGTTACCAAAACCTTCGGTAGATACCGGTATGGGTCTGGAGCGTATTGCCGCAGTATTGCAGCATGTTAACTCCAACTATGAAATTGACCTGTTCAGCAAATTGATTGCCGCAGTAGCCAAGGTGACGGGTGCCACAGATTTGAATAACAAATCTCTGCGCGTCATTGCCGACCATATCCGTTCTTGTGCCTTCCTGGTTTCCGATGGCGTGACGCCGTCAAACGAAGGGCGTGGTTATGTGTTGCGCCGCATCATTCGTCGTGCTGTTCGCCATGGCAACATGCTGGGCGCGAAAGACAGCTTCTTCTACAAGCTGGTTGCGCCATTGAT
The DNA here is from genome assembly GCF_900186025.1 of Serratia grimesii. Taxonomy (NCBI): domain Bacteria; kingdom Pseudomonadati; phylum Pseudomonadota; class Gammaproteobacteria; order Enterobacterales; family Yersiniaceae; genus Serratia; species Serratia grimesii. The sequence goes on from NZ_LT883155.1 coordinate 850,977, forward strand.
CGACGTAATGGGGCCGGCAGCCGACGAGTTGAAGCGTCAGCAGTCACTGGTTGAGCAAGTGCTGAAAACTGAAGAAGATCAGTTTGCGCGCACTCTGGAGCGTGGCTTGATCCTGCTGGACGAGGCGCTGGCCAAGCTGGAAGGCGATACTCTGGACGGTGAAACCGCATTCCGTCTGTACGATACCTACGGTTTCCCGATCGATCTGACTGCAGATGTGTGCCGTGAACGTGGCTTGAAAGTGGATGAAGCTGGTTTCGAACAAGCAATGGAAGCACAACGTCGCCGTGCGCGTGAATCCAGCGGCTTCGGTGCTGACTACAACAGCATGATCCGTGTTGATGGTGCCAGCCAATTCAACGGCTATGACCACGAGCAGCAGCAATCTACTGTGACTGCATTGTTCCGTGACGGCCAGCCAGTGGATGAAATCCACGCCGGTGAAGAAGCTGTAGTGGTGCTGGACGAGACCCCGTTCTACGGTGAGTCAGGTGGTCAGGTGGGCGATAAAGGCGTGCTGAAAGCCGCGGGTGCTGATTTTGAGGTAAGCGATACCCAGAAATACGGCCAGGCTATCGGCCATCAGGGCAAGCTGTCTCATGGTTCTCTGAAAGTGAAAGATCGCGTTGATGCGCAAATTGACACGGTTCGCCGCAATCGCATTCGCCTGAATCACTCCGCGACACACTTGTTGCATGCTGCACTGCGTCAGACGCTGGGTGAGCACGTAGCGCAGAAAGGCTCGTTGGTTAACGATAAATACCTGCGTTTCGACTTCTCACATTTTGAAGCGATGAAGCCAGAGCAAATTCGCGCAGTAGAAGATTTGGTTAACCAGCAAGTGCGCCGTAACCTGCCGGTGCAAACCGAAGTGATGGCGTTGGAAGATGCCAAAGAGAAGGGCGCAATGGCGCTGTTCGGTGAGAAGTACGACGACAGCGTGCGTGTACTGACCATGGGTGACTTCTCGACTGAGCTGTGTGGCGGTACTCACGCCAGCCGTACTGGCGATATCGGTTTGTTCCGGATTCTAAGTGAGTCAGGGACTGCCGCAGGTATCCGTCGTATTGAAGCGGTAACCGGTGAAGGTGCGATTGCTACCCTGCATCAGCAAAGCGATCTGTTACAGGACGTTGCACACCTTGTTAAAGGCGACAGTAACACCCTGACGGACAAAGTGCGTGCAGTTCTCGATCGTACCCGCGCACTGGAGAAAGAACTGCAGCAGTTGAAGGACCAGCAGGCGGCTCAGGAAAGTGCTTCATTATCTAGCCAGGCGAAAATGGTTAACGGCGTACGCTTGTTGGTCAGTCAGCTTGATAACGTTGAGGCCAAAATGCTGCGCACCATGGTTGATGATCTGAAAAATCAATTGGGTTCCGCGATTATCGTGCTGGCCACCACGGCTGATGATAAGGTGAGTTTGATTGCTGGCGTGACCAAAGATCTGACCGACCGAGTGAAAGCCGGCGAGTTGATCGGTACCGTAGCACAACAGGTTGGCGGTAAAGGGGGCGGACGTCCTGATATGGCGCAGGCCGGGGGGACAGATGTCAGTGCCCTGCCAGCGGCATTAGACAGCGTAGAAGCCTGGGTGGCCTCGAAACTGTGAATATAAATAAATAGCACTTACAAACGCCATAACTCATTACTGATTATGGCGTTTTTAACCTGTGCTAACACAATTTGGTTACAATTCCGGGAACAAAGTTTTTCAGGTCGGCTAAACTTATCATTATCTGAGGTGAGACCAAGTCTGCTTACATTTATTGTGGGTAACATGGCTTACGTTTTCACAGCATATGATGGATAATGACGGGGAAACTGAGAGACCCGACTCTTTTAATCTTTCAAGGAGCAAAGAATGTTAATTCTGACTCGTCGAGTTGGTGAAACCCTCATGATTGGCGATGAGGTCACTGTCACAGTGTTAGGGGTCAAGGGCAACCAGGTTCGTATTGGTGTGAATGCCCCTAAAGAGGTGTCAGTTCACCGCGAAGAAATCTATCAGCGCATTCAGGCAGAGAAGTCTCAACAGACGACTTACTGATTTCGAAGCAGCGTCTCGTTGCTCAGCGAGACGCTACTGCGCTTTTTTATGCCCGCCACAAACTATTCCCTGACTTCTTCTGCAAAATCTTCCAGCTCTCTTCTTCACTTTGTTTGCTATTTCACAGTAGCGGCTTGTTGATAAAACACTCTTTTTGCCGTGAAATCGCCCATGTTGAGCGTGAATTGTGCAAACGCACGTGAGTTGGGAAAAATTGTTTGACTTAAAAGTCGGAGAAAGTAATATGTGCGCCACGCAGTGCCGATGAGCTTCTCTAAAGCAAGTTAGGCACAATTCGAAAGAAGCGTATGGTGAGGTGGCCGAGAGGCTGAAGGCGCTCCCCTGCTAAGGGAGTATGCGGTCAAAAGCTGCATCCGGGGTTCGAATCCCCGCCTCACCGCCATTTGCATCCATAGCTCAGCTGGATAGAGTACTCGGCTACGAACCGAGCGGTCGGAGGTTCGAATCCTCCTGGATGCACCATATTTTGCAGTATGGTGGGGTAGTAACAACGTACCATACGGTATCAAAAAAGAATTCCTGTGCATCCATAGCTCAGCTGGATAGAGTACTCGGCTACGAACCGAGCGGTCGGAGGTTCGAATCCTCCTGGATGCACCATTCTTTCTGTCAACTTGTTTCTTCAAGCAGACAAATCAAAAATTAGTAATGCATCCATAGCTCAGCTGGATAGAGTACTCGGCTACGAACCGAGCGGTCGGAGGTTCGAATCCTCCTGGATGCACCATCTAAGAAAAACCCGCTTCGGCGGGTTTTTCGCTTTTCCGACCGCGAGCAGAGCGGTTGGAGGTTCGAGCCGGGCGCAGCGAGACAACGTTGCTTCAGCAACGGCCCGAAGGGAGAGGCGTAGCCGAATCATCCTCCGGGATGCACCATCTAAGAAAACCCGCTTCGGCGGATTTTTCGTTTTCTGGCATTCAGCAACACACTGCTGTTATCCCGCCATCCTTAGGCATCTGCACAGCACATTCCGCTATTACGCGATCAGCGACAACCTTCCGGCTTTACGCTAAAGTAGTTTTCTTTCCTCAACGATCATGGAGTAACGATGTACGACCGCTATCAGGGTCTTATTTTCGATATGGACGGCACCATTCTCGATACTGAGCCAACGCACCGCAAAGCGTGGCACGAGGTGTTGTCCCGTTACGGTATGACGTTTGATGAGGTGGCAATGGTGGCGTTGAGCGGCTCCCCGACCTGGCGTATTGCCCAGGCGATTATTGCCAGCCACCAGGCCGATCTCGATCCCCATCAGTTGGCTGCGGAGAAAACCCGTGCGGTAGAAGCGATGCTGTTGGACAGCGTTCGTCCCTTGCCGTTGATCGAGGTGGTGAAGGCCTACCATGGTCGTCGTCCTATGGCCGTGGGCACGGGCAGCGAGCACCGCATGGCAGAAACCTTGTTACGCCATCTGGGTCTGTTCCACTGCTTTGATGCGATCGTGGGCGCCGATGACGTGCAACGTCATAAGCCGGAGCCAGACACCTTCCTGCGTTGTGCCGAATTGATTGGTGTGCCGCCAGAGAAATGCGTGGTGTTTGAAGACGCAGACTTCGGTATTCAGGCCGCTAAAAGCGCCAATATGGCTGTGGTAGACGTTCGTACGCTGTGAGTAGTACGCTGGTCGTTATGTCGTTGTTTGGCAGCAGCTTCCTCAGTGCGACGTTGCTGCCGGGAAATTCAGAAATTGTTTTGGTCGCCTTGCTGACCAACAGCCGTGTCTCACCGGAAATACTGGTGCTGGCCGCGACGTTGGGTAATACGCTCGGTGGGTTGACCAATGTCATTATCGGGCGCCTGTTACCGGCGTTGAAACCACAGCGAGGACTGGATACAGCGCTCGGGTGGATGCAACGCTTCGGCCCGGCTGCGCTATTGCTCAGTTGGGTACCGGTAGTGGGCGATTTATTGTGCGTGTTGGCAGGTTGGCTGCGCATGCCCTGGGGCCCTGTCGCGCTGTTTCTGTGTATCGGAAAGGCGCTGCGTTACATCATTCTGACGATGATAACGTTACAGGGAATGGCCTGGTGGCATTAACGACGTGAATATAACTCAATATTCTCTCGGGTGCGGATTCAGTATGCTTACGAGTTCTTGTTTTTAGAAGCGGGAGGTCAATTTGATCCCGGACGTATCTCAGGCGCTTTCTTGGTTGGAAGCCCATCCCCATGCATTAAAAGGCATCCGTCGCGGCATTGAGAGTGAAACGCTGCGTGTTACCGCGGACGGTAAGCTTGCAACAACCGGGCATCCGGAGAAATTGGGGGCGGCATTAACGCACCACTGGATAACCACAGACTTTGCTGAGGCATTGTTAGAGTTCATTACGCCAGTTGACGACAACCTCGATCACTTGCTGACGTTCTTACGTGATATTCATCGTCACGTCGCGCGTAACCTGGGTGACGAGCGTATGTGGCCGCTTAGCATGCCGTGCTTTATTGAAGCCGAGCAGGACATTGAGCTGGCGCAGTTTGGCTCGTCGAACATTGGTCGCATGAAAACGCTGTATCGTGAAGGGTTGAAGAACCGATATGGCGCGTTGATGCAAACCATTTCCGGTGTGCACTACAATTTCTCACTGCCGCTGGAGTTCTGGCAGGCATGGGCTGGTGTTAAAGATGCTGAAAGTGGTAAGGAGCAGATCTCAGCGGGATATTTCCGCCTGATCCGTAACTATTACCGTTTTGGTTGGGTCATTCCGTACTTGTTTGGTGCATCGCCGGCGATCTGTTCTTCATTCCTGAAAGGGCGTGAAACCACGTTGCCATTTGAACGTACTGAACAAGGGATGTGTTATCTGCCGTATGCCACCTCGTTGCGTCTGAGCGATCTCGGTTATACCAACAAATCGCAGAGCAACCTGGGCATTACTTTCAACGATCTGCAAAGTTATGTTGAAGGCCTGAAGCGGGCAATTGCCACGCCATCAGAAGAGTTTGCCAAGTTGGGCGTAAAGGACGGCGATCGTTATCTGCAGTTGAACAGCAATGTGCTGCAGATCGAAAACGAACTCTATGCGCCAATTCGACCTAAGCGTGTGACCAACAGCGGAGAGACACCGTCAGATGCGCTGCTGCGCGGCGGTATCGAATACATTGAAGTTCGCTCGCTGGACATCAACCCATTCTCACCAATCGGTGTAGATGCGGTACAGGCACGTTTCCTGGACCTGTTCCTGGTGTGGTGTGTGCTGGCCGATGCGCCGGAGATGAGCAGCGATGAGTTGCTGTGCACGCGTAAAAACTGGAATCGTGTGATCCTCGAAGGCCGTAAACCGGGTCAAACGATTGGTATGGGCTGTGATGACAGCCGTGAGCCGCTGGCAAAAGTAGGTAAAGCACTGTTTGACGATCTGCGCCGCGTGGCGGAAGTGCTGGATAGCGAAGCCGGCGATAGTCAGTACCAGCAAGTGTGCGATGAACTGGTCGCGGCGTTTGACGATCCGGATTTGACATTCTCTGCCCGCATCCTGAAAGCGATGAAGGAAGAGGGGACGGGGCGTGTGGGCCTGGAACTGGCTGAACAATACCGTCAGATGTTGATAGAAGAGCCGCTGGAAATCCTGACTGAAGCCGATCTGGCAAATGAACAGGAAGCTTCGTGGGAGCGTCAACGTAACGTAGAAGCCAGTGATACGCTAAGCTTTGAAGAGTTCCTGAAGCAACATGGCGGGAGCTGAAAAAGAAAAAGGCCACATCAATGTGGCCAAATATGCATCTCTGATGACAGGGATGATGATAACAAATGCGCGTCTTTCACATATTCAGACTCGCTGAGTTAGAAAAGGTTTCCTGGTTAGATAAAAAAGTTTCGAAATAAATACTCTTTTACGAGGAGGTAACGAAATGCCATTGCTGGATAGCTTCACCGTAGACCATACTCGCATGGCAGCTCCGGCTGTCCGCGTAGCGAAAACCATGAAAACTCCTCATGGCGATACCATCACAGTGTTCGATCTGCGTTTCTGCCGTCCGAACCTGGAAGTGATGCCTGAGCGCGGTATTCATACGCTGGAACACCTGTTTGCCGGTTTTATGCGTGACCACCTGAATGGTCAGGGTGTTGAGATTATCGATATCTCCCCGATGGGATGCCGTACCGGCTTCTATATGAGCCTGATTGGTGTACCGGAAGAACAGCGAGTTGCCGATGCGTGGAAAGCCGCAATGGGCGATGTGCTGAAAGTGACCGATCAGCGTAAAATTCCTGAGCTGAATGAGTTCCAGTGTGGGACTTACCACATGCACTCATTGGAAGAAGCGCAGGAAATCGCTAAGCATATTCTTGATCACGACGTGGTAGTGAACCACAACGAAGAGTTGGCGCTGCCGAAAGAGAAGTTGCAAGAACTGCACATCTAGTTCGGTCCCGGTTTCAACGATAAAAAAAGACGCGATATTCGCGTCTTTTTTCTTGTGCACAGAAAACCCCCAGCTAGGCTGGGGGTTTAGTAAAGCTTTCAGCTTTGAGCCAGTTATAAAAACCCCTTTTGATTTGTTAAAACAGTTTGCGGTCTGGCAACTGCAAATGTTCAACAAGAAATCAAAAGGGGGTCCCAATGAGGGACGAAAAGAGCTTAGCGCACACCAGATGGAACTGTAAATATCACATAGTTTTTGCGCCGAAGTACCGAAGAAAGGTGTTCTACGGGGAAAAACGCAAAGCGATTGGCAGTATTTTAAGAAAGCTGTGCGAATGGAAAAACGTGAATATTCTGGAAGCGGAATGCTGTGCGGATCACATTCATATGCTTCTGGAAATCCCGCCGAAGATGAGTGTATCGGGGTTTATGGGGTACCTGAAGGGAAAGAGCAGCCTGATGCTTTATGAGCAGTTTGGGGATTTGAAGTTCAAATACCGTAACAGGGAGTTTTGGTGCCGAGGGTATTACGTTGATACGGTAGGGAAAAACACGGCCAGGATACAAGAATACATAAAGCACCAACTGGAAGAGGATAAAATGGGTGAGCAACTCTCGATCCCGTATCCAGGTAGCCCGTTTACGGGCCGTAAGTAATCCATAGATGCAAATGTCAGATTGCTATGCGCCTGTTAGGGCGCGGCTGGTAACAGAGCCTTATAGGCGCATATGAAAAACCTCCGGCTATGCCGGAGGATATTTATTTCCGGGGGTCAGTGTTGCTGAACACTGGATTGCAGTGATTTTATCGGCGTGACCCGCACCTGTTTGATCATATTGTCCTGTACGTCTAGGATATCGATATCATAGTGACCTACGCGGGCTCGAGTGCCGATTTCAGGGATTTCTTCCAGTTCTTCCAACAGCATACCGTTAACCGTACGCGCATCAGTGGCCGGCAGGGTCCAATTGAACGCCTTGTTTAACTCGCGCACGTTGGCAGTACCGTCTATCAAGACTGAACCATCGCTCTGCGGATTGACCTCTTCCGCTAACGTTGGTGACATGGAGGTTGTGAAATCACCGACAATCTCTTCCAGGATATCTTCAACCGTCACCAACCCCTGAATATCACCGTATTCGTCTACGACGATGCCAACCTTTTCTTTGTTACGTTGGAATTTCACCAGTTGGACATTCAGTGGCGTCCCCTCAGGTACGTAGTAAATCTCATCGGCGGCGCGCAGCAGGTTCTCTTTATTGAACTCTTTCTTCTCGGTCATCAGACGGTAGGCTTCACGTACCCGCAGCATTCCGATAGCGTCATCCAGCGAGCTGCGGTACAGCACAATACGGCCGTGCGGCGAGTGTGTGAGTTGACGCATGATTGATTTCCAGTCGTCGTTGACATCGATACCGACGATTTCATTACGCGGCACCATGATGTCGTTCACGGTCACTTTTTCAAGGTCCAACACTGAAATCAGCATGTCCTGATTGCGACGAGATATCTGCGAGTGGGATTCGTTAACGATAGTACGCAGCTCATCTTTGCTGACGGCGTCGCTGACGCGCACGTTGGTATGGATACCAAACAGGCGCAGAACTAACGTGGTGATGCCATTGAGCAGCCATACCAGCGGAAACATGACCTTTTGCAGCGGCGCCAGTAAAAAGCTGCTGGGGAAGGCGATGCGTTCCGGATACAGTGCAGCGAAGGTTTTCGGCAGTACTTCGGCGAACAACAGTACGGCAAACGTCAATACACCGGTGGCGATAGCGACACCAAAATCGCCATATAGACGCATACCGACAATAGTCGCCAACGCGGAGGCGAGAATATTCACCAGATTATTGCCGATCAGGACGAGGCCAATCAGACGGTCCGGTTTTTTCAGTAGCTTCTCGACCCGGCGGGCAGAGCGGTTACCCTGCTTGGAGAGATGACGGAGACGATAGCGGTTTAGCGTCATCATGCCGGTTTCGGATGCTGAGAAGTAAGCGGAAACCACAATCATAACCACCAGGATAATGATCAGGGTTCCTGTCGAAACATGCTCCAACGCGGTATTCCTTATATATGGAGAAAGAGAGTCTGAGACGTTAACGAACCATCACTTGTTGGATCAGACGGCTGCCGAAGTAGGCTAATGTTAGCAAGAAGGCGCCGGCAAAACTGAACCAAACGACACGGCGGCCACGCCAGCCTTCATGGTAATGACCCCACAACAAAACGATATAGACAAACCATGCCATGATGGACAGCACAGCTTTGTGCACATTCTCTTTGCTGAACAAGTTATCCATATAAAGCAAGCCTGTGCACAACGTGAGAGTCAGTAGCACGACACCGATTTGGGTGATATGGAACATTTTACGCTCGATGCTCATCAGTGGCGGCATATCGGCGCTGAAGGACAGCTTTTTATTTTTCAGCAGATAGTCCAGCCAGGCGAGCTGCAACGCATAAAGTGCGGCGATGATCAGCGTGGCGTAGGAAAACAGTGCCAGGCCGATGTGCACCATCAGTTCAGGGCTGGCTTCCAGATGCGTAATAAACTCACCAGGCATAAAACTGGCAAAGGCGAGATTGATCATCGCGAAGCTATAAACGATGGGCAGCAAGAACCAGCCGCGATCGCGTGAAGCGACAAACGTCATGACCGAGCAGATGATCAGGCTGACTATCGAGCCGATATTGAGCAAGCTGAGGTTTTGCCCGGCACTGACATCAAAAATACGCTGTTGCAGTGCGACGGCGTGGCAAACCAACGCTACCACCGCCGAGACGAGAGCAAGCCGACGGTATGCGCTGTTCTTCCGCAACAAACTGGGAATAATCAGTCCAAGGCTGAGCAGGTAGGCGATCAAAGCCACAATGGAGAAAACTGGCATAGCGTTTAATTTTGCTTCGGCGTGGTGAATTGGATTGTCAGTATAGCGTCCAGCGCGTCCCACTCCAACCGATCTCCAACGCTGAGGCAGAGATCCTCTACGCTTCGTGTTATAATCGCCGCAATTATGTCGCCAGAGCGGCCTGTCATTACACGTTGAGCAAGAGACGATGTTTGAAAATTTAACCGATCGTTTGTCGCGCACCCTGCGCAATATCAGCGGCCGTGGGCGGCTGACCGAAGAAAATATCAAAGAAACCCTGCGTGAAGTGCGTATGGCATTGCTGGAAGCGGACGTTGCGCTGCCGGTAGTGCGGGACTTTATCAATCGCGTAAAAGAAAGCGCGGTCGGTCATGAAGTAAACAAAAGCCTGACGCCGGGGCAAGAGTTCGTCAAAATCGTCAAGAGCGAGCTGATTGCCGCGATGGGCGAAGTGAACACCGAACTGAACCTGGCGGCGCAACCGCCGGCAGTGGTGTTGATGGCGGGCTTGCAAGGGGCAGGTAAAACGACCAGCGTTGCCAAACTTGGCAAATTCCTGAAAGAAAAACAGAAGAAGAAAGTGTTGGTGGTTTCCGCCGACGTTTATCGCCCTGCGGCGATCAAACAGTTGGAAACACTGGCGGAAAGTGTCGGCATCGACTTTTTCCCTTCGGATGTTAAAGAAAAACCGATCGATATCGTTAACCGTGCGCTGCAACAAGCCAAGCTGAAATTCTACGATGTATTGATCGTCGATACCGCGGGCCGTTTGCACGTTGACGAAGCGATGATGGACGAAATCAAACAGGTGCACGCGGCGATAAAGCCAGTAGAAACCCTGTTTGTGGTCGACGCCATGACCGGTCAGGATGCGGCCAATACAGCCAAGGCCTTTAACGAAGCCTTGCCGTTGACTGGTGTGGTGCTGACCAAGGTCGACGGTGACGCGCGTGGCGGTGCTGCATTGTCCATCCGTCACATTACCGGCAAACCGATCAAGTTCCTCGGCGTGGGCGAGAAAACAGAAGCGCTGGAACCATTCCATCCGGACCGTGTGGCTTCACGCATTCTCGGCATGGGCGATGTGCTGTCGTTGATCGAAGATATCGAAAGCAAAGTTGACCGTGAACAAGCGGAAAAACTGGCTAACAAGCTGAAGAAGGGTGACGGTTTCGATCTGACCGACTTCCTGGAGCAGCTTAAGCAGATGCGTAACATGGGCGGTATGGCCAGCATGCTGAGCAAACTGCCTGGTGCCGGCCAATTGCCGGACAATGTGAAATCGCAAATGGACGATAAAGTTCTGGTGCGTATGGAAGCGATCATCAATTCGATGACGCTGAAAGAGCGCGCTAAACCGGAAATCATCAAAGGCTCGCGCAAGCGTCGCATTGCGGTGGGCTCCGGCATGCAGGTGCAGGACGTTAACCGTTTGTTAAAACAGTTTGACGACATGCAACGCATGATGAAAAAGATGAAAAAAGGCGGAATGGCGAAGATGATGCGCGGCATGAAAGGTATGATGCCGCCGGGCTTCCCTGGCCGCTGACAGGTGCTTGCCCTCTGGGGTGAGCGCGTTTAAGCATTTGCCGTTCGCGGTGAAAACCGCCCGAAATATGACTGGCGATAAAAAGTAGTTGACGGCGATCTACGCTTTCGATTGCTTTTTGCGCCAAAATGAGTAAAATTTTCGGGCTTTTTATATTGCAACCGGGCCCCGTTCCCTCAATGGGGCCCGGCTGTTTTATTAACTAAAGAGGATGTTATGGTAACAATTCGTTTGGCACGTGGCGGCGCTAAAAAGCGTCCGTTCTATCAAGTAGTAGTGACCGACAGCCGCAATGCTCGTGATGGTCGTTTCATCGAGCGCGTAGGCTTCTTCAACCCGATCGCATCTGGTCAGGCTGAAGCACTGCGTCTGGACCTGGACCGCATCGAACATTGGGTCGGCCTGGGTGCAACTGTTTCTGATCGCGTTCACGCGCTGATCAAAGACGCTAAGAAAGCAGCTTAATCTGTCGCGGTGGTGGCAATGAGCAAGCAACTCAAACCGGTAGCACCGATCGCGCCGATTGTACTCGGTAAAATGGGGTCTACTTACGGCATCCGTGGTTGGCTCAGAGTATTTTCATCCACCGAGAACGCCGAAAGCATTTTTGACTATCAGCCCTGGTTTATCCAGCAGGCGGGTCAATGGCAGCTTGTCGAGTTGGAAGACTGGAAGCGCCACAGTCAGGATCTGATCATCAAAGTCAAAGGCGTTGATGATCGGGATGCTGCGAATCTACTGACCAATCGCGAGATCCTGGTAGATTCAAAACAACTTCCTCCGCTGGAGGGTGATGATTATTACTGGAAAGACCTTATGGGCTGCCAGGTCGTCACCACCACCGGCTACGAACTGGGTAAAGTCATCGATATGATGGAAACCGGTTCGAACGATGTGATGGTTGTGAAAGCTAACCTGAAAGATGCATTCGGCATGAAGGAGCGGTTGGTCCCGTTTCTTCATGGGCAGGTTATCAAGAAAGTCGATCTCACTGCTCGCGTGATTGAAGCAGATTGGGATCCTGGTTTTTGACCTCCGAATTAAACGGTCGAAACAAGTGGAATGACAGTATGGGGATTGGCTTGTGTTCATTGGTATTGTAAGCCTGTTTCCTGAGATGTTCCGCGCAATCACCGATTACGGGGTGACTGGCCGGGCAGTAAAAAATGGCCTGCTGAGCGTGCAGTGTTGGAGTCCTCGTGACTTCACCTACGACCGGCATCGTACCGTGGACGATCGCCCTTATGGCGGCGGCCCGGGAATGCTGATGATGGTGCAACCCTTGCGGGAAGCCATTCATGCAGCAAAAGCAGCGGCAGGCGAGGGAGCAAAGGTGATTTATCTGTCACCTCAGGGACGCAAGCTGGATCAAACCGGTGTGTGCGAACTGGCGACCAACCAGAAGATGATTCTGGTGTGCGGTCGTTATGAAGGGGTAGATGAGCGCGTAATCCAAACCGAAATTGATGAAGAATGGTCAATCGGCGATTACGTACTCAGCGGTGGGGAACTGCCGGCAATGACCCTGATCGATTCAGTTGCCCGCTTTATACCGGGTGTACTGGGCCATCAGGCTTCAGCAGAAGAAGATTCTTTTGCCGACGGATTGCTGGATTGCCCGCATTATACCCGTCCTGAGGTGTTGGAAGGGATGGAGGTTCCGCCAGTTTTACTGTCGGGCAACCATGCCGAGATACGTCGCTGGCGCTTAAAGCAGTCGCTGGGCCGTACCTGGCTTAGAAGACCTGAACTTCTAGAAAGCCTAGCTCTGACTGACGAGCAAGCGGTGTTGCTGGCTGAGTTCCAACGGGAACATCAGTCCAAGCAGCAGGACTATGAAGGGAACGTCTGAGCAACTGGCTCGACGGGACCGATATATCAGTTTACCTAGGGTAAGAGACATATTATGAGCAACATTATTAAGCAAATTGAACAAGAGCAGATGAAGCAAGACGTACCTGCATTCCGTCCGGGTGATTCCGTGGAAGTTAAGGTATGGGTCGTTGAAGGTAGCAAAAAACGTCTGCAGGCATTCGAGGGCGTGGTTATCGCTATCCGTAACCGCGGTCTGCACTCTGCATTCACTGTTCGTAAGATTTCCAACGGCGAAGGTGTTGAGCGTGTATTCCAGACTCACTCACCAGTAATTGACAGCATTGCTGTTAAACGTCGTGGTGCCGTTCGTAAAGCCAAACTGTACTATCTGCGTGAGCGTACTGGTAAGTCTGCTCGTATCAAAGAGCGTCTGAACCGCGTCGGCTAACGCTGCATCCAAAAGTTAATATCTATGAAGGGGTTGGCATATGCCAACCCCTTTTTTTATGCGTATAAATTTAGATATAAAAAAGTCTGCTGTCATAGGCAGACTTTTTGCGCTATAGCGCGGCGGCACGCGGCTTGGTTTTTTCCGGGTGCGGCTGAGCCGGAATAATATCGCCAGGCTTTACGATCACTCGTGCGACGGACTCATGCGTGGCAAAGGTGCAGCTACAGTTAATATTCTGGCATTGGTGATAGCGTTCTTTGGTCGCTTCGCTGAGGTAACGGCTAGAGCGGGTATGGGCCACGCTACCGCAGAGTGGACAGTGCATCATAAAACCCCCTTGCAATGTATAAGTGAGAACGGATCGGGCATGGGCCAAAATCAAAAAGTTTAGAGACTGCCCTGTCTATTGAACGGGAAGTGGTATCAGCGCTCCTAAGCGTGATGCTCGCAGTATCTACTGTGATAATTGATAGTGTTCATGCTCTGTACCCGTTCAATAATTACTGTGTATATATACAGTATTAAGCTATTTGCTAAAGTCGTCAATAGCTCACGTGATGTTTTTAGCAAAATGTTTAACCTCGAACTTTGGACATAAAAAAAGCCCATCAATGATGGGCTTAGAGAAGATTAGGTATAGAGGCGGGAAATTACAGACCGTATACCAGGCTGATGGACGTTGTGGTATCAGTGTTCTTCGGTGCGGACGCTGGCGGCTTGCTGTTGTAAGTCACGTTATAAGCCAGACGCAGTGCGAACCTTTCGTTAATCGCGACGCTTAGCGCGGTTTCCGAGTTCAAGGTGGTTTCTTCGTTAGCCAGTGCGGACACACCTTCGGAGAACTTGGTGTTGTCGGTTAACTGGTACGAATAGTTAGCTGCACCGTAGGCCAGCGCTTTGGTTGAACGACCACCACCATGATATTCATCGTGACGAACGCCTGGACCAAATTCAACACGCAGATCGCTGAGAGGCCCGTTTAAGATTTGGCGACCATAACCGCCGGTCAGCGTGGAACGGGAGTCATAACCGTTGAAGCGGTCACTCAGCCAACTTGCTTGGCCGAACAAATAGTTTCGATCGGTCAGGTTATAACGGGTACGGCCACCGGCCTGATACTTTTCTGACGAACGCACATTAGAGGAGGTGGTGTTGTTGGCAGCTCCCCAGAGGCTGTAGGCAGCATCGCTGTTGAACCAGGTCATGCTGGTGTTGGCCAACAGGGTTGAGCTTTGCGAGTTGCCTGACTGAGAGTTGTAACCCGCCTGGACGTTACCTTCAAACGGCTTTTTCGCGGTGGCCGGATCGTCCATCGCGGTAAAAAGCGTATTGTCGGCAAGGGCTGAAACACTGGTGAAAGTCGTTAAGCAGCTAATGAACAGCGGAATAGCGCGGCGAGCGCGTAAAGAGAGCATTTTGGATCCAGTTGTTAAGAGTGATTATAAGTGATTTCGGTCACATTATATCGGTTCGTCATGGCGACCAAAATAGCTACGATTAGCTTAAGTTTTTAATTTCTCATCATCACTTATTCACTTTTCTTCTACTTAATTAACCCCTTCCTGCGGCATATCATGCTGAGTATCCTTAGTGTTTGGCTGGTTTTTGGCCAAGGTTGTCGTCTGGTGGCAACAGCGGGTGGGTAGCCGTGTTCGATAATCCTGATGAGAGCGAGAGCTGTATCGCGGCCTGATACTTTGCCGTTAAAAATGCAATGTACATTTATATTTACACTTGGTGGCAATGATGTCCACCTTTTAAGATTAAAAGAGATAAACGAAAATTTTGGTTGTATTTGATTGTTTTTATTTATAAATCATATTATTGATTGCTTTCGATTGTCTATTTCAATGCGGCCTTTCAAGATGATTTGTTAGTGGTAATTTTTTATTTACAGATATCGGATTGAAAACTTTACATCTCATGATATGGTAAGGACCTGAAACGCTCAAGGTTGTATTAACGCTTACGCATAACGGCAAACGACAGGAATAGCATCATGCAAAAAGACGCGCTCAATAACGTTCATATCAGTGCAGAACAAATTCTGATCACTCCGGAAGAACTGAAGAACCAGTTCCCGCTCAGCGCCAGCGATGAAAATGAAATCGCGACCGCACGCAAAACCATCGCTGATATTTTGCAGGGGCGCGATCATCGCCTGCTGGTGGTATGCGGACCTTGTTCAATCCACGACCCGGATGCTGCACTGGATTACGCCCGTCATTTGAAAACCCTGTCGGCTGAATTGAGCGATCAGCTGTATATCGTTATGCGCGTCTATTTTGAAAAACCACGAACCACGGTCGGCTGGAAAGGCCTGATTAACGATCCGTACATGGATGGTTCGTTTGATGTTGAAGCCGGTTTGCACATCGCGCGTCGCCTGTTGCTGGATTTGGTGGGTATGGGCCTGCCGTTGGCGACAGAAGCGTTGGATCCGAACAGCCCGCAATACCTGGGAGACTTGTTCAGCTGGTCAGCGATTGGTGCGCGCACCACAGAATCGCAGACGCACCGCGAGATGGCTTCAGGTTTGTCGATGCCGGTGGGTTTCAAAAACGGTACCGATGGCAGCCTGGGTACGGCAATCAACGCCATGCGTGCAGCGGCGATGCCGCACCGTTTTGTCGGCATCAACCAGGCAGGGCAAGTGTGCCTGCTGCAAACGCAAGGTAACCCAGATGGGCATGTGATCCTGCGTGGCGGCAAAACACCAAACTACAGTGCCGAAGACGTTGCAGCCTGTGAAAAACAGATGCAGGACGCGGGACTCCACCCGTCCTTGATGATAGATTGCAGCCATGGCAACTCGAATAAAGACTATCGCCGTCAACCGGCGGTTGCTGAGTCCGTGGTAGAGCAGATCAAAGCGGGTAACCGTTCGATCACCGGCATTATGCTGGAAAGCCACCTGCACGAAGGTAGCCAGTCTTCTGAACAACCGCGTGCAGATATGCGCTACGGGGTTTCTGTTACCGATGCCTGCATTAACTGGGAAAGTACAGAGACGCTGCTGCGCCATATGCACCAGGAACTCGGCGCCGCGCTGACGGCTCGCACTGGAGAGTAGTAAGTTATGGTGGCTGAACTGACCGCGCTGCGCGATCAAATTGATGAAGTGGATAAAGCGCTGCTGGAGCTGTTGGCAAAACGTTTACAACTGGTAGCGGAAGTGGGTGAGGTGAAAAGCCACCACGGCTTACCCGTCTATGTTCCTGAACGTGAGGCCGCAATGTTGGCCTCACGGCGTAAGGAAGCAGACAATCTTGGTGTACCGCCTGACTTGATCGAGGACGTACTACGTCGGGTTATGCGTGAGTCTTACGTCAGTGAGAATGACAAAGGCTTTAAAACCCTGAATCCACAGCTGCGTCCGATTGTCATTATCGGCGGTAACGGCCAAATGGGCCGGTTGTTTAATCGTCTGCTGACGCTGTCCGGCTACCAAGTCAAGGTATTGGATCAGCAAGATTGGCCGCAGGCCGATGCTTTGCTGGCAGACGCCGGAATGGTGATTGTCAGCGTACCTATTCACGTGACCGAAAGCGTCATTGAACGGTTACCGCAGCTGCCGGCGGACTGTATCCTGGTCGATCTGGCTTCGGTAAAAAATCGTCCGTTGAATGCTATGTTGGCTGCTCATGCCGGTCCTGTGGTAGGTCTGCATCCGATGTTTGGTCCAGACGTTGGCAGTGTAGCCAAACAAGTTGTGGTGTATTGCGATGGTCGCGAGCCGCAAGCCTATCAATGGTTGCTGGCGCAGCTGCAGGTATGGGGCGCGCGTTTGCACCGTATTAGCGCGGTTGAGCACGATCAGAACATGGCCTTCATTCAGGCACTGCGCCATTTTGCGACCTTTGCTTATGGCTTGCACCTGGCAGAAGAAAACGTTCAGTTGGAACAGTTACTGGCACTCTCTTCACCGATTTATCGGTTAGAGCTGGCGATGGTCGGGCGGCTGTTTGCTCAGGATCCGCAACTGTATGCGGATATCATCATGTCGTCGGAAGAGAACATTGCATTGATCAAGCGGTACTACCAACGGTTTGGTGAGGCGATAAAGCTGCTGGAACAGGGCGATAAACAGGCCTTTATTCAAAGTTTCCAGAAAGTAGAGCATTGGTTTGGTGACTATGCGCAGCGTTTCTTGGTGGAAAGTCGCTCGTTGTTACGTCAGGCGAACGACAGCCGGCAGTAATAGCGTATTGGGGTTCGGCACTGCCGAACCCTTTTTTATCGCATTTAGGACGGATTGACCGGGACCACGTTGTCACTGGGGTAGCAACCCAGCACCTTCAGCGAACGCGTGATTGGCGTCAGATCCCTCAACGCTTTCTGCATCGCTTCAGAACGCAGGTTAGCCTGCACATCGATATAAAACATTTCTTCCCACGGATTACCGTTAATTGGGCGAGACTCCAGTTTGGTCATGATGATGCCGTTATCGCGCAGTACCAACAATGCTTCTACCAACGCGCCTGACTGTTGACCGGTAGCCATAATCAACGTCGTTTTAGCCGGGACTTGTTCTGAGACGTCAATAGCTTTACGCGCCAGCACAATGAAGCGGGTAATGTTCTGCTGTTGATTGGCCAGATTATGTTCCAACACCTGTAGACCATAGAGTGCACCGCCAGCTTCGCTGCCCAATGCGGCAGCTTTTGGTGAGTTCAATTTGGCAACTTTTTCCATCGCTGCTGCGGTGCTTTCACAATACTCAATTTTCCAGTGCGGGTAGCGGTTAATGAATTGGCTGCACTGTTGGAATGGCTGAGGGTGGCTATACACGGTTTCGATCTGTGCAAGGTCAGTATCATTGGCAACCAGGACGCAGTGATCGATAGGGTTGGTCAGTTCGCCGACGATCGACAGGCTGGTGTGCTGCAGCAGATCGTAGACGTCGTTAATCGAACCTGAACTGGTATTCTCGATTGGCAGAATGGCGTAATCCGCCTGACCAGTTTCGACCTGGGTAAAGATATCCTGGAATTTCTGGCAACCGCATTCGATCAACTGATCGAAATGACGCGCGGCGTATTGACGCGCAGCCAAGTGTGAATAAGACCCCTTAGGGCCAAGGAATGCGATGCGGGCGGAATGCTGGCTGATTTGATTGAGTTGGCTCTGTAATAGCGCCTGCTGAGTCAATACAGAATCTTCGATAATCAGTTGGAACAAGCGAGTGACGTAAAAACCGTCCAGGTCATAGGGCTTGGCTGCAGCGATCAGGGCATCCAGCAAGTCGCGCTCACGCTCTTTATCGCGGATTGGCCGATGGGAGTGGAGTTTGGTTTTGCCTACTTCTACCGCCAGCTCACGGCGCTCTGCCAGCAAGGACAGCAATTTCAGATCCAGTGCGCTGATGCGTTTGCGCAGCACGAGTAACGGGTTGTCAGTCATAATCAGCTTCTGCCTTGTATTTTTATACGTTGTAAAATAGCCATAAAAAAAGCCCCCTGTTTTCAGGAGGCTTTGCTGTTCGTCTTCGCATTCTTTATCACACGACGAAACGCCTCCCAATCAGGGGAAGGTAAAAAAGAATGCGAAGAAAAACGGTTTACGGACCATGTGTTATCCAGAGTGTGTGATACAGGTTTTAAAGTAACCGCAGGCTTTTATCTCGTCAATAAAAAAACCAGACATCAAACGCGCCCTCAGGCGCGTTTGATGTGAAACAGCCGCTAAACGGTTATTCCTGTTCCGGCTCTACTTCCGGAATAATGTCCTTCACGCTGGTCGCGGCACGGCGTGCTTCGCCTTTATGCTGCACCTTATTCAACTGGCGCTCCAACTTGGCGATCAAATCGTTAACGGCGGTGTACATGTCATCATGTTTTGCGCTGGCAACTAGCGGGCCGTTAGGTGTGGTAATGGTGGCGTCGGCAACAAACCCTTGTGGTTCTTTGGATAGAACGATATGCGGGTTAATCAGTTGGGCCTGCCATTTTTCCAGTTTGGTGAGACGGTCTTCGACGTGACTGCGGATTGCGGGAGTGATATCCATTTGTTTGCTGGTAATGTTCAATGTCATATAACTTACCTCTCTGTCTTTCCGTCTTGGATGGATCCAGCATACCTCGCTTTTTGTTTAAATGCGTGATGTAAATCACGTTTTTTTGTCACTTTTTGCAAAGTTAGTTCAATCTGTGATTCAGCATTTGTATTGGCTATCTAACGCTTGAGTCTTGTGAGCGGAACGCGCATTATTGAAGGGATGCGCGGTGGGGCATTATTGCTAACACTGTGTTTTTGCTTGTGTATTTATCCTGTTTTGGCTAAGTATTCGGCAAATGAAAACGGCAGCCTCGGCTGCCGTTTTGTTTTTCTACTGTTGCCAATCAGGTTATGCTGGGTTGGCAGCAATCACTTTGCCCACTTTGTCGGCCTGACCGTTCAGTTGCAGCTGCTTATACGCATTTTCCATCAGCGGCAACGCATCGCGCGTCGCTTTGGTATCTGGGTATTCACGCAGCATCTGCTCGGCGCGATTAACGACCGCGACGTAGGCACCGCGTTTAGTGTAGTATTCCACCACCGAAAGCTCATACTTGGCCAGGCGGTCTTTCAGATACACCAGACGCTTGTTTGCATCGGTCACGTACTGGCTGTTCGGGTACTGCTGAATCAGCTGGCTGAAATCGCGAAACGCCGCGCGTGCATGCTGAGGATCTCGGTCTGAACGATCGACCCCGAAGAAGCCTTGCAATGCACTGTCATCCAACGCCATATCGGTCAGACCACGCATGTACATCACGTAGTCGATGTTCGGGTGCGTTGGGTTCAGACGCATGAAACGATCGATAGACGCCTGAGCCAGCGGTAAATCGGCAGATTTGTAGTAGGCATAAATCAGATCCAACTGGACCTGCTGAGAGTACGGCCCGAAAGGATAGCGGTTATCTAACGCTTCGAGTTGCGTAATCGCGCCCTTAAAGTTACCGTCCTGCAGTTTTTGCTGGGCAGTAGCATAGATTTCCGAAGGTGGGTTGTCGGGAACCGCATCCTTGGATGTGGAGCAACCTGCCAGCGCCAGGCTCAACGTGGCTGCCGCCACCAGATATTTCATACGCGTCATGACGTTTTGATTATCCTCAGGGTGTTATTCCGGGAGACTGTCCGTTAAGCTCCCGACAAAGACCAGGTACAATAGCACATTATATTAAACGGCATCGCCGTGAAAACCCAACGTTAACGAAGAAGCTGCATATGGCACAACAAGTACAACTCACCGCAACGGTGGCCGAATCTCAACTCGGACAACGTTTAGATCAGGCTTTGGCCGAATTGTTCCCTGATTATTCACGATCTCGCATAAAAGATTGGATCCTGGACAATCGGGTGCAGGTCAATGGCAAAACGATAAACAAACCGAAAGAGAAGGTGCTGGGGGGAGAGACGGTCGCCATTGATGCACAGATAGAAGAAGAGGCACGCTGGGAACCGCAGGATATCGCCCTGAATATCGTTTACGAAGACAGTGATATTTTGGTGATCAACAAACCACGCGATCTGGTTGTGCACCCTGGCGCCGGTAATCCGGACGGCACTGTGCTCAATGCATTGCTGCACTATTATCCTGAAATTGCCGATGTGCCACGTGCCGGCATCGTGCACCGTTTGGATAAAGACACCACCGGTCTGATGGTGGTGGCGAAAACCGTTCCAGCACAAACTCGACTGGTCGAAGCACTGCAGGCGCGTGAAATTACGCGTGAATATGAAGCGGTTGCTATCGGTACCATGACTGCAGGCGGTACCGTTGAGGAGCCAATTTCGCGCCACTCAACCAAACGCACCCATATGGCAGTACACCCAATGGGCAAACCGGCGGTGACGCATTACCGTATTATGGAGCACTTCCGCGCACATACTCGTTTGCGTTTGCGTCTGGAAACCGGTCGTACTCACCAGATCCGTGTGCACATGTCGCACATTAACCATCCGCTGGTGGGTGATCAGCTATACGGTGGCCGTCCACGTCCGCCAAAGGGTGCGTCAGACGCATTTATTGCCACACTGCGCGGTTTCGATCGCCAGGCGCTGCACGCCACCATGCTGCGTTTATATCATCCGATCAGCGGTATCCAAATGGAGTGGCATGCGCCGCTGCCACAGGATATGGTCGATCTGATTAACGCACTGAAAGCTGACACCGAAGAATTCAAAGATCAGATGAACTGGTAATGGATTCGCTCATCTTGCCGGATTGGCCGCTGCCTGCAGGCGTAAAAGCCTGCAGCACAACCCGTAGTGGTGGCGTTAGTGTGCCACCCTATGATTCGCTCAACCTCGGAACCCACGTGGGTGATGAGGCTCGGGCAGTCGCGGATAACCGCCAACGGCTGGTGGTGGGGGCAGCTCTACCGCAGATGCCGGTTTGGTTGGAACAGATACATGGTACGCGTGTCGTACGGTTAGATGGGCGAACGCCGACCGATCTGCGTGCGGACGCGGTTTACAGTAATGTGCCGGGGCAGGTGTGTGCAGTGATGACGGCAGATTGCTTGCCGGTGCTGTTTTGCTCGCAGGCCGGTGATGAAGTGGCCGCAGCCCATGCCGGTTGGCGCGGGTTGTGTAATGGCGTGCTGGAACACACGGTGGCAGAGTTTGCCACTGAGCCAGCAAACATTACCGCCTGGCTCGGTCCGGCGATTGGTCCAGAGCAGTTTGAAGTCGGGCCAGAGGTGCGTACTGCGTTTATAAATGTAGATGCCGACGCTACCGCTGCTTTTACCCCACAGGGTGATAAATTCCTGGCTAACATCTATCTACTGGCACGCCAGCGCTTACAGCGCGCAGGTATCCACGCTATCTACGGTGGTGATCGCTGTACGGTGAGCGAAATCAGTCATTTTTTCTCCTATCGCCGCGATGGAATAACCGGACGTCTGGCAAGTTTAATCTGGGTGATATAACCTATTGAATTAGGACGGTCCAAAGACGCATGATGTAGTACCGAAAATATACAGTCGAAATAACCTTGAAAATTTGAGGGATGACCTCATTTAATCTCCAGTAGCAATTTCGACCAATCTTGGAGGTGTTATGCGTCTGGATCGTCTTACCAACAAATTCCAGCTTGCCCTCGCCGATGCCCAATCTCTTGCACTTGGGCGCGACAACCAGTTTATTGAGCCGTTACATCTGATGAGCGCCCTGCTTAATCAGGAAGGGGGCACGGTTCGTCCACTTTTAACTTCTGCCGGTATTGATGCAGGGCGCGTGCGCACTGAAATCGAACAGGCACTGTCTCGTCAGCCTCAAGTCGAAGGTACCGGTGGTGACGTTCAACCGTCTCATGAACTGGTGCGTGTCCTTAACCTGTGTGACAAGCTAGCGCAAAAGCGGGCGGACAAATTCATTTCTTCCGAACTCTTTGTACTGGCGGTGCTTGAGGATCGCGGGACATTGACCGATCTGTTGAAAGCGGCCGGTGCGACAACCGATAAAATCAGCAAGGCTATTGAGCAAATGCGAGGTGGAGACAGCGTGGAAGACCAAGGTGCTGAAGACCAACGTCAGGCATTGAAGAAATACACTATTGATCTGACCGAGCGTGCCGAGCAGGGCAAACTTGACCCGGTTATCGGCCGTGACGAAGAGATCCGTCGCACCATTCAGGTGCTGCAACGTCGTACCAAAAACAACCCGGTGTTGATCGGCGAGCCTGGCGTGGGTAAAACCGCCATCGTCGAAGGTTTGGCGCAACGCATTATTAATGGTGAAGTCCCGGAAGGCCTAAAACATAAACGTGTGCTGTCCCTCGATATGGGGGCGCTGATCGCCGGGGCCAAATACCGCGGTGAGTTTGAAGAACGTCTGAAAGCGGTGCTGAGCGATCTGTCCAAACAGGAAGGCAGTGTCATTCTGTTTATTGACGAACTGCACACAATGGTCGGCGCGGGTAAAGCCGATGGCGCGATGGATGCCGGTAATATGTTGAAACCGGCGCTGGCGCGTGGGGAACTGCACTGCGTCGGTGCCACCACGCTGGACGAATATCGCCAGTATATAGAGAAGGACGCGGCGCTCGAACGTCGTTTCCAGAAAGTCTATGTGGCAGAGCCTAGCGTTGAAGACACCATCGCTATCTTGCGTGGCCTGAAAGAACGTTATGAACTGCATCATCATGTGCAGATCACGGACCCGGCGATTGTTGCGGCGGCGACATTGTCGCACCGATACATTTCTGATCGCCAGTTGCCGGATAAGGCCATTGACCTGATCGATGAGGCCGCGTCCAGCATCCGTATGCAGATGGACTCAAAACCAGAATCACTTGATCGTCTGGAGCGCCGCATCATCCAGCTTAAACTGGAGCAGCAGGCACTGAGTAAAGAGTCAGATGACGCCAGTAAGAAACGCCTGGAAATGCTTAGCGGTGAGCTGGAACAGAAAGAGCGTGAATATTCAGAGCTGGAAGAAGAGTGGAAGGCGGAAAAAGCTTCACTCTCCGGTACGCAGAATATCAAAGCGGAACTTGAGCAGGCCAAGATCACCCTGGAGCAGGCGCGTCGCGTCGGCGATCTGGGGCGTATGTCGGAACTGCAGTACGGCAAGATCCCAGAGTTGGAGAAACAGCTTGCCGCTGCCACATTGGCTGAAGGCAAAACCATGAAGCTGTTGCGTAACCGGGTGACTGACGCAGAAATTGCCGAAGTGCTGGCACGTGCCACCGGTATTCCGGTCGCCAGAATGCTGGAAGGTGAACGTGACAAGCTATTACGCCTGGAGCATGAACTGCATACACGGGTTATTGGCCAGGATGAGGCAGTGAGTGCCGTATCCAATGCCATTCGTCGTAGTCGCGCTGGGCTTTCAGATCCAAATCGGCCTATCGGTTCGTTCCTGTTCCTCGGCCCGACCGGGGTAGGTAAAACCGAACTCTGTAAGGCGTTAGCTTCGTTCCTGTTCGACAGTGACGATGCGATGGTGCGTATCGACATGTCCGAGTTTATGGAAAAACACTCGGTATCACGGCTGGTGGGGGCACCTCCAGGCTATGTCGGTTATGAAGAAGGGGGTTACCTGACTGAAGCTGTGCGTCGTAGACCTTATTCGGTGATTCTGCTCGATGAAGTGGAGAAGGCGCATCCAGATGTCTTCAACATCCTGTTGCAGGTATTGGATGATGGGCGCCTGACCGATGGCCAGGGGCGTACTGTTGATTTCCGCAATACTGTGGTGATCATGACCTCTAACCTGGGGTCCGATCTTATCCAAGAGCACTTCGGTCAGATGAACTACGCACAAATGAAGGAATCCGTCATGGAAATGGTGAGCCACCACTTCCGTCCGGAATTCATTAACCGTATAGATGAGGTGGTAGTGTTCCATCCGCTCGGTCAGAAACACATCGCCGAGATTGCCAAGATCCAGTTGGCGCGTCTGTACAAACGTTTGGAAGAGCGTGGTTACGAAGTGACGATGACCGAACCTGCGTTGGCGTTGCTGGGCAAAACGGGGTTCGACCCTGTATATGGGGCGCGTCCGCTGAAGCGTGCTATCCAGCAGGAGATCGAAAACCCGCTGGCGCAGCAAATCCTTTCTGGCAAGCTGATTCCAGGCAAACTGGTTACGCTGGATGTGGAAAACGAGCACATCGTTGCCAAACAGTAATTTTCATTGCTCTTAGAGAGTTTTCTGGGCTAACGGCCTTAAAACACCACTTTTCCGGCTAATAAATATCCTAAAAGGCCTTTATTGGTTGTTATTTGAACGCTTGAAAAGTTTTTTGCATTTAGGGGTTGCGGCGTTCTGAGAACTCCCTATAATGCGCCTCCACTGACCGGGAACAACGACTCCTCTAACGAGAAACAAGTCGCCCAGCCAGGAAGAAGCAAGCCGGTGAAAACACCGTTTCTTAATAAGAAAAAAGCTTGACTCTTCAGCGGGAAAGCGTAATATGCACCTCCCGCGTTACCGAGAGTTATCTCAGTAACGAACGCTCTTTAACAATTTATCAGACAATCTGTGTGGGCACTCCACAAGACGATATCCAGAACCTTCGGGTTCGAAAAAATATCAAGTCTTGAAGAGTGACCAAGCAATAAGTCAGTCGGTTGATTCGTCAACGGTCTGATTATTACGAAAGTTAATTTTCGAGCATCGCTTCACGAGTTGAAGCAAATCAAGCTTTTAATTGAAGAGTTTGATCATGGCTCAGATTGAACGCTGGCGGCAGGCCTAACACATGCAAGTCGAGCGGTAGCACAAGAGAGCTTGCTCTCTGGGTGACGAGCGGCGGACGGGTGAGTAATGTCTGGGAAACTGCCTGATGGAGGGGGATAACTACTGGAAACGGTAGCTAATACCGCATAACGTCTTCGGACCAAAGTGGGGGACCTTCGGGCCTCACGCCATCAGATGTGCCCAGATGGGATTAGCTAGTAGGTGGGGTAATGGCTCACCTAGGCGACGATCCCTAGCTGGTCTGAGAGGATGACCAGCCACACTGGAACTGAGACACGGTCCAGACTCCTACGGGAGGCAGCAGTGGGGAATATTGCACAATGGGCGCAAGCCTGATGCAGCCATGCCGCGTGTGTGAAGAAGGCCTTCGGGTTGTAAAGCACTTTCAGCGAGGAGGAAGGGCAGTGTGTTAATAGCACATTGCATTGACGTTACTCGCAGAAGAAGCACCGGCTAACTCCGTGCCAGCAGCCGCGGTAATACGGAGGGTGCAAGCGTTAATCGGAATTACTGGGCGTAAAGCGCACGCAGGCGGTTTGTTAAGTCAGATGTGAAATCCCCGCGCTTAACGTGGGAACTGCATTTGAAACTGGCAAGCTAGAGTCTTGTAGAGGGGGGTAGAATTCCAGGTGTAGCGGTGAAATGCGTAGAGATCTGGAGGAATACCGGTGGCGAAGGCGGCCCCCTGGACAAAGACTGACGCTCAGGTGCGAAAGCGTGGGGAGCAAACAGGATTAGATACCCTGGTAGTCCACGCTGTAAACGATGTCGACTTGGAGGTTGTGCCCTTGAGGCGTGGCTTCCGGAGCTAACGCGTTAAGTCGACCGCCTGGGGAGTACGGCCGCAAGGTTAAAACTCAAATGAATTGACGGGGGCCCGCACAAGCGGTGGAGCATGTGGTTTAATTCGATGCAACGCGAAGAACCTTACCTACTCTTGACATCCAGAGAATTCGCTAGAGATAGCTTAGTGCCTTCGGGAACTCTGAGACAGGTGCTGCATGGCTGTCGTCAGCTCGTGTTGTGAAATGTTGGGTTAAGTCCCGCAACGAGCGCAACCCTTATCCTTTGTTGCCAGCGCGTAATGGCGGGAACTCAAAGGAGACTGCCGGTGATAAACCGGAGGAAGGTGGGGATGACGTCAAGTCATCATGGCCCTTACGAGTAGGGCTACACACGTGCTACAATGGCGTATACAAAGAGAAGCGAACTCGCGAGAGCAAGCGGACCTCATAAAGTACGTCGTAGTCCGGATCGGAGTCTGCAACTCGACTCCGTGAAGTCGGAATCGCTAGTAATCGTAGATCAGAATGCTACGGTGAATACGTTCCCGGGCCTTGTACACACCGCCCGTCACACCATGGGAGTGGGTTGCAAAAGAAGTAGGTAGCTTAACCTTCGGGAGGGCGCTTACCACTTTGTGATTCATGACTGGGGTGAAGTCGTAACAAGGTAACCGTAGGGGAACCTGCGGTTGGATCACCTCCTTACCTAATGATATTGATTGCGTGAAGTGCTCACACAGATTGTCTGATGAAAAAGTAATGAGCAAAAGCGCTACCTGTTGATGTAATGAGTCTCTGACTCATGCTGATACGAACCGATTAAGACATTCAGTTTAATCGGATTTTCGTGTCCCCATCGTCTAGAGGCCTAGGACACTGCCCTTTCACGGCTGTAACAGGGGTTCGAATCCCCTTGGGGACGCCAATCCGATAATGAGTGAAAGACATTATCACCGGTTAGTCATAACCGAAAAAATCTTAAAGATGACTCTTGCGAGTCGTGTTTAAGATATTGCTCTTTAACAATCTGGAACAAGCTGAAAATTGAAACATGACAGCTGAAACTTACTCCTCCGTAGAAGTACTGGAGTAAGGAGTACCCTGTCATAGAGTCTCTCAAATGTAGCAATACGAAAGTGGAAACACCTTCGGGTTGTGAGGTTAAGTGACTAAGCGTACACGGTGGATGCCTAGGCAGTCAGAGGCGATGAAGGGCGTGCTAATCTGCGATAAGCGTCGGTAAGGTGATATGAACCGTTATAACCGGCGATACCCGAATGGGGAAACCCAGTGCAATTCGTTGCACTATCATACGATGAATACATAGTCGTATGAGGCGAACCGGGGGAACTGAAACATCTAAGTACCCCGAGGAAAAGAAATCAACCGAGATTCCCCCAGTAGCGGCGAGCGAACGGGGAGGAGCCCAGAACCTGAATCAGTTCTTGTGTTAGTGGAAGCGTCTGGAAAGTCGCACAGTAAAGGGTGATAGTCCCGTACACTAAAATGCATTAATTGTGAGTTCGATGAGTAGGGCGGGACACGTGACATCCTGTCTGAATATGGGGGGACCATCCTCCAAGGCTAAATACTCCTGACTGACCGATAGTGAACCAGTACCGTGAGGGAAAGGCGAAAAGAACCCCGGCGAGGGGAGTGAAATAGAACCTGAAACCGTGTACGTACAAGCAGTGGGAGCACCTTCGTGGTGTGACTGCGTACCTTTTGTATAATGGGTCAGCGACTTATATTTTGTAGCAAGGTTAACCGTATAGGGGAGCCGTAGGGAAACCGAGTCTTAACTGGGCGAATAG
The DNA here is from genome assembly GCF_900186025.1 of Serratia grimesii. Classification (NCBI taxonomy): domain Bacteria; kingdom Pseudomonadati; phylum Pseudomonadota; class Gammaproteobacteria; order Enterobacterales; family Yersiniaceae; genus Serratia; species Serratia grimesii. The sequence goes on from NZ_LT883155.1 coordinate 878,900, forward strand.
TTGCAAGGTATAGACCCGAAACCCGGTGATCTAGCCATGGGCAGGTTGAAGGTTGGGTAACACTAACTGGAGGACCGAACCGACTAATGTTGAAAAATTAGCGGATGACTTGTGGCTGGGGGTGAAAGGCCAATCAAACCGGGAGATAGCTGGTTCTCCCCGAAAGCTATTTAGGTAGCGCCTCGTGAACTCATCTTCGGGGGTAGAGCACTGTTTCGGCTAGGGGGCCATCCCGGCTTACCAAACCGATGCAAACTCCGAATACCGAAGAATGTTATCACGGGAGACACACGGCGGGTGCTAACGTCCGTCGTGAAGAGGGAAACAACCCAGACCGCCAGCTAAGGTCCCAAAGTCATGGTTAAGTGGGAAACGATGTGGGAAGGCATAGACAGCCAGGATGTTGGCTTAGAAGCAGCCATCATTTAAAGAAAGCGTAATAGCTCACTGGTCGAGTCGGCCTGCGCGGAAGATGTAACGGGGCTAAACCATGCACCGAAGCTGCGGCAGCGACGCTTAGGCGTTGTTGGGTAGGGGAGCGTTCTGTAAGCCGTTGAAGGTGGTCTGTGAGGATTGCTGGAGGTATCAGAAGTGCGAATGCTGACATAAGTAACGATAAAGCGGGTGAAAAACCCGCTCGCCGGAAGACCAAGGGTTCCTGTCCAACGTTAATCGGGGCAGGGTGAGTCGACCCCTAAGGCGAGGCCGAAAGGCGTAGTCGATGGGAAACAGGTTAATATTCCTGTACTCGGTGTTACTGCGAAGGGGGGACGGAGAAGGCTAGGCTAGCCGGGCGACGGTTGTCCCGGTTTAAGCGTGTAGGGGGAATGACCTGGTAAATCCGGTTATTCATTCAACCCTGAGGCGTGATGACGATGCACTACGGTGCAGAAGTAGTTGATGCCAAGCTTCCAGGAAAAGCCTCTAAGCATCAGGTAACACAGAATCGTACCCCAAACCGACACAGGTGGTCAGGTAGAGAATACCAAGGCGCTTGAGAGAACTCGGGTGAAGGAACTAGGCAAAATGGTGCCGTAACTTCGGGAGAAGGCACGCTGGCGCGTAGGTGAAGAGACTTGCTCTCGGAGCTGAAGCCAGTCGCAGATACCAGCTGGCTGCAACTGTTTAATAAAAACACAGCACTGTGCAAACACGAAAGTGGACGTATACGGTGTGACGCCTGCCCGGTGCTGGAAGGTTAATTGATGGGGTCAGCCGCAAGGCGAAGCTCTTGATCGAAGCCCCAGTAAACGGCGGCCGTAACTATAACGGTCCTAAGGTAGCGAAATTCCTTGTCGGGTAAGTTCCGACCTGCACGAATGGCGTAATGATGGCCAGGCTGTCTCCACCCGAGACTCAGTGAAATTGAACTCGCTGTGAAGATGCAGTGTACCCGCGGCAAGACGGAAAGACCCCGTGAACCTTTACTATAGCTTGACACTGAACATTGAGCCTTGATGTGTAGGATAGGTGGGAGGCTTTGAAGTGTGGACGCCAGTCTGCATGGAGCCAACCTTGAAATACCACCCTTTAATGTTTGATGTTCTAACTCGGCCCCGTAATCCGGGGTGAGGACAGTGTCTGGTGGGTAGTTTGACTGGGGCGGTCTCCTCCCAAAGAGTAACGGAGGAGCACGAAGGTTAGCTAATCACGGTCGGACATCGTGAGGTTAGTGCAAAGGCATAAGCTAGCTTGACTGCGAGAGTGACGGCTCGAGCAGGTACGAAAGTAGGTCTTAGTGATCCGGTGGTTCTGAATGGAAGGGCCATCGCTCAACGGATAAAAGGTACTCCGGGGATAACAGGCTGATACCGCCCAAGAGTTCATATCGACGGCGGTGTTTGGCACCTCGATGTCGGCTCATCACATCCTGGGGCTGAAGTAGGTCCCAAGGGTATGGCTGTTCGCCATTTAAAGTGGTACGCGAGCTGGGTTTAGAACGTCGTGAGACAGTTCGGTCCCTATCTGCCGTGGGCGTTGGAAGATTGAGAGGGGTTGCTCCTAGTACGAGAGGACCGGAGTGAACGCACCACTGGTGTTCGGGTTGTCATGCCAATGGCACTGCCCGGTAGCTAAGTGCGGAAAAGATAAGCGCTGAAAGCATCTAAGCGCGAAACTTGCCTCGAGATGAGTCTTCCCTGGGAACTTGATTCCCCTGAAGGAACGTTTAAGACTAAGACGTTGATAGGCTGGGTGTGTAAGTGCAGCGATGCATTGAGCTAACCAGTACTAATGATCCGTGAGACTTAACCTTACAACACCAAAGGTGTTTTTGATTTGAGAAGATTTTCAGCGATGTTCCGAGATTGGTTCTGATGGCTACGTGAAGTAGCGGTTGGAATGAAACAGAATTTGCCTGGCGGCAATAGCGCGGTGGTCCCACCTGACCCCATGCCGAACTCAGAAGTGAAACGCCGTAGCGCCGATGGTAGTGTGGGGTCTCCCCATGCGAGAGTAGGACACTGCCAGGCATCAATTAAACGTTATCGGTCTGACAACCGGTAATGAGCAAGATCGCCAAGAGCGGTGTTGCCCACATCGAAAGATGTGACGTGAAAGAACCGGTGGAGCGGTAGTTCAGTTGGTTAGAATACCTGCCTGTCACGCAGGGGGTCGCGGGTTCGAGCCCCGTCCGTTCCGCCACTAATTGATAAGCCCTGAGTCTATGACTCAGGGCTTTTTCATATTCAAAATCCAAAAAAATTAAATATTGCAGCGTGTTTTATGCGGTGAAAATCTGTTCTGATAAATAATTATCTGAATTGAATGCCAATATAAAGAATAATATACCCGGCAGTAGGAACCTCCGCCGGGTAATAAGTTTGGTGATTATTTAATATTCTGACGTGCCAGTTCTATCTGTATATCTTTATCGAGATTGGCCACCCAACGGTTATAATTTGGGTGAATCTTTCCCTCTTTGGCATCCATATTACTGCTGTCTAGATACTTAATCTGATAACTATTTGCATTGTAAGTGATGCGGATGTTGGCACTGTGCCCGCGTAACAGGATTTTGCCATCGATCACGCCATCACTTGTCGGATTCAGCATCCAGCTGCGATTCAACCCGGCAGAGAGAATCGCCTGGCGTACTTGTGCATCAGTGTGACTACCTACAACATTCTGATTGATGTTTTTTACCGGCGCGGTGCCAGCACACCCACTGATCAGGACTGCGGCGAATACGCCAGTTAAAATGAGCTTTAATGGTTTCATACTCTTTTCCATGAGCGGTCGTAAATAGGTAATGTATTAGCCATACACGAAGAATGATGTATGGTTGTCCTTCAATAAGATACCTCTATAGACCCTTTTCGACAAATATTGCTGCTTTTCATCGTGATAATTCTCTTTTTGCTCAAGTCCTACGAAGTTATGTCGATAAGTAACCCTAATCTTTTAATTGAATATTCCGCGCAAAAATAGGAATTTTGGGAATGCAATCTGAGGTCAGATATAATAAATTTACCCACGCAATTTTTCTGACCGGTAATACCCTTAATATGGCGGCGACATGAATATACTCAGTTGGTGGGCAATGGCTCCCGATCGTGGAACGCGTGAAGCTTGGCGTCAATGGGCTACGGATAACTCATTTACTACTGAATCTCAGGGCACATTACCTGGCTGTTCGCATATTCCCATGATGTCGCTGCGTCGGATGAGTGCCGGAACGCGTTTGGCAGTAGAGAGTGGGTTAATCTTACTGAATGACTTTCAGGCGGATATGGCGATCTTTACCAGCCGTCATGGTGAATTAGAGCGGACACACAAAATTCTCCAACACCTGCATCAGGACCAGCCGCTATCGCCAACGGATTTTGCCATGTCGGTGCACAACACGGCTGCAGGTTGGTTAACGATTATGGCGAAGAATACCTTGCCAACTACATCATTGGCTGCCGGTGAAGACAGCTTTCAGCAGGGTATGATTGAGGCTCAGGCCGTATTGGCGACGGGCAGTGCGGAACGGGTGCTATTAATTGATTTTGACGGTGTTGTGCCGGATGTTTACCGGCCTTTTGTTCCCGTGAACTCATATCCCTATGCTGTCGCGTTATTGTTGGAAAGTGGCGGTTCACTGCATTGCAACGTTGCAGACGCCGGGCCTACTGCCTGTCAGGAGCCACAGAGTCTGTCATTTTTGCGCGGTTGGTTGCGTACTGATGATGAGTTTACTGTTCCGGGTCCACGGCACGAATGGTTGTGGGGGCGCTGATGGCGACGACGATATCTGCGGAAAGTGTGCCTGAACAATCGTCTTGGTTTAATCGCTGTTGGCGGGTTGTGGCCACCGGCTTTTGCTTTTCACTTTTCGGCCTGGGTGGCCTGCTGCTATCAGGTGTTTGGTTTAACCTGATGCGTCTGGTGGTTCGCGATCCTGCGCGCCGTAGTCGACTGACCCAAAACTCGATCCGACATAGCTTCCGTTTCTTTTTGGCAACGACGCGCTTTTTCGGTGTACTGGATTACCATTTCGACAACGTTGAACGCTTGAGTGAGGACAGTGGCTGTCTGGTGATCGCTAACCATCCCAGCCTGCTGGATTATGTGTTGCTGGCTTCACAGATGCCGCGCTGCGACTGTATCGTCAAGGAAGCATTACTGAGCAACATGTTTGTCAGTGGTGTGATCAAAGCTGCGGGCTATCTGGCAAATGCGCAGTCGGATGTCCTGTTGGAACAGTGCCGGCAACGTTTAGCTAGCGGTGGGACTATCCTGATCTTTCCTGAAGGAACACGCACTACGCCGGGTAAGGCGTTGTCACTGCAACGAGGGGCTGCCAATATTGCGCTTCGTAGCCAGTGTGATATCCGCGTGGTGCATATCCACTGCCAGCCACCCATGCTGACGAAGCAGGGTAAATGGTATAAGATCCCGCCGATAAAACCGCAGTTCCGCATCACCGTTCAGGATAAGATCGACGCTCGCGCATTCATACATGCGAATGACGTTTCTCCCGCCCTCGCGGCAAGAAGATTAACCCAGCATTTAACTGACGCTTTACAGTCAGATTCTATAAATAATGAGAAATAGTGTAATGAATTTATTGAGCTCTGAAATCAAGCAATTGATCATTGATACGCTCAATCTTGAAGGTATGACACCGGAGGAGATTGACGCCGAAGCGCCGCTGTTTGGTGATGGACTGGGTTTGGACTCCATTGACGCATTGGAGCTGGGTTTAGCATTAAAGAACCGTTATGGCGTGGTGCTGTCGGCTGAAAGCCAAGATATGCGCCAACATTTTTATTCCGTGGAAACGCTGGCGAAGTTTGTTTCTGCACAGCGTAGCAAATAAGAGGTTTTCATGGATAAGCAAGAAATTTACCTGCAAATTCAGGCGCTACTGGTCAAGCTGTTCGAGTTGGATGCTGATGACATCAAACCCGAGTCTCGGTTGTACGAAGAGTTAGAGCTGGACAGTATTGATGCTGTGGATCTAGTGGTACACCTGCAAAAAACAACCGGTAAGAAGATTAAGCCGGAAATGTTCAAGTCGGTACGCACCGTGCAAGACGTGGTTGATGCCATCGATGAGTTACTGAAGTCAGACAGCTAAGATCAGGGCGTGAAGGTGAAGACCATTCCTTGGCTAAATGGAATCTTGCGGCTGTTACAGGTTGCGACCTGGCTAGTTCTACTGCTTTACCCGTTGGCTGTTTGGGTTGGTTTATCGCACTGGGGAACCACTGTCTTGGCGCCGTTATTGGTGACGGTCTTTACCCTTCGTCTGTTTGTACTGCGTGGTAAATTGCGTCAGCAAATGTGGTTGGGCAAAGCCTTGGCCATTGTTGGCATCTTGCTGGCGCTTGCCAGTTGGGCACTGAAACAGAGTCATTGGTTGCTGTATTACCCGGTACTGGTCAACGCATTGCTGTTGTTACTGTTTGCGTACTCGTTGTTTGCACCACCCACGGTGGTTGAGCGGTTGGCGCGTATAACCGAGCCACAGTTGGATGCCGTTGGCGTGGCTTATACTCGCAAGGTGACTCAGGTCTGGTGTGGGTTCTTTATTGTTAACGGTGCAATAGCGCTGGCAACCTGTCTGTCTGGGGATATAACACTCTGGACGTTGTATAACGGCGGCATCAGCTACCTGCTGATGGGGGCATTAATGGGTATTGAATGGATAGTCAGAAAAAGGATCAGGCACATCTGAGTTTACCGATGAGCCAATGGCTAAGTTCGGCGCGCGACGATTCTGTGCTTATTGCCTGGCGTGGCGCCGAGACATTATGCCTCGGCCAATTTCGCCGTGACGTTGCGGCATTGACCGAGAAACTGATGAGTAGGGAAGAGCATCGGTGGGCGCTGTGTTTTGATGATAGCTATCGTTTTGCCGTTGCGTTGTTGGCCTCTTTGTATGCCAACAGAGTGCCGGTAATTTTTGGTCATCAGCGCGAAGCTATCCTCAGAGAGCAGCGGGCAGACTTCGACGCACTGCTAACTGATTTACCCCTCGATCTTGATGTACCGATTTTGCCGGTAGCAGAAGGGGGCAGTACGGGGGTAGCGCTGCCTGCCTGGCCGCAAGACCCACGATTTATCCTTTATACCTCCGGCTCGACCGGCCAACCGCAAGCGGTGAATAAATCGGTGGGCTGTATGGATCGCGAAAGCGAACTGCTGGCAGCAACCTGGGGCGATGCTTTCCAGAGATGTTGCGTCGTGGCTACAGTCTCTCATCAACATATGTATGGCCTGAGTTTTCGATTATTCCTGCCACTGGCTTTGGGTCTGCCATTTGATGCCCAGTTGACGCGATACCATGAACAGTTGATTGCTCAGCATCAGGGGCGGCGTTTGGTGTTAGTCAGTAGCCCCGCGTGGCTTAAACGGTTGGATAACCGGTTGGCTGTCGCAGAGTGCGTTGATGTTCTTTCCGCAGGTGGCCCGCTATCCTGTGCTGAGGCGATGCTGTCTCAGCAAGCGCTGGGCGTATTGCCGTTGGAAATTTATGGCACGACGGAAACTGGCACACTGGCCTGGCGCAGGCAATATCGCGAGGCCACATTGTGGCAGCCGTTTGCGGATGTAAAGTTAACGGTGAACTCCGATGACAGTGTCCACGTTGCGTCCCCATTAATACCCGATACTGGGGAACTGGTGCTGAGCGATCTTATTCAGCTTGCGCCAGATGGCCGCCAATTTCAGTTAAAAGGCCGTGCAGACCGTATTATCAAGCTGGAAGAGAAACGTCTGTCGCTAACCGAAGTCGAGCAACGCTTAATTTCACTGCCGGAGATCGCCGATGCTGCAGTGTTAACGCAACAGCAAAGAGGGCGCACTGTATTGGCGGCGGTGATTGTGCTGTCTTCGTATGGTGAAACGCGCCGGCATACCTTGTCCGAAGGGGAATTTACTCGTGAGTTGCATCAGGCGTTACGAGGCTGGCTGGAGCCGGTGGCCCTGCCGCGCCATTGGCGTATTATCGACGTTATCCCGCTTAACCCACAAGGTAAACGCGCCTATGCCGAACTACAGGAGCTGTTTTTATGATGCAACCTGAGGTGCTGCAACAACAGGTGAGTGATGCTACCCATGCCAGCCTGCAACTGCGTTTACCTGCCGGGCTGTTTTGGTTCCGTGGCCATTTTCCAGAACACCCGATCTTGCCGGGGGTCACGCAGTTGAACTGGGTCATGCAGTATGCGCGTCAGTTGCTGGCTATTGAGGCCGAGTTTAGAGGGATCGAAGTGGTAAAGTTTCAACAACCCTTGCTGCCAGAACAAACAGTGACGTTGCAGCTTGAATGGCAGCCAGCGCGACATAAGTTGCTGTTTAGCTACCGCGTGGGTGAGGCGACGGCCAGCAGCGGCAAGATCTCATTATGTCAGTGAGTGCACCATTCTCTCCCTGCATTGTTATTCCCTGTTTCAATCACGGGCAGATGATGGCAGCAGTGCTGGCTGCACTGGCTGGCTATGGTTTGCCATGCCTGATCGTCGATGATGGTAGTGATCCCACGACTGCTCAGGAATTGCAGCGGTTGGCTGCCGGGCTGCCATGGGTCATGTTGCTACGGCTGGAGCAAAATCAAGGCAAAGGTGCGGCAGTCATCGCCGGTTTGCAGTTGGCACAACGGCAGGGCTACAGCCATGCTTTACAGGTGGATGCCGACGGTCAGCATCAACTGAGCGATATCCCGGCAATGATTACTGAAGCGCGCACTTATCCAGACTGTCTGATTTCCGGTCGGCCTGTTTATGACAGCTCAGTGCCGAAAGCGCGTTTGTATGGCCGCTACGTCACCCATGTCTGGGTGTGGATTGAAACCTTGTCGTTGTCGTTGAAAGACAGCATGTGCGGTTTTCGTGTCTATCCGGTGGCGCCGACGCTGGCGTTGACGACACGCCAACCGCTTGGCAAACGCATGGATTTTGATACCGAAGTGATGGTCAGATTGTACTGGCAGGGCGTCGCGAGCCGTTTTCTACCCACACGCGTAACCTATCCTGTCGACGGCGTTTCCCACTTCGATGCGTTGCGCGATAATTTGCGCATATCCTGGATGCATACCCGTTTGTTTTTCGGCATGTTGCTGCGCATTCCCCACTTGTTGCGCCAGCGGCGTCGGTTCGCTGTTCCAGAGCATTGGTCGGCGACGCAGGAGCGTCAAGGCCTGTGGGGTATTCGGCTGATGTTGCGGGTGTACCGTTTGTTCGGTCGCCAGGCCTTTCAGCTGTTGTTGTATCCGGTAATCGGCTATTTCTGGCTGACAGGCCGCACTCAGCGCGAGGCATCGCGAGAGTATTTACAACGTTTGCGGTTGTTTGCCCAAAGCAGGCAGCAGCCGTTGCCCGAGCCACTCGATAGCTTCCGTCACTTTATGCGGTTTGGTGATGCGATGCTTAATAAGCTGGCAAGTTGGCAGGGCGAGCTGAGAGATATCAGGCTGGTGAATCCTTCGCTATGCGAACATCAGATTGCCAGCGGCAAGGGAACCTTAATTCTGGCCTCGCATTTGGGAGACATTGAATCCTGTCGGGCATTGGGGGAGTTGGGTTCCGGCGTGATTGTTAATGCTCTGGTGTTTACGGAACACGCCGAGCGTTTCAATCAGTTGATGAAAGAGGTTAATCCTCGCGCCAATCTGAATTTGATCTCAGTGACGTCGTTGGGGCCGGAAACGGCTATGCGCTTGCAGGATAAACTGGATGCCGGTGAATGGGTGGCGATCGTGGGTGATCGCACTTCAGCGGGCAAATATCAGCGTGGTGAGCAGCCGCGCGTCGTGTGGAGCCATTTCCTCGACCATCCCGCACCGTTTCCACAGGGCCCGTTTGTTCTGGCCGCCGCGTTGCGCTGCCCGGTATTTTTGATGTTTGGCCTCAAGCAGCAGGGGCATCTTAACGTTTATTTTGAACCCTTTGCCGATCCGCTAATCTTACCGCGCCAGCAACGTCAGCAGGCGTTGCAAGAGGCTGTGGACCAGTATGCCGCGCGGCTGGAACATTATTGTCTGTTGGCGCCGCTCGACTGGTTTAATTTTTTCGATTTCTGGCAGTTGGCGTCGCAACCGTCATCGCAACAGAGGCCTGAGACATGAAGCTAAAAGACGATCCGCGATTCTCCGTCAAGGTTGAGATCACCATTCCTTTCCATGATACCGATGCTATGGGTGTGGTCTGGCATGGCAACTACTTCCGCTATTTTGAAATCGCCCGTGAGGCTTTGCTGAAACAGTTTAACTATGGCTACCGGCAAATGCAGGCATCGGGCTATGTTTGGCCGATCGTCGACACACGAGTGAAATATATTGCCCCAGTGTTGTTTGAACAGAAAATCATTGTCTGTGCCGAGTTGGAGGAATATGAAAATCGCCTGCGTATTGGCTACCGTATCCTTGACGCGCACAGCGGTCAGTTGACCACTCGCGGGCATACTATTCAGGTGGCGGTAGAGATTGCCAGCAAAGAAATGTGCTTTGTTTCGCCGCAGGTGTTGTTGGATAACATCGAGGAGGCACAATGAAATTTTGGATGCTGGCGTTCGTTACCTTTTTCAGTGTGAGCGTGCAGGCGGTAACGTTGCCGGAACTGCAACAGCGCTTTAGCCAACAGCCGGTACTGCGTGCTCAGTTCGAACAGCAACGCAGCATTAGCGGTATGGCAAAACCCTTGAAGTCTAGTGGTGAGCTGCTGATTTCTCAGCAAAAGGGGCTATGGTGGGCGCAACAAAAACCCTTCCCGTTGACCTTGCTGTTGGATGATAAACGTATGGTACAAACTCTGGCGGGCCAGCCACCGCAGGTAGTAACGGCGGAAAACAACCCGCAGATGTTCCAGTTCAACCATCTACTGACCGCACTGTTTCACGCTGACAGCCAGGCACTGGAGCAAAACTTTGCTTTGCAGTTCAGCGATCTGGGTAATAACCAATGGCGACTGGTGCTGACGCCAAAAACCACGCCGCTCGACAAGCTGTTCAAGCGCATTACTCTCAATGGCGAGCAATTCCTGGAAACTATTGATATTGATGATATGCAAAGTGACGCTACGCATATCCGTTTCTTTAACCAGAAAACGACACCCCAAACACTGACGGCTGAGGAGCAACAGCGTTTTGCGTCCTGAATTGCACCGGCGGTTAGCGTTTGGTTGGTTGGCGATTTGCCTGCTATTACTTGCCGCGCTGTGCTGGCTGCTGCCGCGTAGCCAGATTAACAGTAGCGTCTTGGCGTTATTACCGAAGCAGCAGCTGGTGGGCGTACCGGATGAACTGGCTGATGGCTTCAGTCGCCGGCTCGATCGGCAACTGATGTGGTTGGTGAGTCCACCTCCAGGAGCGGATAGTGCGGCAGTAAATTGGTGGTGGCAGCAATTACGGCAGATGCCCGAACTGCAGCAGGTTGGCGGGCCAATGGATGCGCAACGCCAACAGCAGTGGGGGCGATTTTTCTATCAGCATCGTAATGTGCTGTTGGATGACACTACCCGGCAACGGCTCCAGCAAGGACCGGATGCACAAAGCCAGTGGATTCTGGGACAACTCTATTCAGCTTTCGCTGGCGTCAGCGGTAAAGAACTGGCCAACGATCCATTGATGCTGGTTCGGGCCTCGCAATTGGCGCAGCAGCAAAACGGGGGATTGTTGAGTCTGTCCAACGGCTGGCTGGTGGCGCGCGACGTACAAGGCCGCAGTTGGTATCTGCTGCATGCGGAGTTAAGTGCATCTTCTTATGACATCACCAGTGCCCGACGGACGGTGGATAAACTGACAGCGTTGCAGCAACAACTGCAACAACGCTGGCCGGGCGCAGAGGTGCTGAACCGCGGCACACTGTTTTACAGCAACTACGCTAGCCAACAGGCCGAACGGGATATTTCCACTATTGGCCTAGCGTCGGTCGTGGGCGTGTTTTTATTGGTGTTGTTGATGTTCCGCTCGCCATTGCCGTTGTTGTTGTGCGCGCTGTCAGTGAGCATTGGCGCATTGGCGGGCACTGTCGCTACGTTGCTGGCGTTTGGGGAAATACATTTGATGACGCTGGTGTTGAGCATCAGCATTGTCGGCATTTCGGCGGATTACACGCTCTATTTCCTGACCGAACGTATGGTACATGGTCAGCAATCGACGCCTTTAGCCAGTTTGCAGAAACTGTTACCTGCCTTGTCGATGGCGCTAGTGACCACCGTGGTTGCCTATCTGGCACTGCTGATTGCGCCATTTCCGGGCTTACAGCAGCTGGCGGTGTTTGCCGCTGCGGGGCTAAGTGCGGCCTGTGTCACGGTGATATGTTGGTATCCTCGGTTATCGCGTCGGCTACCCGTGCGTCCGGCGCCGGGATTAACACTGATTCTGCGTTGGCTGCATGCCTGGCGTCATCGGCCAGTGCTGCGTTATGGGTTACCCGGAGCACTGCTGTTGCTGGTGGTCGTCGGTTTTAGCCAACTGAAGGTGGACGACGATATCGGGCAATTGCAGGCATTGCCAATGGAACTGCAGCAGCAGGAACAACGTATTGCGGCTCTCACGGGGCAGCATAACGATCAGAAATGGCTGGTGGTCTATGGCACCAATGCCGAACAATTGCTCCAGCGGCTGGAGCTGTTACAGCCCAAGCTGGCACAGGCTAAACGGCAAGGCATTCTGGCGGATTATCGGTTGTTACCTTTGCCTTCGCTTCAGCGTCAACAGCAGAACGTCGCCTTGTTACAACGGGTTGTACCCCAGGTGATGGCGCAGTTACAGCAGGCGGATTTGTCGCTGAAAGCCCCGGACTTAACGCCTGAATGGGTGACACCGGAACAGTGGATGGGCAGTGTGGTCAGCGAGGGCTGGCGGCTGCTGTGGTTGACGTTACCTGATGGACGCAGTGCGGTGTTGGTACCGGTGAACGGCGTGCAGAACAGTGCGGCGATGCAGACATTGGCTAAGCAAGTGCCGGGCACCGGGTGGATCGACCGAAAAACCGAATTCAGTGAACTCTTTGGGCAATACCGGTTGTATCTCTCGTATTTGCTAATGCTGTCAGTGGCGGCGATTGCGCTTATCTATCTCTGGCGTTTTGGTTTGCGCCATGGCCTGCGCTGTATGGTGCCAATGCTGTTGTCACTGGGTAGCGGTATTGCGGTGTTGGCATTGAGTGGCCATACGTTGAATTTGTTCTCGTTATTGGCACTGGTACTGGTACTGGGGATTGGTATTAACTATACGCTGTTCTTTACCAATCCCCGTGGTACCCCGACCACCTCGATGTTTGCCATCTTTATGGCGGTATTCACCACTCAACTGACCTTCGGCATGTTAGTGCTGAGTCATACGCAGGCCATCAGCAGTTTTGGTATCGTTTTGAGCAGCGGAATTGCCGTGGCATTTCTGTTGGCGCCGCTGACGTTAGCAACAAAAAGAAAAAGAGGAAAAGCCTGATGCACGGCTTACGAATGATGTTGTTAATGCTGGTCACCGTGCTGGCCGGTTGTGCCAGTTCGCAGGATCAAACCCTGCCGCAAGCCTGGCTGAAGCCCGGTACCCGGGTAACATTACCTGCGCCGACATTGGCTCAGCCGTTCAATCAGCAACAGTTACTGACTGCTAACGTGAAAGGGCAGCAGCATTCGATGCTGGTATTGCTCAATGCCGACGGCCAGCGTCTGCAACTGGTGGGAATGTCGCCGCTCGGTATTCGTTTGTTCAACCTGACCTATGATCACCAGGGTATCCGTACCGAACAGTTGATCAAGGTGGGGGAATTGCCACCAGCCAGCCAAGTGCTAGCCGACATTATGCTGAGCTATTGGCCGGTAGCAAATTGGCAACCCTTGTTGCCTGCGGGATGGCGCTTAGAGGATCAACCGCAGGTGCGCCGTCTGTATGATGATCGCGGGGTGATCGTCAGTGAAATTCGTTACCAGCAGACAGATGGGCGGCGTGAACCACTCTCTATTACACAATCTGCCTTCCACTATCGCATCACCATACAGAACCTGGGGAGCGAATAATGATCTACTTCTCCGCCGTAGGAATGGTGAATGCACTGGGTAATAGCTTGCCGCAGATTGCAGAAAATCTGGCGCGGGGCGTGTCTCCGGGGATGCAGCAGCAGACGCAATGGCTTATCGGCGGCGCACCATCCTGGTTTGGCAACGTGCAGGGGGAATTACCCACAATTCCTGAGTCACTCAAACAGCATAATTCTCGCAACAATCGTCTGCTGCTGGCGGCGTTGGCCCAGATCGGCGTGCCAGTGCGCGAGGCTATTGCCCGTTACGGTGTGTCACGTGTCGCGGTGATCATGGGGACCAGTACTTCGGGGATCCACGAGGGTGAGTTGGCCTTACAACAGTACCAGGCAGGGCAGTGGCCGCAGGGTTATGATTACCAGCAGCAGGAGTTGGGCGATCCGGGCCAGTTCCTCAGTGCTTTTCTCGCGACTCGTGGCCCGGCGTATACTCTGTCTACTGCCTGTTCATCGAGTGCTCGTGCCATCATCAGCGGCAAACGCCTGATTGATGCAGGGCTGGTGGATGCGGCGATTGTCGGCGGTGCTGACAGTCTGTGCCAAATGCCAATCAATGGATTCAACAGTCTGGAATCACTGTCTGCGGATCGCTGCACACCTTTTGCGACCGGGCGCAGCGGTATTAATATCGGCGAAGCCGCTGCACTGATGTTATTAACGCGGGAACCGGCACCCGTGGCGCTGCTGGGCGTCGGTGAGTCTTCGGATGCCTGGCATATGTCGGCGCCGCATCCGGCAGGTGAAGGCGCCGAGCGGGCTATCACAATGGCGCTGCGGCAGGCTGGTTTAGGCGTCGAGCAGATCGGTTATATTAATTTGCATGGTACCGCCACGCGGCTGAACGATCAGGTTGAAGCTCAAGTGGTTAATCGCCTGTTTGGTTCCCAGACACCCTGTAGTTCCACCAAACATCTCACGGGTCACACGCTGGGCGCAGCCGGTGCCGTAGAAGCTGCGTTGAGTTGGTTGCTGCTGACCGAGCAACTGCCGTTGCCACAGCAGGATTTCAGCGTTGTACCACGCGATGCTGAACTGGCAACTATCGGTCTGGTTTGCCGGCCGCAGTCTTTGGGGCCACGTACAATCTTGTCCAATTCGTTTGCCTTCGGTGGCAATAACGCTTGTCTGCTGTTGGGAGATGCCCCATGAATCCGTATCACACCGCCGAATACTACTTGCCTCACGCTTCTCCGATGGTACTGCTGGAGCGGGTACTGGAAGTGGGGGAGGAACATGCAAGATGTGCGGTTAAGGTTAGCGGCGATGGCGTGCTGGCACCTTTCCTTGACGCGCAGGGTGCATTACCAGGCTGGTATGGTATTGAGCTGATGGCGCAGGCGATTGGCGTATGGAGTGGATGGCATGGTCGCCAGAGCGCTCAGCCACCCCAGCTTGGCATGCTGCTTGGCGGGCGCGCGATTCGCTGCGAACTGTCATCCTTTCCCGCAGGCAGCGAACTGTTGGTGAGCGTGCACCAGCTGTTGAAAGATGAAAAATTAGCCAGTTTTGAGTGTGAAATTAGTATCAATAATGTGCAGATCGCACAGGGAAGGTTGAACACCTATCAGCCTGATCAACAAGAAATTATTCAATTAACGACCTTAAGGGGAGACGCATGATGCGTTCCGTTTTAGTCACCGGCGCCAGCAAAGGAATCGGCCAGGCGATTGCCTGCCGCTTGGCTGCGGATGGCTTTTTGATTGTAGTTCACTACCACAGGGATAAGACCGGGGCAGAACACACGCTGCAGCAGATTGTCAGTGCTGGCGGGCAAGGGCGGTTGATTCAGTTTGATATCAGCAACCGTATTGAGTGCCGTGAGCGGCTAGAGCAGGATATCGACACCCACGGTGCTTATTACGGCGTGGTGAACAATGCGGGGATCACCCGCGACGGTGCTTTCCCGGCATTAAGTGAAGACGACTGGGATGGCGTGATCCATACCAATCTCGACAGCTTCTACAACGTGCTACACCCTTGTGTTATGCCGATGATTGGCCTGCGCAAGGGGGGGCGGATCGTCGCGCTGTCGTCGGTTTCCGGCGTGATGGGCAACCGTGGGCAGGTCAACTACAGTGCGGCCAAGGCCGGTGTGATTGGTGCCTGTAAGGCGCTGGCAATTGAGCTGGCAAAGCGCAAAATTACGGTTAACTGTATTGCACCAGGCCTGATTGACACAGGGATGATCGACATGGAGCCGGCCGCGCTGGATGAAGCAATGCGCGCTATCCCGCTCAAACGCATGGGGTCGGCGGAAGAAGTGGCGGGGTTAGCCAGCTACCTGATGTCAGATGTTGCCGGTTATGTGACGCGGCAAGTCATTTCCATTAATGGAGGAATGGTATGACACAGCGCGTGGTCGTTACTGGTATGGCGGGTATCACCGCATTTGGCAATAATTGGGTGGACGTGTCCAGCCGACTGAGGCAGGGCAAGAATGCCGTGCGTTACATGTCACAATGGGAAGAGTATCAAGGGCTGAATACTCACCTCGGCGCACCGGTCGAGAATTTCGTGTTGCCGGATCACTACACCCGCAAGCGTATCCGTTCGATGGGACGTGTTTCATTACTGGCGACTCGGGCGACCGAATTGGCGCTGGAGCAAGCAGGACTACTGGGTGAGGCCGTATTGACCAACGGTGAGACCGGCATCGCCTACGGCTCATCGACCGGCAGTACCAAACCAGTCAGTGAGTTCGCCACCATGTTGACCGAAAAGCACACCGGCAATATTACCGGTACCACCTATGTGCAGATGATGCCTCATACTGCGGCGGTAAATGCAGGCCTGTTCTTCGGCTTGCGGGGCCGAGTGATCCCGACCTCCAGCGCCTGTACGTCGGGCAGCCAGGCGATTGGTTACGCTTACGAGAGTATTCGCCACGGCTATCAAACGGTGATGGTGGCGGGAGGCGCTGAAGAGCTATGTCCTTCGGAGGCCGCGGTGTTCGACACGCTGTTTGCCACCAGCCAGCAAAACGATCACCCCGAGCTATCACCTCGTCCGTTTGATCGTCAGCGAGACGGTTTGGTCATTGGCGAAGGCGCGGGAACGTTGATTCTGGAGTCGTTGGAGCATGCGTTGGCGCGTGGTGCCACTATTTACGGTGAAATTATCAGCTTTGCGACCAACTGTGATGCGGCACATATTACCCAGCCTCAGCAGGAAACCATGCAGGTTTGCATGCAACAGGCACTGAAAGCATCTGGGTTGGCAACCGGCGATATCGGCTATATCAGCGCTCATGGGACGGCAACAGACCGTGGTGATATCGCGGAAAGTCAGGCAACGGCAGCCATTTTCGGTAACCGTACGCCGATCTCTTCATTAAAAAGTTATTTTGGTCATACGCTGGGTGCTTGTGGTGCATTGGAAGCCTGGATGGCGCTGGAGATGATGCGCGAAGGCAGCTTTGCCCCAACGATTAACCTCAGTGAGCCGGACAGCACCTGTGGTGATCTGGATTACATCATGGGCGATTATCGCCAAATTGATACCGAATTTGTGCAATCGAACAACTTCGCGTTTGGTGGTATCAATACCTCGCTAATCCTGCGTCGTTGGGCATAACTCCTCATTGCCGGGGGCTCACCCCGGCAATTGTTGCTGTTTAATCAAAAGTCTTATGCACAATAGGGCGTTTTTGATCAACAAAACAGTTGCCATAATCCTCTCATATCGCTTTAACATCCTAATGAGAGAATAAAATTATGGGCATCCCTGCATTTGGTTTAGGCACTTTCCGTCTTCAGGATCAGGTCGTGATCGACTCGGTCAGCACAGCACTGGCACTGGGATATCGTGTCATTGATACTGCACAAATCTATGAGAACGAAGCGGCGGTAGGCCAGGCGATTGCCGCCAGCGGTGTTCCGCGTGACGAACTGTTCATCACTACCAAGATTTGGATCGCCAATCTGGCGAAGGGCAAGCTGATCCCAAGCCTGCAAGAAAGTCTGGCAAAGCTGCAAACCTCCTATGTTGATTTAACCTTAATCCATTGGCCTTCGCCGAATGATGAAGTCTCTGTCGCAGAGTTTATGACTGAGTTAGCGGAGGCGAAAGCGTTGGGCCTGACGCGTCAGATTGGTGTGTCCAACTTCACGCTGGATCTGATGCAACAGGCAATTGACGCCGTGGGGGCGGATCAAATTGCCACAAACCAGATTGAGCTTTCGCCATACTTGCAGAACCGCAAAGTGGTGGAGTTTGCCCAACAGCATGGCATTGCTATTACCTCCTACATGACGCTGGCTTATGGCAAAGCATTGCAGGATGAGACTATCAAGGCGATCGCGGCACGCCGCAATGCTACCCCGGCTCAAGTCATCTTGGCTTGGGCATTGCAACTGGGTTACGCGGTAATCCCATCATCGACCAAACGTGAAAACCTGGCGAGCAATCTGTTGGCGCAACAGTTGACGCTGACTGCCGAAGAAATGGCGGAGATCGCCACGTTGGAAAATAATGGCCGTTTGGTCAGCCCGGAAGGCCTGGCTCCGAACTGGGATTGATTTGACATCATACGCATCGAGGCGCCCAGACGGGCGCCTTTTTTATTGTGCCAGACGCTCACTGATAAAATCGATAAAGCTGCGCAGGCGGTTGCTGACTGCGCTGTCACTGTAATACACCGCATTGATCGGCATTGCTACCGGCAGTGTCTCTTTCACTAAGATTGGTACCAGATCGCCGCGTTTGATATCTGCCTCAGTCATAAAATCTGACAAGCAAGCAATGCCGTTACCGTGCAGGCTCAAATGGCGCTGGGTTTCACCGCTGTTGGTGGTCAGGCTTGGGGTGATTTCTAACTGTCGGCCGTCGGCACACGCGAGCGGCCAGCGGTTCAGGCTGGGTAGATCGTTAAAACCTATGCAGCAGTGCTGCGCCAGATCCTCTACGCATTGTGGCGTGCCGTACTGTGCTAAATAGGCAGGGGAGGCCAGTATCTGCCGATAGCTGGTCATCAGTTTGCGTGCTTTTAGGCTGGAGTCGGTTAATTCGCCGACGCGAATAGCAATATCGACCTTACGTTCTATCAGATTGATAAAGTTTTCTGAGGACACCAGCGACAACGACATTTCCGGATAAAGCGCCCGAAACTCCGCCACCAACGGCGTTAATACGTGTAATACCACCGGTGTTGCGGCATCGACGCGCAGTAACCCTTGAGGGCGTTGGCGACTTTCCATTAATGCGTTTTCTGCCGCAGCCATATCACTCAGTACCTTCTGCACTTGGCGGAAATAGTTTTCTCCTTCCTGCGTCAGGCTGATTTGGCGTGTAGTGCGGTTGAGCAACGTGACGCCCAGCTTGGTTTCCAGCTTCTTGACCGTGCGACTAACGACGGAATTAGCTTGGTCCAGTCGCTCTGCCGCCCGGCTGAAACTGCCGCTTTCAACCACGGTAACGAAGGTGATTAGCTCATCGGAATTCGCTTTCACTATTGCTCCTTTGGCAAAATTAATTTGATATTTTGAGCATTTTTATCATTTAACCATGCGCCGATAATAGCCGTCATCAACCTGAACGCTATTTGGAGTAAAAAAGATGCCTCTCGCATTACTTGCATTGACCATCAGTGCCTTTGCTATCGGTACAACGGAATTCGTGATTGTTGGGCTAATCCCGACGATTGCAGAACAACTTGGAGTGACGGTCCCTTCAGCCGGACTGCTGGTGACCATTTATGCCATCGGCGTGGCCATTGGAGCACCGGTCCTGACGGCATTAACGAGCCGGGTACCACGCAAACTGTTGCTGATTAGCCTGATGGTGTTGTTTACCTTGGGTAACTTATTGGCCTGGCAGTCGCCAAGCTATGAGTCGCTGGTGGTGGCTCGCCTGCTGACCGGTCTGGCCCACGGGGTGTTTTTCTCCATAGGCTCCACTATTGCCACCAGTTTGGTCGCGAAAGAGAAAGCCGCCTCGGCGATTGCCATCATGTTTGGAGGCCTGACGGTAGCGCTGGTGACCGGGGTACCGTTGGGGACCTTTATCGGTCAGCACTTTGGTTGGCGTGAAACCTTCCTGGCGGTGTCGTTGATCGGCGTGATTGCTACCGTAGCCAGCATGATTTTGGTGCCAAACAATATTAAAAATCAGGCCAGTGCCAGTATTGGCGAGCAGTTTAAAGTACTGACTCATCCACGTCTGCTGCTGATCTACGCGATTACTGCATTGGGCTACGGTGGTGTGTTCACAACCTTTACCTTCCTGGCACCGATGATGCAGGAACTGGCGGGCTTTTCTGCTCCGGCTGTCAGTTGGATTCTGTTGGCCTACGGTATTGCTGTGGCGATTGGTAATATTTGGGGCGGCAAACTCGCGGATCGACACGGGGCGGTACGCGCGCTCAGTTTTATTTTTGCCGCGCTGGCCGCGTTGCTGTTGGTGTTCCAGTTCACTGCCAGCCACAGTGTTGCCGCGTTGATGACGGTGATCGTGATGGGGGTATTTGCCTTTGGTAACGTTCCGGGCCTGCAGGTGTACGTCGTGCAGAAGGCAGAACAGTACACGCCAAATGCCGTGGATGTCGCTTCCGGTCTGAATATCGCGGCCTTTAACGTAGGTATTGCACTGGGGTCGGTGATTGGCGGTCAGACCGTAGTAAGCTTGGGATTGGCGCAAACGCCGTGGATTGGTGCACTGATTGTGTTGGTGGCACTGTTACTGGTCGGCGTTAGCGGACGGTTGGATAAAAAATACCGACAGCAACTGGCTTAATCCCCATTTCCGTGGCCCGCATCTTTTGCGGGCCTTTTTGCATTTAGGCTTCACCGCCGTCAACCTTTACACACATATACTGTCAGAAGATTGAATTCCCCGCCTTACGCCCCTATAACTGAAAAGGGTATGCCCCGTAAAAGCCATGCCGTCATGTCAGGGCAGGCGTATAATCGAATTATTGTTGGCGGGAATGTCACCGCCAGTTTCATCCTAATGGGAAATAGGCGAATAGCGTGCCGAAACGAACTTATGCAATGAGGTATGTTGCAGGCCAGCCAGTTGAGCGAATTTTCCCTGGCGCCATTAATCAACCGCTGCCACCCGGGGCTGCATTGCCCACATCTGGTGCGTTACGGGTAATGGTGTGGAATATCTTTAAGCAGCAACGGGCCGATTGGCTTTCGGTGTTGAAAAGTTATGGTAAGGATGCGCAACTGGTACTGTTGCAGGAAGCGCAAACGACGCCTGAACTGGTGAGTTTCGCGACCTCAAATTATCTGGCTGCCGATCAGGTTCCTGCTTTTGTGTTGCCACAGCACCCTTCTGGGGTCATGACACTGGCGGCGGCACATCCGGTCTACTGTTGTCCGTTACGCGAGCGTGAACCACTGCTGCGATTAGCCAAGTCGGCGTTGATCACCGTCTACCCGTTATTTAATGGTCAGTTATTGATGGTCGTGAATATCCATGCGGTGAACTTTAGCCTGGGGGTGGACGTTTATAGTAAGCAACTGGGGCCGATTGGTGAACAAATTGCCAATCATCACGGTCCGGTAATCATGGCCGGTGATTTTAATGCTTGGAGCCGTAAACGCATCAATGCGCTGTATCAGTTTGCCAGTGATATGGCATTGCGTGAGGTGAGCTTCACGGATGATCATCGCCGTAAGGCCTTTGGGCGCCCATTGGACTTTGTGTTTTATCGCAACATGGGTGTGGCTGAGGCTTCGGTACTGGTGACCAGTGCGTCGGATCATAACCCGCTGCTGGTGGAGTTTCATCCGGAAGCCGATAAACCACACTGGTAGTGCAGTGCCCAAAATACAGACAATAAAAAAGCACCCCGAAGGGTGCTTTTTTTGTGCCGAAAATTTAGGTATCCGGCGACGTTTTATCGCTGACAAACAAAGTCAATTTCAGACCTGGTTGCAGGCTGTTGTTGGCCTTTGCAAGCGTTGAGTTCCAACGCATCACGTCGTTAATATCGACGCCGTGACGACGTGCAATGCTGGCGAGCGAATCACCTTTACGAACTTGATAGGTGATACTGCTGTTATTGCCAGTGTTGCTGGCCACTTGCAGGGTTTGCCCAACTTTTAAGGTGCTCTTGGCACGTAAGTTGTTCCAACTCTGCAAATCGCTGGACTTAATGTTCAACCGTTTGGCGATGCCCGATACCGTGTCGCCGGAGCGCACTTTATACGAACTTCCACCAGTCAAACCGCTGTTCTTCGCCAACTGTGTTGTCGGCTGCGTCACTGCGATCTGGCCATCGGCCAACGAGTCTTTCAGCTGATCGGCATGACCTTTGGGAACCATAATGTAATGGGGCCCGTTGGGTGCCGTAACGCCTTTTTTGTAGCCAGGGTTGTAAGCTTTCATCTTGGTAAGAGAAAGCCCAGCCATCTCAGCCGCCTGAGTTAACTGTATTTGCTGCCCAACATCAATACGCGCCAGTGCACGGGTGTTATCAGTCTTAGGGAGATTGATACCGTACTTCTTGCTGTTTTTAATGATGTCGCTCAGTGCCAGCATTTTCGGGACATAAATTGACGTTTCACGTGGAAGCGACAATGCCCAGAAATTGGTTGGCTTACCCTGGCGCTTATTCGCCTTAACCGCCTGCATGACTCGGCCTTCACCACTGTTATAAGCGGCAATGGTCAGTAACCAGTCACCGTTAAACATGCGGTTCAAATACTGCATCATATCAAGCGCAGCAGTCGTCGAGGCCACAACATCGCGTCGCCCGTCATACCACTGATTGTTTTTCAAACCATAATTCCGACCCGTTTGCGGCACGATTTGCCATAGCCCTGCGGCGTTGGCACTTGACGTGGCGTGTGGGTCAAAAGCGCTCTCCACTATGGGTAGCAGTACCAGTTCCATCGGCATATTACGTTTCTTAATCTGCCCGACTATCCAGTACATGTACGGCTCTGCCCGTAATGTTACATCGTGGAGATAGCTCTTACTTTTTAGGTACTTTCTTTTTTGATCACGGATCCGGGAATTTTCCGGAACCTCCATCTTCAGCTCGTCGCTAATGAAGTTCCACAGGTTCTGTTGCGCGGCACCACTATTGTTATCTAGCCACCGCGCCGAGCTCGCTCGACCATTCGCTGTGTACTCTCCTGCTTCACCTTCTTGACCTGCCGAAGACAAACTCTGTGCATGCTGTTCTGGGGCCGGTGCGTCCTGCCTGGACGACTGGCACCCCACTAGCAAGACTGAGGCGAGAAATATCGCTTTAGCCTTCATGTGTGTGTCAATGTAGTTGCTTAAAAGACGAGCAATCATACTTTGCTTCGTCAAATAACACAACTAAAAGCTCAGAAGTTGTCTTTCCGCAGGCGTAATTCGGAAAAAACTGAATGAAGGTCTTGTGGTGGCGTATGAAAGTCTAATTCTCTTTGTAAATCAGTGTCATGACAGCGTAAAAATAAGTTAATTATACGCTCTAATTGTAGCGTGGTGGGCACGCTGGGTTGGCCTTTTGCCCGTAACGCAGCGACATGTTGCTGATATGTTTCAATCTCTCGATCTTCCGGCAAAATAGCCCGCGCAAACTTAAGATTTGAAAGCGTATATTCATGCGCGCAACAAATTAAGGTGTTATCGGGAAGTTGCGCGAGTTGTTGAAATGAGTCGTACATTTGCTCGGCGGTCCCTTCGAACAGTCTGCCGCAGCCAGCAGAGAAAATAGTGTCTCCGCAGAACAGATAAGGCGCGCTATAGAATGCCACATGTCCCAATGTATGTCCGGGAACGGCGATTGTGGCGAATTTTTGACCGTTTATTTCGATGGTTTCGCCATTATGAACGATGTGGTTGGCGCCTTTGTCTGCAGTTTCCTGCGGGCCATAGACTTTTAGCCCTGGATAGCGCGCCGTGATTTGCGCTACGCCACCGACGTGATCGTGATGATGATGGGTGAGTAGAATAGCGTCAGGCACCAGATGTAGACGATCGAGCGCTTCGAGTACCGGTTGCGCTTCGCCGGGATCGACAATAATGCAATGCCCTTTCTGGTTATCCAATAACCAAATGTAATTGTCCTGGAAGGCGGGAATGCTGATAAGATTCATGTAAGACCTCTTGTTGGTAACGGCTTGATTTACACGTCGTCTTTCTAAACGCGGTGCTGTTCGCTGCTGCACACGCTCACCCAGTGACTGACTGGCGTTAGCGCTTGGGGACACGAGTTAGCCACCTGGCTGCAATTTGAATCCATTGGGTAGAGAAGATACTAAATCATGAAACCAGCCCATACTCTACAAAAGCTCACCGGCCCACAGTCTTGGGCAGAGTTGCCGTGGGGGGAATACTATCGTGAGGCGCTCGAACGGCAGTTGCAACCCTGGTGGCCGAAGCTGTTTGGTTTCCATCTGCTTAAGCTCGGCAATCTCAGCGCTAGTCTGGCAACCGACAAGTGTGCTATTTCCCATCAGGTGAATGCGGGTCTGGAGGGTGAAAATCTGCAGGTGATCGCGGATGCCTACCAGTTGCCCTTTGCTGCTAAATCCGTGGATGCCTGTTTATTGGCGCATACGCTGTCTTATGCTGACGATCCGCACCGGATGCTGCGTGAAGTCGATCGCGTGTTGATTGATGACGGTTGGTTGGTGATCAGCAGTTTCAACCCGTTCAGTTTGCTGGGCTTAGGTAAGCTGGTACCGGGATTGCGTCGTCGTCAGCCCTATGTCAGCCGGATGTTCACCCAAATGCGTTTGCTGGACTGGCTGAGCCTGTTGAATTATGAAGTGTTATATCAGTCGCGTTTTCACGTGCTGCCGTGGCAACGCAAAGGCGGGAAGTTTCTGTGTACGCATTTACCGGCGCTGGGGTGTATAAGCGTGATTGTTGCGCGTAAACGCACTTTGCCGTTGACGCCAACACCGATGAAGCTTGGGGCGAGAAAGCCTTCTCTCAGCCGCGCTGTTGGCGCGACCAAGAGTTATCGCAAACTGCCTTAGCTTTCCGGTTTGTAACCCACATCATCTTGGGTTGGGTTACCCGCTGCATCACGTGCCAGTACGTCACAACGTTCGTTTTCCGGGTGACCGGCGTGGCCTTTGACCCATTCCCATTTGATGGTGTGGCGCTGAATAGCTAAATCCAACCGTTGCCACAGATCGACATTCTTAACCGGTTTTTTGTCGGCGGTTTTCCAACCGCGCTTTTTCCAGTTGTGGATCCAACTGGTGATGCCCTGGCGCACATATTGGCTGTCAGTGCTGAGGATCACTTCACAAGGCGTTGTCAGAGCTTCTAGCGCGACAATGGCCGCCATCATCTCCATACGGTTGTTGGTGGTCAGGCGGAAGCCCGCGCTGAAGGTTTTCTCAGTCTGTTTATAACGCAATATTGCGCCATAACCACCGGGGCCCGGATTGCCAAGGCAGGAGCCGTCGGTGAAAATTTCTACCTGTTTGAGCATCTCTGGTAGACTCTTCCTATCAGTTTTATAAAAGCCAAGTCTGACATAAACGAGCGCTGTGAGCACTGCAATATGATCTCTACAACCACCAGACAGATTGTCCTCGATACCGAAACCACCGGTATGAACAAACTCGGGGTGCATTACGAAGGCCACCGCATCATTGAAATTGGTGCGGTCGAGGTGATTAACCGTCGCCCGACGGGGCGTCACTATCACGTTTATATCAAGCCTGATCGCCTGGTCGATCCAGAGGCCTATGGGGTTCATGGCATCAGCGATGAATTCCTGGCAGATAAACCGACGTTTGACCAAATTGCCGATGAGTTTATCGACTTTATCCGCGGCGGTGAGTTAGTCATCCATAACGCGGCGTTCGACATCGGCTTTATGGATCACGAATTCCGCATGCTGCAACAGGGCATCCCGAAGACCGATACCTTCTGCACCATTACCGACAGCCTGTTAATGGCGCGTCGCCTGTTCCCAGGCAAACGTAATAACCTCGATGCCCTGTGCAGTCGTTATGAGATAGACAACAGCAAGCGTACCTTGCACGGCGCATTGCTCGATGCCGAAATCCTGGCGGAAGTGTATCTGGCGATGACCGGTGGTCAGACGTCGATCGCGTTCCAGATGGAAGGGGATACGCAAAATAACAACTCAACGCAGGACATTCAGCGTATTGTTCGCCCGGCGACAACGATGAAAGTGGTCTATGCCAACGATGAAGAAGTGGTCGCGCACGAAGCTCGCCTGGATCTGGTGGCGAAAAAAGGTGGCAGTTGCTTGTGGCGCACAGAAGTGGAGTAATGCTGTTTTCGGCGTATAAAAAGGCAGTCGGATAACCTTTACGTCGTGTTAGCTGAAAAACTGCGCAAACGGTTCATTTGGTAAGAAAAAGGCATTGACGCCATACTGACTCAACCGTAATATGCGCCTCGTTCCTCTCGAAAGAGAAGAACGGCGCGGAGCGGTAGTTCAGTTGGTTAGAATACCTGCCTGTCACGCAGGGGGTCGCGGGTTCGAGCCCCGTCCGTTCCGCCAACATTCAGAAGCCCTGAGTTAGCAATAACTCAGGGCTTCGTTGTTTTTAATCTTTGCTCAATTCGGCTTTGGCAAAGGTGACCGCCTGATTGGCTGCCCATTCTCGGCGGGCAATGATCCGATAGCATCCTCCACCCAACGCAGCACCGATAAACCAACTGAAGTTTGCCACCTCGTGCAAACCCGGTGTGAAGCTGATCGCCAGTCCAATCATCACCGCAGGTACCAGCGCCCAGATCGCATTCGGGTTGAACCCGTTTTTGTACCAGTAGCGACCGGCCGGGGTGGCGTTATACAAATCATCGACATGCAATTCCCCCCGCTTGATGATGTAAAAATCCATCAACAGAATGCCGAACAGTGGGCCGATAAAGGCCGCCAGAACATCCAGTGTGTAATGAATCAACTCGGGCGACTGAAACAGATTCCACGGCGTGAGCAGAAATGAGCCGACGGCGGCAATCATTCCGCCAGTACGGAAGCTGATCTTCTGCGGTGAGCAGTTAGAGAAATCAAATGCTGGTGATACAAAGTTGGCCACAATATTAATGCCAATAGTGGCCACTATCATGGTCAGCAACCCAAGGGCGACGGCAATATCACTGTCGAGACGGGTGACTGTTTCGATGGGATCGGTGATGAGCTGCCCGAACAACGGCAAGGTGCCGGAAACAATCACCACGGTCACCAGCGAAAATAACAGATAGTTAAACGGCAGTCCCCAACGGTTGCCGCGTTGCACCTCGGCAAAACTTTTGCCGTAGCGGGTAAAATCGCCAAAGTTAAGCAGTGGGCCTGAAAAATAAGATACCACTAGCGCAGTGGCGGTTAGCATTAACCAACCTTGTTCGCCGGCACTCAGGTTTTTACTTGTTAGCGTGAGGGAAAGGTTGGAAAAACCGACGCGGTAAATAATCCAGCCCGCCAGTGCGAACATCACCACATACACTGCCGGCCCGGCGATATCGATAAAGCGTTTAATGGCCTGCATACCATGCCAAAACACCATTGCTTGCAACAGCCACATGGTGATGTAGCAAAACCATCCAAGCTGCGATAGCCCAAGAAAATGTGGTTGGGTCATCGGCTCCAGCGACGGGAAGAATTTCAGCAGTGTCAGCATCAGTGCGTTGGAAGCCAGATAGGTTTGGATGCCGTACCAGGCGAAGGCAATCATGCCACGGATCACCGCGGGAATATTGGCACCAAACACGCCAAACGCCTGGCGGCTTAATACGGCGTAAGGCACGCCGCCAAGTTGGCTGGGTTTGGCCACCAGATTAGCGCAAAACTGTACGATGCAAATTCCTGCCAACAGGCAAATTAGCACCTGCCAGCTCGACAGACCGAGGGCGAAGAAGCTGGCTGCCACCACATAGCCACCCATACTGTGCACATCCGACATCCAGAAAGAAAAGATGTTGTACCAGCTCCAGTTTTGGTCACGCGTAGGTGCCAGGTCATCGTTGCACAGCTTAGGACTGTAGTTTTCATTAGGGTTTGGCATAAATCGTGCTCCTCTCAAGAACGTCACCCGGATGTCGTTATCTGTTTTTGGTAAAGCTTGCTGGGAGGGCTTTTGCAGGATCCAGGCCAGACTGTGTTTTCTTGTATACAAAATATCTGTTTTTTGTATACGATTTGGCTATCGAAGGGGACGGGGAGCAGAAAAATGATCGGTATGACGAACGGCGCCAGCGCTGTGTGGCAGGGGCAACAGGCCACTTACTTCATTGAAGATAAAGACGATCATATTTATAACTCGCTGGTGAAAGCCATTGTCGAACACCGGTTGTTGCCCGGCAGTAAACTGCCGGAAGAAGCGCTGGCAGAAACGTTTGGTGTTAGCCGGACCGGCATTCGGCGGGTATTGCAGCGCCTTGCTGCAGTGCAATTGGTCACCCAATTGCCCAAACGTGGTGCACAAGTGGCAACGCCGGGGCAAGACGAAGCTGCTCACGTTTTCCAAACGCGAAAAATGCTGGAGTGTGCCAACCTGCCGCAGGTGATTGCTCACTGCAGTGAAGATCATTTGTTGGCGATGGAAGAGATCGTGGCACAGGAACAGCAGGCGCATCGCGATCAGGACGGGGCTGCGGCGATTCGTCTGTCTGCGTCGTTCCACGTGCAGCTGCAGGCGATTGCCGGCAATCAAGTGCTGACGGAAATGGTTTCACTGCTCACATTGCGCTCATCGCTGGTGATAGCTGTATACGGTTCTCCCTGGCAGCAAGGCTGTCGTTGCCATGATCACACCGATCTACTGACGTTGTTGCGTGCGAAGGACAGTGCAGCGTTGGCGGATCACCTGTCCCGCCATTTTGACGATATCGTGGCTAATCTACAGTTTGACCAAGGTGCCAATGAGGCGCCGGATTTCGCCCATATTTTTGCTGCAACCGCATCACGGGAGTCGCTATGACCGCTCGCTGCATTATTCAGGTCATTAATCCGAATACTAGCTTGGCGATGACCGAAACCATAGCCGTCGCTGCTCGCTCGGTAGCCGCTCCGGGTACGGAGATTCTGGCCGTTAGCCCGCAAGCTGGGGCACCGTCGATAGAAGGGCATTTTGACGAAGCCATCGCGGCCATCGGTGTGTTGCAGCAGGTAAAGCTGGGGCGGGAGGCTGGCGTCAGCGGTCATATCATCGCCTGTTTCGGCGATCCGGGCCTGCTGGCGGCACGTGAACTGGCAAACCGGCCAGTGATTGGGATCGCTGAAGCAGCAATGCATATGGCGACGCTGGTCGCGACGCGTTTTTCCATTGTCACCACTCTGCCGCGTACCTTAGTCATCGCACGGCATTTGTTGCATCAATATGGTTTTGAACGGCACTGTGCCGCGTTGCATGCGATTGATCTACCGGTACTCGCGCTGGAAGATGGCAGTGGTCTGGCTCAGCAAAAAGTGCGTGAACAGTGCATCCGAACAAAACAGCAGGACGGCAGCGGGGCGATTGTGCTCGGTTGTGGAGGGATGGCCGATTTAGCGCGAGAACTGACGTTGGAATTGGGGATCCCAGTGATCGACGGCGTCAGCGCTGCGGTGAAAATGATCGAATCACTGCATGCGCTCGGTCTGAGCACCAGTAAACACGGCGATCTGGATTTCCCACAAGCAAAACCCTTGTCCGGCATGTTTAGCAGTTTCAACGGGTAATCAGAAAAGGGAAGCAGCGATGAGTGAGTACCAGTTCAATAAAGATTACCCCCGTGATTTGATCGGCTACGGCGGGCAACCGCCTCATGCTCGTTGGCCCGGACAGGCACGCATCGCAGTGCAGTTTGTCCTCAATTACGAGGAAGGCGCGGAAAATAACGTGCTGCATGGGGATGCGGGTTCTGAACAATTCCTTTCCGATATCATCGGTGCTGCCAGTTATCCGGAGCGGCACATGTCGATGGATTCCCTGTACGAATATGGTTCACGCGCTGGATTCTGGCGTATTCATAATGAGTTTCAGCGTCGTGGCCTGCCGTTGACGGTGTTTGGTGTGGCGATGGCGTTGGCGCGTAACCCGTTGGTGGTTGAAGCGATCAAAAACGCCGATTACGACGTAGTCAGCCACGGTTGGCGCTGGATCCACTATCAACATATGGATGAAGCGACCGAACGGCAGCATATGCAGCAGGCCATCACGGTATTGCGTGAGCTTTTCGGCAAGGCTCCACTCGGTTGGTATACCGGCCGCGACAGCCCAAATACCCGTCGGCTGGTGGTGGAACAAGGTGGCCTGTTGTACGACAGCGATTATTACGGTGACGATCTGCCGTTCTGGACCGAGGTGCTGTGTTCAGATGGTGAGAAAAAACCGCATTTGATTGTGCCCTATACCCTGGAAGCCAATGACATGCGTTTTGCCTCACCGCAAGGGTTTAACACCGGTGAGCAGTTCTTCACTTATCTGAAAGACAGCTTTGATGTGCTGTACGCCGAAGGGGCGGAGTCTCCGAAGATGTTGTCGATCGGGATGCATTGCCGCTTACTCGGGCGTCCGGGCAAATTCCGTGCGTTACAACGTTTCCTGGATTATATCGAACAACACGACAGAGTTTGGGTATGCCGGCGGCAAGACATCGCCGATCATTGGCTGGCGCAGCATCCGTTCAATCAATAAAAAAGGCCGATACGGCAATACTGCTCAGCTAGGCCTGACAGATTACTTCTCTGGTTTCTGTTAGTGACGTGTAAAGGAACATTTGGGCCGAAAGTCGATACCTGAACCCGTCGTCGCTGGGCAGACTATCCATTGTGTTTGACGTTACGGGCTGAAAATAACGGTGATGCTGAGATATGAGCACGTGGTTATATGCCCTTGAAGACGCCGAACGCAGGAACGGCGCATAGGCGAAACCGCCATGGACGGCGGTTTCAAGCGAGACAGGCAGGGACGCCTGTAGTAGCTGGCCGTGATGCGACGTGACGAAGGGAGGGCAGTTGGCGAAGCCAACCGTCTGACAGGGCAAAGGCGCGGGTTGCAAGGGACCGCGCCTTACGGTCCCTTGCTCGGTCGGGGCGCATAAACTGCATAGGACATCGCATATTTATCGACCGAAACCGTGCTCACATTCTTAGATAAATATTAACGGGCAAAAGGGCCGATACGACCCTTTTGCCATTCTGTTTGGGCGCATCTATTGCACCCACAGGATCAGAACAGTACGGAGTAATTCAGACCAAAGGTGCGACCGCGGCCTTTATAGCTGTACAGCTCTGGAGAGCCGTAGGTTGGACTATAAAGGATCGGTGCACGTTGGCCCCAGACAGTGGTGTATTCCTTGTCCAGCAGGTTCTCTACACTGAAACTGAGTTTACCCACCGGCAGAGCGTAACTACCGAGGAAATCGATGGTGTTGTAGCCATCAATTTTGCGGCCCTGAGTGGAACCGGCTTTGGTGTAATCACCATCATCCGATACGTCGAAGCTCTGTTGAGACTGCAAACGCAGATTCCAGTCGCCCGGTGCCCAGCCGACATAGGCAGTGACTTTTGATGGGCTTGCAGTGTCCACCAACAGCTTTTTCCACTCGCCGTTGACCTTGGTCTCGGAGCGGATGAAATTGAAGTTGGTACCCGCGCTCCAGTCACTGTCTTCGAAGAAGTAATCGACTGCGCCTTCTACCCCATAAATACGACGCTTATCGGAATTGACGTTGATAGTCATGTCGGTTTTATTGATTGAAATACTCTTATCGGACAGTGAGTAGTAGCCGGCGATCTGCGTGCGCAGATTATCGCCGGTATAGCGCCAGCCGAGCTCATAGGAGTTAACCTTGATCCCTTCCAGCTTGGAATCGCCGACGTTGACGCTTTTGTTCAACTGATAGTGGCCATTGTTCAGCGAATAAGTGCCGTTGCCGTAATATTTGCCCGGATCCGGGATTTCATAGCCCTGCGAGAAGTTGATCCAGGTCTGTTGACGTTCGGTCAGGTGCGCCAGCAGGCCGGCGTTGAACAGGGCGTTGTTATAGTCGGTTTTCCCGCCTGGGATCGCATCCGCTGACGTCGCGCCGCCGGTGGCGATGGCCTGTTGTTGGCTATAGCCAACAAAGTCATCAATCTTGTTTTCAGTGTACTGATAACGCACACCGCCGCTTAGGGTAAAGATAGGGTTGATATCGTAACTGGCCTGCATGAACGTGGCCAGGTTGCTGGTGGTATAACCCGGATAGCGACCGGTGTTATAGGCATTCTCCAGCGTCATACCACCGGATTGCTGTGCCTTCGCCAGATTGAAGAACTGCTGGTTGGAATTAAACGTTTCATGCTCGGCGTCGATGCCATAGGTCAGCGTCAGGGCGTCGATCGGTTTGCTGTTCAGCGTCAGCTTGCCGCCGTAAAAGTCGGTTTTCTGCTGTGAGGCGCCGATGCTGCTGACGTAGTAGTTCGGTGCTTTGCCCGCCAGCGTCGGGAACGGGTAGAAGGTCAGCGATTCATCGCGATAATAAACCTGCGCCACCAGATCCTGACCGAGGAAATCGGTGTTGGAGTACTGCAGGTTAATCAGGTGACGTTCAGTGCCAGGAATACGATCCGAATTCAGGTTGCCGCTGTTATACGCTTTGGCGTTGCCGGTCACTGCGGAGAAATTTTCTCCCAGGAACAAACCGTGATCGCCATCGGACTGGCTTTTGTAATACTGGGTAGTCAGTTGCAGCTGCTGGTGGTCGTCGATATTGATGGTGCCGGTACCCATCACGTCGAGACGATCGGAATACTGCAGGCCAGTCTGGGTATTGTCGATCAGGACTTCATTGCCCTTGCCATCGTACCAACCGCCATAACGTTGGTAAGAGACTGACAGACGGCCCGAGGCATTATCGTTACCGCCGCTGACTGCCGCCGCGACGTTCTCGTCGTGGTCGTTATGGCCGCCAAAGCCGGTTTTGCCACCGATCTGCAACTCAACCTGCTGCTCTTTCTGGCCTTTTTTGGTGACGATGTTGATCAAACCGCCGGTACTGCCGCCGCCGTACAGCGAGGTGGCACCGGAGATCACTTCAATGTGGTCGATGTTAAAGGGATCGATCGAATCCAACTGGCGGCTGTCGCTGCGTGAAGAGTTCAAACGCACGCCGTCGATCATCACCATCATTGAACGACCGCGCAGGTTCATGCCGTAGTTGGTACGGCCCTGGCCACTGACGTCCATTCCTGGGATCAATTGCGCCAGCATGTCCTTGATCTCTTTGCCACCCTGTACCTGCTGCTCAATTTCCTGGCTCTCAATCACCCAGGTAGTCTGTGCCATTTCTGCCACGGTACGGTGTGAGCGGCTGGCGGAAACCACCATCTGCTCTTCGCTTTTTTGTTCTTCTGCCCAGGCTGCGGCTGGTGCGAGCATCGCCAGCAGACAAGGATTTAATACCCAGAGGTGTTTACGCTTCATCATTATTATCTTCCAGTGTTTCCCATCATTGGTGTGTAGTTAAAATTCGGTGTAATTGAGCATGACGTGATCGGCACGGGCTGGTGTGCCCGGTTGCCGACTGCGCCATTGGATCACCGCCGGGGTGGACGTTAAATCGAACTGGTCGTGTCCTAAAGCCCGGTTAAGAATACGAGCCGATCGCCAGGCCATCAGGCTGAGCTGGGGTTCGGCGATGCCGTGACTATGCATGCCGGCGTTAACGGCAAACAGGCAGTTTTCCTTGGGACCTTGCCACTCAAGGGTGAAGTCGGGGGCCACACGGTACTGATCATCGGCGGTGGTTAGCAGACGTTCTGCCAGCGGTTCAAGGAATGCGGGGCGATCCTGCTGGTAGCCTGTGGCGAAGATCACCACATCGGTATCGACAGTTTCTTTGCCCTGATCGAGATGATGATGGGTCACCAACTGCCAGCCGTTGCCTGTGGCCTGGATCGCGGCCAGCGAGCGGCTTGGCAACAGGTGTGCCCAGGGTTTTTCACGCAACACTTCAAACTGGTGATACATCGCGCGGTAAATTGCTAACAGCGAGTCGCTGGTGATGCCATCGGAGGTCATCTTCTGCTCGGTCAGCATGCGCTGCTTGGCACTGTCGTTTAGGCCGTAGAAGCTGTCAACGTAGTCCGGGGTGAAGTACTCGTTGGCGAAGGCGGCTTCATCCAATGCGTTATAGTTGTTGCGACGTGAGATCCAGTTCAACTGCGCTGGTTGGCCCCATTCGGCACGGAAAATGTTCAGGAACAGGTCCGCACCGCTCTGGCCGCCGCCGACGATGGTGACGCGTTTGCCGGTCAAGTCCGGGTTGCGCAGCGTCATCTCACTGGCATGGAAGCAGCGATCGTTTTGTTCGGTGACGCAGTCTGGCAGCTTGATGCGTTTGCCAATGCCCAGACAGACGTGACGTGCCCGGTAGGTGGCACGTTGGGTGGTGACGACAAATTGGCGCTGTTGGTCGTCAAAGTCCACGCTTTGAATGTCTTGGCTGAACTCGAGCGATTTCAGCCCATTGGCGGCCCAATCCAGGTAGTCGGCGAACTCCTCACGCGACACCGTGCGCAGCTCGGTGGTCAGGAAGCGGTAAAATTTCTTCCGCTTCACCAAATAGTTAATAAAGCTGTAGGGATTCGTGGGCGATACCGCACTGACCAGATCTTTCAGGAAACTGGTCTGCATATGGCAATCCGGCACCATCATGCCGGGATGCCAGGAAAAATGGGGTTTGCGCTCGAGAAATTTACTGTTAAAACCGGCAACTTCGCTGCCGAGTGCGGCAATACTGAGGTTGAACGGACCGATGCCAATGCCGATGAAATCCAGAGGCTGATTCATTGGGCAAACTCCTTGGTGACCAGGTAAAGAGGGTTATCCAGATCCTGCAGATAGTTTGGCAACATGCGACTGCCGCCATCCTGCTCTGAGTAGGTGAGTTTCACCGGGTTGAGCACCACGCGAATGATTTGTGGTTTAAACAGATCAAAGAGAGCAAAGCGTTCTGCCATGTCTGGGTGTTGAGCCATATAGCTGTTCAACACGTGCGCCAGCAGTTGATAGAAGCGGGTTTCGCTGATTCCACAGGCTCGCATCAGCGGCGAAATAAAACGCAGCACAGTAACGAAATGCCCGGTTTGTAAGTCATGGATCAGGTAGTCGGCAGACAGACGTACGGTGACATCCTTCACGACTTTCGGTAGCGACGCCGCTTCAGGGAAGTCTTGATCAACCAAACGCATATCGCCCTGGAAGTCTTTTAACAGCACGCGCTGTGGCACATGGTCCTTCATCACCAGCGTGATGTTCTGCCCATGGGCGATCAGGGCCACGCCATAGCGGCACATCAGGTGGTACATCGGCAACACCACTACGCTGAACATCTGTTGCAACCAGGCTTCAGCACTCAGGCCGGAGCGGGCGATATAGGCGGCGATTAGTGGTTGGCCGTGGTTGTCGGTTTCCATCAGTGTCGCCATCAAAATGGCTTGCTCACCTTCTTGCAGATAGCAAGATGGGTTTTCACGCCAGATTACGCCGAGCATTTCCTGATACCGATAGGGTGCTTCGGCCAAAGAAGCGTAGGTTGGGTGTGTCATATAACCTGCCGCCGGTTCGCCAAGGATCTCGGCGCCGCTGGCGTGTAGTGTGCTGTCCTCGGTAAAAATCTGCTGTAACCAGCGCGATGCGGCCGGCCCGGCGCTGATGTATTTACCCGGAATACCGCGATAACACGAGGTATTGTAAATGGTCAGCGGCAGCTTAATGTCGAATGCGGAGCGGCGGCTGATGTTGGTCAGGGTACGCAACGATTGCTGTGCCAAATAGTTGTCGCCGAATTCACCCAGTTCCACCAGTTCGCCTTCGGCCAGTTGTGGCAGGAAGTGCAAGGCAATCTTTTGCTGCCACTGCCACGGATGCAGCGGCACCGGGATCCAGTCATGGGTCAGTCTCAGTTCGCGCCAACGGCGTTCAAAACGCTGGCGTTCGGCGCTATCCATTGCACTGCTAAGCAGATTTTCCAGTGGATACTCTTCGTCGGCACACCAGACGAAGCTGCCACGCTTGGCTGCTACCCAGTGCAGTCGGAACTGCCCCTGATACTCTGGCGCATATTGCTGTAATGCGGTCAGCCCCCAGCCACGGCGGCCTTTGTTGAACACAAATTTGGGATGTCCGGCCAACAGACATTGCAGTGCATCAGCGTCCAGCGCGATCAAATCCTGCGCGCTCATGCCATGACGGGCGGACAGCAGCTGCATATCACCGCGCAGCGTGGCGTACAGATCTTCCAAATGTTCGGCAATCTGCGCATCGTCCATTTTCAGCACCAGCGCTAACTGACGCAGCGTTTGGTCGGCGGCTAATGGGGTTTTATCGCAGGCCAGCGTAGCCGGATCGATATGCAGCCAACCCCAGATACCGCGTTCAGCGCTAAAACTGTAGTGGGCATCGCCCAGCGTGATGTGCCATTGCCCATTATGCTGTTCGGCATGCAGCGTGCGCTCGTATTCCAGCTCGGCGAGGATTTTGGCGATCATTTGGCGGTTAACACGTGGCCAGTCGACATAATCAGTGGTGATCATACTGAAGCCCCCCGGAAGAATTCATCACGTTGATTCATGATCAAACGTGAACGCTTATGCGGGAAATCAAACTCTTTGACGGTGTGGTAACCCGCAGTTTGCAGATGACGGAACAGGCGCTGGTTATCCGCGCGTGGTTCTGCAACGATACGAGTGGTGCGCGGTTCGTCCAGATACAGGTAATGCGTCAGGCCACGCAGCCAACTGCGGATGTAGTGTGCGCCGCGACAGTCTTCTTCACCGACCAGCATGTGCAGCCCACGGTCGAATGGCTGCCAGCGGTAGTGACGACCGATACGGTCCTCGGGGGCCCAATAGACTTCGAAATAGCCGAATGGGCGATCATCAAAGCAACCCAGCAGGGGATAGCAGTAACTGGAGTCCAGTTGACGTTGCAGATAGGCAGCCTGAGTCTCAAGTGGGCCGCTCATTTCCCAGAATGCGTCGACGCGGGGTGAGTTCATCCAGCGGGTGAACTGTTCGGCGTCGCGTTCCACTTCTGGCAGACGGAAGCTGAGGGTTTTCTTCAACTGGGGATCGTAACGGCGATACACTTCCCCGCTGGGCCGTGCCGGGCGTTGCGGGAACCACAGGCTGCGTTCGGCGTCATACTGCATTTTCCCGGACGCAGCGTGGCGTTCGGCACCTAGCCACAGTGGCAGTTGATAAAAGGTGTCGCGTGCCAGGTAGTCACTGTTAGCCAAGGCAAATAGCACCTGCGCTTGCGGTTCTTCGCACCATTGCGCATAGGGCAATGTGATACCGCTAAGTTGTGGTGCCGCGACCAGTAATTGATCCAGCGCCTGCACTAACCAACCTTGCGGAAGCTGCCCCGGATAGTGCAGCACGGCACTGCCGTCCAGGCCCAGCCCGAGTTGCAGCTCCTTTTCCAGCCGCTCGCAGCGAAAACCGCTGCCGGCATGCATCAGTTTAGCGTGCGGCATCATTGGGTCGCCCCCTGGCGCAGCGGGTTGACGAAGTCGAAGTAAATCACCGCCGGATCGACGATAGTATTTTCGTTATGGTCGTGCAGGTAACAGAAGAAATTGCCTTTGCAGTTCCAATGACTGCTGTCGAGCACGTAGTCCAGGCACAGAGTATTTTTTGCATTGGCGCGCAGGCCGCTCAGTGCATCGCGCACCCGTGCCATCAGCTGTTCTTCACTGTCGAAACCGGCCGCTGCCAGCGCAGCGGTGACCGCCAGGCTGGAATTAACCAAGAGGTAGTAAGGGAAGTAACGTAGCAGTTGTTGCTCACTGAAGCGGTTTTCCGCATCGGCCTCGCCAATCTCGTCTAACCAGGGGCCGGCATCGCGGGTAAAGCCGCTGCCCTGACAGTCGCGGTACAGCATGCCGATCGGCAGGTCCTGCTGCATCTCTACCAGAATATTTTGCTGGTGGGCCAGAAGAACCAGTCCGTAATCGGCTTCGGTGCTGAATAGTGGCAGTAAGACGTGTTGGCAATAAGCATCCAGCCAGGTATGGGCGGCCTGTTGCAATGGCAGGTTCAGGCGAGTGGCTAAACGGCGCACGGCTGCAGCCAGCAAGCTGTCGCCGCCGTCCGGTGCAGCTTGGGTCAAGGTCACCAGCACATTGGTTTGGTTTTCCGCTTGATCGAATAACAGGTTATCGCGCAGCGCCATCAAGCTTTCTTCCTGAATCGTCCCGTCCGCAGAACGCAAACCGGCCCAGCCGTCTTCCTGCATCACACGGAAGGTCGGATAACGTGCCTGCAAGTGCTGCCAGCGTGGTGTTTGTGCTAAACGGGCCAAACGGATGCCACGCTTCACTTCTTTTACCGACAGGGTACGCACTGAATTGGTCAGGCGTACGCTGAGGGAGAACTTGATCATGTCGCGGTTGCTGGCGCTGTACAGCGAACGAGAGGAGCTGGTTGGTAACCAACGTTCACCGGCTTCACCCAGATCGCGGAGCAGCCCCTGAGTCACCAGATCTTGGCACCAGACTTGCGTTAGCAAATGATCGGCTTGCCACGGATGCATCGGCAACAACCAGACGTCATCGGTAAAGTGTGCCAACAGCTGCGGGGCACTTTCGGCAGCAAAACGTTGCAGGCGTTGTTGCAGTGTCAGATTAAGACTCTCACCGCACAGCTGACGTTTATCGACAGCAAACCAACGCAGTGGGAAACGGGTGCCAAAGTCTGGCAGGTAACGGCGCGCCTGCTGCTCATTGAAGGGCTCATGGGATTTGGGGGCCGGGTGGAAGGCGTGGCCGACCAGCAGTCCTTGTTCCGCTTGGGCGAAGTTCAATGGCTGGTCGCGCAGTGCAGGCCAGTCCAGACGAACAGTGATCGCCTGTTGGGTATTATCATGACTTTCCAGCACACGCTGGCGGAAGCGGGCTACCACGTCATCCGACAATTCACCTTTCACCGAAGGTTTCTCCAGCAACAGGGTGACCAGTTGCTCTATGCTCAGCGCAACGCCTGCTCCGTCGTCCTGCTGATGCAGACGTGCCGGGAACAGATATTGGTGATGCTGAGTGGGGGAGGTATGGCGTAACGCGATGCGAATAGCCTGAGAAGACGAAAGTGGAATGTGGAGTTGTGGATGCTGTTGGTGGTTGGCTGGCGGAATGATTTGCCAGTCCCGAGTTTCACGCATCAATGCGTTGAGAAAACATTGGGCAGCCACGTCGGTCGTCGCGGTTTCAAACTGGATTGTCATGATCCCATTTCACTGTTTGAATCAATTGAGAATGATTCTTATATCAATAATATTTATTGTTATCAATCGTCCTATGATACAATTTTTCAATGAATTGAACATAACCTTATAATTTTATTAACGGTAAATTTACGTTTGATGCATATTTCTTCTCCCCCTAAATCACCGACAATTGGGAATACGTCTCCTTCCAATTGGCCTCTGGCGCTTTGTGCCGGGCTGTTGGGCATCGGGCAAAACGGCCTGTTGGTGGCATTGCCGGTGTTGGTGGGCATGACCCAATTATCGCTTTCGGTCTGGGCTGGGCTATTGACGCTCGGCTCAATGCTATTTCTGGTCGGTTCGCCATGGTGGGGCCGGCAGTCTGAAATTCGGGGCTGCAAGTTTGTGGTAACCATGGCATTAGCAGGGTATTTGTTCAGTTTTGCTTTACTGGCCTTAGCCGTTTGGGGGCTATCTGCCGGTTGGCTTTCACCGATGGTGGGGCTAGGTGGACTGATCGTGGCAAGAATTATCTATGGGTTGACGGTATCCGGTATGGTGCCTGCCAGCCAGACATGGGCGTTGCAGCGTGCAGGTTACGAACAGCGCATGTCGGCACTGGCGACCATCAGCTCCGGTCTGAGTTGCGGGAGGCTGCTTGGGCCGCTGTGCGCAGCATTGGCATTGTCTATTCATCCGATGGCGCCGTTGTGGCTGATGGCTATTGCACCATTGATTGCCTTGCTGGTGGTGTGCCGCCAGCACAACGATCCGCCGTTGCCGCCAGTCGCGCATCAGCAAAATCGGCTGCGTCTCAATATGGCACCTTATTTACTGTGCGCATTGTTGTTGGCTGCGTCCGTTAGCCTGATGCAACTGGGGCTGGCACCACATTTGACGCGTTTGTTTAACCACTCTGCCACCACCGTCAGCCATCATGTGGCGGTATTGCTGAGCGTCGCTGCGGCCTGTACGTTGTTGGCGCAGTTCCTGATCGTGCGCCCACAGCGCTTTAGCGCGCCGCAGCTACTGTTGATTGCGGCAGTATTGATGGTGGTGGGGCTGGGCCTGATGTGTGCTCAACCGTTGGCGCTATTTTATACCGGCTGTGCGCTGGCCTCCTTTGGCGCCGCCATGGCAACGCCGGGTTATCAGTTGATGCTGAACGATAAATTATCTACCGGCAAAGGGTCAGGGGCGATCGCAACCAGTCATACGTTGGGTTATGGTCTGAGTGCACTGATGGTGCCGGTGGTGGCAAGGTTTTATGGTGAGTCGCAGCTGATCGCGGCGGCTCTGACGATGGCGGTCCTGCTGGGTGGTATCAGCGGCTGGCTATGGCACCAGCACCGCATCCAGGTAAATTCTGCGGGAGAGTAAGCATTATGTCCGGCGTATCAAGCTACAGAATTTTTGATATCACACTGAAAGTAAAAGAGAATGTATCGCCTTCCTTGCTGCGCTGCGTTTTTGAGGGACCGGACGTCCACCGCATGAAGCTGGAAGCGCCGGATCAGCGCATCAAACTGTTGTTCCCGGCCGAGGAAGGGCAGAACCTACGCCTGGAAAACAGTGACGACTGGTATCGGAACTATATGGCGATACCGAAAGCACAGCGTCCGGTGATGCGCACTTATACGTTGCGCGCGTTACGGGTCGAACAGAACCAAATGGAGGTCGAGTTTGTACTGCATGGTGTGAACGGGCCGGCCTCCGCGTGGGCGACGCATGCCAAACCAGGAGATACCATTCAGACGGTGGCACCCAATGCCGATTTCGACGGTGACAGCGGCGGCTACGAATGGGCACCGCCGAGTGCGTTGCAACAAGCTCTGCTGATCGCCGACGAAACGGCCGTGCCGGCGGCGGTGGGCATTCTGGAGCAGTTGGCGCAGCAGGCCAACCCGCCACGGGTGCAGGCGTTTTTTGAAGTGCCGGTCGCGGGTGACTGCCTGAATATGGACCGCTTCCCGTTTGCCGAGGTGTATTGGTTACCGCGTGACGTGGGACATCAGCAGATGCATGGCACCTTGTTGGTGGAATCGGTGCGCCAACGGGTAAATATTCCCGAATCGGCGCGGACGCAAGCGCAGTCGCTGGCGGAAAACAGTCTGGGGGGCGATCTGCTGTGGGAACGAGCCGAAGGGGCGAAAAGCTTCTACGCCTGGGTTGCAGCAGAGTCTTCCGCTGTGAAGGCGTTACGCCGTTATCTGATTGGCGAACGCGATCTCGATCGTTCCACCGTTAACTTTATGGCGTACTGGTGTTGATATCAGCATTAAACGGGGCGCGAGCGCCCCGTTTGCCTTACGCCATCAAACTCACATGCGCGGCGACGATGCGCCAACCGCAGGGCAGTTTGACCCAGGTTTGCATCTGACGGCCAATGCGTTCGCTACCAGGTCGGCGAAATTCGGTGCTGGCCACCGCCATATCGTCACCGTAGGTGGTGATCACGGTGTTCTCAAGCAGACGTTCCAGTCCTTTTGAGGGCCGCTGCTGGCGGAAGTCGCGGATCTGATCGATACCGTACAAATTCTCCGTCGCGCCATAACGAACGGTACGCCCGTCGTGCCAAAACAGTTCATCCAATACGTCAATATCGTTGCTAATCAACGCCTGCTCATAGCGGTAAAAGGCGGCGTTCACCTCTGCCAAAACCGCTGGACGATCAATATAGTCACTCTTCATCAGTTAATCCTGTTTCCCCGGTAAAACACAGGCCGCCACGCCGCGTTGTTCCAGCGCATAGGCGGCGCGCAATGCCAGATCCTCGCGCCACGGCGGGGCGATCAGTTGCAGACCAATCGGCAGGCCAGAGGCCGTTTTCAGCGGCACGGTCACTACCGGTAAGCCGAGGAAGGAGATCGGTTGTGTCAACATCCCCATATTGGCACGGATGGGCAGATCGGCACCGTTTATGCGCATGGTTTCCTGACCAATGGCTGTAGCACTGCACGGTGTTGCTGGGGCGATCAGAATGTCCCAGTGTTCAAACAACGGCAATACCTGCTGTTGGAAATGGGAGCGGAAGCGTTGTGCCTGCACATACCAAGCGGCAGGCAGCATGGCACCGGCCAACAAGCGTTCACGTGACAATGGCTCAAAGCGTTCAGGGTGACTACGCAGCAGTGGCAGGTAGTGGTTACCTCCCTCCGCGGCAGTGAGAATAAACGCGGCAGAACGCGCCAGTTCAGCCTGTGGCAATTCGACTTCGGCGATGGCTTCAAGTGCCTGTGCGACTTGCAAGACCGCCGCTTTTGCGTCGTCATCGCACCATTGCTGAAAATATCCCGCCAGTACTGCACAACGCAGGCCCTGTTGTCCACGCGGCAGCAGTGACTCGGTTTGGGTGATCGGTTTTTCTGCCTGAAAGCGATCTTCGATATCGGTGCCTTGCATCACGTCATATACCGCCGCCAGATCACGCACCCGACGTGCAAAGGGACCGACATGATCCAGACTGGCGATAAAGGGTTGGCTGCCACTCCGCGACAAGCGACCAAAGGTAGGTTTTAGGCCAAAGATGCCGCACAACGAAGAGGGCACACGTATTGAACCGTTGGTATCGCTGCCGAGTGAGAATGTCACCAACCCGGCGGCGACGGCTGCCGCTGAACCGCCAGAAGAGCCGCCGGCAATGCGTGTGGTGTCGTGTGGGTTGCGTGTCGCGCCATAGTGACTATTTTCGGTGGTAAAGCCATAGGCATAGGCATCCATATTCAGCATGCCGGAGAGCAACGCACCCTGTGTCGCCAGCTTGTTCACCACCCAGGCATCCTGTTTGGCGGGCGGGTTATCGCAAAACAGGCTGGCACCGGCCAGGGTGGTCTCCCCGGTGACATCGAACAGGTTTTTCACTGCATAAGGAATGGCTGCCAGCGTCGGCAAAACCTGGCCCTTGGCGCGGATGCGATCAATATGATCGGCCTCACTCAACATACGTTCGCGGGTGATGTGGGTGTAGGCGTTCAACGAAGGATTGAGCTCATCGAGACTTTCCAGCGTTTGCTGGGCGATCTCTCGGGCAGACATCGCACCTTGGTTCAAAGCGGCGCGAATCTCGGCGATCGACAAAGCGCTTAGTGGATTCATGCTCGATATACCCCGGCAATTTCCAGGCGCTGATCAAGCGGCAAGGCCATCAGCGGTTCCGCCATCGCGGCGATGCGGTTGAACTGGGCCAACAGTTCTTGGCGGCGTACGTCATCCAGTTCCAGGGCCAATATGGCTTCCATCTGGCTGATATAGGCTGCCCAGTCGGCGGCAAGTGGATTGTTCATTGTGTCCCCTTCTTGATAGCGCGATTAGAAGCCAGCGGCGCTGCCGTTGCTGCGTGGATCAAAAGCGCCTTCGAGCATGCCGTTAGTATGGCGAACAATGGCGCCGGCGTGGCCGACGGCTTCGCTAAAGTCAGGCAGCAGCTCCACGTCGTGTCCGCGTTGACGTAAATAGCTCACGGTTTCCTCGGTGAAGCGCCCTTCAAGCTTCAACGAGTCAGAGCTTTCGCCCCAGGTGCGGCCGAGTAACCAGCGTGGGGCACTGATCGCCTGTTGCAGCGGTAATCCCTGCACCACATGGCGGACAAAAACTGCCGCCTGGGTCTGCGGTTGACCATCCCCTCCCATTGAGCCATACACCAGAGTGCGTCCGTCATACAAACGTGCGGCCGCCGGGTTCAGGGTGTGGAACGGTTGTTTACCCGGTGCCAGTGCCAATAGGTGGGCAGCATCCAAACTGAAAGAGGCGCCGCGGTTTTGCCACAGTACGCCGCTGTGTGGCAGCACTACGCCACTGCCGAATTCGTGATAAATGCTTTGGATAAAGGACACCGCCAGGCCGCTGCTGTCCATAACGCCCATCCAGACGGTATCGCCGGGGCCTTTACCTTTCCCCCAGTTAGCAGCCTGTTCAGGATCGATGTGTTTGGCCAGTGCATCCAGGTGCTCGGTGGTCAGCAATGCCTGTGGATCCTGTGTCATCTGACGTGGGTCTGTGATGAATTGGTCGCGCAGACTGAAGGCCAACTTGGTGGCTTCAACAATCCCATGGATGACAGCACCTTCGCTGCGGCTGGCGAGCGGCAGGCGGTCAGTCAGCCCGAGGATCGCCAGCGATACCAGGCCCTGAGTCGGCGGTGTCAGGTTAAAAACTTCGCCTTTCTGATGTTCAAGCCGCAACGGTGTACGGCGGCGTGGGCGATAATCTGCGAGATCCTGCGCGGTGAGTGGCATGCCGAGCCTGGCCATATCAGCCGCCATATCCAGCGCCAGTGGGCCGCGATAGAAACTGTCCAAACCCTCTTCGGCCAGCGTAATCAACGTATCCGCCAACTGTGGCTGGCAGAAGCGTTGCCCGGCGTGAGGTATTTCGCCATGCGGCAGGTAAGTGCGGGAAAAGCATTCCAGATTTGCCAGCTCAGAGTATTTGCTACGCGTGGCGGCTTCTTGCGAAGCAGTAACCGGAATGCCATCTGCGGCGTAGCGAATGGCATCTGCCAGCAGGCGCGGGAGCGGTAATTGTTCGCCACCAAGTTCGGCGGAATAATCCAACGCTTCCTGCCAGCCGCCAACGGTACCCGCGACAGTCAGTGCCGCTTTGGGACCCCGA
Organism: Serratia grimesii; assembly: GCF_900186025.1. NCBI lineage: Bacteria > Pseudomonadati > Pseudomonadota > Gammaproteobacteria > Enterobacterales > Yersiniaceae > Serratia > Serratia grimesii. Next base: position 923,096 of record NZ_LT883155.1, read on the forward strand.
TGCGGTATGTGGCTTTCACCTGCGTAAAAATCCAGTGTGGCTAAAGAGCCTGCTGCCCCACTGGCATCGATCGCCACTGGATCGCCTTGTGGGGGAACGATCAACCAGAAGCCGTCGCCCCCCAAGCCGTTCATGTGTGGGTAGACTACGGCGATAGTGGCGGCAGCGGCGACCATCGCTTCAATCGCGTTTCCGCCTTCACGCAGTACCGCCAGTGCACTTTCGCTGGCGAGGTGGTGCGGTGTAACAGCCATGCCCAATGGCGCTGTGTTGCTGTTAATCATCTTTGGCCCTTGTTTGAGGTCAGCGTCTGCCTCAAACACAAGCAAGAGATGTTCCATGTTTTCGTTAAGGGCAATAATCGCTTGCCAGCAGGTGGATTGGGCATGCTATGTTCCGCTGAAACAAAGGTTACAATCTCCATCATATTTCACATGGCCGTGGTGTTATCTTCCTCGCTCACTCCAGTGACTAAGCTTCTGGGGGATTGGTTATTGCCTGGCCGCACGTTGAAATCTATTGGGGAAAGCAGGAGTAGCAATGAAGCAGATTGATGAACGCCTGCGCGGTGAATATCCACGGCTCACGCCGCAGGAACAGCGGGTGGCCGACTTTATTTTTGATCACTTTGATGACCTGATCAGCTACAACAGTGCTGAGCTAGCACGCTTGAGCGGCGTGTCCAAAGCTACGGTCAGCCGCTTGTTCAAACGCCTGGGGTACCCAAGCTACCGCGCTATGCGTGATGAGTTGCGCACCCTGCGTCAGAGCGGTATGCCGTTGACTGATAACCGTGATGCGGTGCAGGGCAACACCTTGCTGGCGCGGCACTACAAACAGGAAATGGCCAATCTCACCCACTGGGTAAACCACATTGATACCAATCAGTTCACTGCGGTGATCGCCGCTTTGGTGCAGGCGCGGCGTGTGGTGCTGATGGGGTTTCGCAACAGCTATCCGGTGGCGATGCACCTGCGCCAACAACTGATGCAAGTGCGGGAACAGGTCTTACTGGTGCCTCAGCCTGGCCAGACTTTGGCAGAAGAGTTGGTTGATCTGGATAAACGGGATGTGGCCGTGGTGGTGGCGTTTCGTCGCAGACCGCGTCAGTTGCGTGCACTGTTAACACAATTACAGGTTCAACAGGTGCCGACACTGCTGGTGTGTGAACCGCAGGTGCAGTCATTGATCCCGCTGGCGAGCTGGCATCTGGCGACGCCCCTCGACAGTGTTTCTGCTTTCGACAGTTATTCTGCGGCGATGAGTTTGGCTAACCTGATGAGCAATGCCTTGCTGCATGAGACCCTGGCGCAAGGTCGTCAACGCATTCACCAGATCGCTGACTTGTATAGCGATTTGGATGAGCTGGAACAGCGCTGACTTCAGCGCTATTTTGGTGCTTTCGCACTTTGATGGTGCGCTATTTTCCCGTTTGATTGATTGGCCTTGCCGTGACCATGGCAGGGTGACTCCTCTCCTAATGCCCTAACTTACGGGCAGTAACGCCAAACATTCCCGATGCTGTTAATTGGCACATTAGTTGCAAAGTGATAATCAAAGAATCTTTTGTTTCATCATTTCACCATCGGGGATAATCTATGAACTTCAAGAAAATCGGTGTAGTGGCGTTAGGTGCGGTGCTGCTAATGGCGCAGGCCGCGACGGCGATGGCGGATCAACTGCAGGAAATCCAGCAGCGCGGTGTGCTGCGTGTGGCTGTACCCCAGGATTTCCCACCGTTTGGTTCGGTGGGGACCGATTTACAGCCGCAGGGTTATGACATCGATATGGCGCAATATCTGGCCGACAAGATGAAACTTAAGTTGCAATTGGTGCCAGTCACCAGCGCCAACCGCGTGCCCTACCTGCAGACCAACAAGGTCGATTTGGTGATTTCCAGCCTGGGTAAAAATGCGGAGCGTGAGAAGGCGATTGCCTTTAGCCGCACCTATGCGCCGTTCTTCCTTGGCGTGTTTGGCCCGAAAGCGTCGGCGCTGGCGGACGCCGCGCAGTTGGACGGTAAAACCATTGGCGTGACGCGCGGTGCGGTGGAAGACATGGTGCTGAGCGACACCGCGCCGAAGGGCGCGCAGATCAAGCGATATGAAGATAACAACACCACGCTGTCGGCTTATCTGTCCGGTCAGGTGCAATACATCGCTACCGGCAATCTGGTGGTGAGCGCCATTGCGCGACAGAATCCGACTCATGCGCCAGTAGCCAAATTTATGCTTAAAGATTCACCGTGCTACGTGGGGTTGCGTTTGGGCGAGCCAGCGTTGAAAGCAAAAGTGGATGAACTGATTGAACAGGCGTTGAAAGACAACACCCTTAATGGTTTGTCGGAAAAATGGCTGAAAGCGCCATTGCCTGCCAACTTTGGCGCATAACGGGGACGCCTGATGACCTATCAGCTTAACTTTCCTGCTCTGTGGCCTTATCTGCCCGAATTGCTGGCCGGCCTGCTGACCACCATTGAGCTGACGGCCATGGCCACGGTGATGGGCGTTGCACTGGGTATTTTTGGTGCAGCGCTCCGTAGCGGCAAAGCTAACCTGCCCAGCCGTCTTTGGGGTGTTTACGTTGAGATCGTGCGCAATACGCCGTTCGTGGTGCAACTGTTCTTCATTGTATTTGGTCTGCCCAGTTTGGGATGGAAACTGACCGCCGGCCAGGCGGCATTACTGGCGATGGTGGTTAACCTGGGCGCTTACAGTACCGAAATCATCCGTGCAGGTATTCAGGTAACGCCGAAAGGCCAGTGGGAAGCGGGGCGGGTACTGGGATTCAGCCGTAGCCAAACGTTTTTGCGCATCGTGTTGCCGCCGTCGCTTCAGCGGATTTATCCGGCGCTGGTTAGTCAGTGCATTATTGTCATGCTGGGGTCATCGGTGGTGTCACAGGTGTCGTTCGAAGAACTGACGTTTGCAGCCAACCTGATTCAGTCGCGTACCTTCCTCAGTTTTGAGGTGTATCTGGTAACGGCGCTGTTTTACCTGCTGTTATCCATACTGATGCGCCAGCTGTTGCTGGCCGCCGGACGCCGTTTTCTAGGGAGCCAAAGCTGATGCTGACGTTTACCGATTGGGACATTGTACGCAATTTGCTGCTGGCGGCACGCTGGACGCTGTTGTTATCACTAACGGCATTTATTGGCGGCACCCTGGTGACCTTGCCGCTGTTGTTGCTACGCCTGAGCAAACGTAAGTGGGCGCTGCGGTTTGTTCGCGGTTATTCCGAGCTGTTTCAGGGCACGCCGCTGCTGATGCAGCTATTCCTGGCCTTTTTTGGGCTGGCACTATTTGGCATTGATGTTAGCCCCTGGACCGCGGCCGCGTTGGCGCTGACGTTATTCACCAGCGCTTTTCTGGTGGATATCTGGTCTGGCAGCATCGCCGCATTGCCGAAAGGCCAGTGGGAAGCGTCGCGCTGTCTGGGGCTGAGCTTTGGCCAGACGCTGGCGCGGGTGGTGGTGCCACAGGCAGTACGTATCGCCATCGCACCTACTGTCGGTTTTTCGGTTCAGGTGGTCAAGGGGACCGCACTGGCGTCGATCATTGGTTTCGTCGAACTGACCAAGGCCGGCACCATGTTGAATAACGTCACTTATCAACCGTTTAAAGTTTTTGGCTTGGTCGCTCTGGGGTACTTCCTGATGTGCTACCCATTGTCGCGCTACAGCCATTATCTGGAGAAGAAATTCCATGCCGCTCATCACAATTAATCAGGTTCAAAAGTATTACGGTCAGAACCATGTGCTGAAAGGCGTGGATCTGGATATTGATATGGGGCAGGTGATTTCGATCATCGGTCGCAGCGGTTCCGGTAAAAGCACGTTGTTACGCTGCATCAACGGGTTGGAAGGTTATCAGGAAGGCAGTATCAAACTGGGCGGTATGACGGTGACCGATCGCGATTCACAGGCGCGTGAAATCAGCCGCTCCATTGGCATGGTGTTCCAGAACTTCAATTTATTCCCACACATGACCGCGCTGGAGAACGTGATGCTGGCGCCGCGCCGAGTGCTGAAGAAAAGCCCGGCCGAATGCCGCGGGCTGGCGGAAGAGATGTTGAATAAAGTCGGGCTGGGCGAACGTATGCATTATTCGCCGGCCAACCTTTCAGGTGGACAGCAGCAGCGGGTGGCGATTGCCCGGGCATTGGCGATGAACCCGAAGGTTTTGCTGTGTGACGAAATTACCTCTGCGTTGGATCCTGAGCTGGTGGGCGAAGTGCTAAAAGTGCTGGAGCAACTGGCCAAAGAGGGGATGACGCTGATCCTGGTGACTCATGAAATGAACTTTGCCCGTGAAGTCGGTGATCGGGTGGTGTTTATGCACCAGGGAAAAGTATGGGAACAGGGTGACAGCCGTACGTTATTTGCCAACCCGCAAACGCAGGAATTAAAACAGTTTATTGCGTCGGTCCGCGGTCTGTCCGAACTCTGATAAGCGTAAATCTCTACCCAATAGATTTCAAGAGGCAGGAAGGCAGCAACGCAGCGAGTCCCTCCTGGGAGCGTACAAGTAGTACGTGACCACGGTGAGCGAGGAAAGCCAACGCATCTGCAACTTGAAAGATGAAGGGTATATTAAGCTGGTAAGGAATTAACATGTTAGATATCGCAAAATTTGATCAGATTAATCCCCCCGCCCGCCTGTTGATGGGGCCGGGTCCGATCAACGCCGATCCGCGCGTGCTGCGTGCCATGTCGAGCCAGTTGATTGGCCAGTACGATCCAGCAATGACTGGCTACATGAATCAGGTGATGGAACTGTATCGTGCGTTGTTCCGCACCGAAAACCGCTGGACCATGTTGGTGGACGGCACCTCCCGTTCGGGTATTGAAGCGATGCTGGTTTCCTCAATCCGCCCCGGTGACAAGGTGCTGGTACCGGTGTTTGGTCGTTTCGGTCATCTGCTGTGTGAGATTGCCCGCCGCTGCCGTGCTGAGGTGCACACCATTGAGGTGCCCTGGGGCGAAGTGTTCAGTGCGGACCAGATTGAAGATGCCATCAAGAAGGTACGTCCGCGTCTGTTGTTAACGGTGCAGGGTGATACCTCCACCACGATGTTGCAGCCGCTGGAGGCGTTGGGGGATATCTGCCGCCGCCACGGTGTACTTTTTTATACCGATGCCACCGCTTCATTTGCCGGTAACCCGTTGGAAACCGATGCTTGGGGGCTGGATGCCGTCTCCGCTGGGTTGCAAAAATGCCTGGGTGGCCCGTCGGGCAGCTCGCCAGTCACCCTCAGCCCGCAGTTTGAAGAGATCGTTCGCCGTCGTAAATGTGTAGAGCAGGGCATTCGTACAGCAGACCATGCCGATGGTGACGACGAGATGATCTACTCCAACTATTTCGATCTCGGCATGATCATGGATTACTGGGGCCCGGAGCGCCTGAACCACCATACCGAAGCCACCAGCATGCTGTTTGCCGCGCGCGAGTGCGCCAGGGTGATCCTGGAAGAAGGGCTGGATAACACCATTGCCCGTCATAAGCTGCACGGCGCGGCCATGCTGGCCGGTATTCAGGGCATGGGGCTGGAAGTCTTCGGCAACCTTGAAAACCGAATGAATAACGTGCTCGGCGTGGTGATCCCGCAGCAGGTGCACGGCGAGCAGGTACGTCAGATGATGCTGAATGATTTTGCCATCGAGATAGGTACGTCGTTCGGCCCACTGCAAGGCAAGATCTGGCGTATCGGCACCATGGGGTACAACGCGCGTAAAGATTGCGTGCTACAGACGTTGACCGCGCTGGAAGCGGTGCTGAATCGGCTTGGCTTTGTCAGCAAGCAGGGTGAAGCGCTACAGGCCGCTTGGAATACCTACGATGACGGGAGCCGTTGATGGCTGCGTTGTTGACCGCCCAGGAGGCGGAGCAGGCAGCGGCGCGGGTGATGGCACGTTGTGATGCACTGGCGGCGATCAGTGCTACGCCGGGCGAGTTGACACGGGTTTACCTGTCGCCGGAGCATCGGCGCGCCAATCTGTTAGTCGGTGATTGGATGCGCACTATCGGCATGACGGTGTGGCAAGACAGCGTCGGTAACATCTGCGGTCGCTATGAAGGCCAAACGCCAGGCGCTCCTGCGCTTTTGCTCGGTTCGCATTTGGATACGGTGCGTAATGCCGGGCGTTATGACGGCATGCTCGGCGTATTGACTGCGCTGGAAGTGGTGGCGCATTTGCATCAGCAGCAACGGCGTCTGCCAGTCGCAGTTGAAGTGATTGGCTTTGCTGATGAAGAAGGCACGCGTTTTAGCATCGCCTTACTCGGTAGCAGAGGTATTACTGGGCAGTGGCCGGCCGACTGGTTGGAAAGGACTGACGTCGACGGTATCAGCGTGGCGCAGGCACTGCGTGAATTTGGTCTTGATCCGGCGGCGGTCGGTGAGGCGCAGCGCGCACAAAGTGATATCTGCGGGTACCTGGAAGTGCACATTGAGCAAGGGCCATGCCTGGAAGCTGCCGACCTGGCACTGGGTGTGGTGACTGCGATTAACGGTGCCCGGCGCCTAAACTGCACCTTCATTGGTGAGGCGGGCCATGCCGGCACCGTACCTATGGGGCAACGTAAAGACGCATTGGCTGCGGCGGCGGAATGGATGGTGGCGATTGAGGCCATCACCGCAGCGAGTGATGGGCATCGGGTGGCGACCGTAGGACGGATAGAAAGTTTGCCGGGAGCGGTCAACGTGATCCCGGGCGAGGTCAGACTGTCGCTTGACGTGCGTGGCCCGGAAGACGGCCCGCTGGTGTCACTGCTGACGCAGTTACTGGCGCAGGCACACGCGATTTGCGCACGCCGGGGACTGCGTTTTTCCAGTGAAGAGTTTTACCGCATAAATGCAACGGAATGTGATGCAAATTTGCAACAGCGCTGGCAACAGAGCGTGGTGGCGGCGCAAGGACGCAGTCTGGCGTTGCCAAGCGGTGCAGGGCACGATGCGATTGCGTTAGCGGCCTGTTGGCCCGTGGGCATGTTATTTGTACGTTGTGATCGCGGTATTAGCCACCATCCGGCTGAAGCCGTCAGCCAGTCTGATGTGGCGCTGGCTATCCAGGCTTACTGTCAGACGGTTGCTACCTGGGGAGATGACTAATGCGTCTGCAACGGTTTAATCAATTACCCGTGGCACAAGCGGAACAGTTGCTGCGCCCTTGTGTGGAGATTCCAGCCTGGATCGCGGCGGTGATTACGGCGCGGCCATTCAGCAGTGTCGACAACGCACTGGCGGTGGCCTGGCAAGCAGCGCAACGTTGGCGAACCGAAGAGATCAAGCAGGCGTTGGCGCAGCATCCACGTATCGGGGAGCGTGCCAAGGGGAACGCGCGGGAGGCGCAGTTTTCTGAGCGTGAACAAGCGGCGGTCAATGCGGAGGATGCAGAGCTTGCCAATGCATTGCTGGCAGGGAACCGGCGCTATGAAGCGCAATTTGATCAGGTATTTTTGATCCGTGCCGCTGGCCGTGATGGGCCGGGTATTCTGCGGGAGCTTGAACGGCGATTGCATAACAGTGCAGAGCAGGAACGGCAGGAAACCGCTGAACAGCTGCGTGAGATCGTGATGCTGCGTTTTAAGGAGTTACTGAGCGATGAGTAAAATTAGCACCCATATTTTGGATACGTCACTCGGAAAACCCGCCGCCAGCGTGCGGCTGTGGCTGGAACGTGAGCAAAACGGCCAGTGGCAGACACTGGCAGAAAGCCATACGGATGCTGATGGTCGCGCACGTGATCTTATGTCGGATAGCCTGGTGACAGGGCATTACCGTCTGTCTGCCGATCTTGGCGCTTACTTTGCTGCCGATCGGCGTGCAACGTTGTATGCCACGGCCATCATCGATTTTGTCATCAATGATGATGCTCAGCATTACCATTTACCGCTGCTCATCAGCCCATATTCTTACTCAACCTATCGGGGCAGCTAAACGCCCTTAGCGGTTAACCCGCATTGACGAGGTATCTATGGCTCTGTCTCAGGATAAGGGCGCGGCTTCGTGCTGCCCGGAAAATGAAAAATTGCCGTTGGCAAAGACTTTCGCCTACGGCCTGCAGCATATTCTGACCATGTACGGTGGGATTATTGCGCCGCCGTTGATCATCGGTTCAGCCGCAGGGTTAAGCGCACCACAGATTGGCATGCTGGTGACGGCGGCATTGTTTGTCAGTGGGTTGGCGACCCTGCTGCAAACGTTGGGCCCCCCCGGTTTCGGTTCGCGATTGCCACTGGTACAGGGGGTTTCTTTCGCCGGGGTGGCAACCATGGTAACGATTGTGACGGGGGATGGGGGGCTGCCAGCGGTATTCGGTGCGGTGATTGCCGCTTCGCTGGTGGGGCTGTTGATTGCGCCATTCTTTTCACACATTATCCGTTTCTTCCCACCGGTGGTGACCGGCACTGTGGTGACGGTGATTGGCCTGTCATTGATGCCAGTGGCGGTACGTTGGGCGATGGGCGGTAATGCCAAGGCGGCGGACTGGGGCTCCACCGGGAATATTGGCCTGGCGGCTTTCACGCTGGCGGTCATTTTATTGCTCAATAAAGTGGGCTCACCGGCGTTGAAACGCCTGTCCGTGCTGTTGGCGATGGCGGTTGGTTGCGTGGTGGCAGTGCTGGTTGGCAAGGTCAGTTTTGCTGCTGTGGGGAACGGGCCATGGTTGGCATTCCCTGCGCCTTTTGCGTATGGCTGGCCCACCTTCGAATTAAGTGCCGTGTTATCCATGCTGTTGATTGTGCTGGTGCTGCTGACAGAAACCACGGCGGGGTTAATGGCGGTTGGCGACATTGTCGGTTCACCGGTGAATGCGCGCCGTATCGCCAATGGTCTACGCGCCGATATGCTGTCGAGTGCGTTGTCACCGGTCTTCAACTCATTCCCACAAAGCTCCTTTGCCCAGAATATTGGACTGGTGGCGATCACCGGCGTGAAGAGCCGTTTTGTCGTCAGCGCCGGTGGTGCAATTTTGGTGCTGCTGGGCGTTTTGCCTGTGCTGGGCCGATTAGTTGCCTGCATTCCGTTGCCGGTACTGGGCGGTGCGGGTGTGGTGCTGTTTGGTTCGGTGGCGGCCAGTGGCATTCGTACCCTGGCGAAAGTGGATTATAAGGACAACATGAATTTGGTGGTGGTGGCGACGGCGATCGCCTTCGGCATGATCCCGATCGTGATGCCGACCTTTTACGATCAGTTCCCGAATTGGGTGCGTACGTTGCTGCATTCAGGTATCAGCGCTTCATGCCTGGTGGCTCTCCTGTTGAATCTGCTGTTTAACCGTATTGAAAGTGCAGAAGAAAAGGCGGGAGAGGAAGAACTTTCTTGACGTCACGGGCGCAGTGGAGCACGCCCGGGATCATCAATCGTGGCGCAGGAAGCTGTCGGCATCGCGCCAGGCCGGGAAGGCGCTGCGGTAGCTTTGCAGGGTTTCCAGCGACAGCTCTGCATCCAGCTGTGCGGCGGCGAATGGTTCCGCTTGCGCCAGCGTTTCCCCTTGCGGGCTGAGGATCAGACTGTCACCGCTGTAGTTCAGCCCATTGCCGTCTTCGCCCACACGATTGCAGCCAGCCACGTACACCTGGTTTTCAATGGCGCGTGCTGCCAACAGGGTTTGCCAGTGTTTGCTGCGCGGTGCTGGCCAGTTGGCGACGTACAACGCCAGATCGTAATCTTGTTGATAGCGGGACCAAACTGGGAAGCGCAAGTCATAACAAATCTGCGGCAGAATCCGCCAGCCGCGCCATTCGAAAATTTCACGCCGTTTGCCCGCCTGATAATGCAGGTGTTCGCCGGCCATGCGGAACAGATGGCGCTTATCGTAGGCATGTACCTGACCGTTTGGCTCAACCAGCAGGAAACGGTTTACTGCGCCTTCGGCAGTTTTCAGCGCCACACTGCCGCCAACCAGAGCGTTGCTTTTGCTCGCCCAGCCGTGCAGCCAGTCGATCACCTGCTGTTCGGGTAGCGCACTTTCCCCGGCGTCCATAGCAAAACCGGTAGTGAACATCTCAGGCAGCACAATCAAATCGCGGCCACTTAACGGTGCCAGCAGCGTATCAAAATGACGCAGGTTGGCCTCGCCGTCGCGCCAGACTAAGGGGTGCTGCAACAGGGTAATTTTTAAAGTCGACATAACCGCTCCGCAGCTGCATCCAGCGTGGCATCCTGTTTAGCGAAGCACAGCCGGATCAATTTATGTGGGAAAGGATCGGCACAGAAGACCGACAGCGGGATCGCCGCCACGCCTACGTGCTCAGTTAACCAATGGCAGAACGCCACGTCGTCCAAATCGGAGACGGCGCTGTAATCTGCCAATAGGAAGTATGTACCTTCGCAGGGGAGAATTTCCAGTCGGCTGTTTGACAATGCCTGCACAAAACGATCGCGCTTGGCACGGTAAAACGCCGATAACTGCTGCCAATGTTCTGGTTCGCTGCGCAGCATATCTGCCAGTGCCAATTGCGCCGGGGTGTTGACTGAGAAGGTCAGGTATTGGTGCACTTTGCGTACTTCTGCACTCAGCGCTACTGGGGCCACGCAGTAACCCACTTTCCATCCTGTCATGTGGAAGGTTTTACCGAAAGAGGACACGGCGATCGCACGCTGACGCAATTGTGGGTGAGCTAATACGCTGGTGTGTCCCCCTTTGGCGAAGCAAATGTGCTCATAGACTTCATCGCTGAGGACATAGATTTCGTGATCGCTAATGGCGTGCCACAAGTGCTGCATATCTTCAGCTTGCCAGGCCGTGGCGGAGGGGTTGTGCGGCGTATTGAGGATCACCAGACGGGTACGTGGTGACAGCAATTCAGAAAATTGTTGCCAGTCTACGCTGAACGCCGGGGGGTGCAGTGCAATGCGTTTTAGCGTGCCGCCGGACAAGGCCACCGCCGGTGCATAGCTGTCGTAGCTGGGATCAAAGCAAATCACTTCATCGCCGGGACGTACTAACGCGCTGATGGCGGCGAACAGGGCTTCGGTAGCCCCTGCCGTGACGGTGACTTCGGTGGTGGCGTCCGGCAGCCAGCCGTACAGAGCCGCGGTTTTCTCGGCGATAGCCTCACGCAGTGGAGCAACGCCAGTCATCGGTGCATATTGGTTAGCGCCCTGACTCACATGCCAGGCCAAGCGCTCTTTCAGGTAGTCCGGACCATCAAAATCGGGAAAACCTTGCGACAAATTGATTGCCTGATGCTGTGCCGCCAATGCACTCATCTGGGTAAAAATGGTTGTGCCCAGCGCGGGCAGTTTACTTTCGGGAATCAATGCTGAAGTGCTCATAGCAGGCTAATACTCCTGGCGCTTATGTTGCCGTCAATATAACACGATGTTAGTATTTGGCAATCAAGACGCTTAGATGGCTAAATGAAGAAAAGATCTAACCATTAATCAAATCATTCTAAGCTTCATCTGCTGGACGACCTTACAGACCGGGAAACGATAATGACCGAAAATCCGCAACTTACAGCGCTATTGTCTGCTTGCCACTGGATTGGTGAGAAGGGCTGGTGTCCGGCGACGGGAGGTAACATGTCGTTGCGTCTCGACGATCAGCACTGTCTGGTGACCGAATCCGGCAAGGATAAAGGCAGCCTGACAGAAACAGATTTCCTGCTGGTAGAAACTGGCACTAATCATGTACCAAGCGGCCGTACACCATCGGCGGAAACCGGCCTGCATACCTTGATTTACCGTCTCTACCCGCAGATTGGTGCGGTGCTGCATACACATTCAGTGAATGCGACTGTGCTGTCGCGTGTTGAACGTAGTGATGGACTGTTGTTGCAGGGCTATGAGATGCAAAAATCACTCAGCGGACAAAACACGCACCTGGACAGCGTGGTTATCCCCATTTTCGATAACGATCAGGACATCCCGCGATTAGCAGCACGTGTGGCGGCTTATGCTGAAGTAACGCCATTGCAATATGGTTTTCTGGTGCGGGGACACGGTTTGTATTGCTGGGGCCGCCAGGTCGCAGAGGCTCGCCGTCATCTCGAAGGGCTGGAATTCCTGTTCCAGTGCGAACTGCAACGCCGTTTACTGGAGGCAAAATGATCCGCGCTATCGTCACCGACATTGAAGGCACCACCAGCGATATCCGCTTCGTACATCAAGTATTGTTCCCTTATGCACGTGAAAGGTTGGCGACGTTTCTTCGTCAGCACGCCGCTGATGCCGAAGTGACCGCGCCGCTGGCCGACTTACGCCATGAAATTGATCAGCCGCAGGCGGATATTGAGCAACTGATTACCACGCTGTATCGCTTTATGGACGAAGACCGCAAGTCTACCGCGCTGAAAGCATTGCAAGGCATCATTTGGCGCAGTGGCTACCAGAACGGTGATTTTCGTGGGCATTTGTATCCCGAAGTGGCCGGGCAATTGGCTGTCTGGCAGCAGCAAGGGCTGAAGTTGTATGTCTACTCATCCGGGTCGGTAGAGGCACAGAAACTGCTGTTCGGATACAGCGATGCCGGGGATCTGCGGCCGCTGTTCAGCGGTTATTTTGATACCCACGTTGGTGCCAAGCGTGACGTTGCGTCGTATCGTAATATTGCCAGTGAAATCGGTATTGATCCTGACGCGCTGTTATTTCTTTCTGACATTCACCAAGAGCTGGACGCCGCGCGTGCCGCCGGTTGGCATACCTGCCAACTGATCCGCAATGATGCCGATGAACAAAGCCAACATCCGCAGGTTAACCGGTTTGATCATATCGATTTAGGGGAGTTTGCCTCATGAGTGGATTAACCATTTTCAGTGATAAAGAGCCGCAGCAGCCTTTGTGGCAGAGCAATGATGCGCAGGCGATCCAGCAGCAGCTGGCGCAGATTGGCGTACGTTTCGAACGCTGGCAGGCGGATCGCGAACTGGGTGAAAACCCGGAACCTGCGACGGTGATCGCCGCCTATCAGCATCAGATCGATCGACTGGTGGCGGAGAAGGGTTACCAGAGTTGGGACGTGATTAGCATGCGTCCGGATAATGCCCAGCGTGACGTGTTGCGCAGCAAGTTTTTATCCGAGCATACCCACGGCGAAGATGAAGTGCGTTTCTTTGTCGAGGGTGCTGGACTGTTCTGCCTGCATCTGGATGGCAAGATCTTCCAGATCCTGTGTGAGAAGAACGATCTGATTTCGGTGCCGGCCGATACCCGCCATTGGTTCGATATGGGCTCAGCACCGAATTTCACTGCCATCCGCGTGTTCGATAACCCGGAAGGCTGGGTGGCGCATTTCACCGGCGACAACATCGCCGATGCGTATCCACGTCTCGATTGACCGCTATGATGCGGGCGTTAGCCTAACGCCCGCGTGAAAATTCCTTCATTAGCCTGTTGCGGCGTGATCACGCCGCTGTCGAACACCCAGCCACTAATCAGTGCCGCTGGCGTCACGTCGAATGCCGGGTTATAGACCGGGGCATCAACAGGTGCCCACTGGCATGAGCCAAAGCTACCCGCAACACCGGTCACCTCGGTGGCAGCGCGCTGCTCAATCGGGATTGCGGCTCCATTTGGGCAGTGCGGATCATGGGTGGTGTGCGGCGCGGCGACGTAGAACGGAATACGGTGGTAATGCGCCAGCACCGCCAGGCTATAGGTGCCAATCTTGTTAGCGACATCACCGTTAGCGGCGATGCGGTCGGCACCGACCCACACGGCATCTACCTGGCCCTGCGCCATTAGGCTAGCGGCCATAGAGTCGCAAATCAGCTTATATGGGATACCCAGTTCGCCCAGTTCCCAAGCGGTCAGTCGCCCTCCCTGTAGCAGCGGACGGGTTTCATCGACCCACACCTGTTGTACATTGCCTTGCTGATGAGCGCGCAACAGAACGCCGATGGCTGTGCCAATCCCCGCGGTTGCCAGGCCACCAGTGTTGCAATGTGTCAGCAGACGGCTGCCGGGTTTCACCAGTTCGGCACCGTGATCGGCAATGCGATCGCACAACTTGCGATCTTCTTCCACTAATCGCAATGCTTCTTCCACCATCGCGGATACCCACTGAGGTTGTGCTAGTGCGAGCTTCATGCGATCCAGATTGTTCATCAGGTTGACTGCCGTCGGTCGTGCGGCACGTAACGTGATCAGTGCTTGCTCCAGTTCTTCACGCGGCAGGCCGCGTTCCGCCAACAGAGCCAATAGCAGGCTGGCGGATAAACCAATTAACGGTGCACCGCGTACTCGCAGGCTGTGAATATGCCCCACCAATTCTTCCACGCTGTCACAGGTACGCCACTGTTTTTCCTGCGGCAAAGCCTGTTGATCGAGGATCCAAAGTCGGTTGTCACTCAAGGTCAAACTGGTGGTGTTAAGCGCTTGCATCGGCGGTTAATTCCTTGTTGCGTAGTTATTGCATCTGGAAAGCTATTCTGCCAACATGACATCCGGATGTATAGACGTCCAAATGCTTTTACGTCTAAAAAAATAAAATTGCTACGCCAGTGAGAAAGGAAGGAGGGGTTGGGTATGTCGCATTATCGTACGTTTACTGCTGCCGATGCTGTTGAGTATGCACGTCAATACGGGCAACTCACCGATCCTCACGCGCTCGTTAGCGCCGACGAGATTGGCGACGGTAACCTGAACCTGGTGTTCAAGATCCGCGATCGTGACGGTATAAGCCGGGTGATCGTCAAACAGGCACTTCCGTACGTACGTTGCGTGGGGGAATCTTGGCCATTGACCTTGGATCGTGCGCGTATTGAAGCAGAGACCCTGTTGATCCACGGTGGTTTTTGTCCACGGCATACGGTAAAGGTACTCCATCACGATCCCGAGCTGGCGGTGATGGTACAAGAAGATCTTTCTGATCATCACATCTGGCGCAGCGAATTGCTCAAGGGCAAGTATTACCCGTTGGCGGTTGGACAACTGGCGGAATATTTGGCCCAGACCCTCTTCCATACCTCCGACTTTTATCAGTCGGCCCAGCAGAAAAAAGCTGAGGTCAGCCGTTTTACCAATCCTGAACTGTGTCAGATCACTGAAGATCTGTTCTTTACCGATCCCTATATTGATCATGAACGTAATCAGTTCGATGCAGCACTGCTGCCGCAGGTGCTTGAACTGCGTCATGATGCGCCGCTAAAACTGGCTGTCGCCGGGTTGAAACATCGCTTTTTGAGCAAGGCAGAAGCGCTGCTGCATGGCGATATTCACAGTGGCTCGATTTTTGTCGCGGAAGGTAAACTGAAGGCGATAGACGCAGAATTTGGTTTCTATGGCCCGATCGGCTTTGATGTCGGTAGCGTGCTGGGGAACCTGTTATTGAATTACTGTGGCTTGCCGGGGCTTTTAGGGCCGCGTGATGCCGCCGCAGGGCGTGAGCAGCGTTTACAAGATGTACGCGAACTTTGGCTGATTTTCTCTGATCGTTTCCTGGCGTTATGTCACCAACAGACCCGTGAACTTGCGTTGGCAGTACCAGGCTATGCCGAACAGTTCCTGCAGCAGGTGTGGACGGATGCGGTAGGCTACTGTGGCAGTGAGCTGATCCGTCGCACTATTGGCCTGGCGCATGTTGCCGATCTGGACAGCATAGACGATGCCGAGATGCGCCTTGAGTGTCAGCGTAATGCTTTAGGGTTGGGCCGTGCGCTGATCGTCAATGCACCGCAAATCGAACATATCGACGCCCTGCTGGCGCGTATTCGCCAGAACGGCTAGTCTGCCGGATATCCTGAAGAAGGGAGCTGATGGATCCATCGCCAACAATCAACAGGTGGGGCAAGCTCAACCGCTGGCTTGCCTTACCTTTCGGGTTCGTAAGCCAAAATGGCGGCAACCTCCGCGTCTCCCAGTGTGATGCAGATAAGCATCAGCCTCGGAACGTCCCGTTCTTGCTGCATTTTTGAATAGAACCAGAAAGAGAAAAGGGGCGATGATTATCGCCCCTGGGTAAGTCAGTTGATTGCAGTTACGCGGCTTCGGTGTGTTTCTGGCGCTTATCCAGCTTTAGCGACTTTTCCGGCTTACTGGCCGCCAGCGCATCCGGCTCGAAGTCATCAACGTTAATGGAACGCAGGCGACTCTCTTCGGCTTTCACCAGGATCTTCGCTTCATCCGCGCTAATTTTGCCTTCTTCCAGTGCACGCTGTGCCAAACGATCCAATCGGGTGAACGGCAGATTCTTGCCGGCCGCTTTGCACAGACGGTCGTGAATCGGCTCGGCGGCGATTACGTCAGCCAGTGCGGCTTCCAGCAGACCCACTGGATTGTGCTCGCTTGGCGTCAGATACTGGCCACGACCCAGACGGCTACGTGTGGCGGACGGCTGCTGAATGATCTTGGCCAATTGGTGATCCAGTCGGTCAGACGGTGCGGTATGCACGCGGCCCAACGGGAAGACCACCAGGCGCATCACGCCAGCGATAAAGCGGTTCGGGAAGTTGCGCAGCAGATCGTCCAATGCTTGTTCTGCCTGATGCAAGCTATCCTGTACGGCCCAATGTACCAGCGGTAAATCGTCTTTCTGACGGCCTTCATCTTCAAAACGTTTCAGTGCCGCGGAAGCCAGATACATTTGGCTGAGGATATCCCCTAAGCGGGCGGAGATACGCTCACGACGTTTCAGACTGCCACCCAGCACGCCCATGGATACGTCCGACAGCAGCGCCAGGTTTGCACTCAGGCGGTTCAACTGTTGGTAGTAACGACGGGTCGAATCTTTGGTTGGTGTGCTGCTGGTGCGACCGTTGGTCAGGCCCAGCCAGAAGCTACGTACCTTATTACTGCCTACGTGGCCCAGATGACCGAACAGCAATTTGTCATAGGCGTTCAGGTCGTTCTTTTGCGCCGCAGCCATTTCGTCCAGCACGTAAGGATGGCAACGGATAGCGCCCTGACCGAAGATCATCATAGTACGGGTCAGGATGTTGGCGCCTTCAACCGTGATGGCGATAGGTGCACCTTGATAGGCACGGGCCAGGAAGTTGGATTTACCCAGCATGATGCCTTTACCGCCGGCGATATCCATTGCATCAATGATTGCCTGCTGACCGCGATGGGTACAGTGGTATTTCACGATAGCCGACAGCACGGCCGGTTTCTCGCCCAGCATCAGGCCGCTGGTGATAAGCGTAGCCGCTGCATCCATCACATAGGTGTTACCGGCGATACGCGCCAGTGGCTCTTCGATACCTTCCATCTTGCCGATTGAGAGCTTGAACTGACGGCGGATATGGGCGTATGCCCCAATAGCCAGCGCCATGGACTTCACACTACCGGTGGAGTTGGAAGGCAGGGTGATGCCACGGCCTACCGACAGGCACTCAACCAGCATACGCCAGCCCTGACCGGCCATTTTTGGCCCGCCAATGATGTAATCAATAGGCACGAACACGTCATTACCGCGAGTCGGGCCGTTTTGGAATGGGACGTTCAGCGGGAAGTGGCGGTTACCGATTTCAACACCTGGAGTGCTGGTTGGGATCAGCGCACAGGTGATACCCGGTGATTCATTATCGCCCAGCAGGTGATTCGGGTCATACAGTTTGAACGCCAGGCCAAGCACGGTCGCAACCGGTGCCAGCGTGATATAGCGTTTGTTCCAGGTCAGGCGCATGCCCAGCACCTGTTCGCCTTGCCACTCACCCATACAAACGGTGCCGACGTCCGGAATGGCACCGGCATCGGAACCCGCTTCCGGGCTGGTCAGGGCGAAACAAGGGATCTCATCGCCACGGGCCAGACCTGGCAGGTAGTGGTTTTTCTGCTCATCGGTACCGTAGTGTTGCAGCAGTTCACCTGGGCCGAGGGAGTTAGGTACGCCAACGGTGATGGCCAGGATGCCGGAAACGCCGGACAGTTTTTGCAGTACGCGTGCCTGTGCATAAGGAGAGAAGTCCAGGCCGCCGTATTCTTTTTTGATGATCATCGCGAAGAAGCGGTGTTCTTTCAGATATGCCCACAGTTCCGGCGGCAAATCTGCCAGTTCATGGGTGATCTGGAAGTCGTTCGCCATACGGCAGGCTTCTTCCACTGGGCCGTCAATAAACGCCTGCTCTTCGGCGGTCAATTGCGGTTTCGGGTAGTTATGCAGTTTGTTCCAGTCCGGCGTACCGCGGAACAAGTCGCCTTCCCACCAGGTAGTACCGGCTTCGATAGCTTCCTTTTCGGTGGTGGACATAGGTGGCATTACCTTGCGGAAAGCACGCAGCGCCGGGGCAGACAGCATTGAACGACGCAATGATGTGACGTTCAGTGGCAGCAAAATAATCGCCAGCGGCAGCAGCATCCAGAAGGTCCACAGACCAATGGCGCCCATAGCAGCGGTGTATGCCAGAAGAATAAGGCTACTGAGGGTGAGGTTCACTCGGTGATAAAACACCACACCAATGAGTGCCAGCAAAACAACAATACTAAGAACCATCATAAGAAGCTCCAAAGTGGCAAGAGGTCTGACCTGTTGTGTGTATGTAATAGGTTTTAGTACAACCCCATATTTTTATCAATGCATTTACAGTTTAATTACAACTTAAGTCACAAACTGACCGCATCAATAATCAAAAACCTCATTGGCGCCTCAACCGCGGTGCTGTTTGACTCACAGTGCTTCTCGGTTTTTCCCCGATCCGTTACACTGCGGGGCGGAAGATTGACGATAACAAGAGGTTCCTCATGTACCACGACCTTATTCGTAGTGAACTGAACGAAGCGGCCGATACCCTGGCAAAATTTATCAATGACGACGCCAATATCGACGCGATTCAACGTGCAGCAGTGCTGCTGGCCGATTCCTTTAAAGCCGGTGGGAAAGTCATCTCCTGCGGCAACGGCGGCTCTCACTGTGACGCTATGCACTTTGCCGAAGAGCTGACGGGCCGCTACCGTGAAAACCGTCCGGGCTATCCGGCGATTGCCATTTCCGACGTTAGCCACTTGTCCTGCGTCAGCAACGACTTCGGCTATGAGTACGTGTTTTCACGCTATGTGGAAGCGGTAGGCCGCGAAGGTGACGTATTGCTGGGCATTTCTACCTCCGGCAACTCCGGCAATATCATTAAAGCTATCGAAGCGGCACGTGCGAAGGGAATGAAAGTGATCACCCTTACCGGCAAAGATGGCGGCAAAATGGCGGGTTCCGCCGACGTGGAAATCCGTGTGCCGCACTTCGGCTATGCCGACCGCATTCAGGAAATCCATATCAAAGCGATTCACATCTTGATTCAACTGATCGAAAAAGAGATGGTTAAGGCGTAATAGCTGCCGAGGGACATTCGTCCCTCATTAATTATAGTACGGGCGCCGCATACCGCGTCCGTATAGATAGACGGTGTCAGTGTGGTTAAGGAGTGCTGGCGATGTGTGAACTGCTCGGGATGAGCGCAAACGTACCGACCGATATTTGCTTTAGCTTTACCGGGTTGGTTCAGCGCGGTGGCCGTACCGGGCCACATAAAGATGGTTGGGGCATTACCTTCTACGAAGGGAACGGTTGCCGCACGTTTAAGGATCCCCAGCCGAGTTTCGACTCGCCGATAGCCCGCCTGGTGCAGGAATACCCCATCAAATCCTGTGCGGTGGTTTCACATATCCGTCAGGCCAACCGTGGCGAAGTCTCGCTGGAAAATACTCACCCGTTCACCCGTGAACTGTGGGGACGTAATTGGACCTACGCACACAATGGTCAGTTGAAAGGCTATCGCCAGATGGAAACCGGCACTTTCCGCCCGGTTGGCCAGACTGACAGTGAGTATGCGTTCTGCTGGCTGCTGCATCAGCTGTCACTGAAATACCCGCGCACCCCAAGCCGTTGGCCACCGGTATTCCGTTATATCGCTCTGCTGGCAGATCAACTGCGTCAAAAGGGGGTATTCAATATGCTGTTGTCGGATGGGCGCTTTGTGATGGCTTATTGCTCCACCAACTTGTATTGGATTACCCGTCGCGCACCCTTTGGTAAAGCTACGCTGCTCGATCAGGATGTTGAGATTGATTTTCAGCAGCAGACCACACCTAATGATGTGGTCACGGTGATCGCTACCCAGCCACTGACGGCGAATGAAACCTGGCACAAGATTGCACCAGGCGAATTCGCGCTATTTCACTTCGGTGAGCGGCTTGGTCTGAGCGAAGGGATTGGTACTGACAGCGGGAGCCGTGGTTGACGCATATTGCGTCATCTGGCTGCTGCTCAGCACGGGTTGACCCAAGACGTATTGGCCATTGGCTACGCTGACCATCGGCGGCTGGTGGTTTTTGACGAAGTAGTCATAACCCGGTTTCAACTGGCGCCAGAAGGTAATGTAGTTGGATGAGCTGTGGCGTTTCAGGTTCTGATCGGTCATGCGGAACGGATAGATACTGATATCAATCCGGCTCTGACCGTAAGCGAATGCAGCTTCGACGTAACGGTAAATCTCATCCATATAGGTGTTGGTCATCGCATAACAACCAATCGATTTACATTCGCCGTGGATCATCAGATATGCGCCGGAATACCCCTGTGACTTATCGTAATCATTAGGGAAGCCGATATTTATTGCCCGATAATACTTACTGTCGGGTTTCAGATGACGTGCGTCAACGCTATAAAAGCCTTCCGGACTTTTAAAGTCACCTTCACGGCGTTTCGGCCCGAGGCCGCCGGAGAAATTACAGATTTGGAAAGAGTTCACCAGGCGGAATTCGTTGCCCATTTTAGCATACAATTCCAGCGTGCGTTCTTCTTTGAAAATCTGAATATAGACCGGTGAACCGACTAATTGCTGTTTAACTACCGGAACCTCGGGAACCTGCTCGCTGGCGCTACAGGCCGTGATCATCGGCATAGAAAAAAGCATCGCAAACAACAGTGCGATTTTTCTCATTATTATTCCTGCTTATATTTATCTGCTGGCTCAATACACATGGCCAACATGCCACTGATTATTGTTTTACGGTCTTAAAACACCGTCAGATTACCAGTGTGTTCTTTTTTAGCAATATGCGATGTGTATAAAAAAACTACAAACTTCGATAAAAGTGAATCGACAGGCAGATTTTAACGATTAGTGGTGTAAAACAGCCGAAATTTAATTGCGTTTGCTTGACTCAGGTCACTGCCCAACGCAGAAAAATGTTGTGGAAAATGTTAATATTCCGGCTCGAATTAATCTGCTGTTACGGTCGCGGAGTAGAGGTGTTGACGTTATCACCCTGCCTATTGCATGGACATCCAGCGGCAACAAAATATTAACAGCGTTTTTATCGCGCAAAATGGATGCAGGAGTTAATCAACGGAATGTACGTTACCCCATTTTGTCAGTGCGAAAGATTTCATGTTGAGCGTGATGCCGTTGCGCCCAACCCAGAGGCTGCATCAGTAGCCTCATCATCCAGGCATCGTCAGTACCAGCCTCTGGGGCCGGTAAGACGTGTGAAACTAACCAACATCGTATAAATCCTATGATTAAAATCAGAAAAGGGTTAGATCTGCCAATTGCCGGAACACCGGTTCAGGCGATTCAGGACGGCCCAATAATTCAGCATGTCGCCCTGCTTGGGGAAGAGTACGTCGGAATGCGCCCGTCCATGCTGGTGCAGGAAGGCGATAGCGTTAAGAAAGGTCAGGCGCTGTTCGAAGATAAAAAGACACCCGGTGTTTTCTTCACCGCACCTGCCAGTGGCCGTATTGTGGCAATCAACCGTGGTGAGCGGCGCGTATTGCAGTCGGTCGTGATTGCTGTTGAAAACGGCGGCGATGACCAACTGGAGTTTGCCCATTATCCAACGGCTGAACTCGCCATGTTGCCGCGTGAACAAGTCGAAAGCGAATTGCTCGCCAGTGGCCTGTGGACTGCGCTACGTACCCGTCCATTCAGTAAAACACCGGCTCCCGGTACCACCCCGCGCGCGATTTTCGTTACCGCCATGGACAGCCAGCCGCTGGCTGCCGATCCGCAGGTGATCATCGCTGAGCAGTTAGCGGCGTTCAACGCTGGGCTGTCTGTATTGGCGCGCATGACCGACGGCAAGGTGCATGTTTGTCACGCAGCCGGCGTGAATCTGGGTAAACAACCCGATGCACAGGTGACCTATAACGAGTTCGCCGGCCCGCATCCTGCGGGGCTGGTGGGGACTCATATTCATTTCCTCGAACCAGTCAGTTTGAAAAAGACCGTCTGGCATATCGGTTATCAGGACGTGATCGCCATTGGCACCCTGTTTACCACCGGTACACTCGATACCCATCGGGTGGTCGCGTTAGCCGGGCCGCAAGTGGAACACCCTGTGCTGCTGCGTACCCGGTTGGGGGCCAGCCTTGATGAACTGACTGCCGGTCGTCTGAAAGCCGGTGAGAACCGCGTGATTTCTGGCTCAGTGCTGAGCGGTACCCACGTTGCCGGACCGAACGCTTACCTTGGCCGTTTCCATTCGCTGGTTTCTGTATTGCAGGAAGGGCGCGATAAAGAGTTATTCGGTTGGATCGCGCCGTCGCCGGATAAATTCTCCATCACCCGCACCACGCTGGGCCACTTCCTGAAGAAGAAATTGTTTGCCTTCTCGACCACTACCCACGGCGGTGAGCGTGCGATGGTGCCGATCGGTAACTACGAGCGGGTGATGCCGCTGGATATCCTACCGACCCTGCTGCTGCGCGACCTGCTGGCGGGTGACAGTGACAGCGCACAGGCGTTGGGCTGTCTGGAGCTGGATGAAGAAGATCTGGCGCTGTGCACCTTCGTTTGCCCCGGCAAGTATGAATACGCTCCGGTGCTGCGCGATGTGCTGACCAAGATTGAGCAGGAAGGATAACCGATGGGCCTGAAGAACTTTTTTGAAAAAATCGAGCATCACTTCACACCGGGCGGCAAGCTGGAAAAGTGGTACCCGCTGTTTGAAGCGACGACCACGGTGTTCTATACCCCTGGTTTGGTGACACGTGGCGCTTCGCACGTACGCGACGCCATTGATCTGAAACGTATGATGATCCTGGTGTGGTTGGCGGTGTTCCCGGCAATGTTCTGGGGGATGTACAACGTCGGCCAACAAGCCATTCCTGCATTGCACCACCTTTACAGTGGCGATCAACTCCAGCAGGTGCTGGCAGGGGATTGGCACTACCGGTTGGCACAATGGTTGGGTGCCTCATTGGCGGCAGATGCAGGCTGGGTCAGCAAAATGGTGCTGGGCGCCTGCTATTTCCTGCCGATTTACGCCGTGGTGTTCCTGGTCGGTGGTTTCTGGGAGGTGCTGTTCGCCGTCATTCGCAAGCATGAGATTAACGAAGGCTTCTTCGTTACCTCTATTCTGTTTGCGTTGATCGTACCGCCAACGCTGCCGCTGTGGCAGGCCGCACTGGGCATTACCTTCGGTGTGGTGGTCGCGAAAGAGATATTTGGTGGTACGGGACGTAACTTCCTTAACCCGGCGTTAGCTGGGCGTGCGTTCCTGTTCTTTGCTTATCCGGCACAGATTTCCGGTGATCTGGTGTGGACCTCCGCTGACGGTTTCTCCGGCGCGACACCGCTGGCGCAGTGGAGCGCAGGTGGGGCACACAGCCTGAGTAACGTGGCTACTGGCCAGTCTATCAGTTGGATGGATGCCTTCCTCGGCAACATTCCCGGTTCAGTCGGTGAAGTCTCTACGCTGATGATCTTGCTTGGTGGCGCGATAATTCTGTTTGGTCGCGTAGCGTCCTGGCGCATTGTCGCTGGCGTGATGCTGGGCATGATGGCGACCGCCTTCCTGTTCAACGCCATTGGTTCTACTACCAACCCGTTGTTTGCCATGCCGTGGTACTGGCATCTGGTGTTAGGCGGTTTTGCCTTCGGCATGATCTTTATGGCCACCGATCCGGTTTCTGCCTCGTTTACCAACAAAGGCAAATGGTGGTACGGCATCCTGATTGGCGTGATGTGTGTGCTGATTCGGGTCGTCAACCCAGCCTATCCGGAAGGGATGATGCTGGCGATTCTGTTCGCCAATCTGTTCGCGCCGCTGTTCGATTATCTGGTGGTGCAGGCCAACATCAAGCGGAGAAAAGCCCGTGGCGAATGAATCTAAAAACGACAGCATCGGTAAAACGCTGCTGGTGGTATTGCTGCTGTGTCTGGTGTGTTCTGTGGTGGTGGCGGGTTCCGCCGTCGGCCTGAAGTCCAAACAGCAGGAACAGAAATTACTCGATAAACAGCGCAACATCCTCGATGTAGCAGGCTTGCTGCAACCGAAGATGGAAGGCGAGCAGGTTAAAGCGTTGTTCACACAACGCATCGAACCACGTTTGCTGGATTTAAACAGCGGCGAGTTTGTAACCGGCAAAGCGGCTACGTTCGATCTGGCTGCGGCATTGCGTGACGATAGCAAAAGCGCGGCGCTGCCGGCGGCTGACGATCCGGCGGGTATCAAACGCCGCAGTAATCAGGCAGAAATTTACCTGGTGCGTGACGACAGCGGTACGGTGAACAAAATTGTATTGCCGGTCTATGGCACAGGTCTGTGGTCGATGATGTACGCCTTTGTTGCGTTAGATAACGACGGCAACACGGTGAAGGGCATTACTTACTACCAGCAAGGGGAAACCCCGGGGCTGGGTGGTGAGGTTGAGAATGCCAGTTGGCGCCAGCAGTGGATCGGGAAAAAGCTGTTTGACGACAACGGGCAGCCGGCGATCCGCGTAGTGAAAGGCGGAGCGCGTCAGGGGGATGAACACGGGGTAGACGGTTTATCCGGCGCCACGCTGACCTCCAACGGTGTGCAGCATACTTTTGACTTCTGGTTGGGCGAGCACGGCTTTGGCCCGTTCCTGAAAAAAGTTCGTGAAGGAGCGCTGAAAAATGGCTGATTCCAAAGAGATTAAACGGGTCCTTTTGGGGCCGCTGTTCGACAACAACCCGATCGCCTTGCAGGTGCTTGGGGTCTGTTCTGCGTTGGCAGTGACTACCAAGCTGGAGACCGCAGTGGTGATGACCATTGCAGTGACGTTGGTAACGGCGTTTTCCAGCTTCTTTATTTCACTGATCCGTCACCATATTCCAAACAGTGTGCGCATCATCGTGCAGATGGCAATTATCGCTTCATTGGTCATTGTGGTCGATCAGCTGTTGCGTGCCTATGCGTTCGAGATCTCCAAACAGCTATCAGTGTTTGTCGGTTTGATCATCACTAACTGTATTGTGATGGGCCGCGCTGAGGCGTATGCCATGAAGTCACCGCCAATCGAGAGTTTCATGGACGGTATCGGCAACGGCCTGGGCTACGGGGTGATCCTGGTGTTGGTCGGTTTCCTGCGCGAGCTGTTCGGGTCTGGCAAGCTGTTTGGTATTCCCGTGCTGGAAACGGTGCAGAACGGTGGTTGGTATCAGCCGAACGGCCTGTTCCTGCTGGCACCGAGTGCGTTCTTTATCATCGGCCTGCTGATTTGGGCGCTACGCACCCTGAAACCAGCGCAGATCGAAAAGGAGTAATGGCCGATGGAACATTATATCAGCCTGTTTGTACGCGCAGTGTTCGTTGAGAACATGGCGTTGGCGTTCTTCCTGGGGATGTGTACCTTCCTGGCCGTGTCGAAGAAGGTATCGACCGCCTTTGGTTTGGGCATCGCGGTGACCTTGGTGCTTGGGATCTCCGTACCGGTGAACAACCTGGTCTACAACCTGATCCTGCGTGATGGCGCGCTGGTGGAAGGTGTTGATCTGAGCTTCCTCAACTTCATTACCTTTATCGGCGTAATTGCCGCGTTGGTACAGATTTTGGAGATGATCCTCGATCGCTTCTTCCCGTCGCTGTACAACGCACTCGGCATTTTCCTGCCATTGATCACAGTGAACTGCGCCATTTTCGGTGGCGTTTCCTTCATGGTGCAACGTGACTACAACTTCGCCGAATCGGTGGTGTACGGCTTCGGTTCCGGCACCGGCTGGATGTTGGCGATTGTCGCGATGGCGGGTATCCGCGAAAAACTCAAGTATGCCAATGTCCCCGCAGGGTTACGCGGTTTGGGCATTACCTTTATCACCACCGGGCTGATGGCGTTGGGCTTTATGTCCTTCTCCGGTGTTCAGTTGTAAAGGCGGGAAGAATTTATGGAAATTATTTTAGGCGTCGCGATGTTTACCGGCATCGTCATGGTGCTGGTGTTGCTCATCCTGTTCGCCAAATCAAAACTGGTGAACACCGGTGACATTGCGGTGGAAGTGAACGGCGATCTGGACAAAAGCTTTACTGCTCCGGCGGGTGACAAGCTGCTGAATATGCTCTCCAGCCAAGGGATCTTTGTTTCGTCTGCCTGTGGCGGCGGCGGTTCTTGCGGTCAGTGTCGAGTCGTGATCAAAGAGGGCGGCGGCGATATTCTGCCGACCGAACTGTCGCACATCAACAAGCGTGAAGCGAAAGAAGGTTGTCGACTGGCCTGTCAGGTGAACGTGAAGCAGAACCTGAAAATCGAGTTACCGGAAGAGATCTTCGGCGTGAAGAAATGGGAGTGCGAGGTTATCTCCAATGATAACAAAGCCACCTTTATCAAAGAGCTGAAACTGAAAATCCCTGACGGTGAAGACGTGCCGTTCCGCGCTGGTGGGTTTATCCAGATCGAAGCGCCGGCACACGATATCAGCTATGCCGATTTTGACGTGCCGGACGAGTACCGTGGTGACTGGGACAAGTTCAACCTGTTCCGCTACCGTTCGGTGGTTAATGAAACCACCGTGCGTGCCTACTCGATGGCGAACTACCCGGACGAAAAGGGCATCATCATGCTCAACGTGCGTATCGCCACGCCGCCACCGCGTGATCCGGATGTGCCGCCGGGCATTATGTCTTCCTACATTTGGTCGTTGAAGGCCGGTGACAAGGTGACCATTTCAGGTCCGTTCGGTGAGTTCTTCGCCAAGGACACCGACGCTGAAATGATCTTCATCGGCGGTGGTGCGGGTATGGCACCGATGCGTTCACATATCTTTGACCAGCTCAATCGTTTGAAGTCGAAACGCAAAATTACCTTCTGGTACGGTGCGCGTTCACTGCGTGAAATGTTCTATGAGGACGATTTCAACCGGTTGCAGGAAGAGAACGAGAACTTCACCTGGCATGTGGCACTTTCCGATCCGCAGCCTGAGGATAACTGGACGGGTTACACTGGCTTTATCCATAATGTTCTGTTGGAAAACTATCTGCGAAATCACCCCGCGCCGGAAGACTGCGAGTTCTACATGTGTGGTCCGCCAATGATGAACGCTGCGGTGATCAAGATGTTGAAAGATCTGGGTGTCGAAGACGAAAATATCATGCTTGATGACTTTGGTGGCTAAATGCGTGGATGGGCAATGAAGGGGTTAATAACGACGGTGGCGCTGAGCGCCACCCTGTTATTGACTGGCTGCGGGCCGGAGCAGGTGAATCTTGATGGTAAAACCATGGGGACGTCTTATTCGATCCGCTATGTTACCGGCGATGACACGCCGTCTGCCGCCAAAATGCAGGCGGAGATCGACAAGCGGTTGGAGTTGGTCAACGATCAAATGTCGACCTACCGGCCTGATTCTGAACTGAGCCGCTTCAATGCCAGCCGCGTAGTGGATAAACCTTTCCCGGTCTCTGCCGCCACGACTGAAGTGGTGCTGGAAGCGCTACGGATCAACCGCGTCACCGACGGTGCACTGGATGTGACCGTCGGGCCGTTGGTTAATCTGTGGGGTTTCGGACCTGAAGGGCGACCGGAAAAGGTACCGAGCGCTGCCGAACTGGAGCAGCGTCGCGCCTGGACCGGTATCGACAAATTGTCGGTGCAGGGCAATGCGTTGGTTAAGAGCATTCCTGAGTTATACGTAGATCTTTCTTCGATCGCGAAAGGCTATGGTGTGGATGTGATTGCCCAGTATCTGCAATCGCAGCAGGTCAAAAACTATATGGTAGATATTGGCGGCGAAGTCCGTACTCGCGGCCACAACGGTGAGAAAAAGCCGTGGCGTATCGCCATTGAACGGCCGACGGCGGGTATGGAGCAGAAGGCGCAACTGGTGATCCAGCCGGGCGAGATGTCGATCGCCACGTCGGGCGATTACCGCAACTACTTCGAGCAGGGCGGCGTGCGCTATTCGCATACTATCGATCCAATCACAGGCCGACCGATCCATCACCATTTAGTGTCGGTCACGGTGCTAAGCCCTACCTGTATGGCTGCCGATGGCTTGTCGACCGGGCTGAACGTTTTGGGGCCGGAACGCGGTATGGCGTTGGCGAATCTGATGGGGATCCCGGTGTTCATGATTGTGAAAACCGCGACCGGTTTTGAAGAGCGCTACTCCGATGCGTTTAAACCCTATTTGAACAACAATTCGTGAGGTCGCTATGTTGACCGTATTTGTCGCCAGCTTCGTGTTGTTTCTGCTGATTGTCGGCGGAATGTCATTGGGCTATGTGTTCAAGCGCAAGAGTCTGCAAGGCAGCTGTGGTGGTATTACAGCGCTGGGGATGGATAAAGTGTGTGATTGCCCGGAGCCTTGCGATGCGCGTAAGAAGCGTTTGGAGAAAGAGGCGATGCGTCAGAAGCAGTTGGAAAAGCACCGGATCCTCTGAATAACTGGGAAGCAAGCGGCGTAAATGCTTGTCAGTTAGTGTTTATCCAAGCGTGTGAGCAACGTTTCGGTCGATAAACCTACGCGGTTTTATGCGGTTTATACGCTCCGACCGAGCAAGGGACCGTAGGCGCGGTCCCTTGCAACCCGCGCCTTTGCCCCATCAGACGGTTGGCTTCGCCAACTTCCCTCTCTTCGTCACGCCGCATCACGGCCGGCTACGACAGGCGTCCCTGCCTGTCTCGCCTGAAACCGCCGTCCATGGCGGTTTCGCCTATGCGCCACTCCTGCGTTCGGCGTCTTCAAGGGCGCCCAACAGCGTGCTCATCTCATCATTTTCACTGTCTTTCATCACGCAACGTCAAACTGATGACATATGTTGCCCGGTGGCAGCCAATGCGGGTGTTGACCTTGAGCGCGCATCACCGTCTGCCGAGCAAGGAGGCGTTGTCAGGGGCAACCGGCCAGGGAAGGCCGGTTGAGGCGAGACAAACAGGGACGTTTGTCGTAGACGACCCGCCCGACAACGGTGACGCCGCAAGGGTATCTGCGTAGCAGACTGAGGGTGTTAAGCGAAGGCGGGGTTGGAGGGGCCGCGCCTTCGGCCCCTCCAATTGCCGGACATTGTTCTTACAGATAATTGCCCTACGTTTGTGGCAATTCCCTTTACACGCAACTAACAGATACCAACAAATAATCTGTCAGGCTTAACTGAACGGCATTAGGCGTATGCAGCGTAATTATTTGGCCTGACGGAAACTCTTCGCCTCGGCCGGGGAGTTGACCATCACGCCATCTACACCCAGCGCCAGCGCTTGCTGATATTCCGCCGGTGAGTTAATACCGAACAGAATAATGTGTGCCGGCCCTTGCGAACGGAAGCAGTCGATCGATTCTTTATCCCAGGTTAAAAACGCCTTGGAACGCCCTTCACCCAGCGTAAATTTTTCCACCACTTCTACTTCACGCTTCAGCTCCAACCCGTACCAACGCGGTTGCTGATTGTCTGGCTTCAGCTCGCACTGATGCGACAGACTGATATTTGCCAGCAGGTCACGGGTTTCATCGCGGGTCTCAAAGCGTTTAATGGCTTTCGGTAGCGCCTGCAGATATTTGGCATCGGTGGAATACACGCGTGTGCGGTCCAAGCTGTTGGTCTTCTCCAATGTCGCCAACAGGGCTTTGCCGAATTGAACAGGATCAGCGTCCGGTGACTTGATATCCAGATAGAAGTTGACCTTGGGGAAAGCATCCAGAATCTCATCCAATCTTGGAATGCCAATACCTTTTCCCCGGAACGGGTGTGCATCATCTTTGGCGAATGACCAACCTGCATCGACTTTTGCCAACTGCGCGGCGGTAAAGGCGGACACCAATCCTTGTTCGTTGGTCAGCGCTTTCAGATCAGAAGGGCGGTACAGCACGATTGCACCGTCTTTGGACTCCTGCAAGGTGATCCAAATAGCGTCGGCGCCGTTTTTCAATGCAGTTTCAATGGCGACGCGGGTGTTTTCAGGTGCGTCGGCGGTGCCACCCCGATGTGCAATAATGGCGGGGGCAGCCTGAGCGGCAATAGATATCAGGGATAAGGCAGAAGCGAACAAATAGACCGATAATGTTTTCATGTAGGGTGCCATCCTGTGCGAAGCGTTATTGTTGTCAGTCACTGAGGTAATTAATTTCCACAGCGTACTATTGAAAAATTACGCTTTTTTAACAAGTCGAAGATAATTGGTTGAAACCCTGTTTTCTCCGAACTGAACCGAGGCTTGAGCTTTCCATTTTTGCCTGTATACTTATACAGTGTTATTGGAGGCGCGATGCGTAAAATCATTCATGTCGATATGGACTGCTTCTTCGCTGCGGTAGAAATGCGCGATGATCCCAGTTTGCGCGATATTCCGTTGGCGATCGGCGGCAGTGCCGACCGACGTGGGGTGATCAGTACCGCCAATTATCCGGCACGCCGTTATGGTGTGCACAGCGCGATGTCGACGGCAATGGCACTCAAGCTTTGCCCGCATCTTAAACTGTTGCCCGGCCGTATGGCTGCCTATAAAGAAGCCTCACAACATATCCGCGAAATCTTTGCGCGCTATACCCCACTGATTGAACCGCTATCCCTGGATGAAGCCTATCTGGATGTGACCGACTGCACCCAGTGCAACGGCTCGGCGACGCTGATCGCCCAGCAAATCCGTCAGGCTATTTCCGATGAACTGAACCTCACTGCGTCAGCCGGTATCGCGCCCATCAAGTTCCTCGCCAAAATTGCTTCAGAGCTGAACAAGCCGAATGGCCAATACGTCATCACGCCAGCACAGGTGCCGGAATTTTTACAGCAGCTGCCG
This sequence comes from Serratia grimesii, assembly GCF_900186025.1. Taxonomy (NCBI): domain Bacteria; kingdom Pseudomonadati; phylum Pseudomonadota; class Gammaproteobacteria; order Enterobacterales; family Yersiniaceae; genus Serratia; species Serratia grimesii. Next base: position 953,952 of record NZ_LT883155.1, read on the forward strand.
CTGAGCAAAATCCCCGGCGTGGGCAAAGTGACCGCGAAACGGTTGGAAGAAGTGGGGCTGATCACCTGCGCAGATGTGCAGCAGTACGATCTGGTTGCCTTGTTAAAGCGCTTCGGCAAGTTTGGCCGAGTGCTGTGGGAACGCTGTCAGGGGATCGATCTGCGCGAGGTTTCGCCGGAACGGTTGCGCAAATCGGTGGGAGTAGAGCGTACGCTGGCGGAAGATATCCATGACTGGGAAGAGTGCGAAACATTGATCGTCGATAAGCTCTATCCCGAGCTGGAGATGCGGTTGCGTAAAGTGAAACCGGATCTGCATATCGCCCGGCAAGGGGTAAAACTGAAGTTTCAGGATTTTCAGCAAACCACGCAGGAACATGTCTGGCCGGTGCTGAATAAAGACGACTTGATCAACGTGGCACGGCAGGTATGGCGTGAGCGGCGTGAAGGGCGTGGTGTGCGTCTGGTCGGGTTGCACGTAACGCTACTGGATCCCCAACTTGAGCGGCAACTGCTGCTGCCATGGGAATAATAAGGGCGCAAATATTTGCGCCCTTGGTTTGATCACTAAGTCATCTGTAATATTACGCGCGTTCCGGGATCGCTTTTAGCAGTGCGGTCAGCAGTTTCCAGTACAGGCCCACGCTTTCGATATGCACCTGCTCATCCGGCGAGTGTGGCCCGGTGATGGTTGGCCCAATCGACACCATATCCATATTTGGGTACGGCTTTTTGAACAGACCGCATTCCAGACCGGCGTGGATCACCATGATGTTTGGTGTTTTGTTAAACAGATCCTGATAGATCTCACGCACCAGATGCATGACCGGTGAGTCAGCATCAGGCTGCCAGCCCGGGTAACCACCTTTAGGTGCCACTTTGGCGTTAGCCAACTGGCCCAGAGCGGTCAGCATACCTACCACATAATCTTTACCACTGTCGATCAGTGAGCGGATCAGGCAGATGATTTCTGCTTCGCTGTCGCTGGTGGTGACCACGCCCACGTTCAGTGAGGTTTCTACCACGCCTTTTACTGCGTCGCTCATGCGGATCACGCCGTTTGGCGTGCCATTGAGCAGCGCGACGAAACGCTGCTGGCAGTCGGCGGTCATTGCCTGAGACGCACTTGTGGTTGGCTCCAGCAGTACGGTAATGTTCTTCTCTTTTGCGGCCAGTTCATTTTGCAAGGTTGCCAGGAACACCTGGGTCAGTCCTTTCAACGCATCGGCTTTTTCGGCCGGTACGGCAACCACCGCAGAGGCCTCACGCGGGATAGCATTGCGCAGCGTACCGCCATTCAGATCCAGCAGGCGCAGGTTCAGCTCAGCGGTATGATCAAACAGGAAGCGTGCCAGCAGTTTGTTGGCGTTGCCCAGACCCACGTGGATATCGGCACCGGAGTGACCGCCCTTCAGACCCTTGATCGTCAGCTTCAGGGTTTGGTAACCGGCAGGTACCGCTTCGCGCTGCAGTGGCAGGGTGGTGATGAAATCAATACCACCGGCGCAACCCATGTAGATCTCGCCTTCTTCTTCAGAGTCGGTATTGATCAGGATATCCGCTTGCAGCCAGTTAGCTTGCAGCCCGAATGCACCGTCCATACCTGCTTCTTCGGTCATGGTCAGCAGTACTTCCAGCGGCCCGTGCTCAACGCTGTCGTCGGCCAGCACTGCCAGTGCAGAAGCCATACCGATGCCGTTGTCGGCGCCCAGCGTGGTCCCGCGTGCTTTAATCCACTCGCCGTCAATGTATGGCTGAATCGGATCCTTGGTGAAGTCGTGCACCGTGTCGTTATTTTTCTGTGGCACCATGTCCAGGTGCGCCTGCAGGGCGACCGGTTTGCGGTTTTCCATACCCTTGGTGGCAGGTTTACGCAGCAGGATGTTGCCTACATGGTCACGTTCGGCGTGCAGGTGTTTCTCTTTCGCCCACTCGAGGATGTGCTGTGCCAGCGCTTCTTCATGATAAGAAGGATGCGGAATAGAGCAGATTTTGGCAAAAATATCCCACAGCGGCTGTGGTGAAAGTTGAGACAATTCAGACACTATAAGTCTCCTGTAACAGCATTCTCGGCAGTGCGGGAATGCCGCTCGGTTAGGGTTAGGGGCATCTGTGCAGCTTTGGCACGATCTCCAGAGAATATCACTTTATTCGGGGCGGTGCCCGTACCGTATTGCGCTGTTCAAGCGCTTGATCACACTCGTTTGACTCGCCATTGTTCATTTATTCAGCATCAATCACCATATGAAATACTTATGAAATTCCAGGTACAACTGGTATTTGATGCGGTCAGTCTTTATAATCTCGCGCAACCTTTTTTCCCCTGATTACTGAGTAAGCCGCACCACTGCTGGCTGGGACACCATTCTATGAGCGAAAAATACGTTGTTACCTGGGACATGCTGCAAATGCAAGCGCGCAAACTGGCTCACCGCCTGCTGCCGGTTGAGCAATGGACTGGCATTATTGCCGTAAGCCGCGGCGGTCTGGTACCGGCTGCCTTACTGGCACGTGAACTGGGCATTCGCCACGTGGATACCGTCTGCATTTCCAGCTATGACCATGACAACCAACGCGAAATGAAAGTGCTCAAGCGCGCAGAAGGCGACGGTGAAGGCTTTATCGTGATCGACGATCTGGTGGATACCGGCGGTACTGCGAAAGCGATCCGTGAAATGTACCCGAAAGCGCATTTCGTCACTATCTTCGCCAAGCCGGCAGGCCGCCCGCTGGTGGATGACTATGTGGTTGATATCCCGCAAGACACCTGGATCGAACAGCCATGGGACATGGCGGTGACCTTCGTGCCACCGATCGGCGGCCGTTAAGTTCGCCACACTGATTCGTGAAAACGCCCGGCTCTGCCGGGCGTTTTTGTTTCTGATATTCGCCCCTGGACCATAGGATGTGCATCAAGGCAGCCAGCGAGTGCTGCTGGTGCAGATACCGCTTCAAGTATGACGGGTATATCGCGCCAGAGTTCGGTACACTACCTCGAGTTAATTAGTAGGCTGTTTGCGGCCTACGGCCAGATTTACGGAGGCTGTTGTTACCATGGCACAGGCCAACCTTTCTGAAATCCTGTTCAAACCCTCATTTAAGCACCCAGAGACCTCGACGCTGGTCATGCGTGCGCGCAACAAAGTCAGTGCAGAACTGCATTCCACACTAGAAGGCAATACCGTCAGCAACTGGTATCGCATGCTTAACCCACTGATGTGGGCCTGGCGCGGTGTCGATCCGATTGAGATCAACGAAGTGCTGGCGCGCATTGCGGTTGCTGATGTGGAACACACCAACGACAAGTGGCTGGATACCGTAGTCGGTTACCGTAACGGTAACTGGATCTACGAATGGGTGCATCAGGGCATGCTCTGGCAGCAGCGTGCACTGGAACAACAGGACCCCTTGATCGGCGGGCAGTACTGGCTCAATGCGGCCAACTTTTACAGCATTGCCGGTTACCCGCACCTGAAAGGGGACGAACTGGCCGAACAGGCCGAGGCGCTCTCTAACCGGGCCTACGAAGAAGCTGCGTTGTTACTGCCGTACCAGTTGAAAGAACTGGAGTTCCGCATCGAAGGCGGCAGCAGCATTACCGGCTTCCTGCACATGCCGGAAAAAGGCGAAGCGCCGTTCCCAACGGTGCTGATGTGCGGCAGTCTGGACACGCTACAGACCGATTATCACCGCTTATTCCGTGACTATTTGGCGCCACATGGCATTGCCATGCTGACCATTGATATGCCTTCCATCGGTTCTTCTTACAAGTGGAAACTGACGCAAGATTCCAGCTTCCTGCACCAGCAGGTGCTCACTCAACTGGCCTCGGTGCCGTGGGTTGATCATCAGCGCGTCACTGCGTTTGGTTTCCGTTTCGGCGCCAACGTAGCAGTCCGTCTGGCCTATTTGGAGCCGCAGCGGCTACGGGGTGTGGCTTGTCTGGGGCCGGTGGTGCACCGCCTGCTGTGTGACATCAACACGCAGCGACATGTACCGGACATGTATATGGACGTGCTGGCCAGCCGTATGGGCATGGCCAACGCTTCGGATAACGTGCTGAAGATTGAGCTGAATAGCTATTCGCTGAAAACCCAAGGGTTGCTGGGCCGCCGCTGTCCGACGCCGATGTTGGCCGGTTACTGGGATCAAGATCCGCTCAGCCCGAAAGAGGAGTCGCAACTGATCGCGTCGTCTTCTATGGACGGCAAACTGATCGCCATACCGCGCGCACCTGTCTACAGCAGTTTCCACAAGGCATTGCTGCAAATGACACATTGGATGAAAGATAAAATGCGTTAAATAGTTGCTAAATTTTAACAATTTGTTAAAAAGAGTGGTCTACATTGAGGAGGTTAAAGAATGACGTTACCGAGTGGTCACCCTAAAAGCCGACTAATGAAACGTTTCGCCAGCTTGGGGCCGTATCTGCGTGAAGGGCAGTGTGAGAACGACCGTTTTTTCTTTGATTGTTTAGCCGTTTGCGTCAATGTTAAGCCCGCGCCAGAGAAGCGCGAATTCTGGGGCTGGTGGATCGAACTGCATGCTGAAGATACGCGCTTTACTTACGCCTATCAGTTCGGCCTGTTTGATAAAGAAGGGCATTGGACGCCGGAAAAGATTAAGGATACTGAAGTCAAAACCAAGCTGGAAACCACCCTGCGTGATTTCCACCGTCGCTTGGGCGAGCTGCTGACCACAATGGAACTGACGTTAGAGCCTGCCGCTGATTTCAAAGAAAAACTGATTAAACTTTCCGCCTGACCCCGTTTGACCACAAGTATTCTGCTGATTTCGCGTTGTGCCTGTTGGCATAACGCGTCTCTCCTGTTACAAAGTCCCTAAGCATTATTCTTCTCATCTTATACGGCAGAAACACTATGAACGGCAGCCAGACACTGGTTGTGAAATTGGGCACCAGCGTGTTGACCGGCGGATCGCTGCGTCTTAACCGTGCCCATATTGTCGAACTGGTACGCCAGTGCGCACAACAGCATGCAGCGGGTCACCGCATCGTTATCGTCACCTCCGGCGCGATTGCCGCCGGGCGCGAACATTTGGGTTACCCCGAACTCCCCGCCACCATTGCCTCCAAGCAGTTACTGGCGGCGGTCGGGCAGAGCCGGTTGATTCAACTGTGGGAGCAACTGTTTTCCATTTATGGCATTCACGTCGGGCAGATGTTGCTGACGCGTGCCGATCTGGAAGACCGTGAACGCTTCCTCAACGCGCGTGACACCATGACGGCGTTGCTGGACAACCGTATCGTGCCGGTGATCAATGAGAACGACGCGGTTGCGACCGCAGAAATCAAAGTGGGCGACAACGACAATCTGTCGGCATTGGCGGCGATCCTGGCCGGGGCTGATAAACTGTTGTTGCTGACCGATCAGCAGGGCCTGTACACCGCTGACCCACGTAATAACCCGCAGGCAGAGCTGATCCGAGAAGTGCACGGCATCGACGACGCACTGCGCGCCATCGCTGGCGACAGCGTTTCCGGCCTGGGCACCGGCGGCATGGGCACCAAGCTGCAAGCCGCTGACGTGGCCTGCCGCGCCGGTATCGATGTGATCATCGCCGCCGGCAGCAAGCCAGGCGTGGTGGCTGACGTGATTGAAGGCAAACCGGTGGGCACCCGTTTCCACGCGCTGGAAACCCCGCTGGAAAACCGCAAACGCTGGATCTTCGGCGCACCCCCGGCCGGTGAGATCACCGTCGACGACGGTGCGGTCGACGCCATTATGGCGCGCGGCAGTTCGCTGCTGCCGAAGGGCATCCGCGAAGTCAAAGGCGACTTCTCCCGTGGTGAAGTGATCCGCATTCGCAACCTGACGGGGCGCGATCTGGCGCACGGTGTCAGCCGTTATAACAGCGACGCGATGCGCATGATAGCCGGTCACCACTCGCAGGAAATCAGCGAAATTCTCGGTTATGAATACGGCCCGGTGGCAGTGCACCGTGACGATATGATAGTCAGTTAAGGAGTGAGCATGCTAGAGCAAATGGGGAAGGCCGCCAAGCAGGCCTCCTGGCAACTGGCGGTGCTGAGCACGGCGAAGAAAAACCAGGTACTGTCGGTGATTGCCGACAGACTGGAAGCCGAAAGCGAAGTGATTTTACAGGCTAACGAACAGGACATGGAACAGGCACGCGCCAGCGGGATGACCGAAGCGCTGCTTGATCGCCTGTTACTGACCCCGGCACGCCTGGCGGCGATCGCCAATGACGTGCGTCAGGTATGCCGTTTGAACGACCCGGTCGGCCATGTATTGGACGGCAGCCTGTTGGACAGCGGGTTGAAGCTGGAACGCCGCCGGGTACCGCTCGGTGTGATTGGCGTGATTTATGAAGCACGGCCCAACGTCACCATCGACGTCGCCAGCCTGTGTCTGAAAACCGGCAACGCGGTGATCCTGCGCGGTGGCAAAGAAACCCACCACACCAACCAGGCGACGGTGAAAGTGATCCAGCAGGCGCTGGAACAGTGCGGACTGCCGGCTGCGGCGGTACAGGCGATTGAAAGCCCGGACCGTGCGTTGGTGAATGAGTTGCTGCGCCTGGATCGCTACGTCGACATGCTGATCCCACGCGGTGGCGCTGGTCTGCACAAGCTGTGCCGCGAACAGTCGACCATCCCGGTGATCACCGGCGGTATCGGCGTTTGCCATACCTACGTTGACGACAGCGTTGATTTCGACAAAGCACTGACGGTTATCGAGAACGCCAAAATTCAACGTCCAAGCGCCTGTAACTCGCTGGAGACGCTGCTGGTGAACCGCAACATCGCCGCAGAGTTCTTGCCTGCCTTGAGCGCCAGAATGGCGGCGGTCGGCGTCACCCTGCATGCCGCGGAGAGCGCCATGCCGCTGTTGCAAGACGGCCCGGCAACGGTGGTGGCGGTAGCGGCGGAAGATTACGACGACGAATGGCTGTCGTTGGATTTGAACGTGGCGCTGGTGGATGACATCGATCAGGCCATCGACCATATTCGCACCCACGGCACCAGCCACTCCGACGCGATCCTCACCCGTTCACTGAGCAGCGCCGAGCACTTTGTACGTGCGGTGGATTCAAGCGCGGTTTACGTCAACGCCAGCACCCGTTTCACCGACGGCGGCCAGTTCGGCCTGGGCGCAGAAGTGGCCGTCAGCACCCAGAAACTGCACGCCCGTGGCCCGATGGGCCTGGACGCACTGACCACCTACAAGTGGATCGGTTACGGTGATGATTTGGTTCGGAACTAAGTTTTAGTTCGGTGTTTAAAAATGCAGGGGCGCAGTCCAATTGGACTGTGCCCTTTTTATTTTGGGGGAGTTTAGCGTTGCTGGCCTAAGCGGAACCTTATCTGGCAGTCGGCTTTGTGCCAGGAGCAGACGTTAAAAAATTATGTAGATACAGTTAGCATGCTCAGATTTATAAGTTAAAATAGCCGTGCACGGTAAGGCTGTTATCATCTTTTGATAGATACAAAAATATAATCATGAATAAAAGTTATTATTTCGAAAGTAAATATAAAAAATGGTCCATTACAGCCGTGGTATGCATCATTATGGGCGGATGGTTCTGGTATATGTTATGGGCAACAAGTATTTCCCATAATACCATTTTACAAAAATCGGTGCCTGAATGGACAACGTATATTTCTTTTGGTGCATTGATTGGAAGCTTCTCTTCTATTCACGCTTTTTATCTTCGCACTTTTAACAAAACAATAAAGTATCTTTCTAAAGCATTCTTTGGCGGTTTCTGCCTGGGATTTGTATTGAGCTTAAACTGTTACGATGTCTATGTTTATCTCTTCCCAGAAAAAATAATTGGCTATGAATCTGAATATGAGGTTGTCTTCCCAGGGCCATCGAGGGGTAAGCATGGGCATTGTGAAGCAGGTATCTGGTTAAAAGATCAGAACACCACCAGATGGATACAGCTTTGTACAAATAAAGAATTTCTGCGCAGCCACCGTAAGCAAGGAATGACAGGGGTATGGGTATCAGCTCGTGTTAATAAAATTGGAACCTACATCGTGAAATACGAATTTATTTATATGTAAATGAAATAATCTTAATGTATTTTAATCGCTTGGGTCGAAACTTTTTTCTGTCTGTGAAAATGAATGATAGTCAACGTCTGCTCCTCACTCATAGCTGACGTTGTTCTATTCAGGGGATAGAGCTGGGTCAGAAATGCTCGACTTTACAGATAATCTAGCCATTTATGAGTGAGTGGTGCGATACATCAAGTACCAACTGTTTTCACGAACAAACGATAATGAAAGCAAACAAAACAAGGGGCCAGGGCAGTAAAAACCACCCGAAGCCCCCAGTATTATCCCATCAATATTTCCGCTATTTCTTAACCATAAGGTGTTTGCGTTCCTCTTTACTCATCGCCTTGTTTGAGCTGGAAATAACGCAGTTATATTCTTTGTCTTTATTAATGACCATAAAGGTACTGACGGGGTTTTTAAAATCTTTGCCGATAGTGAAATAAACATAGTCCTGCGGCAAAGAACTTGGTTTAAAGGCACCAAACGCGTACATCCCTTCTATGCCGAGAGCGGATAAATCAATCGTCAGTTCCATCGGCTGTGTGGCCATCGGGGACGGGAGCATAGATTTCGCTGACATCATCATCGAGCTGGGGTTAACGGTATATTCGCTGGTGACTTTCATCCCGACATACTTGGATTCAGGCATTGAAAGTTCTTTCATACAGGCCGCGTCGTGCTTGGGCGCCGGGCTACCATTTTCTTGTACGGCATGCACGTGCTCCAGGGTAACCGTCTCTTTGCCGGTCACGGGTTGTTTGCTGTCTGCTGCGTGTGCCATGCCGGCCATTGTGATGGCGGCAACTGTCGGTAGAATAATGCCAGTCATTATTTTCATTACTTTGCTCCTGACTTTTTATGAGTGGAAAGCGCTATTAACTTTCCCATGTGTGTAGCCGATAGAACTTAATTAATGAAATCATAGGCGGCACTATGTCGTCTCATGTAAATGCGAGACAGGACAGAGTTAACCTAAAAATTAACTGGCGTTTTAAGCTGAATAAAATGAATAAACATTACTGTGACTTTGTTCGCCAGCGGGCTGGCATATTCGTTGTATGAATAACCTTAGTCAAAAGCCGGAATAGATACAACTCGATATATAAGAATTTTTTATCTTGAATTTAAGGGGAATGTAAGGAAACGATATAACTCATTTTCTTACAGAGAGTTATGTTTTTCTGCGGTGGGTTTGTCAGTAATGATTGCATGCAATCAGGTCTTTCTCTAACTAATAAGGTAATTTATTATTTCAATTGATATGTATGCATGTGGTCATTATTTTTATTCTTAAGTTATTTTCCTATCTGGAATAGACGCTATGTAATAAACCGCTCTTTAACCAATGGCCTATCAGCGGTAGGGCGGTTTATTAGCAGGCCAATTTCGCGTGATGTTAGCGTTTTTTTAACCGTGGCAGCATACGCACCAGCGCATTGTCCTTAACGAGGTAATGATGGAACAGCGCCGCCGCCGCATGCAGCCCAATCAGCCAATAGCCGAAGGCTGCCAGCGTCTTGTGCCAGCCGATAATCATCCTTGCCTGCGGCCGGTCGGCGACGTCGGCAAAGGGCATTGGCAGGCCAAACAAAAACCACTCTTTACCGCCCAGATAGCGGGAATAGACGCCCAGCACCGGCAGCGTCAGCAGTAATAGGTAAATCAGGGTATGCACCAAATGGGCCGCGCCGGTTTGCCATTTTGCCGGTTTCGGCTCGATGGCAGGGCTGGTGTGGCGCCAACGCAGCAACAGACGGGCGATCATCAATACAAATACCGTCACCCCACAACTAAAGTGGGTCACTACCAGTACGTACCACAGTGGGGTGCCTGGTACGGTAAAACCTCTCAGCTCAATGGTTGTGCAGGTGATGACCAGCAGGATCGCCACCAGCCAGTGCAGACGGATCTGCATTGGCATATAAGAGTTCTGCACCGGGTTACCTTTTACGCTCAAATAATATGTTTGCTGATGGTAACCAAATGTTAACGGTGAGGAAAGTGCCTGCGCGTTTCCCTGGTCGCCAGCACCTCTTTCAGAACCCGTAATCCCGCCATTTACGCTCCACCCGTTGTTTAATTTCATCCGGGTAGGAATGTTCGAAGCAGGCCGTGGTGGCGCGCATCTTGCCGCTAAATTGCTCCGACAGCAGGCAATTGATGATCATTTTACCGCCGTGCCCGGCCTGTTTGTCCTCATCATCCAGATAAGGCACCATCGGGATGCCGGGCTGGCCGGTAAAATCGTAAAAATCGCGTTTCGGGTGGCTGCGGGTCGCCAGCGCCCACACCACCTGGTTGATGTCGGTGATGTCTATATCGTTGCTGACCAGCAAGATTTTGGGTACCAGCCAGGCGACGTGCGAGTTGAAGAACTTCTCGACGATCAACTGCACGAAGCCGTCTGCGTCGGTATGCATCGTCGCCAACCGGTCGGTATCTACCGCCAATACCAGCCAGCAGGTAGCAGCCTCGTAGGAACACCAGGCCATGTCGATCGGCAGGTTCTCTTGGCGGCAGTGTTTCAGCGCCTCGGCGGAAATCATGGTACCCCAGATAGTGTGGTTCTCCTCTGGTGGCGTACCGGCGACGCAAATCGGCAGAATAGCGCGATCGCGGAAGGTGATGGCTTTCACGTGAAATACCGGCTGCTTCTTACCTTCAGCGAACGAATAGCCGTGGTATTCGCCCATCGGCCCTTCCGGCGCAGTTTCATCGAGGCTGATTTCTCCCTCCACCACAATTTCCGCCGTGGCCGGTACATACAGGTCATTGGTTTCGCATTTCACCACCTCAACGGCTTCGCCGGTCAGCGCGCCGATGTAGCCCGGCTCACTGGTCCAGGCGGGCAGCGGCATACCGGCTACCGCCATGGCCGCAGGCGGGGCGCCCAGCACCATCGCCCAGGGGGTATTTTTACCCTGTTCGCGCCACATGCTGTGGATCATGCCGATATGCTGCTGGGGCATCGCCGGGCCCACCAGCGTGTTTTTATCGTGCAGCATAGCGCGGGCGACCGACCAGCTGTCCCATTTGCCGTCGGGCGACTGCACGATATGGAAGCCGTAGGTGGCGAAATAGCGTCCGCCATCTTCCTGGTGCAGCAGCGGGATGGGGAAAATGTTCAGGTCGACGTCCGCGCCGCTGAGGATGTTTTCTTTGCAGGGCGCTTGTTGTGCGATCGTCGGTGCAATCGGCGGCTGGTCAGCGGCGGCGATGATTTTTTCGAGGATTTGTTTCGGCGTAGCCTGCTTCGGCAGGTTGAAATGGGCGGCGAGGCGGGAATAGGCCTGCCCCGGTTTGCCACTCATGCCGGCAGGCGCGCCGAGAATGCGAAAGTTACGGTTGTCTCCGGTCAGCGCGGTGAACAACGGTGCTGGCGCCCGGGTTTCATACACTTTGCGCACGATGGCGCCTACCTCCAGAACGGGATCGACATTTTCATCGATAACCACCAACTCCTCATTTTTTTGCAGATAATCCAGGTAGGTGCGGAAGTCCACCGCCGCTGATTTATGATCCATTTCATCACCTTCGGGTAAGAAGCCAGCCTTCAGATTACGTCGGAAAGGTGGATAGAAAAAATTGATGTTATTTGTTAGTTTTATAAAAAATATTTATGGCTACAGAAATGCAAGAAAAGATGCTGCAGTTGGATCTGCGCTGGTTAAAAACATTTTTGCTGGTGGCGGATACCGGTTCGATGACCGAAGCGGGCGATCAGTTGGCCCGTACACAAGCGGCGATTAGCACACACGTCAAGAATATCGAAGATGCGCTCGGTAAGAAGGTGTTTGATCGCACCGGTAAACGGTTGGTGCTCACGGCCACCGGCACCGAATTGCACTTTCACGCGCTCAAGATTCTTCATGTTTATAACCAGTCGATGCTTTCTCTGCAGCAGAGTGCCATCAAGGCCACCGTTCGTTTCGGTATTGCCGACGTCTATGCCGAAAAATATTTACCGCCCATCCTGCAATGCCTTCATCAGCATTATCCGGATGTTGAGCTGTCTTTAGTCTGCCTGCCTTCCTCGGCGCTGATCCCGATGATCGATAGCAAAGCGCTCGATCTTGCGCTGGTTACGCAAGAGGATCCGCTGCGCGGCCAGTGGCTATTCAGTGAGCGGATGTTCTGGGTCTGCGACGCTACCGCCGACATCGGTCGTCTGCGACCGTTGCCACTGTCGCTGTATGAATTCGGCAGCCGGGCGCTGGAACAGATGGCCGCTGCACTCGACACCCTGGAAGGGGGTTATCGGGTTCTTTACACCAGCCCGAATATTGCGGCGCAGAAGGCGGCGATCGCCACCGGTCGTTGTCTGGCGGCGATCGCCGAATGTCATATCTCGGCGGATATGCGCATCGCGGACAACCCACAGTTGCCGCCCTTACCTGTGCTGAATGTGGCGCTGATTGGCGCCCACGGCAGCAAGCAGCCAGGGCTGCTGGAGGGGATCGGAGGGCTGATTGGGCGGTTATTTGCCCCCACCACCGGCAGGGGCGAAGGCGGGGATTAGTTAACTTTGGCCTTGGCAAAGTCACTGCCGTTAACGTCAACCACATAGCCGCTGACGTTGCTGCGGGTGGCGTAGAACACCTTGCCGTTAGCCAGTGGCAGTAGCGGAGCCTGTTGGGCAAAAATCACCTGCGCTTGCTGATAAAGCTTGGCGCGTTCAGCAGGGACGCTGACCTGAATAGCCTGCTGGATCAGTTTGTCATAACTGCTGTCGCACCAGCGGGCGGCGTTGGCACCGGTTTGCACGCCTGCGCAGTTGAGCAGGGTAGCGAAGTTATCCGGGTCACCGTTATCCGACATCCAGCCATACAGCGCACTTTGCTGTTCCCCTTTGCGCAGCCCGGCCAGGTACTGGCCCCATTCCCAGGTGACAATTTTGGCTTTCACCCCCACTTTTGCCCAGTCGTTTTGAATCATCTGGGCAATCCGCCGTGAATTAGGGTTGTAAGGCCGTGCCACCGGCATCGACCAGATGTCGGTCTCAAACCCTTTCTCCAGTCCTGCCTGTTTGAGCAGTTCACGCGCTTTTTCCGGGTTGTAAGCATATTCAGACAGTTTGTCGTTATAGCCCAGCATGCCTGGCGGCAGTATCGAATAGGCTGGTGTACCGCTGTCTTTAAATACCGCAGCCACAATCGCTTTTTTGTCTACCGCGTAGCTCAGTGCCTGGCGTACCAGCACGTTATCAAATGGCTTCTTCTGGGTATTGAACGCCAGATAGCCGACGTTCAAGCCGTCGATACTGTTCAACTGCAGGTTTTTGTCGCTCTTGATGGCGTCAAACTGTTCCGCCAGCGGGGCAGGGATGATCTGGCACTCATTGGTTTTCAGCTTGGCCAGCCGGGTTTCCGGATTTGGCGTAATGGAGAAAATCAGGTGTTTGCTAGCCACCTCACCCTGCCAGTAATGTGGGTTGGCGATGTAGCGGATCAGGGAATCCTGTTTGTACTGTTGCAGCGCGAACGGACCGGTGCCGATAGGCCAGTTATCGACATTTTCCGGTGTGCCTTTTTTCAGCATGGCATCGGCATATTCGGCTGAAAGGATCGAAGCGAAGTCCATCGTCCAGTCAGCCAGGAATGCGGCATTAGGCTGGCTCAGGGTAAAGCGCACGTGGTCGTTATCCACCGCTTCCACTTTGGTGATCAGCTTGTCCAGCCCGGTATCGGTAAAGTATTCGTAGTTGCCGCCAGACACCTTGTGATACGGATTATTGGGGTCTTTTTGACGCATCACGGTGAATACGACGTCCTCGGCGTTGAAGTCTCGCGTTGGGGTGAAGAACTTATTGCTGTTGAATTTCACGCCCTTGCGCAACGTAAAGGTATAGGTTTTGCCGTCCGGGCTAATGGTCCACTCGGTCGCCAGTGAGGGCGCCGGGGTTTTATCGCTTTCACGCAGTGTCAGCAGGCGGTTGTACAACACCTGCGAAGTCGCGATAAAGGTGGTCCCGGAGCTGGAAAGCTGCGGGTTGAATGATTCCGGTGAGGCCACGGTGCAATAGACCAGAGTATCCGTTGCGGCCAGTGCGCTGCCTGCCGTCAACAAACCGGTTCCCGCCAATAACAGACCCACAGTGCTTTGTTTAAAATGCATAAAATGGATGGCTCCCTCAGGTTAATTGAGGACACTGCCGCCGCTGTGGCATTCAGGCAGCCCTCAATTTAAATATAAGTGATTGATAGAGGATATGGGAACTGGTGGTTGATGATTGATTTCTGGTCGTCAGGTTGTCTGTGATGTCAGCATAGTGGGGGAAATTGTATGCTTAGGTAAATAACTCCGATTTTTCAGCTGTCTGACAGAAATGTTATCGGCATGTCACTTTGGGGTCAGCAACCCCTGCTTAGAATCACCTCACCAGGCTGAATCTGGCCCGGTCAATCAAATGAGGTGGTTATTATGAAAACGATTAAATATGTTATGGCGGCGTTTATTCTGGCTGCGGTTTCAACCAGCAGCTTTGCCGCTAACAGCGTCAACTCCGGCGAAGGGCTGACTAAAATCGGTGTGGTCTCCGCTGGCGGAGCACTGACGCTCTCCAGTCTGGAAAATAAACTGGCGAAAAAAGCCGATCAGGCCGGAGCCAGTTCATACCGCATTATTGCCGCCAGTGGGGGCGATAAACTCCACGGTGTGGCGGTGATTTATCAATAATGGCAGGTACACGGTGTGGCGGTGATTTATCAATAATGGCAGGTAAATGCCGTTTAACCGGGGCGGTGTCGTCACCACGGCCCCGGTAGCCCAAATATGTAGCCGAGTTCTTTTCTTGTTGCCCCACCATTAGCGGTACCTATTCAGCCTCTCGCCTTTCTTTTTTGTCGCATGAACAGATTATTCTATATTCATGAAAATGATAATAAGTGTTATTATCATTTTCATTTGTAACTGAATCGAAACATTTTCAGTGCGGTGAGATGGACGTTTTAACACGACGACATCGTCTTGCTGTTACGTGCGCCAGGGGGGCAAGCACGCAAACCACAATAAAAAGGATCACGCCGGGCAGCCTGTAAATAGGTCGTCAGGCCGCGTCCGGTATTTACCCCGTATTAGCCGTTATTAGACGTAATCTGCGGCGGCGGGGTTTTGGCTTCCGTTGTTTCAACATTTGTTTATGGCTTATCAAAGGTAGGTAACATGTCGGAAACTGTTTTGGCTACAGAATGGCTGCCGCTGACACCGGCGCAGTTAGACTTCTGGGAAGAATTTACTTTGCATCCCGGGCAGCCTTTTTCCACCGTCGCCCACGTCACTGAATTATGCGGAGCGGTAGACGAGATGGCGCTGTGTCGGGCGATTACCCTCACTCTTGCAGAAACACAGGCATTTGCATTGCGGTTCAATGCAGGCAATGGCGAACGTCCGCCACAGCAGCGTTATGATCCTTCGTGGGCACCGGCGTTGAACCGTATTGACCTGCAAGAGCAGCCGGATCCCTATCAGTCCGCGATGCGCTTGATACAGGCGGATATTGCGCAACCCAGGGATCTGCGCAACCAGCCGTTGGCGGCAATGTGGTTAATCAAACTGGAGCCGTCTCGCTTTATCTGGTTCGTTCGTGCGCATCATATCGTGATCGATGGATTCGGTATGGCGTTAGTCGAACACCGTTGTGCGGCGCTGTATGCGCACTTTCTTAGTCACCATGCCATAGGGCAAGCATTGGGTGCGTTCGACGCTTTCCAGCATCATGAGCTGGCCTATGTCGCTTCTGAACGTTGTACTAAGGATCGTCTTTTTTGGCAGCGTTATTTACCGTCGTCACAGACGTTACCGACGGTACGCAAAGGCGGCAGGGAATATGGTGTGAAATGTCTGAGCACCAGCACGGCACTGCCGGACGAGATCTCGCAGCGACTGCGTTGGCTATCGGAGCGCAGCGGCATCGGCTGGCCTGATCTGCTACTGACACTGTCAGCCGCCTGGTTATTCTTTACCTTGCCACCGTTACCGCATGATAGGGGCGATACGCGCACCATGTGGATGCCAGTGATGAACCGTCGTAGCAGCAAGGCGACCAACACGCCCGCGCTGGCGGTTAATACACTGCCGTTTTTGGTCTCGCTGGGTGTGGAAGAGACACTCGGGCATTTTCTTTCCAGCATGGCGCAGACGTTGCGAGAGCTGCGTAGCCACGCTGGTTACCGTCTGCGGCAGATAGCCGCCGATCGCGGCGTGACACCTGCTTCGCGTTTATTTATTTCCCCATTTATCAATGTCCAGCCGTTTGATCCTGCTGGTTTTAGCGGGTGCAACAGCACACGCAAGGTACTGGCGGGTGGCTCGGGTGACGGCGCTAATCTGACTTTCCGTGGTCGCACTGATGCTGACGATTTACATCTGGATATTGATATCTACGTGCAGCAGTTCCCTGATATTGGGGTTGCTGACTTCGGCAACGTCCTACAGGGTTTTTTACTGCGAGCATTGAGAGAAGAGGCGTTGGAGACCAGGGTTGGTGAACTGGTAGCGGTGCCCGCCTGATTGCGAATAACCCGGCGTAATAGCTAAACCAATAGGGGTTGAACACGTTCGACCCGATTTACTCCTGGATGATACGAGCGGGCGCAGCACATACCGCGCCCCTACGTTTAAACCGTATTAGCGCGCCAGCAGTGCCGCGACCTCCCGTGCATTTTTGCAAGGAATAAGCAGTGTGGGTGGCAGACGGGTGCCGAAGGCATCATTGAGCTGGGTAGCCACTTGCCTAATGTGCGGCAGTTTCAGCCCCATGCTGATAAAGGCTGTTTCTTCTCCCCACTCAGGGCGTGGCGTTGCACCGATAGCCTGCAAATAGATAGCCAAAATCTTATCGCTGTTTACCGGTGGTGAACTTGGCAACGGCGCTGCGCAGGCGTTCAATCCCGCTGCTGCACGATCAACACTGAACGCGGCACGGATGCGGTGGCGGTCTGTTTTACCGTTGCCGGAAAGCGGTAGCGTTTCAGTGTGGATAAAGCGCGTTGGGATATGAGTGCAGGGCAGGTAGCCGGTGGAAAAGGCGCGGATGGCCGCCAACGACAGCGGTTTGTCGTCATGGGTAAGGTACATCGCTCCCAACGTGGCTTCTGCATTATCTCCGCCAGGATAGTCCACCACCACAATGTCGAGGATCGCCTCGTGCCCACGCAGTACATCTTCAATCTCCGGTAATGAAACGCGCACGCCACGGATTTTCACGTAACCGTTCACCCGGCTGGCGAACAGAATATTACCATCTGCACGATAGTAACCCTGATCGCCGGTGCGGAAGGCACGCAGTGGTTGCCCGTCGGGGCCGTCCAGAGTGACGAAGTCATGCTGTTTTAAATCACCGTCTTCCAGATAACCCAACGCCAGATTAACTCCCGCTGTATGAATACGGCCAACCACCCCTGTCGGGCAATGGGTGCCGTCGTCATGGCAGATAAAGTATTGGTTGGCCGGCAACGGTTGCCCATAGGGCACGGTGCCGGTGTCCTGTTTTGCAATTGGGTGCCAGATGCTCCAAATGGTGGTTTCTGTCGGGCCACCGAGTGAGAACAGGCTGATATCCGGGCGCAAACTCCGTAATAGTTGTACTGTTGCCGGCTTGATGTAATCGCCACCTTGGGCCACCAGGCGCAGTGAGTGCAGACTGTCGTCGGTTTTGCAGGTGAGCAGCATTTCCAGAATCGCAGGCACCGAACACCACAGGCTGACACGATGGCGCTCTACCAACTGGTTCCAACTGATGGCGTCTTTTTCCTGATGCGGTGCCGGTAACACCAGTGTCGCTCCGGCGCTGAGCGAACCGAACAGATCAAACATCGACATATCATGGTGCGGCGGCGTGACCGAGATCATCACGTCATCAGTGGTAACCGCCCAGCGTTGCAGGGTTTGGCCGATGACGTTGGCAGTCGCGCGGTTGTTGAGCACTACGCACTTCGGTTTGCCAGTGGTGCCGGAGGTATACAGGTAATAGCTGGCCTCGGTGCTGACGCTGCGTTCGGCCAGCGTCTGGCTGTCGGGCAATGCCGGGTTGCCTGCTGCCGGATCACGCAATTCTGCTGGCGTCACCCCATGCGGCGTATCGAGTTCACCGTGATGGACCACCAGATCCGGTCGACAGTTAGTCAGCAGATAAGCGGCACGCTCTGGTGGTGAATTGATGTCGATCGGCACCCAGATAATACCTAGCAGCGCACAGGCCAAAGAGATCGTCACATGTTCCGGGCTGCGTGCCAGATACAGTGCCAATACATTGCCGCGCCCCAGACCACGTTGTTGCAGATTGGCCATCACGGTGCCGATCTGTCGGCCAAGTTCTGGGTAAGTCAGGCTTTGTTGATCGCAAATCAATGCAGGTCGTGGCTGTGGGTCGTTAAACAACCGTTCAGCCAACTGTGCCAGGTACGGATAGGCGGTAAATGTCGCCTCGTTTTGGTTATGGCGGTAGTGCTGATAATCGATAAATTGCGCCGGGGTGATCTCCAGATCGCCACCCTGGCAGATTAACGTTATCCGGCGTTGCAGGGCATCCAGCATCGTCTGCACCTGCTCACCGTCCAATGCCTGTTCGGCATAGTCGACACACAGCAGCAAATTCTTGTCGGCATCTTGCGTCAACCGAATATCGATCGCCACCTGCGGTGTCTGCGTCACGCCGTCATGGTAGCGCACGGGGGCATTGGTTGGCAGCGTCTCCCAGCCTAAGCAATTGGTGAGGATCACAGGCAGCGCAGGTGATCCCTGACTGCGGTTAAACAACTGTCGCGCCAAATCAACACCGGAAAATGTGAGATGGTCGAGCGCACCTAATACGTTGTCTTGTAATGCCTGCGCACGGCTGACAAAGGTGCCGCCCTGACGCGCATAGCGCACCGCCACGAAGGTGGAAGCGTTGCTGAGTGAGCCGTCCGCAGCTGGAAAGGCGACAGGGATACCGACGCACAGTTCGCCATCGGTGGTCCACTGCGCCAGCGTATCAAGGATCAGTGCAGACAGGCTGCTGTTACGCAGCAATGCATGAGCAGAACCCAGTCGTGAGAACTGCTTTAACGTCTCGCGTGGCAGGGTTAGGTTGGCACGGCGGTAGCGTGAAGACTTGATATTAGCCAATGGAGTACGCCACGGTAGTGCCGACGGCGTGGTGACGTTCTGCAACTTGGCTTGCCAATAGGCAGCATCCGCCTGGCGCTGTTCTGCGCTGGCGACGGCAGGGGGTGTCGGTGGTGCAACGGGCTGCAGCGGAGCATCGTCAAATAACCGGGCAATTACAGTAGAAATACCCTGACCATCGAGGATCATCGCATCGAAGCTGGTGAAAATCACGGTGTCGTATTGGGCGCCTGTGGCGTCCTGTCTCTCCGGCAACTGAATGACGGCGATACGCCACAGAGGCTGTGTAGGATCGTGACGCTGGTGCGAATATTGATTGCGCAGGGTTGCCAGCTGTTGTTGTGCGGCCTGATGATCGAGTGCCCGCAGATCATGTCGATCCAAATTCAGCGTGGCTTCCGGCCGAACATGTTGAGTAAATCGCTGCGGATCGATGCAAGTGCGAAGCGCCGCGTAATGTTGTACCAGTTCACTCAGTCGACGTTCCAACCGCACCACGTCCAACTGCAGGCCGCGATATTCGCGAAAGTCGTGCATTGCCACGCCGCCGAGCGGCCATTGTTCGCTGCGCCCGAGCAGATAAGCCTGCTGTAGCGTGCTTAATGGTGTCTCCATGGTATATCCCTATTGTCGCTAACCAACGAAAAAGAAAGCAGGGCGCGTGAGGCTACGCACCCGGAACCGATATCAGGCTTTGGGTGCCAGCACCTTCAGCAGCATTTGCACACCTTCAGCAGCATTGGGCGCCCGTTCGCAGATCAAGGCGGCAAGTGCCGTAGGGGTAGGGTGGGCCACCACATCTTCTGGGGTCAGCGCCACCGACAGATATTTGTTAAGCACGGCCAATAAGGCCAGCAGGCCGTCCTGCGGCAGTTGTAAGGCATTGATGTCATCGTCATCACCCAGTTTGTCGTCTGGGGCAACACGTGCTAACAGTCGATGTAGCAATTGGCGTACCGGCACTTGGCGGTCCAATGCGTGTGCGGAGCATTGTGACAACCACTGCGTCAGTGGTTGATTGAAACTGTCTGGCCGGTTGGCCGCCCGTTTCAGCAGCGCGCCGTAGGTGGCGAACAACTGTGGCAGCAGCCGATCCGGAAAAGCGTCCAGGCGCACGTCCCAGTTGATCAGAATGCCGCCGTTGGCGTGTGCTACCTGGGCATCTAGTGCGACCTGCGGGCCTTGGGAAATAACCCATTCCAGCGGACCAAAGGTACGGGTGACGTCGTCAGAAAACAGCGCTTTCCCGTGGATACCGAAACCGGCGGTAAAGACCACCGGCGAAGGCTGCATACTGCCTTGTAGCCGTGAAAGATCACGCATCACACTGACGCCGGGATAGTCGGCATGGGCAATCAACTCCGCTAGCTGCGTCATCAGGCGCTGGCAGAAGGCGGGCAGGTTTTCCGCCGGATTCAGCGTAATGCCAAGAAGAACCAGATTGGAAAAATCGCCAATGATGTTGTCGACATTATCTGCTTCCCGGTGGAACAACGGCACGTTCAACCGGAAGCGTGACAGGTTCCAGCCATAGCCGACGGTTACGGCAAACAGCGCCAGAAACAGTGATGAAAGCGTGATGTGATGTGCTTTGGCGGTATCTTCCAGCGCTTTGGTTTCTTTGGCGCTCAGTTGCAGCGCCAGCCGATCGCTGCGGCAGTGATCAGGCGTGCGTAACAGATGCGGAGCGGGGGGTAACTGAGTCAGACGTTCACGCCACCAGGTCTGCGCACGGGTGCGGCGAACCTGTAACGCCGTGTCGGCATGTTGGCGGTCCAGGTAGTCAAAATAGGGGACGCTGTTGTCATCGGGCGCTGTTGGGCATTGATGATAAAACCGCGCTAAATCCTCTATCAATACACGAAAACCCATCGCATCCCCGGCAATCATGTCCAGATCCACATGCAATCTGCTGTGGCCACCGGGCAACAGACTGAGGCTGATATCACAGGGAACACCTTGTTCCAGCGGCAATTTTTGGCTGCTTTTTGTCTGGCGTTTATCGGCAAGCCGGTTGGTAACGTGGAGGGTATCTGCGTGACTAAAATCGTCCAGATGCAGGCAATGTTGAGGGCCACAGGCGTCAATCGTCTGCTGGCCATCTGCTGTCACGCGCAGGCGCAACATGGGGTGATGTAGGTAAAGAGCGGTAACGGCCTGTCTCAGTCGTTCGACATCCAGGTCATTGCAGTTAAATTCCGCATACAGGTGGGCAGACACGCCCCCCAGCGGCGCTTCAGATTGCCTGCCAACCCAGTAGGCAGCCTGCATCGTAGTCAACGCTTTCATCGGGTTTCCATCAGTATTGAGAGACTGTAAGAATATATGTCAATGTTAATGGTAATGAAAACCATTACTATTTTTATTTGTCTTAATAACGCATGAAAAAAATGCGGTTAATACAGTTTCCTGCTCTTTTTTTGAAATTGTTAATATCAATATAGTTATGTTTTATATTCATTTTAAATGAAATTATTGGTTTTTGTCGTTACGGGTAACTTCTGTTTTATTCCTTTGGGTTATGACTTTTCATCTACGCATTTATTTTCTTAAGTGATAATGATTTGCATTAAAATATGTAAAATATTATCATTATTAACATTTCTTTACGTTTCCAGACAAAAAATCTGCTTCCGCCCGCTGTGCGTCTGGGGTGGGGCGGTTGTCTGCGGCAGGGATATGCAATAGCAAGGTCAGGAAGGCCGTAATGCCATTGTTAGTGTGAGAATCAGCGTCGTTACCTATGTGAAAACAATTAAATTTTTGTGCATCTGGGATGAAAGGAGAATACATCTATGAGCAAGCATTTAGCGGCTCAAAGGCATAAAATCGTAGGAAACAAGGAAAAAGCAGGCTTACAGGCCATTGGGGCATTTTCCTCACTATTTCTGGGTCTTTGCTCTCTGTCTGTAGGGAGTGTTAACGCAGCAGCATTAGACGATAAGGTTCAGGAAACCGCAGATAGCAAACGTAACGACAACTGGCAGGACTCTGAGAGCCTGTTAGTGACCGGCGAAAAAATTAAACGCAGCATTTTTGATACCGGCTCCAGCGTACAAGTGTTCGACAGTGAGCGGATTTCTTCTATGCCCAATGCGTTGCAGGTTCCCGATTTGCTTCGCATGACCCCCAACGTGGTGGATTTGGGGATTGGTAACAACCTCCCAACGGTGCGCGGTATTGACGGTTCCGGGCCGAATGTCGGCGCCAATGCTTTCCTCAGCGGCACCCGCCCGCGCCTCAATCTGTCACTCGATGGCCGCTCATTGACCTATAACGAGCAGGCGTTCGGCCCGCAGTCGCTGTGGGATCTGGATCGTGTCGAAGTGTTCCTTGGCCCACAGAGTTATATTCAGGGGCGTAACGCCATTGCCGGCGCCATCGTGATGACCAGTAAGGATCCTACTTTTGACTGGGAAAGTGCTGTCAAGGGTGGGGTGGGTAACCAGCATTCATCACAGTTATCCGCCATGGCATCCGGCCCGCTGGTGGAAGATCAACTGGCATTCCGCGTTAGCGTTGATCGCCAGCGTCGCCGCAGTTATGCCGATCTGCCGGCTTATGCCCCGGTGGGGGATCCACGCGAGGTTGAAGCCACTACCGCCCGCGCCAAATTGTTGTTTAACCCGGCAGGTATGCGTGATCTGACCACCAAGCTGACCTTTAACCATTTTGGCAGCACCTCACCACAAAATGAGAGCCTCAACCCATTGGTTCACCCGACCAATCCACGTCATGACCCACGCCGAGCGGTGTTTAAAAGCAACTCGAACAGTGGCGTCTGGGATCTGGCTTGGGAGCAATCCGACAGCCTGACGCTCGAAAACCGGGTGATCTACACCGACTTTAATATCAACCGCCCTACAGCCTACAACATCCAATATGCTGAAATCGGTGGTAAAGAAGTGCATGTCGAACCCGTAGCGCGCTTTGGTGGGCCGGACAGCCGCTTGCATGGGTTGGCGGGGCTGCGTTATTTCCACGCCAAGCAGGATGAGTTCGTCAATATTTTCGGCGGCTCCAGCTTTAAGGATAAAACGGACACCAATTCTGCCTTTGCCGAACTGACCTACGCCATCACGCCTGAGGTCGATCTTACCGCCGCCAGCCGTCTGGAGCGTGAGCACCGTCAGCGTACCGGTGGCAGCCAAGCCGTGCGTATCGACTTCGACGAAACCTACACCGTGTTCCTGCCGAAGCTGGACCTGGCCTGGAAGCCGACGGATACCCAGACTTACGGCGCCAAAGTGGCACGTGGTTATAACGCCGGCGGCGGTGGCATCACTATCGGCAAACCGGTGGTTAGTTATACCTATGGTTCCGAGTATGTCTGGAACTATGAGTTGTATACCCGTCATCACCTGAAAGATGCCAATGTCATTCTCACCAGCAATATCTTCTACAACGACTACAAGGACATGCAACTGCCGTACTCGTTGGGGCCAGACTCGTCGGTGATTCGCAATGCTGACAAGGTGGAAACCTACGGTGCGGAGATGGGGGCAACCTGGCAGCCGCGTTGGGACTTCGAGCTGTTCACCAACGTTGGCCTGCTGAAGACCAAGATTAAGAAGTTCTCGGGCAGTGGTGTAGAAGGTCATGAGTTAGCGCGTGCGCCAGCTTATACCGCCAACATGGGTGCGAAGTACCAGTTGATGGCTGGGCTGGAACTGAGCGGCAACGTCGCATTCTCAGATTCTTACTACTCACAGTACGACAATGACTCTCGTGGACATATCGGTTCTTACTGGTCGGCAAATACCCAACTGGCGTACACCTTCGCCTATGGTCGCGCCACCCTGTATGCACAGAACCTGTTTGATTCAGAACGTCGTGTAATGGTCAGTGGCAATGACGTGTATACAGCGTCCCAGCAGCGTCCGCGCATGGTTGGTGCTGCACTTGAACTGACATTCTGATGCCGTAGCAGCCTGTCTACACAAGGGGCGTATCAACGCCTGAGGTTGTTGACAATACTCGACGGTTTAAGGGTAGGGGCGCGGCAAGTTGCGCCCAATAGCATCATCGAAGGGGTAAATCGGGGCGAACTTGTTCGCCCCCTACGGTTTAGCACTTGCGTGAGTTTGTCAGCAGTCAGAGGGGCGTATTGACGTCTCTTCTTATCGTCAGCATTCCCCGATGTTCCGGCGTGGCCGGGCACAAGGAGATAAAGCAGTGAGCGGTTATTTTGACAATATTCTCAGCGATGACGAGGCCCAGCGTCTGGATCTGGCGTTCGAGACCCTGGGTGTTCGGGCGGATGACGCCAGTCAGTCATTGAGCGAAACGGAAGAGCTGGCGTGGTTCATGCACCAACAGCGGGGTGATGGGGGGAGTCAGCAGGCAATGGCCTGGCGGTTAGGCGGTGAGCCGGACATCGGCAGATTGGTCAGTGCGCTGGAAGCCCTGGGCCGATTAATGCCGGAACTGGATGTTCGCTATGACTTTGATGACGAGCAAGGCTTACGCAAACTGCGCGCGAATACGACCCTGAACCCGATAAGTATTCAGGCGGTGGCGAATGAGCAACAGGCAGTTAGTCACTTGTTGCAGGCGCAGGCCACCCCTCTCGAATTGGCACGTGAAGCGCCGGTGCGCTTTTGGGTTTTCACCGGTAATGATGTGGTATTGGGCGTCGTGGCGCACGATATTTTGGCGGAAACGTTGTCATGCCGACAGTTATTGAAGACGTTATCGGCACTGTATAACGGGAATGACCCTGCGCAAGGTTTTGAGGTGATACCGCCGGTTGCGCCACTGCCAGAAGCGACAGCCCTCGTGCTGCCGTGGCCGCGACAGGCGATGGCATTACGGGATTACCGCACATCTGTTGTCCAGGATGATGTTCTGGCACAGGCTGGGGTGCGTATAGCGACCCGTGTTGCGCGTAAAATCCTGCCTGTTGCTGATAACCCGGCGACGTTATTGGCAGCGATCGCTGTTCGTTTTGGCCGCTTTATCTCAGCCCAGTCCGGTGGATTGCCGGTACAACTCTGCATCCCGCAGGATGATGCACAGCAGGCACTCGGCGTGGAAACCTGGATGAGCGCTGCCCGGCTGAAACGCCTGACGCTACACCCTGCTGATCCCGAAGTGGAAAACCGGCTGCTGGTGCAACAAACGGCGGAAGCCCCCAATCCACAGGTGGCCCAATTGTTGGTGACCTGGTTGGCGGACTCATCTGTGGCTCTGCAACTTGACGGTGTCAGTGCTGAACGACTGTTGCTGCCGCCGCTGCACACGCCTTTTGAATTGGTGCTGGCGCTGAGCCTGCCCGATCCGGATTCGGTGGTACTGGAACTGATCGCGGATCCTCGTTTAACACCGCACGCTGCCCCGTTCCTGTTAGAGCAGTTTGTCGCTTTCCTGGCGGGGCGGACTATCACGACGGCGTTGCTTCCTGCCATTGAGCAGCCGTTAGCTGTAGTTGAGCACGCCTTGCCCGTGAATGATGGGCAAGAAAATGACGCGATCGCCCAACTGATCCTGGCGGAGTTCCGCGAGGCGCTGGTTGCACCAGAGATGACCGTTGATGAAGATTTCTTCGATCGCGGCGGGCATTCGCTGGTGGCCACCCGAGTGATCGGCCGTTTGCTTAGCTTGCATCGCATAGAGCTCAACATTAACGATCTGTTCAGCCATGCCACTGCCCGCGGTTTGTCGGTTTATGCCAAACGTCATGTTGCGACAGCGCTGGCAACGCAGGAACTCGTCACGCAACAGCAGGGCGAAGCCGTCCAGGCTCCGTTGTCGCTGGCACAACATTCCCTGTGGAAAGTTTATGAGGCGTTCGGTCACGACGAAATCTTCAATCTGCCATTCGCTATTAGCTTCCTTGATCCGGTAGATGAAACGGCGTTGCGCCAGGCATTTATTGATGTGATGACACGCCACAGCGTATTGCGTTCGCTGTTTATCGAGCGCCACGGTGAGGTATGCCAGCAAGTGGTGCCCGCCGCTGAACTGTTGGACTATGCCTGGTTCCGCTTCTCTCATGAAACACCGGCCGGTAACGGCAGTGAATTGCTGGCCAAAGCGGGCGAACACCGCTTTAACCTCACCACGGAGCTGCCGCTGCGTGCCACCTTCCTGCGTGACGCGGCAACCGGCCAGCAATTGTTGTCGTTGCTGTTCCATCATGTCGTGCTGGATGAATGGTCGCTAAACCTGATGATGGACGAATTGGGCATCGCCTATCGCTACCGTGTCGCGGGGCAGAAGCCACAATGGACAAACGATGTGCCGCAGTTTTATGCCTTTGCCCGGCAGCAACAGGCAGGCGGTGTCGCACAACAGCATTTGGATTACTGGCTGGATAACTTGCGTGATGTACCGGTAGGGCAGCCGCTGTTCCAGCAGGAACCATCACATCATCCTGCCGTACCGGCAGAGGCCGATGTCAACGGGGGATGGCTGGAGTTTGACGTCGATCCTGCGGTGGCGGATGGGCTATACGCCCAGGCCAGGAAGAACAATGCCTCATTGTTCAACGTGGTTTATGCCGGTATCACCTCGGCTCTGCGCCTCCTCGGGGGCCCGGCAGATCTGCTGGTGGGTACGTCTACCTCCGGGCGCAACGACGCTGAGTTCTTCGACACCATTGGCTACTTTACTACCGTGGTGGTGCACCGGGTGCGCTTCGCCGAGCAACTCACTGTGGCTGGCCTGATCGATCAGGTCAAGAACACCATCAATGGCTCGATGCCCTACACCGATATCCCGATTGATCTGGTGGAAGAGGGGTTATTTGGTGCGCATGCCGATCGCAAGAATCACATGTTCGAAGTGTTCATCCAGATCCACAGTCGCATCAAGCTCAACGGGGCATTCACCCTACAAGACGGCAGCACGGTAGCGTATCGCCAGGTTGAACCGGAGAAAACTGAATCACTGCTCGGTTTGCAGTTTGAAGTGATGGAAGAAAACCTCGACGGCGTGAAATCCCTGCGCGTGATGATGACCTATCGAACCGATCACTACACCGCGCAACAGGCGGGGCTGATCGCCGATACCATTCAACACGTGTTCTTGCATTTTTCCCAGCAGGACGGTGGGAATATACCGCTTGCGGACCTGCCGCCGGCACCGCAGCAATGACGTTGTTCACCCTAACTGACTTTATTACTTTCATGGAGATAAATGGATGTCTGGAACAATAGGATCACCTCGCGCTTTACTGTCATTGTTGATCGCCACGTCGTTGGTGGTGGCCGGTGCGGCTCAGGCTCGCGACACAGGGATCAAACCTGAAGATATCAAGCGTCAGCCATTATCGTCGGCATTGGTGGAGATGGCTTATAGCCCAAGCCAGCAGTCGCTGTTTGTCAGCGCCCCGGACTGGAAGGAAGAGGCTCGCTCTCGTGTGTTGCGTTTAGATCCAACCACGCTGGCAGTGCAGGCGGAAATCCCTCTGCAGGTGAAAGGCTTCGGCGTAGCGCTGGATGATGCCAGCCACCGGTTGTATCTGACACAAGGGTTTAACGGCTCGGTCGGTGTGGTGGATACCACCACCAATCGTGCGGTTGGCAATATTACCGTGACTGAAAAGTCGATGCTTGAGAAGACGTATAAAGACGCGGGTATCACCGGCAAACGGCTGGAGTTCCTGCTCGGGGAACTTAAGCGTTTCAAGATCACTGAAGACTACCAGTACCGGATCCGTGAAATGAAGTACGACGCGCAGACTGGCCGTCTTTTCTTACCTGGACTGGGGTTCGGGGTGGATAGCGTGCTGTTTGTAGTGGATACCCGCAACAAAAAACTGGAGAAAATGATCCCCGGTTTTGGCTATAACGCGGTAGGTATCACGCTTGATGAGAAAGGACGGCGCGTCTTTGTCTCCAATATGCAGGGGCAGCTGATCACGCTGAATGCCGATACGCTGGCGATCACATCCACCAAAGAGATCCAGGCGGATCAATTGCTGAACCTGGTGTATGACGGTAAGAACAACCGTCTGTTAGGTGTGGATCAGGGGATCGATCGCGACAATTACCGCAACACGCATCTGGGGCACGATTACGTGAAGCGCAGTAGCGGGCACCGGGTCTTTGCATTAGACGCGGACAGCGGCAAGGTATTGGCCAGCGAGCTGACCGATGAGGTGCCGATTGGCCTGCTGTTGGACGAGAACAATCAACGGGTATACGTCACCAACCGCAAAGGGGTTCGTGTTGAGCACGGAGTGGGGACGCTGACGGTGTTTGACTCGAAGACCCTCAAGCGACTGCAGACGGTAGAGTTGCCACCGCACCCGAACAGCCTGGCGCTGGATACCAGCAACAACGTGTTGTTTGTGACGGTGAAAAACGACGGTGCCAGTACTAAGGCCGGTAAACCAGAAAGCGTCGTGCGCATCCAACTACCAAAAAACTAGTTTTACCCTATTGCGCCAGTGAATGCTGGCGCAGTATCTCCTCGCCAAACCTCAATGCATCGGCAACCTCAGGCTTATCATAGGTACACATTCCGTGCTTCTGTGCCGCCAACGTGATTGATCGCCACAGCAACGCAGATCTACACTGCAAAGTACAGGCAAACGCCGCATTACCTTAAGTTTGATCACCCAGAGACACCAATAAGGGCCTCCCATGAATCATTTTCGTCCCGTTGCACTGGAACATGCCAGCCGCTTGCTTAACCATGGCCCGACGGTGTTGATTACCAGCAGAAGTCAGGATGGTGCACGGCGCAATGTGATGGCTGCCGCCTGGTCGATGCCGGTTGAATTTACGCCGCCGCGGATTGCTATCGTGGTCGATAAAAATGCGCATTCCCGACAGATGATCGAAGAGAGTGGGGTGTTTGGCATCTGCATTCCTGCGGCGATGTTTATCGACACGACTTATGCAGTGGGCAACATTTCGGGGCAAGAAGTGGAAGATAAATTTTCCCGGTTCAATATTGCTACGTTCCCCAGTGCCAGTCTGAACGTGCCCTTGATAGAGCAAGGGTGCGTGGCGTGGTTGGAGTGCCGCCTGTTACCTGAAAGTGGTGCGCAGCAGAAATATGATACCTGTTTTGGTGAGGTGATTGCCGCCGCCGCAGACGAACGTGTGTTTCACGGTGGCCGTTGGAGCTTTGCCGACGCAGATCCGCAATTGCATACTATCCATCATTTGGGCGCCGGTAATTTTATTCGCAGCGGCGATACCCTGCGGGCCAAAGCGTTGTAAGTGATTCCCCCTAGCGCCTGCGTAGGGGGATATTTTAGCTATTGTGTGTCCAATCACTGACATTAATCGTTGTGCGCGTGGCGGAACTCCGGAGCCTGTTTCTCTGGCGCTTTCTTATGCGGCTTTCTGAGTGGTTTTTTATTGTGGTGTGGTTTGGGCTGCACTTTATTGCTATGCGGTTTCTTATTATTCTGATGAATAACTGGTTTGCCATTATATTCACTGACAGGAGGTGCAGCAAAAACCGATGTGCAATTTAATACCAATACGGCTGAAATAACAAATAGTAGTTTTTTCATTATGATGACCTGCACGCTAAATTTTATATTCTTGGTAAGTGTCAACGATATGACCGCTATTTAACGTGGCCCGTTAAAATAATGTCCGTGTCCGCCTGGACCACCACGCCCACCGCCACCACCTGGTGGTGGGAATATACAACCGGAAAGCATTGCGCTAATAGTCAGCGCGCTGATGAACATCAGAATACGACGCATAATATACCCTTTTAACTTTACATTGAGGTGGCTAGTATCATCTTCTGCTGAGGGTGTTAGCAATATGGAAAGGGTAGGGAAACCGAAAAGATTCTGTAAGTAGGATTATTCTAATCCGGAGGGTTACGGCTATTGAGACAGCACGAGTTAATATCCGGCGCTGAGCATTTCATCTCGTAATAAATCGACAATCGCTGGCTCTATGTCAGGGAATTGTCGGGTAATATCGTCAATGGCCTCTGCGACCGACGTGGCCGAAAAGGTACCGGAAAAAGGTAACAGTGGGAGGCTGGCATCACTGTCAGGGAATTCACCGCTGATGGTTCCGGTAATCACACCGGCTCTCTTTTCTGCGGTGAAGTCATATTCACCAACACTTTTATTAATCGCTGTCATTTTTACCTCGGCTCAGGCACTCCTGCGACAATCAGCGCCCTCTTTCAAGCATAGTTCCTGGGCTGGAGAATACCACTGACAGGCCGCGCTATGCCTTTGATGTGCGTCAATCCCACATAAACATAAGGTAATAAAGCCTGGCCTTAAGCCGATAATTTGATTATAAATCACCGGCGTTAGGGACAATGATCTCATCTGAATTGGAGTAGGTATGTTGGCTAAAATTAATCGACTGATCGCCGGTACATTGCTGGTTTTGTTACTTCCGACCATGGCTGCCGCGGCGGATTTTCGCGCTGGCGAACAATATAGTCGTCTGGATAAGCCTGTGGCCTCTGCGCCTGCGGTCGTGGAGTTTTTCTCCTTCTATTGCGGCCCGTGCTACCAGTTTGCTGATACCTACCACGTGGGGAGCACCGTCAGCCAGAAGCTGCCTGAGGGCACTAAACTGACCAAATATCACGTTGGCCTGATGGGGAAATTAGGCAATGAGCTGACCGAAGCCTGGTCGGTGGCGATGGTGATGGGCATTGAAGATAAAATTGAAGGTATGCTGTTTGACGAGCTGCAAAAGAAACGTGCTATCAACAGTGAAGAGGATATTCAGCGGGTGTTTGCCGCCGCCGGTGTTGACGCTGCTGCTTATGAGAACGCACGTCACAGCCTGCTGGTGAAAGGCATGATTGCCAAACAGAATGAAGCGGTGAAAGCGCTGGATGTACGCGCAACGCCATCATTTTATGTTTCCGGTAAGTACAAGATCGATAATGCCGGTATGTCGAGCCAAAGCATCGACGGCTACGCACAAGAGTATGCGGCCGTCGTTCGCTATTTGCTCGACACCCAGCCTTAAGCATTATTTTCCGGCAGGCAGGTCCAACGCGTGACGCAGTTCTTCGCGGGCCTGCTGGTATTGCTGCTGGAAATCTTGTTGGTGTGAGATCTGCTGGCTGATCACGCTACCGGCGATCCGACCCATTTCAATGTCCGACGGGTAGTGAATACCGGCAACCACGCGGTTGTCGCCGTATTGCCAGGCGCGAGCCATGATCTCGGCGCGTTTTTCCGGCACCATATTGGCCAGCGTAATGCCCATCAACGTGCCCAGCGTGGTGTGACCGGAAGGCCAGGAGCCGGAGGTAGAGCGTTTTACAATCGGTTCAATGCGGCTGTCCAGCATATGTGGACGCGGACGTTTCCAGAAGTCTTTGGCGGGATCAACCACGGCGGCTTCTGTCGCGACAACACGTTCAAAGAAGGCACTCAGTACCGGCAGCGCTTTGGCATTGAATTTCGGCCCCATAACGTTGCTATATACCCAAACATTTTCTTCCGCATCCGCCTTGGCCTGTGTGGCCATTTCCGGCGTCCTTTTCTGCTGCATATCCACGACTTCTTGCAGTTCCCGTTTGGTTTGCACGGAGTCATTGGCTGGCGGCGGCGGCAGGATCTGGGTCAGGTCAACCTGCTGTGCAGTTGTGAAGGGTTGTGCGTCTTCGGCGGCATAAACGCTGAACGCAGGCAGGGTGACAGCGGTGAATAAACACAGTGCCAGCGCAGATTTTTGTAATAATTTCATTAGGAATACCCATGGTGTGAAGGTGGCTGTCATCAAACTGAGCTCTATATTTGGCGAGCAATGTGATGGTTACATGAAGGGGACGTGTCAATTTGATGACTGCGCCTGTGTTGTGGGGGCAATCTGTGATCCCTGCGCCAGATCCCGGTCACGACATTGATTGTATGTTATCGGATTGTTATGTTGGTTTTCTGTTCAATGCCGCTTGCGGTTCGACAGCGTTCATCGCTGATGTTTGAAGGGGAAGCCATGACAATTTCCGCACAGAGCAGGGAAGTCGGCTTTGAGGAGTGGCTGGCGAAAATCAATTCCGCCTGTGGCCGGTTTTGCGCCAAGACGCTGGGGCCTGGGTTTAGCGGTGCGATGCAAGAGTTCCGCGCCCATGCGCTACGCCTGAGTGTGGTTGATGCTGCCCATACCCGCCTATATCGTACCCATCAAGAGATTGCCCGCAGCGACGGTTCGCACTTTTTCACTGTCTTTCAATTGCGTGGCAGTTCATTGATGGAGCAGGGAGATCGGCAGGCGGTACTGTCTGCCGGCGACGTCACATTGATCGACGCTTCACGTACCAGCAGCTTTACCTTTCAACAAGATTCCCGCCAAATTTCGTTACTGATGCCACGCAGCTATTTCGAACAATCTGCGCACGCGCCCGATTTGCAGTGTGCACGGCGTCTCGACGCGCAAAACAGCGTAGTGCGACTTAGTCGGCAACTGGTGTTGGGCTGCATGCAAGACCCGCAGATGAGCGCCCCGGAGAGCGAAGCGATATTGAGCGCCGTCGCGACGTTGTTACATCCAGCGCTGGTCGATCGCGAGGTTGAGGTTGATAGTCACCCGCGCAGTTTCACCCGAACGCTGGCGTTTATCGACACACATATTCAATCACCGCAGTTGCGGCCAGAATGGATTGCCAGTGAATTGGGCGTGTCGGTACGTAGTTTGTATCGGATGTTTTCCCGCCAGGGACTGGTGGTGGCGCAATATATCAAGCACCGCCGTCTGGATCTTTGTGCGCAGGCTCTGAGCCGTGCACCGGAACGACAAAAGTTGGCAACTATCGGTTATGAATGGGGTTTTACCGATCACAGCCACTTCTCTACTGCTTTCAAAAGCCGTTTTGGCGTTTCGCCGAGCGAATACCGCAAACAGCATCAGTAGCACCATAAAAGGGCTACTGATGCTTTGGACCATTCTTAGTAACGAATGCACACGGATTTGGATTCGGTATAGGCATCCAGCCAATCCGGGCCGAAATCACGCCCGCTGCCCGACTGTTTGAATCCACCGAAAGGCATATTGGCGTCGATCAACGTATGGGTGTTGACCCACACCGTACCGGCCTGAATGCGTGGCGTGTAAGCCATCGTGGATTGCAAACTGGTGGTCCACAGACTGGCGGTCAAACCGTAGTCGGTATCGTTGGCCTTTTGCAGTGCTTCTTCGGCGTCTGCGACACGGATCAAATTGACCACCGGGCCAAAGACCTCTTCACGCGTCAGGTTCAGCTTGTCGTCCGGGTTAATCACCAGCGTTGGTGGGATATAGAACCCCTGTGAGTCTGGCCCGGATGCGCCGCTGATCAGCTCTGCATGTTTGGACCTGGCGTCATCCAGATACGCGGCCACTTTATTGCGGTGATCGCTGGAGACCAGTGGGTTGATCTGCGCACTGGCATCCATTCCCGGCCCAACGGACAGTGATTTCACTGCCTGCTCGAACCCAGCCACCAGAGTGTCATAGATCGGCGCTTCAATATAAATTCGCGAACTGGCGGCGCACACTTGGCCCTGATTAAGGAAGCTGCCGGCCATCAGGCCTTCGATGACCTGTTGTGGATCGGCATCTTTCAGGACGATAGCCGGGTTTTTACCACCGAGCTCCAGTGTTACACGTGTCAGGCGGTCCGCTGCGGCGCGCGCGATCCCTTTGCCAACGGGTGTGGAGCCGGTGAAGCTTACTTTGGCGATCAATGGATGTTCGGTCAGCGCTTTGCCACAACCGCTACCTTTACCGGTTACCACGTTGAATACTCCTGGCGGAATACCGGCTTCGGTTGCCAGTTCGGCCATGCGCAATACGGTAAGTGGGGTGGTTTCTGAGGGTTTGATGACGATAGAACAACCTGCGGCCAGCGCTGGCATCACTTTCCACATGGCGATCATCAATGGGAAGTTCCACGGCACAATACCGGCGACCACGCCAATCGGTTCTTTGCGGGTATACACCTGGTATTTGGCGCCTGGCGGCATCGGGATCGACACGTCTAGTGTCTGCCCGGTGATCTTGGTGGTCAGCCCGGCGGTGTAACGCATCCAGTTTAGCGTGCAGCCAACTTCGAACATACGCGCAATATTGATCGACTTGCCTTGTTCCAGCGTTTCCAGTTGTGCCAACTCTTCGGTGTGTTGTTCAACCAGATCGGCATAGCGTAATAATATACGTTCGCGCTCTGCGGGTAAGCGTTGTGCCCAGACCCCAGAGGTAAATGCGTGGTGGGCAGATTGGACGGCGCGTGCGACGTCCTGCACGTTGGCGTCTGCGGTAGAGGAAATTTGCTGCCCATCGGCGGGGTTATACACTGCCAACCGACCTTCGGCGCTGGATTCACACCATTGGCCGTCGATATACAGACCATGATGACGATCGAGAAAACGTGAAACGTTGTCCATCACTGCTAGGGTATTGTCAGGCATACGCCCTCCGGTCAGACAAAATAGGTCGTACCCTTAATCCTTGACGCGACATTTGTGTTGGCTCTTCTCATCCGGGTCACTCACTTGTGTCAGCTCATCGGGATTGGGTCGTTAGCCGCCTTGATGCAACGCCAATTATTTTGGGTAAATCGTTAACCTTTAAAGTCTACAGCAGGCAGAGAAGATCGACTTTTGTCTGCCTGACAATCGGTTTGCCCTGCGTGACATAACGGGGGAAGGCTAACGGCTGAACAAGTCAGCCGTTGTGAGCGAGGTTAGGAGCTGAGAGTGGCCAGGCGGGTAGCGAAACCGAGGAACAACAGGCCAATCAGACCGTTACCCAGTTTTGCCAGACCTTTCTTGTGATTAAAGAAATGCGCCAGCATCGCGCCGCTAAAGATCAGCGTAGTCATGTAGATAAAACTGACTGATTCGAGGATCAACGCCAGAATAGTGAACGACAGGCCGGTATGGGCATAGTCAAAGTCGATGAACTGCACGAAGAACGAAACATAAAACAGGATCGCCTTCGGGTTGGTCAGACTGAGTGTCAGTGATTTACGCAGGATGCTATGGCTGCCTTCAACCTGAGGATGTTGCTCCGCATTTTTCTGGATAAAGGTGGCGTAGAGAATTTTTGCTCCCAGGAACAGCAGGTAAATCGCACCGAGAAATCGCACCAGCGTAAACAGGAATGGCGTCGTACGGATCAGTGAGGCTACGCCAATATAGGCGCAAAAAATCAGGATAGCATCGCCAATAAACACGCCCAGTGCGGCGGTATAGCCAGCGCGTACGCCACGTGTAACACCGGTTTTTAAAACGTATAGCGTATTCGGGCCTGGCAAAATGATGATGAAAATCACCCCGACCAGATAGGTCCAAAGATTCAGGACGCCAAAACTTTCTAACACAATAACCTCTCTATGCGCGGAACTGACAACCAATAACACTGGCTACACCCGTAGCCGGGCGCGATCCTAACGCCGTAACCACGGGTTGGCAACGTAATAAACTTCATGTTGTTTGCCGCATTTCGGCGCTGGCAGTCATGAGCCCGTTATACGGGGAGCGCGGGAATTTTATGGCTTGCGTGCCAGCAGCGTGGCAAAACGCAAAGAAATGCGATTGCCGGCAGCATCGGTTTTGTGTAATTGGCCAACGTCTTCGTTGTATTTAAGCACGTCCCAGTTGGCGTAATAGTTATTCAATTCACCCGCCTCAAAGGTGAACGGGAAGGGCAGAGAGCAAGGATAGTCTGGGGTATCCATCGCCGCGACGATCAGGTTGTAACCGCCACTGACAGTGCTGTCCTGCATGTTTTTCACCAGCGAGGGGATCTGCGCCGGATTGAGGAACATAAATACCACAGTGGAAAGAATAAAGTCGTACTCACCGCTGAAGCTATGCGTATTGAGGTCCTGCACGCTGGCGCGAATGTGCGACAGGCCTTCGCTGTCGATAATGCTGTTGAGATTATCAATAGAGGGAGCGTGTTTGTCCCAGGCGGTGACATCGAAGCCTTTCAGATTGAGGTAGAGCGAATTGCGTCCGCCGCCACAGCCTAGATCCAGCGCTTTACCGGGCGCGATACGCTGCACGGCCTCAATCACTTCGGAATGGGTGCGCGTCAGCTGGTGCTTTTTGTGGTAGTAATCTTCAGGTGAACAATAGAAAGCCAGTTGGCAGGTCATATCATCAGAAAATGAAACGATGCGATGCCATTGTTGTGGTTCGATAAACGGCGGTTGGCTCTCGGGGCTAAACTGCCAGGTTTCGGTGGTTTCGCCCTCTTCGGTCATGAGCGCGAAGGACAGCGTGCCACTCAGCAGGGTGAGTTTGGCCCAGGTGCCACTTTGGGTGTTGTGCTTTTGCTGGAAACTTTCCGGTAGCGTGGTGCTGTTCCATTCTGGCAGGATTTTATAACACAGCAGCTCAGTCATGCATCTCTCCTTGGATTCTGCATTGCCGCACAGAGCGGACCAGCAGAATGATTTTATATGTTGCATATAAAATACATGTTTATTGTCGCATTGAAAATGCCCACGATCATGAAAGGCGCGATTTAGAGTTTTCGGTACATTCGCGTGTTGACGGCCTTGAAGCCGAGTCGGGTATACAGTCTGGCTGCGCTCGGGTTGTCGTCGAAGACTGCCAACTCGGCATATTCTGCACCGGCAGCTCGCCCGGCATCCAACACTGCGCTGAGGATTTTCTCACCATAGCCTTTGCCACGCCAGGCAGTATCCACTTCAAAATCGTAAACAAACAGCTGTTTACCGAAGGTGCGTTGTTTAATGCTGTACCAGACGATGGCAATATTCTCGGCTGATCCACTCACGCGTGCACAAACCAGCCGATGATTTGGCGTTGCCAACCCATTGGGCAGGGCGTCGTTGTAGGACGCGGTTGCCTCCACCCGTGCCTGCTCCTGGCTTAACAGCAACGAACGCGCCAGATCACGGGCATATTCTTCGATCCCGTGAACGCGGTAACGCTCAAAGTCCTGCTGGTTCATGTCTATGAGTTCAATCATTACGTTATTCCTTTACGGTTGATGCGCTGTCATAGCTGGGTTCCGGTGGCAGGTGAACACATTTAAACTGGATCACGGCCCTCAGCTGGGCTAACGTCAGTGCAGTTTATGCTAAAACGATCAGGGAAAAGATGCTAATTCGCCGTTTTATCAACCCGATAACTTTGCGTCCGTTGAGCCTGGCTGCGCTGATGGTGTTGGCCGGTTGTACCACTAAAACGACGACGACGACGCCGGTACAACGTCCGGAAGATGTTAAAGCCCAACTGGTAAGGCTGATGCCGGCCAATACCGCCGATCGTCAAGGGTGGGCCACCGACATCACTGCCGCTTTCGCCGCACAGGGCATTGAACCTAGCTCTCAAAACCTGTGTTCGGTACTGGCAGTCACCGAGCAGGAGTCGACCTTCCAGGCAAATCCACCGGTACCGGGGCTACCCAAAATTGCCTGGAAAGAGATCGACCGCCGCGCTGACCAGCTGCATATTCCTAATTTTCTGGTGCATACCGCCTTGCTGATCAAATCATCGAACGGTAAGAGCTACAGCGAGCGTCTGGATAAGGTACGTACCGAAAAAGATCTTAGTGATATTTTTGATGACATGATCAATTCGGTACCGATGGGCCAAAAACTGTTTGGCAACCTGAATCCGGTGCATACCGCTGGGCCGATGCAGGTGAGCGTTGCCTTCGCCGAAGCACATGCCAAAGGCTACCCGTACCCGATTGACGGTACTATTCGCCGTGAAGTGTTCAGTCGCCGCGGTGGCATGTATTTTGGTATCGCCCATTTGTTAGGCTACCCAGCTAACTACAGCCAGCCCATTTACCGCTTTGCCGACTTCAATGCCGGTTGGTACGCCAGTCGCAATGCGGCGTTCCAGAGTGCGGTCAGCCGAACGACGGGCATTCCGTTGGCGCTGGACGGCGATTTGATCAACTACGGCACTGACAAGCCGGGTACCACCGAGTTGGCAGTACGTACACTTGGCAAACGGCTGGGTATGAGTGATTCGGCGATTCGTCGGGCGCTGGAGAAGGGAGATCGACTCGAATTTTCTGAGACCGATCTGTATGAA
The DNA here is from genome assembly GCF_900186025.1 of Serratia grimesii. NCBI lineage: Bacteria > Pseudomonadati > Pseudomonadota > Gammaproteobacteria > Enterobacterales > Yersiniaceae > Serratia > Serratia grimesii. The sequence goes on from NZ_LT883155.1 coordinate 992,068, forward strand.
CGGGTGTATGCCTTGGCGGAGAAAAGTACGGGCAAAAAGCTGCCGCGGGAAATGCTGCCGGGCATTCAACTGGAAAGCCCGAAAATCACCCGTAAGCTAACCACTGCCTGGTTTGCCAAGCGGGTGGATGAGCGGCGCCAACGCTGTATGACGCGCGCTTCGGCAGGTTAAACCAGCGGAGTGCTGAGAAACACCGGGTGTTTCTCAGCATTGGCGGAAAATGCCGCCAATACTGGATGTTGATCGGCGCTAATCTGCCCGGGCAGCATGTGTTGGGTGAAGCTCCAGGCAACCGCCACGCTGACCTCTGCGCTGCCCATCAAGTGCGGTATTGCAGCCTGCGGTAACTGCTTTTCCAGTTCGGCGTAGGCTGCCAGTAGTTGGCCCTGAATGCGATCCAGCCAGGGTTGGTGCTGTTTTTCTTGTGGGCGAAGTTGCTGTTCATAAACGATCTGCACCGTTTTTTCGCAGGCCGCCAGTGCCAAACCATTTAGTTGCAGGGCGCGTAGTCGTTCGGTGCCTTGAGTCGGTAGTAAGAGCCTCCCTGTGGGGGAGATGCCTGCGGCGTATTCCAGAATAAGTGAAGAATCCATCAGTATTTGATCGTCGTCCAGCACCAGTGTTGGGGCTTTCACCACCGGATTAAGGGCTTTAAATCGGTCGAAACCGCTAAAGACTGAAATTGCGTGGTGCTCAAACTCGATCCCCAATAATTTCAAACAAATAGCGACCCGGCGCACATAGGGTGAATCCAGCATGCCAATCAGTTGCATCTTGTACTCCTGAGCGCGTTCGCCCGGTTTAAAGTGAATGAATAAACGTTACCAGCTGTTGAGCGACGGTTTCCGGTGCATCCTCCATGAGAAAATGCCCCGCCTGCGGGATCACCTGTAGCCTGGCGCCGGGAATATCGCTCTGCAAACGGTAAGCGTAACTGACTGGTTGCCACTCATCGTTCTCACCCCACAGGATTTGCACTGGCAGACGTAGCTCTGGCAGGCGCTGAGCAAAGTCTTCAGTATAGCGCCCGTCGTAATGGGCGATTTGATGTTGATAAAATGCCGGTTGGCCGACCACGCCGACGATCGGTGCCAGATAGTGCTGTAACAGTTCTCCGGTCATCAGCGATTTGTTGAACACGGCCATTTCCAACTGACGCGTTAGGGTCTGTACGTGCTGTGAAGCGTCTAAGATGGCGTACTGACGATAGTGATCGCGAATGCTGCGCCAGGTGGGCGAAGGCCAGGAGTCGTAGCTGCAAATATCCGCGATGGTCAGCGACTGAAAACGTGTGGCATGTTTGAAGGCCGCACGCAGTGATAACGCGCCGCCAATATCGTGGCCAAACACGTGGGCAGAATCCAGTTGCCAGTGGTCCAGCAGGCCGAGCAGTAAATCTGCCTGTGCAGCAATTGAAGTGTCTGCCGACAATGGGCGTTCTGATGCGCCGTAACCCAGCAGATCATAGTAATAAACCTGGAAGCCGGCCGCCGTCAGGCGGGGCAGCAAATTTCGCCAGATGATCGAATGGGCAGGGGTACCGTGCACCAATACTAGCGGTTTACCTTCCCCGTGTATGCCGGTGGCAATGCGATATCCATTGATGATAACTTGCTGATTAACCAAAGAAGTTAGGCTGTTCATGATAGTTTATCCCCGTTGTCACGTCGAATACCCACCATACCCATCACCTTTTCATGACGCCAATGACAAGTTATGGTGATTAAATCCAATTTTTGTCATGAGGTGGCTATGAATCAGCGTTTGTCCATTGATGCATTGCGCGCGCTGCAGAGTGTTATCGACACCGGCAGCATGACGCGTGCGGCGCATCAGCTAAGCCTCAGCCAGTCGGCGGTGAGCTGGAAAATCAAACGGTTGGAGGAACAATTGGGTCGCACTCTGGTCGATCGCCAAGGGGTCTCTTTGACCGCCACTGTGGACGGTGAGGCGCTGTTGTTACATGGGCGACAGATTTTGCAGGCTCACGATCGGGCACTGGCGCATTTCTCTCCCTCTTTATTGCAAGGGAGGGTGCGTTTTGGTGCCACAGAGCAGATGTCACTGCCCCAGTTAGCCGCGTTGCTTGCGACCTTTACCCATCAGCATCCGCAGGTTGACGTGCAGTTGGTCATCGATCAAAGCCAGGTTTTGCGTAACGCTTTGGCCCAAGGGGAGTTGGATCTGGTTCTGCATCAGCAGTTCTGCGATCAGTTAAGCGCGGAAGATGTGGTGTTGGCAACGGAGCAAATTCATTGGTGTGTGCCGCCGGGGTGGCGTTTTCAGCCAGGTGACGGCGTGAAATTGGTCAGCTATGGGCCGGACTGCTTTTACCGCCGGTTGGCTGAAGAGCGCCTGAGCGCCGCGGGTATTGCCCATAAGGTCACGGTAGAATGCCCTTCGGTATCCGGTATGTTGGCCGCGATATCCGCTGGCATGGGTATTGGTCTGCTCAATCAGCAATCTGTCGATCGACGGGTGCAAATTGAAACGGCATTTGAGCGTAAGTTGCCGTTGCCGACCGTAGCGCATGCGTTGCGCTTAGGGGCCAGGCGGCAACACCCGCTACTGCAAAGGTTGCAGCAGCTGGTTGTGCAAGCTTTGGGGCAGCCCGCCGTGCTTTGAACGACGGCGGGTACTGCCGGGTTATGCGCGACGTGGATTGGTCAGGCCGAAGTTAAAGTTATTGCAGCGGTTGCAGAATTCTTTCATTACCGGCGGAGTGTCCATCATGGGCACCTTCACTTCGATAAAAGCCAACCGATCTTGACGTGAGGCGTGTTCCAACGCCAATTCCAACTGTTGGGTAGTTTCTACGGCCACGCTGAACGGTGTCGCCTGGGTATTGAGTACCGCTGGTAGTTTGGCGTAGTCCCACGGCCCGATATCGTTATACGACGAGTTTTCCCCAAGAATATAGCGTTCGATGGTGTAGCCGTCGTTATTAATCAGGAAGATAATCGGCTTCTGATCGTAGCGCAGCAGGGTGGAAACTTCCTGGGCGGTGAGCTGGAAAGAGCCATCACCGATAAACAACAGATGCCGCCGATCCGGCGCTGCCATCATGGTACCCAACAGTGCCGGCAGCGTGTACCCGATTGATCCCCAGATCGGCTGATTGACCACCTGCACGCCGTCCGGCATGCGCATGCCGCCAATCGCGGCGCCTGAGGTGCCATTTTCTACCACAACCACGTCATCGGCCCGAATAAAGCGTTGTATACGTTGCCATAAATAAGTCTGATCAATGGGTGTTTCGCTCGGTGTCGCCAACCGATGACGTGCCTCAGGCAACGGGTTCGGATGGTGATCTGCCACCTCTTCACCCAGTGCCAACAATGCCTGCAACAGGTCTGCTGCAGCGACCGCCGGGTAGGAGGTGTTACCCAGATTTAGCGAAAACGGTTGGATATCAATTTGCGCGTCGGACGGGATCCTGTGCGAGAAATAGCCGGTAGTGGAATCCACCAGACGTACACCGAAGCTCAATACGCAGTCGGCATGTGCCATGTGTTCATACAGTTCGGGGCGCGACAGATTACCGCTGTACCCGCCCATCCAACCTGGTGTGGTTTCAGGAATAATGCATTTTGCTGTCGGCATGTTGGTCAGTGGAATCGCGAATTTATGTGCGACGTCGATCACTAATTGCTGTAACTGAAAACGATCTACCATTTGGTCGACCAGAATAATCGGTTTTTTTGCGAGTTTTATCTGTGCCAGCAGCGCCATTGCCGCCAGTTGCACATTATATTTGTCGCTAGGTGGTAATTGCGGTGCTGCGACTGCCTGAGTGATTTCAATTTCTACGTCACAAATATCAGAAGGCAGTTGCAAATAAACCGGCTTCTTTTCCGTCCAGGCTCGGGAAATAACACGAGGAATTTCCACTGCGGCATTTTCAGGTGTGATAAGTGCTTGGGCAACGGTAAATTGTTTAAAGCAGTTCATGACATTATCAAAATTGCCGTCCGCCAGCGTATGGTGCAACAACAGGTGGTTTTTCATCGCGTGCAGTGGTGGGGTACCGGACAAGCAAACCACCGGAGCGGATTCGGCGTAAGCGCCGGCAATGCCGGATAACGCGGCTAGATCGCCGACGCCATAGGTGGTGATCAGTGCCCCGGCGCCTTTTAGCCGCGCATAACCGTCGGCCGCATAGGACGCATTCAATTCATTACAGTTACCGATAAATTCAAGATGACTATCCTGCTCGATCAATTCCAGCAGCGCCAGATTATAGTCGCCGGGCACGCCATAAATACGATCGATGTTCAGGGTGCGGAGCTGTTGCAGGATGAAAGCTCCAATAGTGATTTTCATGTGTTTCTCCGGATTTTTTATCTTTCTTTTATCAGGCAGAGAGCAGCAAATTACATTGCTGGCGATGTTGTGTAGCGAACAATTAAATAACGCGTTGCCCGGTTCATTCAGGGTGGCGCTCATTAGCTTTAACAATTATTTAAACTGTCGGCTTGTTCAAGTTGAGTAAGAGGTATGGGGGGCCAGTAGGTTGTATTCGCGGGTTTACGCTGTGATCATTCACTATAAATAGTGTGGATATTACCGGTGGTATTTTTCATCGAATGTAATAGAGATGTAAAATCCGGCTTCTCTAGCCAGATCATGCTGGGGTAGATGAACGTCCGGTACTTTACCTGTGGGCTACGTTGCCCGTTGTAACCTGAAAATTAAGGGTTGAGCCGTACTATACTGTGGTATGTAACTGCATATTTACACTGTCATTGCGTGTGCAAAGCCACAGTGGGGTTGGATCGCCTGTAAAACGGGGTTTTGGTAGCAACCAAAAACGTGATCGCTGTTACATTCGGTTGCCGGTTGCCAGTAAACATTTTGCTACGCTCAGCGTAGAAAAGAAGTTATATCGCATGCCGATACGGTGTCCATTCTTCTGGGCATCGCCGCTATTGCGGAGTATTCCGACAGACGCTGCCTTGGGCTCGCAGTAGCCTGTGCGCCCGGAATCTCAACGCCGGGCTTTTGTCACCGGAGGAGCAATTAAACTTAACCAAAGGACAACGAGGGGTAAGAAACCGGTTGGGTAAATAAGATACAGCTTGATCTTGATGTGGCGATCGGTAAGAATCGCCGGCCTTATTTTTTACAGGAGTTTATGATGCTTTTTAAACGGACAATTTTGGCTTGCTCAATGGCGTTGATATTTTCTGCACTACCTTCTTACGCTGAGGTTGGTGCAGAAAATAGCAACGCCACGCAGGCTGAAAAACCGGGGTTATGGCAGCGTTTCACGGATAACGTGGCTGAGACCTGGAACAACTCACCGAATAAAGATATCTATCTGCCGGCTATCACCTGGCACAACCGTTTGACTTACAGCCAAGAAAAAATCGACTCGTACAATGAGCGGCCGTGGGGCGGTGGTTATGGTATCTCGCGTTACGATAAAGACGGTGACTGGCACGGCCTCTATATGATGGTGTTTAAGGATTCGTTCAATAAGTGGGAACCGATCGGCGGTTACGCTTATGAGAAGATCTGGCGTCCACTGGATGACAAGGATTTCCGTCTGGGTCTGGGCTTTACGGCCAGTATCACCGCGCGTGACAACTGGAACTACATTCCTATCCCGGCCCCCTTGCCGCTGGCGTCTATCGGTTACAAACGCCTGACTTTCCAGGCCACCTATATTCCTGGCACCTACAATAACGGTAACGTGTTCTTCGCTTGGCTGCGTTGGCAGTTCTGATTACCGGCGGGCCATTCGGTCCGCCGTTCTCTATCCACCTTGTTGTACATTCTCCCACCAGAAAATTACCTGAATTCTGAAAAAAGTGCGGCGGTGCCAGATAAAAGGAACTTGTCGCGGGAGGTGGCGTCCGAAGAGGTGACCCGGCGCATTGCGCTTATTGCACATGATATGCCCAGCAGATTTCCCGCCCCCTAGAGAGCACGGGAAAGACGAAGGGATAGCAAGTTAAACAGGAGTTTTATCCCATGAATACCAAGCATCGTTTACTGTTGGCGCTGACATTGACCACGACCCTGTCTTGCGGGGCGGCTCAGGCTGCCGGGCTGATGGATTCCCTCAGCAGCGCAGCCGGCGAACTGAGCAAGTCAGGTGGCAGCACAGGCGGCACTTCGCTGTCTTCATTGACCGGTTTGTTGAACGGTGGCGATAAAGCATTAAGTTCCAGCAGCATGACTAACGCCGCCGGTATTTTGCAGTACTGTGTGAAAAATAACGTCTTGTCAGCCAATGGGACCGAGGCAGTAAAAGACCAACTGCTGAGCAAGCTGGGTATCAGCAGCACTGAAAATGCCAAAAGCCAGGACTACCAGCAAGGGCTGGGTGGTTTGCTGCAAACAGGCGAAGGCAAGAGCCTGGATCTGAATAGCCTGGGGACGTCGCAAATCACCGAAAAGGTGAAGCAAAAGGCCTGTGATCTGGTGCTGAAACAGGGCGCGTCCTTTATTTCCTGATAGCGTAAACGGCGGAGTGCTTCGGCAACCTTTTACCCCGTCATATTTCAAGCCGCAGCGTGGTTGGTTACACGCAGCCACCTTGTGACTTGCGAAGTCAGTGCCTGAGGATGAGCGATTTGCTACTTCTCGGCAACGTGAAATACAGAGGGGTTATAGAGGAAGAATGAACAAAATTCTAATGGTCTCCCTGTTGGCAGGGATGGCGATGCTACAGGGCTGCACGATGAAATCCAACGACGCGCCACCACCGCCACAGATGAAACCTATCGGTATGGCAAATCCAGCAGATGTTTATTGCACAGAGATCGGGGGGAAATTAAATGCTAAGCAAAATGCCAATGGCCAGTACTCCACCTGTACCTTGCCTAATGGTCAGGAAATTGAAAGCTGGGAGTTGTTCCGCCGCGATCACCCAGTGAAGAAATAAGTACTGTCGTTAAAACTCGCGATCGCTGATGGGCTGCAGTTTCACGCTGCCGCCCGTTTGCGTATTTAACGGTAGCCGCCAGTCTTGATGACTGCTAAGGGTGAAAGGCCTGGAGCGGAAGTTACAGCCGCTTTTGATATTTCTGATTTTCATCACGTATTCACCGGCCGGATTGGTCTTGATGTTGAAACTGCCGGCTGCGGGAATAAATACCTCGGCCAGTTGCTGTGGCTCCCCCGGTGTTTCCAGTTTGACCAGCACCGCAAAATCGTTGTTTTGGTTGTCCAACGTCAGTTGCTGCAAGCGGCCAGTGGTTTTGCGTTCCGGTTGATGCAAGTAACCGGCTGACAGTGGCCAGGGCTGGCCTGCATTATCGTGCAGCGGGCCACCGCATTGCTCGCGTGCCTCTCGCAGTGGCAATTCACGCTGGATAGCCCGATTGTAATCAGTGGCCGTAATGCTGATAAACTCATCGTCATTTTGATGCGCGCGTAGATAGCGTTTAGCGCTGAAGACCCCAGCGGCAATCAGCATAAAGAAGATAAATATTGTCAGGCGATTCCTGAAAATCCCCCCGAACAGCCTGCCTGGTAATTGAAATAGCCACTTCGCAATTTTTGACAGCATCTTTTTCCCTTCGCGCCCAAGCCGTTACGTTCTGCGGTAACGTTGCTTGCCTCAGTATAGCCAAATCGTTCGAGGTGAGTTGATCTGCCCGATGAAATTATTGCGCAGTCATCCGATCCCTTCTTCCAGCAGTAACAACAATAAAAACCCCGCAAAAAACATTGCGGTAGCCAGTGGTGTGTCTTTACCGCCTTCATGTGCTTCGACCAGCAGTTCTTCCGTGACCAAATAGAGCAGGGCAATCAGGCCGAAAGCCAGAAAAGCCGTTAACCAAAAGGCACCCAGAGTGGCAATGGGGGCGCCCAACATCCCGCCGAGGGGCAGCAACAGCGCCAGACCGGCGACTGCCAACATGGCTCTTATCCGTTTGCCGAGGAAATCACGCAGATCGCCTACGATTGATAATCCCAGAAACAACACTTCCAGCGTTAGCGCCAGGGTCAATAACAAACCGGCTTTCGCACCAGCGGCAAAGGCGATCCCCAAGACCAAACCATCGATAAATATATCCACGCCGACCGCTGCCACAAAGCCGATTGGCCCCTGAGCACGTTCTCCCAATCGTCTGACTAACAGCATCAACAGCACGCCAGCGGCACCCCCGAGCAAAACAGCCCAAGGTGATTGTTGCTTGAGATCAGGCAGGATTTCGGTCGCAGCGGCGGCAAACACAATACCGGCGGTAAAGTGATGAATGATGCGCATGGTCGCATCGCCAGGGCGGCGATAAAGCGCTACGGCGGCGCCGACAACGGTAGCTGCGGCGGGGAACAGCGTATAAAGCACGGCAGAAGTCATCAATATTCCCTTATCTGTGACGTAAGACTTTAGTCTAGCTTAGTCACAGCACGTCGACTTGTGGCATAAATAATTTGTACGTTTTTATACGTTTGTGTACATTTATGATCACTTGTTCGCCATCGAGAAACAGAATGTCCAAACTGTTACCCAATCAACGTCATGAGGTGATCCTAGCTACGCTACAGCAAGAGGGGCGGGTGCTGGCCGTTGACATGGCGGAACGCCTGAAGACGACTGAAGCGACGATCCGACGCGATCTGCGCCAATTAGCGGCGCAAAACTTGTGCAAACGTATCTATGGCGGCGCACTGGCCCCCACGCCAGCAAGCGGACCTATAAGCTCGCGGTTACATTTGAGCAGTAATGAAAAACAGGCATTGGCGCTGGCTGCACTGGAGTTGCTCAAAGAAGGGCAGATTATTTTCCTTGATGCCGGCAGCACCCACCTTTATCTGGCTGACCTGCTGCCGCGCGACCAACGACTGACCGTGGTGACTAACGCGCTGAGTATCGCCAGTAAAATGCTGGAACAGCCAGGGATTCGCACTATTTTGATTGGCGGTGAACTGGATGCTGATATTGGCGGCTGTGTGGATGCCAAAGCGGTGCAGGAAATTGACGGTTTCCATTTCGATCTCGCGTTTACCGGCATTTGTGCCTATGACCCCATCAGTGGTTTTTCGGCGATGAGTTATCAGGATGCTCAGTTCAAGAAACGTCTTCTGACGCGTTCTGGCAACGTGGCGGTGTTGTGTACCGACGACAAACTCAACACCTACGCCCCTTATCCTTTTTTGGCCGCCAGCCGCGTTGATTATTTGGTCACGCCGTCCGGTCGGCATCCGCAGCTTGAGCAGCAGGTGACTCACAGCGGCGGCAAAGTGTTGTACAGCGATTCATCTACGGGAGAGTGAAATGAAAATAGCCCATGTTGCACTGTGGACCCGCGATATTGATGCGCAGGTAGCGTTCTGGCAGCGTTACTTCAACGGCATTGCCGGGGAACTGTACGTTAGCCGTAACCGTCCTGGGTTTGTGTCCCGCTTTGTTAGTCTGGCCACAGGTCCGACGCTAGAGATTATGGGCTTGCCGGATTTACTGCCAGCGGAGCAGGCCAATGAACGCGTTGGTTGGGCGCATATAGCCCTGTCGGTCGGCGACGAAGGTCTTGTTGATCAGTTGGCGCAGCGCGCGCAGCAGGAGGGGATCTTGCAAGCGCCGCCACGCCGGACTGGCGATGGATTTTACGAGGCAATCATCCGTGATCCTGATGGTAATGCCATAGAAATCACGGCCTGATCACTCTTCTTCAATAGTGGCGAACTGCTGCGCCAGATAATCGAGCAGCAGCCGTACTGCCGGTAATTGTCCACGGCGTGATGGGAAGACCGCATGCACCACGCCGCCCTGAGGCTGCCAGCCAGGTAACAGCTGTACCAGTTCGCCACGCAACATGTCGTCGCGCATCATCATCGACGGCAGTTGCACAATTCCGGCCCCGGCAATCGCCGCGGTTCGCAGCATCAGCATGTCGTCGGTGACGAGCCGTGGCGTATGCTCCCATTCCATTTTTTCACCGTCGGGTCCGGTCAACTGCCACAGGTGCTGTGCACGTGCCGGTCCGAGATCCAGCGTGGGGTATTTACGCAATTCCTCCGGTTGTTGTACCGGGCCGAGGGTTCGCACCAGCGCAGGACTGGCGGCGATGCACCAGGTCCGTTGTGCCAAAATTTTCAGGACCAGATCGCTATCTTCCAACGGCGGTGGCCGCACGCGAATTGCCAGATCCAATCCTTCACCTACCACGTCAACTCGGCGGTTGGTGGCATCCAGGTGCACCGTGACTTTTGGGTAATCGGCCATAAAGGCCGCCACCATGCTGCCGACACGGGTATGCAGGATGGCCACTGGGCAAGACATACGCACGGTGCCGCATGGCTCAGCGCGAGTTTGTTCAATCGCCTGCTGCGCTGCATCGGCTTCAACCAGCATCGCCTTACAGTGCGTGTAATAGTTCAGGCCCACATCGGTGACGGAAAAGCGCCGGGTTGAGCGTTGAATAAGGCGCACACCCAGCCGCTCTTCTAATAAGGCTACGCGGCGGCTCAGTTTTGACTTTGGTATGCCCAGAGCGCGACTGGCGGGGGCGAATCCCTGATGATCAACCACGCTGGCGAAATAAAACAGATCGTTTAAATCGGTGAACATCGCCTCTCCTTATTGTCCTATATATAGAACACTGAGTGTACATCTTGCCTACTACTGCAGCAAAGGGGGCTGGATTAAACTTCTGGCATCAACTTAAGGTCGTGAGACCTGAAACAGGAGTTCAAGATGAAAAAAATTCTCGGTATTTACAACAGCCCTGAAGCCCACTGGGTTGGTAACGGTTTCCTGGTGAACTCGCTGTTCTCCTATAACGATCTGGGGGCGGAAATGAGCCCGTTCCTGCTGTTGGATCATGCAGCACCAACCAAGTTTCGTTCTGCCTCTGGTACACGTGGCGTCGGTCAACATCCGCATCGCGGGTTTGAAACGGTCACTATCGTGTATCAAGGGGAAGTTGAGCACCGTGATTCTACCGGCAGCGGCGGGGTGATTGGCCCCGGTGACGTACAGTGGATGACCGCGGCTTCTGGCATCTTGCACGAAGAATTCCATTCTCGGAATTTCTCGCGCAATGGCGGCACCATGGAAATGGTGCAGCTGTGGGTGAATCTGCCAGCCAAAGACAAAATGGCCGAGCCGGGTTACCAGACGCTGTTGAATGCTGACATTCCGGTCGTTCCGCTGGCGGATGGCGCAGGGCAAATTCGGGTCATTGCCGGTAACTTTGACGGTCACGACGGCCCGGCACGCACCTTCAGCCCGCTCAACGTTTGGGATATGAAGTTAAATGCAGGTCATACCACCACGCTGACAGTGAAAGAAGGCCATACGTTGGCGCTGGTGATATTGCACGGTGCTGTTCATGTTAACGGCGAGGAAGTGGTACGTGAAACCCAAATGGTCAGGTTTGACCGTGCGGGGGAATCGATCACTATCGAAGCCAATAACGATGTTGCTTTGCTGGTGTTGAGTGGCGAGCCGATCGATGAGCCTATCGTTGGTTATGGCCCGTTCGTGATGAACAGCGACGCGGAAATCCAGCAGGCTTTTCGTGACTTCAACGGTGGCAAGTTCGGCAGCATGGCGGCAGTTCACGACGCCGGGTAAGTACCAATCCACACCTCAGAACCGATCCGGAAAAACAGCGCCGGATCCGGTTCTACACTTAACGATAACCTCTGTGTTCTGGCTTTACGGCCAAGGGCACGCTTTAGCCGCAATAATCAAAACCCAACAGGAGTAAACCATGACTGCAAATTACAAACGCCTCGACAAGGATCAGGCTGCCGTATTGCTGGTGGATCATCAGGCAGGGCTGCTTTCACTGGTACGTGATATCGATCCCGATCGTTTTAAAAACAACGTGCTGGCGCTGGGTGATTTAGCGAAGTATTTCAACTTGCCAACCATTTTGACTACCAGTTTTGAAGACGGCCCTAACGGCCCCCTGGTTCCCGAGTTAAAGGCCCAATTCCCCGACGCGCCCTTTATTCCACGCCCCGGGCAGATTAATGCGTGGGACAATGACGATTTCGTCAATGCGGTGAAAGCCACTGGCCGTAAGCAGTTGATTATCGCCGGGGTGGTAACCGAAGTGTGTGTTGCCTTCCCGGCTCTGTCAGCCCTCAGCGAAGGTTTTGACGTGTTTGTCGTTACCGATGCTTCCGGCACGTTTAACGAACTGACACGTCAATCGGCATGGAGCCGTATGGAAGCCGAAGGTGCACAATTGATGACTTGGTTCGGCGTCGCCTGCGAACTGCACCGTGACTGGCGCAACGACGTGGAAGGGCTGGGTGCGCTGTTCGCCAACCATATTCCTGACTACCGCAATCTGATGACCAGTTACAGTACGCTGACCGGCAGTAAATAATGCTGTGACACAGGAAGTAAACGCCGAACGTTCTTTACACAATCCTTAAGCTTTCATCACGTTAGCGGTAGGATGTAAGCAAAGATCATCGGCGTGAAAAGGTCGTGAAAAGCGGCTTTCTCATTGGCCGGGAGCGGGGTAGGTTAGGCCCATTCCCGGCAAATGAGGTCATGACATGAAAAATGTAATCAAAGTACTGGCACTGCCTTTTCTGGCTGCTGTGACGCTGTTCAGCGTTAGCGCATTTTCTGCTCCACCATCGACAGATAAAGGTGCACCACCGCAGGCAGAACAAGGCTTCCGCTTGCCACCGTTCCCGGGCGGACATCTGCCCAAGCCTGGTTTTTGTCACGGTGGGGAGCTGTTCTGCGCAACGTCTGCCAGTGATAACCCAACCGAAACCATCAATAAGCTCACTGCGGTGATCCCGACAAGTAGCGCCAAGCATTATGAAGTCCGTGTTTCCGTTGTCGCCCTGCCGGATACGCCGCCTGCTCCTCCCGCGCCATAAACAGATCGGCTGGTTCTGAGGGGGAATGCAGGGTAGTCTGAGGAGGTTTTCCTCAGGAGGCAGGATGAATCTGTCAACGCTCCCCCCTTATCTCCAACCCGGCGATCGGGTGCTGTTATTCGATGGCGAATGCAACCTGTGTCACGGACTGGTGCGGTTTTTGATCCGCGCCGATCGGCAGGGCAAGATCCTGCTGGCCACGGTGCAATCGGTGGAGGGGCTAGCGATCTTGGACTGGTTGGGGTTACCCACCGACCGTTTTGACTCCATTGTGTATCTTGAACAAGGGCAGCACTGGCTACGTTCGGCGGCGTTTTTTCAGGCTTTGCGCCAGCTTGGTTGGCCCTTTCGGTTACTGGCACTGGCTCGCTTTCTACCATCACGGCTGTCCGATGCGTTTTATAACATGGTGGCCAGCAATCGCTACCGGCTGTTTGGCCGCAATCAAGGCTCCGCCTTGCCCGGAGAGCATCTGCCGGGACGTTATTTGCGTCATCGTTCTGATAACACTCGCTGAACTTTACGCTTCTTTACCCTTTAATTGATTGAAATGTCAGCACTCTGGCCGCATATAATGGAGCGTTCAGCCAAAAAGGAGAGTGTATGGGAATCAGTGAAGAAGAGCATATCCGCCGTTTAAGCCAGGAAAAGAATGCGGTGGGGAATACGGCGAAATGGGTAGCGATTGTCTCCGCCGTTTACTTCGCCATGATGGTGTTTTACGGTCATCCGATGGGTGTATTGACGATGTCCGGGCTGATTTTTGTCGTCTCCACCACCACCTGGTTGAAGAAGCGTCAAAAGGTGAAGTCCTACCGCAGGGTACTGGCGAAAATCAACGATGAACCACCAGCTCAGCGGCCCTGATATTCACTGCTTGTGATGCTGTAAACCAGACTTGGTGCGTCACCAGGTACGTCATCCAAGGTATCGACCAACCGTAAACCCGCTTTTTCCAGCACGCGGCATGAAGCTCGGTTTTTTTCACGCACAATAGCGGAAATTTCTGCCAGCCGTAGATGCTCAAAACCAAATTCGAGTGAGGCCTGTGCCAGTTCTGTGGCTAACCCACTGCCCCAAACCTGCGTATCAAAACGATAACCCAGATTCACCGTGCGCTGCGCGCCCAGTGGCCGCCAGGATATCCCACCAAAACCAATGATCCACTCCGGTCGGTCAAGCTGCGCTATAGCCCAAGAGCCGTACCCCTGATGTTGCCAATTTTCGATCCGTTCCACCAAAGCCTGCCGCGCCTGTTCCTCGCTGACAATGGGCCCCGCAGGGTTAAACCGTTGAGTGTCGGGATCGCCAAAAATGGCATAAAAGCGGGCAAGATCGTCGGCCACGGGCGGACGCATCAGCAGCCGGGTGCTAACAAAATGGTCGCTAGGGTTAATGTGTGGCATGGTTTCTCGTCACCTGCTGTGATAGGGCAGGTTTAACTGTAGACCAACTGTGCGGGGGAAGGAATATATAACCCCTCTCCGTGCGGAGAGGGGCACAGTCTTAGATAAACGAGTCGTCGTCGTTGTAATCGTCATCAGAGAAATCGGTATTGTCGTCGTTTTGATAATCCGCGTTCTGGAACCCATTATCCTGATTGAGGAAACGGCTATCGCCACCGTTGTTAAAGGTATCGAGATTGTTGGATGCATCAAAATTACGCATTGCGCTGTCATCCACCGGTGTTGCCGGTGTCTCATCAATAATGTTCACAATCTCTTCCGGCTGAGAATGACGGAACATACCGGTTAGCATATCGGCTAGCACTACACCGCCCGCTACGCCGGCTGCGGTCTGCAATGCGCCACCGAGGAATCCGCCGGCACGTGAAGGTGCTGCCTGTTGCGGTTGGCTGTAAGCCGGTTGTTGCTGTTGTGGCGCGTATCCTGCTTGCGGCTGATTGTTCCAGGCTGCGTTGTTCTGTTGTTGTGCCTGATACTGCTCACGTGGGCTTGGGGTGTTGCGGTTCCCGCCACCAAACAGACCGGCCAGGAAACCGCCGCTGCTTTGCTGGTTGGCGTTATTTTGCTGCTGTTGGGCAATCTGGCTTTCCAGATCTTTCACCCGTTGGTCCAGTTGCTTCAGCGCCGCTTCCTGAATGATCATTGCCTGCGCCATGTAATAAGGTGCGGAAGGCTGTTCACGGATGTGCTGATTGATTTGCTGCTCTGCCTGGAGATCCCTCTGGCCTGTCTTGGTCTCGGCATCTTTCAAGCGGCCAAACAGACCATCGATAAGGCGTTGTTCTTCAGATTGCATAGGATTACCTCAAGGAGATTAATAACGGTACTGGATGATCGATATCATCGGTAGCTCTCACCCTAGCGCGTTTGTATGAAGCAATAAATAAATGGCAGGTAAACCTGATTATGAATTTGTTACCAGTTACGGCAAAGGGATCAACATAACCAGTTTTAGCCCGCTGTTTTCCGCCGGATGAAACGTCAGTTGCCGAAAGCGTAGGGGGCCCTGCTGGGGATGTTCGAACACCCTTTCGCCACCTTCGCGTGCCATGACATCGTGTTGTTTCCACCAGTGGTTAAAAGCTTCGCTGTTGTGGGTCATATTGCGGACGAAGGCACGCATCTCTTCGGTATTTTGGTGGTGGCTGGTTTCGGCGCGAAACTCGGCGACGACACGTCGCGCACGATCTTCCCAGTCGCTGACCAGCGTTTTCGCCAATGGGTGGAAAAACATAAAGTGCAGCAGATTGGGGGTGTTGGTTTGGCCTAGCCAACCGCTGAACAGGCTTTCTGCTGTTGCATTCCAGGCTGCGACATTCCAGGTGATATCCAGTAAATAGCAAGGCACTGACACCTGATGAACGCTTTGTAAAACAGCGCTATTAGCCGTTTCCTGATGCTGCTCTTGTTCGGGATCGGTCACCCGTGCCAGGGTAAATAGATAGTGGCGTTCGGCATGCCCCAAACGGAGTGCTTTGGCAATGCGTGCCAGTGTATGCGGAGATATGGATACCTCTCGCCCCTGTTCAATCCAGGTATACCAAGTGGCACTAATGCCGCTGATTTGCGCCAGTTCTTCACGGCGCAGGCCACTGGTACGACGGCGTGGCGCGCTGGGTAAGCCCAGCATTTCCGGCGTAATGCGCTCACGGTGAGCTCGCAAAAAGGCACCGAGTGCTTTGGGGCCGGATAAGGCTTCTGATTGCATAGACTGGTACCCCTGATACTAGGATAACTGCTTATATTGTACCCGTATATTAAGCTGATTATAGTAACAAAAGTCATCCGACACAGGCGTAAGCCATACAATAAATGGGGCACATATGAGCAATAATAACAGTCATAAAAATGCGGTTGATCGTCAGTTTGGCGAGCAGGCCAGCGCTTATCTGACCAGCGCAGTCCATGCGCAGGGGAAAGATTTACAACGACTGGGGTTGTTGCTGGAGCCCCATGCCGACGCCAGGCTGCTTGATCTGGGCTGTGGTGCAGGACACGCCAGCTTTACGGCCGCGGCTAAAGTCGCGCAGGTGGTAGCCTACGACTTATCGGTACAGATGTTGACGGTAGTGAGCCAGGCGGCGGTAGATAAAGGTGTCAATAATATCCAGGTACAGCAGGGCGTAGCCGAATCACTGCCGTTTGATGATGCCAGCTTTGATCTGGTGATCAGCCGTTATTCGGCGCATCACTGGCATGATGTTGGTCAGGCGCTGCGCGAGGTCCGACGGGTGCTGAAACCGGGGGGAAAAGCCATCTTTATGGATGTGGTATCACCAGGGCATCCGTTGTTGGATATCTATCTGCAAACTGTTGAAGTCTTGCGCGACACCTCACATGTCCGCAATTATTCACCGGGAGAATGGCTGAACGTGATAACAGAATCTGGGTTACAGGTACGAGAAGTCACGTCAGATCGACTGTATCTGGAATTCAGCAGTTGGGTGGAACGTATGCGTACGCCAGAACATTTCGTTACGGCTATTCGCGCTTTTCAACAAGGGGTTTCTGACGATGTGCTGCAGCATTTCGCCATCCAGTCAGACGGGTCATTTACCAGCGATATCATGATGTTTGAAGTGAGCAAGGGATAAATAACGCCAGGGCAGCCAATATACCCTTCATCTTTCTGCAAGAGACACGCGGAAAGTCATCGGATATAGCGGCTGCCCTGACAGAGCATTGCCGGGTATAAATTACTTCTTGTCTTCCAACAGGCAGCGATAAATCAGGCCGCCGATAGCACCACCCACTAAGGGAACTAACCAGAATACCCAAAGCTGTTGCAATGCCCAGGTACCTTGGAAGATGGCTACGCCGGTACTGCGTGCAGGGTTAACGGAAGTATTGGTTACCGGAATACTGATCAAGTGAATCAGTGTTAATGTCAAACCAATCGCCAAGGGAGCAAAACCTGCGGGTGCACGTTTATCTGTCACGCCATGAATAACAATCAGGAAGAATGCAGTCAGCACCAATTCAATGACGATAGCGGATTGCAGAGAATAACCACCCGGTGAGTGTTCACCGTAACCGTTGGAGGCAAAGCCGCCAGCTGTTGCATCGAAACCTGCTTTACCGCTGGCGATTAAATACAATACCGCCGCTGCAGCAATCCCGCCAATAACCTGAGCAATCACGTAAGGAATAACATCTTTCGCGGCGAAACGGCCACCGGCAAACAACCCCACGGTAATGGCTGGGTTAAAGTGCCCGCCAGAAATATGGCCAACGGCATAGGCCATTGTTACCACGGTAAGACCAAAAGCGAGCGCAACACCGAGAAAACCAATACCCAGTTGTGGGAATGCTGCTGCTAATACTGCGCTACCACAACCACCGAACACCAACCAAAATGTGCCAAAAAATTCGGCAAAAAGTCGCTTTGACATAGATTCCATCCTACGGAAAATACTAACGGGCGTTAGCACTAAAAACTATAGAACACCTTTTTCAATTAATGCAGGTTTCTATCAGGATTTTCTTAATGCACCTTGAATAACGGTGGATATTAAATCTCTGGGAATTAACTTTGTCTATGCGAATACGGCTATATTTTTCTAATTACGGTGCGTTTGCTGGTTTTTTTATCTCTGTTATAAGAATTTACCCTAAGCTTAAGCGATAGGTTTTTTTTATGAAAAATAGCCAGCGTTAAATTTTAACTATCATATGTTTTTTCCATTGGTTTTGTCTGCGTTAATTGTTAATTCCTATTTGCCATCTTTAATTTTCAAGATAATTCATGGCATTAGGGTTGCCTGTCATGACATTGTCATGTGAGGTTAATACATTGGCTAGCTGCCAACCCTGCATTCTTAATTTTGAGCCATAACCATGAAAATAAAATCGGTTTCACTGTTAATCAGTTCGTTATTTCCCCTGTTGTCTTATGCCGCCGCTGACGTCGAAGTTGCACGCTATATTGTCAGTTTTCCTGGTGGTGAGCGTGTGAGTTATCAGGGCGCTTTCGCTAAAAACGTCCCACAGGGATTACCGGTAGGGATAGGTTCGGGCTTGGTATTCAATGGCCGTGAAGGTAACGACCTGTTGTTGACCACTGTGACCGATCGAGGGCCGAATGCCGATGCGCCTGCGATCGGCGAACAGGACGCCAAAATTTTCGCTAACCCTGCTTTCGTCCCGCTGTTAATGGATATTCGTGTCGGTAATGGCAAAGCCGTTGCCAGTAACTCACGCCCGCTGCATGACCAGCAAGGGCCGATTAGCGGATTGCCATTACCGGCGGGTCTAATTGGCTCCACCAATGAAGTCGCGTTAAGCGACACGCTGAAAACCTTGCAGGGTGATCGACGTGGGCTGGATACCGAAGGCATTACAGAGGATGGTAAAGGCGGTTATTGGCTGTGTGACGAATATGGCCCATTCCTGATCCACATCGACAGCCAAGGTAAGATCCTCGCCAAATACGGCCCAACAGCGGAGCAGGGCGAACTGGCGGTGGCTGGTGGATTGCCGAATATTATCAAGTGGCGTCAACCTAATCGTGGTTTCGAAGGCATTACCCGCCTGCCGGACGGGCGTATTTTGGCAGCGGTGCAGAGCACGCTCGATGTTGAGGGCAAAAGCAAGAACAAGGCACAGTTCACACGTCTGATCAGTTTTGATCCCGTTAGTGGCAAAACGGCGATGTACGGCTATCCAATCGATATCGACAGCTATAAAAAGGCTAAAGACGCCAAAGTGGGGGACATTGTGGCTGTAGACAACCAACATATTTTGTTGGTTGAGCAGGGCAGCGATAAAGACAAACAGATGATCAACAAGATCTATTTGGTTGATCTCAGCCAGGCAACAGATCTGTCAGCTTTCGATGGTAAAGGCAAAGCATTGGAGTTTGATGATGCAAAGGAACTCGCCAAACGTGGTGTGACGTTGGCACAGAAACGGGAAGTGGTCGATCTGCGTAAGCTAGGTTGGCAGCAGGAGAAAGTTGAAGGTCTGTCGCTGATCGACAATCGCACGTTGGCGGTAATTAACGATAACGATTTCGGCCTGCAGGCCAGTCTGATTGATGCGGAGCCAAAGGCGAAGAAAATTGGCGATTATCAGTTGGATAAACAGGGCAACCTGAGCCTGGACGGTAAATCAGTGCCGACCCGTATTGAATTACGCCCGCTGGAGAAACCGGAATCGCTCAGTGAACTGTGGGTCCTGACGCTGCCGCAACCGCTTAAGTAATCATCACGACAGGGGGCCTCGCCCCCTGTTTTCCTTCCTTATAAGATAGCGCTGTTGTGAGCCTGTGGCGCTCTGCTACGTGAAATGCTTTCCCATACTGCGACCACGACCATAATCAACGTGGTCAAACCGTTTACCATCAGTAAATCAGTGAGATAAGCAATCGGTGCCAGTACTGCCAGCGCGATAAGTCCCACCAGATGTGACAGTGGGAAGCGGCGATAGACCAGTCTTTTGTACAAAGCATTGGCAAGCAGATAAATGGCCGGTCCAAGGAGCAATACCGCTGCCGTTACGTTGTTAATATGTCCGTCGGGATGGGCAATAACCAGTTCGTTAGCAACGGCACAGACGATAATTGCACCTACCAGTACCACGTGCACATAGTGGAAGTTCGCACCCAATTGGCCAGGGTTTTCCGCTTGGCTGATGGCATGGCTGCCGGCTTTGCTGCTGGTATCAAAATAGACCCACCACATTGCCAGGCTACCGATAAACGCGACCAGAGATGCAATCAGTACCGGTGCAGTCCAGTACTCCATTTCGCTGAGGGTGGAGCCGGTAATCAGAATGGTTTCACCCAGCGCCACTATTACGAATAACTGGCAGCGTTCCGCCAGATGATGGCCTTCGATGGTCCATTCGCTGCTGCTGTCGGAGCGACCGAGCACGGGTAGACGAAAACCGAACATCGGTGAAACGTATTCGCACAGCACGGCTATTGCCCACAGCAACAGCCGATGATTGCCTTCCATCAGTCCACCCAAGATCCAGAACACTGCCGAAATGCACATCCAACCGAGAATGCGGCGGAAGTTCTGTTTCAGCGGATGGTCAGCAGGCAGGAGATTTAAGACCACCAATGAGCGGCCCACCTGGATCGCCACGTAAAACAGTGCAAACATCAGTCCGCGCTCGCCAAATGCTTGTGGTAACGCAGAAGAGGCAAATAGACCCAGCAGCATGATGGCGAAAAGCAGGATGCGAATTGGCCGGGTATCCGGGTTAAACCAGTTGGTGACCCACGCTGTGTATTGCCACGCAAGCCAGACGGCGAACCATAACAACAGCGTTTCGAGTGCGCCTGTCAGCGTCAGGTGGTGCAGCAGATAGTGAGAAAGTTGGGTAACGGCAAAAACGTAAATCAGATCGAACAACAGTTCTGAAAATGACACTGAGGCACCATGGCCATCACGCACACGCAGTAAGGTTTGCGACATAGGGAGTCCTTCCATAATGATAACCTTCAGAAATAGCGTAGTTCAGTCGCAGGGTGCTGAGAGAAGAATCTTAAAAGTGAAGGTTTTTATCTCCCATCGCCAAACGGACTTTTAATTGTCATCTGTCGGGGGTAGAGTGGCAGCATAACCCCGAATTACCCAGCTAAAGACATACCTGCACGCAATTCCTCCTTATTTTCATCACAATGATTGATGTTCTTTACATTGGATTACGTCTGCTTTCATTGCCTGATAGATAATTAACTCCACTGATACGAGAAAATAAACAAAAACATCTGGAGCTTATTATGAAACTATTACCTGGCATCGCAGCAGTTCTTTTGGCAGCCGCTTCATTTTCTTCCTTTGCAGCGCCGTTGTCATCAGTAAAACAGGTCAATACTGAACAGGCTAGCAGCATGCAAAGCCTTGGTGTAGTGTCGGTTTCCGGCATTAGTGGCTCTCCGGGTGATGCCGTTCACGCGCTGAAAGAAAAAGCTCAGGCGGATGGCGCCAGCAGTATCCGTATTATCGGGCTGGACACCCCGGGGGATTCCAGCGATTGGCGCGGTAATGCAGAAATATATCGTTAATCTCTTGGCATTAAATAAATTTCGGTCGCTGTAAATGGTGGCCGATAAAATAAACAGCTGTGGAATATAATCTGACCGGTAATGTTGTTGATTGATTACCTAAAGATTATTTCCGCAGCTTTTTTTATTTTTCGTCTGTTGGTTGCATTTCATTACAACTGTGTCGGTGGTTTTAGGAAACATGTTAATGAATACTTAAGGAATTGGGTTCAGATTGGTGGCTACTCAACGTAAGGAGGCCCCAATGTTAAATGCGACACGGCTGCAACTGAAGAACCACTTTACCTATCTCCAGCAGTTTATGGCTTCACCACGTACTGTTGGTACGCTGGCGCCTTCGTCCCCTTGGTTATGCCAAGCGATGCTCAATCAGATTGAATGGACAGGCGCACTGTCGATTGCAGAGTTAGGCGCGGCTGACGGTGTGTTGACCAAACGTATATTGGGGCGTATGCGCGCCGATGCATCGCTTGAGGCGTTTGAAATTCAATCTCATTTTGTGCATCAGCTGAGGAAAATTGACGACCGCCGTCTGCAGGTGATGGATCGTTCTGCCGAAGAGATGGCCCGTGACTACGACGTGGTGTTCTCTTGCCTACCGTTGTTGTCTATCCCGCTTAAAATCAGTATTCGCATTTTGCAACAGACACAGCAGTGCTTGCGCGCACGTAATGGCACGCTGGTGTTGTTTCAATACAGCCATTTGTCGGAAAAACTGCTGTCTCGCTATTTCCATTGGAAACGGCTACGTGTGGTACGTAACTTTCCCCCTGCGCTGGTCTATATCTGCACGCCGCGTTAACTAAAGCTTTTTTTCCATCACCACCACGTCGCCGCCATATTGCTGGCGACGCTCTATGGTTTGCCAGCCCCAACCTGAATACAACGCCTCGGATTTATCGGTAATCAGGTGCAGGACAGGGTGGTTGCGCTGGCGCGCCAGTTGCACGATGGCTGCCTCCAGACGCTGAGCAATACCTTGGCGTCTGTGGTCTGGGTGAACAAATACGCCTGCCAGCCAGGGGGAAAGATCCATCCGGTGATGATCGTCACTTGGCCATAGGCTAGCCATACCTAACGGGCATTCTCCCTCTAGCACCAACAGCGTGGTGTAGTCTTCACTGGGTTGCGTGCATTGGGCAAAACGTTGGCGTGTGCGTTCCAGTGAACCACCGCGCTGTGAGCCCCATTGACCAAATGCCCATGCGGCACAGACGTCGCTAAAGTGGGGACATTCCACCAATGGAATAATACGTTGGGTCATTTCTTCATCTCCTGGATTACCTGCCACTCTAGCCCACCTTTTATTGGATTATCGACCGATTTTTTAACTTTATAAAACCGGATTTACAGCGGTTTTGCATGTATCAGCGTCGAAACAGCGTAATTGAGCGGATTTGGCTCGTCCGGCGTGCGTTGTGATTGAAAGTGCTAATGAGAGTGATTATCATGCGCGCATATTCTTACGTTTATCCGGCCCATTCATGCGCAATCCCCTCGTTTTACTGCTGCTTTCTCTGTTGCTCGGCGTTTTTAACGTTCAGGCGAAAATGGTGACTGATATCACTGGCCGTCAGGTCGAAGTGCCGGATAACCCGCAGCGCATCGTGTTGGGCGAAAGCCGTATGTTGTATACGCTGGCATTATTGGAGCCGGGGAACCCCGCTCAGCGTATCGTCGGCTGGCCGGAAGACATGGCGCGTTTCGACGCGCAAAGCTGGCAGCTCTACACACAAAAATTTCCACAGATCAAAGCGATCCCTTCCATCAGCAAGGGGAATTTCCGCCAGGTTAATAGTGAAAACCTGATCAAGTTGAAGCCGGATTTGGTGATTCTTGCGCGTTATGCGCGTGAGGAAGGTGACAGTGATTTGTTACTAAAAACGCTAAATAAAGCCGGAATTGCTGTGATCTACGTCGATTTGCGGGTCGACTTGCTTAATAACACCGTGCCGAGTGTTCGATTGCTGGGCGAGGTTCTCAATCGTCAGCAGCGGGCGGAGCAGTTTATCAGCTTCTACCAGCAGCATATGGCGGTAATCCAACAGCGATTGGCGGGCTACCAGGGGCCAAAGCCCAAGGTGATGCTGCATCTGCACCTTGGGCGGCGCGAAACCTGTTGTACTACGGCGGCACATGGCAACCTTGGTGATCTGCTGGCTTTTGCCGGCGGTGACAATATCGCCAATGCCAGCATCAAAGGCGTTTATGGTGAGCTGAACCCGGAAACCATTCTGACTGCCAATCCTGACATCTACATTGCCACCGGTATGGCTGGGCCAGAGGGCAAGCGTTTTTCCGATCTGCGCCTTGGGCCATTGGTCACTCAGAAGGACGCTGACGAAAGCTTTCGGCAGATCATGCAAAAGCAACCAATGCTCGCCAACCTGAAAGCGGTAAAAAACCACCAAGCCTGGAGCATCTGGCACAACTTCTATCTCAGCCCTTACCACGTTGTGGCGGTTGAGATGTTCGCTAAAGCTTTCTACCCGGATCTGTTTGCAGACATCAACCCGCAGCAGACCTTTAAGCAGTTATATCAACAATTTTTGCCGTTACCTTTTTCAGGGACCTATTGGAGTCAGTTAAATAATGAATAACACCCAGCGTGGCTGGTGGTGCGCATTGCCTCTGGCGGCCTGTGCATCGGCACCGGCGTTCAGCGCCGACAAAACAGCAGAAAAGAGCGAAACTCTGGTGGTGGTTGGTCAACCAGAATCGGACGGTGTGAAAAGCTATCAGCCGCTGACAAGCGTGACCGGCACCCGTACCGAAACCAGTCTGCTGAACGTGCCACAGGCTATCGATGTCGTTCCGCAACAAGTGATTACCGATCAGGCTGTTAGTAGCCTGGACGAGGCACTGTATAACGTTAGCGGCATCACCCAGGCAAACACGTTGGGAGGGACTCAGGACGCGGTAATGAAACGTGGCTTTGGCGATAACCGCGACGGCTCAATTCTGCGCGACGGGGTGCGTTCGGTGCAGGCACGCAACTTTACCCCGACCACCGAGCGGGTTGAGGTATTGAAAGGTCCGGCCTCGATGCTATACGGCATGGGTGAACCAGGCGGAATGATCAATATGATCACTAAAAAGCCGCAGTTGCAGCAGCACACTCATGTGGAAGGTTGGGGCAGTAGCTTTAAGGGCGGTGGCGGCCAGTTGGACGTTACCGGGCCACTGGGGACTTCAGGTTTTGCCTATCGGATGATTGTCGATCACGATGAAACCGATTACTGGCGCAACTTTGGACGTAATCGCCAAACGGTGATCGCGCCATCGCTGATGTGGTACGGCGAAAGCACTACGGTACGCGTGGCTTACGAACATATGGAATATTTGGTGCCCTTTGATCGCGGGACCATCATTGATTCACGCACCGGTAAGCCGGTGAATACGCCGCGCGACCGACGTTTTGACGAAAGCTATAACGCCACGCGTGGCGATCAGGACAGCGTTACGCTGCAAGTTGATCAAGTACTGAACGAGAGCTGGAAAAGCTCGCTGACCTACGCCTACAGCCGCAATAGCTACAGCGACAACCAGGCGCGCGCGTTGGCACTGAATCCTGATACGGGTGTGTTGTCACGCCAGGCCGATTCCACGGCCCATGCTGTCAGCCATGCCAACGCGGTACAGCTGACGGTCAATGGCGACGTCGACTGGGGAAAAACCAACCACCAGATGCTGTTCGGGTTTGATTTTGAAGATAACCGCACCTATCGCGGTGATATGATCCGCGGTAAAAAGAACAGCGATTTCAACATCTATAATCCGGTGTATGGCCTGATGCCCACTTCGAATGCTGTCAGTGCTAAAGACAGTGATCAGCGTGAAAACCTCACCAGTTATGGCTGGTTTATGCAGGATTCTGTCCAACTGACCGAAAAGTGGCTGGTGATGGGCGGGTTACGTTATGACGCCTTTGACGTTTTTGCCGGGAAAGGGCGGCCATTTGTCACCAATACCGACAGTTCTGATAGCAAATTGATACCGCGCGCCGGGGTCGTCTACAAGCTGACGCCTTATGTCTCGCTGTACAGCAGTTACACAGAATCTTTCAAACCGAATTCTTCCATTGCCAGCCAGATTGATTCGCTGCCACCGGAACAAGGTAAGGCCTGGGAAGTGGGTAGCAAGGTTGAGTTACCCAACGGTATTACCGGGACTTTGGCGCTATTTGATATCACTAAACGCAACGTGATGGTCAACGAATTGGTGAATGGTGAAACCGTCACCCGCACCGCAGGGCGCGTACGTTCCCAAGGTGTGGAGCTGGATGTTGCAGGCAACATTACCGACTCATTGAGCCTGATTGGTTCTTATGCCTATACCGATGCACGCGTAGTGGATGATCCTGACAACAAAGGCAAAGAAATGACCAACGTGGCGCGTCATACTGCCTCGCTGTTTATGACGCAGGATCTGGGCTCTACGGGGTTATATAGCGGAGATAACGTACGAGTGGGCGCAGGGGCACGTTATGTGGGGCGCCGTCCAGGCGATGCCGCCAACAGTTTTAATCTCGACAACTACACTGTTGCCGACGCTTTTGCTGCTTACACTCTGCCGGTGAATGGCTATCGGGTGAAATGGCAGTTAAACGTGAAGAATCTGTTCGACAAAACCTATTACCCTTCCAGCGGCGGCAATTTGCGCGTTGCTGTGGGAGAACCACGTGAAGTGGTGCTGCGTGCCAGCGTCGACTTCTAATGGTGTGAGAAGGAACCCGTTCCCGGCGGCGGGTATCTGCCGTCGGGATATTTTGGTTAAATAGCCGCCCCTCTCGTTAAGGAGAACACGATGGGCCTGCAAATACGTTTGGCACAACAGCCGGATATTACTCAGATGATCGCCGTTGAGCGCTCGGCAGCGCAGCTCTTTCTGCAGCATCCCGCCTGGTGTTTTATTGCCGAAGAACCCGGGATGAGTCCTCAGCAGCATGCTGATTTTATTCAGCGGCAACATACGTGGTTGATGGAAAGTGCAGCGGGGGAGGTGGTCGGATTTATTGCTGTCATACCGCAACCGCAAGATTGGCATATCGCCGAGCTGTCGGTCGCCGCAAACTGGCAACGTCAGGGTATCGGTCGTCGTTTGATCGCGGAAGTTGCCGCGCAGGCGGCATTGCAAGGTGCGCAGCGTTTAACGTTGACGACGTTTATTGATGTGCCCTGGAACGCACCCTATTACCAGCGCCTTGGATTCAAACCGATCGCCGTCGAGCAACTCAGTGCAACATTGAGGCATCAGTTGGCTGAAGACAGCGCGCATGGCTTTGCTGCAGATAGCCGCTGTGCCATGGAATTTACACTATCGTAAATATTGAAATACAGGTGGATGGCGGTATGATGCAGCAACTACGCCATCGCACGATCTGCACGCCGGATTCTGGTGTGCAAACGCAATCACGTCACCGTATAAGGGACAACCCGTAATGACACAAACCATTTTCATGGTCGGCGCTCGCGGAGCCGGTAAAACCACGGTGGGCAATGCACTGGCGTTGGCACTGGGCTATCAATTTATCGATACCGATCTGTTTATGCAGCAGACCACGCAGATGAGCGTGGCGGAAATGGTAGAAAAAGAAGGCTGGCTGGGGTTTCGCCGCCGTGAAAGCATTGCGTTGCAAACCGTGACGCAACCGTCAACTGTAGTTGCCACCGGTGGTGGCGCAATCCTGGCAGAAGAGAACCGTCGCTTTATGCGTCAGCACGGTACGGTGATCTACCTACGCTCACCGGCTGACGTGCTGGCACAGCGACTGGAAGAATACCCACAAGACGCGCAGCGCCCAACATTGACCGGCCGTCCGATTGCCGAAGAGATGTTGGAAGTGTTGGCAGCACGTGAAGCCTTGTATCAGGAAGCTGCGCATTACGTGATGGACGGTACCGGCAACCCGCAACAGGTGGTGGCACAGATCCTGGCTGCTTTACAGCGTGAAACGGTAAAGTAATCCGTAGATGACATTGGCGGGCACAGTAGGTTGTGCCCGATTCGCCTGCATTTCCCCTCTGTTCCCCCTCACTGTCGCTTTATTGTGCCTAACTGCATCGTTAGCTTCAGGTGCCTGCGGTTTGGGGTGGAAAGACTAATCACGCCCCTGAACAGCTTGGTGCGACGTAAAATACAGCCCCGGAGTGATGCCAAAGCGTTGACGGAAAGCGGCAATATAAGCGCTGACATTTTCGTAACCGTACTCACCGGCAATCCGATTGACGGATTCACCGCGCGACAATGGCTCCAGTGAGCGGATCACTCGGGCTTGCTGACGCCAGCGGGCGAAAGTGACGCCCGTTTCGCCAATAAAGCGGCGGCTCAGAGTGCGGACGCTCAGTCCGGCCCAGCTAGCCCATTCAATTTGACTCCGGTTGTCAGCTGGCTCGTTCAGCAACGCACGCGCAATTTTCAACAACCGTGCGTCCTGCGGTAGCGGCAATTGCAGCGGAGTGCTTTCCTGCGTGCGTACCTCATCCAACAATACCTGTAATAGCCGCCGTTGCGGCGCGTTCAACCTTTGCCCAGCGAAGAGGGTAATGCGTTCCACTAACGCTTGAATTAATCCAGAGGCGGTGCTTAGACGCGGCTGTTCCGGTAGTCCACGACAGTAAGTTTCCGGCAGATACAAACTCCAGCCTGCAACATTGCCGCACGCCAGCGCCTGATGTGCGCAATGGGGTGGCAACCAACCGATATTACCTGCGGTCATTGCCCATTGCCGCTCGTGGGTTTCCAACGCGATCATGCCATGGGTTAACAAATAGATTTGCCCGTCGGTATGTTGGTGCCACGGTGTCAGGTGCTTTTTTTCATGCCAAAGTCGCTCGCTTTGCAGAATCATAATGATTGGCCGATTTTCAGTATAAAAAGTCTGAGTACGGTTATTATGCCATGCTCAGGCAACGCTATGATCTCCGCATCATGCAATTGTTGGAGAAGGCTGATGACCTCGAATACCCCAACCGCCATAGTGCTCGACGCGTTGCAACAGATCGTTGCTTCCCCAAAACACCAGCCAGCGCTGATCGCTGAATTCTTCTGTGCGGATTACCAGCAGAAGGTGGATGGCAAAACGCTCGATTATTCGCAGTTTGTTCAGCATATGGCATTGCTGAAGCAACTCACCCGCAGCATGACTCTGACGTTTGTCGCGGTTGCTGAACAGGGCAATGCTGTGTTGACGCACCATCAGGTGCGAGTACTCAAGCGGGATGGTAGCTACAGTCTGGTCAAGGTGCTGGCGCATTTCACTGTGCATGAGGGCAAAATCAGCGCCTGCGATGAATTGACACAATTGCTGGAAGGTGGTCACGACGATCGCGACCTGGGGTCACGCGTGTCGGTATAAATACCGCTGCTATACTTAAGCTTGTGGAATCACACGGGAGATCAGCATGCGCGAAAATGACCGACCTGGTTATCCGAGAACCGCCCGAGTGGTCGCCGTTGACCGGGGCGATCCGAGTTTGCATATGCACCGTTTTGAGGTGCGAACCGATGACATTGAGCCGAACACGCTGCTCAGTGAGCATCCCACCGAGCAGGAAGCGCTTGATGCCAAGCATCGCTACGAAGATCCTGCGCTGGAAGATTAATTGATATCCCCAGAAACCGGCGTCAGGCCGGTTTCTTTATTCACTCCATTGTCCACACTCACTCATTTTCTCATTACGTGATGCAGAATTAGCATGACATGCTGGTTTATACCGCCATCATCGAATAATTGCGTGGTAATTAACGGGTTTTATCGGCGTTATTTTCTGCATTTAATTTAACAAAGGATCATGCGCTGGTATTAATCGGCAGAATGAAAAATAAACTGCTTGACGATAAGTTGTACGAGTTTTAGTTTCTAATTATCAAACAGGAACTTGGTTCCATATAGTGGAACAAGGCAAATTATGACAACCCTGGAAAATGCTGCAGCGGTATTAAAATTATTTTCACAACAACAGATGATGCACGGTCAACCCGGTATTTCATTTAGCGATGTGGTAAATCAATTGGCGCTGCCAAAAAGTACCGTATCGCGCCTGCTGCAGACCATGGAAACCCAGGGCATGTTGGAGCGCGATCCTGACAGCAAGTTGTATAAAATCGGGCGTTTGTTGTTATCAGTATCCAGCCATTATTTGTCGACACCCTTGGTAGACAGTGTAGCCTCCAGCATGGTGCAGCTTAGCCAACAGACCTACTGTACGGGGTATGTTTCAGTACTGGAGGCACAGGAGATCATGGTGATGCGCATGTTCCCTGGTCGCCAATTCCTGCAGGTGGTGACGCCAGCGGGCAGTCGTTCACCGGTGGCGGAAACGTCTGTGGGGCGGGCAATACTGGCGCGTGAGTGCGATGAGCAGGTGATTACACGTTTTGCCACTGGTTATCGCGCGGTCTCACCTAATGCTCCACAAACGTTGGATGCGCTGTTGAGCAAGTTGGCGCAAATCCGTCTGCAAGGTTGGTCCTTGGCACGCAACGAAACGCTGCATGGCATCAGTTCGCTGGCGACTGCGGTGACCAATAAACATCGCAATGAGACCGTAGGGCTATGTTTATCCTTCGCTACACAGGAGGAGGACAAACCGTTTTCTCCCAGTGTGCTCGAAGCATTGATGGCGGTATCACGGAAATTAGCAGAAAAATTTGGTGATGATTATTGGCAACAGATCAAATAACGCACCGAAAACAAGCCGCTAGCCCCTCTAATTAACGAAATCAACACCAGGGTATTCGTTAATTATATGAATTAGCGTTGTGGGTAATAAATAACGCACCCATCACAGTTCCAAATAATGGAACTGTGATGGGTGTCTTCGCCATAAAAATATTATTGCCGTGCGCCAGTTAATATTCAGGGGAATGAAAGAGATGAAAGAGATGAAAGAAAATATACCCATTAATCCATTGAAAGATATCGGTACGTTGCTGGTGATGGTGTTGCTGTCCATCGTTGGGGCCATTATTGGCGTACAACTGATTACCACGTTGGGTGTGACGCCCAATACGTCGATTATTGGTGCATTGCTCGCCATGTTGTTGGCGCGTATTCCGCTACAGATGTTTCAACGTTACCGTTCGGTACATACACAAAACTTGGCGCAAACGGTGATTTCTTCCGCCACGTTTGGGGCTGCCAACGCATTGTTGATGCCGATTGCCGTACCCTATGTGATGGGACAACCGCAGTTGATCTTGCCGATGTTTTG
Organism: Serratia grimesii; assembly: GCF_900186025.1. Taxonomy (NCBI): domain Bacteria; kingdom Pseudomonadati; phylum Pseudomonadota; class Gammaproteobacteria; order Enterobacterales; family Yersiniaceae; genus Serratia; species Serratia grimesii. The sequence continues at coordinate 1,022,577 of NZ_LT883155.1, forward strand.
CGGGGTTGCAGCGGCGATGCTGCTCGATGCCTATCTGCTGTATCGCATGTTTGATACCAAAATCTTTCCCGCAGCCAATGCCTGGCCGCCGGGCGTTGCAGCAGCGGAGGCGATTAAGGCCGGCGATCGGGGTGGCAAGCAGGCATGGTTACTGGTTGTCGGCGTGGTGGTGGGCATCGCCGGTTCGATGCTTAAGATCCCAATGGCCGCATTCGGTACCGCGTTTATAGGCAATATTTGGGCATTGAGTATGTTTGGTGTGGGTCTGCTGTTACGTGCTTACGCAGAGCCAATGGCAGGGTTCGACATCAACGCTCATTTTATTCCCCATGGCGTAATGGTCGGTGCCGGGTTGGTGGCGTTGATCCAGGTCGTGCAGGTGATCCGCAGCAAACGAGCCGATACAGCCGGTTATAACCAGGCCGATACCGAGGTGCGTAAGGCTCTTGGGTTGGGCGCTGTGGGTTATATCGTTATTGCAGCACTGTTGGCGTTGGCGGGGGGATTGTACAGCGAGATGTCGCCAATGATGTTGGTGCTGTTTGTGATTTACGCCGCGTTTGCTGCCTTTGTGCATGAGTTGATTGTCGGTATTGCCGCCATGCATTCCGGTTGGTTCCCCGCTTTTGCCGTGGCGCTGATCACGCTGATTATCGGCATTCTGATTGGTTTCCCACCGTTGGCACTGTGCGTGCTAACCGGATTTACTGCTGCCACCGGCCCGGCGTTTGCCGATATGGGCTTTGATCTAAAAGCCGGTTTTATCCTGCGTGGCTACGGTAAAGATTTGCAGCAGGAGCTGTTGGGGCGCCGGATCCAGCTGTTCGCTGCACTGATCGCCTTTGTCATTGCTATTCCTGTGGTGTACTTCACGTATACCAGTTACTTCCTACAGAACTTGATCCCACCGGTTGCACGTGTGTACGCCAAAACGATCGAGGCGGGGGCTCAACCGGGTATTGCTTACAGTCTACTGATCTGGGCGATCCCTGGCGCCATCGTGCAACTGATCGGTGGGCCAAAACGCCAACTCGGCGTGTTGCTAGCCACAGGCCTGTTGATCAACAACGCGCTGGCGGGCTGGGCGGTGATTGTCGGCATTATTCTGCGGATCCTGATTATTCGGCGTTGGGGTGATAAGGGCCGCACGCCAATGGAGATCATGGCCGCCGGTTTTATCGCTGGTGACGCGCTGTACAGCTTCTTCAATTCCATATTTTCCAGCAAAGGGAAATAACCATCCGGTTAAATTGTGAGGTCAGCCAATTATGAGTTTGCAACAAACGCTGCAGGTTTTTGAATTAATTGATAGTGCCTATGTGAACGGTCAGCAGGTGGTCGATCTATTCACGGCCTACCCCGGCATCCGCGCCAGCACGTTGCGTGCCAGTGGGCCGAAGGGGGCGACCGACTTCGTGCGTATCGAGATCCCTGGCAGTGCCGGTAAAAGCCAGGGTGGAAATGCGCCAACGTTGGGCATTATCGGCCGGTTGGGCGGTATTGGTGCACGGCCAACGCGTATTGGCCTGGTGTCTGACGGCGACGGCGCGATAGCCGCGGTAGCCAGTGCGCTGAAGCTGGCGGAAATGCAGCGCAAGGGCGATGTGCTGGCGGGCGATGTGATCATCACCACCCATATTTGTCCGGATGCACCGACTCGTCCGCATGATCCCGTCGATTTTATGGATTCGCCGATCGACGACGTGACGATGAACGATAATGAAGTGGTACCGGAGGCCGATGCGATTTTGTCCATCGACACCACCAAGGGGAATCGCATCATTAATCACAAAGGCTACGCGTTGTCGCCAACGGTGAAAGAAGGCTACATCCTGCGGGTGGCCGAAGATCTGCTGCGGATTATGGAGATGACCAGTGGACGACCGGCGGTGACCTTCCCGATCACGACGCAGGACATAACACCGTACGGTAACGGAGTGCATCATCTGAACAGTATTCTGCAACCTTCGACTGCAACGTCGGCTCCGGTGGTTGGCGTGGCGATTTGCACCGAGTCGGTGGTACCGGGTTGCGGTACCGGTGCCAGCCATGAAGTGGATATTGCGTTGACCGTCAAGTTCGCGGTGGAAGTGGCGAAAGAGTTTGGGCGCGGCACCTGTCAGTTTTACCAGACCGATGAATATGCGCAGCTGCTGGCGTTGTACGGCAGCCTGAGCCACTTGCAAAAAAGGAAATAACCTGATGAATGCCTCATTGGCTACGCTGACGATCGGTCAGGCACCACGCAACGACATCATGCCATTGTTGTCTGCTTATCTGCCTGCTGAACAGGTGAGGCATGTCGGATTGCTCGATGGTCTGAATGCTGCCCAGATTGACGAGCGCTATAGGCCACTAGAGGGTGAGAAAGTCTTGGTGTCTCGCCTGCTGGACGGTACGCAGGTCATACTGGCGGCTTCACGGGTCGAGCAAGGGTTACAGCAAATAATCAGTGAGCTTGAAGCAGATGGCTGTGAGGTAATTTTGCTGTTGTGCACCGGCGAATTCGGCCAACTGCATGCACAACAGGCGCTATTGCTGGAACCGGACCGCATTATTCCTCCACTGATTTCTGCCATTGTCAGCCAACATCGGGTGGGTATTGTGGTGCCGGTTGCAGAGCAAATCACCCAGCAAGCGAGTAAATGGCAATTGCTGGCGACGCCGCCCTGTTTCGCCGTGGCCAGCCCCTATCTGGCAGATGACGCTGCGTTGGCATTGGCCGCGTGCGAGCTACAGCAACAGGGGGCGCAAGTGGTGGTGCTCGACTGCATTGGCTATCACCGTCGGCATCGTGACTTCTTGCAGGCCCGGCTTGAAATCCCGGTGTTGTTGTCCAACGTATTGGTTGCCAAGTTAGCTGCTGAGCTAATTGACTGATTTAAAAATAGAATAAAATCGCAGGCCGTTGTCTGAAGCCGCTGCACGGCGCGGTTTTGGGCACGGATCCAGAATGGCTAGCTGGTACTCAATCACCCAGCAGAACTTTACTCTGCGCCACGATCGCATTTCGCGAGAAAAACCAGTGACAGATCAACCGCAATCCCCCAATATGGATTTCCCATAAAGTTGATTACGCGGGTGACAGTTATGCTGAAAGTGAACGAGTATTTTGCCGGAAAAGTGAAGTCTATCGGTTTCGATAGTAGCAGCATCGGTCTTACCAGCGTCGGTGTTATGGAAGAGGGTGAATACACCTTCAGCACTGCCCAGCCGGAAGAAATGACTGTGATTACCGGGGCATTGAAAGTGTTGCTGCCGGGCTCACCGGACTGGCAGGTGTTTACGCCAGGAGAGAAATTCTTCGTACCGGCCCACAGTGAGTTCAACCTGCAAGTGGCCGACGCGACCGCCTATCTGTGCCGTTATTTAAGTAAGTAATCCATACCCTTCTTACTTGAAGCTGCAGCGTTGTTGGCTGCGTGCACTCACCCCAGTCACTTACTTGAGTAAGCTCCTGGGGATTCTCGCACTTGCCGCCTGGCTGCAACTCCAATTAATTTGGGTATGCGGTGTGTTTTGCAAAGGCGCAACAATTTGCGCCTTTGGCGATTAACGCTGAGCTTCGCCACCCAGAGCTTCGATGGTGTTCTTGATTAACGCTGCCAGTTCGCTGGTCATCAGGATAAAGTCGGCGTCAAAACGTTGAGCAAAGTCGTCACGATCGATGTCGTCATTCTGCTCACGCAGCGCATCAGCAAACTTCAGACGCTTCAGCGAGCCGTCGTCCGCCAGTACCAGTTGAATACGCTCTTGCCAGTCCACCGCCAATTTGGTCACCAACTTGCCGGCTTCAATGTGCACTGCAATCTCATCGCTAATCAGGTTCTGTTTTTTGCAGCGAATAACGCCGCCGTCTTCCAGAATTGCCTTCAGTTCCGCTTCATCCTGAATGATGAAACCTGCTGGCAGTTCGCCGGAACGCACCCATTCAGTCAGCGTCAATTCAATCGGGCTTTCCATGGTCAAGGGGACCACTGGCAATGAACCCAGACTCTTGCGCAATAGCGCGAGTGTATCTTCCGCGCGTTTAGCACTGGCAGCATCAACCATGATCAGATCGTTGACGGTATCGATCCACATGAACGTCTGGTTAAAGCGGCTGAAGGCACGTGGCAGCAGGCTGTGCAGCACTTCGTCTTTCAGCGCGTCTTTCTCGGTTTTCTTCAGTTTGCGGTGCTGTTCACCTTCCAGGCGTTCAATCTTGGCCTGCAGCTCTTGTTTGATGACCGGCGACGGCAGGATTTTTTCTTCCTTGCGCGCGCAGATAACGATTTGGCCGTTAACCGCGTGTGTCAGTGATTCGCTGTGGGAACCCATCGGGGAGACCCAGCCGGTTTTCGCCATGTCCTGGCTGCCGCACGGGGTGAAAGCAAAAGCGCTGAGTTGTTTTTCCATTTCATCCGCGTTTAGCGCAACTTCGCGGCTCAAACGGTAAACCATCAAATTCTTAAACCACAGCATAATGTTATCCCTGGCTGGGCGTGCATCTGGCACGCTTATTCATCAAAAGCAGGGCGGCATAATAACGAATCAGAGGCGAAAAATCGCCTCATTCCCTCTGAATTGCGTCGTCGACCGCGTTTGAGCGACGTGCCCGTTGCAGCGCTAACGCCAGCTGACGCTGGCTGAAAGGCTTGCGCAGCAATTCAACATTAGGCAGCGTATCTTCGTGATTACGACGTATATCCTGACCACTGATCAGCAGGGCTGTGATGCGCGGATTAATCTCTCGCGCCAGCCCAATCACCTGTGCACCGTCCAGTTCACCCGGCAACATCAAATCGCTTATCAGCACCCCAATATCTGGGGTTTGTCGCAACAATGCCAGCGCCTCATGGCTGTCCGCGCAGTCCAGCGTCAGGTAACCGAGCTGATGTAGATGTTCACACAGCGTATGGCGCACGTCGTTTTCATCTTCCAGCACCAGCACCAGATTGTTGCTGCCGTCATTTTCCTCAGGTGGCAGGGGCGGTGCTTCAATCTGTGCTGGCGTAGGCGCTCGTGGCAACTGCAAGCGTACCAACGTACCTTGGCCCGGTGTGGTTTCAATCTGTACCCGGCCACCTGACTGGCGAACAAACCCGTAAACCATCGACAACCCAAGTCCACTGCCGCTGCCCACAGCCTTGGTGGTGAAGAAGGGTTCGAACACCTGCGCTTTGACCTCTTCCGACATGCCACATCCGGTGTCGATCACCTCCAGCGTCACCATGTCCTGCTTCTTGCCGCCGCTGCGCACCACTCTTTGGTTGTAGGTCCGGATCTTCACTATTCCGCTGCGGCCCTCCATGGCGTCCCGGGCGTTGACCACCAGGTTGATTAGCGCATTTTCTAACTGATTAGCATCAACCCACGCTGGCCAGCCGGGATGCTGAGACTCAATGACCAGTGAGAGCGTTGTGGGCAGTGAATGACGTAACAGCTCTTGCAGATTATCCACCAGAACGTGAAGAGTGATGGCCTGTGGATGCAGTGCCTGTTTACGAGAGAACGCCAGCAGTCGCTGGGTGAGTTGCGCCCCGCGTTCAGCCGCTTTCAGTGCGCGGGCAATGCGCTGTTCGGTTTGTGCATCTTGGGTCTGTTGGGTCGTCAGTTCCAGACTGCCAATAATCACTGCCAGCAGGTTATTAAAATCATGCGCCAATCCGCCGGTGAGCTGACCGACAGCCTTCATTTTCTGACTGTGCAGCAGTGCTTCTTCTAACGCTTTACGCTCAGTACGTTCCAGCACCACGTTGACCACACCTCGATTGGGTACCGGGCTAAAACGCAGCTCGACCGTACGGCCATCACTTAGCCGGAGCTCCTGCGGCTGAGGCAGTTCACTGGAGAGATTAGCCAACACGGCATCCCAGCGTTGACCCGCCGGAGGTGTCACGTGTTGCAGCAGTTCGCGGTAGTGTTGGCCCCGGTGTAACTGGTGTTCGTTTAATCCCAACAAAAGAGGATATTGCGGGTTCCACACGACCAATTGGCCGTCGTTATCAAAGAGCGCGAAGCCGTCACGCATGGCCAGAAACGTGGTTTCCAACTGGGTACTTTTCTCCTTCAACAGGCGGGAGGTCTGTTCCAGCGAGGCGGTATTACGTGCAAAAACGTTGAATGCGCGCGCCAGGTCGCCCAATTCATCGCGGCGTTGCAGCGCGGGTACGCTGACATCGCGCTCACCACGCGCCAGCCGCGTCATGGCGTTAGCGATTGCTGTCAGGTTCGAGCCAAGGTTGCGGTAGATATACAACCCAGCGAAGCCGGTAATCACCAACGCCAGCAGTGCGAACAGGCCGATAAATACGCTGATGGAACTGAGTTCATGGTGGGTTTGATGGGTTCGCAGCTCCGATTCGTCCGCCACCTTCTGTACGTAGAGATTAATGTCGTCATTGAGCATCGCCACTAACGCTTTGATATGGTAGGTATAATAGGCTAGGGCGAGATCGCTTTGTTCTAATTCCAGTGTTTCTGGCAGCAGCCGTTGTTCGTTTTCCCGAAACTGCCGCATTTTCTCATCCACTAACCCATCTGGGCTGTTTTGCGGCCAGTAAGCCATGACGCTATCAAGCTGTTGGGCCGCTGCCTTAGGCGTTGGGGTTTGAATGGCGATGGCCAACAGCCGGTCAATCTGACTCAGCAGCGGTTGCGAAGGTTGATTCAGGTTAAGGCGTTGGTTAAGGCTGGCGATATGTCGCAGCGTACTTTGTGACTGATACAAGCCGCTGAGCAGAATATTGCGTTGCAGGTGTCGCGCGTGGCCGAGATCCAGCATACGGGTCACACTGGTTTCCAATGCGTTACTGCGGCTGATGATGCGTTTGACCAGTGCGGGTTCACTGTGTGCCAGCGGCGCTTCTGCCAACCGGCTGAGTGAAGCCTGTAGTGCCAACTGAGTCTGTTTCAGCCGGGTGGATTCACTTTGATACTCCAATGCACCCACCACTTGCGAAAGCCGAATGGCAGCGGTCGCCACGTTTGAGGTGTCCCGGCTCAACGCCATACTGCCGTTCATCTCTTTCAGTGTCTGTGCCTGCACCTGTTCTTGCAGTTTGCCCGCATGGTTAAAGCCGACGATCGCTACCCCGCTGACCATCAGCGTCACCGCCACCACCAGCAGGTTGAACATCAGCAAGCGCCCACGTGCGCCGGCAAGGAATGGCAATCTGCGCATCGTATCTCCCGTAACTGACTGTTCGCAGTATAGATCCTCGTTCCATTAACAATATGACAAAGATGAACAGCCGCTGACATTTTGCATTTATTTATGCGTGGTTAACTGCGCTTAATCCGAACCGCAACCTGAGGTATGACGATGAGCGCAACCCCGATTCTGGAAATGCACAACATCGCCAAGAGTTTTGGTCAGTTTTATGCGCTGAAGGGCGTCAACCTGACGGTTTATCGCGGGGAGATCCACGCGCTGATGGGTGAAAACGGCGCGGGTAAAAGTACCTTAATGAAAATATTGGCCGGCGCGTATATCGCCAGCAGCGGGGAAATTTTTATCGATGGGCAGCCGTTTGCCATTAAAGGGCCAAAAGATGCCCTGGCGGCGGGTATCACGCTGATTTACCAGGAAATGAATCTGGCACCGAATCTAACGGTAGCGGAGAACATTTTTCTGGGCAGCGAGATCCAGCGCGGCGGCCTGGTGAAGCGCCAGCAGATGTTGCTGGAAGCCCAGAAGGTGATCGATCGTTTGGGCGCGCAGTTCAGTGCCGGCGATCGGGTGATGAGATTAACCATTGCCGAGCAGCAACAGGTGGAAATTGCCCGTGCGTTGCACCGCAACAGCCGCATCCTGGTCATGGATGAGCCGACGGCGGCGCTTTCTTCGCGAGAGACGCAGCGGTTGTTTGAGTTAATCAAGCGTCTGCGCGATGAGGGGATGGCGATCATTTACATCAGCCACCGTATGGCGGAAGTCTACGAGTTGTCGGATCGTGTTAGCGTGCTGCGCGACGGGCAATACGTCGGCAGCCTGATGCGCGACAAACTGTCTGCCAGCGAATTGGTGCGCATGATGGTGGGCCGTCCACTGAGCGATTTGTTCAACAAGGAACAAGGTATTGCTGTGGGCGAGCCGCGCCTGACGCTACACGGCCTGACCGATGGCAAGAAAGTGAAACCGATCAGTCTACAGGTGCGTGCCGGAGAGATCGTCGGTCTTGCCGGGCTGGTGGGCGCGGGCCGTTCCGAACTGGCGCAGTTGATTTTCGGTGTGCGCAAGTCCAGCGGCGGTACGGTAGAAATTGATGGCAAACCGGCCAATATCCATTCACCGCGCGACGCCATTGCGCTGGGCATCGGTTTTCTCACCGAAAACCGCAAAGAGCAGGGCTTGTTCCTCGATCTGGCTGCGCATGAAAATATCGTTATGGCGACGCTGGAGCGCGACGGACGCTATGGCCTGCTTAACCGACGAAAAGCACAGCGAATTTCCAGTGACGCCATCGGCCTGCTGAATATCCGCGTGCCACACGCCCAGGTTCGGGCGGGTGGCCTGTCTGGCGGTAACCAACAAAAACTGCTGATTTCACGTTGGGTGGCGATCGGCCCGCGCATTCTGATCCTCGATGAACCGACACGCGGTGTTGACGTCGGTGCCAAGAGCGAAATTTACCGCATCATGAGCCAGATGGCGCAGCAGGGGGTAGCGATCCTGATGATCTCTAGCGAACTGCCTGAGGTCGTAGGCATGAGTGATCGGGTTTACGTGATGCATGAAGGCAGCATCGCCGGGGAGCTGAACGGCAGTGACATCAGCCAGGAAAACATTATGACGCTGGCCACTGGCGTCGAACCCGCTTTGGAGAGCGCCAGCCATGAATAATTCTACCCCTACGCTCAAGGAGCCTGCCATGACATCGAATTCGCTGCCGCCAGGTGCAAAGAATCCAACGCTAAAACGGGCATTGTTGGGCGATATGATGCAAACCGTCGGTATCTTGCCGATATTGATCTTGATCGTCGCTGTGTTCGGTTTTGTTGCGCCAAACTTTTTTACCGATGCCAACCTACTGAATATTGCCCGGCAGGCATCGATTAATATCGTGCTGGCAGCGGGCATGACCTTCATCATTCTGACTGGCGGTATCGATCTTTCGGTAGGTTCGATGCTGGGGACCACCGCCGTGGTGGCAATGGCTGTCTCATTGATGCCGGGCTTCGCCGGGATGTCGATTCCGCTGGCGCTATTGGCCGGTTTGGGCATGGGGCTGTTTAACGGCTTTTTGGTGGCCTACGCCGGCCTGCCGCCGTTTATCGTTACGCTTGGGACATATACCGCCCTGCGTGGTGCCGCTTATCTGCTGGCCGACGGCACCACCATTATTAATTCCAATATCAGTTTCGAATGGATCGGTAACTCCTATCTGGGGCCGATCCCTTGGCTGGTGATTATCGCCTTTGCCGTGATCGCGCTGTGCTGGTTCATCCTGCGCCGTACTACGCTGGGTGTACATATCTATGCTGTGGGCGGCAACATCCAGGCGGCACGCCTGACCGGAATCAAAGTCGGCGCGGTGCTGCTGTTCGTCTATGGCATGAGCGGTTTGCTGTCAGGGCTGGGGGGAATAATGAGTGCCTCACGGTTGTACAGCGCCAACGGCAACCTCGGCATGGGCTATGAGCTGGATGCGATCGCTGCGGTGATCCTCGGTGGTACCAGCTTTGTCGGCGGCATTGGCACCATTACGGGCACGCTGGTGGGGGCGCTGATTATCGCCACCCTGAACAACGGCATGACGCTGATGGGCGTCTCTTATTTCTGGCAGTTGGTGATCAAAGGGGCGGTGATCATCATAGCTGTGCTGATCGACAAGTACCGCACCCGCAATTACCAGCATTAACTTACCCGAGTTTTTCAAGCTGCGGCGTGAGTGATAAAGAAAGGTTGGCGCCCACCGGGGCAAGTTTTTCGTAGATCAGAAAATAATGAGGAAAACACTATGCGTTTCAAGCCATTGATTACCGCTTTACTGGTTACCGCTGCGCTCGGCAGTGCCTCGTTGGTGCAGGCGAAAGAGTTGAAATCGATTGGGGTTACGGTAGGGGATTTGGCCAACCCATTCTTTGTACAGATCACCAAGGGCGCTGAGCTGAAAGCGCGTGAATTGGCGGGCGATAAGGTTAACGTCACGCTGGTGTCGAGTGGTTATGATCTTGGCCAGCAGGTGGCGCAGATCGATAACTTTATCGCTGCCAAGGTCGATATGATCATTCTCAATGCTGCGGATTCCAAGGGCATCGGCCCGGCGGTAAAACGGGCCAAAGATGCCGGTATCGTGGTGGTGGCGGTTGACGTGGCGGCCGAAGGCGCGGATGCCACGATCACTTCGGATAACACTCAGGCCGGCGCCATGGCCTGTAAATACATCAGCGATCGCCTGAAAGAGAAAGGCAATGTGGTGATCATCAATGGGCCGCCGGTATCTGCCGTACAGAACCGGGTTGAAGGTTGCATGACCGAGCTGAAGAAACATCCGGAGATCAAGCTGCTGTCTTATAACCAGAACGCTAAAGGCAGCCGTGAAGGCGGGCTGGAGATCATGACTGCGCTGTTGGCGGCCAATCCGAAGATCGACGGTGTCTTCGCGATTAACGATCCGACAGCGATCGGTGCCGATCTGGCAGCGAAGCAAGCACAACGTAGCGAATTCTTTATCGTTGGCGTAGATGGATCGCCGGACGGGGAAGAAGCACTTAAACGTGGTAACTCCTTGTTTGTGGCGACGCCTGCGCAGGATCCCCAGGTTATGGCGGCCAAGGCGGTCGAAATCGGCTACGACATTCTGCAAGGTAAACCTGCACCGACCGGCCCAGTGCTGATCCCGGTGACCATGATCGATAAAAACAATATCGGCAGCTACAAAGGCTGGACGGTTAAATAATCTCTTATCGGCGGGGCCTGTAATGTCAGGCCCCACATCCTTTCATCGCTTCCGGAGGTACCATGAACCGTTCCGCCGTGAACCAAATTCTGCAGCAAACCCAGCACTTTTTTGCCCGTTTTGACGTTCAGTTGCCACCTTTTGCCCATTTCAGCCCCGCCGTTTGGCGGCAGCTTGATCACCAACCGTGGCAAGAGGTGTTTGACCTGAAGTTGGGTTGGGATGTCACAGCGTTCGGCGGCGATGATTTTGCCCGCCAGGGACTCACGTTGTTTACCTTGCGCAATGGCTCACCCGGTGGGCAACCCTACGCCAAATGCTATGCGGAGAAGATCATGCATTGCCGTGAAGCACAGGTAACGCCGATGCATTTTCACTGGCGTAAGCGGGAAGACATCATCAACCGTGGCGGCGGCAACCTAATCGTTGAGTTACACAATGCGGACTCGCAGGAAGCGTTGGCTGAGAGCGCTGTGACCGTAACGTTGGACGGCTGCAAACAGACCCACGCAGCCGGTTCACGGCTGCGGCTGGCACCGGGAGAAAGCATTTGCCTGACGCCGGGTATCTACCACAGTTTTTGGGGGGAAGAGGGCTTCGGCGACGTGCTGGTAGGGGAAGTATCGACGGTAAACGATGACGACAATGACAACCGTTTCCTGACACCGCTCAGGCGTTTTAGCCAGATCGAGGAAGATCAGCCACCGCAGTGGTTGTTGTGTAACGAATACTTGCGCTTTATCGATTAAGGAGAACCACCATGGCATTGATTTCATTGGCACAGGGGCTGGCACATGCGCGTCAACAGGGCTATGCGTTAGGCGCGTTCAATGTTCTCGACAGTCACTTCCTGCGGGCGCTGTTTGCGGCAGCGCAGGCGGCTCGGTCACCTTTTATTATCAATATTGCAGAAGTGCACTTTAAATATGTCTCACTGGAGTCTTTGGTGGCGGCAATTAAAAGTGAAGTGGCACAGCATGATATCCCTGTGGTGTTGAATCTTGATCATGGCCTGCATTTCGACGCGGTGGTGCAGGCGTTGCGGCTGGGGTTCAGCTCAGTGATGTTTGACGGATCCGGTTTGAGCTACGAAGAGAACGTGCGTCAGACGCAGGAAGTGGTTCGCATGTGCCATGCGGTCGGCGTTTCGGTAGAGGCTGAGCTGGGCGCGGTCGGCGGTGACGAAGGCGGCGCGCTGTACGGCGAAGCCGACAGCAATAAATTTACCGATCCGCAGCGGGCGCGCGAATTTGTCGAATTGACCGGTATTGATGCGTTGGCGGTGGCGATTGGCAATGCTCACGGCAAATACAAAGGCGAGCCGAAGCTCGATTTTGAGCGATTGGCAGCTATCCAACAGCAGGCAGGGATTCCGTTGGTGCTACACGGCGGTTCTGGCATCAGCGATGCTGATTTTAAACGGGCGATTGGCCTGGGTATTCACAAAATTAATTTCTACACGGGTATGTCACAAGCCGCGCTGGGGGCGGTTGAGCAGCGGATAACGCAACGTCACGCGATTTACGATGAGTTTGCCGAAGTGTTATTAGCGGTGGAACAGTCGATCAGTGAAGTGGTGCAACAGCAAATGCATATTTTCGGCAGTGCCGGGCGCCTGTGATGACTCGCCGCGGCATTGTTTCGGCGGGCAACATGCTGGTGGATCATGTGCATCAAATTGCCCACTGGCCACAGCCGGGCTGGCTGGTGGAAATTGAACACAGTCAGCGTGCCACCGGCGGCGCGCCACTTAATGTGTTGTTGACGTTGACGCGTATGGAAACCGGTTTACCGCTGGCGGCGCTTGGGCTGATCGGTTGCGACGCCGATGGTGACTACATTTTGCAGATGCTGGCGCAGCATCGGGTCGACAGCCGTTTCGTACAGCGCAGCGAAGTGGCAATAACGTCAATGTCACAAGTGATGACTGAACCGGGTGGGCAGCGGACGTTTTTTCATGCGCTCGGTGCCAATCGGTTGCTGGATCTGGCCCATTTTGACGCTTTGAACACCGAGCATAAAATTTTCCATCTGGGTTATCTGCTGCTGCTCGACAGCCTGGATCGCCCAGATGAGGAGTTCGGCACGCGCAGCGCACGTCTTTTGGCACAAATGCAGCAGCGTGGATACCAAACTTCGTTAGATTTAGTGTCGCGCCAGGGTGATCCACGTTATCGGCCCTTGGTATTACCGGCTTTGCGCTGGCTGGATTATCTGGTGATCAACGAACTGGAGGCTGGTGAGTTTACCGGACTGGCGCTGCGTGGGGCCGATAATAGGTTGCAACAGCCGTTGATGGCGCAGGCCGCAGAACAATTATTGCAGTCCGGCGTGCGGCGAAGAGTGGTGATCCACTGCCCTGAAGGTGCCTACGGGCTGGAAACGTCGGGTGAAGCACGTTGGCAGCCGTCGTGGTGTGTGAGTGAAGCCGAGATCGTCGGAAGCGTTGGTGCTGGGGATGCCTTCTGTGCCGGGGTGTTATACGCCAGCCATGAAGACTGGTCTTTGGTGGAGACGTTGCAGCTAGCGCATGCCTGCGCGCGTTTCAACCTCTTGTGCGCCAACGCGATTGATGGCGCACAACCGTTGCCGGAATTGCTGGATTACATCAGGCGACAGCCACTGGCTGGCTGACGTCAGCAGCAAAGACATAACCCAGTCCGCGAATGGTGCGGATCAGTTCGGGCTGATGTGGATTGTTTTCGATCTTACGCCGTAGCCGCATGATCAATACGTCGATGGTACGATCGAACACCTCCAGCGTTTCGCTGTGGGTGAGTTCCAGCAGGCGATCGCGGGTCAGCACTTTACGCGCATGTTGCACCAACGCCAGCAACAAGCCGTATTCGCCCTGGGTGAGATCAACCGGTTGTCGCTGTGGGTTATGCAATGTGCAACGGCTCGTGTCCAGGCACCAACCATTAAACTGCCAGCCTTCGGGTTGACTGGGCGAAAGGGGAGCCGGTTCCAGCGCCAGTGCGCCGGTACGACGTAATACGGCTTTTGCGCGGGCAACGACCACGCGTGGGTTGAAGGGTTTGGCAATGTAGTCGTCGGCGCCCATTTCCAGACCGACCACCACATCGGACTCGGAACCGAGCCCCGTCAGCATCACTACCGGTAGATCCGGTCGCAAGCGATGGATCTGTTGTAGTACCAGCAAGCCATTGGTGTCCGGCAGGATCATATCGAGCAGTACCAATGCAATATCCGGCTGCTGGTTGATTAAGGTTAACGCCTCACTGCCACGGTGGCAGACATGAACGGTAAACACGTGTTCATTGAGCACGTCGCAAAGCACGTCACAGATAGCGGGATCGTCATCGACGATCAATATGGCAGGTTTCATCGCTGCTCTCCGGATTATATTATGCGGAAAATGTTATCAATAGGTTAACTGCTTAAATGCAGTGTACCCGATGGCTAATTAATAAGCGGCAGACGGACGTGTTCGGATGTGGAAATTGCCATCACCGTCACACTCGACGGTCATTGAGTGATCCTGGCAACTGAATATATTAGGCTGTGGCAACGTTGTGGTGCATTGAGGAGAAAAATCGTGCGCATTGGTATCGACCTGGGTGGCACCAAAATTGAAGTAATCGCGTTGGCCAACGATGGGCAGGAGTTGTTCCGTCATCGTATTGCCACGCCGCGTCATGACTATCAGCAAACGCTGGATGCCATTACCGGTCTGGTGATGCTGGCGGAAGAGAATACCGGCCAACAGGGGTCCGTTGGTGTCGGTATTCCCGGCACATTGTCGCCCTATACCGGTCTGGTAAAAAATGCCAATTCGGTGTGGCTTAATGGCCAGCCTCTGGATAAAGATTTATCAAGAATGCTGGCACGCGAAGTGCGTATCGCAAACGACGCTAACTGCCTGGCGGTTTCTGAAGCTACCGATGGCGCAGCCGCCGGCAAACAAACGGTGTTTGCGGTGATTATTGGCACCGGCTGTGGTGCAGGGGTGGCAATCAACGGTCAGGCGCACTCAGGCGGTAATGGTATCTCTGGCGAATGGGGACATAACCCGCTGCCGTGGCTGGACGATGACGAACTGCGTTTTCGTGCAGAGGTCCCCTGCTACTGTGGCAAACAAGGCTGTATCGAGACCTTTATTTCTGGTACGGGTTTTGCCACTGACTACGCACGCCTGAGTGGCAACCCGCTAAAAGGGCATGAGATTATGACGCTGGTGGCGCAAGGCGATGCTTTGGCGGAGCAAGCTATCAGCCGTTATGAACTGCGGCTGGCGAAATCGCTGGCGCATGTGATCAATATTTTTGATCCTGACGTGGTGGTGCTGGGCGGTGGTATGAGCAACGTGGACCGTTTGTATCAGCATGTGCCACAGTTGGTGAAGTCTTGGGTATTCGGTGGCGAATGTGAAACCCCGATCCGCAAAGCCGTGCATGGGGACTCCAGCGGTGTTCGCGGTGCAGCCTGGTTGTGGCCGCAGCAGTAACTGTTGCAAAAAAGCGCGGGCATGCCCGCGCTTTCATCAATGCTCTGCACAAAAATAGACGCCGAAATTTTTCTAACGCTATTTTACTTCGCTTTCGCTGCGAACCCGTTCGATATGTATAGTCAGAAACATCATCTCTTCGCTGGTTAACTGATGCTGGTAGTTTTTTTCTATGTGTTGGTTGATTTTCTCCGCGCAGGCGAAGGACTCACGGTATTTCTCTTTCACCACCAGATAGAGCGAATCATCATCGCTGTCGACGTAGTTTTTCCCTAGCAGGCGCTGGGCGAAAAACTTGAGATGGGTGACAAAGCGATGATAACTCAGGGCTTCTTCGTTATAGTCAAAACGAAAGTGGTATTTGACGATGTTGAGGATCTCCTGCATCACGCGGGTGATGTGCAGGGTGTTGTGCATCTCATCATTCAACTGCGCGTTGACCAAATGCAGGGCGATAAATCCTGCTTCGTCTTCCGGCAGGGTGGTGCCCAGCCGTTGGGCGATTAGCGCCAACGCCTCTAGCCCGACGGCAAATTCGCCCGGGTAGAGTTTTTTGATTTCCCACAGCAGCACGTTTTTAATGTCCAGCCCCTGTGCATGGCGTTGCAACGCAAAGTGGATGTGATCGGTCAGTGTGATGTAGACGATGTTGTGCAGCTTGCCTGGAAGACGTTGGCGGGCGAGGGTGATGATTTTGTCGGCGGTGGTTACACAAGCCAATGGGATCTCTGACAATAGCGTTTTAAAACGCTCAGCCATTTCGCTGCCGTTCAGCGTGAAGATCTTCTCGATCAAACTTTCGTCCAGCAGATCCCCAGCTTTCTTTTTAAAACCAATACCTTTCCCCATCACGACCGTCTCTTCCTGACGGTCGTCCAGCGTAATCACCACGTTATTATTGAGTATTTTTGCGATCTTCATGGCTATTCCCGGATGTTTCAGCGCGCTGAAAACGAAAAAACCTGACGCACGGGAGCGATCCTGTGCGTCAGGTTTTGCCTGTATTGAGATATCTCTACCCTCGGTATTTTAAGCGGTGGCTTAAAAAGCGACGGGCATACAGTAACAATCCTGTTATTAATAGCATGATAACGCTTGTCCTCGGCGGCTCAATGCTTTTCAGCGCGGACTGCCGCCGTGGTCACATTTATCCTCTGTTGCCTGCCAGTAACCTCGGATTATTCTAATCGGAACTGCGATTCCAGCCGGCTGATGCCAAGCCCGTTAACCTTTTTCACTTTAATCTGCACCGGAATACGTTCTTTCATTGCTTCAACGTGACTGATCACGCCAATGGTTTTCCCAGAGGCATTCAGGCTGTCTAAGGCATCCAGCGCAGTATCGAGGGTTTCTGCATCCAGCGTGCCGAAACCCTCGTCGAGGAACAGCGAATCGATACTGGTCTTGTGGCTGACGAGATCGGACAGCGCCAGCGCCAGCGCCAGGCTCACCAGGAAACTTTCGCCGCCGGATAGTGTACGAGTGTCGCGTAATGCATCTGCTTGCCAGGTATCCACCACCAGCAGTTCCAGCGCGTCGCTGGTTTTACGTTGCAGCAAATAGCGCCCATGCAGTCGGCCAAGCTGGTTATTGGCCAGATATACCAGGTGGTCAAGGGTTAATCCCTGAGCAAACTTACGGAATTTATCACCCTCTTTGGAGCCAATTAACTGATTGAGATAGCTCCAGTCGTCGTACTGCTGCTGGCTTTGGCTGATTTGCGCAAACAGCGACTGTTGATTGATGCGACGCATGGCGTCACTTTCTAACTGATTACGCACTTCACCCTGTTGTAGCTGCAAGGTTTTTAACTGTTGTGCCAGTGTTTCCAGGCTCTGGCTCAGGATGTGAGGATCGGCCTGAGTTTCATCCAGCCCTTCTGGGCGCTGTTGTTGGTGTTGTTGCAGGCTGTCAACGGCCTGTGCCAATAGTGCACGGGCTTCAACGTGTCGCCGTTGTAATTGTTCTTTGCAGTGTTGCAACTGTTGGCGTTGGGCATCATCCAGCAATGCGGCATTGAACGCGGCTTCGTCACTGAATTCACTGGCGGTGAGTGCCTGCAACCAGTCTTGTTCTGCCTGTTGCAGTCGCTCGGTTTGTTGCAATAGCTGTTGCTGCAATCCGGCAAGTTGGCCGCTCAGACGATCGCGTTGTTCCTGTGCCTTTTGCCACTGTTCTGCTGCCTGATGGCTGGCCTGCTCAAAGGCCGTTTGTTGAGCGCGTAGCTGCTCGCGAACTTGTACGACCTGTTGTTCGCCAAACAATGCCAGTCGTTGCGCACGCTGTTCACCAAGCGTGTTTTGGCCTTGTTGCCACTGTTGGTACAAGTGTTGTTGCTGCAATTGAGCGTCGGCGTAGCTTTTCTCCAGTAAGGTGAAACGCTCATCCAGGCGCGCTTTTTCCTGTTGCGCTTGCTGCTGCTGCACCTGTAGTACGGCCAGCGCATCCTTGGCTTGCTGCACCGCCAGTGCCGCCTGTTCGTGCTGCGTCAGCCGCTGCTGGCCTTCGCGCTCTTGTTGTTCGCAGTCGTTCAACCAGTCATGCAGACGTTCGGTATCCTGCAAGCCAAAATCAAATGCCAGCGGCGCCGTCAAACGTTGCCAATTTTGCAGATGCTCAGCTAATTGCTGTTCATCGTGTGCAATGGTCTGCTGTTGGCGCTGTAACTGTTGTTGCAGGCTATCGTAACGTGCCCGTAATTCGACGCCTTTCTTTTGTAATGCCTCGGTCTGGATTTTCATTTCTTCCAGACGTTTTTCGGTTTCTGATAGCTTTACCGCTTGGTATTGCTCAACTGCCGGATGCGTATTTGAGCCGCACAATGGGCAAGGCTCACCGGGTTGCAGACGCGCTCGCTCGGCTTCCAACCCCACGATCCGTTTTTCCAGCTCTACTGTTTTTTCAACGTCGGTTTGATGGGCTTTCTGTTGTTTATATTGTTGACGAGCGAGTTCCAGCTGTGGTTCCAACTGGGTCAGTTCGCTCTGGCCTGCACGTAGTTCCTGCCGTTGCTGTGTCAGCCGTTTGACGATTTGTTGTGACAGTGATGACAGGCTGAAAAGCTGTTGCCGCACGGGGCGCAGATCGGCCAACTCAGTCTGACGCTGGCGCAGTGCTGCCAGAGGTGCCTGCATTTCCAGCGTATGTTGCTGTTGTTGCTGCGTCGTCAGTGCGGCAGTGAGAACGTTAAGCTTTTCCTGGTGTTGCCCGGCCTGTGCGGTCAACTGGGTACGCTGAATGTCGAGTTGTTCCAGGTCCGCTTTTTGTTTCGCACATTGCTGTACCGCGGTATCGAACGCGTGTTGCCGTTCCGCCTGTGTTTTTTGCAACTGGGCGATCTGGTTATCAAGTGGAACGATTTGCTCGTCAATCAGCCGCTGCTGTGTTTGTTGCTGTTCGACATGCGCTTGCAACTGGGTACGCGCTTTTTCCATCGCCTGATGCAACGGTTCCATTTGAGCCAGCTGTTGCGTCTGCTGCTGTGTTAACAGGGTGATTTGTTGTTGCAATGCCTGCTGATCGCTGCGGCAGCGGTTACGTTCGTTAAGCCGTGGCCGCAGTTTTTCTGCCGGTTCGCTGCGTGCCAGTTGCTGTAGTTGCGGTTCTGCTGCGGTTTGCTCCAGCTCCACAGCGTTCAGCTGGCGTTGATATTCCTGCTGTTTTTGCTGCGTTTGTAGCCAAAACTGCAACCAGTTCAACGCTTGCTGCTGCTGGCGGGCTTGCCCGCTGAGGGTGTTTTCTTGTGCCCCTAATTCAACTAACTGGTTTTCCAGTTGTTGTCGTTGTTCATCATTCAGCAGTTCAATACCACTGGCACGTTGATGCAGCGCGTCCAGTTCGATCTTGGCCTGTTTGTGTTGTTCGAAAACCCGCTCAGAAAGCTGACCGTAGATCTCGGTGCCGGTTAACTCTTCCAGTAGCTCGGCACGGTCATTGGCGTCAGCATTGAGGAAAGCGGCGAACTGGCCCTGAGAAAGCATCATCGATTTGGTAAAGCGCCCGAAATCCAGCCCGGTAATAGCGGCGGTAAGATCCAGCTTGTCGCGTACTTTGTCCGCCAGGATCTTGCCATCCTCACGCAGTGCCAGCTCTACTTTAGGTGCCTGCAGATTACCGTCTGGCGCATTTTTGGCGCGTCGCTGGCTCCAGAAGGCGCGGTAGCCGACGCCCTTAACCTCAAACTCGACCTCTGCCAGCGACTCGGCTGTGTGACGTGTCATCAGTTCGTTTTGGCTCGGTGTGACGTTGAGGCGCGGTGTTTGGTGGTACAGCGCCAGACAGATGGCGTCCAAAAGGGTAGTTTTACCTGCACCGGTGGGGCCGGTGATGGCGAACAGCCCATTGCTGGCAAAGGGCTCGGCGGTGAAGTCTATCTTCCATTCACCCTGTAGTGAGTTGAGGTTTTTTAATCTCAGGCTGAGGATTTTCATTGGCTCGGCTCCTGGTCGTTCTGCTGCACCGACTCGACCACCTGCTGGAACATCTGGTTCATGCGTTGCCGACGTTCTTCGGCCATTTCAGGCTCTTGTGCTAGCCGTCGCTCGAAGACCTCATTGACGCTCAGTTCGTTGAGCGTTTCTTTGTCCTGCTGTTCAATGGCCTGGCGGCGCTGCTCTTTACTGCGGCGCAGTAACACCACCTCCACCGGCAGTTGATCGGCCAGTAACTGGATACGGCGCTGAATGTCGTTGAGATAATCCTGTGTCGCGACTTCGATATCTAACCACACCGGCAACTCGCCTTTATAATCGGCAAACTGCTGCAATTGTTGCTCTATCTGCGCCAAATCGCCCTTAATAAGCTGCATCGGCTGAAAGCTGGGAATGTCCAACGCGCTGACCTGTTGCAGGGCGCCTGTGGCGAAGTCCACCATAAAGACGCTTTTTGCTTTGCCCAATTCGTCGAAACTGAGCGGGATCGGTGAACCGCTATAGCGAATATGCTCGGATTTCGCGACGTTCTGCGCACGGTGAATATGCCCCAATGCGATGTAGTCGGCTGGCGGAAAAGCTTGGGCCGGGAAGGCGTCCAACGTACCAATATAGATATCGCGTACGGAATCGGAGGTGGTGACACCAACGGTCGTCAGGTGGCCCGTGGCAACGATAGGCAGTGCCAGACCGAGTGCATCGCGGTGTGCACAGGCTGCGTGATAGAGCGTCTGGTAATGTTCTGCGATGGCTTCTTGCAGCGCCTGCTGTTTTTGTACGCCTGATTCACCGGCACGGCTGGTGAGCAGATCTCGCGGGCGTAAGAACGGGATGGCGCACAGTACGGCACCCGGTTGGCCGTCGCGTTGATTCAGGACCACGATTTGCTGTTCGGTTTCAGTCTGCGCGTTGGCGATCACGGTCGTATTCAGGCAAGACAGCAATTCACGCGATTCATTTAAGGTTGCCACTGAGTCATGGTTACCCCCCAGTACCACCAATTGACAGCCGGTGTGCTGTAGCTCCACCACGAAGCGGTTGTACAGTTCGCGGGCATAGCTGGGTGGGGAGCCGGTATCGAACAGGTCCCCGGCGACGATCAGTGCATCCACCTGATGTTGCTCGATTTGGGCGATCAGCCAGCGCAGAAAAGCCTGGTGCTCGGCGGCACGGCTTTTGGTAAAAAAGTACTGGCCAAGATGCCAGTCAGAGGTGTGGATCAGGCGCATGACACTCCCGGGGCGATAAGGTAATGGCGGTGATTATAAAGGGCACTGTGGCTGCTGTCGTGACGGAATCATTATGACAACTGAATGATTTTTCTTTGACGTTGGAAATAATCGCTATGCTTACTGCCTATAACAGCCCGTTTTTTTCATAAAAGTGTCACAAAACTGACGCATAATGGCGCCGCAATGAGGCTGTGCCCCGCCATTGGTCGTGGCGCCGGCGCAGACCCAAAAGCATGCTGTCAAGGCAGAGGGGGAGGACATAGCGGGATTATGTTCGAACCCGACAACGCAGGCAGCGAGTTTTTGAGGCGCGCCCCTTCGGGCTGGAGCCATTTAAGCGTGCTGCTGTGTTGCTCACCGCTTATTTGGCGCCACCAAACCTCGCGGTTTGCGCCTTGCTTCACGCTTAAATGACCGCCAGCGGTGCTCACGAGCAATGGCGGGACACAGCCTAATAGATCGCTAACACATTGGCAGGATTGACGATGGCAAGACGCATACTGGTGGTGGAAGACGAAGCGCCGATCCGTGAGATGGTGTGCTTTGTGTTGGAACAGAATGGTTACCAACCGTTGGAAGCTGAGGATTATGACAGCGCAGTGACGCGCCTGTCTGAGCCGTTCCCTGATTTAGTGTTGCTCGACTGGATGCTACCCGGAGGTTCCGGCATTCAGTTTATTAAACATATGAAGCGTGAAGCACTGACCCGCGATATTCCGGTGATGATGTTGACCGCTCGTGGTGAAGAAGAAGATCGGGTACGCGGCCTGGAAGTTGGGGCAGACGATTATATTACCAAACCCTTCTCACCGAAGGAGCTGGTAGCGCGTATCAAGGCGGTAATGCGCCGTATTTCACCGATGGCGGTGGAAGAAGTGATTGAAATGCAAGGGCTGAGTCTGGATCCTTCTTCACACCGGGTGATGGCCAACGAGCAGGCGTTGGATATGGGGCCGACCGAGTTCAAACTGTTGCACTTCTTTATGACCCACCCAGAGCGAGTTTATAGCCGCGAACAGTTGCTTAATCACGTCTGGGGCACTAACGTTTATGTGGAAGACCGCACCGTTGATGTGCATATCCGCCGACTCCGTAAGGCGTTAGAGACCAGTGGTCATGACAAAATGGTTCAAACCGTTCGGGGCACAGGCTACCGATTCTCAACGCGCTACTGATCGCGCCGCGCTGGAGAATATGCCGTGTTAGAACGTCTATCCTGGAAGAGGCTGGCCCTGGAGCTGGCCCTTTTCTGCTTGCCTGCCTTATTGCTTGGGCTGATTTTCGGTTATCTGCCTTGGTTGCTGCTGGCCTCCGTGCTGGCTGCGCTGGTATGGAACTTCTACAACCAACTTAAACTTTCTCACTGGCTGTGGGTCGACCGCAGCATGACACCGCCACCTGGGCGTTGGAGCTGGGAGCCGCTGTTTTACGGCTTATACCAGATGCAACAGCGTAACCGTCGCCGACGTCGTGAATTGGCGTTGTTGATCAAACGCTTCCGCAGCGGTGCGGAGTCACTGCCCGATGCGGTAGTGATGACCACCGTTGAAGGTAACATCTTCTGGTGTAACGGTTTGGCGCAGCATCTGCTGGGTTTCCGTTGGCCAGAGGATAACGGCCAACACATCCTAAACCTGCTGCGTTATCCGGAATTCAGCCACTATCTGCAACAGCAAGAGTTCTCTCGACCGTTAACGCTGCAGTTGAACAATGAGCATTATGTTGAATTCCGCGTGATGCCCTATTCAGAAGGGCAGTTGTTGATGGTTGCGCGTGACGTTACGCAAATGCGCCAGCTGGAAGGGGCACGCCGTAATTTCTTCGCTAACGTCAGTCACGAGTTGCGTACTCCGCTGACGGTATTGCAGGGTTACCTGGAAATGATGAGCGACGAAGAGCTGGACGGTTCGTTACGTGGCAAGGCATTGGGCACCATGCAGGAACAGACACGGCGCATGGATGGGCTGGTCAAGCAGTTGCTGACATTGTCGCGTATTGAAGCCGCCCCAAATGTCGAAATGAACGAACGGGTCGATATTCCGTTGATGCTACGTGTGCTGCAACGTGAAGCGCAGTCACTGAGCGGCGGTAATCATGAGATTACTTTCCGGGTGAACGAACAGCTTAAGGTCTTTGGCAACGATGACCAGTTGCGCAGTGCGGTATCCAACCTGGTGTATAACGCGGTAAATCACACGCCAAAGGGCACCAATATTGAGGTGAGCTGGCAACAAACGCCAAACGGCGCGCAGTTCCAGGTCAGTGATAACGGTCCCGGTATCGCTGCTGAGCATATTCCTCGCCTGACGGAACGCTTTTACCGCGTTGATAAGGCCCGTTCACGCCAGACTGGCGGCAGCGGACTGGGGTTGGCGATCGTTAAGCATGCATTAAGCCACCACGATGCACGTCTGGAGATCCTCAGCGAGCAGGGCATTGGCACCCGATTCATTTTTACCTTGCCTAACCGGTTGATTGTTCCCGCAGCTTTATCAGAGAATGCGGTGAAAAATTAACGCGCGAGAGGCTGGCATGATCCGAATTACCCGAGGGCTACTGCTTTGCCTGGCGCTGCTGGCAAGCCGTGGCGCATTGGCGCAGCCGGACGGCATGCTGTCCGGCAACTTGTCGAGTGTCGGTTCAGATACGTTGGCAAATCTCATGGCGCTGTGGGCGCAGGATTTCAGTCAGCATTATCCCAACGTTAATTTGCAGATCCAGGCTGCGGGGTCCTCAACTGCACCAACCGCACTGGCGGCAGGTGCGGCGCAGCTTGGGCCGATGAGCCGACCGATGAAGGCGGCGGAGGTTTCGGCGTTCGAGCATCGCTATGGCTATGCGCCGCTGGCCGTGCCGGTCGCCGTCGATGCGCTGGTGGTGCTGGTCCATCAGGACAACCCATTGCGTGGGCTTAACCTGCAGCAGCTTGACCGAATTTTTTCCGCCACGCTGCGCTGTGGTGAAAACCAGCCGTTGACGCGCTGGGGGGAATTGGGATTGACCGGCGATTGGCAGCAGCGAACCTTGCAACGTTTTGGGCGTAATTCGGCCTCTGGAACTTACGGCTATTTCAAATTGCGTGCGCTGTGCGGCGGTGATTTTATGCCGCGCGTCAATGAATTGCCCGGTTCTGCATCGGTAGTGCAGGCCGTTGCCGGTTCACTAAATAGCATTGGATACGCCAGCATCGGTTTTCGGGCCAGTGGTGTGCGGCTATTGCCGTTGGCGGAGTCTGGGGAAAACTACATCACCCCCAATGACACCAATGTACGCAATGGCAGTTACCCATTGTCGCGCTACCTGTATATCTACATCAACAAAGCGCCCAACCAGCCGTTGGAGCCGCTGACCGCTGCCTTCCTCGATCGTGTGCTGTCTGATACCGGGCAAAACCTGGTTAATCACGACGGCTATCTGCCACTGCCCCCCGATACCTTGCGTAAAACACGATTAGCATTGGGCTTAAAATAAGCGCCCAGGAACAACTATCATGATTTGGCGCTACGCGTGCGGCGATGAACCTGCCGCGTTCTGGGTCATTTGACGACAGACGCAGTGGAATAAGCTACAAAACGTAATGCGCGCCATTTAGCGGGTTTGCTAAGGGCAAAAATCTGTTCATACCGCGCGGAAACTGAGTGTTTATTGGCGTTTTCGCGCGACCAATAGCTTTATGCTTCACGTTTTGTGAGATGCCTGCTCAAAAATGATACAAATCATGTATTGTATATTTATTGATAGCCACTATGATCGACTGGTGCTGAAAGATTATCTGGTCGATAGCTCTGCTTTTTGTCATGCGCCTTGCCTTTCAGCGCTATAAACGTTTAACTTAGGCCTCGTTGTCGGACTAAACCTCCATTTATAACTCTTAAAACTCTGCCCATCATCATGAGTGGTCACTTTCGAATAAGGACAAAGCGCCGGACGTTATGCGTTTTCTGCTCTTATTGGTCTCGCGATGAAATGGCAAGCCGGCAACCGGGTGGGGCATAACGCCACCACGTATCGGGCACTTTTTTTCATTTGAACAGGCAACACGACATCGTATGAGTCATCGTTTAACGTCAAAAGATATTATCGCATTAGGTTTTATGACCTTTGCCTTATTCGTCGGCGCCGGGAATATCATTTTCCCGCCGATGGTCGGTTTACAGTCCGGTGAGCACGTCTGGACTGCAGCTATTGGCTTCCTGATTACTGCCGTCGGTCTACCTGTGATGACGGTGATCGCGCTGGCGCGTGTCGGTGGCGGCATTGATGCTCTGAGCACGCCAATTGGCCGTCGCGCGGGTCTGCTGTTGGCGACTGTCTGCTATCTGGCTGTGGGCCCACTGTTTGCCACGCCGCGCACCGCGACCGTCTCCTTCGAAGTGGGTATTGCACCACTGACCGGTGATGGTGCCATGCCGTTGTTTATTTATAGCTTGGTGTATTTCGCACTGGTGATCGGCATTTCCCTGTATCCGGGCCGTCTGCTCGATACCGTGGGACACGTGTTGGCACCGCTGAAAATTGTTGCGCTGGGTGCGCTCGGCATTGCCGCGCTGGCCTGGCCTGCGGGTACGCCAATTCCGGCGACTGAGGTTTATCAGAACGTTCCGTTCTCTACCGGCTTCGTTAACGGCTATCTGACTATGGATACGCTAGGCGCACTGGTGTTTGGTATCGTTATCGTTAATGCCGCGCGTTCCCGTGGTGTGAAAGATGCCGGTCTGCTGACGCGTTATACCATTCTTGCTGGTTTGATCGCCGGTGTGGGCCTGACGCTGGTTTACCTGAGCCTGTTCAAGCTGGGTTCTGGTAGCGGTGTACTGGTTCCTGATGCCACCAATGGCGCAGTGATTCTGCATGCCTATGTACAAAACACCTTCGGTGGATTGGGCAGCTTCTTCCTGGCAGCGTTGATTTTCATCGCCTGTATGGTAACAGCGGTGGGCCTGACCTGTGCTTGCGCCGAGTTCTTTGCCCAGTACCTGCCCTTCTCCTATAAGACGCTGGTGTTTATCCTGGGGCTGTTCTCAATGCTGGTTTCAAACCTGGGCCTGAGCCATCTGATTCAGATCTCTATCCCGGTGCTGACCGCGATTTATCCGCCGTGTATCGTGCTGGTGGTGCTGAGTTTCACCCTGCGTTGGTGGAACAGCGCGCCGCGAATCATCGCGCCGGTGATGTTAGTCAGCCTGTTGTTTGGTATCCTTGACGCGGTGAAAGCGTCCACCTTCCAGCATTTCTTGCCGGATTGGACCAATCACCTGCCATTGGCTGATCAGGGACTGGCATGGTTGCCGCCGTCGCTGTTGATGCTGGTGCTGGTCGCAATTTATGACCGGGTTTGTACGCGCTCTGAAGTGACCGCGCACTCCTAATTCCCCGGCTAAATTTTGGGCCACGGACTTGTCCGTGGCTTTTTTACGTTTAAAAAACACGGGTTATCTTCATGCAACAACAGTCACCCGCCGCCCCTGCGGCCAATAAGCTGAAACGCGGCCTCAGTACACGTCACATTCGCTTTATGGCACTGGGCTCGGCTATCGGCACCGGTTTGTTCTACGGTTCGGCGGACGCCATTAAAATGGCCGGCCCGAGCGTTTTGTTGGCCTACCTGATTGGCGGTATTGTCGCCTTTATCATCATGCGCGCGCTGGGCGAGATGTCGGTCAACAACCCACAGGCCAGTTCGTTTTCACGCTATGCGCAGGATTACCTTGGCCCGATGGCTGGGTATATCACCGGCTGGACCTACTGTTTCGAAATCCTGATCGTTGCCATTGCCGATGTGACCGCTTTCGGTATCTATATGGGCATTTGGTTCCCTGAAGTGCCGCATTGGATTTGGGTGCTGAGCGTGGTGCTGGTGATAGGCGCTATCAACTTGATGAGCGTGAAGGTATTCGGTGAGCTGGAGTTCTGGTTCTCGTTCTTTAAAGTGGCCACCATCATTATCATGATTGCTGCGGGTATCGGCATCATCATCTGGGGGATTGGCAACGGCGGGCAACCGACTGGGATTCATAACCTGTGGTCCAACGGCGGTTTCTTCAGCAACGGCTTTATTGGCATGATCCTGTCGCTGCAACTGGTGATGTTTGCCTACGGCGGCATCGAAATTATTGGTATCACCGCCGGTGAAGCCAAAGACCCGAAAACCTCGATTCCCAAGGCCATCAACTCGGTGCCATGGCGTATTCTGGTGTTTTATGTCGGTACGCTGTTCGTCATCATGTCGATCTACCCGTGGAACCAGGTGGGGACTAACGGCAGCCCGTTCGTGCTGACCTTCCAGCACATGGGCATTACTGTGGCGGCGGGTATTCTTAACTTTGTGGTGATCACTGCATCGTTGTCTGCAATTAACAGCGATGTGTTTGGTGTTGGCCGCATGCTGCACGGCATGGCCGAACAGGGCCACGCGCCGAAGATGTTCAGCAAGGTCTCCAAACGCGGTATCCCGTGGGTCACGGTTGTGGTGATGATGTTCGCGTTGCTGCTGGCGGTATACCTGAACTACATCATGCCGGAAAATGTGTTCCTGGTGATTGCCTCACTGGCGACTTTCGCGACTGTGTGGGTGTGGATCATGATTTTGTTCTCGCAGATTGCTTTCCGCCGGAGCCTGAGCAAAGAGCAGGTGAAGAACCTGGCCTTCCCACTACGAGGCGGCGTGTTCACGTCAGTGGTGGCGATCATCTTCCTGGTGTTTATCATCGGTTTGATAGGTTACTTCCCAACCACACGCGTATCCCTGTATGCGGGTCTGGTATGGGTCGTGGTGCTGTTGGCAGGGTATTACTTCAAGGTTAATCGTCAGAAAAAATTGACGGTGCTGGCCCAACAGCAGGATTGAAAATAAAAACACCGGCCTTGCGCCGGTGTTTTTTTATTGCTTATCTTCCGGTTCGTCGTCACCAGAGGCGCGGGCTTCAATACGCAGACTACTGTCGTTCAATCGTTCTTCTTGCTCTTCGCCTGCTGCGCGCGACAGTATCTCACGGATATCCTGCATATTCCGGCTCAGGGTACTCAGTGCCGGTTGTAAGGTGCGGCTCATACGACTTTCGTCCAGTGAGGCGCTGTGCAGGCAGCTAACAAACATCAGGGCGGCCAACAGAGTAAACAGCCGATGGCGTAATGATTTCAGCAATCCTCTTTTCCTTCAGTGCTCGTTAATCAATGTATTAACGCTGTTTTCATGCCGAAAGAAAAGTGTACTGAGACATCCGTTGCCCCTGGGTTGAGAGTCATTACCGGCAGAAACAGTTACGTCAGTCTGCGTCAGGAAATCTCTGCGGTCTGCCGCATTTGGCTGAGCATGCTGCGCATGTCGTTGCCAGTTGGCGTTTGATGCACCCGCAGATCGAATTCGTTAATGACCGCCAGAATATGGTCAAAGATATCAGATTGAATACTTTCGTATTCCGCCCAGACCGTGGTGTTGGTGAAGGCATAAATTTCCAACGGCAATCCCTCCGGCAGCGGAGCTAACTGGCGCACCATCAGCGTCATATTTTGGTGAATATGCGGGTGGGCGCGCAGATACGCCACCAGATAAGCACGCAATGTACCCAGATTGGTCAGGCGGCGGCCGTTGAGTGGAGAACTGAGATCTACGGCAATCTGCTGGTTATGCTGGCTTAACTCCTGCGTTTTATCGTTCAGATAACGTTGCAGCAGCGGATTGCGGTTCAGCCGCTGTTGCTCTTCATCCGACAAAAAATGCACGCTGGTAGTATCGATATTGATGCTGCGCTTAATGCGGCGTCCACCGGATTCCGACATTGAACGCCAGTTCTTAAAGGAGTCGGAGATCAGTGCGTAGGTCGGGATGGTCGTCACGGTATTGTCCCAGTTACGTACTTTTACCGTGGTCAGACCGATGTCGGTGACTGCGCCGTCCGCACCGTATTTTGGCATCTCCAACCAGTCGCCGATGGTCAGCATGTCGTTGGCGGAAAGCTGGATACCGGCTACCAGCCCGAGGATCGGGTCTTTAAACACCAGCATCAGTACTGCGGTCATCGCCCCCAAGCCGCTGAGCAGCAGCAAGGGCGATTTGCCCATCAGCAGTGACACAATCATGATGCCAATCAGAATGGCGGCGACCAGCTTCAGCCCCTGAAAAATACCGCGCAATGGCAACTGGTTTGAAATCGGGCTTTGACGCAGCATTGCCAACAGCGTATCGAGCAGAGAAAACAGCGACAGCAGGGCGAAGCCCATGATCCACACCTGGGCAGCGGTGACAATAATCGCCTGCGTCTGGCTGCCTGCGTGGAGCCACAGTACCGCCTGCAAATTAATGATCACCCCTTGCAGTAGCAGAGCCACACGCTGGAATAGCTTGTATTGGGTAAGTGCTTGCTGCCATACCCGTTGCGATTGCTGACCGCGACGTTGGATCGCCGCCAATACGACGCGATGCAACACCAGGTGGATCACTACCGAGATGAGAACGATCAATCCCAGCACCATCAGCAGAGACATCACGCCACTGAATTCCAGCCCAAACTTCTCTAGCCACAGGGTTATCTGTTGTTGCATTACTGCTCCTTAAAAAATGCGCAAAAAATATCCAATACACTCAAAAGACGTTAGCCTAATGGCTGCGGGCCATAATGTGCGCCTGTTTACCCTTTTTTACATAGGGTTGCCGCTGACTGACGCTCTCCACCCCCCGGCTCCTCCCCGAGTTTGCAAGCCAGAGAGGAGGGGGACTTGCACTCAACGTGGCATTGTTCGTGGCATTGAATAACGTCGTCGATTTCGTTTTGTACAGCAGGAGAACAGTATGCTTAATGCCTGGCATCAACCGGTCCCGCCTTTCGTGGTGAAAAAGGGACAACGCCTGGATATCACGTTCTGGTTACAAGGGGATGATCTGCCCGAGCGCGTGTTCTTACGCGCCGAGCCGGATAATGAAGAATGGCTGTTGATCATGAAAACGCAGTGCGTTGAAGGTATGTCTCGCTATCAGGCCAGCCTGACGCTGAATGAAGGAGAGCCGACTCGCCGTTACTGCTTCAAACTGGTTTGGTGCGATCGGCAGCACTGGTTCGGGCCACAAGGGTGGTCGGTGACGCCGCCGGGACAATTGGCACAGTTTGCGGTCGATGTACCTGATAGCAGCCCGGTCTGGGTGGCTGACCAGATTTTTTATCAAATTTTTCCCGACCGTTTTGCCAGTAGCGGTGGCGGGCATGGTATTCAAAGCGGCAGCTATCGCCATCATGCTGCGGGTTGTGACGTTGTACGCCATGACTGGCAACATCCGTTGGAAGACCGTCATGCCGCATCCACCTTCTATGGTGGTGATTTGGATGGTATCAGCCAAAAGCTGCCTTATCTGCAAGAGTTGGGCGTAACGGCGCTGTACCTGAACCCGATTTTCACCGCGCCCAGCGTGCACAAATACGATACCGAAGACTATTACCAGGTCGATCCCTATTTTGGTGGTAATGCTGCTTTGCAACGTTTGCGAGTGAGCACTCACAAGGTAGGGATGAAACTGGTGCTAGACGGGGTGTTTAACCATACCGGCGATTCGCATGCGTGGTTTGATCGCCACCAGCAAGGTGAGAACGGCGCTTGCCACCACCCAGAGTCGCCGTACCGTGGCTGGTTTAATTTCTACCCTGATGGCCGCGCGCTTGATTGGAAAGGCAATGCCAGCCTGCCAAAACTCAACTTTGCCGAACCGCAGGTCGCAGAGGCGATTTATCGCGGTGACGGCAGTGTGGTGCGCCACTGGTTACGCCCGCCGTATAGCATTGATGGTTGGCGACTGGATGTCGTGCATATGTTGGGGGAGAACGGCGGCGCGACCGGCAATTTGCAGCATCTTGCGGGGATTTATCAGGCGGTAAAACAGGAAAACCCGCAAGCTTACATACTGGGTGAGCATTTTGGTGATGCACGTCGTTGGCTGCATGCCGGTGTGGAAGATGCGGCAATGAACTATATGGGGTTCGCTCTTCCTGTACGGGGGTTCCTTGCTGGGCTGGACGTAGCGCATCATCCGGTTCAGATGGATGCCGCGGATTGCGTCCAGTGGATGGATGACTACCGGGCCGGGCTACCACATGGCCGTCAACTGATTCAGTTCAACCAGCTTGATAGCCACGACACCGCGCGTTTTCTGACGCTGTTGCAAGGCAACCAAGCGCGGATGCGTATGGCAGCGGTGTGGCTGATGAGTTGGATCGGTGTGCCTTGTTTATATTATGGTGACGAGATTGGCCTTGATGGTGCTAACGACCCGTTCTGCCGTAAGCCGTTCCCGTGGGATGAAAGCCAGTGGGATCAGAGCCTGTTGGCCTTATTCCAGCGCATGGCGGCGTTGCGTAAACAGAGTCTGGCGCTGCGTCGTGGCGGCTGTCAGGTGTTGCATGCCACCGGTGAAACGCTGGCGTTTGTGCGCATCTATCAACAGGAACAGGTGCTGGTGGTGTTACAACGCGGAGGCAGAGGCGCAGTGACGTTGCCGCACAGTCCGCTGCTGGCCGCAGGTAAATGGCAACGGTTGGAAGGGAATGGCGAGTTGAATGACGAGCAGAGTGCTGTGTCCCTGCAACTGAACGAGGAGTCGGTAACCCTGTGGCGGCGCGTGGGCTAAGGGTGTGAAGGGGCCGATATACCGGCCCCTTAGTGGGTTAGTGGGCGTTCACACGCCCAGTCAGATCAATAACCTACTGCGGAACCGGCTGGGCGGCGGACGTCATTCGCACCATACAGGTAACCTTCGCGTACCTTGCCAGAAACTGCGGAGTCGTTTCCGGAGTTAGCAGGCGTAACGCCGACCGCGCCAGGTAAGCCAACCAGGATCAGTTCGGCGGCGCCCCATGGCGTTTGTTCTACCATCTTGTAGCCCATACCACTGAGCAGTTTCAGCGTATCGGCAGAAACCCCACGCTGTTCGTAGTAAACCTCATCCGGAAGCCATTGATGGTGGATACGCGGTGCATCTACGGCCTCTTGCGGCGCCATACCGTGGTCGATCACGTTCAGTGCGGTCTGCAAGGTAATCGTGATGATGCGCGATCCGCCTGGCGAACCTAGCACCATAAAGATTTTATTGTCTTTGGTCACCAATGTCGGGCTCATTGACGATAGTGGGCGCTTACCGGGGGCAATGCTGTTGGCAGTGCCTTGCACCAGCCCATAGAGGTTTTTCTCCCCGACCTTGACGGTAAAGTCGTCCATTTCATCGTTGAGGAAGAAGCCGGTGCCAGGGGCAATCACCACCGCACCAAAGCGACCGTTGACGGTATAGGTGGTAGAAACGGCGTTGCCATCATGATCGACAATCGAGTAGTGGGTTGTTTCCGGCTTTTCGTGGGGCTCCATACCGGGTTGGACATTCTCTGACGGTGTGGCTTTGTCAGCGACGATTTTCTTGCGGATCTCCTCGGCGTAGCTCTTGCTGACCAATCTGTCGATCGGGTTTTTGATGAACTCCGGGTCACCGAGATAGGTATTACGGTCCATATAGGCGTGGCGCATGGCTTCGGTCATGGTGTGGATGGCCGCCGCCGAGTTAAAGCCCATGCTTTTCAGGTCGTAGCCTTCGACCACGTTAAGGATTTCGCACAGTGTCACACCGCCTGAGCTGGGTGGCGGTGCCGAAACAAATTTATAGCCGCGATAACTACAGGTAATCGGCGGGGTTTCGGTGACGTTGTAGTTGGCGAAGTCGGCCGCCGTCAGAATACCGCCGCCCTGTTTGGCTGCTGCTTCTACCGCTTGCGGGATTTTACCCTTATAAAAGGCATCCGGGCCGTCTTTGGCGATGGCTTCCAGGGTATTGGCCAGGTCGCTTTGCACCAGACGATCGCCCGGCTGTAGCGCCGTGCCGTCTGGGCGCAGGAAGATCTTGGCGGATTCTGGATCCTGCTTAAAGCGTGCGACAGTGGTATCGAGGATGTCGGTATCGGCACGGGTCAGTATAAAACCCTCTCGCGCCAGTTTGATTGCCGGTTCCATCACCTGTTCACGGCTCAGTTTGCCGTATTTCTTGCGTGCGGTTTCCATGCCAAGCACGGTGCCTGGGACACCCGCCGCCAAATAACCGTACAGACTGGCCCCTTTCTTCACGTTACCGTCAGCATCCAGGTACATGTTGGCGCTGGCCGCTGCTGGTGCGGTTTCGCGGAAGTTAATAAAGGTATCGGTGCCGTCGGCCAGGTGCACCGTCATAAAGCCGCCGCCGCCGATGTTGCCGCAACACGGGTTGACTACCGCTTGCGCATAGCCCACGGCTACGGCTGCATCAATCGCGTTGCCACCCAGTTTAAGGATATCGACACCGACCTGTGAGGCCAGATGTTGAGATGTCACCACCATGCCATTTTTGGCTTCGACAGCCGGATTGGATGCGGCATACAGGCTACTGCTGACGAGCAGCGCTGCCATGGTCAGCGGTTTGCTCCATTTTTGTAAAAACATAGTTATTCCTACCCTGTCAGTTTTCTTATTGTGTTTGGCTTGCCATTTTTGCAGTGCAAACTGCGGGCCAGCGTATTGATACTAGCTACAGTTAAGGGATTGCGCGGAAAACAGCCGGGGAAATGTGAGCGGAAACAAGGAAATGAAGCACGGAAAGGGGGCAGGACGCCCTAATTTGGCGCAAAAAAAAACCGGCCACAAGGGCCGGTTGATACACTCACAGGCTGAAATTACAGCTTGGAAGCGTTCTCGGACAGGTATTTAGCTACGCCGTCTGGAGATGCGCCCATACCTGCTTTGCCTTTTTCCCACTGAGCCGGGCACACTTCGCCGTGTTGCTCGTGGAATTGCAGTGCGTCAACGGTACGGATCATTTCGTCGATGTTACGGCCGATTGGCAGGTCGTTAACAACCTGAGCGCGAACCACACCGTCTTTGTCGATCAGGAAAGAACCACGCAGGGCAACGCCTGCTTCTGGGTGCTCGATGCCGTAAGCTTTCTGAATTTCACGCTTGATGTCAGCAACCATTGCGTATTTCACTTCCCCGATGCCGCCATTCTCGACTGGGGTTTTACGCCATGCGTTGTGTACAAATTCGGAGTCGAATGAAACGCCAACCACTTCAACGCCACGCTTCTGGAATTCTTCATAGCGGTGATCGAAAGCGATCAGCTCAGAAGGACATACGAAGGTGAAGTCCATCGGCCAGAAGAACAGGACAGCTGGTTTGCCGTTCAGGTGCTTCTTGAAGTTGAAGTTTTCAACGATTTCGCCGTTGCCGAGTACGGCAGCTGCGGTGAAGTCAGGGGCTTGACGAGTTACCAGGACCATAATTACTCCTGTAATAGGTGTTAAGGGGTTGATGTAAAAGCAAGGGCCAGTATAGGGGCCACGACTTGTTGAATAAAGGGTAAAAGACCAATCAATGAGATAGCTTTTACCTATCAAAGTCGGTGATTAAATTTAGCGAGCTTTAAAAATAACCTTTTCCCATAAAAGGGCAAGGCTTAAAAAGCAATTTATTGTAAAGCGTCGCATTTTCAACGGTTTTGCTTGGGCCTCACAGCTTTTTATCTTTGGCTTGTTGCATCATCTGCGGATAAAACTGCCAAAATTGTATTTCAAGCTGATGGTAGTTGCGCTCTACGTCGGCGAAGGATCCAGCCAGTGCCGCCAAACGTGGACGACGGCTAGCCATACCCGCCAGCACGTTGCCGATAAACGGCAGTTCCGCATAACGCTCCAACCAGCGTTCCGGCCACAAATAACCATTTAAATTCTGGAAACGCGGTGGTGTCATCGGCAAATGCGGGGCGATCTGGTTACGGGCTTGCTGAGTAAAACCCTGTAGGCTGAGAGAGGGCTCCAGTTGCTGCCAGTGACGCGCCAGGAAGTGATCCCACACGACGTCGAGTGTGATGGGGGCTACGCGCCGATGCTCATCAGAGAAATAGTCGCGACAGGCTTTTACCTGAGGCAGGCTATCGGTTAGTACGTCGACACGGCGGTGCATCATAATACCGGCCACCACGTCGGGCTCGTACTCGCCTATAGGGTTGCCGCGTACGAAGTCGGCCAACAAATTGCCCAGTAATGAGCTTTCCGCCAGTGAGGCTAAATGAAGATGAGCGAGATAATTCATCCGGCAACTATACCTGAAGTCATGCAAATCCTCCTTATTTCTTGCCGCTGACCGCCCGCAGCTTTAGACTAGGCCGCCTGTTTTTTACCAACCAGTCCTATATTGAAGAAGTGAATAGCCATGCGCGTCGCCGATTTTTCGTTTGAACTTCCTGAGTCCCTGATTGCCCACTATCCCCAACCAGAGCGCAGCGGTTGCCGTTTGCTGCAGTTGGACGGGCCGAGTGGGGAGCTTAAGCATGGCGTCTTCACCGATCTGCTGGATAACCTGGAAGCCGGCGATCTGTTGGTGTTTAACAATACCCGAGTGATCCCTGCGCGTATGTTTGGCCGTAAGGTCAGCGGCGGCAAGATTGAAGTCCTGGTGGAGCGGGTATTGGACGATCATCGGGTGTTGGCGCATGTGCGAGCTTCTAAAGCCCCTAAGCCGGGCACCGACCTGCTGCTGGGGGACGACGAAAGTATCGCGGCCACGATGGTTGCGCGCCACGATACCTTGTTCGAACTGCGTTTCAATGACGAGCGGGATGTATTCACTATCCTTAATGCTGCCGGTCATATGCCACTGCCGCCGTATATCGATCGCCCGGACGAAGATGCCGACCGTGAGCTTTACCAGACGGTTTACAGCGAAAAACCGGGCGCAGTAGCGGCCCCGACCGCCGGACTGCACTTCGACGAGCCGCTGTTGGCTGCGCTGCGCGAGAAAGGCATTGAGATGGCGTTTGTCACCCTGCACGTGGGTGCGGGCACCTTCCAGCCAGTGCGGGTGGAAACCATTGAAGAGCACGTCATGCATGCCGAATATGCAGAAGTGCCGCAGGAGGTGGTTGACGCCGTATTAGCCTGCAAAGCGCGCGGTAAGCGTGTGGTGGCAGTCGGCACTACCTCGGTGCGTTCGCTGGAAAGCGCCGCTAACGCCAGCAAAGAGGCGTTAATTGCCCCGTTCTTCGACGACACCAGCATCTTTATCTTCCCGGGTTACCACTATCAGGTGGTTGACGCGCTGGTGACCAATTTCCATCTGCCGGAATCGACGCTGATTATGTTGGTTTCCGCTTTTGCCGGTTATAAAAACACCATGCATGCCTATCAGCAGGCAGTGGCCGAGCAGTACCGTTTCTTCAGCTATGGCGATGCGATGTTCATCAGCCGTAATCCGCAGGCGGAACAAGAGTCCGTCGGCGCAGATCCCCAGTAGAGTTCAAGACGTAGGGGGAGGTAAACGAACGAGGCCCTAGGCGCTTACTTAAGTAAACGTCTAGGGTGAGAACACGAAGTCAATATATCCGCAGCTTGAAGTATGACTATTATAATTATATTGAGTGATTTCCATAGGTGGAAATCACTGCTTTCTGCATTTTTACTCTATATTCCTCTGGTACTATAATGCTCTCTGATATTATATACTTGGATGTTTTTTATATTCCAACGGGTTGTGTGTGCGTTTTAATAACATCGTGGCGTTTGGTTTAAATTAATTTCACTATTTTTTATTGTTTGTTTATATTTTTTAAAATTATCAATGCAAATAATTTGTATTAATTTTGATGTCAGTGGTTATTTTGTGATTTTCAATTACATGATTTTTGTTGTGTGGTGAATGCCACAAGATAAATCAATTACTATATATATTCACTGGTATTATAATCTTATTGGTCACTATGATTATGAAACATTGTTAAATGCAGATGTTATAAAGTGTTGTTGTACCAACACCACTTAAAGGGATGTTTTTGAATATCGATAATGGATTGCATTAGCATGGGTGATGTTTTTATTTAGTTTAAAGATGACTTTTTTGATGGGAATAGAGTGATAACGGTTCGTATGTCACAGTGTCTAATCCGTTTATCAAAAAAATAATGACTATGTCATCTGCTGTAGAGGTGTCATTGTACAGTTACTGTTAGATAGCGCTTCATCGTTATTTAATGCTGAGATAAACGGGTTTTTACTTCATTAATCTATTTTTTTAGATATAAATAAGGGTATTAATTTATGAGCAATAGCGAGGGTTTAAATTTAATCAGTCGATGCAAGGATATTGCAACACTTAGAACAATAAATCCAACGGAGAACTTACAGCTTATTGATGTTGCTGAATACACTATTGGAGGGAAAGTTGGGGGGGGTTATTTCGTTTATGATATTACAGACACCAATAGTATAGATGATGGTGGTAGCGTGATTGTGGCTACCGGAGGTGCTCGTTGGAAGAGACGTACTGAGCAACTATTACCAATTCATTTCGGTGCTGTGCCAGGAAATAGTGTTGATGCAACCGAGGCTTTACGCCGCTATATATCTGCGTCAGAAAACCGAACTGTAGATTTCCGAGGAAGTTATTGGACGATATCAGGGACGCTTGATTTGATGAAGGTTTCTGGGATTATTGCTGATAATTCCTGCATATTCAAAGTAAATCCTAAGGAGTTTGACGGTGAGTGGGTAATAACAATTGGAGAACCAACGTTAAAATATAATCAAGGCCGTGCTAATCGTGTTGTAATTATTGGTAGTTTAATCGTCGATTCTACAAGTCGCGATGTGCCATTAAATGGGGTGTATTTAAAGGGGCAGTGGTTTAATATAGGGCATATTCGTGTTAATAATTTTAATGGTATTGGTATCAAACAGGAGGCTGTATGGGATTCAACAATTGATAGAATGTCTATTGAACTATGTGGCAACTCAACTTCATTTGCATATTCTCAAGAGGGTGGAGGAGATACTCATAACACGACACATATAAAATCATTGCAAGTAGAACAGTCATATAATAAAGCAATTAAAATGACCGGTGCCAGAGATGTTATAAATAATATCCATTGTGAAAGGACATATATTACAACACTAGATGATGGTTCAAAAACTACGTCAGGGCTTACATACATAACATGCTATTTTGGTCTTGGTAATTCAATAATAAACCAAGGGATCATTGATGCATATGCAGGACTGAAGGCACCAGATGGAACCCCTTGTTTGACTGCAAGTACATCCATAGTCTTGGCAATGGATTTCTCTACAATGAATAATATTTCAGCGGCCGAGTCTGTTGTTTCTTGTGGCTTTGGACACCAATCAGAATATAATGGTTTTACTGTCAAGGATATTTATATAGCAGAGCCGGCTGAAAAAATAACGTTACGTTCCCCGAGAATTACTGGAACTGTTTATTTGGGTTCGGAAGTTATTGTAGAGAATGGGGTTGTAAACAAGTTAACACCAAGAAATAATGCGTATAATATTATTGTAAGTGGTGGTTCGATAGTTACGCTAGATTACACACAAAACATTAGAGGGATGATAACATTTAATAATGTGACAATTTCAGGAGATATCTTGGATTTACGAGCTCCGGCAGGCTCTGGTTCTGGAACCTCTATCGGTGCACTGTACTCTCCAACTATATTTAATAATTGTAACCTAAATAAAGTGATTGGTTATTTCGGTTCAAGGGCTATTTTCAATGGTGGTCGTATTGCAACTGTTGCATTGGCATCTCAGTCTGCTTTTGAATTTTATAATGTTAAGGTTAATACTTTCGGCTACTCAGGTAACCGAGCATTTATAACTCGAGGTGTGCAAGCTGATACGGTGATAGCTTGGTCGGCACCAACTCACTATATTTGGCCTGTCGGTACGATAACTGAGCGTGTGGGGGGGGCTGCAAGTGGAGTAGGAATTATATATGTAAACCGTGGCAGTTTGGCTCAAGATTGGATGGCGATAGTATCAGTTTAATTAGTAGGTAAAATGTGTACGTAGATATTTCTCTTTGCATCTAGAGAGAATGTAAATGTGTGAAGAATTTCTTCAAATTATCACGAAGTAGCATAATTAGTTGGTGATAGGTTGGACTAGAACTAGGCCAGAAAATTAACATAAATCCACAAAGACTGGCCGGTATACGTATATGGGTACTGGTTGGCTTGTGGTGCGGGTTTGATGGTTGGTAGAATGCGCCTCTTTTTGTATCACGCCAGACTGTTTCTCTGGCGCTGGAGGCTTTGTGAAGTACGAATTAGACACAACCGATGGCCGCGCTCGCCGTGGCCGCCTGATCTTTGACCGTGGCGTGGTGGAAACCCCAGCCTTTATGCCTGTCGGTACTTACGGCACGGTAAAAGGCATGACGCCGGAAGAAGTAAAAGAGACCGGTGCACAGATCTTGTTGGGCAACACCTTCCACCTGTGGCTGCGCCCTGGGCAGGAGATCATGAAGCTGCATGGCGATCTGCATGATTTCATGCAATGGCATGGCCCGATCCTCACCGATTCCGGTGGCTTCCAGGTGTTCAGCCTGGGCGCGATGCGCAAAATCAAAGAGGAAGGCGTACATTTCCGTAATCCGATTAACGGCGATAAAGTCTTCCTCAGCCCTGAAAAATCGATGGAAATCCAGTATGACCTGGGTTCAGACATCGTGATGATCTTCGACGAATGTACGCCGTACCCGGCAGACTGGGACTACGCCAAGAGCTCGATGGAAATGTCTCTGCGCTGGGCAAAGCGCAGCCGTCAACGTTTTGATGAACTGAATAACAAGAACGCTTTATTCGGCATTATCCAGGGCGGTGTTTACGAAGATTTACGTGATGTATCAGTAAAAGGGCTGGTGGATATCGGTTTTGATGGTTACGCTGTGGGCGGCTTGGCAGTAGGCGAGCCAAAAGAGGATATGCACCGCATTCTTGAACATGTTTGCCCGCAAATTCCGGAAGATAAGCCACGTTACCTGATGGGCGTTGGCAAGCCGGAAGATCTGGTTGAAGGTGTGCGTCGCGGTATCGATATGTTCGACTGCGTGATGCCAACGCGTAATGCCCGTAACGGCCATCTGTTCGTGACTGACGGTGTGGTAAAAATCCGTAATGCCAAGCACAAGGATGATACTTCTCCGCTGGATAAAGACTGTGATTGCTACACATGTCGCAATTACAGCCGTGCCTACTTGCATCATCTCGATCGTTGCAACGAAATACTGGGTGCCCGATTGAACACCATTCATAACCTGCGTCACTACCAACGCCTGATGGCGGGTTTACGCGAGGCCATTGAACAGGGTAAATTAGAGCTGTTTGTTGCGGACTTCTACGGTCGGATCGGTAAACCGATTCCACCTTTAAACGCTTGAATTAATAATTGATAACTTAATGAGGGAATTTCAATGAGCTTTTTCATTTCTGACGCCGTCGCATCCGCAGGAGCTCCGTCTCAGGGAAGCCCGTACTCTCTGATCATTATGCTGGTGGTTTTTGGTCTGATTTTCTATTTCATGATCCTGCGTCCACAGCAGAAACGCGCTAAAGAGCACAAAAAACTGATGGACTCGATCGGTAAAGGTGATGAAGTGCTGACCACGGGTGGCCTGATTGGCCGCGTAACCAAAGTGGCTGACACCGGCATCATCGCCATTGCGCTGAACGACACCACGGAAGTGATGATCAAGCGTGACTTCGTGGCGGCCGTTCTGCCGAAAGGTACCATGAAGGCCCTGTAATTTTGTTTTCCCTAAGGGAATTGCCGTGCTAAACCGTTATCCTTTGTGGAAGTATCTGATGTTGATCGTGGTGATCATCGTCGGTCTGCTTTATGCGCTTCCCAACCTCTATGGTGAGGATCCGGCTGTACAAATCACTGGCGCGCGCGGTGTCGCCGCCAGTGAAACTACGCTGGACCAAGTCCGTACCGTATTAGAAAAAGACAAGATCGCGAGCAAGTCGATTGCGCTGGAAAATGGCGCAATCCTGGCTCGCTTTAGCAATCCTGATATTCAGCTGCGCGCCCGTGAAGCCTTGATGGCGGAGTTGGGTGACAAGTTTGTTGTTGCGCTGAACCTGGCTCCGGCTACGCCAGCCTGGTTGGCCATGCTGGGTGCAGAGCCGATGAAACTCGGTCTGGACCTGCGCGGTGGTGTGCACTTCCTGATGGAAGTGGACATGGACACTGCGCTGAGCAAGTTGCAGGAACAGACAATGGATACCCTGCGCAGCGAGCTGCGTGAAAAGGGCATTCCTTATGCGTCTATCCGCAAGCTGGACAACAATGGCGTGGAAGTGCGTTTCCGTGACGATGCTACCCGCGATCAGGCTATCAGCTACCTTAGCCCGCGTCAGCGCGATATGGTGTTCTCTGCCAACGGCACCAACACCCTGAAAGCCAGCTTGACGGATGCCCGTCTGAGCGAAGCTCGCGAATATGCGGTGCAACAAAACATCACTATCTTGCGTAACCGCGTGAACCAGCTCGGCGTTGCCGAACCGCTGGTACAACGTCAGGGCTCTGACCGTATTGTGGTCGAGCTGCCGGGTATTCAGGATACTGCGCGTGCCAAAGAGATTCTGGGCGCTACCGCGACGCTGGAGTTCCGTCTGGTTAACACCAATGCGGATGCCACAGCGGCAGCCAACGGCCGTGTGCCGGGTGACTCAGAAGTAAAAGACACGCGTGAAGGCCAGCCAGTTGTGCTGTACAAGCGTGTGATCCTGACCGGTGACCACATCACTGACTCGACTTCCAGCACTGACGAATACAACCAGCCGCAGGTTAATATCTCTCTGGATAGCGCCGGCGGTACGGCCATGTCTAACTTCACCAAGGACAATATCGGTAAGCCGATGGCGACCCTGTTTGTGGAGTATAAGGACAGCGGCAAAAAAGACGCCAACGGCCGCGCAATTCTGGTGAAACAGGAAGAAGTGATCAACGTGGCTAACATTCAGTCGCGTCTGGGCAACAGCTTCCGTATTACCGGCATTGGCAACCCGAACGAAGCACGCCAGCTTTCGCTGCTGCTGCGCGCCGGTGCGCTGATTGCGCCTATCCAGATCGTGGAAGAGCGTACTATCGGTCCAACCCTGGGACAGCAGAACATCACCCAAGGTTTGGAAGCCTGCTTGTGGGGCCTGGTGGCATCCATCGTATTTATGGTGGTTTGGTACCGTAAGTTCGGCATGATCGCAACCACGGCGCTGGTCGCCAACTTAGTGCTGATTGTCGGTGTGATGTCCCTGTTACCAGGGGCGACGCTGACCATGCCGGGTATTGCCGGTATCGTGCTAACGCTAGCGGTAGCGGTCGATGCCAACGTACTGATTAACGAACGTATCAAGGAAGAGCTGAAGAACGGACGTTCCGTTCAACAGGCGATCCATGAAGGCTATAAAGGCGCGTTCTCCAGTATCGTTGACGCCAACATCACTACCCTGATTACCGCGATCATTCTGTACGCAGTGGGCACCGGTTCAATCAAGGGCTTTGCGATTACCACCGCAATCGGTGTGGCGACGTCCATGTTCACCGCAATTGTCGGTACCCGTGCCATCGTCAACCTGCTTTACGGCGGCAAACGCATTAACAAGCTGTCTATCTGAGGAGTGCGTTGTGGCACAGGATTATACTGTTGAACAACTCAACTACGGCCGTAAAGTCTATGACTTTATGCGCTGGGATTACGTGGCCTTCGGCATCTCGCTGGTGCTGCTGATCGCGTCAATCGCCATTATGTCGGTGCGTGGTTTTAACTGGGGTCTGGACTTCACTGGCGGTACCGTCATTGAAATCAGCCTGGAAAAACCTGCCAACCTCGATCTGATGCGCGATACGCTGGAAAAAGCCGGGTTCCAGGACCCGGTTATTCAGAACTTTGGCAGCAGCCGTGACGTGATGGTGCGTATGCCACCAGCGACCGGCACTGCAGGCCAAGAACTGGGTAACAAAGTGATCGGCGTGATTAACGACTCAGTCGATAAAAATGCCACCGTGAAGCGAATTGAGTTCGTTGGCCCAAGTGTGGGCACCGAATTGGCGCAAAACGGCGGTATGGCACTGCTGGTCGCATTGATCTGTATTTTGATTTACGTGGGTTTCCGCTTTGAATGGCGCTTGGCGCTGGGGGCGGTTATCGCGTTGGCGCACGACGTGATCATTACCATGGGTGTGTTGTCGTTGTTCCGTATCGAGATTGACCTAACCATTGTAGCTTCATTGATGTCGGTTATCGGTTACTCGTTGAACGACAGCATCGTGGTTTCTGACCGTATTCGTGAGAACTTCCGCAAGATCCGCCGCGGAACGCCTTACGAAATTATGAACGTGTCGCTGACCCAGACGCTAAGCCGTACGTTGATGACATCCGGTACGACCTTGATGGTTGTTCTAATGTTGTACATCTTCGGTGGTGCGATGCTGCATGGCTTCTCTCTGGCGATGCTGATTGGTGTGTCTATCGGTACCGTATCCTCTATCTACGTTGCGTCTGCGCTGGCGTTGAAACTGGGTATGAAACGCGAACACATGCTGCAGCAGAAAGTGGAAAAAGAAGGCGCAGATCAGCCTTCGATTATGCCGTGATTTGCCCGTGAGTTGAAAATACAATGCCGGTCGGTTTATTCCGACCGGCATTTTTTTGCTTATAGATCGTGACTTTTTGGTCTACGAGCGTTCAATCGACGTCAGTTGGTTGAGTGAGTTCACCAGTTCTGCAAGACTGGTCGCCTGCATTTTTTCCATCACTTTAGCCCGATGAACTTCTACAGTACGAACCGCGATAAAGTGCCGATCGGCGATCAGTTTATTGGTCATCCCGGCGGCCACTGCACGGGCGATCTCGCGCTCGCGCGGCGTCAGTGCGCTGAAACGCTGTTGCAGTTGGTGGCGCTCAACCTGGCGTTGAGAATGCGCTAATCCGCGTTCGAGCGCTTCAATCAGCGGAGCGGCGGCAATCGGTTTTTGCAAAAAATCCAGTGCTCCCAATTTCATTTCCGCTACCGCCATAGAAATATCCCCGTGACCGGTGACAATCACTACCGCCAGCGTACTTTCCTGCCGACGCAGTTGCTGATGAACTTGCTGCCCGTCCAATCCAGGCATACGGATATCCAGCATGACTACGCCACATTGATAAAGATCGACCTTGTCGACAAAGCGTTGGCTGTCATGCCAGATTTGTACCCGATAATTCAGCCCTTCGAGTAAAAAGCGGCAGGCATCGGTAACGGCAAAATCGTCATCGACCAGGTGTATCAGCGCCATGGCGAGTTTCCTTTTGAATAACAGGGAAGTGCAGGGTAACGCGTAGCCCTTGCCGTTGAGCAGGGGCAGCATAATTTTCCAGTGTCAGATCGCCACCCTGGCTCTTTAGCAGTTTCTGGCAGATCACCAGCCCTAACCCGAGGCCCTCCTGTTTGGTACTGCGAAAGGGTACGAAGGGTAATGCCAGTTGTTCAGCGCTCAGGCCACCGCCATCATCCTCTATGACTAACCGTTGTTGATGTTCGTCGGTTTCCTGCCGCAAGGTAATGTGTTGGGCACCGGCTTGCAGGCTATTACTCAATATATTGGTGAGTACTTGCTCCAATAGCGTTGCCTGGCTGTACAACTGGCTTT
The DNA here is from genome assembly GCF_900186025.1 of Serratia grimesii. Taxonomy (NCBI): domain Bacteria; kingdom Pseudomonadati; phylum Pseudomonadota; class Gammaproteobacteria; order Enterobacterales; family Yersiniaceae; genus Serratia; species Serratia grimesii. Next base: position 1,067,073 of record NZ_LT883155.1, read on the forward strand.
GGGACGGGATTGCAAGAGTTAAGCGGCACTGTGGGTATTGTTGTTCGATCTGCATCAATTTTATAAGGTGTTCCACCAGTGGGCGTAGCAGGAGTGGCTGCGCGCTTTCATGTTGTGGGGTTTTACTTGCCCAGCGTCGCAAATTGACAATGCTTTCCGCGCCACGTTGCGCCTGCTGGCCAATCTGTTCGAGTATCGGCAACAGTTCGTGCTGGCTATCGCTGCGCTCAAGACGAATACGGCATCCCTCCGCATAATGACGGATTGCGGCCAGAGGTTGGTTCAGCTCATGAGCAAAGCCTGAGGCCATCTCGCCCAGAGTGCTGAGTCTTTGCGCTTGAGCCAAGGCCGTTTCTCTGGCACGTAACGTCTGATGCATCTGTTCGATCTGACGCCCACGTCGGTGTACCAAATGCCCAATCCACAGATGGTTGGCTCCGAGCAACACCATCGCGCCGATAATGGCGCTGAGCAACAGCAAGTGCTGTTGTGCCCAAAGAGATATGTCCTGCCAGAGTGAACGCTGTGTTGGGTGAAGATTCAGGTCATGCAGCAGCTGATTGACCTGGCGGGAAGATGCTGGGGCACCCCAAACAGGCAAACCGGGTATTTCCATTTGCAGTAACTGGCGGGCCAACTCATCGGCCAGTCGATCAGGTACATGGTTTAAGGCCGCAAATGACCAATTAGGGTAAAGCTCCGTGCTGGTCAGGCAGTGCTGGTCGCTGTGTTTTTCCAGCAGGGCGCGATAGTCACTGGCCTGTAGCAGTCCTTCCGTTTGCATTTTTTCCAACAGGCAAACCGGCACAATCACGGCGTCCAGTGCGCGATCGCGCAACTGATAAAGCAAGGCATCTGCCGGGTAACCACTGAAGTGCAGTGTCAGATCTTTTTCTGGGCGAAGACCCGCGCCAAGGAGTTCTTTATACCCCAACAGGTAACCGCCAAATGCGTCAGCGGCGACTGCCCCAACTTTTTGACCGACGAGCTGGCTGGCGGTGGTGATAGGGCTATCGTGTCTCACCAGTATGACACTGCCGACCACATTGTTTGATGCCTGTTGCGACTGTTGGGAGGAACGCAGTGAAACCAGCCAGCGCAATGGGTAGCGGTTATCCAACTGGACGTATTGTGCCGGGTTGGTGAGCAAAAAGTCGACGCGTTCACTGCGGACTGCGTCACCCATACCTGACAGGTTCACCGGCGACAATTGGAAGTGATCGTCAGGAAACTGACGATTTAGATGGTCGACCAAGGGTTGCCACTGGGCCAGTGCATGAGCATCGCCGCGCAGCGCGAGCACCGCGATAGTCCATTGTCCCGCCCAGGCAGTGTTTAACCAACTGCTCAACAACAGGAATAGCACTGATCTTTTCACATCATCTCCGCTTTTATGATCCGTATCACCGGGTTGAATTGTCCTGGATCAAGCCGACGCCGGGAATGTGGTAAACCACAATATTGGCGATCGGTTACCGTTTTTACACTCCGTTGTATCAGTTCCCCGGCGAATACTTATTGGGAGAAATCAATGGACAGTGGGAAACGGCAATTTTTACAACGACTCGGTGCGCTGACCGCCGGTGCCGCGCTGGTGCCATTGGCGCAATCAGGGTGGCAGTTGCAGCCGGCTCGGCGGGAGGGTGACAGTAAAAGGCGCATGGCAATGTTGATTGATCTGCGCCGCTGCATCGGTTGCCAGGCATGTACAGTCAGTTGCGCAGTAGAGAACCGGCTACCGCAGGGGCAATTCCGCACCAATGTACAGCAATATCAGGTCACCCTGGAGGGCCAGGATTCGACAACCAACGTGCTGTTACCGCGGTTGTGCAACCATTGTGATAATCCGCCTTGCGTACCGGTTTGTCCGGTACAGGCAACTTTCCAGCGTCAGGATGGCATCGTGGTGATCGATAACACCCGCTGCGTCGGTTGTGCCTACTGCGTACAGGCCTGCCCTTATGAGGCACGGTTTATCAATCACGAAACCCAGACTGCCGACAAGTGTACTTTCTGCGTGCATCGGCTTGATGCCGGCCTGCTGCCCGCTTGCGTTGAATCTTGCGTAGGCGGCGCGCGGATGATCGGTGATCTCAACGATCGGCAAGGTGCACTAAGACGTGCTCTGGATGAACATCAGGCGCAGCTTAAGGTACTGAAACCGGAACAAGGGACCCATCCTCAGGTGTTCTATCTGGGGCTTGATGAGGCATTTGTCAGTCACGTCCGGGGACAACCGGCGCTGTGGCAGGAGGTGCATTCATGATCCGCGAAATTATGGCCCGTCCACAGGAGATCGCCTGGTTGCCCTGGGCGGTGCAGTACTTTTTCTTTATTGGCATGGCATGCGGCAGCATCATTATTGCCGTCTGGTTGCGCTGGCGCGAGCCAAATAAGACGTCACGTCTGGAACTGGCTGCTGTGTCGTTGGCAGTGGTAAGCGGTACCGTCGCACCGCTGGCTTTGAGTGCAGACTTGCATCAACCCGCGCGTATTTGGCATTTCTACGCGTACTTCACCCCATGGTCATGGATGTCTCTCGGCTCGCTGTTTTTACCGCTGTTTACCCTATTAGTGGTCAGCTATTTCGTCTTGTTGCTGCGTAATCAGTTAAGACCGAAAACCTTGCCGTTTTGGGCGCGTTGGTTGATGTTCCGACCGGGATGGCGTGAGGAAACGTGGCTACGCTGGGTGGCGTTGGCCACCTTAGTGTCGGCGGCCAGCATCTTGCTCTATACCGGTCGTGAAGTTTCTATTCTGCGGTCGCAGCCGCTGTGGTTCAGCCTTTGGCTGCCTTGGTTGTTGTTGCTGACGGCCATGCAGGCCGTTTCGCCACTGCTGGCCTATTGGTTGCGTCAGGATGTTCAATGGCAACCACGTCTGGCACGTTATCAGGCCGTCACGCTTGTGCTGTTGTGTCTTTCTTGCCTTGGCTGGTGGGTGGATGGCAGCACGTCTTCTTCTGCGTTACACCAATTGTCGACTCAGGGCATGGTCTGGTGGATGGCTGGTATCGCCTTTGTCGCAATGACGTTATTGCTGTTGGTGTTGGCAGGGCGAATGTCCAACCAGCGGCTAAGTGCCAATGGGCTGCTGGGGCAGTGCGTTGTGGCGCTGTTGCTCTGCTGGGGTGTGCGTTGGATGTTGCTGATGCAAACCCAAACGCTGCCCAAATTCAATGTCGTGGCCAATCCCTATGTGTTGCCGCTTGGTAGCGAAGGGTTGCTGGCGATTCTGGGTACCCTGGGGTTGTGGATAGCGTTAATCATTGGAATTCGTGAATTGCAGCACCGGCTGATGGAGAAAAAACACTATGGCTAAGTCAACGCGGCGTCAGTGGTTAAAAGGCGGACTCGCACTGGGTGGATTGACGCTATTTGGTGCCAGTTATAGCGAGATGGTGCAAAAAGTCTTTACCGGCTTGCGAGACGGCAGCAGTGGTAAATTGACGCTGGACAGGATCAGCGCCAACGCGCTCCCAACAGAAGGGATTCGACACCCTGATGGCTGGCAAGTTAATCCACAGCAGGCGGTGTCCATGACCCAATGTTTTGGCTGCTGGACGCTTTGCGGTCTGCGGGTCAGGGTTGATCGTGACAGCAACCAGATATTGCGGGTGGCGGGCAACCCCTATCATCCCTTGTCTCACGATCACCACTTTCCTTATCGTTTGCCGGTCAGTGACGCGCTTAACCGTTTGGGTGGCGATGAAGGCCTGGAGCAGCGATCGACGGCCTGCGCCCGCGGAGCGACTTTATTGGAAGGGCTGACCAGCCCTTATCGGGTACTGGAACCGATGAAACGGGTAGGTCCGCGCGGCAGCGGTCAGTGGCAACGGATCAGCTTTGAACAGTTGATCCATGAGGTGGTCGAGGGCGGTGATCTTTTTGGCGAGGGGGCGGTTGAGGGATTACGGGCGATCCGCGATCTTGATACACCACTCGATCCGAAACAACCTTCACTGGGGCCAAAGGCCAATCAGTTGCTGGTCACCAATGCTGGTGATGAAGGCCGAGACGCTTTTATTAAGCGTTTTGCACAGAATGCTTTTGGGACGCGTAACTTTGGCCATCATGGGGCTTATTGTGGGTTGGCCTACCGTGCGGGATCCGGGGCCCTAATGGGGGATCTGGAAACGAATGCGCATGTGAAACCCGATTGGGATCACTTGCGTTTTGGGCTGTTTCTCGGTACTTCGCCAGCGCAGTCCGGCAACCCGTTCAAACGACAGGGGCGGCAGTTAGCCAATGCCCGCATGCGCGATGAATTCCGTTACGTGGTAGTGGCGCCAGCATTGCCCTTGACCACCACGCTGGCCAACGATCACAACCGTTGGGTGCCGGTGTTACCGGGCACTGATTCTGCATTGGCGATGGGTATGATCCGCTGGATTATTGAGCAGGAGCGTTATAACGCCGACTATCTGACATTACCTGGCGAGGTGGCAATGCAGGCCGCCGGGGAAAAAAGTTGGACCAACGCCACGCATTTGGTCGTGACTGATGAGGATCATCCGTTGTGTGGGCAATTTTTGCGTCAGGTGCATTTGGACGGTGTTACAACCGGGGAAGCCGAAAGCCCGTCTTTGGTCTGGGATGCACAGCGGGCTGAGCCGGTATCGTCGAATGAGGCTCTACAGGGGCAGTTGCGGGTGGAGCAACAGTTACGGCTGGCTGATGGTTCACAGGTTCAGGTTCGCTCGAGTTTCCTTTGCCTGCAACAGGCTGCTGAGCGTTTTACGCTGACTGAATACGGCAGCCGGTGTGGTGTCAATGCTGAGACCATTGCAGCACTGGCCAAAGAGTTCACGTCTTACCAGCGGCAAGCGGCGGTGATTGCTCACGGTGGCATGATGAGCGGTAACGGTTTCTATAACAGTTGGGCTGTGATGATGCTCAATGCGCTGATCGGTAACCTGAACCTGAAGGGCGGCGTCTCGGTAGGCGGCGGTAAGTTCAAGGAGTTTGCCGATGGGCCGCGTTATAACTTGAAAACCTTCCCAGGCATGGTGAAACCGAAAGGGCTGGTATTGTCGCGCAGCAAACAGGCGTATGAACAATCAGACGAGTATCGTCGCAAGGTTGAACAAGGGGAGAAACCCTACCCGGCCCGTGGGCCATGGTACCCCTTCGTGGCGGGACAGTTCACCGAACAACTTGCTCCGGCGCTTATGGGTTACCCCTATCCGCTAAAGGCCTGGATCAGCCACATGGGTAACCCACTTTACGGTGTTGCCGGCCTGCGTGAAGTGATCGAAAGTCGCCTTAAAGATCCACGGCAACTTCCGCTGTTTATTGCAGTCGATGCCTTTATTAACGAAACCAGTGCCTTGGCAGATTATATTGTGCCGGATACGCACAACTTCGAAAGCTGGGGGTTTACGGCACCCTGGTCCGGCGTGATGGTGCGATCGAGCACTGCGCGTTGGCCTGTCGTCCCGCCGCGAACTGTGAGCACGGCTGAGGGTCAGCCGGTGGCACTAGAAAGCTTTGTCATTGCGTTGTCGAAGGCAATGGCGCTGCCGGGGTTTGGTGATGCCGCCCTACAGGATACGCAAGGCAATGCTTTTGGGTTGCACACTGCGGAGGATTATTACCTGCGTGCTGCCGCCAACGTGGCTTTTGCCGGAGAGCCATTGCCTGAGGCAACAGAAAGCGAGCTACGATTGACCGGCGTGGACCGCCTGCAACCGGCGCTAGACACGGTGCTGAAAGCTGATGAACGGCTGCGGGTAGGTTATATGTTGGCGCGTGGCGGGCGTTTTGCGCCTTACGAGCAAGCCTGGAAAGGGGATGAAACCGGTCCGCAATGGAAGAAGGGACTGAATATCTGGAATGAAGAGGTGGCACGTCACCGCCATGCGATGACGGGAGAGCGTTACAGTGGGTGTCCGACGTACTATCCACCACGTTTTGCCGACGGCTCAGACGTGGGCAAACACTATCCACTGGATGTGTGGCCGTTCCGTTTGATGTCGTTTAAATCGCATCTGATGAGCAGTTCGACAGCGCCGATTGACCGCTTGCGTGCGGTGAAGCCAGTTAATCTGGTGGCGCTTAATCCGGTCGATGCTGAGCGCTATGCGTTACAGCATGGCGATCGGGTTCGGTTGCAGACCCCAGGTGGCAGCGTTGAGGCGCAAGTCAGCTTACTTGATGGCGTGATGCCGGGTGTTATTGCTATCGAGCACGGATACGGTCATCGTGAGATGGGAGCACGTGCGCACTTGCTGGATGGGCAGCCGATGGCGGCAGACCCGCGTATTGCCGCCGGCATCAATCTCAATGATCTTGGGTTGCCCGACCCGACCAGAGAAATCAGTAATAGCTGGCTTGATTGGGTCAGCGGCGCGGCGGTACGTCAGGGATTACCGGCAAGGTTACAACGGCTGGGATAATCTGAAGGCCCAGTCATCGATGATTGGGCCTTATTTTTGTCAGTTTTGCGCGGTAGCTACCGTAACAGGTTCTACGCTATGCAGCCGCACAAACCCCAGTTGTTCAGGTGTCAGGCCGCTGAAGCGTAGCTCAAAAGTATGCTCTGATTTAGGCAGCAGTGAGTCTGCACTGGCGATAGGTTGCGAAAGGGAATCTGTCGCCAGGGGGTTGCCGGTGGCAGGATCCAACTGGCCCCATTCCACCACTGCTTTGAACGCGGGCAGGGATGCCTGTGAAAGCGTGCGGACGTGCAATAAGGCTTGGGTGCCGTTAGCCTCGGTTTTCACGTGGCTCAGTGACACGCTCAGTTCGCCGAGGCTGCTCTGCAAGCGTGCGGCATTGTTGGCCGCTGGCAGCAGATAAACACCGCTGGTGGAGTTTTTATTCAGCTGGTTTTGCTGTTCCAACGCGGTAGCCTGATTAGTCAGGGTGGTTAACTGCTGATTCAGCGCAACTACCTGATTGTGCAGTTTTGGCACCTCGTGGTTTTGTGCGCAACCTGTCAGCAGGGCCAGTGTGCTCAGCAGGATAATCTTGGGGTAATGGGTTGTCATCGCGGGGATTTCCTATTCAACATCTCCTTTTATCAGCTTAGTCCGCCTGGCGGGGAAAGTCATCCAAGCCCTTCTTCGGCCTGTCGTTCCGGATGCGGGCTCGCAACAAATGGCCGACGGCCTTTGTTGTGGCCGCACTTCGGGGTAAACTGCTCTTAACTATGAAAACGTTTATCAGGACGTGTTATGCATTGCCCTTTCTGCGCCGCTGTTGATACCAAAGTCATTGATTCCCGTTTGGTGGGTGATGGTTCGCAGGTGCGCCGTCGCCGCCAGTGTTTGGTTTGTAATGAACGTTTCACCACCTTTGAAGTGGCTGAGCTGGTGATGCCACGGGTAATAAAAAGCGATGATGTGCGTGAGCCATTTAACGAAGACAAGCTGCGTCGCGGCATGCTGAAGGCGTTGGAAAAACGCCCGGTCAGTTCTGACGACGTGGAAAACGCGATCAACCACATTAAATCCCAATTGCGTGCCACCGGCGAGCGCGAAGTGCCAACTAAATTGGTCGGCAACCTGGTGATGGATGCGTTGAAAAAGTTGGATAAAGTCGCCTATATCCGCTTTGCCTCGGTGTATCGCAGCTTTGAAGATATTCGCGAATTCGGCGAAGAGATCGCCCGTCTACAGGATTAAGGGACCCTTCATGCATAACGATGAATTCTACATGGCACGCGCCTTTGAACTGGCGCGGCTGGGACGTTTCACTACCGCACCGAACCCGAATGTCGGCTGTGTTATTGTGCGCGATGGCGAAATCGTTGGTGAAGGTTACCACCTGCGAGCCGGTGAACCCCATGCAGAAGTCCATGCGCTGCACATGGCGGGCGAAAAAGCACGTGGTGCCACCGCCTATGTCACGCTGGAACCTTGCAGCCATCATGGCCGCACACCACCTTGCGCCGATGCACTGGTGGCCGCTGGGGTTGCCCGTGTCGTAGCTGCGATGCAAGACCCGAATCCAGAAGTGGCGGGGCGTGGCCTGTACAAATTACAGCAGGCGGGGCTGGATGTACGTCATGGTTTGATGCTGGCCGAAGCTGAAGCGGTGAATCTGGGCTTTCTCAAGCGGATGCGCACCGGTTTCCCTTATGTACAATTGAAACTTGGCGCCTCTCTCGATGGTCGTACGGCGATGGCGTCCGGTGAAAGCCAATGGATCACCTCGTCCGAGGCACGCCAAGACGTACAGCGGCTGCGAGCACAAAGCGCGGCGATTCTCAGTACCAGTGCCACTGTATTGGCTGATGATCCATCACTGACGGTGCGTTGGGATGAGTTGGATGCCGAGACTCAACGTATTTACCCACGAGAAAACCTGCGGCAGCCATTGCGCATTATCCTCGACAGCCAAAATCGCGTTACTCCGCAGCACCGGGTGGTGCAACAACCGGGGCCAACCTGGTTGGCACGTTTGCAGCCGGATGACCAGGTTTGGCCACAGGATGTCGAACAACTGACCTTCCCGGCACATGGTGCGGGGATTGATCTGGTCGTGATGATGATGCAATTGGCGAAACGACAAGTGAACTCCATCTGGGTCGAGGCTGGCGCGCACTTGGCAGGAGCTTTGTTGCAGGCTGGGTTGGTTGATGAGCTCATTTTGTACATCGCGCCAAAATTGTTGGGCGATAATGGCCACGGTTTGTGCCACTTACCGGGCCTGGAGCATTTGGCGGATGCGCCGGAATTCGTATTCAGCGAAGTGCGGCACGTCGGGCCCGATTTGCGGTTGCGATTGAAAGCAAAATACTGATTTTAATGTCTGAGTGTCGGGATTGTTGGTCTTTTACAACACCGACAGCCCAGGCTGGTGCTCGTTAATAATTGGCGTTACATCAAGGCGGCAAGCGCATGTATCCCGATGAGCTTACACAAGTAAGTGATTCGAGTAGGCGAGCGTAGCCAACACAGATGCAGCTTCAAGTATGACGGGTATAAAGAATATGATAGAATCCGCCCCCCTGCGGGGTACTGAACCCATTTTTAAGGAAAGCCCATGAAAGTTATCGAAGGTGTTGTTGCTACTCCAAATGCCCGTGTGGCGATTGCAATTGCACGTTTTAACAATTTCATCAACGACAGCCTGCTGCAAGGTGCTATTGACGCACTCAAGCGCATTGGTCAGGTTGCTGACGACAACATCACTGTTGTCTGGGTCCCGGGCGCTTACGAGTTGCCGCTGACTGCACGCGTGCTGGCCAACACCGGCAAATATGATGCAGTGATCGCACTGGGCACCGTTATCCGTGGGGGCACCGCGCACTTTGAATATGTCGCGGGCGAAGCCAGCTCTGGCCTGGGCAGTGTTTCTATGAACACTGAAATCCCGGTTGCCTTTGGCGTGCTGACAACCGAAAGCATCGAACAGGCTATCGAACGTGCTGGCACCAAAGCAGGCAACAAGGGCGCTGAAGCGGCTCTGACCGCACTTGAAATGATTAATGTTATCAAAGCTATTAAAGCCTGAATTTAGTTAAGGGGAATTCCGTGAAACCTGCTGCTCGTCGCCGCGCTCGTGAGTGCGCTGTTCAAGCGCTTTACTCTTGGCAGTTGTCTAAAAATGACATTGCCGATGTTGAACACCAGTTCCTGTCGGAGCAAGATGTCAAAGATGTAGACATCGCCTATTTTCGGGAGCTGCTGTCCGGCGTGGCGGTGAATGCAGGTCTGCTGGATAGCCTGATGGCACCTGTCCTGTCGCGCCAGCTCGAAGAGCTGGGCCAGGTAGAAAGAGCCGTTCTGCGCATTGCGCTGTTTGAGCTGAAAATGCGTGAGGATGTGCCTTACAAAGTGGCAATCAATGAAGCGATCGAGTTGGCGAAAACCTTCGGCGCTGAAGACAGCCACAAGTTTGTGAATGGTGTGCTGGATAAAGTGGCACCAAGCATCCGCAAGAAAAAATAAAGAATTAAGGCCGGTATCCCCGGCCTTAATTTCATCTATTGGAATATGACCATGGCATGTGGCGAATTTGACCTCATTGCCCGCTATTTTGACCGGTTTAAGAGTCTGCGCCGGGACGTACAGTTGGGCATTGGAGATGACTGCGCACTTCTGACAGTGGCAGAAAAACAGCTTTTGGCCGTCAGTACCGACACTCTGGTTTCGGGCGTTCACTTCCTGCCGGATATCGATCCGGCCGATCTCGGCTACAAAGCACTGGCCGTCAATCTGAGCGATTTGGCCGCCATGGGCGCCGATCCCGCTTGGCTTTCACTGGCATTAACCTTGCCGGACGTGAATGAGCCCTGGCTGAAGGCGTTCAGTGACAGCCTGTTTGAACAACTTAATTATTACGGCATGCAGTTGATTGGCGGCGATACCACACGCGGCCCATTAAGCATGACGTTAACCATTCACGGCCTTATCCCAGCGGGTCGGGCGTTGACCCGCAGCGGCGCTCGCATTGGTGACTGGATCTACACCACCGGTACGCTGGGTGACAGCGCCGCCGGTCTGGCTATTTTGCAGGATCGTCTGCAAGTGGCGGACGTTGACGCACGTAATTACCTGGTTGGTCGTCATCTGCGGCCACAACCACGTGTATTGCAAGGACAGGCGCTGCGCGATCTGGCCAGTTCGGCGATTGATATTTCGGACGGTTTGATTTCGGATCTGAAACACGTGCTTAGCGCTTCCGAGTGCGGTGCGCGGATCAACCTCGATGAGCTGCCGTTGTCACAGGCGTTAAGCAGCAATGTGGACGTTGAGCAGGCATTGCGCTGGGCGTTGACCGGCGGCGAAGATTACGAGTTGTGCTTCACCGTGCCGGAAATCAACCGTGGTGCACTGGAGGTGGCGTTAAGCCATCTGGGCGCTGACTATACCTGTATTGGTCAGATTGGCCCGCTTTCCGAAGGCATCAAATTCTACCGCAACGATGAAGCAGTGGAATTGCCATGGCGTGGCTTTGACCATTTCAGTGAAGGGCAGGCGTAACATGGATGAAGCTAAACGCCGCTTGCGGATGAGCAATCCATGGCACCTGCTGGCCACCGGCTTCGGCAGTGGTTTGTCGCCAGTCATGCCTGGGACGATGGGATCACTGGCTGCGATTCCGTTTTGGCTGCTGCTGATCCAACTGCCTTGGCAACTGTATTCACTCTTAGTGATGTTCAGTATCTGTATCGGTGTTTATCTGTGCCATCAGACCGCCAAAGACATGAAGGTGCACGATCACGGCAGCATCGTCTGGGACGAGTTTGTCGGTATGTGGATCACGCTGATGGCACTGCCGGTCAACGACTGGCAATGGGTCGCAGCTGGTTTCGTGATTTTCCGTATTTTGGATATCTGGAAGCCATGGCCGATTCGCTGGTTTGATCGCAACGTTCATGGCGGCATGGGCATCATGGTCGATGACATCGTCGCTGGGGTGTTTTCCGCCGGTATTATCTACCTGATTGGGCACCACTGGCCGGTTGGGTTGTTCTGATGACAAGGGCGCAGTGTAATACTGCGCCCTTGAGCACCACGCTACGCTATTCAAATCCTGTCACATGATGCGGCACATAGGCCGTTTCCAGCTCAGCAATTTCCTCCGGTGTTAACGTAAGATCGACGGCGGCGACGGCGTCTTCAAGATGGTCATGGCGTGATGCGCCGATAATTGGGGCGCTGACGACCGGCTTACTCAACAGCCACGCCAGTGCAACTTGCGCACGGGACACACCGCGTTCTTCGGCAATACTGGCTACGCGCTCTGCGATAATGGCATCAATGCCTTCGGTTTCATCGTACAGGTTTTTACCAACCTGATCAGACACCAGCCGTGCAGTGCTTTCTCCCCAAGGGCGTGTTAAGCGGCCCCGCGCCAGTGGGCTCCATGGCAGTACTGCAATGCCTTCGGCAGCGCACAGCGGCAGCATCTCACGCTCTTCTTCGCGTTGGATCAGATTGTATTGATCCTGCATGCTGACAAAGCGTGTCCAGCCGTGCAGATCGGCGGTGTACAGCGCCTTGGCAAACTGCCAGGCGTACATCGAGGATGCGCCGATGTAACGCGCCTTACCGGCTTTCACCACTTCATGCAGTGCTTCCAGCGTTTCCTCCAGCGGCGTTTCATAATCCCAGCGGTGAATCTGCAACAGATCAACATAATCGGTGCCCAGGCGCCGCAAACTGTCGTCGATGGACTGCATGATTTTGGCGCGCGACAGCCCGCGCTCCAGATTGCTCAGTGGGAAATAGACTTTGGTGGCAATCACCACCTGGTCACGGTGGGCATAATCGCGCAGTGCCCGACCGACGATCTCCTCACTGCTGCCATCTGAGTAGCTGTTGGCGGTGTCAAAGAAGTTGATACCGGCATCCAGAGCCTGCTTCAGCAGCGGGCGACTGCTTTCTTCGGGTAGCGTCCAGGCGTGATTGCCACGGCTGGGTTCACCGTAGGTCATGCAGCCCAGACAGATGCGCGAGACGTTCAGGTCGGTGCTGCCCAGTTTCAGATACTTCATGCTTGCCTCCCGTGTTAGCACAGAACTTTAACTGTAGCGGATTTTCAGGAGGCAGAAATGAAAACGCCCCCGCAAAGCGGAGGCGTCGGTCAATGTGACGTAGGGATTATTGCGCCAGCCATACATCGATTTGCCGCTGGATGCCTGCGGTATCCAGACCCAGATCGACGCGGACTTCTTCCTGGCTGCCCTGAGAGACAAAATAATCCGGCAGGCCGATATTCAGCACAGGGACTACACGGCGCTTGGCCATCAGCAACTCGTTTACGCCGCTGCCGGCACCGCCCATAATGGCGTTTTCTTCCAGTGTAACCAGTGCATCGTGGCTGGCCGCCAGTTCCAGCACCAGTTGTTCGTCAAGTGGCTTCACGAAACGCATATCCACCAACGTGGCGTTCATGGCTTCCGCCACCTGTGCCGCTTCCGGCAACAGGGTCCCGAAGTTCAGGATTGCCAGCTTTTCACCTTCGCGGCGGACCACGCCTTTGCCTATCGGCAGTGCGCTGAGCGGCTCCAGTGGTGCACCGGTGCCGTTGCCACGTGGGTAGCGCACGGCGCTTGGGCCTTCATTATAGTGATAACCGGTGTACAGCATCTGGCGGCACTCGTTCTCGTCGCTTGGCGTCATGATCACCATGGTTGGGATACAACGCATGAATGACAGATCGAATGCACCTTGGTGAGTCTGGCCGTCGGCGCCGACAATGCCGCCACGATCGATAGCAAACATCACCGGTAACTTTTGAATGGCGACGTCGTGAATCAACTGATCGTAAGCACGTTGCAGGAAGGTGGAATAAATTGCCACCACCGGCTTGTAGCCGCCAATCGCCAGCCCGGCGGCGAAGGTCACCGCATGCTGCTCGGCGATAGCCACGTCAAAATATTGCTGTGGATAGTCACGGGAGAATTGCACCATGCCAGAGCCTTCACGCATTGCGGGAGTGATGGCCATCAGCGAGCTGTCCTTGGCGGCCGTTTCACACAGCCAATCACCAAAGACTTTTGAATAGGTTGGCAGGCCCCCCGCGCTTTTCGGCAGAGTACCACTGGCTGGATCGAATTTGGGTACCGCATGGAAACTGATTGGATCTTTTTCCGCTGGGGCGTAACCACGGCCTTTTTTGGTCATGATATGCAGCAACTGCGGGCCTTTCAGATCGCGCATGTTTTTCAGCGTGGCAACCAGACCCTGGACATCGTGACCGTCGACTGGGCCAATGTAGTTAAAGCCCAGCTCTTCGAACAGCGTGCCCGGCACGACCATGCCTTTCAGGTGTTCTTCGGTGCGTTTGACCAGCTCTTTGATTGGCGGCAGGCCAGAGAGTACTTTTTTTCCGCCCTCACGCAGGGTGGAGTAGAGTTTACCGGAAAGCAGCTGTGCCAGATGGTTATTCAGGGCACCGACATTCTCTGAGATCGACATTTCGTTGTCGTTCAGAACCACCAGCATGTCTGGGTTAATGTCGCCAGCGTGATTCATGGCTTCAAACGCCATACCAGCGGTGATTGCGCCATCGCCGATCACGCAGACGGTGCGGCGATTTTTGCCTTCGCGCTCCGCTGCTACCGCCATGCCGAGCCCAGCGCTGATCGATGTAGAGGAGTGGCCAACCGACAGCACATCGTATTCGCTTTCCGCACGCCACGGGAAAGGATGAAGGCCATTTTTCTGACGAATAGTGGCGATTTTGTCACGGCGGCCGGTCAGAATTTTATGTGGGTAGGCTTGGTGGCCAACGTCCCATACCAGGTGATCGAACGGTGTTTGGTACACATAGTGCAACGCCACCGTCAGTTCGACGGTACCCAGCCCGGACGCAAAATGGCCGCTGGAGCGGCTGACGCTGTCCAGGAGGTATTGCCGAAGTTCGTCACACAGTTTCGGCAGGCTCTCTTTTGGGAGCGAGCGGAGTTCATCGGGATTTTCCGCTAGCGCCAAGGTCGGGTATTTGGCTATATCAAGACTCATTCGATACTCATATCAGAGGATTTTACCCTTCATCTTTCAAGGTGCAGCGGTGTTGACCGCTTTCTCTCATCCCGGTCACCGGGATGACCCAGTTCCGGGGGTTTCGCTCAGTTTCCGCCTGGCTGCAACTTGAAATCAATTGGGTATTACGTCACACGTTAATTGTCGCGTTCAATAATGAAGCTGGCTAACGCTCGCAATGGCGCTGTGTTATAAGATTGTGCTGCCAAAGTATCTAATGCAGCTAAAGCTTCCTGATAGAGATCCCACGCTTTTGCTTTCGCGCTGTCAAGCCCGAGCAAAGCTGGATAGGTGCTCTTTCCATGTTGCTGGTCTGCGCCTTGGCGTTTGCCTATTTTTTCTGTTTCGCCGACCACATCTAAAATATCATCCTGCACCTGAAACGCCAGACCAATTGCGGCCGCGTAACGGTCGAGCTGCGGCAACGCTGCACGGCCAGGTTCACCAGCAGCCAAGGCTCCAAGGCGAACTGCGGCGCGGATCAATGCGCCGGTCTTATGGCGATGGATCTGCTCCAATGCTTCCAGGCCAACCTGCTGATCTTCAGCTTCGAGATCCAGCGACTGGCCACCACACATACCCGCAACGCCGCTGGCGGTAGCCAACTCGGAAACCATCGCCAACCGATCACGCAACGCCACATCAGGCATATCGGCATCGGCCAGAATGGAAAATGCCAGCGTTTGCAGAGCATCGCCGGCCAAAATGGCGTTGGCCTCACCAAATTTGATGTGGCAGGTCGGCTGACCACGACGCAGGTCGTCGTCGTCCATTGCCGGCAGATCGTCATGGATCAGTGAATAGGCGTGAATGCATTCTACCGCAGCTGCGGGCGCATCCAAATTATTCAGTGATACACCAAACATCTGCCCAGTGGTGTATACCAGGAACGGACGTAGGCGTTTGCCGCCCAGCAACGCGCCATGACGCATTGCCGCCACCATATTGCCATTGTTGAACGGCAACGGTGCGATAAAATCCAGCAGCGTGCGGTCGGCCCGCTGGCGTAACGCCTGCAACTGGTCAGAAAAAGCGGTTTGTTGGACGGTCTCGGACATGGTGATTACTCGGCATCCGGTGTGAAAGGCGCCAGTGCAGTATCATCGGCACTGTCGTTAAGCAGAATTTGTACGCGTTGCTCCGCTTGTTGAAGCTTCTGCTGACCCTGACGCGCCAGCTGTACGCCACGCTCGAACTCATTGAGTGCATCTTCCAACGGCAATTCACCCGATTCCAGACGCGTTACGATGCTTTCAAGCTCGCTGAGGGAGCTTTCAAAGCTGACGCTTTGCTCTGTACTGTCTGATTGTGCAGGTTTTTTCGGCATAATTTTCTTTTTACATCATCATGTGAACAGTAGCGCCAGAGCCTATCCTAGCGGATTTTGATTAGCAAATCATGGCGCGCATGTGTGGTTTTGTGCACCGAGCCCCACCAGATGGTGGTATACTCTGCGCCGCAAATGCGATTGATAAAACATTCGGCAGCCCCGAGGGTTTTATCAATCGCATATACATTGTAAATCCTTTTCCCACGTAATTCTGACAATAAAGACCGCCATGAAGTTTATCATTAAATTGTTCCCGGAAATCACCATCAAGAGCCAATCTGTGCGCTTGCGCTTTATCAAGATCCTCTCGACCAGTATCCGCAACGTCCTGAAGCAGTATGATGAAACACTGGCGGTTGTCCGTCACTGGGATCATATCGAAGTTCGCGCCAAAGATGAAAATCAGCGTCCGATTATTGCTGACGCACTGACGCGCATTCCCGGTATACACCACATTTTGGAAGTGGAAGACCGTGACTATACCGACATCCACCATATTTTCGAGCAGACGCTGGAAGCCTACCGTGAACAATTGGAAGGTAAAACCTTCTGTGTGCGCGTCAAACGCCGTGGCAAGCAGGACTTTAACTCCCAGGACGTTGAGCGTTACGTCGGCGGCGGTCTGAACCAGCATATTGAAAGTGCACGCGTTAAGCTGTCGCATCCGCAGGTGACGGTCAATCTGGAAATTGAAGACGACAAGTTGATGTTGGTGAAAGCCCGTCGTGAAGGCATTGGTGGTTACCCTGTGGGTACACAGGAAGACGTGCTGTCGCTGATTTCTGGTGGTTTCGACTCGGGCGTTTCCAGCTATATGCTGATGCGTCGTGGTTGCCGCGTACATTATTGCTTCTTCAACCTGGGGGGCGCGGCGCATGAAATTGGCGTGCGTCAGGTAGCTCACTACCTGTGGAACCGTTTTGCCAGTTCGCACAAGGTGCGGTTTATCGCTATCGATTTTGAACCTGTGGTGGGCGAGATCCTGGAAAAGGTCGAAGACGGCCAGATGGGTGTGGTGCTTAAGCGCATGATGGTTCGTGCTGCTTCGCAGATTGCCGAACGTTATGGCGTGCAGGCACTGGTGACCGGTGAGGCCTTGGGCCAGGTGTCCAGCCAGACGCTGACGAACCTGCGCCTGATCGACAATGCGTCCGATACGCTGATCCTGCGTCCGCTGATCTCCCACGATAAAGAGCACATCATCAAAGTGGCGCGTGAGATTGGCACCGAGGATTTTGCCAAGACTATGCCGGAATACTGCGGCGTGATTTCGAAAAGCCCGACGGTAAAAGCAATCAAAGCGAAAATCGAAGAAGAAGAGGGTAACTTTGATTTCAGCATTCTCGATCGTGTGGTGAGCGAAGCCAAGAACGTGGATATTCGTACTATCGCCGAGCAGACGCAGGAACAGGTTACCGAAGTGGAAACCGTGGCGGCGTTTGGCACTGACGAGGTGATCCTGGATATTCGTTCTAACGACGAACAGGAAGACAAGCCACTGAAGTTGGATCAGGTTGAGGTAAAATCACTGCCGTTCTACAAGCTCAGCACCCAGTTTGGCGATTTGGACCAGAGCAAAACCTACCTGCTGTACTGTGAGCGTGGCGTGATGAGCCGCCTGCAGGCGCTGTATTTGCTGGAGCAAGGGTTCACTAACGTGAAGGTCTATCGCCCATAATCCACTTCATACTTAAAGCTGCAACTGTGTTGGCTGCGTACACTGATCTCGGTCACTTACTCAGGTAAGCTCCCGGGGATTCGCGTACTAGCCGCCTTGTTGCAACTTCAATTATTTTGCGGATTTTAGACTTTATTTCAGAACGGGGGATTAATCGCGGAAATCGTACATCCCCGGTATTAACACCAGCTGAGCGGCGATCTCCGCCGCTTTGGCTTTACCCAGCAGCAAATCAATTAGCTTCAGCGCAAACTCCATTGAAGTTCCCGGCCCCTGGCTGGTGAGCAGATTAACGCGCGCATCATAAACCACACGGCGCTCCATCCATTTATCCGCGGGAATGTGTTCTTTCAACCCTGGGAACCCGGTCATATTGCCGATGGGGAACAGATCGTGGTGTTGTAACACCAGTGCCGGTGCTGCACAGATGGCGGCGACGATATGGCTTTGCAGATGCATTTGGCGCACTTTCTCCACCAGCAGTGGACTGTCACGAAAACATTCGGCACCTTTCAATCCGCCGGGTAGCACGATGGCATCAAAAGGCTCGTCCACAATCGACACCAGCGAGGCATCCGCCAACAGTTTAACGCCGCGTGAACAGACAATTGTCAGATCGCCATCGCTCGCCACACTGGCCGTGGTGACTTTAACGCCTGCTCGCACCAGCAGATCGATGGTGGTGACGGCTTCGGTTTCTTCGCTACCAGGTGCCAGGCAGACCAGCGCCGATACGCTCATATTCATTTTCCTTTCGCTTTATCAATTCAAACAGCCGCGCATTTTCTGGCAGGGTTACGCCATGGCTACGTGCGCGGCGCAGCAGGTAGCCGGTAATGTAGTCGATCTCTGTGTGGCGTTGGGTACGGATGTCTTGCAGCATCGAAGAAATGTTGTCTGCGGTACTCTGGATCACGGCCATGACGTACTGTAGCAACCCCTCGCAAGAGGTGTGGTAGCCCTCCATTTCCATCACACTGGAGACTTCGCGGCAGATAGCTTCAACTTGCTCTGGATAGCGCTGAAGATCACCATTACGGCAGTTATACAGCGCCGTTAACGGGTTGATCACGCAGTTGACGGCTAACTTACGCCAATTCGCAGAGGCAATATTATTGTGCCAGGCGACATCCGGCAACGCTTGATGTAACACCTCTGCCAGGTGGCTGAGGGATATCGCCGCAGGGGAGGTCGGGCCAATATGAGTGGTTCCGCCAGCGACATGGATAATAGTGCTGCCGTCATGGCGTGCTGCATGGGTTGTCGTCCCCTGCAATATCGGCTGGTTGTTTGCTGGAAGTTCGTCCTGAGTACCCATACCGTTATGCAGTAACAGGATGGCACAGCGCGGGTTTAACTTCGGCAACAGCGCACTGACTGCGCCGGACACCTGCCAGGCTTTCAAGGTGACCAGTAGCAATTCACTCTGCGCCAAATGTTCGGGATCGTTAGTGGGCAAATTACGGTTGAACGAGGGGCCATTAGGCTCAATTACGTTCACTGCGCAGAAAGGCTGTGGCACCCGTAACCATCCCTGTACGTCGTGGCCCTGCTGATAAAGCCGAGAGAGCCACAGCTGTCCGAGCGCACCGCAACCAAGAATAGTTATTTTCATCCAGACTCCTTGGGGGAACGGGGATATCGCTCAATTACTGTCGTATAATTATAGACTTTTCTGCTGTTCGACGGGTTATTCGCCAACAGGTTAGGCAGATTTTGCCTGAGGCCTTAAAGCGGTTATCATGCTCGGCATCGAAATCGCCTATCGCATTAGGCTCTCATTCAGGAGGAAGAAGTATGCCATCTTTCGACATTGTTTCCGAAATTGATATGCAGGAAGTGCGTAACGCCGTTGAGAACGCCACGCGCGATCTTGGCACCCGTTGGGATTTCCGTAACGTGCCGGCCAGTTTTGAGCTGAACGAAAAAGACGAAAGCATCAAAGTCGCCAGCGAGTCTGATTTCCAGGTGCAGCAGTTGCTCGATATTCTGCGTGAAAAGCTGAGTAAACGCAGCATCGAAGGCAGCGCGCTTGAGATCCCGGAAGAAATGACCCACAGCGGTAAAACCTACAGTGTGGACGCCAAGCTCAAACAAGGTATCGAAACCGCCCAAGCGAAGAAAATCGTCAAGCTGATCAAAGATAGCAAGCTGAAAGTCCAGGTACAGATTCAGGGTGATGAAGTGCGGGTAACCGGCAAATCACGTGACGATCTGCAGGGCGTGATGGCGCTGGTACGCGGTGCCGATCTGGGACAGCCGTTCCAGTTCAAGAACTTCCGCGATTAAGGTTTTAGCGAAGGTGAAGATCTTGAAGGGCCAGCTTGCTGGCCCTTTAGTTAGATGACAAAGTTGTCTTTGAATCCGAGATACTCGGGCCTAGCGCACCGAGGGGCGCTCCGGCGGGCAAGCCGCTACGACCCCTTCGGCACGCTCTCCCTAATAATGGGCTTTGTCAGTAGTCTGAAGGGCCAGCTTGCTGGCCCTTTTCTTTACAGTGAATTCACCAGCGCTTCCAATTGGCCGCGGTTGGTTTGTTTGGTATCGACCTTTACGTAGGCGCTGCGTTCTTCCGGCACCACTATCGCTTCCGCCACACCCGGCTGGGCTTTCAGACGGCTTTCCAATGCTGAATCTTTCACGGCCAGTTCCGACAGGGTAATACGCAGGCTACTGACGTAGGGCGGTTCTTGCATGGTACTGCTGACCAAGAACCAAATGGCAGCCAGCACCGCGCCAGCGATAAACACCAGTCCAGCGCCTTGGAGGCCATACAGGAAACCGCCCAGACTGCCACCGATCGCCACGCCAATAAACTGGCTGGTAGAGTACACGCCCATCGCTGTGCCTTTATAGCCCGCCGGAGACTCTTTACTGATCAATGAAGGCAAGATTGCCTCCATGACGTTGAATGCCATAAAGAACAGCTGTACACCCGCAATAATGCCCCACAGGTGTGCGCCGGACAGCCACAACAGTATTTCAGCGCAAAACAGCACCGCCACGCAACCCATGAAGACTTGCTTCATTCGGCGTTTCTTCTCGGCATAAATGATAAAGGGTACTACGGCGGCGAAAGAAACCAGCATGGTAACCAGATAGACAATCCAGTGTTCGCTTGGTACCAAACCGGCTTTTTCCATCGCCAATGGCAGTGCCACGAAGCTGGACATCAGCAGAATATGCAGGCACATGATGCCGAAATTCAGTTTTAGCAGACGGGAGTTGCTCAGCACTTTGCTGAAACTACCGCGAACTATACTGGATTCACGGTTCAACACGTGATGGCTTGCGGAAGGCACAACCGCTAGAGTAATCACGATACCGGCCAATGCCAGCACGGCAATCATCCAAAACAGTGCATGCAGACCGAAGGCGTGGGTGACAATCGGGCCGACGACCATGGCAATTGCGAAGGTAATACCGAAGCTGACCCCGATAAATGCCATGGCCTTGGTACGGTTCTGTTCCCGAGTGAGGTCAGACAGTAACGCCATGACTGCCGCCGCGATAGCACCAGAGCCTTGTAATGCCCGACCAAGAATTACGCCCCAGATAGAATCGGTTGCGGCGGCGATAACGCTGCCAAGCGCAAAGATCAGCAACCCGCCGACGATCAGTGGTTTGCGGCCGATACGGTCTGAGATCAGACCAAAGGGGATCTGGAAAACAGCCTGCGCCAGGCCGTAAATACCGATGGCAATACCGATCAATGTTTCGCTGGCACCGTTCAACGCCATGCCATAGGTGGTCAGTACCGGCAGCACCATAAACATGCCGAGCATGCGCAGTGAAAATACCGTTCCTAATCCCCAGGTCGCCCGACGTTCCAGTGGGGTCATTGCATTATCGTTCATTAAAACCTCATTAAAAGCCATTCCGTCAGGTTATCGGTGATAACGCCTGATGGGATAGCTTCTGTTAAAACTGCGTCATTTTAGTGTGAAGGGCAGGGGGGGTAAATCTAATGTTGTTTAGCAGATATTACAGTTCGTCGGCTTTTGGGCGAGACAAATAAAATGGGCCGCGAAGGCGGCCCACAAAACAGCTAACAAAGACTCTGCAACTAGAAGTAATGAATTAAGTACTAATAGAAACAAAGGATTATGTCTGCTGCCTTACCCAAACATCCGAAAACCACGTTTTTCGGGTGTTTGTCACCAATTTAATGGGCCGCGAAAGCGGCCCATTTACAGACGATTTGGCTTACCAGACGTAAGTCATCAGCGCTTCCGGCGCCGCTGTGGCGCTGAAGTCGATAGACATCATGACGCTCAGCGAGGTAATGGCAACGATCGAGAACACGAATAGCTTACGTGCCCAAACGCTGTCATTTTCGGTTTTGTAACCACGCAATGCCATGCCCAACCACCATACGCTTACCGCCGCAGCGACGATCAGGTATTTGTAGCCGGCGTAGCCGCCCAGGGTCAACATCAGAGTGGCAATCATAAACGCCACAATGTAGACCGTGATGTGGTTCTTCGCGACCGAAATGCCTTTGACGACCGGCAGTACCGGAATGTTGGCTGCCTGGTAATCTTTAAAGCGGAAGATGGCAATCGCATAGGAATGCGGCATCTGCCACAGGCTAAAGATAGCCAGCAGGATCAACGCACCGGCATCGAACTCGTTGGTGACTGCGCAATAACCGATAACCGGTGGCGCAGCGCCCGACAAGCTGCCGATCAACGTGCCGTATACCGAGTGGCGTTTCATGTACAGGCTATAAACGCCGACATAAACCACGAAGCCCATCACCGCCAGCCACATGGCCAGCGGGTTAGCACCGATATACAGCAACGCAAAGCCCGCAATACCCAGAGCGGTAGCATAAACCAGGCTTACACTCGGCGCGATCAGGCCCTTAACCAGCACCCGATTCTTCGTTCTCTCCATTTTCTTGTCGATGTCGCGGTCAATGTAGTTGTTAAATACACAGCCCGAAGCGACAACCAACGAGACCCCCACCAGGGTGGCGAGAAACAGGGGATAGTCGATGCTCCCTTTGGAGGCGAGCAGGAATCCCCCGACGACAGAAATTAAATTGCCGAAAATAATTCCTGGTTTAGTTACTTGCAGGTATTGCTTAATCATCACGTCCAGCTCTGCTCTTAATCGACCATCATATTGATGTTGAGGTTGTACATAATCCAGAGTGAACCCACAACAACGATACCGATGATCATAGCGGTGAACAGCAATGCCACCAGGTTCCAGCGCTCTTCCGATGAGGTATTCATGTGCAGGAAGTAAATCAGGTGAACAACCACCTGAATCACGGCCATGCCGACTACAACCGCCAGGATAGTGGAGTGAGAGGCCGCGCCGCTCATCACCATCGCAAATGGAATCACCGTCAGGATGATCGACAGAATAAAGCCGATCAGATAGGTCTTAACGCTACCGTGGCTTGCGCCGCCGTGAGAAGTTTCATGGGATGAATGACTCATGACATAACCCCCAGCAAGTAAACAACGGTGAATACGCAGATCCAGACCACATCCAGGAAGTGCCAGAACAAGCTCAGGCACATCAGACGGGTTTTGTTAGTTGATGTCAGACCACGCTTGCTGACCTGAATCATCATGATAACGATCCAAACCAGGCCGGTAGACACGTGCAGACCGTGGGTAGCAACCAGTGCGAAGAAGCCGGACAGGAACGCACTGCGATCCGGACCATAGCCTTCAACGATCAGGTGATGGAATTCATAGATTTCCATCGCTACGAAGCCCAGACCAAACAGGAAGGTCAGGAACAGCCAGGTATTAACGCTGCCAACCTTGCCTTTGTTCATGCCGATCATCGCCATACCGTAGGTGATGGAGCTGAACAACAGCAGGAAGGTCTCAACCAGAACAAACTTCAGATCGAAGATGTCTTTGCCAGAGGGACCGCCAGCGGTCCCGTTCACCAGTACTGCATAAGTCGCGAACAAGCTCGCAAACAAAATACAGTCGCTCATCAGGTAGATCCAGAATCCGAAGACTTTGGTCTCTCCTGCGTCGTGGTGCCCATGCTCTGCATGGGCTGCGTTATGGTTAGTCAGAGTATCAGTTGACATGTTTCACGCCTGCTTTGCTGATTTGTTCATAGTGTTGGTTTTCAATGCGCTCGATTTCATCAACCTGCACATAGTAATCAACATCTTCATCGAAGCTCTTGGCAATCCAGGTCACGATCATACCTACGAAGGCTGCGATCGCCATCCACCAGATGTCCCAGATCATCGCGAAACCAAATACCAGGCTGAAGCCAGCAATAATCACACCGGCACCGGTATTTTTCGGCATATGAATCGGTTCGTATTTCGCCGGTTTCTTATAAGCTTCGCCTTTTTCTTTCATGTCCCAGAACTCATCACGGTCATGAATCTGTGGCACTACAGCAAAGTTATAGAACGGCGGTGGAGACGAAGTAGACCACTCCAGCGTACGAGCACCCCATGGGTCACCGGTCAGGTCACGGTTCTGCTCACGGTCACGCACACTGACGTAGATCTGAATCAGTTGGCACAAGATACCGCAGGCAATCAGAGCCGCGCCGCCAGCTGCTACCAGCAGCAGTGGGTGGAACTCTGGGTTGATGTTCTGGCTGATACGACGAGTCATACCCATAAAGCCCAGAGCATACAGCGGCATGAAGGCCACGAAGAAACCGATGATCCAGAACCAGAACGCACGGATACCCCAGGTTTCGTTCAGCGTGAAGCCGAAGGATTTAGGGAACCAGTAAGTCAGGCCAGCGAAGCAACCGAACACCACACCACCGATAATCACGTTATGGAAGTGGGCAATCAGGAACAGACTGTTGTGCAGCACGAAGTTCGCACCCGGTACTGCCAGCAGAACGCCGGTCATCCCACCTACGGAGAAGGTGATGATGAAGCCGATGGTCCACAGCATTGCGGAATTGAGCTGAATGCGGCCCTGGTACATGGTGAACAGCCAGTTGAAGATTTTCACCCCGGTCGGGATGGAAATGATCATGGTGGCGATACCGAAGAAGGCGTTAACGTTCGCGCCGGACCCCATGGTAAAGAAGTGGTGCAGCCATACGATGAACGACAGAACGGTAATCGCGATGGTTGCCCATACCAGTGAGGTATAGCCGAACAGGCGTTTTCTTGAGAAGGTCGCGGTGACTTCAGAGAACACACCAAACACTGGCAGCACCAGGATATACACCTCTGGGTGACCCCAGGCCCAAATCAGGTTGATGTACATCATCATGTTGCCGCCCATATCATTGGTAAAGAAATGGAAGCCCAGGTAGCGATCCAGGGTCAGCAACGCGATGGTAACAGTCAGAATTGGGAAAGAAACGATGATCAGGACGTTAGTACACAGCGCCGCCCAGGTGAACACCGGCATCTTCATCAGAGGCATGCCAGGAGCACGCATCTTCATGATGGTTGCGAAGAAGTTCACACCGGTCAACAAGGTACCCAGACCAGAAATCTGCAGACTCCAGATCCAGTAATCGACCCCGACGCCAGGACTGTATTCCTTACCTGATAGCGGCGGATACGCCAGCCAACCGGTCTGCGCAAACTCACCCACCCCCAGAGAGATGTTGATCAGGACGACACCCACCACGAAGAACCAGAAACTCAGGGAGTTCAGGAACGGGAAGGCAACGTCGCGCGCACCGATTTGCAAGGGTACAACCACGTTCATCAGGCCGACCACGAAAGGCATCGCCATGAAGAAGATCATGATTACGCCGTGGGCGGTAAAGATCTGGTCGTAGTGGTGCGGTGGCAGGAATCCGGCCTCGCCGGCGGACGCAAGCGCCTGCTGGCTACGCATCATGATGGCATCGGCAAAACCACGCAGCAACATAACCATTGCCACGATGATGTACATGATACCAATTTTTTTATGGTCGACCGAAGTCAGCCAATCGCTCCATAGCCATTTCCACTTGCCGAAATAGGTTATCAGCGCCAGCAGTGCCAGGCCCCCGATAACAATTGCAGCAACGGTGACCATGATGATCGGTTCGTGGTACGGAACCGCATCAATCGTTAATTTTCCCAACATCAGTTATTCCTCGGCTCCGGCGTGAGCTGCATGTTCACCCATGTCCATACCCTGGCTCATGTCCATACCTTCGTGCGTGGTAGCGCCCTTGTGCATGTTCATATCGCCCATAAATTTGCCAATAGTTTCTTTGAACAAATTCGGTTTGACACTGGAGAAGTACTCAACCGGGTTATTTTCACTCGGCTCTGCCAGTTTGTTAAAGTCGCTGGTGGCGTTAAGGTTAGTCGACGATGCTTTCACCTTGGCAACCCACTGATCGAAGTCGCCTTCGGTTGGGGTGACAATGGCGGTGAATTTCATGCCGGAGAACCCGCGACCGCTGAAGCTGCTGGAAATACCGTCGTATTTGCCGGCTTCATTGCCGATCAGGTGCAGTTTAGTCTGCATCCCGGCCATCGCATAAATCTGCCCGCCTAACTGTGGGATAAAGAACGAGTTCATTACCGAGTTAGAGGTGATTTTGAATTCAACTGGAACGTCTTTCGGGAAAGCCAGCTCATTAACCGTTGCGATGCCTTGTTCCGGGTAGATAAACAGCCATTTCCAGTCGAGCGACACCACTTCGATCGTCATCGGCTTCTTGTCAGTGACAATCGGCTTGAACGGATCGAGTTCGTGGGTAGTCTTCCAGGTAATGGTGCCAAGGATGGCGATGATAATGATAGGAATGGTCCAGACGACCGCTTCGATTTTGTTGGAATGTGACCAGTTCGGACTGTATTTGGCGTCTTTGTTGGAAGCACGGTACTTCCAGGCAAAGGCGAACGCCATAAAGATAACTGGTACCACTACGATCAACATTAATGCGATTGCAGTGATAATCAGTGTCCGTTGCTCAACACCAATTGCTCCTTTGGGGTTCATCAATACCATATTGCAACCACTGAGCATTACAGTGGAAGCAATTAATGACAACATCCCAATACTTTTATTGTATTTCTTAAGTCTCATCTAACGACCTCAATTACAAAGGCTCTATTGTCGTTTCATGTGTGCGGGCATTTTACGGGAAGGTTGCAGTACTGTAAACATGCTTAAGGGAGTGTCAGCGCCTTGTTGACACTTTCTGTTAAGGGTGTCACAGATGTCACGCTGCGTGACAATTTACTAATGGCAACAACGCGTTGGCACGCTGAATCGTTCCGGGTGGAACCTATGTTAAGGAAAACTAAAGGTATGATGAGTTTGGCAGATTAAGCTGTCGTTTTTAAATACGCAGTAAAGGTTTATTTAATGTAAAATAAATGTGTATTAAAAGTGAATTTAATTTTATTTCCGAGTGCGTTACTCGGAAATAAAAAATAATTTACTCGCCAATTATGTTTTTTATCCGAAATAAACTCATCACGCTGATGCATTTTTGCCGACCGGTGTGAACACCGGTCGGTGATATCACGCCAATTTAGTACGGCGTAGTGCCAGATAGTCCAGCATACTGCCCATCGCAATGCCTACCAGACTCAACGCGGCACCAAACTGCAACAGTCGATCAGCCAGATTTGGAAAGGCACTCCAGTCAAGAGCGTTGGTGATCAGCAGAACCAGCCACAGCCCCAATAAAGAGCAGCCTAGTGTCAGCATGCGCAATGCCCAACGGTAAAACTGGCGGAACTCGGTACGTGGCATGAAGTCATCGGTACGCTGGGTATATTCCAGCGTCTGACGACACAGACGCAGCAGCAACAGCCCAGGCAGGGCGGCGACGATCGAGAACAAATAGAATAGCGGCCAGCCGTGCGCTTCGACAAACCAGCCGGCAATAGGGCCCACATAAACACGCCCGACGGCGGACAGTGCAGACAAAAGGGCAAACTGGGTGGCGGAAAATGACTTGTTGCACAGTGTCATCAATAACGCGACGAAGGCTGCTGTCCCCATACCACCGCACAGGTTCTCCAGGAAGATAGCACTGCCCATGGTCATAATGTTTTTATCGGTAACAGCAAGGATCCAATAACCGAGATTGGAAACTGCTTGCAGGATACCGAACAGCATCAGGGCGCGGAACAAACTGAGGCGCTGCATCAGCACGCCGCCAAACAGCGCACCGACGATGGTGGCGAACAGACCCAGTGTTTTATTCACCAAACCAACTTCCCCAGCATCGAAGCCGACGCCGCGGATCAGGAAGGTGGTGCTCAGGCTGCCGGCAAAGGCATCGCCCATTTTGTACATCACGATCAACAGTAAAATCAGCCAGGCGTTGTTACGTGCGAAGAAATCACGTAACGGGGCAACCACGGCTTGTTCCATGGTGCGTGGTGCTGGAATGCTGTCGTCCGGTTCTGGGGCCATTAAGGTGGCGGCGATACCAATCAGCATCAGTCCTGCCATTAGCCAATAGGTTGACTGCCAGCCGAAGTAACGATCTGCCAGCCAAAGTGCTAACCCACCGGAGACCAGCATCGCCAGACGATAGCCCAGAACTGAGATAGCGGCGCCGGTGCCGCGATCTTCGGCGTTCAGTAGATCGGTTTTATAGGCGTCAAAAACGATATCCTGCGATGCAGAACAGAAGGCGACCAGTACCGCCAACGCTGCCAGCCACCAAAGATCTTGCGCCGGTTGCATAAAGCCCATCGCGACGATTGATGCCACCAGCAGTAATTGGCTGATCAGCAACCAGCCACGCCGCCGCCCAAGGAATGGCGGGGTATAGCGGTCCATAAAGGGTGACCACAGGAATTTGAACACATAGGCCTGTCCAACCAGAGAGAAAATACCAATGGTTTTCAGATCGATGTTTTCGACGGTCATCCAGGCTTGTAGCGTGCCGGAGGTCAGTGCCAGTGGCAGACCCGACGCAAAGCCCAGCAGCAGGAGGATGGCAGAATTACGCTGGGTGAAGATATTCAGATACTGTTTCGACATGAGTTCCCTGTCTGCACCGCCCGACGATCCGGGCGGCACAAGGCGAGCGCGGCTTAACGCGCGTTTTGCTTGATAAAGTCGTTGACGCTGGTGTCTTGCGCCATATCGGCAATAACGTCACCCAGCACGCTGTTGACCGCGTTGGTGATTTTCTCGTTGGTTGCGGTGAAGGCGCCCTGAACGTTATACGTTGAGCGGTAGTTCTTCACCTGCTTGCTGCCGTTCTTCGCCTGAGCGATGATCGAAATATCAGCCTTGGTGGTGATGTTGTAGCGGAGATTACCTTCAGAGACGTCCGCATACAGATTATTCACGACGATTTGCAGGTCAACTGCACCGTCTGCGCCAATCATGTAGCCGCGGGCGCCCATTTGTTTCTCTAACACTTCTTGCAGCAGGAAGCGCAGATCACGTGAAGGCGTCAGCGTCACAAGCTGACCGTCGCGATTCACTTTTGCCAGCGCCTGATCTTTACGCTGATCCGCACCGTTAATGCTGATGGTTAAGCCTTGCAGCGTGGGATCTTGCTGCGGCAGTACGATCTTTGGTGTCACGTTCAAGGTGTTGCTGCTGGTAGCACAGCCAGCCAGCATCAGTGCGGCCAACAGTGGAAGGCAAAGTTTTTTCAACATAGTTACTGTCTCATTCTCGATGGATTTTAAGCTGCTGCAAACTGCCAAAGGCAGAGCGGCGGGTTTGAGCACGCTTTCTGTAATAATCAGAGCGGGATAGCCAACAACAAATTGTCGACATCATAGCATCGCCGTCAGCCGGAGGAAGCGCAGAACGCACCGGAGTGACAAATTTTTACCTGCCGTTGATAAAAACATGCTTTTTTGGCTGCCTCAATCAGATAAACCTCAAGCGGCGGTGGATGTTGACCACTTTTTACCCGCAAGAAAGAGAAATTTACCTGAGGAATGGTCTAAAAGGGGGGAAAGCGGCTAATATTGAAATAGATGGGGCGGTCCTCTGCCGGTGTAGTAAAGGAGATCCTATGATTCGCGAGCAAATAGAAGCAAAGTTAAGGGCGGCGTTTGAGCCCGCGTATCTGGAAGTCGTTGATGAAAGTTATCGTCATAACGTTCCGGCGGGTTCAGAAAGCCATTTTAAAGTCGTATTGGTTAGCGATCGCTTCGTCGGCGAACGTTTTCTGACGCGGCATCGTTCAATTTACGGCGTGCTGTCAGAAGAATTGGCAGATGGTGTCCATGCGTTGGCATTGCACACCTATACCCTGAAAGAGTGGGAAGGTTTGCAAGATACCGTGCCGGCATCTCCTCCATGTCGTGGGGCCGGTACCTTAGCCTGATGGCTAAATTTGCGGTATCAGTGGAACTTTGACCACGAATTGGGGTATTACTACAGACGAATTTTGGAACGGCCTGCGGGCCGTTTCTGTTTTTGACGACGACACAGCCGATGCGTCATGCAGCTAAGGCCGGGTCGGTTTCGGCGGCCTTTTGACGATCAAATCGACAAAAGTGTGAGTTTTAGCGCGCCGCCGCCACCTTGCTTTCCTCGACTCGCTCCGCATGCGCCGCTATAATGTCGCGTCTTATTTTTCCGGAATGGTTTCGGGACGCTTCTGTCATCAGGAAACTCGGTTCTGTAATGTAGCCGTCCTGGTTCTTGGAACGGAGTTGACCGAGCACTGTGATTTTTTTGAGGTAACAAGATGCAAGTTTCAGTAGAAACCACTCAAGGCCTTGGGCGCCGTCTCTCTATTACTGTACCCGCTGATACAATCAAGCAGGCTATTAAAAAAGAGCTGATCAACGCGGCAAAAAGCGTTCGTATCGATGGCTTCCGTAAAGGCCATGTACCGATGAACATCGTTGAGCAGCGTTATGGCGCTTCCGTTCGTCAAGACGTGCTGGGCGAAGCGATGCAACGCAGCTTTGTTGATGCGATCATCAAAGAAAAGATCAATCCGGCTGGCGCACCAAACTATGTGCCGGGCGAGTACAAAGAAGGTGAAGACTTCACTTTCGCCGTTGAGTTCGAAGTGTATCCAGAAGTTGAGCTGAAAGGCCTGGATGGCATCGAAGTTGAGAAGCCAGTTGTTGAAGTTAACGACGCTGACGTTGACACCATGCTGGACACCCTGCGCAAGCAGCAGGCGACCTGGAAAGACAGCGATCGCGCAGCGCAAGCTGAAGACCGTGTGACTGTTGACTTCTCTGGTTCCATCGACGGTGAAGAGTTTGAAGGCGGCAAAGCCTCTGACTTCGTACTGGCTATGGGCCAGGGCCGCATGATCCCAGGCTTCGAAGAAGGTCTGGTTGGTCATAAAGCTGGTGAAGAATTCACCATCGACGTTAACTTCCCAGAAGATTACCACGCTGAAAACCTGAAGGGCAAAGCGGCTAAGTTCGCTATCGTTCTGAAGAAAGTTGAAGAGCGTGAGCTGCCAGAGCTGACTGAAGAATTCATCAAACGTTTCGGCGTGGCTGATGGTTCTATCGAAGGCCTGCGTGCTGAAGTGCGTAAAAACATGGAGCGCGAGCTGAAAGGCGCAGTGCGTAACCGCATCAAGACTCAGGCAATCGACGGTCTGGTCAGTGCTAACGAAATCGACGTTCCTGCTGCGCTGATCGACGGCGAAGTTGACGTTCTGCGCCGTCAGGCTGCACAACGTTTCGGCGGTAACGAGAAGCAAGCACTGGAACTGCCACGCGAACTGTTCGAAGAGCAGGCTAAGCGTCGCGTAGTTGTCGGTCTGCTGCTGGGCGAAGTAATCAGCATCAACGATCTGAAAGCTGACGAAGATCGCGTTAAAACGCTGATCGAAGAAATGGCTTCTGCTTACGAAGATCCAAGTGAAGTTGTTGAGTTTTACAGCAAAAACAAAGAGCTGATGAACAACATGCGCAACGTTGCTCTGGAAGAACAAGCGGTTGAAGCCCTGCTGGCAAAAGCGAAAGTGACTGAGAAAGCCACTACCTTCAGCGAGCTGATGAACCAGACTCAACAGGCGTAATGTCTGTACGTCGGGGCGCACATGTTGCGCCCTTGGGACCGGCTTGCTGGATCCTGGCGTTAAAAAAGCCCGTAACCTTCGGTTGCGGGCTTTTCTTTTTGCCACGTCGCTGATTAATCTCAGGTTAAGCGTGACAATATGCACTATATTTACACTGTTGCTCTTGGAACAGTCTGGCATGATGTTTACTGCCAGTAACGTGGGTGCGCAGGGTAACCGCTAAAAATACATTGCCGGGCTTGAAATTCTCTCAGTGGCCCCAATCTGTAAAAAGTATATGTATACCCTATAGCTTTCAAGTTGCAGCTAGGCACCCAGCTCGCTCATCCCCAGGCACTTACTCGAGTAAGTCACTGGGGATGAGCGAGTGCAGGTAACAACGCTGTGACTTGAAAGATGACGGGTATAGGCTGTTTGCCAGAGTGCGCGGGATAAGAAAAACCGTCGGGTACGTGTGGCGCGGGTCGAATGCTTGAGCATAGTCATCATGACCGTTCTCAAGTAGAATCGGTGTAATAGGGTGTAACCCTGGCCGCCAAGGCAATTTCTATTAGGAGACGGTAATGTCATACAGTGGCGAACGAGATCAATTTGCACCTAACATGGCCCTGGTGCCGATGGTGGTAGAGCAGACTTCACGCGGGGAGCGTTCTTACGACATCTATTCCCGCCTGCTGAAAGAGCGCATTATTTTCCTGACCGGCCAGGTCGAAGATCACATGGCCAACCTGATTGTGGCGCAGATGCTGTTCCTTGAAGCAGAAAGCCCGGAAAAAGACATTTACCTCTACATTAACTCTCCGGGTGGCGTGATCACTGCTGGCATGTCAATCTATGACACCATGAAGTTCATCAAGCCGGACGTCAGCACCATTTGTATGGGTCAGGCGTGCTCGATGGGCTCGTTCCTGCTAACGGCAGGTGCCAAGGGCAAACGCTTCTGCTTGCCGAATTCACGCGTGATGATTCACCAGCCGCTGGGCGGTTATCAGGGCCAGGCGACGGATATCGAAATCCATGCGCGGGAAATCCTGAAGGTGAAGGCACGTATGAATGAGCTGATGGCGGAACATACCGGCCAGTCATTGGAGCAGATCGAACGCGATACCGAGCGCGATCGCTTTATGACCGCGGAAGAAGCGGTAGAATACGGTCTGGTTGACGGTATTCTGACGCACCGCAAGTAGCACCACGCGGCTGGCGAGGTAATATGTGCGAGCCGATAGACTATAGTAATCAGAGCGGGCGCGGCTCGCTCTGGTGAGCATTATCGGCATTCCCGGTATGAATTTGGGGCGCACGGCCGCCGTGATTTTCCTGCGGGACAAAGACTAAAGAAGAGGTTTACTGATGACAGATAAGCGCAAAGACGGTTCAGGAAAGCTGCTGTACTGCTCTTTCTGCGGCAAAAGCCAGCATGAAGTGCGTAAGCTGATTGCCGGTCCGTCAGTGTATATCTGCGATGAATGTGTTGACCTGTGTAACGACATTATTCGCGAAGAGATTAAAGAAGTTGCCCCGCATCGTGAGCGCAGTGCGCTACCGACGCCGCACGAGATCCGCCACCATCTGGATGACTACGTCATTGGTCAGGAGCAGGCGAAGAAAGTGCTGGCGGTTGCGGTGTATAACCACTACAAACGCTTGCGCAACGGCGATACCAGCAACGGTATTGAGTTGGGCAAAAGCAACATTCTGCTGATTGGCCCGACCGGTAGCGGTAAAACCTTACTGGCGGAAACCTTGGCGCGCTTCCTGGATGTGCCTTTCACCATGGCCGATGCCACCACACTGACCGAAGCCGGTTATGTGGGTGAGGACGTGGAGAATATTATCCAGAAGCTGTTGCAGAAATGTGACTACGACGTGCAGAAAGCACAGCGCGGCATTGTCTACATCGATGAAATCGATAAGATTTCTCGTAAGTCAGACAACCCGTCCATTACCCGTGACGTTTCGGGTGAAGGCGTGCAGCAGGCATTGTTGAAACTGATTGAAGGCACCATTGCTGCTGTTCCGCCGCAAGGTGGTCGTAAGCATCCGCAGCAGGAATTCCTGCAAGTTGATACTTCGAAAATCCTGTTTATCTGTGGTGGCGCATTTGCCGGCCTGGATAAGGTGATCGGTCAGCGCGTCAATACCGGTTCCGGTATCGGCTTCGGCGCAACCGTGAAGGGTGAAGCAGAGAAAGCAACTGAAGGTGAATTGCTGCTGCAGGCTGAACCGGAAGATCTGATCAAGTTTGGTTTGATCCCAGAGTTCATCGGTCGTCTGCCAGTGGTCGCTACGCTGAGCGAGCTGAGCGAAGATGCACTGATCCAGATCCTGAAAGAACCGAAAAATGCTCTGACCAAACAGTATCAGGCGTTGTTCAATCTGGAAGGTGTCGAACTGGAGTTCCGTGAAGAAGCGCTGAATGCTATCGCCAAGAAAGCCATGACACGTAAAACCGGTGCACGTGGCCTGCGTTCTATCGTGGAAGGCGCGCTGCTGGATACCATGTATGACCTGCCATCTATGGAAAGCGTCGACAAAGTGGTGATCGACGAGTCGGTCATTGCCGGTCAGTCCAAGCCGTTGCTGATTTACGGCAAGCCGGAAGCACAGGCTTCAGGCGAATAATTCGCCAGTCAAACCAGAAAGTTAATACCAAAATGGGGGATTTTATCCCCCATTTCTTTTTCCTGCATTCTTGCCGTTGAATGTAAGAGATTCATCCCCATATACTCATTAACCAGATTTTATGAAACGTTTGATGCTTGCGTCTCATGAGATTCCCCTCAACCTGGCGGAAGTTAAACTTAAGAGAGAGCTCTATGAACCCTGAGCGTTCCGAACGCATTGAAATCCCCGTCTTGCCATTGCGCGACGTGGTGGTTTATCCGCACATGGTGATCCCGTTATTTGTTGGCCGGGAAAAATCGATTCGGTGCCTCGAAGCAGCAATGGATCATGATAAGAAGATCATGCTGGTGGCACAGAAAGAGGCCTCAACGGATGAACCTGGCATTAATGATTTATTCTCTGTCGGTACCGTAGCGTCGATCCTGCAGATGCTGAAATTGCCTGATGGCACGGTAAAAGTGCTGGTAGAAGGCCTGCAGCGGGCACGTATTACTACGCTTTCCGATAGCGGTGAGCATTTTGCTGCCCAGGCAGAATATCTTGAGTCGCCGGCAATTGATGAGCGTGAGCAAGAAGTCCTGGTGCGTACTGCCATCAATCAGTTTGAAGGCTACATCAAACTGAACAAGAAGATTCCACCGGAGGTGCTGACGTCATTGAACAGCATCGACGATGCTGCACGCCTGGCGGATACCATCGCCGCGCACATGCCGCTGAAACTCAGCGACAAGCAATCCGTACTGGAGATGTTCGATATTACTGAACGTCTGGAGTACCTGATGGCGATGATGGAGTCGGAAATCGACCTGTTGCAGGTTGAAAAACGTATCCGTAACCGCGTCAAAAAACAGATGGAAAAAAGTCAGCGCGAGTACTATCTGAATGAGCAGATGAAGGCGATTCAGAAAGAACTGGGCGAAATGGACGACGCGCCGGACGAGCATGAAGCGCTGAAGCGTAAGATTGAAGCGGCCAAAATGCCGAAAGAAGCGCGCGAAAAAACCGAAGCGGAACTGCAAAAGCTGAAAATGATGTCACCGATGTCTGCGGAAGCGACCGTTGTACGCGGCTACATCGATTGGATGTTGCAGGTACCGTGGAATGCACGCAGCAAGGTGAAGAAAGACCTGGTCAAGGCCCAGGAAGTGCTCGATATCGATCACTACGGCCTGGAGCGCGTCAAGGATCGTATCCTTGAGTATCTCGCCGTGCAGAGCCGCGTTAGCAAAATCAAAGGGCCGATCTTGTGTCTGGTAGGGCCTCCAGGTGTGGGTAAAACCTCGCTGGGCCAGTCGATCGCTAAGGCGACCGGCCGTCAATACGTGCGTATGGCGCTGGGTGGCGTGCGTGATGAAGCGGAAATCCGCGGGCATCGACGTACCTATATCGGTTCAATGCCGGGCAAACTGATCCAGAAAATGGCCAAGGTTGGGGTGAAGAACCCACTGTTCCTGTTGGATGAGATCGACAAAATGTCTTCGGACATGCGTGGCGATCCTGCTTCTGCACTGCTTGAAGTGCTGGATCCGGAACAGAACGTGGCGTTTAACGATCACTACCTGGAAGTCGATTACGATCTGTCCGACGTAATGTTTGTTGCCACCTCGAACTCGATGAACATTCCTGCGCCGTTGCTGGACCGTATGGAAGTGATCCGCCTGTCAGGCTATACCGAGGATGAGAAGCTTAATATCGCCAAGCAGCACTTGCTGCCGAAGCAGCTTGAGCGCAATGCCCTGAAGAAAGGTGAACTGACGGTAGACGACAGCGCCATTGTCGGCATTATCCGTTTCTACACCCGTGAAGCTGGGGTGCGTAGCCTGGAGCGTGAAATCTCCAAGCTGTGTCGTAAAGCGGTGAAAACGCTGCTTATGGACAAGAAGGTCAAGCATATTGAGATCAACGGCGACAACCTGAAGGATTATCTGGGTGTACAGCGTGTCGATTACGGCCGTGCAGATACCGAAAACCGTGTGGGCGAAGTTACGGGTCTGGCGTGGACGGAAGTGGGTGGCGATTTGCTGACCATTGAAACCGCCTGTGTACCGGGCAAGGGCAAGCTGACCTACACCGGTTCTCTGGGTGAAGTGATGCAGGAATCGATTCAGGCAGCACTGACCGTCGTGCGTGCTCGCGCGGACAAATTGGGTATTAACCCTGATTTTTACGAGAAGCGTGACATCCACGTGCACGTGCCGGAAGGCGCTACACCGAAAGATGGTCCAAGTGCCGGTATTGCGATGTGTACAGCGTTGGTTTCCTGTCTGACAGGCAACCCGGTTCGCGCCGATGTGGCAATGACTGGTGAGATCACGTTGCGTGGCCAGGTATTACCTATTGGTGGCCTGAAAGAAAAACTGCTGGCAGCGCATCGCGGCGGTATCAAAACCGTGCTGATTCCATTTGAGAACAAGCGCGATCTGGAAGAGATTCCAGACAACGTTATCGCCGATCTGGAGATTCATCCGGTGCAACGAATCGATGAAGTTTTGAACCTTGCGTTGCAAAACCCGGCCTTCGGCGCACTGCCGGTAGCGGCAAAATAGTGACGAATCGCAAAAACCATTGATAAAACTTATGCTGGCAAGTCATTTCGGACTTGCCAGTCTTTTTTTGTACCGCTAAGTTAGAAAGCTATCGACCCGCGTTTTGTCACGCTTTCGGTGGCTTGCCAAGGTTCGATGGGATTGATATAACAGCTGCGCTGTCGCAACCGTAGGGATTTTTCGGTGCGACGATTGAATTCTAGAGGGGATGATAGAGTGAATAAGTCACAACTGATCGACAAAATTGCCGCAGGTGCTGATATTTCCAAAGCGGCAGCTGGACGTGCTTTAGATGCAGTCATTGCATCTGTTACCGAATCCTTGAAGGAAGGGGATGACGTGGCTCTGGTTGGTTTCGGTTCTTTTACAGTGCGTGAGCGTTCAGCCCGTACTGGCCGTAATCCACAAACCGGTAAAGAGATCAAAATCGCGGCAGCCAAAGTTCCGGCCTTCCGTGCAGGGAAAGCGCTGAAAGACGCAGTAAACTGATTGTTTGCGTCTAACCGTTTAGCGTTACAGGGTTTTGTAATAAACAATCACCTGACGCAACGGTGCTGGTAAGGTAAGATATAAGGCGCATCAGATTGATGCGCTTTTTTTATTTTTGTCGCAGGGAATGCGCCTGCGCAAGGGTGTTTTTAATCCACATCACAGCGGAGTGTTGTCACACTATGATGGACAATTTACGCGCGGCAGCTAATAACGTCGTGCTCAAAATCATCCTGGCCCTGATCATCTTGTCATTTATTTTGACCGGGGTGGGTAACTACCTGATCGGCGGTTCCGGCGATTATGCAGCGAAAGTAAATGGTCAGGTGATCGAGCGCGCTCAGCTGGAACAGGCTTTCCAAAGCGAACGCAGCCGTATGCAGCAACAGCTGGGTGACCAGTTCTCCGCACTGGCGGGCAATGAAGGCTACATGCAGCAGATGCGCCATCAGGCGCTGTCACAGTTGATCGACAACATGCTGCTGGATCAATACGCCAAGAAATTAGGCCTGAGCGTCAGCGACGATCAGGTGAAGGACGCCATCCGCAAGGCGCCTTATTTCCAGACTAACGGCCAGTTCGATAACGCGAAATATCTCGATCTGATTAGCCGCATGGGTTACACCGCCGATAACTTTGCGCAATCAATGCGTCAGCAATTGGTGAACCAGCAAGTGATCCAAGCCTTCGGTGGTTCTGGTTTCATCTTGCCATCTGAAGCTCAGGACATGACAGCGCTGGTGTTACAGCAGCGTGATGTGCGTTTGGCGACGCTGGATCTGAAAGCCTTGCAGGCCAAGCAGACCGTGACTGATGATGAGCTGAAAGAGTTCTACAACCAGAACAAGAACAGCTTTATTGCGCCGGAGCAGGTCAAAGTAAGCTATATCCCGATGGATGCTGCCTCTATGCAGGACAAGGTGACGGTGACCGACGCGGATATCAGCGCTTATTACGACCAGCACAAAAGCAGCTATGGCCAACCTGAACGCAAGAATTACAGCGTTATCCAGCTGAAAACTGAGGCAGAAGCCAACGCTGTACTGGATGAGCTGAAAAAAGGCGGCGATTTTGCCACTCTGGCGAAAGAAAAATCTACCGACATCATTTCACGCCGTACTGGCGGTGAATTGGGTTGGCTGGAGCCGGAAACCACAGCAGACGAACTGAAGCAAGCCAACCTGACCGAAAAAGGCCAACTGTCTAGCGTGGTGAAATCCTCTGTAGGTTATCTGATCGTGCGTCTGAACGATATTGAACCTGAGAAAGTGAAGCCGTTGAGCGAAGTGCATGATGCAATCGCCAAACAGGTTAAGCAGGAAAAAGCCGTAGATGCGTATTACGCATTGCAGCAGAAGGTAAGCGAAGCCGCTTCCAGCGATAACGAGTCCCTGGCATCAGCAGAAGAGGCCGCGGGTGTGAAAGCGGCGCACACTGACTGGTTTACTCGCGATGACATCCCGGCGGCACTGAACTTCAAACCTGTGATTCAGTCGATTTTTGACGGTTCACTGATTGGTGAAGGGGGGGCTCCGGGGAGTAACTCTGATGTGATCACCGTTGATGGTGACCGCGCCTTCGTGATCCGTGTTTCTGGCCACAAGCCAGAAGGCATTGAGCCGTTCGACCAAGTCAAAGATCGCGTAGCTGAATTGGTTAAACGTAATAAAGCGGAACAGGAAGCGAAACTGCAGGGCGAGAAACTGCTGGTTGAGCTGAAACAAGGCAAAGGCGACGATGCGATGAAAGCTGCAGGCCTGAGCTTTGGTAGCGTGCAGAAGATGGCACGTGCGCCGGAAGACAGCCAACTGGTGCAGAGCGTGTTTGCGTTGCCGCATCCGCAGGAAGGTAAGCCCGTTTACGGTATGTCGCAGGACAATCAAGGTAACGTAGTGCTGGTTGCACTTGATGCCGTGAATCCTGGCACCTTGCCAGCGGAAGAAATGAAAACCTTCGTCAGCAAAATGGAAGAAGGCGCTACCGGCGTGTCCTTCGACTCTCTGCTGGCCAGCTTGCGTAAAGAAGCCAAAATCACCATGGGCGCCGCTGAGCAGCAGCAACCTCAGTAAAACACCGCAGTTTTCTGCAACGCAATGTAATCCTAAAAGGCCGCTTTCGCGGCCTTTTCCATATCTGAAATCCGTTAATTGCTGAAGATCGTCCGCTGCGGCAAGGTGAGCTTGCTGTTAAACACAAGGAGGATACAGCATGCAACTTACAGAAATAAAAGCGGTTAATGGCCGTGGAGTGAGCTTCAAAGCGTTGTTGGTGGCCGCACTGATCTGCCTTGCAGGACCGTCACTGGCGGCGGAAGAGAAAATGGCGACCGGGCAGGTGCTATCAACACCGTCGGCTAAGGCAGGGCAAGGCGCGGAGGCTGGCGTGGCTACCAATAATGAGGTGTCAGTCAGCATTAATCAGGGGGATGCTGAGCAACTGGCCAGCGCGCTGAAGGGCGTGGGGTTAAAGAAAGCGGAGAGCATTGTGCGCTATCGCGAGCAGAATGGCCCCTTTACACAGATTGAACAACTCCAGGAAGTGCCGGGCATTGGGCCGGCCTTATTTGAAATGAATCGTGCACGGCTCAAAATGTGATGTTACTCACAGCTGAGTGGCAAAGTGCCCATGCAGCTCTTTTTCCTCTGCTACATTTTACAGGTCTTACCAGTTTGGCGGGTTGACCAAACGCGTAAAGGAGCCGCCAGCGGCTCCTTCTTTACTGTAATCACCAGGCAGGAGCAGCCGTACA
Organism: Serratia grimesii; assembly: GCF_900186025.1. NCBI lineage: Bacteria > Pseudomonadati > Pseudomonadota > Gammaproteobacteria > Enterobacterales > Yersiniaceae > Serratia > Serratia grimesii. Next base: position 1,106,838 of record NZ_LT883155.1, read on the forward strand.
CTATGCACCAGACATTTATCAAAGTCCGTGGTTATCATCTTGATTTTTATCAACATGTTAATAACGCCCGCTATCTGGAGTTTTTGGAAGAGGCGCGCTGGGATTGGCTGGAAAATCAGGAAGGTTTCCGCTGGATGACGGAAAATAACATCGCCTTCATCGTGGTGAACATTAATATAAATTACCGCACACCCGCGTTGTTAGGGGACAAACTGCGTATCGACAGCCAGATGGTGCAGCTTAACGGCAAAAGCGGTGTGCTGAGCCAAAAGGTGATACAAGATGCTGCAGGCACGCCAGTGGCTGATGCCATGCTGACCTTCGTTTGTGTGGATCTGAAAACTCAACGGGCGCTACCTATCGAGGGGCAACTGCGCGAACATTTGCAGGCACTCACGCAGCCGGAAGAGGGTCAGTAAACTAACGGGCGGCAATTCTGCCGCCGTTCTACCTGTCATATTTCAAGCTGCATCCGTGTTGGCTGTGTTTACTGACCGTCTCGACGCAACTCAAATTATTCAGGCTATCTTCACTCAGACCAGACCGGTCTTCTGCTTCAGGCTTGCCATGACTTCGGCTTTGTTGATTTGGTACTGCTGTAGGCCGTTAGCACGTAGATGGCAGGCGGCACATTCACCACAACCGTTGCCCTTGATGCCGTTGTAGCAGGTCAGTGTTTCTTGCTGCACCAATGCCAACTGATGATAGTAATCCGCCAGCGCCCAGGTTTCTGCTTTGTTCAACCACATCAGCGGTGTTTCAAAACGGATATCACGGGCGATACCCAACACTATCGCGTGATTCAACGCTTTGACAAATTCGTCTCGGCAGTCCGGGTAGCCGGAGAAATCGGTTTCGCACACGCCGGTGATCACGGCTTCTGCTTCAACCTGATAGGCATAGATCGCCGCTAGCGTCAGGAACAAAATGTTGCGGCCTGGCACAAAGGTACTTGGCAGCGCATTTTTTTCATCTGGGTTGTAGGCGGGGACCGGAATATTGTCACGGGTCAAGCTGCTGATCGCCAGTTCGTTGAGAAGACCTACATCCAACAGCTTGTGCGCTTTGGCCCCCAGAGCCACCGACAGCTCCTGAGCCACCTCAATCTCAGCGCGATGGCGCTGGCCGTAATCGAAGGTAACGCAGTGAACTTCGTCATACTGCTGTAATGCCTGGATCAAGCAGGTCGTGGAATCTTGTCCACCGCTGAAAACGACAACCGCGCGCTTCATAAAATCACCTTATTGGATTTGGCCTTTCCCGACACACAATCGGGCGGCAGGATAAAAATGCGTTGCGGCAGCAATGGTAGCAGAAATAGCTGAATACCGCAGGGGCACACCTGTGTTCAGTCTGCTGAGAGCAGTTCTGTATTTTTTACCGGCGGCGGCAACCAGGCTTGGCAGAAGTCGAACCAACCGTAGGCAGTCAGGGTAACGCCATGGATGCGTGGTGGCGCGCTGATTTGATACTGATAATGAAACAGGGGAGTGATGATCGCCGCTGTCATCAATTGCCGATAATAATCTTTTAACTGCTCATGACGCTGTTGCTGTGCTGGAAGCTGTTGGATCTTTTGTAGCGTCTGTTGCTGATGCTGCCAGCGAGAATCAGGCAGAATACCGCGCCACAGCGTATCTTGCCGTAGCCAGCTTTCTAATGTTGCCTCTGGCGACTCCCCAATTAGATTGTCCGCAAGTAGCAGGTCGGCCTGCTCGATTTGCTCGGCGCTTTGCCAGCGTTTGCCCGCGTAGTAGCGCACATCCAGTTCACAACCGTGTTGTGCCAACAGTTGCTGTAATGCAACGGTGACCGTTTCCAGCTCCACTGGGGGCCGGTACAACAATCTCAGCTTGGCTGGCAGGGCAATATCATCATCGACGTGATGTTGTGGGATCGCCCAACCGGGTAGCATTTCGTGGCTGGGGGTGATGACACTGTTTGGTACCGGCAGATTGGCCAGCAAACCGGATTGCTGGATTAACATCAGCAGCTTTTTCCCTTGTGCCTCACTGAGTACGCCGTGTTTTAAATTCACCGCCAGATAGCACCAACCCAGACTCATACTGCGTTGTACCGGTCGGGCCAGTGCCAGGTCTTCCTGTTGGCCAATGGTAATACGCACAGGGTGTTGGCAACTGGTATAAGCATCGCCGGTTTGCAGTTCCGGCGTGATCCAATACTCAATGCTCTCCAGATAAGGATGCTGCAAATGGTAAAACGCGTGTTGTTCCAATCGCACCAAATGTGGTTCGTTGAGCGTCAGTTTAAACGGGCCTGCACCAATGCTTGGCGTATCCGGATGCGTGAGCAGACAAGGCAACTCTGCCAGTCGGTGCGCCAGCCAGTAATCTGGATGCTGCAAATCAAACTGCAGGCACAGTGCATGCGGCAGACTGAGGGTGACAACGTTGGCCAGGCTGGGTTGGCTACGCGGATGTTTCAGCAGCTTTTCCAGCGTTTGCAGCAGTTGTTGCCCAGTCAAGGGGGCGCCGTTGTGCCAGCGCAATTGGCTGCGCAGAAAGAATTGCCAACGCAAACCGTCATGGCTGATTTGCCAGTGATGCGCCAGATCCGGTTGTGGCTCGGTATTACCGGTAATAAAGCGCGTCAGGCCGGCATGCAGAGTGGCGACCAAATGCTGTTCTGCACGGCCGGTGAGTGTCAGGGGATCCAGCGATTCCAGCGTCCGGTAGTAAGGGATACGCAGCGTTGGGCTGCCTGCCTGCCATTGGCCACCGAGATGTGGGTTGAGTAGTTTTTGTAAATGTTGTGGATCCAACTGCGCCATTTCCAATGCGCCCTGATGATCGCCATCATGTAACAGCCGTTGCAGGTGGGCGGCGCGGAGCTCATCGGGTGTTTTCAAACAATGCAGTCGTGCACGTTTGCCACGTCCGGGCTGCGACTGCCAGCTCAGCCAACCTTGATCCTGCAATTGCTGCACCAGGGTACGGGCATGACGCTCACTGCAATAGAACATGGCTGCCAGCTCGCTGATGGTGATAGCGACTGGCGTACCACCCAGTTGCTGGTACAGGCGTTGGTATTGGCTGAGGCGGTGGGTCAGGCGCATGATGGGAAATCCGGAACAGTTTTCCAGAATTGTTCACTATTACTTCCGTAAATACCATCCCATACTGCAGGGACTGTAATCGCGTTCACATTCACGAGGTCTTTATGTATCGCCTGGCGGCTTTTGATATGGATGGCACTTTGCTGACACCGGATCACCGGGTTGGGCCGGAAACTCTGGCGGTGCTAAAGCAGCTTGTTGAGCGGGAAATGGTCGTCACCTTCGCGACCGGGCGTCACTATCTGGATGCGCAGCCGATCATGGCGCAACTGGGCCTGCAAGGCTACCTGATTACCGGCAACGGTACGCGAGTCTATGACAATCAAGGGCAGCAGTTGCATGCCACCGATTTGCCTGCCGATATTGCCGAGGAGGTATTGCATACCTATTGGCGCACCGACGCCAGCATGCACGTATTCCGTGACGAAGGCTGGATGACGGAGTTCGCGGTGCCGGAGGAGATGTTACAGGCACACCATTTGAGTGGCTTCCACTACCAACTTACCGAAGTGCGGCGCTTGCCGGCGTTTGGCAACAGCAAGGTTTGTTTTGTTGGACCGCACGAAGAACTGCTGAAGCTTCAGGTGCAATTGCGACAGCATTTTGCGGCCCGTATCGACCTCTGCTTCTCCGCCTATGAATGTCTGGAGGTCTTGCCGTTAGGCTGCAATAAGGGCTCAGCGCTGGACACGTTAAGCCGTCATTTGGGGCTGAAAATGGCTGACTGCATGGCGTTTGGTGATGCGATGAACGACAAGGAGATGCTGGCGGCGGTAGGACACGGTGTGGTGATGGGGAATGCCCTGCCACAGTTAAAGTCATTATTGCCACAGCTACAGGTTATCGGGCACTGCGAACAGCAGGCAGTGGCTCACTATTTACAACATTGGCTGCGTTCACCTTACCTCACCTATTCCCCCGAATTATGAGGTTTTCCTTACAGCCAGCCGGGTATGACTTACCCGGCTTTTTTTATCCCCTCGGTGTTTCACGCCGCCATCTTGTGGGCCGCAACGCGAAATCTATGGGGAATGAGGCCGATTTACAGGTCAGCTAGTTGCGCCAGATACGGTTTCAGGTCGCCGATATTGTTGCTGACCCATTCTTCGTTGTAATAGGTATCCAAATAACGTTCGCCGCTATCGCACAACAAGGTGACGATCGAGCCTTGTTCGCCGTTTTCCCGCATCTGTTTTGCCAGCTGTAATGCACCCCAGACGTTAGTGCCGGTGGATGCGCCCACTTTGCGCCCCAATACCGTCTCCAGCCAATGGATAGTCGCAACGCTGGCGGCATCTGGCACACGTAGCATGCTATCGACCACGGAAGGGATAAATGATGGCTCGGCACGAGGGCGGCCAATGCCTTCAATCCGGCTGCCACAACTGCCAATAAGGGTGCGGTCACGCTGGTGGAAACAATCATAGAATACCGAGTTTTCCGGATCGACCACCGTCAGGCTTGTGTCGTGCCCCTGATAGCGGATATAGCGGCCCAGCGTTGCTGAGGTACCGCCGGTTCCGGCGCTCATGACGATGTGTTTAGGGACCGGGAACGGTTCGCGTGCCATTTGACGGAAAATACTGTCGGCGATGTTGTTGTTGCCACGCCAGTCGGTAGCACGCTCGGCGTAAGTGAACTGATCCATATAGTGACCGTTGAGCTCTTTCGCCAGTTGCTCGGAGACGGCGTAAATCTGCGCTGCATGATCGACGAAGTGGCAACGACCACCGTAGAACGCGATCTGCTCAACTTTGCGGCGTGCGGTACAAGAAGGCATCACAGCAATAAAAGGCAAGCCAATCAATCTGGCGAAGTAGGCTTCAGATACCGCTGTACTGCCGGAGGATGCTTCGATAATGGTGGTGTTTTCGGTGATCCAACCGTTACACAGGCCGTACAAGAACAGCGAGCGCGCCAAGCGGTGCTTCAGGCTGCCGGTCGGGTGCGTGCTCTCGTCTTTCAGGTACAGGCAGATACCGGGAAATTCAGGGAGGTTCAGGCGGATCAGGTGCGTGTCGGCGGAGCGTTGAAAATCCGCTTCTATTTCACCGATAGCATATTTTACCCAAGAATTTGTCATCATCTGGCCTCAGAATAGGGGAGCTTATTTACCGCATAATATAGCCTGCCGCTAAGAAAAAAGGATTGCCATTTTTCCTGTTTAATCGCCTAATGGGAGAAAATTATTCTCCTGGTTGACGATATGCTAGATAAAACAGACCGTAAATTACTTTGCATGCTGCAGCAGGACTGTACGCAGCCGCTACAGGCGCTGGCGGATGCGGTCAATCTCACATCGACACCCTGCTGGAAAAGGCTCAAACGGCTGGAAGAAGAGGGCTATATCCGTGGACGGGTTGCACTACTGGATAACGAAAAGCTCGGCCTGGGTCTGACAGCATTTGTGCTGATCAAAACCCAGCAGCACAGCAGTGAGTGGTATCAGCAGTTTGTGCAATTGACCAAGCAGATGCCGGAAGTGCTGGCATTCTATCGCATGGCGGGAGAATACGATTACCTGATGCAGGTGGAGGTGGCGGATATGAAGAGCTACGACAGCTTTTACAAACGCCTGGTGAACGGTGTGCCGGGGTTAATCGACGTCACTTCCAGCTTCGCGATGGAAAAAATCAAATACACCACTGCACTGCCGGTTCCTGAGTGAAAAGTTCACCAAATTGGCGAAGTAACGGTGGTATCCTACTCTGCTGAGGCAGAATAAGAGATGAACCAATACCTTTTGAATTTCAAGTTGCAGCGAAGCAACCCGTTCGCTCCCGCCAGGCGCTTACTCTGATAAGTAAATTGGCGAGCGAGTGCAGGCAACAATGCTACGGCTTGAAAGGTAATAGGTATTTAAATTCTGGAATAAAACTGCGTGAAATTATTTGCTCAAATCGGCTGGTATTTCCGCCGCGAGTGGCGCCGCTACCTCGGGGCCGTGGTGCTGCTGATCATCATTGCCATATTGCAATTGTTGCCGCCCAAGCTGGTGGGGATCATTGTGGATGGCATCACCGAAAAACAGATGTCCGGCGGGGTGCTGATGGCATGGCTGGGGCTGATGCTCGGTACTGCCGTGGTTGTTTACCTGCTGCGTTATGTGTGGCGGGTATTGCTGTTTGGCGCGTCCTATCAACTTGCCGTTGAGCTGCGTGAAAACTTCTACCGCCAACTTAGCCGTCAGAATCCGGCCTTCTATCTGCGTCACCGCACGGGTGATCTGATGGCGCGTGCCACCAACGATGTCGATCGTGTGGTGTTCGCTGCCGGTGAAGGGGTGTTAACGCTGGTCGATTCGCTGGTGATGGGATTGGCCGTGCTGGTCGTCATGAGCACCCAAATTAGCTGGCAACTGACCCTGCTATCGCTCATTCCTATGCCGATCATGGCGATAGTCATCAAATATTATGGCGATCAGTTGCACCAGCGTTTTAAATCAGCGCAGGCCGCGTTCTCCAGCCTGAACGATCAGGCGCAAGAAAGCATGACCAGTATCCGGATGATCAAGGCGTTTGGCCTGGAAGATCACCAGTCCAATCAGTTTGCTGAAGTGGCTGCCCAAACTGGCGCTAAAAATATGCATGTGGCGCGGGTGGATGCCCGTTTTGACCCGACGATTTATATCGCCATCGGTACTGCCAATCTGTTGGCCATCGGCGGCGGCAGTTGGATGGTAGTGAACGGCTCGATGACGCTGGGTCAACTAACCAGCTTTGTGATGTACCTCGGCCTGATGATTTGGCCCATGCTGGCGCTGGCCTGGATGTTCAACATTGTCGAGCGCGGTAGCGCAGCCTATAGCCGTATTCGCAGTTTGTTGGACGAAGCACCTGCGGTGACAGATGGCGAGCATAGGTTGCCGGCTGGACGCGGTACTCTGGCCGTTGATATCCGGGCGTTCCACTATCCTGGCAATACGCACCCGACACTGCACGATGTGACATTGAAGCTGGAGCCAGGGCAAATGCTTGGCCTGTGCGGCCCGACCGGTGCCGGTAAATCGACGTTGTTGTCGTTGATCCAGCGTCAGTTTGATATTGATGATGGCCAGATCAGTTATCAGGGGTTGCCATTGACTCAGGTGAAGCTCGACGATTGGCGTTCACGCTTGTCCGTGGTTAGCCAGACGCCGTTCTTGTTCTCAGACAGCGTGGCGAACAATATCGCGCTGGGCAATCCGGGGGCAACGCAGGAACAAATTGAGCGAGCAGCTCGGCTGGCCAGTGTGCATGACGACATTCTGCGCCTGCCTCAAGGCTATGAAACCGAAGTAGGCGAGCGTGGCGTGATGCTTTCCGGTGGGCAGAAGCAGCGTATCTCTATTGCCCGCGCCTTGTTGCTGGATGCGGAAATCCTGATCCTTGATGATGCGCTGTCGGCGGTGGATGGCCGTACTGAACATCAAATCCTGCATAATCTGCGTAGCTGGGGACAAAACCGTACGGTGATTATCAGCGCACACCGGCTATCGGCATTGACCGAAGCCAGTGAGATTCTGGTGATACAGCACGGTGGCGTGGCGCAACGTGGCCAGCATGCGTCTCTGGCGGCACAGCCGGGTTGGTATCGCGATATGTATCGTTATCAGCAACTGGAAGCAGCGCTGGATGAGGCTCCTGAAGGCAGTGAGGAGATGTTAACCAATGAATAAGGTGCAAAAGCTGTGGCCGACGCTGAAACGGTTGCTGGCTTATGGATCGCCGTACCGCAAACCGCTGGGGTTGGCGGTATTAATGCTGTGGGTCGCAGCTGCGTCGGAAGTCGCCGGACCCATTCTGGTCAGTTACTTTATCGATAACTATGTCGCCAAGGGCCAATTGCCGTTGATGATCGTCTGTGGGTTGGCCGCTGCTTACATTCTGTTGGAGTTGCTGGCGGCGGCTTTGCATTATTTTCAGGCATTGCTGTTCAACCAGGCGGCGGTTGGGGTGGTTCAACGTCTGCGTACGGATGTGATGGATGCTGCGTTACGCCAACCGCTGAGTGCCTTTGATACACAGCCGGTCGGTCAGTTGATCTCGCGGGTAACCAATGACACGGAAGTGATCAAAGATCTGTACGTGATGGTTGTGTCCACCGTGTTGAAAAGCGCCGCGCTGATTGGTGCCATGCTGGTAGCAATGTTCAGTCTCGACTGGCGTATGGCGCTGGTGGCGATCTGCATCTTCCCGGCGGTGTTTGTGGTGATGGGGATTTATCAGTATTACAGCATACCGATTGTACGCCGGGTACGTAGCTATCTGGCGGACATTAACGATGGCTTTAACGAAGTGATCAACGGTATGGGGGTGATTCAGCAGTTCCGTCAGCAGATCCGCTTTGGTGAGCGCATGAGCGCCGCAAGCCGTTCTCATTACACTGCGCGTATGCAAACCCTCAGGTTGGATGGTTTCCTTCTGCGCCCACTGCTCAGCCTGTTTTCGGCGTTAGTGCTGTGTGGTTTGCTGATGCTGTTCGGTTTCAGTGGTGAGGGGGCAATTGGTGTCGGGGTGCTGTATGCCTTTATCAACTATTTGGGCCGTCTGAATGAGCCGTTGATTGAGCTGACGTCGCAGCAATCTATCCTGCAGCAGGCGGTGGTTGCCGGTGAACGTATTTTTGAACTGATGGATCGTCAGCAACAGAGTTACGGCACGGATGAACGTCCGCTGGAAAGCGGGCGCATAGATATTGACGATCTGAGCTTTGCCTACCGCGATGACAAAAAGGTGCTGCAGCATATTTCGTTGTCAGTACCCTCCCGCGGTTTCGTGGCGCTGGTCGGGCATACCGGCAGCGGTAAGAGTACGTTAGCCAACTTGTTGATGGGCTACTACCCCGTTAACCAGGGAGAGGTGAGTCTCGATGGACGTCCGCTAGCCAGTCTGTCACACCGTACGTTGCGACAAGGTGTGGCGATGGTGCAGCAGGATCCGGTGGTGATTGCCGAGTCAGTACTTGCCAACGTGACGCTGGGACGCAATATCAGTGAGGAAGCGGTCTGGCAAGCGCTGGAAATGGTTCAACTGGCTGAGCTGGTGCGCGGTTTCCCGCAAGGTATTCACACGCGTTTGGGTGAGCAGGGTAACAATCTTTCCGTGGGTCAGAAACAGCTATTGGCGATGGCCAGAGTGCTGGTGCAGGCTCCGCAGATCTTGATCCTCGACGAGGCGACCGCCAACATCGACTCAGGCACTGAACAAGCGATCCAACGGGCGCTGCGGTTGATACGCGAACATACCACGTTGGTGGTGATCGCCCACCGCCTGTCGACCATTGTGGATGCAGATACTATTCTGGTACTGCATCGTGGTCAGGCTGTCGAGCAGGGCAATCATCAGCAACTGCTGGCGCAGCAAGGGCGTTACTACCAGATGTATCAGCTGCAACTGGTTGGTGAAGAGCTGGCTGCCGCCAACCGCGAAGAAACACAAACTGCATGATTTCTGAGGCCGCTTTAGCGGCCTCAGACTGCTGACAAAGCCCGTTATTAGGGAGAGCGTGCTGAAGGGGTCGTAGCGGCTTGCCCGCCGGAGCGCCCCTCGGTGCGCTAGGCCCGGGTATCTCAGATTCAAAGATAACGTTGTCATCAAACTCAGGCCGCTTTAGCGGCCTCGTTCTATTCTCACCACGCACCACAATCAAGCATCGCTGCGTTTTAAATCCCTTTCTCTGCACTTTTACGACGCGTCACGCACCAAAATAGTGCGCAATATTTAATCAATTGCCTGTGCGCTAGCCTACCGTTGGCTAACGGTGTTGCGTTATAGCCCTGCCCAGTCAGTTAATTTGCTGAATTAGCGTACAAAACCATTTGTGGCATAGCCTTTGCTTTATAAGACTCGTATCCGGGGTGAGTTTGGGCTTAATTCGTGGAGGGGCAATATGAAGCTGGTGACCGTGGTGATTAAACCATTCAAGCTGGAGGACGTGCGTGAAGCCCTATCCTCTGTAGGTATTCAGGGGCTGACCGTAAGCGAAGTGAAAGGCTTTGGTCGCCAGAAAGGGCATGCTGAGCTGTATCGCGGCGCTGAGTACAGCGTCAACTTCTTACCCAAAGTTAAAATCGACATTGCTATCGCTGACGACCAGTTAGATGAAGTAGTTGATGTCATTAGTAAAGCTGCCTATACCGGCAAAATAGGTGACGGCAAAATTTTCGTTGCCGAATTGCAACGTGTCATTCGCATTCGCACCGGCGAAACAGATGAAGCAGCACTGTAATCACAGGCTCAGTAAAGTAATGGGGATGGATTGATAATGAAAAAACTTTTATCCATGTTGGGCCTGAGTACGGTAACCATGGTTCCTTCTTTGGCCCTGGCCGCTCCGGCGGTCGCAGACAAGGCTGACAACGCCTTCATGATGATTTGCACCGCTTTGGTGCTGTTCATGACCTTGCCGGGTGTGGCGTTGTTTTACGGTGGTTTGCTGCGTTCCAAAAACGTGCTTTCCATGTTGACCCAAGTGACGGTCACCTTTGCTCTGGTGTGCGTGTTGTGGGTGCTTTATGGCTACAGCCTGGCTTTCAGCGAAGGTAACGCATTCTTCGGTGGCTTCCAGACGGCGATGCTGAAAGGCATCGGTATCGACAGCGTTACCGGTACTTTTAACCAGATGATCCACGTGGCGTTCCAGTGTTCGTTCGCCTGTATTACCGTCGCGTTGGTGGTGGGGGGCTTTGCTGAGCGTATCCGCTTTTCTGCGGTGGTGATCTTTGCGGCTATTTGGTTCACCATTTCTTACCTGCCGATTGCCCACATGGTGTGGGGCGGCGGTTTCCTGGCCACTGACGGCGCGCTGGATTTTGCCGGCGGTACTGTTGTGCACATCAACGCCGCCAGTGCCGGACTGGTTGGTGCTTATCTGCTGGGCAAGCGTGCCGGTTTCGGCAAGGAAGCTTTCAAACCGCACAACCTGCCAATGGTATTTACCGGGGCTTCTATCTTGTACATCGGCTGGTTCGGCTTTAACGCCGGTTCTGCCAGCGCGGCTAACGGCATTGCGGCACTGGCGTTCCTCAATACCGTAGTGGCCACCGCAGGTGCGATCCTCTCCTGGACCTTTGCCGAATGGATTGTTCGTGGCAAGCCTTCACTGTTGGGCGCTTGTTCCGGCATGATCGCCGGGCTGGTTGCCATCACGCCGGCTGCGGGCACCGTGGGCGTTGGCGGGGCGTTGATTATCGGTCTGATTGGCGGTATTGCCGGCCTGTGGGGCGTGGTCACGCTGAAGAAATGGCTGAAGGTCGATGATACCTGTGATGTGTTCGGTGTGCATGGTGTGTGTGGCATCGTTGGCTGCCTGCTGACGGGGGTATTTACCTCTGCATCACTGGGCGGTACCGGTTACGCGGAAGGCGTTACCATGGCCCATCAGGTATGGATCCAGTTATTGAGTGTAGTTATCACCCTAGTCTGGTCCGGTGTGGCTGCCTTTATTGCCTTCAAAGTGGCGGGCGCCATTGTTGGCCTGCGCGTCCCAGAAGAGCAAGAACGCGAAGGTCTGGACGTTAACAGTCATGGTGAGAGTGCCTATAACCAATAAGCCTTAAAGAAGAGCGGTGCGCTGAATAACTAGAAAATAATGATGATGCAAAAAGGGCGATGAAGACATCGCCCTTTTTCTTTGGTGGAAGATTAAGCTTCGCGTTGGCGGATCACGCCTTCCTGTACTGTAGTTGCAACCAGCACGCCATCACGGGTATAGAATTGGCCGCGTACAAAGCCACGGGCGCCAGAAGCAGAAGGGCTCTCCACGACGTACAGCAACCAGTCATCCATGCGGAATGGACGGTGGAACCACATTGAGTGGTCGATCGTCGCGACCTGCATGCCAGGTTCCAGGAACCCGACGCCGTGTGGCTGTAGCGCGGTTGGCAGGAAGTTGAAATCAGACGCATAGCCGAGCAAATACTGGTGGATACGCAGATCGTCCGGCATGGTGCCATTGGCGCGGAACCATACGTAACGGTTCGGTTCTTCCACGCTGCCTTTCAATGGGTTATGGAATTTGACCGGGCGCATTTCAATCGGTTTCTGCCCGATAAACTTCTCACGCACTTTGTCTGGCAACATGTGTGACAGCTTCTGGGCAATCTCCGATTCAGACATCAATCCTTCCGGAGGCGGCACATCTGGCATGGTGTTCTGGTGCTCAAACCCGTCTTCTGGGCTTTGGAAAGAGGCCGTCATGTAGAAGATTGGTTTACCGTGCTGAATAGCGCTGACGCGGCGGGCGCTGAAGCTGTTGCCGTCACGCAGAATTTCCACGTCATAAATAATTGGCTTACTGCTGTCGCCGGGACGCAGGAAATAGCTGTGGAATGAGTGCACGCTGCGTTCAGCCGGCACGGTTTGCTTGGCGGCATACAGCGCCTGACCAACGACTTGGCCGCCGAATACTTGACGTAGTCCCAGGTCTTCGCTTTGACCACGGAACAACCCTTCTTCAATTTTTTCCAGATCCAGCAGATCTAGGAGGTTTTGCAGTGCCTGGCTCATAAAATTACTACCCTTTTATAATCATTTTGAGCAGTGTGCGGAATATCACGGCAAGACGTCAATATATTGCGTTAAAGCACAGGGAAAATGGACTGAATACTGAGCATTATTAGAGGGCTAAATGATTAATAGGCAGGACTAAATGGATTTTTCAGTGTTTTGTGCTAAGTTTAATGAGTGCGGTGGTGAAAGCCACCAACATGTTGATAATAAAAAAGGAGACCGATCCATGAAACTCTGGCAAATCGTAGGTGGAGCAGCAGCATTAACGATCACCCTGGCGGGCTGTGCCCAAAAGAGTGCGAAAGTGCCTACACCGACCGCGGCAAACCCAGCGATTGCGCAAACGCAGATTCAGGGCCCGGCGGTGACTGGTTCGGTTAACATTCGCCAGCGCATAGCGCTGCCACCGGATGCGGTACTGACAGTCACGCTCTCTGATGCCTCCCTGGCGGATGCGCCATCTAAAGTGATCGCCCAGCGTGCGGTTCGCACTGAGGGCAAGCAGGCGCCGTTTAATTTTGTACTGCCGTACAATCCGGCCGACATACAGCCTAATGCGCGCATTATCCTAAGCGCGGCGATTACGGTAAATGGTCAGATGACCTTTATTACCGACACGATCCAGGAAGTGGTTAATCGTAATGGCACCCGTGCCGACCTGCTGTTAGTTCCCGTGCAGGGCATTCCGGTTCAGGCAACGCCAACAACGATGCCGTAATTCTGCATTCCTGATGCAGTAAACTATCAACAGCCTTTGCGCTCTGGCCAAAGGCTGTTTTGTTCTTACCAGCGCCAGCCGTAAATCAGCAGATCAACCGTGCTGTGTTTGCCGAAGATAATTCCCTCCTCAAGCAATGCTTGTCGTTGGCGTTGGAAATCCTCACCTTGCTGCGAAATTTGCCCGTGCCGGTTAATTACCCTATGCCAGGGTAGGCTGCTGCCTTCAGGCAGACGCCTGAGTACACCGCCGACTTGCCGAGCTGCACGCGGTGAGCCAGCCAGCTGTGCAACTTCTCCATAGGTCGTGACCTTGCCATAGGGAATGGCAGCCACCACGTGGAAAACGCGTTGGCTGAAGGAGGCGTCTTCTGGTTCCATTGTTGTCTTCCTGCGCGAGTAAAACCCCAGGCCAAGAGTGTGCCACAGACAAGGTGGGTAAGAAAACAGCGGTTGGCCCGGGTTGGCTTGCTATTTGGCGGGGCATCGCCGATAATGCCCACCGCTTCAGAGTACAGAAGCCGTCAATGGGGGCCCTGTTGGTTCTCCCGCAACACTAACTTGTGAACTCGGTCAGATCCGGAAGGAAGCAGCCGTAGCAGGTGACGTGTGTGCCGGGATGTAGCTGGCAGGGCCTCCACCAATTTCTAAGCCCTATCGCCTTTTCCCCGTCATTATTTTTAGCACTCTCTCTGCACTCAACAACACGCAAGCTCAACGTAGAAAACATAGCCACAGAAAGTGGTGGTGAACTGCCAGAAGCGCTCTAAATGCGCAAATGGGGCGGGATAATTTACCGCGGCGTGTGAACTTCCGATATGTTTCGGATGTACCCTGCGACGTAGAAAGCCGCAGGGCATGAGTGTTACGGAGTTACAATATTGAACCAGAATTCAAAGTTATCCATATAGCCTAACATTTCGTCCATTTTTGCTCCGTTCCCCGTCACCTTCACTTCTCCCTTATCTTCCGCCTGTTTTAGCGTTTCCTCCTTGAGGATGATTTTATTCAACGTGTCGCGATTAAGGGTGAGGGTCGCATCGGCATCTTTGGCTTCGGCATTGGCGGTGTGATTTAGCACCCCGTTTTCCAGTTCCAGCTTGTACTTGCCACCATCATTACCAAGATCAATGTTAAACACGGCTTTGGCCTTGCCCGCCTTTTCTCCGTTGATATGCACCGCCAGGAAGTCAAAGAACATTTCCGGCGTCATCGCTCGCACGGTATCTGGGCTGGCGGTATTCGGGGTTGGTCCTTTCACCACGCCGTTACGCAGTTCTTGCGCGCCAGTGAGATAGAAGTTACGCCATGGACCAGATTCAGCCTGATAGCCCAGTTGTTCCAAAGCATCGGCTTCAAGATTGCGCGCATCCTGATTCTTCGGATCGGCAAAGACTATTTTACTGACCACCTGAGCAACCCAACGATAGTTGCCTTGATCAAAGTCGGTTTTGGCTTTTTTGAGAATGGCGTCAGCGCCCCCCATGTAATCGACAAATTTTTTCGCAGCTTCTTCTGGAGGTAGCTCGTCCAGTGTTGCCGGATTGCCGTCAAACCAGCCAAGATAGAGCACATATGTTGCTTTAACATCATGGCTTACAGAACCATAGTAGCCCCGGTTCGCCCAGGTTTTTGCCAAGCTGTCCGGCAGTTTGAAGTTCGCGGCTATTTCATCACGGGTGAGGCCTTCATTCGCCATCCGTAGGGTCTGGTCGTTAATATAGCGGTAAAGATCACGCTGGCTTTTAAGAAGGTTTACGACATTCTCGTTACCCCAGGTTGGCCAGTGATGCTGAGCCATAATGATTTCTGCTTTATCACCCCAGCGAACTATCGCTTCATTGATATATTTCGACCAAGGTAGAGGTTCGCGAATTTTTGCGCCACGCAGGGAATAGGTATTGTGCAGCGTATGGGTCACATCTTCTGCCGCTTCGATGAGCTTCTTCTCTTCGATAAACCACAGCATCTCTGATGGGGCTTCAGAGCCTGGTGCCAGCATGAAATCATAGGTAAGACCGTCGATAACCTCCTTTTGCCCATCTTTTTCAATGATGTTGGTTGGGGCTATCAGGGTAACGGTACCCGCCGATGTGGTTGTGCCCAACCCGGCACCCACCTGGCCTTTAGCGTCCGGTTTAAGCAGGTTGCCGTACATATAGCTGGCGCGGCGGCTCATGACGTTACCCGCCATGATGTTTTCCGCCACGGCGGCTTCCATAAAACCGGCAGGCGCATAGACTTTCACTTTGCCTGACTTAACATCTGCTTCATCGACAACACCTCTCACGCCGCCATAGTGGTCAACGTGGCTATGGGTGTAGATGATGGCGACAACAGGTTTTTTCCCTCGATTTTTATAATAGAGATCCATACCTACTTTGGCGGTTTCTGCTGAAACCAACGGGTCGACTACGGTTACTCCCTCTTTACCTTCAATGATGGTCATGTTGGAGAGGTCTAAGTTACGGATCTGGTAAACGCCATCCGTCACCTCGAATAACCCACTGATATTAATCAACTGAGACTGACGCCACAGGCTCGGATTAACGGTGTCGGGGGATTTTTCGCCTTCCTTGATGAATGCATATTGCTGCGGATTCCAGATCACATTGCCTTGTTCACCTTTAATAACCTCGGTTGGCAAAGGAGCAATAAAGCCTTTATGAGCGTTAGCAAAGTCGGTGTTATCAGAAAAGGGGAGTTGATCGTACAGTGCGTCATTCGCTTGCTTGGTTGCGGAGGCTGCGTCTTTCGGCGCAACTTCAGCCCAGGATGGGACAGTGACGGTCGAGAGTACGCCCGCTAATGCCAGTCGTCTCATGATTGGTGTTAATTTCATTGGAATCCCCGTTGAGGTTTAGATGGCGAAATATCAATAACTGTGGTTTCCCTTGTAACGATTTGTAACTCAAATATTAAATGTAATAGATGATTAAGATTGAGCAAGTTTAAATAAAAAGAGCATCGCTGATAGATGATTTGACGAAAGAGGCTTAACTTACTACATGGGAAGTGTTGTTTTTTTTTAACGAGCTGGCGTCGTTTTTGATGTTTTGATTGAGTTTTTGAGTCTTTACCTTCCTGCGTTATGAATAAATACCCTTTAAAATCATTGCATTGTATTTTTATTCTCTTTTCGTTTTGTATTTTTTCTTGGTTTCTTTATGTTTTTAATCTCATGTAGGAATTTTATTAATATTTTTATTGTCTTAACGGGTTTGTAATGGTTATTTTTATAATTGATATTTTCATGATAACAGGGGGGAATGATCGAATTTTTCATTATGGATAGGAAAACGAGTAAAATAGAATGTTTCAGATTAGAGATAAGAACGGAAGTTAGGGGATACTGCTATTTGATAGGGAGTCAATAAAAGTGGTTTTGCGCGGAAACTGTTAACGTGTTGCGCTGGGTTTCTACAGCGCAACACGTCAATCTTAGTGTCTAACCAGCGTAGCGAAATAGTACGCCAGTGGGATCGCCAGTAGATAAAGACCCACAGGCACTTCACGCCACTTACCGGCAATCACCTTGATAATGATATAGAACAGCAACCCACCTGCGATGCCAGTACCAAAGCTGTTGGCGATCAATGTGATCATCACCATCATCAGTACCGGCAGGCCGTCGGTAAAGTTGGCCAAGTCGACTTTGCGCAACCCGCTGAACATATTCAGGCCGATCAAAATCAGCGCTGGTGCAGTCGCTTCTTTCGGGATCATCAGGGCAACCGGCGTGAACAGTAGCATCAGTAAAAACATCACCGCCGCAGCGAGTGCGGTTAGCCCGGTTTTTCCGCCAGCTTCGGCGGCTGCTGAAGACTCGATCAGCGCTGTGGCGGCAGGAATACCGACACAGGGACCGAGGGCTGCGGCGATAGAGTCCACCATGAAGGGGCGGTTGATGTGCGGCATATTACCGTGCTCGTCCAGCAATCCGGCTTCCCCCCCCACGGCCAGCGTCGTGCCCATGGTTGAGAAAAACTCCGAAGCGAAAAACACAAACAGATAGGGTAAGAAGGCAATATTCAATGCGCCGATCAGATCGACATGGCCGAATACTGGGGCCAATGAATGCGGCATCGCCATCAGGCTGGTTGGCAGATGTGTTACGCCGAATGGGATACCGACCAGAGTAGCGAACAGGATCGCCCAGAGAATAGCGCCGGGAATGCGCCGGGCCTGTAGAGCAATCGCCAAAAACAGGCCACACAATGCAATCAATGCACCGGGCGCAGTGAAGTCACCCAGCATCAGCGCATTGGATTTTGCGTTGGCCAGTACCAACCCGGCGTTGCGGAACCCCAGTATCGCGACAAACAGCCCGATAGAGGCCGTTAGCCCAAGCTTGATCGATTGCGGTACCGAGCGAGTGACGACTTCACGCAGCCCTAACCGGGTTAAGACGAAAAACAAAATACCTGACCAGCAAGCGATACCCAGACCAATTTGCCAACTGATGCCTTCACTGCCAGCCAGTGTCACGCCCACCAGCACTGAACCGCCGATACCCGGCCCAACAATAAACGGCAGATTACCGTAAAATGCCATCAGCAAGGTACCCAACACGAACACCAGAATGGTGCCTGTGGTGACTGCGCCTTTATCCATACCCCCGACGGCCAGTAATCCGGGGATCACGACCAGCAGATAGGCTGCGGCCAGAAAACCGGTGATCCCGGCCAGGCATTCGGTTTTGACACTACTTTGCCGCGCGTGCAGTTGAAAACGCCGCTGCAGCCAGCCCCCTGGTGTTGGAGCAGGTACTGAATTTTCTGCCATGAAGGCAATCTCCTGTCGCTATACCTGTCGTATCTCAAGCGGAACGGCCTGGCCGCAGCTTGAAATCTATAGGTTATCTGTTGTTATTATGTTTGTTTTTATGCTGGTGTTTCCCAGCAGGCGATCAGTGGATCGACAATCTGGCGCGTTGTGCCGTCAGTCAGGCCGAGATCGGTCAGGTGTGGTCCGGCGTTGCATGCCAGGCACGTGCCTTCTATTGCTTTGAAAACCCGGTAAGGCGGTTCCCAATCAGCGATCTGTGCGCTCATATCGCGCAGATTTCTAAACTGTTGTGCCAATTCGGTCGCGGGCAGGTCCGAAAGCATGCCGGCAATCGGCATCGCCACCTGTGCCAGGATTTTGCCGTTTTGACTTAAGGCCATGCCGCCGCCAGTGGCGATTAGGGCATTGGCGGCCTGCGCCATATCGGCAGGATCACGCCCCAGTACCACCAGATTGTGTGAGTCATGCGAATAACTGGTGGCGATAGCGCCACGCAATTCACCCCAACCCTCCAGCAGTGCCAGTTGTGGCGTGGCTTGGTGACGACCATGACGGTGCTGAACCCAAATCAGGCTAAAGCCATCTGGAATCTGTACGTTACCGTCACGTACTTCGACCGTTGTTTCTCCCCACTGGGTAAAACGAGCCCCCTTAATGTGACGCAGAGTCGCTTTGCCATGGTGGATGGCGGGAATCTTCAGTATGAAATCGTCTGCAACCAGCGGTTGCAGTTGTAAGGTATTACGTGGTGCTGCGACATTCGGGTTAGCGTTGAGGGGGGCCAGCATCTTGCCGTCTTGTGCCATCAGTTTCCCTGCGACGTAGACCTGCCGCGCGCACAATGACTCCAGCGAATCAAATACCACCAGATCAGCGATGCGGCCTGCCGCAATCAACCCGAGATCATTGCGTTGTAAGCGGATGGCGGCATTGAGCGTAGCCATGCGTAGTACATAAGTTGCCGGCAACCCCTGTTCGATCAGCATATTAAGCAACGCCACAATGCCGCCTTTTTCCAGCAGCATGTCGGGTGGCACATCGTCGGTGCACACGGTGACTTGTGAGGATAGGTGCGGGAGCGTTTTCAGTGCTGTGACGATCTCTGGTAGCAGGTAAGGGTGAGACCCTCTTATTTCTAATGTCAGGCCCGCGCGTAATTTTTCCAGCGCATCTGCGCCGGAGGTCAGTTCGTGGTCAGAAGTAACACCCGCTGCCAGATAGGCTTGTAGTTGAGCACCGCTCAACCCACGTGCATGGCCTTCAATCAACTTGCCGCTATTTAGCCCTGCATCAAGGATTTCGAGCATGCGCTCGCTGCCATTGAGTACGCCATGCATATCCATGACTTCTGCGACACCGCCGACTTCCGGCCATGCCAGCATGGTTTCCATCTCTTGACCGCCAAAGTCAGCGCCAGACATTTCTAATCCCGGCGTGGAAGGTACGCTCGAGGGCGCAGCGCAGATCACCCGGAGCGGCAAGCCTCGGCTGGCATCGACGGCATAACGCACGCCAGCAACGCCGAGTACGTTGGCCAGCTCGTGCGGATCCCAGAAGATCGTCGTGGTCCCTTGGGCGACGACGATCTCAGCGTAGCGTTCTGGTGGCAGGTGCGAGCTTT
Organism: Serratia grimesii; assembly: GCF_900186025.1. Lineage (NCBI taxonomy): Bacteria > Pseudomonadati > Pseudomonadota > Gammaproteobacteria > Enterobacterales > Yersiniaceae > Serratia > Serratia grimesii. The sequence continues at coordinate 1,126,531 of NZ_LT883155.1, forward strand.
CAACATGCACGTGGGTGTCGATCAGCCCAGGGCTCAGGTAAGCGCCAGCCAAATCTTGTGTCAGTAAGGCGTCAGTCATTGTGCGGCAGGGGTGAACACTGGCAATCAATGAGCCAACGATGCCGACATCAGCGTGGCGAATCTCACCGGTTGCCATGTCAATTAACGCGGCGTTTGTCAGCAGTAAATCGAAAGGAAGTTGGCCTAATGCGGCTTTCACCGCACGCTGGCGTTCGCCCGCGCTGGTGTAATGAGTGGTCATGGTAATTACCCGGCATAATGACAGGGTTGTTACTCTAGGCGGGCGGGGGGACTTTGCACAGATGATTTAATTTATCGCCTGATAAGAAACGTTTATGCTGTCGCAAACGTTTACTTTGTTAGCTGACGGAAACCTGACATGTCTGAACCCTGGCGCCGGTTGCCCGCGCTTTCTCTAAAGCAGATCCAATATTTCGTTACCTTGGCGAGATTGCGGCATTTTACCGATACGGCAAACCGACTGGCGATCAGTCAGCCGGCGTTGAGCAGTGCGCTGCGGCAGATAGAGTTGGTGTTAGGGGGCAAGTTGGTGAACCGCACGGCCTCTGCGGTGACATTAACAGAACAGGGCGCGGCTATCTTGCCACATGCTGAGCGGCTGCTGAACGTGGCACAGGCCGCGTTTGACGATATGCAGCGTATTATGTTGGCGGGTGGCGACGGCACCGTGCGTATCGGGCTGGTGCCCTCCGTCAGCGGGTTATTATTTCCGGCAGTGCCGCAATTACTGGCGACGCACTTTCCTCGTCTGCGTATCGAGTTTCATGATCAAACGAATGACTCGCTGTTATTACAGTTAGATAACGGGTTAATCGATTTTGGCATTGGTGCGCTGGATAGCTCAGTGCCCGAGTCGCTGGAGATATATCCGTTGCAGGAAGACCCATTTGTGGTGGTTATGCGTCGTGATGATCCCTTGGCTGAATCACATCACTTACCGTGGCGACAATTAACTCGCCGGGATATCGCTGTTTTTTCTAAAGGGAATATCAGCCGATTGGTGTTGGCACTGGCCGAAAGTCACCGTTTGAATTTAACCGCGCGCTACCAGGTGGATTTTTTAGAGACGTTATATGGTTTGGTGCGTTCGAAATTAGCGGTGGCAATTTTACCGCAACTTTACACCACACATTTGAATGATGACGAATTAACCGTGGTTCAGCTGCAACAGCCAATGTTAAGCCGCACCGTGGCGTTAATGCGCAGCACACACAGAAACCATCCAGTATTAATTGATGATTGTTTCCAATTGTTATTGCAAGATTTCCAACAGCGAATGAAAGTCTAGGAAGTCAATGGGATAAATACGCTAGCAGGGGAACATTGAAGCCGATGAATGTATCGGCCCAACGCATTTTACACCGGGACTATCTTACAAACTTCCAAACGGCCGTTGGGATTTTATCGTACAGCTTATTCATGGTGAGCTCAGCCAGACGATGGTCGGCTGCAGAGTAAAACAACTCGAGCTCATCATCTGAAAGCTCATATTTGTTTTTTTCAATGACGCGTTCCAGTGTGTCAATTGTGGTGCATTTACGTAAACGCATCAGATAATCAATTTTAGTCATGATAACCTTTGGTGTAATAAACCGTAGAGAAGAATAATTTGGGGATAATTATCCCCTAAGTTTTCATTGTCGTACAGATGTCCTCTCCTGAGAACATTCTGAATAATCGCGCCTTGGTTTTTTGCCAACGACGCAAATCGGAATCATTTATACCGTAACTGCTGAACAGCGTGTAGGTATCATCGAGATACTCTTCGACTAACTCCGATAAATCACTTTCGTCCATGTATTTAATTTTATAACTCATCACAAACGAAGCAATATGTTCTATCAACTCATTAAGCTGAAGGTTGACGGAAGATGTCGGATCGTTCACCCAGCCGTGGTGACTGTCGCCCAGCGTGGCAATGCCTTCATCATACAGGTTTTCGCACAAGAATTTTAGCTGAGCAATATCGTGCCTTTTAGGCGAATACTCATCCATATCATCCCCTCCGTAAGTCTTAATTTCGGTGTTGATAACACTCTGTGAGTAAGCTGATTTACATCATAGACGGAGACAGCTTAATGAAGATGACAAAATAAACTTTCCGTATAATGAATATAAATCATTTCTTCGCATCTGGCCTGCTGTTATTACGTAAACTTACAATTCATCTGCTGTAGATGGACGGGAGTTATCAATGATGTCAAAGATGAGTCCCTGTTCGGCTACGCGAAAAGTGACACTATCGCTGATGTATTCCTCTGCACTGATATCCAGACAGGCATTGAAAATTGTCCATTTATAGCGGTAACTCATTGAATACTTATCGTTGCTCAGTGCTTGAATATCAAGTATTTCTAATGAACCTTCGGCATAACGCGCACTTTCTGAATAAAAACTCAAGCCGCTGGTCAATGCCGGTTCCAACTCTGACATTTTATCGATGATCACTTTCTTTAGTTTTTTAACAGAAAGTGCTTCCGTCATTGTTCGACAGTGGAGAATTAGATCCATTTAATGCCTGACCTTATGGCGTTCCTGTCTAATTATCTTACTCCTTTTTGAACACTTCGTCGGTAAACTTTTCGTTAACTGAAGGCTTTTTTACACTAACCCAACGTTGTTTATCGGTTAATAACCCTGATGTTACTCAGTATATCTCTAAAGGAGTAGCCCTCGTTTTCGAAAAGGGTCATGTGTCGGCAGATGCTTCACTTTATTGTTACGTTCAGTTGCACTAATCACTGAGTGGGCACTTGAGCTGCTGAAGTCTTTGTGATGTTATACTGTAACAATTTAATCTCTTGTCGTCTGATCATGAAACTGACATCCACATCACACGATGGCGCTGTGCCGTCATTGCATTCACTGTTCACTGCTTCTGCAGGATTACGCTGCGGCATCGCTACCTTGCTGTTGGTCTTACTCTGGTTGGGCATATCCTGGGCGGTGGCATTGCCATGATAACGTTACAAGAGGCGGTGATTGGTTACGGCGGGGCACCTCTGTTTCCACCGCTCAGTGGCCACTTTGCTGCGGGTTCTCTTACCGCGGTTGTCGGGGTAAACGGCGCCGGAAAATCGACGTTGCTGAAAACGTTGGCTGGGCTTTTGCCGCTACAGAACGGCAGCCTGTCCTTTAGTGGTAATACATTGCCGCGGATGGCGTATTTGCCGCAGCAGGCTGAACTGGATCGCCAGTTTCCGATCGTGGTGAGCGATCTGGTGGCGATGGGAAGCTGGCCGCAGAGCGGCATGTTTGGTGGGTTGCGCAAACGCGTTGCACTGCAAATTGCTGAGGCGTTAGATACCGTGGGTATGACGTCGATGGCACATAGTCCGGTTGGCGAGCTTTCCGGGGGGCAACTACAGCGGGTATTGTTCGCACGTCTGCTGGTCCAGCAGGCACCACTGATTTTACTGGATGAACCTTTTACCGGCATCGACAGCGCGACGACTCAGTTGTTGTTGCAAGTGATCGCACAGTTGCATCGACAAGGGAAGACCGTCATTGCGGTACTGCATGACATGTCGATGGTGGCTAATCATTTTCCTCAAGCATTGTTACTGACACCGGAGTGCTGCCACTGGGGAGCTGCCAGTCGGGTGTTGGAGCATATCCCCGCGTTGAATGTCGCCAGCCCACTGGTATGTCGTGTGGCGGTGGCGCAATGATGTTACTTGATACACTCATTGATCCCTTTGCCTCATTCGGCTTCATGCGCCGTGCGTTGGTTGCTTGCTTTGCACTGTCGCTCAGCGCCGCACCGCTAGGGGTTTTCTTGTTGCTTCGGCGCATGAGTCTGGTGGGTGATGCGTTATCCCATGCGGTGCTACCGGGGGCCGCGATCGGTTATCTGATTTCCGGCATGTCACTGATCGCAATGGGGGTCGGAGGGTTTATTGCCGGTTTGGCAGTAGCGATGTTGTCCGGATTGGTCAGCCGCCGGACGCCGCTGAAAGAAGACGCCAGTTTTGCAGGTTTTTATCTGGGATCACTGGCGCTGGGAGTGACATTAGTTTCGCTACGGGGGTCCAGCGTTGATTTACTGCACGTGTTGTTTGGCTCGATCCTGGCGGTGGACACGCATGCCATTTTAATGGTGGGGGCGATAACCAGCTTCTCTTTATTAGTGTTGGCCGCGTTGTACCGTGCGTTGGTGATTGAATCTTTTGACGCCACCTTTTTACGCGTCAGCGCACCACGCTGGTTGGCGCTGATACACGGGATGTTTCTGGCTTTGGTGGTGATCAACCTGGTCGCCGGTTTCCAAATCCTCGGTACCTTAATGTCGGTTGGACTGATGATGTTGCCTGCTGCCAGCGCACGTTTTTGGGCGCGCAATCTGCCGCATACGTTGGCGGTTGCTATGGGGATTGGCATGCTTTCGAGCTTTGTCGGGCTTGAATGGTCGTACTACGCGTCATTGCCCGCTGGTCCTGCGATTGTGCTGAGTGCCAGCGTAATCTTTTTTGCTTCGATTTTGTTTGGGACGCGTGGGGGAATCTACTCTCTCGCGCGCCGTTGAGAAGTGCTATGTGCAAGGAGAAAGTATGAAACGTTTACCTATATCGCTGGCAGTGGCTGCTCTGCTGTCCAGCCCATTGGCTATGGCGAAGACCGTCGACGCTGTCGCCAGTTTTTCTATCCTCGGTGATATCGTCAAGCAGGTAGGGGGAGAGCATGTGAATGTCTCTACCTTGGTAGGCCCGGACGGTGACCCACACAGTTTTGAACCGTCGCCGAAAGACAGCAAACTGCTTTCACAGGCGAATGTGGTGTTTGTCAGCGGTCTGGGGTTGGAAGGATGGATCGATCGCCTGGTCAGCGCGTCAGGTTACAAAGGGCAGGTGGTTACAGCATCGCAAGGGGTTAACTCACGGCAGATGAATGAAGACGGTAAGGAAATCACCGATCCCCATGCCTGGAACAGCATGAAGAATGGCGTGCAGTATGCGACTAATGTGATGAATGCGCTGATTGCTGCCGATCCTGAAGATGCCAACTATTTCCGTCAACGTGGCGCGGAGTATATCCAGCAGTTGCAGAAGTTGGATCTGTGGGCAAAAACAGAATTTGCTGCAGTACCACAGCAAAAGCGTAAGGTGCTGACCAGCCATGATGCTTTTGGCTATTTTGGGCAAGAATATGGCGTCACCTTCCTTGCCCCAGTCGGTTTCTCTACCGAGGCCGAAGCCAGCGCCAGCGACGTGGCCGGTTTGATCAAGCAAATCAAACAAGAAAAGGTTAATGCTTACTTTATTGAAAACCAGACAGACCCACGCCTGGTGAAGCAAATTGCCGCCGCCACGGGGGCCAAGGCTGGGGGGGAACTGTATCCGGAGGCCTTATCCAAAGCTAATGGTCCAGCAGCCACTTACGTGCAGGCATTTAAGCACAATGTCGATACTCTACTCGGCAGCATGAAATAACGGATTCGCCCTGTCTGTCAGGCAGGGCATTTTTGGTGTTACAGCTTTCTCCATAAAAAAAGCCCCGTTGAGCAGCAACGGGGCTTTGCGACAGACAGATGGCACTGCATTACTTACGTTTTTTCTTACGTCCCTGTACCGCTTTAAAGCGTGGGTTACTTTTACAAATCACATAGATACGACCTTTTCGCCGCACGACTTTGCAATCCGGATGACGATTCTTCGCCGAACGCAACGAGCTCAAAACCTGCATATCGATTCCCTTTTACTTACTGCCAGTAAAGAAGCGACCAAAACGCTGCTGGAAGCGTGCGGTACTGCCTTCTTTTGAGAACTCTTTCTGCTTGCCCGTGTAATACGGATGAGAAGCGGAAGAGATATCGAGAGTGACATACGGCCAGCTCTCACCTTCAAGCTCAATGGTGCGGTCGGTCTTAATGGTCGATCCCACCTTAAAGTAGGTATCAGCACTGAGATCGTGGAACACGACGGTGCGGTAGTTTGGGTGGATGCCTGCTTTCATGATGCACTCCGATGTAATGTTATACTATAACAATAATTATGCGCTGCACGGCAGGGCGGATCAAGTACAAAATGCATCTGTAGATGAATTAATGAGAGTGATTTGCATTAAGAGGATGAAGCAAAAGAAAAAGGCCGCATAAGCGGCCTAAGATTACGGAGGAAGTGACTTGTGGTTAAAGCAACGACATACGCGCTGCAATAAACAAAGGATATTGTCTCTGGTTTACTCCAAACATCCGAAAACCCCGTTTTTCGGGTGTTTGCCACCAAAAAAAAGGCCGCATAAGCGGCCTTTGTATTCAGAGGTAAGCGGTCACTGTGTTATCAGTGATGCTCGACCGGATGGCTGTGTTCTACATCCTCAGACTTCTTGCTGAAGCGGCGGCGAACCACCACGAAGAAGACCGGAACAAAGAAGATGGCCAGAACGGTTGCGGTGATCATCCCGCCCATAACGCCGGTACCTACTGCGTTCTGTGCACCGGAGCCTGCACCGCTACTGATAACCAGCGGCAGTACCCCGAGGATAAATGCCAGTGAAGTCATCAGAATCGGACGAAGACGCATACGTACCGCTTCTAATGTGGCTTCTATCAGACCTTTGCCTTCTTTATCCATCAGGTCTTTGGCGAATTCCACAATCAATATGGCGTTCTTCGCTGACAGACCTATGGTGGTCAACAGCCCCACCTGGAAGTACACGTCGTTGTTCAGACCGCGCATCGTGGCTGCCAACAGCGCACCGATAACCCCCAGTGGCAGAACCAGCATAACCGAGAACGGAATTGACCAGCTCTCATACAATGCAGCCAGACACAGGAACACCACCAGAATCGAGATGGCATACAGCGCAGGAGCCTGGTTACCGGACAGACGTTCCTGATAGGACATACCTGTCCAGTCATAACCAATGCCGCTCGGCAGTTTCGAAGCCAACTCTTCCATCATGTTCATTGCTTCACCGGTACTCTTACCCGGTGCAGCCTGACCCAGAATTTCCATGGAAGGCAGGCCGTTATAACGTTCCAGACGTGGTGAACCGTATTCCCATTTCGCGGAAGCGAAGGCGGAGAACGGAACCATCTGGCCGCTAGTGCCACGAACAAACCATTTGTTGATGTCTTCTGGCAACATACGGAACGGTGCGTCAGCCTGCACGTATACTTTCTTCACACGACCGCGGTCGATGAAGTCGTTAACGTATGAACCACCCAGTGCCGTTGTCAGCGTGCTGTTAATGGTGGTGATGCTAACACCCAGCGCCTTGGCTTTCTCTTGGTCGATGATCAGCTTGAACTGCGGCGTATCTTCCAAACCGTTTGGACGCATGCCCACCAGTAAGTCCGGATGCTTGGCTGCCATACCCAACAACTGGTTACGTGCTTCGGTCAGTTTTTCATGCCCCAGGCCACCCTGGTCAATCAGCTGGAAGTCGAAACCGGTCGCGGTACCTAATTCGATAATCGCTGGCAAGTTGAACGGGAATACCAAGCCGTCTTTGATTTGCGAGAACGCACCCATGGCGCGGCCTGCAATCGCCGGCACTTTATTCTGTTCACCTTTACGTTCGGACCAGTCTTTCAGGCTGACGAACGACAGACCGTTGTTCTGACCATTACCGTTAAAGCCGAAGCCCGCAACGGTAAACACAGAAACGACGTTATCTTTTTCTTTGGTCAGGAAGTAGTCGGTGACTTCTTCCAGTACCTTAGAGGTACGCGCTTCGGTGGCACCCGCTGGCAACTGTACCATGGTCAACAATATGCCCTGGTCTTCGTCCGGCAGGAACGAAGAAGGCAGACGCAGGAACAATAGCCCCATACCTACAACGATCAGCAGGTAGATCACCAGATAACGACCAGTGCTGCGCAGAATGCCCGCGACGCTGTCAGTGTAGTGGTGGGTGCTCTTTTCGAACATGCGGTTAAACCAACCGAAGAAGCCGGTTTTAACCCCGTGATCGCCCTTCGGCACAGGTTTGAGCATGGTGGCGCACAGTGCTGGTGTCAGGATCAACGCAACCAGTACTGACAGTGCCATCGCAGAAACGATAGTGATGGAGAACTGACGGTAGATAGCGCCCGTTGAGCCACCAAAGAATGCCATTGGTACGAATACCGCTGACAGCACCATGGCAATACCGACCAACGCACCCTGAATCTGCTCCATCGATTTCTTGGTGGCTTCTTTCGGCGGGAGTCCCTCTTCGGACATCACACGCTCGACGTTCTCTACCACCACGATGGCGTCATCCACCAACAAGCCTATCGCCAGCACCATGCCGAACATCGTCAGGGTGTTTATCGAGAAGCCAAACGCCGCGAGAATCGCAAAGGTCCCCAGCAATACTACCGGTACCGCAATCGTTGGGATCAAGGTTGCGCGGAAGTTTTGCAGGAACAAATACATCACCAGGAACACCAGGATGATGGCTTCGATCAGCGTTTTTACCACTTCGTTAATTGAGATTTTAACGAACGGGGTCGTGTCGTACGGGTAAACCACTTTCATCCCTTGAGGGAAGAAAGGTTGCATCTTGGTCAGCGCGTCTTTAACCGCTTTCGCGGTGTTCAGGGCGTTGGCGCCTGTAGCCAGTTTGATACCCAAGCCAGCAGCCGGTTTACCGTTATAACGCGCGGTAACGGCATAGCTTTCCGCACCACGTTCAATGTGTGCAACATCTCTCAAGCGAACCTGAGAACCGTCAGCATTCACCTTCAGCAGAATTTTACCGAACTCTTCTGGAGAGGTCAGACGGGTCTGCGCAATGATTGATGCGTTAAGTTGTTGGCCTGGCACCGGCGGCATCCCACCCAATTGCCCTGCGGCAATCTGGTTGTTCTGCTCGGTGATGGCGGACGTCACGTCCGTCGTGGTCAGCTGGAAATTGTTCAGCTTGTTTGGATCCAACCAGATACGCATGGCGTACTGGGCACCAAACAGTTGCACTTCACCCACACCGGATGAACGGCTGATAGGGTCTTTGATGTTAGAGGCTACATAGTCCGCGATATCGTCCTGAGTCATGCTCGGATCGTCGGAAATGAAGCCAGCAACCATCAGGAAGCTGCTGCTCGATTTTTCAACTTTCAGGCCCTGCTGCTGTACTTCTTGTGGCAGCAGCGGTGTAGCCAGTGACAATTTGTTCTGAACCTGAACCTGTGCGATATCAGGGTCGGTGCCAGAGTTAAATGTCAATGTAATGGTGACGCTACCAGAGGAGTCACTGGTGGAGGACATGTACATCAGATTATCGATACCGTTCATATTCTGTTCGATAATCTGAGTGACGGTATCCTGCACCGTTTTTGCATCCGCGCCTGGATAGTTTGCGGAAATACTGACCGCTGGTGGTGCAATAGTTGGATACTGCGCAATAGGCAGTTTCATTATTGCAAGCACCCCCGCCAACATGACGATGATGGCGATTACCCAGGCGAAAATCGGGCGATCTATAAAGAACTTAGCCATGTCTTACCGGCTCCTTTTTATGACTTCTGCGCTTCAGACTGCGGCTGCTTTTGCGCCTGAGTGTCAACTTCCTGCACTTTTACCTGAGCGCCTGGGCGGGCTTTCATCAGACCGGTGACAATCACGCGGTCGCCGGCTTTCAAACCGTCGGTAACCAGCCATTTGTCGCCAATCGCCTGATCCGCTTTCAGCGTGCGCAATTCGACTTTGTCGTCAGCGCCCACGACCAGCGCGGTAGCTTCGCCACGTGGATTACGTGTTACACCCTGTTGTGGTACCAGCAACGCATCGCTACGCACACCTTCATCCAGACGCGCACGAACGAACATGCCCGGCAGCAGGATATCGTTCGGGTTCGGGAACACGGCGCGAATAGTGATGGAGCCCGTGGTTTCATCAACTGTGACGTCAGAGAATTCCAGCGTGCCTTCCTGCTCGTATTGCGCACCGTTTTCCAGCAGCAGTTTCACCTTGGCCTTACCGTTTTCCTGTTTCAGCGCACCGCTGGCCAGTTCTTGCTTCAGGCGCAGGAAATCGTTGCTCGACTGTGTGACGTCAACGTACATCGGATCAAGTTGCTGCACGGTGGACAGTGCAGTGGTCTGGCCGTTAGTCACCAGCGCACCTTCAGTTACGGCAGATTTGCCGATACGTCCGGAGATCGGTGAAGTCACTTTGGTGTAAGCCAGGTTGATGCGTGCGGTTTCCACTGCGGCTTTTGCAGCGACCACTGCGGCTTCTGCCTGCTGCAACGTGGAGACGGCGGTATCGTAATCCTGCTTACTGATGTAACTGGTACCCAGCAATGGTTTGTAGCGGTTTACCGTGACGCGCGCGATCGATGCGCTGGCCTGTGCTTTGGCCAAATCGCCTTTGGCACTGTCATAGCTTGCCTGATAGGTGGCAGGATCGATCTGATACAGGGAAGACCCTGCTTTGATATCACTGCCTTCAACAAAGTTGCGTTTCAGGATAATACCGCTGACCTGAGGGCGAACTTCGGCGATACGATACGCAGCGGTACGGCCAGGAAGATCGGTAGTCATATTGAGAGGCTCTGCCTTCAATGTCACTACACCCACTTCGGGAGCCGGTGGTTGGGCGCCTTGCTGTTGGGTTTCTTTATCGTTACATCCTGTAAGCATTAAGCTGCCTGAAAGCATCAGAACTGCCGCCAGAGGCGTTAACCCTCTGTTTTTGTTCATAGAAAAACCTCAAGTGTCCGATTTCAAAATGATCAATGGATCACAAGCTTTAAAACCCATTGCTGCGTTAATTATATGTGCGTGCTATGGTACATACATACGCGAATGTATGTAAATCACACTCCCCCGAAAAAACAACGTCATGGCACGAAAAACCAAACAGCAGGCGCTAGAAACTCGACAGCACATACTTGATGCTGCGGTGCAAGAATTCTCTGAACGTGGCGTTTCTGCAACGTCATTGACAGATATTGCCACCGCTGCCGGGGTTACGCGTGGTGCAATTTATTGGCACTTCAAGAACAAGGTAGACCTGTTTAACGAAGTTTGGGAATTATCAGAGTCGAAAATAGGCGATCTCGAAATAGAGTATCAGGCAAAGTTCCCCGAGAATCCACTGCGTATTTTACGAGAAATTCTGATTTACATTCTGACCGCTACGGTCGATGACAGCCGCCGGAGAGCACTGATGGAAATCGTTTTCCACAAGTGCGAATTCGTGGGTGAAATGATGCCGTTGCAGGAAGCACGTAAAGTGCTGTATCTGGCCGGTTACGAACGCATCGAGTCGGTACTGCGAGACTGTATGGGTCATGGCCAATTGCCTGCTGATTTACATACCCGCCGTGCGGCGATCATTCTGCACGCTTATATTACCGGCCTGATGGAAAACTGGCTGTTTATGCCGGAGAGCTTTGACTTGAAAGCAGAAGCCACGATGCTGATAGATTCTTTCCTCGAAATGGCCCAGTTTAGCCCAACCTTGCGTATCAAGCCGGAAGAGCTGGCGGCACTGCCGTGCAGCGTCGAAAGTCATCCTTTATAGGAGAAGCACTATGTCATCTGTTGTGTTGATCGCCAATGGCGCCGCCTATGGTCACGAATCGTTATTTAATGCATTACGCCTGGCGATTGCGCTGAAAGAACAGCAAACCGATCTCGATCTGAAACTGTTCCTGATGTCTGATGCGGTGGTCGCCGGCCTCGCTGGGCAACAGCCGCATGAAGGCTACCATTTGCAGCAGATGCTGGAAATTCTCACTGCACAGCAGGTACCGGTGAAGCTGTGTAAAACCTGCGCGGATGCGCGGGGGGTTAGCCGGTTACCGCTGGCTGACGGCGTAGAGATCGGCACGTTGGTTGAGCTGGCGCAGTGGACGCTGGCGGCCGAGAAAGTGCTGACGTTCTGATTCCGGTACATCTGTACATCACCAGCAATGCTTTTCTTATTCTTTGGCTATCTGCGATCGTGATAATCTTTCTGCTTCTTTATTGATTCGAAGCTAAATCATGCATCGCAGGTTAGTTAAACGCCCTTTTTCAGCGTTACCCTCGTTCCTTGGTGTGGATCTCTGCCGCACGCTTGTCCTATTTTTATTGATCGCGGTTTGCGCGGTCTGCCAGCCCACGGCTTATGCTGCGCTGAATGGCGATCTACCGTCTCGCAGCGAAATTCAAAGCCAACTGGATGCGTTGAATAAGCAAAAAACGCTGACGCCGGTGAATAAACTGACCCAGCAGGATTTGACCCGGACGCTTGAACTGCTGGATGCAATCGAACGCACCAAACAAGATGGAGCCCAGCTTAAACAGCAGCTGCAATTGGCTCCTGGCAAATTACGGCAGGTGACCGCTGATCTAGAGGCGTTGAAAGCGCCGGTAGACAGTGCGGCTGCCAGAGCTGAACTGTTGCCGCTTTCGCTACGCCAGTTAGAAACCCGCCTCTATCAGACGCTTGACGACTTGCAGACGGCGCAAGAAAACCTGTCGACTTATAACAGCCAACTGGTTTCATTGCAGACCCAGCCAGAGCGGGTACAAAGCAGTATGTATACTGCTTCGCAGCGCCTGCAGGAAATCCGCAACCAAATCAATGACCAGACGCCGGGCCAGAGTTCATTGCGCGACAGCCAGTTGGTGATGCTGGCAACTGAACAGACGTTGCTCAACGCGCAAATTGATCTACAGCGAAAAAGTCTGGAAGCCAACACCACCTTGCAGGATCTGTTGCAGAAGCAGCGGGATTACACCACCGGGCACATTGATGCACTGGACCATAGCGTGCAGCTACTGCAAGAGGTGGTCAACAGTAAGCGGCTGACGTTATCGGAAAAAACCGCGAAAGAAGCACAGAATCCGGAAGATGCGACAGATATTCAGCATGATCAGTTGGTCAGCAAGGAGCTGGACGTTAACCGTCAACTTAGTCAACGGCTGATCGCGGCGACTGAAGAGAGCAACGTGCTGTTCCAACAGAATATTCGGGTGAAGAACTGGCTCGATCGTGGCTTGCAGGCGGAGCGTAATCTGAAGGAACAAATCCAGGTACTGAAAGGCAGCCTGGTATTGTCGCGCATTTTGTATCAGCAGCAACAAAGTCTGCCGCAGGGAACGCTGGTGGCTGATATGGGGACACGCATTGCCGATCTCCGTCTGGAGCAATTTGATATCAACCAGCAGCGTGACGATCTGTTCAAGGGTGATGATTACATCAATAAGTTGGTCGCCGACAGTAAAGAAAAAGCCAGTGCGGACGTGCTTGATGCCTTGAATGAAATCGTCGATATGCGGCGTGAGCTGTTGGATCAGTTGAATAAACAGCTCAGCAATCAGTTGGCACAGTCGATCAGCTTGCAGATCAACCAGCAACAGTTGACCAGTGTTAACACCTCGCTACGAGATACGCTAACCCAGCAGATTTTCTGGGTAAACAGCAATAAGCCGGTCGATTTGGCATGGTTGAAAGCATTGCCGGGGGCGGTCAAAGATCAAATTGCCGCGCTCGATTTCAAAATAGACATCGGCAAAATGCTGCAAGGTGGGTTGAATTCATTAGTCATCCTTATCCCGCTGTTGCTGTTACTGGGTTTGCTACGTTGGCGCTATAAGCTGATCGACAATCATTTGCAGAAACTGGCGAATGATGTCGGGCAGTTAAAGCGCGATAGCCAATTGCATACGCCGAAAGCCATTATTTTGACCCTGTTGAAGGTATTGCCAGGTTCGGCGCTATTACTCGGCGCCGGTTTCTGGTGTTACCGGGCAGATATTGGCCTCAGTGACTTTATTTGGGCACTCTCGCAGCAGTTAGCGATGTTCTGGCTGGTTTTCGGCTTTACCTATCGTCTATTGGCACGTGGCGGCATCAGCGAGCGGCATTTCAACTTTTCTGTTGAACTCTGTGCGCACTATCGTCGTCAGACGGTGCGCTTGGGCCTGGCGCTACTGCCGTTAATCTTCTGGTCAGTGCTGGGTGAGAAAGCGCCGTTACGGCTGGTGGAAGATGTTATTGGCCAGGTGGTGGTGATGCTGACATTGGCGCTGTTAGCCGTGCTGGTGTTCCCAATGTGTCGCGACAGTTGGCGTGAGAAAGGCTCACATGCGGTGCGGTTAGTGATCGTCACTGCTATTGCAGCGACGCCGCTGATTTTGCTCGGGTTGATGTTCGCCGGTTACTTCTACACTACACTGCGCCTTGCTGGCCGCTGGATCGACAGTCTCTATTTATTCTTCCTGTGGAACATTGTTTATCTGACCGCTATTCGCGGTTTGAGCGTTGCGGCGCGGCGGCTGGCATATCGGCGTGCGTTGGCTCGCCGTCAGAGTTTGGCGAAAGAGAAAGAGGGGGCCGAAGGGGTCGAGCCGGTTGAAGAGCCACCTTTGGCGCTCGATCAGATCAACGAACAATCGCTGCGTCTGACCACTATGGTGCTATTTATTATCTTCGCCAGCGCTCTGTACGGTATTTGGTCGGATCTGGTAACGGTGATTTCGTATCTGGACAGCATCACGCTCTGGCATTATACCGCGACCGTTGCGGGCAGCAGCGTGGCACAGGCGGTGACGCTGGGTAATATGATGGTCGCGATAGCTGCGGTGATCGTCGCTTACGTCATGACCCGCAACCTGCCAGGTTTACTGGAAGTGGTGGTGTTGTCACGGCTGCAGTTGCGGCAGGGGACGTCTTACGCTGTCACGACCATACTGACCTATCTGATTACCACCGTGGGCGCTGTGACCGCACTCGGGTCGCTGGGTGTCTCTTGGGATAAACTGCAGTGGTTGGCCGCCGGTTTAACCGTAGGGTTAGGGTTTGGTCTGCAGGAGATTTTCGCCAACTTTGTCTCTGGTTTGATCATCCTGTTCGAACGGCCGATCCGCATCGGCGACACCATTACTATTGGTAGCTTCTCCGGCTCGGTCAGTAAAATTCGCATTCGCGCCACGACCATCACTGACTTTGACCGCAAAGAGGTGATCATCCCGAACAAAGCGTTTGTGACCGAGCGGTTGATCAACTGGTCTCTGTCAGACACCATCACCCGTGTATTGATCAAAGTCGGTGTGGCTTATGGTTCAGATCTGGATAAGGTGAAAGCGGTGCTGTTAAAGGCAGCGCACGATAATCCGCGGGTAATGACCGATCCAGAACCGCAGGTATTCTTCCTTAATTTTGGCGCCAGCACGCTGGATCATGAACTGCGTCTTTATGTCCGGGAATTGCGTGACCGCAGCTATACCGTCGACGAACTGAACCGTTCGATCGAACGCCTGTGTCGTGAGAACGACATCAATATTGCTTTCAACCAGCTTGAAGTGTACTTGCACAACCAGCAGGGCAATGAGGTGCAGGAAGTCAAACGGACACTGTCACCGGGAGAAGGTGGAGTATCGGCAGGATAGTGGGATGAGAATCAAGGGTTCAGCGCAGGCTGAACCCTTTTTATTGCCCGACAGGCAGGTAGGGAGAGGTCACACCATTGCGTTGCAGCTTTTCCTGATAATCCCGTTTGACGATATCCAACGCCGCCAGTGCGGTGGCTGGATCGATCTCATTGCATTCCAACAGGTAAATCAGATCTACCGCCAGTTGCAGTTCTGGTGAGGCATTTTCTAGAGACATAAAACCCACGTTTTAATTGAGATGAATGAGTGATGCTTCGCTTCGGCTGAGTATAGTGAACAAGATCCTCGGAGGGGAATAATCATTAAAATATTGTGATAAATCTTCAAAAACCGTTTTCTTTGCGCTCAATACTGCGTTCAATGCGCGCCAATGCTTGGCGGCAACGCATCAATCGACCTTCCAGCGCCGCGAGTTCATGTTGTAGTTTTTGCTGTGCAGCCAGCGTCGTTTGTCTTCCTAAAAGACTTTCCCGATCTTGAATCATTGCAATGATTCGGCGCTCATAATCCTGATGCTCGGCCAGCTTGTGATACAAATCGACTGCTGCCACTTCCTTGGGTTGATTCTTGCGGCGCAGAGCTTGAGTCGCAAGCTCGCGCTGCAGAGCGGTGATCTGTGCTACCAGCCGCTCGGCCAGAAAGGCAACCTGTGTCGTGCGTTTGTCGTTGGCAGCGGTCTGCAATTGGGTAAAGTTCTTTTGCACTTCTGTCAGGTAATCGCGCAGACGTGTGCCGCGGTTGGAAAACAGCGCTGCGTCAAAGCGTGCCTGCGGAATAGGGGCATCGCCGCGCGGTGTGATTTCGCCGGCAAGTACCGTGATCTGTTGTTCTAACACGTGTAAAAGACGCTGAGTGCTCACGTTGGCTCCATAACAATGAGATTGGGTTCAGCTTGCCCGCGATCACGCCGTGAAACAAGCGCCACGCGTATATTCCGGTTGCAGTGGCTGGCGATGCGGCAGATGCCGGTGGTAAAGTAGCCGCTAACAGGTCCAAGGATGAAGGAGTGACATGACACGTTGGTTATTGATTATCCTCGGTTGGCTGGCGGTGGTGCTGGCAACGCTGGGCGTGGTATTGCCGTTATTACCGACGACGCCGTTCCTGTTGCTGGCCGCTTGGTGTTTTGCCCGTTCGTCGCCGCGATTCCACTCTTGGTTACTGTACCGTTCATGGTTCGGGTCTTATCTGCGTCATTGGCAGCAGCATCGTGCGTTACCGCCTGGGGCCAAATGGAAGGCCGTGTTGGTGATCGTGCTAACCTTTGCGATTTCGCTATGGTTGGTGAAAATCTGGTGGGTACGCGGGTTATTATTATTGATGTTGGCCATTCTGCTGGCCTTTATGCTGCGTCTACCTGTTGTTGACCTGCCGCAACAAAAACAGCGCTGATTGTGGCTTATGATAGTCAGTAGCTTTTAGGCTGCAGCTTGAAAGATGCAGGCGACAGTTGCATTTGTCCGCCAGTTTGCATAGATTTGGGCGTTTTCGTGCGCGGGGTGCTCCCCATTTCCTGTTTATCGCGGGATTGGGTTTCAGACGACCTGCGTGCAAGTCATTAGGCAGTTTTATCAGGCAATAATTATGACCGCTACTGCGCAGCAGCTTCAGTTTATTAAAGACAGTATCAAAACCATTCCGGACTACCCTAAGCCGGGCATACTGTTCCGTGACGTCACCAGCCTGCTGGAAAACCCGCTGGCCTATGCTGCCAGTATTGAATTACTGGTTGAGCGCTTCCGCGAAGCGGGCGTCACCAAAGTGGTGGGCACCGAAGCGCGTGGTTTCCTGTTTGGTGCTCCGGTTGCGTTGGCGCTGGGCGTGGGTTTTGTACCTGTACGTAAACCAGGCAAGCTGCCGCGTGCGACCCTCAGCGAAAGCTATGAGCTGGAATACGGTACTGACAAGCTGGAAATCCACACCGATGCTATCAACGCGGGTGATAAAGTGCTGGTGGTTGACGATCTGCTGGCGACAGGTGGCACCATTGAGGCGACAGCCAAGCTGATCCGCCGTTTGGGTGGTGAAGTTAAAGACGCAGCATTCATTATTAACCTGCCGGATCTTGGCGGTGAAGCGCGTTTAAACGGCTTGGGTATCGAATGCTACAGCCTGGTCAACTTCGCCGGCCACTGATTTAAAATTTATATCCCCAATAGATTTCGTCTCACCGCCAGGCGTGTGCATATGTTGCCCATAACGCGGCGGCACGAAAGATGATGGGGATAAACAGCCTCGCGGATCGCCACGAGGCTGTGTTAGCATGACCCTCCAGATTACTCGACTTTTCCGGTATTAATGAGCTATCAGGTTCTTGCCCGTAAGTGGCGCCCTCAAACGTTTGCAGATGTTGTCGGACAGGAACACGTCCTGACTGCGCTGGCTAACGGCCTCTCGCTGGGGCGGATTCATCACGCCTATCTGTTCTCGGGAACGCGTGGCGTGGGTAAAACCACCATTGCGCGCCTGCTGGCCAAAGGCCTGAACTGTGAAACCGGCATCACCGCCACACCGTGCGGTCAATGCGATAACTGCCGCGAGATTGAGCAGGGGCGTTTTGTCGATCTGATCGAGATTGATGCCGCGTCCAGAACCAAGGTGGAAGATACCCGCGATCTGCTCGATAACGTCCAGTATGCGCCCGCCCGTGGTCGCTTCAAGGTTTACCTGATTGACGAAGTGCACATGCTCTCGCGCCACAGCTTCAATGCGCTGTTGAAAACGCTGGAAGAGCCACCTGCACACGTCAAATTCCTGCTGGCAACCACTGATCCGCAAAAATTGCCTGTGACCATTCTGTCACGTTGTTTGCAATTCCATCTCAAGGCGTTGGATGTCGACCAAATCCGCAGCCAGTTGGAAACGGTACTGCAAGCAGAACACATCACCAGCGATCAGCGTGCATTGCAGCTTTTAGCGCGCGCCGCTGACGGTAGCATGCGCGATGCACTGAGCCTCACTGACCAGGCGATTGCCATGGGGCAGGGGCAGGTAACCACCGCCACGGTTAGCCAGATGCTTGGCACACTCGACGACGAACAGCCACTGGCTATCCTCGAGGCGTTGGTGAGTGCCGATGGTGAAAAGGTGATGGCACAGGTAGCGCAGGCCGCTTCGCGCGGTGTCGATTGGGAAAATCTGCTAGTCGAAACGTTGGCGTTGCTGCACCGTATCGCGATGGTGCAATTGCTGCCATCGGTGCTGGACAACCATTACGCCGCTATCGAACAGCGGCTGCGTGAGTTAGCGCGTACTTTGCCGCCGACTGACGTGCAACTTTATTACCAAACGCTGCTGATCGGGCGTAAAGAGCTGGCTTTTGCACCGGATCGCCGTATGGGGGTTGAAATGACCTTGCTGCGTGCACTGGCGTTTCACCCGAAAGCGGTGATTCCAGAGCCGGTCGCGATGGTGCAGACGGCACCCGTGCAATTGACACAGCCGCAGTCTCAACTGGCACAGCCACAACAGTTTCAGGATGCGCCACCGCCGTTAGGGCAGGCCGCACCGCAGAACAATCAACCGGCGCATTTACCGGATGCCACCGCGCAATTATTAAAGGCGCGAACCCAACTGCTACGGCAGCAGGGAGCATCCACACCAAAAAAGAGTGAACCGGCGGCGCCTGGAAAAGCGCGGCCGGCAAACTCAGCACTGGAGCGGTTGGCTTCCGTGACTGAGCGCAGCCAGCAGCGCCAGGCGGAAAAGATCGTGCAGGAAAAACCGGCCAAGCCGGAAGCTTACCGCTGGCGAGCATTAACCGAGCCAGAGGCCGAACCGGAGCCGCTGGCTACGCCAAAAGCACTGCGTACCGCGCTTGAGCATGAGAAAACGCCTGAACTGTCAGCTAAGCTGGTGGTTGAGTCGTTGGAGCGCGATGCTTGGGCCGCGGAAATCGATAAGCTAAAAATTCCGAAACTGGTACAGCAACTGGCATTAAACGCGGTTAAACAACAGCTGGAACCGGGTAAGATTTGTCTCCATCTGCGGTCGTCGCAGCGTCATCTGAACTCGCCATCGGCGCAGAAGGTGCTGACTGATGCGCTCAGCGAGCTGTATGGCAGCCCGGTTGAGTTGACCGTGGTGGAAGACGATAATCCAGCGGAGCGGACTCCGCTGGAGTGGCGACAAGCCATTTATGAAGAAAAACTGGCGCAGGCGCGTCAGTCGATCGTTGCGGATACCAATATCCAGACGCTGCGCCGTTTCTTTGACGCGGATCTGGATGAAGAGAGTATTCGCCCCATTTAAACGCCGCGTAAAGTGCGCGGCCCTAGCGACGAGAGACGACTATGTTTGGTAAAGGCGGTCTGGGCAACCTGATGAAGCAAGCCCAGCAAATGCAAGAAAAAATGCAGCAGATGCAGGAAGAAGTCGCCAAATTGGAAGTGACGGGCGAATCTGGTGCTGGCCTGGTGAAAGTCACCATCAATGGCGCGCACAACTGCCGTCGTGTGGAGATCGATCCGAGCCTGATGGAAGACGACAAAGATATGCTGGAAGATCTGATCGCTGCGGCGATCAACGATGCAGCACGTCGTATCGACGAAACCCAGAAAGAGAAGATGGCATCCGTGTCCAATGGCATGCAACTGCCACCTGGCTTTAAGATGCCGTTCTGATGCAAACCAGCCCGCTCCTTGAAACACTGATGGAGGCATTGCGTTGTCTGCCGGGCGTAGGCCCTAAATCGGCGCAACGCATGGCATTCCAGTTGTTGCAGCGCGATCGCAGCGGTGGAATGAGCCTGGCGCAGGCGCTGACCCGTGCCATGTCGGAAATCGGTCATTGTGCCGATTGCCGCACGTTCACCGAGCAAGATATTTGCACTATCTGCGCCAATCCGCGCCGTCAGCAAAACGGCCAGATCTGTGTGGTGGAAAGCCCGGCTGATATTCACGCCATTGAGCAGACCGGCCAGTTCGCCGGGCGCTACTTTGTGCTGATGGGCCACTTGTCGCCGATGGACGGCATTGGGCCTGGCGATATCGGTTTGGATCGGCTGGAGCAACGGCTGGAAAAAGAAAGCATTACCGAAGTGATCCTGGCCACCAACCCGACGGTGGAAGGTGAGGCTACTGCCAACTATATTGCCGAGATGTGTGGTCAGTATGGTGTGGTTGCCAGCCGCATTGCCCACGGCGTGCCGGTGGGTGGCGAACTCGAGATGGTTGATGGCACTACGCTGTCACATTCATTGGCAGGTCGCCACGTCATTAAGTTTTAATGTTTTCCTCTGACGGGGCTATTTGGCCCCGTCAGTTATTCTGCAAAAATTTCCCGCCAGTCGCTTGAAAAACAACGCCCTTACCCCCACTTGATCCTCATTGTCCGATTTTGGTAGCTATTGTCTTTGAGGTAATCAATGAGTATGAAAGGTCAAGAAACCCGTGGTTTCCAGTCTGAAGTAAAACAACTGCTTCATTTGATGATTCATTCGCTGTACTCCAATAAAGAAATTTTCCTGCGTGAGCTGATCTCCAATGCCTCAGACGCCGCCGACAAACTGCGTTTCCGTGCATTGTCCACACCTGAGCTGTATGAAGGTGACGGTGAGCTGCGTGTACGCCTGTCCTTCGATAAAGACAAACGTACGTTGACCATTGCTGACAACGGCATTGGTATGAGCCGCGAAGAAGTGATTGAAAACCTGGGTACTATCGCCAAATCAGGTACCAAGGCCTTCCTGGAATCTATCGGCTCTGATCAGGCTAAAGACAGCCAACTGATCGGCCAGTTCGGCGTGGGCTTCTACTCCGCGTTCATCGTGGCGGATAAAGTGACCGTTCGCACCCGCGCTGCCGGCGCTGCTGCTGATCAGGGCGTGTTCTGGGAGTCTGTTGGTGAAGGTGATTACACCATTGCTGACATTAGCAAAGAAGATCGCGGTACTGAAATCACGCTGCATCTGCGTGAAGGCGAAGACGAGTATCTCGATGCCTGGCGCCTGCGTTCGGTGATCGGCAAATACTCCGATCACATCGCACTGCCTGTTGAAATTGAAACCAAAAACGAAGAAGACGGCACCGTTACCTGGGAGAAAATCAACAAAGCACAGGCTTTGTGGACCCGTGGCAAGGCTGACGTTACCGACGAAGAATACAAAGAGTTCTACAAGCACATCGCGCACGATTTTACCGATCCGCTGAGCTGGAGCCATAACCGGGTTGAAGGGAAGCAGGAATACACCAGCCTGCTGTATATCCCGGCACAGGCACCTTGGGACATGTGGAACCGCGATCACAAGCACGGTCTGAAGCTGTATGTGCAGCGCGTATTCATCATGGACGACGCTGAGCAGTTCATGCCGAATTACCTGCGTTTCGTGCGTGGTCTGATAGATTCCAACGATCTGCCGCTGAACGTTTCTCGTGAAATTCTGCAAGACAGCCGCGTAACGCAAAACCTGCGTGGTGCGCTGACGAAGCGTGTACTGCAGATGCTGGAAAAACTGGCTAAAGACGATGCTGAAGGCTACCAGAAGTTCTGGCAGCAGTTCGGTCTGGTGTTGAAAGAAGGCCCAGCGGAAGATGGCAGCAACAAAGAAGCCATTGCCAAACTGCTGCGTTTTGCTTCGACCCACGGCGACAGCTCGGCGCAAACCGTTTCGCTGGAAGAATACGTTGGCCGGATGGCAGAAGGGCAGGAAAAGATCTATTACATCACTGCTGACAGCTATGCTGCCGCCAAGAGCAGCCCGCACCTGGAGCTGTTCCGTAAGAAAGGCATCGAAGTGCTGCTGCTGTCCGATCGCATTGACGAATGGATGATGAGCTACCTGACCGAGTTTGACGGCAAGCCGTTCCAATCTGTCAGCAAGGCGGACGACGCATTGGACAAGCTGGCGGATGAAACCGAAGAACAGAAAGCCGCTGAGAAGCAGTTGGAGCCGTTTGTTGATCGCGTGAAAACGCTGCTGGGGGATCGTGTGAAGGATGTGCGCCTGACGCACCGCCTGACGGATACGCCGGCTATCGTTATCACCGATGCTGATGAAATGAGCACCCAGATGGCAAAACTGTTTGCCGCGGCAGGCCAGGAAGCTCCGGCCGTGAAATACATTTTCGAACTGAATCCGGAGCATGCGCTGGTCAAACGCGCATCCGATGTGGGTGATAACGAACAATTCGCTGAATGGATTGACCTGTTACTGGATCAGGCGCTGCTGGCTGAACGCGGCACGCTGGAAGACCCAAATCAGTTTATTCGCCGTATGAATAAGCTGTTGTCCGCATAATTTCGATTATATACGCCTCTACCCTGTATGTTAGGGGCGTATTTTTTTGTTTTATCACTGATTTTCCGCGTTTTATCCTCTGTTTTACTCCCTGTGTTCCGCAATCGATTTCCTCGCGTACCTTGAGCCAGCCCCCCCTGAAATGGTATGGTTGAGCGTTTTCGCAATTTTATAAAAACTACATAGCAAGGGGATTTACGCAATGCGTATCATTCTGCTGGGCGCTCCGGGCGCTGGTAAAGGTACTCAGGCTCAATTCATCATGGAGAAATACGGTATTCCGCAAATCTCTACTGGTGATATGTTGCGCGCAGCCGTGAAGGCCGGCAGTGAACTGGGCAAGCAGGCGAAAGAGATCATGGACGCCGGCAAGCTGGTGACCGATGAGCTGGTAATTGCACTGGTTAAAGAACGCATCACCCAGGAAGACTGCCGTAATGGCTTCCTGCTGGACGGTTTCCCACGCACTATTCCACAGGCTGATGCGATGAAAGAAGCCGGCATCAACGTGGATTACGTGCTGGAATTTGATGTGCCAGACGAACTGATCGTTGATCGTATTGTTGGCCGTCGCGTACATGCGCCGTCTGGCCGTGTGTATCACGTTAAATTCAATCCGCCACAGGTGGAAGGTAAAGATGACGTGACCGGTGAAGAACTGACGACGCGTAAAGACGATCAGGAAGAAACCGTACGTAAACGTTTGGTGGAATACCATCAGATGACTGCACCGCTGATTTCTTATTACAGCAAAGAAGCTGAAGCAGGTAACACCCAATACCGTAAAATCGATGGCACCCGTAAAGTGACCGAAGTGAGCGCTGAACTGGCGACCATTCTCGGTTAATCGGTTTTTTATAGCTGTGCGTAACGCCAGGCCTTAGGTCTGGCGTTTTTTTTGTCTTTTTCTGCCGAAGTGTGATCGCCTCGGCTTGTTGTCACACTGCCCTTTAATAACCCCGTGAAAGTGGCGTATAACTGCCTGCATTTCCATCATTAGCAGGAGCCGGTATGCTCAGACCCACCAATTTGCTGGCAGAATCCACCGCACGCCAGATCGTGCAGCGTGCGATGGGCATCATCAATCATTCCGTCAACGTGATGGACAGTAACGGTGTCATCATTGCTTCCGGTAATCCCTCACGCCTGTTCCAGCGTCATGAAGGTGCTGTGTTGGCACTGACCGAGAATCGCGTGGTGGAAATCGATGCAGTGACCGCTACGCATTTGAAAGGTGTGCGACCCGGGATCAACCTGCCATTCAGTTTTCGTAGCCAGCAGGTGGGCGTGATCGGCATTTCTGGTGAGCCGGCGCAGGTACGCGCTTATGCCGAACTGGTGAAAATGGCGGCTGAGCTGATGGTAGAGCAGGCGGCTTTGCTGGATCAAAACCAGTGGGAAAAACGTTACCGTGAGGAACTGGCGAATCAGTTACTGCAACCGCAACCGGCAACGGCCTCACTGGAGGCGATGGCTGCCTATTTGGGGTTGGATCTGCAACAGCCGCGTATTGTTTGGGTCGTCGAATTGCAAGATCCCCAACCACATTTGCTGCGTGAACTGCTGACAGAATTGGAACATACCCAACGTGAAGCCCTGATCGCAATTACTGGCTTCAACGAAATGATCCTGCTGCGGCCAGCCTGTCTGGTGCAAGGTGAGTGGAGTTTGAAACAGGAGCGCAAGCAGGCACAACAGTTGCAGACTCAGCTTCAATCGCGCTTTAACCTGCGCCTGATAATCGGCGGATTCTTTAACGGTGAATCAGGGTTACATCGTTCAAATCTGACGGCTCGCGCTACGCAGGCGATGGCGCAGCGACTGAAGTTGCGCCATAAGACACTGTTCTATCAAGATTTCCCGTTGCCATCATTACTGTGTGATTTAGGTGAGGACTGGCGTGCTCAGGAGCTTTCTCGGCCCTGGCAGGTATTGGGTGCCAGCGATGAAAAAGGGGTGTTGCGTAGCACCCTTCGGCACTATTTTTCGCGGAATTGTGATCAGACGCAAACTGCTGCCGAGCTTCATATTCACGTCAATACACTCCGCTATCGCTTACAGCGCATTGAGGCTATTACGGGATTAAAAATCAATCAGTTAACTGACACGCTACAGTTATATATCGGCATGTTGATGCACGAATGAATTGTGTAAAGCCACAACTTTGTGGCGGACAGCCGCGTAGGTTTTTGTGGCTTTCTCTCACGCTAATACCCGAGGCTCAGGATATGTTTTCCCCACACCAACAACGGGGAAAATAATAATGACAACGGTATCCACGCTTGGGGCACTGGTAGCATTGATCGTCGCTATCGTCCTGATTCTACGCAAGGTCCCACCTGCATATGGCATGATTGCCGGTGCATTGGCCGGTGGATTATGCGGCGGCGCCGATCTGGTGCAGACCGTGACACTGATGATTACCGGGGCTCAGGGCATCACCAATGCCGTGATGCGCATTCTGGCGGCAGGGGTGTTGGCCGGGGTGTTGATTGAGTCCGGTGCCGCACACACAATTGCCGAAACTATCGTTCGTAAAGTCGGAGAAACCCGCGCGCTGCTGGCATTGGCAGTGGCTACACTGATCCTGACTGCGGTCGGTGTATTTATCGACGTAGCGGTGATCACGGTGGCACCTATTGCGCTTTCAATTGCTCAAAAAGCCGGGATATCACGTGCCGCCATTTTGTTGGCGATGATCGGTGGCGGTAAGGCCGGTAACGTGATGTCGCCAAACCCGAACACCATTGCGGCTGCCGACAACTTCCATGTACCGCTGACCTCAGTGATGATGGCCGGTATCGTGCCTGGCCTGTGCGGGTTGGTGGTGGCTTATCTGCTTGCCCGACGTTTGAGCAACAAGGGCGACAAGGTGATGGCGGAGGAATTAACTCAACATGTCGAAGGATCCCGTCCGGGCTTTGCGGCGGCGATCAGTGCACCATTGGTTGCCATTGTGTTGCTGTCGTTACGTCCCATTGCGGGAATTGCCATTGATCCACTGATTGCGCTACCAGCCGGTGGACTGGCGGGGGCATTGCTGATGGGGCGCATCCGTCAGTGCAATCAGTTTATGGTTTCAGGTCTGTCCCGTATGGCACCGGTAGCGATTATGTTGCTCGGTACTGGCACGCTGGCAGGCATTATCGCCAACTCGGCGCTGAAGGACGCGTTGATTAACGGATTGACCCACACAGGTATGCCGGCCTGGTTGCTTGCGCCGCTGTCTGGGGCCCTGATGTCGATGGCGACCGCTTCCACCACCGCCGGTACCGCCGTGGCATCCGGCGTATTCAGCAGTACCTTGCTGGAACTGGGGGTCAGTGGGCTGGCCGGCGCAGCGATGATCCATGCCGGTGCTACGGTGCTGGATCACCTGCCACACGGCAGTTTCTTCCACGCCACTGGCGGCAGCGTCAATATGGCCGTCCATCAACGGCTGAAGTTACTGCCGTATGAAACCCTGATCGGCTTTACCATCGCGGCCGTCTCGGCGTTGATGTTTGGCGTATTTAATCTGGCGGGATAAGGAATACTGATGAAAACGCTGAAAAAAGTGGTTATTGCCCCGGACTCGTTTAAAGAGAGCCTGAGTGCGTTGGAGGTGGCTGAGGCCATTGAGCGCGGGTTCCGCCAGGTCTACCCACAGGCCCAGTATGTGAAACTGCCGATGGCAGACGGCGGCGAAGGTACGGTGGATTCCATGGTGGCAGCCACCGGCGGGGAAATCGTCAGGGTTGAGGTA
Organism: Serratia grimesii; assembly: GCF_900186025.1. Classification (NCBI taxonomy): domain Bacteria; kingdom Pseudomonadati; phylum Pseudomonadota; class Gammaproteobacteria; order Enterobacterales; family Yersiniaceae; genus Serratia; species Serratia grimesii. The sequence goes on from NZ_LT883155.1 coordinate 1,152,871, forward strand.
ATGGGGCCGCTGGGCCAGCCGGTTCAGGCCTTTTACGGATTGTTGGGGGATGGGGAAACCGCCGTTATTGAGATGGCGGCGGCTTCTGGCCTGCACCTGGCACCTAAAGCGCTGCGTGATCCACGGATCACCACCAGTTACGGTACCGGTGAACTGATCCTGGCTGCGTTAGAGCGCGGTGTGAAGGCGATTATTCTTGGCATCGGCGGCAGTGCCACTAACGACGGTGGCGCCGGTATGATGCAAGCACTGGGTGCCAGGCTGCTGGATGATAAACAAAATCCACTGTTGCCCGGTGGCGCGGCATTGGCGCAGCTAGCGCAAATCGATCTTTCAGAGGTAGACCCACGTCTGCAACAGGTGAGCGTGACCGCTGCCTGTGACGTGGATAACCCTTTATGTGGCCCTCATGGCGCTTCGGCGGTGTTTGGCCCGCAGAAGGGCGCAACGCCTGAAATGGTGACGCAGTTGGATTCGGCACTGAGCCATTTTGGCAGTTTGTTGCAGCAGGCTACCGGCCGTGAAGTGATCAACACTCCGGGGGCCGGTGCAGCGGGCGGAATGGGGGCGGCCTTGCTCGGTATGCTCAACGCTCGCTTACGGCCGGGAATTGAAATCGTGATTGAAACTTTGCGACTGGAAGAGGCGCTTTGCGACGCCGATCTGGTGATCACCGGAGAAGGGCGACTGGACAGCCAGTCGATCCACGGCAAAACACCGATTGGCGTGGCAAGGGTAGCCAAACGCCATGGCTTGCCGGTGATCGGCATTGCCGGCAGCCTGTCGAAAGATTATCAGGTCGTGCATCAGCACGGTATTGATGCCGCTTTTTCAGTGCTTGATCGTATTGTCACCCTGGACGAAGCCCTGACGGAGGCGGCCGATAATCTGGAAGTGACGGCACGCAATGTGGCGGCAGTCTGGCAGCTGGCGCAAGGGCAGAACATGGCTTAAGTTTCCCGCCTTCATCATGGGTAGTACCTGTTGCTGATATCGGTTCCGACAAGGCGCTTTTCCGTTACAATAGGCGCCATTAATCGATGTTAACGCCCTGACCCAGAACGGGGGGTTAGCTTGCAAGGAATCAAGGGGAACTGAGATGAAGCAAGAGAAACACGGGGTACTGCTGGTGAACCTGGGCACACCGGATGCTCCGACCTCATCGGCGGTAAAACGCTATCTGAAGGAATTCCTCAGTGACGACCGGGTGGTTGATACTTCGCCGTTGATTTGGTGGCCGATCCTTAACGGTGCGATCTTGCCGATACGTTCACCGCGGGTTGCCAAGCTGTATCAATCGGTGTGGATGGACGAAGGTTCACCGCTGTTGGTCTACAGCCGCCGTCAGCAGCGCGCACTGGCTGCACGGATGCCGAATACACCGGTAGAGTTGGGCATGAGCTACGGCTCGCCGAGTCTGTCAGAGGCTATCGACAAGTTACTGGCGCAAGGGGTGACCAATCTGGTGGTATTGCCGCTGTACCCGCAATATTCCTGCTCAACCAGTGCGGCGGTCTGGGACGGGGTGGCGCGGATACTGAAAGGCTATCGTCGACTGCCTTCGATCAGCTTTATTCGCGATTATGCGGAACACCCGGCCTATATTGCTGCACTGCGCCAGAGCGTTGAACGTTCCTTCGCCGAGCATGGTCAACCGGATCGTCTGGTATTGTCATTCCACGGCATTCCCAAACGCTATGCGCGCCTTGGCGACGATTACCCACAACGCTGTGAAGACACGCTGCGCGCCCTGACCGCCACGTTACCTGTGGCACCAGATCGGGTGATGATGACGTACCAGTCGCGCTTTGGTCGCGAGCCATGGCTGACGCCTTACACCGACGAAACCTTGAAAAGTCTTCCTGCACAAGGCATTAAGCATATTCAGCTCATTTGCCCCGGTTTCTCGGCGGACTGTCTGGAAACGCTGGAAGAGATCAAAGAGCAAAACCGTGAGATCTTCCTTCATGCAGGTGGTGAGAAGTTCGAGTATATTTCTGCGCTGAACGACGAATCGGCACACATTGATATGATGCAGCAACTAGTGGCACAGCGCTTCTGATCCTCAGTGCGCAAAATGGTGACAGCCATCATCAATCGGGCAGGAATGTGCTAACATTCTCTGCCTGTTAACTGCCACTGCCGCCAATTACATGAAATTTCCTGGTAAACGTAAGTCCAAACACTATTTTCCGGTGAACGCCCGCGATCCGCTCTTACAGCAAGTTCAACCTGAAAATGAAATCAGCACCTCGTATGTCGTCGGCATTGACCAGACGCTGGTAGATATTGAGGCAAAAGTGGATGACACTTTTGTCCAGCGCTATGGCCTGAGCCTCGGGCATTCTTTGGTGATTGAAGATGATGTAGCTGAAGCGTTATATCAGGAACTGATCGACAATAATCTGATCACTCATCAGTTTGCCGGCGGCACCATCGGCAATACTTTGCACAACTATTCAGTGCTGGCAGATGACCGCTCGGTGCTGCTCGGCGTGATGTGCAGCAATATCAAAATTGGTAGCTACGCCTACCGCTATCTGTGCAATACCTCCAGCCGTACCGATCTTAACCACCTGCAGGCGGTTGATGGTGCCATTGGGCGCTGTTTCACGCTGATCGGTGAAAGCGGCGAGCGTACTTTCGCTATCAGCCCTGGGCAGATGAACCAGCTGCGGCCGGAAAGTGTGAAGGAAGAAGTGATTGCCGGTGCCTCCGCATTGGTGCTGACGTCCTACCTGGTACGTTGCAAAGAAGGGGAGCCGATGCCGGCTGCGACCATGCAGGCGATTGAGTTTGCCAAAAAGCATGATGTACCGGTGGTGCTGACGTTGGGAACCAAGTATGTCATTGCCGACAACCCACAGTGGTGGCGTGACTTCCTGAAAGAACACGTATCGATCCTGGCGATGAACGAAGATGAAGCGCTGGAACTGACAGGGCTGAGTGATCCGTTGACTGCGTCGGACATGGCACTTGAATGGGTCGATCTGGTGTTGTGCACTGCCGGGCCAAACGGGCTTTATATGGCAGGTTACACCGAAGAGTCCAATAAGCGTGAAACACAGCATCCATTGTTGCCGGGGCATATCGCCGAATTCAACCGTTATGAGTTCAGCCGTGCGATGCGGCGCGAAAGTTGTGAGAATCCATTCCGTGTTTATTCCCACATAGCACCCTACATGGGTGGGCCTGAGAAAATCATGAACACCAACGGTGCCGGTGATGGGGCATTGTCGGCGCTGCTGCATGATATTGCGGCCAACGGCTACCACCGTAATAACGTGCCGAACTCCAGTAAACACGTTCGCAGCTACCTGACCTATTCTTCGCTGGCGCAGGTGTGTAAATACGCCAACCGCGTCAGCTATCAGGTGTTGAATCAGCATTCGCCACGCTTGACGCGCGGTTTGCCAGAGCGGGAAGACAGTCTGGAAGAGTCTTACTGGGAACGGTAAAAAACGAAAGGTCCGGCGAGCCGGACCTTTTTTGCATCATTTGTTATATCAGATCGGGCAGCCGCCCATTTTCTCTTCTTCAGTCAGCGTATCCAGTTTAAGGATATTCAGCATGCTGTTGGCGATTTCCCGTTCCCCCATCACCACCTGATTCGCCCCGCGATCGGAGATATACGACACTTCGTCATCGTAGTGCGCCCGGGCGATAATCTCGATATTTGGCCGCTTGGTCCGCGCAGAGGCCACGATCTCGCCGGCCTCATAACCGTTGGGGATAGTCAGCAGCAGCCAGCGTGCACAGTCGAGTCGTGCCAGATCCATGATCTCCGGATTCGCTGCATTGCCCAACACTGTTTTGATGCCTTGCTCGCGCAATGCCTCAACCCGTGGGCGCGAATTCTCGATCACCACCAGCGGAATGCCAGCTTCGGCCAATTTGGCCCCCAGCAGGCTACCAACACGGCCATAACCGACCACCAGCGCGTGATTGCACATATCGACTGGGATTTGCTTCTCCTCTTCCACTGCCTCTTCCAGGATTTGGTCTTCCATGGTCTCTGTCTTGGCCAGATAACGCTCGAGCAGCGTGAACAGCAATGGATTCAACATAATCGACAAGATGGCCCCGGCCAGCACTAAATTGCGACCGTGTTCAGACATCATACCCAGCGTGATCCCAAGGCCAGCCAGAATGAAGGCGAACTCACCGATTTGTGCGAGGCTGGCGGAAATGGTCAGCGCGGTGCGCTTGGAGTGGCCGAACATTTTCACCAGCAGGAAGGCTGCTGCCGATTTACCGAACACGATAATCGCCAGTGTTGCCAGTACCGCCAGAGGCTCGTTGATCAAAATCATCGGATCAAACAGCATGCCGACCGACACAAAGAACAGTACGGCAAAGGCATCGCGCAGCGGTAGGGTGTCGTGGGCCGCTCGATGGCTCAGCTCTGACTCGTTCAGTACCATACCGGCGAAGAATGCCCCCAGTGCAAAGGAAACGTCGAACAGTTTCACTGCGCCATAGGCTATGCCGAGCGCCAATGCCAATACGGCCAGGGTAAACAGCTCACGCGAGCCCGTACTGGCGGTTTTCGCCAGGATCCACGGCACCAGGCGACGGCCAACCACAATCATCAGCGCGATAAAGGCGATGACTTTACCAATGGTCATCGCCAGTTCAATTAACAACTGGCCGCTACTGGCGTTGTTATTGCCCAGCATATTGCCGAACGCAGGCAGTAACACCAGCGTCAGCACCATCGCCAGGTCTTCCACGATCAGCCACCCGATGGCAATCTGCCCACGCTGGCTATCGATCAACTGGCGTTCTTCCAGCGCACGCAGCAGCACTACGGTACTTGCGGTGGACAGACAGAGACCGAATACCAGACCGGAAATTAAATCCCAACCGAGCAGTTTTGATAGTCCCATGCCTAGCAAGGTGGCGACGGCAATCTGGGCCACGGCACCGGGAATGGCGATATGTTTTACTGCGAGGAGGTCTTTAAGAGAGAAATGGAGGCCAACACCGAACATCAACAGAATCACGCCGATTTCCGCCAGTTCTGGAGCCAGCGAGGTGTCGGCAACAAAACCGGGGGTAAAAGGGCCGGCGAGCACACCTGCGGCAAGGTACCCCACCAGTGGGGAGATGCGCAGGCGATTCGCCAGCATACCGAGGAGGAAGGCGAGTACTAACCCTCCGACAATAGTGGTGATTAACGGTGTTGAATTATGCATCCAGACTCCTTCTAGCTATGCATGGCAGCAGAGGGGAAACGCAACAAAGTTACGAAAAGATACATTTAGTTTATTGCATTTGTTCGCGTTACGCTTAGCTAAATTGAGCTATTTTGTGAAAAAGCAGAGGATTCCGCTTTTTACCGGTCAGTAAGGGAATTTAACACTTAATAATTCAAATAACATGGGTTTGTGTTGAAGAAGAGCCGGTTGAACGTCAGCATTCAACCGGTATTAATGCAGGGTTATTGTGAGTTATGGTCAATATTGGGCAGTAACGCAGTGATAATGCCGATTAACGGCAGGAAAGCACATATTTGATAGACTAACTCGATACTGGTCAAATCTGCGACATAACCAAGAACTGCCGCGCCTAACCCACCCATACCAAAGGCAAAACCGAAGAATAATCCGGAAACCATGCCTACTTTACCTGGAATTAGCTCTTGGGCATAAACCAGAATAGCGGAGAACGCTGACGCAAGGATTACCCCTATAAATACCGTCAAAATACCGGTCCAATACAGAGATGCATAGGGTAAAACAAGCGTAAATGGCGCTGCGCCCAAGATGGAGCCCCAAATGACACGTTTTCTTCCTATCTTATCACCAATAGGGCCGCCAATAATGGTGCCTGCGGCGACGGCGAACAGGAAGGCAAACAGATGGAATTGGGCGTTTTGCACTGAAACACCGAACTTATGCATCAAATAAAAAGTGTAATAGCTGCTGATACTCGCCAAATAGAAGTATTTGGAGAAAATCAATATCAGCAGAATGCCAATTGCATAGGTAACGGTACGTTTTGGCAGCAGTTTTACCGAAGAGGCAGTTTTGGGCTGACCTTTCGTTGCACGATGCTGCAACTGATACCACTTACTGACCTGCAACAACACGACGATAGCTAACAGTGCTGCTAATGAAAACCAGGCTACGTTGCCTTTGCCATAAGGCGCGATAATCAGCGCCGCCAGCAGTGGCCCAAGGGAGCTGCCAAAGTTACCGCCAACCTGGAACAGCGACTGCGCCAGTCCATGCCGACCACCGGAAGCCATACGCGCTACGCGAGAGGATTCCGGATGGAACACCGAAGAGCCGGTGCCAACCAGTGCCGCTGCCAGCAGTACCAGCGGGAAGGTATTGGCGACAGACAGCAACAGCAACCCGCATAGCGTAAAGCCCATACCGATCGGCAGCGAATAAGGTTGTGGATGCTTATCTGTGTAGTAGCCAATCAGTGGCTGCAATAAAGAAGCCGTTAGCTGATAGGTCAGCGTAATCATACCGATCTGTACGAAACTGAGGCTGAAGTCAGCCTGTAAGATCGGGTAAATCGCCAGGATCAGCGATTGAATCATATCGTTAAGCAGGTGAGAGACGCTGATGGCACCAAGAATCGAGAATGCAGTCCCTTTAACCGCGCTGCCTTTAGCCGGTGGGATGGCAGTATCGCTACGGTCGGTCATTTTATTATTAGCCTGGTAAGTTTTAGAGGACAGAGCAGATATCTTAGCAAGTTGGTCAATATTTGCCATATCCGACATAATTTGACGCACATCGCAAAAATTTGAAATTAGTTGCCTTCGTTTCGCGCTACACTTTCGTCCATCTCAAAAAAACAGTTAATAATCATATGGAGTTCCGCCATGCGCTTTTCGTTCAATACCACCGCATGCGCGTTGGCTGTGTCCCTGACTTTCCTGTCGGGAGCCGCCAGCGCCTGGGAAAAGGATAAGACCTACGACATCACCATTTTGCACACCAACGATCATCACGGCCATTTCTGGCAGAATGATCACGGTGAGTATGGCTTGGGCGCACAGAAGACACTGGTGGACAGCATTCGCCAGGATGTTGCAGCCAAGGGCGGTAGTCTGCTGCTGCTGTCGGGCGGTGATATCAATACCGGTGTACCGGAGTCAGACCTGCAAGATGCCGAGCCGGACTTCCGTGGTATGAATCTGGTAGGTTATGACGCGATGGCGATCGGTAACCATGAGTTCGACAATCCACTCAGCGTTTTGCGCCAACAAGAAAAATGGGCAACCTTCCCGCTGTTGTCGGCCAACATTTATCAGAAAAGCACTCAGCAACGCTTATTCAAACCTTATGCCTTATTCGATAAGCAGGGCATCAAGATCGCAGTTATCGGCCTGACGACCGATGATACTGCCAAGATTGGTAATCCAGAATATTTCACCGACATCGAGTTCCGCGTACCAGAGCAGGAAGCTAAACAGGTGGTCGAACAACTGCGTAAGGACGAAAAACCGGACGTAATCATCGCCGCGACCCATATGGGCCATTACGATGATGGCAACCATGGTTCCAACGCGCCTGGCGACGTGGAGATGGCGCGCAGCTTGCCTGCAGGTTATCTGGATATGATCGTCGGCGGCCACTCGCAGGATCCGGTCTGTATGGCTGGTGAAAACCACAAGCAAGTGGATTATGTGCCGGGTACCCCGTGCTCACCGGATCGTCAGAACGGCACCTGGATCGTACAGGCGCATGAGTGGGGCAAGTACGTGGGACGTGCCGATTTCCAGTTCCGTAATGGCGAACTGAAATTGGTCCATTATCAACTGATCCCTGTCAATCTTAAGAAGAAAGTGGAAAAAGCCGACGGAACCAGCGAACGCGTGTATTACACACAGCAGATCGCAGAAGATCCGTCGATGATGAAATTACTGACGCCGTTCCAAGAGAAAGGCAAAGCCCAGTTAGATGTGAAAATTGGTAGCGTTAACGGCAAATTGGAAGGCGATCGCAGCAAGGTGCGTTTCGTGCAGACCAATCTGGCGCGTGTACTGCTGGCCGCGCAAATGGAACGTGCCGAAGCTGACTTTGCGGTGATGAGTGGTGGTGGTGTACGCGACTCGATTGAGGGGGGTGACATTACCTATAAGAACGTGCTGAAGGTACAACCGTTTGGCAATACGCTGGTCTACGTCGAGATGAAAGGCAGTGACGTAGAAAAATACCTGGCGGTAGTGGCCAACATGAAAGTGGATTCCGGAGCCTACGCGCAGTTTGCCAACGTCAGCTTGACGGCAGACGGCCAGCAGGGCGTTAGCAATGTCAAAATCAACGGTGAGCCGCTACAGGCTGATAAAACGTACCGCATGGCGACCCTGAACTTCAATGCGCTGGGCGGTGACGGTTATCCGAAGCTGGATACCCTGCCAAGCTACGTCAACACCGGTTTTATCGATGCCGAGGTGCTGAAACAGTATATTGAGAAGCACTCACCGCTGGACGCCGCGGCCTATGAGCCGAAAGGCGAGATTGTTTATCAGTAATCTTCCGGCGGCTTTTACCGGTTAAAAGCCGCCGTTTATCTTCCTCCACATTGCCACGCCTCTGAATAAAAGCACTCTAATATTATTAATTTCAATATTGTTTTCCTTATCTTGCATAGTTGTATTTCTATTTTCTTTGTCTATACCTTTAGGGTTAATGATTTTATTTTTCTTAAATCATAATTTTCCAGGGGGAAATATCAGCGAAATTATCGTGATTAAAAAGGAAAATAAATGCACAGGACAATGATACTTTTATATGGCGTATTCGGCTATTTAGGCGGGGTGGTCGGTTTTATTTTGCTTATTTTATTACTTAACGGCTGGGGACTAAGAAATATGGTTGCCATCGTAGGGGAGGGCAGTATGTGGCCCTGGCTGGTGAATACCGGTTTACTCCTGCTGTTTGGCCTGGTGCACTCGGTGATGGCCCATGAAAGGTTCAAGGTTCGTTTGGCGTTGTCCCTGGCGCTGGAAAGAAGTACCTATGTATTGATTGCCGGTTTGTTGTTGGCATTGCTGGCGCTTATGTGGCAGCCACTGCCGGGTGCCTTGTGTCGGTTGCCGCCGGAAAGTGTCGCCGCATGGGGACTTAACGGCATCAGCGTGCTGGGCTGGTTAGTGGTCTTTGCTTCAACCTGCATGATTAGCCACACCGATTTATTTGGCTTGCGACAATCCTGGTTGCAGTGGAGAGAGCGGCAATATACCGACTTGCCTTTTCAGGTCAGAGGATTTTACCGACTGACGAGGCATCCCATGATGACGGGAATGTTACTGGCCTTTTGGTTCACTCCCGAGATGACCACTGGGCGCCTGTTATTTAATTCAGGAATGACATTATATATTTTGGTGGGCGTATATTTTGAAGAGCGCAGCCTGGTTAAAGCACTGGGGCAGGATTATCAGCAGTACTGTCGACAGGTGCCGATGTTGTTGCCACGAATGAGGGGGCGTAATAAGCCGGTGGAGTAATGAGATCCCGCGGCCGATGCTGGGGCGCCGGCCGCGTATTGATGGTTTTTCAGTCGCGCTTGGCGATATCGGCAAAGCTGCCGGCCAGCAACCGGCAAAGATCTTGTGCCGCCAGTTCGATGTCCAGCCCGCGTTTACCGCCGGAGACGTAAATGGTGGCGAACTGCTGTGCCGGGCTGTCGATCACCGTTGGCAGCCGCTTTTTCTGCCCCAGCGGGCTGATGCCACCAACCAGATAACCGGTGACGCGCTGTGCCAGCATTGGATCGGCCATCTCTGCTTTTTTGGCTCCGAGCGCGCGGGCGACCTTTTTCAGATCCAACTGAGTGGCTACCGGCGTGACCGCTACCGCCAGATGTTTGGCGTCGCCGTTCAATGCTACCAGCAGCGTTTTATAAACGCGGTCGGCATCCAGCCCCAGTTTTTTCACCGCCTCATCGCCGAAGTTGGTCTCCGCGCTGTCGTGATGATAAGGGTGAAGGGTAAAAGCGACTTTTTGTTTCTCGAGCAGGATCACTGCGGGCGTCATCGTGTTTTCCTATTTCCCCCTGCGAGGGGAGTTGCAAGACCAGGCAACAAAATTACAAAAATATAACGGTAACAGCAACCTGAGAGACTGTTACGTAAAGCGGGTTGCCAAGATGTTCACTGGGTTGCTACCCTGTCTATTGTAACCGTTAACACGGTTGCTATGCGTATAACTAAAATACAAGAAATTCCTCTTTGACTGGCCAGTAGCGATATTGGCCACTTTTTTACTCTGCTTGCAGCATCGCTGGCAGGTTATCTTCGCCGTACAAATGCAATGCACCTACAGCTACCACGTAATTGCCAGCCGGTAATTTCTCCAGTTTTTTACGCCAGTCGCGATTGCGTTGATGCATCAACACATCATACAAACCCGCGCTGAATGTGGCGGGCAGCGTTTCCAGTGCGCCGCTGGGTTTTGCGTCCAGCCACCAACTTACCATGGTTTGCAGAAGTCGGGCGTTGGTATGCCAGTGTTCCAGCGTATCGCGCAACAGCGCCATGCCGCCTTCCGGTAATTGTTCCAGCATCGCCAACTGTTGCTGCGCACCTTCTAACTCGATCACCTTTTTATGCTGCGCCCTGGCGGCCTGCAATAGCTGATAATCCACCCCATACTCAGCACGTAGTCCTAATCGTTGAGCCTGACGCGCCTGCATCATCAACGCCACTTGCCAACCTGGCAGGGTAGAGAACGATTCTGCATCGGTACCCAATTCCTGGCATAGCGTTAATAGCTGCTGGAACTCTGGCTCCGAGAGTCTTTGTTCAAGTTCCGGTTGCAGTTCAACGTGGTCGAAAGGAGAGGCGGAATCGGTGATATCGGCTTCAACAATCAAGGCATCTGCTTGCTTGAGGCGCGCGGCCAATTTAGCGGGCAGTGGGGCCATATCCACCGTACCCATATGAATGCTGCCGACCAAATGGAACTGACGATCGCCAGGCAAGCGAATATCCAGTGCCGGGTAAGCGTAGGTCATTGGGGAAATCAGACCGAGAAAGGCAGCGATACGACGTAACAGTTGACCCATACAACGTGACTCCTGGAGAACTTGCTCGCCTTTCAGCTTGAAAGGGGAAGGGCGTAACCTTTTCCCCATGCTAAACGCTAAGCGGCATACAAGAAAGCCTGAAGAGTGAAGGAATTATCCCAAAGGAAACGGGGCGCAGTGATTTGCGCCCCATTGGCATTCAGCGTTTGGGTTTAAAACGCAGCAACCGGTTGGCGTTACTGACGACGGTGATAGAAGACAGTGCCATAGCGGCACCCGCCACCACTGGGCTGAGCAGGGTACCCGTCAGCGGATACAGCACCCCGGCGGCAATTGGGATGCCGAGCGTGTTGTAAACAAAGGCCCCGAGCAGATTCTGCTTCATATTCCGCAGAGTGGCTTTCGACAGTTCCAGCGCATCGGCAACGCCGTTCAGGCTATGGCGCATCAGGGTGATGGCGGCGGTTTCAATAGCGATATCGCTGCCACTGCCCATGGCGATGCCGACATCGGCCTGTGCCAGCGCAGGGGCATCGTTGATGCCGTCACCGATCATGGCTACCCGATGGCCCTGTGCCTGCAACTGTTTAATTGCCTCGGCTTTACCGTCTGGTAGCACACCGGCAATGACCTGATCGATACCGGCTTCTTTGGCAATGGCGTTAGCCGTCACTGGGTTGTCACCAGTCAGCATCACCAGTTGATAGCCCTGGCGATGTAAACGTTGCAGCGCCTCAACGCTGTCGCTGCGCAGTGGATCGCGGATGGCGATCAACGCAGCGGGTTTACCGTCGACGGCCAGCAGTACAGGCGTAATACCGCGTTCCGCTTGTTGCTGCATCTGAGCATCCAGCTCCGCGGTTATCACTACCTGATGCTGTTGCAACAATGCTGCATTGCCCAGCAGTAGTTTCACTCCGTCCACTTCGCCACTGACGCCAGCACCCCGCAGCGTGCGGAATTGCGTGACTTGTGGCAGCGTTTGCCCTGCTGCGTGATCAACGATGGCTCGTGCCAAGGGGTGGCTGGCACCCTGTTCCAACGCGGCAGCCCAAGACACCACCTGTTGTTCGTCTACCTGGTTAAAGGTGAGGATCTCCACCACGCGCGGCTGGCCTTCTGTCAGGGTACCGGTTTTATCGAAGACTAACGTGTCCAGTTGGCTTGCCTGCTGCAATGCATCGGCATCACGGACCAACACGCCAAACTCCGCAGCGCGTCCTACGCCAGAGATGATCGACATCGGCGTTGCCAGACCCAGTGCACAAGGGCAGGCGATAATCAGTACCGTGGTGGCGATCACCAGTGTGTAAACCAATTGCGGCTGCGGGCCAAAAATGTACCAAATCGCGGCGCTGAAAAGCGCGATAGCCACGACCGCGGGTACGAATACCGCAGAAATACGGTCTGCCAGTTGGCCGATCTCCGGCTTGCTGCTTTGCGCTTGCCGTACCAGCTTAATGATGCGCGCCAGCGTGGTTTTGCTGCCAATGGCACCTGCACGGAACAGTACGGTGCCATCATCGACTACCGTACCGGCATGAACGGTGTCGCCAATGCTTTTCTGCTGAGGTACCGCCTCACCGGTCAGCATCGCTTCATCCAGCCAGACTTCACCCTGAATGATCTCACCGTCAACCGGGATACGATCACCGGTAGTCAGCCGCAATGTCATGCCGAGCTGCACTTGCGCTAACGGAATACTTTTTTCACCGTCTTCGGTCACCAGCCGTGCCGTCGGTGGCGTCAGATCCAATAGACGTTCCAGCGCCTGTGATGAGCGCTGGCGAGCGCGTTGTTCCAGCGCATGACCCAGGTTGATCAGCCCGATGATCATTGCACTGGCTTCGTAATACAGATGCCGCGCCGCCATTGGGAAGAAGTCTGGCCACAGGTTAACGCTGATCGAATATAACCACGCGGCGCCGGTGCCGAGTGCCACCAGCGTGTCCATGGTAGCGCTACCGTTCATCAGCGCACGCCAGGCGTTACGATAAAAGTGCCCACCGGCAAATACCATCACTGCCAGTGTAATCAGGCCGACCAACAGCCACGGGCGCTGCGTTTCCGGCGTCAGAGACATGCTGCCACCGAACAGGCCCCAGGCCATCAGCGGAATACCCAGCGCCAGGCCCAGCGCGGCCTGCCAGCGGAAGCGTTTCATGTTAGCCTGCGCAGTCTGCTGTTGGCGTTCGCGACGTTCGGTTTCGTCCTGGATCATTTCTGCGCCGTAACCGGCTTTTTCGACTGCGGCGACCAATGTCTGCGGATCGGCACTGCCGGTGATCAGCGCGCTGCGCTCTGCTAAATTGACGCGAGCTTGCTCTACGCCCGGCACGCTTTGCAGCGCGTTCTGCACTTTGCTGACGCAGCTGGCGCAGCTCATGCCACTGAGCAACAGTTGCACGCTGTCATCATCGTTTTCGTTATTGGCTGCTGGAAGGGAATACGGGGCCGCTGCCTGGGTTTCCGGCAAAGTTGGGACTGATTCAGTCAACGGCTCAGATTTTGGGTGATTGATGGCTCCGGCGACGCTGGCGTGATAACCGGCGTCCTCTACCGCGGCGATCAGCGCCTCGGGGCCCGCATCGCCATAAACTTTGGCGCTATCAATGCTGACATCGGCGGCGATCACACCCGGCACAGCTTCCAACGCTTTACGAGTACTGGCGGCGCAGTGCATGCAGCTTAGGCCACTCAACTGCAACTCGGTATCTGCGTGTTGCGCCACAGCGGCCTGATAGCCAGCGGCAATCACACTGTCGATCAGGGCCTGACTCGGCGCATCGCCGGTCACCTTGGCATAATGAACATTGACCTCTGCCTGTTCGACATCATTACGGCTTTCCAGGGCTTTTTTCACCCGTTGTGCGCAATTCATGCAGGTCAGCCCCTGCAATGCCAGCACGGTGGTTTGTGACATGATTCGATTCCCTCGCTCAAGTGCGGTGTTTAAAGGTTGACCGCTTGACCTATTTTCACTAAGAATGAAGCTTAAACCTTCCAGCAAGGGGAAGGTCAAGGGGGAAAAATGAATATCAGCGATGTGGCAAAAAAAACCGGCTTAACCAGCAAGGCAATTCGCTTTTATGAAGAAAAAGGCTTGGTGACCACACCGATCCGTACCGATAACGGATACCGCAGTTACAGCCCGAAGCACATCGAAGAACTGACGTTGTTACGCCAGGCGCGGCAGGTGGGCTTTAATCTGGATGAGTGCCGGGAGCTGGTGGCCTTATTCAATGATCCGGCCCGTCATAGCGCGGATGTAAAATCACGCACGTTGCAAAAAGTGGCGGATATTGAAAAGCACATCACTGAGTTGGGTGAGATGCGCCAGCGTTTACTGGCGCTGGCGGATCAGTGCCCAGGCGATGACGGGGCAGACTGCCCGATCATTAATAATCTGGCGGGGTGCTGTCATCAGGTTACTTCGACCTAATCACCTGGGATTTTGACTAAAATAGGGTTGTCTGCTTATGTGCTATACAACCTGAAGCCTTGGCGTATGGAAGAGCTGCCTTTTAGAGTTCTGGTGTCTATCGAGACATTCATTCATCAAAGAGGCGCTCCAATGAATACCAGTTCGGATATCGTTACATCGCTCGCCATTATTCCGAGTTTTGATGCTTTAAGATCTTATGTGCCTGCCCAGGCAGGTATAAGGATTACCCTTAAAGAATGGAAAGAGAACGGCATTCATGGTGGTGGGGATTTTATCTCTATTGTTGGTGTGAAAGCAGACGATGGTGGTCATGTCGCGCAAACAACCGGGTTTTATTGGGAGAGAATTGCTAGCACGGTTAATTTTTATGATTACGGGATAGAATCTACGGATAGAACGTCGTCGAATTATATTGATGTAACCAAGAGCCTGCAGGCGGCGATAAACAAAGCCATTGAGAAAAAATGCGTGCTGGTTAGCGAATTTCCTAAGGCAGGTTCTTATGCTAAAATCGGTTTATTTATTTCATCTTCAATTAATATTACTGGGCTGACTTGTTTATCTGGCGCTTTGCATTTATTCATTAAATCTTCGTCATTCATTCCAAAAACTGATATTGGGTTGAGGCTCCCGTGGGTTGTTATCAATCAAAATGGCGAGTATGACGAAAATGGTTTAGTGTACGGAACGACACAAGGTAATCAGGATCTTGATACGATTACAATCTACAATATGGATGGCTACGCAGGTAAAGCTATTAACGGCCAACTTCATACTCTCTCAGGATCTAGAGTTAAATTTCTATCTTCAATGCATATGAATGGATCTGGAGTATATTTCGCTTCTGCGTTTGATAATGTAATTAATGACATCAGGGCATTAATCTGTGGCAATGAAACAATGTTTGGCATAGATTTAACCAGCTATCCTGCAGCATCAGGCTCTACTTTCGATGAGTCTAACGCTAATACGATTCACTCTTTGATGGCTCATGATTGTAGAGAAAAGTCTTGGAGAGTTTCTGGTTCAAAAAATTGGCTAACAAAAGTCCATGAAGAAGGCACGTTAGTAACAAAAGAAACCGTTGAAAAAAATAACTCTGTAGAAAAAAGAAACGGATGTGGTTATATGAATAGTTACTTCTCATCTGTTGGAGGTGGTGCAGGTATTATCAATATTTACGCCTCTAAAAATAGTTCAGTTGAGCATGTTCATACTTTTGGCGCAACAGCAACTTCAGTAGGTAATATTTCTTCAACAGCTAATGTTACAATAATATCGGGCGATCCAGCACCTAATGGAGGCTCTGTGGGGACACTTTTTGCCAAAGATGTTGTTGTAATAGCTAATGCCAGGGTTAATTTTGGCTCTGTAATAACGACGGGTTTGTTGGATATTCGTGACGATCATTCCTCTATATCAAGAAGTAATATCGCAGGTGATTTACTGATTTCTTCATCCGCTAAGGTTCTAAACAGTTTTATTAGTGGCAATGTGATTTCTACATCAATGCCTAGATTTAGTAATTGTGATTTTCAAAAGAACTTTACTGGTGGGGGAAGTCTTCAAAACACGAAGGTTATTGGTAATGTGGCAACTGTCGATAATTTACGATTGGTTCTGATTGATGTCTCTCTAGCCACGCTCATGGTCACCGGGACGGGGGTTTCGTTAGAGGTACAAGGTGGTAACTTTAATCGAATTACTTTTACTGCCGGTGTTACGGGTAGGTGGATATTATTCCCATCTCCCAGAGTTAATGTGACTGTAGATAATTGGTTACCGCCGACTTCTACTGCTGGCCATGGCTTATTTACCATCAATCCGCTCACGAACACGATTTACACGGTTCATGGGGGGGCGTGGGTAGATTATAGAGCATAGTACTTCGAATAGCGCAAAGGCGGTAAATTGTTCTCTGTCCACTGCATTAAGCCGGGGTAACCCCGGCTTAATGATTTAACGGGATTGTTGGGGGAGTGCGCGGATCACCAGAGTGATGCCTTCGACAGCGATCACTTCGACTTCGGTGCCCACAGCCAGGTCTTCATTGGCTTGTGCACGCCAACTGCTGTCGCCGATGTTAATACGGCCCATGCCATTGTGCATCGGTTCTGTCAGTGTAGCGCGGGTGCCTATCAACTGACGATTACGCTGATTTAGCACCTGCGAACCGCTAGAGGGCGCAGCCGGGCGTTGACGTAGCCAGTACCACCACAGATAGGCCACGACAACCGTCAGCACGGAAAAGATCACCCCCTGCCATTCCCAGGCCAACTGCGGTAATAGCCAGACAATTGCACCGACCACCACCGCAGACACACCGCTCCATAACAGGTAGCCACTGGCGCCAAGCATTTCTGCCGCCAGCAACAGCCCGCCGAGGGAAAGCCAGAACCAATGTGGGTTTGCTGCAATTTGTTCGAGCATGATTACTTGCCTTTGGTCTCTTTCAACAGTTCGGCAATGCCACCTATTGAACCAAGCAGGCTGCTAGCATCCAGCGGCATCATGACGACTTTACTGTTGTTAGCGGAGCCGATTTTCTGCAACGCATCGGTGTACTTCTGCGCCACAAAGTAGTTTACCGCCTGGATATTGCCGCTGGCGATCGCGTCGGAAACCAGTTGCGTGGCTCGAGCTTCTGCTTCTGCGGCACGTTCACGCGCTTCCGCCTGCAAGAATGCCGATTGACGTTCGCCTTCCGCTTTCAAAATTTGTGATTGCTTGTCACCTTCTGCACGAAGAATGGCTGCCTGGCGCACCCCTTCGGCCTCTAGAATGTCTGCACGCTTGGTCCGCTCAGCTTTCATCTGGGCGTTCATTGAGGCAATCAATTCGGCCGGTGGGCGTACATCGCGGATCTCGATACGGGTGATTTTAATGCCCCACGGGTTAGTGGCTTCGTCGACGATGTGCAGTAAACGGCTGTTGATGCTGTCACGTTGCGAGAGGATTTCGTCCAGCTCCATTGAGCCAAGCACAGTACGGAAGTTGGTCATGGTCAGGTTGACGATTGCCAGTTCCAGGTTGCTGACCTCATAAGCGGCACGCGCTGGATCGACGACCTGAATAAAACACACTGCATCGATAGCGACGTTGGCGTTATCGCGCGAGATGATTTCCTGTGAAGGAATGTCCAGCACCTGCTCCATCATATTAATTTTTCTGCCGATGCGATCCATAAACGGCACCACCAGGTTCAAACCAGGCATCAGCGTTTTGGTATATCGGCCGAAACGTTCCACAGTCCATTGGAACCCTTGCGGAACAATTTTGACGCCAGCGAATACGATGATTAGCGCGACGACAATCACGATGGGGATAAGGGTAAACATGGCAAACCTCCTGTCAGACATATGTAAACAGATATTACGCCAGCTGCCGTGTAAAGACTAATAAATCGGGGGTATTGAACAATTAACATTCCAAATAGGCATGTTTCCAATAATTTTAATTCATTTCATGATGTTGTCTGCCTTGGCTACAGTAAAAAGCAATGTCGCTTTTCACTTCAAATATTTGTCATTTTTATTTGCGACTATGCTTTTTGAAATGACATCTTGCCAAGGATTGTTATGGACTCAATCAGTGTTGATGAACTTGCCCCGAAAAAAGATCGTTGGTATCGCATTGTGGAAGAATTACTGTCCGCAGCGGGTATTACTATCAACGGCAGCCGTGCCTGTGACATCAAGGTACATAACCCCGCCTTGTTTAAACGCATTTTGCAGGAAGGGTCGCTCGGGTTTGGTGAAAGTTATATGGACGGCTGGTGGGATTGCGAGCGGTTGGATGGGTTATTTACCCGCATTCTGCAAGCCGGCGTTGATGAGCGGTTGCCAAAAAACCTGAGTGACATTGCGCGCATCGCCTATGCCCGGTTATTCAATCGCCAGTCTCGTAAACGTGCCTGGCAGGTGGGCAAAGAACATTACGACATCGGCAATGACTTGTTCCGCGCGATGCTCGATCCCTATATGCAATATTCCTGTGGTTACTGGAAGGACGCAGAAACGCTGGAACAGGCGCAGTTAGCCAAGCTGAAAATGATCTGCGAAAAGCTGCAATTGAAACCGGGGATGTCATTGCTGGACATTGGTTGCGGATGGGGCGGCTTGGCGCAGTATGCGGCAGAAAACTACGGCGTATCAGTGCACGGTGTGACCATTTCGGCTGAGCAGCAAAAGTTGGCGCAAGAACGCTGTGCTGGCCTTGATGTCGAAATACTGTTGCAGGATTACCGTGACTTGAACCGTCAGTTTGACCGCATTGTATCTGTCGGCATGTTTGAACACGTGGGGCCAAAAAACTACGACACTTATTTCCGTGTCGCGTCGCGTAATCTCAAACCCGACGGCCTTTTCCTGCTCCACACTATTGGTGCCAACCAAACTAATCTTCACGTCGATGCCTGGATAGACAAATATATCTTCCCCAATGGTTGCTTGCCTTCGGTACGCCATATTGCCGAAGCCAGTGAAGGGCGTTTTGTGATGGAAGATTGGCACAACATTGGTGCTGACTATGATCGGACGCTGATGGCTTGGTATGAGAACTTCAAACAAGCGTGGCCGATGTTGTCCGAGGGGTATTCTGAGCGTTTCGAACGGATGTTCACCTATTATCTGAACGCCTGTGCCGGAGCTTTCCGCTCGCGTGATATTCAGCTGTGGCAGGTGTTGTTCAGCCCGAAAGGCGTTGAAGGTGGGGCACGGGTTTACCGCTAAATCCCCTTCGTCTTTCCAGCTAAAGCGTTGTTGGCTACATATTCGAACCCTGGTTACTTAGTTATCTAAGCTCCCAGGGCTTCTCACGTTTGCCGCCGAGATGCAGCTTCACGTATGACGGATATTTAGTAGAGCAGTGAGTAGAGCTGACGACGATACTTACCCGCCAGCGCGTCGCCGGTGCCCAGCGCGGCCAAAATATCCATCAGCGTTTTACGCGCATTACCGTTGGCGGCGGCGAGATCTTTCTTCAGATGCCCCATCAACAGTTCCAGCGCCTCTTCATTACGCCCAACCTGATGCAGTTGCAGTGCTAATTGCACGGCTAAATCGACGTTCTCCGGTTGCTGCTCCACTTGCTGTTGCAACAGCTGAATTTCCGGCGTGTCAGCGGCCTGTTTCAGCAGTTCAATTTGCGCCAGCAGGCCCTGATAACGGGTATCTTTATCCTGCAAAGGAATGGTCGCCAGCACGGCTTCGGCATCTTCTGTGCGGTTCAGCGCGATCTGGGTTTCTGCCAGCGTCAAACCGATATCACTGCGTTGCTGGCTGGCTTGCCAGGCGTCTTTCAACAGCGGCAGCGCTTCTGCCGCATTGCCTTCTGCCAACAGCTCGGTCGCCTGAGCCAGTTTCAGGTCTTCTTCCTTCGGCAGGAAACGTTGCAGGAATTCACGGATCATCTCTTCCGGCTGTGGACCTTGGAAACCGTCGACCGGCTGACCATCTTTGAACAGATATACCGTCGGCAGCGAGCGCAGGCCAAACTGGGCGGCAATGGCTTGTTCGGTGTCACAATCTACTTTTGCCAGCAGAAATTGACCGGCATATTCCGCCGCCAGCTTATCGAGTATCGGGGTGAGTTGCAGACAGTGTTGGCTGCGATCCGACCAGAAGTAGAACACCACCGGCATGGACATTGATTGTTCCAGCGTCTGGTGCAGGTTTGTTTCGTTAATATCAACAACAGCTTGAGCTAGCATGTAATTTTCTCTCTGATCTTGCGGAGCCATTGGCATTGAAATGGGGGCGAAGAGGCATTCTTCAACCCCGTCGGCCAAATTAACCGTTGCTGCGCAACACCCAGTCCAGGCAACGGCCAGGCAGAATGCGTCGTAATACGGTGAGCGCGTGCGCCAGCAGGGTCACCGGATACCGCAGTTTTGCCTTCGGGTTTTCCAACGCGTGGCGTAATTTAGGTAAAATGGCCTCAGGTGGCAGCGTCAGACGCTTGGCGATACCGGGGTTATGCACCGGTTTATCACTCTGCGCCTGATTGACGTTTTGAGTAAAGTGGGTGGAAATTGGGCCGGGTTCAATCAGGCTGACCTGAATACCTGTGCCGTGTAGCTCCATCCGCAGCGCGTCGGACCAGGCTTCCAGCGCAAACTTGCTGGCGGCATAGGCACCGCGCCCGGCACTGGACACCAGCCCCATCACCGAACTGGTCTGAATAATACGACCCTCGCCGTGCGGCAGCATCGCCGGCAACAGCAACTGGGTTAATTGATGGGTGCCGAACAGATTGGTGGCGAACTGCCGTTCCAACTGCTGACGGGAAATGCTGCTCAGCGGGCCGTAAACGCCAAAACCGCCGTTGTTGAACAGGCCATACAGGCGGCCGTCGGTCAGTTCGATCACTTGGGCGGCGGCACGCTCGACGCTGGCACTGTCGTCCAGGTCCAGCTCAATGCCTTCCAGTCCTAGTTGACGCATATTTTCCACGTCTTGTGGCTTGCGACAGGCGGCCAGCACCCGGTAACCGCGGTTACGCAGATCTTGCGCTGCAATTAATCCAATCCCGCTGGAACAGCCGGTTATCAACACTGCTTTTTGCATAACTTTACCTAGTGTACAACCCTATTTAATTAGACTCATGTTTTACTAGAGGTTCCAGGCGTTCCGCCATCCAGGTGGCGATAAACGGTTGGGCATCCTTATTGGGATGCAATCCGTCATCCTGCATCCATTCCGACTTAATCACCACCTGTTCCATGTAGAACGGCAGTAGCGGAATGTTGAACTGCTTAGCCAGCGCTGGGTAAATCGCGCTAAAGGCTTCGGTATAACGGCGGCCATAGTTGGGGGGAATACGGATCTGCATCAGCAGCGGCTGTGCGCCAGCTTGCTGCACCAACGTGATGATTTGGCTAAGATCGCGCTGCAGATCCTGCGCCGGGAAGCCGCGTAGACCGTCGTTGGCACCCAGTTCGATCAGCACCCAGCGTGGCTGGTGTTGTTTCAGTAACTCAGGCAGTCGCGCCAGTCCTTGTGCGGCGGTGTCGCCGCTGATACTGGCATTGACCAGTTGCGGGTCACTCGGTTTTTTCTGCCATTGCTCGGCCAGCAACGTCGGCCAGGCTTGCGCCACCGGCAAGCGGTAACCGGCGCTTAAACTGTCGCCTAAAATCAATAATGTATCGGCGGCAACAGCGCGTAAACTGAATAATCCCAACAGCAAAAGGAAGGGAAGATGCCAGCGGAAAACGTTCTTGAAGTTCATCATCTTAGTAAACACGTTGGTCAGGGTGAGCATCAGCTCTCCATCCTTACCGGAGTCGAGCTGGTTGTCAAACCCGCACAGACAATTGCCCTGATTGGCGAGTCCGGCTCGGGCAAATCAACGTTGCTGGGGATCCTCGCCGGGCTGGACGACGGCAGTGAAGGGGACGTGTATTTGTTGGGCGAATCGCTGACCGCACTGGATGAAGAGGGCCGCGCCGCGCTACGTGCTAAAAATGTCGGCTTTGTATTTCAGTCATTTATGTTGGTACCCACGCTGAACGCACTGGAAAACGTGCAGTTACCGGCGTTATTGCGTGGTGAAAGCGATCGTCAGAGCCGCGAGCAGGCGGTGCAGTTGCTGGAACAACTTGGGTTGGGTAAACGTCTGACTCACCTGCCGGCGCAGCTTTCTGGTGGCGAGCAGCAGCGGGTAGCGTTGGCGCGGGCGTTTAGCGGTCGGCCACGGGTGCTGTTTGCCGATGAACCGACCGGCAACCTTGATCGCCAGACAGGTGAACGCATTGCCGATTTACTGTTTTCCCTTAACCGTGATTTTTCCACCACGCTAATCCTGGTGACCCATGATGAAACGCTGGCGGCACGCTGCCAGCGGCGGTTGCGCCTGCGCGAAGGCAAGCTGTGGGAGGAAGTATGATCTGGCGTTGGTTTTGGCGGGAGTGGCGCTCGCCGTCACTGCTGATCGTTTGGTTAGCACTGACGCTGTCGATGGCTTGTGTATTGGCACTGGGCAGCATCAGTGATCGTATGGACAAGGGCCTGAGCCAGCAGAGCCGTGATTTTATCGCGGGCGACCGAGTATTGCGGAGCGCTCGTCCGGTACCGGAAGGCTGGTTGTTGGACGCGCAGCAACAAGGACTGAAAGTCAGTCGACAGTTGTCGTTCACCACCATGACCTATGCCGGGGATCGGCCCCAGTTGGCGGATGTGAAGGCCACTGACCTGGCCTATCCGCTGTACGGCAAGCTGGAAACCCGTCCTGCCAGCGTCCAACTGGCTCCGGGGAATGTATTGGTCGCCCCACGTTTGCTGGCGCTGCTGAACGTCAAGGTGGGGGATACGCTGGATGTTGGTGATACTCGCCTGCGTATCGTCGGTGAAATCATTCAGGAGCCAGATTCGGGCTTCAACCCGTTCCAGACCGCGCCACGTATTATGATCAATCTGGCGGACGTGGACAAAACCGGGGCAGTGCAGCCGGGCAGTCGGCTGACCTATCGGTATATGTTTGCCGGTACTCCGCAGGATATTCAGCGTTACGAGGCCCGGCTGACACCACAACTTAAGCCCGATCAGCGCTGGTTTGGGCCGCAGGAGTCTGGCAGTGCGTTGGGTAAATCATTACAGCGTTCGCAGCAGTTCTTGTTGCTGTCGGCGCTGCTGACACTGCTGTTATCTATTGCCGCCGTGGCGGTGGCGATGAGCCACTATTGCCGTAGTCGTTACGATCTGATCGCTGTATTAAAAACGCTGGGAGCGGGTCGCAGCGCGTTGCGTAAGTTGATTGTTGGCCAGTGGCTGGCAGTGATTTTGCTGGCAGCCGCCTGTGGTGGACTGATCGGGCTAGGGTTTGAAGCCGTGTTAATCCGGTTGCTGGCACCTGTGCTGCCAGCTGAACTGCCCGCGGCGGGAACCTGGCCGTGGCTATGGGCAATTGGTGCGTTGCTGATGATTTCGCTGCTGGTGGGGTTACGCCCATACCGTCAGCTACTGGCGACTCAACCACTCCGGGTATTGCGCCGTGATATGGTGGCCAATGTCTGGCCACTGCGCTATTTCCTGCCGGCGACGGCGTTGATTGTCGTGGTATTGCTGATCGCGCTGATGGGAGCCAGCACGCTGTTGTGGTCTATCCTCGCCGGTATTTTGGTGCTGGCCTTGTTGTTGGGCGGTATTGGTTGGGGCAGTTTGCTATTGCTACGCCGTATTACGCTGAAAAACCTTGCTCTGCGGCTGGCGGTTAATCGGCTGCTGCATCAGCCCTGGGTCACGATCAGCCAACTGGCGGCCTTTTCACTGTCGTTCATGTTGCTGGCGTTACTACTGGTTCTGCGCGGTGATTTGCTTGAGCGTTGGCAGCAGCAACTGCCGCCGGATAGCCCGAACTACTTCTTGCTAAACATGACCGAAGCGCAGGTGCCACAGGTGAAAACCTTCCTGCAACAGCATCAAATTAAACCGGAAACCTATTACCCGATTGTCCGTGTGCGCCTTACGGAGATTAACCAACAGGTGGCGACCGAGCGGGTGCATGAGGACGATCCGGGCGGCGAGGCGGTAAATCGTGAGCTGAACCTGACCTGGCTGGCGGATTTGCCAGCGCACAACCCTTTGCTGGCAGGCAGTTGGCCGCCGAAGGCTGGGGAAGTCTCGATGGATCAGGGCATTGCCGGGCGGCTCAAGGTCAAATTGGGCGATACCCTGACCTTCAGCGGTGATACCCAGTCATTCAGCGCCAAAGTCACTAGCCTGCGGCAGGTGGATTGGGAAAGTCTGAAACCGAACTTCTATTTCATCTTCCCGCCGGGTGCATTGGATGGCCAGCCACAAACCTGGCTCACCAGTTTCCGCTACGACGGGGACGGGCAGATGTTGACCCAGCTTAATCGGCAGTTCCCGACGCTCAGCCTGCTGGACATAGGTTCGATCCTTAAACAGGTGGGCGGCGTGTTGCAGCAGGTGAGTCGCGCGCTGGAAGTGATGGTAGTGTTGGTGGTGCTTTGCGGCGGTTTGCTACTGATGGCGCAGGTGCAGATAGGTATGCGCCAACGGCGTCAGGAACTGGTGGTGTACCGCACGTTGGGGGCTGGCAAGCGACTGTTACGCAGTACGTTGTGGTGCGAGTTTGCCCTGTTGGGGCTGGTAGCTGGCATTGCTGCCGCGGTGGGCGCAGAAGCGGCGTTGTGGCTGTTGCAGAGCCAGGTGTTTGACTTCCCATGGGCGCCGACGCCTGTGCTGTGGTGGGCGTTGCCGTTACTCAGTGCGTTGCTGCTGTCGCTATGTGGTGGTTGGCTAGGCGTGCGGTTGTTGCGTGGCCAGGCATTGTTCCGCAGTTACGACGGTTAACTTGCCGTTATTAACAGGCGGCCCAGGTAATCTGGGCCGCCTGAACCAAATATTGCTCCTTTCACCTTGTCACTCCCATGTATTGATAACTCCCCATATTTAATTTGCGCGCTTAGCCTATTGGCTCTCACCTTTGGCAGAGTATGTTGTGAAATCGATTACATTTATAGTTAAGATTACTAAAATGGATACCGCGCGTTATGGTAAAAAGATGTTACCAGTCTCGTTGTGATAAAAGGATTATTATGATTATTATCCATTAAAATCAATTATAAAAAGTGATTTTATAGGCTGGTTGGTTTTCGTGTGTTAAAAATAAAATAATGTAATCGTTTCCACTAATGTGATCGCACTCACTTCTCTCGGATGAATTGCCTCCTATCATAACGACAACTTAAGAACGTTATCGATCGGAGGCTGTATGAGTACTACCGTCAAGGTTGCGGCGACGGAAAAAAGCCAAAACAATGCAGGTATGACTTTTTTCGTCTGTTTTTTGGCTGCGCTGGCTGGGCTTCTGTTTGGTCTGGATATCGGCGTCATTGCGGGTGCTCTGCCATTTATTACGGATTCGTTCCATATCACGAGTTCTCAGCAGGAGTGGGTGGTTAGCTCCATGATGTTTGGCGCCGCGGTCGGCGCTGTTGGCAGCGGTTGGATGAACTTTCGCATCGGGCGTAAATACAGCCTGATGATTGGTGCAGTTCTGTTTGTTCTCGGCTCGTTGTGCTCTGCGGCGGCGCCAAATGTGGAAATACTGCTGATCTCCCGCGTTCTTCTTGGGTTGGCGGTAGGTGTCGCATCCTACACTGCACCCATTTATCTGTCTGAAATCGCGCCGGAAAAAATTCGTGGCAGTATGATTTCTATGTATCAATTGATGATCACCATCGGGATCCTGGCCGCTTACCTGTCGGATACCGCGTTCAGTTATACCGGTGCCTGGCGCTGGATGCTGGGGGTGATCACTATTCCTGCCGTATTGCTGCTGATTGGGGTGTTTTTCCTGCCGGATAGCCCACGCTGGTTGGCTTCACGTAATCGTCATGAACAAGCGCGTCAGGTTTTGGAAAAACTGCGTGACAGTAGTGCTCAGGCACAGAACGAACTGAACGAAATTCGTGAGAGCCTTAAGCTGAAGCAAAGTGGTTGGACGCTGTTTAAGGACAATAAGAATTTCCGACGTGCCGTTTTCCTCGGCGTGCTGCTACAGGTGATGCAACAGTTCACCGGGATGAACGTCATCATGTATTACGCGCCGAAGATTTTTGGTCTGGCGGGCTTTGCCAGTACTGCGCAGCAGATGTGGGGCACGGTTATTGTTGGGTTGGTTAACGTCTTAGCCACCTTTATCGCCATTGGTTTGGTTGATCGCTGGGGGCGCAAACCGACGCTGACGCTGGGCTTTATCGTCATGGCTGTCGGCATGGGGGCTCTGGGGACGATGATGAATGTGGGGATGAATTCGCCGACAGAACAATACTTCGCCATTATTATGCTGTTGATGTTTATTGTCGGGTTCGCCATGAGTGCCGGTCCACTGATTTGGGTACTGTGTTCAGAGATCCAGCCGTTGAAGGGCCGCGATTTTGGTATCACCTGTTCCACTGCAACCAACTGGATTGCCAACATGATCGTAGGAGCGACGTTCCTGACTATGCTGAATTCACTGGGCAGTGCTCACACCTTCTGGGTTTATGCGACGCTCAATGTCGTGTTTATTTTCATCACGCTGGCGCTAATCCCGGAAACGAAGAATATCTCTCTGGAGCATATTGAGCGCAACCTGATGGCTGGCAAACCGTTACGTAAAATTGGCTCACGTTAAGTCATACATGCGACCCGCCATGTGGCGGGTTTTGCGCCAGACACTGATTAAGGGAAAATTATGACGATTCTGGTTACCGGCGGCGCCGGGTACATTGGTTCACACACCGTACTGAGCTTGTTGGAACGTGGTGAAGATGTGGTGGTGTTGGACAATTTGATCAATGCATCTGAAGAGTCTTTACGCCGCGTGGAACAGCTGACAGGTAAAGCCGCAGTGTTCTATCAGGGAGATGTGCAGGATGCCGGTTGCCTGAAGCGTATCTTTGAGGAAAACAACGTTGTCTCGGTGATCCACTTTGCCGGCCTGAAGGCGGTGGGGGAGTCCACCCAAAAGCCCCTGGAATATTATCAAAACAACGTGGCAGGCACGCTGGTGTTACTGGAAGCGATGCGGCAAGCGGGTGTCCATCAGTTTATCTTCAGCTCCTCTGCCACAGTATACGGTGAGCACGCCCCGGTCCCTTACCGGGAAGATATGCCGATCGGCGGCACCACCAGTCCTTACGGTACGTCCAAGTGGATGGTAGAGCATATCCTGCAGGATTTTGCCAAGGCCGAACCGGCATTCTCTATCATTGCACTCCGCTACTTTAACCCGGTGGGCGCGCATGAGTCCGGTTTGATTGGCGAAGACCCTAGCGGCATCCCTAATAACCTGCTGCCTTACATTGCCCAGGTGGCCATTGGTCAACGGGAAACGTTGAGTGTGTTTGGCGGCGACTATCCCACTAAAGATGGTACGGGCGTGCGTGACTACATTCATGTGATGGATGTGGCGCAGGGCCACTTGGCAGCGATGGATCACTTACCGCAGATAGCTGGTTTCAAAGCCTATAATCTGGGCTCCGGGGTAGGTTATTCGGTGCTGGAAATGGTGAAGGCGTTTGAAAAAGCCTCGGGCGTTACCATTCCTTATCAGATTTTACCGCGTCGTGCGGGCGACTTGCCTGCCTTCTGGGCCGATGCGGGGTTAGCGAAAAAAGAACTGGGTTGGCAAGTTCAGCGCGGGTTGGATGTGATGATGCGTGATACCTGGAATTGGCAAAGCAAAAATCCGCAGGGCTATCGCCGCTAGCTTTTCATCGGCAATAAAAAAGGGTTCAGCTCTATGAGTTGAACCCTTTGTTTTTGGCACGGATAAACGTTTAAGCCAGTTTTTGCTGCGCCCAGGCCAGACCGCTTTGGTATTCGGTCGGCAGCAGCGGAGCCAGTGCCTGCAAGGTTTGCAGAAGCGCAGCGGCGTCAGGGTCGTTCAGATTCAGGTGCCCGACCTTACGACCTTCACGCACCTCTTTTTCGTACCAGTGCAGATGCACCAATGGCAGTGCTAACCATTGCTGATTTACCGCGGTACCGATCAGGTTGACCATCACTGATGGCGTGCTCACAACGGGCTTCGGTAGCGGCAGAGCGAGAATGGCACGTAAATGCAGTTCGAACTGGCTGATGGACGCGCCGTTCTGCGTCCAATGGCCGCTGTTGTGTACCCGGGGTGCCAGCTCATTAATCAACAGGCGATCGCCAACGATAAAGCATTCCATTGCCATCACACCGATGTAGTTCAGCTCATCAAGGATGGCTGTCAGCATCTGTTCGGCTTGTTGCTGCAAGGCCGGGTTAGGCTGCGGTAAGGCGACGCTGGTGCGTAGAATACCCTCTTCATGCAGGTTATGGGTCAGCGGATAGAACACCGACTTGCCGTCGTGCCCACGCGCACCAACCAATGACACCTCACCGGAGAAGTTAATCCCTTGTTCGACGATACATTCACCGTAGGCGTCTGCCGGTAACTCGGCCTCCTGGCCTGGGCGTAAGCGCCATTGGCCACGGCCGTCGTATCCGCCAACACGGCGTTTGACGATTGCCAGTTCGCCTAGGGTAGCAAACACCTGTGGCCATTCGTCGGCGTCAGCCAGCAGTTGCCACGGCGCTGTGTCCAGGCCCAGTTGATCGAGCAACTGTTTCTGCGTCAGGCGGTCCGCCAGGCGTGGGAAAATATCACGGTTGACGAAGCTGTTATGGGTTGCCAGTTCGCGCGTCAGTGCCGTTTCCGGCCAGCGCTCGATCTCAGCTGTGATCACACTGTTCTGATAAGGCACGGCTTCCGGCTCGGCGTCGATGCCAACCGGATACACGGCGATACCCAGCGGTTCGCCTGCTTGACGCAGCATGCGACCTAACTGGCCGTTGCCCAGTACGCAAACCGGCTTCATGCTTCCTCCCGCGGATCCGGATTGTTCAGTACGTCGTCGGTCTGCGCTTGACGCCAGTCTGCCAGACGTTGTGCCAGCAGGGTGTCGTGTAACGCCAGAATTTGTGCTGCCAGCAGGGCGGCATTGGCGGCACCGGCTTTGCCGATTGCCAGCGTGCCAACGGGAATGCCACGTGGCATTTGTACGATGGAGTACAGGCTATCTACACCACTCAGTGCGGCGCTTTGGACCGGCACACCCAGCACCGGAACCAGTGTTTTCGCGGCCAGCATGCCCGGCAGATGCGCAGCACCGCCTGCACCGGCGATGATCACGTCAAAGCCATTAGCACTTGCCTGTTCGGCGAAGCTGAACAGCTTATCTGGCGTACGATGAGCGGAAACGACTTCGACATGGAACGGGACATCGAGTGAGGTCAGGACTTCGGCCGCAAACTGCATGGTGGCCCAGTCACTTTTCGATCCCATTACAATTGCGATTTTAACCCCAGCGTGGGTGGCTGAAGCGGCGTTGGCTCCCATGGGTGTAAGGCTCCTGTAATTGTACAAACGACGGCCGGTTGCCTGCGGCGGGAGGCCGAATGAGGGCGTAGAGCATACCATGAGCGCACGGCAAGGAAAACGGTTGCGTCGACGGTTTTCACCGTCAAAAGCGCGAATTTTTTACTCGCGCAATATGTCAGGAACTTAGAAGGGGAATTGGATCAATTCGACAGCGTCAGCGCTGACTTTGATCATTGAGCCTTCAACGTGCCAGGCACCCAGTACTGCGCGGTGGCCTTTACCGTTGCTCAACGTTAGTTCATGCACGGCTGGACGGTGTGTGTGGCCGTGGATCATCCAGTGAACGTTGTGACGCACCATCGCCTGCTCAACCGCTTGAGGGTTGACGTCCATAATGGATTCAGACTTGTATTGGTTGCTCTGCTGGCTACGAGCACGCATTTTGGCTGCGATCTTAAGTCGCCAACGCAGCGGCATTGCCAGAAACAGCTTTTGGATCAGCGGATTGTGCACTTTACGGCGGAACTGTTGATAGGCCTGATCGTCGGTACACAGTGTGTCGCCATGCAGGATCAGGATTTTTCGACCATACAGGTCCAGCACCTTCTCTTCTGGCAGCAGTTGCATACCACTGGCGCGGGCAAAGCGTTTGCCAACCAGAAAATCACGATTACCGTGGATAAAATAGCAGGGCACACCAGCCTGTTGCAGCGTCTTTAACGCAGTGGCGATCTCACCGTGCAGCGGCTCGGGATCGTCATCACCGATCCAGGCTTCGAACAGGTCGCCAAGAATGTACAGGGCGTCGGCGTGGATGGCATCTTGCTGCAAAAAACGCAGAAAACCGGCAGTGATTGCCGGTTCCTGTGCGCTTAAATGCAGATCTGCGATGAACAGCGTGTTCATGCAGCCGCGATTACTCGCTGACGGTAACGCTAGTGATGATCACGTCTTCTACCGGTACGTCCTGGTGCATGCCGCTGCGGCCAGTTTTCACGGCTTTGATCTTGTTGACCACGTCCATGCCTTCAACCACTTCAGCAAATACGCAGTAGCCCCAGCCTTGCGCGTTTTCGCCGCGGAAGTTCAGGAAGTCGTTGTCAGCTACGTTGATGAAGAACTGTGCGGTCGCGGAGTGTGGATCGTTGGTACGCGCCATTGCCAGGGTACCGATGGTGTTTTTCAGACCGTTGTTGGCTTCGTTCTTGATGGTAGCCTTGGTGTCTTTCTGGTTCATGCCAGGCTCGAAACCGCCGCCCTGAACCATAAAGCCATTGATAACACGGTGGAAAATGGTGTTATCGTAGAAACCTTCACGGCAGTAGTTCAGGAAGTTTTCAACGGTAACCGGCGCTTTGTCAGCAAAGGTGTTGATAACGATGTCGCCGTGATTAGTGTGGAAAGTAACCATAGTTTTAGTCCTAACAAGATGAAGTGAGATGTCACGTAAAGCGAGTGAACAATCAGACCGCCGTTATAACATATCTCCTTTAATGAGTCAGCAGCGGCTAAACCGCGCACAGTCTGTGGTAAAAGTGATTTTGTTATATTATAACGTTAGTGGCGATCGCTGATTTATCACTGTTTTCCACCATTGAGCTCAGCAAAGCGCGGCCTTAACCTTGCATTAGCTCAGGCTTCGGGTTTCAATACACTGCTGGGTGAATCGCCTAATTACCATTTTTGTTATCACGCACACCACGGAATGTCCCGATGCTAAAGATTTTTAATACCCTGAGTCGTCAAAAAGAGGAATTTAAACCCATTCATGCCGGTAAAGTTGGCATGTACGTGTGCGGGGTAACCATCTATGACCTGTGTCATATCGGCCATGGGCGTACCTTTGTTGCTTTCGACGTTGTGGCGCGTTATTTGCGTTATCTCGGCTATTCGCTGAACTACGTGCGTAACGTCACCGACGTTGATGATAAAATTATCCGCCGCGCGACAGAGAATGGCGAAAGCTGTGATCAACTGACCACGCGCATGTTGGCGGAGATGCACGCCGACTTTGATTCCTTGTTGATCGAGCGTCCGGACATCGAGCCACGAGCTACACAGCATATTGCTGAGATTATTGAGATCACACAGCGTCTGATCGACCGTGATCACGCATACGTAGCCAGTAATGGCGACGTGATGTTCTCTATTGACAGCGATCCACAATACGGCCTGTTGTCACGCCAGGATCTGGATCAACTGCAGGCCGGTGCGCGGGTAGAGATCGATGACGTAAAACGCAACCCGATGGATTTCGTGCTGTGGAAGATGTCCAAGCCGGGCGAACCGAGCTGGGAATCTCCGTGGGGTGCAGGGCGTCCGGGCTGGCACATTGAATGTTCTGCCATGAACGGCAAGCAGCTGGGCACCCATTTTGATATCCACGGTGGTGGTTCCGATCTGATGTTCCCGCACCACGAGAACGAGATTGCTCAGTCAAGCTGTGCGCATGACGGCCCGTACGTGAACTACTGGATGCACTCCGGTATGGTGATGATCGACAAAGAGAAAATGTCCAAGTCATTGGATAATTTCTTCACCATCCGCGACGTGTTGGGTTACTACGACGCTGAAACCGTGCGTTACTTCCTGATGTCTGGCCACTATCGCAGCCAACTGAACTACAGCGAAGAGAACCTGAAACAGGCGCGTACCGCACTGGAACGTTTGTACACCGCGCTGCGCGGTACCGATGCCAACGCTCAACCGGCCGGCGGTGAAGTCTTTGAAACCCGTTTCCGCGAAGCCATGGACGACGATTTCAATACGCCGGAAGCCTACTCAGCCCTGTTTGATTTGGCGCGTGAGGTTAACCGTCTGAAGGCTGAAGACCTGAATGCAGCAAATGGGTTGGCAGCGGAATTACGCAAGCTGGCGAAGGTGCTGGGCCTGTTGCAGCAAGAACCTGAATTGTTCCTGCAGAGTGGCGCACAAGCTGACGATGCTGAAGTGACAGAGATCGAAGCCTTGATCAAACAGCGTAACGACGCCCGTAAAGCCAAAGATTGGGCGCTAGCGGACGCTGCGCGTGATCGCTTGAACGAGATGAACATTGTGCTGGAAGATGGCCCGCAGGGGACCACCTGGCGCCGTAAGTAATCCACATACCCTCATACTTGAAGCTGCATCTGTGTTAGCTGCGAGTATCCACCCCAGTCACTTACTTGAGTAAGCTCCTGGGGATGAATGCTCTGGCTGCCGTGATGCAATTCCAATTATTTCGGGTATAGACCACCGACAAACAAAAAAGGCGCTGAATTAACATTCAGCGCCTTTTTCTATGGAGCACGGTTTACGGCTTAACAACAACCTTGCCGCCGTTAAACTCCACGACCTGATCGGCAACGATTTTGCAGCGCTTACGCGTTTCAACTTTACCGTTCACTTTCACCTGCCCATCGGCGATGACTTCTTTGGCGGCGCCGCCGCTTTCACACCAGCCCTGGAACTTGAGCAGATCGCACAGTTCGACGTGCGGGTGATTTTCCAGATTAAAAGTTTCCATACTGCCTTACTTATTTAGGTTGAACGTCGTGATAAACCTCGCAGGCCTGCAAGGTATTTTGGATCAGTGTAGCAACGGTCATTGGGCCAACGCCACCCGGAACCGGAGTAATGTAAGCGGCTCGCTCACTGGCGGCATCGAATTCTACGTCGCCGACCACTTTACCACTTTCCAGACGGTTAATGCCGACATCAACGACGATGGCACCCGGTTTAATCCAGTCGCCTGGAATAAAGCCCGGTTTCCCGACCGCAACTATCAGCAGATCGGCATTTTCAACGTGGTGGCGCAGATTTTTGGTAAAGCGGTGGGTCACCGTCGTCGTGCAACCAGCCAACAACAACTCCATGCTCATTGGGCGACCAACAATGTTGGATGCGCCAACCACCACGGCATTCAGACCGTAGGTATCGATGTTATAGCGTTCTAGCAAAGTGACGATACCGCGTGGTGTACATGGACGCAGCTTAGGCGAACGCTGGCACAGGCGACCGACGTTGTACGGATGGAAACCGTCGACGTCTTTATCCGGATGTATGCGTTCCAGCACTTTGACGTTATCGATACCTGCGGGCAGCGGCAGCTGCACTAAAATGCCGTCGATCTCGCCGTCGGCATTCAGCCGATCGATCAGCGACAGCAATTCGGCCTCACTGGTGGTGGCAGGAAGATCGTAGGAGCGGGAGATAAAGCCCACTTCATCACAGGCACGACGCTTGCTGGCGACGTAAATTTGTGAGGCTGGGTTTTCGCCAACCAGCACTACCGCCAGGCCCGGAGCACGTTTACCGGCAGCCAGACGTTGTTTAACTTGCTCAGCCACTTCGTTTCTAACCTGCTGCGCAATCGTTTTACCATCAATAATCTTTGCTGACATCAGTGAGGAAATCCATCAATTAAGAAAAGCGGGGAATGGGGCTATTTTGTCAGAAGCGGAGCGCGCTGTCAGGCGTTGAATCGTGATCGGCTGCGTTTGTCGGGTGTGATTTACGCTTTTTTTATACCAACAGAATGATCCTCTACGCCTTTTTTACTGCTCACTGCGTAGGCTGTTGCTATTCACACTGCGGTATTCGCGTCAGCCGTAGGCGCAAACGGAGCAACAATCATGATGATCATTACCCGGCTACACCCATTGCATCACCAGATTGATAACCCCGCTGATCTGCCCAAGCATGTGGGGGAAACGGTGTTTGATTCGTCGATGCATCCCGCTGATGTGGCACAGCTGATTGCGTTGCACCAACTCGGTACACATAAAGCATTACCTTCCTGGAAAGCACGGCTGAGTGCGCTGTGCCGGAAGCTGTATGTATGAGAAACACCGGGGGGATTGGCCTTATGCTGCTGGCATGGATACCAATAGGCCAGGCTTCGTTAAATGCTGCGCCAGTCAGCACCGTCTTAAATCAGCAGTTAGTCGCAGCTTGCAACCTGTTGACCACAGAGCATGCTGATTGGGGAAATATCAATGCGATGGTACGCTCGGCGCGCATTTGCCTGCAACGCCCTGCCGGGCAGCAGCAATCGGAGCGTATTCCTGAACCGAGCGATTCTGGGCTGGCTCAACGTAACGGCAATCTGCCGTTGAGCGTAAACCAAGGTAAATGATGGCGTTAAGTGAATTCGCGGTGACCGCAATGGCTGAAAATTCGCCATAAAGTACAGCTGCCGCCGTAACGTCATGAAAAGGCATTGACTCAGTAACCCCTGACCGTATAATCCCACTCCGCAACCTAGGTTGCCGCATCCCAATGCGCCCTTAGCTCAGTTGGATAGAGCAACGGCCTTCTAAGCCGTAGGTCACAGGTTCGAGCCCTGTAGGGCGTACCATTTCGATTCAACTGCTTACGCAATTCTCAATCCTGCTTGATTTCCCTCTTGTGTCGTATTTGCGTCGCTCACGCCTAATATGGCGTCAATTTTTCGTGCCTGCTCGGTTAGATGGTTAGGGGCCGGATGCGCGTATCTGAAAATTAGCGACTGAGCTTTGCCTGGCATGCCAAGTTTTTATATCCAAATGACATGATGATGATCCGGTGTTAGTAGATGCCCTGATGGAGCACGATGCAGCTTTGTAAATAATGGCAAAGTGCC
Source organism: Serratia grimesii (assembly GCF_900186025.1). Lineage (NCBI taxonomy): Bacteria > Pseudomonadati > Pseudomonadota > Gammaproteobacteria > Enterobacterales > Yersiniaceae > Serratia > Serratia grimesii. The sequence continues at coordinate 1,187,775 of NZ_LT883155.1, forward strand.
TTTTTTCAATACGGTTGTATTGATATGGTTCTGCGCACCTACAGGGACTGAGCCGAGAGTGTCATGGTATTTAAAGCCAGAATGGAAACAGCAAGCCGCCAAGAGTTGGGGGCGTTGTTGAGCAATAACTTTGAATTAGTTAAGGATATCCTTGGTTACCCACCCTACGTCGGAAAATGCTGTGGTCCGGTATGGTTGGCTAACCAAAATGCAATACGGCAGACCACTCATGAGTTAACCGTAAAGGATATTCTAGCAACCTTGAACGAGATGGGAAAAGGTCACGCAGCAAGGGCATTTTGGTGTTTGCTTGAAGCGGATATTCAACGCCAGCTGGCCCCGAAGTTGGGTCACTCTCTACTGAAGAATATCTTTAGTGGTCTTCGCTACGGCGAATTGGTCGAGTTCTTGCGTGGGTTTAAACCCGTTGAAATTCCTTCGCTGGTGGTATTGTTGCCAAAGGCGTTAAAGTCACTGATGAAGGAATTTAATGGCAACCTCGGACGTTTGTCTGATTATTTAAAGACTGAAGGACTAACGGATAAAATAGCGCCTGCAATAGCAGCCGAGACTATTTTACGTTCCAGTATTACCTGGGGAATTATTTTGAATGCATTACCGGTAGTGTGCGTCATTATTTTATAACCAGAATAGGGGCTCACAGGGGCGCCGACCTCAACCGGCCATCGAACCAAAAAGCGCACCAACGCCCGATGACATCGCCATCGCCAGGGCGCTCCAGAACGTAATGCGAACCATACCGGGACGTATCGGGGCACCCCCTGCTTTAGCGGCAACACCACCCAGAATGGCCAGAGATATCAATGCAGAAAGAGCAATGGCTGGGATCGCCCACGCGCCCGTGACAATCATGGCGACCAGTAAAGGCAAGATGGCCCCCGTCGAGAAACTCGCAGCAGAGGCCAACGCCGCCTGTAAGGGGCGGGCAGTGGTGATTTCTGAGATGCCTAACTCTTCACGCGCATGTGCTGCTAAAGCGTCATGGCGCATCAGTTTTTCAGCCACTTGTTTTGCCAGCGTAACGTCCAGGCCTCGATGGACATAAATTGCTGTTAACTCCCGGTGTTCACCTGGGTAGTCAGCATCCAGCTCTGCTTGTTCTTCCGCTAGCGCCGCTTTTTCTGTATCGGCCTGAGAGGATACGGAGACATATTCGCCGGTCGCCATCGACATCGCTCCCGCGACCAAACCGGCAATGCCGGTTAGCAAAATACTTTGGTGAGTGACGTTGGCCGATGCTACCCCCAGCAGCAAACTTGCAGTAGACACGATCCCATCATTAGCACCAAGGACTGCGGCTCTGAGCCAACCTATCTTCTCTATGCTGTGTCGTTCTCTGTGCATGAGGGCACTCCCTTTAATAGCGTTTATGGCTGTCTGTCAGCATGTTGTGTTCAAGCCTCTTTAGTTTAGCGTGGTACGGCTTTTGGGACGGCTGCTGGCAGGAAAATGCGTGAGTATGTTCTGTCTTGGACCGGGTATCTGTGGGGGGAACACGGAGTTCATGGGCGGAGTGTCAAAGAATGTGGTTTTTCCGGCAAAAATTCACGGACTTTTTCGCGATGATTGAGTCGCCATTTACCTGTTCTCGGCAATGATGACACCGCGTCTCCACATAGTGTGGAACAACCCGGCGGAATGCGGCTATGTCACTGCAACAAATATCAAATACTCCCATGACGAGCAATAGGGTGAAGGGCATCGGCTATAGATATTATGCGTATCTGATCGTGATATTCGCAGCCGTAATTCGGTTTATTTCTTTAACCGACAAATATTTTTGGTGTGACGAGGCATCCAGCGTTCTGACCAGTCGCTATGACGTGGCTGCATTGTTGTACCACGCTTCTTTTGACGTTCATCCTCCGCTTTATTATTTGTTACTGCACGCTTGGATGGCCCTGTTTGGTGACAGCATCTTGGCGGTCCGTTCGCTCAGTTTGGTGTTTGGCGTCATTACGGTCGCGTTGACGATCAAACTGACCCGCTGGGTTGCCGGCAAACGGGCAGCGCTGCTGGCCGGCTGGTTAGTGGCAATCATGCCGATGGCGGTGCGCTACAGCCAGGAAGCACGGATGTATGCACTGATGGGGATGTTGACGATTGCAGCTACCATGGCGTTGGTAATGTGGCTGAAAACACCGGACAACCGCCGCTATTTATTCGTCTATGCGCTGCTGATGACGCTGAGCTTTTATACTCACTACTTCACCATTTTTGCCTTATTCAGCCATTGGACCGTCTTGCTGGTATTGTCGTTCCGGCGTGACGAGCCGGTGAATTATCTCAAACAACCGGTGTGGTGGTTGACCAATCTGACGATAGGGTTGGCCTATATCCCGTGGTTGTTAGTGCTGTTCAATTTGTTGGCGCATATTGCCGAGCTGAGAGTTGGTGGGGACGTAGGTTGGATCCCAAACGTATTATTGAGTGATCTGCCCGCCATGTTTTGGCGTTTTTTCATCGGAGACGATGGCCGAAACTATTTCTGGGGTATTTTCTGGTTATTGCCGGCGCTTTTTATCGGGTTATCTTGCCTGCTGATGTTGCAACGCGGAGTGGCAAGCAAGTTTAAGCTGTTGGTGTTCTGTGGCGTATTTATCCCCGTTATTTTGGTCTTTACGATTTCCTGGCGGACGCCGCTGTTTGTTGACCGCTATTTATTTTTTGCGGCACTAGGTATTCCGATTATTTTGGCGGTCATGATTGCAGAAAGTAAAAGCAAGGTTCGTGGAATCTCGTTGTTGCTATTTTTTAGCCTGCTGTTTGGCAGTGGGTTGCGTCATGATTACTCATCAGATAAAGATGAATTTAAGGGGATGGTGCATTATATCAACAGCCATTATCAGCCTGATGATGTCGTGGTTGTGAGTAATATGTTTAATTACTTGAGCTATGTGTATTACAACAAGAAAACGTATCGTGCTCTGTTGTATACACCGCCGAAACCTAATGGCATTTCCGGTAAGCCCAATGCCTACGGGTTTGGTACCTTTTTCCATGATCGGGCGGCACAAACCTACGTCGATAATCTCAAGTCTCTTTCTGCGACCCATCGACGAGTTTGGTTGGTCAGCGGTGGTGATTTCAATCAGGACTTTGGCCGCTCTCAACCAGGTTGGGTTAATACCAATACGTTTAAAAGTGGTGGGTTCGAGTCACGGTTGTTCGTTGTTCGCCCCGTAAAATAAGAAAGGGGGGGATTCCCCCCTTGACCCCGTCAATTAAAGTGGGCTATCACGTAAAAATGAGATCCCCAACAGCCATTCATCATTTGTCCTCTATTTTCGTCCACACCCACCTTGAATATGCCTAAGGCTGGTCTATGCTCAAAACGGAAGTATTTCCAAGCCCGTTTTATGCGTGCGCTTGAATAATAAAATAAAATTCCTAAATTTCGGGTGATGCTTATGATTAGGTCTCTGATATGGCTTCTGACATGGGCATCTTTATTTTCATCATTTCAATTGGCTGCCGCAGAACCGCGACAGTTAGCCTCTGTTCAAGAACAAGCCCGCACTGTTTATATTTTTCACCAGCCCATTGTTATGCTACAGGCGAAATTTGGCCTGACCACGCCGGAGGAGCGGGTGCTGCGTATTCGCAATACGCTGCGCTCGTTAACGGAAGAGGATATAAAACACCCCATTAAAGTGATAGCTGTTCAGCGATATGGGCAGCAAGGGCGCTTGTTGACCATCAACGACAAACCACTGATGCTGCTGGCCCAGGGTGATCTGGACGAGGGCGATGATCTTACACTCGACCAAGCCACGGAACGCGTGTTGGCGCGGTTTGATGCCCAACGTTCATCTCTCAAGGACCAATACGCGTCGAGCTATCTGGCCATTGCGACGCTGAAAGCCGTGGCAGCAACATTCTTACTTGGCTCGCTGTACTACGTCGCATTCAAATCCTGGCAACGGGTCAAAAAATATTACGCGGAGAAAGTGCTGCTTAAGCGTGGATGGATACCGTATAGCTGGCGAGAATTTCTCGGGGCATTCGAAGTTAGGTTTTACGCGTTATTAATGTTTCTGTTGGGGATTACCGCTTTTTACTTCTGGTTAAGCTGGCTGTTTCGCCAATTTCCTTGGACCCGCATTTGGGGGGAATCATTGGGTAACTGGTCGGTGGATGTTTTACAGAAAATCTCGCTGTCAGTTATCTCAGCATTTCCAGGGCTCGCGATTGTTCTAATTATTTTCCTCATCACTGCCTTTATCCTTAAGTTATTGAAGGTACTTTTAAAACGGGTTGAAAACGGACAACTGGAGATTCCCGGATTACACAGGGAAACCGTAGGAGCGACGCGTAAGCTGATTTCGGTCATGGTCTGGTTGTTTGCTTTGTCGGCAGCTTATCCTTTTTTACCTGGTGCTAACTCACTGGCTTTTAAAGGGATCAGTATTTTCTTTGGGCTGATGCTGACCTTAGGCTCGGCAGGTGTAATGAATCACGCGATGAGTGGGTTGGTCTTGATTTACTCCCGTGCGCTGCGAAAAGGCGATGTGATTCGTATCGCCGACAATGAAGGGCAGGTGAGTGAAGTCGGTATGTTAGCGACTAAAATAATCACACGTGAAAACTATATTGTGACCGTCCCTAATGCCGTGGTCGTCAGCGGAAAAATCACCAACCTCAGCGCGCAGAACCCTGGTGGTGGTGTGAATCTGACGACCAGCATCACTATCGGCTACGACACCCCCTGGCGCCAGGTTCATGCCATGCTGGAGCTGGCAGCAAGTCGCACCGAAGGTGTTGATCATCAGTCTCCTCCGCTGGTACGTCAATTGAGTTTGATGGATTGGTACATCGCCTATGAACTTCAGGTCAGGTTATTGCCGGGGGAGTCGTTGGCAGGGGCGAAGAGTCGACTGCATAGCCACATTCAGGACGTGTTTAACGAATTCAACGTACAAATCATGTCACCGAATTTTGTAAACCAACCGGAGAATGCCGTCATGGTAGCCAGTGAAAACTGGTTTGCAGCCCCAGCGGTCTCTCCGGATAAGCAGGCATGAACAAGGTACACATCTGGCTGTGTGCAATAAGCATAGTGGTGATGCAACCGTTCAATACCGGTGCTACCGGGTTTATTGATGCTGACGATGGCATGCTGGATATGGGCGATTATCTGAGCGATAACCGCTACGGATTTTTACCCGTTCCTACGGTGATTACTGAACCAGCAGTGGGTTACGGTGCCGGTTTATTCGGTCTTTTTTTACATGATTCCGCCGCCCATCGTCCTTCACCTGAAGGACATTTTATTCCCCCAGCCATGACATTATTCGGCGGTGGTACAACGCAAAACGGCACCTGGTTCGTAGGCGGAGGACACCGTCATACCTGGAATGATGATCACATTCGTTATCTTGTCGCGCTGGGCTACGCAGATATCAACCTGAATATTTATACCGGCGATGTAGAGGGTTTTGGCGATGGTAAGGGGGTTAACACTCGCACAAAGGGTTATGGCGGGACACAAAAGCTGCTGTTCAGAGTGGAGGACAGTCCTTTATTTCTCGGGGCGTCGCAGTTTTACGCCAATATGGACATTTCAGCGGATCAGCCGCTAATCAACCATGCTCTACAGCGTGTATTGGGTGAGTCTAGCTCGACATCAGGCACGGGGCTGGTGGTGGAGTACGACACCACAGATAACTTTTTCTATCCGCAAAATGGGGTGTCACTCACTGCCGAATACCAGTTTTACACCCATTTTTTAGGCGGTGATTATCGCTATGACTTGCTGACTGTCGATGGGCAGTATTTTTACCCGCTGAACACATCTTTAACACTTGTTGTTGCCGGAAATTATCAGTCGCTTTCAAACGCCGATAACCATCTACCGCCGATGGCTCGTCCTTATATCGATTTACGCGGGATCTCCCGTTATCGCTTTCAGGGGGATTATGTTGGCACCGTACAGACACAAGTCGAGTGGCAGGTTGCCCCACGTTGGATCCTGCAAGGATTCGTGGGTACGGGGAGTGCAAGTCGGGAGCGGGGCGATCTTTTTGAAAAAACACAGGTAGCGTGGGGGAGTGGCTTCCGTTATCTGATCGCCCGCAAATTCGGGCTTCATACCGGCATTGATGTCGCTTTTAGTGACAATGAGCAGGCCGTTTATTTCAATGTGGGTTCCGGGTTGTAGACCGCCCGAAACCTGGCCTTAAACACCCTGTATAACTGAGGGAGCTTGATGATGATGCTAAGGCGTAGAGAGTCGGATAGTGTTAATTTTTGTGCCTGGCGGGTCGCGCTGCCGTTGCTGTTTTTATCGGGAAGCGCGTTTGGGGCCACCACTGAAACAACGCAAAGTGACAGTACGTTCCCCATATGGGGAGATGAGGCCCGAGCACGCGGCTACTCAATACCATTGCCGTTTGGTGCAAACCTCAGCTATATGAATATACGGCAGAATGTGGATGTCGATAGCATTACCTTTTCCGGGTTAAACCTCGGCGCGCATCCTATTCCCTCTGATTTGTTTAACATCGATGTGGCGCATACGCGCGAGCGCAGCAAAAGCGAAAACCTTCGCCTCGATATGTGGGTTTTCCCCTTCCTGAATATTTATGGGCTGGTGGGATACACCAAGGGATCGTCTGTTTCTAACGTTTCAGTGGATGCAGATCCTTCACTTTATACCGGGCTGGATCGTGTGATCGCTGCGGCGGTCCATCGCCTCAATACTACCGGTGATTTGCAAAATATCGATTTCACACTCGACTTTAAAGGTACCACCTACGGCGCTGGTTTTACACTCGCAGGGGGTTACGGCAATTGGTTTACATTGGTGGATACCAACTACACCCAAACCGATTTTGATATTCTCGATGGCAAGATATCGGCCACAACCATTTCGCCACGCGTGGGCTATCGCTTTAATTTACAGGGTATTTCTGGGCCATCTCATTTAAGCATTTGGCTTGGTGCCATGTACCAGGATGTTCAGCAGGAGTTCAAAGGAAAGCTTTCGGATTTGCATATGCCCCCAGAGCTTCAACCGCTGATAGCGGCGGTCAATCGGGATGATTCAGGACGTTTTGATGTGAAGCAGCACCTGACTTCCCCATGGAATATGTTGGTTGGGGCGCAATATGAAATCACGCAAAACTTTAATGTGCTGACCGAAATAGGTTTTAACGATCGCAACAGTTTCTTCCTGGCGGGTGAATACAGATTCTGATGAATAAGCCCAGTATCTCGATCGGTATCTTGCTGAGTATGATAATGATGCAGGCGAACGCTGAGAGCGTGTCGCGTGAATCCATTGATACCTTTTTGGGCAAACTTGGCGCGGATAATCAATACGATCCTGCGCGAGGTATTAACTGGAGCATCCTCCCAGGCCCATTTTATACACCGGAGCTCAAACTGGGGCTGGGTATCGCCGTGGCAGGGATTTACCGTGTTGATCCTACCGATAAAAAAACGCAGAACTCTTCCATATCACTTACCGGGCTTATCACCACCAGCGGTGCGTTGGGTCTGGGGCTGACAAACTATACGTTTTTTCACGATGATCAATGGCGGCTTTTTGTTGAAGGATCGGTGGCGAAAGTCCCCACTAAATTTTGGGGAATAGGCTATGACGCTGCACAGGGTAGCGAGCAGAAATACACCGAGGATTCATTTCGTCTCCACCCTCAGGTTCTGTACAGGGTGGTGGGTAATCTGTATGCCGGGGTTGGTTGGGATGTTTCGTCCTTGCACGCGTCAGTAGATCAACCGCATGCGGGTGATCTTTTTTCGCGTTATGACGTGCCGACCTCTTCGGTAAGTTCAGGGGCTACGATGGCGTTAAACTACGATTCGCGAGACGTGATTACTCGCCCACGGAAGGGGCAGTTTTTCAGCGCAGAATACAGCCTTTTTGACCCTGAGTTAGGCTCGGATACCCGGTTTACCGCGCTACAGCTGCAATATAATTACTATCTTGCACTTAACGACGCTGATGTTCTTGCGTTCGATGTGTGGGGGCGTTTTACACAAGGTGACGTTCCCTGGGACCGGCTTTCTGAGGCGGGCGATGACAGACGTTTACGCGGGTATTACCAGGGCCGTTATCGCGATAAAGACGTGGTCAGCACACAGGTGGAATACCGTAAGCAGCTTAGTTGGCGGCACGGTTATGTGTTGTGGGTGGGGGCCGGTGCATTGGGAGACAGCCCGCAGAATTTATCTCAACATCCGCTCTTGCCAACAGTGGGGGCAGGCTACCGTTTTGAAGTCAAACCGAATATGAATATCCGTCTCGATCTGGGTTTTGGAAAAGAGAGTGCCGGGTTTTATTTTCAAATCGCGGAGGCTTTTTAATGCGTGGGCTTCTTCTCACTTTGCTGTTTGTGGTCTCTGGGTATTACAGCATGCCCGGCAAAGCGGAAATCTTACCCGTTGGGCAGGCTAAACGGGTTTGGCCTGTGGCACAACATCTTGTTGCGCCTGAATCACTGCGACCGTGCTGTGCATTTGGCTATGATCTTCAGGTTCGTGCCGTAGGGGTGCCGATCCCTGTCTACCAGATCGGCAATGTACTCACTCTCAGTACACTGGGAAAACACCATTACAACGATAGTGCGCTTGAGGCGGTGAAAAATATCGTTGGATTGAGCGAGGAAAAAAATGGGCTGATCTATACCCATCGTGGAGGGTTTATTGATATCGCCCATGTGCGGGACACTGCGGATAACACCTTTTACCTCTTTACCCGCATTTATCCGTCACTGGGGCAGCGGCAACGTATTTTTTATAGTGAAGAACTGGGGTTAAGGCGGGTTCAGCTCTATTCCTTTGTACCGCCAGCGTCTAGTGTGAAGCGCTATACATTGGCAGCCTGGCTTGCTGGACATTTAGCGTTCCAACTGGCTCAGTGGCATGAAATCGCCCAGTGGTATGGCTTCCAGTCTGTACCGGGGTTCTCAGAAGAGATTTCTGCATTCTCGCCTGAAGATCTTTACTCCAATTTATTAGGCGCAAGGCTCGCGATTAACGTACTTTTACAGGGGCATGGCGATACGGTGGAGCACTACAACACCGCTATGGAAAAGGCCCTGCTTAAGGCACTTATTCAGCTTGGCGCAGTTAGCAAACAGGCAACAGAAAGAAAGTTTCGTGAGGTTGACGGTGACTGGTGGAATAGCAAACGCCGGGTGCCAGACAAATTCCTCGTGCTTAATCGCAACTATGATCTCAGTGAAAATCGCCTGCCTACACCCGTACCTTTCGAAAAGATCACACCTGTACGTTTAACGATGCCGGTAAAGGTCGCGGGCGCTGAAATGAAATTAATAGGTGAACTGCAAATTCATAAAGGCCATGATATGCAACGTCTTAAATCCCCAGAAGGGTTCTATGTTCCTGCCCAATTTATTGAATTAGCCGAACAGGCAAAATTTGCCGATCAGATTCAATTACAACGTATAAATAAGTGACCTGTTCTACCTGTTGCCCAATAAAGGCAAGGGGTGGGGACATCACTTTTCGTCAGGAAGGAAGTAGTGACCGCATTTAGGGCAAATTATGGTGATGTTTTTTCGCACCTTTCGGCTATTTTGTTCAGAAACGTGAGCGCACTTGGGACAGGTCATTTTTACTGAGGTGTCGCTGAACATCTTAAGGGCTTCAAAGATAGACATATCTTTCACCGGGTCGATGTAGGGAACCTCACTCTACCATTCAGCGTTATCAATAGCCCTTCATTGATTGTTTATTAATCATTTTTGTGAGCGCGATGGGGGAATTTTGCGGCCATGAACAGAGGGCGCAGAAGCAAAAGTGTCACATTTCCATCCGACGTTACATCTGCCGGATCAACCTTACGCAGGGATGACAGTTCTATACATTAAGGCTGGTAGTTTAACAGCTACCCGATGATGTTGTGTGTTATCCATTCCCTGTAGTGTAGTACCCATCCCTGTTAAGTTTATCCCGCCTTGAGCGGGATTTTTTTTTATCTGCGGGAAATGACTAACTCTCCAAACATAATGTCGCGCGAGGCCTGCAACGCCAGAAAATCATGAGGGAAACCCAGCTCAATGGCACTGGCTGTTTCCAGACGTTGCCACTGATCTTCCGTTAGTTTGACGTCCAGCGCTCCCAGGTTATCTTCCAATTGTGGCAGCGTGCGTGCTCCGATGATCGGCGCTGTCACAGCCGGGTTGCGCAGCGTCCAGGCCAGGGCCACTTGCGAAGGACTGAAACCGGACTCGTCGGCCAATGACTGCACGGTGTCGGCAATTGAAATATTGCGCTCGGTTAGCATGCCTTTGTTGCGTACCATTGCGCGCCGGGTGCCGTTCTCTTCCCCCTGCGGCTGTAAGTCTTGCCGACTGTATTTACCGCTTAATATGCCCCCGGACAGCGGCGACCATGGGATAACCCCAAGGCCCAGTTCCTGTGCCATGGGGATCAGTTCGCGCTCTACGGTTCGTTCCAACAGGCTGTATTCGATCTGTAAGCCAATCAACGGCGACCAGCCGCGCAAATCGGCCAGTGTCTGCATTCTGGCAGCTTGCCAGGCGGGGAGATCCGAAACGGCCAGATACAACACCTTGCCAGCGCGTACCAAATCGTCCATGGCACGCATGATCTCTTCAACGGGCGTGGTGGAGTCCCACGCGTGCAGATACAGCAGATCAATATAATCGGTGTTCAGACGCCGCAGGCTTTCCTCCACGGAGCAAACCATGCTTTTACGGTGGTTGCCCCCCGAGTTTGGGTTGTCAGGCTGCATTGGCAGTGTGTATTTGGTGGCGATCACTAAGCGATCGCGACGGCCGGTAGAGAACGCCCCAATAAAGCGCTCGGCGCTGCCCTCGGTATAGCGGTTGGCGGTATCAATAAAATTACCGCCGTAGTCGATATACGCATCGAATAGCCGGCGAGCTTCTGCCTGTTCTGCGCCCCAGCCCCAATCGGTACCGAAGGTCATGGTGCCAAGTGCCAGTGGCGAGACGCGAAGGCCAGAACGGCCCAAAAGGCGGTAATGGTTCAGGGCAAGTGATGTCTGCATGGGCGTTTCCTCTGTGGTTTTCTTCAAGGATAGGCTCCGCTGGAAGTGTATTGAATACGCTATAATCTTCATGAATTATTAAGCGTGGAGAGCATAATGAGGGGGAGTGACTTCGCAGAACTGCGCGCGTTTGCGGCCATTGTTGAATATGGCAGTTTTGCTCGCGCGGCAGCGCAATTGGGTATGTCTGCTTCAGCACTTAGTCAAACGCAGCGTAATCTGGAAGCTCGGTTGGGTGTGCGCCTGTTGAACCGTACTACTCGCAGTGTGGCACTGACGCAGGCGGGGGCGCTGCTCTTGGCCCGGCTGCAGCCGGCCATGGCCGAGATTGAGTCGGCTGTTACGCAAACTGCGGCATTGCGATTGCAACCCGCGGGCACGCTACGGCTCAATGCGTCCAGTCTGGCGGCTATCCATTATCTGGCTCCGTTGCTGGCCCCGTTTAATGCACATTATCCTGACATCATTGTGGATCTGAGCGTTGAGGATCGGCTGGTAGACATTGTGGCTGCCGGTTTTGACGCAGGTGTACGTCTGCACGAGCGGCTGCCAAAAGATATGGTGGCAGTTGCTCTCGGGGAGAAACAGCGGATGTGCGTGGTCGCATCGCCCACTTATCTGGCACGCTATGGAACGCCACAAACCCCCTATGCGTTACGCCAGCATCGCTGCCTGAATACCCGCTGGCCAACCAACGGCAACCTTTATCGCTGGGAGTTTGAGCGTGACGGAGAAACATTGGATATTGCAGTAGAAGGCCCGTTAATTGTGGATGATCCGCAGGTTCTGGTGCGTGCGGCAGCTGACGGGTTGGGAATTGCCTATTTATTTGAGAGTCAGGCAGCAGAAGCTGTACGTGATGGCCGGTTGTTACCGCTATTGACGGCCTGGACGCCGCCATTTCCTGGATTTTACCTTTATTATCCCGCCAACAGACAAATGCCCCGTCCACTTCGTGCCTTTATTGATTTCGCCCGGCAGCAAGGCTCGAAGGTTGTGGGGGCATGAGCAGCGTCCGGTTTTTTTGAATAACTCTGTCAGATAAATTTGGTATTCACTCCAGAGCCAGTTGATTAGATTGGATCACATTATCCTCGAGTGCCGTCGGCGCTCTAATACAATGATCTGGAGTCCATTATGGCGAAGACAGTGGTTGTTTTTCATTCCGGCTACGGCCACACCGAGCGTTTGGCAAAAGTTGTCGCTCAAGGGGCAGAGGCGGAACTGATCGCTATCGATCAGGAAGGCAATATCAGCGAAGAAGCCTGGCAGAAACTGGATGAAGCGGATGCCATCATCTTTGGTTCACCGACCTACATGGGCGGTCCATCCTGGCAATTCAAGAAATTTGCGGATGCCAGTTCAAAGGCTTGGTTTAGTCGCAAATGGCAGGACAAGGTTTTCGGTGGGTTTACTAACAGTGCCAGCCTGAACGGTGATAAGCAGGTGACGCTGATCGCGCTGCAAACGTTGGCTTCGCAGCACGGTGGCCTGTGGGTCAGTCTGGGGTTGATGCCGGCTAATACCAAATCGGCACAGCGCACCGATGTAAACAATCTGGGTGGGTCAGTAGGGCTATTGGTGCAAACACCGGCCGATGCCAGTGTGGATGAAATGCTGTCTGGTGATTTGGAAACTGCCAGCTTATACGGTCAGCGTGTTGCAGGCTTTGCCGCCAAACTGGCGTAATGGTTACTCCCCCTTTCGTCAACGAAAGGGGGTTATTGCCCTCGTACTGTGCTTTTTTATACGCATGCCTTGCTCATTTTCTCTACACAATTGAAGCGTAAAGTGGTGCATGTTATTAGCCTGCTTGGGCTAACACTGCATTTCGTACAAATATTCCCGGTTCCTAGACCGGGTTTTTTGTTGCTAAGGTGTGCTTAAGCTTCTGGCGATACAATGAGCAATAGCACAGACATGCAATGGCTGTGCCGTAACTGTCGATTAGCTGCTCTTCAAGCGAGCCCGCACTGTGCGGGCTTTTTTTATGAATTGCGCTTCTGGACGACTTGCTGGAAAATATTGGGCAGCAGAGCAGCGAAACAGTAAATAATACCCATTTTAATTTTATGGTTTTTTGCGTTAATGCTGATTGGCATAGGTTTGCGCTATGCTGATAGATATCTCTGGATATTATTGTCGGACGAGTGGCCATTAATCTCGTTTTGAATTGTCTGTATTTTTTACGTTAAGGTCCGGTTGTCATGTCCTCCTCATCATGTTTGTCGAGGGAATATGCGTAGAATTGCTCTGGTTATTATCAATATATGGGTAAGGCGATGAACGCCAGAATAAACACCAAACATGGCTTGCCTGCCACAATCCAGTTGATCACACTTTTTCTGCTGGCATTTTTACTTTCACTGCTGGGTATTTTTACTCGCCCAATAGGCTCACTTTCCCTGTTTTGGCCGGTGAATGCGATTTTGCTTGGCCTGTTATTACGCAAGCCGGCTTATGCCACTCCTGCGGGGTGGCTGATCACCTATCTTGGGATGATTGCTGCTGATTTGGCTAACGGTGAAAGCCTGTCACTGGCGATGTGGCTTAATGCTTGCAACATGTCTCTGATTGGCACTGGTTATGCCGTAATGCTGATGCTGCCGAAGTCGCAACGCCGGATGGGTAAACCTCAGGCCATCCTGTATATGTTTACCGCCAGCCTGAGCGGGGCCGCAGTGGCATCGACTTTGTCGATATTGCGTAACGAAAGTTTGTACAACAACACGGCAGTGATCGCTTGGCTGGCGTGGTTCAGCGAGCAATTCTCGACCAATTTGCTGTTGTTGCCGGTGCTGCTGGCAGCACCCCGGCTCAAGCAATTGCTGCGAATGCAGATCAACTGGCAACTGCGTGCCGGTATGCCACTGTTGGCCTTGTTGTTTTCGCTGGTGTTCAGTGTCTATATCGGTGGGCCTGGCGCTATTGCTTTCCCGATCCCGGCATTGTTGTGGTGTGCGGTGCGTTACCAGCTATTCACGGTGACCTTGCTAACACTGCTGACGGGCATGACTGAGATCAGCAGCATTTCCGCCAACCTGATGCTGTATGAAACGCCGAACAATCATAATGCGTTTCTCGATACGCTGATGTCAGCCCGTCTGGGGATCGCCATGTTGGTGATGGGGCCGTTGATCCTGGCGAGTTCGATCGCCGTTAATCGCAAGCTACTCCGGCGGCTGGAGCACAGTGCTAATCACGACTTTCTTACCGGGGTGTTGGCGCGTAACGCACTGACGCGCAAGGCGGGCGAGTTGTTGGATCATAAACATAAGTCGAAAGAGGCGGTGTCGCTGCTGTTGATCGATATCGACCATTTTAAGCAAATTAACGACACCTACGGCCATTTGGTTGGCGATCAGGTATTGGCTTCATTTGCGCATGTCGTTCGGCGCGAACTGCGTCACGATCAGCTATTTGGTCGCTTGGGTGGGGAAGAGTTTGCCATCATGCTACCGCGTGCACTGGCGGCTCAGGGTTTGGCCCTGGGGGAGCATTTGCGGCAATTGGTAGAAAAGGCCGATGTGTACCCCAGAGGGAAAACGCCGTTGAACATTACCATTAGCGTCGGTGTTGCCAGTTTGGCGATGAACGAAGTGAAGTCGCTGGAACAGCTCATGAATATGGCAGACATTGCGCTTTATCGCGCCAAATCGCAGGGACGTAACCGTGTTGAGTCGTTTAATGTGGTCAGTGGTAACAGTATTGGCCACATTATGTTCAAGTAGGTTTTTTTAGTTCTGTTTAGGTTCAAATTCTGTGCCGCAGTTTGGGCAGATCAGCATGACATTTTTTCGTAGTGTGGCGCACTTTTGGGTGGTGACGTAGGCGCATTTAGGGCAGGCGATTTTAGTCGAGCGGTTGATAAAGCCTTTAACACTACTGGTATCAGACATAATGAATGGCCTGTGTCAGGTGAAAACCCACGCTAACACAGGTGATATCAAATTGCTTCGAATGTTTTATCGCCGTCATTCTTCAAGCTACAGCGGTCCCGGAGTTACTGTAGGGGGGCGATTATATTCGCCCGACTAATGCGGGTGCCGCATGCAGGTCCTTACCAGACCTGAGGATGAGCGAGCTGCAACGTGACATGCAGAGGCATATGCGGTTGACAGTGATTAGAGGCTTTTCAGCACTTTCAGCGTTTCATCCATGTCGATCTCGTGTTCCGAGAAGGTATAGGTGTCGTTCTGGAAAGTGGTGATTGTCAGCATACGCAGCGTCTGCATGGTCTGCGGCGCATCTTCGGACTGCGGGCGAATGCGATTCATCAGCAGGCCTACAGACAACACTGTGTTTTCTTTATCCACGTCCGCTTTCACCGGCACTTCTTTGGTGAAGGTGTTGAAGGATTTAATGCTGGTGATTTTGATTCTTTCGTTGGCGATGATGATGTACTTGCTCGATGCCAGTACCTTGACCGCAAACGCCGAAGGGCCTTTGGTGTTGTTGGTCGGCTCGAAAGTCACCGCCGCGTTTTTCTTAATCAGCTCCGGATTCTGCACTTTAATCACGTGAAAATAACGATTTTCCCCGTTCTCATCGGTAATAAAGCCGAAGCCTTTGTCTTCAAAAAAAGTCGTTATCTTGCCGTTCATCATCATTCTCATAAAGTCGTTCAATACAGTGCTTATGATAGCGCGGAATGCCTTGCAGTGACAGATTGTGTGCCCAGCATTTGATAATGCAATAACGGCATTTAGCGGGTTTCTACCCACATGCTATTTTCAGCCTGACGTTATTCATTTCTGAAAGGGAAAATCGATGGGAATTAAACGGCTGAATCATGCGGTGTTGTATGTCAGTGACGTGCAACAGAGCGCGGATTTTTATCATCAGGTTCTGGGTTTTAAGCTCAAAGCCTCCGATAGCCCTGACAAAGCAGTGTTTACCCAAGCCGCTGATTCGGACAACGATCACGACCTGGCGTTGTTCAGCAAAAATCTGGGACAGCAAAGAGCGGGGGTATTTCGTGCTAACGGTGAACCACCGGCGGAAAACGAGCCGCCAGCCGGGTTGTACCATTTGGCCTGGGAAGTCGACAGCCTGGAAGAACTGGAGCGCATTCGTGATCAGTTGGCACAACGCGGTATTCTTGGGCTTGAGGAGGACCATGGTGTACATAAGAGTATTTATGGTCACGATCCGGACGGGTTACTGTTTGAAGTGACCTGGTTTATTCCGCAGGCACTGTTAACTGAACAAGATCGTCATCAGCGTGGTATTAAACCGCTGGATTTTGCCGCCGAAAAACGCCGTTTTACGGTGGCATGAATAAACGGGGCGCGTCTTGCGCCCCACCGGTTACAGCACCTTATTGAGAAAATTGATGGTGCGATGATGTTGCGGATGGTTCAGTACTCGACGGGCATCACCCTGTTCGACAATTTTCCCATCGACCATAAACACAATGTGATCTGCGGCCTCGCGTGCAAAGCCAATCTCATGGGTGACCACCACCAGCGTTACGCCAAGATCCGCCAGTCCTTTGATCACGTCCAAAACTTCCCCAACCAGCTCTGGATCGAGTGCTGAGGTGGGTTCATCAAAGAGAATGACTTTTGGGTTTAATGCCAGCGCGCGGGCAATAGCGATGCGCTGTTGTTGGCCACCGGACAGATGGCGTGGGTAGGCGTCTGCTTTGTGACGCAGACCGACGGTATCCAGTAATTGATTAGCCACGTCTTTCGCCTGTGCTCGCGAGTAAATTTTATGTACCACGGGCGCTTCAGTGATGTTCTCCAGTACCGTCAGGTGAGGGAACAGATTGAAGTTCTGGAACACATAGCCGACATTGATGCGCTGCTTGAGAATGGCATTCTCTTTAAGCTCGTACAGTTTGTCTCCCTTGCGTCGGTAGCCAACGTAATCACCGTCGATACGGATGAAACCTTCGTCGACGCGTTCCAGATGGTTGATGGCCCGCAGTAGGGTAGATTTCCCTGAACCGGATGGCCCGAGAATCACTGTGACGGTGCCCGGCTGCAACGTTAGGCTGACGTCATCCAGCGCCTTGTGCTTACCGAAAAACTTGCTCACGTTACTGATCTCAATCAGACCACGCGCGGGAACTGGCACGAGGTTGCGGACCGGCGCTTCGCGCAGGGCATAATAATCAATGGCTTCGGACATGGGATTCTCCTAACGTTTTAACCAGCCAGCCAGTTTCTGCCATGGCGTAGGTGGGAGTTCGCGTACCGCGCCCCGGGCGAAATAGCGCTCAATGTAATACTGAATGACTGACAGCGCCGTGGTAATGAACAGGTACCAGATGGTGGCGACCATCAGCAGCGGGATGACTTGCTGGGTGCGGTTGTAGATAACCTGGATGGTGTAAAACAGTTCCGGCAGTGCCAGCACGTAGACAATCGAAGTGCCCTTCGCCAGGCTGATAATTTCGTTGAAGCCCGTCGGGATGATGGAGCGCAGCGCCTGTGGCAAAATAATACGGAAAGTGCGGCGATAACCCGGCAGACCCAGTGCGGCGGCAGCCTCATGTTGGCCGTACTCCACGCCGATAATGCCGCCACGGATGATTTCTGCGGTATAGGCAGATTGGACCAACGTGAGCCCGAGTACAGCGACAGAAAATTGGCTGAGAATATCAATGGTCGGGTAGCTGGCGAACACCACAGAAGTAAAGGGTATGCCCAGTGAAATCGCGTCATACAGGTAAGAGAAGTTATACAGGATGATCAGCACCAGAATCAGTGGCAGCGAGCGGAACAGCCAGATATAACCCCATGCCAAGGAGGCCAGCAGGTAAGACCGCGACAGTCGTGCCAGCGCCAGCAGTGTGCCAAAAATGATGCTGAACAGCGTGCCGAGCAGCGTCAACAACAGGGTTTGCCCCAATCCTGACAGAACCGCAGGCGCAAAGAACCACTCGGCGAAGACACCCCACTCCCAACGTTCGTTAACTGCCACTGACTGGATGATTGCCGCCAGAATAAAGACCGAAAACAGCGCGCCCACTAGCCGTAATGGGTAGCGTGCGGGCACCACTTTTAATACTTCTTGTTTGGACATCGCGGGTCTCCTGAAACAGATAAAAGGGGTAGGAAGGGGACAATCCCCTAGGCAATCTTCCTTTCCGATGCGCAACAGACTGCACCCGCTGTTATCAGGTTTTTTCGAAACGGCAACCGGCCGTCATAAGGCGGGTGGCTGTAGACTTCACTGTCGACGGTGGTATCGAACTGTGGTTGATAGCCATTGTTTAAATACAAGCCAACGGCTTCTGGTTGACGAAAACCGGTGGTCAGATAGAGTTGGCGATAGCCTTGTTCCCACGCCAGTGTTTCCAACTGCTGCAACACCCGTTGTGCCAGGCCCTGACGGCGCAGATCCGTCCGCGTCCAAATGCGCTTGAGTTCAGCGGTTTGCGGATCGTAGCGTTTGAACGCCCCCATAGCGATCGGCTCCCCTGCGCGCAGCAGCACGATAAAAGCACCTTGCGGCGGAGCGTAGAGGCTCAAAGATTCCTGTTCCTGGTCACCAAAATAGTCGCCATAGCGTTGGCGGTACTCACCGAACAACCCTGCAATTACCGGTTCGATCAGCGGATCGTCCGGCAGCGTTTGGATAAAAACGTCATTTGCCATCTGTATGCTCCTAATCGCCCAGGCTGTTATGTTTTAAGGGGCGGACCCTAAAGGTTGTTCGCATAACGGATATTCCTGAAAATACATGGGTTATTGCGTAAATTGATTCGGTGGCAATTTGAGGCCAAGGTGCTCGCGTAGCGTATCGCCGCTGTAATCGCTGCGGAACAGACCACGCTGTTGCAGGATCGGCACCACGCGATCGACAAAGTGGCCAAATGAATTCGGTGTACCACCGCTAATGATGAAACCGTCGGCGGCATGCGTGTCGAACCAGTTTTGCAGACCGTCCGCCACCGCTTCCGGAGTTCCACCGAATACCGGGCGCGGTGAAGCCGCTTCCAGCGCGACTTCACGCAGTGTCAAATTACGTTCGCGAGCATTGCGCTTGATGGTATCGGTGGTGCTACGGAAACTGTTTTGTCCGAGCTCCCCGATATCCGGGAAAGGCTCATCCAGAGGATGGCGGGAGAAGTCGTAGTGCTCAAAGTAGCGCCCAAGGTAGTTGAGCGCGTTGTCGATGCTGACCAGTCGTGCGGTTTCCCAATACTGACGCTCCACGTCTTCATTGTCGTCACCGACGATCACGCTGACACCTTGGAAGATCCGTAGGTCATCCGGTTCGCGCCCTTGCTCTACCAGCTGTTTTTTGACGTCATGATAAAACGTCTGGGCTTGTTGCTGGGTGTCATGGTGGGTGAAGATCGCGTCAGCATGTTTGGCCGCTAACTGTTTGCCGTCTTCCGATGCGCCCGCCTGGAACAGGATCGGGCGGCCTTGTGGTGTACGGCCAATATTCAGTGGCCCTTGCACCGAGAAAAACTCACCCTGGTGATTCAGGGTATGGAGTTTCCCGGCACTGAAGAATTCGCCGCTGTGCTTGTTACGCACAAAGGCGTCGGCTTCCCACGAGTCCCACAGCCCTTTGGTCACGTCGAGGTATTCGCTGGCAATGCGGTAGCGCAGGCTGTGCTCTGGGTGCTCGGTACGTGAGAAGTTCTTTGCCGATCCTTCCAGCGGCGAAGTCACCACATTCCAACCGGCGCGGCCCTTGCTCAGGTGATCAAGGCTGGCGAATTGGCGCGCAACGGTAAAGGGATCGCTGTACGAAGTAGATAAAGTGCCCACCAAGCCAATTTTACTGGTGGCGGCAGAGAGGGCGGCAAGCAGGGTTAGCGGTTCAAAACGATTGAGAAAATGCGGAATGGATTTTTCATTGATATATAAGCCGTCGGCCACAAACACGAAATCCAATTTACCCTGTTCGGCTTTCTTTGCCGTGGCAATATTAAAGTCGAGATTAATACTGGCATCGGCAGTGGCATCCGGATGCCGCCAGGCCGACATATTTCCTGATGCACCATGCAAAATGGCGCCAAGGCGCAATTGTCGTTGATTCTTCGCACTGTTGCTCATTGCTATCACCCTGTTAAGTGCCCATGCGGCGCTATCTGTAGAGCTCCACTATTGATGAGCGACATCAGGATGTAAAACAACAAAACAGCATATTCAAATGTTGAAAATAGCAAATATAACAGCGCAGAAATAATAAATCGCAGCGCAGAATACCCTGCACTGCGAAATAATTATTGGGTGAGTCTTACACCTTGCTAGTGGTTTTTTCTGGTGCAGTAGCTAATTGTTGCAGTGTGCGTTCTGCCAATAAGTCAAAATATTGTGAAGCGGGGAAAATCGCCTGCTCATCCGGATTGAAGCGTGGATGATGCAGACCGAACTCACTTGCTGAGCCGATACTGACAAAAACGCCCGGAACATGGTGCAGATAGAGGGCGAAGTCTTCACCGCCCATTTGCAATTCGGCCTCTTCTACCCGATAACCCGCTTCGACAGCGACAGTTTTACTGAACGCTGCCCAGCGTGCGTCATTCACAACCGCCGGTGGCCCGGCCTGCCAGTGCAGTTCAGCTTCTGCCCCAAGGGACGCTGCTACACCGTTAATAACCTGGCGGATTTTATCCGGTACCTGGCGGCGTACCTTGTTACTATGGGTACGCACGGTACCTTCCAGTTCCACGGTCTGCGGCAGGACGTTCCACGTGTTGCCACCCTCAATGCGCGTAACACTTACCACCAGCGACTCCAGCGAGCTAAAGCTACGGCTGGGCAGGGTTTGCAATGCATTCACAATTTGGCTGGCGGTAACAATGGTGTCTACACCTTGTTCCGGTTTGGCGGCGTGCGCACCTTTACCGGTGATCAGGATCTGGAAGCGGTCGACGTTGGCGTAAAACGGGCCTGCGCGGGTAGCAAAGGTGCCAGTGGGCAGTTCCGGCGCATTGTGCAGGCCGAACACCGCGGCCACGTTATCCAGCGCACCGGCGTCGATCAGGTGCTGGGCGCCATTGAACGTTTCTTCTGCCGGCTGAAAGAAAACACGTACTGTACCCGGCAGAGTGGCCTCGCGTGCTTTTAACAAATGTGCAGCGCCAAGCATGACCGATGTGTGAAAATCATGCCCGCAGGCGTGCATTACGCCGCTGTTTTGTGAACTGAACGGGACGCCGGAAATTTCTTCGATTGGCAGGGCGTCAATATCACCGCGCAGCGCAATGATCGGTCCCTTCCCACTGCCGATTTCGGCCACTACGCCGGTTTTCAGCCCCAGCGGTAAAATACGGATACCGGCCTCTTCCAGCCAGCGGGTGAGGCGGGCGGTTGTAGCAAACTCGTGATTGGACAGCTCAGGGTTCTGATGCAGTTCACGGCGGTAGGCGACGATTTTTTCGGCCAGTTGGCGGGTCATAGTCTTGGCTCACAGTGGTTAGTAAGCTTTAACCCTAGTGCAGGGCGGCCGGAAGCAAAAAGACTATCTGGTTATATTTCATAGCGATTGTGTCTGCATCACGATGGCAACGTGCGTTGACTGTGCGTGAAACAGGCGTTCGGTCGTTGTTCGCCAGGGTTTTAAGAGGATTGGACTACCCAGTGCGGGAATGTCCAAGAGGACACATGCTTTACACCGTTTGAGACGGATTTTTTCACTTTTTATCGGTTTTATGTGATCCAGGTTGTGGACAAAATCCCGTCTAATTGCTGTACTGTACTGGACACACGTTTTGTGTCTTACATTCACGTTAAAGGTAAGTTTGATGTCTAAGATTAAAGGTAGCGTTAAGTGGTTTAATGAATCCAAGGGCTTCGGCTTCATTACTCCGGAAGATGGCAGCAAGGACGTTTTCGTTCACTTCTCTGCTATCGCTAGCAATGGTTTCAAAACTCTTGCTGAAGGCCAGCGTGTAGAATTTGAAATCACGAACGGTGCCAAAGGGCCATCTGCTGCTAACGTTATCGCTATCTAAGCTACAGTAGCCGAAATTCTTAAAACCCGCTCCTTGAGCGGGTTTTTTATTATAATTTTGCTGTAACTCAGGCCGGTTGTTTACGTACCAGTAAGCTAAACAGCAGGATGGCGATGGCGTAACAGCCCACAATAGTCAGTGCCATCGACACGCTGGAAGTACCGCCCAATCCGGTGAGTGGCACGCTGCATGCCCCGAGTGCAAACATGCTCACGCCTATCAGCGCAGATGCGCTCCCTGCCTTGTCCCCCTGGCTTTGCATCGCCAAAGATGATGCTGTAGGGCCGACAATCCCGATCACCGCTACCGAGAAGAACAGCGGTACCATCAGCAGTCCTAGTGGTGCGTGCAAAGCGGCAGCCAGCAGCAACAGCAGCGATGAGACCGCCGCTAATGTTAAACCGCCTTTGAGTACCTTCCTTTCACCAAAATGTATGCTTAGACGGCTGGCGACCTGCGCAGAAATGATCAACCCGACGCCATTGACGGCGAAACACAGGCTGAACATCTGCGGGCTGAGGCCATAAATCTGCTGCAACACGAAAGGCGAGGCGCCGATATAGGCGAACATGCCTGCCATGACAAAACCCTGTGTGAGGCACAGGCCCATGAATTGGCGCTGGGTGAGTAACCCGCCCAAAGATTGCAACATCGCCAAGATCCCGCCCTGGCTGCGACGCTCTGCAGGCAGTGATTCATGCAGTTTCAAACTGGCGAGAGTAAACAGCAGTACTGCGATGGCTGCCAGAACACCGAAAATCCCGCGCCAGTCCATAAACTGCAACATCGCGCCACCCAACACGGGTGCAATGATGGGGGCCAGGCCGTTGACCAACATTAGCAGGGCGAAAAAGCGAGTCAGTTCGTGTCCGGAATAGAGATCGCGGGCGATGGCACGGGAAATAACGGCGCCACCCGCACCTGCCAAGCCTTGTAACAGGCGGGCGATCAGTAATTGGTCGATATTGGGTGCCAGTGCACACCACAGGGAAGCCACCAACAGCAGTGCCAGCGAAAGCAGCAGCGGGCGCATGCGGCCAAGTTTGTCGCTGTAGGGGCCAAAAATCAGCTGACCGACTCCCAACCCGAGCAGACCGGCAGTCAGACTGAGCTGAGCCGTGGAGGTAGAAGTATTTAGCTCACCTGCCATTTCCGGCAGGGCAGGTAAGTAAAGGTCGATGCACAGCGGCCCTAGTGAGGCAAGCAGGCCAAGCACGAGCGCGTACACCAGACGTTGTCTGGCTATTTGTCTGGTCATGTGGATTAGGGTTTCCTGAACAGGTGAGAGATAGCTTGTTGGTATAGGCCGTTCAGCAAGCTGATATCGGCTTTTTGTGTGGTGAGGATGCGATAACCGGTGCCTTCGCTTAAAACGGCAATAAATTCCACCCTGGCAGCGATTTCCTGCTCGCTGAAATGCGGGTAGATCCGCTGTAAATTCTGGCAAACATGGTGGAACAACCGTGTTTCTGCATCGCTGAGCATTTTCGCCACGATTGGGTTGCGGGTGGCCTCGGCAGTGACCTCCAACATCAACATGTGGTCGGTTTCGCTTTCACCGGGTTGTTGAAACAGAGTACGTGCTGCCAGAGTGCCGGCGATCAGGTTGATATGATCACCGAGATCTTCCAGACGCCGCATTTTACTGGCGATGATGCGATTGACGATCTCTTCGATGATCGCGTCTTTGTTGTCGAAGTAGCGATAGATCTGGCCGACGCTCAGTTGGGAACCTTGCGCGATTTCCGCCATGCTGGCGGCGTGAAAACCGTGCTGGCGAAAACAGAGTTTTGCCGCGTCAACAATCTGATCGCGGCGCGCCTGTACTTTAGCCTGCCTGCTGTCGCTGGTGGTTATCATGTCCCGATCCTTTGCCAAGAGAAGTAGGGTTCACCTTCTGGGTGTGAACGTTCATTCTCAATTGTAATGCAACTATGGCAATAGGCAATAGCACAACTGCAAAGGTCGTGTCGGGTGCTGAACGTTAGGCGAACAGATAAACCTTGATGAAGGTGCCAACAATCAGCAGACACAGCAGAGTCGCGGTAATTTCAGTGGCGGTTTTTGGCAGGCTAAACATCTGAGTTCTCATCCAGTTGGGGATACTGGATGAGATTATGCGCAGGGCAGATTAAGGAAACATTAAGGCAACGAAATTAGCTCACTGCCCGTTAATCCAAATCACCAGCATAAATGCCAGCAGGGTCATCGCTAGCGAGCCCGCCAGGTTGAGCAACATATTGGCCAGAGCCCAGGCGAAACGACCATCCTGTAGCAAATACACCACTTCCAGAGAAAAGGTGGAAAAGGTGGTCAAACCGCCGCAGAAACCGGTAGTGATCAGCAGCTTCCAGGTGGGATCCAGATGCGTCATCCGGGAGAAGATTGCGATAGCCAAGCCGATGATAAAGCCGCCCAGCAAATTCACCGCCAGTGTTCCCAAGGGAATATGGGCATTAAGCGGGTTCATCTTCATACTGATGGTCCAGCGCAGTACGCTGCCCACACCGCCGCCGATAAAAACTGCCAATAAAGAACTCAACATGGTCAAAACTGCCTTTCATTAAATGGGAAGTCAAACTCAGAAAGGTCCAGGCACAATGCTACGCACCCCTCTGAGAGGTTACGTAGACATCATCAGCCTGTGAAGGCGGTTATGGAGGAATGTCATCTCCGTTGTTTAGCGTAGCAGTTTTACTGCGCTGGCTGGATATTACACCTGGCGCTGCCTATTTTGTAGTATCGGTGGTGACAGGAGCAACAGAAATGAAAGTGAGGGCAGCAGTATTGGCAGATAAAGACGCCATTGTGGCATTGATGGAAGCGTTGGATTATGCCGGAACAGAATCCTTTATTGATACGCGTTTGATGCAACTATTAGCTCATCCTGACGAGGCATTATTGGTGGCGACAGAAGGCGATGAGGTGCAGGGCGTGTTATCACTGCATTTTCTGCCCCAACTGGCATTGGCCGGGGATATTTGCCGCATCAGCTACTTCTGTGTTGACGATAATGCCCGTGGCGCAGGGGTTGGTCAGCGTTTGCTGTTAGAGGGTGAGGCACTGGCATGTCAACGCGGCTGTGACCGCCTTGAAGTGCATTGTCATAGCCGTCGGGAACGAGCACATGCGTTTTACCAGCGTGAGGGGTTTCGCGAGGTACCTAAGTATTTTGCTAAGTTATTAAGCTATTAATTAATTAACGCGTTTAGTCGCGGGTATGGCCAGTTCCAGGCGATTACGCCCGTTGTTTTTTGCCCGGTACAGCGCGTTGTCAGCGGCTTTTAACCAGTCCAGATAGCCGCTCATATCGCTGTGGTAATCGGCAATACCGGCGCTGATATTCAGCCGTAGCTGTGGCGCTTCACGGAAAATAATATCATTCAGTCGTTCCTGAATACGTACCAGCGCAATACTTGCCTGCTCAGCGCTGGTGTTTGGCAGCACGGCACCAAACTCATCTCCGCCGTAGCGGCCAACAATATCCACTGCACGTAATCCAATTAACAGCTCTTCTGCCAGCACCGCCAGTGCCTCGTCACCCAGCGCATGTCCGAAAGTGTCATTGATGGTTTTAAAACGATCGATATCCATCAAAATCAGCGTCGCGCTGTGCTGGTAGCGCCGGCAACTGTCAAATTGGTGATGCAGTAAATGTTCCCAATGACGGCGGTTGTACAATCCGGTCAGGCCGTCACGCATGCTGATACGCAGCAGTTCCTGTTTTTTCTCCGCCAGTCGCTTGGCGGTACGGTAAGTCACCAACCCCAAGAGTGTGGGGTAGAGATAGATCATCGGCAGGCACAGATAGATCTGCAGCGGTGTGCTTTGTGGTTGAAAGGGAAAGCCCAGCAGTGCACTGATCGCCAGGGCACTGAACACTTGCAAGGCCAATCCTTTAAGGAACAGTGATTTTCCAGCAGAGGCGATATTGTTCATGCCCATCATTGACAGGATGACTACCGACGGTAAGGCATTGAAAGCCATCATCGCGACCCATAGCCCACCAAAAAACGAATCGATCAGCAGGTTACGGATTTCAGCCTTGAAAGGCATGGTGGAGCGGCGTGCCCATTGATAAGCAAGGTGTGGCCAGATAAAACCATGGAAAATCAGCAGGCTCCATACCCAAGGGGATGTTTGCTGCGAATAAAGCACCGAGAACACACAGATAAAACCGACCCCGAGGCCGACAGTACGAGGCAAATAGGTGCGTTTGGCAAAGCTGAGGCCGGAACGTCTGGTATCAATGACTGAAGGCGTGTACATCCGGCAACTCCCCAATGAGTAGAAGGACAGCGTACCATGCAGCTACGAAACTCAGAATAGTCTGATTAATGTTCAAGGCATTTAAAATGGCATCTTGGCGCAAGATCTCACTCTGTTACATGTTGCTGTTGTTTTGGCTCAGGGAAAGTAGGTAAATATTATCAGGCAAGGTTTGTTTTTTCGCTGCGTCCGCAGCGCTATATGAATAAGAAGGTGAGTATGGAAGGTCTCAGTATTACCAAACTTCTGGTGATTGCGGTGTTGATCATCTTGCTGTTCGGTACCAGCAAACTGCGTTCTCTGGGCGCAGATTTAGGCGCTGCACTGAAAGGCTTTAAAAAGGCTGTCGGTGATGATACGACACCGCCACCAGCAAACACGGCTGAAAGCCAGTCCAACCCACAGAGCGTGGAAAAGAAAGACCAGTAATTACGCTTTTTGTTGGGTAATAAAAAACGGATGCCACAAGGACATCCGTTTTTTGCCGTTTCCGTGATTGGAAACGTAACAATTCATTGCTGCGATTACTTCACTTCCATCCCTTTTGCCTGTAAATCGGCATGGTAGGACGAACGCACAAACGGACCGCAAGCGGCATGGGTGAAGCCCATCGCCATCGCTTCTTCTTTCATTTCATCGAACTCGGCCGGGCTGACATAACGCTGTACTGGCAGGTGATGACGGCTTGGCTGCAAGTACTGGCCCAGAGTCAGCATGGTGACGCCATGGCGACGCAGATCGCGCATGACTTCAACGATTTCCGCATTTGTCTCACCCAGACCGACCATCAGGCCTGATTTGGTTGGAATGTGCGGATGTGCTTCTTTAAAGCGTTCCAGCAACTTCAGTGACCACTCGTAGTTAGCGCCTGGACGAACCTGACGATAGACACGTGGCACGTTTTCCAGATTGTGGTTGAACACGTCCGGTGGGGTTTCGGTCAGAATTTCCAATGCGCGATCCATACGGCCACGGAAGTCTGGTACCAGCGTTTCAATCTTGATGGTCGGGTTTTTAGCGCGGATGGCAGCGATACAATCGGCAAAGTGCTGAGCACCACCGTCGCGCAGATCGTCGCGGTCAACCGAGGTAATGACCACATAACGCAGACCCATATCGGCGATGGTTTGAGCCAGTTTCTCCGGCTCGTTAGCATCCGGGGCGACTGGGCGACCGTGTGCCACGTCGCAGAATGGGCAGCGGCGGGTACAGATAGCGCCCAGGATCATAAAGGTGGCTGTGCCGTGGTTGAAGCACTCAGACAGATTCGGGCAAGAAGCTTCTTCGCACACCGAATGCAGACCGTTTTTACGCATTGCGGCTTTAATGCCTTGAATGCGCGTAGAGTCGGCAGGGAGTTTGATTTTCATCCACTCGGGTTTACGCAACAGCTCCTGCCGTTCGGTGACCACCGTTTTAACCGGGATCAACGCCATTTTGTCTGCATCGCGGTATTTTACGCCGCGTTCCATCTGAATTGGTTTACTCATAATCGTGCAGGTTCCAGTTACGTGCTGATGTTATTTTTGGTTTGATTTCAATTTGTTATGAAAATCTTTGCTCAATGAAGCCAACGCTAGATGAAGATTATACACTTTTATAACGTTTCATTCAGTCACTTTAATCAGGAGATCATGCAAACATATGTGGTAGTGTTTTTTGTAACAAATTGAATTATTGGTTTTTTATGGGAAATACTAAATTATATTATATAGCCATGGGAACAAAGCAGTTTAGCGAGAGTACATGAGAAATTTAACAAACATGATAAATAGAAGCAGCCGAGTAAAGGCTGCTATATTTTTTTAACGATTGGTAATTGATTTTATAAAGTTAAATAGCCCTGCTTTTATTAATATGTCTTTAATCCTAGTTTTCATATCAGGGGGGTTAATTGGCATTTTTAATGTTTCAGGCCACTTTAATTCAATTATCATTTTATAAAAAATGAAATTCGGGCGGCTTCTTAATTTTGCAGAGGTAGAAAGCATAACCTCTAATAGTTCACGGTTGTTATAAGGAGTGAATGCCTCTTGAGCTATATCCCACTCTAGTTGGCTTTGAGCCTGCCAACTCCCCATGCGATGCTCCCAGTAAAATAGATCTAGAATATCAATTTTGTATTTTGATGAGGTTTCATAGGCTTCACTAAACCAATTTTTTATTTTTTCTCTTATAAATGGAATTTTTTCCCATTCAGGCTCTAAAGAAAGTATATCTTCGTAGCTTCTGATTGGCTTATGTTCTCCGCTAGGATAGTAGAAACAACGAGCTATTTCTGAACAGTTTCCTTTCAGACATACTAATTCTTGAGGGTAGTTAGAAAAAATACCGTATGCAATTTTCCCCCAATCATTAAAGTGAGATGGGACAGAGTTTTTTTCATAAATACTCTTAAATTCTTCAGTTGGTGATTGATCGCAGTTAAGTATGTTATGGGATAAATTTAATTTATTTAGTAACTTTTTTGGAATTGATATGTCATCGGATTTTTCATCAAGAGAACGGTATTTTAAAGTATAGAAATACGCCTCATTGCTTATTTTTTTAGACAATGCGAGAATTAGTCGCGAGTCCCAGCCTGCAGTCATAGGGATGGCTATTTTGAATCTTTTACT
Organism: Serratia grimesii; assembly: GCF_900186025.1. Classification (NCBI taxonomy): domain Bacteria; kingdom Pseudomonadati; phylum Pseudomonadota; class Gammaproteobacteria; order Enterobacterales; family Yersiniaceae; genus Serratia; species Serratia grimesii. The sequence goes on from NZ_LT883155.1 coordinate 1,216,636, forward strand.
TGCGGAAAGTATTGAGTTTTCAATTAAATTAGCTGATTCTTTGGCCGCTTTTTTTGCATCCATTGATTCAAGCTTACGATTAGGCCAATATCTCTTTTGTGAGGAGGCATTGAACTCTAAGTAATGGTTTGGTACTAGATGCTCAACATCATCATATAAAGACAGGCCACTTGGGATCCAATGTTCAATATCTCTTTCCATATAAGATGATTCTATGTAAGCGCTGTGATTTATCCCCTTTTGTATACTACAAGCTAGCTTTATTATTTCGGTTGACGAACCAATATAAATCCCATTCTCACTTTTTTTATAATTAACACTTCGTAACCCACAAGGATCATGGAAGACGTAGTTTTTATCTTTTATTTTTAATAAAATAACAAATCGACCGGTGAGGTGATTTAGTTTTTTAGAAAACTCATCGATGGACGGTTGGTCTTTTATCAATTCTGAAATTATATCCCTGTCACTTTTTTCTATATTAATTGGGCTAATAATAAAACCTAATAAAGTGATGCTATATGTATTATCATCATTGCCTACAGAATGTGTTTTAAGCTCTTTATGAGTGTAAAGATGATGATCTCCAAATTTCTCTTGAGAGAAATGCTCTGTTAAACCAGTTATAACGGAAGGGGATAGTATAAATTGTCTACGAAGACTTAATAATGAATTCATTCTTTGGCCCGTATTATGTTTTCTTCTTAAGAATAATTATTTTCTTTTATAAGTAAAGTTTATGCAAGTTTTTATTACTAAAAGTAAATCTTGTCTTGTTTGGAGATATCAAAATTAAATTTAATTTAGTTTAATCAATGGGTTACTATGTTCCGTGATGAAATTATTGTAAGTGCAACTAACTATACAAGAATTTTAGAAGAGAAGTATTGAAGAAAATTGTTGAGATCTGACATTTTTTATAAAAAATATTATTTTAATTTGAGGTGGGACTATTATATCTAAAATTATAGGGGAGTGAGTATAGGTGTGAATAAGAGTCATAGTTATTATAGGTTTCTAGCTATGACTCTCTTTGATAATATTTGATAAATAAAAAACAGTGGGTTAATTTATTTATAGATAGTTAGATGTACTCTTCCACTCTCCAGTTACGAAGCTCGACCTTCGGGTAGCCGAGTAAATGAACAAATTCCTGTACCAGGACTGGGTGTACGTCTTCAATACCAACGCCAGGCACAAGCGCGCTGACCTGCGCCATCTGCATGCCGGCGTAACCACAAGGGTTGATACGCTGGAAAGGGGTAAGATCCATGGCGACATTCAAGGCCAAGCCGTGGAATGAACTGCCTTTACGGATCCTCAAACCCAACGAACAAATTTTTTGCTCCCCCACGTAAACACCGGGCGCATCCGGACGGGCGCGTGACTCGATGTTGAAGTGTGCAAGGGTATTAATAACGGTATCTTCAATAGCCGTGACTAGCTGGCGAACGCCAACTTTGTTGCGTTTCAGATCAACCATCACATACATCACCTGTTGCCCCGGACCGTGGTATGTCACCTGGCCGCCACGATCGCTCTGAATCACCGGAATGTCACCCGGCATTAACAGATGCTCGGCTTTACCGGCTTGGCCTTGGGTAAACACGGGCTGATGCTGAACCAACCACAGCTCATCGGGCGTGGTCTCGGTTCGGCGATCGGTGAAGTTGTGCATGGCTTGGGATACAGGCTCGTAGGGCTGCAACCCCAGCTGACGCAAAATGATCTTGTCTGGTTGCAAAAGAGTCATCGCCAGGTTACAGAAGTGGTAATGCCATTATACCGGGCGCTCTGGCCCGCGACCAGCATTTCGCTGACCAAAAATGCGCAACCCGGGCAGAGAATACTCTGTCCCGGGTTGAAAAGCAGGTGTTTGTGCTGGAATTACAGCACCATGCGGACAATTTCAAGGTTGCCCAACTCATCATATAAGGTTTCCACCTGGTCTATATGAGTCGCGTTGATGGTGATGGACACGGAGTGGTAATTGCCTTTGCTGCTCGGTTTAACCTGTGGGTTATAATCCCCAGGAGCATGGCGCTGCACCACTTCAACCACCTGGTCTACCAGCTCGGGTTGTGCCAAGCCCATTACTTTGTAGGTAAATGAGCAAGGGAATTCGAGCAGTTCGTTCAGTTTAGTTTTCATGTGCGCTCCAGAGTGCGGCTATCAATATAGCGATTCTATAAATTATAACTCCCGCCGGAGCGGGAGTTAAAGTTAATCAGTATATGGGGGCGATTTCGCCCATTTCAACTGTTAACCGAACCAGTGGTGGAACATCAGTTTGATGTAATCCACGATACGACTGAAGAAACCACCTTCTTTCACTTCGTTCATCACCACCAGTGGGCGCTGATCAATGGTTTTGCCATCGAGCTGGAAGTTGATGCTGCCGACAACCTGGTTTTTAGCCAGAGGGGCATGAATTTCTGGTGTGTTCAACACGTAGCTGGCTTTGAGATCTTTCATTCGGCCGCGTGGAATGGTCAGGTAAACGTCTTTGTCTACGCCCAACTCAACGCGATCCGTATCACCGAACCACACTGGCTCAGAGGCGAACTCTTTACCCACTTTCAGTGGTGCAACGGTTTCGAAGAAGCGGAAGCCCCACGTCAGCAGTTTTTTGCTTTCGGTTTCACGGCCTTTATAAGTACGACCACCCAGTACCGCAGAGATCAGGCGCATCTGGCCTTCAGTTGCAGAGGCAACCAGGTTATAACCTGCAGCATCGGTATGACCGGTTTTGATGCCGTCCACGTTCAGACTGGTATCCCACAGCAAACCGTTACGGTTCATCTGGCGGATATTGTTGAAGGTGAACTCTTTTTCTTTATAAATTGCGTATTCATCTGGCACGTCGCGGATCAGCGCTTGGCCGATCAACGCCATATCGCGTGCCGAGCTGTACTGACCCTGTGCATCCAAACCGTGTACGGTTTGGAAATGGGTATTTTGCAGGCCCAACTTGCTGACGTAGGTATTCATCAGATTAACGAACGCATCCTGGCTACCTGCCACGTAGTCGGCCATCGCCACACAGGCATCGTTGCCGGACTGCAGGTTAATGCCGCGGGTCAGCTTGGAAACCGGTACGCGGTCGCCTGGCTTCAGGAACATCAGCGAAGAGCCCTTGAATACCGGGTTGCCGGTTGCCCAGGCATCTTGTCCGACGGTAACCAGGTCTTCCTGACCGATTTTGCCTGCTTTCAGCGCCTGGCCGATGACGTAGCTGGTCATCATTTTGGTCAGGCTGGCTGGGTCGCGGCGCGCATCGGCGTTCATTTCGGCCAAAACTTTACCGGAGTTGTAATCAATCAGGACGTAGGCTTCCGCATCGATCTGCGGTACCCCTGGGATCATGGTCTTGATATTAACGTCATCGGCATGCGCAACAGTAGTTGCACTCATCGCGATAACGGTGCCGAGCGCTATGCTCTTGATTAAACGGAAAGAAGTTACTTGTTTCATGATCGAGACTACAACATCCATGAGGGTAAAGTTAAAAACGAGCCACACTATAACAGATGAGATCCCGGCAGGCATTAGCCAATCCTCTGACTCATCGCGCTTTACTGGCTTTAGCTGAAAGAAAATGTTTCAGCTAAAGGAATGGTTATCAGTCGCGATTTCTGCCGGAACTCTGTTTAAGGTGCAGCAGTGACAAAAGATTGTTGCTGCGCTTCGGTAGCCAGGCGTTGTTGCAGTTGAGCCGCTTGTTGGCGACTGCTGAACGGGCCTAACTGTACGCGGTATACGTTGCCGCTGGCGGCCACTTTACCCGGCACGCCAAATTTTTGGCTCAGGCTTTGTTGCCAGGTCTGTGCACGTTCAGCACTGCTCAGTGCACCAACCTGGACGACATAGCTTCCGCCAGAAGCCATACTGCTTGCCCCAACGGCTGCTGTGGCAGCTACTGGGGCCGCAATGGCGGCAGCGTTAACTGCAGGTTCAGGTTCGGACCCTTCCAGTACGCCTGCCGGGACGGCACTCGGTGCACCCAGGAAACCGCTGCGGCTACTATTACTGGTGGCCGCTGCTGGGGCGTCATCGCCGGTATTCAGGCTGCTGTTGTCAATCGGGCGTACTGCGGCACCGCTGGCGACAGGGATATCCTGTTGTACGGGAGTCCCCATGCTGCTGGAACCGAGATCCGGACGAGAGGGCAGTGCGTAGCTTTGTTTGGCAACGGTGGTACCAATGGTGCCAGGGCCGCTCAAGGTGCCGTCCGGGGCAACATTGATGAAATCAACCTTGACCTTGGTGTTGTTGGACAGGTTCAGGCGATCGGCAACGGCTTTTGACAGATCGATAATACGGCCTTTGGTGTAAGGCCCACGATCGTTAACCCGAACCACCAGTTGGCGGCCATTGGCCAGGTTAGTTACGCGCACGTAGCTTGGGAGCGGCAGCGTTGGGTGTGCGGCGGTCAGACCGTTAGGATCGAACTGTTCTCCCAGGGCCGTGGTGTTACCACGGGCTTCTTCACCATAGGAACTGGCCAGGCCGGTTTGCGAGAAGTTCTGCGGATCTTTCACGATGCGGTAAGTGTCGCCATTAACCTTATAATCCTGCATGTTATTAGGGTTATAGGGTTCATATTGAGGCTCAACGCCGCCGATTTCCACCACGGGCCCGTTATAGGGCTGCTGCGGTGGCGCTTGTTGTTCCGAGGTCGGGGCGGTACAGGCGGAAAGTAACACCGCGACTACGCCGACCCAAAGCCATTCCTTACGCATTACTCACCTCTTATAAACTTTTAGACATCATTTTCCGATGCGTGTGGATCGACATGATGATGCCGAACCCGGCCATAAGCACAATCAGCGCCGAACCCCCGTAGCTGACCAGAGGCAAAGGTACGCCAACTACCGGTAAAATGCCACTGACCATACCAATGTTAACAAACACATAAACGAACAAAATCAGCATCAGGCCACCGACCATGACTCGGCCGAAGGTGGTTTGTGCCTTGGCGGCGATCATCAGCCCGCGGATAATCACCAGCAGATACAGCGCCAGAAGCACCAGTACCCCGACCAACCCTAACTCCTCGGCCAATACCGCGAAGATAAAGTCGGTGTGGCGTTCCGGCAGGAATTCCAATTGCGACTGGGTACCGTGCAGCCAACCCTTGCCTGACAGGCCACCGGAGCCAATGGCGATTTTTGACTGAATAATATGATAGCCGGCGCCCAGTGGGTCGGTTTCCGGATCGAGCAGCATCATGACGCGGTCACGCTGATAACCGTGCATCAGGAAGAACCACAGTACTGGGATAAAGGCGGCCAGCAGTAGCGCGGCCACGGCGATCAGCTTCCAGCTCATGCCGGAAAGGAACAGTACAAACAGACCGGAGGCGGCAATCAGAATTGAGGTCCCCAGATCCGGCTGTGCCGCAACCAACAGGGTTGGCAGGAAAATCAGCACCAGTGCAATGGCGGTATTCTTCAGCGAAGGCGGACAGACATCGCGGTTCATAAAGCGCGCCACCATCAGCGGCACGGCAATCTTGGCGATCTCGGACGGCTGGAAGCGCACAAAACCGAGATCAAGCCAGCGCTGCGCGCCTTTACTGATCTGGCCGAAAGCGTCTACCAGTATCAGCAGGATCACGCAGAAAATATACAAATACGGCGCCCAGCTTTCATAGACCCGCGGTGGAATTTGCGCCATGACGGCCATCACTATCAGCCCCATGACAATCTGGCCGATCTTGCGCTCCATCATGCCAATATCCTGGCCGCTGGCGCTCCACATCACGAACGCGCTGTAGACCAGCAAGGCCAGAATTAAGAGCAGGAATGTGGGGTCGATATGGATTTTGGTCCAGATCGAGCCCTTTTGTTGGCTTTCAGTCATGTTCTACCTTAATCACCCTCTACGCCTGGTGGCAGTGGGGCTTCAGATGGTAATTGCGTATTGTTGTCGCCCAGCAAAATGTGATCGAGGATCTGACGAGTGATCGTCCCGACCGCCGGACCGGAGCCGCCGTTTTCCAGAATGATGGCGACCGATACCGTTGGATTGTTATACGGTGCAAAGGCGGTCATCAACTTATGGTCACGCAGGTGTTCCGCCAGTTTGTGGGCGTTGTAGGTTTCGTAGCCGAATACCTGTGCGGTACCCGATTTCGCCGCGGCTTTGTAAGGTGCATCCGAGAAGTACTTACGCGCCGTCCCGTTCGGACGGTTGGCTACACCATACATGCCATCTTTGGCAATTTCCCAGAAGCCAGAATGAATATCGCCGATCTGCTTGCTCTCTTCCTGTGTGAAGGGAACCAGGGCACCATTGATTCTGGTGCTTTGCAGCAGGTGTGGCGTTTTGACGTTGCCGTCGTTAATCAGGGTGGTCAGTGCCTTGGCCATCTGGATCGGTGTTGCCGTCCAGTAGCCCTGGCCGATACCTACCGGAATGGTGTCACCCTGATACCAGGGTTTTTTATAGCGCTTGAATTTCCATTCACGGGTCGGCATCAGGCCGGAACGTTCCTCGGACAGATCGATGCCGGTATATTCGCCGTAACCGAATCGGGTCAGCCAAGTCGACAGGCGATCGATACCCATGTCGTAGGCGACTTGATAGAAGAAGGTATCCGCTGATTCTTCCAACGCCTTGGTGACGTTCAGGCGGCCATGGCCCCATTTTTTCCAGTCGCGGAAGCGTTTTTCTGAACCGGGCAATTGCCACCAGCCGGGATCGAACAGGGTGGTATTTTTGGTGATCACCCCGGCGCTGAGCGCCGAGACGGAAATGTACGGTTTCACTGTTGAGGCCGGTGGATAAAGCCCTTGTGTGGCACGGTTGATCAGTGGCCGGTTCGGGTCATTCAGCAGCCCCTGATAGTCTTTACTGGAGATGCCATCAACGAACAGGTTCGGATCATAGCTGGGGTTCGAGACCATCGCCAGAATGCCACCGGTGCGTGGATCGCTTACCACCACTGCCGCGCGGCTGCCGACCAGCAACTGCTCAATATAGCGTTGCAGGTTGAGATCCAGTGTCAGGTAAACGTCTTGACCGGCAGAAGGGGGCTGTTCATGCAGTTGGCGGATCACTCGGCCGCGGTTGTTGACTTCAACCTCTTCGTAGCCGGTTTTACCATGCAGAGTATCTTCGTAATAGCGTTCAATGCCCAGCTTGCCGATATCATGTGTCGCGGCGTAGTTGGCCAGTTTGCCGTCTTTATCCAGCCGTTCAACGTCACGGTCGTTGATCTTCGACACATAGCCGATCACATGGGTCAGGGCAGAACCATAAGGGTAGTAGCGGCGTTGATAGCCTTTGACTTCGACACCCGGGAAGCGGAATTGGTTAACCGCGAAACGCGCCACCTGCACTTCGTTCAGGGCGGTTTTCACCGGGATAGAGACAAAACGGCGCGAGCGTTTGCGCTCTTTCTCGAAATTGGTGATGTCGTCATCGGTCAGATCAACCACTGGCCGCAATGCCTGCAGCGTGGCCTTAAGATCGTCGATCTTTTCCGGCATCAATTCCAGTTGGTAAATCGTGCGGTTGAGCGCCAGCGGAGTGCCGTTGCGATCGTAAATTATGCCGCGACTGGGGGCGATGGGCACCAGTTTGATGCGGTTTTCGTTGGAGCGGGTGCGGTAATCCTCAAAACGGACGATTTGCAGATTATACAGATTGGCGATGAGGATGCCGGTCAGCACCAGGATGACCAAGAACGCCACCAGGGCGCGGCGTACAAACAGGGCCGATTCAGCCGTATAGTCGCGAAAAGGGTTACGTTCTATTTTCATCCCGCTGCTTTATTTCACTCTGTCACGGTTACCACCGGTTATTCCCGGTGGTAAGGATGATTTGTTGTAATACTCCAGGCGCGATAGAGGCTTTCAGCCACCAGAACGCGCACTAAAGGATGCGGCAATGTCAACGGCGAGAGCGACCAACTTTGTTCGGCTGCGGCCTTGCACGCAGGGGCTAGCCCTTCTGGACCGCCAATTAACAGGCTGACGTTGCGGCCATCCTGCTTCCAGCGTTCGAGCTGTTGCGCCAACTGCGGTGTTTCCCACGGCGTACCGGGGATATCCAGCGTGACAATACGATTGCCTTTGCCCACCGCCGCCAGCATCTGCTCACCTTCCTTTTCCAGAATGCGTTTGATATCGGCATTCTTGCCGCGCTTGCCCGCCGGGATTTCGGTCAGCTCAAACGGCATGTCTTTCGGAAAGCGGTGCAGATAATCCATAAAGCCGGTCTGCACCCAGTCTGGCATTTTAGTGCCGACCGCTACCAGTTGCAGTTTCACCGCTTAGCTCCAGAGTTTTTCCAGCTCGTACAACTGACGGCTTTCTTCTTGCATCACGTGAACAATCACTTCACCTAAATCGACAACGACCCAGTCAGAAGCTTCCTGACCTTTCATGCCGAACAGTTCCATACCCGCGTTGCGCGCTTCTTGCACAACGTGGTTGGCGATCGACATCACGTGACGGGTCGAGGTACCGCTGCAGATGATCATGCAATCGGTGATGCTGGATTTACCCTGTACATCCAGAGCGATAATGTCTTGGCCTTTCAGGTCATCAATTTTATCGATGACGAAATCTTGGAGCGCTTTACCTTGCAAAGGTTCCCCCTCGGGTGTGTTCGGTTCATTCGACTGCGGCGGGCAACTGCCCGTATTGCGGCCTGAATCAATGATAAGTCGGCAGGATGCCGCTGAAAGCCAGCTGGTGACTGCCCGGCCAGCTAAGGTTTCCGGGGTTTTCAGCGAATACCTGAAAAATAGCGGCGCAGTATATCATGCGGCTCTCGCTAGCGATATAAACCCTGTAACTCGATATAGCGTTGTACTGAACGTGGCAATAGATCGTCACAGTTGAGGCCTTGATGGCGGCGCTGGCGGATTTCCGTGGCAGAAATTTCCAACTGTGGTGTATCTGCCAGATAGATATAGCCTTGAGGCTTTAGGCTAAGCTGTGTGGCATCGGTCACCTGATGCTGTTCCAACCACTGTTGCAGTTCTTGGGTGTCCATCCGATCATTGTAACCCGGACGGGCCAGCACCAGCAGGTGACAGGTATCCAGCAGCGATTGCCAGCGGTGCCATTTGTGTAACGACAATAGCGAGTCCTGGCCAATAATAAACGCCAGTGGCAATTGAGCGCCACGTTCTTTACGAATGGCTTCCAGCGTCTCTATGGTATAGGACGGCGTTGTGCGGTGCAGTTCACGGTCGTCAACGGCAAATAACGGGTTATCGGCGATGGCCAACTCCACCATTTTCAACCGTTGCTGGGCATTAGCCTCGGGCTGAGGGCGATGCGGGGGAACATGGTTTGGCAACAGCGTGACTCGGCTCAGGCCAACCTCTGTTGCGAGTGCTTCTACCGGCCGCAAATGGCCGTAGTGAATCGGGTCAAAGGTACCGCCAAACAACGCGTGCAGAACGGTGGTGTCTTGCGTTTTAGTGGGCATCTGAAAAACTCGTGGCCAGAGGTTTGCCGCACAGCAGCATTGACAGGGTTTCCAGCTCCGACCAAACCGACTGGCCGTAATCCTGCTTAAGGGTAATTTCAATCTGTGCCAGCAGATGTACCGCTTGGCGCAATTGGGCACCGGAGAGCCGCTGTAATGCTTGCGTGACCAGGTTACGACGGTTTTGCCACACCTTGTACTGATCAAACAATGTGCGCAATGGCACTGACGCCATGCGTCGTTGCAGGTTCAGCAATTGCAGTAATTCACGCTGTAGGGTACGTAGCAGGATCACAGGTTCGACATCTTCCTGCTGCATCTGTTGCAGGATATGCCAGGCACGTTTACTTTTCCCGGCCAACAAAGCATCCAGCCAATGGAATGGCGTGAAGTGCGCGGCGTCGTTTACCGCCAGTTCAACGCGCGGCAATGTAAGTTTACCGTCCGGATGCAGTAGTGACAGCCTTTCAAGCGCCTGCGACAACGCGAGCAGATTGCCTTCGTAGCAATAACACAGCAATTGATTGGCTGCGTCGTCCAATTCCAACTTCATGGTTTTGGCGCGCTGTGCTACCCAGCGTGGCAACTGCGCCTGCTCTGGCGTCTGACAACTGACATAAGCACCATGCGGAGTGAGTGCCTTGAACCAGGCGCTGTTTTCTTGTGCCTTGGTCAGGCGTGGCCCACGCAGTATCAGCAAAATATCGTCATGCAGCAGGGCTGCCAACTTGACGAGCTGTTCACCGATCGGCGCGGTTGGCCCGTTCTCAGGGAAGATCAGCATCAGTGTCTGGCGGCTGGCAAACAGACTCATGGCCTGACAGATGCTGAAAATGGCGTCCCAATCGGTATGGGCGTCAAGCGAAATGCTGTAGTGCTCGGTGAACTGCTGTTGCTGTGCAGCCTGACGGATCAGATCCTGGCTTTCCTGCAACAATAGCGGTTCATTACCACTTAATAAATAACAAGCGCGCAGCCCCTCTCGGAGCTGCGCGGCAAGTTGTTCAGGATAAATACGAATCATTGTGCTGCGAGACTTGCCGCTTTTTCACCGGCGGCCGCTGCTTTTTGTTGCGTTTCTTCTTCTGCCGCATGCACGGTCAGCAGTTTGCGTACCAATTGCTGGGCTGCCTGCTCACGCATTTCCTGGCGAATAATCTCCTGCTCGGAGTCTTTAGCCAATGCGGTCAGCGGGTTATCGAAGAACGAACGGAACACTTTCACGCTCAGCGGGTACAGATCATGACCCGGGAGCAGCACCTGTGCCTGAACGGTTAGCACCATTTGGTACTCAGCGGTTTTACCGTCCTGGAAGATAGACGCGGTATCCTGGCTTTCAGTTGCGCCAATGATGCGCAGGGAAGGGAGATCCTTACGTTTCGCATCTTTGACAATGGTTACGCCGCTTAGACGCAACTGTTCACGCACTGCACGGGTCAGCGGACCATAAGGGTCTGCGCTATCCAGCAGTAGCGTTTTCATTTCTGAGGGCACCTGCGTGGTTCCACGCAGGTGAAAACCGCAGCCAGCGGTGACCAGCACCGCCAACCCCAGCAACAACGTTAGAATACGATGTCGCACAACGCCTCCTTGTGTTAACCCACAACCAGGTTAAGCAATTTGCCCGGAACATAGATCACTTTACGAACCGTAACCCCGTCCAGATATTTAGCGACCAGATGTTCCTCGGCAGCGCGCGCGCGCACTTGCTCTTCGGTTGCATCGGCTGCCACAGTGATTTTAGCGCGAACCTTGCCGTTTACCTGCACAACGACCAGCTTGGAGTCTTCGACCATAGCTTGCTCATCGGCTTGCGGCCAGGCTGCTGTATCCACATCACCTTCGCCACCCAGAGCCTGCCACAGTGAGAAGCAAACGTGCGGCGTGAACGGATACAGCATCCGTACCACAGACAGCAGTGCTTCTTGCAACAGCGCGCGATCTTGCTCGCTTTCTTGCGGCGCACGGGCCAGTTTGTTCATCAGTTCCATTACCGCGGCGATCGCGGTGTTGAACGTCTGACGACGGCCGATATCGTCGGTCACTTTAGCGATGGTTTTATGCAGATCGCGGCGCAGTGCTTTTTGATCTTCGTTCAGTGTCGCAACGTTCAGCGGCTGAACTGCACCTTTTTCCAGATGTTCGTAGGCCAGTTTCCAGACGCGTTTCAGGAAGCGGTTTGCCCCTTCAACACCGGATTCCTGCCATTCCAGCGTCATTTCTGCCGGTGAAGCGAACATCATGAACAGGCGCACGGTATCCGCGCCGTATTTCTCAACCATCACTTGTGGGTCAATGCCGTTGTTTTTCGACTTCGACATTTTGCTCATGCCAGCATAGACCAGTTCACGACCTTGTGGATCGGTGGCTTTAATAATGCGGCCTTTGTCGTCACGTTCAACGTTGGCGTCGACTGGAGAAACCCAAACGCGCTCACCGCTGTTGCCGGTGTAATAGAAGGCGTCTGCCAACACCATTCCCTGACACAGCAGGCGTTTTGCCGGCTCATCGGAATCCACCAGACCTGCGTCACGCAGCAGTTTGTGGAAGAAGCGGAAATACATCAGGTGCATGATGGCATGTTCGATGCCACCAACATACTGATCAACCGGCAGCCAGTAGTTGGCGGCGGCTGGGTCCAGCATACCCTTGTCGTACTGCGGGCAGGTGTAACGCGCGTAGTACCAGGATGACTCCATGAAGGTATCGAAGGTATCAGTTTCACGGAAAGCAGGCTGACCATTTACGGTGGTTTTCGCCCACTCTGGATCGGCCTTGATCGGGCTGGTGATGCCGTCCATTACCACATCTTCAGGCAAGATCACCGGCAGTTGGTCTTCCGGTGTTGGCATCACGGTACCGTCTTCCAACGTCACCATTGGAATTGGCGCACCCCAATAACGTTGACGGGAAACGCCCCAGTCACGCAGACGGTAGTTCACCTTGCGCTGGCCGACGCCTTTGGCGACCAATTTGTCGGCAATGGCGTTGAAACCGGCTTGGTGATCCAAACCGTCAAACTCGCCAGAGTTGAACAGCGTGCCTTTTTCGGTCATCGCTTCGGCTTGCACATCGGGTTGGCTGCCGTCGAGTGCCAGCACGACCGGTTTGATCGGCAAACCGTACTTGGTCGCGAACTCCCAGTCACGTTGATCGTGAGCAGGGACTGCCATCACGGCACCTGTGCCGTATTCCATCAGTACAAAGTTGGCAACCCAAATTGGCACTTGCTCGCCAGACAGTGGGTGGATGGCGAACAGGCCAGTAGGCATGCCTTTCTTTTCCATCGTCGCCATTTCGGCTTCGGCCACTTTGGTGTTACGGCACTCTTCGATAAATTCAGTCAGTGCAGGGTTGTTCACTGCACCTTGCTGCGCCAGCGGGTGGCCCGCGGCAACGGCGACGTAAGTGGCACCCATAAAGGTGTCAGGACGGGTGGTATAAACCGTCAGTTTCTCATCGCTGCCCGCCACGTCAAAGGTGATGTCCACCCCTTCAGAACGGCCAATCCAGTTACGCTGCATGGTTTTCACCTGCTCTGGCCAGCTTTCAAGCGTGTCCAAATCGTTGAGCAGTTGATCGGCGTAGTCAGTGATTTTAATAAACCACTGAGGGATCTCTTTACGCTCAACCTTGGTGTCACAGCGCCAGCAGCAGCCGTCGATAACCTGTTCGTTGGCCAACACGGTCAGATCGTGTGGGCACCAGTTTACCGCGGAGGTCTTTTTATAGACCAAACCTTTTTCGTACAGCTTGGTGAAGAACCACTGTTCCCAACGGTAGTAATCTGGATCGCAGGTGGCGATCTCGCGATCCCAGTCATAGCCGAAGCCCAGCAGTTTTAGCTGGTTCTTCATGTATTCGATGTTGTCGTAGGTCCACGGAGCCGGTGCGGTGTTGTTTTTGACCGCAGCACCTTCCGCCGGCAGACCGAACGCATCCCAGCCGATCGGCTGTAGTACGTTTTTACCTAGCATGCGCTGATAGCGCGAGATCACGTCGCCGATAGTGTAGTTACGAACGTGCCCCATGTGCAGACGGCCTGATGGGTATGGCAGCATGGATAGGCAGTAATACTTTTCCTTGCTCGCATCTTCGGTAACCTTGAAAGTTTGCTTCTCTTCCCAGTGAAGCTGTACGTTCGATTCTATGTCTTCTGGACGGTATTGCTCTTGCATGGCGGCTGGTGGTCCTGTAGGTGTAAAACAGCTACATCCGTAGCATTCTGTTGAGTACTTATAGATCCGCATAGCATAGCTGATAAGACCTCTCGGCAACAACACCAAGCGCCCGACTCGGCGTATTTAAAAAATCGCCGCCATGATATGACTCACATCTTGAGGATCCTGTGCGTTGCCAAGTGACATCAGCAATTTACCGCTAAAATGATAAGAGCTACTTTATACCCGTCATCTTTCAAGCCGCAGCTAGGCGCCTGGCTGCAACTTGAAAGCTATAGGGTATGGGAGGAAAGCCCTGTCACGTAAGTTCATCGAGGAGAGATTATGAACAAGGTTGCTCAGTACTACCGCGAATTGGTGGCATCTCTGACCGAACGTTTGAAAAATGGCGAGCGTGATATCGACTCACTGGTTGCGAGCGCTGAAAAACGGCTGAATGAAGCCGGTGAGCTGACGCGCGAAGAAGTGGAGCAGGTTACTCAGGCAGTACGGCGCGATTTGGAAGAGTTTGCGCGTAGCTACCAGGAAAGCCGGGACGAATTTACCGATAGCGTTTTTATGCGGGTGATTAAGGAGAGCTTGTGGCAGGAGCTGGCGGATATCACGGATAAAACCCAGTTGGAATGGCGAGAAGTCTTCAAAGACGTCAGCCATCATGGCGTTTACCACAGCGGTGAAGTCGTCGGTCTGGGTAACCTGGTGTGCGAACAGTGCCATCATCATATGGCATTTTACACACCAGAAGTGCTGCCACTATGTCCGAAATGCGGTCACGATCAGTTCCAGCGTCGTCCTTTCGAGCCTTAATATTCCCACGCCCCGGACTTCTCCCACAGAGAAAGAGCCGGGGCAGGAGCATTGCCATTAACCAAACAGTTTCTTCATCAGGTTACTGAGAAAACCACCGCTAGCTGGGGCTGTTGCTATTTCAGGTTGACTGACGGGCGCGATGTACTGCGCAGCAGGCACTTTCTGAGCTACTGCAATACGGCTGTCCTGCGTCGCTTTTTCTGCTGCTTCCGGCCCGTAAGCAAAACCTTCCGCCAACACGAACTCCACGTCAGTAATACCGATAAACCCTAAGAACAGCTTCAGATAAGGTGTGATCAGATCTGTTGGCGTATCGGCATGGATACCGCCGCGGCTGGAGATCACGATCGCTTTCTTACCGGTGACCAGGCCTTCTGAACCCTCTGAGGTATAACGGAAGGTTTGGCCAGCACGTGCCACCAGGTCGAAATAGATTTTCAACTGGGTCGGGATATTGAAGTTGTACATTGGGGCGCTGATGATAATGGTGTCGTGCGATTTCAGTTCGGCAATCAGCTCATCGGAAAGCGCCAGCGTCTTTTGCTGACGTGGTGTTAAAGGCTTATCGCCGGCACTAAAGCCGCCAATGACTTCGCCATCCAGCTCCGGCAGGGTCGGGTTGGCCAGGTCGCGGAAGGTAAAGCTGTCACTTGGGTGTGCTTCACGCCACTGTTGAACAAAAAAATCGACTAATTTTCCAGACTGGGAGTAATCACCCAGGATACTTGATTTCAGGACCAGTATACGACTCATCGGGTATTCTCCAGGCTTGGTCTAAGGTGTCAGTGCTGCTGTGCATTTGATAGCATCTTAGAGGCAAGCCTGGATCAGTGATAGCGTAAAAATTCGCTGAGTTAAATCAAAAAAATTGAATGTATGAGGGCGCTATCAATCAGTAACGCGCCACGCGTTCGGTTAACAGATTGATAAACCCTTCGCGGTCAATGTCGGTCAGCACTTCCACATTGGCCGCTTTGCCGTTTTGCCCGAAGATATCCACCACCGTCATCCCCTGGGTGTACTCCCCTTTGGTTTCTACACCGACCCAGCGTTCGATACTGCCAAACAACTGTGGTGCCAGTAGCCAGGCGATGGTGCAGGGGTCGTGCATTGCGGCACCGGGTAACCCGCGCGGGTGGCTGAGATACAGCGGCAGGTAGAAGTCGAGCATTTCTGCTACGGCCTGCGCCACAGGGTTTTTGATGTTCCGGATACGTTCAATATCCTGTGGCAGCACCAACGCCTGGTGAGTCACATTCAACCCCGCCATAGTCATTGGCACACCGGATTTCAGGACCATTTCGGCGGCTTCCGGATCGACGAAAATATTAAATTCCGCCACCGGGGTGGTGTTGCCGGCGTTCATGCCGCCGCCCATAAAGACGATACGCTCGATGTTGCTTTTCAGCTCAGGGTATTGAGCCAGCAGCAGGGCGATGTTGGTCATTGGGCCGGTGACCACCAGTGTGATCGGGTCTGGGCTGCTGCGCAGCAGGCTGGCGATCAGTTCGACGGCGGTTTGTGTGACCGGCTTGATGGTGGGTGTTGGCAGATGGGTATTGCCCATGCCGGTTTTACCATGCACATAGTCGGCAATCACCAACTCTCGCATTAGTGGGCCCGCAGCACCGGCGGCGACAGGAATATCTTCGCGTTTCATCAGCGTCAGCAGGCCGAGCGCATTATGCAGGGTTTTCTCCGGCGTCTGGTTACCGGCAGAGGTGGTGATGGCTTTAACGTCCAGTTCCGGAGAACTCAGCGCCATAGCAAGGGCAATGGCATCGTCGAGGCCGGGATCACAATCGATAATGATAGGGCGAGGCATATTTATCTCCTTTTTACCCGTCGTCTTTCAAGCTGCAGTGTTGTTACCTGCACTCGCTCACCCCAGTTACTTACTCAATACTCAAGTAAGCGCCTGGGGATGAGCGAGCTGGTCGCCTAGTTGCAACTTGAAAGCCATAGGGTAGAGTTGTGTTCCGAGCATCGGATCAAAACCAGGGAGAAACAAGCGCTTTTAGTGCCGGGAGGGGAGAGATGCGCCCCGAATGGAGCGCATGCATATTGAGACAAGTGTTGTTTTTTTCCTGAGATACCCGGGCCTAGCGCACCGAGGGGCGCTCTCCCTAATAACGGGCACGAGCGCATCAGTTAAATCAGTGCAGGATTTTCGCCAGGAAGTCTTTAGCCCGCTCAGACTCGGGGTTGTTGAAGAAGTCGTCTTTATTGCGGTCTTCGACAATTTTGCCTTCGTCCATAAAGATCACCCGGTTGGCTACCTTGCGGGCAAAGCCCATTTCGTGGGTTACCACCATCATGGTCATACCTTCGTTCGCCAGTTCAACCATAACGTCCAGCACTTCGTTGATCATTTCCGGATCGAGCGCCGAGGTGGGTTCATCGAACAGCATAGCGATAGGATCCATACACAGCGCACGGGCGATAGCCACACGCTGCTGCTGGCCACCGGAAAGCTGGCCGGGAAACTTGTTGGCATGAGCGGTCAGACCGACGCGCTCCAGCAACTTCAGGCCTTTCTCGCGTGAGGCGGCTTTGTCGCGTTTGAGCACTTTAACCTGTGCCAACGTCAGATTGTCGATGATCGACAGATGAGGGAACAGCTCAAAGTGCTGAAACACCATGCCGACTTTGGAACGCAATTGCGCCAGGTTGGTTTTCTTGTTGTTGACCGGCGTACCGTTCACCAGGATATCGCCCTGTTGGATCGGCTCCAGGCCGTTGACGGTTTTGATCAGGGTTGACTTGCCTGAACCTGAAGGACCGCAGACAACCACCACTTCACCTTTTTTGACTTCAGTGGTGCAATCGGTCAGAACCTGAAAGTGACCGTACCACTTAGAAACATTTTTCAGGGATATCATCAAACAGTCCTTTTCTTCAAATAGCTTACCAGCGCCGAGGCGGCGAGACTGATAACAAAGTAGACAAAGCCGGCAAACAGGATCATTTCGACCTGTGTACCGTCGCGCTCACCGATGGTGGAAGCGGTACGGAAGAAGTCAGCCAGGCTCAGTACATACACCAGAGAGGTATCCTGGAAGAGTACGATGCCTTGGGTCAGCAGCAGCGGCACCATGGCGCGGAACGCTTGCGGCAAGATCACCAGCCTCATGGATTGCCAGTGGGTCATACCTAATGCCAGCGCTGCGGAGGACTGACCGCGCGAAATACTGATAATGCCGGCACGGATAATTTCCGAGTAATAGGCCGCTTCAAACAGGGAAAAGGCTACCATAGCCGAGATCAGGCGAATATCGGTTTTCGGTGATAAGCCTAGAACCTGTTGTAATAAGCTTGGAACAACAAGATAGAACCACAGCAACACCATAACCAATGGCACTGAGCGGAACAGGTTGACGTACACGGCAGCGAACCAACTGATTGGCTTGAACGGCGACAGTCGCATGACGGCGAGAATGGTGCCCCAAAGGATACCAACAACGATGGCGGTCACGGTGATCTTCAACGTGATGACCAGACCCTGCAGGAGATAGGGGAAGCTTGGGACAATCGATGCCCAGTCAAATTCGTACATTATTTACTCCCCATATTGCCGGGCAACTGCACTTTTCTTTCTACCAAACGCATAAGCAGCATGATGACGGCATTGATGCCGATATAGGCCAGCGTAATTGCGGTAAAGGATTCATAGGCATGCGCTGAGTAATCGAGCAATTTGCCCGCTTGGGCAGCCATGTCGACTAACCCGATAGTGGAAGCGATGGCGGAGTTTTTGACCAGGTTGAGCATTTCCGAGGTCATCGGCGGCACAATCACCCGGTAAGCATTCGGTAACAGCACGTAGCGATAGGTTTGTGGCAACGTCAGGCCCATAGCCAGCCCGGCAGCTCTCTGGCCACGTGGCAGTGACTGGATGGCGGCACGAACTTGTTCGCACACACGTGCAGCCGTAAACAGCCCAAGGCACAGCATTGAAGAAACAAAGAACTGCACGTTAGGATCGAGTTCAGTTTTGAACCACATGCCGATGTTGGTAGGCAGCAGTTCCGGGATCACCAGATACCAGGTAAAGAATTGTACGATCAGCGGCACATTACGGAACAATTCAACGTAACAGGTGCCAAGGGTGGAAAGAAAGCGGTTGGGTACGGTACGCAAGATACCGAATAGCGAACCGACAAAGAAAGCGATAATCCACGCACAGACGGAGAGGGCTACCGTTACCTGAAAGCCAGACCAAATCCAGCCGAGATAAGTGGTATTCCCAAACGGGGCCTGCTGCAGAAAGATACCCCAGTTCCAATCTATTGACATAACAAACTCCGTTAAGCGGGCGCAGAGCGCCTAAAGATTGATGACTATTCAACGCCGATGGCCCCGCGGCCAGTCGGGCTGACTTATGTGTGCGGGCATCAGTGGTTCGTTATAGGGGAAAATGCGAGAGGGGAACGGCCTCCCGCATTCCTGTCTGTCCCAGTCATCAACAGGGCTGGTTTGGCCTGGTGGCCGCCCCAGCTCTTGTTCTATTAGTTCAATGCTTTATCGTTAGGTTCTTTGAACAATTTCTTCATGTCGTCTGACAGTTCGAAGTTCATGTTGAGGTTCTTTGGTGGGATAGGTTGTTTGAACCACTTATCGAACCATTTTGTTGCTTCACCTGAAGTCTGTGCCTGAGCGATAGTGTCATCGACCAGTTTTTTGAACTCAGGATCGTCTTTACGCAGCATACAGCCGTAGGCTTCTTGAGATTGCGGCGTTCCAAGAATTTCCCATTGGTCCGGTTTCTTCGCTTTCGCGCGCTCACCTGCCAGCAGGGCGTCATCCATCATAAAGGCTACGGCACGGCCGCTTTCCAGGGTACGGAATGAGTCACCGTGGTCTTTGGCGCTGATGATGCGCATGTTCATTTTGTTGCTGTCGTTCAGCTTATTGAGCAGCACTTCAGAGGTGGTACCAGACGTCACGACTACCGGTTTACCGGCCAGATCTTTGAAATCTTTAATGTCAGAGCCTTTTTTCACCAACAGGCGGGTGCCGACCACGAAGATGGTGTCGGAGAAGGCGGCCTGTTTTTGGCGCTCAAGGTTGTTAGTGGTTGAGCCACACTCGAAATCAAAGGTCCCGTTTTGCAGCAGCGGAATACGGTTCTGTGACGTTATTGGCAACATTTTTACCTGCAGGTTAGGCAGGTTCAGTTTTTTCTTAACAGCATCAACGATTTGGTTGGAGTAGTCCTGGGAGTAACCCACAACTTTCTGCTGGTTGTCGTAGTAGGAGAACGGCACTGATGATTCGCGGTGGCCGACAACGATCACGCCGTTATCTTTGATTTTCTTCAGCGTACCGGTCAGTTCTTCCGCATGGGCTACGCTACCCGCCATACCGATCAGCAGTAACGATAACGCCAATTTACGCATTTGCATGGTCCAACTCCTTTGCTGTTGTGGTGGCTCAAATTCAAAGAGCATCAGATTCAAAATGGAGGTCTATTGCTTAAGTTATAAAGATAGTCTTAGTACTGATAACCGTTAGAAAATAGCCGATTGTGAACGGATTGAAACTAAAATGTTTCATTTTTTGAGACGCCACGCGCACCAAATTAATGCAACAAAATCTCAATGCACCTATATGGTGCCGCTCATGCTCTCGAGTTGTGCACAAGTGCGACAAAGCGTCAGTAAAAGTAAATCGGTCATCAATTACAGAGTAATTAAAGCAAGGAGTGTGCCAGAAACGTTGATTTAGCAATGGTTTATGTCAGCGGGATTTCAAACTGTGACGATATGAGAGGTTATGGAAAAGCGGGGGCATTGAGGGGGGCGTGCCAACGGCAACGCCCCACGGGATTATTTACGACGCAGTTTGAGGATCAGCGCCAGGCCACCGAGCAGTAAAGTAATGATCCACAATGGCGTGGCGCCAAAGCGGGCATAAGGTGTGATGCCGGTGGTTGGTGTCATTTTCACTTCTAGTACCTTACGGGTGAACTGCGGAATCTCCGCGATCACCTCGCCGTTAGCGTCAACGGCGGCAGTGACACCATTGTTGGTACTGCGCAATAGCGGACGGCCCAACTCCAGAGCACGCATACGCGCCATCTGGAAGTGCTGCCACGGGCCGATAGAATGGCCGAACCAGGCGTCATTGGATATGGTCAACAGGAAGTTGGTATCCGGACGGAAGTTGTCGCGAACCTGTTGGCCCAAGACAATCTCATAACAGATCGCCGCAGTCAGGTTATATCCCTTCACACTGAGCTGTGGCTGGACATAATCGCCACGGCTGAAGGAAGACATGGGTAGATCAAAGAATGGGGCGAGTGGGCGTAACAACGTCTCCAGCGGGACAAATTCGCCGAACGGCACTAAATGGTGCTTGTTGTAGCGGTCTTTGGCCGGGTAGGTATAGGGTGTGGGTTCGCCCAATACAATGGCGCTGTTGTAAATTTGCTGCCCCTGCGGTGTTGCACGCACGTCAACAATGCCGGTGATCAGGCTGCTGTTTTTGGCACGCATCAGATCATCCATCATGGTCAGGAAACCATTCTGGCTGGCTTCATAGTCAGGGATGGCGGATTCCGGCCAGATGATGATCGGCGCTTTGCCCACATAAGGGCGCGTTTCATCCAGATAGGTCTGTAATGTGCTGACCAGCGCCTTCGGATCCCATTTCATCGACTGGGCGATGTTGCCCTGAACCATCGCGACGTTGACTGCTTTGTCCGGCTGTGGGGTAAACCAGTGCAATTGGCGCAGTGGCCACGGTAACAGCAGCAGCGCGACGGCAACCACCGCTGGCGTGATACGGCGCTGATTCACGGCATAGACCAGCAGTCCGGCGATCGCCATCAGCATAAAGGTGATGGTATCGACCCCCATCAGCGGCGCAATGCCTTTTAACGGCCCGTTGAGCTGGCTGTAGCCGAACTGTAGCCAAGGGAAACCGGTCAGTACCCAACCACGCAGAAACTCGGTCACTTGCCACAATACCGGCGCGGCAATGGCCAGGCGGTACCAACGGGTGGCAGGCCACAGTCGTGCCAGCAGCCCGGCAAACAGCCCGGTATACAGCGACAAATAGGCGGCCAGTAACGCGACCAGGAAAATATTGACGGAGAAGGGCATGCCACCGAAGTCAGCAATGCTGACGTAAACCCAGTTAATGCCTGTACCGAATAGACCGAAGCCCCAACAGAAACCAAGTAAAGCGGACTGTTTGGTTGTGCGATTCAGGGTAACGGCCAGCAGGCCAAACAAGGAGACAATGGCCGCAGGCCAGATATCGTAAGGAGAAAATGCCAGCGTACCGCTGGCACCGGTCAACAGCGCCAGTAGGGCGCGAACCCACTGGCGTTCAAGGAAAGAGGCTTTAGCCATGTTTAATTTAGTCTTCCAGTTTCGGTTGCGGAGAATCGTCCGGAATTTTTACATGAACCTGGATGATACGTCGACTGTCGGCCATCGCAACTTTAAATAGGTAACCTTCGATTTCAATGGTTTCCCCCCGCGCAGGCAGATGACCGAAGGCTTGCATCACCAGACCACCGATGGTGTCGACCTCGTCATCACTGAAGTGAGTGCCGAAGGCTTCATTGAAGTCTTCAATCGGTGCCAACGCACGCACGGTATACATATGACGGCTGAGCTGGCGGATATCCAGATCGTCTTCGTCATCATATTCATCTTCAATTTCGCCGACAATCAGCTCCAGAATGTCTTCGATAGTGACCAGGCCGGATACGCCGCCGAATTCATCAATGACAATGGCCATGTGATAACGCTGGGAGCGGAACTCCTTCAGCATCCGGTCAACTCGCTTACTTTCCGGCACCACCACTGCGGTGCGCAGCACTTTGTCGATGCTAAATGCTTCAGATTCTGCCCGCATAAACGGCAGCAGATCCTTGGCCATCAAAATGCCTTCGATGTGATCTTTATCTTCGCTGATCACCGGGAAGCGCGAGTGGGCGGATTCAATAATCACGTCCAGGCACTCTTCCAGCGTTTGGTTGCGCTTGAGCGTCACCATCTGGGAGCGCGGAATCATGATGTCGCGCACGCGCTGCTCGGCGATATCCATCACGCCTTCCAGCATGTCTCGGGTATCGGGATCGATCAGGTCGTTTTGCTCGGAATCACGGATCAGCTCTACCAGATCACCACGGTTTTTGGGTTCGCCGTGGAACAGCTGGTTAAGGATAAGAGTAAAGAACCCCTTCTTGGGACTGGGGCTGTCATTGCTTTGTGAATGGTCGTCGCTCATGGCGTTTTAGTTAACATCACTCATGTCAGAGTTAGGGGAGTCAGCGACAGCCCCATACAGGGGCTGTGGGGAAATCAGCTGACGTCAGAGAGGGTCTTTTTCCGCCAGGTACGGGTCCGGGTAGCCCAGGCCGTGCATGATTTCGGTTTCCAAAGACTCCATTTCTTCGGCTTCATCGTCTTCGATGTGGTCATACCCTAGCAGATGAAGGCTACCGTGAACAACCATATGCGCCCAGTGCGCTTCCAGTGCCTTCTCTTGCTCAACCGCTTCCTGTTCAACGACCTGACGGCAGATGATCAAATCGCCAAGCAGCGGTAGCTCGATACCCGGTGGGGCTTCGAACGGGAATGACAGCACATTGGTGGGTTTGTCCTTACCGCGATAAGTCAGGTTTAATTCGTTGCTTTCGGCCTCGTCTACCAGGCGAATGGTCACTTCGGCCTCTTCTTGAAACTGCGGTAGCACACCTTCCAGCCAGCGCTGGAAGGTGGCCTCGTCTGGCAGACCGTTACTGTCTGCACAGGCAATCTGCAGATCCAAAATCACCTGACTCATGGTATCTCCTGCTCGGAGGCGATAGTCGCCTCGCGCTTACGTTGTTCGTTAATGGCGTCTTTGCGTTTCTGTTCGGCGGCTTCCCAGGCTTCATAGGCGATCACCACGCGGGCAACGACCGGATGTCGTACCACATCTTCGCTGTGGAAGAAGTTGAAGCTCAGCTCTTCGACGTCCGCCAGCACTTCCATCGCGTGGCGCAGGCCGGATTTTTGGTTGCGTGGCAGGTCTACCTGCGTCACGTCACCGGTAATCACCGCTTTTGAGTTGAAGCCGATACGCGTCAGGAACATCTTCATCTGTTCGATGGTGGTGTTCTGGCTTTCATCAAGGATGATAAACGCATCGTTGAGGGTACGACCGCGCATATAGGCCAGCGGCGCAACTTCAATCACATTGCGTTCAATCAGCTTTTCTACACGCTCGAAGCCCAGCATTTCAAACAGGGCGTCGTACAAAGGGCGCAGGTAAGGATCGACCTTTTGACTCAGATCCCCGGGCAGGAAGCCCAGTTTTTCACCGGCCTCGACGGCAGGACGAGTCAGCAGAATACGACGAATGTCCTGACGTTCCAGTGCATCTACCGCGGCAGCAACCGCCAGATAGGTCTTACCGGTCCCCGCAGGGCCGATGCCGAAGGTAATGTCATGATCGAGAATATTGGCGATGTACTGTGCCTGGTTCGGCGTACGCGGTTTCACCATGCCACGTTTGGTTTTAATGGTGACGGCTTTACCGTAATCCGGCACGCTGTCAGCAACCTGTTCCAGCACCCGACTTTCTTTGATAGCCAGATGAATCTGTTCCGGATCGATATCCGGAATGACACCGCGGATAGGGGAGGTGTCCACATACAGGTGGCGCAGAATATCGGCGGCGGCAACCACGCACGGGTTCTTGCCAATCAGCTTAAAACGATTGTCACGGCGGTTGATCTCAATACCCAACCGGCGTTCGAGTTGTTTGATGTTCTCATCAAACGGGCCGCACAGGCTGAGTAATCGCTTATTGTCTGCCGGCTCTAACAAAATTTCTTGTGTTGCGACGTTCAAACTATTCCTCAAGGCTCATATCGGGCCTGGTTGATTTTCGGTACGCGCATTCAGGGCAAAACCTGAGGTTCTCTACCTTGAATTATTCATGGTGCGACGCACTGGCGCAAGTTTACCCATGATCTATCTGTGCGCCGACGGCGAAATTCAAGGGCTGATAGAGGAAAAACGCGGCCTAAACAGCCGCGTAATAACGTGAGAGTAATGTCTGCGGATCAGTTCTTTTTCACGAACTCGGATTTCAGCTTCATTTGACCAAACCCATCGATCTTACAGTCGATGTTGTGGTCGCCTTCCACCAGGCGGATGTTCTTCACCTTGGTGCCAATCTTCAGCATTGAAGAGCTACCTTTGACCTTCAGATCTTTTACCACGGTCACGGCGTCGCCGTCGGCCAGCAGGTTGCCGTTGGCATCTTTAACAATCAGTGCATCGTTGTCTTCTGCTGGGGCGCTGTCGCTCCACTCGTGGGCACATTCAGGACAGATGAACATGGCGTTGTCCTGATAGGTGTATTCGGAGTTGCACTTCGGGCAGTGTGGGAGTTGCATGTTATGTCGCCTCTTTAATCAAAAAAATAAAAAAAGAAAATTGCCGGGCGCGTGGCCCGACAGAGAAATAATAAGGATAAACATTATCGTGGCGGCGGGAAGCGCGATCGCCACGTTTAGCGCCAGGTGAAAACAGCGTTAGGGTTGGTAGATGCCGACACCCAGAGCGTTTTCTTTGCGGGTACGGGCGATCACCGACTGCGGGGATTCATGTACGCGCAGATCCATCTGCTGTTCGGTACGCACCACTGCGCCACGCAGTGAGTTGGTCAAGACTTCGGTGATTTCTACATCGACGAACTGGCCGATCATGTCTGGCGTGCCTTCAAAATTCACCATGCGGTTGCATTCGGTACGACCGGCTAATTCCATCACGCTTTTGCGCGAGGTGCCTTCCACCAAAATGCGCTGTACGGTACCCAGCATGCGACGGCTGAACTGCAGGACCTGCTGATTGATGCGATCTTGCAGAATGTACAACCGCTGCTTTTTCTCTTCTTCGCTGACGTCATCAACCATATCGGCCGCGGGGGTGCCCGGACGTGACGAATAAATAAAGCTGAAGCTGGCGTCGAAGTTGATCTCGGCAATCAGGTTCATGGTCTGCTCGAAATCGGCCTGGGTTTCGCCCGGGAAGCCGATGATGAAGTCTGAGCTGAGCTGAATGTTTGGACGCGCCTTGCGCAGTTTGCGAATGATCGCTTTGTATTCCAGTGCAGTGTGCGCACGTTTCATCATGGTCAGGATGCGGTCTGAGCCACTCTGCACCGGCAGATGCAGGAAACTGACCAGCTCTGGCGTATCTTCATACACGGCGATGATGTCGTCACTGAACTCGATCGGGTGGCTGGTGGTGAAACGGATGCGATCAATACCGTCAATGGCCGCCACCAGACGTAGCAGTTCAGCGAACGAACAGATGTTGCCGTCGTAGGTGGCACCGCGGTAGGCGTTGACGTTCTGGCCAAGCAGATTCACTTCCCGCACGCCTTGCGCTGCCAACTGTGCGATTTCGAACAGCACGTCGTCGCTTGGGCGGCTGACTTCTTCGCCGCGGGTATAAGGCACTACACAGAAGGTACAGTACTTGTTGCAGCCTTCCATGATAGAGACAAAGGCCGTTGGCCCCTCAGCGCGTGGTTCCGGTAGCCGATCGAATTTTTCGATTTCCGGGAAGCTGATGTCGACCACCGGGCTGCGAGTGCCCTGCACGTGGTTGATCATTTCCGGTAGGCGGTGCAGGGTCTGCGGACCGAACACCACGTCTACGCAGGGGGCACGCGTACGGATCAATTCACCTTCCTGGGAGGCGACACAGCCGCCCACACCGATGATCAGCGCCGGGTTTTTCTCTTTCAATAATCTCCAGCGCCCCAGCATGGCGAAAACTTTCTCTTGCGCTTTTTCGCGGATCGAGCAGGTGTTCAGCAGCAGCACGTCCGCTTCTTCGGCGTTTTCGGTCCACTCGAAGCCGTGCGTGCTGTTCAACAGGTCTGCCATTTTTGATGAATCGTATTCATTCATCTGGCAGCCCCAGGTCTTTATATGTAGTTTTTTCGTCATTGACTTGCCATTACTCAGTGCGGAGCGAAAGTTGCGATACGCGACATGCAGGGTACTATTGTAAACATTTGACGCCGTTGTGACCAGCGTGGGGAAAACGGCATGCAACCTGAAGCCAAATTAAAAATCCGTTACACTGATGCCAAACGCCATGCCGGTGGGGATGGCGATAATCCACTAAGAAAATATAGCCAATATGAACACTTCTCAAAAACGGTATGACGCCGTGGTGGTCGGGGGCGGAATGGTCGGTGCTGCCGCTGCTCTGGGGCTGGCACAGGCGGGTTGGTCCGTGGCCTTGCTGGAACATCAGGCGCCGCAAGCGTTCGATGCGCAAAGTCCACCGGATCTGCGCATTTCTGCGATTGGCTGCACATCGGTGGGGTTACTCAAACAACTTGGTGCCTGGCCAGCGGTACAAGCCATGCGTACGGCACCGTATCGTCGCCTGGAAACCTGGGAGTGGGCATCTTCACGGGTGGCATTTGATGCCGTCTCGCTCGGTCTGCCTGAACTGGGTTTTATGGTGGAGAACCGCATTCTGCAACTGGCTCTGTGGCAACAATTGGAACAATGCGAAAATCTGACGCTCTGCTGCCCCGCCAGACTGCGTTCTCTGCAACGTGCCGATAACCATTGGCAAGTGACATTGGACTCTTCTGAGACGCTAGAGGCGCGTCTGGTGGTGGGGGCTGACGGTGCCAACTCACAGGTACGCAATTTGGTGGCTATTGGCACTAACGGTTGGCAGTATCGCCAGTCCTGCATGCTGATCACCGTCGATACCGGAGCACCGCAACAGGATGTGACCTGGCAGCAGTTTTTCCCTTCCGGGCCGCGTGCTTTCCTGCCGCTATATGATCAATGGGCTTCGTTGGTGTGGTACGACAGCCCACAACGCATCCGTCAGCTGCAAGCAATGCCGCCAGTGCAGTTGGAGCGGGAAATCGCAGAGGCATTTCCTGCACGTCTGGGAGCGGTAAAAGTACATGCTGCCGGCTCGTTCCCACTGGCACGTCGACATGCTCAGCGTTATGTATTGCCAGGTTTGGTATTGCTCGGTGATGCGGCCCATACCATTAATCCACTGGCTGGACAGGGCGTTAACCTGGGCTATCGCGATGTGGAAGCGTTGTTGGCCGTAGTGAGTGATGCACGGGAGCAGGGCGAGGACTGGAGCAGCGAAGCCGTGCTAATGCGTTATCAGCGTCGTCGCCGTACCGATAATCTGCTGATGCAAAGTGGTATGGATCTCTTTTATACCGCTTTTAGCAATAACTTGGCGCCGCTCAGCGTGGTTCGCAATATTGCACTGATGGCAGCTCAGCGGGCGGGCAAGCTGAAGGAGCATGCGCTGAAATACGCGTTGGGGCTGTAGTGAGGTTTTCCTGTAGGGCGCAGTAGGTTGCGCCCGCATAACACGATTTCACCAAGCGCAGAAAAGCAAAAAGCCCGCCTAAGCGGGCTTTTCTAAATGTGGCTGGGGTGCCAGGATTCGAACCTGGGTATGCTGGTATCAGAAACCAGAGCCTTACCGCTTGGCGACACCCCAATGGTGTGACAGTAAAATATGGTGGCTACGACGGGATTTGAACCTGTGACCCCATCATTATGAGTGATGTGCTCTAACCAGCTGAGCTACGTAGCCATTTGTCGATATTTTACTTTCAAAGTCAAAAGTGATGATGGCTGGGGTACCTGGATTCGAACCAGGGAATGCTGGTATCAAAAACCAGTGCCTTACCGCTTGGCGATACCCCATCAACATGTTTAACTTTTTTTAGCATCGACCATTTAAAAAATGGCTGGGGTACCTGGATTCGAACCAGGGTATGCTGGTATCAAAAACCAGTGCCTTACCGCTTGGCGATACCCCATTAGATGCCTGCAACTCGATGAATGAAATGGTGCGGGAGGCGAGACTTGAACTCGCACACCTTGCGGCGCTAGAACCTAAATCTAGTGCGTCTACCAATTTCGCCACTCCCGCAAAAAAGATGGTGGCTACGACGGGATTTGAACCTGTGACCCCATCATTATGAGTGATGTGCTCTAACCAGCTGAGCTACGTAGCCATCTTTTTTCGCGCAACCTTCATCGGCGTTGCGGGGCGCATTATGCGTATATGGCCGTTTTGCGTCAACAAGTTTTTTCCCAAAAAAGCGACCTGATGTGTTGTTTGTCTGGGTTGTGAACAGTATGGCGATAAAATCATCAATTCAGGCGATTAATGGTTGAAAACATCAACAAAAAGGCGGACCCGAAGGCCCGCCCAAGGAATAAAACGTCGGACGATTATTTGTAGGCGGCTTGGTGAACGCCGACTGCACGACCAGAAGGATCGTCCATCTTTTTGAATGACTCATCCCATTCGATGGCTTTCGCGGAAGAGCAGGCCACTGACGGGCCGCCTGGTACGCATTCGGCCGCGCTTGGCAGTGGGAACAACTCTTCAAAGATTTCGCGATACAGGTAGCCTTCTTTGGACGCAGGCGTGTTGTACGGGAAACGGAAACGTGCGGTTTCGAGCTGTTGATCGCTGATTTGCTTGGCAGCGACTTCTTTCAGCGTGTCGATCCAGCTGTAACCAACGCCGTCGGAGAACTGCTCTTTCTGGCGCCAAGCCACGCTGGCAGGCAGATAGGACTCAAAACATTCGCGCAGGATATGTTTTTCCATTTTGCCATTGCCGCACATTTTGTCTTTCGGGTTGATACGCATCGCCACGTCGAGGAATTTTTTATCCAGGAAGGGTACGCGTGCTTCTACACCCCAGGCAGACATTGCTTTATTCGCGCGAGCACAGTCAAACATATGTAGTGCCAGCAGCTTACGTACGGTTTCGTCATGGAATTCGCGTGCATCCGGCGCCTTATGGAAGTACAGGTAGCCACCGAACACTTCGTCTGCTCCCTCGCCAGACAGCACCATCTTGATACCCATCGCTTTGATCTTGCGTGACATCAGGTACATCGGGGTCGAGGCGCGAATAGTTGTCACGTCATAGGTTTCGATGTGATAAATCACGTCACGAATGGCATCCAGGCCTTCTTGCACGGTGAAATGAATTTCATGGTGCACGGTGCCCAGGTGGTTTGCTACCTCCTGCGCGGCACGCAGGTCTGGGGAGCCTTCTAAACCGACGGCGAATGAATGCAGTTGCGGCCACCAGGCTTCGCTGCGCTCTTGATCTTCCACGCGGCGTGCGGCGTATTTTTTGGTAATGGCGGAAATTACGGAAGAGTCCAGGCCGCCAGACAACAGTACGCCGTAGGGCACGTCGGACATCAGGTGACTTTTCACCGAGTCTTCCAGTGCGTTGCGCAGGGCATTGGCGTCGGTGACGTTGTCTTTGACATTGTCGTAATCGAACCAGTCACGCTGGTAATATTCGCGGATCTCGCCGTCCTGACTCCACAGATAGCTGCCTGCCGGGAATTCTTTAATGGTGCGGCAAACTGGCACCAACGCTTTCATTTCAGAGGCGACATACAGGTTGCCGAATTCATCATGGCCCATGTACAGCGGGATAATACCCAGATGGTCACGGCCAATCAGATAAGCGTCTTTTTCTGAATCATAGAGTGCGAAGGCGAACATGCCCTGTAGATCGTCGAGGAAATCGGTGCCTTTCTCTTGGTACAGCGCCAGGATCACTTCACAGTCGGAGCCGGTCTGGAACGCATAGCGATCGCTCAGTTGTTGGCGCAGCGCCTGGTGGTTGTAAATCTCACCGTTAACAGCCAGAACGTGGGTATGTGCCGCGTTGTACAGCGGTTGTGCGCCATTGTTGACGTCGACAATCGATAGGCGCTCATGCACCAGAATGGCTTTATCGCTGGCGTAAACACCGGACCAATCCGGCCCGCGGTGGCGCATGAGACGGGACAGCTCCAATGCTTTTTTACGCAGTTCAACGGGATCAGACTTCAGATCGAGCACACCGAAAATAGAACACATATACCGACTCTCCTAACGACTTTTATAGACTGTGATGTTGTTTTTGCTGTTATAGGCAGCGTGGACGGCTCATCAATGATGGCGCGCTTTTGCTGCGTTGTGTTTATGAAAATGCGTCAAAACCAACAGGGGATGCAAGCGTTTTAGCGCTGCGCTAGAAAATAGTTGTTTGGGGTAGGGTGAATATTAGCGGATGTTCGGTTAATGATGGTTAAAATTAACGATAATGCAATTTTTTGATGAATAGATGAGTTGCCGGAGAATTTTACCGGCAACTCATTGCGGACTATCAGGCAGTCAACTGCCAGAGTGTGAAGGCTGCATCCGGTGTCCATCCGGCGTTAGAAGTGTGTGCTTGCAGGCAGGTGTATTTCTTTCCTTTGTAGGTCACTAGATCACCGGTTTTGTAGCTGTGGTTGTTTTGCCATTCAGTGACACCAGGATCCGGAGGCGTGCTGCCGTCAGCCGTTTTCACGGCCAGTGCACTGCTCGGCAATGAGGTGTTGCCCTTGTTATCGGTAGTGGTGACAAAATAACTGTATTGCGTTGCCGGTGTGAGACCGCTGTCTTGCAGTGACAAACCACCGGTTTGGCCGATCGCGGTGCCATTACGATAAACCGTATATTGGCTGACCGGATTGGCGCTGTTGGCCGCCGCCCAGTTCAGCGTAAGGGATGTAGACGTTATCGCGCTGGCGTTTAACGCCGTTGGCGCATCAGGCTTTCCCGGCGGTGGTGTTACACCTCCCTGGATGAGTGCGGCATAACGTGTTTTGAATTCCCAGTTATAGGCCACACCGGCTTTGCTCTTGCCATTGTCCCAGTTAACCGACCAGGTCATCAGACCTTTGATAGACAGCCCTTTGGCATCAAGGCGTGCAAAGGCGTTATATACGGCTTGCTTATCGACCACATACCCGGTAGCGGCGGCATCATTGTTGGTTGGCAAGCCGATAACAAACTTGGACGCAGGGATTTTGGTGTAACCACGGGTGCCAGTAACCAGACTTTCCGTCAGGTAATACAGAAAATCTTCTTTCATGGCATCATTATTTTGAGTGATCCAGGCACCTTTACCACCATTGGCTTCATCGACCCAGATCCCATCACCGCCCTGATTATAATATTGTGGCGCGATAAAGTCGTAATAACCCTCGAGTGCATTAATATAATCTAGGTAAGTGCCGTTGGTACGTAAATAAGGGAATTCTGGCGCCATGCTGACAATGAAGTTTTTGCCTTCTGCTGCATAATGTGTTTTTACTTTTTTCAATGCTGCTGGTAAGACGGTCTTATTATTAGCAGCGCCAATGGCGGCTTGTTCCAGATCGATGTCCAAACCATCAAAACCGTAGGTTTCCACCAAACGGATAATTTCATTAGCAAGCCGGTCTTCGTCGCCGGTTTTCAGGTCGATGTGAGCGTCAGCACCGCCCAATGAAATTAGCACCGCACGGCCTTGGCTGTTCAGTACGCCGACCTGACGGCGGAACTCGGTATCAGATAGGTTGTAAGGCTTGAAAGTTGGGATACCTTCGCCTTTCATAAATGCCACAGCAACCACGTTATATTCAGCCGGGATGTCTGTCAGGTTCATATTGGCGAACTGACCTTGCTGGTAACCGTCACTGGCGCCTGCGGCCCAGTTATGCCAAAAGCCCATCATGATTTTCTTATTGGACATGTCTGGCATGATTGCGGCGTCATCTGCGACTTGTGCATTAATAATATTATTGGTGCTCATGGTAACCTCGTTATTTTAGGTAAGATTATTTCCACTTGCCGTCAATAGGGATTATTGGCGGGGCGTAAATATATAGTGCGGATTTTTAACGAAGATGGAGTGAAACCTTTAGCGGGCAATAATAAATTAAATTCAACGTGGGGGAATATAGCCTAAAAATAGGAATCTCCTTGATAAGACAAATTTGTAAGTTCACGGAGACATAGATAGTTGTGTGGCTGGGCGCATAAACGCAGCCTCAAGTATGACGGGTATAAGGGTGGCCGTAATGGCCACCACAGGTATTAGAAAATATTGATATCGGCAACGGAAGGGAAGATGTAGCTCGGACGGAACGGCATGGTTTCTACATCGTTCAACGTCGAAACGCCAGACAGGACCAAGACGGTTTCCAGACCCGCCTGGAAGCCCGCCAGGATATCGGTGCGCAGGTTGTCGCCAACAATCACGGTTTCTTCCGAGTGCCCCTGCATTTTGTTTAGTGCGGCACGGATGATCCACGGACTTGGTTTGCCGACGTAAAATGGTTTACGCCCGGTAATTTTCTCAATCGGCGCACAGAGTGCACCACAGGCTGGTACGAAGCCATGCCCATGAGTATCCGGGTTAGTGGCAATGAAGCGTGCGCCATTATTCACGAAGTAGGCGGCTTTGTGCATCATGTCCCAGTTATAGGAGCGAGTTTCACCGACGATCACAAAGTCTGGGTTGATATCGGTAATGGTGAAGCCGGCTTTATACAGTTCGTGGATCAGTGCACCTTCACCGACCACGTAGGCTTTTTTGCCTTCCTGACGGCGCAGAAAGTCGGCGGTAGCCATGGCTGAGGTATAAAAAGCGCTCTCTGGGACGTCAAGCCCGGCAGCGGAGAAGCGGTTCGCCAGATCTTGCGCGGTCTGTGACGGATAGTTCGTCAGAACGACCAGTGGCATACCTTGTTCCTGAATACGCGCCAGGAAAAGATCGGCACCGGGGACCGGCGTGTTGTCATGCAGCAGCACGCCGTCGATATCACATATAACGTTTTTGATTGTCATTGTTGCTGTTTCTCATGATTTGCGGCAGGCAAAACGCGAAGATAGCACACCTGCCTGAAGCGACGGATCAGCTTTCCAGCAATCGCTGCAATAGCACGCCGTTGAGCATCGCCCGCTTGGCCAGGGCGAAAGCGCCGATCGCCGAGCGATGATTGAGTTCGGAGGTGACCACCGGCAGATTCTTGCGGAAGTCCTTCAGCACCTGAGTGTTAATGCAGCTTTGGATTGCCGGCAACAGCACTTTTTCCGCCTCGGTGATTTCACCGGCGATCACCACTTTCTGTGGATTAAACAGATTGATGGCAATAGCGACGGCTTTACCGAGATAACGACCGACGTGCTCAATCACTTCGCTGGCCAGCAGATCACCGCGGTTAGCGGCTTTGCAAATGGCGGCGATGCTACAGTCGTCGAGCGTCAGCTTGCTTGGGTAACCTTGGGTCAACAATTGGCGTACGCGGTGTTCAATTGCGGCGTTCGCGGCAACGGTTTCCAGGCAACCGAAGTTACCACAGTGGCAGCGTTCGCCCAGCGGGTCGATCTGAATGTGACCAATTTCACCGACATTGCCGTTGTTGCCCAGGAAAATCTGGCCGTTGACGATAATGCCGGCACCGGTACCACGGTGCAGACGCACCAAAATAGAGTCTTCACAGTCGCGGGTGGCACCAAAGTAATGCTCAGCTAATGCCAGGCTGCGAATGTCATGGCCGACGAAACTGGTGACATTAAACCGTTGTTGCAGGTTGTCGACCAGCGCCCAGTTGTTGACGCTGATGTGCGGCATATAGCGCACCACGCCTAGCGCAGGATCAACCAAGCCAGGCAGGATCACTGCAATGGCAATTAACTCGCGCAGCTTGCGTTGGTAGCTTTCGATAAACTGTGAAATGGCGATGAACAACGCATTTTCCAGTGTCTCCTGGGTACGCTCCGGCAACGGGTAGTGTTCTTCACCAAGCGATTTCCCGCTCATGTCGTACAGGGTGATGGTGGCATCATGACGACCAAGGCGCACAGCCACGGTATGGAAATGCCGGGTTTCGGAGACAATGGAAATGGCGCGGCGACCGCCGGTGGAGGCTTGCTGATCGACTTCTTTGATCAGCCCGCGCTCCAACAGCTGGCGAGTAATTTTAGTGACGCTGGCGGGCGCTAGCTGGCTCAGTTCGGCTATTTGAATGCGCGAGATCGGACCTTGTTGGTCGATCAGACGGTAAACCGCCGCGCCGTTGAGTTGCTTGACTAAGTCAACGTTCCCTATCTGTGCCTGTCCGCCAGTACTCATCAATAATTTTACTCGCTGTTCATTAAATTAAACCTCGTTACCGTTAACGAGCGTTTTGGTGACCTTAAAATCACGGGTAAATGCGGTCAGGTTCGCCACCTTACCGGCTTCGATCGTGCCTAAACGGTGATCCACGCCGATGGCACGTGCTGGATACAGCGTTGCCATACGCAGTGCTTCGTCCAACGCGATACCGACGTGCTCAACGCTGTTCTTCAACGCGTCAATCATGGTCAGCGCAGAGCCACTCAGGGTGCCGTTTTCGTCTACGCACAGCCCGTCGCGATAGTATATTGTTTTACCGGCGAAAATAAATTGGTCAATATCGGCACCCGCCGGAGCGGTAGCGTCAGTGACCAGCACCAATTTATCACCTTTCATGCGTTTGGCGTTACGGATACTCGCCCAGGCCACATGATGACCGTCAGCGATAATGCCGGTATAGACTTCCGGCGTATCGAAAATTGCCCCCATCAGCCCAGGTTCACGCCCGGTAATATACG
Source organism: Serratia grimesii (assembly GCF_900186025.1). Lineage (NCBI taxonomy): Bacteria > Pseudomonadati > Pseudomonadota > Gammaproteobacteria > Enterobacterales > Yersiniaceae > Serratia > Serratia grimesii. Next base: position 1,251,577 of record NZ_LT883155.1, read on the forward strand.
GCATCGCATTATACAGGTGAGTGGCGAAGGTAATGCCGGCAGCAAAGCCTGTGCGGGCCTGATCGTAAGTCGCATTCGAGTGACCGGCGGACACTACGATGCCTGCTGCGGTCAACTGTTTGATAAAGTGTGGCTCCACCATTTCCGGTGCCAGCGTGACTTTGGTGATCACATCAGCGTTGGCGCACAGGTAGTCGATCATCTCGCTGGTTGGCTTGCGGATAAACGCTGGGTTGTGGGTGCCTTTCTTCAGCGGGCTAAGATATGGCCCTTCCAGATGCAGGCCAAGCGCCTGATTCGGATGTTTTTTCAGATAAGCGCGCATCACGTCGATGCTGTGCTTCATAAATTCGTCGCTGCTGGTGATCAGCGTTGGCAGATAGCTGGTACAGCCGGATTTTTCGTTGGCACGCTGCATGATTTCCAGCGTCTCTTCCGAAATGGCGTCCAGCGAATCGTTAAATTGCACGCCGCCGCAGCCGTTAAGTTGCACGTCAATCAAACCGGGGGCCAGGATAGCGCCACCCAGATCGCGCGTTTCAATGCCGGCCGGCAGCTCAGCCAGCGGGCAGACTCGTTCAATCAGCCCATCAGCGATAATAACTGCGTGGTCGTCAAGTACGTCGTGGCCGGTGAAAATACGGCCGTGGGTTAAAGCGAACATCGTAGCCCCCTGCAAGAATTAAAGACTCTTAACGCTTTCCGCTTCTAATTCGCGGAAATATTTAACGGTTTTGACTTTCAGTTCCATGGTGGATGGCTCATCGCACACCACAACAGCTTTGGCATGCAATTGCAGGCAACTGATGGTCCACATGTGGTTGATATTGCCTTCCACTGCGGCTTCCAGAGCTTGTGCTTTGGCGTGGCCGGTCACCAGAATCATCACTTCTTCTGCGTCGAGCAGCGTACCTACACCCACGGTCAGTGCAAACTTCGGTACCAGGCTGACATCACCGCCGAAGAAGCGGGAGTTGGCGATACGGGTATCTTCAGTCAGCGTTTTGATGCGAGTACGCGATGCCAGAGACGAAGCCGGCTCGTTAAACGCGATATGACCGTCAATGCCGACGCCACCCATGAACAGATTGATTTTGCCGTAGGATTTGATTTTTGCTTCGTACTGGCGGCACTCGGCGTCAACGTCCGGTGCATTACCATTCAGCAAGTTGATATTTTCACTTGGGATATCAACGTGATCAAAGAAATTACGGTACATGAAGGTATGATAGCTTTCCGGGTGTTCCTGCGGCAGGCCAACGTATTCATCCATGTTGAAAGTCACCACATGCTTAAAGCTTACTTCACCTGCTTTGTGCATCGCAATCAGATGTTTGTACGCTTCCAGTGGAGTACCACCGGTTGGCAGGCCGAGCACAAACGGACGCTCCGCAGTAGGCTTGAATGCGTTGATGCGCTGGACGATATGGCGGGCGGCCCATTTGCCGACTTGTGCAGTATCTTTCAGTGGGATAAGTCTCATCTAACACCTCTTAGGGTAAGAAAACTAAAGCTATACTGGTTCGAGCCTGTGCAAGAGTCCTAAGCGTAACCCAGCTTTATGATTCTCGCGTGAAGCGTCAGGTTCGATGATTTTTTTAATGATAAAATAAGTTTTGTGTGATGGCTAGCAATGTGGCAGCTAAAGACTGCTTTTTGGTGATATAAATCACAAAAAAGGAGGTTTTAATTTGCGATACGAAATAATTTTTTTACACTCCACTTGTTGTCGCTCGTCCAGAGTTAATCGCAGTGTGTGATGGCGCTTGCGTAAAATATGATAAAGCCCATAAAAGGGCATTAGGGGGAATATTAAGGTGAACATACTCGGCTTTTTCCAAAGATTGGGCAGGTCGTTGCAACTGCCAATCGCAGTACTGCCCGTTGCGGCGCTTTTGCTACGCTTCGGGCAGCCTGATTTACTCAATATTTCGTTCATCGCACAGGCCGGTGGATCAATCTTCGATAACCTGGCGTTAATCTTTGCTATCGGTGTGGCGGCAACCTGGTCGAAAGACAATGCCGGTTCCGCTGCATTGGCGGGCGCGGTGGGTTACTTCATCCTGACCAAAGCAATGGTCACTATTAACCCAGCAATCAATATGGGTGTGTTGGCAGGTATCATTACCGGCCTGGTGGGCGGTGCGGTTTATAACCGCTGGTCCGGCATCAAACTGCCTGAGTTCCTCTCATTCTTCGGCGGTAAGCGTTTCGTCCCAATCGCTACCGGCTTTTTCTGTTTAATCCTTGCTGCTGTCTTTGGTTATATCTGGCCACCGGTACAGAATGCTATCCACGCAGGCGGTGAATGGATTGTTTCCATGGGCGCGATCGGTTCCGGCATCTTCGGTTTCGTTAACCGTCTGCTGATCCCAACCGGTTTACACCAGGTACTGAACACCATTGCCTGGTTCCAGATTGGTGAGTTTACCAATGCTGCCGGCACCATCTTCCACGGTGACATCAACCGCTTCTATGCAGGTGACGGTACTGCCGGGATGTTCATGTCCGGCTTCTTCCCAATCATGATGTTTGGTCTGCCGGGTGCGGCATTAGCCATGTATTTCGCAGCACCAAAAGAACGTCGCCCAATGGTGGGCGGGATGCTGCTGTCTGTTGCGTTGACTGCCTTCCTGACCGGTGTAACCGAGCCACTTGAATTCCTGTTCATGTTCCTGGCTCCGCTGCTGTATCTGGTCCACGCTATCTTGACCGGTATCAGTCTGTTTGTTGCTACGTTGCTGGGCATCCACGCTGGCTTCTCCTTCTCTGCAGGCGCCATCGACTATGTGTTGATGTATAACTTGCCGGCTGCCAGCAAGAACGTCTGGATGCTGGTTGTGATGGGCCTGGTCGCTTTCGCAGTGTACTTCGTGCTGTTCTCTATCATTATCCGTGCGTTTAACTTGAAAACTCCGGGCCGTGAAGATGCGTCTGATGATGTCGTCGCACCTGAAGCTAACAGCAATACGGATGAAGGCCTGCGTGCACTGTCTCGCAGCTACATTGGTGCCATCGGTGGTTCTGACAACCTGACCGGCATTGATGCCTGTATCACGCGTTTACGTCTGACTGTTAAAGATTCTTCAAAAGTACTCGATGCAAGCTGTAAGCGCCTGGGGGCTTCAGGCGTGGTGAAACTGAACAAGCAAACCGTTCAGGTTATCGTGGGATCTAAAGCTGAAGCTATTGCTGATGGTATGCGTGCAGTCATTGCTACCGGTCCGGTTCCTGCGGCAGAAGTCGCACCGGCTGCTGGCGTGAATGTCGCAAAATCACAGGCCGTACCTAATGCACCTAAAGTGGCCTTTGAGTCGCTGGTGGCTCCGGTAACGGGTGATGTGGTGGCGTTGGATCAGGTTCCTGATGAAGCCTTTGCCAGTAAAGCCGTCGGCGACGGCCTGGCGATTCGCCCGACCGATAAAACCGTAGTTGCACCTGCTGATGGTACCATTGTGAAAATCTTCAACACCAATCATGCATTCTGTCTGGAAACGGACAAGGGTGCGGAGATTGTGGTGCACATGGGTATCGACACCGTAGCGCTGAACGGCCAAGGCTTCAAACGTCTGGTTGAAGAGGGTGCTGAGGTGAAAGCCGGTCAGCCAATCCTTGAATTGGATCTGGAGTTCCTGAACGCCAATGCTCGTTCGATGATCAGCCCGGTTGTGGTCAGTAACTCTGACGATTACGCGGGTCTGACGGCGCTGGCGACCGGCTCTGTGGTGGCTGGCCAGACCAAACTGTTTGAGATCCAAAAATAAACTGTTTTACCTGAGTAGTACCCAGGGTGTTTAACGAGTCATGACGGAACGCACCCTACCTTTGGCGGGAAGAGAGTAATCTCTTCCCGCTTTTTTATGGATGATGAAGAGATAAGGGGGCCCTGAAAGGGGGCTGCGATCCATCGTGGTGCAATGCTCCGCATTTTTCGTGAAACAAACGGTTGTTTCCGGGCGTGGCTTGTTGGATCATAGGCGGTTATGTGTAGCGCTTTGCATTGAGGAATAGTGAAATGAGTGAGGCAGAAGCCCGCCCAACCAATTTTATCCGCCAGATCATTGATGAAGATCTGGCGTCAGGGAAACATGCGTCTGTTCATACCCGTTTCCCGCCAGAGCCAAATGGCTATCTGCATATCGGCCATGCTAAATCCATCTGCCTGAACTTTGGCATTGCCCAAGATTATCAAGGCCAGTGCAACCTGCGTTTCGATGACACTAACCCGGTAAAAGAAGACATCGAGTTCGTTGAGTCGATCAAACACGACGTGGAGTGGTTGGGCTTTGAGTGGAGCGGTAACGTTCGTTACTCCTCAGATTACTTCGATCAACTGCACCAGTATGCGGTGGAGCTGATCAGTAAAGGCTTGGCCTATGTCGACGAACTGTCGCCTGAGCAGATCCGTGAATATCGCGGTAGCCTGACCAAGCCGGGCAAAGACAGCCCATACCGTGGCCGCAGCGTAGAAGAGAACCTGGCGCTGTTTGAGAAAATGCGCAACGGTGAGTTCGCCGAAGGTGCCGCTTGTCTGCGTGCCAAAATTGATATGGCGTCCTCGTTTATCGTGATGCGCGATCCGGTGCTGTACCGTATCAAATTTGCTGAGCATCATCAGACAGGCAACAAATGGTGCATCTACCCGATGTACGATTTCACCCACTGCATTTCCGATGCGCTGGAAGGGATCACCCATTCGCTGTGTACGCTGGAGTTCCAGGACAATCGCCGTCTGTATGACTGGGTGCTGGATAACATCACTATCCCTTGTCATCCGCGTCAGTACGAATTCTCGCGTCTGAATCTCGAGTACGCGATCATGTCGAAGCGCAAGCTGAACCAGTTGGTGACTGAGCAGATCGTTGAAGGCTGGGATGACCCGCGTATGCCGACCGTTTCTGGTCTGCGTCGCCGTGGTTATACCGCTGCGTCAATCCGCGAGTTCTGTCAGCGTATCGGCGTGACCAAGCAAGATAACAACGTCGAAATGATGGCGCTTGAGGCTTGTATTCGTGAAGAGCTGAACGAGAATGCGCCACGTGCGATGGCCGTGCTGGATCCGGTGAAGGTTGTCATCGAAAATATGACCACCGGCGTGGAAATGGTGACCATGCCTAACCACCCGAACAAACCAGAAATGGGCAGCCGTGAAGTGCCGTTCAGCCGTGAAGTCTATATCGATCGCGCCGACTTCCGTGAAGAAGCCAACAAGCAGTACAAGCGTCTGGTATTGGGTAAAGAAGTACGTCTGCGTAATGCATATGTGATCAAGGCAGAGCGCGTTGAGAAAGACGCTGAAGGCGAGATCACCACTATTTTCTGCAGCTACGATCCAGATACCTTGAGCAAGGATCCTGCCGATGGCCGCAAGGTAAAAGGCGTAATCCACTGGGTGTCTGCTGAGCATGCGCTGCCGGCGGAAATTCGTGTGTATGACCGTCTGTTCAACGTGCCAAACCCGGCGGCGGCAGAGGACTTCCTCACCACCATCAACCCTGAGTCACTGGTTATCAAGCACGGCTTCGTGGAGCCAAGCCTGGCGGCCGCACAGCCTGAAAAAGCCTACCAGTTCGAGCGTGAAGGTTATTTCTGTGCTGACAGCCGCTATTCCTCGGCTGAACACCTGGTGTTCAACCGCACGGTTGGCCTGCGAGATACCTGGGCTAAAATTGACGCCTGAGTACTGAAATAGTGTTAACGCGAAAAAGCGCAACGTGAGTTGCGCTTTTTTTATGCCCGCCTTCGCTGTTTATTCCCTTCTAAGCGTTTTATTTTCTCAATCTATTTTTAAATTTTTATCTGCCCGGTGCATCAGTAATTTCTTGATATAAATCATTAGTAATATAACATTGTCTTATATATTCGCGATGCGAATTAATGTCATTTAGAGAGCGCTCTCATATTTTTTCTTCTGACTGACCTTTTTGATTAAGCTGAAACCATTAATCGTCTCTGGTTGACCTTGTATCATTGTTTATTCTGATTTTATTGAATTTTTTATTCGTCACCCTCTTTGCATAGCCACGTAACAAAATCTCATCGATATGTGCTCTTTGTCATACTTTGACAAATCTCTCTCATAATTCATTTGATAATTCGCGTCGCGAAAAATAGTCTAGATGTAGCAATAAGTGCTGTGGGGTTTGAGCTCTGTCAGCATTATTTTTTACCCGGTTGGGTTTTTTATTAGCAGTCGTGCAGGGCAGTGGTGAACACGGGCGGCTGCAACTTTTAAAGTTAAGTCAAAGAGGAATTTCATTATGGGTACGCACGGTGCTCAGCGTAAAACGCTGGCGCTCGCAGTCGCGGGTGCGCTGTTGGGAACAGGGTTTGCCATGGCCCCTGAGGCGAAAGCCGCAGGGTTTGTCGATGATTCCACGATGACCGGCGGTGTTTATTACTGGCAGCGTGAGCGCGACCGTAAAGATCTCAATCCGACCAGTGACGATTACAATAAATACACCACTAACCTGTCACATTCGACGGCCAACCTGAGCCTGGATTTCGCGTCGGGTTACGCCTGGGACATGTTCGGTCTGGACGTAGGGGCCTTTACCGCCATTGAGCTGGCCGAGTCCAGTGCCAGCGGCCATCCGAACGAAATTGCGTTCTCTTCCAAAAACCGTACCTATGATGAAGATTACAGCGGCGATAAAGGCGGCATCAGCCTGTATAAAGCTGCAGGTAAATTCAAGTATGGCCCTGTCTGGGCACGTGCCGGTTATATCCAGCCAACCGGCCAAACTCTGCTGGCTCCGCACTGGAGCTTTATGCCGGGCACCTATCAAGGGGCTGAGGCTGGCGCCAAGTTTGACTATGGCGACGCAGGAGCATTGAGCTTCTCCTACATGTGGACCAATAAGTACAAAGCGCCATGGCATATCGAAATGGATGACTTCCGCCAGAACGATAAAAAAACGGGCGTCTCCTACCTTCACTCCCTTGGTGCGAAGTATGACTTTAAAAACGACTTTGTACTGGAAGCGGCATTCGGTCAGGCCCAGGGTTATGTAAACCAGTACTTCACCAAAGCATCTTATAAATTCGATCTGGTAGGCAACCCGTTGACGACCAGCTACCAGTTCTACGGTACGGAAGATCGTATTAGCGACAAGAATGATCCTAACAGCATCTATGACGGGTTAGCTTGGTTGCAGGCGCTGACTTTTGGCTACACCACGGGGCAGTTTAACTGGCGCCTGGAAGGAACCATGGTCAAGGCCGAGGGCAACCAGGGTTACTTCCTGCAACGTATGACCCCAACTTACGCCTCCTCCAACGGTCGTCTCGATGTGTGGTGGGATAACCGTTCCGACTTTAACGCCAACGGCGAAAAAGCGGTTTACGCCGGTGTGATGTACGACCTGAGCAACTGGAACCTGCCGGGTATGGCCGTGGGCGGTTCTTACGTTTACGCCTGGGATGCAAAACCGAGTACCAACCCAATGTATGACCAGAGCCAGCGACTGAAAGAGAGCGCCTGGAGCCTGGACGCGATGTACACCATTCAGGAAGGCCGCGCCAAAGGCACCTTACTGAAACTGCACTACACCCAGTATGACAACCACACCAACATCCCAAGCTGGGGCGGCGGTTACGGCAACATTTTCCAGGACGAGAAAGACGTCAAATTCATGGTTATCGCGCCATTCACCATTTTCTAATGCGTTCCCCGGCGGCAACGCCGGGGACAGTGTTTTCGCCACTTAACGGGAAAATTTTGATGAAAAAAATCATGTTGATGTTGGCCGCAACTGTCACGCTGAGTGCTTGTGTACAGCCAGCAGCACCGCCGGAAGATGTCAAATTGAAACAGGCTTACAGTGCCTGTATTAACACCGCCGAAGGTTCGCCAGAAAGGTTGCAGCCATGTAAGGCAGTACTGAATGTGCTGAAACAAGAGAAACAACATCAGCAGTTTGCCGAGCAGGAAACGGTGCGGGTGATGGATTATCAGAACTGCATTCAAGCGGTTCATAGCGGCAACGGCCAGGCTTATGACGCCAAGTGCGGCAAAATTTGGAAAGAGATTCACGATAACAATAATTAAGGATGATGCTAAAGATGAATAAATTCAAATTGAGTGCGCTTGCTGCATTGACGGCAACCGTTGGATTATTTGGCAGCGTGGGGAACGCGATGGCCAATCAGCAATTGGTGGATCAACTTAGCCAGTTGAAACTGAATTTGAAAATGGTCGATAACCGGGCCGCAGACAGTGGCCTGGATTGTGGGAAGCTGGGTGCCGATTGGGCAGCATGCAATAAGGTCTTGATCAGCCTGACCAATGATAATCAGGAGATTAAAGGCCACGACTGGGCGATTTACTTCCACAGCGCTCGCCAGACAATGCGGGTGGACAACGATCAATTCAAAATATCTCACCTGACGGGTGATCTGTATAAACTGGAGCCCACCGATAAGTTTACCGGTTTCCCTGCGGGACAAACGGTTGATATTCCTATTATTGCAGAATACTGGCAGTTGTTTAAAACAGACTTTGTGCCGCGCTGGTATGCCACTTCAGGTGATGCCAAGCCAAAAATCCTGATCAATACCGACACCGAAGATCTGAGTCAGTTTGTTGCTCCCTTTACGGGTGACCAGTGGAAGCGCATCAAGGATGACAACAACATCTTAATGACGCCAGCCTCCCGCTTCACAAAAAATGCCGAGCTGAAAACCTTGCCGACAGCGTCACTACGCGGTCAGATCGTACCCACGCCGCTGGATGTGAAAGTACATCCTCAGGATGTGGATCTGCGTAATGGCGTAGCACTGGAGTTAAGTGCACTGTCCAAACCGGCAGCAGATGCGGCAACCCAACGCTTTGCCTTATTGGGTATAACCCATAACGCGAATGGGTATCCGATAAAGACTGACATCCAGCCAGGAAAATTCAACGGCGAGTTGGCGGTGCCCGGTGCCTATGAGTTGAACATTGGCAATAAGGGAGCACAGGTCATCGGTTTCGATCAGGCCGGAGTTTTCTACGGCCTGCAGTCTATACTGTCGCTGATTCCTTCCGACGGCAGCGCTAAAATTGCCATGCTGGATGTTAAAGATGCACCGCGCTTCCAGTATCGCGGCATCTTCCTGGACGTCGCACGTAACTTCCATCAAAAAGATGCGGTTTTGCGCTTACTCGATCAGATGGCGGCTTACAAACTCAATAAATTCCATTTTCACCTGAGTGATGATGAAGGTTGGCGTATCGCCATCCCCGGCTTACCGGAGTTGACGGAAGTCGGGGGGCAGCGCTGCCATGATTTGAGTGAAACTACCTGCTTGTTACCACAGTACGGTCATGGGCCTGACGTCTACGGTGGGTTCTTCTCTCGTCAGGATTACATCGACATTATCAAGTACGCTCAGGCGCGCAAGATTGAAGTGATCCCAGAAATCGATATGCCGGCGCATGCCCGTGCAGCGGTGGTCTCAATGGAGGCACGTTATAAAAAGCTGCATGCTGCGGGTAAAGAGCAAGAGGCCAACGAATTCCGTTTGGTGGATCCGACCGATACCTCTAATACGACCTCGGTTCAGTACTTTAACCGCCAGAGTTACCTTAACCCATGCCTGGACTCGTCTAAGCGCTTTGTCGATAAGGTGATTGGTGAGATTGCCCAAATGCACAAAGAGGCAGGCCAACCGCTGCGTACCTGGCATTTTGGCGGCGACGAGGCGAAAAACATTCGTTTAGGTGCCGGTTATACCGATCGTACCAATCCAGAGTCGGGTAAGGGCATCATTGATCAGAGTAAAGAAGACAAACCATGGGCGAAGTCCCAGGTGTGCCAGGCGATGATCAAAGACGGTAAAGTCGCGGATATGGAACACCTGCCAAGCTACTTTGGTGTCGAAGTTAGCCAATTGGTGAAAGCGCATGGCATCGACAGAATGCAGGCTTGGCAGGATGGCCTGAAAGATGCGAAGAATGCCAAGGCTTTCGCTACTGAACGTGTCGGGGTGAATTTCTGGGATACCTTATATTGGGGCGGTTTTGATAGTGCCAATGATTGGGCCAACAAAGGCTACGAAGTGATCCTGTCCAACCCGGATTATGTCTACATGGATTTCCCGTATGAGGTGAACCCGGACGAGCGTGGCTATTACTGGGGCACCCGTTTCAGTGACGAACAGAAAATGTTCAGCTTTGCCCCGAACAACTTGCCGCAAAATGCGGAAACCTCGGTTGACCGTGATGGCAATCATTTTACCGCCAAGAGCGACAAACCTTGGCCGGGCGCTTACGGTATCTCTGCCCAGATGTGGAGTGAAACCCAACGCACCGACGCAGAAATGGAATACATGATATTCCCTCGCTCGTTGTCGGTGGCAGAACGTGCATGGCATCGGGCAAGTTGGGAGCAAGATTACCAGGCAGGTCGGGAGTATAAAGGCGGGGAAACCCACTTTGTCGACACGAAGAAACTGGATCGTGATTGGCTGCGCTTTGCTAACCTCCTTGGCCAACGAGAGCTGGCAAAACTGGACAAAGGTGGCGTGAGTTATCGGCTGCCAGTGCCGGGCGCTCGCGTGGTAGGTGGCAAACTGGAGGCGAATATCTCGTTGCCGGGTCTGGGCATTGAGTATTCTACAGATGGTGGCAAGCAATGGCAGCGGTACGATGCCAAAACTAAGCCTAGTGTCAGCGGTGACGTGCACATTCGTGCAATAAGCCCGGACGGTAAGCGTTATAGCCGCGCCGAGAAAGTGTAAATCCTGAACCACGGCCCGTCTGTTCGCAGGCGGGCCGTTATTGATCCTTAACTGCAGCGACCGACGGTAATCAGAGATGAATTCGATACGGCTGACCTTTATGGTCGTTGCTTTTTTTTCCGGGATTGCCGGGGCGCTGCAAATACCGACCCTAAGCCTGTTCCTCACCACGGAGGTGCGGGTTACGTCATTATGGGTTGGTTTTTTTTATGCGGTTAACGCTGGCGTCGGCATTATTGTCAGCTTTTTGCTGGCAAAAAAATCAGACCGCCAGCGTGACCGGCGTAATCTGATTTTAATCTGTTATTTATTGGCGGCAGGGAACTGTCTGTTATTTGCATTTAATCGCAATTATTTGACATTAATAACAGCGGGCGTGCTGTTAACTGCCATCGCCAATACCGCCATTCCGCAATTATTTGCTCTTGCCCGTGAGTATGGAGAGCGGTCGTCGCAAAACGTCGCGATGTTCAGCGCGATAATGCGAGCCCAACTTTCTCTTGCCTGGGTCTTTGGTCCGCCATTGGCTTTTATGCTGGTGGTGAATTATGGCTTCACAGCCATGTTTATTTTTGCCGCGGGGATATTTCTGGTAGTCACGTTGTTGGCGTGGTGGATATTGCCAGAGGTGGCTCGTATCACCATCAACAGCGACATCGCAATGCAGCAAAAAACGGTCTTTGATAAAGACGTTGGCTTGCTGTTTTTTGCCTCTGTATTGATGTGGACCTGCAGCGCCATGTATCTGATTGATGTCCCACTGTATATCAGCGCCGAACTGGGTTTGCCACAGAGCCTGACGGGGTGGGTTATGGGCGTCGCTGCGGCCATTGAAATCCCAATCATGATTTTGGCTGGGCGCTATGTGAACCGTGTTGGCAAGCGCCTGATGATGGCCGGTGCAATGTTGGCTGGCATGCTGTTTTATGCTGGAATGCTGTGTTTTACCTCGGCCAGTGGACTATTGGCCTTGCAGGTATTTAACGCGATATTTATTGGCATTATCGCCACCGTCGGCATGCTGTATTTCCAGGATTTGATGCCGGAACGGGCCGGTATGGCGACGACGTTGTTCACCAACAGCATTTCAACCGGCGTGATCCTGGCCGGAATATTACAAGGGATTCTGACCGAATACGGGCCGCATTCCTCCGTTTATCTGTTAGCCGTGTTACTGCTTTTTATTGCTTTACCTGTCGGTTTTAAAGTCCGGGAAGTTTAGGTGGTTTCTGAGTGAGTCGTTTATTTTTAAACACAAACAAGGATACATGATGGCTATATTGGTGACGGGCGGCGCCGGTTATATCGGCTCGCATACTGTATTGGCACTGTTAGAAAGGGGGGAGAATGTTGTCGTATTGGACAATCTCTCTAACAGTTCGCCAGAGTCTTTATTTAGAGTGGAACGATTAACGGGTAGAAAAGTGATTTTCTATCAAGGAGATATTCAACACCATCATCTGTTGGACCATATCTTCCGGCAACATGATATTCATGCCGTTATTCATCTTGCAGGTTTGAAATCTGTCAGGGAATCTACCGAAGAACCGTTGAAATATTATCAAAATAATATCTCAGGCTCGCTGATCGTGTTGGACAGAATGCGCCATGCGGGCGTTAATCAGTTTATTTTTAGCTCTTCAGCCACTGTTTATGGGCCTGCGGAATATACCCCATTGACGGAAAACTGTCGTGTCGGGCAGACCACGAATCCTTACGGTACTTCTAAGCTGATTGTTGAGCAGATCCTGGCGGAGTTCGCTTCCACTGCGCCGCAGATGGCGATTACCGCATTACGTTACTTTAATCCAGCTGGGGCGCATGAGTCAGGCTTGATCGGTGAGGATCCCGCCGGCATTCCCAATAATCTTCTGGCGTATCTGGCACAGGTGGCTATTGGCAAACTCGCGGTGTTGCCAGTGTATGGCAACGACTACCCTACCAGTGATGGTACTGGGGTACGTGATTATATTCATGTTATGGATCTGGCCGAGGGGCATTTGAAAGCGCTGGATAACCTGCAGCCAGGTTTTAACGTCTATAACCTGGGTACCGGAAAAGGTTACTCGGTACTGGAAATTATTCAGGCATTCGAACGCGCCTGTGGGTTCAAGATCGCCTATCAATTTAATCCCCGGCGTGCGGGTGATATAGCCGAGTGTTGGTCCGATCCGTCATTGGCGGCGGAAAAACTGGGTTGGCAAGCCAAGCGCAGCCTGGAAAAAATGGTGTGTGATGCGTGGTCTTGGCAGAGCAAAAATCCGCAGGGTTATGGTCCTCCGGCACCGCTGTCATCAATAAGGATGGTAGCCGATGGAGCTTAACAAAGGGCACTTGGGGATCCTGCAGGATGATCTGTTTCAGGCCGAGTATGAGGCGAGATTAAGCGAGCTGAAGTTTGAATTCGTGAAGTACCAGCGTCAGTCTACGCCAGAGATAAAGGCACGTTATCAACGCGGGGTGGCTCAACTGCGGGACTGGTTGTCTGCACGGGGTCACTTATTTGATGCCGTGCGCTGTTCTTCACTATTTTGTGTGCCGACGCGGCCTCTTGCCGCACAGGAACAATTGCTGCATCGCATTTGGCTGGGCGGTGCCATTCCTGACGATGCCAGAGAGGTTATTTCTCAGTGGGGAGATGCGCAGCAGGCAGTGAGTCGTGGTGAGGCTCATGACTGGGTCGGCATGTTATGGGTTTGGGACACACAGCAGCTGGCAAAGGATGCCTATTTCATTGCTTCTCCCGAGAGCCTGGGCGGCCAGTTGGGAGAGTACGATGCCGGTAACCATCGCCTACAGGTACATTCGTTGAGTGAACTGGCGCAAAGAAAAGTCGGTAATAGTCTGGGCTTTATTCATCAGCTTCATGATAAACGCTACTACGCCACACTTTCCGACTACTTCCGCTTTTTGATTTTGATCGAGATGGGTGGCGTGTATATGGATATCGATACGCTTCCCCACCGTTCGGCGACACTGTTTCTGATTAAGCCCGAGCTGCCGGATTTTCTTCAGTTTCGCCCCGGAGGTGAGGTTAATCACGTCAGTTGGTTGAATCTGTTTCTCGACGAAACTGGAATGATCATCAGTCGTAAAGGAGATATGTCGTTATGCAGGATGTTGGCGGGGCTTGATCAAATTTACGCGGGAGAACGCCGTGAGGTCCCGGAAAAGAATTCGGTTTATGAACGGAAACTGTTTGATCCCTTTTATCAGCTGTGGAGCCGCCATATTGAACGCACTTTCCTCAGTCATGATCGTTTTTGTCAGAATTATGGTGTCCATTATGACGCTGCCCCGCAGGCGGTGACCTGTGGTATTCGTGGTATGCGCCTGCTGGAAGATGTGATCACCAATGAGAGGCTACCGCTGTCGCAAGAAGAGGAGCAGAGCTACCGGCAATGCGTTAGCCGGTTGGAAAGGGTGGATTGGCAACTTGAGCAGCCGCTGGATTTGGCACGCTATGCGGAAATATTTACCGTCGATGAAGTACCTCGCATGGCTTATCCGGCGCAGATTCGGTCCGATATCGACCATTACCACTACTATTCGGTGCTTTCTCATGATCGCCGGCTTGATCGGGTAAACCAGCTTTTTGGTGAATATTTGATTGCCGATAACAGACGGCAGATAGCGGCAGGGAGTTACTGGCGATCTACCGTGGGGGTGGGGGAGGCGATGCTGCCTGAACCGCAAGGATCGTTGCATTTCTTGGCGGGACGGCGGGTGGATGAAGCGGATAAGACCCGCATGGCAAAGCTGATTTTTAGCACCAGTTATCTGGAATACTGTTCTGTTGGCAATCGCGCCGGTCTGGATCTGGTGTCTTTGCAGCAGGCGCAAAATATTGAGCCTTACCTAGACCTGATTACTGTGGCTTATGATCGACGCGGGGAGTTTATCGGTTTTTTCAATGCGGCGACTGTCAGTGAACTGTATGGCATAGACGCGGATTACCTTTATCGCGATGAAATGAAACCGCTTGATGAGGCCTATGACAGCTTTGTGAAAAGTCACTGTGTTGCTGACGACTATTTTGTCTGTAGTTTGGCGATTGAGAGCCAATATCGTGGGCTGGGATATTTTAATCAAATGTTTGCCCTGATTAAGCTGCAAGCGGATCAGCGACAGGCGAAAAACATCGTGCTGTGCGTATGGCAACGCAGTGATGCCTGCCAAATTTATTTGAACAAGGGGTTTCGTGTTCGTGGTGTGTTCGACCAAGCCAAGGCGCTGTTTTTTGATCGGCTGTTATTTCTTGAATATGCATTGTAACGAGTTTACCCATCCGCGTGTCGGCGGGTGAGTTGACGTTGAAGTGAGTGTAAGTGGGAAGCGAGAAGTACCGTGGAGAAGTGCCGCTGCAATTGTTGTCATTTAGCTATTATCTTTCCCCGGGCCTGTCCGGGGATTTTTTTATCTATTCATCGCAGAGCTACAGGCATAAAAAAACCGCCGTTAAGGCGGTTCTCAATACCGTTTTAGGGCATTATTTTTTGTCGTGCAGAGTTTCGTCTTCGCGGCAGTCGCCAGTTTCACAGTGGCCGTACAGATACAGGCTGTGGTTGCTGAGCTTGATGCCGTGCTGCTTGGCGATATCACGCTGACGCACTTCGATAGATTCATCGCTGAATTCGATCACTTTGCCGCAGTCCAGGCAAATCAGGTGATCGTGGTGATGTTGCTGGGTCAGTTCGAACACGGACTTGCCGCCTTCGAAGTTGTGACGAGTCACAATGCCTGCATCATCAAATTGGTTCAGTACGCGGTAAACCGTAGCCAGGCCAATTTCTTCGCCCATATCTATCAGTTTTTTGTACAGATCTTCCGCACTGACGTGATGGCATTCCGGATTTTGCAGTACTTCCAGGATTTTGAGTCGCGGAAGCGTGACTTTTAAGCCGGCCTTCTTCAATGCGGTATTGTTGTCAGTCATGCGGATTCAGTCCTGTTACTATGCTAATCAAGTTGAGGCGTTCTCGCCTGTGGCATCGGTCGGCACAAAGTGTTAATTGCGTCTCATTATAGAACCGGTTGACCTAAATAGAAACCGCCGGTTGTTAACAAAGATATAATTGCACTATTGCATGTTGCACACGCAACGTCTTGATGGATGGGATAAACCGATATCTCAGTCTACCTTGACGATGTGAGAAGTTACAAATGTGTATCTTCTATTGCAGTAATCCGTACTGCCGATGACGGCCCTGCCGGCAACACTATGCACTTTGCAGGGCTTTTGTTCAACCTTTGGCGTTACCCGACGATCTCGGCCAGGCTCAACTCTTCGACGATTTGTTTTACCCAACCTTCGACACGTTCATTGGTCAGCTCTGGCTGGCGATCTTCGTCAATGGCAAGGCCAATGAAATGGCTGTCACTTGCCAAACCTTTCGACGCTTCGAAGTGGTAACCTTTAGTCGGCCAGTGGCCTACAATGGCGGCGCCACGTGGTTCAATGATGTCGCGGATAGTACCCATCGCATCACAGAAATATTCTGCGTAGTCTTCTTGGTCGCCACAGCCAAACAGCGCAACCAACTTGCCGTTAAAGTCGATCTCTTCCAGCGTTGGGAAGAAGTCATCCCAGTCGCACTGGGCTTCACCGTAGTACCAAGTCGGGATACCGAGCAACAGGATATCGAAACCTTCCAGGTCTTCTTTGCTGCTTTTGGCGATGTCGTGCATTTCGCAAACATCATCGCCAAACTGTTGCTTAAGAATTTTCTGGATCATCTTGGCAATGTTTTCGGTATTGCCAGTGTCGCTGCCAAAGAAAATGCCTACATTAGCCATATCGCGTATAACCTTTAAATTCAATAAATTGCATTACACGATGTTAGCGCTGACTACGATAACACCGATTAAAATGATGCCATGGCAAGGGAAACCCTTACCGGTAATTGCGTATCATGCCAGAAATTTACCCCGGGGTTTTATCACGTTTATGCGATACCGGGTGGAATATACACTAGGTATAAAACGATGTTGATCGGGCGTCATCCTTAACGCCGCGCCGCATGTGCGGCTGCAATGATCAATGTTCTGGCTGGTCGTCTGCCAGTTGCGCCAACAGCATTTGCTCAATAAGCTCGCTGCGACTGATATTACGCTGTTCCGCCAATTTGTTCAGGGCGTCCACCGCATCCGCGTTGATCTTCAGTTCCACACGCCGTAAGCCACGGACTTTATCGCGTCGAAGCTGATTACGCTTATTGATTCTAAGCTGTTCATCTCGGGATAGCGGGTTGGTTTTCGGGCGCCCCGGACGGCGTTCATCTGCGAACAGATCCAGCGTCGTGCGATCCGTTTGTTCTTTTGCCATAGGTAGCGGTACTGCAAGGGAGTTTGCATCAAAAAGCGCGTAAACGCTTCTGGATGGTTCGGTTAACACACTTCGGGCCAATAAACCCTAACCCAAATTCACCCCCAGCTTGGCGCTATTAAACACGCTTAGCACGGCGGCAAAATTATAGCGCGCCATATTACCCCAGCAGATGGAGCGACGACAATGTTTAACTGAGCCGAAAACGCGCTAAGCCGTTATCTTTAGCGCGTTTTTTCACCAGATAGCCGTTTTAGGTAGGGTTCCTGCTCTAACAAGGCGCCGTGCGACTCAGGCTTCGCCGAGAAAACGGTGTATGGCACGTAACACGGCTTCTGGTTTTTCCGCATGAACCCAGTGCCCAGTGCCTGCAACCACGTGCGCACGTGCCTGCGGGAACTGGCGGGCAATATCTGCGCGGTAGCTATCTTGGACATAAGGTGACAGCCCACCACGAATGAACAGTGTCGGGTGTGGCCAGGCGGGCACTTCTTGCCAGCCGGTGATATTTTCATATTGATCGATCAGCGCCGGCAGGTTGAAGCGCCATTCGCCCTGATGGAATGACTTCAGCAAGAATTGGATCACACCTTCTTCATCCAGATAGCTGCGCATCAATTCCGCAGCTTGCTGGCGCTGAGTGATGCCGGCTGCGCTGACGGCTTGTAACGCGGCAAAAATTTCGTCGTGGCGGCGAACTTGATAATCCACCGGCGCCACGTCAATAATGATCAGTTTGTCCACTCGATCTGGTGCGATCGCCGTCAGTGCCATCGCCGCTTTACCGCCCATTGAATGGCCGATAACAATGACCTTCTCCAGGTGCAAATCATCCAGCAGTGCCAGCAGATCCTGTGCCATTTCCGAATAGGTCATTACCGCTGAACGTGGCGACAGGCCGTGGTTACGCAAGTCGACTTTAATCACGCTGTGCTGCTGGTTAAGGTCGCGCGCCAGCACGCCCAGATTGTCCAGATTGCCAAATAGCCCGTGGATCAGCATGACCGGCAGCGCTGCGGACTCAGTAGCCAGCAATTGATAATGTAATTTCATGGTGAAGTTCATACTGAGAGAGATTCAGATTAGGTTATCATGATTAAAACACACGATGAATATACCCGTTGCCGTGCTGCCGCTTGAAATCCATAGGGTATAACGCGGATTTTTCATGATAAGGTGCGGGTTTGGCAACGCGGATGCTGGGCGGACTCTAGGTAATAGTCTGCTTTTGCCGTGTTGGGGCACATTGTTATGTTCGCTCCCGCGCTTTTAACCTTATAATCCCATGGCTTGAATGCAGGATCTGGCTTCAGGTTCTAAGTAGAAAAAAACAGTACTGGATAAAGATGAAAACTATTGAAGTCGACGAAGAGCTTTACCGCTATATTGCCAGCCACACGCAACATATTGGTGAGAGCGCGTCTGATATTTTGCGCCGTATGTTGAAATTTACCGCCGGTCAGCCGTTACGCGCTGCGCCAGCTGCCAGCGCACAGAGCGCCGAGCAGGACAAAATTGTTGCTGCACCGCGCCCGCGCGATCGCGTGCGTGCCGTGCGCGAACTGCTGTTGTCGGATGAATATGCCGAGCAGAGCAAAGCGGTGAACCGTTTTATGCTGGTACTTTCCACCCTGTATACCCTCGATGCGGCGGGTTTTGCCACCGCAACTGAAGCGTTGCATGGCCGTACCCGTACTTATTTTGCAGGCGATCAACAAACCCTGTTGGCGAATGGAACGCACACCAAGCCGAAGCACGTTCCAGGCACGCCTTATTGGGTGATCACCAATACCAATACCGGTCGCAAACGCAGCATGGTGGAGCACATCATGCAGGCTATGCAGTTCCCGACGGAACTGACAGATAAAGTTTGCGGCACTATCTAATTTAGCGAACAGCCCGTCATGGTGGCCGTGAGCGACATATTGCCAGGCCGCTGGACAGGGATTAGGGAGATATGTCGATGGCGAATAACCCACGTGCCGGGCAGCCGGCTCAGCAAAGCGATTTGATCAACGTAGCCCAGCTGACGTCGCAGTACTACGTACTGCAACCGGAAGCGGGCAACGCCGCACATGCGGTGAAGTTCGGGACCTCAGGCCATCGTGGCAGCGCTCAACGCCACAGCTTCAATGAAGCCCATATTCTCGCTATCGCGCAGGCGATTGCCGAAGTACGCCATCAGCAAGGGGTTACCGGCCCATGCTACGTGGGTAAAGATACTCATGCGCTGTCAGAGCCGGCCTTCATTTCTGTATTGGAAGTGCTGACCGCCAACGGTGTGGATGTGATCGTGCAGGAAAATAACGGTTTTACACCGACGCCTGCGGTATCTCACGCTATCTTGTGTCACAACCGCAATGGCGGGGCATTGGCTGACGGTATCGTTATTACCCCATCCCATAATCCACCTGAAGACGGCGGCATCAAATATAACCCGACCAACGGCGGCCCGGCTGACACCAATCTGACCTCAGTGATTGAAAAGCGTGCCAATGAACTGCTGTCATTGCAGTTGAAAGGCGTGCAGCGTCAGTCACTGGATAAAGCCTGGAACAGCGGTCATGTGCACGCGCAGGATCTGGTGCAGCCGTATGTTGCAGGCTTGGTGGATGTGGTCGATATGCCTGCCATTCAACGTGCTGGTCTGAAGTTGGGTGTTGATCCTCTCGGAGGGTCAGGCATTGCCTATTGGCAACGTATTGCTGAGCACTACAAGCTGGATCTGACGCTGGTAAATGATTCTATCGATCAGACCTTCCGCTTTATGCATCTGGACCACGACGGTGTGATCCGCATGGACTGCTCGTCAGTTCCGGCGATGGGTGGCCTGCTTGCGCTGCGTGACAAGTTTGATCTGGCGTTTGCTAATGACCCGGACTATGACCGTCATGGCATTGTGACACCGGCAGGCCTGATGAACCCGAACCATTATCTGGCGGTATCTATCAACTATCTGTTCCAGCATCGTCCGCAGTGGGGCGCTGATGTGGCGGTGGGTAAGACGCTGGTTTCCAGCGCGATGATTGACCGTGTAGTGGCTGATTTAGGTCGCAAGCTGGTTGAAGTGCCAGTGGGCTTCAAATGGTTTGTTGATGGTCTGTTTGACGGTAGCCTGGGCTTTGGTGGCGAAGAGAGCGCTGGTGCATCGTTCCTGCGTTTCAACGGCACACCTTGGTCGACTGACAAAGACGGCATGATCATGTGTCTGTTGGCCGCTGAAATCACTGCGGTGACTGGCGAAAACCCACAGCATCACTACGATGATTTGGCCAAGCGCTTTGGTGCGCCGAGCTACAATCGCATCCAGGCACCCGCAACGTCAGCGCAAAAAGCCGCGTTGTCCAAACTGTCGCCGGACATGGTTAAGGCAGATACTCTGGCGGGTGATCCGATCACCGCCCGTCTGACCGCAGCACCGGGCAATGGTGCACCGATTGGCGGCCTGAAAGTGATGACTGATAATGGCTGGTTCGCGGCACGACCTTCCGGTACTGAAGAAGCCTACAAAATTTACTGTGAGAGCTTCCTGGGTGCTGAACATCGCGAAAAGATTGAGCATGAAGCTGTCGATATCGTGAGTGCGGTGCTGGCTTCCGCCAAGTAATTTCTCTTTTGTCTGATAAAAAGCGCTGTTTTTACAGCGCTTTTTTTATGCCTGCAATTTAGATATATCTTTTTTGCAAACGTCGCTTGCGCGTTTAGATATATCGATCTAGATTAGATATATCGAAGTGAGTTAGATATATCTAAATCACCTCGTCAACGAACTATTTATTGAGAGGTATAACTATGTTTCACCGTTTAGATTTACACCGTCGTCATGGTTGTCACCATGACAGCGAAGAAGGGCACGATCATCGTCGTCGCGGCGGGCGTCATCACTTTGGTGGTGTTCACGGCGAAGAACAAGGGCGTGGTGGGCGCGGCGGACGTGGTGGGCGCCACCGTATGTTTGAACATGGCGATCTGCGGTTGGTGCTACTGGCGCTGGTGGCACGTAAACCAAGCCACGGTTATGAGCTTATCAAGGCGATTGATGAGGCATCCTCCGGTCTGTATGTGCCAAGCCCTGGCGTGATTTATCCAACGCTGACACTGCTGGAAGAGCAAGATTTTCTTGAGCCGATCACCAGCGGTAACGGTCGTAAAAGCTACCAAATTACCGAATTGGGCCAACGTGAACTGCAAAAGCACCAGGCCGCTGTCGACGTCATCCTGGCCCGTTTGGCCGGTGCTGGTCGCGGTCATCATCATCACGGTAATCTTGCTGAAGGTATCTCTGACGCTATGAACCGCCTGCGCAGTTTGCTGCGGGGTAATGTGATGCGTGCCGATCTTTCACCGCAGCAGGTTGAACGCATTAATGCTGCATTACTGACCGCCGTAGCGGCGATTGAAAGCGAAATGAATATTGCCCCAACAGTACAGGAGAATGACTGATGCCAGGCCACCGTTTCCGTATCACCGTTGAGGCTCTGAGCGATCGCAAAGGCGAGCCTGTCGACAAAGCGCCACTGAGCTTTGAGGTGGAGAACCACGACGACATCCTTGGCATTGTCGAGCGCATCAAAGCGCGTGAAGATCTGAACTTTGGCGAGAACAACAGTGCGGCTTTTGCCGTTGGCCTAAAGTTGTTTTCTGAAGTGATGATCGAAAACCGCAAGCACCCGGTATTTGCACCGCTGCGCGAAGCGTTCAAAGAGTTTATGGTGGGGTTGAAGAAAGGCCCGCAACAGTAGGGGCGCCACATGCTGCGCCCGTTTAATCGAATACTGCGCCTATTAACGTCAAGGCATAAAGCGGTAACCGACGCCGGTTTCGGTCAGTAAATGTTTTGGCCGGGCCGGATCGGCTTCGAGTTTTTGTCGTAGATGGCCCATATAAATCCGCAAATAATGGCTATGTTCGACATAATTCGGCCCCCAGACGTGGCTCAGTAGCTGACGCTGGGTGATGACTTTACCGGAGTTCGCCAGCAGTTCGGCCAGCAGACGAAACTCAATCGGCGTTAGATGTAGATCTTCACCCTTGCGCAATACCCGACGGTTGATCAGATCGACGGTAATTTCGGAGAAGCTCACCAGCGGACTTTCCTGTAGGCTGCCGGAATGACGGCGTAAGGCAACCCGTACCCTAGCAAGCAGTTCACCGATACCAAAGGGTTTGCTGAGATAGTCGTCTGCTCCAGCGTCCAGCGCGGCAATTTTGTCTTCTTCGGCATTGCGCGCTGACAGCACAATCACCGGAATAGCGCTCCATTGCCGTAAATCGCGGATATAGTTAAGCCCGTCGCCGTCCGGCAACCCTAAATCAAGAATAATCAGATCCGGTTTGCGCGTACCGGCTTCAATCAACCCGCGTTGCAACGTTTCACTTTCAAACACCCGCAGACCTTCACTTTCGAGCGCGGTGCGGACGAAACGCCGGATCTCTTTCTCATCTTCGACAATCAGAATATTGGTTGGCGTATTGCTCACAAGACTCCCGGGGCTTGATTAAAGATCAAAGGCTTCATTGTCTATTTCCGGTGGTTTTTCCAGCGGTAGCACAAAGCGGAAACTGGCACCGCCGTTGGCACCGTTTTCTGCCCAGATACGGCCACCATGTACTTCAATAATGGCACGGCAAATCGCTAACCCCAAACCCACACCGGGGATCGCAGATTCTTTATTGCCACGGGAAAATTTATCGAAAATAAGCTGCTTTTTCCCTTCGGGAATTCCCGGGCCATTGTCCCAGACTTCGACTTCCAGCCATTCAGGCAGAGTATGGGCACGAATGCCGATAGTAGCATCGTAGCCGGCATATTTATTGGCATTTTCCAACAGGTTAGTGAAAACCCTCTCCAACAAACTGCCATCGCAGTTAACCAATATCTGCTCTGGTGGCAGCTCAACCTTGATCTGATGCTGAGTCATCAACGGTTCCAGCATATGCAGTGATGCGCCGACGATCTCTTCCAGTGACTGCCACTCTTTACGCAGGTTAAAGCCACCCGATTGAATACGTGCCATGTCCAGTAGGTTGTTCACCAGCCGTGTGGTGCTCAGCACCTGTTGGCGGATTTGACTCGCTTGTGGCGCATGATTGGAGCCTTCTGCCGCTAGGTCGAGCGTCAGAATTTCCGCCTGACCGAACAACACCGTCAGCGGGGTGCGTAAATCGTGAGACAGGGCCGCCAAGAGCGAGTTGCGCAGTTGCTCGCGTTCAGCATCCAGTTTGGCTTCCTCGGCACTGCGTGCCAAGTGTAAGCGTTCCAACGCACTGGCGATTAAGACTGCAAAGGTCTGGAGCAACCGCTGTTGTTCCGGCACCATCAGTTGGCGAAGGTTGCTGGGTTCGATGGCCAATAAGCCAAAGGTTTGTTTCGACGTGGCTAATGGCAGCAGCTGATAGGGGACTCCGGGCAGGGTGTCGGTACCGGCACCGGCAGGCATGCCCTTATCAAAGCTCCAGCGTGCGATAGCTTCATCCACCGATAACAACCCACCGGTTTCCCCGACCATTTGCTGCAACTTACCGTCCTCCTGTGGCAGCAACAGCACGGTTTTTGCCTGGAAGCTACTGGAGAGGAAATGGCGGCTGGTTTTGGCGATGTCTTCGGTTGTCAGTGCCTGGCTCAGCCCACGGGAGATCTCATACAGATGACGAGCACGTTGTTCACGATAACGTGCGACGCGGGCCTGATAACGAACGCCGGCAGTCAGGTTGCCGATGGTAATGCCAACAATCAACATGACGGCAAAGGTCAGCAGATATTGCATATCACTGACGGCAAACGACCATTCGGGCTGGACGAAAAACAGGTCAAAGCTGGCGACGTTGATCACTGCCGCCAGCACGGAGGGCCAGCGGCCAAAGAACAGCGCGACAATGGCAACACCAAGTAAGTAGACCATCACCAGGTTGGCTTGGTCGAAGCCCGGCAGCAGCCACTGGGACAGCAGGGTGATCAGGGCGCAGAGTGCGACGGCCACCGCGCAACCGCGCAACTGAATTCGCCACTTTTCGGTAAAGTTACGATTATCATGCTCTTTACCTGGCGGCGGAAAACTGTCGTTTTCCAGTGCGACAATCACCAAGTCGAGGTCAGGGCCGAGCCGACCGAGGCGGTCGGCAAAGCTGCCGCGCAGTTTCCAGCGTTGCTCACTACGACGACCAATAATGATTTTACCCAGGTTGTGCTCACGGGCATAACGCAGCACTGCTCGTTCTTCATAAGGCTCGGACAACGTTGCGGTTTCGGCACCCAATTCCTGTGCCAGCCGCAGCGCTCGCAGTATTGCCCGACGTTGATTCTCCGGCAAGCGGTGAAGCTTTGGTGTTTCCACATATACCGCGTGCCAGTGGCAACCCAGTCTGGCTGCCAGGCGGGCGGCGATACGCACCAGCTTTTCGTTGCCGCTATTATGGCCGACGCACAGCAGAATGCTGTCGCGGGTATGCCAGACGCGTTCTCGGCCTTGGGTATCGCGGAAGGCACGCATCTGATCATCAACCCGATCGGCAGTGCGGCGTAACGCCAGTTCACGCAGGGCAATCAAGTTGCCTTTACGGAAAAAGTGCTCGATAGCACGTTCGGCTTGACCGGGGATATACACCTTGCCTTCATTCAGGCGCTGACGCAGATCGTCCGGCGGCAGGTCAACCAGCACCACCTCGGTGGCTTCGTCGAAGACATGGTCGGGCACTGTTTCGCGTACTCGCACCCCGGTTACGCCGCCCACCACGTCGTTTAGGCTTTCCAGATGTTGTACGTTGACCGTGGTCAGTACGTCGATGCCTGCATCCAGCAGTTCTTCCACGTCCTGCCAGCGTTTCGGGTGGCGTGAGCCATGGGCATTGCTGTGCGCCAGTTCGTCCATCAGGACCAGCGCCGGGTGGCGAGCGAGTGCGGCATCAAGATCAAACTCCTGCACCACCCTGCCGCGATACTGAATGCGCTTTTGTGGTAACACATCTAACCCATTCAGCAGGGCAGCGGTTTCGCTGCGACCGTGGGTCTCCACCACACCCACCAGCACGTCCAGTCCCTGGCCACGCAGCCGCTGTGCCTCCTGCAACATGGCGTAGGTTTTGCCCACCCCGGCGCAGGCGCCGAAGAACACCTTCAGGCGGCCACGGGGTTTTTCATTGGCCAGCGCCAGCAGGCTGTCAGGGTCGGGGCGCTGTTGTTCCTCATCCACCATTGGAGTTCCTTTTGCAGCAACGTAAAGCGGGTCCGGCATGCCGGACCCAATACTTACCCTTTAACACTTAGGGCATTATTTCAATGCGTCGAGTGCCAGATTTAATTTCAGCACGTTAACTACTGACTCTCCCATAAAATTGGGGGTCGCCTGATCGGTGCTTTCATCAATCAGTTTGGCGATTTGCTCCGGTGCTAATTGACGTGCCGCAGCAACTCGGGCCAATTGGTATTGCGCCGCCGCAAGCGAAATTTGTGGATCCAGGCCACTGCCAGATGCAGTCAGCAGATCGACCGGGATCGGGCCTTTCATCGCTGGGTTGGCTTGGCGCAATTGCGCTGCACGTTCAGCGATGGCTTTATCCAGCGCCGGGTTGGTGGCAGCCAGGTTGCTGCCGGCAGACGCCATGGCATTATAGGCTGAATCACCGGTGGCAGAAGGGCGTCCCCAGAAATACTCCGGTTTAGTGAAGTTTTGGCCAATTAACGCCGAGCCGATCACGTTGTCCCCCTGATGCAGCAGCGAGCCGTTGGCTGTGCGGGAAAACAGTAACTGCGACAGTCCGGTCGTCAACAACGGGTAGGCGATACCGGTAATCAACGTCAGCAGGATCAGCATAACCAGCGAAGGACGTAAGTAAGACATAGTTATTTCCTCTCAATTATTAACCGGCAATGTGCAAAGCAACCAGGACTAGATCGATCAACTTGATGCCGACAAACGGGACTAACAGACCACCGACACCGTAGATCCATAAGTTGCGACGCAGCAGTGCGGCAGCACTCATTGGCTTGTAGCTCACCCCTTTCAGCGCCAGTGGGATCAAGAACACAATCACCAATGCGTTGAAAATAACCGCCGACATAATGGCGGAGGCAGGGGAGTGCAGATGCATCACGTTTAGCGCGTTCAACTGTGGATAGGTTGCCGCGAACGCCGCCGGAATAATGGCAAAATACTTGGCCACGTCATTGGCGATACTGAACGTCGTCAGTGAGCCACGTGTCATCAGCATTTGTTTACCGATATGCACCACTTCAATCAGCTTGGTCGGGTTGGAATCCAGATCAACCATGTTGCCCGCTTCTTTGGCGGCCTGGGTTCCCGAGTTCATCGCTACCGCGACATCGGCCTGTGCCAGTGCTGGGGCGTCGTTGGTACCGTCGCCAGTCATCGCGACCAGGCGTCCTTCCGCCTGATATTGGCGAATCAACGCCAGCTTGGCTTCCGGAGTTGCTTCCGATAGGAAGTCATCCACCCCGGCTTCGGCGGCGATAGCTGCCGCGGTCAGTGGGTTATCACCGGTGATCATTACCGTTTTGATGCCCATTTTGCGCAGTTCGGCGAAGCGCTCTTTGATACCGCCCTTGACGATATCTTTCAGTGCGACCACCCCCAGCACACGTGGGCCTTCGGCCACCACCAATGGCGTGCCGCCGGTACGTGCCACGCTGGCGACCAAATCGTCCACCGCTTGCGGGAAGTGGCCCTGATTAGATTCTACGTGGCGGCGAATGGCATCCACCGCGCCTTTACGGATCATGCGGTCCTGCACGTTGACGCCGCTCATGCGCGTCTGTGCGGAGAAGGGCACAAAAGTGGCATTCAATGCCTGTAGATCACGTTCGCGCAGGTTGAAGCGTTGCTTGGCCAGTACCACAATGCTGCGGCCTTCCGGCGTTTCATCGGCCAATGAAGACAGCTGTGCGGCATCGGCCAGTTCCTGTTCTTTTACCCCAGGTGCCGGCAGGAACTCGGAAGCTTGGCGGTTACCCAGCGTGATGGTGCCGGTTTTATCCAGCAGTAACACGTCCACGTCACCGGCGGCTTCTACCGCCCGGCCGCTGGTGGCGATGACGTTGGCACCCAGCATACGGCTCATGCCTGCCACGCCGATGGCAGACAGCAGACCGCCAATAGTCGTAGGGATCAGACAGACCAGCAGTGCCACCAGTACGGTGATGGTGACGACAGAACCCCCGTTTGCGGCTTCCACGCTATATTGCGAGAACGGGAACAGGGTGGCTGTCGCCAGCACGAACACAATGGTCAGTGCGACCAACAGAATAGTCAGTGCCACTTCGTTCGGAGTTTTACGGCGTTTGGCGCCTTCCACCATGGCAATCATTCGATCGAGGAAGGTTTCGCCTGGGTTGACGCTGCACTGCACCACCAGCCAGTCGGACAGAACACGGGTACCGCCGGTTACCGAGGAGAAGTCGCCGCCGGATTCACGTATAACCGGGGCAGATTCACCAGTAATGGCGCTTTCATCGACCGATGCGCCGCCTTCGAGCACTTCCCCGTCGCACGGAATGGTGTCACCGGCCTCTACCAGGACGATGTCACCTTTTCGCAGGCTCTCGGCGGAAACTTTCTCGGTAGCCCCATCACGGCGCGGTCCCGCCAATTTCTTCGCCCAACTGGTTTTCTTGGTGCCCCTCAGGCTCTCCGCCTGGGCCTTGCTGCGCCCCTCGGCCAGCGCTTCGGCAACGTTAGCGAACAGTACGGTGAACCACAGCCACAGAGCAATGCTACCGGTAAAGGCCGCGTTACCCTCCGTCTGTTTGGCGAGGATCGCTAACCAGATCACTGTGGTCAGGATGCTGCCGATATACACCACGAACATCACTGGGTTACGCCATTGGGTGCGCGGATCCAATTTTTTCAGCGCATCGATCAGCGCGGTACGGACCAATGCCGGTTCAAACAGCGCGCGTTGTTTGCGAGTCATCTTTATTCTCTCTTCCTATTTCATTCCCTATGGATTTCGAGCTGCAGCTAGGCGACCAGCTCTCTTATCCCCAGGCGCTTACTTAAGTAAGTAACTGGGGTGAGCGACAAATCTGTCGGGAACAGATTTGAACGCTGCTTGCAGCGGCCCCGAAGGGGCAAGGCCCACGGATGGGTCTTGTAAAGCAGGTAACAACGCTGCGGCTCGAAAGGCGACGGGAATGCGTCGGTTATTTGGTCAGCCAAAGTTGCAAATGCTCAGCCACCGGTCCCAGCGCCAGCGCCGGTACGAAGGTCAATGCGCCCACCAGCAGTACGGTGCCGATCAACAGGCCGATAAACAGCGGCCCATAGGTTGGCAGGGTGCCGTTACCCGCCGGCTGCCGTTTCTTGACACACAGCGAACCGGCAATTGCCAGCACCGGCAGGATCACCCCGAAGCGGCCGACGAACATGGCAAAGGCCAACAGCAGGTTGTAGAACGGCGTGTTGACGCTCAGCCCGGCAAAGGCACTACCGTTGTTGTTGGCTGCGGACGACACGGCATACAGCACTTCGCTAAAACCGTGTGCACCTGGATTCAGGATACCGGCGCGTCCTGCGTCGGTCGCGATGGCCAGTGCCGTACCCAATAGCACCAGCGTCGGTGTCACCAGAATCGCCAGCGCGGTCATTTTCATGTCATAGACATCAATTTTTTTGCCCAGGTATTCGGGTGTACGGCCAATCATCAAACCGGCAATAAATACGGTCAGCAGGACGAACAACAACATGCCGTACAGACCAGAACCGACGCCGCCGAATACCACTTCACCAATTTGCATCAGCCACATGGGTACCATGCCACCCAGCGCAGTGAAGGAGTCATGCATGGCATTGACAGCACCGCAGGAGGCCGCAGTAGTCACCACCGAAAACAGGCTGGTGGCGAGAATGCCAAAGCGTGATTCCTTGCCTTCCATGTTGATGTTGCTATTGCTGCCCAACTCGCTCAAATGCGGGTTACCCGCCAGTTCGGCAAACATGACCACAACGACCGCGACCACAAAGATCAGCGCCATTGCCCAGATCAACGCGTGGCCCTGACGGTTCTCCCCAGCCACACGGCCAAAAGCGAAACACAGCGCGCACGGGATCAAGAAGATCGCCAGCATCTGCACAAAGTTGGTCAGCACCGTTGGGTTTTCGAACGGATGCGCTGAGTTAGCGCCAAAGAAGCCGCCGCCATTGGTACCGAGCATCTTGATCGCTTCCTGTGAGGCTACCGGTCCCATTGGCAGCGTCTGCTGCGCACCTTCCAGCGTGCTGATATGCACGTAAGGCAAGAAGTTTTGCAGTGTGCCTTGGCTGACGAAGAACAAGGCAATCAGCAGTGAAATGGGCAGTAATACGTATAGCGTCACGCGGAATATGTCGATCCATGCATTACCGATGGTGGCACTGGAACGGCGAGTGAAGGCGCGGATTAAGGCAAATGCCACCGCGATACCGGTCGCGGCTGACAGGAAGTTCTGTACTGCCAATCCCGCCATCTGACTGAAATAGCTGAGTGTGCTTTCACCGCTGTAGGCCTGCCAGTTGGTGTTGGTGACAAAGCTAACGGCAGTATTGAACGCCAGATCCCAGGACAGGCCGGGGAAGCCCTGCGGGTTAAGTGGCAGTGAACCTTGTGTCATCAACAGCACGAACAGCAAAGCCAGACCGAGCAGGTTAAACCACATGATCGCCAGCGCGTACTGCCACCATTTCATCTCAGCGGTAGTATTGCCACAGCAGCGCCAAACGGCAGCTTCTAACTGACGCATTGCTGGCAGCTGTTCACCTTCGATCAACCGTGCCAGAAAACCGCCCAATGGACGTGCTAGCAGCAGAAGCACCAGTAGGAAGCTGGCAATCAATAAAAAGGCTGAAGCCGCCATCAGAAATCCTCCGCATTGAACAGGGCATAAACCAGATAGCCCAACAGCAGCAGGACCAACAGCGCACCACCAATAACGCTGATACTCACAGGACACCTCCAGAGGTGTAGTTTTTGATAAGGCGAGTGTAGGGAGGGCGGTAGAAAGAAGATGAAAAAATAGCGTGGGCCGGTGTAAAAAAAGTATAAAAATGGCTGAAATTACAGCGAAAAATGGCTTTTTGACGGTGTTTTTTTTGAGCGGGGGCGCTCTTGAGCCAGCATGCCGTACTCACAATAAGCTGTTTGGCGTAAATAGGCTGTGAATATCCACAATGTAACCAATGGTTAGTTAATTATTAACCTTGGTGTAACAAAATTACGTGATGATGTATTTAATTGCGATTTTTTGACCTATTTAGTGGTCGGATGAGTAGTAAACTTTCATCAATTGCGCTAAAATTTTGTCCAGTTACCAAATGGTCTCATTTTAATTGTTTACGCCAGTGCTGTTTCCAAGATAAATCAACGGCCAGGCGTTTTTTGAGGAGGTTCGCATGTCTATCTATCACGCTTATTCATTGCATCGGATTCTCCTGCGCCGCAGCGCAGTGATCCTGGCAGGTGTATTGGCTTTACCGGTAATGCTTTTCCGTAGCGACCGCGCACGTTTTTACAGCTATCTGCATCGCGTCTGGTCAAAAACCAGCGATAAGCCGGTCTGGCTGCAACAGGCGGAACTGGCGTCCTGCGATTTTTACTGATCGTTGGCGTCGTCCCGTAAAACCCTCGCTTTACAGCGGGGGTTTTTTTATGGGCGCGGTTCAGTCATTGTACCGGTAAGGTTCGTCCCCAGAGGGAAATTCCTCTACACTTTTAACATCATCCAATGCTGCGGGAGCCTATTGATGAGTGACAAAATTCCTATCGGGATCAGCGCCTGCCTGCTGGGTGAGAAGGTGCGATTTGACGGCGGCCATAAACGCTTGGCCTTCGCAGTAGAACAACTGGCACCTTATGTGCGTTTTGAAGCGGTATGTCCGGAAATGGCGATCGGTATGCCGACCCCGCGTCCGGCGCTGCGGTTGATCAAAAAACAACATCATATAGCGTTGCGCTACAGCAATGACGACAGCATTGATGTGACCGACCAGATGCAGCAGTTTTCAGCACAACGCATTGCTGCCTTGCAGCATTTGTGCGGTTACATTGTTTGCGCCAACTCGCCAAGCTGCGGTATGGAACGAGTCCGGCTATATGACGATAGCGGCGAAGGCGCGCGTAAAAGCGGTGTCGGGCTGTACACTGCCGAGCTGCTGCGGCAAATGCCCTGGTTGCCGGTGGAAGAAGATGGGCGGTTGAACGATGCGGCGCTGCGGGAAAATTTTGTAGAGCGCGTTTATGCGCTGTATGAATTGAACATGCTGTGGCGCAAAGGATTAACCCGGGGTGGGTTGATCGCCTTTCATAGCCGTTACAAGCTGTCGCTGCTGGCGCATTCACAGCCGGAATACCGTGAGTTGGGCCGTTTTGTGGCTGACGTGGATAAATGGGCGTCGCTGGAGGCATTTGCCATTGAATACCGTAGTCGCCTGATGAAACTGTTGGCCCACAAGGCGACGCGCCGTAACCACACCAACGTGCTGATGCATGTGCAGGGTTATTTCCGCAGTCATCTGAGTTCTGCGCAGCGCCAGGAACTGGCACAGTTGATTGATCGTTATCGGCAGGGCGTACAACCGCTACTGGCACCGATCACCCTGCTTAAACATTACATGGCTGAGTACCCCGATCGCTATCTGGCCGATCAGCGCTATTTCGAACCCTATCCAGAGGCGTTGCGCCTGCGTTATGGCCACTAACCGACAAGGAGTTTTATGACCACGCATCTGGTCTGGTTGCGTAACGATCTGCGTATTACCGACAATAAAGCGCTGCACGCCGCCTGCAGCGATCCTGACGCACGCGTGTTGGCCGTGTTTATCGCTACCCCGCAACAATGGTTACAGCACGAAATGGCACCGCGCCAGGCGGCATTTATCCATGCCAATTTACTGCTGGTGCAGCAGGCTCTTGCTGAGCGTGGCATCCCATTCGGCTACCATCAATGTGATGATTTCGCCACCTCGGTTGACTGGTTGGCCGCTTACTGCGAGCAGGAGCAGGTAGATAGGCTATTTTACAATCGCCAGTACGAAATCAACGAACGCGATCGTGATCAACAGTTGGAACAGTGTTTAGCCGGAAAAGTGGTTTGTCAGCGTTTTGATGACAGCCTGTTATTGCCACCAGGTAGCGTGCAAACCGGTGGCGGTGAAATGTACAAGGTCTATACGCCGTTTCGTAAAGCTTTTATTCAACGCCTGACAGAATCGGACGTCCGTTCCCTACCTGCACCCAAAATGCGGGCTGGTGGTGCGCTGCCAATAACCGCCGTACCTGAAGCGTTTAATTACCCGCCTGCAGAGGCAATGGGGGATTTCCCCGCAGGAGAAGAGGCGGCGCTGCAACGGTTACGTACTTTTTGTCGTGAGCAGGTGCAAGATTACCTTGAGCAACGAGATCGGCCTGCCATTGCTGGCACCAGCAGCCTGTCGCCTTATCTGGCGATTGGCATCTTGTCGCCGCGCCAATGTTTTAACCGCCTGCGAGCTGAATGCCCGCAGGTATTGGAAAACAACGATAGCGGCGCCTTTGGTTGGCTCAATGAGCTGATCTGGCGTGAGTTTTATCGGCATTTGATGGTGGCTTATCCTGCGTTATGCAGGCACCGTCCCTTTATCGATTGGACGGATAGGGTACGCTGGCGGAATAATCCAGAGTTATTGCAGGCCTGGCAGCAGGGCGTAACGGGTTATCCGATTGTCGATGCAGCCATGCGTCAGTTGAATAAAACCGGTTGGATGCACAACCGGTTACGTATGATCAGCGCCAGCTTTCTGGTGAAAGACTTGCTGATTGATTGGCGCGCTGGCGAACGCTATTTCATGTCACAGCTGGTAGACGGTGATCTGGCGGCCAATAACGGCGGCTGGCAGTGGGCAGCGTCAACCGGTACCGACGCCGCGCCATATTTCCGCATCTTTAACCCGACCACTCAAGGCGAACGTTTTGATCCGCAAGGCACTTTTATCCGTAAATGGTTGCCCGAGCTGGCGGATGTACCGGACAATGCTATCCATCAACCCCATCGCTGGGCGGATCAACAGCAGCGTGTGCTGGATTATCCGCTGCCGATTGTCGACCACAAGCAGGCGCGGTTGGAGACGCTGGCAGCCTTTGAAGCGGCGAAGCGCGGGGAATATTAAGGCAACAGCAAGGAGCGACATAATGATGAAAAAGGTGCTGGCCCTGTGCCTGAGCGGTTATTCAGCCCTGGCGATAGCTGGTTTTGATGTCGTGGCGTTAGGTGTGGACGGTGGGGTTAGCGACGGCAATCTAACCTCCTACTTGATCCGCAGCGACAATCAGTCGCAGTATCTGGCGCTGGATGCCGGTTCGCTGCTGCCAGGTATCGCCAAAGGGCTGGAAAAGGGCAGTTTCCCTCAAGTCACCCCTGAATTGGCTGCGCCTTATACCCCGCAAGGCTACATATTCCGCCAACTGATAGGCGCTTATTTTATCAGTCACGGCCATCTCGACCATGTGGCGGGGCTGATTATCGGCTCGCCGGAAGACAGCAAGAAGAATATCTATGCCCAGGCAGATACCATTCTGACCCTGCGTAATCATTATTTTAACTGGAAGGCTTGGCCAAACTTCACCGACTCCGGCAATGGTTCGAGGTTGGGCACTTACCGTTTGCAAACGGTGAGGCCGCAGCAACGTGTGACTCTTGGCGTCACCGGCTTGACGGGCGTGATGTATCCGCTCAGCCATGACCGTTACCCGTCATCGATGTTGCTGGTGTCCGACCGCAGCGGGTCTTTTGCTTATTTCGGCGATACCGGGCCGGATGCACTTGAGCAATCACGTAATCTGGATAGCGCCTGGCGTGTGCTGGGGCCGTTAATCGAACAGAAAAAACTGAAAGGGATGATCATCGAAACGTCCTACCCCAATGAGGTGGAGGATAAAAATCTGTATGGGCATTTGACGCCAGCGTGGCTGCTGAAGGAACTGAAAAATCTGACGCAGTACAGCGGCGGCGAAGGTTCACTGAAAGATTTCCCGGTGGTGATCAGCCATATCAAACCCAGCCTGAAGCAAGGTGACGACGTGCGTGCGACCATTAAGCAACAGTTGGAACAGGGCAACAGTCTGGGCGTAAAATTTATCCTGATGGAACAGGGCGAACGGCAGACATTTTGAATTGAAGAGAGAACTTTATGCGTAACCTCGATCTGGAACAGTTGATCAACAGCGAACTGAACACCGCCGCGTTTCAGGATTACGGGCCAAATGGCCTGCAAGTGGAAGGGCGGCCGCATGTGCAGCGTATTGTTACTGGTGTTACTGCGTGCCAGGCCTTGCTGGATGCCGCAGTGGTACACCAGGCGGATGCTATTGTGGTGCACCACGGTTATTTCTGGAAAAACGAAGCGCCATCGGTACGCGGTATGAAACGCAACCGACTGAAAACTCTGCTGAGCAATGATATCAACCTGTATGGATATCACTTGCCGCTGGACGCACATCCGGTGTTGGGCAATAACGCGCAGTTGGCACATTTACTCGGGATCCGGGTGATTGGCGAAGTGGAGCCGCTGGTGCCGCACGGCGAATTCGAGCAGCCATTGACCGGTATTGAACTGCAACAGCGTATCGAAAGCCGTCTGGGCCGTTCTGTGCTGCACTGTGGTGATAATGCGCCGGCTCATATCCGCCGCGTCGCCTGGTGTACCGGCGGCGGTCAGGGTTTTATCGATAGCGCGGCACGTTTTGGCGTGGACGCTTTCATCAGTGGCGAAGTTTCTGAACAGACTATTCACAGCGCGCGGGAAATGGGCATTCATTTCTTTGCGGCTGGTCACCATGCCACTGAGCGTGGTGGTGTAAAGGCGCTCGGTGAGTGGCTGGCCCAACAGCATGGCTTTGATGTGACCTTTATCGATATCCCCAATCCCGCCTGATTTTCCTCCCAGGATCCAGCCCGGTTTTTACCGTGGCTGAATCCTTTTAATAGCCTAATCCCTTATTTTATCAAAGGTTGTTCTATTGACAGCCAGAGCGCTGTCGCGCATAACAGATAGGTTTTGCAAATAATAAAAGACGACAGGGATAAGGGGAAAAGGGTGCAACGAGCACGATGTTACTTATTAGGTGAAAGAGCGGTAGTGCTTGAACTGTCGCCGCCGGTGACGCTGTCGAGCCAGCAGCGGATCTGGGCGCTGGCCGAAAAACTGAATCATCATCCCGACGTGCGTGAAGTGGTGCCGGGTATGAACAATCTTACGCTGCTGTTGAATACACCGAAGGCTGACGCGGAAGCGATGTTGGTGCTGTTACAAGAGGGCTGGGATAGTAAGGAAAGCCTGGTACCGGAATCACGTCAGGTGGATATTCCGGTTATTTATGGTGGCCAGGATGGGCCTGACCTGGATGAAGTGGCTCGCCACACCGGTATGACGCCACGGCAGGTAGTGGAATGCCACTCCTCAGCGGCCTACGTGGTTTATTTCCTTGGTTTTCAACCTGGTTTCTCCTACATGGGCGGTATGCCTGAAAAATTGGCGACGCCGCGTCGCGCCGAACCACGCCTGTCAGTGGCAGCAGGTTCTGTAGGCATTGGCGGGAGCCAGACCGGTATTTATCCGTTGGTCACTCCCGGTGGCTGGCAGTTGATTGGGCGTACACCGTTGGCGCTGTTTAATCCTTATGAAATGCCACCAACCTTGCTGCGCCCCGGCGATAGCGTGCGGTTTGTGCCACAGAAGGAGGGCGTATGTTGAAGATCTTGCGTGCGGGTATTTACACCACGGTGCAGGATCTGGGCCGTAACGGTTTCCGTCGTCTGGGGATCAGCCAGGGGGGCGCTCTCGACCAACCTGCGTTGAGGATCGCTAACTTGCTGGTAGGTAATGACGCCAAAGCTGCTGGTCTGGAAATCACTCTTGGGCAATTCAGCGCCGAATTTACCCAGCCAGGTTGGATCGCTCTGACCGGTGCCGGTTGCGATGCGCAGTTGGACGGGAAACCGCTATGGACCGGCTGGCGTTATCCGGTCAATGCGGGTCAACAGCTTGTTCTGAAAATGCCAAAACGCGGCATGCGTACTTATCTGGCGATAGCTGGTGGTATCGCTGTTCCGGAAATGCTTGGCTCCCATAGCACCGATAGCAAAGCGGCCTTTGGCGGGCTGGAAGGGCGCAATCTGCGAGATGGTGACAGTCTGCCATTGGGGCAGGGACTTTTATTGCCACAGCAGAGCACTGGCGTAAAGCAATTGCTGTTCAACAACCGCATCCGTGCGTTGCCAGGGCCGGAATATGATGAATTCAGTGAAGAGGCGAAAGAGGCTTTCTGGCGTACCGCTTGGCAACTGAGTCCGCAGAGCAATCGTATGGGCTATCGCCTGCATGGCAGCAATGCGTTAAACCGCACCACCGATCGTGAAATGTTGTCACATGGCCTGCTACCGGGCGTCGTACAGGTGCCACATAACGGCCAGCCAATCGTGCTGATGGCGGATGCACAGACTACCGGGGGTTACCCGCGTATTGCCTGCGTGATCGAGGCCGATCTCTACCATTTGGCGCAGATTCGTCTGGGTGAAGCCATCCACTTTGTTCCCTGTACGTTGGCAGAGGCGCAACGTGCCAAGGCTGAACAGGAACACTTTATCCAACAGATTGCCTGGGGGTTAAATGATCGTTGATTTGAATGCCGATCTTGGGGAGGGTTGCGCCAACGATCAGGCGCTGCTGCAACTGGTCAGCTCGGCCAATATTGCCTGCGGTTTCCACGCCGGGGATGCGCAAACCATGCGTCAATCGGTGCGTTGGGCACTGCAATACGGTGTCGCTATTGGCGCACATCCAAGCTTTCCCGACCGTGAGAATTTTGGCCGCACCCGTATGCAATTGCCGCCAGAGACAGTGTATGCGCAAGTGGTGTATCAACTTGGCGCACTGGCCGCGATCGCCCGTGCTGAAGGTGGGGTGATGGTACATGTGAAGCCCCATGGCATGTTGTATAACCAGGCCGCGGTAGAACCGGAACTGGCGGAAGCTATCGCCCGGGCGGTTAAAGCGGTCGATCCGACATTACGGCTGGTGGGGCTGGCAGGCAGTGAGCTGATCCGCGCCGGTCAACAACAGGGGCTCACAACTCGGCAGGAAGTTTTTGCCGATCGTGGCTATCAGGCCGATGGCACGCTGGTGCCGCGTGGTCAGACTGGGGCGCTGATTACCAGTGATGACCTGGCGTTGGCACAAACACTTGAAATGGTACGTCACCATCGGGTTCGTACGCTGGACGGCACTTGGGCCGCCGTTCAAGCTGAAACCGTCTGCCTGCATGGGGACGGTGAACATGCGCTGGAATATGCACGAACATTGCGCGAACGTTTTGCCCTGGAAGGCATCAGCGTCAGCGCTGAATAAAAATAATTAAATACATACAACACAAACACACAACACAACATTACCCAATGAATTTCGAGTTGCAGGTAACAACGCTGCGGCTTGAAAGGCGAAGGGTAAAAGGGAGATATAATGGAACAGGCCGTTAATCTATGGCCACTGATCGGCATCGCCGCCATCGTGGTTGGATTTGTTTTACGCTTTAATCCTGTGCTGGTAGTGATTGTCGCCGGCATTATCACCGGGCTGGCAGCGCTGATGCCGCTGGATACTATCCTGGAAAAACTGGGTGAAGGCTTCCTCAATACCCGTAACCTGCCGCTGATTTTGTTACTGCCATTGGCGGTGATTGGCTTGCTGGAGCGCCACGGGCTAAAAGAACGCGCACAGGCGTGGATCGCCAAGATCAAAAGTGCTACCGCCGGACGGTTGTTGATCGTTTATCTGTTTGTGCGTGAAATCACCGCCGCCATGGGGCTGACCAGCCTGGGTGGTCACCCGCAAATGGTTCGCCCGTTGCTGGCACCGATGGCTGAAGGAGCGGCAGAAAATCGCTATGGAGAATTGCCAGAACGTACGCGTCACCGCCTGCGTGCTATGTCTGCTGCTACGGATAACGTCGGGTTGTTCTTTGGTGA
This sequence comes from Serratia grimesii, assembly GCF_900186025.1. NCBI lineage: Bacteria > Pseudomonadati > Pseudomonadota > Gammaproteobacteria > Enterobacterales > Yersiniaceae > Serratia > Serratia grimesii. The sequence continues at coordinate 1,289,607 of NZ_LT883155.1, forward strand.
AGATATTTTCGTGGCCTTCGGCGCAATTATCTTCATGCACAACTTTATGCTGGAGTCTGGTGGTATTCAGACCGAGCCATTGCATATCGCACTTTGGGGTATCCCAACCGCCATCTTCGCCTTCCTGATCCATTCATTCCGGCTTTACCGGATGGATAAACAGCTCAGCGCTGAACTTTCGCAGCTCAATCAGGCGGCGTTGCAGGCCAAAGGAGATGTCCAATGACTTTCCAACAACAATATCTCTACTGGTTGGCGGGCGTGGTGCTGTTGATCGTGGCAGTGATGTCTTTCCGCGATCGTGCCAATCCACGCCGTATCACCACGGGCCTGTTCTGGGCGCTGTATGGTCTGGTGTTCCTGGTCGGTGACTGGACTTATAGTCTGTTAGGTGACGTACTGGGTGAGGGCAGCAATGAGAAACGCATGCTGCACATCATTGTCGGCGTGGTGGTGGTGATCATGGCATTGATCGCCGGCTTTGGCGGTGTACGCCTTGGTAGCTATCACCAGCGTACTCCACAGCAACGTGAAGAGAGTGCCAAGCGCTTGGGCAACCGGCTGTTTATTCCTGCGTTGGCCATCCCGGTGGTAACGGTGATTGGCGTGCTGTTGTTCAATAATATTCCGGCTCTGCAAACCGCGGTATTCGGCAGTGGCAATCACGCCACCCTGATTACTTTGTTCTCGATGACCGTCGGCTGTTTGCTTGGCCTGGTTATCGCAGTGAAAATGACCCATGAAAAAGCGCTGCAACCGATCCAGGAAGCGCGTCGCCTGCTGGATTCCATCGGTTGGGCGTTTATTTTGCCGCAAATTCTCGCCACGCTGGGCCTGTTGTTTACCGCTGCTGGTGTCGGCACGGCCATTTCTCATCTGACTCAAGAGTATCTGGCGGTCGACAATCGCTTTATTGCCGTAGCGGTTTACGCCATCGGTATGGCGTTGCTGACGATGGTGATGGGCAATGCCTTTGCTGCTTTCCCGATCGTCACTGCCGGTATCGGTATCCCGATCCTGGTATTGCAGCACGGGGGGAACCCAGCGGTTATGGCGGCTATCGGCATGTTTTCCGGCTATTGCGGCACGCTGATGACGCCAATGGCTGCTAACTTTAATATTGTACCGGCGGCGTTACTGGAACTGCCGGACAAGAATGCGGTGATCAAGGCACAGGTACCAACTGGGGTGTTGTTGCTGCTGGTTAACGTATTCCTGCTTTATTTCCTGATGTTCCTGTAAGGAGAACGCATGCAAAAGGTATTGATCACGGGTTTTGAGCCCTTTGGCGGCGAACGCGTTAATCCTTCGTGGGAAGTGGTCAAGCAACTCAATGATATGGAATTTGCTGGCGCGCGCATTATTGCGCGCCAACTGCCCTGTGTATTTGGCGCGGCGTTGGAAGCACTGAATGCCGCGATTGATGAGGTGCAACCTGTGATGGTGCTGGCTATCGGTCAGGCTGGTGGTCGCACCGACATAACCCTTGAACGGGTGGCGATCAACATCGATGATGCGCGTATCCCCGATAATCAGGGGCAGCAGCCAATAGACGAAACTATCGTTGCAAGTGGGCCTGCCGCCTATTTCAGCACTTTGCCGATCAAGGCAATGGTGAACTCGATGCGTGAAGCCGGTATCCCGGCCTCGGTATCACAAACGGCAGGGACCTATGTCTGCAACCATGTGATGTACGGTTTGTTGCACCGCTTAAGTGACCAACAGGCAATCAAGGGTGGGTTTATTCATATCCCTTATCTGCCGGAACAGGCGGCGGCGCACCCTGGTGCGCCGAGCATGGCGGCGAACACGGTGTTGTTTGCCCTCGAGCTGGCGATCTCCATTGCATTGCAGGTGGAACATGATTTGAAAGTGGTTGGCGGTGCAACACACTAGCATGCGTCATTCCCCGGTGCGGCTAGCTGTACCGGGGGCTTATTCAGGAGTATTCATATGCCGGAAGGACCGGAAATTCGCCGGGCGGCAGATGCACTGGCGGCGGCAGTGCTCGACCAGCCGCTGACCGAGGTCGGTTTTGCTTTCCCCCAGCTTAAACATTATCGCAACCAGTTAATTGGCGAGCGCATTATTGCTATTGAACCGCGTGGCAAGGCGCTGCTAACCCATTTTTCCAACGGATTGACGCTGTACAGCCATAACCAATTGTATGGTGTATGGAAGGTGGTGAACGCAGGGGAGATACCTGAAACAAAACGTGATTTGCGGGTACGGCTCGAAACAGCCGAACGAGCAATTTTGTTGTACAGCGCGTCGGAGATTACTGTCGGGCCGCGTGAGGAAATCGAGCAGCATCCGTTCTTACAACGTATCGGCCCCGACGTACTGGATATGACGTTAACGGTGGCCGCGGTGGAGCAAAGGCTGCTGTCACCGGCGTTTCGCCGTAGGCAACTGGGGGGCATGTTGCTCGATCAGGCTTTTCTTGCGGGGTTGGGCAACTATCTGCGTGCTGAAATTCTCTGGCAGGCAGAGTTGGCACCTCAACATAAGCCGCAAGAGTTGGAGCCTGACATTTTACAGCGACTGGCGGAGGCTTTATTGGCAGTGCCGCGGTTGTCTTACCAGACACGTGGACAGGTGCATGAAAACCGCCATCATGGCGCACTGTTCAGTTTTAAAGTATTTCACCGCAGTGGTGAACCCTGTGAGCGTTGCGGTGCGATGATCGAGCGCACCTCGCTGTCTTCACGCCCTTTCTATTGGTGCCCTGTTTGCCAGAAATAGTAAAAAAAACGCCGCCCCTAAGGACGGCGTCTTGCTGCAATACGTAGGGTAAAGCGGCGTTATTTGTTTTTTACTTGAGACTTGAAGTCACGCTCGGCATAGCCGGTGTACAACTGACGCGGACGGGCAATCTTGATGCCTTCGTCATGCATTTCGTTCCAGTGTGCAATCCAGCCGATGGTACGGGCGATGGCAAAGATAACGGTGAACATGGAAGAAGGGATCCCCATCGCCTTCAGGATGATGCCTGAGTAGAAGTCGACGTTCGGGTACAGTTTCTTCTCGATGAAGTACGGGTCGTTCAGCGCGATGTGTTCCAGCTCCATCGCCACTTGCAACAGGTTGTCGTCCTTCTTGTTCAGTTCTTTCAGCACTTCGTGACAAGTTTCGCGCATCACGGTGGCGCGTGGGTCGTAGTTCTTATAGACGCGGTGGCCGAAGCCCATCAGACGGAACGAGTCGTTCTTGTCCTTGGCGCGCTTGATGAACTCTGGGATGTGCTCAACGGTTTTGATCTCTTCCAGCATCTTCAGTGCGGCTTCGTTGGCGCCGCCGTGTGCTGGTCCCCACAGGGAAGCGATGCCAGCAGCAATACAGGCAAACGGGTTAGCGCCTGAAGAACCTGCGGTACGCACGGTTGAGGTGGACGCATTCTGCTCATGGTCTGCGTGCAGGATCAGGATGCGATCCATAGCGCGTTCCAGCACTGGGTTCACCACGTATTCTTCACACGGAGTGGCGAACATCATATGCAGGAAGTTGCCGGCATAGGACAGATCGTTACGTGGGTAAACGAACGGCTGGCCCAGAGAATATTTGTAACACATGGCTGCCACGGTAGGCATTTTGGACAGCAGGCGGAACGCGGTGATCTCGCGGTGACGCTCGTTGTTGACGTCCAGTGCATCGTGGTAGAACGCCGCCAGGGCGCCGGTTACACCACACAGCACAGCCATTGGGTGTGAGTCACGACGGAAACCACGGAACAGATGGGTGATCTGGTCGTGGATCATGGTGTGACGGGTCACGGTGGTTTTGAAGGTCTCGAACTCTTCTGAGGTTGGCGTTTCGCCATACAGCAGGATATAGCACACTTCCAGATAGGAAGACTCTTTCGCCAGCTGTTCGATCGGGAAGCCGCGGTGCAGCAGTACGCCTTTGTCACCGTCGATAAAAGTGATTTTTGATTCGCAGGAAGCGGTAGAGGTAAAGCCGGGATCAAACGTGAAATAACCTTTGGAGCCCAGGGCGCGGACATCGAGGACATCGGGGCCCAGTGTCGGGGTTAATACGCCCAGTTCGATTGGAGCTTCACCATCATTAATGGTTAGCGTCGCTTTCTTATCAGTCATTTACAGTCTCCTTTGCGCCTTATTTTAAAAACCTCTAACAACTGAAATACCTTAATTCTCCTCAGGTTGCCCGCAAAAAATGGAGCGGACGCTAACTCTGTGAGCGACTGCGCAAATGCGCGGGTAGGGTACAGAGTGCTAACCAGGCGAACGAGGTGGGTGACCAGTTGTTAACGATTCATCGGAATTCGTTATGTTCTGTTAATCTTACCTACGACGTGTTCGGGGGTGGTTGAACCTATCCCAATAAACTGTTTTATATGCCTTATTTGTTCTTATCTGCGGCAATGTGCTGCAAATGCGATCGGCAAAAACCGCCATTGGGATAGGTTCTTTCAAATACACTGTTGCATATCCTGAACATCGGGGGAAGTGTATCTGCTGACCTATAGCGCATCATAGGGCCGTTTGTGCCCCTATATGTAATGGAATTGTTGATCTCTTGTCAAATCAGATAATTAATTTTATGCTAATTGTGAAATCCGTGATCTAAATCACTGTTCGGGGGAAATGTTACCAAAGGGATTGTATGGGAATTGTAATCAGAATGTGATCCTCCTATACTGCCGCCAGGTCTCCGGGATACCCTGAAGTAGGAGCACCCAGCGTTATAACTACGCGCCGTTTAAGCACAGAGGATGTTGTTGTTTGAGCGCGTGACGTGTGAGGGTTTTGGCTCTTAACGCTGTCTGATCCCCGCCCAGGCCGGAGGAAGGAAAATAATAAGAGCTGTGTGGGCAAAAACGTGAAAAAACAAAGACCTGTCAACCTGGATCTGCAAACGATTCAGTTTCCCGTAACTGCGATAGCGTCCATCTTACACCGAGTCTCTGGCGTAATTACCTTCGTTGCCGTGGGTATCCTCCTCTGGCTGCTGGGCCTGTCACTCTCTTCCCAAGAGGGTTTCATGCAGGCTGCTGCCATCATGAATAGCTTCGTTGTCAAATTCATATTCTGGGGCATCCTCACTGCGCTGGCCTATCACATTTGCGGTGGCATTCGCCATTTGTTAATGGATTTTGGCTATATCGAAGAGAGTTTAGCCGCCGGTACCCGTTCTGCCCAGGTGGCGATCGGTCTGACCGTCGTGCTGTCAGTTCTGGCTGGAGTCCTCGTATGGTAAACAATGTTTCTGCATTAGGACGCAACGGCGTACACGATTGGTTGTTACTGCGTGCTTCCGCTATCGTCATCACCCTGTATGTTCTGTATATCCTGGGCTTTTTTGTCACGGCTCCGGATCTCACCTACGAAATCTGGCGCGGCTTCTTCGCCACCTCTATTACGAAAGTGTTCACGCTGCTGACGCTGCTGTCGATTCTGGCTCACGCCTGGATCGGTTTGTGGCAGGTGCTGACGGATTACGTCAAGCCGGTAGCGGTACGTCTGGTGTTGCAACTGGCGATCGTTGTCGTGTTGCTGGTCTATTTACTGTACGGAACAATCGTAGTGTGGGGTGCGTAAGATGAAACTGCCGGTCAGAGAGTTTGATGCTGTCGTTATCGGTGCAGGCGGCGCAGGTATGCGCGCGGCACTGCAAATTTCTCAAGCGGGTTCTTCTTGTGCCCTGCTGTCCAAAGTATTCCCGACCCGTTCCCATACCGTGTCTGCACAGGGTGGTATTACCGTAGCCCTGGGTAACAACCACGAAGATAACTGGGAATGGCATATGTATGACACGGTGAAAGGGTCCGATTATATCGGTGACCAAGACGCCATCGAATATATGTGTAAAACCGGCCCTGAAGCCGTTCTGGAACTGGAACATATGGGGCTGCCGTTTTCTCGTACGGATGATGGCCGCATCTATCAGCGTCCATTCGGCGGTCAGTCACTGAACTTCGGTGGCGAGCAGGCGGCCCGTACTGCGGCGGCAGCTGACCGTACCGGTCATGCCTTGCTGCATACCCTGTATCAACAGAACCTGAAAAACCACACCACTATCTTCTCCGAGTGGTACGCACTGGATCTGGTAAAAAACCAGGATGGCGCGGTAGTCGGTACCACCGCTATCTGCATTGAAACCGGTGAAGTAGTTTACTTCAAAGCCAAGGCGACCGTGTTGGCAACGGGCGGCGCAGGCCGTATTTATCAGTCCACCACTAACGCACATATCAATACCGGTGACGGTGTTGGCATGGCAATTCGTGCCGGCGTGCCTGTGCAGGACATGGAAATGTGGCAGTTCCACCCGACCGGCATCGCTGGTGCTGGGGTGCTGGTGACCGAAGGTTGCCGTGGTGAAGGCGGTTATCTGCTGAATAAACACGGCGAGCGTTTCATGGAGCGCTATGCGCCGAACGCTAAAGACCTGGCGGGTCGCGACGTGGTTGCACGTTCGATCATGATTGAAATCCGTGAAGGTCGTGGCTGTGACGGTCCATGGGGCCCACACGTCAAACTGAAGCTGGATCATCTGGGTAAAGACGTGCTGGAATCCCGCCTGCCGGGCATTCTGGAACTGTCGCGCACCTTCGCGCACGTCGATCCAGTGAAAGAGCCTATCCCGGTTATCCCAACCTGCCACTATATGATGGGCGGTATTCCGACCAAAGTGACTGGTCAGGCACTGACTGTGAACGAGAAAGGCGAGGATGTCGTGATCCCAGGCCTGTTCGCCGTTGGCGAAATTGCCTGCGTATCGGTGCACGGCGCCAACCGTCTGGGCGGTAACTCGTTGCTGGATCTGGTGGTGTTCGGTCGTGCCGCCGGCATGCATCTGCAGGAATCTATCCTCGAGCAGGGCGCCAGCCGTGAAGCGAGCGAATCCGATGTAGAAGCGTCGCTGGATCGCCTGAACCGCTGGAACAACACCCGTTCAGGTGAAGATCCGGTTGAAATCCGTAAGGCACTGCAAGCCTGCATGCAGCACAACTTCTCGGTATTCCGTGAAGGTGATGCGATGGCAAAAGGCCTGGAAGAGCTGAAAGAGATCCGTGAACGTCTGAAGAATGCACGTCTGGACGATACCTCCAGCGAGTTCAACACCCAGCGCATCGAATGTCTGGAGTTGGATAACCTGATGGAGACTGCGTTTTCCACTGCCGTGTCGGCCAACTTCCGTACCGAGAGCCGTGGCGCACACAGCCGCTTCGACTTCCCAGAACGTGATGATGCCAACTGGCTGTGTCACTCGCTGTATCAGCCGCAATCGGAAAGCATGACGCGTCGTGAAGTGAACATGCAACCGAAGCTGCGCCCGGCATTCCCGCCGAAAGTGCGTTCTTACTAATTGCGGAGATCGATTGATGAAACTCGAATTTTCAATTTATCGCTACAATCCAGATGTTGACGACGCTCCGCACATGCAGGACTACAGCCTGGAAGCGGAAGAAGGTCGTGACATGATGTTGCTGGATGCGTTGATCCAGCTGAAAGAGAAAGATCCGAGCCTGTCGTTCCGCCGTTCTTGCCGTGAAGGGGTCTGTGGTTCCGATGGCCTCAACATGAACGGTAAAAACGGTCTGGCATGTATCACACCGGTCTCGTCATTGCGTAAAGGCAATAACAAGATTGTGATTCGTCCTTTGCCAGGCTTACCGGTAGTGCGCGATCTGGTCGTAGATATGGGTCAGTTCTATACCCAGTACGAAAAGATCAAACCTTACCTGCAGAACGACGGCAAGAACCCACCGGCACGTGAGCACCTGCAATCGCCGGAGCAACGCGCTAAGTTGGATGGTCTTTACGAGTGCATTTTATGCGCTTGTTGTTCGACCTCTTGCCCGTCATTCTGGTGGAATCCTGACAAGTTCATTGGCCCGGCTGGCCTGTTGGCAGCGTATCGCTTCCTGATTGACAGCCGTGATACGGAAACGGAAGAACGTTTAGACGATCTGGACGACGCTTTCAGTGTTTTCCGCTGCCATAGCATTATGAATTGTGTCAGTGTATGTCCTAAAGGCTTGAATCCGACGCGTGCGATCGGCCATATCAAGTCTATGCTGCTGCAACGCGGCGCATAACTGGAATGAGATGCTGCGCCGGGCAGTTTCCGGCGCACATCACCAAGGAGGGAACCTCTAAAAACTGACCCGCGGCTGCTGCGCAAAGCAGTCTGGTTCGCCCGCCGGTTTTTAGAGGTTCCTTGTAAGGGACCGCAAGGTCCATAGCAGAACGTACCGAGCTTGTATGGCTATAAGGTACGTCGCGTTTCTACGGCAAACCGTATCCAACACGGTAATTATGTTAACCACGGCGAAAACTAAAGCTTCAAAGCTTAAGGGATCATGATGCAGAACGGCGCAATGAAGGCCTGGCTGGATTCCTCCTATCTGGCGGGCGCGAACCAGTCTTACATAGAACAGCTCTATGAAGACTTCTTAACCGATCCGGGCTCCGTTGAAGATAGCTGGCGTTCCATTTTTCAACAGCTACCAACCGCGGGTGTAAAACCCGATCAGCTTCACTCTCAAACGCGTGACTACTTCCGCCGCCTGGCGAAAGATTCTGCGCGTTATAACACCACCATCAACGATCCAGACACCGACGCCAAACAGGTCAAGGTACTGCAGCTGATTAACGCCTTCCGTTTCCGCGGACATCAGCATGCCAACCTCGATCCGCTCGGTCTGTGGCAGCGGGAGCAAGTTCCTGACCTTGAGCCTAGCTATCACAACCTGACCGAAGCCGACTTCCAGGAAACCTTCAACGTGGGTTCTTTCGCCATCGGCAAAGAAACCATGAAGCTGGGCGACCTGTATGCTGCGCTGAAGCAGACCTACTGCGGCTCGATCGGTGCTGAATACATGCACATCACCAATACCGAAGAGAAACGCTGGATCCAGCAGCGTATTGAATCGGTAGTGGGGCACGCCAGCTTTACCAACGACGAGAAACGCCGTTTCCTGAACGAGCTGACCGCTGCGGAAGGCCTGGAACGTTACCTGGGTGCCAAGTTCCCTGGTGCGAAGCGCTTCTCGCTGGAAGGTGGCGATGCGCTGGTGCCGATGCTGAAAGAGATGGTGCGCCATGCCGGTAAGAACGGCACGCGCGAAGTGGTATTGGGCATGGCCCACCGCGGCCGTCTGAACGTGTTGATCAACGTGCTGGGCAAAAAACCTGCCGACTTGTTCGACGAGTTTGCCGGCAAGCATAAAGAACACCTCGGCACCGGTGACGTGAAATATCACCAGGGCTTCTCCTCCGACGTAGAAACCGAAGGCGGCATGGTTCACCTGGCGCTGGCGTTTAACCCGTCGCACCTGGAGATCGTCAGCCCGGTAGTTATGGGTTCTGTACGTGCCCGTCGTGACCGTCTGGACGAAGCGCGCAGCAACATGGTACTGCCAATCACCATCCACGGTGACGCCGCCATTACTGGCCAGGGTGTGGTTCAGGAAACGCTGAACATGTCTCAGGCTCGTGGCTACGAAGTGGGTGGCACGGTACGTATCGTGATCAACAACCAGGTTGGTTTCACTACCTCCAACCCGTTGGATGCGCGTTCTACCGAATACTGTACTGACATCGCCAAGATGGTGCAGTCGCCGATCTTCCACGTGAATGCTGACGATCCGGAAGCGGTGGCCTTTGTTACCCGTCTGGCGTTGGATTTCCGTAACACCTTCAAACGTGACGTGATGATCGATCTGGTCTGCTACCGTCGCCACGGGCACAACGAGGCCGATGAGCCAAGTGCAACCCAGCCGGTGATGTACCAGAAGATCAAGAAACACCCAACGCCGCGCAAGATTTATGCTGACGTGCTGACCGAACAAAAAGTCGCTAGCCTGGAAGATGCCACGGAAATGGTCAACCTGTACCGTGATGCACTCGACCGTGGTGATTGCGTGGTTGAAGAATGGCGTCCGATGAACCTGCACTCCTTTACCTGGTCGCCGTACCTCAACCACGAGTGGGACGAAGAGTACCCAAGCAAGGTTGAAATGAAGCGCCTGCAGGAACTGGCCCGTCGCATCAGCACCGCGCCGGAAGCGATCGAAATGCAGTCACGCGTAGCGAAAATCTACGGTGACCGCGCAGAGATGGCTGCAGGTAATAAAGCGTTCGACTGGGGCGCAGCGGAAACGCTGGCTTACGCCACTTTGGTTGACGAAGGGATTCCAATCCGCCTTTCCGGTGAAGATGCCGGTCGTGGCACCTTCTTCCACCGTCATGCGGTGGTACACAACCAGAAAAACGGTTCGGTTTACGTGCCGCTGGCCAATGTCCACAGCGGGCAGGGCGAGTTCAAGGTGTGGGACTCCGTACTGTCTGAAGAAGCCGTTCTGGCGTTCGAATATGGCTACGCCACCGCAGAACCACGCACCCTGACCATCTGGGAAGCGCAGTTCGGTGACTTCGCTAACGGCGCTCAGGTGGTAATCGACCAGTTCATCAGCTCCGGCGAGCAGAAATGGGGCCGTATGTGTGGCCTGGTGATGCTGCTGCCGCACGGTTACGAAGGCCAGGGCCCAGAGCACTCATCTGCGCGTCTGGAACGTTACCTGCAGCTGTGTGCTGAGCAGAACATGCAGGTATGCATCCCGTCCACCCCGGCGCAGGTTTACCATATGCTGCGTCGTCAGGCGCTGCGCGGTATGCGCCGTCCGCTGGTGGTGATGTCACCGAAATCTCTGCTGCGTCACCCACTGGCAACGTCTTCTTTAGATGAACTGGCTAACGGCACCTTCATGCCGGCGATTGGTGAGATCGACGATCTGGATCCGAAAGCGGTCAAACGCGTGGTGCTGTGCTCCGGTAAGGTCTATTACGATCTGCTGGAACAGCGTCGCAAGAACGACCAGAAAGACGTGGCCATCGTACGTATCGAGCAACTGTACCCGTTCCCGCATCAGGCCCTTCAGGCAGTGCTGGAGAAGTATGCTCACGTGCATGATTTCGTCTGGTGTCAGGAAGAGCCGCTGAACCAGGGTGCCTGGTACTGTAGCCAACACAATTTCCGTGAAGTGGTGCCGTTCGGGGCTTCTTTACGTTACGCAGGACGTCCAGCCTCTGCCTCTCCGGCAGTCGGTTATATGTCCGTACACCAGAAGCAGCAGCAAGCTCTGGTTAATGACGCGCTGAATATTGATTAAAGATTAAGGGAAAGCAAATGAGTAGCGTAGATATTCTGGTTCCTGACCTTCCTGAATCGGTTGCAGATGCGACCGTAGCCACCTGGCACAAGAAACCAGGTGACAGCGTCCAGCGTGACGAAGTTCTGGTTGAAATCGAAACTGACAAAGTTGTGCTGGAAGTACCGGCCAGCGAAGCAGGGATCCTCGATGCGATCGTGGAAGAAGAGGGCGCAACCGTGCTTTCTCGCCAGATCCTCGGCCGTATTCGCCCGGGTAATAGCTCTGGCAAACCGACCGAAGAGAAGAGCCAGGCTAAAGAAGCCACTCCAGCTCAGCGCGCAACCGCCAGTCTGGAAGAAGAAAGCAACGACGCACTCAGCCCGGCGATTCGCCGCCTGATTGCCGAGCACGATCTGGATGCTGCTGCCATCAAAGGCAGCGGCGTGGGTGGCCGTATCACCCGCGAAGACGTGGAAGCACACCTGGCTAACGGCAAAAAAGCCGACAAACCAGCCGCCGTTGAAGCCGCTCCGCAGCCTGCTCTAAGTGGCCGTAGCGAGAAGCGTGTCCCTATGACCCGTCTGCGCAAACGCGTAGCCGAGCGCCTGTTGGAAGCGAAGAACAGCACTGCGATGCTGACAACCTTCAACGAAATCAACATGCAGCCGATCATGGACATGCGTAAGCAGTACGGTGAAGCCTTCGAAAAACGTCACGGTGTACGTCTGGGCTTCATGTCCTTCTACATCAAGGCCGTGGTTGAAGCGTTGAAACGCTTCCCAGAAGTGAATGCTTCTATCGACGGCACCGACGTGGTGTACCACAACTATTTCGATATCAGCATTGCGGTATCTACCCCACGTGGCCTGGTGACCCCAGTACTGCGTGACGTAGACAGCATGAGCATGGCGGACATCGAGAAGAAAATCAAAGAACTGGCAGTTAAAGGCCGTGATGGCAAATTGACTGTGGAAGAGCTGACCGGCGGTAACTTCACCATTACCAATGGCGGTGTATTCGGTTCACTGATGTCTACCCCGATCATCAACCCACCGCAGAGCGCCATCCTGGGCATGCACGCCATTAAAGATCGCCCAATGGCGGTGAAAGGCCAGGTTGTGATCCAGCCGATGATGTATCTGGCACTGTCTTACGACCATCGCCTGATCGACGGTAAAGAATCCGTTGGTTACCTGGTGACGGTTAAAGAGATGCTGGAAGATCCGGCTCGTCTGCTGCTGGACGTTTAGTAACCCTGATGGGGGCGTATACCTTAAATAATTGAAGTTGCATCGTGGCGGCAACGGATCGAATCCCCAGGAGCATAGCGAACTATGTGACTGGGGTGAGAGCAGGCAGCTAACAAAGATGCAGCTTCAAGTACGACGGGTATGCCGCGCCCACACTCTGTGCTATGTGGCCGACTAAAGTCATGCGGTTTTCCGCCAAAATGACTCGGCTAAAACCTTCAGAACTGAATGGATAGAACATCATGAATTTACACGAATATCAGGCAAAACAGCTGTTTGCTCGGTATGGTATGCCGGCACCAACCGGTTATGCCTGTACCACACCGCGTGAAGCGGAAGAAGCCGCATCCAAAATCGGCTCCGGCCCGTGGGTGGTTAAATGTCAGGTTCATGCTGGCGGTCGCGGTAAAGCTGGCGGCGTTAAAGTTGTCAACAGCAAAGAAGATATCCGTGCTTTCGCTGAAGCCTGGCTGGGCAAACGTCTGGTGACCTACCAGACTGACGCGCTGGGCCAACCGGTTCACCAGATTCTGGTAGAAGCTGCGACCGACATCGATAAAGAACTGTATTTGGGTGCGGTAGTTGACCGTGCAAGCCGTCGTGTGGTGTTCATGGCATCTACCGAGGGTGGCGTTGAAATCGAGAAAGTTGCGGAAGAAACCCCGGAACTGATCCACAAAATGACCATCGATCCACTGGCAGGCCCACAGCCTTACCAGGGTCGTGAGTTGGCCTTCAAACTGGGTCTGACTGGCAAACAAGTTGGCCAGTTCGCCAAGATCTTCATGGGTCTGGCGACCTTGTTCCTGGAGCGTGACCTGGCGATGGTTGAGATCAACCCGCTGGTCGTGACCAAGCAGGGCGATCTGATTTGCCTTGACGGCAAACTGGGTGCCGACGGCAACGCACTGTTCCGTCAGCCTGAACTGCGTGAAATGCGTGACCTTTCTCAGGAAGATGAGCGTGAATCCCGTGCGGCACAGTGGGAGCTGAACTACGTTGCTCTCGACGGCAACATCGGTTGTATGGTTAACGGCGCAGGCCTGGCGATGGGTACCATGGACATCGTTAAACTGCACGGTGGCGAACCTGCTAACTTCCTCGATGTGGGCGGTGGTGCAACCAAAGAGCGCGTGACTGAAGCTTTCAAAATCATCCTGTCTGACGACAAGGTGAAAGCCGTTCTGGTTAACATTTTCGGTGGTATCGTGCGTTGCGACCTGATCGCCGACGGTATCATTGGCGCAGTAGCCGAAGTGGGCGTTAACGTCCCGGTGGTGGTGCGTCTGGAAGGGAATAACGCCGAGCTGGGCGCCAAGAAACTGGCGGACAGCGGTCTGAATATCATTGCTGCGACCAGCCTGACTGATGCGGCTCAGCAAGTTGTTGCGGCAGTGGGGAGCAAATAATGTCCATTTTAATCGATAAAAACACCAAAGTAATTTGCCAGGGCTTCACCGGTAGCCAGGGGACTTTCCACTCTGAGCAAGCTATCGCTTATGGCACCAAAATGGTCGGCGGTGTTACGCCGGGTAAAGGTGGCACTCAGCACCTGGGCCTGCCAGTGTTCAACACTGTGCGTGAAGCGGTAGAAGCGACTGGCGCAACAGCGTCCGTTATCTATGTACCGGCGCCATTCTGCAAAGACTCCATTCTGGAAGCTATCGATGCAGGCATCAAACTGATCATCACCATCACTGAAGGCATCCCTACGCTGGATATGCTGACCGTGAAAGTGAAGTTGGATGAAGCTGGCGTGCGCATGATTGGCCCGAACTGCCCAGGTGTTATCACCCCGGGCGAGTGCAAAATCGGCATCATGCCAGGCCACATCCATCTGCCGGGTAAAGTGGGTATCGTTTCCCGTTCTGGTACCCTAACCTACGAAGCGGTAAAACAAACTACCGATACCGGCCTGGGCCAGTCTACCTGTGTGGGCATCGGTGGCGACCCGATCCCGGGCTCTAACTTCATCGATATCCTGAAATTGTTCCAGGAAGATCCGCAAACCGAAGCGATCGTGATGATCGGTGAGATCGGCGGCAGCGCTGAAGAAGAAGCTGCAGCCTACATCAAAGAACACGTGACTAAGCCAGTGGTTGGCTATATCGCGGGTGTTACCGCGCCTAAAGGCAAACGTATGGGCCATGCTGGCGCCATCATTGCTGGCGGCAAAGGCACTGCAGACGAGAAGTTTGCGGCGCTGGAAGCGGCTGGGGTTAAAACCGTACGCAGCCTGGCTGATATCGGCGAGGCAGTAAAAGCGGTTCTGAATCGCTAATTTACCGCCTGCAGTAACCTCTATTTCAACAGGGCCAGACTTTTTGTCTGGCCCTGTTTTTTTTGCCTGCCGTAGGCAAGAACTCTGGTCGATATCCTGTGGGTACCGGACGTTAGAACCAGGAGTATAGCCATTAGGTGACGGAATGAGGATATACGGCGGGTGTATATACTGACTGTTTTAACCCATAAATTTTCTTTTTTATTGCCAGAAATTATCAGAGTAAAAAAATAAGCTAAGCTTGTCCTGAGAGTAGGTTAATAAAAGCTAACATTAGTCACAGGCTAACTCCGATTTAAATACAAATAACCATTAAATATCACATCTATTTAACACAAAAAGCACGTGGATAGACTACGAAACCATTATGTAACATAACCACAAGATAATTATGAGAAATTGTGAGCTGAATCTGGAAATAAAATGCAGATAGGCTTAAATTGTTTCAGATCAAATTACGTCTGAATACCTCTTTAGGCCAGAATTTGACCTGTAACCAAAAGTCTAACCCATATCACGTAAAAACCTATTTATTGTGTGGGATTGGGCGAGTATCATCCATGATGAATATGGATGGTTGATCTTGTTGCATTTGTTACCCGTTGTCGGTTTTCAGTGGTGTGTTTAGTACATTGGCCTGTGGGGCCCGCGTCGAATGCATGGTTGAAAGCGGAGAAGCTGGATCAAATTTTTGTTGTGTTTAAGGGCATTCACTGCGGGGCGTTACCGGTAGCTTCACCCGAAGTCATATCGATAACCGCATGTCGGAGTCTTCCTGCGAGGAGCAAGGAGTCAAGATGTTTGATATTGTCGAACTGTCGCGCTTACAGTTTGCTTTAACGGCGATGTACCATTTCTTATTTGTCCCATTAACGCTAGGTATGGCGTTTTTGCTGGCAATTATGGAAACGGTATATGTACTGTCAGGCAAGCAAATCTATAAAGATATGACCAAATTCTGGGGCAAGTTATTTGCAATTAACTTTGCTCTGGGTGTGGCCACCGGTTTGACCATGGAGTTCCAGTTCGGGACTAACTGGTCATATTTCTCACATTACGTCGGTGATATTTTCGGGGCCCCTCTGGCCATCGAAGGTCTGATGGCGTTCTTCCTTGAATCGACGCTGGTCGGCCTGTTCTTCTTCGGCTGGGATCGTCTGGGCAAGGTGCAGCACATGGCCGTTACCTGGCTTGTTGCATTAGGCTCTAACTTCTCCGCGCTGTGGATCCTGGTCGCCAACGGTTGGATGCAGAACCCAATTGCCTCGGATTTCAACTTCGAAACCATGCGTATGGAGATGCTCAGCTTCTCCGAACTGGTACTCAACCCAGTTGCGCAAGTGAAGTTTGTACACACCGTGGCTGCCGGCTATACCTGTGGCGCGATGTTCGTTCTGGGTATCAGTTCTTACTACCTGCTGAAAGGCCGTGATACTGCCTTTGCCAAGCGCTCTTTCGCTATTGCCGCCAGCTTCGGTATGGCTGCTGTGCTGTCTGTTATCGTGTTGGGTGATGAATCCGGTTACGAAATGGGCGACGTGCAGAAAACCAAACTGGCTGCCATTGAAGCTGAGTGGGACACTCAACCGGCTCCGGCCTCCTTTACCCTGTTCGGGATCCCGAATCAGGATAAAATGGAAAACTCCTACTCGATCCAAATTCCTTATGCGCTTGGCCTGATTGCCACCCGCTCAACAGATACCCAGGTCATCGGCCTGAAAGATCTGATGGCGCAGCATGAAGTCCGTATCCGCAACGGTATGAAAGCTTACCAGTTGTTGGAAGAGCTGCGCAGCGGCAATACCGACCCGGCAGTACGTGCCGAGTTCAATAAAGCCAAACAGGATTTGGGCTACGGCTTACTGTTGAAGCGTTATACCCAGAACGTCACTGACGCGACGGAAACGCAGATCCAACAGGCAACCAAAGACTCAATTCCACGCGTAGCACCACTGTACTTCGCCTTCCGTATCATGGTGGCCTGTGGCGTGCTGATGCTGCTGATTATTGGTCTGTCGTTCTGGAGCGTGCTTCGCGGCCGCATTGGCCAGAAGAAGTGGCTGCACCGTGCGGCGCTGTATGGCTTGCCATTACCATGGATTGCGATCGAAGCCGGCTGGTTCGTGGCTGAATATGGTCGTCAACCTTGGGCAATTGGTGAGGTGTTACCGACTGCGGTCGCTAACTCTTCACTGACTGCGGGCGACATTTTGTTCTCGATGGGGCTGATTTGCGGCTTGTACACCCTGTTCCTGGTGGCTGAAATGTACCTGATGTTCAAATTTGCACGTCTGGGTCCAAGCAGCCTGAAAACTGGCCGCTACCACTTTGAACAACCGACTGCCGCCGTGCAGGAAGCGCGCTAAACAGGAGTCCACGTATGTTTGATTATGAAGTACTGCGATTTATCTGGTGGGTCCTGATTGGCGTACTGCTGATCGGTTTCGCCGTCACCGACGGTTTCGACATGGGTGTCGGCATCCTGGTGCGCATTATCGGTAAAACCGATACTGAGCGCCGTGTGATGATCAACTCCATCGCACCGCACTGGGACGGTAACCAGGTGTGGCTGATCACTGCCGGTGGTGCGTTGTTCGCTGCCTGGCCGATGGTCTATGCGGCGGCGTTCTCCGGTTTCTATGTCGCCATGATCCTGGTTTTGGCTGCATTGTTCTTCCGTCCGGTCGGTTTTGACTACCGTTCGAAGCTGGAAAGCAGCCGCTGGCGCAACATGTGGGACTGGGGCATCTTCATCGGTAGCTTCGTGCCTGCTGTGGTCTTCGGTGTGGCGTTCGGTAACCTGTTGCAGGGTGTGCCGTTCCACATGGATGAATACATGCGTCTGTTCTACACCGGTAACTTCTTCCAACTGCTGAATCCGTTTGGTTTGTTGGCGGGTGTGGTCAGCTTGACCATGCTGGTGACTCAAGGGGCAACCTATCTGCAGATGCGTACCAGCGGTGAGATTCACCTGCGTGCACGTGCTGCTGCGCAGATCTCCACGCTGGTGATGGCAGTGTTCTTCCTGTTGGGAGGCATCTGGCTGGTTAAAGGTATCGATGGTTATGTGATTACGTCGACGCTGAACACCATGGCGGAATCTAACCCGATGCGTAAAGAAGTGGCTCATCAGGCCGGTGCCTGGTTGATCAACTTCAATAAGTATCCGCTGCTGTGGGCACTGCCTGCACTGGGTGTGGTGCTGCCGCTGTTCACGATTCTGTTCTCGCGTTTGTCTAAAGACGCGCTGGCGTTCGTGACCTCGTCGCTGACCATTGCCTGTGTGATCCTGACCGCCGGGGTGACCATGTTCCCGTTCGTGATGCCATCAAGCACTGTACCTAACATCAGCCTGACCATGTGGGACGCTACCTCCAGCTTGTTGACGCTGGAAGTGATGACCGTTGTTGCGGCCATCTTTGTGCCTCTCGTGCTGGCATACACCAGTTGGTCGTACTACAAAATGTTTGGTCGTCTCGATAAGAACTTCATCGAGAACAACAAGCATTCGCTGTATTAAGGATAGGGAGCTAAACCATGTGGTATTTTGCCTGGATTCTCGGAACGCTTCTTGCCTGTGCCTTTGGCATCATCACGGCGCTGGCACTTGAGCATCACGAAGATTCAAAAGCACAGCAAGACGGTAAGTGATGAGTTCGTCATTGACTGACAAGCTGTACGCTGTCACTGATAAGGGTCCTATCAGGGCCCTTTCATTGGTGTTGGCGTTGATTTTGGCGGGCTGTATTTTCTGGGATCCGACCCGCTTTGCGGCGAAGACCAGCTCGCTGGAGATTTGGGAAGGTCTGCTGCTTATTTGGGCAGTGTGTGCCGGGGTTGTTCATGGCGTCGGGTTCCGACCGCAACGCACTCTGTGGCGTGCTTTTTTTGCGCCACTTCCGGCAATTGTGATCCTGGCCGCAGGATTACTTTACGTTTCTTTATAATCTCCGCTATACCCCCAAGTTATGGGCCATCGCGGCCCATAATTATTTTCGTTCCCATCTTGTAACCCATTCCCAACCCGATCCGTCTTGCGTATAGTAGCACCGTTAAATTGCATTGCTGGGAAGTAGAGTGAGTAATACGTTGTTTCGATGGCCGGTTCGCGTTTACTACGAAGATACCGATGCCAGTGGTGTGGTCTATCACGCCCGCTATGTGGCTTTTTTTGAAAGAGCGCGCACTGAGATGCTGCGTCATCATAACTTTCATCAACAGCAGCTGCTCAGTGAAAATGTCGCCTTCGCTGTCCGGCGCATGACGGTAGATTATCTGCTTCCTGCACGTCTTGATGACCAGCTGGAAGTTCAGAGTGAAATCACCTCAATGCGCGGGGCTTCTCTCACGTTTGCTCAACGTATTGTCAATTCTGACGGAACTCTTTTGAGTCAGGCCGATGTGTTGATTGCATGCATTGATCCACACCAAATGAAGCCGATAGCGCTTCCTAAGTCTATTGTCGCGGAGTTTAAGCAGTGAATGAGATGAACATCCTAGATTTATTCTTGAAGGCAAGCCTGCTGGTTAAGCTTATCATGTTGATTTTGATATGCTTCTCAGTGGCCTCCTGGGCGATCATCATTCAGCGCACCCGCATTTTGAATGCGGCTACGCGTGACGCCGAAGCCTTTGAAGACAAATTCTGGTCCGGTATTGAGCTTTCCCGTTTGTATCAGGAAAGCCAGGCTCGTCGCGATAGCCTGACGGGTTCCGAGCAAATCTTCCACTCTGGTTTCAAAGAGTTCGCTCGTCTGCATCGCGCTAACAACCATGCACCGGAATCGGTGATCGAAGGTGCGTCGCGTGCGATGCGTATCTCGATGAACCGCGAACTGGAAACGCTGGAAAACCACATTCCTTTCCTCGGCACAGTGGGTTCGATCAGCCCGTATATCGGTCTGTTCGGTACCGTGTGGGGGATCATGCATGCCTTTATCGCACTGGGTGCGGTTAAACAGGCCACGCTGCAAATGGTAGCACCGGGTATCGCTGAAGCACTGATCGCAACTGCTATCGGTTTGTTCGCCGCTATTCCGGCCGTAATGGCCTATAACCGCCTCAACCAGCGCGTCAACAAGCTTGAGCAGAATTACGACAACTTTATGGAAGAGTTCACCGCTATTCTGCATCGTCAGGCCTTCTCCAGCGACAGCAAATAAGTAGGAGGTAGCATGGCGAGAGTTCGTGGACGTAATCGGCGCGAGCTGAAGTCCGAAATTAACATAGTTCCGTTGCTCGACGTGTTGCTGGTGTTGTTGCTGATCTTTATGGCAACGGCGCCGATTATCACGCAGAGTGTTGAGGTTGATCTGCCAGACGCGACCGATTCTAAAGCGGTGTCCAGCAGTGATAATCCGCCGGTAATCCTCGAGGTTTCTGGCGTGGGTCAATACACCCTGGTGGTGGATCACGATCGCATGGAGCTGTTGCCGCCGGAGCAGGTTGCTGCTGAAGCCAAGTCGCGTTTAGCGGCTAACCCTAAAACGGTCTTTTTGATCGGTGGGGCGAAGGAAGTTCCGTATGATGAGATTATCAAGGCATTGAATATTCTCCATCAGGCGGGCGTCACTTCTGTAGGGCTGATGACCCAGCCAATCTGACCCTAGGGCCAGTGGCAACCCGGTTCCTGTGCTGCGGCGCAGGAACCCCGTATAAGCAACGCCAGTTTTTGGGAATCTATTTTGGTAAAGGCAACTGAGCAAAACGATAAGCTGAACCGCGCCGTTATTGTTTCGGTCGTTCTGCACTTTGTATTGATTGCCCTGCTGATTTGGGGATCGCTGCAAGAAAACGTCGAAATGAGTGCCGGCGGTGGCGGCGACGGTTCGGTCGTCGGTGCAGTGATGGTCGATCCCGGGGCAGTGGTGGAGCAGTACAACCGCCAGCAACAGCAGAGTAACGACGCGCAGCGTGCTGAAAAGCAGCGCCAGAAAAAAGCGGAACAACAGGCCGAAGAACTTCAGCAGAAGCAGGCGGCGGAACAACAGCGCCTGAAAGAACTGGAGAAAGAGCGTTTGACCGCGCAGGAAAAAGCGGCCCAGGACGCGAAAGCACAGGCTGAACAGCAAAAGCAGGCCGCAGAGCAACAAAAGCAGGCTGCTGAACAGCAAAAAGTGGCTGAGAACGCCGCGGCGAAAGCCAAAGAACAACAGAAAGTAGCGGAAGCGGCCGCTGCGAAGGCCAAGGCCGAAGCGGATAAAGTCGCTAAAGCACAGGCGGACGCGCAGAAGAAAGCTGAGTCTGAAGCCAAGAAAGAAGCCGCTGTTGCTGCTTCCGCTAAGAAGCAGGCGGAAGAAGCGAAGAAAGCCGCTGCTGAGGCTGCAGAGCAAAAAGCTGCCCAAGCGGCTGAGAAAAAGGCTGCTGCTGACGCCGAGAAGAAAGCGGCAGCAGAAGCCGAGAAGGCTGAGAAAAAAGCGGCTGCTGATGCTGAGAAGAAAGCAGCAGCAGAGGCTGAGAAAAAAGCTGCCGCCGCAGAGAAGGCTGCTGCCAAGAAAGCGGCTGATGCCAAGAAAAAAGCCGCTGCAGCCGCTGCTGAGCAGTCTTCAGAAGTTGATGACCTGTTTGGAGGCCTGGCTGACGGCAAAAACGCGCCGAAAGGCGGCGGCAAGCAGAAAGGTGACGGTAAACCGGCAGGTCAGGGCAATGCCAAGACTGCAGGTGCCAGTGGTGCTGAGATCAACGGATATTTGGGGCAGATTACTTCTGCCATTCAAAGCAAGTTTTACGACGCAGACTTGTATAAAGGGCGTAAGTGCGACCTGCGGATTAAATTGGCACCGGACGGCCTATTGATTGATGTTAAATCTGAAGGGGGTGATCCCGCACTGTGTCAGGCGGCAATAGCTGCTGCGAAACAGGCGAAGATCCCGAAACCGCCAAGTCAGGCAGTTTATGAGGTGTTTAAGAATGCTCCCCTTACGTTTAAGCCACAATAATGGTTGTTTTAGCTAAGTCATATCGCAGGGATGTACTAAGGTAACCAACAGGGATTATGTAGTTTTGTTTGCGTTGGTTTGTTAAAATTCTGCTAATTTATCGCAGGCATTCCGCCTGGATAAGGGAGATGAGATGAAGCAGGCATTTCGAGTAGCGTTAGGTTTTTTAATACTGTGGGCATCCGTTCTTCACGCGGAAGTTCGCATTGAAATCACCCAAGGGGTCGACTCTGCTCGCCCGATTGGCGTGGTGCCGTTTAAATGGGCGGGCCCAGGCACGCCTCCGGAAGATATTGGCAAGATTGTCGGCGCAGACCTGCGCAATAGCGGCAAATTCAACCCAATTGACGTGGCGCGTATGCCGCAGCAACCAACCACCGCGTCTGAAGTGACGCCGGCGGCCTGGACTGCATTGGGCATTGACGCGGTCGTGGTCGGTCAGGTGCAACCTGGTGCGGACGGCGGCTACCTGATCTCTTATCAACTGGTTGACACCTCGGGTTCACCGGGCACCGTTCTGGCGCAGAACCAGTATAAAGTGACCAAACAATGGTTGCGTTATTCTGCTCACACCGCCAGCGACGAAGTGTTTGAGAAACTGACCGGTATCAAAGGCGCATTCCGTACCCGTATCGCTTACGTGGTACAGACCAACGGCGGGAAATTCCCGTACGAGCTGCGCGTAGCGGATTACGATGGCTACAACCAGTTTGTGGTACACCGTTCACCAGAACCATTGATGTCTCCAGCCTGGTCGCCGGACGGCAGCAAACTGGCGTACGTAACCTTTGAAAGCGGCCGTTCAGCGTTGGTTGTGCAGACACTGGCTAACGGTGCTATCCGTCAGATCGCTTCGTTCCCGCGTCACAACGGTGCACCTGCGTTCTCACCGGACGGCAGCCGACTGGCCTTTGCGCTGTCTAAAAGCGGCAGCCTGAACCTGTATGTGATGAACCTTGGCTCTGGCCAAATCACTCAAATCACCGACGGGCGCAGCAACAATACTGAACCGACCTGGTTCCCGGATGGTCAGTCTCTGGCTTATACCTCCGATCAGGGCGGCCGACCACAGATTTATAAAGTCAGTGCCAGTGGCGGTGCGTCACAGCGTCTGACATGGGAAGGCTCTCAGAACCAGGATTCTGAAGTCAGCTCTGATGGTAAATTCCTGGTGATGGTGAGCTCCAACAATGGTGCTCAGCATATCGCCAAACAAGATCTCGGATCAGGCGCCGTTCAAGTTTTAACCGGCACCTTCCTGGACGAAACGCCTAGTATTGCGCCAAATGGCACCATGGTGATCTATAGCTCCACGCAAGGTATGGGCTCCGTGTTGCAACTGGTATCGACTGATGGGCGTTTCAAAGCGCGTCTTCCGGCAACTGATGGACAGGTCAAATTCCCTGCCTGGTCGCCGTATCTGTGATGCATGTGTAAATATGTATGGCAAACTATAAAAGGATTAAAGAAATGCAACTGAACAAAGTGCTGAAAGGGCTTCTGCTGGCACTGCCAGTTCTGGCTGTAGCGGCTTGTAGTTCTAACAAAAGCGCAAACAACGACCAATCTGGTATGGGCGCTGGCACTGGTACAGAAAACGGCAGCAGCAACCTGTCTTCTGAAGAACAAGCTCGTCTGCAGATGCAAGAACTGCAGAAGAACAACATTGTTTACTTCGGCCTGGACAAGTATGACGTGAGCTCTGAGTTCGCTCAGATGCTGGACGCGCACGCTGCATTCCTGCGTAACAACCCGTCTTACAAAGTGACCGTAGAAGGTCATGCGGATGAGCGCGGCACGCCGGAATACAACATTGCCCTGGGTGAGCGTCGTGCTAACTCAGTTAAAATGTACCTGCAAGGTAAAGGCGTTTCTGCTGACCAGATCTCTATCGTTTCTTACGGTAAAGAAAAACCAGCAGTACTGGGCCACGACGAAGCGGCTTATGCTAAAAACCGTCGTGCAGTTCTGGTTTACTAAGAGAATCGCATGAACAGTAACTTCAGACGTCACTTGTTGAGTCTGTCGTTACTGGTTGGCGTAGCGGTCCCATGGGCCGCTACTGCCCAAGCGCCAATCAGTAATGTCGGCTCCGGCTCGGTCGAAGACCGTGTCACCTCACTTGAGCGTATCAGCAATGCTCAGGGCCAGCTTTTAAACCAACTCCAGCAACAACTCTCTGACAACCAGCGTGATATTGACTCTCTCCGCGGACAAATCCAGGAAAACCAATATCAACTAAATCAGGTTGTTGAACGCCAAAAGCAGATCTATCAACAGATGGATAGCATCAGCCAGGGCGGTTCTCAGAGCTCTGCTGCCGCAGCAGGTGCCGCGGGTGGGGCAGCAGCGGCTGCATCCTCCGATGGCGCTGAGAGTGCGTCTGCGGGCGCCACAGCTGCCGCGCCGGCTAGCTCGGGTGATGAAAACAGCGACTACAACGCCGCTGTTTCATTGGCGCTGGAAAAAAAACAGTATGACCAGGCTATTTCCGCTTTTCAGACCTTCGTAAAACAGTACCCAAAATCGACTTACCAACCTAATGCTAACTACTGGCTGGGCCAGTTGTTTTACAACAAGGGTAAGAAAGATGATGCGGCTTACTATTATGCGGTGGTGGTGAAGAATTACGCTAAATCACCAAAGGCGCCGGACGCAATGTACAAGGTGGGTATCATCATGCAGGAAAAAGGGCAGGCTGATAAAGCCAAAGCCGTGTTCCAGCAGGTGATTAAACAGTACCCAACCAGTGCTGCGGCCAAACAGGCGAAAAGTCGAGTAGCCGGTTAACAAGCAAAAAATGAGCCCAGAAGTTAGTCGATTTGACCGATTTCTGGGCTCATTCGTGTGAAGAACAAGCAGTTGAACCACTTGTTCGAAAATTTAAGTTGCGCTGCCAAGATAAATTAGTAATATATGCCGCCGTTGCCAAGACATCTTGCAAGATGTTAAAGCAGCTAGGAAATTGGGTCGTTAGCTCAGTTGGTAGAGCAGTTGACTTTTAATCAATTGGTCGCAGGTTCGAATCCCGCACGACCCACCAATTTCTGAAGTAGTAGCAGTAACCACACTAGTGGGTGATTAGCTCAGTTGGTAGAGCATCTCCTTTACACGGAGGGGGTCGGCGGTTCGAGCCCGTCATCACCCACCACTGCTGTGGGCCGTTAGCTCAGTTGGTAGAGCAGTTGACTTTTAATCAATTGGTCGCAGGTTCGAATCCCGCACGGCCCACCAATTTCAGATTGGTTGAGATGTGAAACAGAAGGTCCAAGTCGAGTTTTTCGAATTGTCCCCACCCCGCATCGTTTTCCGCAATACAGTCTTAATGTCTGTATGTGTTGTTCAGCAGTAAGCCACGTCAGTGGGCCGTTAGCTCAGTTGGTAGAGCAGTTGACTTTTAATCAATTGGTCGCAGGTTCGAATCCCGCACGGCCCACCATTATTGCAGCGAGTTTTTCTCCTGCTTACGCGGTTCAGCAGTAAACCACATCAGTGGGTCGTTAGCTCAGTTGGTAGAGCAGTTGACTTTTAATCAATTGGTCGCAGGTTCGAATCCCGCACGACCCACCATTCTTTAAGATACACTCCTCTTATTATTAAAAAATCTTGGTTGGCATAACGCACGAATCGTGTGAGTGAGACCCTGCGTTCAGGTTCGAGCATCGCGCAGCGATACGACAACGCGCAGCGTTGCCCGTAGGGTGAGGCCAGCGGCCGAATCAATCCCGCACGACCCACCATTTCTTAGAATACCTCAACACTTTCCCTAGCTTGAATATCACATAACGCACGAATCGTGTGGGTGAGACCCTGCGTTCAGGTTCGAGCATCGCGCAGCGATACGACAACGCATAGCGTTGCCCGTAGGGTGAGGCCAGCGGCCGAATCAATCCCGCACGACCCACCATTTCTTAGAATACCTCAGCACTTTCCCTAGCTTGAATATCACATAACGCACGAATCGTGTGGGTGAGACCCTGCGTTCAGGTTCGAGCACCTCTTCGTTTCCCCACAATTGTTTCTAAACAGCTTCGCTTTACCCATTAGCTGAATCAATCCCGCCCTCTCAATCGGCATACTGTTTTCTAAAACATGCATTTTGTTTTTCAGTTTTTTGCCGCTTTCGTTAAATATTCAATCTATTAAACGACTATTGCGTAATAGTGAAAATATCAGCGGACTTTTCGCGCTATTTTAGGTATTTTGTTTAGTATATAAAACGAATGGGGTTGTGATGGGGTTATACCCAGGCAGCAGACACCCAGCCTAGCACAGAGATTGTAGCGATGAGTGAAATGTTTGATGTGAATGCGGCGGTGTACCCGTTCCCGCCTAAACCCGTGCCGTTGGATGTTGCGCAGAAGGCGTTTTATCGCGAGAAGATTAAAAGGCTTCTCAAACAGCGCAATGCCGTGATGGTAGCCCATTACTATACCGATCCGGAAATCCAGGCGTTGGCAGAAGAAACGGGGGGCTGCGTGGCAGACTCACTGGAGATGGCTCGTTTTGGCAGTAATCATCCCGCGTCGACCCTGTTGGTTGCCGGAGTTCGTTTTATGGGGGAAACCGCCAAGATCCTCAGTCCGGAAAAGCAGGTGCTGATGCCAACGTTAAATGCGGAGTGCTCCTTGGATCTCGGCTGCCCGGAAGAAGAGTTCCATGCCTTTTGTGATAGCCATCCAGATCGCACCGTGGTGGTCTACGCTAATACCTCAGCGGCAGTAAAAGCACGTGCTGACTGGGTCGTGACGTCCAGTATTGCTGTCGAATTAATTGAGCACCTCGACAGCCTGGGGGAAAAAATTATTTGGGCACCGGATCGTCATCTGGGTAGCTACGTACAAAAGCAGACTGGTGCCGATGTGTTGTGCTGGCAGGGCGCCTGTATCGTCCATGACGAGTTTAAAACCCAAGCGTTGATGCGTATGAAGGCCTTGTACCCAGACGCAGCGATACTGGTGCACCCAGAGTCGCCACAGGCAGTGGTTGATCTCGCAGATGCGGTGGGTTCAACCAGCCAATTAATTCAGGCGGCAAAAAACCTGCCTAACCCGCAGCTGATTGTCGCTACCGATCGCGGTATTTTCTATAAGATGCAACAGGCCTGTCCGGACAAGGAATTATTTGAAGCGCCTACCGCCGGTGAAGGTGCCACCTGCCGCAGCTGCGCACACTGTCCGTGGATGGCGATGAATGGTCTGAAAGCCATCGCCGATGGGCTGGAGCAGGGGGGCGTACTGCACGAGATCCACGTCGATGCTACGTTGCGCCAAAAAGCGCTGATCCCGCTGAATCGAATGCTTGAGTTTGCTGCGCAATTAAAAATGCCGGTGAAAGGGAATGCCTGAGGGCAGATTAACCGCTTAATAAGGATGATAAAATGAGCTTTTTCAGTACCAGCAATATCCTGGTGCATATCCCGTTGGGTGCCGGAGGCTATGATCTGTCATGGATTGAAGCTATTGGTACCCTGTTCGGGTTGCTCTGCATTTGGTATGCCAGCAAAGAGAAGATTATTAACTATCTGTTTGGTTTGATTAACGTCACGTTGTTCGCGGTGATCTTCTTCCAAATTCAGCTCTACGCCAGCCTGCTGCTACAGTTATTCTTCTTTGTTGCCAATATCTACGGCTGGTACGCCTGGAGCCGTCAGACTCAGGATAATCAGGCCGAGCTGAAGATTCGTTGGTTGTCATTGCCGAAGGCGCTGACTTGGGCGGCAGTGTGTGTCATTGGCATAGCCTTGATGACGTTCAACATTGACCGCGTGTTTGCCTGGTTGACGCAAGCTGCGGTGACTGTGATGCAGGGCTTGGGCCTCAGCGTGCAAATGCCGCAGTTGCAGCCGGATGCCTTCCCATTCTGGGATTCGACCATGATGGTACTGTCGATCGTGGCGATGATCCTGATGACACGCAAATACGTGGAAAACTGGTTGTTGTGGGTAGTGATCGACGTGATTAGCGTAGCGATTTTCGCCTACCAGGGCGTCTATGCCATGGCGCTGGAATATGTGATTCTGACGCTGATTGCACTGAACGGCTCTTGGCTATGGATCAGGAGCGCAAGCAGTAACCAATCGCGGCCTTTATCTTCTGCACCATAACAACGCTGGGGCGCCGAATAAGGCGCCCCAGTTGATTCTAGTGATGATGCCCCACGTGTGAATGTGAGTGATCACTTGGCTCTGGCGCCCGGTTAATCCCACAGTCGGGCGTATCACAATGCCGATATTCCATCTGAATGGTCACGTGACCAATCCGATAATGTTCCAGTAAGTAAGCTTGAATGCGATTCAGCAGGCCATCGTGATCGTTCGGTGGTATCACCTGCGCATGCAATGTCATGAGCTTCTGTTCACCAATTTGCCAGACGTGCACATGATGGATATTACGGACTTCCGGAATATTCAGGCATAGGTCTTTTTGCAACTTGTTGATATCCACTTCCTGTGGTGTGCCTTCCAACAGCTCGTGGAAGCTTTCTTTCAACAGTCGCCAGGCGCTGCGTATGACCAGACAGGAGACCAACACCGAGAGTATCGGGTCGATTGGGGTCCAGCCGGTGGTCAGTATCACAATGGCGGCAGCAATGGCACCCACCGAACCCAGTAAATCCCCCAGCACGTGCAATGCCGCGGCGCGGACATTGATATTTTTCTCTTCGCTGCCGCGATGCAGCAGCCAGAAGGCGAACAGGTTAGCCAGCAGCCCCGCTATGGCGATAATCAGCATTGGCGTACCCATTACTGGCTGAGGTTCGAAGAAACGCCGTATGGCCTCCCACAGGATGAATACGACGATCACCAGCAACGCCGCGGCGTTGAGGAAAGCAGCCAGAGTGGTCAGGCGCAGATAACCAAAGGTGTGACGCGCATTGGGTTTGCGTTGCGAGAAGTGTACCGCCATCAACGCGACCAGCAAGGCAGCGGCGTCGGTGAGCATGTGGCCGGCATCTGCTAGCAGAGCCAGTGAACCAGAAATTAATCCACCGGCGACTTCGGCGACCATAAATACCGCAGTGACTAAAAAAGCGGTCAGTAGGCGTTTACTATTACTGTCTTTTGGCTGATGTACATGTGGAGCGTCCGACATTATTCATCCTTATGCATAGCGAAATACGACTTGTCAGTGCTGACCAGATCATCCAGTTCTATCAGTATCTGTTCCACTAACACACTTAATTCAGTATAGGCAGCCTGATTCAATGTTCCTTCACGGCCACTTTCTACCAGGTGTTGGCACAGATTTGCTGCTGTCGGCAATTGCAGCATCAGCAAACTGCCCTTAATTCGATGTGCGCTTTGCCCCAAAGACAGTAAATCTTGATTCTGTACTGCCTGTTCAAGCCGTTGTCGATCTTGTTGCAGCGTTGTCAGTAGGGTGGTCGCCAGGCGTTGGAGCATGGAATGGTCATTGCCAGCCATTTCGGCCAAAGTCTGCTGTAGGTCAGTGAGGACTAACTGCTGCTCTGCGACCTGCGGTTGCTGCGGTAATGCTTGAGCGATAGCCGACAGTGAAATGGGCTTGGTCAAAAACCGATCAATCGCCACCAACCCTGGCGGGATGCGAGTAAATTCCTGCACGTCAGCCGAGCAGAGAATAATTTGGCAGGCCGGAAGATGGTGGCGTAGTTCGTCGCGGCGTATCAGTCGTGCCAGCGTCAGGCCATCCGGACGTGGCATATTGTAATCAATAAACAGCAGGTCAAACGGTTGCCGACGGTGGGCTTTCAGCAATCTATAACCCTGTTCAAATAACGTTGGTTGTAGCCCGAAGTGGCGCAATTGCCGCTCCATCAGCAGTAAGTTGGTGGGATGATCGTCGATCAGTGCCACGCGCAGGGTTGGCGCCGGTAAATTGAACTGTTTGTCGGCCGGGTGGGCCGTTGGATCAACAGTGGCCTGGGCCACTGGCACCGAAACATAAACCTGGGTGCCCACGCCGGGCTGCGAATGTAGCTCAATACGGCCGCCCATTTGCTCGATGATTTCCTTGCAGATAGACAGCCCCAGACCGGTGCCCTGCACGGATACCCGCTGTGCACCGCGTGCCCGGTAAAAGGGTTGGAATAGCTTGTCTATCTCATCGGCGGCAATACCACACCCGCTATCGGCCACCGTCAGACACAACTCGCCCTGTTGCGTAGCGTGTTCGTGCCAACCGATGCTTACCTGAATAGTGCCGCGAGCTGTGAATTTAATCGCATTATTTATCAGGTTGTTAGCTACCTGAAGTAAACGCTCACCATCAATAAGAACAGCGGTGGGTAGGTTGTCGGCTGCGCTCACGCTTAATTTCACCGGGCGTTCGCCAATCAGTGGCTGATACAGGGCGCTGATGTGGTCAATCCAGGGCTGCAACGTCACAGCTTTAGGCACTAATGTCAGTGAGCCGGTTTCCAACCTTGCGTGATCCTGCAAGTCATTGAGTAAGTTGAGTAACGACGACGCTGAACTGTAAATGACCGGCAATCCCTCAGGCGCTGGCTGGCGTTTGAGCTCAAGTTCCAGCAAGCCGAGAATAGCGTGCATTGGGGTACGCAGCTCATGACTGACGGTAGCCAGGAATTTGCTTTTCATGCGGTTCTCAGCTTCAGCATGTCGGCGTGCCTGCTCGAGAACTTCACGTTCGCGCTTTTCACGTCGTTGCAAGATAAAGCGGCGAAGTGTCAGTCCCAGCAACAGCAAAATTGCCGCTGCCAGAAGCGCTAAAAGCCAGGTGGTTTGTGGCTGCATGCGGTTTTCATTCACTGCGTCAATCAGGTTGCTGCGATCGACAATCCATTCATCGCGTAATGATTGCAGTGTTTCTGACGGGATCTGCATCAGATTTTTATCGAGGATAGCTAACAGCAGCGGTTGATCCTGACGTACACCGAATGCCACTGGGTAGGCAATGTTATTGGCGGCGAACGCCAGTTTTATCGCACCAGAATAACGTGATAGGGCGACAAAGTTTGCTGAGATCACGTTATCAACCAGTGCATCTATTTGGCCGTTCGCCAAAGCGTCATACAGGGTTTTGCTGTCGGTAAAACGGATCAGCTCTTCATTGGGGGGAACCAGCCCTTGAGCCAGATCCCCCTGCAACACGCCGATACGTTTGCCGGCCAGATCACCCCAGGTGGAAATGCCGTTGGTGTGTTGACCAATGTAAACCCCCCACAACGAACGGTGGATTGGCATACTGGCGCTGTAGCGCGCCTTCACACCACGCGCTAATGGCAGGGCGGTACGGAAGCTGGCCTGACCGGATTGCACCAGTTGGTCCGCTTGCTCGGCGTTGCGTGCCCAAAGTGGCATAAAGCGCAACCCGGTGTTCTGCGCAATGATATTCAAAATGTCGATCGCGTAACCGCGCGGCTGCCCACCGGCACCGCGGTAGGCGAACGGAAAGTTATTCTCAATGGCGGCGTAATAAACGGTGGGATGGGTTGCCACCCAGTTTTTTTCCATCTGGGTCAGGTCGGCGTTGCCAGTGTCGAGATAGCTGGGGATCTTCTTGCTCCAGCGGCTCTGAATGGCGTTCATAAACTCCATCGGGGTATCGGCGATGGCAAGATTGAGCGTCTCGATCAGCGTCGGGTTGGCGGAAGCAAATACGAATGACAGATTCCCGAGGTTGACGGTACTTTCAATCTGATAAAGCTGGCCGAGCTGTAATTGGTCAATAATAAAACTGGCGCTGGCTTCGTCGGCAATAAAGTAATCGCTGCTGCCGTTGAGCAAGGCATACACCGCCTGCAGGTTATTGTCATAACGCTGCACGTGAGAGGACACCGCTTTCAACGCATTACCGGCCTGCATATCGGTTAGTGTGCTGATTGCCACCCGCGCATTGGCGGAGTTGAGCATCACTTGACGGTCATTGCTGCGATCTCGCAGTACACGTAAATTACTGACGTAATAAGGCTGAGAAACTTTTAGATTATGCAGTGCTTCATTTTGCGGAATGCCGTACACCAGATCGATGGTGCCGTTATGGAGCGCCTGCTCAAGCTGCGCCAGATCGGTAAAGCCGTAAATCTGAAAGTGGATGCCAGTGACCTGCTGAACGTAACCGAGGTAGTCGGCGTTCAGACCGTATAAATCGTCATCCACGATGATGTTATAGGGGCTGGTGTTTTCGCTGATGATACCGATGCGCAGAGTAGCGTCACGCCAGGGGTTTTTCTCACTGGCGATTAGCATATCCGGTGGAATACTCAGGTTGCTGACCAGTTGGTAGCGCACCGGTTGTCCTGCCTGCGCAATATTACCTAAACACAACAACAGAGCTAACAACAACAGAACGCCACGCATCATGGCGTAAGCTCTTTAAATACCGCCACCAGTTCCAGCAGATTACTGGCACCAGTCTTGCGCAAAATATTTTTCTTATGGGTACTGACGGTTTTGTTACTGATGTTCAGCATGTCGGCAATTTGCAGATTGGACAATCCTTTACTAAGCAGCCCAAGAATCTGAAGTTCTTTTGGTGTCAGCAGAGCACCTTCCGCGGGCAGAGTTTCTTCCGCCATTGCGGCGACGGGAAAGCTCAGGGCTCCATCCAGTACAGTTTCAATCGCGTGCACCAACTGGTCGAGCCGGTTGCCCTTATGGACAAAGCCATTAGCACCGGCTGTATAGGCCATACGGGCGTAGATTTCTTCTTCCTGCGCGGTATAGATCAGGATCGGCTGTTGTGGATAGTGACGACGGATTTTTTTCAACAACTGCAGACCATCGACCTGCGGCAGGCCAATATCGAGGATCACCAACGAAAAATCGTGGGTGGCCAGTTGGCTCAGCGCCTGGACATCGTCTTGCACCGCCTGCAGGTGATACGGACGGGACGATTTGATTAGCGCCGCTTCCAGTGCGACATGAACCACCGGGTGGTCATCAACTAATAACAGAGAGGGCATGGTTTGGCTCGAGTAACTGTATCCTGGTAGCTAGCATAACGAAAAAGGAGCCACTGCGCTCCCCTGATGAAACAGCACAATCTACTGTTAATTTGGCCGTTCATTCTGCAGGCGGCAAAGGTGATTTACAGCGCTACCCTCACAGGCTAAATTGGTTGGATCTACGCTCTGCGAAATACCGCCTCTCGATACCGAATGGAAAAGTTATGAATTACCAAAACGACGATTTACGCATTAAAGAAATTAAGGAACTCCTGCCACCAGTGGCCCTGTTAGAAAAGTTTCCGGCTACTGAACGCGCAGCAGAGACGGTGTCAAAGGCACGTAATGCTATTCATCAGATCCTTCGTGGCAGTGACGATCGCCTGCTGGTTGTCATCGGTCCATGCTCGATCCACGATACCAAAGCCGCCAAAGAGTACGCTGGTCGCCTGCTGGCGTTGCGCCAGGAACTGAGCGGCGAGCTGGAAGTGGTGATGCGCGTTTATTTTGAGAAACCGCGTACTACCGTGGGCTGGAAAGGGCTGATCAACGATCCACAAATGGACAACAGCTTCCAAATCAACGATGGCCTGCGTTTGGCACGCAAGTTGTTGCTGGATATCAACGATAGTGGCCTTCCGGCGGCTGGCGAATTCCTCGACATGATCACGCCACAGTATCTGGCGGATCTGATGAGCTGGGGCGCAATCGGCGCACGTACTACGGAATCTCAGGTACACCGTGAGCTGTCTTCCGGTTTGTCATGCCCAGTCGGTTTCAAAAACGGCACCGACGGCACCATCAAGGTGGCGATTGATGCCATCAACGCCGCCAGCGCACCGCACTGTTTCCTGTCGGTGACCAAATGGGGCCACTCGGCCATTGTGAATACCAGCGGTAACGGCGATTGTCACATCATTCTGCGCGGCGGCAAAGAGCCGAACTACAGCGCTTCGCATGTGAAAGAAGTTAAAGAAGGTCTGGTCAAAGCGGGTCTGCCTGCACAGGTGATGATCGACTTCAGCCACGCCAACAGCAGCAAGCAGTTCAAAAAGCAGCTGGAAGTGAACGCAGACGTCTGCCAACAGATTGCCGGCGGTGAAAAGGCGATTATGGGCGTGATGATCGAAAGCCATCTGGTGGAAGGTAATCAGAACCTGGAAAGCGGCGAGCCGCTGGTCTACGGCAAGAGCGTCACCGACGCCTGCATCGGCTGGTCAGATACCGAGACCGTTCTGCGCGAACTGGCAGTAGCCGTGAAAGCACGCCGAGCCTAATATCCCCCATCGTCTTTCAAGCCGCTCGCTCATCCCCAGTTACTTACTCAAGTAAGCGCCTGGGGATGAGCGAGCGGGTCGCCTAGCTGCAACTTGAAAGCCATAGGGGATAGGATGGGTAGTTTCTTAATAAAAAAAAGCCCCCGGCCAAAACCGGGGGCTTTTTAGATCAACGGGCGAAAATTACTTCGCTTTACCCTGGTTTGCCACGGCGGCCGCTTTAGCAGCGATCTCGTCGGCATTGCCCAGATAGTAACGTTTGATTGGCTTGAAGTTCTCGTCAAACTCATATACCAACGGCACGCCGGTTGGGATGTTCAGTTCGAGGATCTCGTCTTCGCTCAGGTTATCCAGGTATTTCACCAGTGCACGCAGGGAGTTGCCGTGAGCAGCAACGATAACGCGCTCACCGCTTTTGATACGTGGCAGGATTTCTTCATCCCAGTAAGGGATCACGCGATCGATGGTCAGCGCCAGGCTTTCGGTCAGCGGCAGCTCTTTTTCGGTCAGCGCGGAATAACGTGGGTCGTGGCCCGGGTAGCGCTCGTCATCTTTGGTCAGCTCTGGTGGGGTTACGGCAAAACCGCGACGCCATTGCTTAACCTGCTCATCACCGTATTTTTCTGCGGTTTCAGCCTTGTTCAGACCCTGCAGCGCACCGTAGTGACGCTCGTTCAGTTTCCAGGATTTTTCAGTCGGCAGCCAAGCCTGATCCAATTCGTCCAGAATGTTCCACAGGGTGTGGATTGCACGCTTCAGTACGGAGGTGTAAGCAAAGTCAAAGGAGAAACCTTCATCTTTCAACAGCTTGCCTGCTGCTTTTGCTTCGGTGCGGCCTTTGTCTGACAAATCAACATCATACCAACCGGTGAAGCGGTTTTCGTTGTTCCACTGGCTTTCGCCGTGACGCACCAGAACCAGCTTAGTTACAGCCATAGCTTAACTCCTTAATAATCTGACATTTCAATGATAACGAAAATCATTATATTGCCGCGGCCGGTGGCTCGGCAATCGATAGTGTTTAACCATAGCCAATTTCTTGCCGCAAAGTAAGTGCTGTGCTGAGGAAAAGCTGAATCGATCAGGCGGGCGCAGAAAGGGAAGGCAGCACGGCTAAAGGGAATTCAGCCGTGCCGAAGGATCAGGGGAATCAGGCCGATTTTTTCAGGCAATTGCTCATGAAGGTTTTACGTTCATCGCCTTTCAGACTTTTGGTCTTGGCGTCGGCGTTACAGGTTTTCATTTTCTGCTGCTGCGGGGTCAAGGTTTTGGTCGCAGTGGTGCCTTCGGATTTCAGGCAGGTACTCATAAAGGTGGAGCGGTCTGCACCTTTCAGCGTTTTGCTAGAGGCCTGTTGATTACAATCGGTCATGCGTTTCTGTTGTGCAGCCTGCGCCGGGGACGGCGTTTTTGTTGCAGTTTCGGCAGCCATCAGGTTTGAGCTCAGCAGTAAACCTGCCAGTAATGGAAGTGCAGTAATCAGACGCATAGGTGTTCCTTCAGCTATTGACCGGCCGGGGTGGCCGAAAATTGTGACCTTGCACAAGGTGTTGTGCTTATCACCGTAGCCTGATTCTAGTGCTCACTTTGGAATAAGGAAAGGCGGCCACCTGTGGGGCGGAAGGGTAAAAAGGTAAGCATTTATAACAAACGGCCCCTCGCCGCATAGCAAGGGGCGTAGCGGGTCAGATAGGATAAAACTGATAATGGGTGGCGCTTTGATAATGTTGCCCTGGTTGCAGCCAGCAATCGGGTTGTGGCCATTCTGGATGGTGCGGGCTGTCCGGCAAGAACTCGCTTTCAAGGGCGACACCAGCGTAATTGGCGTAGCTGCCACCATCACGTGCGGGGGTACCGCCCAGATAATTGCCACTGTAGAGCTGTAAAGCCGGCGCGGTGGTGAATACACTCATTTTCACCTGGCCATCGGCCGACCACAGGTGGGCTGCTGGGCTGTCCAACGCAGCACATGTACGGTGCAACAGGAAGGCGTGATCGTAGCCTTTTACACGTTGCTGGTCGCGATCGTGCAGAAAATCCTGCAGCAGCGTTTTCGGGCGACGGAAATCCATGCCGCTGCCTTCTACCGGCGTAAGAGCCGCACTGGGGATCCCATCACTGTCGACCGGTAGATAGCGATCGGCAAACAGTTGCAACCGCTGGTGGCGCGCATCAGTGCCCGCACCGTCCAGGTTGAAGTAGGCGTGATTGGTCAAGTTGACGGGACAGGCACGATCGGTTTGCGCCTGATAACTGATTTCCAGACGATTATCGGCAGTAAGTTGATAGCACACCTCGACATCGAGGTTACCGGGAAAACCCTGGTCACCGTCTGGCGAATGCAGTGAGTAGCTTACCTGGTGCGCGTTCTGCTGAATAATGTGCCATCTGCGGGCGTTGAAACCTTCTGGCCCGCCGTGTAACTGGTGTTCCCCTTGATTGGCATCCAGAGGATGTCGTTTGCCATCAATCTGCAGACTCGCGGTAGCGATACGGTTAGCGTAGCGCCCGACGGTAGCACCCAGATAGGCTGCTTGCAGCAGATAGTCAGCCGGTGTTTGGCAACCCAGCAGCAGTTCACGTGTTTTGCCTGATTTCAGCGGAAGGACGGCTGAAAGCCAGGTAGCGCCCCAATCCATCAGGGTTACCGTCATTCCGGCGGCGTTTTTCAACTGGGTTAACTGGTAGGGCTGGCCATCTGGAGCCAGCGCCCGGTTGTCGCTCAGCATGTGCCAGCCCCTTCGGATGCTTTGCAAACGTAGAAGGTTTCTTTCAGCCCATTGGTCTGTAATGGATATTCACGGGCTACCGCTTCGCGTACTGGCGCGACTAACGCCTGCGGCATCAGGGCTACAATGCAACCGCCAAAGCCGCCACCCGTCATACGCACACCACCTTGCTCACCGATAACGGCTTTGACAATGTCTACCAATCGGTCGATTGGTGGTACGGTAATTTCAAAATCATCGCGCATAGAGGCGTGTGACTCCGCCATCAATCGGCCCATCAACCTCATATCACCAGCAGCTAACGCATCAGCGGCGGCCAGCGTACGATCGTTTTCGCTGATCACGTGACGTGCTCGTTTGGCGACGATCGGATCCAGCTCATGTTGGATCGAGAAAAAAAGATCTGGGCTGACATCGCGTAGCGCTTTGACACCAAAGAAGCGCGCTGCCGCTTCACACTGTTGGCGTCGGGTGTTGTATTCGCTGTCCACCAGGCCGCGTTTTACATTGGAGTTGATGATGACTACGGCAATATCTTCTGGCACCGATACTGCCCGAGTTGCCAATGAGCGGCAGTCGATCAACAAGGCATGGTCTTTCTCACCGAGTGCGGAAATCAACTGATCCATAATCCCGCAGTTGCAGCCGACGAACTGGTTTTCTGCTTCCTGGCCATTCAGTGCCAGGGCCACGCCATCCAACGGTAGCTGATACAGTGCCTGCATCGCTTGGCCCACGGCAACTTCCAGCGAGGCAGAAGAACTGAGGCCGGCACCCTGTGGCACGTTGCCGGAAATCACCAGGTCGGCACCGCCAAAATCAGCGTTACGTTGTTGCAGGTGCTTGATCACGCCCCGTACATAGTCGGACCAACGCTGGTTTGGGTGACTTACGATCGGGCTGTCGAGCGAGAACTGATCCTGTTGGTTGTCGTAATCGGCGGCGATGACCCGGATCTGACGATCATTACGTTTGGCGCAGGCGATCACTGTCTGATAATCAATGGCGCACGGCAGCACAAAACCGTCGTTATAGTCAGTGTGTTCGCCGATCAGATTCACCCGGCCAGGGGCCTGAATAGTCAGCTCGGGAGCGTAACCAAAACGTTCGCTGAACAGGGCGTGGGTAATATTTTTCAAACTCATGATTGGGCTCCGGCTTCACGGTAATGAATATCGCTAACAGCGCGCAGACGCTCTGCGGCCTGTTCTGCAGTCAGATCACGCTGGGTTTCCGCCAGCATTTCGTAACCCACCATAAATTTACGCACCGTAGCGGAACGCAGTAGCGGTGGATAAAAATGGGCATGCAATTGCCAGTGGCGGTTATCCGCATCATTGAACGGCGCGCCGTGCCAGCCCATGGAATAAGGGAAGGAGCACTGGAACAGGTTGTCGTAGCGGCTGGTGAGCTTTTTCAGTGCCACGGCCAGATCGAGACTCTGTGCGGTGCTGAGGTCGGTAATACGCTGCACGCTATGCTTCGGCAGCAGCAATGTTTCAAACGGCCAGGCGGCCCAGTATGGCACCACAGCCAGCCAATGTTCGGTTTCCACTACGGTACGGCTGCCGTC
Source organism: Serratia grimesii (assembly GCF_900186025.1). Taxonomy (NCBI): domain Bacteria; kingdom Pseudomonadati; phylum Pseudomonadota; class Gammaproteobacteria; order Enterobacterales; family Yersiniaceae; genus Serratia; species Serratia grimesii. The sequence goes on from NZ_LT883155.1 coordinate 1,327,664, forward strand.
AGCCAGTTCACGTTGAACGTAGTCCAGCAGCATTGAGGATTGGTGTTGTTGGAAATACGCGCGCTGGAGACGATCTTCATGCTCGACCTCGTTTGGCAGAAAACTGTTGGCCCAAACTTGTCCATGTGGGTGTGGATTGGAACACCCCATAGCCGCGCCTTTATTTTCAAATACCTGCACCCACGGATAGCTGCGCCCCAGATCGGCAGTCTGTTCCTGCCAGGTTGCGATTACGCATTCCAGCGCTGGAAGCGTCAGCTCCGGCAGGGTTTTGCTGTGATCGGGGGAAAAGCAAATCACCCGGCTGGTTCCACGTGCGCTCTGGCAGCGCATCAAAGGATCTACGCTTTCCGGTGCCAGAGGGGTGTCAGTCATCAATGCGGCAAAGTCATTGGTGAACACATAGGTGTTCTGATAATCCGGGTTTTTATCGCCGGTGACACGGGTATTACCTGGGCAAAGGAAGCAGTTCGGATCGTGCTGCGGCAGTGTTTCTTGCTGCGTGGCTTCCTGCTGGCCCTGCCAAGGCCGCTTAGCCCGGTGTGGCGAGACGAGTACCCATTGTCCAGTCAGTGGGTTATAGCGGCGATGGGGATGATCGATTGGGTTAAAATCCGTCATGACGGTTCCTTTTTCTTGGTCGATGCGGCTAGGTGTAATCGCTTTCATCTACCGCTAACGCCCCAGTAATGCATATAAATGGATAACTATGGGCAAAAAGATAGCACGTCTTTCGGAGTGAAAAGGTGATCTAGCGCGAAAAATGGAATCGCTTACACTAAGTGTAACAGCAAGAAATAGCGATGGTGCAGTCTGGGTATATCAAGAGGGAAGGAATAATCCGTGCTTGAGTGATAGCGTTTTCACCAGGATGGCCGGCAGGCAGGCGCCTACCGGCTCAAGCGTCAGGAATGTTGGTAGAGCGGGTAAGTGAACAGCAACAAATGTGTCAGATTAAGCCCAAAGTGGAACAAAATAGGCACCCACAAGCGACCGCTCCACATCCACGCCAGACCGTAAATCAACCCAGCCAGTGTAGCGAAAGCCACCATCAACATACCGCCAGCCAGATGTGCAGCACCAAAAATCAGGGCTGCGATAACCAGCGCCGGCCAGGCACCCAACCATTGGCTAAGACGTTGTTGCAAATAGCCGCGGAATAATGCCTCTTCGGCCATGCAGACAAAAAACAGGTTAGCCATGACGAAAGGCAGGATAAACCAAGGAATATGTAATTCAAACTTAAGGCCACCGAGTGCCACTGCCAGTACTAGCAAGGCAGGGATGCTGATGAGCAACATAACCCAGGCTGACAAGCCAACGTTCTTTTCTGGTTTATCGCGTTTAAATAATGTAGGTAGACAGGCGAATAACAAGAAGGGGACCAGCGCCTTGTCGAAGTTGTAATACATGGTTAACGGCGCGCTTAGCGGGCCAGCCTTATCACCATCCACAGCTTTGAAATTGTTAATGCCGGGGATCAAGTGTAAAAACAGTGCAATAGAGCTGGCGACCAATAAAATCTCCAGTAGCAGGGCAAGTGGACGTTTGTCACGGTAATAATGTCGCAGCCCTGCAAGAGCAACGATGCCCAATAAGCATGCCAGGCTGAGCGGAGTAAGTACCCCGTGGTACATCCCCATCCCTGCCGATGCGGCCAAAATTAACCAGGCAATCAGCCGGTTAAATGGCAAAAAGAATAACGAAGCAGCCAATACGCCCCACATAACTATGTCCCTTTAAAATATGTACACGGCGCTCAGTGCCTTTGCGGCGTGTGATCATGGCGGAATTGAGCGCTAATTCGGATAGTAACACAGTGAAGTTACAGTAAAGGTCGGGGCAGTGGCGTAAATAATGCCATTAACCTTTCATCCAGGCTGACGACCGGGTAATTTCTGCCAGATTTTGCAAAATGTCCAGACTCTGCTGGTGCATGTCAAAAGTAGGCGCAGCGCACAAATCCTGCAAAACCGTGACCTGAAAACCAACATCGTGTGCCTGCCTGGCGGTACTTTCGATTGCCAGTGGAGTACTGACGCCGCCCAGCAACAAATGATGGCAGTGATGTTCCTGCAGCCAGGCTAACAAATTGTTACCGGCAAAGGCGGAAACGCCGTGTTTTTCAAACTCAATATCTGCCGGTAGCACCTGCAAGTCCTTATCCCACTGGCAACCAGGGCTACTCAAACGCAGCGCACCTATCTGTTTCAGGTGGTTGAACAAAGGAGAATGGGCGGGAATATCATGATAGTCGTCGGCAAAACCGACTCGCACCCAAATTACCGGAATTTTACGCACACGAGCGTAAGCCGCAGCGGCATTGGTGTTGGCGACCAGATTTTGTGCCACTGCCTGTTCACGGCAATGATTCACACGGCCTTTGGGGCCAATCAGATCGTCGATAAGATCGATAATAATCAGTGCGGCGGACATAGTGTCTCCAGAAACGAATCCTTTACCCCTTATGATAAAAGGCCAAATGTGATGTGTTACGGAGGAAGTGTTGCCGGATATGTCATCGGATGAGTGGCCTTGCCACCCATCCGTATCATCATCGGGGTCAGGCTAACGCATCAAGCTGATAGCGATATCCTTCGTTGTCAGGAACAAAGCTCAGTCGGTGAGTAATGCTCTGCGGTGCGTCTTCGGCATGGTGAGAAACAAACAGCAACTGAGTGTTACCTTGGCCGATCAACACGTCGATAAAACGGCGAACCAGCTGGCGATTGAGCGGATCTAACCCTTGCAGTGGTTCATCGAGGATCAGCAACGTCGGGTGCTTGACCAATGCGCGGGCGATCAAGGCTAGTCGCTGTTGTCCCCAGGACAAGCTATGAAACGGGGCGTCTCCATTCAATCCCAGCAGGGCCAACCATTGGTCGGCCAACTGCCGTTGGCGATCGGACACCGCCTGATAAATGCCAATCGAATCGAAGAAACCGGACAGGATCACGTTACGGACGTTGGTGCTGACACGGTAGTCCAGGTGCAGGCTGCTGCTGACGTAACCGATATGGCGTTTGATATCCCAGATGGTTTCCCCGCTACCACGACGGCGACCGAATAGCGTGAGATCGTTACTGTAGCCTTGAGGATGATCGCCAGTGATCAGGCTGAGCAGGGTGGATTTACCAGCACCGTTTGGGCCAACGATCTGCCAGTGTTCATTGGGGTTAACCTGCCAGTCGAGATGATTGAGAATAGGTCGATCGTTGTAGCTGACAATCCCGTCGCGCAGGACAATTAACGGTTGGTCCGCCGGTAACGTGGTTGTTTGCGCTGGATCTTCCGTCTCTGGTAGTGCCAGACCATCAAGGTTTTCACTGTGCGCCAATTGTGCGACCAACGCGTCGGCCATCACCTGCTCACGTGTCCCTTGGTTTGCCAATGTGCAGTCTGCCAATACGCCAACATGGCGGATAAAGTCGGGCACTTCGTCAAAGCGATTGAGCACCAGCACCAAAGTATAACCATGTCCAGAGAGGTCGCTCAGCAGCGCAGCCAGTTGGGCGCGCGAATTCACATCTAGCCCGTCAAAAGGCTCATCGAGGATAAGCAAGTCGGGTTGCGGCATCAGCGCCCGACACAGCAAGGTTTTGCGTGTTTCGCCGGTAGAAAGGTATTTGAAGCGACGCGACAGCAACGGGGTAATGCCAAACTGTTCTGCCAGTTGGGCACAGCGCGTAGAATTCTTGACGTCTTCCTGAATGATTTCAGCCACAGTGCGGCCAGTGTCTTCTTCACCGGGGCTGAGCAGGTCGGTATTGTTGCGTTGCCATTCGTCGCTGACCAACTTTTGTAACTGTTCGAAAGAAATGCGTACCGCGTGGCTAAAGTCACTACGGCGTTCGCCGCTCAGCAATATCAATTCATCGGCCAGTGCACGTGCCAGCGCAGATTTGCCGCTACCGTTGGCGCCGACAAAGGCCCAACTGTCGCCAGCCTGAATATTCAGGATATCCAGCATTAAGGTGCGGGTATCGCTTAAGCGAAATGACCCTTGCGAAATGTGCAACGACGACATCACCTGTTCCTTTTTATGCAATTATTTTGTTTAGAAATAGGCGCATTGCAAGGTGATGTCAATCGGCAAAAATGCAACGTAACGTTGCGTTTAACACAACGTGGCTACGATCACCCGGTCTGCGTTAAACAAGGCGTATACCGTGCTGCCTGGACGTAATTTAAGTTGTTGCAGCTCAGGGTTGGCCACGGTGGCACACAGGGTTTCACCGCCCGTCAGCGTTACCAGTACTTCGCTGTGATCGGTGCCGGGCTGAATACTGGCGACCACACCTGCCAGGGAGTTGTCTGCGGCACCCGCCAACGCGGGATCGGTATTCAGCTTTACCCAAGGGGCCTTAATCAATGCCAGCACTTCTTTACCGGGTGAGAGTTGCAGTCTATCGGCACTCTGTTGGGTAATCGCCGCACTGAGACGGGTTTTGCCGTCGTTAAGTAAAATATCGAGGTGTTGTTGTACTTGCTGGTGATCGCGTTCGATAACCGTGCCAAAGAACTGGTTACGCGCACTGGTTTGCAGCGAAAAACGTGAGATTGCTGCCAAAAGACTGTCGAGCGGCAGGTTGTCTTGTTGCAGCACATCGAAGGCTTTTTGCTGGATCTGTCCCAAGAGGTCGTAAAGCTGGATCAGCCGCTCGCCGTAATGGGTCACCTGCGCGCCACCGCCGCCTTTACCCCCTGTCGCACGCTCAACCACAGTCTGTTCTGCCAACTGGTTCATGTCGTTAATCGCATCCCAGGCGCTTTTATAGCTGATACCTGCCAGCTTAGCGCCCTGGCTAATGGAACCTGTGTGTCGGACCTGTTTAAGCAGCGCGATACGGCGTGGATCGGCGAACAGTTTTTGCTGGAGTTTTAGAGTAAGAAGAATTTCGGCCTGCATAACGCGTCCTGTCGGCTGCAAAAGTCTTATTGTCGCTGATTTAGCAGCAAAGCGCCAAAGGATGGATCGTTGGTTGTCGTGGAGGAGTGCACAAGGACAATAAAACTGGTGATTGATATTTGATATGTTATAACATAACTAAAAATATAAAGATGGCCTCAGGCCTCGCCACGTTTTTATTTCACCACAGGGATGCTGTAAATGAGTGCTGCACGCAGGCGTTTCGTCACGCCAGGAAAATCACTTTGTTGTCTGATTACCACTTTGTTTTTTCTCTTGTCGGATACCGCTCTGGCCGCCGTCAACGACTGTGACAAAGCGGACAAGTCACTGCGCTGTGAAGACAGTGTTACCGTAGAAGCATCAACTGCGCCTCAAAGCACATACGGTTCATTAGACGCAGTCACACAGGCGGCTTCACGTTTGGGGCTGACCAGCCAGGAAACGCCACGCAGTGTGGACGTTATCAACCGGCAGGCTATTGAGCAGCGTGGAGACCAAACACTGGCTGATGTGGTCGAACACGCGACCGGTATGTCTGGCGTGGCTTCACCTACGCTGAGTAATAACTTTTCGCTACGTGGTTTTAGGCCGGTCTCTTGGTTGTATAACGGTGTCGAAACGCCTGGCAGTACGATCCAGTTGGCGGATCCCTCCCACTACGACAGTGTTGAGGTTCTGCGCGGCCCTGGCTCAGTGCTAAATGGGCTGAGTGCTGCTGGCGGTAGCGTCAATTTGGTTTCGCGCCAGCCAACGTTTAGTCGCCAGCCTGTTGAGCTTGACTACGGTTTGTCTAGCTACAACAGTCAGCGTCTGCATATTGGTGCTGGCGGTGCGCTTTTGGACGATGTGGCGGCTTATCGTCTGGATATCAGCGGCAGCGACAACGGTACCAACGTCCAATATGAACGCGATAAACAGAAACGAGTGTCTGGTGCCTTACTGTTTAAACTGACAGAAAATGCCCTGCTCACGCTAAGTTTGGACCGTATGCTGAACCGTACTACCAATCCTTACTACGGCACACCGCTGGTGGACGGACGCATTGCCCGCGAACTGCGCGATATCAACTACAACAACCTGACTGACAGTCGGATCCAGAGCAATGCCACTTCGTTCCAGGCCAGTTTGGACTGGTTCACCACGCCGGAAATCGAACTGCATAACCAGTTCTATTACTACAGCGGTTTTCGTGAGTGGCACAATGTAGAACGTTTTCGTACGTCGGCCGCAACCCAACCTGGCTATGTTAATCGCGATTCTTTCGGGGCGTTGGCCCATGATGATGATCTAATTGGCAACCGCAGTTCACTGGTGTTTGATCGGCCGCTGGGTGGTTTTGATAACCGGTTGGTGGTCGGTGTTGATGTGAGCAAACGCCGCTTCCAGTACTACTCTAACGGCTTTCCCGGTTCTGAGGACGTTTCGCTGCTGGCTCCGGTCAGAGAAGATTTCTCGCAGGGAACCGACCGTCAGCGTTCCCCCGTTCGTCACGTCACGCAAAACCAGTACGCGGGATTTTTGGAAGACCATTTCAGTCTGACTGAGCGCTTAACCTTGCTGGGGCAACTGCGTTACAACCATATGCTGATGGATTGGCATTTCCAAAGCCCACAAGAGGAAACCCATAAGCACACCTACGTGTTTAGCGTCTGGAGCCTGGGGCCCAGTTATGCGTTAACCGATAATCTTAATGTCTACGCTAACTACACCACGGGTCAGGAACCCGGCACCGATCTGTTCTTTTTAAGCCCGACACAAACCGGTTTGCCGCTAACCCGGACGCGCCAATGGGAAATGGGTGCCAAGGGCCAGTTTTGGGAAAATAAGGGGGAAGCCACACTGGCGTTGTACGAGCTGCGTAAGGACAACTTATTTGTGCCCAATGCACAGCAGCCGGATACCTTGAATGCTGTCGGTCGACAGACTTCGCGCGGTGTTGAGTTAAGTGTAATGCTGCGACCAAGCTGGCAATGGGAACTGGCTGCCAATGCGGCCTATACACACGCCCGCTACGATGAATACCGTGGCGGTAGCCCGTTGCGTAGCTATAACGGCAATCGTCCGGCTTACATTCCTGACTGGACCGCCAATCTTACTGCGCGTTACAAGCCGACGGAGTCACTGGGGCTAACTTCATCGCTGCGCTATGTTGGGAGCAGTTATAACGACGATGCCAACCAGCGCAAAATGCCGGCCTACACCACGCTCGATCTGGCAGCAGACTATCAACTAACCCCGATCGTTAACCTAGGCGTTCGTATCAGAAATGCCACCAACCAACTGTATGCCTACCAGCGTACTTACCCGGATCAGGTGCTGATTGCGCCGTCGCGTACCTATGAAAGCTTTATTTCGGTGAGGTTCTGATAGCGCCATGCCGTCGATAATCCGCCTGTTGTGCGCACTTGGGGTGGTGATTAGCACATTGGTGCAGGCTAAGCCTGTGACGTTGAGCAACTGTGGCCAACAATACCGTTACCCGGTGGTGCCTGAACGCGTACTGGTGTACGCGAATCCTGCGCTGGAAAATATGCTGGCTCTGGGACTCGTGGCGCGTGTTGTTGGCATTATTGGCTATGACTACGCGCAGGATACTGTGCCTTCTTCTGCGTCAGCAGGATGGGATAAGGTCCTGAGTAAGCTGTCAGCCACCGCACCGCCAGCGGCGGAGCCCTTGCTGTTATTGAATCCGGATTTTATCTACTCGGCCAGCTACTACTGGCTCAATAGCCCGGAAACCCCTAATCGCGAACGGCTAACAGAGTGGGGGATCGCGACGTATCTCTCGCCCAATGTCTGTCGGGGACAGCAAAGCACGGTAAACTCAGTAGCGAGCTTCGACGGCATTTTTGCCGAGCTGAGAGATATTGCTCGCATTTTTAACGTCTCGCGCCACGCCGAAACGTTAATCCAGCATCAGCAAGCTCAGCTGCGAGAATTCAGGCTACAGGCGGCATCACTTCCTCATCAGCGATTGCTTTGGTGGTATGCCGGTACCCAAACCCCTTATGTGGCAGGCTGCTGCGGTGCACCGTCGCTGCTAACCCAGCAGGTTGGCAGCGAAAATCTATTTGCTGATCTACCAGCACTTTGGCCTACCGTCTCTTGGGAAACCATCGCGGCCCGTGATCCTGATGTGATTGTGCTTGGCGATTTGCCCCGCGGCGGCCTCGGCGACAGTGCCAAAGACAAAATCCATTTTTTAGAACATCACCCGCTAACGGCAACCCTGCGTGCCGTACGGCAAAAGCACTACGTCATCTTGCCCGGTTATGACCTGGATCCCTCGGTCCGTACGGTCCCGGCTTTGCATCGTTTAATCATGGGCCTGCAGCAACAGGTCTCACCATTGCCCATTCCCAATAAGGAACCCTGATATGTCCTCCTTTTCATTCTCTTCACTGCTGGCCTCGTGGGATCAACAACAAGGTGCCTACATCGCCGAGCGGGAAGCGCGTTTCAATGCACAACTGGATGTACTGGAACTCTCGGCAGGTCAGGATTTTCATGTGCTGGATCTGGCCTGTGGGCCTGGCTCACTCAGCTTACGTATCCTTCAGCGCTTCCCGAAAGCCAAGGTAACGGCAATGGATCTTGATCCGTTATTGCTGGCAATTGCCCGTGGCGCCTTGGCGGAATACGGCGATCGGATCCGTATCCTTCAGGCCGATCTCGCCGATCCTGACTGCTTTTCATTGCTGAGTGGCCCCGCACCGCAGGCGGCAGTTTCCAGTACCGCACTGCATTGGCTAATGCCGGAGCAATTGGGGGTTTTGTATCGCAACATTGCTGAATTATTGCCCGACGGTGGCGTGTTTTTGAATGCTGATCACCAGCGTTTTGATCATCGGCACCCGCGCATTAAGGCGTTCGCGAAGCAACACGATGACCAGACGCAACAACGGGCCTGGCAAAACGGTGTCGAAGACTGGGATCAGTGGTTTGCCAACGTGCAGCAATTGCCGGAATTGGCGCAATATCGGCAACAGAGGGAAAGCCTGTTCGCCGGGCGACCAGTACCTCCTGCAGCAGCATTGGACTTTCACGTCGCCAGTTTGATACAGGCCGGTTTTAAAGAGGCAGGGCCGGTCTGGCAATTGCTGGATGACTACGTGATTGCAGGCTGGAAATAGCATGGATGGGTCCGTACGTCGCCGTTTCACTCGCCTACCGCGATGCTCTGGGGGCTGCTGGTTGTTAATGCTCACCCTCGCGTTGCCGCTGTTTTTACTGGGTGCGTCGTTGTATGGACCGGCCCCTATATCGCTGCAGGATGCATGGCATATTTTATCTGACCCCGGTGCTGTTAATGCCTCCGGAAACACGGAGGTTTACCAACGGATAATCTGGTCGCTGAGAATGCCAAGAGCTTTGCTGGCTGCGGTAGCTGGCGCCGGATTGGCATTGGCCGGCACTCTCCTGCAATCACTGACACGCAACCCACTGGCCGATCCTTGGGTATTGGGGATCTCTTCCGGTGCAGGTGTGGGCGCGGTTCTTGTGCTTGTTTTGGGCATTGGCGGGGGGCTGTTGTCGGTGCCAGGTGGGGCATTTATCGGTGCGGCCGGAGCGTTTGCGCTGGTTTTACTGCTCGCCGGGCGTTCTCTGCATGCTGAGTCATCGTTGTTTATTCTGGCTGGCGTCGCTGTTACACAGCTGCTTTCAGCTTTGACTTCGCTAATTACCCTGTGGCAGGCGGACGCCAATGCCACTCGTGGCGTAATGTTTTGGCTACTGGGTTCTTTCAGTGATGCGCGTTGGCCGCAGGTCGGCCTGATCACGTTGCTGCTGGTGGCGGCGTTATTAATTTGCTGGATGAGGGCAGGGGAGCTGGATGCTCTGGCTTTTGGTGGCCTGACCGCAGCCTCTTTGGGGGTGGCGGTGGTACCACTGAAGCTGCTGCTGTATGTCACTACTATGGCGCTGACCGCGGTGATTGTTGCGTTCAGCGGTGCAGTGGGGTTTATCGGACTGACAGTGCCCCATGTCGCCAGGCTGCTGGTTGGGCCACGCCACCGGTTGTTACTGCCAGCCAGTGCATTGTGCGGTGCGCTGTTTGCCGTTGCAGCAGATACGTTGGCCAGAACCTTGTTTGCGCCTCGTGAGTTACCGGTTGGAGTACTGACTGCGTTGTTAGGCGTCCCGGTGTTTCTGGCATTGTTATATCGGAAAATAAACGCATGAGGGTTGAACGCGAAGTATCCGGGTTGCGTGCTGAACATTTAGGGTGGTCAACGCCGGAAAATTCAGTGCTAAACAACCTCAGTTTTCAGGTCCGCCCCGGTGAAGTTACTGGTGTGCTCGGCGTTAACGGGAGTGGAAAATCCACGCTACTCAAACTATTGGCGGGGTTGCTTCCGCCCAGCCGAGGGCGAATTTATCTGCAGGAGACGGATATTGCTACGTTGAAGGGGCACGAGCGGGCGAAACGGATGACTTTCCTCGAACAGTCCGGACCCAGTGCGTTTGCCATACCGGTAAAAGACGTGGTGTTGCTTGGGCGCTTGGTCTATGCCAGCCGTTGGGTGGGATTTAGTGCAGAAGATTATCGCATTGCCGGACAGGCTATGGAGCAAGTGGGAATTTCATCGCTTGCCGAGCGAGAATGGCATCAGTTGTCAGGCGGCGAGCAGCAGCGTGTCCATCTGGCACGCGCATTGGCACAGCAAACGCCGTGGCTGCTGCTGGATGAACCCGCTAATCATCTTGATATTGCCCACCAACATCAGTTTATGGCTTTGCTGCGACGTTTGGGCATCAGCGTGGTGGTGTCTCTGCACGATCTGAATTTAGCGGCCTGTTACTGTGACCGACTGATGTTGTTAAAAGAGGGCGGTTTGCATGCTTTTGGCCCACCGCCGCAGGTGCTGATACCTGAGACGATTAGCGTCGTGTATGGTGTAAACGCCCGTTTGGCATCGGTTAGCGATTATGCTGCACCGCTGATCTATTATCCTGCCCAATAACGTCTATTGGGTGTCGGAATTCCGCATTGCTGCACAAATGGCACGTTTGGCCGGTTACAAATTTTATACAGCCTTTAAAATAACCACGTTTTACTGTGTATTTTGGTTTAAAGTAAAGCTTACGTGGCGGTGTTCATTACCGCTCAATGGGCAGTTAAGTGAGGCTACCATGTTGGAATTATTGGAAAGTTTGCTGTTCGCCGTCGTGATGGTACCGATTGTGATGGCTATCATTCTCGGTTTGATCTACGGTTTGGGTGAGGTGTTCAACATCTTCTCCAAAGTGGGCCATTCTAAAGAGAATCGCACCTAGCACCACCCCTTCCCTATACCCGTCGGCACCGTTCGGCGGGTGTTTCTCAAGTTATGTCCCACTCTGCCGATAAACCGCATGACAAGCTTCTGCGCGACGTTATATTATTTTTTATATAACGAAGAGTGATAATGCACGTTAACTTGCGGAGAAAACAATGAAACAGCAATGGACTAAGTGGGTCGGCGGTATCGTATTGGCATCCGGTATGGTCATGCAGGCGTCTGCGGCAGAAAAAATTACCGTTTTTGCAGCAGCATCGCTGACTAACGCGCTGCAGGACATCGCAACTCAATATCAGAAAGGCAAGGATGTCCAGGTGGTGTCTTCATTCGCCTCTTCCTCCACGTTGGCACGTCAGATTGAGCAGGGCGCTCCCGCTGATTTGTTTATCTCCGCCGATCAGCAGTGGATGGATTATGCCATCGACAAACAGCAGATGGTTAAAGACACGCGCTATACCCTGTTGGGTAACGAATTGGTGCTGATCGCAGCTAAAGACACCAAACAGGCTAAAATTACACTCGATAAACAGACTGATTGGACAAAACTGCTCAATGGCGGCCGTCTGTCGGTGGGCGATCCGGATCACGTACCGGCCGGTATCTATGCCAAGGAAGCATTGCAAAACCTCGGTGCCTGGACTGCATTGGAACCTAAGCTGGCACGCGCCAACAACGTACGTAGCGCTATGGCGTTAGTGGAACGTGGTGAAGCGCCACTGGGCATTGTGTATGGTTCAGACGCGGTAGCCAGTGATAAAGTCAGCGTTGTGGCCATCTTCCCAGAAGACAGCCATAAACCGGTTGAATACCCGATGGCGATTGTTAAAGGCCATCAAACACCCGCTGTTAGCGCGTTCTACAGCTACCTGAAGGGCCCAGAAGCGGCCGCTATTTTCAAACATTATGGATTCTCCCCGCGTAAATGATGTTGAGTGAGTACGAATGGCAGGCGGTAGAACTGAGCCTGAAAGTGTCCGCCCTGGCGGTAGTATGTAGCTTACCCTTCGGCATTCTGATGGCTTGGGTGTTGGTACGCTGCCGTTTCCCCGGCAAGTCACTGCTGGACAGTATTATTCATCTGCCGTTGGTGCTACCGCCTGTGGTGGTCGGCTATTTATTGCTGATCGCCATGGGGCGGCGCGGCGTGATTGGCGAATGGCTGTATGACTGGTTTGGTCTCAGTTTCAGCTTTAGTTGGCGTGGCGCTGCCTTGGCTTCTGCTGTGGTGGCATTTCCGCTCATGGTACGCGCTATTCGGTTAGCGCTGGAAGCGGTGGATACCCGTTTAGAGCAGGCGGCCCGTACGCTTGGTGCTAACCCGTGGCGAGTGTTTTTCACCATCACGTTGCCATTGTCGTTACCCGGAGTCATTGTTGGTGTGGTGTTGGCTTTTGCTCGCTCATTGGGTGAGTTCGGTGCCACCATTACCTTTGTTTCCAATATTCCTGGTGAAACGCGCACCATCCCGCTGGCGATGTATACCCTGATAGAAACACCGGGGGCAGAAGCCGCCGCCGCACGCTTGTGTGTGATTGCTATTGTGTTGTCACTGGTTTCACTGATGGTTTCCGAGTGGCTAGTCCGCTGGGGTCGCAAACGGATGGGCGTGTAAATGCTGGAACTGGACTTTTCCCAACGCCTTGGCGATCTGAACCTCAATGTCCGCGCCGATCTGCCTGCCCAGGGGATTACTGCCATCTTTGGTTTATCTGGCGCCGGTAAAACCTCATTAATTAACGCCGTCGGTGGTCTGACTCGTCTGCAACAGGGGCGTATTGTGCTCAATGGTCGCACACTGGTGGATACCGACCGGGGCCTTTGTCTTCCACCAGAAAAACGCCGTATTGGCTATGTGTTCCAGGACGCGCGTCTATTCCCGCATTACCGGGTGCGCGGCAACCTGCAATACGGCATGGCCGCCGGCATGCGCAAACAGTTCGACAGCATTGTTGAGCTATTGGGGATCGGTCCGCTGCTCAATCGCCTGCCGTTGACGCTGTCAGGGGGTGAGAAACAGCGAGTGGCGATTGGCCGCGCTTTGCTGACTGCACCAGAACTGTTGTTGATGGATGAACCGTTGGCGTCACTGGATCTACCCCGTAAGCGCGAGTTGCTACCCTATTTGGAGCGGCTGGCACAGGATGTCAATATCCCCATCCTCTACGTTAGCCATAGCATGGATGAAATTCTGCAGTTGGCGGAGCAGGTGATGGTGTTGGATAACGGCCAGGTAAGGGCATTCGGTGGGCTGGAGGAGGTGTGGGCCAGCAGTGCATTGCGTCCGTGGTTACAGCGCGAAGATCAGAGCAGCGTGTTGCGTGTCAGTGTGATCGAACATCACACGCGCTATGCGATGACTGCGTTGGCATTAGGTGATCAACGTCTATGGGTCAGCGGCGTTGATGCGGCACTGGGGGCTCAACTGCGTATACGCATTAATGCCGCCGATGTTTCGTTGGTATTACAACCGCCGGTCAACAGCAGTATTCGCAACGTTTTGCCAGCCAAGGTGACCGAGTGCCTGGAGGTAAATGGGCAGGTAGAGGTGAAACTGGCAGTAGGGGAAAGCGTACTGTGGGCGCGGATTACACCGTGGGCACGAGACGAACTGGCGATCAGGCCAGGACAGTGGTTGTATGCACAGGTCAAAAGCGTGTCGATCAGCCGCGAAGCACGCTGAATAATACCCTCCCATCTAATAATAGAAGAGAGGGCATTGCATTTTACTGACCCAGTACCCGCGTGCGGATCACCTCGGCGATACCGGGTTGCAGGTGATCGGCGATCACCAGATCGGCACGTTGTTTGATGGCATCATCGGCATTGCCCATTGCCACACCCAACCCCACCGCTTCCAGCATACTGAGATCGTTGTAGTTATCCCCGAAGGCCACCACCTGATCCATGCTCAGGCCCTGTGACTCGACCCATTGCTGCAGGCGTTTCCCTTTGCTGTTACCGCCTTTGGCGATGTCGACCTGATCGTGCCACGACCATTCACACGCTAACCCCAGTTCTTTTTCCACTGTTTCAGCAAAGTTGCGCAGCGCAGGGATATCGGCATGTGACGTGGCGAACTTCCAGATGGACTTCGCTTCATCGGCTGCCTGAACCAGGCTATTGACCTGTAGCAGCGTTGGGCGTTGCGCTGGTGGCAGGGTTTCCGCCCAGGCTAATGAACGGGTGACGTGACCACTCGGATCCTGATACAGCATGGCATCATCTACGTACATCAGACCATGGATGTCGCTTTGTTTTAGCATCTGCAGAACCAACCGGGCCTGATCTTTTTCCAGTGGATCGGCAGCCAACACTTTTTTCTGCTGGAAGTCATACAGATAGGTGCCGTTGCAGCAGATCGCTGGGGTATCTATCTCCAGCGCCTGATAGAACGGATGGATCGCGACATGATGGCGACCGGTGACTACCACTACTTTGACGCCGGCGGCACGCGCTTCAGCCAGGGCTGCCAGTGACTGCGGTAATATGCGTTTTTGGGTATCCAGCAAGGTGCCATCCAGATCGAGGGCAATGACGCGGTAGCTCATAGGGATCTCATTATCGTTAGCAACAAAATTAAACCGATGGTACACCGGATAAGCGATGGATAAAACCGCACATATTTCATCTACAACACAGGGTTGTTATGTCACGGATGTGAGGTAAGCTAGGGGAAACCGAAAAACCTGAAACCGGTTTCTCTTTTACCCTATTCGAGGAGAATACATGAAGCAAATCGTTTATGTCGCCAGCCCGGAAAGCCAACAAATTCACGTGTGGCAGTTAAGCGACACGGGGGCGTTAGAGTTGCTGCAGACCGTCGAGGCCCCGGGCCAGGTACAACCGATGGCGATCCACCCGGACAGAACGCATCTGTACGTGGGTGTGCGTCCGGCTTTCGGTATTGTCAGCTACCGCATTGAGGCGGATGGCAAACTGCAACAGGCCGGTATGGCGCCGCTGCCAGGCAGCCCAACCCATATTTCTACCGATTTGCAGGGGCGTTATCTGTTCTCTGCTTCTTACAGCGGTAACTGTGCCAGCGTCAGCCCTATCGGCCATGACGGTGTGGTGGTAGCGCCTATCCAGCAGATCGACGGTTTGACCGCGCCGCACTCGGCCAATATCGACCCAACCAATCAACTGTTGCTGGTGCCTTGTCTGAAAGAAGATCGCATCCGCCTGTTTAATCTGGACTTGCAAGGCGAACTGACGCCACACAGCCAGGAAGCGGTGGCGACTGCCAGTGGGGCAGGCCCGCGTCATATGGCATTCCACCATAACGACAAATATGCCTACTGCGTGAATGAGTTGGATGGAACGGTAGACGTGCTCGCCATCAGCGAAAACGGTGGCAAATATACTCTGGTGCAAACGCTGGATATCATGCCGTCCGATTTCAACGGCACCCGCTGGGCGGCGGATATTCATATCACGCCAAACGGCCGCTTCCTGTACACCAGTGACCGCACCGCCAGTATTCTGACTATTTTCAGCGTATCCGAAGATGGCAGTACCTTGTCGGTGGTTGGTTATCATCCGACTGAGGAACAGCCTCGCGGCTTCAATATCGACCACAGCGGCCGTTTTGTGATTTCGTCCGGTCAGAAGTCCGGTCATATCGGGGTGTATGAGATTGATCAGGCCAGCGGCAAGCTGACCACGCTGGCACGGTACCCGGTAGGAAAAGGGCCGATGTGGGTAAGCGTGTTAGATACCCGTCATACTTGAAGCTGCCTCTGAGTTGGCTGCATTTGCTCACCCCAGTCACTTACTTGAGTAAGCGCCTGGGGACTCACAAATTTGCCGCCTTGATGCAACTCCAATTATTTAGGGTATAGAAAGAGAGTATTACGCACGGTATGGCATGTAGGGGAGTAAACAGGCTTTCGCTACATGTATGTTTATTAACGCCGAATCCACATTTCCATCGGGGCGGATATACCCGCCCCGAGCCATATCAGCTGTACTTCACCGTCAGTGTGGCACTTCCAAGGCTATGGAAGTGCACGTTAAAACCCACCAGCGCGCCGCTGGAGCCTTCATCTACCTCAATACTTTCTACGTCCAGCGCATGCACGGTGAAGTGATAACGGTGACTTTCGCCCTGTGGTGGGGCCGCGCCGCCGTAACCGGCAGAACCAAAGTCGGTGCGGGTCTGGATAGCACCGGCTGGTAAACCCCCTTTACCTGAGCCTGCACCCTGTGGCAGTTCGCGCGTCGCCGCCGGGATATTGGCTACCACCCAATGCCACCAGCCTGAACCCGTCGGGGCATCGGGATCGTATACCGAAATCACAAAACTCTTGGTGCCTTCCGGCACGCCATCCCAGGCCAGATGTGGAGATAGGTTATCGCCGTGATAACCCATGCCGTTAAAGACCTGGCGTTCCGGCATTTTTGCGCCGTCCTGAAGATCGTTGCTGTACAAACGAAAAGCCATGGTGACTCCCAGTTGTCGGTAAAAGCAGAGTCCCTAAGCTAGACTGTTTTGCCGGAACAATACAACCCCCTGCGCTAGCGGCGGCCGATTGATCTCTACCGTGATATGCACCAGTTCATCGTGGATGGCCAATAGTTGGCGCACTCTGTCGGCGGTAAGAGCGTTGTCAGCACTGCTCAGGGCCAGCACGCATTGATACTTACCTTTACCGATGCGGCCAAGATGCAAATCGGTAATCGCCAGCGCGTGGCCAGAGTCGGCCAACACCTGACGGATTTCTTCCGCTACCGGTGCGTCCATTTCGGCATCCAGCAGGATCTTGCCGCTATCTCGCATCAGGCTATAGGCCCAAGCCGCGACCAATATTGCCCCGACAATCCCCATCAGTGGGTCGAGCCAACTGGCCCCCCACAGCTTGCCGCCAAACAGGGCGACTATTGCCAACACTGAAGTTGCCGCATCGGCGATCACATGAATATACGCAGAGCGCAGGTTAAGATCCTGATGGTGGTCATGAGTATGACCATGATGATGGTGGTCATGGCCACCACCGCGTAACAGCCAGGCGCAGGCCAGGTTGACGCCCAATCCCACGATGCCGATAGCAATCGCCTGGTTGTAATGTATTGGGCTAGGGTTCAGCAGGTGTTCCACAGATTGAAACAGCATCAGTGCAGCAACCAGCACCAGTAAGACCGCGCTGGTATAACCGGTCAGTACCTCGATTTTCCAGGTGCCGAGGCTGAATCTGCGGTCTTTTGCCAGCCTGCGTGCGGCGCTATAGGCTAATACCGAAAGGCCCAACGCCAGCGCGTGCGAACTCATGTGCCAACCATCAGCTAACAGCGCCATTGAGTTGAACATCCAGCCGCCAGCAATTTCAATCACCATCATACTGGCGGTGAGTATCACGGCCCATCTGGTATTCCTTTCTGCCAATGGGTTACCATCGTCGAAAACGTGGCTGTGCTCGCGGTGCAAAGCGGGGGCGTGTGACGTCATAATCTGGGATCTCAACGAAGTGAATAACGTATAAATATACTATACCCCAGTATGCTAAATAACAATTGGATGATGCCGATGAGCCATACCATTAAAGATCAGAAAAAACTGTTGGCGCGGGTGCGCCGCATAAAAGGACAGGCGGAAGCGCTGGAGAGAGCACTGGAGAATGGCGGCGAATGTTCTGCTATTCTGCAGCAGATTGCGGCGGTACGTGGCGCAGTAAACGGTTTGATGGCGCAGGTGCTGGAAGGGCACGTGCGTGAACATCTGACTGCGGAAGATGCAACGCCACAGCAACGCGAACAAGATATCGAACAATTGATGACAGTTTTACGTTCTTATATGAAGTGACCATGATTTCATTAAAAAAACGCACGCCGTGGTTTGGCTGGCTGCGCCGCTGGGCCAAGGGTATCAAGCGCGACATTTATGCACTGTGGTTGGCGGCCCGCGACCGGCGTACGCCATGGTATGCGAAGTTGATTGCCTTGTTGGTTGCAGGATATGCCGTGTCACCCATAGATCTGATTCCAGATTTTATCCCGGTTTTGGGTTATCTGGACGACGTAATCATTGTGCCGTTGGGTATCATGCTGGCGGTACGCCTGATCCCCAAGCCGTTGATGGCGGAGTTTCGTGAGAAAGCACAGCAACGCATCGATAATCCTACTGGCCGCATGGCGGCAGCATTGATTATTGTACTGTGGGTGTTGTGTCTGGTGATGCTGGCCCGCTATTTGGACCAGCATTGGTAATTGATTATTGCACCGCTGCCGTTACCGCGGCGGTCAACCGGCTGAGCTGCTCGGATTCAATGATGTATGGCGGCATCAGGTAAATCAGTTTGCCGAATGGCCGGATCCACACGCCACGTTCAACGAATCCACGCTGGAGCTGTGCCACATCTACGGGCTCACGCATCTCCACCACGCCAATTGCCCCTAACACCCGCACATCCGCCACTTTTGGCAAAGCCTTCAACGGTAATAGCTGCTGTTTCAATTGGGTTTCGATAGCAGCGACCTGCTGCTGCCAGCGGTTTTCCGCCAGCAGTGACAGGCTGGCGTTGGCCACCGCACAGGCCAGCGGATTGCCCATAAAGGTAGGCCCGTGCATAAAGCAGCCTGCGGCACCGTTGCTGATGGTTTCCGCCACGTGACGTGTGGTGAGGGTAGCAGACAGCGTCATATAACCGCCGGTCAGCGCTTTACCCAGACACAGAATATCCGGCACGACGTCGGCGTGTTCACAGGCAAACAGCTTGCCAGTGCGACCGAAACCGGTGGCAATTTCATCGGCGATGAGCAGCACCTGATGACGATCGCAGAGCTCACGCACTCGCTTAAGGTAGGTTGGATGGTAGATGCGCATGCCGCCGGCCCCCTGAACGACGGGTTCCAGGATCACTGCCGCTACTTCTCCGGCATGCTGTTCCAACAGCGCGGCGAACGGCGCGATATCATTTTCATCCCAGGCCTGGTCGAAACTGCATTGTGGCGCGGTAGCGAACAAGTGTGGCGCCAGGTAACCCTGATACAGGCTGTGCATCGAGTTGTCCGGGTCGCACACTGACATGGCACCGAAGGTATCGCCGTGATAGCCGTGCCGTAGGGTCAAAATGCGTTGCCGCCGTTCCCCACGTGCCTGCCAATATTGCAGCGCCATCTTCAGCGAGACCTCCACCGCCACTGAGCCGGAATCTGCCAAGAACACGCATTGCAGCGCTTCTGGCGTCATCTCCACCAGCTTACGACACAGCGCAATCGCAGAGGGATGGGTAATGCCACCGAACATCACGTGCGACATTTTTTCCAATTGCTGCGTGGCTGCGTGATTCAGTTGTGGGTGGTTATACCCGTGGATTGCCGCCCACCAGGAAGACATGCCGTCAACCAAGCGACGGCCATCTGCCAGTTGTAGCTCTACGCCGCTGGCAGCTTCTACTGCATAACAGGGGAGCGGGTGGCTCATGGAAGTGTACGGGTGCCAAATGTGGCGCTGGTCAAATTCTAGGTCGGCAGCAGTGATAGACATACTTGTAAACCAAATCATGTTCGTAATGGTTGACAGTATATCCACAATATCTAAACTGACGACACTTTTTTAATTTTTGGAGACGCCGTGATGGCCGATCGTATTCACTGGACAGTGGGTCTTGCCCAGACCCTTTTTGATAAACCTCTGCTTGAACTGTTATTTGAAGCTCAGACGGTGCACCGCCAGCATTTTGACCCGCGTCAGGTTCAGGTGAGCACGCTGTTATCAATCAAAACTGGCGCTTGCCCGGAAGACTGTAAGTACTGTCCACAAAGCTCACGCTACAAAACAGGCCTTGAGTCTGAACGATTGATGCAGGTGGAGCAGGTACTGGAATCTGCACGCAAAGCCAAGGCGAATGGTTCGACCCGTTTCTGCATGGGGGCCGCATGGAAAAACCCGCATGAGCGCGATATGCCTTACTTGGAGCAGATGGTGCAAGGGGTGAAGGCGATGGGCATGGAAACCTGCATGACGCTGGGTACGTTGGACGGCACGCAGGCGGATCGGCTGGCAGAAGCCGGATTGGACTATTACAACCACAACCTGGATACCTCACCAGAGTTCTACGGCAATATCATTACCACTCGCAGCTATCAGGAACGTTTGGATACCTTGGGTAAGGTGCGCGGTGCGGGCATTAAAGTGTGCTCTGGCGGCATCGTTGGGTTGGGCGAGACGGTACGCGATCGTGCCGGACTGTTGGTGCAGTTGGCCAATCTGCCAACCCCGCCTGAAAGTGTGCCAATCAATATGCTGGTGAAGGTAAAAGGCACGCCACTGGCGGATAACGAAGACGTCGATCCTTTTGATTTCATCCGCACCATTGCGGTGGCACGCATCATGATGCCGGCTTCTTACGTACGCTTGTCCGCCGGTCGTGAGCAAATGAATGAGCAAACCCAGGCGATGTGCTTTATGGCTGGTGCCAACTCCATCTTCTATGGCTGTAAATTGCTGACGACACCGAATCCGGAAGAGGATAAAGATCTGCAATTGTTCCGTAAGCTGGGCCTGAACCCACAGCAGACTGAAACCGAGCACGGCGACAACCAGCAACAAGAAGTGCTGGCTGCCCAGTTGATGCAGGCGGATACCGCTGAGTTTTACAACGCGGCGCTGTAATGAGCTGGCAACAACGTATTGAACAGGCATTGGATGAGCGGCAGCAGAGCGCCGCTTACCGCCGTCGCCAGGTGAATCAGGGCGGCAATGGTCGCCATATTCAGCTTAACGGTGAGTGCTACCTGAATTTCTCCGGCAA
Source organism: Serratia grimesii (assembly GCF_900186025.1). Classification (NCBI taxonomy): domain Bacteria; kingdom Pseudomonadati; phylum Pseudomonadota; class Gammaproteobacteria; order Enterobacterales; family Yersiniaceae; genus Serratia; species Serratia grimesii. The sequence goes on from NZ_LT883155.1 coordinate 1,348,609, forward strand.
TGACTACCTTGGCCTGAGTCAGGATGCGCGCGTGATCGCCGCCTGGCAGCAGGGTGCACAGCAGTATGGTGTCGGTAGTGGGGGCTCTGGCCATGTAACGGGGTTTTCTACGGCGCATCAGAAGCTGGAACAGCAATTGGCGGAATGGCTCGGCTACCCGCGTGCGTTGCTGTTTATCTCTGGCTATGCCGCCAACCAGGCGCTGCTGGCAGCTCTGATGCAGGCCGAGGATCGCATTTTAGCCGATCGGCTCAGCCATGCTTCGCTGCTGGAAGCCGCTGCCCATTCACCGGCCCAGTTGCGTCGTTTTCGCCATAATCAGCCACAGGCGCTGGCTGATTTGCTCGCTAAATCCTGCGACGGCCAGATGCTGGCGGTGACCGAAGGGGTGTTCAGCATGGACGGCGACAGTGCGCCATTGGCGGAACTGCACCGTTTAACCCGCGCGGCGGGGGCCTGGCTGATGGTGGATGACGCGCATGGTATCGGCGTACACGGCGATCAGGGGCGCGGCAGCTGCTGGCAGCAAGGCGTCCGGCCCGAACTGTTGGTGGTCACTTTTGGCAAAGCCTTTGGCCTCAGCGGGGCCGCCGTGTTGTGTGATGAAGCAACGGCTGAATACCTGCTGCAGTTTGCTCGCCATCTGATTTACAGCACGGCAATGCCACCGGCGCAAGCCTGCGCACTGCAAGCGGCCTTACACTGTATCCAGCAGGGCGATGAATTGCGTGCCCGGTTGAAGGACAACATCCAACGTTTCCGCCAGGGAGCTGCCCAGTTGTCGCTGACTCTGACGGAGTCGGTTACCGCCATTCAACCTTTGCTGGTGGGCGATAACCAACGTGCGCTCGATCTGGCACAGCGTCTGCGTGAACAGGGCCTGTGGGTGAGTGCCATTCGCCCGCCAACGGTTCCTCCGGGCGGAGCGCGTCTGCGTATTACGCTGACAGCGGCGCATCAACCGCAGGATATCGACAGGTTGCTGGAGGTACTGCATGACGTCAGCATTTGAGCAGGTTAATAAACATGCGGTAGCCTCGGCCTTTAGCCGAGCGGCAGGCAGTTATGACGCCGCGGCGGTGCTGCAACGTGATGTTGGTGAGCGCTTGCTGGGGATGGGGCTGGATCATCCCGGCGAGCAATTGCTCGATGCGGGATGTGGTACTGGTCACTTCAGTCGTCGCTGGCGTGCACTGGGCAAGCAGGTCACGGCACTCGACTTGGCGCCGGGCATGCTGGCGTTTGCTCGTCAGCAACAGGCGGCCGATCATTACCTGCTGGGGGATATAGAAAACGTGCCGCTTCCCGCGGAAGTGGTGGATATCTGTTTTAGCAGTCTGGTCGTGCAATGGTGCAACGATCTGCCGCGCGCGCTGGCAGAGCTGTATCGTGTAACTCGCCCGGGCGGCGTGATTCTGTTTTCTACCTTGGCGGCAGGATCGTTGCGCGAATTAGGTGACGCCTGGCAGCAAGTAGACGGCGAACGCCATGTGAATGATTTTCTGCCGTTGGAGGAGATCGCGTCGGCCTGTGCCGGTTACCGCCACAGCCTGGAAGCGGAGTGGCAAACCCTGAACTATCCGGATGTCATGTCGCTGATGCGATCGCTCAAAGGGATTGGGGCGACTCATTTGCACCAAGGCCGAGAGGCCGGGTTGCTGTCTCGCAGGCGGCTTGCAGCCTTACAGGCGGCCTACCCCTGCCAGCATGGGCAGTTCCCGCTCAGTTATCATTTGGTTTATGGAGTGATTTATCGTGATTAAGCGTTGGTTTGTCACAGGAACTGATACTGAAGTCGGCAAAACGATGGCGAGCAGTGCCTTATTGCAGGCTGCTAATCTGGCGGGCTACCGCACTGCTGGCTACAAGCCGGTGGCTTCAGGCAGTGAGATGACTGACGAAGGACTACGTAATAGTGATGCGTTGGCATTGCAGGCTAACAGTGCGGTGGCGCTGAACTACCATGAGGTGAACCCTTATGTTTTTGCCGAACCGACGTCACCGCATATTGTCAGTGCCGATGAAGGCCGACCAATAGAACTGGCGCAGCTTTCTGCGGGGTTACGTCATCTGGAACAAAAAGCAGACTGGTTGCTAACAGAAGGAGCCGGTGGCTGGTTTACACCGCTTTCTGAGCAACATACCTTTGCGGACTGGGTACAGCAGGAACAGCTGCCGGTGATTTTGGTGGTGGGTATCAAGCTGGGTTGCATTAACCACGCAGTGCTGACCGCGCAGGCAATCCAGCAAGCAGGACTGTCGTTGGTCGGCTGGATTGCCAATGATGTTAGCCCACCGGGCCGTCGCCATCAGGAATATCTGGCCACGCTGCGCCGCATGTTGCCTGCACCGTTGTTGGGGGAGATCCCGCATCTGCCTAAACCTGAACGACAAGCGTTGGGGCATTACCTGGATTTGAGCGTTTTACCTCATTGAGGGTTAAGCCTTCCGTCCACGGATTTACCGTGGACGGAGAGAGCTGACTTGCCGTTTTACATGGCGGTGATGCATGCATTATCTAAGTAAAGCACCCCGTTTTTCGCCAAAGCATACAAGTTGAAAGACAAAATGACGTGGGTTGCCCAAACAGGCACTTTGCGTCGGTTAGCGTTAAAACGGTATTCTTTAAACTCGGCATAATCACTGGCATTGAGAGTGCCATCCCAGGCTGCTACATCTGATTTAGCGATGATCGATACGCCGTTGCTTTCCGTCTCCTGAATACAGGCATAACTGAGTGTGGCAAATAAATTGCCGGTGCCGCCATTCAGTACTTTTAAGGTAAAACAGGCGCCTAGCTGTTCATATTGGGATACCGGGACAACCACTCGTACACCGGCGCTGGAGTTGGTATTTCCCAGCTTGGTCACTTTTAGCGCATTGCTGCTGTTAACGCCTGCACCGGCCTCAATAGCCAGGGTAATGGCGTCCGAGATGAAGGGGCTGCTGACGTTGCCACCGGAAACCTCCCAACCTAGCGGCTTGGAAGTAAATGAGAAATTACCGTCTTTAAGCTTGTTATTATTGGCGGTGGTCAAAGTCTGAATGCCTTTGCCGCCACCGCCGCCATCCAGCCGACTGTTTTTAATCACAAAGTCGCCAGTACCGCCAAAATAACGGCCAGTAGCTGTTCGTACCCCATAGAACTTAACGTTGTCTACGATAATTCCGCTGCTGCCTGCTTCGGCGTAAAAACAGTAGTCTTGGGCCAGAGTGGTTTGCAGCGTAATGATTTCCCCACCCTGAATAAGTAATGACGCATTTTGGTTGGCGCTACAACGGAAGGGGGAGTCAGAAAGTGGGCTATTACTATTACCGAATTCAATATGGCAGCCGTGCAACTCAACGCTTCCAGCTTCTACATTTACAATCGCACCCGCATAATCTATTGATGTGCCGAAGAAACGAAATGCGCCGTTCGGGTTCTGATTACCAATCGCTAGTCCTTGAGAGTTGCCAATAGTGCCACCAAAGAAGTTAATCCCTTCGCCAAAATTTTGAGCTGTCGTATTTTCGTCACCGGTTTGTGTTGGTGGCATATTAGTGGTTGTAGCAGGCGGCATATGCACGCATTCATAGCAACGGACTATCTCACAGGCATAGTGATGCCCAATATACGCGTTGTTACCAAAGTACATTCCGTAATAGAAACCGGAAATATATACGTTATTAACGGAAAAGTTTCCCAACAGGCTTTCCGGTGATTGAAAACGAATCCCGTCAATAAAATTGTATACTATTTCCTCTTTATCATCGGTAATGGAAGCCGTCGAGAGCTGTTGTTTGGCTCCAATCCCCTTGACGGTAAAGTTCTTTAAGATTGGTGCAGGGCGAATGGGGATCCCGTTATCGAGTGCTTTAGCCGTCGTGTAGCAGCGCAGGAAGTAGTTGTGATTGTCTTTCGTCCCATTTGGGATGTTGGTGGTGATATTTACGCCGTTGCCGTCAATATAAACGAAGCCGACGTCGATATCGGTCTTGGGGGCGGTCCACACCTCAAAGGGGGCCGTGAATTTTACAATCGTCGGCCTTTTTAATGTGTCTGTAATAAAGGTTTGCGCCTTGACCAACTCATCACGTGACTTGACGTAAATGCCCTCTACATCGAGGCGTTCTTTTAAAGTCCAGTTCTTATTGTCCAGATCGCTATATTGAATAAATTGTGCGTCATTATCAGCCATGGTTTAACCCTCAATTCAAATTTATCGGATGTGAAAACCCGTTGAATATGAAGGGAGATGTTGGCAGCTGCCAGCCTACCTGGTTCTGCCAGTGTTGGTACAACAGCGGCTGCCCTTAGCAAAGCAACCGTTTCTCGATGAGAAGTGGGGCGCAATATTTCACGCCCCTGTCAGTCACACGGCCAAATAGGCATTAATCAATTCTTCATCCAACTGTTCTAGTGTGCCATCTGCGACGCTGCGCCCCTGGTCCATCAGGTAAAAACGATCCGCTACGCGACGAACAAACGGCAGTTTGTGCTCGACTAACAGGATAGTCATACCCAGTTCACGGTTGAGTTTACGGATCACGTTACCGATATCGCCAGCGATTGTCGGCTGAACGCCATGGGTGGGCTCATCGAGTATCAGTAACTCGGGTTCCAGTACCAGAGCACGACCAATCGCCAGTTGTTGTTGTTCACCATTGGCTAAGTCGCCAGCGCGCCGGCTGCGCATTTCCCGCAGATTGGGGAACAGGGTGTAAACCAATGGCGGAATGCGACGGGTCTTATCGCGGCTGGCCATGAGTGCTACCTGTAGGTTTTCTTCCACGCTGAGCTGAGAAAATATCTGCCGGCCCTGCGGTACATAGCTGATGCCAAGTGCCGCACGGGTTTCAACCGGTTGCTGTAATAGATTCTGCGGGGGTTCGTCGGCCAATTGCCAGGTCATGCTGCCACTGACGACAGGCAAGTGACCCATAATGCAGTTGACCAGTGTGGTTTTGCCTACACCGTTACGGCCAATCAGCACTGTACACTGGCCGCGTGGCAACTCAAGATTGATGTCCCAGAGGGTGTGATTTTGCCCGTAGAACTGATTTACTGCCCTTAAACTCAACATTCTGCACTCTCCTCAAAGACCTGTATACCACTCGTGGATGTGCGCCCTTGGGGCGCTGGCGTAACGCCGCCTTAACTGGTCACGCCGATCACACCTGGTGGTGCGACGGGACGACCGGTGCAGGAACGCTAATCGAACTCTCTACTTCCTTGTTTTATCCCGTCCTGGTTGCCGTTTACGCGTTTGCGGTTTCTTTCCCGAGTGTCTAAATGTCCAGAATAAAATGCTGTTCGACTACCTTTAATGAGGTAGTTCGGTTCAAGGTGAAACAAGCAATATAGAGCCTAAAAAGGTGACTAATAACCGTTTGTCAGCGCTCTTCTGTTTTTAACACGCAAATGTCTGCTATTTCGTACTGTGCTGAGGTTGAGCGGATTACCGGTCATTTCTCCGCCCAGCCCCGAATATTTATCCCAGTGGACTTTTGGTGTGAAAAGGTAATGCAAGCAGTGGGCCAACTTTTTACATCAATTAAAAAGGGTGATTGTTATTGCCTTGTTAACGGCTAGCCGGGCTGAGCCGGGGTATTGCTACAGGGGAGAACAGAGGGGGAAAGTTAACGCGGACGATTTTTGCACTCTTCCAGTGCTGCGAAGAATAGTTATGGTGCAAACTATTTCGCCGGTTGTGGAAAGATGCAACAGGTGACGGTAACAATGAGATGAATCTGTTTTTGGCAATGGGTCTTTTTAGCATTAATCGGCATAAACAGAGCGATATTTTTGTGAAAAAATAACTAAAAAAGCCGTTCAGGCGATGAGAAACGGCAAAAAGCGTTCTTTCTGCAACTCCCGCCACTGGCGGGGCGGTGAGAGTTATCCACTATTCCTGTGGATAACCTTGTGCATTAGATTTAGAAAAGCGGTTTGAAGCGAGAGCTGACGCGGGTTCTGTTCGCTTTGTCCGCAATCTCGTCTTTTTTATAAAATTATTATTTATCAATAAATTAACTAAAATCAAGCCGGCATTGTACCGATGAAGTCTCTATGTATGATTTTTGGCCTGAGTGATACCAAGAAGTTAATTCGTGACGGATTTTGGGGATAAATCTGTTATTGACAATAAAAATGTCACGCCGCTGTAACTCTACCGGTGCATTCAGCCTGGTTTGACGCACGCTAAAGAGACGAATCGCTTGAAGCTGGTTTTATATCCAGTATCATAGGCACTGGCGAAAATCGCCGGGGCTTTCCATAATTAGAGGCCATTCATCGAGCATTAGCTCTATGGCCGCCTGAGCGCGCATATCTCCAGGTAGGGGCGCTGCATGCTGCGCCCGCTCACCACGACCGCCGGCAGCAACGTGGCAATTTGAAAGACGAAGGGTATATGAGTAAAATTTTCAAACTGCATTCTGATTTCAAACCGGCCGGCGATCAGCCGCAAGCCATCAGTAAGTTGGAAGAGGGTCTGGAAGACGGCCTTGCTCACCAAACTCTATTGGGCGTTACCGGTTCGGGTAAGACATTTACTATCGCTAATGTGATCGCTGATCTTAACCGGCCGACCATGGTGCTGGCACCCAACAAAACGCTGGCGGCACAGCTTTACGGCGAGATGAAAGAGTTCTTTCCTGAGAATGCGGTCGAGTATTTTGTTTCTTACTACGACTATTACCAACCCGAAGCCTACGTTCCCAGCTCCGACACTTTTATTGAGAAAGACGCTGCGGTGAATGAACACATCGAGCAAATGCGCCTTTCTGCGACCAAAGCGTTGCTGGAACGTCGCGACGTTATCGTGGTGGCGTCGGTATCCGCGATCTACGGCTTGGGCGATCCGGATCTGTACCTGAAGATGATGCTGCATCTGACCAAAGGTATGATTATCGATCAGCGTTCGATCCTGCGCCGTTTGGCAGAACTGCAATATACCCGTAACGATCAAGCCTTCCAGCGCGCAACCTTCCGTGTGCGCGGCGAGGTGATCGATATTTTCCCGGCAGAGTCAGACGAGTTGGCGCTGCGTATTGAGCTGTTTGATGAAGAAGTAGAACGGCTTTCGTTGTTTGATCCCTTGACCGGGCAGATCGAGCAGATAGTACAGCGCTTTACCATTTATCCGAAGTCGCACTACGTGACGCCGCGTGAGCGGATCCTGCAGGCGATGGAAGAGATCAAAGTGGATCTGGCCGAGCGGCGAAAGGTGTTACTGGCCAACAATAAGCTGCTGGAAGAACAACGTTTGACGCAGCGCACTCAGTTTGATCTGGAGATGATGAACGAACTGGGCTATTGCTCCGGCATTGAAAACTACTCGCGTTATCTGTCAGGGCGTGGGGAAGGCGAGCCGCCACCAACGCTGTTTGACTATTTACCGGCCGATGGCCTGCTGGTGGTCGACGAATCACACGTCACCATTCCGCAAATCGGTGCCATGTTCAAGGGTGACCGTTCGCGTAAGGAAACCTTGGTTGAATACGGTTTTCGCCTGCCTTCGGCACTGGACAACCGTCCGCTGCGCTTTGAAGAGTTTGAAGCACTGGCTCCGCAGACGATTTATGTGTCAGCCACACCAGGCAAGTATGAGCTGGAGAAATCCGGCGATGACATTATCGATCAGGTTGTGCGACCAACTGGGCTACTGGATCCTCTGATAGAAGTGCGACCGGTGACTACCCAGGTGGACGATCTGCTTTCTGAGATCCGTAAACGGGTGGCGATCAACGAGCGGGTGCTGGTCACCACACTGACCAAACGCATGGCGGAAGACCTGACGGAATACCTGGAAGAGCATGGTGAGCGCGTACGTTACCTGCATTCGGACATTGATACCGTGGAACGTGTCGAAATCATTCGTGACCTGCGCCTGGGCGAGTTTGATGTGCTGGTGGGTATCAACTTGCTGCGTGAGGGGTTGGACATGCCTGAGGTGTCGCTGGTGGCGATTTTGGACGCCGATAAAGAAGGCTTCCTGCGTTCGGAACGCTCGCTTATCCAAACCATTGGCCGTGCGGCACGTAACCTGAATGGTAAGGCGATCCTTTACGGCGACAGAATTACCGACTCGATGGCCAGGGCGATTAGCGAGACTGAGCGCCGTCGCGCCAAACAGCAGGCGTTCAACGAAGAAAACGGCATTGTGCCGCAGGGCCTGAACAAGAAAGTTTCTGATATTCTGCAACTGGGCAAACCGGGTAATCGCGGTAAAGGCCGAGGGAAGGGTAAGGCGGCGGAAAATGCAGAGCAGTACCAAAACCTCACGCCAAAAGCTTTGGATCAAAAAATCCGCGAGTTGGAAGCGCAGATGTACACGCATGCTCAGAACCTTGAGTTCGAACAGGCGGCGGGCTTGCGTGACGAAATTCACCAGCTGCGTGAGCAGTTTATCGCAATTTCGTGACCGGTTGGCGCGCTGCGTGAGGCAGCGCTGCCAAACATAAAATCCTTGTCGCTCCTGCCAAAGCTGATTATGGTGTGCGGCCAATTCACTACAGCGAGCTACTGATCATGACCGAACACCAGTCCAAAGACCCGATGCATGGCGTCACTCTGGAACAACTTTTGAATAAACTGGTGGAGAGCTACGGTTGGTCAGGGCTGGCTGAACGCGTACGCATCAACTGCTTCAGCAGCGATCCCAGCATCAAGTCCAGCCTCAAGTTTTTGCGTCGTACACCCTGGGCGCGCAAGCAGGTGGAAGACCTTTACATCGACATGGTCGAAAAAGCCGCCAGCGATAACCCATGGCTGCGTGGCGGCAAGTAAGGGCTTAGGCGCGGGTGCCTAATTCGATCAACGCCTGATCTAGCGCCTGGCGCAGCAACTGACGATCGTGGCGATAAGGAATATCTGTCGCTTCCAGTGGTTGTTTGATCACCACGCGATCTTGCACTTCGCTGGCATCTACCGAGGGGCCGACAATAAGCGCGTCGATCATCTGGCGGCCAATCTTCTCTTCCATCAACTCCAGCTTATTTTTCAGCGTCAAGGCTGCTGCCGCGACGCTCAGTTCTTTCCCCAGGTTGCCGATATAAATCATATTGGCGCTGCTGCGGCGCAAGGCCTGTGTAAGGTCATCAAGCAGTAGCAGGGGCATCAGGCTGGTCAGGAAACTGCCTGGCCCGATCAGAATAACATCAGCCTGTGCAATGGCATCCAGTGCTTCGCGTGTCGCATTGACGCGCGGTGACAACATCAACTCTTGCGGCATGTCGGTCAGTTGATCGACATTCACTTCACCATAAACATGGTTCCCTTCGTGATCGTGCGCCATCAGATCGACGGGCTGTTCAGACATCGGGATCAATGCTGCATCCACCTTCAGTAAGCTTCGCACCAGGTTGATCGCTTCCAGCGGGCGTACGCTGAGGTGATCCAATGCCTTCAGCATCAGGTTACCGAGATTGTGTCCCGAAAGCTCACCATTGCCGCTGAAGCGATACTCAAACATGGCGGAAGCCACGCTCGGTTCAGTGATCAACTGATTGAGGCAGTTACGGGTGTCGCCCCAGGCTATGCCGCCTTCCGATCGTCGGATACGGCCGGTTGAGCCGCCGTTATCGGTGGTGGTGACAATACCGGTTAAACGGGATCCTAAAGACGACAGGGAAGACATCACGCGGCCCAGACCATGGCCACCACCTAATGCCACCACCCGATCGAGATCGGCCAGGGTACGATTACGCATAAATTTCCTTACAAAGGGGCTTAACTGCCCGCATAAGGTAGCGGATCCGGCGTGAAAACGCGATAAAACCGTCATACTTGATGTTGCCCCTGTGTTGGCCGCAAGCACTCACCCCAGACACTGACTTGAGTAAGCTTCTGGGATTCTCGCTCTAGCTGTCGGGAGGCCATTCCAATTATTTAGGGTATAAAAAGTGTGATTTGCGTGATTCCGGTCAATTCGTCTGCGTAAAGGGCGTTTATCATGGTTTACCAGATTTGGAATCGCTTAAAATCGCTGTATACACAATTATATAGCGAAATTGCGCGTTGGCTATCCTGTTTGTTTAGCGCTAGAATTCTGATGAAAACCACGGTTTCGTTCCGGCTACTCAATCAGTAGGAACTGAAACCAAAACTCCTAGCCTCTGGGCCTACGTTGTTCTTGCGGACGATATGGTGCTTTGGCCGTGGCGAAGTTAGCCACCAGGGTGCAGAGTGGAAACGCTCGCGCCTCCCGACTTTGGAAGGTGTTATGGTGCCGCAACTCATTGATGCTTATGAGCGTAAGTTCTATTACTTGCGCCTGTCGATCACCGACGTGTGTAACTTTCGTTGCACCTACTGTCTGCCGGATGGCTACCGCCCTAATGGCAGTCCAAAAACCTTCTTGTCATTGGATGAGATCAGACGTGTTAGCCGCGCTTTCGCCGAGCTGGGCACCGAAAAAGTGCGCCTGACTGGCGGCGAGCCCTCGCTGCGTCGTGATTTTACCGAGATCATTGCCGCCGTGCGTGAAAACCCGGCGGTTCGCCAGCTTGCTGTGACCACCAATGGCTACCGTCTAGCGCGCGACGTTGCCAGCTGGCGTGACGCCGGCCTGACGGCGATTAACGTCAGCGTAGACAGTCTGGATCCCCGTCAATTTCACGCCATTACCGGTCAGGACAAATTCCGCCAGGTGATGGAGGGTATCGACGCCGCTTTTACCGCTGGGTTTAGCAAGGTTAAGGTCAATGCGGTGCTGATGCGTGATGTTAATCATCAGCAGCTGGGCGCTTTCCTGAACTGGATAAAAGACCGTCCGATCCAACTGCGTTTTATCGAACTGATGGAAACCGGTGAGGGTGGCGACTTATTCCGCAAACACCATGTGTCTGGTGAAGTGATCCGTTCGCAACTGGAACAGCAGGGCTGGCAGCTGCAACCGCGTGGCCGCAGTGACGGCCCGGCGCAGGTGTTCAGTCATCCGGACTACCAGGGCGAAGTAGGCTTAATCATGCCGTACGAAAAAGATTTCTGTGCCAGTTGCAACCGGCTGCGGGTTTCCGCCATCGGTAATCTGCATCTGTGTCTGTTCGGTGAGCAGGGCATTAGCCTGCGCGATTTGCTGGTGAATGACGGCCAGCTTGAGGAATTGAAAGATCGCATTCAGGGTGGGTTGCGGACGAAAAAGCAAACCCATTTCCTGCACCAGGGCAACAGCGGCATCACGCAGAATCTGTCGTTTATCGGCGGATAAATTTTTCAAATTGCACGGGAGCAAGCAATGAGTCATGCCAGCAGCGAATTCATTCCGGCACATATCGCTATTTTGACTGTTTCAGACAGTCGTGGTGAAGCAGAAGATACCTCGGGCCAATACTTGCAGGAAGCCGCGCTTGAAGCGGGGCACCAGGTCGTGGATCGCGCCATCAGCAAAGACGATATTTATCAAATCCGTGCCCAAGTTTCTGCGTGGATCGCCGACGAAAAGGTACAGGCAGTGCTGATTACCGGCGGCACCGGTTTTACGGCCCGGGACAACACCCCGGAAGCCCTGTTGCCACTGTTTGATCGCGCAGTGGAAGGGTTCGGCGAACTGTTCCGCATGGTGTCTTATGAAGAGATTGGCACCGCCACCATTCAATCGCGCGCACTGGCCGGTATTGCTAACCAGACGGTGATTTTCGCTATGCCTGGATCGACCCGCGCCTGCCGTACGGCCTGGGAACGCATTATTGAAGAGCAACTGGACGCACGCCACCGTCCATGCAACTTCATGCCACATCTGAAGAAATAAAAATATGACGCAGCTAACCCACATTAACGCCGCGGGCGAAGCCCATATGGTTGATGTTTCCGCTAAAGCAGAGACGGTGCGCGAGGCGCGTGCCGAGGCTTTCGTGGAGATGTTACCGGCCACGCTGGCAATGATTATCGACGGCAGTCACCACAAGGGTGACGTATTCGCCACGGCGCGTATAGCCGGTATTCAGGCAGCAAAACGCACCTGGGAACTTATCCCCCTGTGCCACCCACTGATGCTGAGCAAAGTTGAAGTACAGCTGGAAGCGCAACCGGAGCACAACCGAGTACGCATTGAAACCTGCTGCCGGTTGACCGGTAAAACAGGGGTTGAAATGGAAGCGCTGACCGCAGCATCGGTGGCTGCGTTGACCATTTATGACATGTGTAAAGCGGTACAAAAAGATATGGTGATCGGCCCGGTGCGGCTGCTGGCGAAAAGCGGCGGTAAATCCGGTGATTTTAAGGTGGAGCTATGATTAACATTCTGTTTTTTGCGCAGGTGCGTGAACTGGTCGGCACCGGTGACCTGTCTATGCCGGCGGACTACCCAACGGTAGAAGCACTGCGTAAGGCGCTGTGCGCACGCGGCGATCGCTGGGCACTGGCACTGGAGTCCGGAAAGCTGCTGACGGCGGTGAATCAGTCACTGGTGGCGGCGGAACACCCACTGCGCGCGGGTGATGAAGTCGCTTTCTTTCCACCGGTAACCGGAGGTTAATGGTGGAAAATACCCGTATCCGCGTAGGTGAAGCGCCATTCAATGTAGGTGATGAATATCAGTGGTTGGCGCAGTGCGATGATGATGGCGCTGTAGTCACGTTTACCGGCAAGGTGCGTAACCACAACCTGGGCGATAACGTCAGTGCGCTCACGCTGGAATATTATCCGGGTATGACCGAAAAAGCGTTGGCGGAGATCGTGGATGAAGCACGTAGCCGTTGGCCGTTGCAGCGCGCAACGGTGATCCACCGTGTGGGCGAGCTGTTTCCCGGCGATGAAATCGTGTTTGTTGGCGTGACCAGTGCACACCGGAGCATGGCCTTTGAAGCCACCGAGTTCATCATGGATTACCTGAAAACCCGCGCACCGTTCTGGAAGCGTGAAGCTGTTGGGCAGGGTGACCGCTGGGTCGATGCGCGTGACAGCGATCGACAGGCGGCAGAACGCTGGCATAAAGCGGTTAAATAACCGGTAAACAGCGGAAACAAATCAATACCTTTGCTGCTTTCGCGTTAGGTTTTCTGTGGTACGCTTATAGCAGGCAAGGCCTTTGGATACTCTCTGCGTTTCAAGTTGCAGCTAAGCAAACTCTGGCTTGAAAGGCGATGGGTAAACAGGGCTTTGAAATCTTGTTTCACACGCAAAAGGTAACCGTCATGGACCGATATCCACGCTCTAATGGTTCAATCGTCGAACGTGCCAACAGCGGCATTCAGGCTTATATGGCGCAGGTTTATGGCTGGATGACCTGCGGTATGCTGTTGACGGCATTCGTTTCCTGGTACGCGGCCAACACGCCTGCGATCCTTAACTTTATCTTCTCCAGTCAAATCACGTTCTTCGGCCTGATTATCGTGCAGTTGGGGCTGGTGTTTGTCATTTCCGGTATGGTCAACCGTCTGAACGGCACGGTAGCCACCGCGTTGTTTATGCTTTATTCGGCGCTGACCGGGTTGACGCTATCCAGTATTTTCATTGCTTATACCTACAGTTCAATCGCCAGCACCTTTGTGGTGACCGCCGGTATGTTTGGTGCAATGAGCCTTTACGGCTACACCACTAAGCGTGATTTGAGTGGTTTCGGCAGCATGCTGTTTATGGCGCTGATCGGTATCGTGCTGGCATCGTTGGTGAATATCTGGCTGAAAAGCACAGCGTTAATGTGGGCGATTACCTACATCGGTGTGGTGGTGTTTGTTGGCCTGACTGCGTACGACACCCAGAAACTGAAAGCGATGGGCGAGCAGTTGAACTCAGATGACAAAGACAGCTTCCGTAAATACGCCATTGTTGGCGCACTGACGCTGTACCTTGATTTCATCAACTTGTTCTTGATGTTGCTACGTATTTTCGGCAACCGCAGATAATACCCGTCGTCTTTCAAGCTGCAGCGTTGTTACCTGCACCAGCTCACCCAGTAACTTACTCAAGTAAGCGTCTGGGGATGAGCTGGCTGGTCGCCTGGCTGCAGCATGAAATCCATAGGGTATCCGGTGATCAAAAAGGCTCTGCGATTCACAAAGCAGAGCCTTTTTTTTATGCAATTTTACGGCGGAACATGGCATAGGCAGCACTGCCGGTGGTGGCGGTGATCACCAATAACGGCCACAGGCTGTGCCAGATAATGCTGAAACTGGCGTCCTTCAGGTAAATCTGTTTGGTGATGTCGGTAAAGTGACGGATGGGATTAAGCCAGGTGAGGTTTTGCAGCCATACTGGCATGTTTTCCACCGGTGAGACATAACCTGAAAGCAAGATTGCCGGCATCATAAACACGAATACACCGATAAACGCCTGTTGCTGAGTGGCGCACAGCGACGAAATCAGCAGGCCAAACCCCACCAACGACAGCCCGTAAATCAGCATCGTACCGTAGAACAGCAGCAGTGAACCGGCGAACGGGATCTGATAGATAAAGATACCAATCAACAACACGATACTGGCCTGGAAGGTCGCGACGATTAACGCGGGGACCGCTTTGCCGATAAATATCTGCCAGGTGGTCAACGGCGACACCAGCAATTGCTCCAACGTACCCTGTTCGCGCTCACGTGCTACTGACAGTGAGGTAACAATCAGCACGCCGATGGTGGTGATCATGGCAATCAATGAAGGCACCACAAACCATTTATAGTCCAGGTTCGGGTTATACCAATTGCGTACTACCAGCTCGCTATTGTTAGGCTTAGCGCGTCCACCGATCAGCTCATTTTGATACTCCTGCACAATTTGCTGCACATAGTTGGCAGCGATCTGAGCACTGTTAGAGTTGCGCCCATCCAATAGCAGCTGCAGCGGTGCGGTATTGCCAGTGGCGATATCGCGCGAGAATTGGGCGGGGAAGCGGATCAGCAGCAGGGCTTTTTGATTGTCGATGGTGGCTTGGATCTCCTGCGGGCTGCGCAAAAGCAGCACATGGGAGAAGGCTTTTGCTTTGGCAAAACGCTGGGTCAGTTCGACAGAGGCATGACCGTTGTCTTCGCTGTAAACCGCGATGGTGGCATTGGTCACTTCCAGCGTGGCGGCGAACGGGAACAGCAGCACCTGCAAGATCACCGGCATAATCAGAATGGTACGGGTTTGCGGATCGCGTAGTAGCGTCTGCATTTCCTTGATGATTAACGTCCAAAGACGGTGAAACATCATCTAGCTCCTTAATCCAGCCGTCGCTGGGTTTTCCAGGCAGTGAGGCCAATAAATACCACCGCCGAAGCGATCAGGAATAACAGGTTAATCATCAGTACTGTGCCGACGTTGCCCGCCAGGAACAGTGTTTGCAGCGTGCTGACGAAGTAACGCGCCGGAATGATGTAGGTTACGGCCCGCACGATGGCCGGCATACTGTCGATCTGGAAGATAAAGCCGGACAGCATGATCGACGGCAGAAAGGCGGCATTCAGCGCCACCATTGCTGCGTTGAATTGGTTGCGGGTAATGGTGGAAATCAGCAGTCCCATGCCGAGCGTGCTGGCGAGGAACAGGCTACTGATGACGAATAAAATCAGCAGCGAGCCACGGTAGGGAACGCCGAGCACCCATACCGACACCACCATGCACAACACCATGGCAATCATACCGAGGAAATAATAGGGCACCAGTTTGGACAACAGCAGTTCGGCGCGCGTCACCTGAGTGGAGAGCAGTGCTTCCATGGTGCCGCGTTCCCATTCACGGGCGATCACCAGTGAGGTAAGGATAGCGCCGATCACTGTCATGATAATGGTGATGGCACCGGGAATAATGTAGTGCCGGCTGATTGCTGCCGGGTTGAACCAATAGCGCATCTGAACATCAATTAACGGTTTTTCCTCACGCCCGCTGTCGGTGGCGCGTTGCTGCAGCCAGATTTGCCACACTCCCTGGGTATAACCTTGGACAAAGTTGGCGGTGTTTGGCTCGCTGCCGTCGGTGATAATTTGAATCGGTGCACTATCGTGTGGCCGCGCCATGCGTTGAGCAAAATCATTGGGGATCACTACCAACCCCCGGATGCGGCCAGCCTGCATCAATTGGATCAACTGTTGGCGGTTATCACTAATGGTGGGTTCAATATAGGGTGAGCCAGCAAAGGCATTAGCCAGGTCGCGTGCATCTTCGCTCTGTTGCTCCATAAGAATCCCCAGCCGCAGCTTACTGGAGTCCAGATTGATGCCGTAGCCGAAGATAAATAGCAGCATCAGTGGAATGACAAAAGCGATCAACCCACTGCTCGGATCGCGCAGGATCTGCCGCGTCTCTTTAAGGCACAGGGCACGCAGACGCCGCCAGGAAAACCCGCTGTTGTCGCTGGTGGCGATTTTGCTACTCATGGCTGCTCCTCCTGATCATAACCTTGCACCAACTCGATAAACGCCTGTTCCATCGACGGATTGGGATTGTCGGCATTGGCGATCTGGTGCTTGAGATCGTCCGGTGTGCCTGCGGCAATGATCTTGCCCCGGTACACTAGCCCAATGCGATCGCAGTATTCCGCTTCGTCCATAAAGTGGGTGGTGACCATGACTGTCACGCCTTTGTCCACCATGCCATTAATATGCAGCCAGAACTCACGGCGAGTCAGGGGATCGACGCCGGAGGTCGGTTCATCGAGAAACAGGATATCCGGCTCGTGCATGAGTGCACAGGCTAACGCCAGTCGCTGTTTGAAGCCGAGCGGCAGAGAATCCGGTGTTTGGTTGAGGATGGGGCCAAAATTGAAGGCGTTGGACATCTCACTGATTTTTTCGCGCTGAGCCTTGCCGCTCAGACCGTAAACACCAGAGAAAAACTTCAGGTTTTGTGCCACGGTCAGGTTACCGTACAGCGAGAATTTTTGTGCCATATACCCCAAATGCTGGCGTGCCTTGCCGGAACTGGTCTTTAGGTCCATACCCAGCACCAGTGCTTTACCTTCGGTCGGCACCAGTAACCCGCACATCATTTTAAACGTGGTGGATTTGCCGGCACCGTTTGGCCCCAGAAGACCAAAAATTTCGCCGCGCTGCACTTTGAAGTCCACGTGATCGGTGGCGGCGAAGTCGCCGAATTTTTTTGTCAGCCCCTGCGCTTCGATCACGGTTTCCGTTTTTTCGCCTTCGACGGTGGGCATGATCTCGGCCAACGCTGATTTACTGTTCGGTCCACCGCCGAGCAGATCGATAAACGCATCTTCAAACCGAGGATCCGCTTCGCTCAGTTCGGCCCCCGGCAGATCCAGCGCCTGTAGCAATTGCTGATGATCTTCACCTTCTTTGAGGATCAACCGCAGATATTTGCCTTGGATCACACCGTCGGTGACCGTTGGCAAGCAGATCGCCCGTTGCAACAAGGCCCGGTGATTACCGGCGGGCGGCGCTATCAGCACGGTGCGTCCGGCCATGCGCTGGGTGAGATCTTGGGGGGCGCCACTAAACAGTAACTCTCCCTCATTGAGCAGTAGCACTTCGCGGCACTGTTCAGCTTCGTCCAAATAAGACGTGCTCCACAGGATTAACATGCCGTCGTTGGCCAGTTCGTGCACCATGCGCCACAGTTCGCGTCGTGAGATCGGATCGACCCCGACGCCAGGCTCATCCAGCAGCAGCACTTGCGGCTGCCCGACCAGCGTACAGGCCAGCCCGAGCTTCTGCTTCATGCCACCGGAAAGTTTGCCCGCCAGCCGGGTGGTGAAACGGGTGAGATCGGTGAATGTCAGTAGCCGATCAAACGTCTGTTTACGCAGATCACCGGTCACACCGCGCAGATCGGCGTACAGCGTCAGGTTTTCCATGACGGTCAGATCTTCATACAGGCCAAACTTTTGCGGCATGTAACCAAGAATGGCGTGCAATTGACGATCCTGGGCGATCGGATCCAGCCCGGCGACGCGCAGTGTGCCGCTACTGGGTTTTAGTAGCCCTGCCAGCATACGCAGCAGGGTGGTTTTACCTGCGCCGTCTGGGCCAACCAGCCCGGTTACCGCACCGCTGGTCAGCCGGGTGGTGAGGCTGGCGACAGCTGGTTTTTCCAATGTCGGGAAACGTTTTTCCAGCGCTTCGAGTTCAATCACCTGTTCCATCGCCACTCCCTCAAGGTTTGGCAAAGCGAACGGTGACCGGCATCCCCTGGCGCAATGCGTCATCGGCGTCAGTGACAATTATGCGTAGTCGGTACACTAAATCAGTGCGCAGATCCGGCGTTTCCACGCTTTTCGGCGTGAATTCAGCGGTTGGCGACACAAAGCCAATTTTACCGTGATAGGGTTTGTTTGGTCGGCCGTCGGTATAAATTTCCAGTTCGGTACCGGGTGCTGCTTTACCCAGACTGGTTTCGTTAACATAGGCGCGTACCCATACAGGACGGGTCAGCGACAAAGTGAACACCGTGCCACCGGCGCTGAGCATGGTGCCCGGCTCGACCGCACGCGTCAGCACTGTGCCGGCGGATGGGGAAACCAGACTGGTGTCATGCAGGTTAAGTTGTGCCTGCGCCAGTGCGGCTTCGCTTTGCGCCAGATTGGCTTTGGCCTCTTCTATTTCTTGCGGACGATTACCGCTTAGGTATTGCGCCAGCTTGTCTTTAGACGCCTGCAGGTTGGCCTGCGCCTGATTGCGCGAGGTGCGGGCATCGTCCAGTGCGTCGGCAGAGGTGGCATTTTTCGCCCACAGGCCCTGTTGGCGTTTTAGGAAGCTATCGGCATAACTAAAAGCGGACAGGCGCTGCGCCATTTCCGAACGTACCTGGGCAATTTCTTCGGCGCGGTAACCAGCCAACAGCAGTGCCAGTTTGGCTTTGGCGCTACCAACGTTAGCCTGTGCCTGCTGCAATGCGTTGAGATACGGAGCATCGTCCAATTTGCCAAGTAATTGCCCTGGTTGCAGAGTATCGCCTTCATCTACCGTCAGCGACGCCAGCCGCCCATCAACACGGAAACCCAAATTAACCGTGCGAATATCCACGTTGCCGTACAGCGTCAGCGGTTTTTCTTGCTGCTGTTGGTAATACCAAACTCCGTAAATGGCTGCGGCGATCAGTACAATAACCGCAACAACAAGGGCACTGCGTTTCTTATTCATAACACTCCCTGCCTATAAAGATTAAACCCAATGAATTTCGCATTACGGCTAGACAACTAGCGCCGTATCTTGAAATCCGAAGGGTTTACGCGCCATAGCGTTGGCGCAGCCCATTAACCAGAATCTCAATGTGTTCAGCCAACACTTCGCTGATTTGCTCCGCTTCGGCGGTGCCGATCTGCTGCCAGCCTGCCTGCCGGCGTACGGTTTCCCTCGCTACGCGAAACGACAACACTTCGCCGATCATTGCGTGGGTGTGCAGCACGATTTTGGTCGAATGCGGGTCGATGCCCGTGTAGGCCGCCAGCAGACGGCAAAGCTTGTCATGTAACGGTGCGACCACTTGCTGGTGGATCAAGGGATAGGCGTCAGTGGGGGAGAGCTGCTCGCGTGACATGATTTTGCTGAGGTTGAGCGTCTGCGGTTGTGTCATCAGGTCGCTAAATGCCAGCAGACCGCGTTTCAGGTGATCGAGATAGTATTCCCGCGGGCGTTCGGCATCTGGCAGTTGCCAGAAGCGGTCAATCTCGTCGGCCAGGGGGCGAAATGCCTGCTGGATAAAGTCGGCAATCCACTGTGCGACGGCCAGATAAAGGCCCTCTTTGGAATTGAAGTAGTAGGTGATCGCCGCGATATTGTGCCCGGCGCGCTGCGCGATATCACGGGTGGTGGCGCCCTGAATGCCGTACTCACCGAACATCTCGATGGCGGCGGCGATCAACTGTTGGCGCGCCTGTTCACCGCGTGCCCGGCTGGCAGTCTGATTATTTGGCATTGATGACACTCGCTAAAGTTAATCAATCATATGATTAACTTTATGCCAGATTGCACAAAACGCAATCAGTAACCGCTATTTATTTAAGGACATTTTTTCGGACTAGGCTGAATTCTCGGCATATTGTGCTCTGAGTCACTTAAATAACGTTTTCTTGTTCGACTTCTGCTACAATCGCCCGCTTGGTGCACTGCAGTTTGTGCCAATCCCTCGTGGTCATGCTTAATGTCCCGTCTGATAATCCTCCCAGGAAACTGCACCGAACACTGTTAGGTTAGGGGGGATCTGGAGTTTTTCTCTTTATGTCATTTGAAACCCTCGGCTTAAGTGCTGAAATTCTGCGCGCTGTTGAAGAACAGGGCTATCGCGAACCTACGCCAATTCAACGCCAGGCGATTCCTGTCGTATTGGAAGGTCGTGACCTGATGGCCAGCGCCCAGACCGGTACCGGTAAAACCGCTGGCTTTACCTTGCCGCTGCTACAGCTGCTGAGTAAGCATGATCATGCGGTCAAAGGTCGCCGTCCGGTACGTGCGTTGATCCTGACGCCTACCCGTGAACTGGCTGCGCAAATCGGCGAAAACGTCGAATCCTACAGCAAATACCTGCGCCTGCGTTCGCTGGTGGTATTTGGCGGCGTGAGCATCAACCCGCAGATGATGAAACTGCGTGGCGGTGTTGATGTTTTGGTGGCAACACCAGGCCGTCTGTTGGATCTGGAACACCAACGTGCGGTTGACCTGTCCAAAATTGAAATTCTGGTGCTGGATGAAGCGGACCGCATGCTGGATATGGGCTTTATCCATGATATCCGTCGCGTGCTGGCCAAACTGCCTGCCAAGCGTCAGAACCTGCTGTTCTCTGCGACCTTCTCTGACGACATTAAAGCATTGGCTAACAAGCTGCTGCACAACCCAGCGTCGGTTGAAGTGGCGCGTCGTAACACCGCGTCCGAGCAGATCGAACAGAGCGTGCACTTCGTTGATAAGAAGCGTAAGCGGGAACTGCTGTCTCAGATGATCGGTGAAGGTGACTGGAAGCAAGTGTTGGTGTTCAACCGCACCAAGCACGGCGCTAACCACCTGGCTGAACAGTTGAACAAAGACGGCATCACTGCTGCGGCGATCCACGGCAATAAAAGCCAGGGTGCCCGTACCCGTGCATTGGCCGATTTTAAAGATGGCAAAATCCGCGTATTGGTGGCTACCGACATCGCGGCGCGTGGTCTGGACATCGACCAGTTGCCACACGTGGTGAACTACGAGTTGCCTAACGTGCCGGAAGACTATGTGCACCGCATCGGCCGTACTGGCCGTGCTGAACGTACCGGTGAGGCTATCTCACTGGTGTGTGTGGATGAGCACAAACTGCTGCGTGATATCGAGCGCCTGCTGAAGCGTGAAATCCCACGTATTGCCCTGCCAGGCTACGAGCCGGATCCAAGCATCAAGGCGGAGCCGATCATCAACGGCCGTCAGGGGGGTGGGCGTGGCGCTCCACGCGGCAACGGCGGCGGTCAACGTTCCGGTAACGGCGGTGGCCAGCGCAGTGGCAATGGCGGCCAGCGTGAAAACCGCGGTGGCGGCAGCGCCCGTCCGCAGGGTGATGGCAAGCCGCGTTCAGGTGCTCCTTCGCGCCGTCCGCGCAGCCGCCCGGCTGAGTAATTGCACTGTTGTCAGCTGATAAAAAGCCACCGTAAACGGTGGCTTTTTTTTAATCAAAAATCAGGATGATAACAAGCATCAGCGTATTTCAAGTTCCGGCACGACCGACATGCCAACGCGTAACCGCGCCAGCTCCGGCTGGTTTGGTTCCAGCAGAATTTTCACCGGCAGGCGCTGCACCACTTTGGTGTAGTTACCGGTAGCGTTATCAGCGCTGATGGCGGCAAAGGTGGAACCGGTAGCCGGGGCGATGCTGTCAACGTGGCCGCGCAGCGTCACGCCGGGTAGCGCATCGACAGTGATGGATACTGGCTGGCCGGCAGAGACGTTGGCCAACTGGGTTTCCAGGAAGTTAGCGACCACGTAACTCTGTTGTAACGGCACCACCGCCAGCAGGCGAGTACCGGCGGAGACCCAGGCACCCTGACGTATAGCACGCTGGCCGACAGTGCCGCTAATCGGGGCAACAATCCGTGTATAAGAAAGATTAAGACGTGCCTGATCAACACTGGCCTGTGAGGCTGCAATGTTCGCTTCTGCCTGTTTCCGACTGGCCTGCAAAACCCCAACTTCCTTGCGCGCAGAAACCACGGCTGCCTGATTCTGTTTCAACTGCGCTGCGGCGGTTTGCATCACGGAAGCGGATTTTTGCTGTTCATCTGCTGTGGCAGTACCCGTTTTTAACAATCGGCGATAGCGATCGGCATTTTGCCCTGCATAGTTAAGTGTGGCTTGGCTGGCGCTGACGCTGGCTTCCTGCTGGGCAATATTGGCCTGTTGTTGATCCAACTGCGCCTGAATGCTGGTCAGCTTGGCCTGACTCATTTGCAGATTAGCCAGAGCTGTTTCCAACGCCACGCGGTAATCCTGATCGTCGATGGTGGCCAGGACTTCACCGGCTTTCACCTGCTGATTATCACTGACATTGACGCTGCGGATATAGCCGGAAATTTTGGGAGCCACCAGCGTGTAATCTGCGCTGACTACCGCGTCATCGGTTTTAAAATGATGGCGATTGAGAGATGAGCGAACAAAGAAAGCGATAGCCAGCAGGACTAACAGCAGCAATGTCAGAGTTAAGGTTCGTTTTGCAGGGGTGAAGCTCATGGTTATGATCCTGATGTTTTTGGAACTAAAGGTAGAAGCGTTTGCGGTGGATAGACTCGCTTCGGCAACCAGGCTGTCAGCAGCACCAGTAGCAGTGCGAAGCCAGTAATCAGCAGGTAGGCGTCACTGATGCTGAGGATCACCGCCTGATGTTTTACCAGCGTCGAAAAATGCCCGAGATTCTCCGCTGAACTGACCGATCCATCCGGCAACATCGGCATGGAACCGCTGGCGCGATCAGCGTTCTCTGCCGTCATTAACCACGGGTGATTACCCAACCGATCCACCAGTACCTGAGAGTGAAATTGCTCCCGATGGCTCATAAAATTCTCTACCAAGCAGCTTGCCGCCACGGCGGAAAAACCGCGCACGGTGTTAAACATTGCGGAGGCAAAGGGGCCTTCCGGTGCCATAATTACGCTGGTAGACGTCATTAACACTGGCAAGATCATCATCGGTTGGCCAAATGCCTGGAGGCTTTGGATTAGCCAGAAATTTTGTCGCGCCCAGTCGTCGGTCAACTGCATTCCGAGCAGACAAGAGCTGGCTATTAGCGCGGCACCGATGGTCAGCACCCAGCGGGCATCTACCCAGCGCAGATTCAACAAGGTGGCGATTAAAGGCGCTATCACCAATTGCGGCAAACCGACGACCAGCGCCAGCGGTGCGAATTGTACGGTGCGGAAGCCTTCCACCTGCGAAAAGTAAAACGATGGCAGCATCGAACCTGACAGCGCCAGCAACAGCACGCCAGCCAGCGTCAGCAGGCTATAAGAAAGATTTATTCGCTGCAGTAGCTGCAGTTTTAACAGTGGCAATGGATGGAACCACTCGTTGATCAAAAATACCACCAGCAACGCAATGGAAACCGGCAACATCAGGCTGATCAATGGCGAATTGAACCAGTCGAGTCGTTCTCCCTGGGTTAGCGAGAGGATCAACAGCGCGATGCCACTACAACCGGTGATCATGCCGAACAGATCGATTTGGCGGAAACGCTCCAGGCGCAAAGGATCCTGCGGCAACCCCCAACCTATTAATAAGAAGGCGATCAGACACAGCGGGATTGCTTGCCAAAAAACAAACTGCCAACCCAGACTGTCGGTCCACAAAGCCGCTAGCGGTGCCGCGACATTGGGACCAAAGGTGGCGGTGAGCGCATAGGCCGCCAGCCCGTAAAGCTTGATGGTGGGGGGCAGAAAACGCAGCGCTACAGTCATCAGCAACGGTGGCAATGCGCCACCAAACAGACCTTGCACGACTCGTAACGCAATAAATACCCCAGGGTCGGCGATTAAAGGCTGGAATACACCTACGACGGCAAAACCGCCTATCACTACCAGAGCAAAACGGCGCAGCGAAAAGGTCACGGCAAACCAAGGGGCGATCATCATGGCCGCGACTTCTGCCGCCTGATAAACCGAGGTGATCCAGCTACCTTGATCGAAACCTATACCGATAGCCGCACGAATATCTGCCAGCGCCAGATCGCTTGTTCTATCATTCAATCCAGAGGTCAAGGCGGCAATCAGCACGCCAACCAGCCCTAATGCCAGACGCAGGGTAAAAGGATGCGGCGCGGCAGCGAGAGGCGCAGGCTGAGCATTCATAGTGTGACTCCAGAAACAAAACTTACGATGCACTGTATTGCATAGTGATACATTGTGACGCATGCTACATTGTGATGCGCTGTATTGCAATGTGGTACATCGTGCCGCCCGGCAGAAAAAAATGTTACAGTGGGCTAAAAGTAAGGAAAAGAACCCCTATGTCTGAACCCTCAACATGTTGTGATGACGAAAGAACCGGTGGAATTCAAGTCATTACCCGTGCAGCGAAAATTCTCGATGCGCTGGGCGCAAAGCCAAATGGCATGAGCCTTGGCGAAATCGCGCAGGCGGTCGATCTGCCACGTTCTACCGTGCAACGTATTGTCAATGCGCTTGATTCAGTGCAATTGGTGCGTGGTGGTGCCGGTGGCGTGCGTCTGGGGCCGTCGTTGCTGCGTCTGATTGCCAGCGTGCATACTGAAATGGTCGCGATTGCGACGCCTTGGCTACAGGCATTGAGTGACGCCACCGGCGAGACGGTTTCACTGGGACGCGCCAGTGGCCTACAGCTGGCGGTGGTGCACTATATTGTTGCGGATCGTGAGCTGCGGGTGGTGCCGCGTATCGGTATGAATCTACCGCTATACAGCACCTCCGGTGGACGTGCGCTGTTAGCATTGAACAGTGATGATGCGGCTCGGGAATTGTTGGGAGAGGCCTATATGGCGGTGACCGACATGACGGTGCGTGATTTTCCGGCCCTGCTGGAACACCTAACCGAAATACGCCGCACCGGCCTGTCCTACGATCGGGAAGAAACTCTGGAAGGCGTCTCCACCATGGCGGTGGCTATTGACACCATTCTGGGGCGCTTCTCCATCAGTTTGTTAGTACCCAGCACGCGTTTGGCCAAGAATGAAGCTCGCTTCCGCGAGGAAATCCTTAAGTGTAAAGACGCGCTGATCGATGAGATTGGCAAGGTGGCGTCGCGAGATTAACCGGAGAAGGTAATGAAAACACTGTTGGTCGCGGTTGATAACTCCGCTAATGCGCGCAAAGTCATTTCGCTGGCTGCTGAACAGGCATTGGCTCAGCAGGCGGCAGTAGTGGTGCTGTGCTGCGTAGACCTTAGCTATTCCATTGCCGGACCGTATGAAGTTGAATTGGGTGAAGATCCGGCGGATTTTGGTTGCGCGCTGGATGAACAACAGGCCGCTGCCGCTGTGGTACGCCAGGCGCTAACTGAACTGCAAGGCGTAGGCGTCAATGCGCGTGGGCGTGTGGTAGCCGGAGAGCCAGCAGAAACCATTGTTGCCCAGGCCAATGAGCTGAACGCGACGATGATTATTATGGGGCGCCGCCATCTTTCCCCCTTTAGACGACTGTTGAAAGGGTCGCATAGCGCCTTGGTGATTGAAAATGCCGATTGCCCGGTGTTGGTTGACGTGCGTGCCGACTGACTGCCTTTGAACCCCGGAGCCGAAGATGAAACTAAAATGTGCCATTCTTGATGATTATCAGCAGGTCGCGCTTAGCATGGCGGACTGGTCGACCATCGCTGATCGGGTTGAGGTGCTCGCAATCAGCCAACATTTTATCGATGAAGCGGAACTGGCGGTGCATCTACAGGACTGCGACATTCTGGTGATCATGCGCGAGCGCACGCCGATGACGGCAACGTTGTTGGCTCGCTTGCCCAAATTGAAACTATTGATCACCTCGGGTATGCGCAATGCCTCTATTGATCTGGCTGCTGCAACGCAGCGCGGGATTGTCGTCTGCGGTACCGACAGCGGTTCTGCTGCGCCGATGGAGCTGAGTTGGGCATTATTGCTTGGGTTGGCTAAACACCTGGTGCCGGAAAATTATGGTCTACAGCACAACGGGCCTTGGCAGCAGTCGCTCGGTGTGACGCTGCAAGGTAAAACGCTGGGTCTGCTGGGATTGGGTAAGATTGGTCGTCAAATGGCGGTGGTGGCGCAGGCTTTTGGCATGAAGGTACAGGCCTGGAGTCAAAACCTGACGGCAGAAAGGGCCGCTGAGGTTGGCGTTGCGTTGGCGGAATCAAAACAGGCGTTGTTTGCACAGAGCGATTTTATTTCCATTCACCTGGTGCTGAGTGACCGCAGCCGTGGGCTGGTTGGCCAACAAGAGCTGAAGGCAATGAAAAAAACCGCGTATCTGATTAATACCTCACGTGCAGCGATTGTCGATCGAACCGCGTTGATTGATGCGTTACAGCATGGGCAGATTGCCGGTGCCGGGCTGGACGTATTTGAGGTTGAACCTTTGCCGGCTGACGATATCTTCCGCCGATTGCCTAATGTGCTGGCGACGCCACATCTTGGCTATGTGGCTGACAGCAACTATCAAATCTATTTCCGCGAAGCGCTCGAAAACATCGAGGCCTTTATCGCCGGTGTGCCGCTGCGCCGATTGGGGTAGCGCGGTTTGAATCCCAAAATAATTGGAATTGCATCGCGCGGCAACTAAGCGCATCCCAGTGAGCGTACGGAGAGTACGTGATCGGGGTAAGTACAATGCAATTGCAAATATGCAGGGTATATTCCCCCGAGACGCTTGTCTGCCGCAGGCATTCACCCGTATCATTGCGCGTCTTTTTTAGCAGGGGTAATCATGCGCGTATTATTGGCTCCGATGGAGGGCGTTCTCGATTCTCTGGTGCGCGAGCTGCTCACCGAAGTAAACGACTACGATCTGTGCATCACCGAATTCCTGCGCGTGGTTGATCAACTGCTGCCTGCCAAGTCTTTTTACCGTTTGTGCCCTGAATTGCATCACGCCAGCCGCACACCGTCTGGCACTTTGGTGCGTATCCAATTGCTCGGCCAATACCCGCAGTGGCTAGCCGAAAATGCTGCGCGTGCGGTTGAACTGGGATCTTACGGTGTCGATCTTAACTGTGGTTGCCCGTCGAAATTAGTGAATGGCAGCGGTGGTGGGGCGACGCTGCTGAAAGATCCGGAGCTGATTTACCAGGGTGCTAAAGCCATGCGTGCGGCGGTGCCAGCCCATTTGCCGGTGACGGTAAAAATACGGTTGGGTTGGGATAGCGACAGCCGCAGCTTTGAAATTGCCGATGCGGTGCAGCAGGCTGGCGCCACTGAGCTGGCGGTACACGGCCGTACCAAAGAGGACGGTTACAAGGCGGAACGTATCAATTGGGCGGCGATTGGCGAGATCCGCCAGCGCCTGACTATTCCTGTGATCGCCAACGGCGAAATCTGGGACTACCAGAGTGCGCAAGACTGCCTGCAAACGACGGGCTGCGATGCGGTAATGCTTGGGCGTGGTGCGCTGAATGTGCCAAATTTGAGCCGGGTAGTGAAATACAATGAACCGCGCATGCCGTGGCCGCAGGTGGTGCTGTTACTGCAAAAATATGTTCATCTGGAAAAGCAGGGCGATACCGGTTTGTACCACGTGGCGCGCATCAAACAATGGCTGGGGTATTTGCGTAAAGAATATGGCGAAGCGACTGAGCTGTTCAGCGAGATCCGTGCGCTCACCAATTCGAAGGACATTGCGCGAGTTATCTGCCGTTAAAGACGAAACAGGGGAGCGGTGCTCCCCCATTGAGCTAACAGTTATTTTCCTGCCAGCAACCTAAGCACTTCATCCGCCACTGCAGCACCCGATGCCGGGTTTTGCCCCGTGGCGACCCGTTGGTCGCTCAAAGCAAATTCGGCCCAGGGTTCAGCCGCTTTTTGGTAAATCGCCCCGCGTTTTTTCAGCTCAGTTTCGGTCAGATAGGGTACTAGTTTGTCCAGCTCGGCCAGTTTTTCCTCTTCATTACTGAAGCCGGTGACCTTTTTGCCGCTAATCAGATAGTCGCCGTTGGCCAGTTTGATATTTAACAAACCAATAGCCCCGTGGCACACGGAAGAAACCACACCACCGCTTTCATAAATCGACTGGCTAAGGGTTTGCAATGCGGGGTTATCCAGGAAGTCCCAGATAACGCCGTGACCACCGGCATAGTAGATCGCACCATAGTCGGCGGCGTTGACCTGAGACGGTTTCAATGTGGCCCCGAGCCGGTTCATAAACGATTTATTCTGATACCACTCCCAGTCCGTGGCATCGGCCATCGCGAGACTGTGAGGATCTATCGGGGTGTAACCGCCTAACGGGCTGACGTACTCAACCTCATAGCCCGCCGCTTCAACTTTCTTGACGAAGTGCACCGCCTCACCGAGCCATAGGCCGGTGGCGCGATCGATACTGGGGTATTTTGCAATACTGGTGAGTACTACCAGGATCTTCTTTTTCATCATGCTTCCTCTCGGTTGACTGCTTCCATCGGGCTAAAGTATAGCCAACCTCCGCGCATTAACCGTCCAGATCGATCGCAAAATAGTGCATTAGTGCTTCACGGCGTTCTTCTTCCGAATGCAGCGTCGATTCCCGACGGTGGTGATCCTCAGTGATAATCAATTTGTTCTCGCTGATGGTCACCCGGCCGTTTTCCGTGGCGTGGGAGCACACCAATTTCTGGGTAAAATGCGATAGCGGTGAAGTGCTGTGGTAATGGCACATGTCGGAAAATTCGTTGAGCTGGCGTTTTTTCAGACTGAAACGATAGAGTGTTTTGGCGTGAGAACGCTGATCGCCGTTGCGGCGCTCCAGAAAGTAAATCTCGCCTTCTTGTTCCAAATGAAAGGTACCGGTGCTTTGTGGCTGTTGCTCGGCAGTCGTGATCTTTAGCGGGGTCAGAAAAGAATCACCAAACCCCACGTCCACCAGATAGGGTTGATCCAGCTCTACCAGTAGCGCCATGTGGTCGAACGGTGGGCCAAAGCTGCCGTCACGGGCGCGGATCTCGCCGGAAATAAAATGCACGCTAAAGCCAATGTCCTGTAACAACAAAGCAAATAGTCGGTTTAGCTCATAGCAAAAGCCGCCACGATTGTGTTCGACAATTTTACTGAACAGCGCCGCTTCTTCCAGATGAATGCCCTGGTGATAAATAATGCTCAGGTTCTCAAAGGGAACGTTCAGCATATGACCACGGTGTAATTGTTGCAGCGTCAGAAGATCGGGTTTGGGGATGCCTGCGAATCCAATATGTTGCAGGTAGCGTTGTCTGTCCACAGCGTGTCTCACGGCAGAAAAATTGAACATAAAATAGTTGGGTTTGGCAAAGTTGTGAGGGCAATAAGTGCTATGTCAGAACGCTGGGGGTTTACCCGCCGCCTGCAGCAACAGATTTACCCAGCGACGGGTGGTGGTGCTAACGAACGCGCTGTCTGCCCAGCAAAGGCGGTACTGGTAGGCTGCAGGCAATTGCCGGCCCTCATTAAACACCCGAACCAACTTGCCAGCGGCAAGGGCATCCTGCGCGACGGCCAGGCTACCGAGCACAATGCCATTGCCTTCAATTGCTTCTTGCAGCGCATGGCCGACGCTATTGAACGTGAGAATACCGCGTGGTGCCGCAGCACCGTCACCAAAGGCCGCGAACCAGTCTTGCCAACTGGCGACACCCAACCCTTGAGCATCTTTCCACGGTGAGTGTATCAACTGCGATTGTGCAACATCGGTAGGGGTTGCGAGTTCAGGGTGTGCAGTGAGAAATGCTGGGCTTGCCAGCGGCGCGAAGGCATCGGCGAGTAGCTCGCGGGAGTGCGGCGGTGGGGTGCGCGTTGGACTGTAGCGAATGGCGATATCCGCTTCGCCATTGGCCATATCGCGCAGACTTTCATTGGCGTCCAACACCAGCGAAACATCAGGATCGGCGCGGCGCAATGCCGGTAGGCGCACTGCCAGCCAGTGGCTGGCAATACCCAGCGTGCAGGTCAGTTTCAGTGTTTGCTGTTGTTCTGGCCGGACGCGATCGCTGGCTTTTTGTAGCAGCGTCAGAGCGCGGGTAACGTCGATCGCTAGCCGTTTTCCCTTCTCATTGAGTGCTACTGCGTTGCCTTTACGGTGAAATAATTCAACGCCCAGCTCGTTCTCCAGATGGCGTATCTGGCGACTGACCGCACCCAGTGTCACGTTCAACTCTTCTGCCGCCTCGGTAAAACTGGCGCAGCGCGCCGCAACCTCGAATGTATGCAAGGCTTTCAGCGATGGCAGACGTGGTTGAGCGTTCAGCTTGAGTTTCATTCAACCATATTGCCAATCTATCGATGTTCCACAAGTGATTTTTTGCATACTTTTGAGGCAAAGATTCGGGAGGAATAAGATGTGGACATACTGATGGGGCTGGCTGCCGCGCTGTGCTGGGGCGGCACGGATTTTTTGGTTGGAATTAACGCCAGATCGGTGGGGGTGCGCAGGGCTGTATTTTTTTCTCAAGCGATCGGGTTTGTGATCTTTACTGCGTTGTTGCTGGCCTCAACGTCATCTGTCTTTGCGGCTCCCGGTATCGTTTGGGGCTTGGCATTACTGGCCGCTGGCTTGATGGTGAGTGGTTCGTTAGCCTTGTCACAGGCCTTTGCCATCGGCAAGGCCGCGATGGTTGCTCCGCTGGTCACCAGCTACGGTGCGGTTACCACGTTGTTGTCATGGCTCAGTGGAGAGCCGCTTAATGTGCTAACGCTGGCAGGGCTGGCGATATGCCTGCTGGGCGTGATGCTGACGGCGATAAGCCCAGGGCGTCAGTTGGGTCACACGTCATCATCTTTACCGGCAATCGTCTTCGCGTTGCTCGCCGCATGCTGTTACGGCACGGGGTTCTGGTTGCAAGGGAAATACACGCTGCCAGTATTGGGCCCCAGCGTTAGCCTGTGGCTCGGCTATAGCGTAGGGCTGACGGTTCTGTTGACGCTAACAACTCAACGGCGCGCGCTGGTGGCGTGCCCACGTTGGCGGCAGACTGGGTTACTGCTGGCCGCCAGTTTGCTCAACCTGGGCGGTTTTAGTGCGTTTTCCGTGGGGGCCAGCGGCGGGTCAGTGGCCGTGGTCACTGTGCTTAGCACCCTGTCAGGCGGAATTGCCGCGCTTCTAGGCACATTGCTGTTACGGGAACGGCTTTCTGCCCTACAGTGGTTGGGTGTATTGACGGTACTGGTTGGTGCTGTGGTTCTGCATCTGAAATCAGCGTAGCGGGTAAACTAATAGACGCCTTTTCCTGATGTGAAGCCTATAGAAATGTGCACCGCCACGTTTACTCCCCTTCGGGCTGCATATTTTTCAGCATCCATTCACGTAACGAAACGACATCGGGACGATCGGCCATATCTTCCCGAGTCACCAAATAATAATTCGCACCAGGCAAAGAGAAATCAAAAGGTGCAATCAGCATTCTTCGCTTTATCAAATCTTCTGCCAGTAACTTACTGGCAATAACGACACCCTGGCCTGCTACTGCCGCCTGCAGTGCATGGGTTTCGTCACTGAAATACAGTCCTCTGGACACATTTAAGCTTTCCGGCCCGTAACGTTGTTGCCAGTGTTTCCAGTCAGGACGTTCTGCAGGAACATGCCGATGTTCGACGTGAAACAACGTTGTGTCATGTAAGTCACTCAGCGTCTTCAAGGCCAGTGTGGGGCTGGCCACCACAATAAACTGATCTTCATAGAGCAACGTGCTGTGTAAGTCCGTTTCGGCGGTTTCACGATAACGTATTGCTACGTCGACGGTTCGCTGTGTTAAGTCGACCCTTTTCACACTGGTATGCAGGTGTAAATCAATCTCAGGAAATTGCGCCTTAAAGCTTTCGAGGCGCAGAACCAGCCAGTTGGTCAGGAAGTTTGATGTAGTGGTGATGGTTAACGCTGGCGGTTGTTTGGCCTGCTCAATTTTTTTTACCGACTTCTCGAGAGCCTCGAAGGCGCATTGGGTGCCGGTATACAGCAAGTCTCCAGCTTCGGTCAGTTTAACGCCCTGCGCATTACGTTCGAATACTCGGCATTCCAGCATTGTTTCAATTAAACGGATTTGATGGCTGACCGCAGTGGCACTGACATTCAGTTGCTCGGCCGCCTGCTTGAAGCTAAGGCAATCGGCAACCGCATGGAAAGCTCGCAGTGCGCCCAGTGGCGGTAAATGGGAACGCTTCATGATGAGTTATTTTCATCCATGGGTGAAAACTCTGACTTTGATTGCCTGATTATAGATGCGATAGGCTTAATTCACCTCCTGACCAGGATGAAATAAATTTTCTGTTGCTGCCTTTATAGAGTGAGGATTGTTATGACTACGTCTCCTTTATCCGTCCCTTTTGCTGCGTCTGCGCAACAGCAGGCGCAAACCAATGCCGGTATTCTTTTATTCAGTGGGTTGGTAGCGCAAGTTGCATTGTTACTGAAGCTCTATGCGTTGGAGAGCCCGCTGCTGATGGTTGCTTTGCTGGCATGTTTCATTATTGCCTTTGTTTTGGCCGTGTTTTTAATGCAGCTGAAAGTGTTTAAAAGCAAAAGTCGCCTGAGCCTGGTACGCCAGGGGTTCGTCATCAGTGCCATCGGCACCTTGCTGCTGCTGCTGGCATTACATGGTCTGCCAAACGGTCTGCCGCTGTTTTCGGCAATGGCTATTTCCGGGGTGGGGCAGGGAATGGTCTACAGCGCCGCGATACGTCCAGGTAATAATAAAGATGGCCATGTACTGCGTCGAGGCGCGTTATTGTTCGCTGGCAGTCTCCTTGCGGTTGTGGCTGTCCTGCTGATCCAATCCAGTTTTACCGGGATAACGGGTTTTTCTTACGCTTTTGCATTGTTGATTGATCTCTCACTGCTTGCTGCTTTGTATGTAAGAGTGGTTGAGTTGGAGAGCTAGCCGTTGATATCGCTAACTGGACGCCGGATATAGGTCAACGGATTCAGCGAGCGTAAATGCAGTTGCAATACTACACCACGGCGGAAGAGGTAATGAAGTCGAGTTATTCATATTTGGAGCCATTATGGCGAGTTGCACAAAGAGTTAAAGAGCCGCCTCGTTTGAGGCGACTCTTGTCCGTTACCAGGCTTTACGCGGGTTGCGCGAAACGATATCGATTTTCTGGCACAACAGTTTGGTGATATCTACCGACGCTGGGTTGGTGGCACTGCCAGCGAAGTTTTTCAGGATAATTAGGATACGGGCATAGTTGACATAGCCCTCAGGCAGCGGCAAATACTCGGCAGAGTTCAGTGCAGTAATGCGATCCGAAGTCATGGTTGCCGAAGATGTTGGGGTTACTGTCCCGGTCCTGCCCCACTGACAGGCTTTCTCAAGCAGGATATTGACCCCGGCGTTGCCGTTAAGCTCATACTTCCCTTGGTAGGTACCAACGGTGACATCCAACGAGCTCAAACCTTTAAGGTTTTCCAGCGTGGTGCGCCACAAGACAAGATCATTTTTTTCAATTGGGAAATAAATCTCAATTTTCTTGTCCGCCGTTGCCGCTGTTTTGGTGGTTGCGGTAATGACACCCTCTTTCAGGGTAATCGCCAGGTCTGAGGTTTCTGTTTGTGAAATACGGGTGCCGGTGGCGGCATAAACGTTGTTCAGCAAGAGTGCACCGTTTTCTTTCCAGGTAGGTTCTGGCAGATGATTAACACCATCACCGAGGTACAATTGACGCCACATATTAAGGTGGCCGGGCGCTCCGATGCGCTTCATTTCGATATGGTTATTGGACCAGCCTTTCTTGATATCCGAGTTAATCAGATCGAAACCATCAATGTAGCATTTGCCACTAAGATCGCTGGACTTATCAAAATAGAAATACTCAACATATTGATAGGGAACCGTACCACCGGGATCGGTCACATTGGTTTGCACACTATGCCATTGGCTATCTTTGATTTTTACTGTACCGCCGTTGTCGCTGGTAAATACCGGCCGGGAGTTACGACGATGTTCATTGCCCCACTCGAAGTGGCAGTTTTTAAAGTCCAGCGTGCCGGATTTAAGATCGAATAAACCGTAGTCAGTATTCCTTGTTGATCGGCCACGCTGTTAAAACCGCTGTAGTCAAATGAGCAATCACGGAATGCCAATGAATGGACACCCTGATAAAAGTTGGTACCGTCGCCAAACAAACATTTGTAGAACACAATTTTTTCACCGGCATTGGCGGTACTGGCTGACCAGATTGGCCAAACGCAGCCACGTACCATAATGCTGTGCCAGCTTTGGATATAGGCATTGTTGCCAAACACGATGCCTTTATACAGGTCGGTAAGCCATACGTTTTGTACCAGCAATTGGCTGGTCGGCATACCATGAATATTTGCCGCATCGCTATAAACGCACAAGCCTCGTAGGTTGGCTGCTGCATCTGAAGTTCCGACAATACGTAGGTTATAAATGGCCGGTGCTCCCGAACTGTAAAGCACCCGCACACATTCAATATCGGTTGCACCGCGGAAGTCCAGAATGGTGCCCTTAAAGTCGATGGAATTTTTCCACAGTTTTAAATTGGCAGTGGTTTTACATTGGCGCACACCCCCTGGCCCAACAAGATTAATACCTGCGGGTGTAGTCGGAATAGCTGATTTCCACCATTCGTCACCTGCAACCTGTAAAAAATTGCTGGCGCGGTTAATGGTTAGAGAATAGTCCTGTTCATCGCCAGCCTGATACCACCAGTCGATATTGTAATCCCCGTTATTGATAATACGTTTCCAACAACGGTTCTGTGTATCACGAACAATGGTAGCGCCATTATCCAGGCTGGTCGTATCTGCACCGTCACGGAGGAATACGCCGTGGTGATAGCTATTTTCAATCATTACGGTTGATTCGCTGCCGGTATATGCACGCAGAGTGGCATAGTCATTTAATGCGATCATGGGGTTATCCTCATGTTTTCGGTTATGCAGGCTTTTGCAAAGGAATAATTGCAGTAGCGCAGAGGTGTTTTGAAAATAAAAATATGCAGACCGAAAGTGATTCGCTTTTAAAGCTTTCGGCCTGTGGGAGCAACTTAGCAGGAGGGAGTGGGTAGCTTAAGCACTGAGCGTTGTGCCCGCTGTCAGCGGGCGAACGGGAACCACAATTAACGTCCCCACGGTTATGGGGTCAACCGCCCAGAGGTGCACGTCTGATATAGGTCAACGGATTCAGCGAGCGTAAGTGCAGTTGCAATACTACGCCACGGCGGAAGAGGTAGTTGAGGACGGTCAACGACAACAGCTCAGTCAGCAAGGTGCTGTAAGCGGCACCCATCATGCTGTACTGACGGATCAGGAAATACGACAGCGGGATATTGATGATAAATACCAAGAACATCTTCTTTGACAAGAAGCCATAGCCAGAGAACATCACAATGTATTTGTAGGCCAAGGTACCCAGAGCGGAAAGCAGGGTTGCAACCGCCAATACCCCCATCGCAGGATAAGCGGCTAAGTATTGCTCCCCGTACAACAGGACTATCACGGGTTTGCCGAGCAAGACAATACCGGCCACGATTGTGGCGGAAATCGCCAACACCAACCCATTCAGTTTGGCTGCGGTGCGCATCGCATCATTGCGGTGATAAGCAAATATTTTGGCGAAAAATGAGGTGATGACCGCATCGGTGACAAACATCCAGGCAGTGGCCAGGGTAATGGCGACGGAATAAATACCCAGCGCTTCGGCAGAGACAAACCACATCAGGAACAATTGCGCCAGTCGGGTATAAATGGCGATGGAAACATTGGATATTGCCAGCGGCAAGCCACTTGCGAGCAAATAACGCACATATTTACGCCGAATACGCCCGGGTGCGATAAAGCGTGGATGGCGGCGATGGTATATGTGGTGACGGATCAGATAGGGGATCAAATAAACCATCACGATCGGGATCGCCAGGTAATACAGGTGCAGATCAAAATACACAATCAGATAACGCACCAGCAGTGCACTGCCTAGGCCGGCCACGTTGGCTAATGTATTGAAGCGCGACTCCAGTCGGGCATCATGATAAATGGTGAAGACGTCTCTCAGTGAGAAAAAGCTGGCGACAAAAGTGGCGGCACAAAAGTAGAAGGTAATGAAATCTTCGCGGAGCCCGGTGTAAATCAATATTGCCGCAGAGAGCACGATGAAGCAGCCTTGGCGCAGTCGATTGGTGGAGAACATCAGGGCAGTTCCAGAGCCCGGGTTACGGCTAATTCGCTTGAACAAAACGGTATCGGAACCCAGTAGCGCCAGCGTTTGGGTAATGGCGAAAATGGCAGTGGCAAAGGTGATCTTGCCGAAGCTTTCCGGGCCAATATATTTTGCCATATAAGCCGTGATGAAAATAACGCCCAAGATAGACACCATCTTTTCGGATATCATCCAAAACGCATTTCTCACGATACTGATATCTATAAACTTTAATTTCATTCGCGCTTTTCCCTGTCGCATCTTATAATAGGAATTATCCGATTATTTCCTTAGGCTCTGTAAGGGATGACTCACAGGGTTTTATAATTGAGATGCAATAACCGGAATGTCAGAAGCATTTCTACGTATGTTATGTTCATGGAAGAAAGAGAAGAATGAGAAAACTCGTAAAACGACTCTATCGGGCTGCACCCGATTTTATTTATTATCAAGTCAGCCATTACCTTGTCCATGGCTCTTTTGTTAATTTCAAATCCCCAAAGACATTCTCAGAAAAAATCTATCAGCGCATGCGCTATCCGCATAATGATTTCAGTATGTTAGCGGATAAGGTGGCGGTCAGAAAATATATTGCTCAGCGGGTATCAGAAAAATACCTAACGCCCATTATAATGACGACGCATAACTTCACAGAGCAAGATTACCTTTCGTTGCCACAATCATTTGTTATCAAAACAAATAATGCGTCGCAACAAGTCAAGATAGTGAAAGATAAAAGTAAGGTCTCCTATCAAGATATTGCGAAGATTCTTAAGGAATGGTCTGAAATCACCTATTGGAAAAGATACCGAGAAAAGCACTACGCAAATATTCCGCAGCAGATAATCGTCGAAGAGCTGTTGGATATTGAATGTGACGGTGAATTGATTGACTACAAGGTGCATGTATTTAACGGAAAGCAGTCTTATTTGTTTGTTGAATTACTGCGTGGTGGTCCTGAGCCGAGTTCGCTGGAGTTTTTAGAAGAGCACGCACATCATTGCTTTTTTACCCAGGCAGACATTCCTCAAGTCAATACGTTGTATGAAAAACCGGCTTTCTGGGATGAGATGATTCAGGTCGCAAAGGCGGTCTCCGCGGATTTAGACTATTGCCGTGTCGATTTTTATCTCACACGCGAACAAATATACATCGGCGAATTGACACTGACCCCAGGTGCCGGCAACGAAGTGTATTTGCCGCGTGCCACCAACCTTTTGCTGGGTGAGATGATGTCCAAAAACGGGTAATACGCGTAGAAGGGTTTAGGGTCTGGCATTCGCTGGCGTGATGTTCTGTAGCCACGCAAGAAACTCAGCTGCTTTAGGTTTTTCCAGCGTGCGTTGCGGATAAACCACGTAATAGGGCTTGCTAAGCGGTAGCGTCGGTTCTGCCAGCGGCACCAATGTCCCCTTGGCCAGTTCTCGCTGAATGAGTTGTTGCTGACCAAGTAAAATACCCTGGCCCTCAACTGCGGCATCTATCGCCAGTGAGGTCAGGTTATAGGTCAGGCCACGTCGCTGTGGCAGAGGCAGCCCGGCTGCGTTAAACCACTCATACCACCCCGGCAGGAACTGGCTTTCCTTACCCCAATCTACATGGATCAGCGGCTGGCGTGTCCAGTCGCCAGCAGCCTGCAACTGCGGGCTGCAAACCGGTTGAACAGAGTCCTGAAACAAGCGTACTTTTTCCAGTAGCGGGTAGCCTTGATCGCCAAAGCACAGGGCAAAGTCTGCCGTCGAGCTGGCGAAATCTACTTCGCCGTGGGTGGCGTGCAGGCGGATATCGACCTGCGGGTGTTGGGTCAGCCAGTCACCAATCATCGGGTTTAGCCATTTTGATGCCAGCGCCGGTAAGGCGAATAACGTCAGCATTTCCTTGCCTCGTTGGCGATCGACATGTTGTTGCGCGATACGCAGCGTCTCAAATGCCTGCTGCACGTAGGCCAGGTAATCTGTTCCTTGCTCGGTTAGCGTCACGCCGCTTTTGGCCCGGGTGAACAGCACAATGCCAAGGTGCTGCTCAAGCTGACGGATTTGCTGGCTGACGGCGGCGGCCGTCAACGCCAAGCTGTCTGCCGCTTTGGCCAGGCTACCGGTACGGGCGGCGGTTTCAAAAGCCAAAATAGCGCTCAGTTTGGGCAGGCGACTACGGGTGGGTGTGTTCATGGCGGTTATCGCTAAGAATTAGTTAACATATCCTTAACGCATTTTTGTTATTACAGCAATGCGACATTCGCTACAGTGGGGTTATCTGGCCTATGCCTACAGGAGCCTCCAATGCAACCACTCGCTCATATCATTGATTTGTCCGCTAACCCTATTGGCGACACCGCTTTTCAGGCTCGCTGTAAAGCGACACTGGACACGTCCGGGGTGCTGGTGTTGCCGGGTTTTCTGACGGCAGCAGCATTGGCAACGGTGCGTCTGGAAGGGGCGGAGCACAGTCATGCGGCGTTTTATGCCGCCAGTAAGCATAACGTCTATCTCAAGCCACAGGACGAAGCGTTTCCGGCCGATCATGCGCGCAACCGGCTGGTTATCTCATCCAAGGGTTGTATTACCGACGAGGAGATCCCGGCGCAGTCACCGTTGCGTACGCTGTATGACGCACAGCCGTTTCGTGACTTTCTTTGCGCGGTGCTGGAGGAGAAACGCCTTTACCCTTACGCTGACCGACTGTCTTCTATCAACCTGCATTATGCCCACCGAGGGCAAGAGCTGGGGTGGCATTTTGACAATTCGTCGTTCGCCATCACGCTACTAATCCAAAAACCTCAGGCCGGTGGCCGCTTTGAATATGTGGAAAACTTGCGCGATGCCGATTGTGGTGAGATGAATTATGCCGGTGTTTCCGAGGTGCTGGATGGTGAGCGGGCGGCGAAGCCGCTGACGATGGAAGAAGGGGATTTGGTGCTGTTCCGTGGGCGAAATGCCATGCATCGAGTCACGCCGACGGAAGGCGATACCACCCGTATGTTGGTGGTGCTGGCCTACAATGCTCAACCAGATATCGCATTATCAGAAAGCGCCAGAATGACCTTCTACGGCAGGGTGTGAGGTAAAAAAAACTGCCCCTTGCGGGGCAGTTGAGAGGCTTAGTGGTGAGCGTCTTCGTGTGCTTGCTGTTCGAGTTTCACTTCCTGCGCGCGTTTGCGCAGGCCGAACCAGCCCAGTGTTAACAGCACCGCCAGCACCGGAATGGTGGCGATAGTCCAGGTGCCGTTCGGGTAGTCGAACGCCATCATGATCACGACCGCCAGCAGGAACGCCAGCGTCAGCCAAGAGGTGACGGGCGCGCCGGGCATTCTGAAAGATACCGGTTGGGCGCGACCTTCACGCACGGCTTTACGCAGGCGCATCTGGCATACGATGATAAACGCCCATGAGGCGATAATGCCCAGCGAGGCAATGTTCAGTACGATCTCAAACACCCGCGAAGGCACCAGGTAGTTCAGCAACACGCCAATCACATAGATGCCGCAGGTCACCAGGATGCCGGCATAGGGCACTTGCTGGTTGCTCATTTTGGCCATGAATTTCGGCGCTGAACCGCCCATCGACAACGAACGCAGGATGCGCCCGGTGGAGTACAGGCCGGAGTTGAGGCTCGAGAGTGCGGCGGTCAGTACCACGATGTTCATGATGGTGCCGATATAAGGTACGCCAAGCTTGCTGAAGAAGGTTACGAACGGGCTTTGGCCTGCCTGATAGGCGTTCCATGGCAGCAGCAGCACCAACAGAACTACCGAGCCGACGTAGAACAGGCCAATACGCCAGATAACGCTGTTGATAGCCTTCGGCATCATTTTGGCCGGATCCTTACACTCACCGGCTGCGGTGCCGATCAGCTCAATCCCGGCGAAGGCGAAGATAACCCCCTGGACTAACACCAGTGCAGGTAGCAAGCCATGCGGGAACATGCCGCCGTTTTCGGTAATCAGGTGCAGGCCTGTGGTGTTGCCCGCGACCGGGGTGCCTGTACCGAGAAACACCACGCCGACCACCAGGAACAACGCGATGGCGACCACTTTGATCAGTGCAAACCAGAACTCCATTTCGGCGAACCATTTCACGCCGATCATGTTCATGGTAGCGACCACGCCGAGGGCGCAGAGTGCGAATAACCATTGCGGTACGTCGGCAAAGGTACCCCAATAGTGCATGTACAGCGCTACCGCCGTAATGTCGACGATGCCGGTCATCGCCCAGTTGAGGAAATACATCCAACCGGCGACGTAAGAGGCTTTTTCACCAAGGAACTCACGGGCATAAGACACAAAGCTGCCGCTGGAGGGACGGTGCAACACCAGTTCGCCCAGTGCGCGCAGAATAAAGAACGAGAAAATTCCACAGACCAAATAGACCAGCGCTAACGCCGGACCCGCCATTTCCAACCGCCCGCCGGTACCGAGGAACAGGCCGGTACCGATCGAGCCACCGATGGCTATCATCTGTATTTGTCGGTTACCCATACTCTTGTGATAACCGGATTCATGGGAGTCTAACCATCGTCTTCTGGCGGCGTGTTTGTCATGCGCCGTTTTTTTTTGTGATTGCATCATCAGTCCTGTTTACCTGTCTATGGAATTACCCTGCTCTGTTTGCAGAGCAAACGATTGCTATTGCCAATCGTTATGAGAATGAAGTCATGGCATCATTCTGTTGTTCATACCCGTCACCTTTCTAACCGCAGCGTTGTTACCTGCACTAGCTCCCCCCAGTTGTTTACCTGAGTCAGCGCCTGGGGATGAGCGAGCTGGGCGCTTGGCTGCAATTTGAAATGTATAGGGTATATTATATGAGCAGCCGCCATTAAATAACGGCGAAGCATGCTACCTTTTCTCTGTAAAGGTGGCAAAAATTCCTGCGTATAAATCGTGAACAATTGTGTTTGTTTTTTGCGCTATATATAAAAGAATATATTATTCAATAAGATGGTTGATTTTATCAAGACGGAAATAACGAGGAATAAAAAGTGATTAAAATCACACAATAATAATTACCGCGCAAACTACAGGGAGTTTGGCTTATTTATTCGCGATGAGAAAAAAGAGGGATAATAAGCGCCTCCCTGCCTGCGGTGATATTGTAAGCAGACAGGGAGAAAAAAGGGATTAACGGTTATTTATTAGGCGGACTCACCGGCTGGCAGGGCCGACGTCGGCAACCCAAAGATTTTGTCGAAGGCCCAGTTAAATACAAAGGTATAACAAGGGATAATCACGATCAGTGCCATATCCAGCAGTAGTGCCTGCCAGAGCGTAATCCCCATCCACCAGGCGATCAGTGGGATCAGGTACACCACCAACGTTAATTGAAAACCTACGGCATGCAGAATACGGCGTTTAAGCGTACGGCCGCGCGATGCCTGACGGCTCTCCCACAGTTCAAACAGCGAGTTATAAATGAAGTTCCAGCTTACGGCGATAGTCGTGATGATCACGGCTAACGGCCCGGTGCTGCTTGGCGCATTGCCTGAAAGCAATGCTAACCCGAGTGCGGAGATCGTCATGCCAATAATTTCATAGGCGGTGACATACACCAGTTTGCGTTTAACGCCTTGCATTACTCATCTCCTGATCTTGACTGATTTTTTGGCTTTGCGGTCGAGTGACCTTTTGCCGTCTGGCGAGTAAGATACCGTCAATCACATTGATAGAAAAAGTCAGGAGCTGTCAGTTTTACTGACAGGTAATGCAATGAACTTTTCCAGCGATAATATTGAGCTGTTTTTGGCAGTACTGGATCGCGGTTCGTTTTCCGCTGCTGCACGTGCGCTGCGGCGTGTACCTTCTGCGGTCAGCATGGGGATCGCTAACATGGAAGCGGAATTGGGGTTTCAATTGTTTGATCGTTCGCACCGTGAACCAGTGCCAACGCCGTTGGCATTGGCGTTGGCACCGCATGCGCGGCTGATTGCCGACCAACTTAAACAGTTACAGAACCATGCCATCGAATTATCGCAAGGGTTAGAGAGCACGTTATCGATCGGTGTCGCCTCGGATATCAATAGCGACGGCCTGCTGGCGGCGATCAAAACGCTGGCGGAACGTTATCCATTGTTGAATATCGAAGTGCTGACTGCCCCGCAGGACGATGTGGTGCATATGCTGCATCAGGGCAGAGTTGGCGTCTGCCTGGCGTTTGGTGGGCTGAATATCAACAGCCAGGAGCAGTTTCATTTCGTTGGTGCGGAATCGTTGGTTGCCACTCTTTCACCACTGCATCCATCGCTGAACGGCGTGGCGGATGAGCTGTTTCTCGAGGATTTGGTCAACGTGCGGCAAATTATGGTGGCCAGTCGTGACCTGCCTATTGCCGACCTGCGCCCACGGGTGGCGGAGTCTTACTGGCGCACCGACAGCCTGCCGATGGCGCTGAGTATGGTTGAGGCCGGTTTGGGTTGGGGAAATTTCCCGTTATCGTTGACCGCCCCCTTACTAGCACAGGGGCGACTCATCCGGTTGAAGTTCAAAAATACCAAAAATGAACTGCGTTTGCCGATGCATCTGATCTGGTTAAAAAGCCGACCGCTGGATAAGGCTGCCGGTGAACTGGTCGCGCTGATGCGTGATATGTCGCAAACAGAATAATTCCCGCTATCGCATTGCTTTTATTTTCATCGCTGCGCTACTTTGAGCAATGGGATTTCAGGGGGGCGCAGAGAATATGATGAGCGAAACGGCATTATCGGTCTTAAGCATTAGCGGGGCGATTACGCTCGGAGCGATGAGCCCAGGGCAAAGCTTTATACTGGTCGCACGTACCGCCGTGGCCTCTTCGCGCCGCGACGGTATGGCGGTTGCGTTAGGCATGGGCGTGGGCTGTTTTATCTTTGCCTTGATCGCTCTGCTGGGGCTGCAATCACTGTTGTTGGCACTGCCGTGGCTCTACACCACGCTAAAGGTGCTGGGTGGGGCTTACCTTATCTATCTGGCTTGTAAAATGCTACGTGGGGCTCGGCAGCCGCTGAATGTGGAAGCGGTCGGTGAGCAACATCTGGGGTTTCGCAAGGCGTTTACCATCGGCTTGCTGACTCAGTTGGGTAACCCCAACACCGCCATTGTATTTGGCAGCGTGTTTGCCGCGTTGCTCAGCCATAAAATCTCACCGGTAATGTACGTCGTGCTGCCAGTGATCGCGCTGACGATCGATGTATTGTGGTATGCCTTCGTGGCGTTTGTTTTGTCGTCGCCGCGCCCGCGCCGCACTTATCTGCGTTTTAAAGCCTGGTTCGACCGACTGGGAGGCGGGGTACTGGCGCTGCTCGGCCTTAAGCTGATGCTGAACCGATAAGCTCCCTGGATAATTGAAGCTGCAGGTGTACTGACTGCACCTCCAATTATTTTGGGGACAACCTTAGTCGG
The DNA here is from genome assembly GCF_900186025.1 of Serratia grimesii. NCBI lineage: Bacteria > Pseudomonadati > Pseudomonadota > Gammaproteobacteria > Enterobacterales > Yersiniaceae > Serratia > Serratia grimesii. Next base: position 1,392,095 of record NZ_LT883155.1, read on the forward strand.
CATGGCGGCGGCGCCACCAAAATCGTAGCAACAGGATGACGGCGACCACCAATGCGCAAAACAGCACGCTGGTGAGCCGTTTGTCGAAGCCGGAAATAAAGCGAGCAATCGCCTCACCACCGAAATACCCCAACAGTACAAAGATCGTTGCCCACAGGATGGCGCCCAGAATGTTTAGCGGCACAAAGCGTGACGGCGGCAACTTGCTGGCTCCAATCAATACGGGCCCGATAATGCGGAAACCATACATAAAACGGACGCCAATCACGAACAACATCGGGTGACGAGCAATCAGTTTCCTGGCACGTTCGATACGTTTTTCCTGGCTTTTCATGCGTGAAATCACCCGACCACCAAAGTGGCGGCCGAGGAAAAATAACACCTGATCCCCCAGCGTGCCGCCCAATGCCACGACTGCAATTACCCAGGGTAAATGCAACAGTCCCTGATGCGCGGCAATGCCACCCAGCAGCGTGATAGTCTCGCCTTCGGCCAGGCAGCCGATAAACAACGCCCAATAGCCGTAGTCCGTAATATAGTGGGCTAAATCCGCCATCCTGATTCCCTATGTCTATAACACATAAGGTTTAGTATACGCCCTGTGGATTAACCGTGGGCGGCAATCTGCGCCACCAGTGCCTGACGTTGTTGCAGACTGTCAGCCATTTGTGCCTGAACGCGTGCCAGAATATGCGCAGGTGCCAGTTCCGGTGTCCCCCCGAGGAACGGAGGCGCCGGCGCGTATTCCAGATACAGCTGAATCATCTGCGCGGTTTCCTCATCATGCAACTCGGCGATCAACGCCAGGGCAAAGTCGATGCCGGCGGTCACGCCACCGCCACTGATCACGTTGCCGTCGCGTTCTACCCGTTCGTGGCTGGGGATGGCACCAAACAGCGACAGACTGTCGCGCATTGTCCAGTGACAGGCTGCACGTTTACCCTTCAGTAGACCGGCCGCCGCCAGGATCAGCGAGCCGGTGCAGACTGAGGTCAGATACCGGGCGCCCAGCCCTAGACGGCTGATCTGGCGCATAAAGTCGTCATTCTGTAGAGCCTGGGTGCAACCGGCGCCGCCGGGTACACACAGCACGTCGCAATGAGTCACGTCTTCCAGCGTTTGCAATTGGGTAAAGTGCAGTCCTTCAGCACTGATATCTGCGCCACCGACTGAGGCAACGACAATCTCTGCGCCCGGCATGTGCCGTAAAAACTGCAATGGGCCGGTAAAATCGAGTTGGGTGACGCCCTGATAGATCGGAAAAACAATCACTAACGGTTCAGACATGATATTAGCCTCAGTTTTGTTATTTAACTTGGCTCATAATAGTCGCCCTGTTTTTGTCTTGTATGACATATAACCCTCAAAAAGCGCCATGATGAAAAATATCGGCTTTGTAGTTTTCCCCGGTTTTAACCTGCTGGACTTTGCCGGGCCATTGGCAGCGTTTGATAACGCTAATCAGTTTACGGCGGAGCCGGTTTATCGCTGCCTACCGTTATCAGAGTTGGGGGGCAGCGTGACAAGCTCATCGGGTGTGGAAGTGCTCACGCACCCATTCGATGAGGGGCACTTTGATACCTTGTTGATTGCGGGGGGCAGCGGTAATGTCGTCGCAACACAGTCTGCGACGTTGTTGGCGTTTTTGCATCGGCAAAGCCAACAGGTACGGCGGATGGCCAGTGTGTGCACGGGGGCATTTATTCTGGCCGCGGCAGGGTTGCTGGACGGTAAGCGAGCGACGACCCATTGGTACCATGCAGCACGTTTGCAGCAGAGTTATCCGCGCATTCGCGTTGACAGTAATCGCATTTATATCCGCGACGGGACGATATGGACTTCAGCAGGGATCACTGCTGGCATCGATCTGGCGTTGGCAATGGTTGAGGAAGATCTCGGCAGCGAACTGGCGGCCAACGTGGCGCGACAACTGGTGGTATACCACCGCCGTCCGGGAGGTCAGTCGCAGTATTCGCTGTTGCTGGAGTTGAACCCGTCTTCAGACCGTATTCGCAGCGCGCTTTCTTATGCTCGCGAGCATCTGCATCAACCCCTGACAGTGGCGGGGTTGGCTGATGCTGCCTGCCTGAGTGAGCGTCAATTTGGACGCCTGTTCCGTGCAGAAACCGGGCAGACGCCGGCCAAAGTGATTGAGCAATTACGGGTTGAGGCGGCCAGAATGCGGATTGAAGCGGGCAGTGAAGCGCTGGAGTCTATTGCCCGCTCTGTTGGTTTTAGCGATCCCGAGCGTATGCGGCGGGCCTTTATTCGCGTCTTTGGCCTATCGCCACAGGCGATTAAGCGCCTGAGCCGTTCCGGTTAAATCATCCTGCCACGCCCTGGTGGCGTGGCGCAGTAGAGGAGTGAAAGATGTATCAGAATTTTGAGAGCGAACTGGACTGGGCGATGCGCCATATGCCACGCACCCGGGCGGCGGTAGCTGCGCTGCCGGATTTAAGCGGCGTGCGGCTGGCGTGCAACATGCATCTGGATCTGAAAATGGCACCGCTGGTGGCGGGCCTGCTGGACAAAGGGGCGGCAATCTATTTGACCACCTGCAACCCGACCACGGTACAGGACGACGTGGTTGCCTGGCTGGAGCGTCGCGGTGCCGAGGCCCACGCCTGGCGGGACATGAGCGATGCCGACTGGTCCGAATCTTTCGACCGCGCATTGGCCTGGACGCCGACTCACCTGTGTGAAATGGGGGCGGATCTGACCACCCGCCTGCACCAGTCAACCGACGGACCGCAGATTATCGCGGGGCTGGAAGCGACGGGCTCTGGCATTAGCCGGTTGAACGGCATGGCACCGCGTTATCCCATTTTCAACTGGGATGACCTGCCAGTGAAAGAAGGGCTGCATAATCGCCATATGGTCGGTTTGACCGCGTGGCACACGTTCTTCCAGACGACTCATCTGACGCTGCATGAAAAATGCGTATTGGTGATTGGTTATGGTCTGGTTGGGCAGGGCGTAGCAGCGTCGGCGAAAGCCTATGGCGGGCAGGTCATTGTGGCGGAAATCGACCCGGCACGCGCACTGCAAGCACGTTACGATGGTTGGGCCGTGGTCGATTTGGCTAGCGCAGTCAGTCAAGCTGATGTCATTGCCACTGCCACAGGGGCTAAAAACGTCTTGTCGGCGCAACATCTGCGGCAGGTGAAGGATGGCGTATTTATTCTTAACGTCGGCCATGTGACCGCGGAAATTGACGTCGACTTCTTGCAGAACCTGCCACACAGTGAGCCTATGCCGTTTGTGAATGCCTACCAACTGGATGATAAAACAGTTTATTTGCTGGCTAATGGTTCGATGTTCAATCTGACGGCGGGCTACGGTGACAGCCTGAATGCCTTTGATGTGACGTTGGCGGTGATGGCCGCGGGCATTGGTCATATCGTTGGCGAAGGTGCTCGTCAGGCGCCCGGTTTGTACCTGTTACCACAGTCGGCTTGGCAATCGGCACTGTAACTTTTTCATCGCGGGCGCTCATCCCAGAGCGCTCGCGGTTTGCGCAATTTTCTGTCCGACAGAATTTGTCACAAATCGGCTCGCATAATCCCAGTGCCAACTTAAGATCCCTCACATATAATTCGGCAAAATAAGACCTTCATCTTCTTCAGTGACAGAGTAATGCATGTGAAAATACGTGTTTTGGTACTAACCCTGCTCGCTTTGCAGGCAGGAGCAGGCATCGCGCCGCGTGCGCTGGCCAGCGAAAATAATGCCGTCACCCGTGCTGCCGAACCTGAATTGGCTTCCGGTAGTGCGATGGTCGTGGATATGCAGACCCACAAGGTGATGTATGCGCGCAATCCTGATGAAGTGGTGCCGATCGCCTCCATCACGAAGCTGATGACCGCAATGGTGACCCTGGATGCTCATTTACCGATGGATGAAATGCTGTCGGTGGATATTCACCAGACACCGGAGATGAAAGGGGTTTATTCGCGCGTCCGCCTGAACAGTGAAATCAGCCGTAAAGATATGCTGTTGCTGGCGCTGATGTCGTCGGAGAACCGTGCGGCGGCCAGCCTGGCGCACCATTATCCTGGCGGTTATGGCGCTTTCATCAAAGCGATGAATGCCAAGGCTAAATCACTGGGCATGACCAATACACGCTATGTGGAGCCGACCGGATTGTCGATTCATAACGTGTCGACGGCACGTGACTTGACCAAGCTGTTAATTGCGACCAAGCAATATCCGCTGATTGGCCAGCTCAGTACCACCACTGAACGTATGGCGACGTTCAAGGACCCAAACTATACGCTGCCATTCCGAAACACCAACCATCTGGTGTATAACCCGAAATGGAACATTCAGCTGACCAAAACAGGATTCACGAATGAAGCAGGGCATTGCCTGGCGATGCGCACTGTGATTGGCAGCCGTTCGGTGTCGCTGGTGGTGTTAGACGCTTTCGGCAAATATACCCACTTTGCTGATGCTAACCGTCTGCGCAGTTGGATTGAAACCGGTAAAGTGACGCCGATCCCGGCCGCTGCCCGTGACTATCGCCGTCAGAAAGACGCCCGTCTGGCGAAAAACGAAACCGAGTAATCTGTTCTCCGGCCTGTGGAGCCCTTCTGCAGGCCATTATCGTCCCTCTGGGCGTCTGATCACAAAGCCACGCTCACGATCGCCATCAAACCCGGCACGCAGATACAGCTGATGTGCTCCAGTACGTTGCTGACCAGAGAGCAACATCACCTTGTAGCATCTTTTCCGCCAGGCCAATTGCAGCGTGTATTCGAGCATCGTTAATGCAATACCTTGCCCGCGATGCGATTGGGCCGTGACCACGTGCTCAATGATGCCGAAGGGTTGCGCTTGATGTACCAACCCCGGCACCATGGCTAGCATGCAGGTTGCTATGGGTTGTTCATCAACGGCACTCACGACCAGACGAATTGCCGGATTGTCCAGCAGACGTTGCAATGCACGTTGCGCATTGTCTGGGCGCAACGGTTGATCTTGTGGGCGCAATTCCTGATACAGTGCCAGCAGGCTGGCAAGATCGTTCAACTGGGCCAGACGGTGGGTGATGGTCATTTTTCCTCCTTTCAACCGTCGCGGCGGCTTATCCATCCGCTATCATCAATTAATACCATATCGCACGCAAAGGGAGCATCTAATGAGCAACGTTTCCACCTTTGTTATGTTTCAGGGTGACGCCCAACAGGCTATTGATCTTTATAGCGAACTGTTCCCCGGTTTCCGGGTTCAGCAGGTGCAGCATTATGATGAACACGATTCGGGGCCACGACGGGTCAAGTATGCGGCTATCGATTTTGAACGGCATAATCTGGTTTTTACCGACAGCCCTGTCAGCCACGATTTCAGCTTTACCCCTGCGGTGTCGTTGCACGTTAATCTTGCTACCGACGCGGAACTGGAGCGGATTTTTGCCCGTTTGGCAGAGGGTGGTGAGGTCCTGATGCCGATCGATGATTATGGTTTTAGTGCCCGTTTTGGCTGGCTGAATGACCGCTTTGGCTTGTCCTGGCAGTTGAATGTGCCGGCAGGTGATTTGGGCCGATAACCTTCAAGGTTAACCTGCTTTTGAACAAGCCACGCGTTAACAGGGGGTTTTCAGCCATCACCCCATACCCATTGATGGGCGTTTAACACTATGCTAAACGGATAATGACCAATGACGTTGAAAAGGATGGATCACTTTGGCCGGAAGTAGCTTACTGACTTTAATTGATGATATCGCCTCATTGTTGGACGATGTCTCGTTGATGACCAAAATGGCGGCGAAAAAAACTGCCGGGGTGCTGGGGGACGATCTGGCGTTGAATGCTCAACAGGTGTCTGGGGTAAAAGCCGACCGCGAGCTGCCGGTAGTGTGGAGTGTTGCCAAAGGGTCGTTTATCAATAAAGCGATCTTGGTGCCGCTGGCGTTATTGATCAGTGCATTCGCACCTTGGGCGATCACACCGCTGTTGATGGTGGGTGGTGCCTACTTATGCTACGAAGGTTTTGAGAAGGTGTTTCATAGCCTGACCCACAGCAAACAAGCGGGTGAAGAGAAAAAAGAAGCGCTGGACGCCAACGAGGACGTGGTGACCTATGAGAAACGGAAGGTAAAAGGCGCGATCCGCACCGATTTTGTGCTCTCTGCAGAGATTATCGCCATTACATTGGGCACCGTGGCTGGCGCGACTTTCAGCCAGCAGGTGATCGTACTCTGTGGTATTGCGATTGTAATGACGGTGGGGGTTTACGGCATCGTGGCGGGCATCGTTAAACTCGATGATCTGGGGCTATATCTGAGCCGAAAAAGCAGCGAACTGGTGCGTGCGATAGGCAATGGGATTGTCAGTGCTGCGCCTTATTTGATGAAGACCCTGTCCGTTGTCGGTACCATCGCCATGTTTATGGTCGGGGGCGGTATTTTGACCCACGGCTTGCCGCCTGTGCATCATTTGTTTGAAGACTGGGCATCTTACGCCACCGTGGTACCAACCTTCGGTCAGATCCTAAAGGGCGTTATTCCTGCCTTACTCAATGTGGTGTTTGGCCTGGTTGCTGGCGGTGTAGTGCTGTTGGTGGTTTCTGCGCTGGGTGCGATTCGGGGTCGTTTAAAGGCCTAAATAAATCCCGCGCCTCTGGGCGCGGGGGAATTTAAAAGATCAGTTTGAAAACGCCGGTGATGGTGAGTAGGCCAACGATAAAGATAATGGCGACAATCCACAGAATGATTTTCATTCGTCTCTCCCAATTGATTTGAATGATGGCGCAGGTTTCCGCTAACCTGATGAAATCATTATTTACTGTAGTTGATAATCCACAAATTGCCTGCCGCGTTGCCTATTTGGGGGGATTAGCGTCACCTGCACCCAACGTACGCTGCATGATATGGGTGTCGCGCCACTCGCCCAACTTAAAACCTACCGCCTTTAATGTGCCCACGCTGGTAAAGCCCAGTTTCTGATGCAAGGCCAGCGAGCCATGATTATCCTTGGCATTACCAACGGTCGCTAGCATTTGACGCCAGGGGCCAAGCTCGCAGCGGGCGATCAGTGCGGTTAACAATGCTTTGCCGATACCCTTCCCCTGCTGACCCTCGGCGATATAGACAGAGTTCTCCACAGTAAACCGGTAGGCTGGGCGTGGTCGATAAGGCGTGGCATAGCAATAACCGACCACGAGGTTTGCCTGCCTGGCGATCAGCCAGGGTAAGCCCGCTTCCTGCACCTTGCTGAGACGCAGCTTCATTTCTTCCAATGTCGGGGGGATTTCTTCAAATGACGCTGCGCCGTACAACACATGATGCGTGTAAATCTGTAACACTGCAGCCATGTCGTCTGGCGTAGCGTCGACGAGCGTCAGTGGAGGAACTGGCGGCATAGAGATACCTGTTTACCTTGAAAAATAAGAAGATAAACACATTATGCACTGTGCTCGCCGACAAGGTAAATTGGGCTTTCTTATATTGAAGATAAGAAAAACCTATGGCTAACCTATGGCCGAACGGCGTGGTATAAAACGCATGAATACGCCCGAAGCCAGTAGCACCCCGAGGATCACCCAGGCTGCACCGGTTAACTGCCAAACATTAGGGGCAGTACCTGTGATTGTTGCCACCAGCATGGTGAAAACAGGCGACAGATTAAAGAAAATCGCGGTGCGTACCGAACCTATTTTTTCCAGCCCATTGAACCAGAGCAAGTAGGCCAGCAGTGACCCACACAGTGCCAGATAAACCACGGCGGCATGTACGCTAAGGCTGGCTGAGGCCAGGTTTTGCAGTGGATTCTCGAAGATAAGTCCCAGTGGCAGCAGGACCAATGTGCCGAACAGCATTGAATAACTGGTGGTTTCGATGGCAGTGGCATTACGTACCATACGACGGGTACCAACCATATTCAGTGCCCAGGCCAGGCTACCGAGTAAAATAATGCCATCGCCGGGGCTAACCTCTAGCCGCAGCAGTGTTTGAATATGGCCTTTGGTGATAACCAACACCACACCGATAAAACCAGCCAGCAGACCGGCGATGCGTGATCCGTTCAGTTTTTCATTTTCCCAAATTACGCCAAAGACCAATGTCCACAACGGTGTCGTGGCGAGGATCAGTGCGCCATTGACCGGTGTGGTGGACTGCAGACCGAAAAAGGTGCACAGATTGAAGATCGTGAAGCCCAGTACGCCCAGTCCTAAATAAGCCAGCCAGTTGCTTTTCAGCGTACTGAGGCGCAGTTGCCCGCGCAGGCCGAAGAATACGAACAACGCGAGCGTTGCCAAACTGAAACGCTCGATAGAGGCGGTAATCGGTAACTGATGGGCGATGATATAGGCACCCGCATTAAAGTTGGTGCCCCAGAAAAAGGTGGCGACAATGACACCCAGATAGGCCAGCGGCAGTGAGGTTTTCATCATGGTTTCCTGTGGTGATAAAATAAACAGAAAACAGTTTGCGCTCTAACCCTTTGCGTTAATATTCCCTATATGTTCACTTTTGATGTGAGAAAATGCCCATGTTCAATTGGGAAGATTTGCACTATTTCATGGTGTTCGCGCAGGAAAAATCGCTGTCGGGTGCTGCTCGCAGTTTGAAAGTAGATCACGCCACCGTCGCCCGACGTATTGCCAGCCTGGAAACCTCGTTGGCGTTAAAATTGGTGGATCGTCGCCCGCGCAGCTACTTGCTGACTGTCGACGGGCAACGCATCGCCGCGCAGGGTGACAGCATGACCCTCAACGCTTTTGCGGTCAGCCGTGCCGCACTCAGTGGGCGACAGGGCATTGCGGGGGTTGTGACGCTAAGCGTACCACCCGTAATGGGACTGAAGCTGATCGCGCCGCGTATTGCTCAGTTACAGCAGCGTTATCCAGATTTACAGCTGATCTTGCTGGCGGACACGGCCAACGTCTCGCTGTTGCGTGGGGAAGCGGACATTGCCATTCGCCTCAGTCGCGCCAGTGAAAGTGATCTGGTTACCAGAAAGATTGGCACCGTTGAGTTTGGTCTGTATGCCAATGCGGGATATTTGCAGGCAACGCCGGAGGTGCAATGGGGGTTTATCGGTTATCACGACTCGCGGGCGGCGTCGGTCCAACAAAAATGGTTGCTGGAACAGGCTGGCGGGCGATCGCTGGTAATACGCAGTAACGACTTGATGATTCAGGCCGCAGCTGCGCAGGCGGGGGCGGGTATTGCACTGTTACCGCATTTTGTCGGACAGGAACTGGGGCTGGAACGTCTGGCGGGAACGCGTTCGCTTCAGCGCGAGATTTGGCAAACGGTGCATGACGATATCCGCCACGCACCGGGCATTGCCGCCGTGACGGCATTTTTATTGGACTGCTATGCGGACGTTACGGGTATTACTCGGCTGGTGGACACTGTCGGTTGAATGGTGACTAACCACGCATCAGTTGTGCTACTGCCTGCTGCAAATAACGTAACAGCGGTGGTGTCAGCCAGGTACCTTCAACCAAGGTAGGTTCCCGTTCCATTGCCTGGCGGATTTTCATTTGAGTGGCAGGGTTGGTCCCCGCATAGGATTGAAACAGTTCAAGCCATTGGGCCGCCAGGCTTTTCGCTTGTTCAGATTCCGGCGGTACACCCTTATTTAATGCTTGATGGAACTGGGCGATCAGCACCGGCCATTCCTGCAGACGGGTGAAATAATGCTGACGAACATAGGCGTATTCTTCTTCCGACAGGTATTTTTGGTAAATGGATAGTTTGGTTTCGGCAAATGCGCGAGTGACATAATCAGTCATTGTCGGCGTGATGCCCGTTTGTTCGCGTATTGATGGCTCATCGGCATGCATGGTATTTAACCGAGTGAGAAATGCCGGGTTGTTTGCGGTATCGCGTTCAAGCATCTGCATCCAACGTCGGGACAGATCCTGCGCCTGCTGTGCTTGTGGTTCGACGCCGTTTTCGATCAGCGTGCGAATGCCGCTGACCAGTTCACCCCATTCCCTGTTGCGTGTTGGGCTGGCCTGGTAGAAGGGCAGTTGTGCCAGCTCGTCTGCGGTAAAATATTTATCGTACATGGTCATTAACTCCAACGTAGTCAGCCAGTCGTTCAACTCAGGTTCATCCCCGATGCAGAGCTGCGCATGCATCTGCTGTAAACGATCGCGCAGTGCGGCGGTCTGCACCAGTTGCCGATTCAGCATGGTGATTTGCTGCTCAATCACGGTGGTGAGGGCCATCCCTGAACGTGCCAGAATTGCCCCGATTTCATCCAGTGTCACCCCCATTCGGCGCAATGCCTGAATATGGTGCAGGCGAGTGATGTCGGCCCGGTTATATAAGCGATACCCGGCGTCGGAACGCGCAGAAGGAACCAGCAAACCAATGCTGTCGTAGTAATGTAGCGTTCTGACGGTGATCCCGGAACGGCGGGCCAGTTTGCCAACTTTCAGTAACATGAAGTGTGCTCCTCCCTTGTGCGTGCAGAAATACTAAAGCCTGACGTAGCGTGAGGGTCAAGGGGGAGGATGGGGATATTTTCGAGGGAAAGATTGCGGATTCTGCGCAGAGAACCCGCAATTGAAATTAACGGCTGGATTACCAGCCTTTTACCGCACCGCCGTTAAAGATTTTTTCGGCGGCCTTGGCCACTTCATCCGACTCGTAGGCTTTGATGAAGTTTTGCACGTTAGGCGCATCTTTATTGTCTTCACGCGTCACTATGATGTTGGTGTACGGTGAATTCTTGTCTTCGATAAAGATGCCATCCTTGGTGGGGGTCAGACCGGTCTGGTTGATGTAAGTGGTGCTGATGACAGCCACGGTGACTTTGGGATCGTCCAGCACCTGAGGCAATTGCGCCCCTTCCAGTTCCATAATCTTATAGTTGTGCGGGTTGGCGCTGATATCCAACGACGTTGGCAGTAGCCCTTTGCCCGGTTTCAGCGTAATTAAGCCGGTTTTCTCCAGCAGGAGCAGTGCTCGCCCGAGGTTGGTGGGATCCAGAGGGATGGCAATGATCGCCCCGTCCTGCAACTCTTTCAGTGATTTGATTTTCTTTGAATAACCGGCCATGGGAAACACGAAGGTATTTCCAACCGCGACCAGTTTATACCCGTGATCTTTATTCTGTTGTTCGAGGAATGGACGGTGTTGGAATACGTTAGCATCCAGCTCACCCTTATCGGTCGCGTCGTTGGGCAGCAGTGAACCGCTGAACCCCACCAGCTCAACGTCCAGCCCATATTTGTCTTTGGCTACCTGTTTGGCAACCTCCGCTACGTCCTGCTCTGCGCCGTTGATTACCCCGACCTTGATATGATTCTGATCGGTTTTTTGCTCACAGCCCTGAAGCGCCAGTACGGCGGCGAACGCTGCCAGCAGAGGGGTATAACGCCACGTCTTGGTCATCAAATTCTCCCTGAAAAGAACAATAAAATCAGTTGGTTTTGTACTGCTAGCTAAGCCTGAACCTGCGGGGAAGTCAAACGCTTGCTCAGCACAAAGATTTATAGCTAATAACAGGAAGTTTTATTGTGCGCCATTATTTGGCGCGCAAAACCACAATGCCTGGCGTGGCCAGCACGTAATCCATGAAGGGCGAGTCCACCACCTGCATATTTTCTTTGCGTGAAGAAGCATTACGTAGCACGGGGCCATTTTCGGTCATAATATAGATGCCGGTATGGGTAACGTCGAGACCGGCCAGATTGGTGTAAATACCGATGTAATCACCGGTGTGTAACTGAGCCAACACCTGATCGTCAATAAAATCGCTGGGCAGGTAAGTGATGCTGCGCTGCACGTTAGCCAGCCCCGGTAGATAACTGCTGCCGTCTGACTTTTCGTTCAGATTTTTCACCAGTGTTACCGTGTGCGGGCTGAGTGTGGCGGTAATATCCGTCACGTTGGTTTTAGCTTGATGCGACCAGTCGGTGAAGAAGTGTTTACGTTGCAGAAAGTTAATATCGCCGTTGGCATAGCGGATGTGGATCAGCCGTTGGACAAAGTCTGCCTGGCTGTTTGCCTGGCTCAGCGCATCGACATAATCGATATAGGTGAAGCAATCCAGACCGCGGAAGTCGATCACCAGCTTTTCCGGCGTATCCTGCGAACCAATCAGCATATTGGCAACGTAGGGTGTACCGAGGAATGGCTGGGATAGCAGGCTGATCATACGCCCGTTATCCTTTTGCACCTCTGCTGGCACGGCAGCGCGAAGGGCGAGAAGCTGATTGAGTTTGTCTAACGTAAGATTGTCCATGCTGGCCTTGAAATCTGCAGGTGGGCTGGTGGTGGGTTCGGATGTTTGTCCAACAGGAATTTTATCTGCACAGCCGCTAAGCGCAATAGCCAATATCAATGTGACAACCTTGTACATTTTACCCTCCAATGGTTTCGGCCCGTTATCATGGAAATGATAACAGTTCTCACCACGGTCAGGATGGTTAATAGTTAAACATAGCCTCAACGTTCGGCTATCACTTAATAACCGATTTCACTGTTAAATGGCAGATACCAGAACAGGGCAATTTCGTGATCGGCGATATCTGGCTGAGCGCGATACAGCAGATGATCAATACCGCCGAGGATAAAACCAAAACGTTGATAGCAGCGGCAGGCGGGCAGGTTAGTATTTTGCGTTTCCAGCATCAGGCCGGAGGTTTCATGGCGTTGCGCCCAGAGTTTTGCCGTCTCAAGCAGTGCAGTAGCAATCCCCAGGCGGCGGACATGGGCGCTAACGACGATTTCCTCGATCAGCGCATACCCATTCCAGTTATTGCTTAGCGTGATGTGTCCGACTGCCTCGCCACGATGACGGGCCAGAAAGGTTTCGCTTTCATCATTGACGAACGGGGCCAGCGGGTAGTTTTTGCGGAATGGCGTGACCGGTAGCAGTGGCCAACTGTCGATCGGCGTGTCGAAAAACGGTTGGGCGTAGAGTGCAATCTGAAAGCTAAAGTCGCAGCTGGTCAGATACCCGTCGGGTAAGCGGGTAACGGGAGTAATTTGGATCGCGGGGCTCATGGGGCAAGATCCCTCAGCAAACGCGCCGGATTGCCGGCATAGATCCCTTTACGGGTGATGTTTTTCGTGACGACTGACCCGGCACCGATCACCGCACCGTTGCAAATTTCCACTGCCAGCACCGTGGCGCCGGAGCCAATAGAAACATGATCACCAATCATTGTGCGGCCCCAACTGCTGGCATCGGCATTGGGCGCGCCATCTTTAAACAGATCATTGGCGAAGGTGACGTTGTGGCCGATAAAGCAGTCCGCGCCAATAGTGACATATTCACAGATAAAGCTGTGTGACTGGATTTTGCTGCGTGCGCCGATGCTGACGTTTTTTTGGATTTCGACAAAGGGCCCGACGAATACTTCATCGCCGAGCCGGCAACCATACAGGTTGCACGGCTGAACGACGGTGACATTTTGTCCGGCGTCGACATCGACAATGCCGGCTTGGCGAACGGTAAGGGCAGATGACATGACGTTTCTCACGGCAGTGGCGCAGTGGGCGAATTATAAAACAAACTGCGGTCACGTCTGTGCTTTCTGAACGTTTTTTCAGCGAAAGACTATAATTAGTACAGGGGAGAGAGCCCCGTGGCCGCAATCCTCGTACGGTTAGCAATCCGTCAGAGGGGTAAATTCGTTCGCCGATCGCGACCTACGGCGATGGAGGAGGTGTCTCATGGTTAATCATGTTTGGGGACTTCTGGCGCATCCAAGCACCGAGTTCGAACACATTAAAAGCGAGAACGAAAGCGTCTCGCACCTTTACACCCATCATGTACTGTTATTGGCGCTTATCCCGGTGATTTGCGCGTTTATCGGTACGACCCAACTGGGCTGGCTCTCCGGCGAAGGACATGCGATCCGGCTCAATACGTTCACCGCATCTTATACCGCAGTCGCTTTTTATCTGCTGATGTTGGCAGGCGTGGCAATCATGGGGAAAGTGATCCATTGGATGGCACGGCGTTATGAAGTACGTCCGAGCTTGCACCGTTGTATGGTGTTCGCCGGTTATGTCGCCACCCCGATGTTCCTTAGCGGCATTGTGGCATTGTATCCCGTCGTGTGGTTGTGCCTGTTTGTCGGCGTGATTGGCCTGTGTTACTCGGGTTATCTGCTTAATCTGGGCATACCGCACTTCCTGAATATTGATAGTAAAGAAGGGTTTATCTTCTCCAGCTCGACCTTTGCCATCGGCATCTTGTTGCTTGAGTTGCTGCTCGGGGTAACGGTACTGCTGTGGGGGTATGGTTCCTGGTTATTCTAAAATCTGTTTTGATATTGCCCCACATGCCGGTCTGGCATGTGGGGCTTTTGCTATTTAGGGTTGCCGAAATACCAGCATGACGCCAGCCAGAATCGCCGCCATGCCCAACATACTGATGGCGGCCAACGCGTGCCCAAGCAGCAGATAGTCCAGTAGCGCGGTCACCGCCGGGATCAGGTAAAACAAGCTGGTAACCTGCACCAGATTGCCGCGTTGGATCAGCCGATACAGCAAAAAGGTGGCCAACACCGAAATCACCACGGCCATCCACAGCAGAGGCACGACAAATGCCATGCTCCAGTCGACGCGTAGTGGTTCAAACGGCAGCACCAATGTGCACATCAATAATCCGACGGCGTACTGTAATGGCAAGACTGCCAGGGGCGGTTGTGCCAGACCTTTTTGCAGCAGTGTGCCGACGGTCATGCAACCCAGCGCGATAAAGGCGCACAGCATGCCAGGCAGCGAAAAGTGGGCAATCATCAGGCTTTGATACACCACCAGTGTTAACCCGGCCATGGCCAACAATAGGCCAAGGCCACGCAGCCCCGAACATCGACGTTCAGTAATGAACTGAGTGAGTATCGGCTGCACGCCAAGCAGCGTCGCCAGCACACCAGGGGTAATGCCTTGTTCCAGTGCCAGCAGATAGCAAATCTGATAGCTGCCAATCATTAACAGTCCGATCAGCGCGACACGGCGACGGGTGCCTGGGGTGGGCAGGCATTGGCGTTGCCACAGGCCGATCGCCAGCAGCAACGCCAGTGCGATCGCACAACGGAAGAACAAAAAGGCAAAGGCGGAAGCATGTTCCAGCCCCCAGCGTGAGAAAATTGCGCCGCTGCTCCAGAGCAGGACGAATAAGGTGGCCAGGCCCGCGTTGGCCCATTGAGAAATAAATCGCATTGAGTTTTCACCTGTCGTGAAAATAATAAGCTCCAGCAGACACGGCGTTCTACGCCGGGACGCAAATCAAGCAAAGCTGGAGAAGAGAATTCGGTTTGGCTTAGCGCACAACCACTGAGCGTGGTGGATAAGCGGCAACCGCAGATACGACAGAGAAAACGGCAGGTGGGGCGGAGGATGCGCACAGCAGAACAACGGCCGGAAGGGTCGTGTTCGCAGGGTCTTTCATGTGCGCAAACTGAGTCATGGATATTCCTGAATGCAGGGCGTGATTAACAAAACCAAGATAGTGAACTTTGGTTGACTGTGCAACATAAAATTAACATGCGTTTTTGCCACCCGATTCGGCCCCCGAATCTCGGGGGCGCAATCTGAGAGATGGTTTATTACGCTTTGTTATCGGCCCAGTGTTTCCGCTTGCTGGTTTTGCCAAGGCCCGGGTTAAAGCTGTTGGTTGGGTCGGCGGATTGATAGAACGCTTGCAGGTCGGGTTTGGCAGGGTAGAGGTGGCCGACGTTATGTTCCGCAGGGTATTCCGCACCGCGCTGATCAAGGATCTCGAGCATTTTTTCTTTCAGTGCGTGGCTGTCGACGCCTTTTTTCACCACATAATCCTGATGGAATACGTGGCACATAAAGTGGCCGTAATACAGCTTGTGCACCAACTGGCTGTCGATTTCCGGCGGCAGGGTTTCGAACCAGTCAGTGTCGTTGCGGCGCAACGCGATATCCAGCGCCAGAATATCTTCTACTTTGTCGGCATGCACCGCATGATAACGCACGGCGGCACCGGCGGCGGCAAAGCGGTGCAGGAAGGCTTTCTTGCCTTCTTCTGGGGTACAGACGAAGAAGGCTCCATTGGCCTGGGCAAAATATTGGCTCAGGTACTGTTGCGCCTCTTCAACACCCGGACCAGCCATTTTCAGTAGCAGGTGATGTTCAAAACGCTCACGGTACTCTTTCATCCGTTTTGGTAGATGGCTGGGGGCCAGGTGACTCAGGCCCTGCATCAACCGATCGGTCAGGTTATGCGGCAGCAATGGTAGCTTATTGAGGCTGGCGTCCATGCGGCCTTTTAAGGTAAAGAAACTCGGCATTTGGTCGGTCCCGAGCTTGTCGATCATCATGAACGTGTCTTTGCCATACACTTCGGCGATATCAAAAATATCTCGGTGCATGTATTCGCCAGCTACCGGCAGATTGTCAAAAGTGCTGAGCATGTGGCGGCGTAGCTCAGTCAATACGGCGGTGTCGTTGGTGCCGATGTAAAACACCTGCTCTTTGCCTTCTTTTTCAAAAGTATCCAGTCGTACTGCAAATACGGCTAACTTGCCGGCGCAGCCGGAGGCCTCGTACAAGCGACGCTTGTCGGCATTAAAGCGGGAAGGGGTGTCGGCATCAACGTCTCGTACCCGGCTGGCGTATTCGTTGTCGGAAGCTCGCAGTTCACCATGTTCAACATCTTCTGGCCGGTAGTCGCCTTTTTCCAGCCGCGTGAGGATCTCCTCCGGCGTATCGCCGAGCTTAATCCCCAAATGATTGACTAACCGCAGTTGCCCGTCCTCACCCAATTGAGCGTATAAGGCCATCTCGGTATAGGCCGGGCCGCGCTTGACCAGTGAACCACCAGAATTGTTGCACACGCCGCCGATTACCGAAGCTCCGATGCAGGAGGAACCGATCACCGAATGGGGTTCGCGGCCATAAGGCTTGAGTAATTTTTCCAATTGATTAAGCGTGCTGCCAGGGAAACCCACCACCTGTTTGCCGTTGTCCAACACTTGTACGTGATTGAGTCGCAGGGTGCTGATAATGACGACATCGCGATCATAGTCATTGCCGCTGGGCGTCGAACCTTCGGTCAGGCCGGTATTCGCCGCCTGCATGATGACAATTTTGTCGGCTGCGACGCAGGCTTCTAACAGCTGCCATAGCTGCAACAAGCGCGTCGGGAACACCACCGCCAGTGCCTGGCCAACGCCGGAGCGGAAGCCTTTGCGATAACGTTCGGTGCTGCGTTCGCCGGTCAGCAACTGCGGGCCGCCAACGATGCTTTTAAGCTGATTGAGAAACGCCTGGTTGGTCGCGCTGGTAAACTGCGTCATGCCGATCTCCCTGTCGTACCCCATGTCTTTCTCCTACCGTGTTGACAGCGGTATCTGAAAGCCACAGGGTAATTAATTTAATGGCTTATTAGCTTATTAAGTTGATAGCTTGTATAGCTTAGTAACGCTCTACGTAGCCAGCCCGACGCTCTTCGTCTCGCAGCGTCAGGATCTCCACGCCGTCAGCGGTCACTGCGACAGTATGCTCCCATTGGGCAGAGAGCTTCTTGTCGCGGGTTACAACCGTCCAACCGTCTTTTTTCTGCTTAATCCGATGATCGCCTTGGTTGATCATTGGCTCGATGGTAAACACCATGCCTTCCTGCAATACCATACCGGTGCCTGGCATGCCAAAGTGCAACACCGCCGGTTCTTCGTGCATATCGCGACCAATGCCGTGGCCGCAGTATTCGCGCACGATGCTGTAGCCGGCTTTTTCGGCGTGCTGCTGAATAGCATGGCCGATATCACCCAGTGTGGCTCCTGGTTTCACCACACGGATGCCTTGCCACAGCGATTCATACACTGTGTTTACCAGCCGTTTGGCCAAGGGTGTGGTCTGCCCGATGCAATACATTTTACTGGAATCAGCGATGTAGCCATCATTTTCGAGCGTAATGTCTACATTAACGATCATGCCGGAACGCAAAATTTTACTGGCAGAAGGAATACCGTGGCAGATCACGTCGTCGATCGATGTGTTAAGCACATAAGGAAAATCGTACTGGCCTTTGCTGGCTGGGCGCGATTTTAACTCATTGACGATAAAGGCTTCGGCACGGTCGTTGATCTCCATAGTGGAGATGCCTTCGACAATCACCTCATCGAGCATAGCAAACACCTGTGCAAGCAGGGCGCCAGAGTGACGCATTTTGGCAATTTCTTCCGGCGTTTTGATCACAATCTCTTTCACCCGACAATCTCCTTCAACGTCAGCGCGTTATCTTTCATCATTTTTTTTACCAGTTGGGGGTAGGTCAGTTCCGGATGGAACTCCGCCAACATCCCGATCTTGATCCAGTATTCCGCCTGCGCGTTGATTGAACGCGTCATCGACATACTGGCGAGGCGAAGATCGTCATGCAGTGCGTCGGAAATTTTCACAATGCCCATAATCTGCTCCATAAGCGATTTATATACGTAGTGTATATGTTTTGGGTGGTGAAAATTTTGCTTTCTGTGGCATGGGAATATTCTTGTTCACAGTGATTGTCGCCACCCGACAATGCGTTTATTGTGATAAACAACTTTTTTGCACTGATTTTTCAGAAGGATTTAGGGCGTGAGCAAATTACGTGTTGGTGTGATCTTTGGCGGTAAATCGGCGGAGCATGAGGTTTCGCTACAGTCGGCAAAGAACATTGTGGATGCAATCGACAAAGACAAGTTTGACGTCACGCTGCTGGGGATCGACAAGCAGGGGCAGTGGCACATTAACGATGCGTCCAATTATCTGCTGAATGCAGAAAACCCGGCGCTAATAGCACTGAACCGTTCAAATAAAAATGTGGCTTTGATTCCCGGTAAGGAAAAACAGCAACTGATCGAATCAGGCAGCGCCGGTACCTTGGGCCAGCTCGATGTCGTTTTCCCAATCGTACATGGCACTTTGGGGGAGGATGGATCGCTACAGGGGCTGTTGCGGATGGCCAATCTGCCATTCGTCGGCGCGGGTGTGCTGGGGTCGGCGGTCAGCATGGATAAAGACGTCACTAAACGTTTGTTGCGTGATGCCGGGCTGGCTGTGGCGCCATTTGTGACGCTGACGCGCAGCAATCGCGCTAAATTCAGCTTTGAACAACTCAGCGAACGCCTGGGTTTGCCGCTGTTTGTTAAGCCGGCTAACCAAGGGTCTTCGGTGGGGGTCAGCAAGGTTCAGGATCGTGCCGGTTTTGATGCTGCCGTGACACTGGCGTTTAGCTTCGATCATAAAGTGTTGGTGGAATCGGCGATTGTAGGCCGCGAGATTGAGTGCGCCGTATTGGGCAATGATGAACCGCAGGCCAGTCTGTGTGGCGAAATTGTGTTGAGCGATGCCTTCTACTCCTACGACACAAAATACATCAACGAGCAGGGTGCTCAAGTGATCGTGCCTGCGGTGATTGCGCCGGAGGTGAGCGACAAAATACGTGACGTAGCGCTGAAAGCGTTTCGTGCGTTGGAGTGTTTCGGTCTGGCTCGTGTGGACGTGTTCCTTACGCCGGACAACAACGTGGTGATCAACGAAATCAACACGCTGCCGGGCTTCACCAACATCAGTATGTATCCCAAATTATGGGCTGCCAGCGGCGTCAGCTACAGCGAACTGATTACCCGCCTGATTGAACTGGCGCTAGAGCGCCATCAACAGGATCGCGCGTTGAACAGTTCGGTGTTTGATCGGTAAGCGGGCATAAAAAAGAACCAGGTTGGTGGCCTGGTTCTTCTGACAAACTCGCGTAAAGGCTAGACCGGTAAGGGGCGAACATGTTCTAACCCATTGATGATGTTATTGGGTGCAGCATGCAGCGCCCCTGCCATGAAACAATTGAGTTCTTTTTTGAAGCGGGTTTCTTACTTCACCGTCACATCAATATCGCCAAAATATTTCTTCGCCAACTTGCCCACCGTGCCTTGTTGCTTCACTTTGACAATGGCTTCATTGAGTTTTTTCTTCAGCGCGTCATCCCCTTTACGCAGACCGAAGGCAATGCCTTCACCGAGGATCTTGTCATCACTGACCGCATCGCCAACAAAGGCGAAGCCCTTGCCGTCAGGGTGCGACAGGAAACCGCTTTGTCCTGAAGGTGCCATGACCAGCGTAGCGTCGAGGCGTCCGGCGGTCAGATCAAGATAAGCCTGGTTCTGATCCTGATAGGACACAACGTCCACGCCTTGTGGTGCCCAGTGTACCTTGGCGTAGGTTTCCTGGATTGAACCTTGCAGCACGCCGACATGCTTGCCTGCCAACGAGGTGGCATTCGGCAACAGACCGCTGTCTGCTTTGGCAATCAGTCGGTTAGGCACCTGATAGATAGAGTCAGTGAAATCTATCGCCTGGCGACGTTGGTCAGTAACGTTCATTGCCGAGTTAATGGCATCAAATTTGCGTGCTTTTAACGCTGGGATCAGGCTGTCGAACGAGGTTTCGACCCAACTGCATTTCAACTGCGCGGCGGCGCAAACGGCGTTACCCAGATCGATATCAAAACCTTCAAGCTGACCGCTGGCGGATTTGGATTCGAACGGTGGGTACAGTGCTTCCAGGCCAAAGCGCAGGGTATTTTCTGCCGCCAGCGTGGAGCCGGCGGCCAACAGGCAACCTGCGGCGATCAACGTTTTCAGTGATTTCATATTCAGAGCCCTTTTCCCATGGTCAAAGCAAAAATGAATGCATTACACCTGACACAGACGGCGTGCGCCTTCCAGCAGGGTCTCGTTATCTTTTGAAAAACTCAGCCTGATAATGCCAGTGTCGGTACCGTCGCTGTAAAATGCCGACAGCGGGATAGTCGCCACTTTGGCTTCGCGGATCAGGCGTACTGCAAAATCGTTGTCGCTTTCCTGACTGAAACCGCTAAAGCGGGCCAGCATAAAGAAACTGCCGCGGCTGGGCAGTAATTCAAAGCGTGAATCTTGCAGGGCATTGGCCAGTAAATCACGTTTCTGCTGATAGAAGGCCGCCAGTCCCAGATAGCTTTGCGGGTTTCCCAACGCTTCAGCAAAGGCATATTGCATCGGCGTATCGGCGGAGAACACCATAAACTGATGAACTTTACGGATTTCATCCATCAACGCTGCAGGTGCCATACAGTAACCGACGCGCCAGCCCGTCACGTGATAGGTTTTGCCAAATGACGAGACAATCACACTGCGTTCGGCTAACTGTGGATGGCGCGCCATGCTGTGATGAAGACCACCGTCGAAGACGACATGCTCATAGACTTCATCGGACAAAATGACGATGTCGGTGTTGCGCGTGAGGGCAGTCAGCCGCTCAATGTCATGTTCGCCAAACACACTGCCGGTTGGGTTATGCGGGCTGTTAACGATGATCATCCGCGTTTTACTATTGATGGCGGCGGCGACTTCGTCCCAGTCAATATGCAGATCTTGTAGCGACAGTTTAATGGCGACCGGTGTTGCGCCCTGCAAGCGGACGATCGGCGCATAGCTGTCGAACGCCGGTTCGAAATAAATAACTTCATCGCCTGGGTGCACCAGTGCGCTGATGGCGGAATACAAACCTTCGCTGGCGCTGGCAATGACCGTAATTTCTTCATTGGCGTCGTAGCGCGCGCCATACAATTGTTCGACTTTATCAGCCAGAGCGGATCGTAACGCCGCTACGCCGCTCATCGGGGCGTATTGGTTATGACCTGCGCGCATGGCTTGCGCTACCGCGTCAACCAACTGCGGCTCACAGGCGAAGTTGGGGGCGCCCTGCGAGAGGTTCAAAGCCTGATGTTCAGCACTGAGCTGGCCAATAACGGTAAAAATAGTGGTGCCGACGTCCGGCAACTTAGAGCGGTGTGAGCAGGCGCTCTGCATGAGTGGCTCCAGGGAGAAAGAGGGGAAGTATCGTTTGATTAAGCATCAATGACGGTAGGCCAACAAGGGAAAGTTTGTCATACTTGCCATGCATTCAGATCATGGCTTATATCTTCCACTCGCCATCATGGGCGCAGCATGCAGTACCTCTACCACAGGGGTTAACCCTAAGGGACGTATCTATTCGTCCCGACAATTTTCTGGGATATAAAGGAGCTCGCTGTGTCGTCATCCTTACCTTCGCTCGATGTCTTGAAAACCTTTGTGGTGGTGGCCCAACGGCTTAATTTCACTCATGCCGCCCAAAGTTTGCATTTGACGCAGGGCGCGGTCAGCCGGCAGATCCTCGGGCTGGAGCAGCATTTAGGCTACCCATTATTTAGCCGTGGGGCACGTGGCCTGGCACTGACGCCACAGGGGGCGATGCTGTTGGCGCCGGTGCAGCAGGCTCTGGGGCAGTTGGATGAGGCACTATCGCGGGCTGGGGCACAGACGGGGACTCTGCGGATAAAGTGCCCGACCTGTGCCATGCGCTGGGTGTTACCGCGCATCATCCGGCTACAAAATGAACGACCGGAAATGCATATTGAATTGACCGCGTCGGTATCGCACGGGCTGGATTTCGGCGCAGAACACTTTGATGCTGCCGTGGTGTTCGGCCGGCCGCAGGGCAAGAAGCTGACTGTGCATCATCTGTTTGATGAAATTCTTACGCCAGTCTGCACACCATCTTATCTGCCCGATTTGCCTCATCCACCAACCCTGACCGATCTGTCTGAGAAAACCCTGTTGCACCCTACACGCGATCGCCGCGACTGGTTGTTGTGGTTGAAGGCGGCGGGAAAAGAGGCACTACCTTCACGCAAGGCGCAGCATTTCGATACGCTCGATCTGGCGATGAGTGCCGCGCTACAAGGGTTTGGTATCGCCATCGGCGATTTGTGCTTGTTAGAAGAGGATATCCAGGCGCAGCGCGTCGTCACACCTTTCCCACTCAGTGTTGTCAGCGGTGCGGCGTACTATTTGGTTTATCCGGAACGGGCTGTGGTGCCCACAGCATTAACAGAACTGGTCAATTTTCTCGACGATGAGGCGGCACTAAGCCGCGCGCGGCTGAAAAATTACCGACTGGCGTCTGCTAACAGCTTGTAACTTTTAACATTACAAATTATTTCTGCGGTGAAAAGGAGTATGGCACACTGCTTTTCACATTGATTGATCATCCCCGCCGCGGCCTGCGATGGGAACATGCCTGAGATAAAAAATATGAAATGGCTTTGTGTGGTGAGTATGTTGTCCGGTCTGGCCATCAGCCCGGTTTTTGCGCAGGAAAGTACTGTCATGCAGGGTGTGAACGCGCAGCAGCGTGACGCCTTTGTCTCCAACCTAATGAAACAGATGACACTGGAAGAAAAAATCGGCCAGTTGCGGTTAATCAGCGTTGGGCCGGATAACCCGAAAGAGGCGATCCGTGACGGCATCAGTAAGGGCCAGATTGGCGCCATCTTCAATACGGTTACCCGACCGGATATCCGCGCCATGCAGGATCAGGCCATGCAACTCAGTCGCCTGAAAATCCCGTTGTTCTTTGCCTACGACGTAGTGCACGGCCAACGCACCGTGTTCCCGATCAGCCTCGGGCTGGCGGCCAGTTTTGATCTCGAAGCCATCGCCCTCAGTGGCCGCGTATCGGCTCAGGAAGCCAGCGATGACGGTTTGAACATGACGTTCTCGCCGATGGTCGATATCACCCGCGATCCGCGCTGGGGACGGGTATCGGAAGGTTTCGGTGAAGATACCTGGTTGGTGTCTAAAATAGCCAAAGTGATGGTGGATGCGTACCAAAATGGCGATCCTTCCCAACCCGGTGCCATCATGGCCAGCGTGAAGCACTTTGCGCTGTACGGCGCTACCGAAGGTGGTCGTGATTATAACACCGTCGATATGAGCCCACTGCGGATGTACCAGGACTATCTGCCGCCTTATAAGGCTGCGGTTGACGCAGGCAGCGGTGGCGTTATGGTGTCGCTCAACTCGGTGAACGGTATTCCGGCCACCGCCAACCCGTGGCTGTTGAAAGATTTGCTACGCGATCAGTGGGGCTTTAAGGGCATCACCATCAGTGACCACGGCGCGATTAAAGAGCTGATTAAACACGGTGTGGCGGAAGATGCCCGCGATGCCGTACGGTTGGCGATCACCTCCGGTGTCGACATGAGCATGAGCGACGAATATTACGACCAATACCTGCCGGGGCTGGTGAAGGACGGGCTGGTATCGGAAAGCGATATTGACCGGGCCTGTCGCGACGTACTGAATACCAAATATGACATGGGCCTGTTCAAAGACCCGTATACCCATCTTGGCCCGGTGGGGTCTGATCCTCAGGACACTAATGCCGAAAGCCGGTTGCATCGTGCTGAGGCACGCGTGATCGCACGTAAGACCATGGTCCTGTTGAAGAATGACAAGCAAACGCTGCCATTAAGCAAGCAGGCAACCATTGCGCTGGTCGGGCCGATGGCCGACAGCCAACGTGACGTGATGGGCAGCTGGTCAGCCGCTGGGGTGATTAAACAATCGGTCACCCTGCGTGAAGGGCTGGAGCGTGCCGTGGGCGACAAGGCGAAAATCCTCTACGCCAAGGGTGCCAACGTCACTCAGGACAAGAGCATTATCGACTACCTGAACGAGTATGAACCGGCGGTGGTGTTTGATACTCGTCCGCCACAGCAGATGATTGACGAAGCGGTGCAGGCAGCGAAGAAAGCCGATGTGGTGGTCGCGGTGGTGGGGGAATCGCAGGGCATGGCGCACGAAGCTTCAAGCCGTGCCGACATCACTATTCCACAAAGCCAGCGTGACCTGATCGCCGCGCTGAAGGCCACTGGCAAGCCGCTGGTGCTGGTGTTGATGAATGGCCGACCACTGGCACTGAGCTGGGAAAGCCAACAGGCGGATGCGATGCTGGAAACCTGGTACAGCGGCACCGAAGGTGGCAATGCGGTGGCTGATGTCCTGTTTGGCGACTACAACCCGTCGGGCAAGCTGCCGATGACCTTCCCGCGTTCGGTCGGGCAGATCCCGATGTACTACAACCATCTGAATACCGGCCGTCCGTTCGGCAAGGAAAATCCGGGCAAGTACACCTCACGTTACTTTGACTCACCAAATGGTCCGCTGTACCCGTTTGGCTACGGCTTGAGCTACACCAGCTTTAGCCTGTCGGACCTGAAGCTCTCCAGCCCGACGATGGCGCGAAACGGCAAAATCACGGCCAGCGTCACACTCAAGAACACCGGTAAATATGATGGTGCCACCGTGGTGCAGCTGTATCTGCAAGACGTGACCGCTTCGGTCAGCCGCCCAGTGAAAGAACTGCGTAATTTTAAAAAGGTGATGTTGAAAGCGGGGCAGTCGCAGAAGGTGGAGTTGCCTGTTACCGAAGAGGATCTCAAGTTCTATAACGCCAGCCTGAAATGGGGCGCGGAACCGGGCAAGTTTAATGTCTTTGTCGGCCTGGATTCTGACAACGTGCAAGCACAGAGTTTTACACTGAAGTAAGTATACCGGCACATCTGTTGCCACCCCAGCCACTTTCCCGAGTGGCTGGGGACTTCAAAACGTTTTAATTCTTTAGCCTGTCACAGGCAACAAACTCGTTCGTTTGCGTATAAATCCATCTGTTTTGATCCCGCTGATTGTTTCGCCATGGGCATCGCTATATCATTTTGTACATAACGATAACCAACCGGAATTTCCCATGTTCAAACGCTTCCCACGAATACTGCTGTTTTTTATCCTTTTTTCATCCGCCGCGCAGGCAGAGCGCCAGGTAACCGATCAACTCAACAGACAGGTCACGTTGCCCGATACCATCACCCGCGCGGTGGTGTTGCAACACCAGACGCTGAACCTATTGGTGCAACTTGATGCTCTGCCTCAAGTGGTTGGCGTGCTCAGCAGTTGGAAGAAGCAATTGGGGCCAAATTATCTGCGCCTGGCACCTGAACTGGCGAACATGCCGATGCCGGGTGACCTCACGTCAGTGAACATTGAAAGCCTGCTCAAATTGCATCCGCAGGTGGTGTTTGTTGCCAACTACGCACCGCCGGAAATGATTGCTCAGATAGAGCGTGTAGGTATCCCGGTGGTCGCGATTTCGCTGCGCCGTGAGGCAGCGGATCAAGCCGGGAAAATGAACCCGGTGCTGAACGATGAAGACCAGGCTTACAATCTTGGCCTGCAAGACGGCATTCGCCTGATTGGTGCGGTCATGGGCCATCAACCTCAGGCCGAGGCATTGATTCAAGACGTATTCCAACAGCGGACGCTGGTGGCCGATCGGCTGCGCGACTTGCCGGAAGACCAACGCGTACGGGTCTATATGGCTAACCCGGATTTAACCACTTACGGCTCAGGTAAATACACAGGGCTGATGATGCAGCATGCGGGTGCGTTGAACGTCGCGGCAAAAGATATTCAGGGTTTTAAGCAGGTGTCGATTGAAGACGTACTGAAGTGGAACCCGGCGGTGATTTTTGTGCAAGAACGCTATCCTGAGGTGGTGCAGCAAATCCTCAGCGCACCGCAGTGGCAAGGGATTGATGCGGTGAAAAATAAACGTGTGTACCTGATGCCGGAATACGCCAAGGCCTGGGGATACCCGATGCCGGAGGCGCTGGCATTGGGTGAACTCTGGATGGCGAAAAAGCTTTATCCGCAGCGTTTCGACGACGTTAATGTGCAACAGCGGGTGGATGCCTACTATCGACAGTATTACCGCAGCAGTTGCTGCCAGAGCGGGCAATGAGGCTTGGCTGGCTGATCCTACTGACATTGCTGTGTGCGTTGGTGTCATTGGGCATTGGCCGCTATCCGGTATCGCCAATTCACAGTCTGATGATCCTGCTCGAGCCGCTTACCGGCCCACAAGGCGGGATTGATGCGGTTCAGCGTCAGGTGATCCTCGGGGTACGTGTACCCCGGGTATTGCTGGCGATGGGTGCGGGTGCGGCGCTGGCCTTATGTGGTGCAGCGTTGCAAGGGGTGTTTCGTAACCCGTTGGTTGATCCGCATATTATCGGTGTCTCTTCCGGTGCCGCGTTTGGCGGTACGTTGGCTATTTTGCTCAGTTTGCCGATGATGGCGCTGTTGCTGTCAGCGTTTGTGTTCGGCATGGCGGCGTTGCTGCTGATTTTCGCCATTACCAGTGCCATTGCCCGACGCAATATCTTGTCGCTGGTACTGGCCGGGGTGATCCTCAGTGGGTTTTTCTCTGCCTGTGTCAGCCTGCTGCAATATCTTGCCGATACCGAAGAGAAACTGCCGAGTATCGTATTTTGGCTGTTAGGCAGTTTCGCCACCGCCGACGATAACAAACTGTTGATGTTGTTCCTGCCGCTGCTCTTGGCTGGCGGGCTGCTGCTGGCATTGCGTTGGCGTATCAATTTGTTGTCGATGGGGGACGAAGATGCTGCTGCGCTAGGGATTAACGTTGAACGCACTCGCTGGCTAATTTTGACGTTGTGCGCGGCGATCGTTGCTGCGCAGGTGGCGGTCAGTGGCAGTATCGGTTGGGTAGGACTGGTGATCCCGCACATCGCCCGGTTGTTGGTCGGCCCCGATCATCGCCGCCTGCTGCCGGCTTCTATGTGCCTGGGGGCATTGTATATGGTACTGATCGACGATCTGGCACGTACGTTGAGCAGCAGTGAAATTCCTTTAGGCATCTTGACGGCATTGATCGGTGCGCCGCTGTTTGCATTGCTGTTGCGCCGTGCGCAGCTGAGAGGTTGGCATGGGTGAGACGTTATTGGCGGTCAACGATTTAAGTTTTGGCTGGCCAGGCCAGGCAGCTTTATTTAACCAACTGAATATGCAGTTGCGGCGCGGTGAGGTACTGGCGGTGTTAGGCCCTAATGGGCGCGGTAAAAGCACTCTGATGCAACTGCTGCTGGGTACTTTGCCGCTGCAAAAGGGCGCTGTTGAATGTGGTAACGGTATTGGCTTTGTGCCGCAGCATTTCGCGGCTCCTTTTGCCTACCGCGTGTTAGATATTGTGTTAATGGGGCGTGCACGCTATGTGGGCCTGTTCCGTTCACCTTCGGTGCAGGACCACCGATTGGCGAAAGAGGCCTTGCAGTCGCTGAATATGTTGGACTTTGCTGACCGCGAATTCGGCAGCCTGTCTGGCGGGCAACGGCAATTGGTACTGATTGCACGTGCACTGGCAATGCACTGTGAGGTGTTGATGCTGGATGAACCGACCTCTGCACTGGACTTGCACCATCAGGATCGGGTGCTGAGCCTGATGTCACATTTGGCGCGGGAAAGACGGATGGCAGTGATGTTCTCCACCCATCAACCTAATCATGCGCATGCGGTGGCTGATAGGGCTCTGCTGCTGGGTGCAGCAGGGCAACATCAAATCGGGCCGTGCGCTGGGGTACTGACGGCCGAGAACTTGTCACCGTTGTTTGATTTGGCCATTGAGCGGGTAGCTTTAGAGATTGATGGACGGCAGTTTGAAACGCTGGTGCCATTGTATCGTAGCCAACGGGAGCGTGAACGTGAGTAATATTTTGTTGTTCGCTGCCGGTAGCCTGCGTGGGGCATTTGGTCCCTTGCTGACGGCGTTTCAGGCACAAACCGGTGAAAGGGTAGAAACTGTGTTTGGTCCAGCAGGCCTGTTGCGCCAGCGAATCGAAGCAGGGGAGCATCCGCATATTTTTGCTTCGGCCAATCTGGCGCATCCACAGCGCTTGGTTGATTTGCAGTTATCACCGCAGGTGCACCGTTTTGCTCAGAATCGGCTGTGTGCCACCGTGCGTAATATTACCGAGTTAACAGAACCGCCATTGCTGGAGGCGTTACTGGATTCACGCTGGAGAGTAGCGACGTCCACACCTGGCGCAGATCCTTCAGGTGACTATGCACAGCAATTGTTTGATCGAATAGAACAGATCATGCCGGGGCAGGGGACTGCTTTGCGACAACGAGCATTAGCATTGGTGGGTGGGCCTGACTCAAAGCCGGTGCCTGTGGGTCGGCCAGCAGCAGAGTATCTGCTTAACAGTGGGCAGGCAGACATTTTCCTCGGTTATGCCAGCTATGGTGCTGTGTTAGCTGAGTTTCCCGAACTGGCTGTGAGGCATTTACCGCTGTCACTGGCGATTAAAGCCGATTACGGCCTGTGCTTACTGGCTGCACGAGCGCAGCATTTAGCTGAGTTTATTCTGGGGGCGCAGGGGCAGGAGATGTTGCGGGAGCAAGGTTTTTTACCTGCCAACGTGATGAGCTAATAGCTTACTAAGTTGGCAGGCTATGGGGCAATTACAGTTTTTTCAGCAGTTGCAGCAGGTGTTCTTCACTTTTCTCTGCCAGCCTGTCAATCGCCAGCTTAATAATGTCAGAGCGGGTAATGCGCACGACACCGTTACGCGCGGCCTGCATAATAATTTCATCGATAGCATCGACATGGTTATCTGTCAGGCTAACAGAAATGGCTTTATAAGTGCGTTTGCGGCCCTGTGGTTTGGCTTCGGGGGCAGGCACTAACAAGGTATGTGAGGTGGCGCTGTTAATAAATTCGTCTTCTGACATGCGGTGGGTTGGGGTGCGCTTTTTCACAGAATCACCTCTTTTACCAGGCTTTCGATTTCTGCCTGCGCTTTTGCGTTATGTGCCTCGTGCACGGTAATCGCTTCACCCCAGGCATCACGGTAGATCTTGCGATCACACAGACGGTTGCTAACTAACGTCAATTCTGGGTATTCACTCAATACCTGCGCCGCTTCGTTAGCTTCATTAATAAAGATGTTGGTTGGGCACATGTTCAGCACAATGTAGCCTTTCACCTTCTCGTTATATTCCTGTGCGGTGGCAAACATTTCCGACAGATACCCGACGGTGTCGAGATCCATCTGTGATGGGCGCAACGGAGAGAGGAACAGATCGGCCGCCAGCAAACCAGAACGCAGTTCTGCGCTATCGCGGCCTGCGGTATCGACAATGACATAGTCGTAATGGCGATCCAGTTCCAGCAGGGTCTCTTTGATTTTGCCCGAGGCCGCGACTACAGGGATATGTGGCAGGCCTTCCACGTTCTGGCGGTCGTTATACCAGGTCATGATTGATTTCTGATCGTCAGCATCAACGATGATGGCCGTTTTTCCCTGCTTAAGGATCAGATATCCGGCGATATTGACCGCCTTGGTCGATTTTCCTACGCCACCTTTTTGCGAGCCAATCAAAACAATCATGCTGCCATCTCTTAATTTATTAAGCTGTTAACTTATTAAGTTAATATGCTTATTAGGTTGATAATTAAATAGGTTAACAACAATAACGCCTGAACAATATGCACCAACTACGGCGGCTTGCCAAGCCGTATGCGGTTAACTTTACAGCCTATTTTGCTGGTAATTGAGCCAGTGGGTAAGTAGGAATGTTCTGGGAAGGAGAGAAATAGAGGGGGATTTTTTAATTTGGTAGCTTAATAAGTTATTAAGCTACCAATGATAGCCACGCCGTGAGCGCTACTTTTTCAACATTGACTTCAGGTTGGCAAACGGATTGTGAGTCGCGAGTCCAATGTCTTTTTGCGCATCTTCACCGGCAATCACCGTGGAGCCATATTGGTCGGCTTCGGTATATTTGGAGTGCTCATGATCGTGGCAATACAGGCACAGCATTTCCCAGTTACTGCCATCTTCCGGGTTGTTGCTATGGTCGTGATCGATATGGTGGACCGTCAGTTCACGCAGGTTGGAGTAAACAAACTCGCGCGAGCACCGCCCGCAGACCCAGGGGAAGATTTTCAGCGCTTTTTCGCGGTAGCCGGTCTCCAGCCTCGCGTAGTTTTTTGGGATATATGCCATGGTATGTGCCTGCCGGGTGATAACAATAATGCGTCTAATAATATCACAAAGCGCCGGGTTACAGCGTGCGGCACATCACCGTCACTTCTTCGCCACAAACCTCCAGCAACTCAACTGGTTGCCAGCCCAGTTTTTGATACGGCAACTGTAGTGGGAGTTTTCGCTTATGTGAAGGTCTCGACGGCCCAATCGATAAACACGCGCAATTTGGCGCTTAGATGACGGTTGGAGGGATAGACCACGTACATCTGTTCCGAGGGCGGTTGCCAGTCTTGCAGCAGGCTGACCAGTTCGCCGTTGTCCAGATGCGGCTGGGCCATAAAGCGGAAGGTCTGGATAATGCCCAGCCCGGCCAATGCCGCGGCAAGTAGGGCATTGCCCTCGTTGACGCTGACGTGATAGCGGTGCTGGATATCAATCTCCTTGCCCCGATCGACAAAGTGCAGCGGCTGGATGCGATCGTTCAGCGCATGGCGGTAGTGCGCCAGCGGAAAACCCAGCTCCAGATCGCACGGGTGTTGCGGCGTGCCGTGGCGCGCCAGATAGGCTGGGGTGGTGCAGGTGACCCATTCAAGTTCGAACAGCCGGCGGGCAATCAGAGTGGAATCGGCCAGCGGACCGCTGCGGATCACGCAGTCGGCGCTGTCGTTAATCAAATCAATCAGGCGGTCACCGACCCCCAGGTCGATCTGTATCTGCGGGTAGCGCGCGATAAAGTCCGGCAGCGCCGGTACCAGCAACTGCCGCGCCGTTGAGCCACCGGCGTCGATGCGCAGCACGCCCTGTGGCGCAGTCTGCGACTCGGTCATGCTGCCTTCCATCTGTTCCAGTTCCGCCAGCCACTTGACCGTACGCTGGTAATAGCATTCACCCTCGGGGGTGACCGACACGCTGCGGGTGGTGCGCTGGAACAGCTTGGTTTGCAGGTGATCTTCCAGGTTCTGAATCAGCTTGGTGACGGTGGCCTTGGGCATCCGCAACGAGTCTGCGGCGCGGGTGAAACCGCCGGTTTCCACTACGCGATTAAACACCCGGATAGCGAGTAAATGATGATCCATAGCGCTCTCAGTGCAAAACCCCGGCAGAGGCCGGGGTGTGTTTCTGCGGATGAACAATGATTATGACTGTTTAGCGCCAATCATGCCGGAACGCAAGGTCAGGCCGAAAACCAGCGCGGCGGACAGGGTGAGCGCGCCGCCAAACAGCATGGCGCTGCTGACGCCCTGCCAGTCGACCACTTCACCGCCCAGTAGAGCACCGGAGGCCAGTGCAATCTGGATCACGCAGACCAGCAGGGCCTGACCGGCTTCCGGAGCCTGGGGTACGGCGGCGAACATCCAGTTGGTGGCGCAGACCGGCACGGCGCCAAACGCCAGCCCCCACACCATGACCATCAGTGTGGCACCGGCGATACCGCTAAGGAACGGCGAAACAATCAGGATAGCGGCCAACATGGCGGTGATCAGGATAAAGGTGGCGCGCAGGCTGCGTTCGGCCAGTCGTTCACCGAGGAAGGTGCCCAGCAGACCAATGGCGCCGTAGGCCAGCAGTTGCAGCGAAATTGCCGACGGACTGAGGACAAACACCTGTTGCAGCAGCGGCTTCAGGTAGGTATAGGCGGCAAAGTGGCCGATAAACAACAGCACGATGGCAATCAGCCCGGTACGGGCCATCGGCAGGCGCAACGGTAACAGCAGATCGCTTACGGTGACCGGGCGAGTGGGGGGGACGGAAGTCAAAAGGCGCAGCTGCGCTAGCAGCACCCCAATCGCCAGCACCGCACTGCCAAAGAAGGCGGCGCGCCAGCCGAACAGGTCACCAATCAAGGCCCCTGCGGGGACGCCGCATACGGCTCCGACCGAAATACCGCTGAGGATCAGCGCGGTGGCGCGCCCCTGGCTGGCTTCCGGCACCAGATGGCGGCCATAGTTGGCGGCGAAGGCCCAAAAGCCGCCGACGCAGATGCCCAGTAACACGCGGCCCAGCAGCATCATGGGGAAGTTAACCGCCAGTGCGGAGACCAGATTGGAGATGGCCAGCAGTACGCTCAGCGCCAGCATCAGCAGGCGACGATCGAGCCGACCGGCTGCCAGGCTCAGTGCCGGTGCGGCGATCGCCGCGATAATGCCGGGCACGGTCACCATCAGGCCGGCTCTGCCGGTGCTGACATCCAGCGACGGCGCGATGTTGGTGAGCAGGCCGATCGGCAGAAACTCGGTGGTGACCATCACAAAACAGGCGACGGTGAGCGAAAAAATCGCCAGCCAGGCTGATGGTGCAGGTTTATCATTATTATTCAGCATAGTACCGCTCGTCCCAGGTGAATGCGTAAACCGCGCGGTGGGCACGGAGTGACAGAGATCACAATTTACGCAGGCATTGGCGGCGGATAAATCCGTTTGCGGTAGTTACACTGTTTCCGTGGGGGAACAATCTCGGGAGGCAAGCAGGGCGGTGATTGGCGCTAAAGTGTCAGGCTAAAGACGTAATCGGCATAAGATTATGCAAAGGGCGCAGCAAGCTGCGCCCGAGTAAAGATCACAACCCCGGGGCTTTCCACATCGAGGTGGTCAGGCCGTGGTCCACCAGCGTGAGCTGATCGGCATAGACCTGTTGCCAGGTCTCTTTTTGCCGCTGATACAGTGCATGATTGGCCATATCCGGCTGGTATTCTCGCTCCCAGCGCACCAGTTGCTCGCCGGTTTGCGCCAGAGATTCATACAGCCCGGCACCCACCCCGGCAGCAATGGCGCAGCCTAACGCAGTTGCTTCTTTCACGACGGGGACGCGTACTGTCAGGCCAGTGACGTCGCTGAGGATTTGGCTCCATAACTTGCCCTTTGAACCGCCGCCGGCGAACACCAGTGAATGCGCCTGCACGCCGGAAAAACGGGCGATCTGCTCCAGGTTGCAAGCCGATACAATAGCGGCGTTTTCTTCCAGTGCCCGGAACAGGGTCTGCTTATTACAGCGTTCCGGGTCGAGTGACAGGTTGATAAACGATGGTGCGGCGTGATACCAGGTTTTGAAATGCATGGCATCGGAAAATATCGGCATGACGCCGTAGGCACCAGGCGGCACTCGCGCCGCCATCTCTTCCAACAAACTGTATGCGTCTACGCCTAATCGTTCCGCCATCAGCTTTTCTTCGGCACAGAAGGCGTCGCGGAACCAGCGCATGGTCAACCCGGTGAAGAAGCTGATCGATTCTGCCTGCGCCATACCGGGAATAACATGTGGGTTGATGCGGATATTCATTTCTGGGTCAGTTGCCGGTTCCGGCAGATTGACGATCTGTTGCCAGAAAGTGCCGCCCAGTACTGCAGTTTGTCCGGCGTGTACGACCCCCAACCCCAGACTGCCCAGTTGCACATCTCCCCCCCCCATAACGACCGGAGTGCCACGCAGCAGGCCGCTTTGTTGTGCTGCCAGCTCAGTAATGTGTCCCAGCACACAGCCCGTCTCTTTCACTGGGGACAGCATGTCGGCACGCAGGCCGGCCATATCAAGCAGCGCAGGGCGCCAGTCGCGACTGACTAAATCCAGCATGCCGGTGGTCCCGGCATTAGAGGGATCTACCGCCAGTTCACCGCTCAGCATATTCGCCAGCCAGTCGCTGATCATGGTCAGCGTCGCCGCTTGTCGATAAATATCCGGTCGGTGATGCGCCAGCCACAACAGGCGCGGCATGGCACTCAATGCCAACGTTTGGCCTGAATACTGGTAAACCTCACGTTCGAAATTATGGTTATGCAGCTCTTTCAGTTCGCTGACTTCCTGACTGGCACGTGCGTCAACGTTGGCGCAGGCCCAGATAGGCGTACCGTTACGATCATAGAGCACGATGCCTTCGCGCATGGAACAGCAAGCTACGGAACGAATTGCCTGGCCAGTCAGGCCGGCATTTTGCAGTGCCTGACGGATGCACTGGCAGGTCAATTGCCAGTTGTGGGTGAGATCAAACTCCATTGAGCCGGGTACGTCAGGTACCGCCAAATGCCGCCATTCGGCCTGACCTTGGGCTATCTGGTTGCCTGCCAAGTCGAATATTACCGCGCGAATGCTACCGGTACCGGCGTCCAGCGCCATCAAATAGTTATCCATAGCTCACACTCTCTGGGGTTTGGATCTTAACTATAGATGTCGCGCACTTCACTCTTGTGGAGGAAGCGGAGAGGGGCGCGTGATTTGTGAACTGCACTGCAAAATTGCCGTTGCAGGGGGTAAATCGGCGGGAATAAATCTATGGTTGGAAAGCACATTGGCCTTCAAGGTGAAACAAGGAGCAGTCATGCACGTCACTCTGGTAGAAATTAACGTTAAACAGGACAAAATCGACGAGTTTATTGAAGTCTTCCGCGCCAATCACTTGGGGGCGATTGAGGAGCCGGGTAACCTGCGTTTTGACGTGCTGCAGGATGAAACTGTCCCGACGCGTTTTTATATCTATGAGGCTTACCGGGACGAGCAGGCCGTCGCCGCCCACAAAAAAACGCCACACTATCTGCAATGCGTGGAAAAGCTGGAAGCGCTCATGAGCGGCCCACGTAAGAAAACGACCTTTATCGGCTTAATGCCGGGTTAGGACGTAACGGTAGGGTAATTCTGTTCAATACAGTGAGTGCCTAAATCGTCAGTCTGGCATCTGTGAACTCTTTCTCAGGTGCCTGTAATGAATATCTATATTTCGATGGCCGCTTTTGCGCTGGCCTCCTCCATTACCCCCGGTCCGGTCAATATTGTTGCGCTGAGCGCCGGGGCGCAATTCGGTTTTAACGCCACCTTGCGTCATGTCTTTGGCGCCACACTGGGATTCACACTGTTGTTAATCCTGATAGGTCTCGGGCTGCACACGTTGTTGCTGTTGTGGCCGGTGCTGACGCAGGTGATCCAGTGGGCTGGCATCGCATTCTTGCTGTTTATGGCCTATCAATTGGGGTTTGATGACGGGCGGCTGGGTAACGGCAGTCAAGTGCACGCGCCGTCTTTTTGGTATGGGGCCCTTTTGCAGTGGCTAAATCCCAAGGCGTGGCTGGCTTCGGTAGCCAGTTTGGGGGCCTTTGTCGCCGACGGCGATCGGCTGTTGTTGTGGCAGTTCGCTGTGATTTACTTTGTGATTTGTTATGCGTCGGTGGCTTGCTGGGCCTATGTGGGTGCAATGCTCACAGGTCTGCTGCAACAGGCTCGTAATGTGCGGCGTTTTAATCGCTTGATGGCTTTGTTGCTGGCGGCCAGCGCCTGCTATTTGCTGGCCGACGGTGTTTAGCGTGGGTTTTGGTACTGACCGGGGGTTGCGGCCAACAGCAGCTTGAAGGTGCGTTGAAAGTGAGCCTGATCGGCAAAACCGCTTTCGCTGGCGGCTGCGGCAATCGGATATCCACGTTTCAGTAGCCGGTGGCCGAACTGAATGCGTTGATTAACCAGATAGGCGTGCGGTGTCATGCCATAACGTTGCTTAAAGGCGCGGATCAGGTAAGACGGTGAAAGTGACGCGGCCTGGCAGATGGCATACAACGTCAGCGGTTGGGTGCAGTGCGTGCTGATAAACGCCGCTGCTGTTTCCAGCCTGGGGTGCCCGGTTGTTGGCGGGCGAGCGTTACCCTGATGGATCTGCAGTTCAGAGAAATACTCTATCAGGGCAATGTGTTTTTCCAGATGGCAGCGTTGTGGGTCAATCAATAGCGCATAAAGCAGGTTCAGACCGTTGAACAGCGTAGGGGCACGACTGAGCACTGGGTTGAACGGGATAAAACCCCCTTCGCCACCGGTGATTTCTTGCTGTAATTTACCCAGCCATGCGGCATCAATATAAAACATGATGTATGACCAGCGCTGGTCACCGATTGGGTTACAGGCGTGGGCTTGCTGTGGGTTAATCATCACCACATCCCCGGTACTGACCTGCAACCGTTGGCTGCCGTTAATATAAATGCTGGTGCCATCAGTGATGGCGCCGATGGAAAAGATCTCATGGCTGTGCAGGGCGTAGCAGACCTTACGACCATCTTCAATGGCTCTGGCTTCCACAAAGGGGAGCTGTGGGTCACGCCAGAACTGCGGTATATGTGCGGTCATTGGCTTTCCTTTCTGGCGCGAGGGACTCGCTTGTTATAGCGTAAAATATGCGCTGGAGGGAATGTGATGATAATTTTTAATGTGTTCGGCCGCCTGCTGGGCGTTAAACGTGTGGGGACGCAATGGCAGTTATTTCGTGTGACACTGCCGGAACACAAGTATGCGCGCAGCTACGACATTGTGCTGCCAGATGAATTGACCGAGGATGAAATTGCCGGTTATCTGGGGGACATTTACCATGAGGCGGCGACTGAACGCCATCCTGACGTCTTCAGGATTGAATAGCCCCCGGTCACGGGTACATGACCGGGGCGGTGTTCAATCTTCTTCGTTACGGGCCATCAGCTGGCGTTGGTGCTCTTCACTTGCCGCCTGAATTTCTTCCAGAACTGAACCGACATCAGCGCGTTTATTGCTTTCGATAAACTTGCCTGTCAGCACGCTTGCCGGCGTCAGATTACCTTCTTGATACAGCGCCCAAATCTCTTTGGCGTACTTGCTGCCAAGCAGTTCAGGCGCATACTGGCCGTAATAATGCGACATGTTATTGATGTCGCGTTCGAACATGCTTTTGGCGTGGTTATTGGCGGCAGCGTCCACGACCTGCGGCAGATCGATAATCACCGGCCCATTTTTGTCCATGAGCACGTTGAATTCCGACAAATCGCCATGTACCAGCCCAGCGCACAGCATGCGCACCGCGTAGTTCATCATCAGTGCGTGATCGGCCCGTGCCTGTTCCGGCGTCAGGGTCACATCGCTCAAACGGGGCGCTACCAGGCCTTCTTCATCGGTAATGAGTTCCATCAGCAACACGCCATCCAGACAAATGTCGGGTTGTGGCACGCGCACGCCAGCTTTGGCGAGCAGATACAGCGCATCGACCTCGGTGTTCTGCCAGGCTTCTTCCTGCTGCTGGCGACCGAACTTAGAACCTTTGCTCATGGCACGTGCATCGCGGCTGTTACGTACTTTACGGCCTTCCTGGTAGTTCACGGCCTGTTTGAAGTTACGCTTGTCTGCTTCTTTGTAAACTTTGGCGCAGCGGATCTCTTCGCCGCAGCGCACGATAAAGACGTCGGCTTCTTTGCCACTTTTCAAACGGCGGATGACGTCGTCGATTAAACCATCATCTACCAATGGCTGGAGTCGTTTTGGAATTTTCATGCAGCCTTGTACCCTATTTAGGCTCCGGTGTGAATGGTTTGCTAAGGTGTTACCCTAATTTAGACCCGAAAGGCAAAATTTAGTTTGTTGCCGCCGCGACACATTGCCGCCGCGGCGCATTATCTACAGGGTTTCTGCCAGAACCCAAACGCTGACGCTGCCGCCGTTAACCGGAAAAGTAGCATTCCCGTGTTCGTCGGTGGTGACATCATCTTGCCGATGACCAAGCAGGTCACGCCAGTTTTTATGTGCCAGTTCAGCGCCCAACGAAACCGTTTTGCTGCTTTCAGCGCCATTGGTGAGCACCACGACGCAACCAGGGGCGTCAGCGGTACCGCTGCGACTGAAAGCCACGCAGTTTTTATCATCAAAATAATCGGTTTGCACGCCGTTGGCAAAGCGTTGTCGTGCTTGAATCAACTTTTCCAGTTCAGGGATAACCGGCATATCAATTTGGTATTCCTGGCCGTCGCTCCCTTTATCTTTATAACTGGCGCCGTACAGATCGGGATAGAACACACAGGGCACGCCTTGTTCGCGCAACAGGATCAAGGCGTAGGCCAGAGGCTTGAACCAAGGTTCGACCGGTGCTTCCAGTGATTGCAGCGGTTGCGTGTCGTGGTTGGCGACCAGCGTGACCGAATGTGCGGGATCGGCGGCGGTAAGGGTATCGGTGAAAATGTGCGCCATGTCGAACCCGTCCCCCTGCTTCGATGCCTGGTGAAACTTTAGGTGCAAGGCTACGTCGAACAGCATCACTTTGCCCTCGACCAGGTCAATATACTGCTGTAGCGCGGCCAAATCGTGTGACCAGTATTCGGCAACGATAAACAGATCACGTTGCGCGCTGTCGCGTACGTGGTCAGCCCATTCTTTAAAGAACCAGGCCGGAATGTGTTTAGCGGCATCCAGACGGAAGCCATCGCACGGCAAGGTTTCCATCAGCCACCGCGCCCAGTATTTCAGTTCTTCCACGACCGCTGGATTGCGAAACTCGACGTCGGCACCCATCAGGTAATCGTAATTGCCTTTTTCGTCGCCGACCTGATCGTTCCAGCCGTCGTCGCCATAGTCATTGGCGATTTTAAATACGCCTTTTTGATCGGGTTGTTCAACATAATCAACGCCACCAAAGCAGGTGTAATCCCAAATGAACTTAGAGTAGGTGCCTTGTCGGCCGGGGAAGGTGAAGCGGGTATAGGCCAGCGCATCGAAGCCCTGATCGTTAATATCATTGCGATTGTTGGCGTCCGCTTTATACACGTGCACCTGTTCTTTCTCGTCGGCACCGAGTTTATGATTGAATACCACGTCATAAATCACTCGCACGCCATTGTCGTGTAACGTTGTGGCAGCATGGGCCAGCGCCTCTTTGTCACCGTATTTGGTGGCGCGGCTGCCTTTTTGATCGAACTCGCCTAAATCGAATAAATCGTAGCTGTCGTAACCGACCGAGTAGCCACCGGAGGCGCCCTTATAAGCAGGGGGGAGCCACAGATCGGTAATGCCCAACTCGGCAATATGTGCAGCGCGTTCGGCGGCTTCCTGCCATAACTTACCGCCGTCGGGGTAGTACCAATGGAAAAACTGCAGCAACGTGGTTTTTTTCGTCATGAGCCAGCGTCCCTATTTGCCAAAAGAAGGTGCAAGATGAGCCGCAACCCATCCCATCCTGTTACAGCATGGGCTACTTTTGGCAAAAGGGAAACTCGGTTCGGGCGGCCGGATGTGCCGCCCTGAAGGTTAACGCTGGCTGGCGTAATGCGGTGAGCGCGGGCCATACAAAATGGCACCGTTTTTACCGTTTGCCGACAGTAGGCGCGTATTGGCAATAGCGCCGATATCGAAGCCTTTGTCGCTGATGGTATCGGCGATTTGCGCGATGGCCGCGCTGATCACCATAGCCAGCAGACCGCCACCGGAGTTGTTGTTATTTTCGTTGCTGGAGGCAGTGGCGCTGCCAGCCCAAAGCTGTTTACCGTTACGCAGATCGACCAACCTGGCGTTTACGGTGACGCGTGTTTCACTGCTAATCACTACATAGCTGGTGCCATATTGAATGACGTCCAGATACAGCACCGCGTCGGCACCGAAGATCTGATGCAACTTTTGAATGCTGACTGCGCGGATATCGTTGGCGTTAGTCAGGCCATTTTGCTGGAACGTTTCCTCGACCACGGCGACGGGCAGGACATAGTAACCGGCTTCCGCGAGCGGTAGCGTAGTGCTGGCAAGCACGCTGTGGCTGGCTTTGACATCCGGCGACTGATTGACCGGTGGCAGTATCAGGATTGATTTCGGCTTGCTCTCGTGGAACGCAGCATAATCGTAAGGAGCCTGTTTGGCGCAACCGCTCAGCAGCAGGGTGACAGCGATACCGAAGAAACCTAATGCACGTTTCATTTAAAGCTCCCCTTATCCTTGGCCATCAGGAAATTCATAAACGGCGCCGATTCCGGGAACAGTGATTTTTCCGTATTGAATTCGGTCATGGCGTGCTCGGTATTACCGGTTTTGCTGTACAGCAGGCCCAATTGCGCATGCAGGCCTGGCGGTACGGCTTTATTCTTGGCGCGAGATTTTTCAACGATTTCTTTTAGCGTCAAAATCTGTTGCTCAGGGCTGAGGCCATCCTGCTGGTAATATTGATAAATCGAGGTTTGGTAGCCATCCCAGTTGTAGAGCGTTTTTGGCGCGGCACAGC
This sequence comes from Serratia grimesii, assembly GCF_900186025.1. Taxonomy (NCBI): domain Bacteria; kingdom Pseudomonadati; phylum Pseudomonadota; class Gammaproteobacteria; order Enterobacterales; family Yersiniaceae; genus Serratia; species Serratia grimesii. The sequence continues at coordinate 1,432,700 of NZ_LT883155.1, forward strand.
CGGCCAGCAGGGTTGCTGCGACCAGCACCCCACCCATTTTTTTAGTTATCATGTTTCTGCTTCTATTCCGTTAGTTAGCAGGGCGCCATGCGCCACTTTCGATACCGGCAACCAGGTTATTGACTGCTTCACGTACTGCCAGATCCAGAACTTTACCGTTGAGAGTGGAATCGTAGCTGGCGGTGCCGCCGAAGCCGATGATTTCACGGTTGGACAGCTGGTACTCACCGGCACCTTGCGTGGAGTAAACCACTTCTGAGGTTTGCACGTTGACCACATTCAAATTGACCTTGGCATAGGCCACCTGTGTTTTGCCGCGTCCCAGAATGCCCCACAGTTGGTGATCGCCCACTTCTTTACGGCCGAACTCGGTAACATCACCTGTGATCACGTAGTTTGCGCCTTTCAGCGTCTGGGTTTTGCCTTGAATGCCGGCTTCAGTTTTCAGCTCATCCATATTGGCGCGATCCAGGACGTTAAAACGACCGGTCTGCTGCAGATGGGTGATCAGAATGGTTTTGGACTGGTTACCCAAACGATCGACGCCATCGGAGAAAATACCGTTCATATAGCTGGAACGATTATCGAATTTGCCGACGGAAATAGGGCTGCGTTGACCTTGATAGCTGGTGTTGTAGGACGCCACTTTAGGTACGTCCAGTGAACGCGAGGATTCTGTGGCACACCCGGCCAGCAGGCTGACAGAAAGGGCGACTGAACAGATAACGAGTGATTTATTCATTGAAGTGCAATCTCTCCATGATGATAAAACAGCATAAGACATACCGCCTTACGCCCACCGTTTAAACAGATGGGGGGAATAACTGTGACTATTTAAACGCCGTAATCCTGCCATGGATGTGTAACAAAATACAACTTAATATCGACATAATGGTTGTTATTAGAGGTTTAATAACTCATTTAAATACAATGGATTGAGCAAGTGTATTATTCATATTTTATCTGCTTTGCTTTATTGTCTACTTTTTGACTGATTAATTATTTATTTAATTTAAGTTAATTGGTTTTTTATTTTTTCAATTTAGCTAAATGAAGAAGGTAATTCTGTTAGCCCTGTCGTAGGAGCGTCGATGTTATGTCGGATCAATATTTATCCCTTATCAAATATCCGTTATGGTAGTGAAAATTAGGTAACACTATCAACTAACTGATGGGGTTCACTGCCCACAGAGACAGGATGATTGACTATGGACATCAGAGATTTCAGGGCGTTGTCACGCAATCTGGTTAGAGAGCTGGGCATGTTGAATAAACAGAGCAATGGGTCGCGTTTTTCACCGTTGCAGATCCACATTCTGATTGAGGTCAGCACGTTGCCACTGGGCGTTACCGATCTGGCAACCCGTTTGTGCATTGATAAAGCCAGCGCCAGCCGGGCTGTGCGTAGTCTGGTTGCCGCCGGCATGATTGAGGCTGTGGATTATCCCCATGATAAACGACACAACCTGAATCAGCTCACTAAGCTGGGGCGTAAAACGCTGGCGTCGATTGATGCTAATGCCGACGGTTTTATGCAGGATGCGTTGGCGCAGCTGGACGACGATGAATTGGCTGATACGACTGCGGCGATGAAAAAGATGGCTGCGGCATTACGCAGTGCTCGCAAACAACGTGAGGCTGCCTTGCAGGTTCGTCCAATAACCGAGGCGGATGACGCAGCGATGGCGGGTATTATTTGTGCGGTATTCCGCGAGTACGGCATGGACAAAATGGACGGTGTTAGCCTGCACGATCCCGACCTGGATCGACTGACGGGCGTTTATCACGATCAGGGCGGCAAGTATTGGGTGCTGGAACAAGAAGGAAAGGTGGTGGGCGGGGTTGGCATCGCACCCTTGGTGGGTGGGGATGCTGGTTACTGTGAGTTACAAAAACTGTTTTTCAAACCCAGCGTTCGTGGGCTGGGTATGGCGCGCTATATGGTTGTACAGGCACTGAAAACGGCGCGTGCAGCAGGGTTTCGCTATTGCTATCTGGAAACAACTGAACAATTGAAGGAAGCACTGGGATTATATCGTGCGCTGGGCTTCACTTTGTTGACGGAGAAGCGTGGTAATACCGGCCATCACGGTTGCAATATCTACATGCTGAAGGATCTGCAAAGCGACTGAATACTGCCGCAGATTACATAAAACAAAAGGCGGCCAAGGCCGCCTCTTTGCACAATTGCTGAATCAGCAATTAATTGTAGATGATCGCAGTACCGTGCAGTTTGTTGTCGCCGGTTGTTGAGATGATCTGGAATGATTTAGCGCCCGCTTCATCTGCTTTGGCCGCCAGCTTGTTTTCCAGGCTGGTCAGGTCGGAAGCACCACTGACGGTAACCACGCCGACTTTTTGCAAATCTGTCGGTTGAGCGTTAACCAAGTCTGCGGCGAAGCTGCCGAAAGAGGCAGAAGCAAGTGCGATAGCAGCGATGGTGATTTTCAGGTTTTTCATGATCTTATTTCCTATCTCAATATTCTGTACGATGTTTTTTTGTTGGGTCGTTAAATTAATTAACGATCGATAATTTAATGTTAGACGCCTGTTCGGCGGTTTGCAACTATTTTTTTAGTGTTCGTTAATTAATTCTTTTTTTGCCTTCTTTCGACGAGACGTCAGTCACGATCATCTAGGCAACGAATGAAGTCTAACTGATTGTTATTGATAAATTACTGCGGTTCCGTGAAGTTGGTTATTACCCCCGGCTCCAATGATGCGGAATGATTTTGCACCGGCTGCATCAGCTTTGGCCGCCAAACTGGCTTCCAGAGAGCTGAGATCGGAAGCGCCACTGACGGTGATCACACCTGATTCCTGCTGATTTGCTGGTTGGTTATGGACCTGGTCAGCTGCGAAGCTGCCGAAAGAAACCGAGGCCAGAGCGAGAGCTGCAAGAGTCATTTTTAAGTTTTTCATGATGTTAATTCCTATGCTAGAAGCGTAAACTGAGTGAATCAATGTGTGTCGTTATTATTACTTAACGATCGATAATTAAATGTTAATCGCTTCTCGACGGGAGCGCAATATTTTTTTATAATGATCGTTAATTTAATTCGTGAGCCCTGCTGCGGGGCAGGATAAGAGAGGGTCTATGAGTATCAATGAAGACGTCTGCGCCAAAAAAACGCGTGGCAGACCGAAACAGTTTGATCGTGACCGTGCGCTGGATAGTGCACTCGATCTGTTCTGGCGGCATGGTTATGAATCTACGTCGCTGTCCGATCTGGTCGAGGTGACTGGGGCCAAAGCGCCGACGCTGTATGCGGAGTTCGGCAACAAAGAAGGGTTATTCCGCGCTGCAGTGGAACGTTATCTGCAAAAATACACCACCTGCACTAATCAACTGTTGGAGCGGGATCTGCCGGTCGCTGAAATCGTGGAAGCCTATGTGCGCTCTTCGGCGGAGGTGTTTACCGATCCGGATACGCCTTCTGGTTGCTTTATGGTGTGTGCGTCTGCGGCACTGTCATCATCATCTGATGACGTCGCCGAGATGCTGCGCAAGAAACATCATTCGAATGAAGCCAGCCTGCGCGCCTGCTTTGACCGTAAGGTGCAGCAGGGGGAGCTATTGGCGAAAACCGATACCGCACTGTTGGCCAAATATATCGTTTGTACCATCGAAGGGATGTCAGTTCAGGCGCGTGAAGGGGCAAGCCGTGAGGATTTATTCCGTTTGCTGGATGCATTGATGCTGGTATGGCCGCGCCTGAGTCAGGTGGGTAATAAAGTCTAGGGAAGGGCGATACGGTTGAATAAGGCTAAAGGCCGCATTGCTGCGGCCTTGCTTTGTATTACTGGTTTACGGGGATCACTGCGCCTTGGTATTTTTGGCGGATGAAGTCCTGAATCGCTTTGGAGTGCAGCACTTTTACCAGTGCCACAATTTCGGGTTTATTCACGTCGGCTTTATGCACGGTGATGATGTTGGCATAAGGATTGTTTTCACCGCTTTCGACCGCGATCGGGTCTTTGGTCGGATTCAGCCCTGCATCGATGGCGTAGTTGGCATTAATCACCACGGCATCCCCTTCATCATTGTTGTACATCTGCGGCAACAGTGCGCCTTCCACGTTTGCCAGGAACTTCAGATGTTTCGGGTTTTCCACCACGTCGGAGATGCGCGCATCGACCTTGTTTACGCCGGGTTTCAGCTTAATTACGCCTTCCTTCTCAAAGATTGACAGAATACGCCCTTCTTCTGCCACGGCATCACGCATGATGATTTTGCCGTTGTCTGGCAGATCCTTCAGGCTTTTATACTTCTTGGAGTAAATGCCGATCGGCTCGATATGGATGGCGCCAGCGCTGACGAAGTCGTAGCTCTTATCACCAGCATGATCCTTCAGCACCGAATTTAGATATGGCACATGCTGGAAATAGTTGGCATCAATGTCGTGGCTGGCCAGCGCGGTGTTTGGCAGGATGTAATCCTGGAAAGGCTTAATCACCAGATCAATGCCTTCTTTTGCCAAAATCGGTTTCGCTTGTTCGAGGATTTCTGCGTGCGGCACATTGGACGCGCCGACCACCAGCTTGGTTTCTGCCGCTGCACTAAAAGAGGCCAGTGCAGTCAGAGAGGCGAAAGCCAGCATCATCATTTGCTTTTTCATCATCATTATTCCCTGGTTATTTATCGTTTATCGAGCATTGTTGTAATGGTGTCGCCGATGAATTGGATAACGAAAACGATCAACAGGATCGTCAACGTTGCCACCAGCGTTACGTCACCGTGATTGCGTTGAAAACCTTCCAGATAGGCCAAATTACCCAGACCACCCGCGCCGATTACACCAGCCATCGCGGTGTAGCTCACCAGGGCTATCAGCGTGACAGTCATACCGGAAACCAATGCCGGGGAGGATTCTGGCAGTAGCACGCGGAAGATAATGGTGCTGGTTTTAGCGCCCATGGAACGGGCTGCTTCAATAACCCCTTTGTCTACCTCACGCAGACCAATCTCAACCAGTCGCGCGTAGAATGGCGCTGCGCCAACAATCAGCGCTGGCAGCGCAGCATCGGCCCCTAAAATGGTACCGATCAGCGTCTTGGTAAATGGAATTAGCAACACAATTAAAATGATGAATGGAATGGAGCGGAACACGTTGACCAGCACTGAGATTAGCGAGTAGACGACGCGGTTTTGCAGTAACTGCCCACGTGAGGTCAGGAACAAAAGCACGCCCAATACAATACCAAGCACCAGCGTTGCCAACCCGGCAATGCCCGTCATATACAGGGTTTCCCAGGTGGCGTTCAGCAGTTGGTCAATACGCAGATGAGGGAACAGTGATTCAATCATGTTTAATGACCTCAACGGCGATCTCTTGTGCTTTCAGTAAGTTCAACATGCTGTCGATTTGCAGATCGTTGCCCTCGGCGTGGATATACAGCTCACCAAAGGACCCATTCAGGGTTTGGCTTATTTTGCCGTGCAGGATGTTAATGCTCACCTTGTAGCGCAGGATCACATCTGAAATCACGGCCTGATGGGTTTGTACACCGACAAACGTCAACTTGAAGATTGCACCTGGCAGATGTTGCGCGAGCAGCGGATTGAAACTTTCCTCTGTTTCTTGGTAATGCGAGACCTGCCTGACGAACTGTTGGGTAATCAGCTGCTGTGGCCGGGTGAAAACAGTGATCACCGGGCCTTCTTCGACGATACGGCCGTTTTCCATGACGGCCACGCGGTGGCAGATTTTTCGCACCACGTGCATTTCATGGGTAATCAGCACAATGGTCAGGTTCAGTTTGCGATTGATATCCAACAGCAACTCAAGAATCGAATCGGTAGTCTGAGGATCGAGCGCCGAGGTGGCTTCATCACACAGCAGAACCCCTGGGTTATTGGCTAATGCGCGGGCGATGCCGACACGCTGTTTTTGCCCGCCGCTGAGCTGTGACGGGTAAGCATCTTCGCGGCCTTGCAGACCAACCAGTGCGATCAGTTCTGCCACTCGCGGTTTAATCTGTGCCTTGGGTACGCCGGCAATTTGCATTGAGAACGCGATGTTCTGGCTGACGGTACGTGACCACAACAGATTGAAGTGCTGAAACACCATGCTGATTTTCAGCCGTGCCTCGCGCAACGCGTTACCTTTGGCGCCGCCGATATCGAAACCATCGACCTGAATGCTACCGCTGGTGGGGGACTCCAACCCGTTAAGCAAACGGATCAGGGTACTTTTACCGGCACCGCTGTAGCCGATAATGCCGTAGATCTGCCCGGCTTCTACCGCAAGGCTCACATCATCCACCGCGACAACGCGGCCCTGTGTGCTGTCAAAAGTTTTGCAAACGTTCGAAAGAACGATCATAGAGAAGCGAATCCTTATTAATACATCGCAGCATTCCGCCTGGAACGCGTAACACCGGACAGGGTTCGGTTTCTGGGAATAAGAGGCAGGCGGGACGTCTGTTGCTGGTGAATACAGGGCAATCCTACCGGGGGTTGATAGTGACAGGAAGAATGTAAATTCTATTAGTTATTCTGATTTGATATATAAAATGATGAGCAGAAGTGATGGGAAAATAGCGGTCAGCGTGCACGCTGACCGCTTGGAGTTATTTAACGTTTGTTCAGTTTCATGTGCAGTAACGGGAAGGGATTACCCTGACCGTCGAGCGCAGAGCGCCCCGTAATTTCAAAACCGTAGTGGCGGTAAAAACCGCTGGCCTGCGGGTTTTGCTCATTGACGTCCAACTGCAATTCGTTATGTAACGACTCGGCGTGTGTCAGTAGTGCTTTGCCAACGCCTTTGCCACGTTGCTCAGCATCGATAAACAACATCTCTACCTTATTGCCATCCAACCCGATAAAACCGCAAGGATGCCCGGGCCGATCCTCCGCAACCCAGACGTTGACCGACGGCAGATAGTCGTTGAGTACCAGCGGGTAAAGCTGGGCGATGTTTTCTTCAGTGAGAAAATGGTGGGTGGCGCGTACCGAACGCTGCCAAATCTCCGCCAGTTGCGCATTATCTTCCGCTGCGCGTGCTCTGATAGTGATCATAGAAATCCCCATGATTGAACCCATTAATTTTAAACGCGCCCCCACAGTTTGGCGACGGTCAGGGCGATAAAAGCTTCCAGTTTGGGTGACTGTCGTCGTTCAGGCAGATAGACCAAATGCATCGATCGCGGTTGTGGTGAATAGTCGGGTAACACCTGTATTAATCGGCCGGCGGCGATATCGTCATCCAGCAACATGCTGGCATGTAACACAACGCCAAAACCGGCGAGCGCTGCCCGACGCACCCCTTCGCCAGAGTCCATCCGCAGACGTGGCCTTACCGGCACGCTGATTTCCCCTTGTGGCCCCTGCAACCGCCAAACGTGGTTGCCATCCCACTGGCTGAAACCAAAACAGCTGTGCGTGCTGAGTTGTTCCGGTCGCTTTGGTGCTCCATGCTTTGCTAAATAGTCCGGCGAGGCAGCCAATGTCATGCGGTAATCGGGCAAGGCACGTGCGACCAAGCCATCATCCGCCACTGGCCCAATGCGAAACGCGGCTTCGTAGCGTTCCTCAATCAAGTCCACCTTACGATCCGACAGCACCACTTCGGCTTCTACTTCCGGGTGGTGCTGGAGGAATTCGGTCAGGATCGGCGTTAAAACGCGGTTGCCAAACGTAACGGGCGCACTGATGCGCAGTAGACCACTGGGGGAACTCAACAGGGCCCGTGCACTTGCTTCAGCGGCATCGGCATCGGCCAGCAGGCGGCGGCAGCGTTCATAGAACACCCGACCGGCCTCGGTCAGCCCTTGCCTGCGGGTGGTTCGGTTCAGCAGTGGTGCATTCAGCCGGTGCTCCAGGTGGCGGATATGTTTGCCAACCATGGTTGGGGAGATAGCCATCTCCTCGGCCGCGGCGACAAAACTGCCTTTTTCCACGACTCGTACAAACACCGCCATGCTGGTTAATCGATCCATTATAAACCCCTGGTGTTTTCTGAACGCTCTGTGGGCCACTTTGCTTGATTATAGCGCTTTGCGATAATCATTCTATCGACCGTCAGTGCGTTATTGGCGGAAATTTCCCGGAGCAGCAACATGCATGCATTAGCGTTTGAACAATTTGGCGGGCCAGACGTGCTCGAATACCTTGAACTGCCGACGCCTGCGGTAGCGGCGGGCGCGGTGCAGGTGCGAATGGGGGCTGCCGGGTTGAATTTTGCCGATATTTACCGTCGCAAGGGCAATTACGTACTGCATGGCAATCCGCCACATATTGGCGGTTACGAAGGTGTGGGCACCATTATTGCTGTGGGTGCCGGTGTCAAAGGTTGGCAGGTAGGGGAGCGAATTGGTTTTGCTGATGTGCCTTTCTGCCATGCTACGCGCATCAATGTGCCGATAGAACATGCGTTACGGCTGCCGCAGGCGCTAAGTGACGTAGAAGCCGCGTCTATTTTGTTGCAGGGGCTGACGGCACAATATCTGATTAATGACAGCGTGCAGGTAAAAGCGGGCGATCGTACATTGGTGCATGCAGCGGCTGGCGGTGTTGGGCAAATCCTTACTCGCATGCTGGTTGCACGGGGTGCGCAGGTTTACGCTGTGGTGTCTTCGGCACATAAACAACAGATTGCTATGAATAACGGCGCAGCAGCGGCCTTCACCTATCAGCAAGACTGGGTTGCGCAAATTGCCGCGTTGACCGACGGCGGCGTGGAGTATGGTTTTGACTCGGTGGGTATCACATTGCAACAGAGCATTGACGCACTGCGCCCCGGTGGTCGTGTGGTGACTTTTGGGATGGCGGGCGGTGAGGCCCCGGCAATTTCTGCATATAGCTTGATGATGGACTCCAAAGGCGTAGTCGGTGGCGACCTCTGGACGTATCTCAACAGTGGCGAAGCGCGACGTGATCGCGCCGAACGCTTGTTCAGCAGCTGGCAGAACGGCGAATTTGCTGTGCCGCATATCGAAACCTTCCCACTTAGCGACGGGGCGGCGGCCCATCGTCGACTGGAAGACCGTAGTTTTGCCGGCAAAATTGTCTTGCTCAACGATCGCGACCCGCAGAGTTAAAAGCGCCGCTTGCCGACATGCTACACTGACCGCCGAAAGGTAAGCGGGGTCAGCAGGATGGAAGTCATACGCGCAGCAATAGAAAAACAGGTGATCAGTCTGACCGGGCTGGCTCTCGGCGGTATCGATTTTGAAAATCCGCCGGGTGATCCGGGCCTGTTTGGTCCACAGTCGGTCATCTGGCGAGTACACAGTGACTTTACCTCTATGTTGTGCGGCGGTGTCAGCGCCTTGTTATTGCAGATGCTGCACCCCTTGGCGCTGGCCGGGGTGTGGGATCATTCCAACTTCCGTGACGATATGCTTGGCCGTTTGCGACGTACCAGCCAGTTTGTGTCTGTCACCACCTTTGGCCCTACCGCAGAGGCCGAACGGTTGATCGCCAAAGTGAAAGCGATTCATCTGAAGGTCAACGGGATCAGTAGCGACGGCAGGCCCTATGCCGCCAGCGATCCTGACTTACTCACTTGGGTACACGTGGTGGAAAGCAGCTGTTTTTTGGCCAGCCATTTGCGCTATCGCAACCCCCATCTCTCCCGAGACCAGCAAGACCGCTATTACGGTGAATCGGCGCGTGTAGCTGCCGCCTTGGGTGCGCGCGATATTCCTACCTCCTGTACCGCGGTGGAGGATTACCTGCAAAGGATGCGGCCTCAGTTGGTGTGCGATCAACGCACGCGGGAAGTGGCGCGCATTCTGCTGGCAGCCCCGGCACCGAGCACGCTGGCGCGGCCCTTTGGTGCCCTGGTGATGCAGGCGGGTATCGATTTGTTGCCGGATTGGGCGCAACAGCAGTTTGGTTTTTATCCCAGTGCATTGCGGCAGCGGCTGGTGCGAGTCGGTGCCGGTGGCGTCGGTAAAGTGCTGCGTTCTTCGATGCGTAACGGTTCCTATCAGCGAGCCTTACGCCGAATTGGCCGGTCTGCCTGAGTCATCACACACTATAATTGTCATCAATAACCCAATGTTTAGGACCACTTTTGAGACTTTTACGGGTGATCCTGTCGCTAATGCGCTTTACACTGGGCACAAGCCAAATTCCATTTTATTTAGCGTGCAGCATTATTCTGCGCCTTGACCCTATTTGAGGTTATATGAACGAGTCACACGTACTTGCTGAAGTCAGTAATGAGAACCAGACGCTGGTGGCGGTGGTTCAGCAAGATAGTCGGGCTGCCTATTTTTATATTTATCCTTCAGAAGAAAATAGCGAACGTTTTCAGGTGCGTGCCTGCTGGTTGCGCAACCTGGCGGCTGCGCCACTGCAAGAAGACAGTGCAGCACTGGCGCTGGGCCAGCCACCGATGCTGGCGGCTGAATTTTGCCGCAATCTGGAAGGCGAAGCGCCATTGAATCCGGAAGGATTGATGGTGGTCTGGACAGAGAGTGATGACGGTGCGGCGCTGTGGTATTACGGTCAATTGTTGGCGGTGATCCCTGGCTGGAGTCTGTATATCGACCATTCGGTATGCTATTCCGCCAGCTGTATCAAAGAGAGCCCGTTGGCTTATCCACTCGGATCCGCGTCGACCAATACCCAGTATGCGCTGGCGGAAAACACCCGTCAGTTCTGGCGCAGTTGGCAGCGGGAAGAGGGTAACCCATGGCCAAAAATGCAGAACGACTATCAGGCGATTTACGATCAGCATTTTGGCCCTTCGGTTAAATACTATGCGATCGATCAGGGTAAATGGCCACCGATGGCGATTACTCAGCATGAGCGTGATGGTATCTACTATTTTCTCACCATGGGTGTCAGCATCCGACCGATGCCGTGGGTGGAGATTTTGTTTAATGACGACGCGTCCCGCTATCGCCGTATGGAAATGGGCATCGCCATCGATGGCCAGTACATGAACGAAGAGAATGCTGTGCAGATGGCCAGCGCACTGGCCGGGTTCGCCCATGCGCCATGGGCTAAAATTACCTGGTTTGGCGAAGGTCATACTCTGGAATCGGAGGTGGCACCTCAGGGTTATGAGGGCTACGTGCTGTCCTCCTCGTTTTACCCCTATAGTGAACATCTGAACCTGCCGAAACAATATGGCGACCCGGTGAATATTTTTTGGGCCAGTCCGGTATTTGAAGCCGAGCGCCTGCTGGCGCACGCGACGCCGAATGGCGGTCACGATCTGGTGAATAAGCTGCGTGAACAGGGGGTTGACCATATCTTCCGCCCACGCCAACCGGTATGCTAATTTCCGATTCTATTCACGGGGGTTATCATGAAGTCAGCGCTGTTGATTATTGATGTGCAGAAAGGATTATTTACGCCGCCGCCAGCAGATGCCGAGGCGACGATTGATCGCATTAACAGCTTGAGCACCGCTGCCCGTCGGGCCGGAGTACCTGTAATTTTTATCCAGCATCAGACCCCGGACGACGAGCTGGCGCACGGCAGCGATGCCTGGCAGATTGACCGCCGTTTGCAAGTGAAAGACGGCGATCATCGGGTGGAGAAAACCACGCCGGACTCCTTCCTGCGGACCGGGCTGGGGCCGTTGCTGGTGGCTAATGGTGTTTCGCACCTGGTGGTCTGCGGCTACTCCAGCGAGTTTTGCGTCGACACCACCACCCGTCGTGCCGCTGGGTTAGGCTACCCGGTGACGCTGGCCGCCGATGCACATACCAGTCACGACAAAGCGCACGCGACCGGTCAGCAGATTCGTGATCATCACAATGCCACGTTATCTAGCATCGAAAGTTTCGGCGTACTGATCAACGCACTGCCGACGGCGGAAATTCACTTCTGAGCGCCGGATAAAAAGCGGGCCCGATATATGCGTTGGGCCCGCTAACGTTATTTCAATCCCGCCCTGCGTGCTGCCACTTTGGCCAGCGCTGACCAGTCCAAATCTGCATCGCCCTGCGCCACCGCATCAAGGAAGTTGTCCTTCAACACGCTGGCGAACGGCATGGGGGTGTGGCTGTTGGCACCGGCCTCCAATGCCAGGCTCACGTCTTTCATACCCAGGCTTAATTTGAAGCCGGCCGGTTCGAACTTCTCTTCGGCAATCAGGGAACCATAACCCTTGTAGGCCGGGGAAGCGAACAGGGTGCTGCTGAGCATTTGCAGATAATCCGCGCCGGAAACCCCATAGTTGCGCACCAGCGCACTGCCTTCGGCCATCGCTTCAATCGCACTGGCCAGCGTGAAGTTGGCGGCGATTTTGACGATATTGGCCTGTTCGGGCTGTTCGCCAAAATGCCAGGTCTGCTGGCCGAGTACCTCAAACAGCGGCTGCACTTTGGCGATCAGTTGCGCATCGCCTGCCGCCAGAATGTTCAGCTTACCGGCTGCGGCAACGTCTACCCGCCCCAGTACCGGTGCGGCGATATAGCCAATATTGTGCTGCGCGTGCAACGCAGCCAGTCGCTTGGCCAGTGCGACCGAGACCGTCGCCATGTTGATGTGGATGGTTCCCGGTTGCAGTCGTTGCAGCAACCCGCTTTCCACCACCACCTGTTCGGTCGCGGCGTCATTTGCCAGCATGGTGATCAGCACATTCACGTCGGCCAGTTCATCAGCCCGCTGTACCTGCTGGGCTCCGGCGGCGGCCAACGGTTGTGCTGCCTGAGGGGAGCGATTCCATACTTTCAGCGTATAGCCCGCTTGTAACAGATTGGCAGCCATCGCGCTGCCCATACCGCCAAGTCCGGCAAATCCTATCTTCATACTGCGTTCCTTTTTCAGGTTGGATCCCTTCACCCTAACGCGATGGGCCAGGAACGCAAATGGCGCAATGTAACGCTTTCTTAACCGACCCGCGCGCCGCCGTTAATCGAGGTGATGGTGCCGGTAACGAACGAGGCTTCTTTTGACGCTAACCACAGTGCGGCGCTGGCGATGTCTTCTACCCGGCCGGTGCGGCCCATCGGCGTTTCAGCGGCGATGGCGTCAATGCGATCCTGCGGTAGCCCGGTGCCGAAGAAGCGAGTATCGGCGATAAAGCCCGGCGCAATGGCGTTGACAGTAATCCCCAACTCGCCAAGTTCACGCGCCAAACTGAGGGTAAAACCCTGCACGCCGGCTTTGGCGGCGGAATAACCTAATGCACCCGCGCTGTCGCTGCCGCATTGGGCGGCAATCGAGCTCAGATTAATGATGCGGCCGCCCGGTTTGCTCAGGTGTGGCAACATCGCCAGGGTAAACAGGAAGGTACTTTTCAGATTCCCTTCGATCACCGCATCCCATTCTTGTTCGGCCTGCGCCAATGGCGTATCGGCGGCAATGACCCGGGTAAATCCGGCGTTGTTGATCAGGACATCTACCGTACCGAGATCGGCTGCCAGCTGAGCGACGACGTCCTCCACTGGTCCGCGGCGGCTCAAGTCCGCCGAATAGTAGCGGGTAGCGGGGCCAATTTCCTGCGCTGCCTGCTGCAGGCGTTGCGGATCGCGCGCCACGATGGCGATACGGTAATCCTGTTGCGCCAGTTGTTGAGCGATGGCCAGCCCAATGCCGCTGGAACCGCCGGTAACAATTGCTGTACGTTGCGTCATTATTGTTCTCCTTTCTCGCCGAGCGCACCGGAATGGCGCAGCACTGTGCGGTAGGGAAAGTATTGGCTTTTGCAATTGATACATCCAATACTCTATTTATGACTTCAAAATACGAAAAAGGTATTGCGTGATTGAACTACGTCAACTGCGGCAATTTGTCGCCGTCGCGGAAGAAATGAGCTTTCATCGCGCCGCCGAGCGCTTGCATATGGCACAACCCCCACTGACTGCCGCTATCCGAAAGATTGAGCAGGAACTGGGCGTGATCCTGCTGGAACGCGGCAACCGCGTCACCAGGATCACCGAAGCGGGGCAAGTGTTTCTGATTGAGGCGCGGCGTACGCTGGCACAGTTTGAACGTACCCTCGGCAATACCCGACGTGCGGCACTTGGTCTGACGGAATCGCTGCGTCTGACCTTCGTCGACAGCACGGTAAACGCTCTGTTGCCGGGCATCCTGCGGCAGTTTCGCCTGGCGCATCCGCATGCGGAGTTTCACCTGCAGGAGGCGACAACCGCCGAGCAACTGATCGCCCTGCGCGATGACCGTGCCGACCTTGGCATGGTGGTGCTACCGATAACGCCGCAAGAGGGCTTGCAGATCCTGCCTTTCCTGTACGATCGCATGGTGCTGGCATTGCCGGAGAACCACCCGCTGGCGGCGCAGCAGCAAGTGACGTTGAGCAGCTTGGCCGAGCAACCCTGGGTGCTGTTTCCGGCGCATTACGGCCCCGGTATGCACACGGCGATCCTGCAGGCCTGTGCGGTAGCGGGATTCAGTCCGCGTATCGTGCAGGAGGCGCGACAGATGCAGACCATCGGCGGGCTGGTGGCGGGCGGTGTGGGGATTGCGTTGATGCCGGCCCTGTTTGCACGGTTGCAATCCCCCGGCGTGGTGTTCCGCGAACTGAGCGGCACAGGCAGCCCGGTATCCTATACGTTGGCGCTGGCGTGGCGCACGGCTTCGCCGCTGACCGAAGCTTTTTGTCGTATTGCCGCTGAACAGGCGCTGAATTGGCAACCTGCGGTGATTGACAACCCGCATACCGGGGGGATACCTTAAAAGCATGAATATACCGATGCAATCCACACTCAATCAGTCTTGGTGGCGCCTCTTCTAAAGGCGGCACGGGTATTCACACCTCTTTTTTAATGCCGCCGGTTCTGGCGGCATTTTTATTGCGTTGTTCCGGCGGTTTTTGACTTTTAGGAGCAATGCAATGAGCTATACCATTCTGACCGGCGATCGTCCCACCGGATCCCTGCATTTAGGTCACTACGTCGGGTCACTGCGCCAGCGCGTTGAGCTGCAACAGCAGCATCAGCAAACGGTATTGGTGGCCGATTTACAGGGGCTGACCGATAACGGCAGCAATCCGCAAAAAATCAGCACCAATGTGCTTAATCTGGTGGCTGACTATCTGGCGGTGGGTATCGACCCGCACAAAACCACAATTTGCCTGCAATCTGCACTGCCTGCGTTGGCGGAACTGACGATGTATTACCTTAATCTGGTCAGTGTGGCGCGGCTGGAACGCAATCCGACGGTGAAAAGTGAAATCCTCGAAAAGGATTTTTCTCGCAGCCTGCCGGCCGGTTTTCTGGTCTACCCGGTTAGCCAGGCGGCGGACATTACCGCCTTTGGTGCCACTCACGTGCCGGTCGGCGACGACCAACTGCCGATGCTGGAGCAAACCAACGAGATCGTCCGGCGTTTCAATCGCATTGCCGGCCAAGCGGTATTGACGGAATGCCAGCCTTTGCTGAGTAACGTGAGCCGTCTGCCGGGGTTGGACGGGCAGGGCAAGATGTCGAAGTCGCGTGGCAATACCATCACCTTGGGTGCCGATGCCGACCAGGTGCATAAGGCGGTAATGAGCATGTTTACCGATCCGGGTCATCTGAACGTCAACGATCCTGGCCGGGTTGAAGGCAATATGGTGTTCACCTATTTGGATGCTTTCTGTGAGGATGCTGCGTTGGTGGCAGAGCTGAAGGCACATTACCGCCGTGGTGGGTTAGGAGATATGAAAATCAAACGTCTGTTGGAAGATTGTCTGCAAAGCTTGCTGGAGCCGATCCGCACCCGACGAGCGGAATACATGGCCGACAAGGGCGAATTGCTACGCATTCTGCAACAGGGCACTCAACGTGCCGACCAGATCAGTCGACAAACGCTGGGGCAGGTGAAGGCCGCTCTGGGGCTGGATTTCTTTACTCTGAATTGATCAAGCTCATCACCGGGATGCTTCCGTCATCCCGGTGATGAGCTTGATCACGCGTCATTTCCCAGCCATAAAACCATCATCCCGTTGTCACAAAGTTATTCGTTAATAGGTGCCCATAATGATTAGCCACTGAAACCAGAGAAATCATATGGCTCAGGCACTGTTAAAACTTGCACCGACTGACTTTCCAGGGCAACAAGCGATTCCATCTCGTAAGGTGTTATCGGTAAAAGGCTTAGGTAAAGCATATAAATCTCAGCAACGGGTATTGGACGATATCAATTTCGATCTGCACGTTGGTGAGTTTGTTGCGGTGATCGGGCGTTCCGGCGCCGGTAAATCCACGCTGCTCCATACCTTAAACGGGACGATTCCTTCGAGCTGTGGCGAGATGCTGCATTTTGAGGACGATGGCGTAGCGCAGGATATCGCCCAGCTTTCCGCCCGTCAGATGCGTCAGTGGCGTGCCCGTTGCGGCATGATCTTCCAGGACTTCTGCCTGGTACCACGGCTGGATGTGATGACCAACGTGCTGTTGGGCCGTCTGAGCCACACCTCTACCCTTAAATCCTTCTTCAAAATGTTTGATGACGCCGACCGTGCTCGTGCTATCGAACTGTTGCAATGGCTCAATATGCTGCCGCATGCCCTACAGCGTGCCGAGAACCTGTCAGGTGGCCAGATGCAGCGTGTGGCGATCTGCCGTGCGCTGATGCAAAACCCCAAAATCCTGCTGGCCGATGAGCCGGTAGCGTCACTCGATCCGAAAAACACCCGTCGCATTATGGATGCGCTGCAAAAAGTCAGTGAAAACGACATTGCGGTCATGGTGAACCTGCATTCGGTCGAGCTGGTGAAAGAATATTGCACCCGGGTGATCGGCATTGCCCAGGGCAAGATCGTGTTTGACGGGCACCCTTCGCAATTGAACGAACGGATATTGCACCAGCTGTATGGCGAGGACGCCAATCAGATCCATTGAGTATTTCTTCACTTTTACCTTTACACACACAAGGCATCGTAATGAAAAAAGTATTGAGTCTGACCACCCTGATGGCTGGCGCGATGATGGTCTTTAATGCAACGGCAGCGGATGCACCTAAAGTACTGAATCTGGGTATTCTCGGCGGGCAAAACGCCACCCAGCAGATCGGTGATAACCAGTGCGTGAAGCAGTTCCTGGATAAAGAACTGAACGTGGACACCAAACTGCGTAACTCTTCTGACTATTCCGGCGTGATTCAGGGCCTGCTGGGCGGCAAGATTGATCTGGTGCTGAGCATGTCACCGTCGTCATTTGCGTCGGTGTACATCAAGGATCCGAAAGCCGTAGACATTGTGGGTATCGCGGTTGATGACGTTGACCAGTCACGTGGTTATCACTCGGTTGTGATCGTTAAAGCCGGCAGCCCGTATAAAAAGCTGGAAGACCTGAAAGGCAAAGCTGTTGGTTTCGCCGATCCGGATTCCACTTCCGGCTTCCTGATCCCGAATCAGGAATTCAAGAAACTGTTCGGCGGTACCGTCGACAACAAATACAACAACACTTTCTCTAGCGTCACCTTCTCTGGCGGCCATGAGCAAGATGTCCTCGGTGTGTTGAATGGTCAGTTCGAAGGTGCCGTAACCTGGGCGTCGATGATCGGCGACTACAACACCGGTTACACCAGCGGCGCGTTCACCCGCATGATCCGTATGGATCATCCAGACCTGATGAAACAGATCCGCATTATCTGGCAGTCGCCATTGATCCCGAATGGCCCGATCCTGGTAAGCAACGCGCTGCCAGCGGAGTTCAAAGCCAAAGTTGTCACCGCGATCAAGAAGCTGGATAAGGACGACCACCAGTGCTTTATCAAAGCGATGGGCGGCAAACAGCACATCGGTGAAACGACGCTGGCAGAGTACCAGAACATCATTGATATGAAGCGTGAGCTGACCAAAGGCGACCGTTAATCATCGGATTACGTCCTGACCGATCCAAAGGGGTTCAGCGTGCTGAGCCCCTTGTTTCATAAGATGGAAACCTATTTTGAATAAAGATTTTGCGCACTATTACCAGCAAGTCCGCAGTAAGCAAAAACGCGAGACATTGATCTGGTCGCTTGGCCTGGTGGTGCTCTATCTGGGTGCCGGCAACATCGCCGAGTTCAACTTGCACACCGTATGGGTGTCGATCCCTCACTTCTTTGATTATTTGGCAGAAACTATCCCGACATTGCATTGGTCGTTGCTGTTTGCCGACAGCCATACCGAAGGGTCATTTGCCTACTGGGGCTATCGACTGAACATCCAATTGCCGCTGATTTGGGAAACGCTGCAATTGGCGCTGGCGGCGACCATCCTTTCAGTACTGGTGGCGGGCGTCCTGGCGTTTTTGGCGGCCAATAACACCCATAGCCCGGCAACACTGCGCATGGCGATCCGCACGCTAGTGGCATTTTTGCGCACCATGCCAGAATTGGCCTGGGCGGTCATGTTTGTGATGGCCTTCGGCATTGGTGCTATTCCCGGCTTTTTGGCACTGGCGCTGCACACCATCGGCAGCCTGACAAAACTGTTTTATGAGTCAATTGAAACGGCGTCCAACAAACCGGTACGGGGGCTGGCCGCCTGCGGCGCAACGCCGTTGCAACGCATGCGCTTCGGCATGTGGCCACAGGTGAAACCGATATTCCTGTCATACAGTTTTATGCGACTGGAAGTTAACTTCCGCCAGTCGACCATTCTTGGACTCGTGGGTGCAGGTGGCATCGGGCAGGAACTGATGACCAATATCAAGCTCGATCGCTATGATCAGGTCAGTATGACGCTGTTGCTTATTATCGTGGTGGTTTCGTTGCTGGATTACGCCTCAGGTGAACTACGCAAACGGGTCGTGGAGGGGAAAAAATGATGTCAGCACCAATCATCTCGGCTGAAAAGCTACAGACTCTTAAACAAGAGCACCCAGAGATTTTTTCACAGCAGCGCCGTTACCTGCGTACTGTCGGGATTATCGCCGCGGCTATCGTTTTATATTATCTATTTTTCTTCCAGTTCTTTGGGATCTCCTGGCCGCAGTTTATTAACGGCTGCCAACAGCTCGGCCGCTACTTTATGCGCATGTTCGTTTGGCATGATTTTGTTAACTGGCCGTTTATGTACTACTTCCAGCAAATCTTTATCACTATCGGCATTGTGTTCGCCGGTACGATTACCGCGTCATTGATTGCATTGCCGCTGTCATTCTTTGCTGCGCGCAACGTGATGTCGACACCATT
Organism: Serratia grimesii; assembly: GCF_900186025.1. Lineage (NCBI taxonomy): Bacteria > Pseudomonadati > Pseudomonadota > Gammaproteobacteria > Enterobacterales > Yersiniaceae > Serratia > Serratia grimesii. Next base: position 1,451,736 of record NZ_LT883155.1, read on the forward strand.
ACTACGGCCGCTCTCCGTGGTCGTACGCCGCTTGCTGGATATTCTGCGCGGTATCGACATGGCTATTTGGGGTCTGATTTTTGTACGCGCCGTCGGTATGGGGCCCTTGGCCGGTGTGCTGGCGATCGTGATGCAGGACGTTGGGCTGCTCGGCAAGTTGTATGCTGAAGGCCATGAAGCTGTGGAGAAATCCCCAAGCCGTGGTCTGACGGCAGTCGGTGCCAACGGTCTGCAGAAGCACCGTTACGGTATCTTTACCCAGTCGTTCCCCACTTTTCTGGCACTTAGCCTGTACCAGATTGAATCCAATACCCGCTCTGCAGCGGTGCTGGGCTTCGTTGGGGCAGGGGGGATTGGTCTGGTGTATGCGGAGAACATGCGGCTGTGGAACTGGGATGTCGTGATGTTTATCACCCTGATACTGGTGGTGGTGGTGATGATTATGGATAAGGTGTCGTCGATTCTGCGTAATAAATACATCATTGGCGAAGACATCCCGCTGTATCAGCAAAAAAGCCAAATCGATTGAGAAACCCCGCTCTGATCCCTATACTGCCGCACATATTCAAGCTGTGCGGCCGTACCCGTCATACTTGAAGCTGCCTCTTTGTTGGCTGCATTTGTGCGCCTCGGTCACATAGGTAACCGGGGCGCACAAACTTGCCGCCGCAATGCAGCGCTATATATTTTGGGTACAGGGTGTATTTTTCATTTCACAATGCGCACAGCTCTTCCGGTTTACAAGCTAAAGGCAATTCTATGATCAACAATGACGTGCTGCGCAGCGTGCGCTACATGCTGGGCATCAACGACGCGAAAATGGTTGAGATTATCAAGCTGGATAATTTCGACGTAGCGGTCTCGGCAATGGGTGCTTACGTCATCAAGGAAGGTGAGCCCGGTTTCGAAAAATGCCCGGACGAAGTCATGGCACATTTCCTGAACGGTCTGGTGTACTTCAAGCGCGGTAAAGATGACAAGTTCCCTGCGCCGGAAGTGGAACTGCCGATCACCAACAATTTGGTGTTGAAAAAGCTGCGTGTGGCGTTTGAGTTGAAAGATACCGACATGCACGAAATCTTTACCGCCGTTGACTTCCGCATTTCCAAGCCGGAACTGAGCGCGCTGTTCCGCAAAGAAGGCACCAAAAACTTCCGCCCGTGCGGTGATCAGATGCTGCGTTATTTCCTCAAAGGTTTGGCGCAGCGTATTCGCGGCGTAAAATAAATAACCGCAGGATGTTGATGAAGGCGTAATCGCAAGATTACGCCTTTTTTATTGGTTTTCAGACCTAAGGGGACTCAGCAACTGCTGCGCCAGCGATTCTGCGTGTTGCGCTACCTGCGGTAATCCCATCAGCTCGCCAAAACGGCCACGGGCGGCGGGGCCGACGACGAACAGGTGCTCATTGCTCTGATTCTGGCGGTTCATTGCCCGGGAACAGGCGTCGACCCAAATTCCTAATGCCAGCGGATCGGGCTGGATTATCCCTTCACTGGTGAGCTGTTTCAGCAAAGCATCACTCTGCAACAACGCGCCGTGTGCCGGGCCGGTCGTGACAATCAGTTTATCCACCAACCGTGTTTCTGTTGTCGTACGACCACGTGCTTTTAGCGTCAGGGCGAGGACCGTGTTATCCACGGACACCTGTTTTAGGCTAGCGGCCAGCACTTCAAGTTGCCCATTTTGCTGCATGTCGGTCAGAACATCGCTGACCTGCGGCGCGATGCGATAACGATGTACGTCCCACCATGGGCGCAGATGACGCAGAAAACGCCGTTGCTCTTGCAGTGACCACTGCTGCCAAATCTGCTGGCCGTTAAGACGAATGTCATCCAGTACCCGTTGCCAGGGCTGATGTTCTGCATTCGCCAGTGCCACCTCCTGCCGGATCCGCCGCAGCCAGCCACGGGCGGTTGCTGCCTGCGGTCGTTGGTAATCAAGCTGGCGAACGGCATAGTCTCCGCTCAGGTTTGGACGGGGGAGTTGACCGCGGCGTGAGAAAGCCAGGATCGGCCCGCGATGCCCTTGGCGATGCAGCGACGCAACCACATCCGACATGGTTAAACCGGTGCCGATGATCGCGACCCGATCATCGTTACCCACCTCTGATAGAGCTTCGGTCAACCACGGGTTGGCAATCAGCCCTGGATGGTCTTTCAGTGTCTGCTGAAGCTGTTTCGGTACGGCAGGCGGCGGGTGACTGATGGCCAGCACCACGTCATCGGCAGGGTATGTATGCCCGGAGGCCGTCAGCACAACCCCGTGGCGTAACGCCACCGCATAGTCCTGAACGTGGATGACCTGTACCGCCGAGGTGGTTAGCGCGGTAGCCAGTTTTTCGGCAATATAGCGGCCAAACTGCCCCCGTTGTGGATAGAGGCTGCCATCGGGTCTGAGAGCCTTTACATCCTGCTTGAAGGCTACCGAAGCACGGAACCAGCGGTCGAAATCGCCTTCTTCCTCGTCGGAAAGCTGCATTCGGGCGGCGGGTACATTGATGCGGTGTGCCGGATCGAGGGTACCGTAAGCGACGCCCTGCGCCAGCTGGGCACGAGGCTCAATAATCACCACCTTCAGCCCAGTCGTTCCTCTGCGCGCCAGATGAATTGCCAGGGCTGTACCACTAAAACCGCCGCCAATGATGACTATCTGCCGCTCAGCCATGGCTTGGCACCGGCTGATGCTGGCGCTCCAGCTCACGCACCAGTGGGATCACTTCACGGCCAAAGAATTCCACCTCTTCCTGGAAGTGCAGAAAGCCCAGTAGCATCAGATCTACGCCCGACTGTTTTAGCACGATAATCCGCTCTGCGATTTGCTGCGGCGTACCAATCAGGTTGGTTTTGAATCCATCGTTATATTGCACCAGATCCTCCAGCGTTGATTTAGCCCAGTTACCTTCTCCCTCTGGTGAGGCGCTACCGGCATTTTTAACCTCAGATTGAAAGCCTTTCACCGCATCGGGATTGGCATGATCAAGGATGTCACGCAGTACGCTTTGTGCTTCCTGTTCAGTTTGGCGGGCAATAACAAACCCATTGACGCCGATTCTCACCTTGTGTTGATTTTCCGCGGCTTTGTGTTGGATATCATCAACCTGCTGACGGATAGCTTCTGGGGTGTTGCCGTTAGTGAAATACCAGTCGGAGACCCGTGCTGCCATATCGCGCGCGGCTCTTGAGCTACCACCCTGGAAAATTTCCGGCTGCGGGTCAAGCGGTTTCGGCTTCAATGAATAGTCGCGGAAGCGGTAAAAATCGCCGGCAAAGGTGAAGCTATCCTGCTGCCAGATACCCTGTAGGCAGCGGATAAACTCTTCAGAGCGCAGATAGCGCTCTTCATGATCCAACCAGGGTTCACCAATGGCTTTGAATTCCCCGCGGAACCAACCACTGACGACATTTATCGCAATACGCGCGTTGGACAGGTGGCTGATGGTCGCTATCTGTTTGGCCGCCAGCGTTGGATTCCACGGGCCTGGCAACAGAGCGGCAATGACCTTGAGTTTTTCTGTTGCGGCCAGCAAGTCTTGTGAAAACGTCACCGACTCATGTTGGTTATCGGCACCATAGCCGGCGGTAAAGCGGATCTGCGTCAGGGCATAGTCAAATCCGGCGTGCTCGGCAATTTGTGCCAGCTTGCGGTTATAGGCGGCATCCCAATGGGTACGCTGAGGGATCTGGCTGATCACCAGGCCGCCTGACACGTTAGGTACCCAGTAGGCGAACTTAATTGGCTCATTACTCATGGTTTGCTCCTCAGTTTCACTTTTGCACCGGACGACGATCGCCACCGATGGTTTCTCCGAATGGGCCGGTGTTGACCGTGCGCTGACGTTTCACATCGTTCATCGCCAACGGCAATAGCGGCATGACCAGTTCGGCAAATCGGTGTGCTTCTTCCAGATGCGGGTAGCCCGAAAAAATAAAATTAGTGATCCCCAACGCCTGATATTCACGGATGCGCTCTGCCACCTGTCGCGGATTACCGACCAGAGCGGTTCCTGCACCACCCCGTACCAGTCCTACCCCTGCCCACAAATTGGGCGCGATACGCAAACTGTCCTTCGAACCGCCATGCAGGGCGCTCATCCGGGCCTGCCCGGTTGAATCCATGCGCGAAAATATTTTCTGTGCGGCTGCGATGGTGACTTCATCCAGATGGGCAATCAGTTTGTCGGCAGCTGCCCAGGCTTCCTCTTCGGTTTCCCGTACAATGACATGCAGGCGAATGCCATAGTCCAGCGTGCGACCACGCGCTTGTGCACGTTGACGGACTACAGCAATTTTTTCCGCCACTTGCTCAACCGGCTCTCCCCAGGTGAGATAGGTGTCGATCTGGTTCGCCGCGACGTCCAGAGCGTCTTCAGAAGAACCGCCAAAAAATAGCGGTGGCCCGTTTTCCTGCGCCGGCGGGAACAGGACCTCAGCGCCTTCTACCCGCAGATGCTCACCCTGGAAATCGACCTTTTCACCCTTCAACAGGCGAGAGTAAACCTCAAGAAACTCACGGGTGACCTGATAACGTTCGGCGTGGCTCAGGAATATCCCATCGCCTTTGTTCTCTACCGGGTCGCCGCCGGTGACCACATTGATCAACAGACGGCCTTCTGAAAGACGATCCAGCGTGGCAGCCATTCGTGCGGCAAGGCTAGGGGGTTGCAACCCAGGACGCACGGCGACCAGATAGCGTAGGCGTTTCGTTAGGGGGGCGAGTGCGGCAGCGACTAGCCAGGAATCCTCGCAGCTCTTGCCGGTGGGGATCAGCACGCCGTAATAACCCAGGTTGTCTGCAGCTAGCGCGACTTGCTGTAAATAGGGTAAATCTACCGCTCTTCCGCCCTCGGTGGTGCCCAGATAGCGGCCGTCACCGTGGGTGGGTAAAAACCAGAATACGTTGATGTTGCCCGTCAACTCTTCGTTCATTATCCGTTTCCTATATAACGATATCTTAATTTATTTCATAGAATGTCAAACCTTGGTTATAAACAGGTAAGCAGGAAGTATGCCAAAAATGGATTTCTTATTTTCTGTTAATTATTAGTTGGTTAGTGTGATTTATTGGGACGGGGTTGTGCTGCAAATGCAGCAGTGACTGGCGCCATGCTGCTGCATTTGCAGCAAGGCGGGTATTTCACCTCTCGTTATCCCTGGCGTCTGACGGTATGGTTTCCATTCAACTTCCTTACAGGTCACGACAATGCACGCTTCCGGCCCAGGGTTAATTGATCCCGCCTCTATAGCTTTCCAACGTATTTTGGATCGTTTGGCTCCGACAGATGCGACAGTGCTTATCGTTGGCGAAACCGGCACGGGTAAAGAGGTGGTGGCCCGTTATCTTCATCATCAGAGTCCACGGCGTGAGGGGCCCTTTCTGGCGGTGAACTGCGGAGCTCTGACCGAGAACCTGGCCGAATCGGAACTGTTTGGCCATGAGAAAGGGGCTTTTACGGGGGCAGTGGATCGCCATCAGGGATGGTTTGAGGCGGCGGAAGGTGGCACGCTGCTGCTAGATGAAATAGGTGAATTGAGTCTGCCGTTGCAGGTAAAACTGCTGCGTGTTTTGCAGGAACGGGAAGTGACCCGGGTTGGTTCTCATCGGCCGTTAAAAGTGAATGTCCGGGTCGTGGCTGCCACGCATGTGGATTTGGCGAACGCCATCCGCGAACGCCGCTTTCGTGAGGATCTCTATTATCGGCTGAATGTGGCTGCCGTTTCTCTGCCGCCTTTACGCCAGCGGCGAGAGGATATCCCATTGTTGGCTGAGCATTTCCTGACGCTGTATGCACGGCGGCTGGGGCGACTTCAGTTGCGACTCAGTGAAGAAGCGCTGGCAACCTTGATGAACTATTCATGGCCGGGGAATATCCGCGAGCTGGAAAACACCCTGCACAATGCGGTGCTGCTAAGCAAAGAGCCGTTGATTACGCCACAGCAGCTCAGGTTGAGTGCTGAAAATGTCGGTTCACAGATTTATAGCGATGATTCACTGGATGTGTTTCTTCGCCAGCAGCTTGAGGGTAATGACAGCCCTCTTTATCAGCGGGTGCTGGATTCTCTGGTGCGTAATGCTTTTGAACTGAGCCAGGGCAATCAGTTGCAAGCCGCGACACTGTTGGGGATAAGTCGTAATACATTACGTACCCATTTGGGGCATCTTGGTCTGATTAAGGCCAGACGAAGTGCAAAGGGGGGGAGACTAAACACCGCTCCGCGTGCCGTCAGTAATGAACGTGAGCTGCGCATTGGCTATCAGAAGTTTGGAAATCTGGGGATCCTCAAAGCACGTCAGTCATTGGAGGCTCACTTTGCCGACAGTGGCGTGAGTGTGTTGTGGAGCGAATTTCCTGCCGGCCCTCAGTTGCTGCATGCCTTGGCTAACCGTGAAATCGACTTTGGCACTACCGGTGAGGTTCCACCGTTATTTGCTCAGGCTGGCAACAGCCCGTTGTTGTATGTTGCCTGGGAACCCGCAGCGCCACAAAGTGTGGCATTGCTGGTAGCTCACGACAGCCCGATCCTCACTCTGGCCGACCTGCGTGGCAAACGGATTGCGGTCAACAAAGGCTCCAACGTTCATTATCTTTTGCTGCAACTGCTTGATGAAGCAGGGCTAACGCTGGAAGATGTGCGAGTGGTCTATGCACCGCCTAAATACCCACTAACCCCCAGCGATCATCACGCTGTGGATGCCTGGATGATGTGGGATCCCCTGCTGAGTGATGCTGAGCAACATGGTCAACTTAGGGTTATCGCCAATGGTGTTGGACGGGTAAAGAACCATCAGTTTTATCTCGCACATCGTGATTTTGTCAGGCACTCTCCCGATTTATTGCTCGGGCTGATGGCTGCATTGGAACAAACCGGTCACTACATTGACGCCCACCGTGATGAGGCGGCGGCACTGTTATCGGCTGAATTGGGATTGGTGCCGTCTTCGCTCACCCATGCCTTGGCCCGCCGTAGCCATCAAACCCGCCGGATGGATGTGAATATTATTCGCCAGCAGCAGGCAATAGCTGACCGCTTTTATGCTTTAGGGTTGTTGCCACGTGCAATTAAAGTGCGTGAGGCAGTATGGCAATGATATATAGTCGTACTCATCAAGATAAATGCTCAAAATGTCTTTTAGTTTTGCACTGTCTCTCTGCTTCTTTCATTAAGGATAATGTGATTATGCAATGATGACGTGCACGCAAAGAATATAATGCAGGTGACTACTTCTGTTGTGTGGTCGCTCAGCCACTCCTCACTGTTAGTACCCAAGATAATTCCCGGTTAATTTCTCATGGTCACTGATATGAAAAAGTAACTTTGAGGAATAAAAATGCCAACTATCACTAAATCTAAATCACTTTATACGTTGCCAAGACCGGAATGGTTAGATGCAGCGGGAATGAGTAAAGGTATTGGTCACGATCGTCAGCATCTGGGGATTATCCTCCCTGCGGGGCAAGTGCTGCGAGTGCGCCAAACTAATACAGCGTTTTCCACCAAACTGAAGCTGCGTTTGTTAAATGATGATAATAAAACGGAGGCTGAATTCAACGTTGGTAGCGATTGGGTTGAGGCACGTGTGAGCGCAGTCTCTGTACCGTTTATTGACACGCCTTATGTAGCAGGCGCGCCTGCCGTAGAGTTTGAATACCCGGATACGGTCAAGGCGTTACCCGTCTACCGTAAAGGTGAAAGCGAAACGGCATTTTTTGCGCGCTGGGATGCGCAGGATGCTGAGTTCTCGCTCGTAGATTCTGAATATGCTGTGCTCCTGGTACCTAAAGTCAGTAAAAATGATCTGAAGTCGCTGGAGGAAGCAAAAAATATTGATGGTCTGATCGCCTATTACGAACGCATCTTCACATTTTATAATGCGCTGGCAGGCATTTCTTTTGAGGCTGAAGATAATTCCAGTCGTAATATAAAAAACCGATATTTTATCAAGGCCGATAAAAATGGCGCAGGTGCGGCTTATTATGGGGGCAATTGGACGGCGGAAAGTACCCCGTCAGTCAGCAGCTTCTGGTTGACGGCGAAAGATAATAACTGGGGGAGCCTGCATGAAATTGCACACGGTTACCAGGGGCACTTTATGGGCGATAAGTATTTTTCCACCGGTGAAGTGTGGAACAATATTTATGCCGCCTGCTATCAAAGTGTGATGTTGGGTGATCGTAAATACAAAGAAGGTTGGCTGTATAATTACGGCAATATCCTCTCTGTTGAAAAGCAAATTACCGACTATGTTATTCAGGCGAAACCGCTCAATCAGTGGGATCTACGCTCTAAACTGTACTTTATCGTATTGATGGTTGAGAAGGCTGGCCGTAACGCGTTTACGTATTTTAATCAACAGTATCGCAAGGATTGCAATACGGCGGGCTTTGTCCCTAGCGAACATGCTTTGTTGGATATGCTGTCGGAAAGCTTTGCCGTGGCCGGCAACAAAGTGGATGTTACGCCATTTATCCAATGGGTCGGTGGCTATGTGACCCAGACGCAGTGTAATCGAAACGCTTTTAGCCACGCCAAAGCCGTTTATCCGCTGTGCCAATTGGTCGGTGCACAAGATCTTGAAGCCGTGAAATTGCAGTTGAAATTGGATTCCACGTTGCAGTTGGTTGACTCAACCCAGTTGAAAGCCAGTGGCCTGAAAGGCAATGCGACACTGCATTTCAATATTGACGATTTTGCACAGATTTATGGCGAAGACCTGATCCTGATGGAAGGGGCACGTTACGCCTATAAGACGCGGATCAACAGTCCAACCATGGTATTGAGCGAGTTACCCATTGGTGTTTACACTCTGCGTCTGCCAACCGGAAAAAACCATAAGTATCAGCCGACGCTCGGCTATCTGGTGCTGAAGCAGGGGGATAATGCGGTAGACATTCACTTTGTTAAAAAGGTCTCCTCACCCATTGTTTCTCAAGACATTAACCTGCTGGGGCTGAGTGATGCTGTTTTCGCCACCGTGGTTGCCGATCACGGTAAAGGTAAGGTGGTGATTGACGTTACCAGCACCACGCCACACGCTTATTTTCCTGATATGACCTATGCCAAAATTATCGTGCGTAACCAGCAAAATGCGGTGGTTTTCAGTAAGGACATTCCTGGCACCAAGGCGACGTTGAGTCATGATGAATTGCCGTTCACCGTAGGTGACAAAATTGAAATTTATCATGAGGAACCGGGGCGGGTACGGGTGAGTCCGGCGTATCCAGACATTATTGATAGCAAAAACAAAACCAACGTTTTGCTCATTACCAAAAGCGGAATGAAAAATGAAGCGTTGATGGGCGACCCGGATCTCGCGTTATTGTCGCGCCTTGAGAGTGCAGCGCAGCGTTTACGCAGTGACCGTCAGGCTTATTATGCGCCGTTCTCGGTGTTTAAAGACGATATCTATTTGGCGATCAATACGTTTACCAGCCCTCAACGTGAACAGTTATTAGAAACCTATAAAGACTGTGTTCCTGCCAGTAATACCCGCCCAGAGGGCAATGTGGGTAATCTCTTTACCGTCGCTTGTAAGGGGATTAGCGATTGGCAGTTTCTGACCGGCACGGTTGATCTGGTGAAAAAAACCTTAACGGTGAACATTGAAGGCGGCATTGCGCACCACTACTTCCCAGAGATTTATGCCGCGATCAGTTATGACGACGCAGACGGTAATACTCTGTACCACCACGAAGTGATTGGCAGTGAAGCACGGCAAGCCAGTTCGGTAGTCCTGCCGATCTCAGGTTATGGCGGTGAGGTGATTCACCTGCATCATGAAGAGCCGGACAGCCGGTTAGTGATCACCAATGAGATGCAACATGTACGGTTGAGTGGCGTGGGCAAGCAACAGACTTATTGCATTACCCCGGTAGGTCTGGAGCGGATTACTGATTAACGTCCCCAGGGGGTCGGACCCCAATGCGAGAGGCGCCGGGAGATTTCCCCGGCGCTGTTTTAAGCTAGGATGCGTCACGTGCCAGAATATGGGTTGGCGGGTGCACACTGATACTGATCCGTTTTTCCCCTGCCGTTTGTCGGTATTCGTTAAGCATTGCGAGGATATCGTCGTCCAGATAATTAATCCCTTCGCAATCAATGATCACCGTGCTGTTAGGCTCAATCTGTCCCAATAGATGCTTTAACCGCATCTTGTTGAGAAAAGTCAGGTTTTGCTGGCACTGGAGCAAATAATGGTCGTTGTAGCGAGTCAGACGCAAGGCGTGACGATTGCTTTGATACAGGCTCCACAGCAGTTGCGCGACCAGACCGAGTGCAATACCCGCTAACATGCCGAATGCCAGAATGCCACCGAGCGTGATGATAAAAGGGACAAATTGCTGCAGGCCCTGACGCCACAGAGTGATAAAAATACGCGGATGTGCCAGTTTAAAACCGGTGTAAATCAAGATAGCCGCCAGACTGGCGAGTGGAATGTTGTTGAGCAGCTCAGTGAACAGCAGGGCGCTGAATAACAGCAGCACGCCGTGGAGTAAAATCGACACCCGGCTACGTGCGCCAGCCTGTACATTGGCGGAGCTGCGCACAATCACTGCGGTAATGGGCAAGCCGCCCAATAACCCGCTGATCAGGTTGCCCACGCCTTGGGCGCGCAGTTCTTTATCGGCAGAAGGTTCCGGCATCATTGGCGCCATTTTTTTCAGCGCTTCCTGACTCAGCAACGTTTCCAGACTGGCAACAATAGCCAACGTGATAGCGACCAGGTATACCGCCGGGTTGCGCCAAGCCTGCCAGTTTGGCAGAGAAAATTGCGTTTGCAGTGCTTCAATACTGGTCAGTGCCAGTAATTCTATTCGTGGCAACGTGCCTGTGGCGGGCCAAACCTTCTGGCCTAACCAGACAAACAAACACCCCCACAGTACGGCAATCAGCGGTCCGGGTAATGCCGTCAAACGCAGACGTTGTTTGAGCGACGATTTCCCCCAAAACGCAATCAGCAGTAGCGCACCCAGCGTCAGCATGACAGCCGCTGGAGCGATATCGTTTTGCAGTTGTGCGACTGACGGTTTCTCACTCAGGCCATGCCCAAGGGGATAGCCCATAGCCAGTGGCAACTGTTGAATGATCAGCAAAATGCCGATAGCTGCCAGCATGCCGTGGATCACCGCTCCGGGGATAAGTGCTGCCAGCTTGCCACCCCGCAGCAGGCCGAACGCCAGTTGCAAGATACCGGCCAGTAATAGCGCCAACAAAAACGATGGAAAATCACCTAACGTCACCATAGCGCCGGTCACTATGGTCACTAACCCGGCAGCAGGGCCGCTGACTGAAAAGGGCGAAGGGCTGAGCAGGGTGACGACAATGCCGCCGATCACCCCAGTGAGCAGCCCAACGAAGGGCGGCACGCCGCTGGCTTGCGCAATACCCAGGCTCAATGGTAGGGCGACTAGAAACACCACTAGCCCGGCGGGCAGGTCAAAACGCAGGTCTGCGCGATTCATGTCACCCTCCCGCCAGCGTTTCGCTGTTCCAGGACATTCAGAAAACCGGTGTGGAGATCGTAAATGCAACCGAACAGTGTTAATGCCGTATTGCGTTGCCAGGCTCGTTGAATCAATTGGGTTTCACTGAGGGTATTGAGCTGAAGCTGTACGTTAGTGCTTACTGCATTCTTCAGATGGGCTGTGTCGTCTGAACGGGAATCGGTGTTTGCCGGCAGATGCGGTTCCAGATTTGCGCGCAGTGTGTTGAGACGGCGGGTGAGTGAGTCCTCACTGGGGCTACTCTGGTTGCTCAGGGCAGATTGAATTCCACCGCACCCATAATGCCCACAAACCACAATAGCGCCGACGCCCAGATGCTCGACGGCGTATTGCACCACGCTCATCAAATTATCATCCTGCTCTTCAATCACGTTGGCAATATTACGGTGTACGAACAGTTCACCGGGTTGAGCTCGCACGATAGTTTCGGCGGGGACCCGACTGTCGGAACAGCCAATCCACAGAATTTGCGGTTTCTGCGCTTGTGCCAATTGCGGGAAGAAGTTTGGATCACGCCATTGCTGCTGGGTTGCCCAACTGCGATTTTTGACCAGTAAATGATTAATCGATGTCATGGGGGGCTCCTTGGGTGGGGGATATTTAGCAGCGATACAGATCGGCACTGACACGCAGGCCGCCGCCGTTGCCACCACCGGACACCAATGAATTAATACGGTAGTGGCTGGCACCGCGCTGTTTGGCAAGGGCATCCAGTTGGCTTTTGGCATCATCAGGTGACACGACGTTGCGTGACAATGAAACCGAGCCTATTTTTTGGCAATTATCAGCGGCCGCATTCAGTTCGACGGCGCTGTAGCTGAAGGTTGAAAACAGCACCAGCAGGGGAATGGCGAGAAAGACTTTACGTATAATCATCAGTAACTCCTGTAAATGGGTAGCCTAATTGCTGTACCGATAATAAGCAGGGGTTGTGTAAAGCTTTCAGCGGCGGGGGTAAATCTGGTTGAAAATGATGTAATTAAGCTTGTCAGGTAATAGAGTAACATCACGTCAATTTTTAGGTTTTTATTCCATTTGTTTTTAATTTTATAGTTTTAAATTTTATAAAATTCAGGGTTTAATGTTTTATCGTGCTATTGGTAATTTTATCTTAATGATTAACCAACCATGTTGCTGTGTAACTAATTAATTCAATCGAATAGCTTTCTGCTTATTTATGATTAATCGAAACGTGGTATTCCGCTGAATACACAGATTTTGTGGTTAATACCTCGCGCTCAATTTTTGGGGGACAATAAAATAGAAGCGCTCCTGCACCTTTTTTGTTCGCCAATTGCGCGTCGTTGGTGCAGGTTTTTTAATCTTTAGTCATAAGTTTTAATTATAATTTATTGGAATCAGCCAATTAAAAATTGGCACGCCGGTTGCTCTGGTGAATCCCATCTTGTGTACTAGATGGAATTCAGCGAATGACCCAGTCTGTTAATCTGCGCGGTTTCACCCTCAGTGAATGGCAGCATTATTATCACACCCACTCGGCTGGCGAGCGGGTGGCTTGTGTGCGTGCAACGTTAGCCGCATTGGTCGCGGCTCTGCCGGCAGATGACAATGCCTGGCTGTATCTTGCCGATGCGGCACAACGCGAAGCGCAGTGCCAGCGGTTGGCGCACCAGCTTGAAGCCGTTGCTGGAGATATCAGCCGCCTACCACTGTTTGGCGTGCCGTTTGCAGTCAAAGACAATATCGACGTTGGTGGCTGGCCGACGACCGCGGCCTGTCCAGAGTTCGCTTATCAAGCGGCAGTTGACGCCACTGTCGTCGCCAACCTGTGCGCCGCTGGCGCTATTGTCATCGGTAAAACCAATCTTGATCAGTTTGCCACTGGCCTGGTAGGCACCCGCTCGCCGCACGGCGCGGTGGTTAACAGTTTCGATAGCCGCTATGTCAGCGGTGGCTCCAGTTCCGGGTCGGCCTCTGTGGTGGCCCGTGGTTTGACGCCGTTCTCACTGGGTACCGACACGGCTGGCTCGGGGCGTGTCCCGGCGGGGTTCAACAACATTGTTGGCCTGAAACCCACCAAGGGATGGTTGTCGAACCGTGGCGTGGTCCCCGCTTGTCGGTTGAATGACACCGTATCGGTATTTGCCCTGACAGTGGCGGACGCCGCGCTGGTGGCCGAACTGGCAGGCGGTTATGACGCTGCCGATGCCTACTCCCGCATTAATCCCCATACTGCCCCGGCGGATCTCCCCGCAGCCCCTCGCTTTGCCGTGCCTGCCCAACTTGAGTTTTTCGGCGATGTAAAGGCCGAGCAGGCATTTCAACGGGCATTGGGGCAGCTGCAACGCTGCGGTGTGACGCTGGAAACGCTCGATTTTACCCCGTTTCGTGTACTGGCTGAGCAGCTGTATTACGGCCCTTGGGTTGCGGAGCGTACCCTGGCGGTCGAAGCCATGCTGAGCGCTAACCCGCAGGCCATCAACCCGGTGGTGCGCGGTATCGTCAATAACGGACTGAAGTACAGCGCCTGTGATGCTTACAAAGCAGAATATCTCCGTGCCGAACTGGCGCGGCAGATCGGGCAACGGCTTGCCGCTTTCGATGCATTGGTGGTACCGACCTCACCGACTATTCGTACCTTAGCGGAAATGGAACAAGAACCGGTGTTGTTCAATTCGCAGTTTGGGACTTACACCAATTTCACCAACCTGGCCGATCTGAGCGCATTGGCACTGCCAGCAACGATGCGTGATGACGGCTTGCCTGCGGGCATCACACTGGTTGCACCTGCCTGGCACGATCGAGCATTGGCGGCATTTGGGCTGCGCTGGCAGCAGGCCCAGGATCTACCGCTTGGCGCGACCGGTCGCTCGCGACCACCGTTGCAGTCGTTGATGCCGTCTCCCCAGTACGTACGGGTGGCGGTCGTCGGCGCTCACCTCAGTGACATGCCACTGAATTTCCAGCTCACACAGCGTTCGGCGACCCGGGTAGAGCAAACCACGACCGCGCCTTGCTATCGCCTCTACGCGCTGGCCAATACTCAGCCGCCAAAACCGGGGCTGGTTAAAGCTGAGCGGGGGGCCGCTATCCACGTTGAACTGTGGGATATCCCGCTGGCGCGTTTCGGTGAGTTTGTCACTGAGATTCCTGCCCCGCTGGGTATTGGCACGGTGTTACTGGCAGATGGCCGCCGGGTGAAAGGCTTTATTTGTGAATCTTGGGCGTTACCGGAGGCCACGGATATCACCGAATTTGGCGGTTGGCGCAACTACATCGCCAGCCAGAAGGGGGCTTGATCATGTTTACTACCGTACTTATTGCTAATCGCGGCGAAATCGCCTGTCGCACCATTCGTACCCTGAAACGTCTGGGAGTGACCAGCGTAGCGGTCTATTCAGACCCTGATCGTAATGCACCGCACGTGACCGAAGCCGACATGGCGGTTGCGCTCGGTGGCGAAAAGGCGAGTGACAGTTACTTGTGTATTGACAAGATCCTGGCTGCGGCGAGAGAAAGCGGCGCACAGGCGATCTACCCCGGTTATGGCTTCCTCTCTGAGAGCGCCGAATTTGCCGAAGCCTGCGAAGCAGCGGGCATCACTTTTATCGGCCCTACGGCGGCGCAAATTCGTGAGTTTGGCCTGAAACACCGGGCGCGTGAGCTGGCGGCGGTGGCGCAGGTGCCGATGACGCCAGGTACCGGCTTACTGGACAGCATTGAAGAGGCGGTTAACGCCGCCCGAGAGATTGGCTATCCAGTGATGCTGAAAAGTACCGCGGGAGGTGGCGGTATCGGCTTGACGCGCTGCGACGACGAAGCTGCATTGCGTGAGGCCTTCGACAGTGTGAAACGGTTGGGCGAGCAGTTCTTCCGTGATTCTGGGGCGTTTATCGAACGCTTTGTCGATCAGGCTCGCCATGTCGAAGTGCAGATCTTTGGTGATGGCCAGGGACGGGTGGTGGCGCTCGGCGAGCGCGACTGTTCATTGCAACGTCGTAACCAGAAAGTCGTGGAGGAAACCCCTGCACCGAACCTACCGGCGGCTACCCGCCAGGCGTTACATCAGGCGGCGGTGGCACTGGGGGCCTCAGTCAATTACCGCAGCGCGGGTACCGTAGAGTTTATCTACGACGGCGCTCGCGACGAGTTTTATTTCCTTGAAGTGAATACGCGTCTGCAGGTGGAGCATCCGGTCACAGAGAGGGTGACCGGGTTGGATCTGATTGAATGCATGTTGCAGGTGGCGGCGGGTGATGCGCTGGATTGGGCAGCGCTGCAACGACCGCCACAGGGAGCATCGATTGAGGTGCGTATTTATGCTGAAGATCCGCTGAAGAACTTCCAGCCCAGCCCGGGCGTCTTGACCGATGTGTACTTCCCGGAGTCCGTACGGGTTGACGGCTGGGTTGCTACCGGCAGTGACGTGTCTGCATTTTACGACCCGATGATCGCCAAGTTGATTGTTCACGGGGATGATCGCCAACAGGCGCTGGAGAAAATGCGGGTAGCGCTGGATGCCACCCGGTTGCACGGCATTGCCACCAATTTGGATTACCTGCGGCAGGTGATTGCGACGGCCGAATTTCAAACCGGGAGCGTGTGGACCCGTATGCTGGACAGTTTCCGCTACCAGTCCAATAGTATTGAAGTGTTGCAGCCGGGCACATACAGCAGCGTACAGGATTACCCAGGACGTCTCGGTTATTGGGATATTGGAGTGCCGCCATCGGGCCCCATGGACGACTTCGCCTTCCGGTTGGCTAACCGCATCGTTGGCAACCACCCCAGTGCTGCCGGGTTAGAGTTTACCCTACAGGGGCCAACCTTACGCTTCCATTGTGATGCCACCATTGCCTTGACGGGGGCGAACTGCCCGGCTGATCTGGACGGTGAGGCTTTGGACTATTGGAAGCCGATAACCGTTAGGGCCGGGCAGGTGCTGCGGCTTGGTCGTGCTCAGCATGGATGTCGCAGTTATTTGGCGGTACGTAACGGTTTCGACGTCCCGGTATACTTAGGGAGTCGTTCGACTTTTGTGCTGGGGCAGTTTGGTGGTCACGCTGGGCGCACCTTGCGCGTAGCGGACATGCTGGCGGTATCTCAGCCGGCGCTGGCGGCCTCTACCACCCCAGCGCCGGTCGCCGCACCGCAGGCGATGGACGACAGCCTGATCCCGCAGTATGGCAACCTGTGGAACATTGGTGTGTTGTATGGCCCTCACGGTGCACCGGACTTCTTCACGCCAGAATCTATCGACAACTTCTTTGCTGCCGAATGGCAGGTGCATTACAACTCCAACCGACTGGGCGTGCGCCTGTCTGGACCCAAACCCGATTGGGCACGGCAGGACGGCGGTGAAGCAGGGTTACATCCGTCTAACGTACACGACTGCGAATACGCTATTGGTGCGATTAACTTCACCGGCGATTTTCCGGTGATCCTTACCCGTGATGGGCCGAGCCTCGGTGGTTTTGTCTGTCCGGTGACTATCGCCAAGGCTGAGCTGTGGAAGGTCGGTCAGGTGAAACCGGGCGATCGCATCCGTTTTCATCCCATCGGCTTTAAACAGGCGCAATCACTGGAGCAGGCACAGCTCGGCAGCATCGAAGCGTTAGCCGCAGTGAAGGCTATTACCCTGGCACCGCCGGACCTGACGCCGGGTATCACCGCTTCCGCTACCATTCTGGCGGCATTACCTTCCAACAACAGTCGCCCGGCGGTGGTCTATCGTCAAGCCGGGGATGGCTACATTTTGCTGGAGTACGGTGACAACGTACTCGATCTGGCACTGCGGCTGCGCATCCATCTGCTGATGCAGTCGCTCAAGCAGGACATGATCCCCGGCGTTGAGGAGTTGTCGCCCGGCGTACGATCGCTGCAAATCCGTTACGACAGCCGCACGCTTGGTCAGGCCGATTTATTGGCGCGCTTGCTGCTGCGTGAAGAGACGCTAGGCGATGTCAGCCAGTTGAAGGTGCCGACGCGCACGGTTTATCTGCCGATGGCGTTTGAAGACTCTGCCACCTTGGGGGCGGTGGAGCGCTATCAGCAAACGGTGCGTTCATCCGCCCCATGGTTGCCAAACAATGTTGATTTCATCCAGCGCATCAATGGGCTAAGCACCCGTGAACAGGTGCGCGACATCATTTTTGATGCCAGCTACCTGATCCTCGGATTGGGCGACGTATACCTAGGCGCGCCGTGTGCGGTACCGATCGACCCGCGCCACCGATTACTCAGTTCCAAATATAACCCGGCGCGAACCCATACAGCAGAAGGCACGGTTGGCATCGGCGGCATGTACATGTGCATCTATGGCATGGATTCACCGGGCGGCTACCAACTGGTCGGACGCACGCTACCGATCTGGAACAAATTCCTCAAAAACCCTCAGTTCAGCGCCGGTGAACCTTGGTTGCTGCATTTCTTTGATCAGGTGCGCTTTTACTCGGTCAGCGAGCAGGAACTCGATGAACAACGCGAGGCTTTCCGTGAAGGTCGCGCTCAGATCCGCATCGAAGACAGCGAGTTTGATTTTGCCGAGTATCGCCGTTTCTTGACGAATAACGCTGAGGAAATCAGCGCATTCCAGCAGCGCCAGCAGCAGGCATTTAACCACGAAGTGACGCGGTGGCAGGCTGAGGAAGGCGAAGCTGAGGCCCAATTGCTGCCGCCGCAGGACGATGAAGAAGAGATCGATGGTTATCTGGTGAGCGCCGATCTGAACGGCAATGTGTGGAAAATTCTGGTGGAGCCCGGGCAAACCGTGGAAGCCGGCCAGCCGCTGATCGTGGTCGAGGCGATGAAAATGGAGCTGGCGGTTACTGCGCCACGCGCCGGGATCATTAAGCGTATCAGTTGCCGACAGGGGCGACCGGTGGGGCCAGGGGATGCACTGTTGTGGCTAGAGCATGCCAGCTAGCGGTGGTACTGGCCATATTGAGATTGGGCAGGTACGGCCAGCGCGTTGGTTTTGATCAGGAAATTCACGAGCGACATCGAGGAATGCGATGCAAATCATTAATAGCCGCAGTAAAGCGCGACCTGAAGGGTTGGCGGAACGTATCTATCTCCAGCTCAAGGACGATATTTTCGATTTCCACCTGCTGCCGGGTGATCGCTTTAGCGAAAACGAAGTTGCACAACGGATGGACGTCAGCCGTACACCGGTACGACAGGCCTTGTTTTGGCTAGAACGTGAGGGCTATGTCGAGGTGCATTTTCGCAGTGGTTGGCAGGTGCGTCCGTTCGATTTTGCCTACTTCGAAGAGCTGTATGACCTGCGCATCGTGCTGGAGTGTGAAGCTGTCAAACGGTTGTGCGCTCGGCCTGTGGGGGCATTGCCGCTGCAATTGGAGATGCTCAACAGTTTCTGGATCGACGAGCCGCGATTGGAAGACGGCAAGACGGTATCGCTGCACGACGAGCAGTTCCATATGGCGCTGGTGGAAGCGGCGGGCAATGGAGAAATGGCGCGTATTCATCGTGACCTTACCGAGAAGATTCGCATTATCCGTCGGCTGGATTTCACCCAGATAAGTCGGGTTGAAGCGACCTACAACGAACATGCCGCCATTTTACGGGCGATCCTGCAACACCAGGCCGAGGAGGCGCAAACGCTGCTCAGTAATCATATTGCCGTGAGTAAGGCTGAGGTACGAAAAATAACGCTGCACATGCTGCATCAGGCAAGGCTTCAGCAGTAACCCGTCGTTTTTCAAGCTGCGGCGTTGTTAGCGGTGGGCGCTCACCCCGGTCACTGACTGGAGTCAGCTCCTGGGGACTCTCGCCCTTACCGCCTGGCTGCAACTCGAAATTCATAGGGTTAATTCTTCTTCAAGAAAGGTTGGTTTCCTAACACAACACACATCAGGAGTTTGAATTATGAAACGTCGTCATTTTATAAAAGCGTTTGCGCTGTCTGCCACCATGGTCGGGATGGGAATGGCATGGAGTGTGCAGGCTGCCGACACCATTAAGGTGGGTATCCTGAGTTCGCTGTCCGGCACCATGGCCATTTCTGAAACGCCACTAAAGGACGTGGCACTGATGACCATTGATGACATCAATGCTAAGGGAGGCGTATTGGGTAAAAAACTGGAGGCGGTGGTGGTTGACCCGGCGTCCAATTGGCCGTTATTCGCCGAAAAGGCACGTCAGTTGCTGAGTCAGGATAAGGTGGCGGCGGTGTTTGGTTGTTGGACTTCAGTGTCGCGCAAGTCTGTACTGCCGGTATTTGAAGAGCTGAATGGGCTCCTGTTCTACCCGGTGCAGTACGAAGGGGAAGAGATGTCGCCCAACGTGTTCTACACCGGTGCAGCCCCTAACCAGCAGGCGATTCCGGCAGTGGAATATCTGTTGAGCGAAGACGGTGGCTCGGCCAAACGCTTCTTCTTACTGGGTACCGACTACGTGTATCCGCGCACCACCAACAAGATCCTGCGGGCCTTCCTGCATTCGAAAGGTATTCAAGATAAAGATATCGAAGAGGTTTATACGCCATTCGGTTACAGCGACTACCAAACCATTGTCGCCAACATCAAGAAATTCTCTGCCGGTGGCAAAACGGCGGTGATCTCCACCATCAATGGGGACTCCAACGTCCCGTTCTACAAAGAGTTGGCTAATCAGGGCATCAAGGCCACCGATGTGCCGGTGATTGCATTCTCGGTCGGGGAAGAAGAACTGCGTGGCATCGACACCAAGCCGCTGGTCGGCAACCTGGCAGCCTGGAACTACTTCGAATCGGTGGATAACCCGACCAACAAGCAGTTTGTCAGTGAGTGGCGTGCGTATGCCAAGGCGCACAACCTGCCGAACTACGCCACCGCAGTGACCAACGACCCGATGGAGGCCACCTATGTCGGCATCCATATGTGGGCACAGGCGGTTGAGAAGGCGGGCACGACTGACGTTGACAAGGTGCGTGCCGCCATGGCCGGGCAGACTTTCGCCGCGCCGTCGGGCTTTACCCTGACCATGGATGCCACCAACCACCATCTGCACAAACCGGTGATGATTGGTGAGATCGAAGGCAACGGCCAGTTCAACGTGGTGTGGCAGACCGATGCTCCGGTGCGTGCCCAGCCGTGGAGCCCGTACATTGCCGGGAACGACAAAAAGTCGGAAAGCCCGGTAAAAGGCGGTAAGTAAAATCGCAATCCCGTGCTAACGCCATGGGCCGGGCATACCCGGCCCCTATAGAAGAGGCTGCCGATGCAACTCCCATTTTTCGTTCATTCCCGACGGTGGCTTTGGCTGCTCTGTTGCCTGCCCATGTTCGCGCAGGCGGGGCCAGCTGATGATTTTGCTGTGGCCAACCGCACGCAGCAGGCCAAATTATTGCAGGCGTGGGCGAGTGCGCCAGACGCTTCACGCTTGCCGTTACTGCAGGCGCTAAAGCAAGAAAACGTGGTGATCGACGAGGCTAAACATGCCTTTATTCAACAGGGCGACCGTTATCAACCACTGGACGGTGCCGCAACCCCAGTCGGCACACCAAAGAAACTGTGGTTGAACAACCGGCTGCGTATTCTGATCGCCAACGCCTTGTCGGCGCAGCGGTTAGTCAGTGAGGATCCGGCGCTGCGTTTACAGGCGGCGCAGGCCTTGCAGCGTGAAGCACAAAGTGAACAGTTGCCGCTGTTGAGCCAACGGCTGGCGCAGGAGAAAAACAGCCGGGTACACGCAGCATTAAGTATTGCGTTGGCCAATCTGCAACTCAATGACGCCGATGCTGGGGTGCGTCTTAATGCGGTAAGGCTCCTCGGCAGTTCGGGCGAACCGGAAACCCAGACGCGGTTACAGACATTGACTGATGCCACGCATGAACCGGATGCTGCCGTGCGTGCTGAAGCGCTGAAAAGCCTGTCCAGTGTGAAACATCGGTTGATGATCGGGGATCTGATCGGCCAGGCGTTTACCGGACTGTCACTCGGCTCGATCCTGCTGCTGGCAGCGCTCGGATTGGCGATCACCTATGGCCTGCTGGGGGTGATCAACATGGCGCACGGTGAAATGCTGATGCTCGGCGCTTACTCGGCTTATCTGGTGCAGGGGCTGTTTCAACAGTTTGCTCCGCAGTGGCTGGCGTTATATCCACTGATAGCGTTACCGGTGGCGTTCATTATTACCGCCTGCATCGGTATGGCACTGGAACGGACGGTGATTCGCCATCTGTATGGTCGTCCATTGGAAACCTTGCTGGCAACCTGGGGGATCAGTCTGGTGTTGATCCAAGGGGTGCGGGTGTTGTTCGGCGCGCAAAACGTAGAGGTCGCCAATCCGGCCTGGCTGTCGGGCGGCATTCAGCTGTTGCCGAATCTGGTGCTACCGTGGAATCGCATTGCCGTGATCCTGTTCGTGGTGCTGGTGTTGGTGCTCACCTGGTTATTACTGAATAAAACTCGCCTTGGCATGAATGTGCGTGCCGTGACACAGAACCGCGCGATGGCGGCTTGTTGCGGCGTACCCACCGGCCGTGTCGATATGCTGGCATTCGGCTTGGGTTCCGGTATTGCCGGGTTGGGGGGCGTTGCGCTGTCGCAACTGGGCAATGTCGGACCGGAACTGGGCCAGGGTTACATCATCGACTCATTCCTGGTGGTGGTGCTCGGTGGCGTCGGCCAACTGGCCGGTACCGTAGTGGCGGCCTTTGGCCTTGGCATCGTCAACAAAATTCTTGAGCCAGAGATTGGCGCTGTACTGGGTAAGATCCTGATCCTGGTGCTGATTATTCTGTTTATTCAAAAACGTCCTCAGGGGCTATTCGCCTTCAAAGGCAGGGTGATCGACTGATGAGCCAACCATTGACTGTAACCGGCGTGCAAAAAGCACCCCGGCTGGCGCTGGGCATCGGCGGGCTGGTGTTACTGGCACTGTTAATCATGCCGTTTCTTGCGCTGCTGCCGGCGGATAATCCGCTGGCAATCTCCACCTATACCCTGACGTTGGTGGGAAAAATTCTGTGTTATGCCGTGGTGGCGGTGGCGCTTGACCTGGTGTGGGGTTATGCCGGGCTGCTGTCGCTGGGACACGGATTGTTCTTTGCCCTCGGTGGTTATGCCATGGGCATGTACCTGATGCGTCAGGCATCGGGTGATGGCCTGCCCGGATTTATGGCGTTCTTGTCGTGGAATGAGCTGCCATGGTTTTGGAGTGGTACGCAGTATTTCGCTTGGGCACTGTGCCTGATTGTGTTGGTGCCTGGGGTACTTGCTTTCGTGTTTGGTTACTTCGCTTTTCGTTCAAAAATCAAAGGTGTGTATTTCTCCATCATGACTCAGGCGCTGACCTACGCGGGTATGCTGCTGTTCTTCCGTAACGAAACCGGCTTTGGCGGGAACAACGGCTTTACCGGGTTTACTACGCTGCTGGGCTTCTCGATCACCTCGACCGGCACGCGAGTGGCGCTGTTTCTGGCAACGGTAGTGCTGTTGGTGGTCAGTCTGGCGATCGGCTTTGCTTTGGCGCGCAGTAAGTTTGGTCGGGTATTGACCGCAGTACGTGATGCGGAAAACCGCCTGATGTTTTGTGGTTACGATCCTAAGGGCTTCAAGCTGTTTGTTTGGACGCTGTCGGCGGTGCTGTGTGGGCTGGCCGGTGCGCTGTACGTACCGCAAGTGGGGATTATCAACCCGGGCGAAATGTCACCGACCAATTCAATTGAAGCCGCCATTTGGGTGGCGCTTGGCGGACGCGGCACGCTGGTGGGACCGTTGCTGGGTGCCGGTATTGTCAACGGTGCCAAGAGTTGGTTCACCATGGCAATTCCAGAGTACTGGCAGTTCTTCCTTGGCCTGATGTTTATCGTCGTTACATTGTTCCTGCCAAAAGGGGTTATCGGGTTACTGCGCAGAGGTAAGCCACAATGAATTCACTGCAAATGACTGACGAGCTGTTTACCCAAGCACTACCGGCAGATAAATACCGCCAGCAAACCGATCCGGTACTGCTGCTCGATAAGATCAACGTCAGCTTTGAGGGTTTTCGCGCACTGAGCGATCTGTCGTTACAGATCGGCGTGGGTGAATTGCGCTGTGTGATCGGACCCAACGGTGCGGGTAAAACCACGCTGATGGACGTGATCACCGGCAAGACACGTCCGGACAGCGGCAAGGTGTTTTACGATCAAACTGTCGATTTGACTGCGCTGGATCCGATGCAGATCGCCCAGGCTGGCATTGGTCGCAAGTTCCAGAAACCCACGGTGTTTGAGGCACTCACGGTGTTTGAAAATCTGGAGATCGCACAGAAAACCCACAAGTCGGTATGGGCTTGCCTGCGTGCCAGACTGAACAGCGAACAGCGCGATCGTATCGACGAAATGCTGAAAACTCTGCGGCTGGGCCATGAGCGAAACCGTCTCGCCGGGCTATTGTCCCACGGGCAAAAACAGTTTCTCGAGATTGGTATGCTGTTGGTGCAGGAGCCGCATCTGCTGTTACTCGATGAACCGGCAGCGGGCATGACTGATGCGGAAACCGAGTATACCGCCGAACTGTTCCGCGCGTTGGCGGGTAAGCATTCGCTGATGGTGGTAGAGCACGATATGGGGTTTGTCGAAACCATTGCGGATCACGTCACCGTACTGCATCAGGGCAGGGTGTTGGCTGAAGGTTCATTGGCGCAGGTTCAGGCCGACGAGCAGGTGATCGACGTGTATTTAGGGCGCTAGGAGCAGCTATGTTGCAAGTGAACGAACTGAATCAATATTACGGGGGCAGCCACATTTTACGTGGCCTGTCGTTTGAAGCTCATATCGGTGAGGTTACTTGCCTGCTGGGGCGCAATGGCGTGGGTAAAACCACGCTGTTGAAGTGCCTGATGGGATTGATTCCGGCCAAGAACGGTAGCATTCGCTGGCAGGGCGAGAACCTCAACGGCAAAAAGCCGCATCAACGCGTGCAGGCAGGGATCGCCTATGTGCCACAGGGGCGGGAGATATTTGGCCGTCTGACGGTGGAGGAAAATCTGTTGATGGGGTTGGCGCGTTTTTCTGGTGCTGAGGCGCGTAAGGTGCCGGATCATATCTATGAACTGTTTCCGGTGCTGTTGCAGATGAAGGATCGGCGCGGCGGCGATCTCTCTGGCGGGCAGCAGCAACAGTTGGCTATTGGTCGTGCATTAGCCTGCCGACCACAACTGTTGATCCTTGACGAGCCAACAGAGGGGATCCAGCCTTCCGTGATCAAAGAGATCGGTGCTGTGATCAAACAGTTAGCCGCACGTGGTGATATGGCGATCCTGCTGGTAGAACAGTTTTATGATTTTGCCGCTGAACTGGCGGACCGCTATTTGGTAATGTCGCGCGGTAGCATTTTACAACGTGGGGTCGGCAGCGCGATGGATCAAGACGGTGTGCGTAGGCTGGTGGCAATTTAAACTCAATAGAACTGAGCAGTGAAAGGAGCAATGATTATGTCCTGTCGCCTTTCACTGTTTTCATAAACACATCACGCTTCCATTTCACCGCGCCCCCTCCGTTATTCTCTCGATCCTTGTAAGATGCCTTCTTACAAACGTGTACGTTACACCTGAAGGCTGTAACCACGTTAACGTACAGAAATACAAGGAACTCTGAGTTTTATACTCATGATGCTTGAGGCTGTCTCAGTGCTGGCGGTGTCCGCTCATCGCGTTATTTATGCTGCCGGAGACTCACGGGGTTGCCGCCTTGATGCAATTCCCCTTATCTGGGGTATATATCACTAAAAATTAAGGATAATGATGAACGAAATCACTATGTCACGCCTGAGCTGTATCCTGCTGTCACTCTTTCCGGCTCTTTGGGGCATTTTCAGCTTGCTGAACAATACCGCCGATTTTGCAGGGACCGCCCAACATGCCGTGGCGCCGCTGCTTACTATGCAGGATACCTATCAGGTTCCTGGGCTAATGTGGCGCGCCGTCACTGCTGAATGGGCCGGGCAGCTTGGATTAGCGATTATCACGACGCTGGAATCTCTGGCCGGTATCGCAGCAACGGTAGGTGTTGTACTGATGTTGAAACATCTGGGCCATTCCTACACGGCCTTTGCCAAGGGCAAAGCCTGGGCCATGCTGGGCGCACTTTGTGCGATTGCCGTGTGGGGACTGGGCTTTATGGTGGTCGCTGGCGACTGGTTTATGGCCTGGCAGGCCAAGGAAAACCCGTTGGCGGTGCAATTGGGTGCGTTGCTGTATATGGTGCCCAATGCACTGACGTTGATGTTTCTGATGTTGCAACGCGATGCTCGTGAAACGGTGAGATGTGACTAAAACTGCGGCGATATTCGCGAAAGTGTTGCCAAATGCTAACCTGCCGAGTTGTGTCACATTTCGTTCATAGTTGTGCCATAGCATAAAGGTTATTCAATAAATTTATAACAAATCAATAAGTTAAAAATTTGCGAGGGAACACATATGAACGATAAACCGCATAAGGATCTGCCACCGTCGGCAGCAGAAGAGCAGGAGCAGCAACCGAGTAATCCGGCGCGTCGGCGTTTCCTCGCAGGTGCAACGGCGTTAGGGGTGGGGGCTTCCATTGCGCCGTTGGCCAGAGCTGCGGCTGACGGCAACAAAAAAGTGCTGTTAAACACGCTCCCCGCCAATGCGCAAAACGCGCTGCTGCGACGCCATGTGAAAAATGTGGTGGTGATCTATGCCGAAAACCGCAGCTTCAACAATCTGTTTGCCAATTTTCCTGGGGTAGAAA
This sequence comes from Serratia grimesii, assembly GCF_900186025.1. Lineage (NCBI taxonomy): Bacteria > Pseudomonadati > Pseudomonadota > Gammaproteobacteria > Enterobacterales > Yersiniaceae > Serratia > Serratia grimesii. The sequence continues at coordinate 1,477,901 of NZ_LT883155.1, forward strand.
AACCGTTGTCGGCACTCAAGCCTGAAGAATACCAGCAGCGTGATCGTGATGATCGCCTGTTGGATTCGTTGCCGCCAATCTGGAAGGGATTAGTGCCAAAAGCGCAAGAAGTCGGGCATGTTAACTACAAAGTCGACGAAAATGCGGTATTCACGACACAATTGCCGAATCAGCCTTTTGTGTTGATCGGGCCACAGGGCGAAAACCTGCCGCACGGTGTGGTAACGCGCGATCTGTGGCATGTGTTTTATCAAAACCAGATGCAAATCAACGGAGGTAAAAACGACAAGTTTGTCGCTTGGGCCGATTCCGGCGCCTTAACCATGGGCTATTACGGGGACGGTGCTTACAATCTGCGACTGTGGACCTTGGCTCAGGAATTTACCCTGTGTGATAACTTTTTCCAGGGCGCGTTTGGTGGCTCTTTCCTCAATCATCAGTATCTGATCTGCGCTCGCCCACCGTTTTACCCCGACGTACAAAACTCGATAGCCAAAGAGGGTATTGCCCAGCTCGAAAGTGATGACGTGACGGACTCACGCCTGAAACCACTGAGTGACTCGCCGGTCAGCGCCTCGTTTGGTATCCCCCTGTTTGGCAAGAGCTTGCTGACACCGGACGGTTATGCGGTCAATACCATGGCACCACCGTACTGGCCATCGTGGACTCAGGATGAGAAAGACCCGACACTGGCAGATGCCACTATGCCGAACGTCATGCCACCGCAGAAACACCCCCACATTGGCGACTTACTGAGCCAAAAAGGGATCGACTGGGCGTGGTATGCCGGCGGCTGGCAGTACGCGTTGGATAATCGCAAAGATCAGGGCGATTTCCCCGGCGCACCGGATTTTCAATATCACCATCAACCGTTCAACTATTTTGAAAACCTGGGGCCGGCTAACCCGCAGGCCCGCGAAGCGCATTTGCGTGACGGGGGTATTGGCGATTCAGTTGCCAGCAATAAATTTTTGGCCGCCGTGGAAGCAGGTACGTTACCGCCAGTGGCGTTCTACAAGCCGCAGGGCAACCTTAATATGCATGCCGGTTATTCCGATGTGGAAGCTGGTGATCGCCATATTGCCCATATCATTAACAGCCTGCGTAATGGGCCGCAGTGGGACAACAGTGTGGTGGTGATTACCTTTGATGAGAACGGTGGCTGGTGGGATCACGTGGCACCACCGCAGGGCGATCGCTGGGGACCTGGCTCACGTATCCCGGCATTGGTTGTCTCACCGTTTTCCCGCAAAGGCTATGTTGATCATGAAATCTATGACACCGGCTCGATCTTGCGTTTAATCAGCCGGGTATTTGATCTGCCGCCGTTAGATGGGCTGGCAGAACGCGATAAGGCGATGGCGGCGCGCAGTCAAAAAACGTTGGGGGATCTGACCGGCGCGTTGGCGTTTCCGGGCTAGTGGTTACAGCGCTTTAGACATATACCAGATGCCGATGGAGCCTTGGGCGCTGGTGTAACAGGTCTCACCGCAAATACTCAGCCCCTGGCGTTGGTAAAAACGCTGGGCGCTGGTATTGCGCTTTAACACTTCCAACCAGAAAGTGTCTTGCTTACGCTCTAGCGCCCGTTGCTGCACCTGTTCAAAAAAACGCTGGCCATAACCCCGGCCGGCATATTCCGGCAGGAAATAGATTTTCTGCAGCTCTGCGCCAAGGTTTTGGGTAGGGGCCAGCAGACTGTCAAAATTCAGCCGCGCATAACCCACCAGATTCTCGCCTTCATACCCGAGTAGCCAGCACACATCCGGGTCCTGTAGCGTTTTCTCCAGTGCTTCAACTGCAAAATCTTGCGCCAGAAAAGCGTCCAACTCCGCTTTATGGTGCCAAAGTTCGCCAAAATGGGCCTGATAGGTGCTGATACCCACGTCGCGAACCTGCGCTAAATCACCGCTCAAAGCCTGGCGGATGCTGAACATGTAGACCTCTTTGGGGAAAATGAGTAACGGTTGCTGCCCTGAAGGGAACGGACTGCTGCTGATAAAGATTAGCCAACGCAAAGCATGCGCGATATTTTTATCCCGCAGGGAGTATGACGTGAAAGGACGCGCCCATCAAAAATTCTTCAAGGTATAGGGGGCGCTGTGAACGTCAGAAGCTATGTCCAACCGTGGCATGCAGGATGGGGGGACAATTATTCAGCAAGATGTTTTGGTGTTTCCCGTCTGAACCCCAGCCCAATAATCCGCCCAAATAAACGGGGTAACCAGCGGCTGTTGCCGACTCGCATCATCAGGTTTTTTCCACCCTGTTCGCGGCGTTTTTTTGGCCTGCGCTGACCCATTTTAATTTGCAGGAACTGTGTGGCCTTCGTGGGGAAATTACGGCGACGTTGCACACGCAACAGGTGTTTTAACTGCAAGCTCTGGTTGCGTAGCGGAGGAATAATGGCATTGGCGGTCGCGACGGCATCCTGAATCGCCAAATTAACCCCGACACCGCCAATGGGTGACATGGCGTGCGCGGCGTCACCAATACACAGCACACCTGGTTTGGCCCACTGATCGAGCCGATCAATACGAATGCTTAGAAGTTTCACCTGATCCCAACTAAGGATCTCCTGCAAGCGATGGTCCTGGAAAGGGGCAACTTTGGCGATATGCAGCAAAAATTTTTCCAGCCCGTCCTGTTGGATCGCTTCAAAACTGCCTTTGTCGATCGAATAACCGCACTGCCAGTATTCACCCCGGTCGATCATGATAAAGTTTTGCTTTGGTCCGGTGTGACCCATCGACCAGGCGGGGTCACCGGGTTTTTTAGCGAGCTTCATCCACAACACGTCGCGCGGAGAGCCAAAAGAGCGACTGCTGAGAGCCGCCTGTTCACGCACCACCGAATTGCGCCCGTCGGTGCCGATCACTAATTGGCAGCGGACGCGGATCGGTCCCTCCGGTGTATCCGCCAGCACGCCACAGACCTCGCCACGGTCGTACAGCAGTTGATGTACCTGAGCCGATTTGATCAGCGTGAATGCTGGAAATGCAGCCGCTTTTTCTGCCAGAAAGTTGAGAAACTCCCATTGCGGCATAAAAGCGATAAATTTGCAGCGTGTGGGTAGGTGCGTGAAGTCCGCAAGCCGAACATCATGCCCGGCTATTTCGGCGTGCAGTGTTTCTGCACGTTGGTGGGGCAGTGCCAGTAATTCTTCCAGCAGGCCAAGCTGGTGCATGATTTCTAACGTTGAGGGGTGAATGGTATCACCGCGAAAATCACGCAAGAAATCGGAGTGCTTTTCCAACACCATCACGTTTATCCCCGCACGCGCCAGCAGATAGCCAAGCATCAGCCCTGCGGGGCCGCCGCCAACGATGCAGCAGCGGGTGACATAAGGTGTAATCAGTGATGGTGACATAGTGGCTGACCTCAAGGGGCCGCATCCGGCAGACCCTAATTGAAAACTTATTATTGATAATGATTATCAATATCAGCCATGGCTGTCAACCCGTGGCACAGTGTGGTCAAAGGGTATAGAAAGGTCGCCGATACGGGCGATTTGATCGTGGATAATGTTCATATCGTAATCTGCGGGCAGGGTGAAACTGTATTGCATGGCAAGCATGATGATTCTCCTGAAAGCGGTTGACCGGGTGAGCATCGCACGCCATCTTTATCAGTAAAATCGGCATTATTTTGATTCATGGTTCTGAAAAACGGGATGGTCATTATGGGGCGAGTCACTTTCGATCTCGACGATCTACGCAGTTACGTAACCGGCATTGAGTTGGGCAGCTTCGCTAAGGCGGCAGAACGACTGGGGCGTTCAACCTCAGCAGTCAGCGCACATCTTAAAAAGTTGGAGCAGCAGGTGGGGACGCCGATCCTGGCGAAGGCCGGACGCGGTATGGTAATGACGGAAGCCGGTGAAACATTACTGGGCTACGCCCGCCGATTGCTGGAGCTCAATGATGAAGCTGCTGCTGCGGTACGCGGGCTGGATCTGCAAGGGACTGTACGCCTGGGGCTACAGGAAGATTTCGGTGAAACCTTTTTGCCTCAGGTTTTGGGCAGTTTTGCCCGGGCACATCCACGGGTACGCATTGAAGCGCGTATTGCCCGCAATGCCGAACTGATCGACTGGGTGCTGAAAGGGCAGTTAGATTTGTCACTGGCGTGGGACGGAGGTATTAGCACGCCGTTTCATCAGATGCTGGGACAGCGGCAGATGCATTGGATAACGTCACCCCATTTTGAACGGGCGTCTTGGCGTCAGGGAGACGAACCATTGCCGCTGGTGATGTTTGATGCCCCTTGCCTGATGCGCAGCGCGGCGACACTGGCGTTGGATCGCGCCGGTATCCCATGGCGTATTGCCTTTACCAGTCGTAGCCTGAACGGTGTCTGGGCAGCAGTCAGTGCAGGATTGGGGGTGACGGTACGTACCGATGCCGGGCTGCCGTCGGGATTATCCCGTTTGCCGCCCGGTACGTTACCGTCATTAAACGCGCTAGGTGTCGTACTGCACCGCGCGGAAGATCATCCGTCTGGTGCAATCCAGCGCTTAGCGCAGATCGTGGCCGATCGGATCCAGAATTAGTCCTGTTCGATCGGCTGTTTGCCGCTCAGTGCGCCCCATTCACTCCAGGCGCCGTCATAGAGTTTCACCTGCGGTGCATTAAGGGATAACAAGCCGAAGGCCAGCACAGCTGCGGTTACGCCTGAACCGCAGCTGGTGATGATTGGGCCATTGATATTCACCCCTTTATCGGTGAAGGTCTTGTTGAGCGCTTCCAGCGATTTGAAACGGCCATTTTCCAGCAGTTCGCCGTAAGGAATGTTGATGCTGCCGGGAATATGGCCGCGGTGTAGGCCTGGGCGGGGTTCCGGCGCTTCGGCGTAAAAACGGGGAGCGGCACGTGCATCAAGAATTTGCACTTCAGTGTTCAGCGCCTGCTCCACTTGCTGCATATTGACTACCGCATCCGCATTAAAACGGGCCTTGAAAGTTTGCGGCGTACGCTGTGCAGTACCGGTTGCCAATGCCTGGCCTTGTGCTATCCAGCCGTTTAAACCTTCATCCAGCACATAAACCTGCTGCGCGCCAAAGTTGCGGAAAGTCCACCAGCCGCGCGGGGCAGAGAATTGGTTGCCCTCGTCATAAAATACAATGGTCTGTTGTTCGTTGATGCCCAACTTGCCCACCGCTGCGCTGAATTCATCTGCGGTCGGCAGCATATGCGGCAAATCGGTATTCTTGTCTGCGACGTTATCAATATCAAAGTACACCGCGCCCGGTATATGGCCGCGTTCAAACTCGGCGAGCATGTCTTTTTTCGGCACCAGACCGACAGGAGACATTCTGACATCAACGACGACCAGATTTTCATCGTTGATGTGCTGCGCAAGCCATTGTGGAGTAACCAGAAACGGAGAGTTCATCGTTATTGTTCGCCTGTGGTGAAACGGTTTTTTACTATACCCTAAATCTTTGGCGTTGCATCACGGCAACAGGTTTGTACGCCCTCAGAAACAGAGATAACGATGTAACTGGGGGCGTATAAACGTAGCCAACAAAGATGCGACTTCCACTATGACGAGATGGACACCTGTCGTTCTGGCGATGTGATCCATCAGTAAAAATTATCAGGCTGCCTCAGCGCGTAACGTGGCAACAATGGCGGCCAGGGCCGCATGTGAGGTCTCTTCGAGTGGGCTGTTCGCCTCGGCCACTTCATTCTCAGATATCAGTGTCTGAAGGCCGATCAGCCAATCGTAGATATAAAATGCCGTATTTCTTGCCGGCGTCGGTGCCAGTTTGGCTAACCGCTGTTGGCTACCCCAGTTAACAGCGGGTTGCGGCGGCGGGGAAAAGATCGGTTGGCCGTGATTAATCCGGCTGGCAGGACGTAAAGCCGCCTCGCGTTGCTGGAAACCTAACCAGGTGACGAAATCCCCCAATATTGCTAGCGCTTGGCTCACCTGCCGATCTTCGCCTTGTTCCGGCAAGGACCCGGCAGACAACGCACGTGTTAGCGATTCAGCCATCTCCAACCGACAAGCGGCCGTGATCAATGCATCAACCAGTATCTCCAGATGCTGTTTTCCGACGCCCAGCAATATCCGCAATTGAGGATTGTCGGGCAGGGTGCGCAGGTGATTCACCCAATCGGCAAACACCCGTTGAGCAAAGGGGGAACCGCTAGGTTCTGTTGGTGTGTCGGAGGTCATATTCCCGTCGCCAAACAGATCGATCTCCTCATCGAACGGCGAGGCTGATGTTACGGGGGCGGGCAAGCTGTGCTGTTGTTGCACATATAACTGACGCAGCGTATTGGACCGCGGCAGCAGCCATTCGAGCAGTTCGCCGTGAACGCCCGCTTGCGACTGGAGCGCACGCAGTAAGTGTTGGGCACGTTGGTGCGTTAACTGCGGGTCTGTTGTGCGCAGCCAATTGCCCAGTAAACTCTCCGTGAGTTCGCGTCGCAGCTCCTGCTGCTGCGCCAAAACGCAGTCACGCTTCAAGGACGGGCGTGCTTGTGCGGCCAGATACGCCACCATACGATGGCAATCACTCTCATCGACTGCCAGCAGTGTGGCCCAACTTTCGCCCGGTTCACCGACATAGCGTTGAACGGCATCGTCTGGTCGCAATTTCCCCTCTTGGCGTGAGTCGAATGCCGTGATAGTCCAGATTAAGCCCGGCTTTCTGCGGTTGCGTACCCCTGTGTTTTCACCTTGGGTTTGTCTGACCCAGTAGGCCAGCGCGTTGCCTGCCCGACTAGCGTCTTGCGGCGTGTTGGCTGCATTGGTAACCAGTAGCAGGTTAGCGTGCAGGCTATCGGCAGCGAGAATCAGCAGGTTGGCACGCTTCGCCTGCTGCATGCGCTCTATCAGCTCAGCACTTGGGCATCGGCTGCTGGTCGGCAGGTCAAGCAATTCCACGTCGTCTGGCAACCCGGCGCCTTTTCTCTGCGGCAATGTGGTTGTCACTTCTGCTGCCAACCAAGCCAGATCGGTGAGTGCAATGCCCGCCATGTCACCTTTTTCCGTCAGTACGCTAAGTTTGACTTCGGTAGGGGGCGTCATCATACCGGCATGCAGTATGCCGCTCTCTGGGTGCAATACCTGACGTGGCGCCTGTACTCGTTCACAGTGACCCAAATCGTGCAGCGCATGTGCCAACTGCCGATAGCTGGTTGTCAGAACAGGATCCTCGCCCCAGAGCGGCGCAAACAGTCTGGCACGGTCATCCACGCTCAGATACGGCGCCAGTAAGATGGCCTGGGGCCAGAAGTGTTTTTCCAGTGTCTGTTGCCATTTGCCACTCTGGTGACGAAGGCTGTCCCACAGCGCAACAACCGCGTTACTGTCCAGGCCGTTGATAACCATAGGCTGGCGGTGGCGCTCCAATGCAGCAAGATGCGCGGCCACTGCGCGCGTGTCCCAGTCAGGATGAAAACCGCCCATAACCGCGGTGCTGATCATCATGGCAATCACCTGCGCTTCATTAAGCAAGGAAATGGCAACAGGGTAAGAAGCGGGGGACTGAGGGCCGGAAGCGCTATAACGCACTGTCAGTGTGACATCTTCGGTCAAGGGTGTGGCACCGGGAGCCAGTGCGGCCAATAAATGGGCTTTGGCTGCGGCGTTATGGCCATAGAGGCCTATGCCAACGCGGTGATGCATCGCGTTGTCCAACTGTCTGGCACGGTTGTGACAGCGGCGCAGGCGAATCGTCAGATTATCTGCTTCTCTGTTCAGGCGCGTGGATTGCTGCCGCGTGCTGGCTACCCAGTCAATCGCCTGTATGATGCTGTTACCGAGGCTGTTTATCGGCTCTGGCCCGCCGGAGTTGATAGGTTTCATCGTTGATAAATGCTCCCGCTGTCGATCCAATAATGGGTTGCGCCAGAGGCGCTAGCAGCCAAGGTATTGAGTTTTAATTGCAGATGATGTGCGGGAATAGGTGTTCCGTCGGCTAAATGAGCCTGGGCGATGTTGACCCCTTCGGCACCCTGTTCATCGTTGCCGGTAATCGCTAATCGCAGGTTGATGACTGCATCGCCAGCCAGTTTACGTGCCAGCTGCGGGTCGGTAATAGTGAGTGTATACAGTGGCGATGCCGGCCAGCGTTCGTTATCTAATTGGCGGAATCCCAGGCGCAGGGGGCCACGCAGCTGAAAGTATTTGTCAGGATCCAGCGAAAAGTCTGCGCAATCCAGATCGATATCGCGGTAGTAGACATTATCGTCCGCCAGCATGTTATTGCTATCCAACATGCCCAGATGGCGAATGGTGGAATAGGGCTGGAAGTCCCCGACGTTAAAATAAAAACTTTCCAGGCGCAGATCGATCGCCAGCAGGCACAGCATGGCGCCCACGGCGGCGGTTGATTTGGGGTTATCGATACGCCCACGCTTATTAAAGGGGTACCAACTGCGTGTATGATATCCCTCTAACGGCAAGATTCGGCTGGCAGGAAGCGGTTGCAGGTGACGCAATAACGTCTGAACCCCCGGGAAACGCGCCGGGCGGCCGGTCAGTAGCAACACATCGCAGGCGTACAACGCCACAACTTCGGAAAGCAGGCGCAGACAGTGGTTTATGCCGATCCTGTCGGACAGAAAGGCTGCGTGTAAGGCCCCCAGGCGAATGACCAGCGGGGTTTGTAGAATATCGAAGGCAGTGACCGAGGACTCGCGCTGAACTTCACCGTTGATAAACGCCAGTACCTGTGAGGTTGGGGCCTGTGGCAGCAACTCACCCAAACTGGTGGCGATTTCCGCGTGGGCGTCCAGCGGATCGTAATCCTCATAAGCGCTCAGTAATGCACGCCCGGCAGGCATGAAAATTTGCAGCGTGGCCTGCTGACGCAGCGTTGAAAACCCGTCTATACGGCCTTCATTGCCAAACAACTTGTCCATTATCGCCGGGGTTGCGGTGACCCCGGCATTTTCGAACGCGTGCTGTACGGCAGGCAAGATAAACTGTTGAATGATATCCAGCAAAATATCGTCACCGGCGACTTTAAATCCTTCGCGGAATAACAAACGTGGATTGATTTTAATGTTGTTGCCAACACCATCATCCAGTGCGTATTGGGTGATGGCCAAATCGGTCGTGCCGCCACCGATATCAATGGAGGCGATACGCAGCATTTTTCCCGGTTGCGTTCCAGGTTCTGTTGGCCGGTCCGGCCTGGCCATTGCGGCAAAAAAGGCGTCAGTACGGCCGGCAAAATTCACCTGAGTTTCGTTATACAGATAAACCATCTGGCCACAGGTCGCTTCGTCCCATTCCATATGTACTTGAGGTACGGGCACGCGTGTGTTGTCGCCGTTGAATGGCGCATCCAGCGGGTGCCAACCCATGGCTTTCCATACCAGACCAATGGCTTCCTGCATGCGGCGGCGGAAAATTTCACGCTCTGGTTTGGGCATCGCTGAAGGCAGTGTCAGGATGATGGTGCGCAACCGACGCGGTGCGGAGGTGTTCGGCATTTTAAGCCGCTGAGCGATGCTGTTGATTTGCATCAGCACCTGCGTCAGCAGTTCGGTCAGCATCAAGGTCATGACCGCACTGCGGCTATAATGGGCAGCAAAAACTGGCAGTCGTGCCTCTACGGGTAACCCGGACAGCGGCAAACCTTCGTCGTTGAGCAGTGAGGTCAATGGTGCTGCGGCGGCCATAGGTTCTTGTTTACAGTTAAAGCGCCAGCCGGGCGCATAGCGTTCTTCATCCCACAGGTAACGGCGCGGGCTGGAAATGCCGGTGGTGCCTTCGGTTCCTTCCCGTTGCTGAGCCAGTTGCATGGCTTCGTGGCCGACACGGGTAATTGAAGGCCAGGTAAAGGCATCATCGCGTCCGCTTTGGAAAGAGAGGTGTTGTTTGCCAAATGAGGCTTGGGCAAACTCGACACGACTCTCAAACAACGCGCTGTAAACGCAATGTGGCATGGACAATGAGCGTAACTGCAATTCATTGGTTTGCTTCAAACCGTTATTTTCTTGCGGATGATCTTCGACCAACACCCCGCAGGTGTGGGAATTACCGACATCCAAAATCACGTCCACGTTGACTGCGGGCTGCTGTGGTGTCTCCCCGATGATTTTTATTCGGGGAACGGTTAGCTGATTACCCAACATATTCAATACGTTGAGGTAATGCGCCTGGTATTCGAAGGTTTTCAGTCCGGCGTATATGTCTGTTTCGGTGCGCGCCTCCAGACTGGACGCGCATTGAGTAAATACTTCACGCAACCAACTGTCTATCCAGGTCAGATCGAGAAACTCGCCTAACTCATGGTTACGGTGGGCCAGTGAGAAGCTGAGCCCAGTATTGAGATCGCTTTCGCTTGGGCCCAGGGCCGCCTGTCCCGCCGGAACGAGTTGGGTATCAAAGGCAAAGACGACCCGCAGCAGGTTGCCGTCCTGATCGGGCGCATCCAGCAAGACGATCTGCATTCGAGCCCAATTATCAGGCCCGGATAAAAATGCACCAGATGACGTGCAACGAAAGAAAGGCAGAGGCAGCCAGATTTTATTCAGCAGTTGCAGTGATTGCTGTAGGGGAAAACTGAACTCTGGACGCACCACCTCAGGAGCTTGTCCTGGCTGGGCGGGTAACAGGTACTTGCCTGTATCGGCATCCCATTGTAGACGCAGAAGCGGGCCGCTTGCCGTCTGACGGACGAATTTGCCGGGAAAATCGGCATCCAATATCGGCGTCAGGGCAAAGTCCATAAATTGGATGCCACTGTCCTGAATCAGCGTAATGGCTTGTTTGTAATCCACCAGGGGTGCCAGCATCATTTACTCTCGCGCTTTAACGTCATGGGATAGACCGTGTCCGCATCGTAGCGACCGGTGCACTCTGCAGGCCCGGTTTCGTTTTGCTTGCAGACGATTTCCGGTATTTGGTAGCGGCTGCCGTCGCTGCAGCGCGCTTTGGTACGGCTATTGATCACCAGATTGCCAGACTGCATCAGCCCGGCCTCCACTGGCGTTCGGCAGGTGATGGCATCACCGTAGGTAATTCTTGCCGTCCCTTTGCCGCCGTTCAGGCGATATTGCAGGCTAGGGCGTTTGCCTGTGAGGGGATCTTTCAGTGCCACGGTCGCGCGCCACTGGCCGTTGAGAAAACGCGTTGATCCGGCTTTGACCGAGTCGGCGGGCAACACTAACGAATTTTTGTCTGCTGGCGGTAGGGGCACGGGGGCAGGCGGTGGCGGCATCAGCGTCGCATGGGCTAATGGGAGTTGCAGTTTGAACGCGGGCACGGCGATACGAACAGTGGGTGCCGGTTGCTGCGCCACGGGGACGGGGGCAGGCAGGGCGCTCGGGGAGGTCATCCAATGGGCCAGCAGGGCAATTACCATCAGCGCAGGCAAAATCCACGCATAGCGACGCCACCGGCGGCGTGGCTGTACAGGCGTGACGGCGACCGATGGCGCGACCTCTGGTGCAGGCTCCGGCACAGGTATGGCTGTGGGTATCACTGTGGGACGCGGTGTGGCGGCAATTGGCGTCGGTTTTTCTTCTGCAACGTCAACCGGGCGTAAGCACGCCAAGGGGTCATCCTGGCACTGTGCGTGTGGCTTGATAAATCCCCAAAAGGTCAGGACCGGTTTGCCATCGACCAGATAGACATGCTGTGAGTCGGGAATTTGCATGGCTTTGGTCAACAATGCGCCAAACAAACGGTGGCTGGGGTGCTCGGTAGCCTGTGTCTGGGCGATCAATGAACGGAATGCTTCCAGGCTTTGTTCCAGTAGATGCACGGCCTGCGTACGTTGGTCATCAGTTGCTGCCAGCCAAGACGTTACTTTCCCCGGAAAAGGAGAATACCAGTCAATGCGGGTGCCCGTTTCGTTCGGCTGCGGGATTGCCAGGCAATCGGCTGCTTGCTGCTGTTGGCGAATGCGTAATGTTTCTCGCAACTGCAATGCGCAGGCATAAACCGGTTGCCCATTCTCGCCCAATGCAAGCACATCATCTAAACTGCCACTGCGTAAAAAGGGTTTCACCACGGCAAAAAACCTTGTCCTGTTCTGCTAAAACGTGCAAACAGCCATGGTAACCCGCGGCGTGAGCGGTCAAACGGATGAAGACAGGCGTAAAACTACGTTTCTTTTTCCTCTATCACATGAGTTTGCCGTTATTGACAAGGTTGACCCCGGTTCTCGGTGCGGCAGCCACGGTTAATTTGACTTCATTAATCGTTGTTTTGCCTTTGATTCACCACGGACCCAGGGGCGTAAGATCGTGCTGAGGCTTATCCAGACAGAAGGGAAAATAATGTCGCAGACTACGGAACATCAACATTTTGGCGGAGCCAAAATCGCGCTGCTATGCGGTGATAAATTGCTGACTTACCAACGTGATGACAACGCGAATATTCCCTGGCCTGGATGCTGGGATTTGCCCGGTGGCGGACGCGAAGGCGATGAAACGCCATTGCAATGTGTGCAACGGGAAACTCAGGAGGAATTTGGCTTACAGATTGATGCGCAGCAGGTGAGCTGTCAGCAGTATTACGACGGAATTTTGGCCGGCTATCCGCCGACCTGGTTTATGTTGGGCGAAATCACACCAGAAGAGATTGCCGCCATTCGCTTTGGCGATGAAGGGCAACGTTGGCAGATGATGTGTATCGACACCTTCATTCATCACCCGCAAGGCATTTCGCACTTGCAGCAACGATTAGCCTGGCATCTTCGGCGTTAAGCGTGTTCCACTGCCTCAACGCGGGCGATCAATGCGTCGAGCTGCCGATCGGAAAACACTTCAATGCCATTTTGGCGTAGAAGCTCGGCGGTGACGCCGCTACCGGGTTTGGTCTGACCGCTGAAAGAACCGTCGTAAATAAACTGGCTGCCGCAGGATGGGCTGCCGTCGGTGAGTAGGGCAAAACGACAGCCGTGTCGCCGCGCCGTTTCCAACGCCAGATGCGCACCAAGCAGATAGCTGTGGGTGACGTCGTCGCCACTGACCTCGATGACCCGAGCCTGCTGAGCCAACACCGTGGCACCTTCGGCTGCCACCGTAATTTCTGCCGAGGGGCGTGGCGTCGAAAAGCCGGCGGCCAGCTCTGGGCAGCAAACTACCAAACGTCCTTCGTGTTGCCAGCGCTGCAACGTGGCGTTGAGTAACGGTTTATCTGAACCGTTGTAGCGAACTTTAAAACCGGCCAGGCAGGCGCTGAATAAAATCTTTGACGGCATGAGATCAGTCTCTGTCACAGGGGCGAAAGCGTGGCACTGGTGGCCTACGCGCGCGGCTTTAACATAACAGAATCATCACTCCGATGGCAGGGCCAGACGGTTAATCTCTGCGGGTTCAACGACGCGTAACGTCTTTTCACCACGTGCCACTGCCAGCATGGCCAGCCCGACGCGTTCAGTGGTAGTGACCTGATTGGGGAACAACCGAAGGGCGACAAACCACAATGGTTTAAATACCCGATATAACAGATCATAAGCACGGGTTCTTGAGCGGATGCCGTGCAGCGGTACGATAGCGCCAGGGCGAAACATCACCGCGTGAAATGGCAATGCCAATAAGGCATTCTCGGTTGCGCCTTTGACCCTGGCCCACATACTGCGCCCTTGTTCACTGCTGTCGGTACCCACACCAGAGACATAGATAAAGGTCATCGTCGGGTTCAACTGCGCTAACGGACGCGCTGTAGCCAGTGTCAGATCGTAGGTCAAGGTGCGATAGCGCGCTTCGCTCATGCCGGTTGAGGATACGCCAAGGCAGAAAAAGCAGGCGTCATACCCCACAAGCTGCGCCTCGATGGTGGATAAATCGCTCAGTTCAGGCAGCGTTAGTTGTCTTAATTTTGCATGCTGTTGTGCCAATGCGCTGCGGCCGATACTGAGTACCTCACTCACCTGCGGATCGCGCAGACATTCACGTAACGCGCCCTGGCCGACCATGCCACTGGCGCCGAATATTATCACTCTCATTGTCTGTTCTCTTTGGCGCCGGCAACCCGTTGGGTGCGCCAGCGGTTGGGTGTTTGTTCTTCCCACTGCATAAAGGCACGGCTGAATGAATTTAATTCTTCAAACCCCAGCACAAAGGCGATTTCCCCGGGTTCCAAATCGGTCTCCGCCAGCAGTTGGCAGGCAGTACGATGGCGGGTTTTGTCCAGCAGCTGTTGGTAGCTGTAACCCTGCTGCTGTAAGCGGCGTTGCAGCGTGCGCGGGCTGACATACAGCTCCGCCGCGACACTGTTGACGCTGGGGCGCTGGCCACGCATGCTGCGGCCGAGTATCGCCATCACTTGGGTCGGCAAATCGTGCGCTTGCAGTGCCTGGCTCAATTCTGCCTCTAGTCCAGGCAGCAATGTCGCCAGCATGTCCTGGTTATACGTGATGAACGGCTGCTGCATCAGTGCACGATCGAACACCAATACATCCAACGGGGCGTCGAAGTGGATTGGGCAGCTGAAGTAACGCGGCAGCGGCGAAGCTGGGTTGTGTCGCCGTGTCAGCTCAATGGAGCGCGGGCGTATCAGCAGGCCGGTACCACGGCGGCATAGGGTGATGATTGAGGCAAAGATGGCGTCAATTAACAGCTCCGGCGCATGGCCTTCGGCCATGATCCAACGGGTGTGCATGCGTACACTGTCGCCATCCTCCGTCAACGTCAGTTCTTCCGGGCACAGCAGCCGCTTGTAACGGGCGATCTTTTGTAATGCTTCTCCCAGTGTGGCGGAGTGCAGTGCGGCGGCCGAAGCAATATCATAATGCTCCGGGGCCACATCACCGCCAAGGCGCAGGCCGAATGTGTCGTCATCAGCCAACTGAGCGAGGGCGCGCCAAATGTCAAAGAACTGTCGGGTGGACAGCTTAACCTTGTCACGCCGCTCGTTGAGCAGCCCCACTGGCAGGCGAGCCAGTTGGCAGACCCTTTCAATATCGACGCCAAGAACCGCCAGACGGGCGGATAGCACGCTGGAAAGGGGGATCTGATCGCTGCTCATTATTACTCCTTATGCTTTACCCGCCACCAGAGCCGTAAGGGCGTCGTGGTTCGGCAGGGTATCGTCCCGATCGGTGCTCAGGCTGAGTGAACGGAAGGCGGCGTCCTCCTCCATTCGTGCCGTGACTACCTGTTGGGCCAAATAGACCGCGTCACTGCCCAGTAGCAGGCGCAGCGGCGGTTCCTTCATCGACGCCAGTTGCAAAATGACTTGCGCGGCCTTGGCTGGATCGCCGGGTTGATGACCATTATGTTGCTGCAGGTACTCCAGCATTGGGGTAAAGAGCGGTTGGTAAGCGGTACCGATTGGCGCGATGCTCATCGACGAACCAGCCCAATCGGTGCGAAAACCACCGGGTTCCACCATCGTTACCTTTACACCAAATGGCGCAATCTCTTTGGCCAGGGATTCGGAAAAGCCTTCAACAGCCCACTTGGCGGTATGGTAGGCGCTGAGTCCCGGCATACCGAGGCGTGCACCGATGGTGGAAATCTGAATGATATGACCGCTACCTTGCTGGCGCAGTACCGGTAGGGCAGCACGGGTAACGTTGAATACACCGTAGAAATTGGTGTCGACCTGAGCGCGAAAATCGGCGTCGTCAGCTTCCTCAACGGGGGCAATATTGCCATAACCTGCATTGTTGACCAGCACATCGAGCCGCCCGAAACGTTCCACAGCGATGTGTACTGCACGTTTTGCCGCTGCTGCATCGGTCACGTCCAGAGCGACAGTAACCACCTGTTCGCCGTAGCGATCCACCAGTGGTTGCAGTTGCTGCGGCTGGCGTGCAGTGGCGATCAGACGATGTCCTGCGGCCAGTACCGCTTGGGCCAGTTGCTGCCCCAGACCGCGTGAACTGCCGGTAATGAGCCATACCTGAGACTGAGACATAACAACCTTCCTTACCTGCTTGTGGGGTGAGGTTTCACTTTAGAAGGTTAAATAACGCGACGATAATCCGATGGCGACATAGTTTAATCCGATCGCGCCAATGTGCTTTCAAGCACTGGAGAAGTTGCCAGCATCAGTTTTTGGATGGTGGCACCTACCCGTTGTACGGCGTGTTCAATCTCTGCCGTCAGTTTGGGCGCGTAATTGATACGCAGACAGTTGCGGTATTTGCCAGAGGCAGAAAAAATACTGCCGACGGCGATCTGCACGCCCTGCTGCTCCAGATAACGGTTCAGACGCAGGGTATCAAAGTCTTCATCCAGTTCGATCCACAACATAAAGCCACCGCGCGGCTGGCTGACGCGGGTTCCGGGTGGGAAATACGTCATAATCCAAGCGGTCATGACGTCGCGGTTTTGCTGATAACGTACGCGCATACGCCGCATGTGCTGCAAGTAGTGTCCATGACGGATAAAGTCGGCAATCGCCAATTGGGGCTGAGTGGCGGTGGAGCCGGTGCCAATGTATTTCAGGTGCAGTACGCGCTCCAGATAACGTCCGGGAGCAATCCAACCGATGCGCAGACCCGGTGCCAGGGTTTTTGAGAACGAGCTGCACAGCAGCACCCGATCGTCTTCATCGAAGGACTTTAGGCTGGGAGGGCGTGGGTACTGATAGGCGAGGTCGCCGTACACGTCATCTTCAATAATCGTCACATCATAACGCTGCGCCAGCGACAGTAAACGCTGCTTACGTGCCTCCGGCATGATGTAACCCAACGGGTTATTGCAGTTCGGTGTTAATAGAATGGCTTTGACTGGCCACTGTTCCAACGCTAGTTCCAACGCCTCCAGACTGATGCCCGTCAGTGGATCGGTGGGGATTTCCAGCGCCTTCATGCCCAACCCTTTCAGCGTTTGCATGGTGCCATGGAAGCAGGGGGAATCAACTGCCACAATCTCCCCTGGCTGGCACACGGCGCGTAAACCGGTGGAGAGAGCTTCGTGGCAACCGGTGGTTATTACCAACTGATCGGGGCTGATCTGACAGCCGGAATCCAGCAGCAGACGGGCAATTTGTTCGCGTAATCCCAGCACACCCTGAATACTGTCGTAGAGTAGGCTGCGCAGATCACCGTGACGGCCCATGTGCCCCAGGGCTTTTATCAAGGGTTTCAGCGTCGGTTCACTGATATCCGGCATGCCGCGTCCGAGTTGTATGAGATCTTCACGTGGCTTATGACGGATCAGTTCCAGCACCTGTTCCCATTGCGAAATATCCACGGGACGCTGCACCGGACGAGTGACGGCGGGCAGTTCGGCTAATGTGCGACGCCCGCGTACAAAATAACCCGACTTCGGCCGCGCCTCCACCAGTTGACTCTCTTCCAACAGGCGATAGGCCTGTTGCACTGTACTGATGCTGACGCCGTGTTCCTGGCTCAGTGTGCGGACCGAGGGCAAGCGATCTCCCGTCGGATAAAGGCCCTGTTCAATGCGTTGGCTGAGGATCGCGGCCAGTGTGGCGTAGCGTGTCATACAGATGCCTAAAATGAGAGTGGATGAGAAAAAACCGGTACAGATGAAGTTAAATTAGACCATTCAGACAGACAGAGACAGCTTTTGTATGGAAAAAATACCGCGGGCTTGAATCTGTATTGTTTTCTCCACGCCCAGCATCATGACTCCAGAGCAAACACGAAGGAGAATATGATGACGAGCTTGTCTGTCGACACTATGCCAACCCACTCCCAACCACCTTTTTCCCGCTGGCGTCTGTATCTGCAACGCTATCGTACACGCCAGGCGTTATTGCTGTTGGACGACGTACAGTTAGCGGATATCGGCCTGACTCGTGCCGCAGCATGGCGAGAAGGCTGTAAGCCTTTTTGGCGGCGTTAGGTGCTGAAACTGCTAGGCAAGGCCTCATCGATTAACGTTCGTAAGGTGCTATGGACCTGTCATGAACTGGCGTTACCTTTAATCCGGGAAGAGTGGGGAAGTGGGTTCCGTTCTACTCAGGAACCTGAGTTTCTTGCACTGAACCCTAATGGGTTGGTGCCCGTGCTGGTCGACGGTGAGCAGGTGCTGTGGGAATCCAACACGGTTTGCCGTTACCTGGTGGGGCGAGAAGGGCGTCAGGATTTGCTGCCAGCGGCACCTGGCGCACGTGCGGCAGTAGAAATGTGGATGGATTGGCAGGCTACGGATCTCAACAATGCGTGGCGTTATGTGTTTATGTCGCGGGTGCGCCAAGATCCTGCGTATCAGGATGTCGGTCACCTTGCCGCTGCCGAGCGAGAGTGGAACCGGCTAATGGGTCTGCTGGAGCAACACCTGTCGCACGGTCGCCTTTATGCAGCCGGAGACGTTTTCACCTTGGCGGACATTGTGTTGGGGCTGTCTTTGAACCGTTGGTTGATGACGCCGTTTTCACGGCCGAGCTACCCCGCGTTGAACCACTATTTTCAACGTTTACAGCAGCGGCCTGGTTTTTTGCTGCACGGCGCCAACGGATTGCCCTAATATGGAATGAAAAGTTCATTTTGATAAGCCGGGTTAGTTTGTGCTTGCCCGGTTTTTCGTTGTTTCATTCAAGCCTACAGTGTTTTATGAACGACATCACGATTATCATTTTTATTTTACCTCTCGCTTGTTATTGAAATTTATATTCCATATAAACACGTATCAGATGGTGTATTTCATTGTGTGCGCCGTCATGTTATGGCTATGGATCATGGGAGAGGGTGATGAAACAGGTACGCGTTGGGTTAATTGGCACCGGCTATATTGGGCGCTGCCACGCTATTGCTTATGCGCAGGCGGCGACGGTATTTCCACTGAAAGGCGAACTGGTGCTGGAAATGCTGGCTGAGGTCACACCAGAATTGGCACAGCAGCGCGCTGCGGAATTTGGTTTCTCACGCTCGACCGGCGACTGGCGACAGCTGGTGGCGGATCCGTCGATTGATGTGGTGGATATTTGCGCCCCTAACTTCCTGCACAAAGAGATGGCGCTGGAGGCTATCCGCCATGGCAAGCACGTCTATTCTGAAAAACCATTGGCACTGGATGCCGCTGATGCCGCCGAAATGGTGCAAGCTGCCCGTGCCAAAGGCGTAAAAACGTTGGTGGGCTTTAACTACATGAAGAACCCGACCAGCCAATTGGCACGAGAAATTATTGCCAGCGGTGAAATCGGCGACGTGGTGCATTTTTATGGCACCCATAACGAAGATTATCTGGCCGATCCACGTACGCCGATCGACTGGCACTGCCGCAAGGCCACTGCCGGGTTGGGTGCGCTGGGGGATTTGGCGGCGCACATCGTTAATATGGCGCATTATCTGGTGGGCGACATCGTGGCAGTTTCCGGTGATATGCAGACTATTATCAAGCAGCGTCCTGATGCGAAAAACCCTGCGCTAATGCACCCAGTGGAAAACGAGGATCAGGCCAGTGCATTGGTGCGTTTTGCCAGCGGTGCGATGGGCACGATCGAAACCTCGCGCATAGCCTGCGGACGTAAGATGGGGCTAACCTATGTGGTTACCGGTACCAAAGGGACACTGAGTTACACTCAGGAACGAATGGCTGAATTGAAGCTATATCGTCACGATGAACCTGCGGAGCGCCAGGGGTTTAAAACATTACTGGTGGGGCCTAAGCACCCGGATTATGCCGCCTTCTGCATTAGCGCCGGACACGGCATCGGCTTTAACGATCAAAAAACGGTCGAGATCCGTGATTTGGTGAATGGTATTGCCGCGGGCGATCCTATGTGGCCAGACTTTGAAGAGGGGTGGAAAGTCTCCTGCGTGTTAGATGCGATAGCCGCTTCCGCTGAACAGCGTCGCTGGCTGGACATCAACCGCGACTGATTGCTGGGCTCTGACGCTCTCAAGTTAAGAGCGTCAGAGTTTATGAGGTTACTTTGTTAATTAGCTAGCAACTTAATAAGCTATTAAGTTGCTAGCTTGCTGACTTAAAAAGCAAAGCACGAGCAACCCAGCGCACCCCAGAAGGCATTTTCGTCTGAAATGGGAATGCTGGAACGGCGAGCCACGTCATGCTGATGCGAGTGCACGCCGCATGGGCCACAGCATTGATGCGTCTGGTTCAACACGCCGACTCGGGTTGTCGCGGACGGTGGCGCAGAACGATAATGCCCTGGTACCTGAGTCACCGGTGACCAGTCCGGTAACACGGGTATTGCCGGCGGTGCTAACGGGGAGAAGCTCCCGGCGGCATAAACCACTTTGCCGTCTACCACGGTCATTACCGACTCAATCCCTTTGATGAGTTCTTCCGGCACGCTGAAGTAGTCTTGTGACAGCACGGCCAAGTCCGCCAATTGCCCAACCTTAATCTGGCCTTTTTTACCCTGTTCGGTAGAGAACCAGGCGCTGCCTTGGGTCCACAGCATGAGTGCCGTTTCACGATCCAGTCGTGCGTTATCGTCGTACATCGCCATACCGCCGACAGTGCGGCCAGATACCAGCCAGTACAGTGCGGTCCAAGGGTTATAGCTGGCTACGCGGGTGGCGTCGGTGCCCAGCCCAACCGGTAGCTCGGCCGCCAGCATTTTCGCCACTGGCGGCGTCTGTTTGGTCGCCTCTTTGCCGTAGCGTTCGGCAAAATACTCCCCCTGGAATGCCATACGATGCTGCACCGCGATACCACCACCCAGCGCTTTTACCCGCTCAATGTTGCGATCAGAAATGGTTTCCGCATGATCGAAGAACCAGTGCAGGCCGTTGAATGGAATATCGCGGTTCACTTTTTCGAACACATCCAGCATGCGGCTAATGGATTCGTCATACGTGGCATGCAGGCGGAACGGCCAGCGGTGTTCAGCCAGGTGTCGCACTACACGTTCCAGCTCATCCTCGGTGCCAGCTGGCAGATCAGGGCGTGGCTGCAAGAAGTCCTCGAAGTCGGCAGCGGAGAATACCAGCATCTCGCCGGCACCGTTATGGCGGTAAAAGTCAGTGCCCTGGCCCGGTTTCAGCATGTCGGTCCACAGCTCAAAGTCTTCCAACTCCTGCTTTGGTCGTTGGGTGAACAGGTTATAAGCAATACGGATGGTTAACTGTTTCTTCTCATGCAGTTCGGCGATCACCTGATAGTCATCAGGGTAGTTCTGGAAGCCACCGCCAGCGTCAATGGCGCTGGTCAAGCCAAGCCGATTCAGTTCGCGCATAAACTGGCGGGTTGAGTTGACCTGTTGCTCCAACGGCAGTTTCGGCCCTTTCGCCAAGGTTGCGTACAGAATCATCGCATTGGGCTTGGCAATCAGCATGCCGGTTGGGTTGCCGTTACTGTCGCGCTGAATCTCGCCGCCCGGCGGATTCGGGGTGTCCTTGGTGTAGCCAACCACTTTCAAGGCGGCACGGTTAAGCAGGGCACGGTCATACAGGTGCAAGATAAATACTGGCGTGTCCGGCGCAGCCTGATTGATCTCGTCCAGTGTTGGCATGCGGCGCTCAGCGAACTGGAACTCAGTCCAACCACCGACCACACGTACCCACTGTGGGCTGGGGGTACGCAGCGCTTGTTCTTTCAGCATGCGCAGTGCATCAGCCAGCGAAGGCACGCCTTCCCAACGCAGCTCCAGATTATAGTTAAGGCCGCCGCGAATCAGGTGCAAGTGTGAGTCGTTGAGGCCGGGCACCGCCGTATGGCCGTGCAGGTCAATCACTTGTGTCTCTGGCCCTGCATGCTGCATGACCTCATTTTCACTGCCGACGGCGAGGAATTTACCGTCGCGGATAGCCACCGCGTGGGCGGTAGGCGCCTCACGGTCGACAGTGTGGAATTTACCGTTGGTGATAATCAGGGAAGCACTGTTATTCATAACGTTCTCCGGGCAAGCCGCCTAACGACGGGTGAGCCATTGATGAAATACGCGAGTTACGATCGGCATCCAGAGGAAAACAACCAGGGCGACTACCGTGGCGTCATTGAGAAAGTGGCCGGTCAGCGTGCCATTCAACTGGGGCAGCAGTTTGCCCCAAAACCAAGGCACCAGATTGGTGGACGGGAAGATCACCAGCAGAGTGATTAAAAATTGCTTCCATTTGGCCGGTTGGCGTGTGTTAGCGCTCGGCGGTGTAAACCAAAATTCTGCCCCTGGCCGAATTTCGATGTGGTCGTTCTCCAACAGCAGCGGCGAAACTTCCTCGATATAGCGTTTGCGCAGCGGTGAGTTAATCCACAGCGATAAATTGTCGAGGTTGTCAAAACGGACCAAGACGGTATAGGCCTGTTCGCTACCGGTGGGGCGGATCACATTGACACCAAGATGGCCGGTGAAGGCGGCGGCCTCCGGCATAATGCGTTTCAGCCATGCCTCGTAGGCCTGTTCTTGCCCTGGCGCCAGACGATGAGTGATGACTAACGTGACATGCTGCGGGTGAGCCATAACAACCAACTCCAGAAAATCCCGGCGCACGGCCGGGATGAGGGTTTATTTCGCCACGCGCGCCGGAGCGTGATGCACCATGGTGTAAGCGTAGTCGACGCCCATGCCGTAGGCGCCGCTGTGTTCGCGTACCAGTGCCATTACAGCGTCGTAAGTCTCTTTGCGCGCCCAGTCACGTTGATACTCCAACAGCACTTGCTGCCAGGTTACCGGGATAGCACCGGCCTGTACCATGCGATCAATCGAACGCTCATGCGCATCAACGGATGTCCCGCCCGACGTGTCGGTGACGACATACACCTCATAACCGGCTTCGAGTGCCATCAGCGCCGGGAAAGTCAGGCATACCTCGGTCCAGAGCGCAGAAATAACCAGCTTTTTACGGCCGGTGGCCTCTACGGTTTTCACGAAAGCTGCATCTTCCCAAGAGTTCATGGAGGTACGTTCGATCGGGGTGATTTCAGGATGTACCGCTAAAAGCTCAGGCCAGATGTAGCCACTGAAACTTTCGGTTTCAACAGAGGTAAAAAGGGTGGGAACATTAAAAATCTTGCCGGCTTTGGCTAAACCAACCACGTTGTTTTTCAGTTGCTGACGATCAATATTAGCCACGCCAAAAGCCATTTGTGGCTGATGGTCAATGAAAATTAGAGCGGAATTGTCTTTATCAAGTAGTTGAAATTTAGACATGATTTACCTTCCCAGTGATACTGCGGTTTAACAGAGGATGAATACAACGCCGATGAACCGCATGGTAGGCAGGGGCTGATTTCAAAGATAGCGCAGAATTTTTGCCGTCTTGTTGAGTTTTTTTATACACGGAGGGAAGCGGTGCGATTAAACCTGGAAGCGTTACTGATTTTGGATGCACTTGACCGGCATGGTTCCTTTGCGGCAGCGGCCGCAGTGCTGTTCAAAACGCCGTCGGCATTGAGCTATATGGTACAGAAACTGGAGAATGATCTTGATATCACCCTGCTTGATCGTTCTGGCCATCGGGCAAAGTTTACTGATACCGGCAAACTGATGCTGGAAAAGGGACGGGTGTTGTTGCGCGCGGCACAAGATTTGGAGCAACAGGCACGTTATGTGGAAAATGGCTGGGAAAGTGAAATTACGCTCGGTATCGATGCTTCTTTTCCATTTGAGCGCTTGTTGCCGCTGATTGAGGAGTTTTATCAGCAGCATCACCATACGCGCCTGCGCTTTAGTCAGGAAGTGCTGGCGGGGTCCTGGGAGTCGTTGGTTTATGGGTGCGCAGATATTATTGTTGGCGCGATTTGTGAACCCCCGTCACGTGTAGGCTATGCTTTTAGTCAGTGGGGACGGTTGGACTACGTTTTTGCGGTGGCGCCACAGCACCCATTAGCGTTGTTGCCGGAGCCTTTACCGAAGGCTGAAATCCGTCAGCACAGAGCCGTTGTGGTGCGTGATACCTCGCGCGTGAATACGCCGCAGAATTTGAACATTCTTGAGGAGCAAGATCAGCTGACGGTCTTTGGTTTCGATGCCAAATTGCGGGCGCAGCTTAGCGGCCTGGGCTGCGGTTATCTACCGCGTTATCTGGCGGAACCCTACCTGAAAAGCGGTGAGTTGGTGGCGAAAAGCGTCGAATCTGAACACTGCAGCGATGTTGCCTATTTTGGTTGGCGAGAGAGCGCAACCGGTCTGGCGGTAAAATGGTGGCGTGAACGGTTACAGCAGTATGCCGACGCTGGGAGCATATACCCGGAAAACTGATTATTCACCTTTGGGTGATCGGACAAGGATGCAGACAGATGAAAACAAGGATGTGGCTATTGGCGGTGTTGCTGACGGGCTGTGGCGCAGATCAGGGCACCCGCACTGCGGGGGCCGGGCTGGCAACGCAGACGGTTGAAACTTCATCGGCATCCTCGCCGCGCAGCAGTTATCCGGAAAGAATGCGTGTTGCCGTCACACAGGAAATGCAGTTACCCGGCAAATATAAATCCCAGACCTGTTCGATCAGTCTCCATCTGTTGCCGGATGGCTCACTGAAAGATTTTAAGGTATTGAGGGGCGACGAAGCGCTTTGCGCGGCGGCAAGTCAGGCTGTGCAACGCGCCAAATTGCCGAAAATGGCCAATGAGACCGAGTATGCACTTTTCAACCGCGTGGTACTGGATTTCATGCCCTGATACGGCAAGCAAAGTACGCGCTGCCAAGGCGGGTTATAGAATGCCTTTCTGTGCAAACGTGATACGCGTGGCTTCATTGAGGTCGAGCGCAGGTATCTTCTCCGGGCTGACCCAGGCGATTTCCTGAAACTCTTCATTAAAGCTAATCTGCCGGTTGGCACTCACACAGTCGAAAATCAGATACAGCATGTAGATTTCCTCTGTCGTGCCATCAGAGTAGGTCTTGGTACGGACGTCATCCCTGAAAGTCCAGGGGGTAATCTGGGTGATATGCAGTGCTTCTCCCAGTTCTTCTCTGATCTCTCGACGGAGGGCATCCTCAATTGTCTCTCCTGGCTCCATACCGCCACCGGACAGTGCCCACTGACCGGGGAAAACGCCACGATCGTTGGCCATTTTACACAGTAAATACTCACCATTGTTTTCAATAATTGGGCAGACAATGATCCGCTGACGCATGTAACCTCCTGATGTCACAATTTTTTATTAACTTATCAGATAGCGGCTTTCGTTGAGCCATGATTCTCTCAGCAATGCCTGTGGGATCATGAAATTGTATTGAATGCGGCATTATGCGCTGATTTTTCACTTTGCTTTGCCGCTTTCGTTATTTTGAGCGTCCAGGCGGCTCGCTGATACTGAGCAAAACCTCATACAGCGAGCCCATGCATGTCTTCAGATAAACGTCATAGCCACTATCTGCATCCCGCCCAGCGCGATTGGATCCAACAGCTTAATCAGCGCTGGTCTTGGCGGTTGGAGCTGCCAACCTGGGGCATTATGGCGGTGGTTTACGGTGGTTGGTTTGGCGTAGTGCAATACTGGCAGACATTGGGACCATGGCTTGGCACGCCGTTACTGATTTTGCTAACGACCTGGTATATGTCGTTACAGCATGAACTTATTCACGGCCATCCGACGCGCTGGCCGCGGTTCAATCAACTCTTCGGTTTGTTGCCACTGGCGGTATGGTATCCCTACGGTCTCTATCGTGATTCGCATATTCAGCATCACCGCAATGAACACCTCACCGATCCGCATGAAGATCCTGAAAGCTATTACTTTAGCCAAGCGCAATGGCAGCATTATCCACGGTTTTTTCCGCTGTTGGCTAAGGTACGTAATACGTTGCTTGGGCGCATTGCGCTTGGCCCTGCACTGGACATTGCTGCAACCGGAATCACTGCGTTAAAAACGATCGCTGCCGGTGAAATGCGCACATTGGTGATGTGGCTGGTGCATCTATTATTGCTGGTGGCGGTATTGGGTTGGCTGCAACAGCATGGCATTGGTACGGTATTTTATCTGTTGGCAATCAGCTACCCGGCTCTGGCGCTGACCAAGGTGAGATCATTTTTTGAACACCGCGCCGTGGACGCACCGCAGGCACGTTCTATTATTAATGAGGCGGCTTGGCCGTGGCGGCTGCTGTTTCTCAATCTGAACTATCATTTAGTTCATCATGATCTCCCTGGCTTACCGTGGTACGGTTTAAGGCAGGTGTATTTGGCGGAGCGCAGTGCATACCAGCAGCGTAGCCAAGGATTTGTGGTTCAGGGGTATGGTCAGTGGGTGAATGAATACGCGTTTACCCCGATCGACGTTGAAGTGCATCCGTTTTGCGTTGGCGAACTGCCAAGGGAAACCCAGGGCGAAAACCCTGTCTGGTCGACGGAGACATTTATTGTGCGATGGACGCGCGCTTCTCAAGATTTTCCAATCGATCTGGCCAAATAGCCGGACACTACACAACAAGAGGAAAAAGTATGGCAATCACCCCATCACGTGGTCGTGTCTTTGCGTTGGCGCTGAGTTTACTCGCCGCGAGCGTCGGTGTGGCGCAAGCCGCCGATACGGTACGCGTTGGCTCTAAAATTGATACCGAAGGCTCATTGCTCGGGAACATTATCGTACAGGTGCTGGAATCTAACGGCATCAAAACCACCAATAAATTACAGCTTGGCACCACCAAAGTACTGCGTGGGGCGATCACCTCCGGCGAAATTGACGTTTACCCGGAATACACCGGCAACGGCGCATTTTTCTTTTCTGATGAAAGAGACCCTGCATGGAAAAATGCTCAGGCCGGTTTTGAGAAAGTGAAAAAGCTGGATTATGACAAGAACAAAATTGTCTGGTTGGATGCCGCACCGGCAAATAATACCTGGACCATTGCGATCCGTCGGGACGTGGCGGACGCCAATCATCTGAAAACGCTGGCCGATCTGGGCAAGTGGATCAACGGTGGTGGCAAATTCAAACTGGCGGCGTCGGCGGAGTTTATTGAACGTCCAGATGCTTTGCCGGCATTCCAGGGCGCCTACGGCTTTAAGCTGAATCAGGATCAGTTGCTATCGTTGGCTGGAGGTGACACGGCGGTGACCATCAAGGCCGCAGCGGAACAGACTTCCGGTGTGAACGCGGCGATGGCCTACGGGACCGATGGCCCGGTGGCAGCGCTGGGATTACAAACGTTGGAAGATCCAAAAGGTGTGCAGCCAATTTACGCGCCAGCACCGATTATTCGCGAAGCCACGCTAAAACAGCATCCCAACATCGCTGAATTACTGAAACCGGTATTCGCTTCACTGGATGGCCCGACACTGCAAAAACTCAATGCACAGATTGCGGTAGAAGGTCAGGACGCCAAACAGGTTGCGGCGGCTTACCTGAAAGAGAAAGGGTTAGTGAAGGGGTAACACCACTGGCCCCCTGCTGGGGGCCAACATGGAGCCGGAGAGTTTCTTTGATTATTGCCGTAAAAAACCGCGTATTACTGACATTGCTTATTCTGTTGCTGCTGGCTGCATTTGGCCTGCCGTTTCTCAGTTATGCCCCTAATCGCCTGTTATCAGGCAAGAGCATTTCCCTGATTTCCCTGCTACATGGCCCCGCGTTGTGGTTGTTGGCGCCCATGCTGGTGTTGGCCATACTCAGTCTGTTAGCCCCTCGGAGGCGTAATGCGCTTCTGACTGCATTGTCGGCATCGGCGCTGCTGGCGCTCACCTTTTGGCTAAGCGGCCATGCAGCGCAGCAACTGGCGTTGGAAGGTTCCCGGCTAGCCCGTACCTCTTGGGGGAGCGGTTGCTGGCTGATACTGGCGCTGAGTCTGCTGATAGCCGCCGACGCAGTGACCCGCATTACCGCTTCGCACGTGTGGCGCATGTTCGGCAATCTGATGGTGATGTTACCGACGCTGTTGCTGTTGTTTAACCACCAGTTGGATCAGCTTTCACTGTTGAAAGAGTACTACAACCGGCAGGACGTGTTTGACGCAGCGCTGTTGCAGCACCTGACGATCCTGTTGGCGACGCTGGTGCCGACGCTGTTGATTGGCCTACCGCTCGGGGTGCTGTGTTTTCGTTCCGCACGTTGGCAGACACCGATATTCTCCACGCTGAATATTATTCAGACTGTACCCTCGATTGCCTTGTTTGGCTTGTTGATCGCGCCTTTGGCCGGTTTAGCGAAGGCGTTGCCCTGGTTGGCAGAACATGGTGTCAGTGGCATTGGCATGGCTCCGGCCATTGTTGCGTTGGTGCTGTATGCCCTGTTGCCGTTGGTACGCAGTGTCGTGGCGGGGTTGCAAAGTGTACCGGCCAGCGTCATTGAATCCGCCAGTGGCATGGGGATGACACGTGGTCAGGTTTTCTTCCGCGTACAGTTACCGCTGGCGTTGCCGTTGTTCCTGACCGGTGTGCGCATTCTTGCAGTACAGACCGTCGGCATGGCAGTTGTGGCGGCACTGATTGGCGCAGGAGGGTTTGGCGCCATTGTCTTCCAGGGCCTGCTCAGCAGCGCACTGGATTTGGTGTTGTTGGGGGTCATTCCGGTGATCGTGATGGCGGTTATCGTCGACTCACTGTTTAAGTTTATGGTTTCAATTTTGGAAGTGTCACGCCGATGATTCAGTTTAATCAGGTCAGCAAGATTTTTCAGGGCAAGCCAGCGGTGGACGATCTGACATTACAGATTGCCAAGGGTGAATTTACCGTATTGATCGGCACCTCTGGCTCAGGCAAGTCCACAACGTTAAAAATGATCAACCGGCTGATCGAACACGATCAGGGAAAAATTTACTTTGCCGGTGAAGAGATCCAGAAATTTAAACCCCAGGATCTGCGCCGCCGGATGGGGTATGCGATCCAGTCGATCGGCCTGTTTCCGCATTGGACGGTGGAGGAGAATATCGCCACTGTGCCACAGCTGCTGAAATGGCCACGGGCACGTATTCGCGACCGGGTGACGGAATTGCTGGAGCTGTTGCATCTGGAACCGGATTTGTTCCGTCATCGTTATCCGCACCAGCTTTCCGGTGGGCAGCAGCAGCGGGTTGGGGTGGCGCGTGCATTGGCTGCTGATCCCGAAGTGTTGCTGATGGACGAACCTTTTGGTGCACTCGATCCAGTGACGCGTGCGGCGCTACAAGCGGAGATTGCACGTATTCATCATCTCTCCGGCCGTACCATTGTGCTGGTGACGCACGACATTGACGAAGCACTGGCACTGGCCGACCGTATCGTGTTGCTCGATCAGGGCCGCATCGTGCAGCAGGGCACACCGCTCGCGCTATTGACGGCACCAGTCAACGATTTTGTACGTGATTTCTTTGGCCGCAGCGATCGTGGTATCAAATTACTGTCGCTAGGTACCGTGGCCGAGAGAGTACGCCCTGGTCATGCCGAAGGGGAGCCTATCACTGCCGCCATGAGTCTGCGTGAAGCGCTGTCGGTGTTTGTGGCTCGCAGCACTGAATGTTTACCCGTGATTGGCGACCAAGGTGAGGCGCTTGGCGTGCTGCATTTCAGCGATCTGATTACTCAAAAGGCGCTGTCATGAGTGCGTCTCAAACCCTGCGCTGGCTGCGCGATCCGTTGCCCTGGACCTTTGCCCTGTTGCTGGCATTGGTGTTTGGCATGAATCACTTGCATGGTCTGTTTGCCGCCTGGTTTCCTGATCTGGATCGGCCGGTGTATCAGCAGGACAGTTTTATCTC
Source organism: Serratia grimesii (assembly GCF_900186025.1). NCBI lineage: Bacteria > Pseudomonadati > Pseudomonadota > Gammaproteobacteria > Enterobacterales > Yersiniaceae > Serratia > Serratia grimesii. Next base: position 1,507,319 of record NZ_LT883155.1, read on the forward strand.
ACTGGTATGGGCGCATCTGTTGTTGGTGGCTGTTTCCAGCCTGATTGCGGTCGTAATTGGCGTGGCGGCTGGGATTGGGGTGACGCGGCGTGCCGGTAAAGAGTTCCGTTCTCTGGTGGAAACTGTGGTGGCGGTGGGGCAGACTTTTCCGCCAGTCGCGGTGTTGGCGGTTGCGGTACCGGTGATGGGGTTTAGCGAACAGCCGGCAATTATTGCGCTGGTACTGTACGGTTTGTTGCCAATATTACAGGGCACGTTGGCGGGCATTGAGTCGGTGCCCAGTGCCACCCGCGAGATTGCGCAAGGGGTGGGGATGAGTCCCCGACAAATCCTGTGGCGCGTCGAACTGCCGTTGGCAGCACCGGTGATTGTTGCCGGTATCCGCACCTCGGTAATCATTAATATTGGTACGGCTGCGATCGCCTCTACCGTCGGCACTAAAACGCTCGGTTCACCGATTATCATTGGCCTTAGCGGCTTTAATACCGCCTATGTGATCCAGGGTGCCGTGGTCGTAGCCCTATTGGCGATCATCACCGACATGCTGTTTGAGCGCTGGGTGCGCCATCTCACCGCCTGGCGTCAGCAGACGCTCATGGCCACTTCTGCGGAATAAGGGAAAACATGATGCAGGTATCCTTGCCGATGTACGGTGTCACTCATCAAATGTCTGAGTCCTTCTGGCACGTGCTGCGCGGAAAATTGCTGCAACTGGGGTTGCCGCAAGCGCCCGAACGGCTCAGTTGGCCACAAGACTTGGCGCAGCACTGGCAGCGGGATGACTTATTGCTCAGCCAAACTTGCGGTTATCCCTTGGTCAGCAGCCTTCAACGGGTTCAGTTGATTGGGACTTACCACTACCGTGTTGAGGGCTGTGAAGGACCGAATTATAGCAGTTGGTTAGTGGTGCGGGATGATGAACCCGGCGAGCGTCTGGCAGACTTTCGTGGTCGGATCGCAGCCTATAACAGCACCGACTCTCAATCAGGTCATAACAGTCTGCGGGCACTGATTGCGCCACTGGCGCAGGAAGGCAAATTCTTTCGTGCCGCCGTGGCGTCCGGTGCACATTACCAGTCGATAAAATTGATCAAAGAGCGGCAGGCGGATATTGCCGCTGTTGATTGTGTCAGCCTGGAACTGTTGAAACGAGCGCAGCCACAGGCGTTGGCAGGGCTGAAAATTATTGGACGAACAGCCATCGTGCCAGGGCTGCCGCTTATTACCTCGGCGCAAACGCCAGCGGCACAGTTGGAAATATTGCGCGCCGGGGCGAGGGCGATGGTGGGCGAAGCGATAAGCGACGACCTGTTGATCGGTGATTTTAGTTTGGTACCGCGTTCGGCATACCAAAAAATCACGGAACTGGAACAACAGGCCGCGGCGCTTGGAGTGACGGTGCTGTAAGCCTACAGCAGCCCACCGCCATCAATATCGATCACGCTGCCGGTGATAAAGCCGTTCTCCATCGCCAACAGATAGCCTGCTGCGACGTCTGCCGCCTGGCCGACACGCCCGACGGGTAACCCTGAGCCTGCCTTGGTAAACATCGCCTGACGTTGCTCGGCACTCAGTGCATCGTAGGCTTCTGTGGCGGTAATGCCTGGGCTGACCACGTTCACCCGCCGTGGCGCCAACTCTTTCGCCAATTGCTTACCGATAGCTTCCAATGCTGCATTTATGCCGGTTTTTATGAGCTGCCCGCTGAGGTATTTACGCGAGAGTTGACCGGAAGTCAGGGTGATAGAGCCTCGCGGTGACAGAGTGGGTAATGCGGCTTGAACGGTACGAAGCGCACCCCACATTTTGACATCGAAGTTGGCTTGCGCCTCGCGAAAGTCGATATCTGCCAATAGCTTGGCCTGCACAATCGGTCCGGCGGTGAAGACCAGATGATCAAACTCACCGACTTCCGCGAACAGTGCACGCAGCGAATTTTCATCGGTTACATCTGCCTGCATGATGTGCAGGTTGCCGTTTTTGTCTGTCGATGGATATTGCTGCATGCTACCGGTACGGCGTGAGGCCAATACGACACTGGCACCGCGAGCGAGCGCGGCATAGGCCACTGCCGCACCTATGCCACTATTGCCGCCCAGTATCACCAGTTTTTGTCGATTCAGAGAAGAAGAAGGGGAAGTCATAAAGTGCCTCAATTTCAGTTAATTTCTGTGTTATCTATCATTCATTATTGAAAATTCGCGAGCAATTGGCCTAAATGGCAAACACTTGTTAAATAATTTTAATAATCAGTACGGCACAGGAATAATCCATGACTTCCTTTATCGATCTTGAGGTGTTTGTCCGTACCGTGGAGGGCGGGAGTTTTTCAGCAGCAGCACGTGCGTTGGATATCACGCCGGCGGCGGCCAGCATTGCGATAAAAAGGTTGGAGCAGCGATTGAGCGTCCGGCTGCTGGTGCGATCTACACGTAGTCTGCGCCTGACGGAAGAAGGGCAGCGGTACCTCGACAGCGCCCGGCTGGCGCTGGGGGCGCTGGCAGAAGGAGAACAGGCAATACGCGAGAAACATCAGGGGCTCTCTGGCGTGTTGCAAATTTCCGCTCCCTCGGATTTTGGTCGTAACTTGCTGCTGGGCTGGCTTGATGAGTTCAAGCAGCAACATCCGCATATCCAACTGCAATTACTGATTAACGATCGCCATGCTGATTTATTTCGCGAACCGGTGGATATTGCGCTGCGCTTTGGTCAATTGGCGGACTCTTCGCTGGTGGCGTTACCGATTCTGCCGCAGCACCGGCGTCTGATTTGTGCCAGCCCCAGTTATCTGCAACAGCATGGTGTGCCACAGACACCCGCTGAACTCACTCAACACAGCATCCTGATTTATCAACCCAGTGGGCGCAGACAGGCACAATGGCGTTTGTGGCGAGGCGATGAGTCGATTGAGGTGGCTCTGAGTGGACGTTATTTTACGGATGACGGTGAGATTGCGCGGCGTTGGGCGCTGGCAGGGCACGGTATTGTCCGCAAGTCGGCGATTGATGTGGTCGCAGACATACATGCCGGACGGTTAGTCCCCGTGTTGCCGGAATGGCAAAGTGACGCAGTGCCCATCAGCCTGGTTTGTCCGCACCGTTCACAGGTGTCGGAGCGCGTCAGGCTGTTACAGCGTTTTTTACAACAGCGCTGTCAGGGCTGGATGGCAGATTACTTGGTGTGAATACTGTCTGCCGGCGTAGCGGTAACAGTAGCTTCACTGGACGCTGGAGCTTCTTCCTGTGGCGTGGTGGAGCGGGTGTACATATTCAGCCCAGCCAGGAATACGCCGCCGAGTGAGCCAAAGGCACACAGAAAGATAACGATAATGAACGATTTTTTCAGCATTGGGATGATTTCGCAGGTTGCTCGGAACAGCGGGAATTATAGTCTCTTTGCCAAGTGAAACAAGAATCGTTTTTATACCCGTCGTCTTTCACGCTGCTTCCGTGATTGTTGGGGGCGAACATATTCGCCCCGATGAATGCGGGCGCGGCATGCGGCGCCCTACATTTTATTCCACGTTTTTTATACGGCTGGTCGGTCGTACAAACAAGAATTTACCCAGCGTTACCAACACCACCGCTGCGACGATAATGACCAGCGCCATCCATTCACGTGGTGCCAGGGATTCGCCGGCAAAACCGATCCCGAGTAGCACTGCCACTACCGGATTGACATAGGCATAACTGGTCGCGACTGCCGGACGCACGTTTTTCAGCAAAAACATATAAGCGCTGATCGCCAGCATTGAACCAAAGATAATCAGATAGCCTAGCGCGAAGAAGCCTTTGGCACTCGGCATCTGTGTGAGGTGTTCGCCGCTCAGTTGGCTAACGATCAACAGCACCACGCCAGCGACCAGCATTTCAGCAGCTCCTGCCATCGGCCCTGCCGGCAACGAAATACGCGATCCTAGCACCGATCCAAAGGCCCAACTGGCGGAAGCCAACAGGATCAACAGTGCACCCGTTGGGTTACCAACCAGGTTATTACCGGTATTCAACAGTACGATCCCAACAAGCCCTAACCCGATACCTGCCCACTCCAGTTTGGTATTACGCATGCCCCAAAACAGGCTGAAGCACAGCGTGAACAGGGGCACGGTTGCCACCATCACGGCGGCAATGCCGGAAGGTACGTGTTGATGTTCTGCAACAGTCACCAGACCGTTGCCTACCGCCAGAAGCAAAATACCGATGGTTCCCGCCGCTAACCATTGCTTTGGGGTGGGTAGCGCGTGGCCACGCAGCGCCAAAAAGCTAAATAGCACAATGCCGGCGACCAAAAAGCGAATGCCAGCCATCATCAACGGCGGCCAGCTTTCTACCCCAAGGCGAATCACGAAGTAGGTCGAACCCCAGACAATATATAACGTGAACAGCGCCCCGATTAACGGCAGGACGTTACGGCTATTTTGGCTCAGCATGGATTTTTATTCTGCAGGGAAAGTTATTATTAGAGCGCTCAGTAAACCCGATCGGACAGAGGATAAGCAACGCTTTTCATGACTTTTTAACGGAATGGTAGGCTGGTGGATCCAGGATAATTCGCCTGATGACACCAGCCAGCACGCTGCTTGATTTTGCGGGTCAGTTATAGCAATGAAATACGATAGGCACAGCGTCGTGCGCCAGCCAGAATGTGTTCGGAGCGTTCAACCTGTGCCTGAAGTACCTCGGTGAAAATGCTCAATTCTGCGCGACAGAACCCTTGGCAAACTGTGGCGGCAGCGCAAATAGGGCAATGGTTTTCCACCAGCAGAAAGGAACCGTCCTCCTGTGTGCGCCATTCGGCCATATAGCCCTCACGAGATCGGATTGCGGTCAGCCGTTCAATGCGTTCCTGCAAATCGGCCGCGCCGATCATCGCCTGTTTGTAGTTAATGCGTGTTTCTTGTTCCCGCGTGTCGATCAATAGCTCGATCGCTTGTTCGCCCAGCTTATCTCGGACGGTACGCAGCAGTTGTACCGTCAGTTCGGAATGGGTATCCGGAAAGCGCGCGTTGCCTGCGGCAGTAAGGTGCCAAAGTTGCACCGGACGGCCAACGCCACGCGTTTCTGCCACGGCTTCCACCAACCCATCTTTTGCCAGTTTAACGAACTGCTGGCGTGCTGCCTCGCCAGTGGTACCAAGGACTTTTCCTGCATCAGACGCTTGCTGTGGGCCGCGGGTTTTTAGAAGTGTCAGCAAACGGTCACTGACCGATTGTGCGGGACTACCGCCATTTTCCAAGTTTATTCTTGACATATTTCTCCGCCTCGCCCTACCATTATTCCAAGTTAACTCTTGTTAAATTTAACGCAATATCACTATTAACTCAATGCCATTCCTCTGAAAACAGGACGACAACCGTGATAACCCATGATGATAGCCGTTGGGCCGATCTCTTTTCCGGCAAAAATGGTGCCAGTGCGATCGCGCTCTCACTCGGCGTAGCCTTGCATGCAATCAATATTCTGGTCGCCACCACCATTTTGCCCTCGGTGGTGCAGGATATTGGTGGTCTGAATCTTTATGCCTGGAACACCACATTGTTTGTTGTGGCATCGATTCTGGGGTCGGCATTATCGGCACGTTTACTCAGTGGCTATGGTGCACGCAGTGCCTATGTGGTGGCATCGCTGTTCTTTATCGTCGGGGCGATGTTATGCGCACTGGCGCCGTCGATGCCGATAATGCTCATAGGTCGAACCGTACAGGGCTTCGGTGGCGGGCTGATTTTCGCGCTTTCGTACGCCATGATCAATCTGGTGTTTGAGCAAAAGCTGTGGCCGCGCGCAATGGCATTGATTTCAGCGATGTGGGGGATCGCGACTTTGGTCGGTCCGGCCGTGGGGGGCATTTTCGCTGAATTGAACGCCTGGCGTTGGGCTTTTGGCATTCTACTGCCGATCATGGTGTTGTATGCCGGGTTTACCTTCCTGATCCTACCGAAAGGCAAGCCGCAACAACAGGCGGCACCGTTGCCGGTAGCCCAGTTATTGCTATTGGCTACTGCGGTGCTGGTGGTTTCCGCGGGTAGTCTGGCGGATAGCGCGTGGGTTAATCTGGGCGGTATTGCGTTGTCTGTGTTGATGATGGCCTGGTTGATACAACGTGAGACGCACTCCCAGGCTCGTCTACTGCCACAGGGCGCTTTACGTCGTGGCTCACCGTTAGCCTCGTTGTATATCACCGTCTCTTTGCTGGTGGTGGGCATGACCAGTGAAATCTTTGTGCCTTATTTTCTGCAAACGCTGCATGGCCAGTCACCACTGATTTCCGGCTATATTGCCGCGACGATGGCGGCTGGCTGGACACTTTCGGAGATCCTCAGTTCCGGTTGGCGCAGTGCGGGTATCCGGCGTGCAATCATCAGCGGGCCGCTGTTTGTGTTGGTTGGCTTGCTGGCGTTGGCAGTGCTGATGCCGACGCCATCTGGCGGCCATTGGGTGGCGTTGACGCCAATTGTGATTGCCTTGACGCTGGTAGGGTTCGGTATCGGGTTTGGGTGGCCGCACCTGCTGACGCGAATTTTGCAGGTATCGCCTGAGGCCGATAAGGACATTGCCGGTGCATCGATCACCACAGTGCAACTGTTTGCGACGGCGTTTGGTGCGGCACTGGCCGGGATGATTGCTAACCTGGCGGGGCTGAATGTGCCGGGCGGGGCGCCAGGGGCAGCCTCGGCGGCGCGTTGGTTGTTCCTGCTGTTCGCCTTGGCACCGCTGCTGGCGGTATTTAGCGCCTGGCGCTGTGCGGCGATTGCACCACCAGCCGTTGCAGTGGATGATGTGGAATCAGACTCGTCATCCACGGAATGCCCGGCGATGCCACGTAATAGTGCGTAAGGAGTGCTGATAGTCTGCTGATTCTTGCGTTTTGTTCGACCGCGTGAAAATTTGATTGACGAATCCCGTATTTGAGATTATTTCTCTTATATGGGATTTTTTGTATCAGAGACGCAATAATGGATAACGGATTGGAAAGTGCCGATCTCCGGCTGGCACAACGGCTGTCTGATTTACGCCAACAGCAGGGCTGGTCACTGGAGGAGTTGGCACAGCAAACCGGTATTAGCCGGGCTACGCTGTCGCGAGTAGAGCGCGCTGAAACCAGCCCGACGGCCTCGTTGCTGAATAAACTGTGTTCGGCGTATGGGTTGACTATGTCGCGGTTGCTCAGTGAGGTTGAGGGCGAACCACCGGAATTACTGCCTCGCGAAGCGCAAACGGTGTGGATTGACTCGGCCAACGGTTTTCATCGTCGTTCAGTATCCCCGCCCGCCGCTTTGTACAAGGCCGAATTTATCGAGTGCCGGCTTGATGCCGGGGCAGTGATTGCCTATGACGGACCCTCAGTACATGCACTTGAGCACCATTTGTGGCTGCTGGAAGGCCAACTCGAACTGACGCTGGAAGCGCGCACTTTTCAGCTTAAACCAGGCGACTGCCTGCGTTATCGGCTGTTTGGCGCTTCAAAATTTCATGCCCCCGGCCCTGAGCCGGCCCATTACACCCTCGTTATCAGCAGGCCTTAACCATGATTGAAATACAGCAACTGAATGCCGACGCAGTACAAAGCGTGATTCCTGAACTGGCGGTGATGCTACAAGCCAGTGTTTCTCAGGGCGCGAGCATTGGTTTTATCATGCCGTTCAGCCTTGAGCAGGCGCAAGCGTTCTGGCATCGACTGTTACCGGCGATTGAGCGTGGAGAAAGGGTGTTGCTGGTCGCCCGCGATGCCGGGCGCGTTGTCGGTACTGTGCAGTTGCTGCTGGATATGCCTGACAACGGCCGCCACCGTGCGGAAGTGGTAAAACTGATGGTGCACCCGGATGCCCGTCGTCAAGGTATCGCTCGTAATCTGATGCTGCAGGTGGAGCGAAAAGCGATTGAGCTTCAGCGGCACTTGCTGGTGCTGGATACCTTGACCGGTGACACCGCGGAGGGCATGTATCATCGATTGGGTTTTCAACTGGCAGGCAGCATTCCGCAATATGCCCGCGCCAGCCAGAGTAGTGCGCTGGATGCCACCAGTTATATGTATAAGTTGCTGTAATTTTCCCCGTCGTCCGTAGGGGGTGGATGCATCCGCCCCCTACAAGACTTGAGTATGTACGGGGTTACTGCCCGTTCCAAGCCTTGATAGCCTGTTGGCGTATCAGCAGTTTTTGCTCTGGCGTCAGTTTGTTATAGTCCTTCGCCATACCGCTCTCCCAGTCGCCGTACAACGGGTTCGGCAGCACGATAAACTCAGTGCCAAACTTGCTCTGGTTATCGCTGACAAACGCCCGACGCTGTACGTTATCTTTGTGGTAGGTCGCCGCACCGAAATCGTTCAGGTTGTCACCGGCGTACACCACGATGTCGTAACCTGCGTTTTTGATGGCGTCGAAACGTGGCTGTTTGTTGGAGGTGTCACCGCTAAGCAGCACGGTTTTTTCCGACATGCCGGTAAAGCCCAGTTTCTGCATATTGGCGACTGTGGCGGCGTATTCAGACTGTTTGCGGTTTGAAACGTAGAACATGGTGCCCTGATGGCTGTTAACGTACCGAGCAAATTGCACGGCACCCGGCACTGCGCCGGCTTGTTCTGCCTGTGACCATTTCGCCCAGGTAGCGCCTGCAAAAGGTTGGCCTTGCTGTGCTTGCCAGCCAGAATACGGGCTGTTATCCAGCATGGTTTCGTCCAGATCCACAACCACCGCTTTCTTCTTGCCAGGCGCGACCTTGGCGTGATCAAACGCCAGCCGGGCGCTGTTGAAAGCCTGATGCGTCAATGCCTGATATTCCCCGGACTGCTGGAACCAGTTCAGTGCCAGCACTGATTGATCCGCCAAGCGCTGTTGGGCTTGCAGATCTGTTTTCGGTGGTTGCGCACAACCGGCCAGGGTCAGTAGCGCAATACCGATTGCTGCGCCAAGGGTCACCTTTTGTCTATTTATTCCTGCCATAAAGGGATAGCTCTCTGTTTGTTATTGTGGTGTCTCTAAGGTCATGGTCATCTCAAACTGACGTAACGGATCTTGCTGCCAGCCGAGTCGATCAAAGAAGGGGGCGGCCACCTCGGGAACGTAAACATTAGCCACTAACGGTAAGGGTGAAAACCGTGCTTGTAGCGCTGCTAACATAGCGCGGGCATGACCTTGGTTGCGGTGCTCTGGTGGCACGTAAATCATGCGCAGAAAACACTTATCCGCACCCACCTGCACTACGCCATAGGCATGGTGTTGTCCAAGGCTAAAGGCGTGAGGTTTACCGGGCAGTTTGAACAGCGATTCTGGGGCGATTAGCCAAGGCAGGTTGGTGGCACCCTCGGCGACCAACCGGTGAGAAACGAATAACGGATCGATCTCCTGCAGGGGCGCAACGGCGGCCGTACTTTGTTCCCCGGCCAAGTGGCCGGTCAGCGTACGGACGATGCGCAATCCGGCCTGGTGGTACAGTGCAATGGCTGGATCGTTACCTTCGATCACCTCCAGCGACAGTTGACGATCGCCACGCTCATGCGCGTCGGCGACAATCCGTTGCATCAGCGCTTTCCCCAATCCTTTTCCGCGCATTTCCGGTCGGATGGACAGTGCCGACACCCGGCGGTGTAAGCCACGTCGACTAATCAACGCCAGTGCTACCGGTTGTTGTTGATGGGTGACGATAATGCTGTCGTTCAGGCTGAGATCTTCCGCGCCAAAGCGGCGAGCGAAGGTATCGCCGTCAATAGCAAAACGTACAATGTAGTTTTCAAAACAATGGCAGAGGATCTGCGCCAGCGCGTTACTGCTGTAGTGCAGCGCGGAGTGGTATTCGAATGGAGAAGTGTTTTGCATGAGTCATCCAGATTGATTTGCGCAAGTATACCCCTCGTCTTGCAAGCCGCGGGGTAGTTGCTCCCCTGAGAGGATGAAGGCATTCACCCGGCCGCATGCAGCCCCTACAATACCTTGGGGTACCCGGTTATAGCGTGAAACCCATAGGGTATATAGATGTAGACCCGTTTGTTTTGTAAGGCAAGTTCTCTGATGCGGTCATGAGAGGCAAGACGTAAAGATAGGGCGAGAAGAGGGAGCGCTAAATGAAAAAAACCGGGCGTAACCGCCCGGTGAAGTAACTCTGGGTATCAAGTGAAGCTAAGGTTTGCAGTGGTGGTTATTCATCACATCAGAACTGGTAAGTCAGGGCGACGGCGATGACGTTGTCATCTTTCAGACCCAACTTATTGTTGCTGTCGAGTTGGTTGATTTTATAATCAACATAGGTCGACATGTTCTTGTTGAAATAGTAGTAAGTACCGATATCGATATATTTCACCAGGTCGGCGTCGCCGATGCCTTCAATATCTTTACCCTTCTGCTGCACATAACCCAGTGATGGGCGCAGACCGAAGTCGAACTGATATTGTGCAACCAGTTCCAGACCTTCCGCTTTATTGGCAAAGCCGCTAACGGAGGTTGAGGTATTATTAATGGTCGCAGTGCCAGAAATAGGCGCGATATTACGGCTTTGTGAATAGGTTGCTGCCAGATAAACGGCATTGTTGTCGTATTTCAGACCGCCAGCCCAGATATCGGCTTTATCGCCTTTGCCGTAAGTGCCCGCTTTTTGGCCTGCTGTACGGTTAGAAGAGGCATAGGCTGCACCCACGCTCAGACCGTCGATAATTTCATAGCTGGAAGACAAGCCCCAACCGTCGCCGTTCGCCTTGCTACCAGCACGACCGTCGTTTTCGTTCTTGCCTTGGTACTGAATGGCAAACTTCAGGCCGTCAACCAGACCGAAGAAGTCGTTATTACGGTAGGTTGCAACACCGTTGGTACGACCATTCATAAAGTTGTCGGTTTTGACGTAAGCATCATCACCGAACTCAGGCAGCATATCCGTCCAGGCGCCGACGTCATAAATAATGCCGTAGTTGCGACCGTAGTCGAATGAACCGAGGTTTTTGTATTTCAAACCGGCGAAGCCCAAACGCGTTTTGGTATCTTTCGCACTGTCGGATTCAGAATGGTTAGCTGAAATCTGATATTCCCACTGGCCATAACCAGTCAGCATATCGTTAATTTGAGTAGCGCCTTTAAAACCGATACGCACATAGGTTTTGTCGCCATCATTGCCGGCATCGTCAGAGAAATAGTGCAGTGCTTTTACGCGGCCGTAAAAATCAAGTTTGTTGCCGTCTTTATTGTAGATTTCTGCTGCCTGTGCTGTCTGCGCAATTAAAAGTGCCGGAATAATAACGGCCAGAAGATTACGTTTCATGATTTACCCTGCTTTATTCGATTGAAAGACGCTTATCATCAGTTGTACTGCTGTTTCACTGTGCCGCTTGATTGTTTGCAGCGCAGGTTTTTTACCGTAGTTATGTGATCTATTTATGACAAAATATTCATTTCCATGTCGAACGATTAAAAAAGTTGCGGAAAGAGTGAATTTCTTCATCGGACAACTGTCGGCGGCGGATCCCACCGCTCGCAATGCTGTTTCTGAATTGTGGAGAAATCATGCATAAGGTTTATACATTGGGTTTACAGGTAGAAAGCTTTACCGCGCTAACCATCCGGTTTTTCAGGATTGTCGGTGTGAAAAATCCCGATTTTCATCCCTGTGGTTAATAGGTAGCGTAATGCTATCCCTTTACAGCAGGAGTGTGTGATGCAACCTTCCCAACAGACAGCCCAGCAAGCATTCGGTGATATTGCCCCCAAGCTGGCGCAACTCAGCGACAGCGTATTATTCGACGACGTTTGGCAGCGACCGGGACTCAGCCCGCGTGAGCGCAGCCTAATTACGGTAGCGGCACTGGTGGCGCTTAACCGTGTAGAGCAATTGCCGTTTCATCTGCACTTGGCCGAACGTCATGGCGTGAGTATTGAACAGCTTGCCGAGTTGATTACCCATTTGGCTTTCTATGCCGGCTGGCCTGCGGCAGCCTCAGCCGTGGCGCGTCTGCGTGAACTGAAACAGGAGCCGTCTCATGCCATTTAGTCGCATCGCTTTGCATCAGGGTAAATCAGAGCAATACCTGAAAACTCTGTCCGACAGTCTTCATCAGGCATTGGTCGAAACCTTCAATGTGCCAGCGGCCGATAAGTTTCAGGCCATCGATCAATACCGCCCAGGTGAGCTGATTTATGATCGTGACTATTTGGGTGGTCCACGTTCTGAAGATTATGTGCTGTTTTACATCACCATTGGACGTCCGCGAGATACCGGCACCAAACAGCGCTTTTACCAGCGGTTGGCAGAGCTGCTGGGGGAAAACATACAGTTACGCCCGCAAGATGTGATGGTGGTAATCACCACAACGCAACGGGATGAGTGGTCGTTCAGTGCGGGCCGCGCCTCAATGATTGAAGGCTAGGCTGACGCGGCAGCCGGTCTGTGGGACAATAGCGCCATCATTTCGTAACGATATAGAGTTGAATGGCGCTCTCCCCCGCAGTTAAAGATCAGATTGGCCAGTGGTACAAAGCCCTGCAGCAACAAATACCGGATTTTATTTCCCGTGCACCGCAACGGCAGATGATCGCCGAAGTCGCTAAAACGCTGGCGGGTGATTATTCACGCCACTTGGCGATTGAAGCACCCACTGGTGTAGGAAAAACCTTGTCGTACCTGATCCCGGGGATCGCCGTTGGTCGTGCCGAAAGTAAACCCTTGGTGGTCAGTACTGCCAACGTGGCGCTACAGGATCAGATCTACAGCAAGGATTTACCGCTGCTGAAGAAGATCATTCCCGATCTGAAGTTTACCGGCGCTTTTGGCCGTGGCCGCTATGTTTGCCCACGTAATTTAGCGGCACTGAGTACAGACGTCAGCGAGCAGGGTGATCTGACACTGTTTTTGGATGACGAACTGGCGCCTTCCAGCGGTGAAGAGCAAGCGTTATGCCAAAAACTCAGCAAAGCACTCAGTCGCCATGAGTGGGACGGATTGCGCGATCACTATCAGTTGTCGATTGACGATCCACTGTGGATCAAGCTGAGTACCGATAAAGCCAACTGCCTGGGGCGCAATTGCCACTATATCCGTGAATGCCCGTTTTATATTGCCCGCAAAGAGATTGAAACTGCCGATGTGGTCGTGGCTAACCATGCGCTGGTGATGGCGGCATTGGAAACCGAATCGGTGCTGCCGAATCCGAAAGAACTGCTGTTGGTGCTAGATGAAGGCCATCATCTGCCGGAAGTTGCGCGTGATGCGTTGGAGATTGACGGTGAAATTACTGCGTTGTCGACCAATCTGCAGCTGGACATGATCGTGCGCCATGTTGAACAGTGCATGACGCAATATCGCCCCAAAAATCCACCGGGCCTGACGAACGACGAACGCTTGAAGAACCACTGTGAAGAGATGCGTGAACTGATCCAGATCTTTGAACATCAGGTCAGCGCGTTTCTGCCGACGGATACGGTGATCGCCGAACACCGCTTTGAAATGGGTGAACTGCCAGTGGAAATGGTGGAAACCAGCGCACGCTTATTCAAACTGACGGATGCCTTACGCGGGGTGGCAGAGTTCATACTGAACGATCTCAGCGAACAGACCGGCAAGCACGACATTGTGCGACTGCACCGTTCGATTATTCAGATGAGCCGCACCCTGGGGTATCTGGAGGCCATGAGTAAACTCTGGCGGTTAGCGGCATTAGACAAGTCATCCAATGCCCCCATTTCAAAATGGGTCACGCGTGATCTGCGTGATAACGTGACGCATCTGTACTTGCACTGCGTGGGCATTCGCGTCAGCGATCAGCTGGAAAAACTGCTGTGGCGCAAGGTGCCGCACGTGGTGATCACGTCGGCGACGCTGCGTTCGTTGAACAGTTTTGCGCGTCTGCAAGAAATGAGCGGGTTGAGCGAAAAAGCCGGCGATCGTTTCGAAGCGCTGTCCTCACCGTTTAATCACGTGGAGCAGGGCAAAATTGTCATTCCGAACATGCGATTTGAACCGGCGATGGCCAATGAAGCCGAGCATCTGGAAGAAATGGCGCGCTTTTTCCGAGCTGAACAGGCCGGTGGCAAGCACAAAGGTATGCTGATTTTGTTCAGTAGCCACCGGGCGATGCAAACCTTCCTCAGCTATGTTACGGATCTGCGCCTGATGTTGCTGGTTCAGGGCGATCAGCCGCGATACCGGTTGGTGGAAGAGCACCGTAAACGTGTCGAGAAGGGCACCGCCAGTGTGCTGGTTGGCCTGCAGTCATTTGCCGAAGGGTTGGATTTGAAAGGTGAACTGCTGACCCAAGTGCATATTCACAAGATTGCCTTCCCACCGATCGACAGTCCGGTGATCTTGACTGAAGGTGAGTGGCTAAAATCGCTGAAGCGTTATCCGTTTGAAGTGCAGAGCCTGCCGAGCGCCTCCTTCAACCTGATCCAACAGGTGGGGCGACTGATCCGCAGCAATGAGTGCCATGGCGAGATCGTGATTTACGATCGCCGCTTGTTGACCAAAAGCTACGGTTCGCGTCTGTTGGCTGCATTACCCGTGTTCCCCATTGAACAGCGGGAAGTTCCGGAAGCCGACAAGGCGCACAAGGCTGCGCTCAAATCCGCCGCTGCGGCGGAGAAAAAAGACAAAAAGCGTAAGAGTCCGTTTCCCCGTCGACGTACGCGTTAATCAAAGCAACGGTGGCAGGCGGCGCTTCACTGGCGTGGTTTTGACGATGGAGGTGTTGCTCTGCGCCCGCTCGGCCAGTTGATCGAGGATCTGGTCGAGCTGCTCCATAGAATGTGCCACCAACCGCACGATAAAGCAGTCTTCACCAGTCACCTTGTCACACTCAATCACCTCTGGGATATCCTGAATCATCTGTTCGACCTTCTTCAGCATGCCCGGCAGCGGCTTGATGCGCACCAGTGACTGAAAAGCATAACCTAACGCCTGCAAATTGACGTTCAGCGTATAGCCCTGAATAACACCATTTTCTTCTAGCCGCCGTAGGCGCTCGGAAGTGCTGGGCGACGACAGTCCCACGCTGGCGCTGAGGGTTTTGAGCGATACTCTTGCATCCTCAGCAACCAGCGTCAGGATCTGGCGATCTATATCATCCATATACCCTCCATTAGGTGATTTTTGTTTTATGCCTTCGATAAAAAGGCAGTTAAGCATATTGTCCTTTTTTATGCCATGGAATCCTGCACGGCAAAGTCGCATGCTAAGCATATGGGCTTATTTGAGGAAACGACGATGAATGCAGAGATAAAACGTGGCTCGCTGGAAATGATTGCCGCAATGCTGATTTCCGGCACCATTGGCTGGTTTGTGCTGATGTCCGGTCAACCGGTGATTAATGTGGTGTTTTGGCGCTGTGCCGTGGGCGCACTGGTGCTGCTGGCAATCTGTGCCGCACTCGGTCAGCTGCGACGTGATGTTTTAACGCGGACCACCTTGCTGTTGGCGATTGCCGGCGGCGTTGCATTGGTGGTCAACTGGTTGCTGCTGTTTGCAGCTTATTCTTATGCGTCGATCTCCATTGCTACCGCGGTGTATAACACCCAACCTTTTATGTTGGTGGCACTGGGCGCGCTGTTTCTGGGAGAGAAACTGACAGCCCGTAAGCTGTTATGGCTGGTCTTGGCGTTTGTCGGCATGATGCTGGTGGTACTGGCACAGCCTAAGCAGCTGGGTGGTCAGAGCAACTACCTGATGGGAATTCTGCTGTCGTTGGGGGCGGCATTTTTTTATGCGCTGATGGCGCTGGCCGCCAAACGGCTGAAAGGGACGCCACCGCACCTGATTGCGCTGATCCAGGTCAAGGTCGGCGTGGTGATGTTGTTGCCGTGGGTTGATTTCCACGCGTCAGCCAGTGCTGGGCAATGGGGAATGCTGGTGACGCTTGGCGTATTACACACCGGACTCATGTATGTGTTGCTGTATGGTGCGATCCAAAAGTTGCCAACCAACCTGATTGGTTCGCTGTCGTTTATTTATCCGGTCGCCGCTATGTTGGTTGATCGGTTGGCGTTTGGTCATCGGTTGGTCGCGCTTCAATTTGCCGGCGCCGCGATCATCTTGCTGGCTGCCGCAGGCATGAACGTGTTGGGTGAGCGTCGCCTGCGGCTAACGGCGATGCGAGACAGCAAGCAGGCACCCGAACAGTGATAGCGCCAGCAGCAACAGCATCACGGCTTGGTAGCCATAGATTGGATAAATCAGTGCCGCCAGGGCCAGTCCGACCGCGCCACCAAGATTGTGCAGCGTCCAGGTGACCCCCAATGCACCGCCGCTTTGCGCTTCGCTGACGGTGCTCAGCGTTGCCAGCACTAATGGACCGAGGATGCATCCCCATCCCAGTCCCATGAGGGCAAAGGCTCCGAGCAATAAGGGGAGCGGACTGTCGGCGTTAAACTGACTTTGCAGTGCGGCAGAAGCGGCCAAAGCGGCAAAACCGAGGACCAACGCCGGCTGTGGGCCGGACTTATCCACCCACCTGCCGACCCAAGGCGAAATCAATGCCATAACGGCAGTTGTCGGCAGCAGTAGCAACCCTAGCATCACGCCCTCATAATGGCGGGTGTTTTCCAGATAAATGGGCATCAGGAAGAAGGCGGCGCAGTAGAAGAAGGCTAACAATGCGCTTAACAGACAGACACGCAATAACGCCGGATGCTGCAATAGCGTTAAGGGTACCAATGGAGAATGCGCCTTACGTTCGACCGGTAACAGCAGGAGCAACGCAGCCGCCGCTAATGACGTCGTGAGCAACGTTTTCATGCTCAGCCACCCCCACTGACCACCTTGGCTGATGGCCAGCAGCAACCCAGCGAGACCAATCACCAGCAATAATAGGCCAGTAATATCCAACCTTGCGCTTTGCTGTACGCGAGATTCCTGCACCGTGCTCAGGCAGAAGGCGAAACTCAGCGCGATCAGCGGTACGTTCAACAAAAAGACCCAGCGCCAGCCAAGTGTGCCGACCAACAGGCCACCGGCGACCGGACCGATTGCCAGCCCCAGACCGTTAACCGCCAATAAAATGCCAATTGCGCGACCGCGCTGCTGTGGTGGCCAGGCATCTGCGACAATGGCGGTGGTGGCGGTATACAACACTGCGCAAGCCGCGCCCTGTACAAAGCGCCAAACATTAAGATGTTCAACACTGCCCGCCAGCCCGGCCCCCAGTGATGCCCCGGCGAAAACCAACATCCCGCAATACAGTACCCGTCGACGACCGTACAGATCTGCCAGTCGCCCGGCGCTGACCATAAAGGCGCACAATGCCATTACGAACAACGTCATTACCCATTGCACCTGACTCAAAGGGGCTGCCAATTCGCGCTGAATGGCGGGAATGGTGGTATTGACGATAGTGAAATCGATGCAGCCCAAAAAGCTGGCGATACTGATGCCAATCAGCAGCCGCCACAGGCGCGGTGTACTGGTGTCGGTCAGAAGTTCGCTGCGTTCGCTCATCGGGTATTTCCTCGGTTAAAAAGCGTGTGTTCAGTTTACTCAGTGCTTGTTATAGCCAGTGGCGGTGTTTCATCGTTTAATAGGCGAATTAATATCGTCAATGAGAGGCCAGCATGATTTCCAGCGAACGGCTACATGCGATCCGCGCTTTTGTACAGGCGGTGCAAGCGGGGGGTTTTAGTCGTGCAGCAGAGCAATTGGGTCTTTCCCGTTCCACCGTGGGGAAAGCGGTAGCGCGATTGGAACAGCGGTTGCAGGTACAGTTATTTCAACGCACTACCCGCAGTCTGTCATTGACTGACGAAGGGCAGCTGTTTTATGACGATTGCCTAAAAGCATTAGCAGCGCTGGAAGCGGCGGAAAGTCATCTCGCAGCCAGAGCCCACACGCCAGAAGGGCGATTGCGGGTATCGCTACCGGTATTGTTCGGCCAAAAGTGGGTTATGCCACCGCTATTGTCGTTGGCGGATCGTTACCCTCAGTTGCAGATCGATGCGCTGTTTTCCAATCGTACAGTTGATCTGGCGGAAGAGGGGATCGATCTGGCGGTACGTATCGGTTCACCAGGCGATGCTGCGGCGATCACTGCCCGCCAATTAGGGGAGCAACAACAAATATTGTGTGCAGCTCCGTCGTATCTGGCAAGGCAAAGTGAGCCAGATACGGTGGCTGCGTTATTGCAGTATCAGGCGGTTGGTCTGTTACGAGATGGGCGCAGCCCTCCCTGGCAGTTAACGGATGAACGGGGAAAAGTGCAACGACTGACGCTGCCGACCCGTTTGCGGTTGAGCAATATGGAGGCGGTACTCAGTGCTGTTTGTGCAGGACAGGGGATTGCCATGCTACCGCGTTGGCTGGCGCACGATGCACTCACTGCGGGGAAACTGCGAGAGATTTTGCCAGGCAGTTGTGGTGCGGGACTGGCGATTAACGTGGTGTGGCTGAAAGGCACGACTATGCCGCTACGGGTACGAGTGGCCATTGACGCTCTGCTGTCGGCTTTCACTCCCAAAGCACCGTGGCAATGATTTAGCGCTGGCAAAAGACGGCGGTATAGCTATGATAAAACCTGCCCCCAGCCCTATTGCACTTAGGTGATTAATGATTGATATTTCAACAATTTTGTTGTTTTCTGGCGCCTGCCTTGCGTTAACGATAACCCCAGGCCCGGATATGCTGCTGATCGCATCGCGCAGTGTCAGCCAAGGACGTCGAGCCGGTTTTGCCTCACTGGCAGGTATCCAACTTGGTACCTACTGCCATGCTTTGGCGGCAGCGCTGGGTCTATCGCAACTGTTCGTTGCAGTACCGCTGGCCTACGATACGGTGCGGCTAGTTGGGGCGACCTATTTACTGTATTTGGCATGGAAAACGTTAGGTTCTGGCAGCAGTTTGCAGGCATCTGCTGGATTAACGGCAGTACCAACCGTCCGCATTTTCCGGCAAGGATTGTTCACCAATATCCTCAATCCCAAAATGGCGCTGTTCGTTTTGGCCCTGTTTCCACAGTTTATCGATCCGCATGCCGGTTCACTGGTGGCGCAAATGTTGCTGCTGGCGACAGTGCTAAATCTGGTGGGCTTGGTGATAAACGGCGGGCTGATCATGGCGGTCAGCAGCATGAAAAGTCGCTTTGTTGGCCGCCAACTCAGTGCCCGTTGGCCGAACTATCTGCTGAGCAGTGTGTTCGCCGGGTTGGCCTGCAAGTTGATTTTTGACAGCCGTAAATAGCCTTACACCTGCAATAATGCTTCAAACGCCGCGCTGGTCGGGCATTGCGCCAGCGCGCTGTACATCACCAATCGCAAATGATTTTCCTCATCGACAATGAACGACGCATGTTCAAAAGTCACCTGACCGGCACCAGGGACATTGAACGTGCGCTCTCCCTGACAACGGCCGTGAATGTCATGCTGTTGCCACAGTTGACGAAACTGTGGTGAGACCTGTTCCAGCGCCTGTACCCGTTGTTGCATGGTGGCGTCCTCCGGGGCGCGGGCGTAGTCACGACGAAAGCTGGCAAGGATTTGTGGCGCTTGCGCCTGCCATTCCACCAGTCGCTGGTTGAGGTGTGGATCGGCGAACAGCATCCACAGCATGTTGCGTTGTTCTGCCGGGCGATCGCCAATGGCGAACAGTCGCTCTGCCGCAGGGTTCCAGGCAATGATGTCCCAACTTAGGTTCATGACGTAAGCCGGGCGAAGTTGCAGGTCGTCCAGCAGGCGACGTACCAGTGGCGACACCTGGCACCATTGATGACCGACCGGTACTGGCGGGCGTTGATGCGCCAGCAAAAACAGATGATAACGCGCGGTTGCATCCAGCTTCAGTACGCGTGCCAGGTTCTCCAGAAAATCCACCGATACGTTGATTTCCCGTCCTTGCTCCAGCCAGGTGTACCAAGTGAGGCCGACGCCTGCCAGCGCAGCGACCTCTTCACGCCGCAGCCCCGGTGTACGGCGTCGGGTGCCGCTCGGCAAACCGACAGCCTGCGGTGACAATTTTTCGCGCTTTTGACGCAGAAAATCCGCCAGATCCTGACGGGTTCGGTTGAGGGTACGCGGCGGCATAGCGACTGTCCTGTTGTTCTTAGTAATAGTATAACTGGCTATATAGTAACAGTTTAGGACATGTTCCATACTGCTGCCATCTCAATATTTGGAGGCATTTATGGAACAGTCATTAACAGATGGCGAGCGTGGCCTGGTCGGGTTGCCGGTGTTGCTGTTGGGGGGCTTTGTTACCGTATTCGACTTGTTCGTGGTGAACGTGGCAGCACCGGTCATTCAGCAGCAGTTCGCTGCTGATTTTGCCAGTATAGGGCTGATTATTGCCGGCTATGAGTTGGCCTTTGGCGTGTTATTGATTGCGGGCGGCCGTCTGGGGGATCGTTTTGGTCGACGCCGCATGTTCAGCCTCGGCATGCTGGGGTTTACGCTGGCGTCGGCATTGTGTGGTGTAGCGGCGTCTCTCCCCATGCTCATCACCGCGCGTTTTCTGCAGGGGGCGATGGCGGCACTGTTGTTTCCGCAGATCTATGCGCTGCTGCGTGTGTTGTACGGCCCACACCAGCGGCGGCGTGCTTTTTCCTGGTTGGGGATGACCTTGGGGCTGGCCGCTATTTTGGGGCAGATCTTCGGTGGCTTCATTATTGAAGCCAATATTTTCGGCAGCGGTTGGCGCATGATTTTTCTGATTAACGTGCCGATTGGTGCATTGGCGATCTTGGCGGCGCGGAGCATCCCGGAATCACGTCTTGAACAGGCACAACGGTTGGATGGCATGGGATTACTGCTGGCCGCGACAGGGTTGTTACTGCTGTTAGTTCCGCTGTTGGAAGGGCCATCACGTGGTTGGCCCTGGTGGGTGTTGCAGGTATTGGCGCTGGGCCTGGGGGTGTTATGGGGTTTTATACGCTGGGAGCGTCGGCTGGCGATGTGTTCCGGAGATGCGGTGTTGGACCCGGCGCTGCTTCGTCAGGGGAGTTTTGCCCCAGGTGTGCTGGTGGTACTGGCGATTTACTCGACGGCGTCTTCATTCTTTCTGTGCTTTGCCCTGTTGTTGCAGTCGGGAATGGGTCTGACGCCGTTTCAGGCAGGCAGCCTGTTTGCGCCCGCCAGCGCGGCGTTTATGTTGGCCTCATTCCTTGCCCCAACACTGTCACAACGTTGGGGAAATGGGGTATTGGCGTTCGGCGTGGTGATTTACGCCGCGGGATTAGCGCTGTTGGTTGTGCAAGTGCTTTGGGGAACCGCGTTGGCACAGCCATTGTGGTTACTGCCGGGGTTGGTGATTTTGGGTTTTGGTCAGGCTATGAGTATGACGCCATTACTTAATCTGGTTCTCGGGCTGGCCAAGGAAGATCAAGCTGGCATGGCTGCGGGGGTGCTCTCCACTGTACAGCAGATTGGCGGCGCAATGGGCATTGCCGCCAGCGGAGCGTTTTTTGTCCCCTTGTTGGTGGGCGGCGCGGGTGCAGAACGATATGGACAGGCGTTTGCCGGAGCGATGATCTACAACCTGTTGGCCATGGCCGTCGCCTTTGTGCTGTTAAGGTGGATCATTCAACAACAGCGCAAAGTGGCTCTTTAATCAACCGGTGTCGGGTGCTATTGCTATCTCATCATTCCATTGCGTTAAGGAAGCCTGACACCATGTATCAACCTGCCTCATTCCGCGACGATTGTTTGGAAAGCCAAATTGCGCTGGTGCGTGCCAACCCGTTGGGGATGCTTATTAGCCATGGGGACCAAGGCTTGGTGGCGGATCCGTTGCCATTTTTGATTGATGCCGATGAACAGGGGCATCTCCAACTGCGGGCGCACCTGTCACGTGCCAACCCACACGGGTCATTGTTGCTGAACGTGCAGGAATGTCTGGTGGTGTTTCAGGGACGGGAAGGCTATATCTCACCGGGTTGGTATGAAACCAAACGGCAAACCGGTAAAGCCGTACCAACCTGGAATTACAGCGTGGTACAACTGCGTGGCGTACCACGAGTGACAGAGGACGCAGGCTGGTTGCGGCAACAGTTGGACGGATTGACGGCGCTGCAAGAGGGTCGTCAACCTGAACCCTGGCATATTGACGATGCGCCTGCCAATTATATCGCCGCGCAGATTAAGGGCATTGTCGGCATTGAAATCACGGTGACCCATCGGGAAGGTAAATGGAAGATGAGCCAAAACCGGAGTGCTGAAGACGTTGACGGGGTAATCGCTGCGTTACGTGCCGGTGACGCAGCCCAACAGCAACTGGCGGATGAGGTTGAGAGACGGCGTGGATAAGGTATGCTAATCCCAGACTGAATCAGGGGAAGCAGGCGATGGATTACACCAAAATTATCAAAGAAATAGGCCGTGGCAAGAACCACGCGCGTGATCTCGACCGGGAAACAGCCTTTCAGCTCTATCAAAAGATGTTGGCCGGTGAGGTGGGGGAGCTTGAGCTAGGCGGTATCTTGATCGCCATGCGCATTAAAGGGGAAGCCGAAGAAGAAATGCTTGGCTTTTACCAAGCGATGCAGCAACAGGTGATGCGCTTGCAGGCACCGCACGGGCGACCGATGCCAGTGGTGTTACCCAGCTATAATGGTGCGCGTAAACAGGCGAACCTGACGCCATTATTGGCACTGCTGCTGACACGTGTTGGCTTACCAGTGGTGGTACACGGTGTGTTGGATGACAGTACGCGTGTGACCAGCGCCGACACCTTCAAGTTGCTTGGCCTGCCCTGGTCACAAGACGCAGCCCATGCCCAACAACGTCTGGATAAGGGGGAAACAGTGTTTGTCCCCGTCTCTGCCCTGTCAGCTCCCCTGGAACGTCAGCTTGGTATGCGCTGGCGCATGGGGGTACGCAACAGCGCCCATACGCTGGCCAAACTGGCGACGCCATTTGCCGAGCAGGACGTGTTGCGTATCGCCAGTGTGTCGCATCCTGAGTACGTTGGTCGTGTAGCGTCATTCTTCCGCCAGATTGGGGCCCGCGGGTTATTGATGCACGGCACCGAAGGTGAAGCCTATGCCAACCCGCAGCGTTGCCCGCAGATTCATTACATTGTTGACGGTGAACAGCACGTGCTGCTAGAGCGCCCGGTGCAGGATGAAATGCCTGATCTACCGGCAGCGAAAGATGCAGAGACTACTGCACGTTGGACCGAACGTTGTCTGGCGGGTGACATCGCGATCCCGCTGGCGATCCAACGCCAGATTGCCTGTTGCCTGGTGGCAACCGGTGAAGTTGACACCCTGGAACAGGGATTGGAACGTTTACGCGACGCGTAAATCCCTTGGCTATACTGGAATATTTCGCTAATCGGCTCTGAAAGGATGGTTATGCAACAGGCTCTCGATTACTTCAATCAATTGAATCAGGATTACCTTGACGTTCACCGCACCAAAGAAGATCTGTTCTGGCAGAATTATATGGGCACAGGCGGTGATGACGTTTCAACGCGTTTCTCTGCGGCAGAGAGCGCTTATAAGCGCTTTATCGCCGAGCCGCGCCGATTGGCGGAAATTCGTCAGTTGTTGGCTGGGCTGGAAGTTCTGCCGCAGGACGCACAGCGCGACGCGCTGCAACATGGGCTGAACGGTTGGCTGCGTTTTTTTGATTGTAACGCGATTGAAGACGCTGAAGCCCAGACATTGTTGGACCAAATTATCAGTGCCGAGGCGGATCTTTATACCCGCCGCAAGAGTCACCCTGTCAGCCATCTGAATGCGGCAGGGCAGCGGGTGAACGCCTCGCTCGGTGAACTGTTAACCAACCAGGCTACTAACGAAAATGAAGAATACCGCCGCAGTTCGCAAAACGCGTTGCGCGAGCTGGAGCAATGGTTGCTGCATAATGGTTTACCGGAGTTGATCAGTCTGCGGAATCGCTTTGCGCGTCAGATGGGTTTTCGTAACTACTTTGACTATAAAGTGAATAAAACCGAGCGTATGACGCCGGAGCAGTTGTTCGCCATTCTGGATCGTTTCGAACAGCAAACCCGCGAAGCGAACTCACGCAGCTTACAGCAGCTGGCGGCGGAAAAAGGCGAGCAAGCGTTAGAGCCCTGGAATGTGCGCTTTGCCAGTGCCGGTGATGTAACCCGCCAACTGGATCCTTACTTCCCATTTGCCCAGTCGCTCGAGCGTTGGATCAACAGTTTTAAGCGTCTGCATATCGGCTTCCGGGGTGCGCAAATGGATCTCGATCTGTTGGTACGCCAGGGTAAATATGAAAATGGTTTTATGCATGGCCCGGTGCCCCCGTTCATTCAAGAGGGCAAATGGTTGCCAGCACGCATTAACTTCACCAGTCTGGCGCAGCCGGATCAGGTGGGTAGTGGTGCATATGGCTTGAACACGTTGTTCCACGAAGGCGGCCACGCGGCACACTTTGCCAATATTTGTCAGAATGCCCCCTGTTTCTCACAAGAGTTTCCGCCGACCTCGATGGCCTATGCTGAAACCCAGTCGATGTTTTGCGACAGCCTGCTGGACGACGCTGATTGGTTGAAGCGCTATGCGAAAAATGCCGCCGGTGAGTCGGTGCCGGATGCATTGATTGAGGCCAGTATCGCTGCGCGTCAACCGATGCGTGCGTTCAACGAACGCCATATTCTGCTGGTGCCTTACTTTGAGTGGGCGCTGTATCAGTGGGATGATGAACAGCGTACGCCAGAAGCGATTACCGCGTTGGCACGTGAGGTTGAAAGTAAAATTCTGGGCATTAGCGGTAGCCCGCGCCCAACGTTGGCAATCCCACACTTGTTGTCTCTGGAATCGGCGTGTTCCTATCAAGGCTATTTGCTGGCGCTTATGGCCGTTGAACAGACGCGCCAATTCTTCCTGCAACGCGACGGTTATCTTACTGATAACCCGGCTATTGGCCCTGACCTGGCACATCACTATTGGCGACCAGGAAACGGTGTTAGCCATGACGATACGTTGCGCAGCCTGACGGGGGAAGGTTTTAACCCCGATTATCTGGCGGAGTCTTGTAACTTGACGGTGGCTCAGGCATGGCAGGATGCGCGTCAAACTATTGCCGATGCTGCTGTACGGCCTCAACCCGCAGCGGATTTTGATCTGTCGGCGCATATCCGTGTGGTAGATGGTGAGCAAGTGCTGGCGGATAACGCGGAAGGCGATGAAAAGATGTGTCATGATTTCGCTGCGGCGATTAACGCACGCATGGCCTGACGACAATGAAAAAAAGCCCGCCGATAGCGTGTATCGGCGGGCTTTTTTATTTTTTAATCGGTCGATCAGTTATAGATGACTGCTGTTGCATGCATCAGATTGTTGCCGCTGGTGGACGTAATGGTGAAAGCTTTGGCACCTGCCGCATCGGCTTTGGCTGAGAGCTGGGCTTTCAGGCTGCTCAGATCGGTTGCACCACTGGCGGAGATCACACCGGCTTTTTCAAACTGCACGGCATCCTGTGCGCTGACGTGCTCTGCCGCTAAAGAAGTGAAAGAAACAGCAGTCAGAGCGATAACAGCAGCAAAAGTTTTGATGTTTTTCATTGTGGTCATTCCTGTCAAGTTTGTAAGTTTGAAAGGGGGTTGCCTTTCGATGGAATGATTATTGCGCAGCGACAGGAAGGATGAAATCGGAGAGTATTGATAATCTTTTTCAGATTTTTTGATTATTAATTAACCCTCTCTCCAAACGGAGAAAGGGCGGCTTACTCAGCGTTTTTGCGCGTCCGGACGAATCATATCGAAACGGTGTCGTTCCGAGATACCGTAGTAGGCAGTGGGTCCCCCCGCTCGCAGGATCGGTTCGGCAGCGGCGGTCTGATAAATGCCGTGCTCGTCCAGCAAGGCAGGATCGATATGCACTGCGACCACTTCCCCCAGTACCAGCCAGGTTTCCAACTGGGTGCCTGTTGCACTTTGCAGTTGAATACACTGTGACAGGCGGCATTCAAAGTTAACCGGACTTTCTGCCACACGCTCGGCTTTTATCTTACTGCTGGGCAGTGGTGTTACACCGGCAAAGGCAAATTCGTCTTCACCGTGTGCCAGGCTGGCGGAGCTGTTATTCATGGCTTCGGCGAGTGGGCGCGTTGCCAGATTCCAGACAAACTCGCCGGTTTCGACGATATTCGCGACGCTGTCTTTCCAGCCACTGCTGGCGAAGCCGATGATTGGCGGGCGGTAGTTGAAGCAATTAAAAAAGCTATAGGGTGCCAGATTACGTTGGCCGGCAGCGCTGATTGATGAGATCCAACCGATCGGGCGTGGGCCGATGATGGCGTTCAGCGGATCGTGCGGCAGTCCATGGCCTGCGGCGGGTTCATAATAATAGCGAGACTCACTGCTCATAAGCGACCTGATAGGAGATAAGCGAGCTTTTATTCTGACGTGTTTCCCGCCAGCTGCAAGTTTGCCGCTGCTTTATGGTATCTTACGCGCCAGAAATACCTTTAAGAGAGCCCGTCACGGTGGAAAAAAAGAAAAGCTTCCCGCAGCAGAAAAGCGGTCTGCACCCGCGTAACCGTCATCGCTCACGCTATGACTTTCCGGCGCTGATCGCCAGTTGCCCGGCGTTGGAGCCGTTCGTCAAGCCGAACGCCTGGGGCGATATCTCGGTAGATTTTGCCGATCCGGCTGCGGTTAAAATGCTCAACCGTGCGTTGCTGCAACATTTTTATGGTATCGAGCACTGGGATATTCCCGCCGATTACCTGTGCCCACCGATCCCTGGGCGTGCCGATTACTTGCACCACCTGGCGGACTTGTTGGCAACCAGCAACAACGGCGAGATTCCGCGCGGTAAAGGTGTGGCGATCCTCGACGTGGGTATTGGTGCCAACTGTATTTACCCCATTGTCGGCCTGCGTGAGTACGGCTGGCGCTTTACCGGTTCTGAGATTGACCCTGTGTCGCTTAATTCGGCCAAAATGATCGTCGAGATGAACCCGACGCTGAGAAACAGTGTGCGTTTGCGGTTGCAAAAACAACCGGAATTCATCTTTAACGGTATCATCGGTGTGGCTGAGAAGTTTGACGCCACATTATGCAACCCACCGTTCCACGGCTCTGAGCAAGAAGCGCACGCGAGCACCCGCCGCAAACTGCACAAGCTGGGCAAAGGCGAAGTGGCGGATAAGCCGGTACAGAACTTTGGTGGCAAAAATAATGAGCTGTGGTGTGAAGGCGGTGAAGAAGCATTTGTACGTAAAATGGTCGAGGAAAGCGTCAGCAAGGCGCAGAATTGCCTGTGGTTCACCTCATTGATTTCTAAAAACACCACTCTGCCGTCGATTTATCATGCGTTGAAATTGGCGGGTGCAGCCGAAGTCCGCACCATTGAGATGGCGCAGGGACAAAAGATCAGCCGTTTCGTGGCCTGGACCTTCCATGACGCCGAACAGCAGGCTGCTTGGGCGGCAGAACGCTGGCGTTAATTCCTCGGGTGCCGGTTATTTAACCGGCACCAACAAAACTTCGCGTTTCCCTTTCAATTTCTTCAACTTGCGTTATTCTCAATGCAGCCTTTAATAACAAAAATCCTAATTTAATTATTTATTCAAAAAATAATAATCACATTACTAAATTGATGTATTTAACTCGGTCAATATCGTCTATCCGGGGAAATAGGCTCGTCTATTTCTCAGGGTATTGCACGTCTGTGTGTGGGCGCAACGTGTGAAAAAATAAAATGAAAAGCGTTTGCTCGCTAAATCATCTGCCAGAAGGATACCCACCCTATGCTGTTACGATTCAGTCAGTTAAATACCCACAGTCGCGCTGAGTTGAGTGCGATAGAAAATGCCGTTGCCATGATTGTATTTAAACCTGATGGGACTGTGCTGCGTGCTAATGATTTATTTTTACAGACCATGAAATTCCAACGACTGGAGGTGATTGGTCAGCATCACCGTATTTTCTGTGATCCGCAATACGTCGTGAGTTCTGCCTATCGCAAGCATTGGGATATGTTAAATAATGGCAAGCCGATTACGGATAATATAAAGCGCATTCGCAAAGACGGTGAAGCCGTCTGGTTACAGGGCACTTATACGCCGGTCTTAGACAAGAAAGGGCGGGTGATAGAGATCGTCAAAATCGCCAGCGTTGTGACAGAGCGCATTATTCAGGCGCAGGAACATCAGAGTTTATTGGCGGCGTTAAATCGTTCCATGGCGATGATCACGTTCAGCGCGCAGGGAACGATTCTCGACGCCAACGACAATATGCTGAATTTAATTGGTTATCGGATAGAAGAAGCACGCGGACAGTCGCACGCTGTGCTTTGCCCGCCTGAATTTGCTGCCTCTGATGATTACCGTCAGCACTGGCAGCGGCTGTCTCGTGGTGAGTTTATCACCGGGCGCTTTGAACGAGTCAACCGGCGTGGGGAGAGAGTCTGGCTGGAAGCCAGCTACAACCCGATCCTCGATGGAAATGGGCGGTTGGTAAAGGTTGTAAAAATCGCCCAAGACATCACCCGACTCATGATGCAGCAACAGCATGAAGAGGAGATGGTACGCAACGTGCACCATTTGTCGTTAGATACTGACAGGCAGGCATCACAGGGTGCACTCATCGTTCAGCAAGCCGTGGAAGGCATGCGGCAGGTTGAGGCGGCAGCGCGTCAAACATCTGATGTGATCAGTGAATTGGGCCAGTGCTCGCAGCAGATTGGTACCATCGTTGAGGCTATCCGCAAAATTGCTTCCCAGACAAACCTCTTGGCGATCAACGCATCGATCGAGGCCGCTCATGCGGGTGAGCACGGGCGGGGTTTCGCCGTGGTGGCCAATGAAGTGCGCACGCTGGCAGAACAATCGCGTAAGGCGGCGACGGAGATAGAGCGGATGACCAAATCTATCCAGCACGGCGTGGCAGCGGCGATTGCCGGCATGGCAACCTGTGTGGATCAGGCCGGTGGTGGCGTGACTCTGACGCACGACGCCGGGGAAGTGATCAATCAGGTGAATGTTGGTATGCAAGATGTCGTGAAACTGATGCAGGCCTTCACCTCGGTTAAGCAGGAAGGTGCACTGCACTGATCGCCTCTGCGCTAACCCTGGGCTGCGGGGTTAGCGCCTTTACTGCCTTATCATCCCCCTGCTTGTTTATCTTTGGTTCAAGATCGTCGGTTTGACATTCTGTATGCTGCTGCTAAAAATGAACGAACGTTCGTTCATTTATTTTAATCGTTTGAATGTCGCTAGCCATCTTTCGACCGCGAGGCAGGACCATGGGAAACCGAGAAAAAATCGTTGATGCTGCACTGCACAGCTTTACCCACAAGGGTTTTCACCAGACCAGTATGCGAGATATCGCACTGGCAGCAGGTGTCAGCGTGGGCAACCTTTACAACCATTTTGCCGGTAAGGACGCCTTAATCGGCGAAATAGCGCTCCTGGAGAATGCGTTCTTCACGGAGTTCGCTGCACAGTTGGCTGAGGGGAAACAACAGCCCAAGCAGGCGCTGTCCGACTTTTTTACCGCTTATCACGCTTTTGTCTCTTCACCGGACAGCGTGCAGTTATCGACGGAAATAGTGGCGGAGGTCGCGCGCAATCCTACCTTGGCGGAAAAATTTGATGCTAACCAGCAGCAACTGACGGAGGCACTGGTACAGGTTATCGTCCTGGCACAGCAAGCTGGCGAGATTGCGGTGGCGTTAAATCCACATGAGCTTGCCCAACTGATCCTCGACGTGATTGAAAGCCAGGCCTGGCGGCAGGTGATTTTTCCGCGCAAGGCGTCGACGGTGGCGAATCACACGCTGGAAAAGTTGATTTTCACGCAAGCGTAATGGGGGACGAATGCTTGATATACAACCTTACCGTGAATCCTGCCGGTTACAGACAGCTGCGCTGATTTACGCTGCTTTTGACGACAAATTCCAACGCCAGTGCGGGCTGAGCGCACGTCAACAATGGCGGTTGTTTTACTGGCTATGGAGCTGGAAACAAAGTAACAGTCAGGAGCACAGCTTTGTTGTTCGGCGAGCGGGCAAGGTGGTGGCAGCATTTGGGCTCAAGTCCGTTGATCGCCTGGGCAATTCTGCCTTGAGGGAACGCCCGTTGCCGATAATGCGTTTGTGCCGCCGCTACGGCATGCTTAACTTTTGGCGCATGTACCTGCAAATAGTGACGTTGCAGCATGTGCCTGCTGCCGGTGAACTGTATCTCTCCTACCTTGCGGTGGATGAAAAGCAGCGGGGTAAAGGCGTGGGGAAAATGTTGATCCAATGGATAACGGATTATGCAGCGGCACAGCGGCCTAACCGTTGGCTGCGTTTGCACGTTAGCCAACAAAATACCGGTGCACGGCGACTGTATCAACAATGCGGTTTCAGCATCGGGCGGCGGGAAAGCCATGCTTCGCTGTGGTTGCTGTTTCGTCAGGCAAACTGGCTGGTAATGGAAAAACGCATCGGGGAAACACGATGAAAAAAATCGTGATTTGTTTACTGGCGTTGATTGTGGTGGCATTAGGCTGGATCTTCTACGTCAATGACTATCAATATGTCACTGAGCCGGTGGGCGTGACTGCGGGTGGCAACTCACTTGCCGGTACCCTGGTGCTGCCGAAAAACATACATGGAAAGCCGGGTGTGATTGTTTTTGTTCATGGTGATGGCCCTGCCAATGCCAGCCGTGATGAGGCCTATTACCGTGTTTGGGAAACCATGGCCGAACAGGGATATGCCGTTTTATCGTTTGATAAAGCGGGTGTTGGCGGCTCTTCCGGTAACTGGTTGCACCAATCCATGGGCGACCGGGCAAAAGAAACGGCGGACATTATTGACTGGGCAAGAAAAGATGGGCGCTTCAATCCGCAGTGTGTCGGATTGTGGGGAACAAGCCAGGCTGGCTGGGTGATGCCGGAAGTCGCACGACTGCGGCCAGATATCGCTTTTACGTTGGTTTTGTCTCCGGCGATCAACTGGCTAACGCAGGGGCGTTATAACACCCGAGCGGAAATGGAGGCCGCGGGTATTGATGAGCAGCGAATCCAGGAGCGTGAAGCAGTGGGACGGCATGTGTTGTCACTGCTGAGACAGTCGGATGGTTACACGCAATACCGCCGGGAATATGGCGAGGCGGCGACGTTGAGCGCTGATCGTTGGCAGTTTATTCGTGCCAATATGTCCAGTGACGCCACCGGGGGGCTGAGCAATTACAAAACACCGGTGCACCTGATGTTGGGTGGGCGTGATATTAACGTTGATGTGAACGAGACAGAGCGCGTATACCGGCAAGTCATTCCTTCCGCTCTGTTGACGGTGATGCGGATCGAACAGGCTGACCATGCCATGGTTAAACCTTTGTTTGTACGTTACCCGTCGTTGATCAACATTATCGGCCTGTTTGCACCGCGAACGATACAGTATGACGCTTATCTGCAGGATGTGGCGGCTTTCCTTGCCGCCCAACCTTGCACGCAGCGGTGATGTTCGTCAGGGCGATGCCGGTTGTGTTCCCGCGCTAGGTGCATAAGACAGTTGCATCGCCTGCTGCGGCATTGCAATGCCCGCCTGTTCAAAATGTATCTTCACCAGCCTATCGAGGGCGTATTGTACGACCCACTGTTTCAGCGCCTGAGTGCGCACGGTTACGCGGGTAGTGAAAGAGCGATCGCCCAGAGCCACCACGCCGTTGAACACCGGTTCGCCAATCAGAAAGTGCTTCACCTGTTCATCCTGTTTCAGCGCGGCAACGGCTTGATGTAGCACGTCGTGGACATGATCAATATCTTCATCACGGCTTACGGTGTAATTGGCCCGGTATACGCCAAATTCGCGGGCGTAGTTCGCCAGTGTGGTGATCGAAGAGAAAGGAACGATGTGATAAACACCAAAGTCATCCCGCAGGCCGATTGAACGGATAGTCATGCGCTCCACCGTGCCAGTAATGCCGCTGACGGTGACGTATTCACCGGTATTCATACCGTTCTCAAACTGGATGAATACGCCGGTAATCACGTCTTTCACCAACGTTTGCGCACCAAAGCTGATGGCAAGGCCCAGCGCTCCGGCGCCTGCCAGCAGAGGCGCAATGTTAATTCCGACCTGCGACAGCACAATCATGATTGTAATGGTGCTGATAACGATGGCCAGAACGTTACGGAACAGTGTCAACAGAGTACGCTCACGTGCGCTTGGGCGAATGCCATTGCTCAGCTCCAGCGCCAGTCGGTGCTCGATGACGCTGGCCATCAACGTCCAACTGAAGACGGCAATGACCAGAATCAGCAGAATATGCATCAGCCCGCCAATTACCTTCCCGCCGTTGTCGCTATTTGCCCATTGATACAGGTTGATCAGATGCCAGGCGTCGAACAGGAACAACGTCACTGCCAATACCACCATCACCCGCAAGATCTTCAAGCCGTTTGGGATATAGGCGTTAATGCGTCTTTCCAGCATGGGATAACGCAGATTAACGTCGGCCGGTAGTGAGATACGGCGAAATATCCAGCGGGTTAACATGCCGGAAAGTAAGGCGCCCAGGCCGATCACCAGCAGGCTTTTCACCGTAGCCGTCATCATAAAGCGCAGGCTGTTGCCAATATCGAATTGCGAAAGCACGAACAGCACCAGGAAATAGGCGATCGCCAACAGATGCCAGACGTGTCCCAGACCGCGAAGAATGACGCTGAAAAACGCCATCGACCGTTCTGCCAGTAGGTTGATTTGATGCTGTATCGGTTTGCGATTGTGCAAAATCAACATGAGGGCGTACAACGTTAAGGCCAGCATCACAGCCAGATTGACCGCCGCCGCCGCTGGGTAGCTGATTTGTACCGCTACCACGGGCACGACAACCATCAGACCATAGCCGATCAGACCGCTAAGCCAGGCGAGGCGTGTATTCCAGTAGTGGGCCGAGGCGTCGCTGAACGGGAAAGGGCGCAGGTAATCAAAGTTGGGGGCAAAGATCAGCCGCAGTACCGCTTTGAAGAATTCAATCACCGCAAAAGCACTCAGAAACAATGTTTGCAGACGCAGTATGGTGGCGCTGTCAGCATTGACATGGCGAGCGAACAGGTTGCCCGCTGCGAGAGCCAACAGTAACACCAGCAGGTCGATAGCAAAGGCACCGAGGATGGCGACAGGGCGTTTATACCAAGGACCGTGTTGCACTCTGGCGTTGTGGCCCCAGTTGCCCATGCGCTTGTACAACGGTGCGATCAGACGACGGATCAGATGGAACAGGGCGAAGGTTACCGCAACAGTCAGCAGGAAGTAGCCCAGGGCGCGGAAAAAACTGTCGGCATTAAACGTGCGTTTTGGGCCGGAGTCGATCAGCTTTTGTAGCGAATTCAACCTTTGGTTGACGGTACTGATGCCTCCCTGCGCCAAATTGCTCAGGTTATCGCTCAGCGATTCGGCAGGTTCTGGTGTATCGGTTTGCGGCGGTGTTGTGGGAGACTCGCCGGCCTGCTGCCTCAGATGACTGATCAGCCCGGCACGGGCTTTGTCATCTTGCAGGATATCCGCCAGCGCGGCGTAAGACGCTTTCTGTTGTTCCGTTTGGTCACCAGGAGTGGCATTTTGTGTGGGTTGCGCTATCGCTAGTGGGGACGCTGCACTGATTATCAGTAGCAATAGCAATGGGAATAAGCGTAAACGTTCTCGCAGATGAGAACCGAATCGGGAGTATGCGGTTGTGGGCATTGATCCTCTCTTGGGGCTCTGTAAATCAGCGGGTTAAATACAAATGCTATAAAAAACAAACCACATAGTAGGAAATGA
This sequence comes from Serratia grimesii, assembly GCF_900186025.1. Lineage (NCBI taxonomy): Bacteria > Pseudomonadati > Pseudomonadota > Gammaproteobacteria > Enterobacterales > Yersiniaceae > Serratia > Serratia grimesii. The sequence continues at coordinate 1,540,937 of NZ_LT883155.1, forward strand.
AGAGGGATGCAGAGTGGGAACGCGTGCTAAATAGAAACGGCGGGTGCAGAGTGCGCCCGCCGTTAAGCAGGATAAATCAGGAAACGTGTTGCAGGAACTCTTTCAAACGCGGGCTTGGTGGGTTGTTGATCAACTCGTGAGGGTTGCCATCTTCCGCAATCCGTCCCTTATCAATAAAGATAAGTCGTGACGCCACTTTTTCGGCAAAGCCGACTTCGTGGGTGACGATCACCATGGTCATGCCTTCTTCCGCCAGATCCTGCATTACCTTCAGTACTTCATGGCGCAGTTCCGGGTCAAGTGCAGAGGTCGGCTCATCAAACAGCATCATTTTCGGCTTGACCGCCAGCGCACGTGCGATCGCTACGCGCTGTTGCTGGCCACCGGACAGCTCGGAAGGATAATGATGTGCGCGTTCGGCCAGGCCAACTTTGGCCAGCAGTTCACGTGCCAGTTTTTCTGCGTCGGACTTCTTCAATCCGCGTACGCGGATTGGGCCAAAGGCGACGTTTTCCAGCGCAGTCAGGTGCGGGAACAGGTAGAACTGCTGGAACACCATACCGGCTTCCTGGCGGATCAGACGATCGTCAACTTTCGGATCGTTGGCTTTCAGGCCGTCGACGAAAAGATCGCCACTGGTGATCTCTTCGAGCTTGTTGATGCAACGCAGCAGGGTCGATTTACCGGAACCAGAAGGGCCGATAATCACCACAACTTCACCTTTTTCGATTTTCAAATCGATGTTATGCAGCACCTGGGTTTGGCCAAAATGCTTGGAGACGTTTTTAAATTCAATCACAGGATTTTCATCCTTCTTTCCAGACGACGCAGAACGAAGCTCAGCACCAGGGTAATAATCAGATAAATAACCGCTACGGCGCTCCAGATTTCTAGCGCACGGAAGTTACCGGCAATAATTTCCTGCCCTTGACGGGTCAGTTCCGCCACGCCAATCACGATGAACAGTGAGGTGTCCTTGATGCTGATGATCCACTGGTTGCCCAGCGGTGGCAGCATACGGCGCAGCGCCAGCGGCATGATGACATAGCGGATGGTTTCACGCCGTGACAAGCCGAGCGCCAGGCCGGCTTCACGGAAGCCGTTATGGATCGACAGCACCGCACCGCGGGTAATTTCCGCAATATAGGCGCCGGAGTTGATCATTATGGTGACTACTGCCGCGCTGAAGGGATCGATGCGTAAATCATTGAACGCCATCGGCAGGGCGAAGTAGATGAACATTACCTGCACCACGATAGGCGTGCCGCGGATAACTTCAATGAATACCAAAGCGACGTGATTGGCAATCCAACCGCCATAGGTACGAGCAAAACCGGCAACAAGGCCGATGATGAGGCCGCCAACAAGACCGAGGACCGAAATCCACAATGTCATTTTGGCGCCTTCTAACAGGATAGGGATGGCGGGCCAGATGGCGCTCCAGTCGAACTGCATGGTGTTTTCTCCCGGTGATCCCAAACGTGGGAATCAGATACAACAAAGCGCAGGGGCTAAGACACCACCCCTGTGCTTAAGTGAATCAGTGACTGACTTCATCCGTTATTTAGGTTCAGTACCGAACCATTTTTTGTAGATTTCGTTGTAAGTGCCGTTTTCGCGCAGGGTTTTCAGTGCGCCATTGACCTTCACGCGTAGCTCGTCACTGCCTTTAGGGAAGGCAATGCCGTATTGCTGAGCTTCCAGTGATTCGCCGACGGTTTTGAACTTGCCAGCACCGGCTGTTTTAATGAAGTACAGGATGTTTGGTGTGTCGTGCAGCACAGCGTCAGCGCGTTTGGTGCCCAGTTCCATATAGGCGTTATCGATGTTCGGGAACTGGCGCAGATCTTTGGTTTTGATGTGCTGTTTAGCGTAATCCACGGAACCGGTGCCGCTCTTCACCGCTACCACTTTACCGTTCAGATCATCAATGCCCTTGATGCTGTTGTCGTTGGCATTAACCATCACCAGCAGACCGCTTTTGTAGTAGCCGTCAGAGAATTCGATGGCTTTTTTACGTTCGTCTGTAATGGTGATACCGGCCAGCGCCAGGTCGATATTTTTGGTTTGCAGTGCCGGGATGATACCGCTGAAATCCATAGGCTTCAGGGTGTAGTCCAGTTTCAGTTCTTTGGCGATTGCGGCCCACAGGTCGATATCGAAACCAACGTACTGATCACCTTGCTTGAACTCAAATGGAACGAATGCGGTGTCGGTGGCGACGACCAGTTTGTCTGCTGCGTGGGAGCTTACGGCAAAGGCCAACGAAAGTGCGGCCAGGGAGACTTTAAAAATTGACTTCATGAGAGGAATTTCCTGTACAGGTTGCGGATTACCCATTTTTTATATTGCAGTTGGTGCCATGAAAAAATCGTGCCATGTTTTCAACTACTATAAAAACAAAGAGTTGTGGTGTGATGTTGTGTCTGAAGGTCGAATTATTATTTTTATGCACCAAATGGAGGCACCAAAATGGTGCTGATGGCTGCTTATTGGTGCACTGCTCTATCATTAACCAAATAATGGGGGTGAAACAACCGATAGTTAACGATTTAGCTTCAATATTGATAACTAACTCTAACTTTTATGCCGCAAAGTTGTTTCATCTGGTGCAGATGTGTTCAGTAAGAGCGGTTCGGAGGGCACCGTTTCCTTATCGTAGCTGACTGTCTTTACTGCCACGGCGGTTATACAGGCTACTCGCCGCCTGTTTTTTATCCAGCTCGGTTTGGCAAGCAAGACAATAGCGCACACCTTTCAGTGCTTGCTGGCGTGCCAATGGAATTTCCTCTCCGCATTCCTGACAATAATGTGCACTTTCGCCCTGACCCAGTGCATGTCTTGCACGTTGCACTGCATCATCTACGGTGGAATCAATTTGATCCTGTACGGCGCCGTCTGACGCCCATCCGCTTGCCATGATGACCTCACTTTGCAGAGCCGCCACGCCCTCTATCTATTTACTATGGGCGATTTTTTGAGCAATTCAAGCGGCGAAAATAAAAGAAAAACAGGCTGGGGCAAAGCCCGCAGCCTGTTCAACCCCGCTACGCGGGCCGTAATTTTCGGTTTTTAAGTGGCTTATTCTATGTTGGATTCGATAAACCACAGGAACTTGTCCAGATCTCGAGATGCTGCAGTGAACATATCGGCAGTATCTTCGTCTTCTACTTCTGTGATGGCTTTGCGAATGTCATTTGCGACTTCGCCGTAACGATCGGCCAACGCTTTCAGGTGTTCCTGTACGCTATGTATGTTGGTTGGATAGCTTTTCAGTGGGGTTTTATCGTTCACCACCTGTACGGTGCCCAGTGCCACGCCACCCAATTGCACAATGCGCTCGGCAAAAGTGTCCTGATGATCGATGATCGCAGTGCGGAACCCGTCCAGCATTTCATGCACGGCAATAAAGTTAGCCCCCCGCATGTTCCAGTGGGCCTGTTTGGTGATCAACGACAGGTCAATAAACTGGATAACCTGGCGGTTGAGTGCCTTGATGGCCTCCAGCTTGGTTTTTTCGTCCATGTTATTGCGTGTATAAAGCAGCTCAGAAGATTTCGTTTTCACCAGTTTAGCGGTACTCATATCAGATATCCTCTTGATGGGTCATGGTCCTATTTTTTCCACGAGAGAAATTATAGCAGTGATAGCGTTTTTTGCAGGAAAAAAATAGCTATGGAATAAATAGGTTTTAACGAATTGAATATTTAATTTAAGAGGAGTAGATTTTTTTGGTTAAATTATTTTTGTTTTAATATACTGTAATTCATGGAAAATATTTTATGTTCTCTCGGTTTTTAATTTCGTAATGTGATTATTTTTTAAATGAGTTTCATCCTCTCTGTAATTTCTATTTTCAATGCCAAAGCTTTTGGCTTAATGATTAAGTGTCCAATCGATAAAACGTCCGTTAATTCATATTGATAGGTTAGTCGCAACTCGCTAAAATATTCTCCCCCCATTTCAGATCTACACGCCTATGAAAATCAATGTCGTTGGGACCAGTGGCAGTGGCAAAAGCACGGTAGCGCGTCAGTTGGCTGAAAAGTTTGCACTGCCTTATATCGAGCTAGACACGCTATTTTGGCGTCCGGACTGGCAAGGTACACCGGATGACATGCTTTTGGCGCGTGTGACACAGGTGTTGGCTGTCGCAGAAAGCGGATGGATACTCGATGGCAACTATAGCCGAACTAAAGCGGTAAAATGGGATGGCGTTGATTGGGTGGTGTGGGTGGACTATGGGTTCTGTCGTACACTGTACCAGGCCGTTCGTCGTGCCGCCACGCGGGCATGGGCGGGTACCGAACTATGGCCAGGGACGGGAAATCGTGAAAGTTTTCGCCGGTCCTTTTTCAGTCGCGATTCCATCATTCTGTGGACCATAAAAACTTACCGTAAAAACCGTCGCGGCTACCTTGCTGATATGAGCAATAGTCAGTATCAACATATCCGCTTTATCCGGCTGCGTTCACCTGAGCAGACTCAACGCTTTATTCGTGAATTGCCCCTTTAATTGCCATCATTGCAGTAATAAGGATGTGTGAGTCTTCACAACGAGAATGTAACACTGAGAAAGCCGGCCATGCAGACCGGCGAACCTGTTACAACAGCAGTGTGTAATGCACTCTCACCACCGTTTTTTTGATGAGCGTCGGTGCGTTCAACTGACAACCGGCTTTATGCGGTTCGTGGGGAAAAAATAGTGCGTACGCGCCAGGGAACATCGCGAGTGTTTGGCGATGGCGCTTAATGTCCACTTGCTGGGTATCCTGAGTCTCGTCATAGGGGGACTCGCTTTGCCAATCACCCGGCATACCATAATCAATGCGTTCTTCACCGCTGATGAGCAAATGAATGTCGGCATACTCATGATGAAGCTTTGCATGCTGAGTCTCCGCTAACCCTGTGGTTAACGTCATCACCTCCATAAAGATCTTGTCACCGTCTATGTCATGGCGTCCCAATGCCAGTGCAGGCAGGTCGTATTGACGAAGCGTGGTAAGGGTTTCGATCAGAACAGGTGACAGCCCACGACCATAGCGTGGGTTAAACAGGGTGTTATAAATCACTTTACTTCTCCATGTGGTAAACCCTGCTGGGTTTGGTTCCATAAACGCGTGGGGGTACTGCGGGGAAAAGTATGCCTGTTTACCGGTGCGAAAACAGTTAACCCGCCTGCATTCCGCTTTTGGCTAATGCAGGCGTTGCTGATTTTTAGGACAAGCTTTCGATTTGTGGTTTTGGCTTGATGGTCAGAGTCGCCCCCATTGATGCCGCGATGATTGCACCTAACGCCAACCATTGCACTGTAGTCAGGTGTTCGTTGAGGAACAACATGCCTGAAAGTGCTGCCATCGCGGGTTCCAGGCTCATCAAGGTGCCAAAGGTGCGTGCCGGTATTCTGGGTAACGCAATAATCTCCAACGAATAAGGTAGTGCGGTGGATAAAACCGCCACGGCCAATGCAATGGGCAGAATATCGATATTGAGTAGCGCACTACCTGCTTGCCAGGCACCGATTGGGCAAAATACTGCCGCAGCGATCAGTGACCCGACCGCCACGGTCCCAGGGCCGTGGTCACCCCCCGCTTTCTGCCCGCAGATAATGTAGACCGCCCAACAGGCACCCGCACCTAATGCGCAGGCGGCGCCTAAGGGATCAATGCTGTCCATGTTATGGCCCAGAGGCAGCAAGAACCACAGCCCAACTACCGCCAGTATGACCCATAAAAAGTCGATCGCGCGGCGTGAGGAGAACATGGCGACCGCGAGGGGGCCGGTGAACTCCAACGCAACGGCGATACCCAGTGGCAGGGTGCGTAAAGAAAGATAAAACAGATAATTCATTGCGCCCAATGTCAGGCCATAGATGAACAAGGGCAGGCGGCTGCCGGCGGCGAAGCGCATGCGCCACGGGCGGAAGATAATAAACAGGATCAGTGTGCCAATACTCAAGCGCAACGTGGTGATGCCTTCTGCACCGACCAATGGAAACAGGCTTTTGGCCAATGACGCGCCGGTCTGGATCGACACCATGGCGATGAGTAGCAAGCAGATAGGCAGCAGCGTGGAAGACGCTTTAGCAGTTGCAGACGAGGACATCCTTTAGAGCCTTTTATGCGTTTCCCACAACCTGGGAAGACTGTCGATATTCGGATGACGGCAGTGTAAATGAAATGAGGTAAATGTGTCTGAGAAATGCGTGTGCAATGGAGAAAAGTGCCAACTCTAGGGTGAGGTGCTGGTTTTTTCGCTCATAAAATGCGCATTTTTTAGGAATTGTCTGGATATTAAATAGGTGATTGTTGTCACAGAAACGAGTAGAATGCGGCTCGAAAATGGAGCGAAAAGAAGAAGATACACTGTTCTTGAAATCTAATGTTACACGATATAAAGCATTAGACACTCATTTTAAGGCAGAGTTTCACGCTAATTTTTGCTATATTTTCAAAGCATGAACAAATGGATTTACTTAAAAATATAACGCGTTTGAGGTGGTTATGAAAAAAATTGCATGTCTTTCCGCAGTAGCAGCCTGTGTATTAGCAGTAACCGCAGGTACCGCATTCGCTGGTCAGAGCACCGTATCCGCTGGCTATGCGCAGGGTGATCTCCAAGGCGTTGCTAACAAAGCCGACGGTTTCAACCTGAAGTATCGTTACGAGTTCGACAACAACCCACTGGGTGTGATCGGTTCCTTTACCCACGTGGAAAAGAACGGTTCTGAGAACGGTTACTACGGTAAATCACAGTACAACTCTATCACTGCTGGTCCAGCTTACCGCTTCAACGACTGGGCAAGCATCTACGGTGTGATCGGTGTTGGCTACGGCAAAAACATCGACAATGCTCAGAACGGCACTGACCGTAACGGCAACAGCGACTACGGCTTCACCTACGGTGCTGGTCTGCAGTTCAACCCAATCCAGGACGTTGCTCTGGATGTAGGTTACGAGCAGAGCCGTATCCGCAGTGTTGACGTTGGTATCTGGAGCGTTGGCGTAGGCTACCGTTTCTAAGATTTCTCCATGCCTACGGGCATGAGTATGTGGCGTAATTGGTCGCATCAGATAAAAATCCGCCTTCGGGCGGATTTTTTTTGCCTGTAGCTCAGGGGCGGTTACTTACCCAGCTTGTGCACCGGCTCTGACGAAAAGCGCGCGCTGCGGGCATCACGTTCGTAACCTTGTGGTTGCGTGAGTATTTCATACAGTGCCGGTCGGCGACCGTGGATCCAGCGGCGTCCGGTGCTAAGCGGGATAAGGGAAAGATCGAGTTCTGCTATAACCATTTGATTTTCGGCCACCCAGGTTTCTGCCAGAATACGGCCATAAGGGTCGAGAATCATCGCGTTGCCAGTGCGCACTTCGTCATCATCACGCCCCACACCGTTGCTAAACAAAACAAACAGGCCATTGTCATGTGCGCGTGCCGGTAACCAGCGTAGCAACCAACCACGGCCATGCTCACCACGAAAAGCCGCTTCTATTGCTGCTGGATTTTCCTGTCGCTGTTGCCAGAGCTCCAGTGGGATAGGCTTCATACCGTGCGGACTGCGTGAATGAGTGCCGCCCGTTTGGTGTGGTGCCAGCAACACCTCTGCCCCTAACAGTGCCGTCGCACGTACGTTCTCCACCAGGTTATTGTCCCAGCAGATGAGCACCCCCATCCGTACGCCCCATGGCGTGTCGAAAACGGTAAAACTGTCGCCGCTGGCTATTGCTGGATGCTCAAAGGCATGCAGTTTGCGGTGGACGTGAAGTGCACCGTCGGGCAAACAGACGGCATAAGCGTTGTAATACTTACCATCTTCACCTTGTTCAATCAGCCCGACGCCGATGGCCATATTGTAGCGTTCTGCCAGTGGACGGATACGTGCCAGTGAAGGGCTGGTGGCTATCGGTTCCGCCAGCGCGGCGATTTCGCCGTCACTGAGGTGCCGTACATGCCAATAGCCGGTAATGCACATTTCTGGGAAGACCAGCACCTGAATGTGTTCGGTAGCGGCTTGGGCGATAAAGCCCTCGATCACCGACAGGTTGTAGTTTTTATCATTGGCACGATGGTGGAATTGCACCGTGGCGGCGCGCAGAGAGGTTGTCATAAGGTTACCTTTTCGCAGTTGTCTGGCGTTGATTACAGCAAAGTGATTGATTACTGTATAATCAATTAAATTCCTTATTTGATAACCTGATGGAATGGATATTCGACAATTACGCGCCTTCGTGGTGCTGGCAGAGCAGGGCAACTATCGTCTGGCGGCAGAGTTGCTGTGTATTACCCAACCGGCGCTGAGCAAACAGATTCAGGCGTTGGAGACGTTGCTCGGTGCTCGTCTGTTTAACCGCGGTCGTCAGGGGGCGCAGCTTACTGCCAGCGGGCAGCGGCTATATCCTGAAGCACAGACGCTGGTTGGACAGCATATGCAATTTCAACAGCGGGCGTTACGCGTGGTGAAGGGAGAAGCAGGGCGCTTGGCCATCGGATTTGGCTTGTCCAGCTTTCATCTGGCACCGCAGCTGGTTGCGTCCTTCCGTGGGCGCTTTCCCGAGGTTGCCGTAGGGTTGGAGGACTTGCCTTCTGAACGGCAATATCAGCTGTTATTACGTGGTGAGCTGCAGATAGGGTTTGTGCGGCTGCCTGTCAACGCGCCATTGCAGGCCAGCGCATTGCTGTGTGATCGGCTGGTGCTGGCAGCACCGACAGCCCTGGCGCTGCGGATAGAGACGCTGATGAGGCAGTTCAATTCGTTGCCATTATTGCAGTTAACACCCAAACGCGGGCGGGGTCTTAGTGACCAGTCGCTCCGTTTTATTGCTGCGAATCAACTGACCCCGAACGTGGTGCAGCAGGCGGGTGATATCCAGACGTTGCTGGCGCTGGTTGCTGCCGGTATAGGTGTGGCCCTGTTGCCGCACAGTGTCACGCATATTGCACCGGCAGGTATCGATATTTTGCCGTTGAGTGGCGAGCAAACCGAATGGCAAGTCGGTATTGCCTGGAATCCGCAGCAACCTGATGCGCTGCGGGATAACTTTATCCAGGTTGCATTGGCTGGGGCGCCGGGAGATAAACCGCCGGTGTTATAACGGACAGTGCATCACCAGTATCGGGCTCTGATGGTATTCACTGCGGTGACTTTCGTTGAAGCCAACCTTCTTTGCCAGTGCTACCGAAGGCTGGTTTTGCGGTGAAATAATACACACTGCCTTATTACCCGGTAAATGGTCTTTCCCCCAAGCGAGTGCGGCACGCAGTGCTTCTGTCGCATAACCTTTTCCGTGTGCCGTCGTCACCAGTGTCCAGCCCATTTCGGGGGCGTCGAGCGCTGGGGTAATATCACGTTGGAAATCGGAAAAACCAATGCCGCCAAGGTAGGCACCGCTGATTTTATCTCGTACCGCCCAGTAGCCATAACCCAGCAGAGCCCAGTGGCCGGCGTAACGCATCAGACGTCCCCAGGAGTCCTCCCGATCCCTCGGTGTACCACCGATATAACGCACGACATCAGGATCGGCCCACATGGCGGCCAGCGAGTCAAAGTCGGCTAGCGTATGCGCGTCCAGGCGTAAGCGTTCGGTGAGCAACTGAGGGGCGGTTGTGATTAGGGTCATTATTTTTTCCTGCACAGAGCCAAAGGCGGTCTGTGCAGTATGCCAGAGAAATTACACTACCAGCCACAGTAACCAGGTGAACAGGAAACCACTGAGGCCGAGAATCGTGGTCAGCACTGTCCAGGTTTTCAGCCCATCGGCGACGGAGAGACCGAGGTATTTGGTGACAATCCAAAAACCGGAGTCATTCACATGTGACAACCCCAATCCACCGAAGCAGGTAGCCAGAGTCACCAAAACCAACTGCAAGTGGTTCAAGCCGCTGACCGCTTCTGACAGCAAGCCGCCGGTGGTCAGGATAGCTACAGTGGCAGATCCCTGCGAGGCGCGTAGGGCCAGAGAGATGATAAATGCGGCGGGGATCAGCGGCAGGCCGATCGTGGTCAAAACATCCGCCAATGCTTTGCCCACCCCGGACTCCACTAAAACCTTGCCGAACACGCCACCAGCACCGGTCACCAGAATCACCACGGCAGCGGTCGGCAGTGCTCCTCCCATGACGTCACTGGTGTGTTGCAGGCTCCAGCCACGACGCATCGCCAGAAAATAGAATGCTAACAGCAGGGCGATCATCAGCGCGACTGCTGGGGAGCCGATCAGCGACAGGGTGTCGCGCAGCGCCGAGCCCGGTTCGAGCAGCGTGGCGGAAACGGTACCCAGCATGATAATAGCAATGGGAATGACGATCAGTGCGGCGACCAGCCCGGCACTCGGCGGGTTAATGCGATCGCTTAATGGCGCTTTGCCCTCCGGGGCGGGTTCTGGGGCTGCTAACTGCAATTGTTCCAGCACTTCAATCGACAACGGATAGGCCTTACGATTCAGCCTCTTGGCGGTAAAGTAGCCGATAATACCCACCGGAATGCAGATGGCGAGGCCAAGAATAGTCAGCCAGCCGATGTCTGCATTCAATAACCCGGCAGCAGCCACCGGGCCGGGGTGTGGCGGCAGTGCAACGTGTACTGTCAGCATCACACCAGCCATGGGCAGGCCGAACTTCAGGGGGGAAACTTTAGCGACCTTGGCAAAACCGTAGATGATAGGGGCGAGGATGATAAAGCCGACGTCGAAAAAGACCGGAATGCCGAGAATAAATGCAGCAATGGTCAGTGCAGCTATAGTACGTTTCGGTCCCAACGCCTTACTGAAGCGTTGGGCCAGCGACTCGGCACCACCGGAATGTTCGATCATTCTGCCAAGCATGGCGCCAAGGCCAATAATGATGGTCACCGACCCTAACACACCCCCCATTCCGGCGGTCATGACTTTCATCACTTCACCGGTCGGGATGCCGCTGGCCAATGCCACCAGCAAACTCACGACCAGCAGGGCGACAAACGGCTGGATCTTGGCTTTGATCACCATCAACAAGAGCAGCACGACACCGAATACGGCAATCATCAAAAGCATAGAGGTAGACATGGGATAGCCTTTAATTGGGTAAGCGTCAGGCACCGCGATCGCCGGTTGGCGATACGGGTGCGTTTAATTTTTATGTTGTTGCTGTGCAGGTGTGGAGGAACGGCCTGTTACAGGTAAGGCCTTATCCAACCCAGTCCGGCGCGGGTGTCGTCACGCGGCTTGTATTCGCAGCCAATCCAGCCGTCATAACCGATGCGATCCAGCTGTGCGAACAACCACGGATAATTCAGTTCTCCGTTGTCTGGCTCATGGCGATCGGGCACTGATGCGATCTGAATATGGGCGTAACGCCCAGCCAATAAGCGCATTAGGCCGCTGATATTACCGTCCACTAGCTGAGCATGGAAAAAATCAAACTGAATGAAGACGTTTGGGCGATCAATTGCGTCGACCAGCTCTGCCGCCTGATGTTGGCTGGAGAACAGATAGTTGGGTTTAACCTGTGGGCTCAGCGCTTCGATCAACACCTTGATGCCCTGTTTAGCGAAGCTATCGGCGGCATAGCGGATATTGTCTATAAAGGTATCGCGGTAGCGCTGCCAGTCTTCCCCCGGGGGAACCACACCGGCCATGACGTGTACGCTGGGGCAACCCAGCGCGATGGCGTAGGCGAGTGCACGATCGATATCAGCGCGAGCAGCTTGTTCACGACCAGGCACGGCGGCCAGGCCCCATTCACCGGCGTCGACATTGCCGGGGGCAGTATTGAACAGGGCTTGTTGCAGACCGTTATGATGCAGTTTTTCCGCCAACAACGCAGCCGGATACTCATAAGGGAACAGGAATTCCACGGCTTGGAATCCCTCCTTTGCAGCGGCCTCGAAACGTTCAAGGAACGGCAACTCGTTAAACATCATTGATAAATTGGCAGCAAATTTAGGCATGGTTCAGCTCCGTAACTCGGCAATTTCATCATCGGTCAAATAACGAATGGGGCGGTTGCCGAGGGTAAAAATCAGCTTCGCCGCATCCTCCATTTCTTCAGTATTATCCGCCGCGGCTCGCAGATCCTTACCTGTGACTACCGGGCCGTGATTAGCCAATAAAAAGGCGCGATGCGTCGGGGCCAATTTGGCCAGGTCTTCTGCCAGTCGTAGGTCGCCGGGACGATAATAAGGAACCACCGGCACCTTGCCGACCCGCATCACCACATAAGGTGTAAAGGGTTTAATGGCGTTCTCTACGTCCAGTCCTTGCAGGCAGGAGAGGGCGGTGAGATACGTGCAATGCAGGTGCACCACGGCTTTACACTCCGGGTTGTTCAAATACAGTGCGCGATGGAAACTGATCTCTTTTGACGGTTTATCACCCGACAGCCATTCGCCGCTCAGGCTAACCTTCGACAAGCGTTCGGCCTGCAATTCTCCCAGACAGGAACCGGTGGGTGTTGCCAGTAGCGTGCCGTCTGCCAACAACAGTGAAAGGTTGCCGGCTGAACCGGTGGCGTAGCCACGCTGGAAAAATGAGGCGCCCAAGCGGACCATTTCTTCACGTGCCTGCTGTTCAGTCGTCGGTGTCATAATGGAAACTCCGTTTGCGCGCGGGCGAAAAAGTTTTCATCGCCAAAATTGCCCGATTTCAGGGCCAGTGAAACAGGTTGATCAATGGCACGTACCCAAGGAACACCGGGAGAAATACAGGGACCGATATGGAAACCACGAATGCCCAACGCCTGCGTCACCACACCGGATGTCTCACCGCCAGCAACGATAAATCGGCGGAAGCCGTGCTGCTGGAGTTGTTTGACCACGTTAGCGAACAGCGACTCTACCGCTTGGCTGGCGGCGGCCATACCGTATTGCTGCTGTATGTGTTGTAGCTTTTCCGGTTCGGCTGTGGCGTAAAGCAACGGAGCCAGTGGATCATCTGCATGCTGCTGCGCCCAGTTGGCCAGTTCTGTGGCATAGGCCATACGGTCAGACTCGGTGAGGCAACGGGCCACATCGATAGCCTTGGCTGCCGCTTGCTGACGGTAACGCGCGACTTGCTGATTGGTCATGATGGAGCAGGAACCGGATAACACTGCGGCTTTTTCTCCCTGCGGGGCACCTGCAACGTGAGGGTTGTTTTGCCCCGGCTGCGCCCATTGACGCGCCAGACCGATCGCCAGACCAGAACCACCGGTGACCAGCTTCATGTTTTTCAGCGCTGCACCCTGAGTGAGCAAATGCTGTTCATTCAGCGTATCCATTACGGCGTATCGCACACCCTGTTGCACTAACTGCTGCAATTTTTTCGTGACTGTTTCGACGCCGCGATCCATTTCTGCGGCCGTCACCAGCCCACATCGGCCCTGAGCCTGTGCTTCCATCAGTCGCAGTAAGTTACTGTCAGTCATTGGCGTAACCGGGTGATGGCGCATACCGGACTCCGACAGCAACTGATCCAACACGAACAAATACCCTTGATACACCGTACGGCCGTTGACCGGCAACGCTGGCGAAATCACCGTTTGGTTTTCGCCCAAGGCATCAAGTAGGGCATCGGTCACTGGGCCGATATTTCCCTGTGCGGTGCTGTCGAAAGTCGAACAATATTTGAAGTAAAATTGTTGGCACCCTTGGCGTTGTAACCACGCCAAGGCGTGCAACGATTGTTCTATCGCCTGTGCCGCCGGGCAGGAGCGTGATTTTAAGCTGATGACCACGGCCTGCGACTCGATGGGAACATCATCTTGTGGAACCCCATTCAACTGGACAGTTGATAGCCCGTTTTCAACCAGAAAACTGGCAATATCGGTGGCTCCGGTAAAATCATCTGCGATGACGCCGAGCAGCATTATGTGTTCTCCTTTTTCTGTGGCAGGTCGATACCAGCGAAGATCTTGATCACTGCGCTGTCGTCTTCTTTACCAAAACCGGCATTGCTGGCAGCGGTGAACATATTGAAGGCGGTGGAGGCCAGGGGCAGCGGGAAATGCAGTTCTTTGGCGGTATCCGCCACCAGCCCCAGATCCTTCACGAAAATATCTACCGCTGATTTAGGGGCATAGTCACCATCGACCACGTGTTGCATACGGTTCTCGAACATCCATGAATTGCCGGCTGCATGGGTGACGACATCGTACATTACGTCCAATGGGATGCCTGCGCGGGCCGCCAGCGCCATGGCTTCTGCTCCGGCGGCAATATGCACACCGGCCAGCAGTTGGTGGATGATTTTCACGGTGGCGCCCAGGCCAATATCTTCGCCAATGCGGTAGACTTTACCGGCAATGGCATCTAATACCGGTTGTAGCTGACGGAACGTCGATTCCGCGCCAGATGCCATCACGGTCATTTGCCCTTCAGCGGCTTTCGCTGCTCCACCGGAAACGGGGGCATCCAGCATGTTCAGGCCCAATGCCAGCAACTGTTGTTCGATGTCTTTGGCATCAGTGGCAGAAATGGTGGAGGACACCATGACCGGCGTATTGGGCTTCAGTTTCGCTGCCAGGCCGTTATCACCAAACAGAATTTGTTTCACCTGCGCGGCATTTACCACCAGCAGTAACAACGCGTCCAAATCCGACGCGAAACCGTCACCGTTGTTAGCGGCTTGCTTGGCCCCGGCCTGTTGTAATGCGGTCAGTGCCTGCGGATTAAGATCGACACCATAAGTCGTTAGCCCGGCGTTAATGCACGACTTTGCTGCGCCCATTCCCATGGAGCCTAATCCAACGATGCAAACTGCAAAATCACGTGGCTGTGTCATGCAACACCTCATGTTAATTTTAGTGATAATTTGTTTTGTTGTGTTAAATGTAAGCACTTTTTTGTACGGTGTCAGCGATCGGTATCACAATTATTAACAGTTGATTTATCAGGCTCACATGGCAAGTAAAATAAGAATGAAGGCTATCTAACTGTTTTAAATATTAAAAATAAACTATCGATAGTATGACTAGCCTCACGGCCTGGAAAGAGGACGCTTTCACAGAACGAAAATTGACGTAAAATCACAATTATTATCACTGCGGTAAAGAGAGGGAACCGTGATACCTGTAGAACGCCACCAGCAAATATTAGCGCTGGTATCAGAACGCGGGGTTGTCAGCATTGCTGAATTGACCGAACGGTTGGGGGTATCGCATATGACCATCCGCCGCGATGTGCAAAAACTCGAAGAGCAGGGAGCGGTGCTGGCGGTCTCGGGGGGCGTGCAGTCTGCAGAGCGGGTGGCGATTGAGCCTTCTCATCAGGACAAAGAAGGGATGTACAGTCAGCAGAAAGCGGCTATCGGTCAGTTGGCGGCTCGACAGATCCCTCCCAATAGTTGTATCTATCTGGATGCAGGGACCACTACGCTGGCACTGGCGAAATACATCAGCGATCGTGAAGATCTGACGGTGGTCACTAATGATTTTGTGATCGCGGGTTTCCTGATCGAACACAGCCAGTGCAAGATCATTCACACTGGCGGTACCGTCTGCCGTGAGAACCGCTCATGTGTCGGTGAAGCTGCGGCGCAGGCCTTACGAGGGCTGTTTATCGATTTGGCGTTTATTTCCGCCTCGTCATGGGGCATGCGTGGCCTGTCGACACCGAATGAAGACAAGGTGATGGTGAAGAAAGCCATTGTTGACGCCAGTCGCCGCTGCATCCTGCTCAGCGACACCTCTAAATACGGCAAAATCGCCACCTATCTGGCGCTGCCGATTGCCGTATTTGACGCCATTATTACCGATGACAATTTACCCACCGCAGCGCGAGAGGCCATTTTGCAGGCAGATATTACGCTGATGACAACGGGGGAGTAAGGTTAAAACAAGAACCCCCTGACGGGGGGATGGCATTGTGTTGAAAGGGGCAAGTTTGACTACGAACTATGGCCCACAGAGGCAACGTTGTTCACATCAAGCCTTACCTTGTGAGCGCCAGTCGGCATCATAGAAAGCGGAATAGCGTGCTGCCGTGACATGCTTTAAACCTAAATTCCGCTGAACCAGTTATAACCCTGATCTTCCCAGTAGCCGCCAGGGTTGGTGTCACTGACAAAAATGGCGGCGATATGTTTGGCGTTCTTAAATCCCAACTTGGTTGGCACTCGCAGCCGCAGCGGATAGCCGTAATCGGCTGGCAGTGGCTTACCCGCGAAATCTAACGCCAGAATGGTTTGTGGATGCAGTGCGGTGGCCATGTCGATACTGGAGTAATAACGGTCCGCGCATTTGAACCCCACATAGCGTGCGTTTAGATCGGCGCCGACATGCTGTAGGAAATTGCGTAGCGGTACGCCGCCCCATTGACCGATGGCGCTCCACCCCTCAATGCAGATCAACCGGGTTATTTGGCTCTGTTGCGGCAAGCGTTGTAACTGTTCCAGTGTCCAGGGGGCTGTTTTCGCGACTTTGCCGGAGACTTCCAGACGATAACTGGCAAGATCCACCTCTGGGACGTTGTACTCCGGGTAGAACGCGTTGAACGGAAACGGATGGGTAATTTGATCCGGGCGATAGGTTTGCGCCAGCTTTTGACCGTTAAACAGCCAGGCTTGCACCCGATCGTTCCAGCGTGACATTGCCCACAGCACTTTATCTACCTGGTCACCGTCTTGTAAGTTGCAACCGGTTAGCATGGCGATACCGCCTAGCGTCAGACCCGAACGTAGCATGAGACGGCGCTGTAGATTGACCAGTTGTTTCTTTTGGTCCGGCTCCAGCGTCGGTGCTAAAGGGCGTTGTTTTTTATCATTCATGTTTGCCACCCGTAATCATTGCCCACAACGTGCGCGGCACGATAATCACCATCAGCAGGTGAATGACCACAAATAAGCCAATACCGGACATGGCAAAAAAGTGAACGTAACGTGCAGTATCAAAGCCACCAAACAGACTCACCAATTCTTGTAATTGCACCGGTTTCCAGATTGCCAGGCCGGAGAGCACCAGTAGCAGTCCCAAAATCAACACGCCGAGGTACATCAGTTTTTGAATGGCGTTATAACGACCATGCTGATGTTTTAGCCGTAACGTCAGTGCTTGCCAGATATCCTGTCGTAGTGCGCCGGGGCTAAGTGGTAACAGGTCACGACGGAAATGGCCGCTGAACAGGCTCCACAGCAAATAACACAGTGCGTTGCAGGCCAGCAGCCACATTACTGCCAGATGCCAGCCAATCGCGCCGCCCAGCCAACCGCCGAGCGTAACCTGAGGCGGAAAGCGAAAACCGAACAAGGGTGAGGCGTTGTAGATCTCCCAGCCGCTCATAAACATGCAGACCATGGCGAACAGGTTAATCCAATGGGTGATGCGGACTGGCCAGCGATGCACTGGCCGTTGTGCGCGGGTTTTCATTATGCACTCCTTAGATGATGCCCCGTCATTACATTGCCAATGGCGGGGCACAACCTAATTACATCGGTGGAACGGTGCCGTCTTTTCCAGCGGAAATACGGGTGGCGACGCGTTCACCTTTGTCGTCCGTGGCTGAGAACAGCACGATGTGTGCACCTGGTTTTAACAGACTGCGGTCGCCGGGATCCAGGGTGACGATCGGTACATCTTCCGGTACGTTAACGGTTTTCTGCTGGTTACCGTAGGTCACAGTCAGCGTGCGGCCCTTGGATTTAACCAGCTTGCCAACGGTGCCGTTGGTCATGGTATCGACTTTGCCGTCGGCAGATTCCCAGGCGGAGTGCCCTTCACCGGTGCCGCGCAGGCTGGCGGCGAAGACATGTACTTCCAGCGCCTTCAGTGTACCGTCGGGTTGTGGTACCGCAGCGGTACCGATAAAGCTATCCGGCTTGATGTCATCCAGAGTGCCTTTCGAGACGCTCAGCACCCGGGTTTGATCGTTGAGTTTAACGCTGACTTTTTCCCCTTTACGGTCGGTGACCTGCAGACTGCTGTCGGTGACCTGATCGATAGTGCCACGCAGTGGGGCAATGACCTTTCCTGTTGTCTGGGCCGCAGCGGCGACCCCGCTGCACAGCATGAGGGTAGACAGCAGCAAACCGGCAAAACGATGACGGGTAATCATAAAGTTTTCCTCTGTTAAGGTTGCCGATTAAGCATGGTTGAACAATGGGGACAGCACCATGTCTGTTTGATGACATTAATGTCATCAAGAATGTCCGCCGAAACTGCTAGTATTTCCGTTGGTGTAATGAGGTGATGACAATGCGAATACTGGTGGTTGAAGATGACATCAGCACGGGCGATTACCTGAAGAAAGGGCTGGCGGAAGCAGGATACAGTGTCGATTTGGCGCGTAACGGTACCGATGGTCTGTTTCAGGCGCTGGAGCATGGTTACGACGCTATCGTGCTCGACGTAATGCTACCAGGGTTGGATGGCTGGCAGATTATTGAGGTTCTACGCAAGAAAAGCGACGTGCCAATTCTGTTTTTGACCGCACGCGACGGGGTGCAGGACCGTATCCATGGTCTGGAGTTGGGCGCTGACGACTATTTGATTAAACCCTTTTCTTTTACTGAGTTGGTGCTGCGCCTACGGACGTTGCTGCGCCGCGGTACGGTGCGAGAAGCTGACCACTATGCAATTGCCGATTTACAGCTTGACGTTCTGCGGCGTAAAGCCGTGCGGCAAGACGTGGTAATTCCGCTGACAAACAAAGAGTTTATGCTGTTGCATCTGCTGGTGCGACGGGAAGGTGAGGTGCTGTCGCGCACCATGATTGCGTCCCAAGTGTGGGACATGAATTTTGACAGTGATACCAATGTAGTGGATGTGGCGATCAAGCGGTTGCGCGCAAAGATTGATCGGCCGTTTGACGTCAAGCTGATCCACAGCGTGCGTGGCATTGGCTACGTTTGTGAGCCGCGCTCATGAAAATACTCACCCAACGTTGGCGTTCACTGTCGCTGACGCTTCGCAGTGCCATGCTGTTTGCGCTGGTCGCGGCATTGGTCGTCAGCGGTGCGGGGTGGTATCTGTATGGTGCGATGCGTCAGGAGATGATCACCCGCAGCGATTTACAGGTCACCGGTCGGGTCGAGTATTACCGCAATTTGCTCAGTCAGCGTTTCCCTCTCGAGCGGCTGACGGCGAATACCGGGTTGTTTGAAAATATGTTGGGTAACGAGCAGGATGTGTTGATTTTTCAACAGCCGGGACAAAAGCCGTTAATCAATGTTAACCCCGCCAAACTGAGCCTGCCGCCGATCACACCAACGCCCGTTGATATACCGCAACGGTTGAGTGCGGTGCAAAGTGGGCAGACGGCACAAGGTGTGCCATTACGCGTCGCGTCGGCGCTTATCAAGCTGGAGGACGGTAACCTGCTGCAAATCTCGGCTGCCCACGTGATGATCAACGAACAGAAGATGCTGGCGCGTTACCTTTGGCGGATAGTGGTGGCTGTTATTGTGGCATTTATCTTGATCGCGTTGCTAGGGTATTGGGTGATGAGGCGCGGTTTACAACCGCTCTGGCGTATGGCAGCTCAGGCAGCAGTGATAACGCCCAATACGCTGTCGACCCGTCTGAGTGAACAAGGAGCACCGAAGGAACTGCAACAGTTGACCCGTTCGTTCAACGCCATGCTCGATCGTCTGAACGAAGGTTATCAGCGCCTGACGCAGTTTTCCGCCGATTTAGCGCATGAAATTCGTACTCCAGTGGGTGCACTGATGGGGCATTGTCAGGTGGCGTTGTATCAGTCACGCAGCGTGGAAGAGTATGAAACTCTGCTGTCGAATAACATGGATGAACTGGAACGCATTTCCCGCATGGTGGAAAACATTCTGTTTTTGGCGCGTGCCGGTGAGGGGCAGGCGGTACTGAACTATAGCCGTCTTGACGTGGCGAAAGAGTTGCAGCGGGTAGCCGACTATTTCGAAGGCTTGGCGGAGGAGCGCGGGATTACGTTGGTTTGTCAGGGAGAAGGGCACTTGCTGGCCGACGCAATGTTGTTCCAGCGCGCCTTGAGCAATCTGGTATCTAATGCTGTGCGTTATGCCGACGAAAACAGCCGGATACGGTTACGGGTTGACGTTCAAGCGACTGGAGAAGTCGCGATACAGGTGGTTAATCAGGGGCCGCCGATTGCACCGGCTCATAGGGATAAGCTGTTTGATCGCTTCTACCGTGCTGATGCTGCCCGCAGTGCCGGTAACCACGCCAGCGGTTTGGGGCTGGCAATTGTCCGGGCGATCATGACGCTGCATGGCGGTACGGCGATCGTCCACTGCACTGAATATGATAAATCTGCACGCATTGTTTTCAGTCTGGTATTTCCTGCCTCAGAGTAATGTATTCCCTGTATTCATGCGTTTTCGTGTTACTCGTCTGAAGCCATTAGGCGGGGCCGATATCGTATTTTATTCGTAACTATTTTCTTTCATTTCCCTCGCGGTTTGCTAAAGCACCACCAAATCAAAAGATGAATTCTGCCTTTAATCGCATAAATTCCGCGTTTTAACGCTGATTTTTGGGCTGAATCCAATGTAGTCAAAATTCACCTTTCATTACTTTCCTATTAAAAGTACTTGCATTAAATGAATGGTGAGGATTTTTAGCTTAAAGGTGGTAATTTACAAAACAAAAAACTAACTTTAAGTTATTTTACATATAAATATATCAATGATAGTGATGTTTGTATAATCTTTGGTTAAGGCTTATGAGAAAAATCTTATATCAAATGCGATAAGGTGGAAAAACATCTAATTTTGGCGTTAATTGATAGTCATTGTCGTTGATGGCCACACTTTGAAAATCAACCTGATTAAATATTGATTAATGTTCTATTAACATTTAGCGCCAGGCGATAAATAATAACTAGAGTGAAACCTGTGAAAAAATGAAATATAGATTAAACGATCACATAATTTTTGATGCGGATACGGGTACCCTGAGCCTGACGGAGTTCTCTGATGATCCAATCTCTATTTCCAACCCTTCAAAGCGATTGCTGCTGCTATTGCTTGCACATCACGGTGAGGCCGTTAGCCGTGACGTGATATTCAAGAAGGTTTGGGACGATTACGGGATGGTTTCAGGTAACAATAATCTTAACCAATGTGTGAGTAAGTTACGTCGGGTCATTAAAAACCTGGGTATTGAGGATGAGGTAATCGCTACCGTCCCCAAGGTGGGTTTTATGTTGCGCTATGAAATTATGGTTGAGTCTTGCGAAGGGCCTGAAAGCCGGCCACCGGACGTAGAAATACCCTTCACTCCGCGCATATCACCCAAACCGGAAATAACGCACTCAACAAAAGATATTGAAAGAGAGGGGGCAGTGTATGCCGGCTACTCTTTACGCTGGTGGGCGATAGCTAGCGTCGTCGCGTTAGGGGTGATCATGCTGGTGGCTGGGATCACGACCTACCTTTCTGGCTCGATTGCCCGACAGGAAATCTATCTGGGTAAAGCCAACAGCTGTAAGGTGTTTATGTCTATGCCGGGGGCTTCGACTATGGTCGGTACAGGTCTAAGCCGCGATATTCTGGCTTATGCCGGTATGCAGGCGGCAGAATGCAACGGTGACGAGTTTTTGCTGGTAGTGCGCAGTAATCAGGTACGCTCATACATTTCCGGCATTTCCCGACTATTTGTTCTGCGCTGCCGCATTTTGCGTGAGCACAGGGTAGAGGTTTGTTCAGGTCTTGAAAGCGACAACGCAGCAATTATCAATTAATCATTAATCGGTGTCAGGATGAACGCCGCCCCGGGGGAAAGGAATATGCCGCCAATATTATTACCGTAATATTAAATACTTAACTTTCGCCTTTTGGTTAATAATGCAGCATTTATTCGACGCAAGTCTTATATTCTGTTAACTGGCAATGTCTAAAATTTCCGCTTCAATCGCTACTTTTATACCTAATTTATGGTAATGGATTATGACGAATACCACTTTCAGGGAGGCTATTCTCTTTTTTGAACCCAATCCCTGGGTGAGAAAAGGATTACGGGCACTTATTGATCCCGAGCCGATAGACTATCAATTTGTTCACAGCACAAGGGGAATAGATGCTGAATTGAAGGAGAATGAGAAGCAAATACTAATTATGGAATTGTATAATGAAAGTGAAAGTTTGTATGATGTATTACGTTACATTCTGACGATAAATGATATCTGGCCGAATACATCACTGATAATATTTACGTCAGTGACTAATGCCAGCATATTGACCATTTTGTCTACACACGTGCATTTATCTTTGGTCGCGAAAGAAGATTCTTTGGATTGTCTGTTTGATGCCATCGCTGCCACTGATACGGGGGCAGGCTATCGTAGCCCGAGTATTAAGGCTGTGCTAAATCCATCTGTAGAACCGCTTTCTCGCAGTGAATGGCGAATACTGGCAATGATGATTGCCGGCGCCAATCCGCAACGTATTGCCAGCCTTACCCATCGCAGTTACAAAACGGTTAGCACACATAAACTGAATATCATGCGCAAGCTGGGCCTTAACCAGGCTGGATTTATGTATTTGATTTTGGCCTTTAGGATCCAACAACCTGTTTGAAATCGGCTGCCGGCATATCTTGTTTTAAGATGGGTCGGCAGCGAATGATATTTCCTGCGTAAGACGACGTATTGATTCTCCTCCCTGCCGTTCTGGCAAAAATTGATTTAAATCAAATTAAACATCCTACAAAAAATAATGGGGTCAACCCTATTTTGACTTGGTGCGTCAGTGCGTTTTATATACAGAAAAAGTAGCGCAATTGGCACGGAAAACAATAAGCATTTTATTCTTACTGAGCTTATCGTCTGGTTTTTTAATGTTAATAAAGGCGATTTAAATATTAATATTAGAATTAAAATCTAAATATTTGTGATTTGATAGTTAATGATTCTTTTTTGACTTCATGGGGTTAGTATTTCTCTCGTCAGGCAGACTGGCTAAAAGCACTCATGTAAGTGACTGACTAAAGCACGTCACGCTAATGGACGCACAATCATTTTAAAGTTGAAGGGAGTTTTACCATGAAGAAAATTACACTGGCTTTGGCAATCATTTCAGCCTTCGCAGCAGTTAGCACGGCACAAGCAGCTGACGTGACTGCTCAAGCGTTGGCGACCTGGTCTGCTACCGCGAAGAAAGACACTACCAGCAAACTGGTTGTTACCCCACTCGGCAGTCTGTCTTTCAACTATGCAGAAGGTATTAAGGGCTTTAACAGCCAGAAAGGTCTGTTTGACGTGACCGTGGAAGGGGATGTTACCGCTACCGCCTTCAAACTGACCTCCAAACTGGTTTCCAACAAATTGACTCAGCTCGACACCTCTGGCTCTACCCTGGACGTTGGCGTGACCTACAACGGGGCTGCTGTAGAGAAAACGGCTGAAACCACCATGATCGACACTTCTGCCGGCATCCTGGGCGGTAACCTGAGCGCATTGTCTAACGCTTACGACAAAGCTTCTCGTACCAGTGCACAGGATCAATTCACCTTTAGCATCATCGGTGCTACCTCAGACGGCACCACTGCCGTGACTGACTTCAGCGCTCTGCCAGAGGGTATCTGGAGTGGTGATGTGAGCGTCGAGTTCAACGCTACCTGGACTGCTTGATCCCCTAAGCTATCACAGCAAAACAGGGAGGCACCCCTAATATTGACGACGTACGTTCAGTATTAGGGGAACCGGGGATGGGCTTTCGATCAGGATGCCCACCTCGGGTTGCCTTGGGTATGTCAATCTCTTGAACGACGGATATTGGTACCCCTCTATTTTTCATCGCTACTGAAGCATGCTACTGGAATACCGTCATGAAACGCATCGCTCTCCTGTTGTTATCGCTGTCTCAACCTGTTCTTGCGCTTGATGTCGGTGAAATTAGCTCTTTCATGCACAGCGATAGCGTGCGTCTGAGTAAAGAAATCAAAAATACCACTGACAGCGGTCGTTTGGTGAACATAAAAATCGAGCGTATTTCAAGCCCGCTGGAGTCCGGTACCGTGATCGCGATGGGCAGCAAAGATGAAATGTTGCTGTCACCAGCCAGTTTGATATTGCCAGCTAACGCCAGCGATGTGATTCGCTTCTATTACAAAGGCCCTAACGATAACCAGGAACGCTATTACCGCATCGTCTGGTTTGATCAGGCGCTGAGTGACGTGGGCCAAAATTCGGCTAAACGCAATGCTGTCGCAACGACGTCGGCGCGTATTGGCACCATTTTGGTTGTGGCGCCAAGACAGGATCAATTCAACTATCAGTTTGCCGACGGCCAGATAAAAAACAGCGGTAACGCCACCTTCAAGGTGGTCGCCTACGGTAACTGCCGCAACAAGAAAGACGGTAATGACTGCAAGGAAAACTACTTTGTCATGCCGGGTAAGACACGCGGTTTTAGCAAAGTGGACGTCACCGATAAAAAAGGCCGCATAGCCCTGTGGCATGGCGAGCAGTTTATTCCGGTGAAGTAGCGCAGAGCATGATCCACTTTGAGGTCAATGCGGAACGGGACTCATAAAAAGAACTCAGGGAGTGGGACGTGAAAGATGCGCTGGATACTGTGCTGTTGAAAATGTTGTTTGCCACTGGTGCGATATTGCTCCCCGCAGTGTTGTTACCGGGCCAATCCGTGATTGCTGCTGGGCTGACTCAAATTGATGGTGTGTTGATCCCGCAAACCTTCAGTCTGGCGTTACGGGAGGGTATGAGCATCCCGTTATTGCTGCACTTTGAAAAAAACAGCGGTGTAAAAGACGATATTCGAATCGGCCATGCTTTCTTGTACCTGGATAACAATCATCTAAAAATCCGCCAGGTCACACTGGAAGACGGTGATGAGGGTACGCCGCTGACCGCAGAGACCATCAAGCAACTGCAACTGCTGCAGGATGTGGAATTTGACCAAAAGCAGCGTATCGCCCTGACCGAAGATGCGTGGTTGGCGCTGGATTTTCGTCAGCTTAATTTGCAATTGGTAGTGAAAGAGTCCGCGATGGGAACCTTGCTGCGTGCGCGCTCTAGCGATATCGGCGCATCCAGCGTGGATGCCATCAGTAGTACGCTGGACTATAACTTCGGGGTTTATGATAACCGTACCCGCGCCAGTGAAGGGAATACATCCAGTTATTTATCGCTCAACAGTGTTACTGCCCTACGTGAGCATCATGTGGAAGTGAACGGCTCAGTGTATGGCATCGGCAGCGGTGATGAGAATGCCACACTGTATAAAGTGATGTATGAACGCGATTTTGCCGGACGCCGTTTTGCCGCTGGGATGCTCGATAGCTGGAATTTACAATCGCTGGGGCCTGTTACCACCGTCAACTCCAGCAAGATTTACGGCATGTCTTATGGCAATCGTGCCAACTCTACCGTTTTCGATAATAGCCAGTCGCTGACGCCAATCGTGGCGTTTTTCCCCTCGGCAGGCGAAGTACATTTATCCCGTGATGGACGGTTGCTGAGCGTGCAGAACTTTGCCATGGGTAACCATGAAGTAGACACCGGCAATTTGCCCTACGGTATTTATGATGTTGAAGTCGAAGTGGTGGCCAACGGCAGGGTGATAGACAAGCGGATACAGCGGGTGAACAAATTATTTAGCCCTAACCGTGGTACCAACGCACCTTTGGCGTGGCAGTTTTGGGGCGGAATGATCCGCATGGATGATTGGCGTGGTGATGGCCAGCGTCATCGACCGGCAAAAGATTCTTATCTGATCGGTGCTTCCGCAACCGGTAACCTGCATACGTTGAACTGGGCGTTGTCTGGTTACTCGTTTGACAGCAATGCCGTTGGCGAAAGCCGTCTCAGCGTACCGCTGAGCGAGTCTATTCAGTTCAATGTGCAGAACATGGCGGCGTCTGACAGCTCCTGGAGCATGGTCAATAGCGTTAGCGCTGCGCTACCCGGCGGTTTTAGTAGCCTGTGGGTCAACCAGGAAAAAACGGTGATCGGTGACAAGTTGCTGCAAAACGATGCGCATAATCGCGCCATCGGCGGCACGATGAACTTTGGTGCGCTTTGGTCACCGCTTGGGAGTTTAAGCCTCAGTTACAACGACGATAAAAAGAACGATAGCCATTATTACAACGCAGATTATTACCAGAATATTTTCACCGGCCGTTTCGGCACGCTGGGCGTGCGTGCCGGGGTACAGCGTTATAACAACGGCGGTAACCGTTCCAATACCGGAAAATACGTCGCTCTGGATTTCACACTGCCGATGGGCAACTGGCTCAGTGCTGGGGTTTCAAACCAGAACGGTTACACCACTGCCAATCTGGCCGCACGTAAAGACATTCAAAACGGACCGATCCGCACCGTCGGGGCCAACTTGTCGCGTGCAATTTCCGGTGATACACACGGCGATAATAGCGTGAACGGCGGTGCCTATGCGCGTTTTGACACCAAGTATTCTACCGGTACGGTCAACGTCAGCAGCTCTGCCGACGGTTATGTTAACTCAAGCTTGAGTGCCAGCGGCAGTGTTGGTTGGCAGGGGCGTGATATTGCGGCCAGCGGTAGGAATGAGGGCAATGCAGGCATCATCTTTAACACCGGTATTGAAAACGACGGCATGCTAACTGCCCGGGTGGACGGGCGGACAGTGAAGCTGACCGGCAATAAGAACTATGTCCCTCTATCGCCTTATGGCCAGTACGAAGTCGAACTGATGAACAATAAAAACTCGGCAGAAAGCTTTGATATTGTCACGAAGCGTAAGAGCAAGCTGACCTTGTATCCAGGCAACGTAGCGGTGATCTCGCCGGAAATTAAACAGATGGTGACGGTGTTCGGCCGTATCAAAGCCGAAGATGGAACGTTGCTGGCTAACGCCTACATCAAAAATCATATCGGCCGTACCCGCACCGATGAAAAAGGCGAATTTATCATGGACGTCGATAAGAAATTCCCGGTGATCGACTTTACCCACAGCGGTGATCAAAGCTGCGAAGTGGGTCTGGACTTGAGTAAGGCGCAAGGCGCCGTTTGGGTCGGTGACGTGATTTGCATTGGGCTGAAAACCTACGCCGGCAATCTGCAAGCAGGAGAAATGACCAATGAAGGTTAAGGCTACGTTGTTGCTCATGCTGATGGCTGCATTTCCACTGCAGGCGGTGAACGTCACCAACTGGCCTGATGCCGCGACAGTGAAGTTTGTATTCGTCGAGAACAACGCTGACGATAATTTTTTTGTCACCCCCGCAGGGGCGTTGGACCCGCGCATGACAGGCGCCAATAAATGGACCGGGCTAAAATACGGCGGGTCCGGCACTATCTATCAGCAAAGCCTGGGTTATGTGGATAACGGCTACAACACGGGGCTGTCGGCGAATAACCGTTTTGACATGTGGTTGGAAAATGCACCGATCAAGAATCCGTTCCTCGGACTGCGCTGCATTAACTGGTATGCCGGCTGTAATATGGATACCAGCTTGATTTTGCCGCAAAGCACCGATGAAAAGGGGTTTTATGGGGCAGTGGTGACTTCTGGTGGGGCCAAATGGATGCACGGTATGATGTCACCGAGCTTCTATCAATATTTGAAGCAATTGGCAGCGGGTGATGCATTTAGCATGGAGATCAATAGCTGTCAGTCTCCCGATGTTTACGATGCCAGTAACGGGGAACGTTGCCAAAATCAAGCCAGAGGCAACTGGTATAAACGTACCGTGACCCACAGCAAGGCAGCCCATTTGCGTTTTATCAATACCAACGCGGTGTCGGAAGTGTTCGTCAACAGCGATGGCGTGCCGATCATCGGTGAGGGTAATGCCGATTGCAAAAATCAGACTATCGGCTCACGCACTGGCATCATGTGTAAAATGGTCAGTTACGATCTGCAGACCGACGGCAGCGTCAGTAATACCTCCATTCATGTGTTTCCGACGATCAACAATGCCGCGCTGACGTCGGCGGTTAACGCGGCTGACTTGCAGTTCAGCCTGAACGGCAACAACTGGAAGAATACCTCAGGTACAGGCAGCTACTACACCTTTAACGATCTGAAGAGCAGCAACGCGATCTACGTCTTTTTCGGCAGTAATTTCTTTAAACAGATGGTGAAACTGGGTATTTCCGACAGTGGCACCCGTGAATTGATTAATTTCCGTTTCCAAAATACGACCTCGCCGGAATCTGGCTGGTATGAGTTTTCCACCTCTAATCAGCTCATCATCAAACCACGTGATTTCAGCATCAGCATCATTGCTGACGACTTCGACAACCGTCCCTATCGAGAAGGCTATGTCGGCCCCGCGGAACCTCCGCTGGAGTTCGGTTATGTCGTTACTACCAGCGGGAAGACGGCTGCCGATCAGGTGAGAGTGATGGCCACCGGGCCGACGCAGGTCATCAATGGAATGAGTTATTGCGTGTTTTCTTCGGCGGATAGTCAGACACGGGTACCGTTCCCTGCGACGCTAAGCATAACCACCAGCACTAACAGCGAACAACGCTATGACGCCGGTTGCGATGGACAGTGGCATGACATGACCAATGCGCTATGGAGCAGCACGCCGTGGAATGACATTTCCGGTGAGGTTGGCATCCTGAATAAAACCCGTGTGAAGTTTAGTATTCCAATGAACAACCCAGTCTCACTGAGGACGGTAGAAGGCCGTGGTTGGTTCGGCGACGTTAGCGCTGCGGGTGAGATCCACGTTGAAGCCACTTGGCGCAATATTAACTAGGGGCGACATCGTGAGAATCTGGCTGTTTTGGTTACTGTGTCTGCCATTTAGCGTGGCGGCAATTAATGTCGGCACGCTGACGTTCACCATGGACCAAGACCAATCGTTCACAGCCAAACGGGTGTTGAACAATAATCGCAGTGCACGTATTTATCAGGTGACGCTGCGTGCGATTGATCGGCCGGGAGAAAATGAAGCACGCAGTCGCCCAGCAGATGGAGAACTGCTGTTTGCTCCCCGCCAGCTCCAATTGCAGGCAGGACAGGGTGAGTATTACAAGTTCTTCTATCGTGGCCCACAGGATAACCGTGAGCGTTATTACCGGGTGTCATTCCGCGAAATTCCGACTCGTTTTATCGACCCGGCGGCGCGCCAAACTACAGGCGTCAATCTGGAGCCGATAGTGGTGATGGACACCATTCTGGTGGTGCGTCCACGCCAAAGTAACTTCGCCTATCGGCTTGATTCGCAACGTGGGACGCTGACGAATACCGGCAACACCTACTTTAAGTTTCTGCTCAAGCCTGGCTGCGATAGCACCGATGAGGAAGGCATAACCGAATACCTGCGCCCCGGTGATACGCTCACCCATGCCGGTATTAGGCTGAAAGGGCAGAAATTTATTATCTATAACGACAAATTTATCAGCGTCGATAAAAGCTGCATTAACTAATGCAGTAAAGGCTGCTGCCAAAGCCCGTTATTAGGGAAAGCGTACCTCTGGGGGAGTAGCTGAACTGCCGCCGACCAATTTGCGGGAACAAATTGGAGCGTCGTCCAGTCGGCCCGTAGGGTGGGGCACATGGATGTGCCCCATCATGGTCTCGGCGCGCTAGGTCCGGGTATCTCTGACTACAAGACAACGTCGCCATTAAACTGAGCAGCCTTGATTAGCGCAGCGGGATCGAGAAGCGGAAGCAGGCACCGGTTTGCGGCCGCTCGACCAGTTGGATATCGCTGTCATGCAGTAGCAAAATACGCCGAACGATCATTAACCCCAAACCACTGGCATGACGTCGGGCACTGCTCAGAATTGAAGGGCGCATAAACAAGTCGGCGCGTAATTCTTGCGGGATACCCGGGCCACTGTCATTAACCTGCACCAGTACCTTGCCTGCCTGTTGCCATAGACGTACCTCGATCTCACCGCCTTGTGGCGTGTGACGGATGGCATTATCCAATAGATTGGTTAGCACCCGTTCAATCATGCTGACATCGGCAAACACCAACGGAATACCAGGGGTGATATCCGCCAGCAGCCTTTGTTGGCGAGCTTCTGCCGCCAACTCGAACTTCTGGAATACGTCCTGTACTAACTCACTCAGAGAGAACGGTTCTTTCTGTGGTTTTACGACGCCATATTCCAACCGTGCCAACTCAAACAGCTCTTGTGCAAGCCTGCCCACTTTACGGCTCTGCGCCAAGGCGATCTCCAGATAACGCTGCCGATCGTTTTCACTCAGGCTGGCAGATTTTACTGACAGAGTCTCCAGGTAGCCGTGTAATGACGTTAGCGGGGTACGCAGGTCGTGTGAAATATTGGCAATAAACTCGCGGCGCTGTTGGTCCTGTTGCGAAAGCGACTGCCATTGTTCGGCGATACGCCGAGACATGCTACTGAACGCTTGCTGTAAGCGGCTGACTTCGTCACGCCCGCCGCTGTCAGCAGGCAGTGCTGCATAGGCTTGCACCGCGGCAATTCCGCCGCTGTCCAGTTCACTGACCTGACGGGTAAGACGACGGATCGGTCGCGTAACCCAGTAGAAAGCGCAACCGCCAGCCACCAGGCTAAATAGCACCATCAGGCCTGATGACCACAGCGCCATTGTCACTGCTGAATTAAACAACGCATTGCTGGCCAGAGCGTCATAGTCTTCGCCGAGCAGCACCACATATAAATAGCCTTCAATCTGACCATTCACCTTTAACGGCGCGGCACTGAAGACTTTTTTTGCATCAGGGTTACGTGGATCATCGCCGTAAACTGGCATGCTCGCACCATCGAGTAGTGCCTGTATCGGTAGCAAATCCACTTTCTGCCGTTTCAGATGACCTGCCGGGGCAGCGTTACCGATGATGTCACCCTGTTTGTCGAGCAGGTATACCTCGACGCTGGGATTTACGGCCATCAGTTGATTGAACAAGCCATGCACCGAATCTGCATTTAGCCCATTTTGTCCCAGCAGTGGGTTGCTGTCGGCAATGTGCTGCGCCAAATTACCGGACAATCGTTGGATCACGGCTTGGCTGTACTGGGTGCTACTGCGTACCTGCATCCAGCCGGAAATAGCGCAGCTGACCACCATCAGCAGAGCGAAAATCAAGGTCAGACGTTGCGTTAGCGTAAGATTTTTCATGGTTCACTCTTGCGGCGCTGCCGCGAATTTATAGCCCATACCCCACACAGTGAGGATGCGCTCGGGTTCCGCTGGGTTGGTTTCGATCTTGATACGCAGCCGGTTGATATGAGTATTCACGGTGTGCTCATAGCCTTCGTGCTGGTAGCCCCACACCTGATTGAGCAAGCTAAGGCGAGAAAAGACTTTGCCGGGGTGCCTGGCAAAAAAATACAACAGGTCAAATTCACGTGGGGTCAGATCGATTGCCTGTTGATTCAAATGCACCTCACGCGCAATCGGATCGATGATTAACCCGTCAAAACTCAGCGTACCGGCATCCATCTTCAAATTACGACTCATCGCTTCCTGACGACGAAACAGAGCTTTGACCCTGGCCACCAGTTCTAACATTGAAAAGGGTTTGGCGAGATAGTCGTCAGCCCCCAGCTCCAACCCGAGCACGCGGTGTACTTCGCTTGATCGCGCGCTGGTGATAATGATCGGTGTGTAACGCGTCATATTGCGTGCACGACGGCAGATCTCCAGCCCATCAATCCCAGGCAGCATCAGATCGAGGATCAGCGCATCCCAACCGCCTTGTTCCAACATCGCCATACCCAGATTGCCATCGGCGGCATGGCTGATGTCATAGCCCTCGTCACGCAGATGTAATTGCAGCAGCTCCGCGATATTACCGTCATCCTCGACGATTAAAATTTTCTTTGGCTTTTCCATTCTTCTCACCGCTGATTGCCAGACCTTATTGAAGTCTACACAACCCCCGTAGTCGGAGTTATCACATTTTATTTAACTTTACGTGAGGTCTTGGGGAACAAATCAGTTGGATACTCAAGTCATCGAAATCACACCGTCTGGAGAGGCATCATGGCTATGTCCATTACGCCGGATAAAACCGAGTTGATTCATCCGTTGTGGCTGCGTTTGACGCACTGGCTGAATGCGCTGGCGATGCTGATCATGGTGACCAGCGGCTGGCGCATCTACAACGCCTCACCCTTGTTTAACTTCAGCTTTATGAACGAGCTGACGCTGGGCGGTTGGTTGGGAGGCGCGTTGCAGTGGCATTTTGCCGGTATGTGGCTGTTTGGGATTAATGGCTTGTGTTATCTGCTGATGAATCTGTTCAGTGGTCGCCTGAAACGCAAATTTTGGCCACTCAGCCCCAAAGTCTTGTTGAGTGATTTGTTTGTAGCGTTGCGGGGCAAGCTTGGGCACAGCGATTTACGGCATTACAACATGGTGCAACGAGCGGCTTATCTGTTTGTCATGGTTGCTGGCGTGGTGATGGTGCTCTCTGGCCTGGTGTTGTGGAAGTCGGTGCAATTTCCGTTGCTGCGTGAGCTGCTCGGTGGCTATGACGCGGCACGCTATATCCACTTTTTTGCCATGTCAGGGCTGGTGGGTTTTGTACTGGTGCATTTGGTGATGGTGGCGTTGGTGCCACGCACGCTGTTGGCCATGTTGCGTGGACGTTAAGGAGAGCGTGATGAAAGCGGAAAAACAACCGATCAGTCTAAGCGAAGGGCGGGAGATCGTGAAAGAAGCGCAGCAATTGCTGGCACGCCAACTGGCGTCATCTTCGCGCCGTCGTTTCCTGCGTAATGGGCTGACACTCGGTGGTATCGCGATGCTCACCGGCTGTGACATCAGCAGTAATGCCAATGTGGAACAAGCGCTGAATCGTATCTCTCGGTTTAACGATCGGGTACAGGGCTGGCTGTTCAATGCTGACCATTTAGCACCTGTATATGCCGAGTCGATGATCACCCGTCCGTTTCCCTTTAACGCGTTTTACGCCGAGGAAGATGCACCGGATATTAATGGTGATGACTACCGGTTGGAGGTCAGTGGCTTGGTGTTGAATAAACAGCCCTGGACACTGCCGCAATTGCACAAAATGACACAAATCAGCCAAGTGACGCGCCATATCTGTGTTGAAGGTTGGAGTGCTATCGGTAAGTGGGGCGGGGTGCCATTTGCACAATTCCTTCAGGCGATCGGCGCGGATCTGAGCGCCAACTATGTCAGCTTTAAATGCGCCGACGATTACTACACCAGCATCGATATGGCTACGGCGCTGCATCCGCAAACCATTATGGCGCTGACCTACGACGGTCAGATCCTGCCGCGAAAATACGGCTATCCGATGAAGCTGCGTATGCCGACCAAGCTTGGCTACAAGAATCCGAAACATATTCAGGTGATTGAAGTCACCAACCGTTTTCCCGGCGGTTACTGGGAAGATCAAGGTTACAACTGGTTTGGCGGCAGCTAACGGCGGCCACAACTATCCCCGGCACACAGGTGCTTTTTAAATGAGAGAAGGAAATACCATGAAAAAGTTATTCGCAGTGATGATGTGCAGCGCGTTGATGTTGGGTTCTATCGGTGCCAATGCTGCAGACAGCATGAGCAAAGACGCGATGAAAAAGGACAATATGGGCCAGATGTCTCATGACGGCATGGCTAAAGATGGCATGAAAAAAGACGCCATGAAGAAAGACTGCATGGGCAAGGACTGCATGAAGAAAGACTCTATGAGTAAGGATGCAATGAAACATGACAGCATGAAGAAAGACGGCATGGCCAAAGACGGCATGAAAAAAGATGAAATGAAAAAAGACGCGATGGGGCAGTAAATCCCGCGCCAACTCCGGCGGCTCGGGTCGCCGGTCTTTTCAGCAATAACGAGGTGTTTATCATGAGAAACCTTATCCTGGCCGTGGTATTGGCCTGCATCAGCGGGGCTGCACTGGCAGCAACACCGGTAACAGCAGAAAACGCCCAGCAACTGCAAAAAATTGGTGTAGTTTCCAGTCAGGCATCAACATTAAATGACTTTGAACAGTCAATAGCTGCCGATGCCAAGCAACAAGGTGCTAGCGGCTATCGCATCACTTCGGTCACCGTCAACAATCATGTCTACGGTACGGCGGATTTGTATAAATAAGGGAAGGTAGGGTGCGATGCAGAGAACATATCCGGTGAGAAGGGGCACAGCTAAGCTGAGCCCCTTTTTTTATCGAGTTACATATCCGGGAAGGTGAGAGTGTTGCCTGGTGCCTCACGGTGGATATGCACAAAGTTCAGGTGTTTCTCGTACTGATCAAGGATATCGCCGATCACCTGCTCCTTGCTGTAATCCATCAGGTCATTGCCTTGGGTGCCTTCCATCAGGAAGGTTTCCAACCGGTAATAGTGCGACTTACCCGAGCGGGCGCGATAGGTAAAGCCCGGTACGGAGTAGCGTTGCGGCCAAATCTGATAGATAAAGTTCTGTTCGTCACCTAAATGTACCAGCAATTCCAGATGGTTTAAGCGTTCATCTTCGGCTGGCGGTACCTCGCTGAACTCCACTTTTGCACCACGCAGTTCCAACTCACGGGCGACTTCTTGCATCGCTGGTCGGCAGCGGGTGTCCAACATTTTTTGAGTGTACTGAGTGCCTGGATAGTTCATTACTCGTGACAGGCGTTGTTTCCAGTTCAGCACGTCGTTGCTGGACACCGGCATCGGTGCGGACGTGTTCAGTGCACTGGCTTTGCGGTAGTCCTCCACCCGTAGCGATTTATACAGCCCGGCCATCACAAAGAAGATCACAAAGCTGAACGGCAGGCCCATGATCACGGTGGTTTTCTGCAATGCAGGTACGCCGTCGGTCATCAGCATGCCGATAGTCAACAAACCAATCGCCACTGACCAGAAGATACGCAGCCAGTTGGGGGCATCGTTATTGATGTCGCTCAGACGTGAGGTGAAATTGCCCAGCACCAGAGAACCGGAATCCGCTGAAGTCACGTAGAACAGCAAACCGGTAATCGTCGCGACGGAAGCGCTGAAGGTAAAGCCCGGATACTGTGCCAGCAGGCTGTAGAAACCGCGTTCAGGATATTGCATGACTTCCTGCGCGAAGGCAGCATTGCCGTGAATAATCTGGTAAAGCGCACTGTTACCGAAGATCGACAGCCAGAGCAGGGTAAACACGAAAGGAATAATCAACGTACCAAGCACAAATTGACGGATGGTGCGTCCGCGAGAGATTCGCGCCAGGAACAAGCCGACAAACGGCGCCCAGGCAACCCACCAGGCCCAGAAGAACAGCGTCCAGTTGTTCATCCATTCTACAGGACGATCAAAGGCGAAACTGTTGAGCGTCATCCCCATAAAGCGGTTGATATAGTCGCCGACATTGAGCACCAGGGCATTGAGCAGGAACTCAGTATCACCGAAGAACAACACAAACAGGATCAACCCCAGTGCCAACAGCACATTGAGTTCGGACAGAATACGGATGCCCTTATTGACGCCAGAGGTCACCGAAATCGTGGCCATAATCACTGAAAGCAGGATCAGTGCGCCCTGTACCGTCAGGTTTTCCGGTATGTGGAACAGCACTTTCAACCCGTAGTTCAACTGCACTACGCCAATGCCGAGAGTTGTGGCGATACCGAAAATGGTGCCCAGTACCGCAGCAATATCCACGCTGTGACCGATTGGGCCGTTGATCCGTTTACCAAAGATGGGATAGAGCGCCGAACGAATGGTCAGCGGCAGGTTATAGCGGTAGCTGAAATAGCCGAGTGCGATACCCATCAATGCATACATCGACCAGCCGGTCAGGCCGTAGTGGAACAGCGTCCACACCATTGCCTGACGTGCAGCCTCCAATGTTTGGCCCTGACCTTCCGGGGGCATCATATATTGTGTCACCGGTTCGGCGACCGAGAAGAACATCAGATCTATGCCGATACCGGCGGCGAACAGCATAGCTGCCCAACTCATCAGGCTGAACTCAGGTTTCGACTGCTCAGGCCCAAGCTTGATCGAACCAAAGCGTGAGGCTGCGATAAACACAACAAATACGATGTACAAGGTAGCGGCCAGTAAGTAGTACCAGCCGAAGGTGGTTGACACCCAATTCAGGGTGCGGGTGATCCATCGCCCGGAGAAATCGGTAAAAAAGATGGTCATCAGTGAGAAGGCCAGTATCAGCCCTGCCGAGGTAAAGAAAACCACAGGATTAAGCCCATCCTGTTGTGGTTTTGAGGAGGTTTCGCGTGTTGTCATCGTCTTCCTCTGTTTTTTAACAACTGAGTAAAATCGTGCCCACACACCAGCCTGAACGACACGCAGGTGCCGTCCGGAAACAGTGCGGATAAAAGCCGCGGCAATCGCTATTTCGCTTGCCAAAGATTGCCGCTTTGCTTGTTAACGAAACGGAAAATCGCTTCGTGGGTGGGAACCGCTTACAGACACTGATTTTGGTCAGATTCGTTAAATACCTCACAAAAATCAGCCAGTTCCACAACCGAAAAGTACATATTTGTAACCAAGCGGTAATAAAATATATGCAATTTTTATTGAACGTTCAATCAAAAAAAAGTTTAATGGTTGGCATGAAGACCACGTTCAGCAGGCGAAAATACCGTGATATTTCGCCGCTGAGATGAGGCCGAAGTCGGTTTTGTGAGAGTCGAATTATGCCAAAGGTAGGAATGCAGCCCATCAGAAGGCAGCAGTTGATAGATGCCACGCTGGCCGCAGTAAACGAAGTCGGAATGCATGACGCCACGATTGCGCAGATAGCGCGTCGGGCGGGCGTTTCCAACGGCATCATCAGCCATTATTTCAAGGATAAGAATGGCCTGCTTGAGGCCACAATGCGCTATTTGATTAGCCATCTGGGCGAGGCGGTAAAGCTGCGGTTACAGGCGTTGAGTGACCACAGCCCGGCATCACGGCTACAGGCAATCGTTGCCGGTAATTTTGACGACAGCCAAATCAACAGCGCCGCGATGAAAACCTGGCTGGCCTTTTGGGCGAGCAGTCTGCACCAACCGCAGCTTAACCGGCTGCAACAGGTAAACGGCCGCCGTCTGTATTCCAATCTGTGTGCTGAATTTAGTCGTGTATTGCCGAAGGCAGAGGCGCGACTGGCCGCAAAAGGGCTGGCGGCGTTGATCGACGGCCTGTGGCTGCGCAGCGCATTGCGTGGTGCGGCGTTCAATCAGACACAGGCGATCGCACTCACGACCGATTACATTACGTTTCAACTCAGGGGGCACACGCCACCTTGAGGACAACCCAAGGAGAACCTATGTCCCGTTTTGGCTTACAGAAGCTCTATATTAATGGCGCCTATGTAGACAGTACCGATGGAAAAACCTTCAGTGCAGTGAACCCGGCGAATGGCGAAGTGCTTGCCGAGATCCAATCTGCCAGCGCTGAAGACGTCAACCGTGCGGTTGCCAGCGCAGCCAGCGGGCAGAAGGTGTGGGCGGCAATGACGGCGATGGCGCGTTCTCGCATCTTGCGTCGTGCGGTGGATATTCTGCGTGAACGCAATGACGAACTGGCTGCGTTGGAAACGCTGGATACCGGCAAGGCAATGTCAGAAACCACGGCAGTGGATATCGTCACCGGTGCCGACGTACTGGAATATTACGCGGGACTGATCCCGGCGATCGAAGGCCAGCAGATCCCGCTGCGCGACAGCGCATTTGTTTATACCCGCCGTGAACCCTTGGGTGTGGTCGCCGGTATCGGTGCCTGGAACTACCCGATCCAAATCGCCTTATGGAAGTCTGCCCCCGCTCTGGCGGCAGGCAATGCGATGATCTTCAAACCGAGTGAAGTGACCTCACTGACGGCGTTGAAACTGGCGGAAATCTACACCGAAGCCGGTTTGCCTGATGGCGTATTCAACGTGGTTACCGGCAGTGGCGCAGAAGTCGGCCAGTACCTGACCGATCATCCGGGTATCGCCAAGGTGTCGTTCACTGGTGGGGTGAAAACCGGCAAAAAAGTGATGGCTAACGCCTCAAGTTCGACGTTGAAAGAAGTCACCATGGAACTGGGGGGCAAATCACCGCTGATCATCTTTGATGACGCCGATCTGGATCGCGCGGCTGATATTGCCATGATGGCCAACTTCTACAGCTCCGGCCAGGTCTGCACCAACGGTACTCGCGTATTTGTGCCGTCAGCGCTACAGGCACAGTTTGAAGCCAAAATCCTTGAGCGTGTAAAACGCATTCGTCTGGGTGATCCCACCGATCCACAAACCAACTTTGGCCCATTGGTCAGCTTCGCGCATATGGAATCAGTGCTGCGCTTTATCGAGAGCGGCAAAAACAGCGGTGCACGCCTGTTGTGTGGCGGTGAACGTGTAACGGCTGGCGAATATGCCAAGGGAGCTTATGTGGCACCGACCGTCTTTACCGATTGCCGTGATGACATGGAAATCGTGCGTGAAGAGATCTTCGGACCGGTCATGAGCATTCTCAGCTATCACACAGAAGACGAAGTGGTACGTCGCGCCAACGACACGACTTTCGGCCTGGCTGCTGGACTGGTGACGAATGATTTGACACGTGCTCACCGGGTGATCCACCAGTTGGAAGCCGGTATCTGCTGGATTAACACCTGGGGCGAATCGGCGGCGGAAATGCCGGTCGGCGGCTACAAGCAGTCCGGCGTTGGCCGTGAGAACGGCCTGACGACGTTGGAGCACTACACCCAGATCAAATCGGTGCAGGTGGAGCTGGGCGAATATATTTC
Source organism: Serratia grimesii (assembly GCF_900186025.1). Classification (NCBI taxonomy): domain Bacteria; kingdom Pseudomonadati; phylum Pseudomonadota; class Gammaproteobacteria; order Enterobacterales; family Yersiniaceae; genus Serratia; species Serratia grimesii. The sequence goes on from NZ_LT883155.1 coordinate 1,579,444, forward strand.
CATCTTTTAAACACCCCATTATCGATTAAATGCTTGTCCGGGCATCCTAAGCTATTAATCATAAAAATATATACCCAATGGATTTCAAGTCACAGCTAGGCGGCAAGTGCGGGAGTCCCCAGGAGCTTACTTAAGTAAGTGACTGGGGTGAGCGCATGCAGCTAACAACGCTGTGGCTTGAAAGACGAAGGGGATAAGGAGATATCGATGGAATACGATTACATTATCATCGGGGCCGGGTCTGCCGGTAACGTATTAGCCACCCGTTTGACCGAAGACGCAGACGTCAGCGTCCTGCTGCTGGAAGCCGGTGGCCCGGACTACCGGATGGATTTCCGTACTCAGATGCCGGCAGCGCTGGCATTTCCGTTGCAAGGCCGCCGTTATAATTGGGCATATGAAACTGACCCTGAGCCACACATGAATAATCGCCGCATGGAGTGTGGTCGTGGCAAGGGGTTGGGTGGCTCGTCTCTGATTAACGGCATGTGTTATATCCGCGGCAACGCGATGGACTTTGATAACTGGGCGAAGGCTCCGGGTCTGGAAGACTGGACTTATTTGGATTGCCTGCCGTATTTCCGCAAGGCGGAAACCCGTGATATTGGACCGAATGATTTTCACGGTGGCGATGGCCCGGTGAGTGTCACTACACCGAAAGCCGGTAACAACGAATTGTTCCACGCGATGGTGGAAGCCGGTGTTCAGGCAGGTTATCCGCGCACCGACGATCTAAACGGCTACCAGCAGGAAGGCTTTGGCCCGATGGATCGCACGGTCACACCGAAAGGCCGTCGTGCCAGTACTGCTCGAGGCTATCTGGATCAGGCGCGTTCTCGCGCTAATCTGAAGATTGTGACTCACGCGCTTACCGATCGCATCCGTTTTGACGGCAAGCGCGCGGTCGGGGTCGATTATTTGCAGGGGGAGAGCAACCAGATCATCAGTGCAGGTGCGCGTCGAGAAGTATTGTTGTGTGCCGGTGCGATTGCTTCGCCGCAGATCTTGCAGCGTTCCGGCGTGGGCCCTGCGTCGTTGCTGAACCGCCTGGATATTAATCTGGTGCATGATTTACCTGGCGTGGGTGAGAACTTGCAGGATCATCTGGAAATGTACCTGCAATACGCGTGCAAAAAACCGGTGTCGTTGTACCCGGCGTTACAGTGGTTTAACCAACCGAAAATTGGTGCGGAATGGCTGTTCAACGGGACCGGTATTGGTGCCAGCAACCAATTTGAAGCGGGTGGCTTTATCCGCAGCCGTGAAGAGTTCGCGTGGCCGAACATTCAGTACCATTTCTTGCCGGTAGCAATTAACTACAACGGCAGCAATGCGGTGAAAGAGCATGGTTTCCAGGCGCATGTTGGCTCGATGCGTTCCCCAAGCCGTGGCCGTGTGCAGGTGAAATCAAAAGATCCGCGCCAGCACCCTAGCATCTTGTTCAACTATATGGCGACCGAGCAGGACTGGCAGGAATTCCGCGACGCTATTCGCATCACGCGCGAAATCATGGCGCAGCCGGCACTGGATGAATACCGTGGCCGTGAAATCAGCCCGGGGCCGGAAGTCCAGACCGACGAGCAATTGGACGCTTTTGTACGTGAACATGCCGAAACCGCTTTCCATCCTTCCTGCTCATGCAAAATGGGTGAAGACGAGATGGCTGTGGTGGATGGGCAGGGCCGAGTGCACGGTATGGAAGGGCTGCGGGTTGTCGATGCGTCAATTATGCCGCTGATCATTACCGGCAACCTGAATGCCACCACTATCATGATTGCTGAGAAAATTGCTGATCGCATCCGTCAGCGCACGCCGCTGCCACGAAGTACTGCCGAGTATTACGTGGCTGGCGACGCCCCGGTGCGCAAGCTGTAATCCAACATGTCCTCTCGCCGCTGAAGGGAAGGGCTGCTGTAGCAAGCAACCCCCTCTCCAAGGCCCTTCCCCGAGGCGGGGGGCACCTCATACCGCTGCAACTTGTAAGCTGTGACGTATAAGTCTGCTTAAGCCGGCAGGGAGATCGCCTGATCAAAACTGTTTGGTGTCGCCATACGCCACATGCGCGCATAGAAATCACTTTCTATCTCTTTTTGCAGTAACGCACCTGGTTCCAGATAGTAATAGATGTCGGCATAAACCTTTATTTCGGTCGAGGTAATGCGGCGTAACATATGGTGCGATGTGAGCTGTTCCGGTCGACTGACCCCGGCCGCCGCCAGCATTTCTGCCAGTGCTTTCACGGTATTTTGGTGGAAATGGTAAACGCGCTCTGCTTTGTTCGGGACCACCAAGGCTTTCTGCCGTAGTGGATCTTGGGTAGCAACACCGGTTGGGCAATGGTTGGTATGGCAACTCTGTGATTGAATACAACCGACGGCAAACATAAAGCCACGTGCTGAATTCACCCAATCGGCACCCAACACCAATACACTGGCGATATCAAAGGCGCTGATGATTTTGCCGCTGGCACCTATCTTGATTTGGTCACGTAGTCCGCAGCCTACCAGGGTGTTGTGCACGAACAATAACCCTTCGCGCAGCGGCATACCCATGTAGTTGGATAACTCGAGCGGCGCGGCACCGGTACCGCCTTCTTTGCCGTCCACCACGATAAAGTCTGGCAATATTTGGGTTTGCAACATCGCTTTGGCGATGGCGACAAATTCCCATGGGTGACCGATACACAGCTTGAAGCCCACGGGTTTGCCGCCGGACAATTCACGTAACTGTTGGATGAAGTGCATCATTTCCACAGGCGTGGAGAAGGCGCTGTGTGACGCTGGCGAAATGCAGTCTACCCCTTCAGGCACACCTCGCGTTGCTGCAATTTCTGCATCCACTTTTTTAGCCGGCAGAATACCGCCATGCCCCGGTTTTGCCCCTTGGCTAAGTTTGATTTCAATCATTTTCACCTGTGGGGTTTTAGCCTGCTCGGCGAAGCGTTGTGGATCAAAATGGCCGTCTGCGGTGCGGCAGCCGAAATAACCACTTCCCAGTTCCCACACTAAATCGCCACCATTTTCACGGTGATAGCGGCTGATGCTGCCTTCGCCGGTGTCATGGTAGAAATTTCCTTTTGCCGCTCCCAGATTGAGTGCACGAATAGCGTTGGCCGACAGTGCGCCGAAACTCATGGCCGAGATATTAAAAATTGAGGCGGAGTAGGGTTTGCTGCAATCCGGGCCGCCGATCGCGACGCGAAAACTGGTTGGATCGGATACGGCGACAGGCCGCATAGAGTGGCCAATGCATTCGTAACCGGTTTGATAAACGTCTAACTGAGTCCCAAAGGGCTTGTCACCCATCTCATTTTTGGCACGGCGGTAGACCAGTGTGCGTTGGGTGCGTGAGAACGGGATCTGCGCGTTATCTTCTTCCAATAAGTACTGGCGTATTTCTGGTCGAATAAATTCGAAGAAAAAACGCAAACGGCCGATGATTGGGTAGTTACGGCAGATAGCATGGCGTTGTTGGGTGAGGTCATAAATACCCAATACGCTCAGTGCACCAAAAATGATCGTCGATAGCCAAAACCAGGGCTGGTGGGGTAATAGCGCCAATGACGCCAGCGTCAGCAAGATACTCAAGACAAAGCAGGTATAACGGCTGAATAACGATGACTTCATAACATCTCCTGATGTTTTTTTAATCCAGACGACATGACTCTCGGGATAATCCCGTGAGTGAATCGTAACCAATAGGCAGGAGTGTTATGTGGCTGTTGCTGCTTTGTCGTTCGTTGTTACATAAATTTAACGAGGTGGAGAGTATTCAGGCCGCCGAGTGGCGGCCTGAAGGATCACTTGCTGGCGACAAAAATCGTGCTCATGCTACGCAGTCGCAGTTTTTTCATCGCACTGTATTTCTGCGAGAAAATCGTTTTGGGGTGAGTACCACGCTTTTGAGCAATATGCAGCAGGCTGTCACCGCGCAGCAGATTGAAGATAACATCACTTTCTGCCGGGCTAAGCTCCCGGGTTTTCTGCATTTTTATCCCACCAGGCTCTTTGCTTTCCAACAGGTTTTGTATTTTTTCCTGTAACGAATAAAGTGGAATACGTGTAGAGACCAATTCAACCGAGATCCCGAGGATCGACAACAGCTTTACAACACGCTCGTCGTCATAAAAAACCAGCAGGCGCGTTTTAGAGTTGTATTGCTGATGAAGAGATACAAGGCTTTCGATGACGTTGACACTTTGTTCCAGATTTTGTGAGGTGAAGATCAGCGCGATATCGTGCTTAATTATTTTCTCCGCCTTAGCTCCGCCATGCATAAAATCCGAAAACAGTCTGATATCGTATTTGCCGTAATGTTTTTTCAGTAACACCGAAAGGCCGACATAGCTGTACTTACACTCACTAATAACAAGGACATTGTTTTTAGACATAATGGTAAACACCCATAATGAGTTAAAAGTATTCAGCTGTAAGAAGCGAGTTCAAATCCTTGATGTCGGATTCCTTCCACAGCTTTCCCTGCAGTGCGTAATATGGCATCTCATCCAGCCATTTTTTATGTTCGGGAGTTTCTACTCCTTCGATAATTACCTTGTAATGATTAAGGTAAAAAAAGCGCAATAAAGCGCGCATTAAACCGTCGCCACCGGACTTCTTCATAAAGTCCCATAATAAAAAGCGGTCGAGTTTAACGAATCGGAACTGGCTGTTATACAACGCGGAAAAACCCGCATAGCCAGAACCAAAATCATCGAGCCAAAATGAATAGCTCTTCAGTGAGGGATCGCCATGAACACGGTCCTTTACCAACCGAGTTGAGTTCTCACTGATTTCGAAATGAATACATCTTGTGGCACTAATTCTTTCTGCAAAATGGCTATTAGCTAAAGATCGAAGAGAATGGTCGTCTACATTTAATGTGGCGATCACCTGATTTTCACGAAACCAGTGATTATATTTCTCTATCAGACTGACCTGATCTAACAAAATCTCAATTCGAGTGGCGCTATCAGCAGTACGAAAGAACTGTTCAGGAGAGAAATGCGCATATTCACTATTAAAAGTGAATCGTGATAGACACTCAACGGCCAGCAATTGTCCGGATTTTGCGAACATAGGCTGGAAAACATAATTAATTCCGTTATTTTTCTCTCTAAAAGAACCGCGCATTCCTCAATCCTTTGATTGATGTACAACTGTTTGTTTTTTAAAAATAATTTAATGAGATTTGGCTATTTATAGGTAAATATCTTATTTAAAGCAGCCAAGGTGTGCAATGCCGCTTACAGACCATCAAAGGTTCATTTTGTCGCGAAGTCTAAAGCGTTCAAAAGGTAACAAAATGTAAATATACGGAATAATGTACTGATAATTAGGTCTTAAGGCAAAATGACTGACTGCATGGCTTTCCAAAACACAGATTATTCCTATTCGATTGAATCGTCAACATCGATCGATAGGTATTTGTTGATAGTTTATTCCTATCAAGAGGGGGGTTATGAATGTTTTAAACGATTTAACAATAAGAATGCCGTTGGTCTATATTTCGTCCGGCAATGGGTTCATCGAGGCAACACTCCTTTTAAGCAAGGAGTGCTATCGCTGAGTGTATGCTCAGTGCCGGGGATTAATATATTCGTCTGTCACTGAATCGATTATTTTATTGTTTTTCTATGGAGCTGGAAATGAAAAAAGTATTATTGCCTTTGGCTGCGCTGGTATTGTCTGTAACTGCTTCTAACGCAATGGCTGCGAACGGCACTGTTAAATTCACCGGTGAAATCAAACAGTCTACCTGCCAGGTAACTAGCGATACTCAAAATAAAGAAGTTTATTTGGGTACTTATCCTACTTCTGCATTCCAAAATGTTGGTGATAAGTCTGCATCTAAAGCTTTCCAGATCTCTCTGGAAAAATGTGATGCTGGCGATTACAGCCTGCGTTTCGACGGTAACACCGTTGCTGGCAACCCTGACCTGCTGTCTGTAAGCAACGTTGGCGGCACTGGTACAGCGGCTACCGGTGTTGGTATCGAAATTACCGACAACAATGGCAAGCCTTTCGCTATCGGCGATGGCAGCAACATCAATGACGACGTAGCTAAAGTGAGCGTTGATGCTGCCGGTACCGCGACCTTCAACCTGCAGGCTCGCTACCGTTCATTCGCTGGTGTGACCGCTGGTCTGGCAAACGCCACCAGCCCGTTCACCATCGAATACAAATAATTGATCTTTTAGGACATAAACGGCCAAGGATGGCCCGTAGAGGAAACCGATGAAAAAGTTCTTTGCTGCTCTGCTGATGCTGGGCACTTTTAGCAGCTACGCCGGGATCCAGGTAGATGCCACCCGGGTAATCTATAAAGGCTCAGATAAATCAGCCTCGTTGCCGATTCATAATGATGCTGCTGAAGCTTATATGGTGCAAACCTGGTTGGATACTGGCGATAGAAATCAGGTGCCGAAAAATCTGCCCATTGTAGTCGTTCCACCGATCCTGAAACTGGATGCGACAAAAACCGCTATTTTACGCTTTATTTATTCCGGCACTGGTCTTCCACAAGATAAAGAAACTTTGCTGTGGATTAACGTGCAGGAAATACCACCCGCACCGAAGCAGGCGAATGTGCTTCAGGTTGCAGTGCGTACTCGAATTAAACTTTTTTATCGACCGGTGGCGTTGAAAACGACGCTGGACGAGCAAGTGCAAAAATTACGCTGGCAGCGTGAAGGTTCGCGTTTACAGGTGATTAACGATGGCCCTCTGCATATTACCTTTGGGGCGCTACATTTGAAAAATAGCGCAGGTAAGACCGTGGATGTGGATGCCAACATGGTGAGTCCAGGTGATCGCCTTGCGATCAACATCCCAGCAGGCGTCAGCGTGAGTAATAAAATTTCGTTCAGTTATATCAATGATTTTGGCGGTAGAACGGAAGTCAAGGACGTTCCAGTACAATAAGAGAGACAGGGAATGGCACATCAACGAAAAGTAGCATGCGGAACGACACGGCTGACACAGTTGATCCGGATTGCAATCATCGCCGCCGCCGCGCCGATGTTATGGAGTGAAGCAGCGCTGGCAGAATTTAACATGTCGTTTGTACACGGCAATGAAAACTTGAGTAACGCCGAAGCTGTGGCTCAGGGTGATGCTTTGCAACCGGGCGTCTATCCATTTGATATCTATGTCAACTTGACCCAAGTCGATCATAAAGATGTTACTTTTCGTCAGGAAAAAGGGCAGGCTGCGTCTCAGCCTTGCCTTAAAGTTGAAGACCTGCTGAATTACGGTATTAAACTGCCGGAAACCCTGCCCGCAGGCAGCTGTGTTGATTTACCTGCGGTGATTAAAGACGCCACTGTTAGTTATGATGCAGGGGTGCAGCAAATTAATATTTCTGTACCACAGACCATGATGGATTTGAGCGCTGTAGGTGCAATTCCATCGAGCATGTACGATGAAGGCATTAATGCCCTGTTCGCCAACTATACTTTCAATTACAACAAGAACAGCTATCGCCGCGATGACGCAGATGACAGTGAATATACTTTCCTGTCACTGAACAGTGGCCTCAACGTGGGAAGATGGCGCTTGCGCAATAACTCCACGTTGGATAAGCAAAGCGGCAGCGGTGCAAACTGGACTAACCTCTCGTCTTGGGCGGAAACTGACATTGCGCCATGGCGCAGCCGTTTGATCATGGGTCAGGCCAGTACTAATAACAATGTGTTTAACAGTTTTCAGTTCCGTGGTGTTCAGCTCTCCAGTGTAGACGACATGCTGCCTGACAGCTTGCGCGGTTATGCGCCAGTGGTTCGCGGCATAGCGGCAACCAATGCTCGCGTAGAGATCCGCCAAAACGGTTACGTCATTTACAGTACTAACGTGGCGCCGGGTCCTTTTGAGATCCACGATGTTTATCCGCATACTAACAACGGCGACTTGATTGTTACCGTGAATGAAGCCGATGGTTCCCATAAAACCTTCAGCGTAGCCTATTCATCCGTGGCAAATATGCTGCGTGAAGGCATTTGGAACTTCCAACTGACGGCCGGTAAGTATCACAATGGCAATGGTGGCTATCAGCCTAATTTGATCCAGGGTACGTTGGCACGTGGTTTGAACTATGGCCTGACGCCTTTTGGCGGGGTGGTTATGGCTGAGCACTATCGCTCCGCTGCTTTGGGCGTAGGTAAAAGCCTGGGGTCATGGGGTGCAGTGTCGGTTGACGGTTCTATTTCAGATACTGAACTGGCTAATGGTGATCGTAAACAAGGCCAGAGCTTCCGCTTCCTATATTCCAAATCGCTTAACCAGATGGGAACCAACTTCCAACTGGCGGGCTATCGCTATGCCACTTCGGGCTATTACGATCTCAGCGACGCAGTTGAAGAGCGTAATCGCTGGCGCAATGGTGTTTACGCGAATGATTACTGGGATCCGAATGATTTGCAGCCGGGACAGCCATCCTGGAGCAATAACCAGAAGCGAACGCGTTACACTGCTCGCTATGGTAACAAACGTGAACGTGTTGAATTGTCGCTCAGCCAACAATTGTGGGCTGGTGCCAGTTTATATGCCAACGTTAGCCATCAGAACTACTGGGGCGTTTCCGGTAACGATCGCACCATTCAGATGGGCTATAACGATGGCTACAAACGTATTTCCTACGGCGTGTATCTGCAAGATACCCGTGGTCAATATGGTTATTCCGATCGCAGCGTAAACTTCACCGTTTCGGTACCGCTGGATTGGGGTCAGAACAATAATTCGACCACTGCCAACTTCAGTGCAGCGCACAGTAAACAGAGTGGCGACAGCTATTCCACTGGTATCAGTGGAACCATGCTGGACGATCGTCGTATGAACTACTCGGTGTCTACTGGGCATACGCAGTCTTCGGGACAGAATAGCAACCTGAACCTGGGTTACAGCAGTAGCATCGGTAATATCGACGGTAGTTACGCTTATAGCAATAACTATCGCCAAGCTGGACTTGGCCTGTCCGGTGGTCTGTTGGTGCACTCTGGTGGTGCAACCTTAACGCAACCATTGCAGAACACAATTTTGCTGGTAGAAGCCAAAGACGCCAAAGGCGTACGCCTGGAAAACCAACCGGGTGTGACGATCGACCGTTTCGGTTATGCAGTGGTGCCATCGGCTAACCCGTATCGCTACAACTATGTTGCTTTGCGTACCGAAGACTTTGGGCCAGGACTGGATGTGCCGATCGCCAGTAAGCAAGTGGTTCCGACAGAAAAATCAGTGGTGAAAGTTACCTTTGATACCTTCAAAGGGGTCAGCTTGTTGATTCATGCACGCCTTGGGGAAGATAACTTCCCAGCGATTGGTGCTGGCGTGTTTAATGAAGATGGCCGGAACAGCGGTACTGTGGGTCTCAATGGCGACACTTATGTTTCCGGTGTAAAACCGGGTGAAAAACTGACGATTAAATGGGGCCCGAAAGCCGATCAGCAGTGCGTACTGCAGATTCCAGCCAGTGTGGGTAATCAACAAGCTGCTATGGGATATCAGGAACTGACCCTGCAATGCCAAAAACTCTAAGGTGCACCATGAACTTAAGCAAATTCGGACGAAATACACTTCTGTCACTGGTGGGGTTGGCAGGGTTGGCAATGGCACAGCAAGCAGCGGCAATGCAATGCCGCTTCGGTAACTCAACCAGTTCCAGCCGGCCAACCGGCAGCGTCACGCAGGATATCGACGTTGGTCGCCCGATCGTGCTGGCCGCCAGTGACTTTGTTAAAGGCAATTTGATCTGGCGTTCGCAGCCCTTCACGTCCACCTTTACCTGCTGGGATACCGATGGTTACCCGCAGGGGGAACACGCCTATATCTACTGGAATCCGCAAAACGCCTTCGGTGGGTTGGACAAATCACTGGAAATTGGGGTTTCGATCAACGGACGTGACTATGACGCGATCAACCTCAAGCAGAGTTCTAATCGGCCAACCGGCCCTGACCTCGGCCCGGGTACCGTGCGTACCAATGGTAGAAACAAGGCGGCTCCTCAGGCAGTAACAGCGAGTTACTCGGTATACATTAAAGCCACCGGGGTTAAACCACCAGCGGGTAATTTTGCGCCATTGGCGCGTGCTTCATTGTTCCAGATTGACGGTGAACTGGGCCTGAATGCTACCAAAGACAGTAACTTTAACGCCTACATCAAAGGACTGGACAAGATCCGCGTGATTCAGTGTAACCCGCAGATCAGCGTGCTGGCGAATAACGGCGCCAGTGTTGATTTTGGTGTATTGAGCACTACCAGCGCCAAAACGGGGACCGTCGCTAAACAGGTACCCTTTGATATCAAAGCTACCTTGACGGGGGGGGAGTGCGCAGGACAGTCATTGCAGGCAAGTTTTAGCAGCACCAACTCGGATCCTTCAGATAACACGCAGATTTTGCCTACAACCAAACCAGGTGTAGCGATCTTTTTGACCCAGCAGCGTGATACTAATAAGAAGCCGATCCCTTTACAGACCAACGTAGACTTTGGTGGTGTATTACAGGATAAGCAGAACGAAGTGTCTGAAACCTTTATTGCTAACCTGAAATGGCTGACGAATACGCCGACACCAGGGGTATTCAACGCGACGGCTAACGTAGACGTCACGTTCAAATAAATGTCGCTGCAGTAAATAATGCCACCGCTATTAAAACACCAACATGGTGCTTAAAAGGGGTGGCATTTTGCCATTCTATTGATGCCTTATTGGCCCATCCAATTACCACATTTACCATCCAGACATTTACCCGCATACCACAGATGCACCCCCGGTGACTCATGGCGATGCCCGTTCAGTGGTTCTATCGGCTGTGGGGTCATCTCTGCGACATCCCAGCGGGTCGTGCGGCGATATACCGCCGGTGTTTTGCCAAATTGTTTTTTAAATGCGCGTGAAAATGACGGTTGGGAATCGAAATGATATTGCAGGGCGATATCGAGAATGGGGCGAGGACTTGAACGCAGCGCCTGCGCGGCCTGCGACAGACGGCGTTCGCGGATATAGCTGCCCAACGCATGCCCGGTGGTGGTGCGGAACATCCTTTGTAAGTGCCACTTGGAGTAGCCTGACTTGGCCGCCACGTTGTCTAACAACAGCGGCTGATCAAGATGAGTTTCAATCCAGTCCAGCAAATCATGAATGATATTAACGCGATCCATTGTTTAAGTTCTCCCGCGGGTACGACATTCAGGTCACAGTAGGTAAAGTAATTATCCAAGCTAGTTCTTTGATAATAGGCTGCGCATTCGGGTTACGCAAGTGTTAACTGGGGTGCGAAAGGTAGCGAAAAGTGCTCTTGCAGTGGCGGGGGAATAAAAAAGGCCGCACGAGGCGGCCTTGAGATAAGGGGGAAACGGGTATCAGTTTGTTTCCGGCTTCACTTCGATATAGTCCAACTGCAACACGCTGCTGGTGTAGCCGCGGATCTTGTTGGTCATTTCAATATCGCCGTTCAGCTTGTGGCCGTAGGACGGAATGATTTCTTTCAGCTTGCTCTGCCATTCCGGTGTCGCCACTTTATCTTTGAACACGGTTTCCATCAGATGCAGCATGATCGGTGCGGCAGTAGATGCGCCCGGTGATGCACCCAGCAGGGCGGCAATGCTGCCATCTTTAGCGCTGACCACTTCAGTACCGAACTGCAGCAGGCCGCCTTTTTCATCATCTTTCTTGATGATTTGTACACGTTGGCCGGCAGTCCACAGCTTCCAGTCCGCCTGTTTGGCTTCAGGGAAATACTCTTTTAGCGCAGCGAAACGGTCGTCGTCGTTCATCATCAACTGACCCACCAGATATTTCACCAGGTCGAAGTTATCCAGACCGACGTGAGTCATTGGCATCAGGTTGGAGGTGCTCAGGGAATGCAGCAGATCAAACAGTGAACCGTTTTTCAGGAACTTGCCGGAGAAAGTGGCGAATGGCCCGAACAGCAGGACGCGTTTGCCATCCAGCATGCGGGTATCCAGGTGTGGAACCGACATCGGTGGTGAACCTACGCTGGCCAGGCCATAAACCTTGGCCAAATGCTGGTTAGCAATTTCCGGGTTGGTGGTAACCAGGAACTGACCGCCGACCGGGAAGGCGCCGTAACCTTCGGCTTCAGGAATGCCGGTTTTCTGCAGCAGCGTCAGTGAAGCACCACCTGCGCCGATAAACACGAACTTGGCGTTAACGGTGGTTTCTTTACCGTCGCGGTTCAAGTCGGCCACGGTTACGCGCCAGGTGTTGTCAGCGTTACGTTTGATATCACGCACTTCATGGCTCAGGTTCAGCTTGAAGTTTGGATTTTTGGTCAGCGTATCCACCAATTGATGGGTGATCACGCCAAAGTTGACGTCGGTACCCAGTGGCATGCGGGTCGCAGCAATTTTTTGCTTCGGATCGCGACCGTCCATCACCAGTGGTGCCCACTGTTTAATTTGGTTGGCGTCTTCTGAGTACTCCATACCACGGAACAGGGTGCTATGTTGCAGCGCCGCATAGCGTTTGCGCAGGAAGTTGACGTTATCGTCACCCCAAACAAAGCTCATGTGTGGCACGCTGTTAATAAAGGATTTTGGATCTTTCAGGACATTGTTTTTCACCTGATAAGACCAGAATTGACGAGAGATTTCAAAAGACTCGTTCACCACCACGGCTTTGCTGATATCAATGGTGCCATCTTTTTTCTCTGGGGTGTAATTCATTTCAGCGAAAGCTGAGTGGCCTGTCCCGGCGTTATTCCAGCCGTTGGAGCTCTCTTCTGCCACGCCGTTCATGCGTTCGTACATGTCGATGGACCAGTTTGGCTCCAACTCATGCAGGTAAGTCCCCAGCGTGGCGCTCATGATGCCGCCGCCAATCAGTACCACATCAACGGTCTTATTCTCTTCTGCTGCGGCCTGTTGCGTGACGCCAAACAGGTTCAGACAGAAAATCAGGACGAGTAATTTTTTCATTTAATCAAATCTCTTGTGTGTATACCCGTCGCCTTTCAAGTTGCGCGTTGTTACCTACACTCGCTCACCCCAGTTACTTACTGAAGTAAGCGCCTGGAGATGAGCGAGCTGGGCGCCTGGCCGCAACTTGAAATTCATAGGGTATAAATTCTACTCATTGCAGGTGAAAGAATTTATCGGGAGCTACCCTGGAAATAAGTAAAACTAACCCGCCCGGCAAAACCGAGTCGCAGTGATAATGTCTTTTTGTTAATCGTTTTTTTAACGAAAAGTAGATTATTACAGGCTGTCTGGGGACAGGTTGTTCAACTCTGGTTACTGAGGGGATATTATTGTTTGCAATATTGTTAAAAACTACTTTTGTAATTAAAAAAAGCGGATTAAAGGCAGGAATAATTCATTTATTATTTTTATCTAAATATAACCGCTATATTTGCAGGGTTTAATTGTCGCTGATTTAAACGATATTCCGTTATCACACAATATTTATGGAATAATGACAATCGGCTTTCGGTAACAAAAAGAAAATGGCCGCTCTACATGCCGGCCATGAGTAGGCTAACGCGGTTGCCACACGCCGCTGTTGAGAGTGTCAGCAATATAGGCACTGAAATCACGCGGCGCACGCCCCAGACTCTGCTGAATGCCTTCGGTCACGGAAGCGTTGCGTCCGTCCAGTACCGTGCTAAATAGATATTCCAGTAGCGTGACCATTTCCGCCGGCAGTTGCGCTTCTCGCAGGTAACCGACGTAATCTGCGACAGGCACTTGCTGGTAGTGAATCTCATGCCCGCTGGCAAGGGCTATTTCGCCAACAGCCTGTGCAAAGGTCATCAAACGCGGGCCGCTCAACTCATACAGCGTATTGCTGTGACCAGGCTGGGTGAGGGCCGCGACAGCAGCGTCGGCGATATCTTCTGCATCAATAAAGGGTTCGGGGATCTCGCCAGGTGGCAAATAGACCTGGCCATTTAACAGGTCGTCGAGAATAAAACTCTCACTGAAGTTTTGCATAAACCAACTGGCGCGCAACACCGTCCAATCCACACCGCTGTTTTTAACCACGTCTTCCGCTTGGTGGGCTTCGTTTTCACCGCGGCCACTAAGCAGCACAATTTTTTGCACACCGCTGTTTACCGCCTGCCGACAAAAGCGCTCCACGGTATCGATGGCGCCGGGTACGGCAAGATCGGGTTGGAAACTGAGGTACAGCTTTTTCACACCTTGTAAGGCCGGTTGCCAGGTGGTGTTATTTTGCCAGTCAAAAGGAAGAGTTGCACTACGATGCCCGGCCCGTACGGGGATCCCCAGCTGTTGTAACCGTGTTGCCACACGGCTGCCAGTTTTCCCGGTAGCGCCTAAAACCAGAATTGGTGACTCGTTTTGGTTGTTGTTCATGGTGTCGCTCCAAATGTGAGTATTACTCATGTTTTGTAAATATGATAAACCCTCGTATTATTGTCAAGGCAGTTTTTGTTCAAAGGACGACGCATGATGAATGATAAGCAAAAAAAATCGCCCGCACTGCGGCGTAAACCCAGCCAAACGCGTAGCCGGGAAAAGGTAAAATTGATTCTTGACTGTGCGACGGCACTGATAGCCGCGCAGGGCAGCGATACGATGCGTATGAGTGAAGTGGCGCAGAATGCCGGTATTTCTATCGGGGCGCTGTATCAGTATTTCCCGGATAAAACGGCGATCGTCCGCGTGTTGGCACAACGCTATAACCAAGAAGCGCGTGAATGTATTGAACAGGGGCTCGTTCAGGTCCAGACGTTACCCCAGTTAATCGAAGCATTTAACTGCCTGATCGATGAATATTATGCGTTGTTTATGGCTGAGCCGGTCATGCGGGATATCTGGGCGGCGACTCAGGCCAACAAAACCCTGCGTGAAGAGGAAGTGACGGAAAGCCGGCTGAACGGCGCATTGCTGGCAGCGGCAATACGTCGGCTGCGGCCGCAAGCGGATCCCGCATCGGTTGAAAATGCGGCCTTCTTGCTGATGCATTTGGGGGAAGCCACAATGCGGCTGGCGGTGAGTACCGGCCCAGATGAGGGCCGTGATTTGGTGGCGAGTTATAAACAGATGGCAGCAAAGATGCTGGCAGATGCCTAAAGGTTGTCTTGTGCCAATGCCTGATTCCACTCTTCATTCAGCATTGCATAAATCAGCTCATCGCCCCATTCGCCGTTGAAGCGATCATTTTGTCGCAGGTGCGCTTCTTTACGCATACCCAAACGTTCAACCACGCCGATCGACCCGCGATTAGCGGCATCGAGACGGGCAAAAATGCGGTGAAAACCCACTTGGCTAAACCCACGTTCCAGGACTGACCGCACTGCCTCAATGGCATAGCCCTTACCCGCGTAGGCTGGGTTGAAGATATAGCCGATCTCCCCTTGTAACGCGGCGCGATTAGCCAGCTTTAACAGGACTTCACCGATCAGATCGCCACTGTCTTTCAAAGTGACGGCACAATAAAAAACGTCGCCGTCTTTGCTGAAACGCGAAGCTACCGCTTCGGTAAGCAAGTCAGTGAGTTGCATGTCGTTGGGTGTTGGTGCGTACAGATAACGATAGACCTCTGGCAAGCGATGGTAAGTTGCATAGGCATCGAGATCGGCAGGCGTAAAGCGGCGTAGTTGCAAGCGTTCAGTAGCGAAGGGCAAAGTAATCAAATTCAAAAGCTGGTCCTTATTTTTTGGCCGGCTCATACTGGTTTTTTTAACAGGCTGGGAAACAATAAACTGACTAGCATAAATAAACGCAGTAACGCCATGAAGAGCCTTTCTCGAAAGTGAAAGCGTTCTTCAATATAGCAGTTGCCTGCTGTTTATAAAGGGTAAAAACGCTATTCATCCCTGGAGCACCAGGCGATGAACAGCGTTTGGATTTCTGGCTATTAACTTACTTAATCGCCATAGCGTCACGCATGGTATAGAACAGATCAGTTTGATCGGTCAGTCCAACCACGTTGGCGGCATGCGGGCCGTAGGCAGCAACCCGTAATTGTGTGCCGGTGTGTCCCTGAGAATCTTCTTCTGAATTACCGTAGCTGATGGTCATTGGTGCACCATCTTTGGTGGTCAGCATTTGCGTCAGACCAGGCGCCTTGGCATCGGCAGCGATAATCTGGCTGGAGTGGGCATGGTCAGCGGTGACGATCACCAGGGTATTGCCATCGGCACGGGCGAATTCCAGCGCTTTCTGTACTGCTTCATCCAAATCGACAGTTTCACCAAATTGACCGCATGGGTTGGCGGCATGATCCTGCTTGTCGATCGATGCCCCTTCAACCTGCAAGAAGAAACCGTTTTGATTGGTTTTCAGCAGGTCGATTGCTTTTTCAGTCATGGCTGCCAGCGTTGGGATATCCGCAGTGCGTGTCGGATTGTTCTCGCAGGTTACCGCAGGTTTGTCGATATTGCCGTGGTAAGTGGCTTTTGGCCCTTGCCAGCGAACCGGCATATTACCTGCGGCAAACAGCCCCAACAGCGGTTTTTGCTGATTAGCCACGCTGACGGCGTTCAGGGCATCAAGGTTTTCGACCCACTGATAACCGAGAGCAGTTGCTTGGTCTTTCAGCGATTTTCCTTGCCATTCACCGCTTTTCGCTAGCTGATTAAAGGATTTGGCACCCCCACCCAATGTGACGTCAGCGCGGGCTTTGAGTAACTGCTCAGTGATGGAACCGCGACCGCCGTTTTCCAGCGCGTTGGTTGCACATTTTTCACTGGTCTCTTCCGGGCCGTAGCATTTACGCGAGGTGACGTGAGAAATTTGTGCTGCCGGCGTCGCATCCTGCAGCTCGGCAGTGGAGACGTTACCGGTGGCTTTACCCGCAGCTTTGGCGATCTCTAACAGTGTCGGCTGGTCTTTACCATTGACGTCGACGCCGAGTGCACCGTTATAGGTTTTAACGCCGCTTGACCATGCAGTCGCTGAGGCGGCGGAGTCGGTAACATAATCTGGCTTATGGGTTTTTTTATCGAGCGAGTAATGGGTGTATTGGCCGGTCAGCGGCAGGGCATCGATACCCTTAAAATAACCGCCGGCACCTTCGGCATAGTTACGTGCCGAAGTAATTTCCGAATCGCCCATGCCATCGCCGATCAGCAAAATCACGTTTTTGGCTGTTTTGTTAGACAGTGACGCTTTTAGCGCAGCGGTTTGATCGCCGTTCAGTCGGCGTGCGCCGCCGGGTTCGACGATGTCGCCGCGTGCTGCACGTTCGGAAAGGCTTGCGGTATTGACAGAAGTGTCATCGGCGAAGGCGGTGGAACATAATAAGGCGGATAATACGGCACCGGCGATCAGGGAAACGGATTGCTGCATGGGGAAAGCTCCTTGTCGTAATATAACAACATAAATAGCATCAATTTGTTACGCAGGGAGAGTAGTGCAGGGGTGTGACATTTTTATGACGGTTGTGAGAATGGGATAACCGGGCGGCTATCCCAGGCAATAAACTACGCGTTACGGGCGGGAATATTCAAACCACGCTGCACTGCTGGACGTGCCTGGCCGCGTTCCAGCCATTGTCCCACGCGAGGGAAGCTGTCGAACTCAACCAGCTCGCGGGCTTCGTAGAAGCCGATCAGATTACGCACCCAACCCAGAAGTGAAATGTCAGCGATGGTGTAATCTTGGCCCATGATCCAATCGCGGCCTTCAAGTCGGCTTTCCAGCACGCCGAGCAGGCGTTTGGATTCATTTTTATAGCGTTCTAATGGGCGTTTATCCTCATATTCACGACCGGCGAATTTGTGGAAGAAACCGAGCTGACCAAACATTGGGCCGACCGCCGCCATCTGGAAAAATACCCACTGGATAGTTTCATAACGTCGGGCGGGATCCTGTGGTAGAAATTTCCCGGTTTTTTCCGCCAGATATAACAGGATGGCACCGGATTCAAACAGGGCCAGTGGTTTGCCATCAGGGCCATCGGGATCGATGATCGACGGGATTTTGCCGTTCGGATTCAGCGACAGAAACTCTGGTGTCCAGGTTTCGTTCTTGCCGATATCGATCAGGTGCGGCTCATAAGGCAGACCTATCTCTTCCAACATGATGGAAACCTTTACGCCGTTGGGCGTCGGCAGAGAGTAAAGTTGCAGCCTTTCCGGATGCTGGGCGGGCCAGCGTTTGACGATCGGGAATTGGGTTTGATCGATCATGAAGAGTCCTCGGGTTGACGGTGTGCTTTCTCAGTATTGCAGCAAAGCTAACGCGGCGCAGGGTTAAAGCGTGATATCAAAATGTGCTTTCAGTACTTTTTTACCGGTGGGGGTGAGTTGCAACTCGCGACTATCGAGTTGGCGTCGGATCCAACTGCGTTCGATAAATGTATTGAGCAGCGCCGCGCCAAGTGCACCACCAAGGTGAGCTTTACGTTCGCTCCAGTCCAGACAGCTGCAGGCGAATCGTCGTCGCGAAAGAGCCGCAGAACAGTCAACGCCCAACTGAGTTAAAGCCGTACGGCCCATATCACTTAGCCGGTAATTTTCGTCGCCCTCCAGCCAGCGTAACTGGTGCAAACGGTCATGCAGTTTTACCGCGATTTCACCCGCCATATGGTCATAACAGGTACGGGCGAACTGTAGGGATGTTGGGGTACTGCTTTTTACGATAGGCTTTTCGACACCGGCCAGCGCCATCAGCGTTTCCAGCGCAGCCGCCACAGCCGGTCCGGTCAGGCGGAAATAGCGATAGCGCCCCTGTTTGATACATACGATCAATCGCTGTTCCAGCAAGCGAGCCAGATGCCCGCTGGCGGTAGAGGCCGCCACCTCAACCGCAGCGCTGAGCTCGGTTGCGGTATAGGCGCGTCCATCCATCAGCAGGCACAGCATGCGTGCCCGGGTGCGGTCGGCAATTGCGGCGGTCAGCGCCGCCAGGCGATCTTCAATATCGATGTTATTCATACTTCGAGCTTAGGCGAAGTATGGCTGTCAGTCTAGCGCTAGGATATGTCCTCACACTGGCTTAGCCTGATGGAGAACAACATGACAGTTTGTCCTTATACCCGTGCCATCTCTGCCGTCACGGCTGATGATCCACTTGCGGATTATTTACAGATGGCACCGATGGCGTTTCAGTCGAGTTTGAATAGTTGGGTTGTGGCTTCCCCGGTAGCAGTGCGAGACGTGCTGCACAATGCCGACTTTGGGGTGCGTCCTGCACATGAACCCATCCCCGCCGCTTTATTAAACACACCAGCGCAGCCTATTTTTGGTGCGCTGGTACGCATGCAGGATGGTGAACAACATCTCAAACTGAAAGTGGCCATCCAGCAAACGTTAGCTACGTTTGATGCCACGCTGATCCAGCAAACCGCATGGGACGTAGCGCAAAAATTAATGCCTTCCCCACCGTCAGACGCACTTCAAATTACCCGTTTCAACTATGCGCTACCGGTTTGTGTTATTGCCGCGCTTCTGGGCGCCCCTGCGGAGGCTTGGCCGGCGTTAGTCGATGACATACTGGATTTTTCTCGTTGCATTGCGCCGGGTGGCAGTGAACAACAGGTTGAACGTGGGATCTTGGCCGGGCGGCGCCTGTCAGTACATCTGGCAGAATGTAGTGGGCCGTTATGGTTAGGTTTACAGCAGACATGCATGACACAAGGTATTGACGGTCAGGTAGTCATGTCCAATGCCATTGGGTTGATGTTTCAGGCATGTGAAGGAACTGCCGGCTTGATCGGACAGGCATTGCTGCTGATGCGGAGCCAACCGGGGAACGCGCAGGAACTGATTGCGCAAGTCCTGTCCGACACTCCCTCGATTCAGAACACCCGTCGTTTTGCGCTCAGGGATACGCGAGTTGCGGGATGCCCGATATTGGCTGGACAGAGCGTCTTGGTATTGTTGTGCGCAGGGGGTGAAAGTTTTGCTTTTGGTGAGGGCGCACATCGTTGTCCAGGAGCAGATTGGGCGGAAATTATCGCGCAGTGCGGCATTGAACATTTATCCGGATTGAGTATTGATCTACAGATGTTGAACAACGTCCATTGGCGGTCTTCGCAAAACGCACGAGTACCTGAATTTACCTCTGGCAGGAGCGCATTATGATTGCCGTTATTTTTGAATTACAGGCTGCCGATGGGCAGCGTGAAACCTATCTTAATTTGGCTGCTGAGTTGAAGCCGCTTCTGGCGGAGATTGACGGGTTTATTTCCATTGAACGTTTTCAAAGTCTGGCCGATCCGCAGCGGTTGCTGTCGCTTTCCTTCTGGCGGGATGAGGCCGCAGTTCAACAGTGGCGGAACATCGAACAGCACCGAGCTGCACAGGCACGTGGCCGCCATGACGTGTTGGCGCACTATCGCCTGCGGGTGGCCGAAGTGGTGCGCGACTATGGTCTGGATCAGCGAGAACAGGCCCCTCAGGACAGTCGCGGCTATCACGTCGGTTCAGAAAAAACCGCCTGAGTGGGCTATCAGGGCGCCATTATTTGGCTTGGCTGTCGACGTTCATCGTGCCAGCGTAGTTTACACCTATACCCCAGTACCTCAGCTTGCACGATGCTCAGCATAGAGCAAGGCTGTTTGCCGATTTCTTCGTGAAACCCGGTGCGCTTAGCGCGTTTCAGTTGGCCGTTGACAGCCTTATCCTTTTATCTTATTGATAACGGATGAACAGAAGCCTTTTTTCATTCGCGCAGATTATTATCACCATTCTCAGAGTGGTGGGATAGCGCGTCTGTTTTAAGCGAAACCCCGCCAGTCAGGCGGGGCAAAAACGTCCTCCGACTGGCAATATCCTCAGGAGGAAGTTATGGAGAATCATCCCCCCGCAGTTTTGCACTTGATGTGTGGTAAAGCCGGTTCCGGCAAGTCAACATTGGCCAATAGCCTCGCACAACAGCCCCATACATTGTTGCTGGTTGAAGACAGTTGGCTGGCAACGCTGTATGAACAACAGATGGAGACTCTGCAAGACTACGTTCGCTATTCAGCCCGGCTACGCCAGGCATTGAGTGAGCATATTGTGCAACTGCTGCGTAATGGGCTGTCGGTGGTGCTGGATTTCCCAATGAATACGCCGGATCGACGGCTGTGGGCACGGCAATTAGCCGAGCAAGCTGGTGTTGAGCATTGCCTGCATTTTTTGGATGTTAGCGATACGCAGTGTAAGGACCGGATAAAAATCAGAAATGAGCGAGGTGATCATCCCTTTGTGTTAACCGAAGAGGCATTTGATCTGCTCACTCAGTACTTTGTTGTTCCCACTGAAGAAGAGCGTTTGTCCATTGCCCGATATGCCTGAGAACCGGAGCGAAGGCAGGCCTAATTAGGCACTGCCTTCTTCAATATTATGATTATGCCGTTGCGTCAAACGCAGAGTGGAAAGCGACCTCACCACCAGGTAGCGTGCCGTCGAATGCAATTACCTGGAAATATTCTGCTGGGATACCCGGTAATATCAGGCCGTCCTGTGCCTTGAAACCAAAGCGTCCATAGTAATCAGGGTTGCCCAGTACCACACAGCCTGCACCGCCGATATCGCGAAGTTGGGCCAGTAACTGACGGATCAACTCACTGCCTACGCCTTGATTTTGCTTCTCCGGTAACACCGAAACCGGTGCCAGCCCGTACCAGCCTTGTGCGCCGTCGCTGACTGTTACCGGTGATAAGGAAGCGTGACCAATCAGTCGGCCATGCTGCTCGGCAACCAAAGACAGAGAAAGTGCACCGGCACGGCGCAACGCGTTGACGATAAACTGCTCGGTATGACTACTGTGTTCTGCATCCATAAATGCTGCCGTGGTCAGGGCTTCGATGGCTCGGATGTCGGTCGATGTTTCATGACGGATAATAAAAGTCATAGTGGTATCCAAATAAATACGTGTGAAACCGGCCGAAGCATACGCCCGGCCGATAAAAATGATTAGCGGTTATCCAATTGCGCGCGTACGGCCTTAAGCCCGTCGATAGTGACGCGATAAGGGCGTCCCTGGCGGGAAAGGATCAGGCGCTTGGTTTTGAGCTTGGTGAAGACGGCCAGAGAACAATCGGCCAGGCCTAACCCTTCGCGGGTTAAGCATTGAACGTGGGTCACACGACCCGCGTCATCACGGGTGAATGCGATATAGCCGCCTTTGGCCAACACGTGCAGCACGCGTTGTTCCGCTTTGGAAATGTTCATGTTGGAAAATCCTGCAGTAAACCCAGATACGCGTATCCCCACGCAAATGCGTGTCAGATACGTCAGAATCCCCCTGCCAAAACGGCAAGGAAATGACTATCGGGTGACTACAATCTCCAACATACAGGCCTCGGGTAGTGATAAACGCCAGAAAGGCGTTAAAGCGCAGTTAATTTAGCCAAAGGTGATTGGGTTGTCAATTTGCCGATGGTGTTGAGGCCATCGGCAATGGGCTATCAGAAAGGCTTGGTCGGCAGGTATTTACCGTCCAGGGTGATCACCGCGCGTTCGCCACCGTCCGGATCCGGCACTTTTTTGATATCCAGTTTGAAGTTAATCGCGCTGATAATGCCGTCGCCAAACTGCTCATGTACCAGTGCTTTCAGCGTGGAACCGTAAATTTGCACCATTTCGTAAAAGCGATAAATGGTCGGATCGGTCGGTACACCGCCAGGGATGCTGCCGCGTAGCGGAATGGTTTGCAGCAGACGCACGGCGTCTTCGTCCAGATCAAGCTTAGCGGCAACAACGCGGGCAGCTTGTTCTGGTAGCGGATGCTGGCCCAGCAGTGCCGCGGTGACAAACGCCAAACTCAGGCCAGTACCTTCATTAATCGCTTCGAAGGTCAGATTTTTGCGGATCTTAGCGTTCATAATGATGTCGGTTAAGGCTTCGCGTGAAGATGAGTGATGCAGTGACTGTGTCATATTGTCTCCTTAATAATGAAATTAAAAACGTGGTACGGCAGGGGTTGCCGTGACATCAGGATTAGTGGCCAGTGGAATAAAACGACGGGTTTCACCGTCCAGCGCTTCAATGCAACCGCTGGCGATGTCATAAACCCAGCCGTGCAGTTTCAATCGCCCTTGTTCAAGCGCCAGGGCAACGGACGGATGGGTTTTAATATTGGTCAACTGTGCGATGACGTTTTCACGTACCATCGAACTGACGCGCTCCTCCTTGGATATGTGCTGATACGCCTGATTTACCGCCTTGGCGGAATCGGCATAGCGCAGCCAGTTAGCCACGGTTGGCATATGATCCAGGCACTGGCAAGTAGCAATCGCAGTCATCGCACCACAGTCGGAATGCCCGCAGATCACGATATCTTCCACTTCGAGTGCAGAGACGGCATATTCCACCGATGCGCAGACGCCACCGGGCTCTGGACCAAATGAAGGCACAATATTGCCGGCATTACGGATCACAAACAGGTCGCCAGGTTCTCGCTGGGTAATCAGTTCTGGCACCAGACGGCTGTCAGAACATGAGATAAACAGGGTGCGTGGGCTTTGTTGAGTAGCCAATTGCTGGAACAATGCCGTACGTTCGACGAATGCTTCGCGCTGGAACTTCAGAAAACCCTCGATCACTTCTTTCATAATTTCTCCATCGGGTTGCTGTTAAGCGATGGATGTATCTTGCGCTGTGCTAGCTATAGGGTCTAAGACCCATTTATAATGATAGTCATAGGAATTACTAATAGTAGGTGCGCTATGTTGTTACGACATATCCGTTATTTTCTTGCTGTAGCCGAGCAGGGCAATTTCACCCGCGCGGCCGAAGCCTTGCATGTCTCACAACCGACGTTATCGCAGCAAATCAAACAGTTGGAAGAGCAACTTGGCACACCCCTGTTTGATCGCAGTGGCCGTGCGGTGCGTTTGACCGACGCTGGCGTTGCCTGGATGCGTTATGCCCGACTGGCATTGCAAGATCTGGAAGCGGGAACGCGGGCAATTCACGATGTGGCGACATTGGAACGTGGCTGCCTACGGTTAGCGATGACACCAACGTTTACTGCCTATTTGGTTGGTCCGGTTATTGATGCTTTTTATCAGCGCCATCCGGGGATATCGTTGAGTATTCAAGAGTTGACGCAGGACAGAATCGAGGCGTTGTTGGCGGAGGACCGACTGGATCTGGGCATAGCTTTCGGCCAGGCACAATCGACGGATATTACGGCTGAAGACCTATTTAGTGAGTCCTTGGAGATGATGGTGGGTGTGAACCACCCCCTGGCCCAACAGCAACACCCTTTGACGGCGGAAGAGTTTGGCCGGCAACCCCTTGCGTTGCTGAGCGAGGATTTCGCGACCCGCCAGTTTATCGACAGTTATTGCCGCCAGCAGGGTATCCGGCCACAGGTGGCCGTTGAGGCCAATGCTATTGGCGCTATCGTTGAAATTGTACGCCGCGGTCAGCTCGCCACTGTGTTACCCGCGGCGATTTCCCAGGCAAATCCGCAGTTGCGCTCAGTGCCGTTGAATAGCACGATGCCTGCTCGTCGGGCGGTATTGTTGCAACGGAAAGACGCGTACCGCAGTGCGGCATTGCGGGCATTTGTGACTGTTTTGCATCAGCAGGATTTGATGTTGGCACATTCCAACCCGGTATAAAACCGGTTGAATAGGGAGACTTTTATGAAAATGATTTTTCGCGTTGTGACTTTGCTTGTTGTTTCTTTCTGTTCCCTCAACGCTTACACCGCTGAGCAAAGCAGTGAAGAGACAGAAAATGTTTTATCCAAAGTCAGCAATTTCTCTTTGGGAATGAATGGGTTTGTTGGCATTGGCAGCGTTGGCGAAACCGAGTTAATAAAAATCCTGACCTATCAGGATGCGGGAGCCATTTTCTTGCGTATTGCCAAAAAACCGCAGGCAACGCCAGAAGCGAAACTTTATGCCGCCTGTGGCTTAAAAAAGCTAAATAACAACGACGGCGAAGCCGATTTTACCCAAGAATGGGATAAACCGGTTTCGGTATTGAAAGGGGATGTTTTAAGGACAGAAAAGTTTAAAGATGTTTATTTCAGTATCTTAAAACATGGCTGCTGGTGATTTCGTTAGTCCAGAAAGCACATTGGCACAGGATTCCCCGCCAGATGGATAATACCGGGTTGGCGGTATCCGGTTCTGTCACCTAATTATGGCGCTTTGCAAACAAGGTTCCTGCTGCCAGCGGTGGCTAAGAAATTCGACCAACGCCCGAGCCGCTGGCCCCACAGGCCCCGGTGGATAAACGGAATAAACCCCTGTCTCTCTACCCGTCCATTGCGGCAACACCTGCACCAACTGACCCAAACTGATGGCGTCGGCCATGGTAGCTGCGGAATGAAACGCGATACCTTGTCCATCGAGACAAAACTGTTTAACTGCATCACTGTTGTCTGCACGCATCCTGCCCTTGGGGCGAAAAAGGGTTTCGCCTTCAGGGCCAAACAGGCGCCAATTATCACCGTCGTGGCTCGCGGTAGAAACCAGACACTCGTGCCATTGCAACTCCTTCAGGGTTTCCGGTATACCACGCTGCTGCAGGTAGTTCGGCGCGGCAACAAGAATGCGCCGATTATTGAGCAACTTGCGTGCTACAAGGCTCGAGTCTGGCAGGCGGCCGATACGGATTGCCACGGCTACGTGTTCTGCGACTATGTCGACATAACGGTCAGTCATCAGCAGGTCTATCCGTAATTTGGGATAGTGCATCATAAAGGCTGACAGGTGCGGCGCGACGTGAAGGCGACCAAAGGACAGAGAAGTACTAACCCGCAGTGTTCCCCGAGGCTGGTTTTGCTCATCGCGCATACGTTCATATGCTATGTGCAATTGCTCAAGTGCGGCACTGCAATCGGTGAAGTAACGCTGGCCGGCATCGGTCAGCGACATGGCCCGAGTGGTGCGATTGATCAGCAGCATATCAACCTGCAGCTCAAGTTTTTTGACCAGGCGACTAATCGCCGAAGGGGTCATATTGAGCCTTTGTGCCGCCTTGGCGAAGCTTTGGTGTTCCGCCACAGTGACAAAGACTTTCACCAGATGCAGGGAAGGTTCTTCCATTCGTTCTCCTGAGGAATGAATATCTGAAATTCGCGGCTATTATCATCCAGATTGACGATGGTTAGAATGCGTTTTTTCTTGGGAGAATTTTATGGACCTCAACAGTAACGCCACCATTTTTGCCAATTTACACCGCCAGCGACATCCCTTGCGTCTGCCCAATGCCTGGGATGCCGGCAGTGCATTGTTGATTGAAAGCCTCGGTGCGGCGGCGATCGCGACTACCAGCGCCGGTGTTGCCTGGTCACTTGGCTACCGCGACGGGGATCAGTTGCCGTTGGAACCCCATCTGGCGAGCATAGCGGCAATAGCCCGGGTGATTAAAGTGCCGCTCAGTGTCGACATTGAAGGCGGCTATGCCACGCATGAACATAGCTTCGAAAATGTAGTAGCCCGCTTTATTGATGTTGGTGCGGTTGGCATCAATATTCAGGATGGTGCAGGCTCCCCGCAAATACTGTGCGAAAAAATTAGTCAGGCGCGTAGTGTGGCGGAACGCTTGGGCGTCAAACTGTATATTAATGCCCGAACGGATGTTTATGCGCGTAATCTGACTTCTGCCGCCAAGCGGATGGATGAGACGCTGTTGCGAGCAAAACTTTATCGCGACGCCGGAGCCGACGGTCTGTTCGTTCTGGGGGTGACAGATCCGGAAGCGATCCGTCAGATTGCCGGCAATACTGATCTGTTACTCAACGTAATCACCTGGCCTGGTCTTCTGCCCGCCGACAGGCTGGCTGAACTTGGCGTTCGGCGAGTGAGTGTTGGTTCATGGATCCCGCAAACGCTGTGGGCAAGCACTATCAAATTAGCCGCGGGCTTTTTGGCTGACGGCAACTCAGAGCCGTTATTCACAGATGCGGCATCTTATGCGGATATCAACGGTCATTTTCCGGATTAACCCGCTTGTCTGTCGGGTGGGGGTTACCGCATCCGACCGTTCTGGCAAACAATCTGCTTGCCTGGCTTCCACCACCGCCGCATCTTTGCTCAAATTGTCACCGAAACTTCCCGCGATCTCTTATCCCCGTTATGGCATAATGCGCGCCAAATCACATTCCCAATGATATGAAGAGCGAGCGCTGTGTTAAGCACTAACAACATCACTATGCAGTTTGGCAGTAAGCCGCTGTTTGAAAACATCTCCGTCAAGTTTGGCGGCGGTAACCGTTATGGTTTGATCGGGGCCAACGGCTGCGGTAAATCCACCTTTATGAAAATCCTGGGTGGCGATCTGGTACCGAGCGGCGGCAACGTGTTCCTCGACCCGAACGAGCGTCTGGGTAAACTGCGTCAGGATCAGTTCGCTTTTGAGCAATACAGCGTGCTGGACACCGTTATCATGGGCCACCATGAACTGTGGGCAGTGAAAGAAGAGCGTGACCGTATTTACGCGATGGCCGAAATGAGCGAAGAAGACGGCTATAAAGTGGCCGATCTGGAAGTGGCTTACGGCGAAATGGACGGTTACACTGCCGAAGCGCGTGCCGGCGAACTGTTGCTCGGTGTAGGCATTCCGGTTGAACAGCATTACGGCCCAATGAGCGAAATTGCACCGGGTTTCAAGCTGCGTGTATTGCTGGCACAGGCGCTGTTCTCCGATCCGGAAATCCTGCTACTCGATGAACCGACGAACAACCTGGACATCGATACTATTCGTTGGCTGGAGCAGGTGCTGAACGAACGTAACAGCACCATGGTTATCATTTCGCACGACCGTCACTTCCTGAACATGGTGTGTACTCACATGGCGGATCTGGATTACGGCGAACTGCGTGTCTATCCAGGCAACTACGACGAATACATGACGGCAGCGACTCAGTCGCGTGAACGTCTGATGGCGGATAACGCGAAGAAAAAGGCACAGATTAACGAACTGCAATCGTTCGTGAGCCGCTTTAGCGCCAACGCCTCCAAATCAAAACAAGCAACCTCACGTGCCCGCCAGATAGACAAAATCCAGCTGGAAGAAGTGAAGGCGTCAAGCCGTCAGAACCCGTTCATCCGTTTCGATCAGGACAAGAAACTGTTCCGTAACGCGTTGGAAGTCGAAGCATTGACCAAAGGCTTCGACAACGGTCCACTGTTCAGCAAGCTTAACCTGATGGTTGAAGTCGGCGAAAAAGTCGCGGTATTGGGTCCGAACGGTATTGGTAAGTCTACCTTGCTGAAAACGTTGGTTGGCGATTCACAGCCGGACAGCGGCAGCGTGAAATGGTCTGAAAACGCCAAGATCGGTTACTACGCGCAGGATCACGAATACGAGTTCGATGACACCCTGACGGTGTTTGACTGGATGAGCCAGTGGAAACAGGAAAAAGACGACGAGCAAGCGGTGCGTAGCGTGCTGGGTCGTTTGCTGTTCAGCCAGGACGATATCAAGAAGAAAGTGAAGGTGTTGTCTGGTGGTGAGAAAGGCCGCATGTTGTTCGGTAAGCTGATGATGCAGCGCCCTAACATCCTGATTATGGATGAACCGACGAACCACCTGGACATGGAATCCATCGAGTCGCTGAACATGGCGTTGGAAATGTATGAAGGCACCTTGATCTTCGTTTCCCACGATCGCGAATTCGTTAGCTCGCTGGCAACCCGCGTACTGGAAATGACACCGACCAAGGTGATCGACTTTACCGGCAACTACGAAGACTATCTGCGTAGCCAGGGTATCGTATAACTCTCAGGTAGGGGCGCTGCATGCTGCGCCCAAAGAAGATAACCAGTGATAATCTAAGGCGGGAATATTCCCGCCTTTTTTGTGTCTGCTATTCTCCGCCACACACCTCGCACTGCGGATTCTTCGGCAGTTTCATTTCGCGGAACTGCATGGTCATGGCATCAAACATAAGTAGTTTACCGGTGAGGGGCTGACCGTATTGTGTCAGTAGCTTGATGGCTTCCATGGCCTGTAAGGTGCCAATCGTGCCGACCAGCGGTGCCATCACTCCGGCTTCAACGCAGGTTAACGCGTTATCACCGAATAATCGGCTCAGGCAGCGGTAACAAGGTTCGTCAGGTTGATAGGTAAAGACACTGAGTTGCCCCTCCATGCGGATCGCCGCACCGGATACTAACGGTGTGCGTTGTGCATGACACAGACGGTTCAGCAAGTCGCGTGTCGCCACGTTGTCTGTGCAATCCAGCACCAAATCACAGGCGGTAATCTGCGCCGCCATCTGTTCATCGTCCAGTTGCCCATCAAGTGTATCAATGTGGACATGGGGATTGATCCCGCTTAATTCGATGCGGGCAGATTCCACTTTTGCCATGCCGATGCGCGCATCGCGATGCAGAATCTGGCGTTGCAGGTTGGAGAGCGAAACGGTGTCGAAATCAACCAACGTCAGGTGACCCACGCCCGCCGCAGCCAGATAGGGGGCGGCGGCGCAACCTAACCCACCGAGGCCGACAATCAGCACCCGTGCGGATTTCAGTTTCTCTTGGCCGTCGAAGTCGAAGCCACGCAGGATAATTTGGCGGTTATAGCGGAGTGCTTCGGCATCGGTTAATTCCGGCAGCATATTCAGTTCCTCAGCAGGGCGTTGAAGGGCTCAATTTCGACCATTTCGCCTGCAGCAACAGAGCCGCGTTCACGCTCCAAGACGATAAAGCAGTTACCCTGACTGAACGAACTGAATATGTGTGACCCTTGATGCCCGGTGGTACTCACTTCTAACTCACCCTGCACATTGCTGGTAAACACACCACGCTGAAAATCGAGGCGGCCAGGTGCCTTCTTCAATGGCGTCAATGCACGTGCTTTTAGACGCGGTGGCAAATGCCAGTCGCTGTGTCCGACCAGTTTTGCCAAGAGGGGTTGTACCAGTTGGTAGAAGGTCAGGGCTGCGGAAACCGGATTGCCCGGCAGGCCGCAGAACCAGGCATGTTTTAATTTACCGAAAGCGAAAGGTTTACCCGGCTTGATTGCCAGCTTCCAGAAACTGACTTCGCCCAATTCATCCAGCATCTGCTTGGTGTAGTCGGCTTCACCCACGGAGACGCCACCGCTGCTGATCACCACATCGGCCTGACTGTCCGCCTGCTCGAAAGCGGCGCGCAGCGCTTCTTGATTATCGCGGATAATACCCAGGTCGATCACCTCGCAGCCCAGCTGTTCCAGCATCAGGCGTACCGCAAAGCGATTGGTATCGTAGATTTGCCCAGCCTGTAACGGCTGGCCGACCGGTTGTAACTCGTCGCCGGTAGAGAACACCGCGACTTTCAGTTTGCGCATCACCTGGACTTCGGCAACGCCGAGCGAGGCCAACAACGGTAACTGTGCTGCACCCAATCTCACACCTGCCGGCAACACGCCTGCACCCTGACGAATATCTTCCCCCGCCAAACGGATGTTTTGCCCGTTTTGCACTTCAGCGGTGAAGCGTACGCCGACATCGCTCACCTCTGCTTGCTCCTGCATGATTACGGCCTCTGTGCCGGCAGGGACAGGCGCGCCGGTCATGATGCGAATACAGGTATTTAGCGGCCAGTCACCGTTGAACGGTGCACCAGCAAAGGCTTTCCCCGCCACAGGCAGCGGCGTGTTAGCCTGCAAATCGGCGAGACGAACAGCGTAACCGTCCATGGCCGAGTTGGCGAACGGTGGCACATCAATAGGAGATATCACCGGTGCAGCAGTAATGCGGCCCGCGGCGGCGGTCAGGGCAATGGATTCAGACTGCTGTAGGGGAGAAAGCTGGCTGAGCATCTTCTCTAATGCCTGCTCCAGGGAAATGAGATCGGATGTATGACAATGATCCATTGGGGGAACTCCGTAATCAGGGTGCGCGAAATTTTCGGCAAAGTAGGGGTATTATGAAGGATGCTATGCTGAAGTAAACAACAGGAGGCAGTGATGCACAGACAGGTATTAGACTTCTGGTTCGATGAGATCGAACCGGCTTTGTGGTTCAAAAAGGATGATGATTTTGATCGCCTTCTGCATACGCGTTTTAATGAGATTTGGCATGGTGCTGCCGCCGGGGAGTTGGCGCACTGGCGAGAAACCATTGAGGGGCGGCTGGCGGAGGTGATTGTGCTCGATCAGTTTAGCCGCAACCTGTTCCGTGGTACGCCACGTTCATTTGCCAGCGATTGCATGGCGCTGGTGTTGGCGCAAGAGGCGATCCGCAGTGGGGAGTGTGAGCAACTCAGCAAGGAACAACGGGGTTTTCTCTATTTGCCGTTTATGCACTCGGAATCGGCGCTGATTCATCAGCAGGCGCTGGTGTTGTATACCGAGCTGGATAATGGTGACCAGCTGGAGTTTGAATTGCGGCATAAAGCCATTATTGACCGTTTTGGTCGTTACCCACATCGTAATGCGATATTAGGCCGCGTCTCAACCCCGGAAGAAGAGGCATTTTTGTTGTTGCCGGGTTCGGGGTTCTGAATATTGATCATCTGCGTTCAGCCTGCAAAAAAACAGCAGGTTGAACGTGTAGCCGCGAGATATTCAGAGATATCGGTTATTTCTCTAGATAATACTTCTCTATCTGCCAGGTGTTTTTACCAAAAATCCCAATCGTTATTTGTGACATTTTGAGTGCGTTCTAACTCTCTGTTTTTATTCCATTAAGCTATTTCAATGTGCGAAATAATCTAAGCGGGCTACGCTAAATGCAGAGTGATGACTTAATGCTTTACATAGAATGCTGGGCTAAATATAGTCGGGAAAAGATAAAATAAATAATTATCAGCCCGGGAACGGTGCGGGATTAACACAGGGTGTCAGGCAAATGAGCAAACCAGTGATTGCTATTCATGGCGGTGCGGGTGCGATTACCCGTGCGGCGCTGAGTGTTGAAAAGGAACACGAGTATATTTTGGCGTTATCCAGCATTGTCGGTGCGGGCCAGGAAATTCTGGCCAGAGGCGGCAGCGCATTGGATGCGGTTACCGAAGCCGTAAGGCTACTGGAAGAGTGCCCGTTGTTTAATGCAGGCAAAGGTTCCGTATTTACTCATCAGGGCACGCATGAATTGGATGCCTGTGTGATGGATGGACGCACGTGTGATGCTGGTGCTGTGGCATGCGTGAGTCGGATACGCAATCCGGTGCTGGCTGCGCGCGCGGTATTGGAAAATAGCCAGCATGTCTTGTTCGCCGCTGAGGGCGCAGAGAAATTCGCTGCCGCCCATGGCCTGGAAATGGTCTCTCCTGACTTCTTCTTTACCCAACAACGTTTTGACCAGTTGCACCGTGCTCAGGCGGAGCAGGGACGCGTGCTGCTCGATCATGATGGTGCAGCACAGGCCAGTGAGCCTATCGATCCCGATCGTAAATTCGGCACCGTGGGTGCGGTGGCGCTGGATGCATTAGGCAACCTGGCGGCGGCCACATCGACCGGTGGTATGACGAACAAACAAGCAGGCCGAGTGGGCGACACGCCAATTATCGGCGCCGGTTGTTACGCCAATAATGCCACCGTGGCCGTGTCCAGTACCGGCACGGGCGAAATATTCATGCGCGGCGTGTCGGCTTATGACGTTTCTGCCTTGATGGAGTATGCCGGCTTCAGTCTGCAGCAGGCCAGCGACCGGGTAGTAATGGAAAAGCTGCTGGCGATGGGCGGCAGCGGCGGCATGATCGCCATCGACAGTCACGGTAACGTGGCGCTACCTTTCAATAGTGAAGGCATGTACCGCGGTTTTGGTTATGTCGGCGATGCGCCGTCGGTAGGGATTTATCGCTAATCGATCACCAGGAGGGTGCATGACCGAGACCTTGATGCCACCAGCGGCCGACAGTGGGCTAGTGCTGCCACCACAGCGTGTACTGTCGGTGCGTGATCTGAGTATTCATTTTAGCCAACAAGGCGACACCGTAGAAGCGGTACGTCACCTGTCATTTGATGTTGATCGCGGTGAAACGCTGGCGATAGTCGGTGAGTCCGGTTCAGGAAAATCTGTCACTTCTCTGGCATTGATGCGCCTGGTCGAACAGGGCGGGGGGCAAATCGTCAGTGGTGCTATGCCATTTCGGCGGCGTAACGGTGAAGTGCTGGATCTGGTCCGTGCGCGTCAGGGTACGCTGCGCACGGTACGCGGTGCCGATATGGCGATGATTTTTCAAGAGCCCATGACCTCGCTGAATCCGGTATTCCCGGTAGGTGAACAGATCGCCGAGTCTTTGCGCCTGCATCAGGCAATGGATCACCGTACCGCAAAACATGCCGCTTTACAGATGCTCGATCTGGTACGAATCCCTGAAGCCAAAGACGTGCTTAACCGCTATCCGCATCAGCTTTCCGGCGGTATGCGCCAGCGAGTGATGATCGCGATGGCGTTATCTTGCAAACCTGCATTGTTAATCGCCGACGAGCCGACTACCGCGCTGGACGTTACCATCCAGGCGCAGATCCTGCAGCTCATCCGAGTGCTTCAGCAGGAAATGCAGATGGGGGTGATTTTCATCACTCACGACATGGGTGTGGTGGCGGAAATTGCCGATCGGGTACTGGTGATGCGTCAAGGGGAAAGCGTCGAACAGGGGGCCGTGAGAGAACTGTTTACTGCCCCACAACAGCCTTATACCCAGGCATTGCTGGCCGCGGTACCGAGGCTCGGTTCAATGGCGACCCAAGACTTTCCAGCCAAATTTCCGTTGCCAAAGGGGACGGAAAATGGCGGGCCGCAGGATACCGTTCCGCCCGGTGTGGCACCGATCCTACAGGTAGAAAACCTGGTCACCCGCTTTGATCTGCGCAGCGGCATTTTGAACCGTGTTACCCGCCGGGTACACGCGGTGGAAAATGTCAGCTTTGAACTTTATCCCGGAGAAACGCTGGGTTTGGTGGGGGAGTCAGGTTGCGGTAAGTCTACTACCGGCCGTTCGCTGCTCAAGCTGGTGGACAGCCAGCGCGGCACCATCACCTTTGACGGCCGCCAAATTAATCAGTTGAAAGGCCCGGCATTGCAGCACCTGCGGCGGGATATTCAGTTTATCTTTCAGGATCCTTACGCCTCGCTCGATCCACGTTTGACCGTCGGTTTCTCGATTATGGAACCCTTGTTGGTG
Source organism: Serratia grimesii (assembly GCF_900186025.1). Lineage (NCBI taxonomy): Bacteria > Pseudomonadati > Pseudomonadota > Gammaproteobacteria > Enterobacterales > Yersiniaceae > Serratia > Serratia grimesii. The sequence goes on from NZ_LT883155.1 coordinate 1,613,381, forward strand.
CATAACGTGATGCGCGGTAAGGCAGCACAAGAAAGGGTGGCCTGGTTGCTGGAACGCGTCGGGTTGAAGCCGGAACACGCTCGCCGCTACCCGCATGAATTCTCTGGCGGGCAGCGGCAGCGTATCTGCATTGCACGCGCGTTGGCACTCAATCCTAAAGTCGTGATTGCCGACGAGTCAGTATCGGCACTCGATGTGTCGATTCAGGCGCAGATCGTCAACCTGTTGCTCGATTTACAGCGTGAATTTGGCATCGCCTTTTTGTTTATTTCCCATGATATGGCCGTGGTGGAGCGTATTAGCCATCGCGTTGCGGTGATGTACCTTGGACAAATCGTTGAAATCGGCCCACGTCGTGCGGTGTTTAATAATCCCCAGCATGCCTACACGCGCAAGCTGATGGCGGCAGTGCCGGTGGCCGATCCGGCCCATGCTCACAGACGCCAGCCGTTGTTGGTAGATGAAATCCCCAGCCCGATCCGCGCATTGGGTGATGAACCCGTTACCGCACCGCTGGTGCAGGTTGGCCCCGGGCACTTTGTTGCCCGTCACCCGATCGCCGGTGCCTTTTAGTGACCTCAGGAGAAGCAAGCACCATGAAGCACACATTCAAACGTAAGGCATTAGCGGCCGTTGTGCTGCTGGCGGCGGTGGGCGTAGGCCCAGCTTGGGCTGCAAAGGATGCGGTGATCGCCGTCGCGTCCAACTTCACCACACTTGATCCGTATGATGCCAATGACACGTTGTCACAGGCGGTGGCCAAATCCTTCTATCAGGGCCTGTTCGGTTTCGACAAGGACATGAAGCTGGTGAACGTGCTGGCAGACAGCTATGAGGTGAGTCCGGATGGCCTGACTTACACCGTCAAACTGCATCCGGGGGTGAAATTCCATGACGGTACTGACTTTAACGCCGAAGCGGTGAAGGTGAACCTGGATCGTGCCAGTAACCCGGACAATCATCTCAAACGCTACAACCTGTTCAAGATGATCGACAAAACCGAGGTGGTGGATGCCACTACAGTGAAGATCGTGCTGAAAGCGCCGTTCTCCGCGTTTATCAACAATCTGGCGCACCCGGCTGCGGTGATCATTTCCCCGGCGGCACTGAAACAATACGGTAAAGAGATCGGTTTCCATCCGGTCGGCACCGGCCCTTATCAGTTCGTGACCTGGAACCAGACCGATTTTGTTAAGGTGAAGAAGTTTGATGGCTACTGGAAACCGGGGCTACCGAAGCTCGACAGCATCACCTGGCGACCGATAGTGGACAACAACACTCGAGCAGCGATGTTGCAAACCGGTGAGGCGACCTTTGCCTTCCCGATCCCTTATGAGCAGGCCAAGGTGCTGGAAGGCAATACCAAGCTTGATCTGGTGGCAGCGCCCTCGATCCTGCAGCGTTATATCAGCCTGAATGTGACTCAAAAACCTTTTGATAATCTGAAGGTACGTCAGGCGCTAAACTACGCCATCAACAAAGATGCGTTGATCAAAGTGGCGTTCTCCGGTTACGCGGTACCGGCAGAAGGCCCGGTGCCACCGGCAATCGACTTTGCTACCCGTTACAAACCATGGCCGTACGATCCAGCCAAGGCACGCGAACTGCTGAAAGAGGCTGGCTATCCGAACGGTTTCACGACCACATTGTGGTCTTCTCATAACCACAGCACTGCGCAAAAAGTACTGCAGTTTGCTCAGCAACAGTTGGCGCAGGTTGGGGTGAAAGTGACGGTAACCGCGATGGATGCCGGCCAGCGCGCAGCGCAGGTAGAAAGTGTTGGGGTGAAAGACACCGGCGTACGCATGTTCTATACCGGCTGGTCTGCGTCAACCGGTGAGGCGGATTGGGCACTGTCGCCGTTGTTCTCTACCCAGGCCGCACCGCCTAAGCAGTTCAACACGGCGTTCTACAGCAATCCGCAGGTGGATCAGGATCTGACCAGCGCGCTGGCAACCACCGATCGTGCCGAAAAGCAAAAGCTGTACAAGGACGCGCAGGATCGTATTTGGGCTGACGCACCGTGGATCTTCCTGGCGACAGAACGTCTGCTGTCGGCCAATAACAAACAGTTGAGTGGTTTCTATGTGATGCCAGATACCTCGTTCAACTTTGACAATGCCGACCTTAAATAAGGCACCCATCCCCGCTCTCGTTGAGGGCGGGGTGAGGGGACTCACGCGAGATGCTTAATTATTTTCTGAAACGACTTCTGGGCCTGATCCCGACGCTACTGATTGTTGCGGTGCTGGTGTTTCTGTTCGTCCATATGTTGCCTGGTGACCCGGCGCGATTGGCAGCAGGGCCGGAGGCCGACGACGCGGTGGTGCAATTGGTCCGTAAGGATTTGGGGCTGGATAAGCCATTACCTCAACAGTTTGTACACTTTTTTGTCAATGCGTTGCAGGGGGATTTCGGTACCTCGATGGTATCCAAGCGCCCAGTGAGCGAAGAAATCGGTTCGCGTTTTCTGCCGACTTTGTGGCTGACCCTGACCAGCATGCTATGGGCGACGATCTTCGGTATGGGGATTGGCATGGTCTCCGCGGTGTGGCGTAACCGATGGCCCGATCGTCTTGGTATGACGCTGGCTGTCTCTGGGATTTCATTCCCTGCGTTTGCACTCGGCATGCTGCTGATGCAGGTGTTTTCCGTCAATCTGGGTTGGTTGCCGACGGTGGGTGCCGACAGCTGGCGGCACTATATTTTGCCTTCCATCACGTTGGGCGCCGCAGTGGCAGCGGTGATGGCGCGGTTTACCCGTGCTTCATTCGTGGAAGTGTTGCAAGAGGATTATATGCGCACTGCACGGGCCAAGGGGGTACGGGAAACCATGGTGGTGGTCAAGCATGGGATGCGCAATGCGATGATCCCGGTGGTCACCATGATGGGGCTACAGTTTGGCTTTTTGCTCGGCGGTTCTATCGTCGTGGAGAAAGTATTCAACTGGCCGGGTCTGGGCAGGCTGTTGGTCGACTCGGTGGAGATGCGTGATTATCCGGTGATCCAAGCCGAAGTTTTGCTGTTTTCGTTGGAGTTTATTTTGATTAACTTGTTGGTGGATCTGCTGTACGCGGCAATTAACCCGGCGATACGCTACAAATGAGGACGCTGGATGATTAAGCATTGGCGACGTAATGCCGTACTGAAAGCGATACCGACGATAGATTCTAACGCGGTGCGTACGCCATGGCATGAATTCTGGCGGCGTTTCCGGCAACAACGCGTGGCGCTGTTGGCCGGCGTGTTGGTGTTGCTGCTGGCGGTAGCTGCATTGCTGGCTCCTTATCTGGTGCCCTTTGACGCGGAAAACTACTTTGATTACGACCGATTGAACGAGGGCCCTTCGTTAGTGCATTGGCTGGGTGTGGATTCCCTGGGGCGAGATATTTTTAGCCGTATTCTGATGGGGGCACGTATCTCGCTGGCTGCCGGAGTATTCTCAGTGCTGGTCGGCGGAGTTATTGGCACGCTATTGGGGCTGCTGGCGGGTTACTACGAAGGCTGGTGGGATCGCATCACTATGCGCATTTGCGATGTGCTGTTTGCTTTTCCCGGCATTTTGCTGGCAATCGGCGTGGTGGCGATTATGGGCAGCGGCATGGCGAATGTGATCATTGCGGTGGCCATTTTCAGCATCCCGGCGTTTGCCCGGCTGGTACGAGGCAATACGCTGGTGTTGAAGCACCTGACCTATATAGAGTCGGCACGCAGCATTGGTGCGTCTGACAGGACCATTATCATGCGACATATACTGCCTGGGACGATTTCGTCGATCGTGGTCTATTTTACCATGCGTATAGGGACTTCAATCATTACCGCCGCCAGCCTGTCATTCCTTGGCCTGGGGGCGCAACCTCCGACGCCAGAATGGGGGGCGATGCTTAATGAAGCGCGAGCGGATATGGTGATTGCACCACACGTGGCGATTTTCCCCAGTCTGGCTATATTTATCACCGTGTTGGCGTTCAACCTGCTGGGTGATGGGCTACGCGACGCGCTGGATCCGAAGGTAAAAGGGTAATTTTATGTTGTCAAAAGGGATTAATGATGAGTAATAAAACCCAAAGAAATAACGCACTGGTCGCCATGATCAGTGTTTGGGGTGGGCAAATTTTGGTGCACCGGTCGTCATTATTGATAGCGCAACCCTGTACCCGCTATGTCGATGTTATCATTGGTGTGCTGATATTTTTCGGCATCTGGAAAGTTTGCAATCTGGTGCAAGCCTTCTACCGTTGGTTCAACGGTATCGAGAAGGTTTCTTCTCATCCCGAGTAAGGGATTTGGCAGTTATACACCGCCAACCCCCTTTATTTAGACTTATTCAGCGGAACAGATGTTCGGCGTGGAAACGCAAATGGTCTTCAATAAAACTGGCGATGGTAAAATAGCTGTGATCGTAACCCGGCTGGATGCGCAAGGTCAGCGGCCAGTCGCGTTGACGTGCCAGTTCGGCCAGCTTCGCCGGTTGTAGTTGATCGGCCAGGAATTGATCGTCATCCCCTTGATCTACCAGCACCGGCATTTTTTCTGCACCGCTCGCCAGCAGGTGGCAACTGTCATATTGCAGCCACTGACTTTCGTCATCACCCAAATAGGTGCTGAAGGCTTTACGCCCCCATGGCACCTGGCAGGGGTTAACGATCGGCGCGAATGCCGATACCGAACGGAAGCGCTGTGGATTGCGCAGCGCCATCACCAGTGCGCCGTGTCCCCCCATTGAGTGACCGAAAATCGACTGACGATCACTAACGCTGAAATGCTGATGAATCAACGCCGGCAGTTCATCGCTGATGTAGTCGTACATACGGAAGTGTTTGTCCCAAGGAGCCTGGGTGGCATTCAAATAGAAACCGGCTCCCTGGCCCAGATCGTACCCTTCATCATTGGGGACATCATCGCCGCGTGGACTGGTATCAGCCATCACCAGTACCAGCCCCAGTTCAGCCGCAATGCGTTGTGCGCCAGCCTTCAACGTGAAGTTTTCATCATTGCAGGTCAGCCCCGACAGCCAGTACAGAACTGGCGGCGGGTTATCATCGCGCGGTGGTGGCAGATAGATGCTGAAAGTCATGTTGCAATTCAGGCTCTGCGCCGCATGGCGGTAGCGCTGTTGCCAGCCGCCGAACATACGATGCTCTTCGAGAAGTTCTAATGACAAAGTCATCTCTGCCTCCTGGCTTATTTTTTATCGAAGTGAATAACGGAACGGATAGATTTGCCTTCGTGCATCAAATCGAACGCCTCGTTAATCTGCTCGAGTCCCATGGTGTGGGTGATAAAGTCATTCAGAGCGAACTCGCCGTCCATATAGCGTTGGACGATACCTGGCAGTTGCGAACGGCCCTTCACGCCGCCAAAGGCGGAACCGCGCCACACGCGGCCGGTCACCAGTTGGAACGGACGGGTAGAGATCTCTTGACCAGCCCCGGCGACACCGATAATCACGGATTCGCCCCAGCCTTTATGACAGCATTCCAACGCTGAACGCATCACGTTAACGTTGCCGATACACTCGAAGGAGAAATCAACGCCGCCGTCGGTCAGTTCGACGATCACGTCCTGAATTGGCTTATCGTAATCTTTCGGGTTGATCAGATCGGTAGCGCCCAATTTGCGTGCCAAATCGAACTTGCTGGTGTTGATATCAATACCGATGATACGGCCTGCACCAGCCATCTGTGCACCGATGATTGCCGACAGGCCGATGCCCCCGAGGCCAAAGATGGCAACGGTATCGCCTTTCTGCACTTTGGCAGTATTGATCACTGCGCCCATACCGGTGGTGACGCCGCAACCCAGCAGGCAGACTTCTTCCAGTGGGGCCTCTTTGCTGATTTTTGCCAGTGAGATTTCCGGCACCACGGTGTATTCGGAGAACGTGGAAGTGCCCATGTAGTGGAAGATGGGCTTGCCGTCTTTGAAGAAGCGCGTTGTACCGTCCGGCATCAGGCCCTTACCCTGTGTGGTACGGATCGCCTGGCAAAGGTTGGTTTTGCCGGATTTACAGAATTTGCACTCACCACATTCTGGGGTGTACAGCGGGATCACATGATCGCCGACGGCTACGCTGGTGACACCTTCACCGATGGCTTCTACCACGCCACCGCCTTCATGGCCGAGGATCGCCGGGAACACGCCTTCGGGATCTGCACCTGACAGAGTGTAGGCATCGGTGTGGCAGACGCCGGTGGCGACGATCCGCACCAATACTTCGCCTTTTTGCGGTGGCATCAGATCGACTTCTTCAATCTTCAACGGCTGGTTCGGGCCCCAGGCAACGGCGGCACGGGTTTTGATCATTTTCATCATAGTCTCCAGTGGTCTACCCTTCTTACTTGATGCTGCGACATCGTTGGCGACATGAACTCACCTCCAATTCACTGACGTTAATCACGTTCTTGGGGATTCATACACTTGTCGTCTGACTGCAACGCCAATTAATCAGGGTCTATATTTTTATCAGGCTATGCCAGTAACACCCGATGAAACAGGGTCTGTGTTTTCAACAATAGCGATTTCGGTTTGTTCAATAATTAATTCTTTCAGAGCGCGGACATTCGGGCCAAAGGCATCCCGTCGCCATAACAACCATGTGGCGGTTTGGGCAATATCATCCGGCAGGCTATGTACTTTTACGCGTTCATGACCCGGTAGCAGGCTGAGTACAGAATGGGGGATCATCGCCAATCCGGCGCCGCTGGCAACGCAGGCCAGCATCGCGTGGTAGGACTGGATTTCCATGACTTGGCCTGGCAGCACACCTTCGCGCTTGAACCAGGATTCTAACCGCAGGCGATAAGAGCAACTGGCGCGGAAGGCGAACAACGTTTCACCCTTGGCGTCTTTGGCGTTATTGATCGGCAGGTGATCGAGGCAGGAGATCACCACCATACGTTCGGGAAAGGCGATACAGCCGTTGAGTTCGTCGTATTGAACCGGCCCGTCGACCAACGCTGCTGCCAGCGTACCGGCGCGCACGCGTTCCGTGATTTCGCCAGAGGTTCCGGTGGTCAGCGACAGAGACACCTGCGAGAAACGCTGGTGATATGCCGCCAGCAATTTGGGCAGACGGGTGGCTGCCGTGCTTTCCATTGAACCAATGGCGAAGTTGCCTGCTGGTTCACCGGCGTGGGTGATGCTCATGGCTTCTTCGCTCAGCGCCAGGATGCGATGGGCGTAACAGAGAAAATTATGACCCATTGGTGAGAGCCGCAGGCGTTGTTTTTCGCGGATAAACAGATCGGTACCCAGTTCCACTTCGAGCTGACGCAGGCGCGTGGTCAGGTTCGACGGCACACGGTGCAATTGCTCAGCGGCACGGGCGACAGAGCCAGTTTCGGCAACGCTGCAGAACATTCGGAGCTGGGTCAGATCCATGATCTTCTCTTTTCGTGATGAACTTGATGAGTATTATTCAGTTTTTGTAAGTGTAATGCTGCGGCATGATACTGGCAACTTTCTTTTAACAGTTTGGATAACTCAACATGGCCATAAGAATTGCCCTGAGCGGTTTTATTGCGTTGATCGTCGCTATGGGGATTGGCCGCTTTGCCTTCACCCCGCAGGTGCCGCTGATGATTGCCGAACACCAGTTCACCCTAACCGGTGCTGGGTTGGTGGCAGCCATCAACTATTTGGGATATTTGTGTGGAGCCTACGACGCTATGCGTGCCAGTCGGCATGTCGAACGTCGACTGTGGCTGGGCGTATGGGGTGCGGTGCTCTTGACGCTGCTTTCTGCGTGGGTGCAGGGGGAGTGGTGGCATGGTGCGGTGCGGTTTTTCATAGGTTGGGCCAGTGGTTGGTCGATGGTCTTGGTCGCGGCCTGGACCAACGAGCGGTTGGCACACTATGGCCGACCGGCGCTCAGTGCCGCGGTGTTTGCCGGCCCTGGGGCCGGGATTTTTATCAGCGGCATGCTGGCAGTAGGTATTCACAGTATGGCGCTGACAGCGTCACAAGCCTGGATGGTGTACGGTGTATTGGCACTGGTGTTGATTGGCGCAATCAGCATCAACCTGCCGAAGGCCGGTGAATTACATCGCCCGAATGTTGCACCAGAGCCGTTGCTGCTAACGCCGGCGCTGAAGCGTCTGGTATGGAGCTACAGTTTGGCAGGTTTTGGCTATATTCTGCCGGCAACATTCCTGTCGCAAATGGCAGCCGCGCGTTTTCCCGGCAGTGTCTTCGCACAATTTGTTTGGCCGATCTTCGGTGGGGCGGCAGTCCTGGGGATTATTCTCGGCATTCTAACCCGACACCGACTGACGACCCAGACGCGTTTGGCTATTACTCTGTGGGTACAGGCGTTGGGGGTATTGAGTGCGGAAATTGTACCGGGGGTTGCCGGGTTAGCGTTGGGGGCGTTGCTGACCGGTGGCGGTTTCCTCAGTGTGGTGCAGCTCTCAATTCAACATGGCCGTGAACTGGCGCCCAACCATGCACGTTACATGGCGGGTTTATTGACTACCGGTTATGCGATTGGTCAGTTAGTCGGCCCTACGTTGTCGGCATTATCAACCGCACTGACCCATCGTTTGGAGCCTGCATTATATGTTGCCGTTGTGGCTTTGATCGTGGCAGGTCTGCTGGTAGTGAATACGCCAGCGCGGGAGTTGGCTCGAAAACCGATGTCGTTATGATTCATGTAGACCACGTCAATTTCCCCACTGCGCTGGCAGTGGGGTTCAACAATCAATAAACTGTGCGCAAGGTACAGTAATGATAAATATCGTTAGTACATTATGTCATATCACAATATTTCATTGTTAATGAAAGCGGCGTTTTATTTCTACCTCTTTGGGATGGAGTGACTGTTTTTCTGTTAATTGAATTGACTACTATAGAAAGTAAAGGATACTCAGTAATTATCCTGATTAAAAATAATCTTATCTGGCTAATAATTAATTTTTGCAGGTGATTTCTTATTTTAATTAATATTATTTGTTTATTGTCATGACCAGTGGTAACCCATTTCTATCGGGGGGATTGGATTATTCATAACGCATTGTCCCTTCGAGATATTTTTAGTCACCATTTTCGTAAGTGCGATTAATTCAAAAAGTTATGATGATGCTAACCACTCTGGCTCAGGGGGGCATCTTCCGAGGCAATCAATAAGGATGAATATAATGATGATCTCCGGGTCTTTGCGTTACCGTTTGGTGCCGTTACTTTCTCTATTATGTACGACGTCTGTCTTTGCTACTCAAGAAGTAAAACCCAAGGTGACGGATCCGCATTTCAGTTTAGCCCCCGGTTATTTAGACTCAGCTGAGTTGCCGGCTCGTCTGGCGCTGCTTGGCGCACCGCCGACCCCAGATTCGGCAGCCTTTGCTCGTGATGAAGAAGCTCGTCGCGCTGCTCTTGCTTTACGGGGGACGATTCGCGAGAAACTGGCAGCAGAAGACGCCGAGCTGACTTTCCCGGCACCAGCCACCACCTTTTCCTGCGCACTCGGGGTGAATATCACCGAAAAGGACACTCCCCGTCTTTATACCCTGATGCGCCGTGTCCTGACTGATGCCGGTATTTCTACCTATAGTGCCAAGAACGCATTCAATCGCACCCGGCCATTTGTTATGCATAACGAAGGGACTTGCCGTAAAGATATGGAGGCTGTCTTGCGCCATGATGGCTCTTGGCCATCGGGTCACTCGGCTGCCGGTTGGGGTTGGGGGCTGGTGTTGGCGGAAATACAACCCAAGCGCGCCACTGAACTACTGGCCCGTGGTTTGGCCTTCGGTCAGAGTCGGGTGATTTGTGATGCTCACTGGCAGAGCGACGTGGATGCGGGGCGCATCATGGGAGCGGCCACCGTAGCGAGATTGCATGCAGAGCCGGCTTTCCTGGCCGATGTGGCTGCGGCCCGGGCGGAAGTCCAGGCAGCAGAAAAAAAGGGTCTGAAACCGACTCAGGATTGTGCGGCTGAACGCACCGCCTTGTTCTTGCGCTAATACTGATGAGGATAACGGGGATGGGCATGGCGTACAAAGCGAGTCTTTGTCTCGGTGTTTACCTGCTGCTGCCCGCAGCAACCAGCGCGGCGGGGGGATCTTCATCCGGAGCGCCGATGACGGCGGATGCGCAAGAGTGGCATTTTTCGGTAAGCCCTTATATCTGGGGGGCGGGGGTTGAAGGGGATGTGGGCCATAAAAGGACCGGTAAATCCCACGTGAAGTTAGATTTCTCAGATGTTGCCCGTAACCTTGACGTGGCGTTTATGGGGCTGATGGAAGCGAGAAAAGGGCCCTACAGTATCTTGGCGGATATCATGTATAGCGACTCAACCACGAAAACGGATCTGCCATCCAGCCGCTTGGATACGAAATCAAAAACGGCGTCTGGCTTTCTGGGGGCGGGATACACCTTACTTCAGGATGGAAAAAGTCATCTGGATGTTATTGCCGGCGGGCGAATATGGTACAGCAAAACCACGCTGGCTCTGCATGGTGGTGCTATTGACGGGACACAGAGAAGCGACAGTGCCACCTGGGTTGATGCGGTGGCCGGTATGCGTGGCCACTATGCTATGACCGAACACATATTCCTGACCGGATGGGGCACGGCTGGCGGGGGGCAGGCACGGTTCGACTGGGATATGGCGGGGCTGTTGGGATATCAGTTTGGTTCTACCGTTGCCGTGCTTGCAGGATATCGTGCAATGGGCGTGAATTATCAGCATGACGGGTTTGTCTATGACATGGTGCAGCAGGGACCGGTTATCGGCATGACCGTAGGATTCTGATTGCGGTGTGTCCGCCTGGTGATAATGGCTTCCTCTGAAACAGATTTGGCCGGCGGACAATTTTTGGCAATAGTACTGTTATGATCTTACGCATAGGTGAGGAAGCCCGGGAGATCTCATTGAATAGGTCGCATTTTTTCGCAAAGGCTAAATTTTGAGCGGAAGTTTAAACCGAGCCTTTTAACCGCGAAGGTGCTTTCCTCTCCCGCCGACAGGGTAACGCTGAAAAAACCACGGGCAGGAAAATGCGAATATTTCACCTGCTGATGAAGCACAATCACTGGATAATCGCCGCACTCTCATCTACAGTGGAGCCAAAATCTTGACCAGGTTCACGTTATTAACGACGTAAAGATCTGTTGTCAGGAGAGTACGCAATTCACCAGTTTGCTCGGTAAAGCAGCCGGATTGGCGAGTTCAAGTCCGTTGGAGAGATGAAATGACATCATTAAGTAAAGAAGCTGTACTGGTTCATGCTGCGCTTGAAGAGCGCGGTCTTGAAACACCGTTGCGTGGAGAAGTGCTGGATCGCGAGACACGTAAGCGTCGCATTAAAGAGCACATGACGGAAATCATGCAGCTGCTTAATCTCGATCTGTCCGACGATAGCCTGGCAGAAACCCCACACCGTATCGCCAAAATGTACGTTGATGAGATCTTCTCCGGTCTGGACTACGCCAACTTCCCGAAAATTACCGTCATCGAGAACAAGATGAAGGTAGACGAAATGGTCACTGTTCGCGACATTACCTTGACCAGTACGTGCGAACACCATTTTGTGACTATCGACGGTAAGGCGACAGTTGCCTATATTCCAAAAGATGCCGTTATCGGCTTGTCTAAAATCAACCGTATCGTGCAGTTTTTCTCCCAGCGACCACAGGTGCAAGAGCGTTTGACTCAGCAAATCCTGGTGGCTTTGCAAACCTTGCTGGGGACCAATAACGTGGCAGTATCGATTGATGCGGTCCATTATTGTGTTAAAGCGCGCGGTATCCGTGACGCGACCAGCGCCACTACCACCACCTCGTTGGGTGGGCTGTTCAAGTCCAGCCAGAACACTCGCCAGGAATTCCTGCGCGCGGTGCGTCATCATCAGGGGTGATGAGAGTTTGCTAAACAAGAACAGGCGCCTGCGGGCGCCTTTTTAATGACCGGAATACAGCGGTAAAATAATGAACAACGCTCCGATAACGCCGCTGCCGCGCATCGCCACTCTGGACTGTGTGCGCGGCATCGCCATCCTTGGCATTCTGCTGCTGAATATCAGCGCCTTTGGACTGCCGAAAGCGGCCTACCTTAATCCCGCTTACCTGGGGCTACCGTCGTCGCGCGATGCCTGGACCTGGGCGCTGTTGGATATTTTCGCTCAGGCCAAATTTCTGGCGATGTTTGCGCTGCTATTTGGTGCCGGTTTGCAGATGCTGCTTCGCCGCGGTAAAGGCTGGATACGGGCACGATTGTCTTGGTTGGTGCTCTTTGGCTTGGCACATGCCATCTTCCTCTGGGATGGCGACATTCTGTTGGCCTATGGCCTGATTGGTCTCGTGTGCTGGCGGATGATCCGCGATGCCAAAGAAACCTACCAATTGCTGAAAACGGGTGTGGTGTTGTACCTGATCGGTGTGGGGGTGTTGCTGCTGCTGGGTTTCATATCGCACGGTGAACCGGGCGGTTTTTGGCAGCCCGGTGTAGCAGAACTGCAGTATGAGAAGTTCTGGAAATTACAGGGGGGTATGGAGGCATGGCGCAGTCGTACAGATATGCTCTCTTCCAGCCTTTTGGCCATTGGCGCGCAATATGGCTGGGAGTTGGCGGGGCTGATGCTATTCGGTGCCGGATTGATGCGTAGCGGCTGGCTGCGTGGGACTTATTCACTGGGTTACTATCGTCGGCAGGCGGCTTGGCTGATACCGCTTTCATTGATGATCCAATTACCGGCAGTGGTATTGCAATGGCATCTTCACTGGGACTACCGCTGGAGCGGTTTTTTATTGCAGGTGCCACGTGAACTGGGGGCGCCCTTGCAGGCCATGGGATATCTGGCCTTGTGCTACGGTTTCTGGCCGACGTTGTCGCGTCTACGTATCGGTCATTGGCTGACGCAGGTCGGGCGTATGGCGTTGAGTAATTACCTGCTGCAAACGCTGATTTGCACCACGTTGTTCTACCGCTTTGGTTTGTACCAGCAATTTGACCGTCTGCAACTCTTGGCGTTTGTTCCCGCAGTTTGGTTGGCTAACCTGTTGTTTTCAAACTTGTGGTTGCGTTATTTTTCCCAAGGCCCAGTGGAGTGGCTATGGCGCAAATTGACCACTTTGGCTGCCGGCAAGACGGAGTCCAAGGCACTGAACTGAGATCTGGCGCAGGTAGGTTAAAAAAATGTATGTAAACGTTTTCTTTCCTGTGACGTAATTCACGCAGAGGAGGATGATAAACGGGGTAGGATAGCGCCACTGTCAACTACCCCGACCTCAGGATCTTTCATGACCTCTGTTCACCCAACCACCATTCGCGACGTGGCGAAGCGTGCGGGCGTGTCTGTGGCGACCGTCTCCCGTGTGCTCAACCACAGCGCCCTGACCAGCAAAGAAACGCGTGAACAGGTGCTGAAAGCGGTGGCCGAACTGGGTTATCGGCCCAATGCCAATGCACAAGCATTGGCGACGCAGAGCAGTGATACCCTCGGGGTTGTGGTGATGGATGTCTCCGATCCCTTTTTTGGCGCATTGGTGAAAGCGGTAGACACTGTCGCACAGCAACACCATAAATATCTGTTGATCGGCAACAGTTACCATCAGGCGGATAAAGAACGTCACGCCATTGAGGTGTTGCTCAGGCAGAGATGCAATGCCTTGATTGTTCATGCAAAAACCTTATGTGATGCAGAGTTGATCGGTTTTCTCGATCAGGTGCCAGGTATGGTATTGATCAACAGAATTATCGCCGGTTATGAGCATCGCTGCGTTGGTTTGGACAATGTCAGCGGCGCGGAGATGGCAATGCGTTTGTTGTTATCGCAGGGCCATCAGCGTATCGGCTATCTGGGCTCCAACCACCCCATTGAAGATGGTCCGTTACGCCAGCAAGGCTATACGCAGGCGATGGGGGCCGCAGGCCTCGCGACGCCAGACAATTGGCGCGCTTACGGTTCGCCGGACTTGCAGGGTGGGGAGTCTGCAATGATTGAGTTGCTGGGGCGTAATCTGCACTTGAGCGCAGTGTTTGCCTACAATGACGCCATGGCCGCCGGTGCCATGGCCGTGTTGAAAGAAAACGGTATCACCGTACCGCAAAATTTTTCGCTGGTGGGATTCGATGACATCCCTATCGCGCGTTATACCAGCCCCAAACTCACCACGGTACGCTATCCCATTGTTACCATGGCGACTTTGGCTACTGAACTGGCCCTGCGTGGTGCAGCAGGCCAGCTGGAGCCTCAGGCCCGTCATTTGTTCATGCCCACCTTGGTACGCCGCCATTCTGTCGCCCCTTGGCAAAGTGAGGCGGCGGTCACTCTCTGAACATTTAATCTTGTGTAACCGTTTTCAATCTGTGAGAAAATTCACAGATTATTAACATCACGCCGTCTATGCTCTAGACGTTTTCCAGCGCAAAGGCTCTTGCCGCTGCTGTTTTTAACTCGCGCTGTCAGCATATTTTCAGGAATAACATGATTCACGGATGACAGGGAAACTGCCAGGCCCGGTCGTGCACTTACCGCCGGTTACCTTTGGCTTAATACCGAGCAAGACCCTACATAAACCGGAGACACACAATGAATAAGAAGGTTTTCACCCTGGCCGCGACGGCCGCAGCCATGATGTTTGGCGCCGCAGCACATGCAGATACCCGTATTGGCGTCACTATTTATAAATATGATGACAACTTTATGTCGGTGGTACGCAAGGCGATTGAGAAAGACGCTAAAGCCTCTCCGGATGTCACTTTGCTGATGAATGACTCGCAGAATGACCAATCCAAACAGAACGATCAGATCGACGTGCTGATTGCCAAGGGTGTTAAAGCACTGGCGATCAACCTGGTGGACCCGGCCGCTGCCCCGGTAGTTATTGATAAGGCACGCGCAAACGATATCCCAATCGTGTTCTACAACAAAGAGCCTTCACGTAAAGCATTGGACAGCTATGACAAAGCTTATTACGTGGGGACCGACTCTAAAGAGTCCGGTGTGATCCAGGGCCAGTTGATTGAGAAACACTGGAAGGCTAACCCGAACTGGGATCTGAACAAAGATGGTCAGATTCAGTATGTGTTGCTGAAAGGTGAACCAGGTCATCCGGACGCTGAAGCTCGCACCACCTATGTGGTGAAAACGCTCAATGATGACGGCATTAAGACTCAGCAGCTGCAAATGGATACCGCAATGTGGGATACCGCACAGGCGAAAGACAAGATGGATGCCTGGCTGTCTGGCCCTAACGCCAACAAAATTGAAGTGGTTATCGCCAACAACGATGCAATGGCGATGGGTGCGGTAGAAGCGCTGAAAGCACATAACAAATCCAGCATTCCGGTATTCGGTGTGGATGCGTTACCTGAAGCGCTGGCGATGGTGAAATCCGGCGCGATGGCGGGAACAGTACTGAACGATGCCGACAATCAGGCTAAAGCCACTTTTGAATTGGCGAAAAACCTGGCTGCGGGCAAACCGGCTGCCGATGGCACCAAATATAAGATCGAAAATAAAGTGGTCCGTATTCCTTACGTTGGTGTTGATAAAGACAACCTGTCTCAGTTTGTTAAATAAGTTCTGAGATAACACACAATGCCCCCGCTTGTGGTGCGCTGACCGGCGCCAACACCAGGAAAGCTGCAGGCGGGGCATTTATGATTAATATCAAGTCCATACCCTATGAATTTCAAGTTACAGCAAGGCGGCCAGCACGCTCGGCCCAGGCGCTTACACAGATAAGTCACTGGGGGTGAGTGACAGGTCTGTCGGGAACAGATTTGAACGCTGCTTGCAGTGGCCCCACAGGGGCAAGACCCAAGGATGGGCTTGTAAAGCAGATAACAACGCTGTGACTTGAAAGGCGACAGGTATACTAGCCAGGTGTATTTATGGCCGACAGCCCACGCGAATTTTTGCTGGAAATGACCGATATCAGTAAGTCATTTCCCGGCGTTAAGGCATTGGATAATGTGAATCTACGCGTTCGTCCGCACTCCATTCATGCGTTAATGGGGGAGAACGGCGCGGGCAAATCGACATTATTAAAATGCCTGTTTGGCATTTATAAAAAAGATGCCGGCAGTATTATTTTTCAAGGCCAGGAAGTTGATTTCAAAAGCTCTAAAGAGGCGTTGGAACACGGCGTTTCAATGGTGCACCAAGAATTGAACCTGGTTTTGCAGCGCACCGTGATGGACAACATGTGGCTGGGTCGTTACCCGACCAAAGGCATGTTTGTCGATCAGGACAAGATGCTGAAAGATACCCAGGCAATATTTGACGAGTTGGATATTGATATCAACCCACGGGATAAAGTGGGTACGTTATCGGTATCACAGATGCAAATGATCGAAATTGCCAAGGCGTTCTCCTACGACGCCAAGATCGTCATTATGGATGAGCCGACCTCATCGCTGACGGAAAAAGAGGTGAACCATCTGTTCACCATTATCCGTAAGCTGAAGGAGCGTGGCTGCGGTATTGTTTATATCTCGCACAAGATGGAGGAAATTTTCCAACTGTGTGATGAAATCACCATTCTGCGCGATGGGCAGTGGATCGCGACCCAGCCGCTGGAAGGGCTGGATATGGACAAAATCATTTCGATGATGGTGGGCCGTTCACTCAGCCAGCGTTTCCCCGACAGACAAAATACGCCGGGTGAAGTGATCCTGGAGGTGAAAGGCCTGACCTCAATGCGCCAGCCTTCTATTCGCGATGTTTCCTTTGATTTACATCAGGGTGAAATTCTCGGCATTGCAGGGCTGGTGGGGGCCAAACGTACCGACATCGTGGAAACCCTGTTCGGCATTCGTGAAAAAGTCGCGGGCACCATCAAGCTGCATGGCAAAGCCATCAATAACCACAGCGCCAATGAAGCGATAAACCACGGTTTTGCATTGGTGACGGAAGAGCGCCGATCTACCGGGATTTACGCCTACCTGGACGTTGGTTTTAACTCGCTGATCTCCAACATCCGCAATTATAAAAATAAAATCGGCCTGCTGGACAATGCGCGAATGAAAAGCGATACCCAGTGGGTGATCGATGCCATGCGAGTCAAAACGCCAGGCCACCATACCAACATTGGTTCGTTGTCCGGCGGTAACCAGCAGAAGGTGATCATCGGCCGTTGGTTGCTGACTCAGCCTGAAATATTAATGCTGGATGAGCCGACGCGCGGCATTGATGTGGGTGCCAAATTCGAAATTTATCAGTTGATGACCGAACTGGCGAAGAAGGGCAAGGGGATCATTATTGTCTCGTCTGAAATGCCGGAGCTTTTGGGAATTACCGACAGAATATTGGTGATGAGTAATGGTCAGGTTGCGGGCATCGTTAATACCAAACAGACCTCGCAAAATGAAATTTTACGTCTCGCATCCCTGCACCTTTAAGGATCAGAATTATGAACGCGCTGAATAAGAAAACTTTGTTCACCTATTTCAAGGAAGGTGGCATTTACGTGGTATTGCTGGTGCTGCTGGCAATTATTATTATCCAGGATCCGACATTCCTCAGTTTAATGAACCTGAGTAACATTCTGACGCAGTCCTCAGTGCGTATCATTATTGCATTGGGCGTGGCCGGACTGATAGTTACCCAGGGTACTGACCTGTCTGCTGGTCGCCAGGTTGGGTTGGCCGCGGTGATCGCGGCGACGTTGTTGCAGTCGATGGATAACGTCAATAAGGTGTTTCCGCACATGGAAACCTGGTCGATTCCGTTAGTGATTCTGCTGGTGTGTGCCGTTGGTGCCGTGATCGGTTTGGTTAACGGGTTGATTATCGCTTACCTCAATGTGACACCTTTTATTACCACGTTGGGCACCATGATTATCGTGTACGGCATTAACTCGCTGTATTACGACTCTGTCGGTGCATCGCCAGTGGCGGGTTTTGATCCCAAGTTTTCAACCTTTGCGCAAGGGTTCTTGCGTTTCGGGGATTTTAAGCTGTCGTACATTACCTTCTACGCCATCATTGCGATTATTTTTGTCTGGATCCTGTGGAACAAAACCCGCTTCGGTAAAAATATCTTCGCCATTGGTGGTAACCCAGAGGCGGCAAAGGTTTCCGGCGTGAACGTGCCACTGAACCTGATCATGATTTATGCGTTGTCTGGTGTGTTCTATGCGTTCGGCGGTTTACTGGAGGCGGGTCGTATCGGCAGTGCTACCAACAACCTCGGCTTTATGTATGAGCTGGATGCGATTGCTGCCTGCGTGGTGGGGGGCGTGTCCTTTGCCGGTGGGGTGGGGACTGTGCTGGGGGTGGTGACCGGGGTTATCATCTTCACCGTCATCAACTACGGTCTGACCTACATTGGCGTTAACCCTTACTGGCAGTACATCATCAAGGGCGGCATCATTATCTTCGCGGTAGCGCTGGATTCACTGAAGTACGCCAAGAAAAAATAAACCTCCGTAGCAAGAGAAACGGCCAGCAAATGCTGGCCGTGTCTATTTTTAGTGTTGGGTTTCAGGCTACTTGGCCTTTTGTTTTTCCGCCGCTAACTTGTGTTCCAACTCGACTAACTGTTCTGGCGACACAGCCGGATAACCTTGAGCATCTTCGGGTACGGTGTGCATGGCGGAAATAGGGATCAGTGGGCCAAGGAAACGCGGTTCGCGTTTGAGAATGTACAGATCGGTCAGCGCACCAAGGCGGGCGAAGATCTCGCGAGCACGCACTGTCATCATATCTTTCGGCGAAGGCACCGCATAACACTGTGCCTGGATCCCCATATGCAACGCAATAAACAGCGCGCGCTCGCAGTGGAAGCGTTGAGTGATGATGATGAAGTCGTTAGTGTCGAACACTTTTCGAGTACGGACGATCGAATCCAGAGTGCGGAACCCCGCGTAATCCAGCACGATGTCGCTAGGTGCCACGCCTGCTGCAATCAAATCGCGGCGCATGGTCATAGGTTCGTTGTAGCTTTGCTGAGCATTGTCACCGCTCAGCAGCAGGTATTTTACCTTACCGCTGTTGTAGGCGTTGATCGCACCTTGAATGCGGTAGCGATAATATTGGTTGATCACGCCGGTACGGTAATATTTGGCGGTGCCGAGTACTACACCAACCTGCCGATGGGGCAGACCTTGTAGCTCGTCATAGACGTAAGGCGCGGTTTTCCAACTGATCCAGCGATCAAGCGCGAGAGCCGAAATCATCACCAGGGCAGTGATGATGAACAGGCTGATGATCAGGCGTTTCCACATGTTATTGCCTTACGCGCACAGGGGCCAAAAAAGATGGCTCAAGGCTACTTTACCTGACTGGCTGAAGCAAGCTTGTCCCTCTCTCAAGCACGCATTACGCGGCATTTTTAGGCAGTTTTGCCAATAAAAAAGCCCGGCGAACCGGGCTTGATAACCATCATCTGTTTCAATCAGAATGAGGTGCGCTTATAGCTGCGATATTGTGGACGCCAGAAGTTGTGTTCGATGGCTTTTGACAGCGCTTCTTCAGAGGTGACGACGGCCATTCCCTGCAGTTGCGCCGCTTTACCAACTTCCATTGCGATGCATTTTGACACGCCCTGAATATCATCGATATCCGGCAGTAATGCGCCATGCCCATCGGTCGCCAATGGCGAACATTCTGCCAGCGCACGGCTCGCGGCCATTAACATGGCATCCGTAACGCGGGTGGCGCCGGAAGCCAGAACACCCAAACCAATTCCTGGGAAGATATAGGAGTTGTTGCACTGGGCGATAGGGAACAGCTGGTCTTTATAGGTCACGGGTGCAAACGGGCTGCCAGTTGCGACTAACGCAGCGCCATCGGTCCAGTTGATGATGTCTTCTGGACGGGCTTCCACACGGGAAGTTGGGTTGGACAACGGCATCACGATCGGACGCGGACAATGCTTGTGCATTTCGCGGATCAGTTCTTCTGTGAACAGGCCTGGCTGACCAGAAACGCCAATCAAAATGGTTGGTTTAGCGTTACGCACAACATCCAGAAGTGAAATGGCATCGCTTTCTGTCTGCCATTCGATCAGGTTTTCGCTCTTCTGTACCAGTTTGCTTTGGAAATCGAGCAGGTTAGGCAGTTTGTCGGTCAGCAGACCGAAACGGTCGACCATGAAGACACGTGCACGTGCTTCATCTTCGCTCAAGCCTTCGGATTTCATCTGCGCGATAATTTGCTCGGCAATACCACAACCGGCGGATCCTGCGCCAAGGAAGGTCACAGTTTGATCGCGCAGTTGGCTGCCCGCGGCACGGCTGGCAGCGATCAGGCTGCCAAGCGTGACGGCGGCGGTGCCCTGAATATCGTCGTTAAAGCAGCAGATTTCGTTGCGATAGCGGTTCAACAGAGGGGTAGCGTTATTCTGCGCAAAGTCCTCAAACTGCAACAATACATTCGGCCAGCGGCGTTTTACCGCTTGAATAAATTCCTCTACGAAAGCGTGGTATTCATCACCGGAAATACGCGGATGGCGCCAGCCCATGTACAGTGGATCATTCAGGCGTTGTGGGTTGTTAGTCCCGACATCCAGCACTACCGGTAGGGTATAGGCGGGGCTGATGCCGCCGCAGGCGGTGTACAGAGACAGCTTACCGATAGGAATGCCCATGCCGCCAATGCCCTGGTCGCCCAGGCCGAGAATACGTTCACCGTCAGTGACAACGATCACCTTGACGTTTTGCTTGGTGGCATTTTGCAGCATGTCATCAATACGATCGCGGTTCGGGTAGGAAATAAACAGCCCACGAGCACGGCGATAAATATCGGAGAAATGCTCACAAGCCTCACCCACCGTTGGTGTGTAGATGATTGGCATCATCTCACTCAAGTGTGAGTCAAGCAGACGGTAGAACAGGGTTTCGTTGGTGTCCTGAATGTTACGCAGGTAAATATGCTTATCGCTGTCGTTTTTGAAATCCTGATACTGGCGATAGGCGCGTTCTGCTTGTTCCTCAATGGTTTCTACCGCATCAGGTAGTAAGCCTTGCAGGTTGAAATGGCTGCGTTCTTCTTCAGTGAAGGCGCTACCTTTATTCAGCAGCGGGAATTCCAGCAGAATAGGGCCGGCATAAGGGATGTAGAGGGGGCGTTTGCTTTCGTATTCAAGTTCCATGGCTTTTGCTCTTCAACGTATCGGATAACTTTATGGGGTAGATCCTAAAAGATCGGGAAAATATGTACAGCAATTGTTATCGGATCATGAGGTAATTTGGCGTAATTATCGACGATCACGTCCTAATTTAACTAAAGAAAGTGTTTTAAGACGTGAATGCCATTGTAATCGGCTTGCGGGGCTGTTAACAGCGGTGCCAGGCAGCACCGCCAAGAGCAGGATTAGAAAGTGATGCGGCTGACGTTTTGGCAGCCGAGCGCGGCCAGTGTCGCACGCGTAGCATCCCACTGTGTGAGGATGGCACTTTCCGGTTCAGCCAGCACTGCACGGCTCACTTTTTGGCAATCGCGGCCGGAGACATTCATGAGGATCAATGCGGCTTGCAATGGAGGCAGGCTTGGGTTGAACGCGGCGTTTTCAGCATAGCGACCAGTGTAAATAGTACCGTCTTCGGCTTCGAGCGCGACACCACTGTGGGCATTGCTGTATGGCGCATGACTCTGATTGGCTGCGGCCAACGCGGCTTTTTCCAGTTCGCTGGTTAGCGTCAGTCGGAAACCGTGATCAACCCGGTCCATCAGCAGTGTGGCGATATCCAGGTCTTTAGGGCCGAAGGCATCAGGCAAATAATCGCCAAGCGTTGCCGGTTCACGGCCGGGCAGGCGGATTTTCAGTGCGGCGCCGCTGTTGAGTTCATTCATAAACTGGCGGCAGTGACCACATGGTGTGTAGTTAACCGTGATAGAGACCAAGGCTGTTTCGCCGCGTAGCCAGGCATGGGTCACGGCACACTGCTCTGCATGAATGGTCTGTTGCATCGGCGCGCCACTGAACTCCATATTGGCACCAAAATACAGGTTGCCGCTCTGCCCACGGGCAATGGCGCCGACATAGAACCTGGAGATTGGAGCTAACGAGCAGGCCGCCGCCAGGGGCAACAGAGCGAATGCCAGAGCATCATCATCCAGCCCGCAGCGCTGCTTAATCGCATCCACCTGTTCTGCCTTAAACATGGCCGGAAAATCAGGCGCATCAATATAAGGTAATAGGGCGGATTGCAATGTGGCGGGCAGTTCACCGAAAGCGGTTTGAAAACGCGGGTGCATAGAAACTCTCTCTACAGGTTAACGGGATAACATTCTAGGCAGCTCAGCGTGAATAAAGTGTGATTTAAATCTCTTTATTGATGAAATCAATGCAATGAAATTCATAATTGCGAGACGAATCGCAAGTTTTAAGCCTTTCAACCGAACAGATGCAGTAACACCGGGAACAGAAATGGTGCCAATAGCGAGGTAATGATCCCGCAGATCACTAACGCGAGTGAACCGAATGCACCTTCCTGGTAGTCCATTTCGGCACAGCGTGCGGTGCCCAGTGCATGTGATGCGGTCCCCATTGCCAGCCCGCGTGCCGAACGGGTTGTGATTCCCAATATTTTGAACAAGGTATGTCCAAACACGGCGCCAAGAATGCCGACGAAGATAACGCAGACTGCGCTGATCGCCGGGATGCCGCCGAGCGATTCTGCGACTGCCATGGCGATGGGCGTCGTGACCGATTTCGGCATGATGGATGCGGCAATCTCCGGCGTGGCCCCCATCCATAATGCGATAGCACCACCGCTTATCATGGCTGTCATGCTGCCGATAAAACAGACGGCGATGATAGACTTCCAGCGAGCGCGGATCTGGTGCAGTTGTTCATACAGCGGGTATGCCAGTGCCACTACCGCCGGTTGTAACAAGTCATTGAGGGTTTTGCTGCCCTGAAAATAACGTTCATAAGGAATGCCCGTCAGCAATAGCAGGGGAATGATCACTGCCATTGACACCAGAAGTGGGTTGAGCAGTGGCATATTCAGCCACTGGGCCAGCTTGCGTGCTGCAAAGTAGACCGCCAGCGTCAGCGGCAATGACCACCAGATTTCATGGATCATTTTTCGCCCTCCACCGCATCAGGTTTACCGACGATGCGGCGCTCTCGATGGAAGTAATGTGAGGTATAGCCGACGACGACCAACACCATCAGAGTACTAACGACGCATGAGATCACAAGGGGGCCGAGGTGTTCGATAATCTGGTCATAGTATTTCATCACGCCAACACCGATAGGCACGAACAAAAGCACCATATAGCGGATCAACAGATGGCAACCAGGCTTGACCCACTTGGCAGGCATAATTTGTGTGGAAAGTAGAGCGAACAGCAGCAGCATACCGATAATGCTGCCGGGTATGGCGATCGGCAACAACGCCGCGACCGCATTGCCGATAAACAAACAAAGGTAGATAAGGGCGATTGCCCTTAAGTATTTCCAGCACAGAGTGAGTAGCTTGGTCATAACTTAATCCTGTTTAACCGATGCATTCATCATACAATTAAACTGTGACCTTAGCCACAAATCACACCATGAATTCGCTCTATGGCTACTATGCCGATTGAGTAGGTTGACAGCCTTACACTAAGCCGCATGTATGCTCATTCCGCACTGAGCGCGTTAGGGGTGTCCAACTGCTGTTTCTGCGCCAAGCGGTGCCCGAGGAAAAAGAATAACAGGCTAAATAACGCGGCGGCAATTAACATCAGAAACATCATGTGTGGTGCGGCGTAGCTGAGAATAAAACCGCAGAGCACCGGGTTAATGGCACCGCCCAGCGCGCTGAGGTTTTGCACGCCGTAGTAACTGCCTTTTAGATGTTGCGGCGCGATAAAATCGATAAACATGTATTCCACTGGGATCACAATAATCTCGCCCAGGGTAAATATGGCCATTGCCGCGATCCACAACCAAAGCGATTGCCCGGCCAGGCTAAAACCGATCAACCCGAGAATGAAAAACAGCGTGCCCAACACCAGCCAGCGCAGCATGTTTTCCTGACGCATACCTCGACTTAGCAGGTACTGCAGGGCGATGACGATACAGGCGTTAACGATCATCACTGCACCAATCACCTGGTAGGCGAACTCTGCGTTGGAAACCAGGATCAGGTATTGCGACAAATAGCCGGTGAACTGGCCGAAAACGACCGCCCCGAGGGTGCTGCCGAGGGTAAAGTAAATCAGCCGACGATCGTTGCGCAGGATTTTCAGCGTCTGGCGGAAATTAGGCGATGCGGCCGGTATCACACCGCTTGCTGGTGGTGGTGCAGCGTGTTGTCGGCGCAGACTAAAACTCAACGTTGCCACAGTGAACAACGCCAACCCGCCGGAAAGGTAGAAGGGCAATAACGGGTTCAGCCCTGCGACCATCACTCCCAGTGATGATCCGACCGCCCAACCAACGTTCACCAGTGTGTAATTAATTGAAAAGGCTTTGATACGTTGTGCCACCGGCAGCCAGTCGGCAAAACAGGCCTTGATGGTAATGCCCAGTACTGAATAGGCGGTATGTAGGATAGCCAAGACTACAATGATGCCGCCCGGATGTGGGATCCAAGGGATAGCAAAAAAGCTCAAAGAAAACAGTAGAATGGAGGTCAGGATAAGTGTGTTTTTGTTGAATTTATCTACCAGGTAACCGCCGTACAAACTGGCGAAAATACCGATTGCCAGACTGATGCCCAGAATAATCCCGACACTTTTCGGCAGCAGGTGGAAATGCCCGGTGAGATAAATGGTAATGAACGGCAGAGTGACACCGCGGCCGATGGTTAATACCAGCGAACTCGCCAGCAGTGCGTTGATCAGTGGTGGGAATCCCTTCATGTCAGACCTGTTTATGCATACAGTTATTAATCTTATAGGGATAACATAGCTTATTTTGACCAACATGGCAGGGGAGAAATGGGGAGTTGTGTGAAAAAAGAGGCTACCGGGATAGCCTCGGGCGGAAAGTGATTATTTGCCAGTTTTGGCCTGTAACGTGGCGAACCATGGCTGAATGAAAGCATCGCTACTGCCCCAGCCTGGAATGATTTTGGCCAGACTGGCGACGTTGACAGGACCAGGCTGGCTGACCAGTAACGCCTGTGGGATAGAGGCGGCTTTAAATTCGTAGGTTGCCGGCGTCGGTTCCCCGGCAATTTTGTTCGCCACCAAACGCAAGTTGACTGCACCTATCAGCTTGGTATCCACCGCTACGCTGACTTTCCATGGGCTGTTGGCTTCGCGCATCAGTTGCAGATCCTGATTGGATATGTCGATGCTGTAGAGTTTGATTTCGGTACGGCCATTTTCTTTTAGTGCTTTATAAGCTCCCTGACTGAAAGCATCCCAGGTGCCCCAGATAGCATCAATCTTGCCTTTCGGGTATTTGGCCAGCACAGCACCGACTTTATTGGCGGTATCCCCTTGTACGTCGGATGAGACTGCACCAATCGATTCCAGCTCATGAATGCCCGGGTTTTGTTTCAGTAACTGTTGATAGGCTGCTTGCCGGCGTTCCATTGGTGGAAAGCCCGCTACCCAGAGCTTAATAATATTGGCTTTGCCGTTGAAGTCCTTGACCAGCTGTCCGAAGGATTCATTCGCCAACGAGGCGTCATCCTGCTGTGAAACCGTGACGCCGGGAATACTGCCGCTGATATCGGTATCAAAGGCGGATACGGCAATGCCTGCTGCGGTCATGCGTTTGACCAGCTCGGTAGAATAAGGCGCACGTCCTTGCGAGAGGATAATACCGTCATATTTCTGGCTGATGGCTTGGTTCACGAAATCTTGAAAGCGTGCGTCATCACCATTGCTGAGAAAGGTGTCGACCTTAAAGCCTAGCTTGCGTCCTTCCTGAAGAGTACCTGCTAGAAACTGGGTAGTGTTGTCGTCAGAACCCAAATTGCGGATTACCGCAATACGGATTGGTCCCTGATGTTGCGCGATGGTGGCGGGCACTGGCGCAGGTGTTTCTGCTGCGAACAGTGGCAAAACGGTCAGCAGGCCAATGGCCAGCAGCGGGGTCTTTAAGGTTTTCATTATTATTGGCTCCGAAAGCAGATGAGGACTATCCCGGTAAGACAATATTTATAGCAGTCTTTCCTTCTGGACGTCTACTTGTAATGTCGGAACCTCGTAACGGACCCAAGCTTCACGGGGGATGAGCCTGGTATTGCCCTTTGCTGAGTAGGACAGTGAATCGATAGCATTAGAGATTGAAAATAAAAAGGGCCGAGCAAGCTCGACCCTTGTGGCAGTGGAAGCGGGTGTTATTTCACCTGCATCCCTGGTTGTGCGCCGCTGTCTGGGCTAAGCAGGAAGATCTCTTTACCACCTGGGCCGGCAGCCATCACCATGCCTTCGGAAATGCCGAAGCGCATTTTACGAGGTGCAAGGTTGGCAACCATAATGGTCAGTCGGCCTTCAAGCGCTTTCGGATCTGGGTAAGCGGAGCGAATGCCAGAGAAGATCTGACGCATTTCACCGCCCAGATCTAACTGCAGCTTAAGCAGCTTATCCGAACCTTCAACAAAATCGGCGCTTTTGATCAGTGCGATCCGCATGTCAACTTTGGCGAAATCGTCAAAGGTGATCGTGTCCTGAATGGGATCGTCAGCCAGCGGGCCGGTGACAACTTTAGCCGCTGTCATGTCTTCTTTCGACGCGCTTACCATTTCATTCACCTTGTCCAGATCGATACGGTTGAACAGCGCTTTGAATGGATTGACCTGATGGCTCAGCAACGGCTGCTGAATGCTATCCCAGCTAAGCTCGCAGTTGAGGAAAGCTTCGGTACGTTCGGTCAGTGACGGCAGCACCGGCTTCAAGTAGGTCATCAATACGCGGAACAGGTTGATGCCCATTGAACAGATGGCTTGTAAATCGGCATCGCGGCCTTCTTGTTTCGCCACGACCCACGGCGCCTGCTCATCCACATAACGGTTAGCCAGGTCGGCCAATGCCATGATTTCGCGGATTGCCCGGCCAGACTCACGGCTGGCATAGGCGTCGGCGATACTTTGTGCCGCGTCAACGAAGGTCTGGTACAGCGCAGGGGCCGCCAGTTTGTCGGCCAGTTGGCCACCAAAGCGTTTGCTGATAAAACCAGCGTTGCGAGAGGCCAGGTTCACCACTTTGTTCACGATGTCGGCGTTCACGCGCTGCACGAAATCTTCCAGATTCAGGTCGATATCGTCAATGCGTGAAGACAGCTTAGCGGCGTAGTAGTAACGCAGGCAATCGGCATCCAGGTGTTGCAGATAGGTGCCGGCCTTGATAAAGGTGCCGCGAGACTTGGACATCTTGGCGCCGTTCACCGTCACATAACCGTGTACGAACAGGTTAGTCGGTTTGCGGAAGTTACTGCCTTCCAGCATTGCCGGCCAGAACAGGCTGTGGAAATAAACGATGTCCTTGCCAATAAAGTGATACAGCTCGGTGGTGGAGTCTTTGCGCCAGAACTCGTCAAAGTCCAGGTCACCACGCTTGTCACACAGGTTTTTGAATGAGCCCATGTAGCCGATTGGCGCATCCAGCCAGACGTAGAAGTATTTGCCTGGGGCATCCGGGATTTCAAAGCCGAAATACGGCGCATCACGGGAGATATCCCACTGTTGCAGACCGGACTCAAACCACTCCTGCATCTTGTTCGCGACTTGCTCTTGCAGCGCGCCGGAACGGGTCCACGCTTGCAGCATGGCGCTGAACTCAGGCAGATCAAAGAAGAAGTGCTCGGAATCGCGCAGTACCGGCGTAGAGCCAGATACCACGGATTTCGGATCGATCAGTTCGGTCGGGCTATAGGTTGCACCGCAAACTTCGCAGTTATCACCGTATTGATCTGGTGATTTGCATTTTGGGCAGGTGCCTTTTACGAAGCGGTCAGGCAGGAACATGCCTTTCTCCGGATCGTACAGCTGAGAAATTGTCCGGTTTTTGATAAAGCCGTTTTCTTTCAGGCGACCATAAATCAGGCTCGACAGCTCACGGTTCTCATCGCTATGGGTTGAATGATAGTTATCATAGCTGATGCCAAAACCGGCGAAATCCTGTTGGTGCTCTTGGCTCATCTCCGCAATCATTTCTTCTGGCTGAATGCCCAACTGCTGCGCTTTCAGCATGATCGGCGTGCCGTGCGCGTCGTCCGCACAGATGAAATGAACCTCGTTGCCGCGCATTCGTTGGTAACGAACCCAGATATCTGCCTGGATGTGCTCGAGCATGTGGCCGAGATGGATGGAACCATTTGCGTACGGTAGCGCGCACGTCACCAATAATTTTTTCGCGACTTGAGCCATAGTGAGAACTTGGTTTCTGTAATGAATAAAAAGGGTCTTCGATGTTACCCGATCGTGCTCGCCACGGCTAGGGCGGTTTCTTTATGCAGACATGCGTCGGCGGGCGCGCAGTTCTGATATGCTAAGCAGGAAGCTATCCATTCAAAATCAAGGAGCCGGGATGAGCGCAAAATCCCCTGAGCAGACTAACCCCGAAGTTCTGCGTGCCCTGGTGACCGGAGTACTGGCCGCCTTTGAACACCCGACGTTAAAAAATAATCTGACCGCGCTGAAGGCAATTCACCATTGTGCGCTGCTGGACGATGTACTGCATATTGAATTGACCATGCCATTTGCCTGGCAGAGCGGTTTCGACGTCCTGAAGGACACCGTCAGCGCAGAGTTACTCCGCGTGACGGGGGCTGAGGCGATCGACTGGAAGCTGAAGCATGACATCACCACGCTGAAACGTGCCAACGATCAGGCTGGCATCAAGGGCGTGCGTAATATTATTGCTATCAGTTCCGGCAAAGGCGGGGTGGGTAAATCTACCACTGCGGTTAACCTCGCATTAGCGCTGGCAGCGGAAGGGGCCAAGGTCGGTATTTTGGATGCTGACATTTATGGACCGTCGATCCCGAATATGCTGGGCACTGAAAATGAACGCCCAACGTCACCAGACGGTCAGCATATGGCACCGATTGTGGCGCATGGTCTGGCAACCAATTCGATTGGTTATCTGGTGACTGACGACAATGCTATGGTTTGGCGTGGTCCTATGGCCAGCAAAGCGCTGATGCAGTTGCTGCAAGATACGTTGTGGCCAGATTTGGACTATTTGGTACTGGATATGCCACCGGGCACTGGCGATATTCAGTTGACCTTGTCGCAGAACATCCCGGTTACCGGGGCATTGGTGGTCACTACGCCGCAGGACATTGCGTTGCTTGACGCTGCCAAGGGTATTGTCATGTTCGAAAAGGTTCACGTGCCGGTTTTGGGTATTGTGGAAAATATGAGCGTGCATATTTGCAGCAATTGCGGTCACCATGAGCCGATCTTCGGGACCGGCGGGGCTGAGAAGTTGGTGAAAAAATACCACAGCCGTCTGTTGGGACAATTGCCGCTGCATATTTCACTGCGTGAGGATTTGGATCGCGGTGAACCGACGGTGATCAGTCGCCCGGACAGTGAGTTTGCCGAACTGTACCGTCAACTTGCCGGTCGTGTTGCCGCGCAAATGTACTGGCAGGGTGAAGCGATCCCGACGGAAATCTCTTTCCGCGCGTTGTAATCATCACTGGCTAAAAAACAAAACCCCGGACAAGTTCCGGGGTTTTGCTTATGGGACGATAGCCTGTTTGTGCAAATCAGCCCGGGTATACGGGCGTTCGATCTTCGCCAAAACAGTCGCAATATGTTCCAGCAGCCCTTGCGTCGGCGCGGGTTGTCGTACCCCCATCAGCACCATTGGCAGTGCCAGTGCAACGACGATCTGCGGTGTTGATAGCTGAGGGCGCGGCTTACCGCGCTGCAACCACAAAAACAGCGTACTGGCCAGATAGCCAAGTATCAGGCCGCTCACGACTTCCGAAGGTGAATGGACATGGATAGCTAACCGCGATAGCCCTATGGTGACAGGCAATACCAACCCCACAACCAGTGCCATGCTGCGTACGGCGTGTGAGAAACGTCCGGTCAGTGCCCAGAGCAGTACCGGCCAGATACTGGCCGCCAATGCAGAGTGGCCGCTAAAGCCGGTAAAGTCATAACTTTTTATCCCAATGCCCCAACCCATAAAAGCCAGTTTGGATATGCATACCACACCACCGGCGCAGCCGAAGATCAGCGCCCATTGCCAGCCAGCGGTCCGTGTGGTGCGTGAGGCGACTAATACGGCAAAAAGAATCAGCGAGCAGGGCAACAGCAACATGCTGTCGCCAAAAAATGTCAAAAAATGCCAGTCCAGCACGTTAGTCTCCGGTGAAATACAGCATCCTCGGTCAAGGAGCATCATCAAGCCACGGAGTTTACCTTGTGACGTTGAATTGCCCTAGACGCAATAATCTTAAAACCGTTGAATGCCACTTCTGGCAAAATAACCAGAGATAGCGCCCTTGTGCCGACAATATAGTCTGGCGCAATGCCCGCTAACTCCCTATAATTGTCGCGTTTTAGTTCCCCCCCTTCACACTACGAAATCAGGTCTTCAATTTTATGACTGACAAGCCGCATCAGTGCGTCATTATTGGTATAGCTGGCGCATCTGCCTCCGGAAAAAGCCTTATCGCCAGTACGTTATATCGTGAACTTCGCGATCAGGTTGGCGATGAACACATCGGCGTTATTCCTGAAGACAGTTACTACAAAGACCAGACTCATCTCACCATGGAAGAACGGGTCAAAACAAACTATGACCACCCGAGTGCCATGGATCACAACCTGCTGTTCCAGCATTTGCAAATGCTGAAATCGGGCAAGGCGATAGAGTTACCCTTGTACAGTTACACTGAACACACGCGTAAGAAAGAGACCATTCACCTGGAACCCAAAAAGGTGATTATTCTTGAGGGGATCCTGCTGTTGACGGATATCCGTTTGCGCCAGGAAATGAATTTCTCGATCTTTGTCGATACGCCGCTGGATATTTGCCTGATGCGTCGAATGAAGCGTGACGTGAATGAACGTGGTCGCTCGATGGATTCGGTGATGGCGCAATACCAGAAAACCGTCCGTCCGATGTTCCTGCAGTTTATCGAACCTTCCAAACAATACGCCGACATTATCGTTCCACGTGGCGGGAAAAACCGTATTGCGATCGACATTCTTAAAGCCAAAATTAGCCAATTCTTTGAGTAATGCCACTCAATGGCCGGAAAACCCATGTTTCCGGCCTGCGGGCAACTATTTACGCCGCGGCGTAGACCTTTTGCCCGTTGTGTGGCAATTTTTGTTTTAGTGACACGCCTTGATGGAGATGAATAAATGAGACTGTGCGACCGTGATATAGAAGCCTGGCTGGATTGTGAAAAACTGGTGATTTCACCGCGTCCGCCGATTGAGCGTATTAACGGGGCCACAGTGGATGTCCGTTTAGGCAATCAGTTCCGTGTGTTTCGTGGTCACACTGCGGCATTTATCGACCTCAGCGGGCCGAAAGACGAAGTCAGCGCTGCGTTGGACCGCGTGATGAGTGACGAAATCGTCCTGCCGGAAGGCGAAGCCTTCTTCCTGCATCCGGGGGAACTGGCACTGGCAGTCACTTTGGAGTCGGTCACGCTGCCAAACGATCTGGTGGGTTGGCTGGATGGCCGCTCCTCCTTAGCGCGCTTGGGGCTGATGGTTCACGTTACCGCGCACCGTATCGATCCCGGCTGGCAGGGCCGCATTGTTCTGGAGTTCTATAATTCAGGTAAGCTGCCGCTGGCATTGCGTCCGGGTATGCTGATCGGCGCGTTGAGCTTTGAACCGTTGTCCGGACCGGCAGCACGTCCTTACAATAGCCGCCAGGATGCAAAATACCGCGATCAACAGGGTGCAGTAGCCAGTCGAATTGACAAGGACTAACAGCGCTGGTGATAGGGTTAGTGTGGCGCTGACAAGAGGATGGCATGAGAAGATTACTGACGACTTTGGCGATTTTACTGGTGGTGCTGGTGGCGGGAATATCCGCGCTGGTACTTTTGGTTAATCCGAATGATTTTCGTGCCTATATGGTCACGAAAGTCGAACAAAAGAGCGGTTATCATCTGACATTGGATGGCGATCTGCGTTGGCATATTTGGCCGCAGCTAAGCATTCTGGCAGGGCGTATGACGCTGACCGCTCCCGGAGCCAACGCGCCCGTGGTGAGTGCGGATAACATGCGCCTTGATGTCAAGTTGCTGCCGTTGTTGTCACATCAGCTGTTTGTGAAACAGGTGATGCTGAAAAATGCCGTCATCCGCCTTACACCCGACAGTGAAGAACAAAATCAGCCAGATGCGCCTATCGCGCCCGCGGGCAATCCTACAGAGTCGGTGGATACACCGTGGAAGTTTGACATTGATAATCTGAAGGTGGTAGATAGCCTGCTGATCTGGCAGCGCGCCAACAATGAACAAATCAACGTTCGCGATATTAATCTTACCCTTAAACAAAATGCCAAACGCCAGGCGCAAATGGAACTTTCCAGCCGGGTGAACCGAGATCAACGCGATCTGAGTTTCAACATGGTGGCAGATATCGATCTGCAGCAATATCCGCGACGCATTACGGCCAATATCAGCCAATTCAATTACCAGCTTGAAGGTGCAGATATTTTGGTCGGTGGTATCAAGGGTGATGGCAGCGCTCAGATGGTATATCAACAAATGCCGCAGCAAGTCGCGTTAAGTCAACTGACCCTGAGCGCTAATGACAGTCAATTCTCAGGCGGCGCCAGTGTACAGATTGGTGATGTGCCAACCTATGTGTTAAACCTGACATCCACCACGGTAGATTTAGACGCACTTTCTGGTTGGCAGTCCAAGTCCGGTTCGCAAGTGCAGCCAACACAAGGCACGACATCCGCACCAGTGATTGCCAATCAAATGGACGATCCACAGCAAAATCTCGAAGTGTTGCGAGACTTCAACGCACAACTTAATTTGAGCGTTGATCAACTGACCTACCGCGGCATGAATATTGCCCATTTATCAACGCAAGCGGAAAATCAGCAGGGTTTGCTAACGGTACATTCACTCTCAGGACAGTTAGCCGGCGGCGACTTTGCTTTGCCTGGTTCGCTGGATGCGCGCCACAACCGGCCGGTTATCGCGGTGAAGCCGGTATTGAGGCAGGTTGAGCTGGGCACGGTATTGAAAGCGTTCGATATGCCACAGGTATTAACTGGCAAACTCAGCATGCAAGGGGATTTGACCGGCGATCGCCTGACGTCACAATCGTTTGAGCGGCGTTGGCAAGGAACTGCTCAGTTGGCGATGCAAGATGCACAGTTGCACGGCCTGAATATTCAACAGTTGATTCAGCAAGCGGTGGCTCGCAACGACAGTAGCGTGCGTGGGCAGAACGATTACCAGCGTTATACCGAAGTGAAGCAGCTGTCGGCAAAAGCCAGTTTGAATAGCGGTACGGTAAAAATCACTGAACTGGGCGCCGATTCTCCGTTGTTGAATTTGAGCGGGAGCGGCACGGTGGATATGCCAGGTAAACAGTGCGATATGGCGCTTAATGTACGAGTAACCGGTGGTTGGCAAGGGCGTAGTGATCTTATCGAACAGCTGCAGAAAACGCCTATCCCGCTGCGTGTATACGGTCCATGGAGCCAGCTCAACTACCAGTTACAGGTTGATCAGATATTGCGTAAAACGTTGCAGGACCGGGCGAAAGAAGCGTTAAATAAGTGGGCTGATAAGAACAAGGATTCGCGTGAAGGCCAGGATCTGAAAAAACTGCTCGATAAGCTCTAATCACGAATAGTGTGGGCCGTTTAGCGGCCCGCACACTCTGTGACCCCCTCAAAACTATTCCTCTTTTCCAATAATTTCCTCCTGTAACTTTGACGGATATCATGACGTCTTTGAATGAGTTTGTGCAGAGTGTGCCCAGTTAAATGATTTCTACATTTCAGCACGGTCAAACAATAAGTTGAGGGAATATGATAGAACTTCTGATCGGGGCGGTCGTTGCGGCGGGTGTTGGACGCTACATCATCAAAGGCTACTCCGCTACTGGCGTATTGATGGTGGGGGGACTGCTTTTATTGGCAATCAGCGCCCTGATGGGCAAGAGCCTGCTGCCTGCCAACGCGACATCTACAGGGTGGCGCGCGACGGATATCATTGAGTACGTCAAAATCTTGCTGATGAGCCGCGGTGGCGATCTTGGCATGATGATCATGATGCTGTGCGGGTTTGCGGCGTATATGACCCACATTGGTGCTAATGACGTGGTCGTAAAGCTGGCTTCACGTCCATTACAGATGATCAACTCCCCCTATCTTTTGATGGTGGCAGCCTATTTTGTCGCTTGCCTGATGTCACTGGCTGTTTCCTCCGCAACCGGTTTGGGGGTACTGCTGATGGCCACATTATTCCCACTGATGGTCAACGTGGGTATTAGCCGCGGTGCTGCGGCAGCTATCTGTGCTTCACCGGCGGCGATTATCCTTGCACCAACTTCAGGTGATGTGGTGCTGGCTGCCAAGGCTGCGGAAATGCCGCTAGTCGATTTTGCGTTTAAAACCACCTTACCGATATCCATTGCGGCGATTGTCTGCATGGCCGTTGCGCATTTTTTCTGGCAACGCTACCTCGACAAGAAGAATAACGAACAGCACCACATTATGGATGTGAGTGAAATAACTACGCATGCGCCAGGGTTCTACGCCATTTTACCCTTTACGCCGATCCTCGGGGTATTGGTGTTTGACGGTAAATGGGGACCGGAACTGCACATTATCACCGTGTTGGTAGGGTGCATGTTATTGGCGGCAGTGATTGAGTTCTTGCGAAGCTTCAGTGCCAAACAGGTGTTTACCGGCCTGGAAGTTGCCTACCGGGGAATGGCGGATGCCTTTGCCAGTGTGGTAATGCTGTTGGTTGCGGCGGGCGTATTTGCTCAGGGGTTGAGTACCGTAGGCTTTATCAGCGGGCTGATCAGCCTGGCACAGTCGTTTGGCACCGGCGGCATTATCATGATGCTGGTACTGGTGGTGATTACCATGCTGGCGGCAATGACGACCGGTTCGGGGAACGCACCTTTCTATGCTTTCGTTGAGCTCATTCCCAAGCTGGCGGCGCAGATGGGGGTCAATCCGGCGTATTTGGTGATCCCGATGCTACAGGCGTCGAATCTGGGTCGTACGTTGTCACCGGTTTCTGGTGTAGTAGTAGCGGTATCAGGCATGGCGAAAATCTCTCCGTTCGAAGTCGTAAAACGCACGTCGGTACCGGTGATTGTCGGATTGATTGTTGTGATTGTGGCGACAGAACTGCTGGTTCCTCAGCATTTGTAATAGGTCGCCGGGCGATGGGTGCCCGGCTCCTGTTTATACTTCGTAGTCAGGTTCTGGCACTAACAGTGGGGTGATCTTTACTTTCAAAATACGGTGGCTACTGACTTCCAGCGGTTCAAACAGATAGTCACCAATTCGTAATTGTTCACCCTCTTGAGGAATACGCTGGCTGTGTTCCATCAGTAAGCCGGCCAGCGTGTGATACTCACGTTTCTCCTCCAGCGGGAGCGGTAAATACAACACCAGGTCTTCCAGCGGCATATAACCATTGGCGGTCCAACTGCCATCATCATTTTGCTGGATGTCATGCCGTGCATCGACTTCTTCACCCGCTTCCGGCAGATTACCGGCAATGGTTTCCATCACGTCTGTCAGTGTCACAATTCCTTCGACCGAGCCAAACTCATCGACAACAAAGGCAAAATGCGTCTGTGCCTGGCGGAATTGCTCCAACGCGCTCAACAGAGTTAATTGCTCTGGGAATATCAGCGGCTGAAGGACCAATGCCCGTAAATCGAGCGGCGCCTGAGCTAATTGCTGTTTCAGCACATCAATAGTATGGATGACGCCGAGCGGTTCATCGCTGGCACTGTTCTCCACCACGACAATGCGCGTATGCTGATTTCGCTCAAGCAACTGTGTCAGCTTTTCTTGCGGATCATTCAGCTCAAGATATTCCACATCGTGGCGTGAAGTCATGATGCTGCTTACTGTGCGCTGCGCCATGCCTAACACCCTTTCTATCATATGGCGTTCTTGCTGATTGAAAATC
The DNA here is from genome assembly GCF_900186025.1 of Serratia grimesii. Classification (NCBI taxonomy): domain Bacteria; kingdom Pseudomonadati; phylum Pseudomonadota; class Gammaproteobacteria; order Enterobacterales; family Yersiniaceae; genus Serratia; species Serratia grimesii. The sequence continues at coordinate 1,649,338 of NZ_LT883155.1, forward strand.
TCACCGCTTTCACTGGTACTATCGGCCAACAGGTTGGCTGAGTGGCTATCCACTTCGGCTTCTTCGTGCTTCCCACTCAGCATGCGCAATACGGCTTCCGCAGTTCGTTCTCGCAACGGTCGCACTGTTGACAGGAAACGACGGCGGTTGAACTGGGACAATTGGTTTAACGCTTCAATCATCACCGAGAAACCAATGGCAGCATACAAATAGCCTTTCGGAATATGGTAGCCGAATCCTTCAGCAACCAAACTGAAGCCAATCATCAACAAGAAGCTCAGGCACAGGATAACGATCGTCGGGTGGGCGTTGACGAATCGCGTGAGCGGCTTGCTGGCCAGCAACATCAGTCCGATCGCGATACAAACTGCTATCATCATCACTGCCAGGTGATCGACCATGCCGACGGCGGTAATCACTGAGTCGAGCGAGAAGACGGCATCCAATACCACGATTTGCGCTACAACAGGCCAGAAACGGGCGCCTTTGCGCTGGCCATGTTGTTGTTCATCTTTACCCTCCAGCCGCTCGTTCAACTCCATTGTGGCTTTAAATAGCAGGAAGATACCCCCGACCAGCATAATAAGATCGCGGCCGCTGAAAGGGTGTCCAGAAGCAAAGAACAGCGGTTGGGTGAGTGTGGCCAGCCATGAGATGGATGCCAACAGCGCTAAGCGCATCAACAATGCGAGCAATAAGCCGACAACACGAGCCTTATCCCTTTGATGTTTTGGTAATTTCTCCGCCAGAATGGCAATAAAGATAAGGTTGTCTATACCCAGAACGATTTCCAGCACGACCAGAGTGGCCAGGCCGGCCCAAATTGTTGGATCTGCGATCCATTCCATACGCCCAATTTCACCTGTAAGTTCGACGGCTTATGCCGCAGGGGAATGATGGGTGCTGAGGCGGGAAAATTCAACTTTTAAACCCTGCTTTGGCAATGTGCATCTAAGATAGGATGGGGTTAAGCCAAAATAATGCATAAAAAATCACCCTCTTATTGGGCTCGTCGGATGAGATTATGCGGTCAGAGGTTTTTTTTGATGCAAAAGGGACGAGTCTTAAGAAAAGGGAGGGGTTAATTGTAGATGAAATGGTGGAAATATAATTTAAAAATATCAATTAGTTATATGTGATTTGGCCTGCTACACTTTGTTCAGTTCACGCCGATGGGTAGTCTTAATCTGAAAAGGGCACTCAGCAGGTATCTTAGACTTGTATCGATAAGTTAATAGTATAAGAATCTTAGCCACATAAACATTTACAAGTATCATCGTTTGGTTTTAAGAGCGCAGTTATTTTTGCTTTTATGTGACATGAGCGTCACTTAGCAAAGAGCATGGCCTTTAATTTACATTGCAAAGCGATTGGGCCTCCTGATTGCTCTATAGAAAATGATGACAGTGCATTGGTAGCTGAGAGCCAGGGGCGGTAGCGTGTCTGCACCACTCGGTTCCTGTTTTGATAAGCGTTCTGGATAAGGCTTAGTTCGGCTACGTCAAAATTATTGATTGGATGAAAAATATGCAAAAGAGACTGAAGGCTGTGATCCCCGTAGCTGGCCTGGGAACCCGTATGTTGCCTGCGACAAAAGCCATTCCTAAAGAAATGCTGCCGGTGGTCGATAAACCATTGATTCAGTACATTGTTAATGAATGTGTGGCCGCAGGGATTAAAGATATTGTATTGGTTACCCATTCCTCTAAAAATGCGATTGAGAACCACTTCGATACCTCTTTTGAACTCGAGGCGGTTCTGGAGTCACGTGTTAAGCGCCAACTTCTCGAAGAAGTACAGACTATCTGCCCAGACGATGTGACGGTAATGCAAGTGCGCCAAGGTCAGGCAAAAGGCTTGGGCCATGCCGTTCTATGCGCTAAACCAATGGTCGGCGATGATCCTTTTGTGGTGTTGTTACCTGATGTATTGTTGGATGATTCGACAGCCGATCTGCGTAAAGAGAACCTAGCCAAAATGATCCAACGTTTCACCGAAACTGGCTATAGCCAGATTATGGTGGAACCGGTACCGGAGCAGGATGTTTCGAAATACGGTGTGGTGGACTGTGGTGGTGCGGCGTTGTCGGCAGGAGAGAGTACTCCGATGACTGCGGTAGTGGAAAAACCTGCTCGTGAGGACGCGCCATCCAATCTGGCTGTAGTGGGCCGTTATGTTCTGTCCGCCGATATCTGGCCGTTGCTGGAAAAAACGTTGCCGGGGGCGGGAGATGAAATCCAGCTTACTGATGCGATTGCCATGCTGATGGATGCACAAACCGTAGAGGCTTTCCATATGAGCGGCAAGTCGCACGACTGTGGTGATAAGCTGGGTTACATGAAAGCGTTTGTGCAATATGGCTTGCGTCATGCCTCTGAAGGGGAGGGTTTTACCCAATGGCTGAAGCAGACATTAAATAGCAAGTAACGGTTGCGGCTGAAAATACGATCACAATATTGAAAGAGGATTATCATGACCACGTTGAAAGCTGTCATTCCTGTTGCAGGCTTGGGTATGCGTATGCTGCCTGCAACCAAGGCCATTCCAAAAGAAATGTTGCCGATCGTAGATAAACCGTTGATTCAATACATTGTCAATGAGTGCGTCGCTGCTGGAATCAAAGAAATTATCCTGGTGACACACTCATCGAAAAACGCGATTGAAAACCACTTTGATACTTCATTTGAATTGGAAGCGATGCTTGAAGCTCGCGTGAAGCGTCAACTGCTGGAAGAAGTTCAGTCAATTACCCCTAAAGGCGTAACGCTGATGCACATTCGTCAGGGGCAGCCAAAGGGGTTAGGTCATGCGGTACTTTGTGCCAAACCCTTGGTAGGGGATTCACCTTTTGTGGTTCTGTTGCCCGATGTCCTGCTTGATGACGCCAAAGCCGACCTGAAGAAAGATAATTTACCTCATATGATTGCCCGCTTTGAACAGACGGGACTGAGCCAGGTATTGGTACAGGCTGCTGATGAGCATGTGCTGTACGATTACTCGGTAGTTGAATGTGAAGCGAATAAATTGCAACCGGGCGAAAGTTCTCGCATGACGTCTATTATCGAAAAACCGGGCCGTGAAGTTCAGTTGAAATCCAATTACTCCGCGGTAGGGCGCTATGTTCTCTCCGCCGATATCTGGCCTATTTTAGAAAAAACCGAACCGGGCGCTTGGGGGCGTATCCAACTAACAGACGCTATTGCTGAATTGCTGAAACACAAACCAGTTGAAGCGACTGAGTTAGTAGGGGAGTCTTTTAACTGCGGTGAAAAAATGGGCTACCTACGCGCGTTTGTTACTTACGGTTTACGCCATCCTACGCAAGGTAAAGCTTTTCGCGAGTGGGCAGAGCAGCTTTCATTATAAATAATTAATGCCGCGAAAAATTTTGAGGGCTGACTAAGTGCAATACCTAGGCGGCCTTCAGTTACGTTTGGTTGACGTGCATACTCTTTTCTTTGATTATTATGTAATAATGCTCTCAACTTAGTGCTTATACTAGCAGACCAAAATTCAATGCTTGCTCAATGAATGCGAATTTTCATATGCGCTTGGGCAGATGACAAACCATTTTGCTGAGTGCCGCGATAAGCGCCACGGTTGGCCAGGGGCTTAGCACCGCAAACGTTCTAACTTTTGATAGTGATGATAACTCGATGGCAAAAAAACAATGGAAACTGATACCACTCCTGGTATCAATTAGTGTGATTAGCGGGTGTACGGTCGTGCCTGGTTCAGGTCTTTCAACGATGGGGAAAGATGTTGTTAAACAAGATGATAGCGATTTCGATCTTGACAAATTGGTGAATATTTACCCAATGACGCCAGGATTGGTTGAAAAAATGCGTCCAAAGGCAGTGACTGCGCAGACTAACCCAGGGCTAGAGCGAGAGCTACAGAATTACGAATACCGGATTGGTGTTGGCGATGTATTGATGGTGACAGTATGGGACCATCCTGAACTGACAACTCCGGCAGGGCAATACCGTAGTGCCAGTGATACCGGGAACTGGGTGAATTCGGATGGTACCATTTTCTATCCTTATATCGGTAAGGTTAAAGTTGCGGGTAAAACCGTTAGCCAGATTCGTTCTGATATTGCTGGGCGACTGGCTCAATATATTGAAAGCCCACAAGTTGATGTAAGTATTGCAGCATTCCGTTCTCAGAAGGCTTACATTACCGGTGAGGTAAAAAACTCTGGGCAGCAGCCGATTACTAATGTGCCGTTAACTGTCATGGATGCAATTAATGCGGCGGGTGGGCTTTCGGAAGATGCGGATTGGCGAAATCTAGTATTAACCCACAATGGGAAAGAAAAACGAATTTCACTGCAGGCCTTGATGCAAAAAGGCGATCTTATGCAGAATCAGCTCCTGTATCCAGGTGATATTCTTTATATTCCACGTAATGATGACCTGAAAATCTTTGTTATGGGGGAAGTCAAAAAGCAAACCACGCTGAAGATGGACCGCAGCGGTATGACGCTGACCGAAGCTTTGGGTAATGCCGAAGGTATGGACCAAGCTGTGGCAGATGCTACAGGGGTATTTATTATTCGCCCTCTACGTGGAAATGAAGGACGGAAAATAGCAAATATTTACCAATTGAATGCCTCAGATGCCTCCGCATTGGTCATGGGAACTGAATTCCAATTACAGCCTTACGATATTGTGTATGTAACCACAGCGCCAATTATTCGTTGGAATCGAGTCATCAGTCAATTGGTGCCAACCATTGCTGGTGTTCATGATATGACTGAAACTGTTCGCTACATTCATACATGGTAAGCTTATGTTTAATTCGATCTTGGTTGTTTGTGTAGGTAATATCTGCCGCTCCCCCACCGGGGAGCGGTTGTTAAAGCAAGCCCTTGATGGTAAGAAGGTGAGTTCTGCAGGGCTTGGTGCTTTAGTCGGTAAAGCGGCTGATGCCACGGCAATTGAGGTTGCCAATGCACATGGTCTATCACTCGAAGGACATCAAGCGCAGCAATTAACCGCAAAAATGTGTCGTGAGTATGACCTTATCCTAGTAATGGAAAAAGAGCATATCGATGGTGTTTGTCGCTTAGCACCAGAAGTCCGTGGAAAAACGATGTTGTTTGCTCATTGGCTTAATCAGCGAGATGTTACGGATCCTTATGGGAAAAGCACTGAAGCCTTCACATTCGTTTACCAATTACTTTCCGAAGCCGCAGATAAATGGGCACAGGCATTAAATCGTTAAACAGAGATAACAATGACTGAGACTACTAAGATGAAGACTGCGGTAAGCAGTAGTAATGATGAAATAGATTTAGGAAGACTAATTGGTAATTTATTAGATAACCGCTGGCTTATTGTTGGCGTTACAACATTGTTTGCTGTTATTGGCATCGTCTATTCATTATTCGCAACCCCAGAATATCAATCAGATTCTTTAATTCAGGTAGAGCAGAATGCAGGTAATTCGCTACTGAATAATTTATCAGAGATGATACCAACAAGCCAACCCGCTTCATCTACTGAAATAGAGCTAATTCAATCGCGAATGGTTATTGGGAAAGCAATTGACGATTTGAATTTGGATACATCAGTTAAAGAAGAATTCTTCCCTATATTTGGTCGCGGCTGGGCCCGATTAACTGGGAAAAAGTCTGGGAAAATAGCACTGTCGCGTTTCAATATGCCATCATCCATGATGGATCAATCTTTAGTTTTGACGGTTACGGGTGAAAATAGTTATACCTTATCTGCAGATTCTAAAGTAATTATTGACGGAAAAGTTGGTGATTTTGTCAGTAAGGACGGCATATCATTATTGGTTAGTGATATTGTTGCTGACGTAGGTACAGAGTTCAAAATAGAAAAAAGGCCAAGATTGGTAACGGTTAATGATATATTGGCTTCATTATCAGTAGAGGATAAAGGAAAAGATACCGGTGTCCTTTCACTGAGCTATGTAGGCGATGACCCAGTCTTGGTGCAAAAAACTTTAGATAGTATTAGCAACAACTATCTATTGCAAAATGTTGAACGAAAATCTGAAGAGGCGGCGAAAAGTCTAGACTTCTTAAAAGATCAATTGCCTTCTGTTCGTAATTCTTTAGATAAAGCTGAAGACAAGCTAAATCAATTCCGCCAACAAAATGATTCAGTAGACTTGTCGTTGGAAGCTAAATCAGTACTAGATACCATAGTATCAGTTGATACACAGTTGAATGAACTTACGTTTAAAGAAGCTGAAATTTCAAAGTTGTATACAAAAGAGCATCCTGCCTACAGAGCTCTCTTAGAGAAAAGAGGCACTCTTGAAAAGGAAAGTGAGCGTCTAAACAAACGTGTCAGTGCGATGCCGAAAACGCAGCAAGAAATCCTTCGTTTAACGCGAGATGTTGATGCGGGGAAAGAAATTTATATGCAATTGCTGAATAAACAGCAAGAGCTAAGCATCACTAAAGCTAGCACTGTCGGTAATGTCAGAATTGTTGATTCTGCCGTTACACAGCCAAAACCAGTGAAACCGAAGAAAGCCATTATTATATTTTTGGCTGTGTTTCTTGGTGCTGTTCTTTCAATTGCAATTGTATTGTTGAAGACAATATTCCGCAAAGGAATTGAAACGCCAGAAGAGCTCGAGCAAGAGGGGATCAATGTCTACGCAAGCATTCCTCTTTCTGAGTGGCAGCAGAAGAAGGACAGAGAAAGTTTTGCTGTTGCAAAGAGAAAGTCAAATACCAGGTCACTGAATTTATTGGCTGTGGGCAATCCAGCGGATCTAGCTATTGAAGCAATCCGAAGCTTGCGAACAAGTTTGCACTTTGCAATGTTAGAGGCAAAAAACAATGTTTTAATGATTTCGGGGGCAAGCCCAAATATTGGTAAGACATTTGTTAGCATGAACTTGGCAGCAGTAATTGCGCAATCAGGACTACGTATTTTAGTGATTGACGCTGATATGCGTAAAGGTTATTCGCATACATTGTTGGGTCTATCTTGGCAAAATGGTCTTTCAGATATCCTGTCAAAGCAGATCACCGCAGCGAACGCAGTTAAAAAGACAAGTATTGATAGTATGGACTTTATTTCTCGAGGACAAATTCCGCCAAACCCATCGGAATTGCTAATGCGACCTGAGTTTAGTGAGTTTGTTAAATGGGCTTCAGAGAGTTATGATCTTGTATTAATTGATACACCACCAATATTAGCGGTTACTGATGCTGCAATTATTGGTAATCATGCAGGCACATCATTAATGATTGTTCGATTTGGCCTAAATACAGTTAAAGAAATTGATGTTAGTATCCGTCGCTTTGATCAGAATGGTGTTGATATTAAAGGCGTCATTCTTAATGCTGTTGAGAAAAGGGCGAGTAGTTATTACGGAAACTACGGGTACTATCAATACGAGTACAAGTCCGAAAATAAATAAATGAATCACGGTGGCATATAGGTTATGCCACCGTGTATATTTATGTTCAGTATTGTATCTGCTTGCTGATTTTTAGATGTCATTTTTTAGCATGAAATAATCATCATGTTTTATTTATTTTGATAAAAAATCAAGTATTAAAATTTAAATCTTAGGAGTACTGGTGAATATATTGATGATTAATACATTATATACTCCTAATGCAATCGGTGGTGCTGAGGTATCTGTGCAGCTTTTAGCCGAGGAGTTAGTTAGGAATGGGAATAAAGTAAGAGTTGTTACACTACACGAATCGGCTAAAAGAGAAGAAAAGGAAATAAATGGTGTTGAAGTCGTTTATTTGCCATTGAAAAATATTTATTGGCCATTCGGAAAAACAAAAAATAAGTTGTCCAAGTTAATATGGCATATCATTGATATGTATAACCCATTTATGTATCATCAGGTAGGCAAGGAAGTTGAAATATTCCAGCCACAAGTTGTACATACAAATAATATATCTGGTTTTTCGGTTTCAATTTGGAAAGCGATAAAAAAAAGAAACATAAAATTAGTTCATACGTCGAGAGATTATTATTTGTTCCATCCTAATTCAACCATGTTTAATCATGGCGAAAACATGGATGTTGATATACTTTCTGTGCGGATTTGGTCTTTTTTAAAGCGTCGAATGAGTCGGTATGTTGATACCTATATTGGGATCAGTAAGTATATAACTCATTTTCACCAAGATGATGGCTTCTTTCCAAATGCGGTAAAAGGTCATATCTATAACTCTGTAGATATGATTGATGTGATATCAGAGTCTTCAGATATTTTAAAAATTGGTTTTATCGGAAGGCTAACAGAGGATAAAGGATTTAGTATATTTTGTGATATTGCAGGAAAAAGAAAAAAAGATCCGTCAATTGAATTCTATGCAGCAGGAAGATTCAATAATGACGAAATAAAACTAAAAGAGTTAGCTGAAAACAGTGGTGTCACTTTACTTGGTTTTATACCGGTGAACGCGTTTTTGGAAAAGGTTGATATAGTTGTTTTACCTGTCAAATGGAGGGAACCATTTGGTCGCGTAGTGGCGGAGTGTGCAATGGCTGGCAAGGTTGTTATTACCAATTTTGTAGGCGGTATCACTGAGATAAGTCAGCAGATTGAAAATATTTATCAGTTGGAAGATATTGATGATTTGATTCTTTCTAGAAAGAAAGGTCTCTTATTTGATAGGGGCAGTAATCCGTTTGAGAATAAAACTATTTCTCTACGCTATCTACAATACTACCAATGAAGCATATATGCCAAATATAAACTGCGAGAAGTAAATGGAAGTGGTCTCATTTCAAGATGGTATAGTCGGAGAGTTATGTGGGTAGCCTAATAATTTTAGACTCAATAGTGTTCTTTATTACATTGATAATTGGGTTTTTATATGTGTGGCGATTTAATAAAAAAAATAATATAGGATTTTCTTTTCTTGTCCTAATGTTTTTTTACATAATATGTTCTTATTCGTCATATAACATAATGGTGAAGCCAATACATGATTATAATTTGGCTATACCAAGAACATTTATATTCCATTTTAAAGTTTTCGGCCCTCTAGTTCCATTAGATATTTTATCGGTGCTCGTATTATTTTTCATCATTATTAGGAAGTTATCTAGCTCCAATCCTCGAATTTTTTCAATGAACTCAACTGTATCCATCTATATAAAATATATGGTTCTACAAGGTGTGTTCTTTGCGATTTTATCAACGGTATCATTCTTTGTTTATATCCAGAGTGGCGGAAAGGGAGGGATCACCGATCAGTTAATTAGCTTCCGAGGGGTAATATATTTCATAATATTTATTTATCTTTTCCAGCTGTGCACAGAAAAAATAAAAGGAATGGATTTTTATACGCTGTTTAAGTTTTTTGTTATTATTGATTTTATTAATGCGGCATCAGGTTTTATATCAAGTGTGATCTACAAGGATTATGTCTGGTCACGCTACGGGATGAATATATCTATTATTGACCAGGATGATGTTTATAACTTCTTCACAATTTATGGGCTTTTATTGATATCATTCTTCTTAACCAAACCACTAAAAAGAAAATTGATATATGTACTCTCCATAATCATTGGCATTTTAGTATATGCTAATATGTACAAATATGTATTTGTTGTAGGGGCTATATATTTCATTTACGACTTTGTGGTAAATGCCTTAAAGGGTCGTATTGCTATTATAAAACTTGGAGCAGTGGCCGTCGCTCTAGTATTCTTGGCATCAACGGTATTAATGCTATCGACAAGTAAGTCAATGAATACACGTTCGGGGCAAATTAGTGACTATTGGGAATATACCGGTAGTAAGTTCCCTGCAATTCTTATAGGTATCGGCAATGGAGGTCAATTTTACTCTCCAACGGATACGGATGATGACGGTGAAATTAAAGTCATCGACAAGGAGAATAATTCTGCTAGTTATAGAAAAAGCATACAAACTCCATTCGTGTCTTTCGTAAAAGTAGTTGGTCCTTTAGGTGTCATTATTCTGATGGTGTTCTCAATATTTGCAATTATTAGAGTTTCCATCCTAAATATTTCATTGCCTTATAATGCTATATATAACGCCGTTCTCTTTAACCTTTTGTGGATATTGGCTGTCTCTACTCCGTTGTTCCAAGTGACGCCATTTACCATGTTGACTGTGGTTAAATTACTTATTTTCGTTTGCGCATTTAGAAGTGAAAATAATATGGATGATAATTTTTCCACTGAGAGGAAGAGATGATATATATCAATTCTAGATTTTTAACTCAAGAACTTACAGGTGTCCAGCGATTTGCTGAGCAAATATGTTTGGCCCTTCAGGATATCCGAAGCGATGTTGTCTTTTTATCTCCTGAGAATATTAAAAGAACAAAAACTGCAAGCAAGCTAAATTTAGAAATAATAGGAAAAAATACTGGACATGCATGGGAGCAAATGGATTTACCTCGTTATCTCAAAGGGATAAACAGTCCATTGCTCGTAAACTTAGGTAACACTGGCCCTATTTTTTATAAGAATAAAATTGTAACTCAGCATGACGTAACTTATAAACGATTCCCACAAAGTTATTCGTGGAAATTCAAGTTGATATACAATCTATTAGTTCCATTATTATTGAAGAATGCAAAGTCGATAGTGACTGTTAGTAACTTTTCCAAGGCAGAGTTGATAGATGTTTACCATTGTGATAGTGACAAGATACATGTCATATATAACTCAGCCAGCGAGATTTTTAGAAGTGATGGGAGAGATGTAAAGAAGGGGGGGTATTTTTTGGCCGTCTCCTCTACAAACTATCATAAGAATTTTCATGGGTTAATTAGTGAATTCTCTAACTTACCTAAAGATCTTAACATAAAATTAAAAATCATAGGCGGGATGGCGAAGAGTTTTACCAACATGGATTTTGAATCACTTGTTGAATCGACCGATCGTGTGGATTTTTTAGGTAGAGTATCTGATGAAGAGCTGTTGGAGCTTTATGCTAATGCCTCAGCATTCGTTTTTCCTTCATTATATGAGGGCTTTGGTATTCCTCCTCTTGAAGCTCAGGCATGTGCTTGTCCTGTCATTTCCTCAAATATGGCTTCGATGCCAGAGGTGTTAGGTAGTAGTGCATTGTATTTTGATCCCTTAAAGCCGGGAGAAATGGCGTCAGCGCTTGAAAAAGTGGCCAGGGACAGTGACCTCAGGAGCCAGTTGGTAACTAGCGGGCTTGACAATATTAAAAGATTTTCTTGGGCTAAATCAGCTGAAGAATTGCATAATTTAATAAATCGATTGTCAAAAAAATGATATAGAATATATGCCTAGTGATTTTCATTTCACTTATGACGTATTTGGAGATGACATATGTCAGGTAAGATAGGTAATGTGGGTATTGTCGCTGATTGGCTCGTGACATATGCTGGTGCGGAAAAGGTAATTAAAGAATTTATTGACATATACCCGGAATCTCAACTCTACTCTGTTGTTGATTTTATTTCGGATAAAGATCGAGTCAACTTCAAAGGTAAAAAGGCAAAGACCACATTCATTCAGTCATTGCCAAAGTCGAATAAGAAATACCAGAAATATTTACCACTAATGCCATTGGCTATTGAGCAGCTCGATGTTTCATCGCATGATATCATTTTATCAAGCAGCCATGCGGTGGCTAAAGGGGTATTGACTGGTCCTGATCAAATGCATGTTAGCTATGTTCATTCACCAATACGCTATGCTTGGGATTTACAGCATCAATATCTCAAAGAGGCTGCTTTTGATAAAGGATTAAAGGGATGGTTGGCGAAGATCGTTCTTCATAAAATGAGAATGTGGGATTGTAGAACAGCAAATGGAGTTGATTATTTTATTGCCAACTCACATTTTATAGCCAGAAGAATAAAAAAAGTTTATGGGCGTAGTGCGGAGGTTATCTATCCTCCTGTTGATGTGACCAAGTTCACATTTAATGAAGATAAAGATGATTATTATCTTACAGCATCCCGACTTGTACCTTATAAAAGAATTGATTTAGTCGTTGAAGCATTTTCGATGATGCCAGAAAAAAACTGGTGGTTATCGGTGATGGTTCAGAAATGAAAAAAATAAAAAGTAAGGCAGGCAAGAATATCGAAATACTTGGTTACCAAAGTAATGAAATTTTAGAGCAACATATGAGAAAAGCAAAAGCATTTGTTTTTGCAGCTGAAGAGGATTTTGGCATCACACCCGTCGAGGCTCAAGCTTGCGGGACGCCAGTGATCGCTTACGGTAAAGGTGGCTCTTTAGAGACTGTTAGACCATATGGGACTGAGCGACCATCAGGCATATTCTTTGATAAGCAAACCGCATCATCTATTATAGACGCAATTCGAATGTTTGAACTCGTTTCAGATAAAATAATTCCCAATGACTGTCGGGAAAATGCGCTTAGATTTTCAACTGAGAGATTTAAACTAGAGATTGACGGATTTATATCATCTAGATGGGATGAGTTCCAGAACGGGAAGAAGATCGTTTATTAGTCGCCTAAGTGACTTGTCTTGATTTTTAGGAACTGGTTTAAGACTAATTCCAAGCATGACAAGCCATACCATGGTATATGTTTTTTGTTTTATAATTATTATATTGGTTGATGTGAGTTAAAAATAAAAAAGCTTATTAGGCGGGCGACTTATGAAGAAAAAGTATGGTTCTTTAATTGGTATTACTTCAAAACTATCATTGGCTATTTCAGATATATTGTTTTTTAACTTTTCAATTATTATATCATATCTTATTATCTATAAATTATTTGGTGGTATTAGTAATTTCGTCCCAAATGATGAATTTTGGGCTCGAATTTTTGCACACTTTGCACTTTCAGTAATCTGTGTTGCGTGGTTTTGGACGCGATTAAGACACTACTCATACAGAAAACCTTTTTGGTTCGAATTGAAAGAGGTTATTAGAACCATTGTTATTTTTGCTGTATTGGATCTTGCTTTAGTCGCATTTTCAAAATGGAATTTTTCACGCTATGTATGGATGTTAACGTGGGTTTTTGTGCTTCTTTTAGTTCCTCTTGGTCGGCATTTTTGTAAAAAGGGATTGGACAAGCTTGGTTTATGGAAAAAGAACGCTGTCATTATTGGTTCGGGAGAGAATGCGTTTGAGGCATATGCTGCATTGCAAAGTGAAGAGGTCCTTGGCTTTAATGTTGTTGCATTTATTTGTACAGATTCCCCATGTGAAGAAGAGTACCTGGGAGTACCCGTAATTAAAACTGAGAAGGAGTTATGGGCATTAGATGATATTAAGAACACACAATTTATCGTTGCATTAGAGTTCGTGCAACACAATTTGAGAGATTGGTGGCTTAAGAACCTCGCTAAGCATAATTGTCGCTCGGTTTCAGTGATTCCTACCCTCCGTGGGGTTCCTCTTTACGGCACAGATATGTCATTTATATTTAGTCATGAGGTCATTATTCTTCGCGTCAATAATAACCTTGCGAAGCTTTCATCACGGATGCTAAAGCGGGCTTTTGATATTATTGGTGCCTTGGGAGCCATAATCACATTGTCGCCGGTATTGTTATTCCTCGCTTATAAAGTGTCACGTGATGGTGGAAAGTCAATATATGGCCATGAACGTATTGGCAAAGGCGGTGAGAAATTTAAGTGTTTGAAGTTCCGTTCAATGGTAACCAACTCTCAAGAAGTCTTGAAAAATTTACTCGAAAATGATCAAGAAGCTAAGGCTGAGTGGGATAAAGATTTTAAATTAAAGAACGACCCTCGGATTACGAAGATTGGCGCATTTATACGTAGAACTAGTCTGGACGAGCTTCCACAGTTATGGAATGTGCTAGTGGGAGAAATGAGTTTGGTTGGTCCTCGGCCAGTTGTTGAGGCTGAACTTGAAAGATATGCAGGTGATGTGGATTATTATTTGATGGCCAAACCTGGTATGACAGGCTTGTGGCAAGTTAGCGGGCGTAATAACATTGATTACGATACTCGAGTTTATTTTGATGCTTGGTATGTTAAGAATTGGGCGCTATGGAATGATATTGTCATTCTTTTCAAGACAATTGGTGTTGTATTGAAAAAAGATGGTGCATATTAGTTTTGCAAATTAACTGGTTTTTATTTATTAAATAAAACTTGGCTGGATTAGGGTAGGTGGCGAGCCTATCCTCCATTTTAGAGCAGTGACTCTTTCTCTGGTGTTTTCCGTTAAACTACAATGAGGTTCATGATTAAATCATGTCCTTAACCAATTAATTTTTACTAGAGGTTAGTTTTTAATGGATAAGAAGCGCAGAGAAATATTGTCATTAGCTTTACCTTCTGCCTTGCTCGCACTAACTCCGGTGACTGTAAGGGCTGGTTCGAAGGAAATAGATAAATCAGTTGCTACCCAAAGTACTACGAACCTTAATATTGAGTCTATGTCATTCAGTAGATTCTTGAGGGAAAAGAAAGGTACCGTTGATGCGACTCAAGCATTAATTGATGCCATCACTTCTGGTTCGCCTGTTGAAATTCCGCATGATTATATCTTGCGTATTGAGTCATCAGATATTCCGACTATTCCAGGATCTCGTCTTTTTGGTCAGGCTGGGACAATGCCACGGATACTTATTGATCACACGGATATCCGAAATCCACAGTTCGTCCTAAAAGGGAGGAACAGATTTGAAAATTTGCTATTTCGCTATCCTAACCAAAGGCTTAGTTTGGCGGCAGGGCAAGAACCTATAAAATACAAGCCCCTTTTCTATGGCGCTGGGTATTTTTCTGAGTTTATAAACATTGATATTGGTAATGCATATTATGGTTTTCTTTTTGGAACCAAAGAAATTTCTTCATCCCATGTAGTGATGAACAATATCATAGGTTCCCCCATATTTCGTGGGTTATCTCTAGATTGTTGTCTTGATATACCCAGGGTCTCGGATGTCCATTTTAATTACAATTATTTGATCGGCGATGGCTTTAGTTATGACCAAACCTTGAAACAATGGATGTATGATCATGCGACAGCATTTCATATAGGTAGGTGTGATTTTTCAACATTTTTCAGACTTTTTTCTTATGGGTATCACAGAGGGATTTATCTACGCTCTGAGAGGTCTACTGGGTCTGCTGATAATTGCCGCTTTATTTCATGTGATATGGATATGTCTAGGCATCCCATATGGTTTCAAAATTGGCAAAATAAAGTTTCAATTACAGACTCTAAATTAGTCGGTAATGCCAAAGGGATTGATATGGGGTTTTCAGCAGGCCCAGCAAGCTATAATGTCATCCGAAATAGTGAAAATGGTTTGGCCGTGCTGGACAATCTCGATGTTAATGGTTACACAAGTCACGCATTAGTGACACAGGCAGATACTGTTGTATCTAATTCACGGTTTGGGGCATATGGTTTTGCCGGTAAGGCTTCTGCGGGGATTTTTGTAAACAGTGATGTACCTCTTAGTCTTGATACAACAACGATAGATGGTGGTGCTGGGAAAAAAACAACGGGAATTTACTCAGATCTTTCGACTCATTTTTTGAATATAGGTAATGGAGTTGAAATAGCTAATCAAGCTGATAAGTCATTTAGTTGGGTTAAAGGGGCTGTATCAATAGGTAATGGGGTTAACCTTGGTGGGAAGGAGGGCGAAAGCGATCTTTCTATTATCTCCCATATTCCAAAAACCTTTTTCTCTGCAAGTGCACCTGTGAAAGGTAGATATTTTATGCCTGGTGATAGTGTCGTATTAACTAACCCTATTAATATTGTGAAAGACCTCAATAATGTAAGTTATATAGTTACAGGCTTTAAAAGATTAACCGCATCTAATGATAACGGGGATAATCATGCTATAGGTATTGACTGGCTTGAGACTCGTTCTTATTTTTAACTTTATGTAAGCTCCTTTCCACTGGGAGCTTATTTCACTTTCTATTGGTGTTCGCATTTTATTCTTCACTACTCATCCCCTCATTTTCTCCCCTGGCTGACGTGGCCTCGTGATTCTTCTGGGTTCTAACCTAATTATTTCTATCCTCCCTTTGTTGTCTCTTGAGTACTTTTAGTTTAAATGAATCAAAAGCGATTCAACTATCACAGGAGATTTATGAACTATTAAACTTCAATAATTAATTTGTTATTTTGTCTGTTATTTTTATTTTTAATCTTTCTGGGTTCCTTTGGGTTTACTTTTGAATTTAATTGCAACTTGAATAGTAACCAGTGAAATCATTTTGAGTGCTTGCTTATCTGTTGGCTCAACTTCTAATCTAATAGCAATAAATGCCTTGGGATTTTTCTTACTAATTAATTTTAATGAGTTTTTACTTTTCCAGGCATCATTGACAAGACAGAAATGATGCACTTAACTTAAATTCAAGCCATATAAAAGCGAAAGCGTATACTGGCTTGAATTCTTTGGTAATACATTAAAGTGCTTAAGTTGCGGAAAAATAATATTTTTCTGATTTAACTACCTGAACTAGTAGGGGGTTTTATGGCTTCTCTGTATTCGCAGCGCGAAGCAGCTGCAATTTTGTATGCTGTACTGGGGCAAAATTCATCACTGGCAAATTATGATGCGATTGGTAATCAGTTACAAAGTGGGGTGATGTTAAATAGTGATTATATCGCTAGCCTGTTGGGTTCTACCGCAGGTCAGGCCTTGTATGGCTCTTCCAGCAACACTGTAATTCTACAAGCAATTTATACTAATGTGTATGGGACGCCTGCAACAGCAGGGCAGTTATCTGCATTACTTGGGGCAGGCTCACTGCAAAGTGCCGCGAGCAGTGTGATTGATGGCCTGTTGAATTATAATGGTTTTGACTCTACGATTTTGGCTGCACAGAACACTTTTAATAATACTGTTTCAACAATACTGTATCCATCGGTTTCTACTCCCGCATCTGGGCAAGGTGCATCAGATGTTTTGGCAATTTATTACACTCTTGGGCTTGTTGCTGAGGCTGCTACAGTAAATGCTTATGGTGTTTTAATTAATGCTGGTTCTACGACTCTGACAGGTGTTTCTCAGGCGTTTGTTACCGGTAAGAGCTTCATTAAAAATATGAGTAACACTGATTTTGTGACATTGCTTTTCACTAGTGGTTACGAGCGTACACCAAGTAGTGCTGAGTTATCACATTATTTGAATGAATTGACCTCTGGCACATCGCGGGGCGCTGTTCTTGCGGAAGTCATCACCTCTTTACGTGGCACAGTCGCTCCTAGCGATGCTCAAGCTAAAGCTGATTTTAATGCTTCTACAATCCAGTATGTACCAGGACAACTTCCTTCATTGGCCGCCCAGGAGCAAGTTGCTGCCGTTTACCTTGCTGTTCCAGATCGGGGTGTTGATGCTAGCGGACTTGATAACTGGAGCAAATATTTAGCTGTAAGTAAAAATACGTACAATAGTTTTATTACTAAAGTTTTATCCTCAAGCGAGTTCCAAAATAAAGGAGCCTCTCTTACTGGCAATGATTTCATCCAGCATGTTTATACTTTGGTACATGGCACAGCGGCTAATGCTGCCCAGTTAGCAACCTACAGCGCGTTAGGATCTAATCAATCAGTCATTACTCAAGCTATTATCAACGATCTACGCACTTCAACTGCAACTGACGCCACAACGGTTACCCAGCAGCACGGCTTTGAATTTGATATAGGTACCAGCCTGCTATATAAAACTGCCGCCTCACTGACGGCAACAGCGGCTGGCGGTAATGCTACAGGCACCGTGAATACCGGCTCTTCACACCAGATCAGTAATGCCGAAACTGCGGTTTTGCAAAATGTTCAGTTGAACGCCAACGCAGCTAGCATCGTTAACCTGAAGTTCGCTGACCATCTGGCGAATCTGACAATTAATGGTACCAGCGCAGCTACGGTCAATCTGTCTGACAACGGCGTTAACCCGGGTGTAGACATTACTGTAAATAACGGCAATGTCATTCTGAATGCCAGTTCTGGTTCGGACGCTGTGGTAGTGACCTCGACCGCGAATATTGCCACCGGTACAGGCCAGTTTAACCTTGGTGCCGGCAACGACAGCTTGCAGTGGGCTGGTAATGGGGTGTCAAACGGCGCTAACACAGTAGCGACTACTATCAAAGCTGACGGGGGCATTGGCACAGACTCTATTTCCGCCAACTTTATCACCAAATCTGTAGTGACTAACCAAAATGCTTTGGGTGTTCGCACCAGCGTTGTAACCAGTAATGCCAATAACTTCTCAAACTTCGAGCAAATTGATCTGACAGGGTACATCGGTAAATCCGTTGGTACTCTGATTACCACACCATTGATTGGTTCACCAACCACCACCAGTGTAACAACTCCAACTCACGTCTTTGATTTTGGTTTAACCAACGGGACGGCTACGGTTGAAGGGACAACTGGGGGCACGGTCACTCAAGGCGCTGCAGCCACTAACCTGGGTGCTCAGGGCTTTGTGATTTCTGGTTTGGCCAATGCCAGCGTGATTAACGCTGCTGGCGGGACTGCGGCACAATTGGAAGTCAAAGGTGATGCAACATCGGCAAGTACGTTGAGCTTCACTTTTGTCCAGAATGCGACTGACCATTTCAATATTAACTTTGATGCGGTGAGTTCTGCGAACGTGAATGCAGGTGCTATCAGCTTGAACAGCAGCAGTAGCGCATTGCTGGGTACTGCGTTGGGTACGGTGAATATTGCTTCTGGTGGTACGGGGTCATTCAGCAACATTATGTCTTTGGCTGGTACCAATGCACAGGTTCAGACCATCAATGTAACAGGTGACCATGCTCTGAATTTAGCGGTAGGTAGCGGTTTTAGCAATGTCCGTGATATCAATGCCTCCACTAATACCGGTGGCCTGAATCTTGATTCAAGCCATGCAGGGACGGGTGATGGTATCATCGTACAGCTGTTGAATGTTCTGCCACTGAGTGCGGTAACTACTGCTCTGTTAACGCCACTGCTAAATACACTGGGTCTGAATGGTTATCAGCTAACAGTTGAAGGTTCTACTACTGCTGATAGCTTCAACATATTGGGAAACACTACTCTGACGGGTGGTGCGGGTGCCAATACGTACGACTTGAAGTCCAGTAACTCACAAGCAGGTGTTACCATCACCGATTTCAGTACCGCGAAGGATAAGATTGTCGATGCTGCATCTGGCTTGACTTTGTCCAATACGGGGAATGCGGTTGGCGACTATGGTACACGTTCAGCGGATACTTTGGACGCCTTGTTAGGTTCATTGGTTGGCGGGTTGACTACCGGTGTTGTGGGGCTGTTGGGGGGAATTCTTGGTCTGAGTAACCCGAACTCACTGACTTCTAAAGTTGGTGTGGCATCAGTGGTGTTCAGCGGAACGGGTAATAATGCTGATTCTTATGTGATTATTGATAACAATAATAACCACACACTTGATGCTAACGATACTGTCGTTTATTTGACAGGTCAAAACCACCAGCAATTAGTGGACAATCTGCACTACGCGTGAGTGTAAGCTCTGCAAAGTAATAGTTCTCATGATAACTGTTACTTATTAAATAATACGGGGAGGTTATTCTCCCCGTTTCTTTAATTTGTGATCGGTATCATTATCTATAAATTATTCCTTTTCATAATAACCTCTCTTGTGTCTTCCTTTCATTTTATCTTGTTGTTTTCACTCGCTTTGACTGTCACTGCTTCCTTGGTTTTTTTTCGTGTTGTACCTTGCTGATATGTGCTTTCTCTACCTATAGTTAAAAAAAGTATCTGCAGTCTCGAGCATGTTTGGGGAGTCTTCTTGAGGATTTTCTTTGTTTTTATTTTCTTTTTAAGAATTTCCTTAGAAGTAATTGATGCGGATTGGGCTGACAGTGCACATGATGTAAGGGCAGAAAGTGAATCAATTTATACCGCGTAATGAAATTGCGGATGTTATACGGACACGTACCAAAGTCTTTTGGACCGTTGGCATATTCACCGCATTTATTAATCTGTTAATGCTCGTTCCTTCAATCTATATGCTCCAGGTTTATGACCGGGTACTTCCATCACGCAATGAGATCACGTTGCTGATGTTAACGCTGATTATGCTGGGAATGTTCGGCATGATGGCGTTGCTGGAGTATGTGCGTAGCATGGTTGTTATCCGTATCGGCAGTCAGCTGGATATGCGTTTAAATACGCGGGTTTACACTGCTGCATATGAGTCTAATCTAAAAAATGGTTCCTCTGATGCAGGACAAATGCTCGGTGATTTGACCACCGTACGGCAGTTTCTGACGGGCAGCGCGTTATTTGCATTTTTCGATGCGCCGTGGTTCCCAATTTATCTGCTGGTGATTTTTCTGTTTAACCCTTGGTTAGGATTGTTCGCGTTGGTTGGTTCGTTGTTGCTGATAGCGCTGGCCGTGATCAACGAAATGGTATCGAAAAAACCTTTGGCTGAAGCCAGCAAGCTCTCAATTATGTCCTCGAGCTTGGCTAGCACCAATCTGCGTAATGCTGAAGTGATCGAAGCATTAGGCATGTTGCCTAACTTAAAAGGCCGCTGGTTTAACTTGCATCAACGGTTCTTGAATAGTCAACGTATAGCAAGTGAGCGCGCCACTACAGTCACCTCAATCACTAAGTTCGTTCGTCTCTCACTACAGTCTTTAGTGCTAGGGTTGGGCGGCTGGTTGGCGATTGACGGCCATATCACTCCAGGAATGATGATTGCCGGTTCTATCCTTATGGGACGCACGCTCGCTCCTATCGAGCAGGTCATTAACGTTTGGAAAAGCTGGAGCTCAGCCAAATTATCCTATCAGCGTCTGGTGAAATTGCTGGATAAGCACCCACCGCGTGGTATGGGTATGTCCTTGCCACGTCCGGAAGGGATTGTCTCTGTTGAAGGTGTAACTGCTACACCTCCGGGTTCGAAGGCTGATGCGGTATTACATAATGTCAGCTTTGCTATCCAACCAGGTGATGTATTGGGGATTATCGGCCCAAGTGCTTCCGGCAAGTCAACGTTGGCGCGTTTGCTTGTTGGTATCTGGCCGGTCAGTGAAGGTATCGTGCGGCTCGATAATGCCGACATATATCAATGGAACAAAGACGAGCTGGGTCCTTATATCGGTTATTTACCGCAGGATATTGAGCTGTTTGGTGGCACTATCGCCGAAAATATCGCACGGTTTAACGATTTAGATGCAGAAAAGGTTATCGAAGCTGCCAAACTGGCCGGCGTGCATGAGCTGATACTGCGCTTCCCAAACGGTTATGACACGATCATCGGCAGTGGTGGGGCAGGGTTATCCGGCGGACAAAAACAGCGTATTGGTCTGGCGCGTGCACTGTATGGCGATCCTTCCCTGGTCGTATTGGATGAACCTAATTCCAATCTCGATGATGCCGGTGAAAAAGCGTTGAATCAGGCAATATTGTTCCTTAAACAGCGTAATAAAACGGTGATTCTGATTACCCACCGTACCAACTTGCTATCAATGACCAGCAAGCTATTGCTGTTAGTGAACGGCACCGTCAATGCATTCGGTCCTACACAGCAGGTGTTGCAAGCACTGACAAATGCGCAAAAGGCGCAAACTCCGCAGCAAGCGGTGCGTGCAGTCAATTCTGAGCCGGATGAAGGCAATATCCCAAAAACTCAAATTAATTAAGCTGTGAACTTGCCGGGCGGCGCTGAAGCGCTGCCTGCAGTCAAAGGAGTTGGTATGTCTACGCACATTGGCGAGCCGCAAGACTCGTATTCAGAACAAATCCCACAGGATGAGCGGCGTTTTACCCGTATGGGATGGTTAGTGATTGGTCTTGGTCTGTTTGGTTTTTTTGCATGGGCAGCGTTTGCACCACTGGATAAAGGGGTTGCGTCACCCGGCTCAGTCACTGTATCTGGCAATCGCAAAACGGTGCAAGCACCGGCCAGCGGTATTATCAAAAGCATTACAGTAAAAGAAGGCGACAAAGTTAAAGCGGGCGAGGTGTTGGTGCAATTGAGCCAGGTACAGGCTCAGGCACAGGTTGATTCTCTTCGCGATCAGTATTACACCACATTGGCCACTGAAGGCCGCCTGCTTGCTGAACGCGACGGCTTAAGCAAAGTCACTTTTTCCCCTGTTTTCGAACAAATCCAGGCTCAGCCACGCGTAGCCGAGATCATCGCACTACAAACGCAGTTATTTTCTTCTCGTCGCCAAGGCTTACAAAGCGAAGTTGATGGCTATAAGCAGTCAATGGACGGTATGCGCTTTCAGCTAAAAGGGTTACAGGATTCCCGGATTAACAAGCAGATCCAACTTTCCAGCCTCCGCGAACAGATGAATAGCATGAAGCAATTAGCCGCAGACGGCTATTTACCACGTAACCGCTATCTGGAAGTGCAGCGTCAATTTGCGGAAGTGAACAGCAGCATTGATGAAACAGTCGGGCGAATTGGTCAGGTACAAAAACAGCTACAGGAGTCTCAGCAACGGATCGATCAGCGGTTTGCTGACTATCAGCGTGAAGTCCGAACCCAACTGGCACAGACTCAGATGGATACCAGCGAGTTCAGAAACAAGCTGGAAATGGCGAACTTTGATCTCGGCAATACGGCTATTACCTCACCGGTGGATGGCACAGTAGTTGGATTGAATATCTTTACTCAGGGGGGCGTCGTGGGAGCGGGTGACCACCTGATGGATGTTGTACCCAGCCAGGCTACGCTGGTGGTTGATTCTCGCCTCAAAGTCGAGTTGATCGACAAGGTGTACAACGGGTTGCCGGTGGATCTGATGTTTACTGCCTTCAACCAGAACAAGACCCCGAAAATACCGGGGACGGTGACATTGGTTTCTGCCGACCGATTGGTGGACAAAACCAATGGCGAACCCTATTACCAAATGCAGGTTACTGTTTCTCCTGAGGGCATGAAATTGCTCAGTGGGGAAGACATTAAACCAGGTATGCCTGTTGAGGTGTTTGTGAAGACCGGTTCGCGCTCACTGCTGAGTTATCTGTTTAAACCTATTTTGGATCGCGCTCATACTTCATTAACCGAGGAATAATTTTGATTCAATTTAAACGACAGGTTGCTGGCCTTACTATCAGTACCCTCTTGTTTGCGATATCTGCGCCGGTTCATTCGATAGGGATTATAGACGCATATTCGCTGGCACTTGAGAAAGATCCGACCTTCCGGGCGGCAATAAAAGAGAAAGAAGCGGGAGACGAAAACGAAAACATCGGCAGGGCGGGGCTGCTGCCGAAGGTATCACTTAATTATCAAAACTCGCCGAGAAACTGGCAGACGCAAAAGTATCCGTCGAGTGACTTTTTTGGCAATGTGAGCGAAGTGACTCAACGGCAGCAGTACCGCAGTTATTCCAGTTCGGTAACGTTGACGCAGCCGTTGTTCGACTATGAGGCCTACGCACGCTATAAGGCTGGTGTAGCGCAAACATTGATGTCTGACGAACGCTACCGCGGCAAGTTTCTGGATCTGGCGGTACGGGTGATCTCTGCCTATGTCGAAGTGGCCTATTCCAAAGATCAAATCGCTTTGGCTTCTGCACAAAAAGCGGCTTATAAAGAGCAGCTGGCGCTGAACGATCGTTTAATGAGTGCAGGGGAAGGCACCATTACAGACGTTTCTGAAACTCAGGCTCGCTATAGCTTGGCAGAAGCTCAAGAGATCGAAGCGCGTGATGCGCTAGATTCGGCTCAGCGTGAGCTCGAGGTTATTATTGGCGTGCCGCTCAACCAACTAGATGAGGTACAGGTCTTGCGTCCTGGGAAATTCCAGGTAGCCCCATTGATTCCTTCAAAGTTTGAAGAGTGGCAAAAAATTGCTCTCGAAAATAACCCGATGCTGGCTGCATCACGTCACGGCGTTGATGCAGCGAAGTATGAAGTAGAGCGTAACCGTGCGGGCTTTATGCCGCAGGTGCAACTTTATGCTTCACACTCGGAGAACGACTCCAGTAGCGATAATACGGTCAACCAGAAATACCGTACTGATAGCATTGGCGTACAGGTGAGCATGCCAATCTATGCCGGTGGTGGTGTTTCTGCATCAACTCGCCAGGCCGCGGCACGATATGGCCAGGCGATGTACGAAATGGATACGCAAGTCGGCAGCACGCTGAACGATCTGCGTAAACAATTCAACCTGTGCATCAGTAGCCGCGCCAAGTTAGCTGCGTACGAACTGGCGGTTAAATCAGCGACCACGCAGGTAACGGCGACACGTCAGAGCGTGTTGGCAGGGCAGCGTGTTAACGTTGATGTGCTCAATGCCGAACAACAGCTCTATAGCGCCCAGCGCGACCTGGCTTCAGCCAAGTACACTTACATAAAATCTTGGATCACATTGTTGAGTGATTCGGGGACGCTTGATGAAAGTGATGTTAAGCGTGTGGCGCAGTATTTTTCGATGAGCCGCTGAGTAATAAAACGCCAAATGATAGGGTTAGTTCTGCGTATTATTCTGAAAGAGCAGCTCAATGCTGCTCTTTCTTCTCTCAATAAGTTATGTTATCCACGTCACGCTCGCAACGGTACAAGCTAATCAAAGAACGAGAATTTTCATTTTGAACATTTGATACAATGTCAATATTTATTTATGCATTGACTTTTTGTATTAGTGTTGTTTATGTCTATGCTAAAAAGGTGGGTTGTAATTATCCATTTGATTTTTAAGGTTATTTTCTGTTGGCGGTGTAGACTGCCATACATGACATTGAACTAGTGGGAATATCGATAAGTGGGCGGTAGTTAAACAGACTTTGGTATCTGAAAGCCAGGGGCGGTAGCGTGGTTTCGTAGTGGCCCCTAAAGTTTACATTTATCTATCCTTTGGAGAACACGAAAAGCTTTTTGTCTAATGGTGATCAATGGAGTGGTACAGGCCTTTTTTATAGGAAAAGTCTTGGTTGGTTGAATTTCAGGCAGCAAAGATATGATGTACTTATCAATGCAGTAACTGAGAAATAATTAAATCTTATAGCGGTAGTAACATTTTTACTGTTGTCGCAAGGGGCATCGTTTGGACAGGAAAATATTGAAAAATATAATTTCACTCATTGGTATTCAAGGAGTGAACTATATAATACCACTAATTACTTTGCCTTACTTAGTTCGAATCCTTCAACCTGCTGGTTACGGAAGTTTAGGTTTCTCTCTTGCAATCATCCAGTACTTTACAATTCTGACGGATTATGGTTTCAACCTATCTGTGACGCAAAAAATAGCTGTCAATAGAGATGATAAACCTTATATAAGTAAAATATTTTGGTCAGTTATTAGTTGTAAGTTGTTATTAGGTGTCGGTGGTGGTGTTGTTTTATCTATGATGTTATTAATAAACGATGACATGTACAATCTCCGCTGGATTCTTATTGCTAGTTATATCACTGTCTTCGGTTCTGCAATCTTTCCCGTCTGGCTATTCCAAGGTAAAGAAAGCATGGGGTGGATTGCATTATCTAATATTACTGCTCGCCTTACCACAATTCCACTAATTTTTGCATTGGTCAAACAGCCTGAGGATGCATGGATGGCGGGTGGGATAACTGGCATGACATCTATCTTGGCTGGATGCATAGCGTTGTTCCTGATTTGGAAGAATCGCTGGGTTTATTGGATTAAACCCGATTGGGATACAATAAGAAAAGAATATCAAGAAGGTTGGCACGTGTTTATATCAAATGCGGCAATTAGTCTTTATACGACAAGTACAACTGTTATCCTTGGTTTTATAGCTGGCCCTATTGCGGTGGGATATTTTGTAGCGGCAGACAAATTACGTCAGGCAGCTCAAGGGTTAATCTCTCCAGTATCTCAGTCATTTTTCCCTCGAGTTAACTCTGCGATGGCGGAGGATCATCGATTAGGATTCCTAGTTGTAAGGAAATTGCTTGCAATCCTTTCTATCATAGGTGTGTCGGCCAGTGCATTTCTATTTGTATTTAGTCCTGACCTGATCATAATTGTTTACGGGGAGAATTACGAGCCGGCTATTACAGTGTTGAGGATTATTTCGTTTATACCGATAATAATTTGTCTTAGTAATGTTTTTGGAATTCAGGTGTTGTTGGTGCTCGGTAAAAAGAAAGTATTTAGTAGAGTGTTGATCCTCTCTGGATTGGTTAATCTATCAATCCTTGTTCCTCTAGCCTATTACTTTAAGCAAGATGGTGCCGCTATCTCTATATTGGTTACGGAATTTTTTGTGACATCCGCAATGCTTTATTTTATTTTTAAATTAAAAATCCCTCTTTTTAAAAAGGAAAAGTAATGAAATATGATTACCTGATTGTTGGTGCTGGACTTTTTGGTGCTACGTGTGCTCATGAACTAAAAAGTAAAGGAAAAAAAGTTCTGGTCATTGAGCAGAGAGATCATATTGGTGGAAATATCTATACGGAGAATCATGATGGAATTCACGTCCATAAGTATGGTGCTCATATTTTCCACACTAATGACAAGAGAGTATGGGATTATGTGAATTTTTTTGCTGATTTTAACCGTTTTACAAATTCACCACTAGCAAACTATGAAGGAAACCTTTTTAACCTGCCGTTTAACATGAATACTTTTCATCAACTTTGGGGAGTTAAAACACCTGCTGAGGCGGAGAGGAAAATTGACGAACAACGTCAGGAAATGG
Source organism: Serratia grimesii (assembly GCF_900186025.1). Lineage (NCBI taxonomy): Bacteria > Pseudomonadati > Pseudomonadota > Gammaproteobacteria > Enterobacterales > Yersiniaceae > Serratia > Serratia grimesii. The sequence continues at coordinate 1,675,924 of NZ_LT883155.1, forward strand.
TTGGGAGAGCTCCTGGTAACTTGGAAGAACAAGCAATCGCATTAGTAGGGCGAGATATTTATGAGATTCTTATCAAAGGGTATACAGAAAAGCAGTGGGGTCGTAAGGCAACTGAGTTGCCAGCATTTATTATTAGACGATTGCCAGTTCGGATGACTTATGACAATAATTATTTCTCTGATCGTTACCAAGGAATTCCTATTGGCGGTTATACACAGATTGCAGAAAAAATGCTTGATGGGATTGAAGTGAAAATGGGCACCGATTTCCTTGAGAATAGAGATCATTTCTCGGGACTTGCAGATAAAATTATTTATACTGGCCCTATCGACGAATATTTCCATTTCCAATTTGGAAAACTAGAGTACCGCTCTCTGCGTTTTGACACGGAAACACTACGCAATACTGAAAATTATCAAGGCAATGCAGTTATAAATTATACGGAAAACTCAATACCCTACACTAGGATTATTGAACATAAGCACTTTGATCCGGTTGAAACTGAACATACAGTGATAACAAAGGAATATCCTGAGGAGTGGCGGGAGGGGAGTGAACCTTACTATCCTGTAAATGATGATAAAAACATGGTGCTATTTAAAAAATACAGAGAGTTAGCTAAAGCCGAAAATAATGTTTATTTCGGTGGGCGGCTTGCTGAATATAAGTATTATGATATGCATCAGGTTATTCGTTCGGCGTTCAATTTGGTTGATGATTTATAAGGTCGGTTATGAGCAAGAAAATATATATTTGTTGCCCAGGTGATAGTGTTACTGGTGGTCCTGAATTGTTGCATCAACTCTGTGATGAGTTGTGCGGAATAGGCGTTGATGCAAGTATCGTTTATTATCCGTTTAATGTGAATTTTTCAGTGCCAAAACAATATGAACATTATAATGTTTCTGTAACAGAAAAAGATGATGTACAACAGGACGACGCTATCGTCATTATTCCTGAAATTTCGACGCAACTAGCGAGATTTTTTGGTAAGGCAAATATTTGTATCTGGTGGTTGTCTGTTGATAACTATTATGGAAGAAGAAAATATAACTGGTTTGTTCGAAGGTATTTGGGGCATGCAAAGTCAGTATTAGCTGGGCAGCGTTTGCCAATTAGCTCGATGAAGAACTACTTTCATTTATCTCAGAGCGAATATGCAAAGATATTTCTTAAATCTAGAGGTATCAGATGTGAGATGCTAACTGATTATCTGAATGAAACTCATTTAAGTAAAGTTGATAATGATATAATTCGTGAGAATATTATTGCATATAACCCTAAGAAAGGGAGTGTTTACTCTAAACGATTAATTGCTCGCTTTCCTAACTATCAATTTGTTCCCATCCAAAATATGACGGCTGAACAAGTTCGTACGCTGTTGGAAAGAAGTAAGATTTATATCGATTTTGGTGAGCATCCAGGGAAAGATCGCTTTCCAAGAGAGGCTGTTATGGCTGGGTGCTGTGTTATTACTGGCCGTTGCGGCAGTGCTGCAAATGCGCTGGATGTTCCTATCCCTTCTCGTTATAAACTTGATCAATTTGCTGGTGACTTTGAGTCGAAATTCGAAGTGGTTGCTGATGCTATTTTGGCTGACTACTCCAAAAGCTATTCTGATTTCGCAGAGTATAGAGTTAAAATATTGCAAGAGTTTGATGCTTTCAAAAATCAAGTGAGATCCTTTGCAAATAAATTTTGCAACACTACCAAGTAGAATTTATTGCATGAGTAGTTAAGTTTTTTTATGATTTTAATGCATTCATATTTAATTAAGGCTTTCTTGATGATTGAATTATCCACTATGGATATAAATGTATAGGTTTTAAAATTTTTGTTTTTGTATTTAAATATATATCTGCGTTAATTTAACATTAACTGAAAAATATAAGGGATTCGTTCATGTCTAAGTTAATTCCGGTCATCATGGCAGGAGGGACTGGGAGCCGTCTCTGGCCATTATCACGGGAGTCATTCCCCAAACAGTTTCTGTCTATTGACAATAGCGGATTCAGTCTGTTGCAGCAAACACTCCAGCGCTTAACAGGATTGAGTGGAGTCAAGGTGGCTGAACCCTTGGTTATCTGTAATGAAAATCATCGTTTTTTGGTTGCTGAGCAATTACGCGAGATCAACCAACTCGGGACAAATATTATTTTGGAACCCGTAGGAAGAAATACTGCACCTGCCGTTGCTTTAGCTGCTCATCTTGCAGCTGAGGAGGCTGATGACAGCATTCTTCTCATTCTGGCCGCTGACCATTTAATTAAAAAAATAGATAACTTTCATTCTGCTATCAATGCCGCTACCCAGTTTGCCGATAGTAATTATTTTGTCACGTTTGGCATTATTCCTGGGCATCCAGAAACGGGTTACGGCTATATCAAGCGCGGTAGTGCGCTTTCTAGCGAATGCTTTAAAGTCGACGCCTTTGTAGAGAAGCCGTGTCTGGAAAAAGCCGTTGAATATTTGGCCAGCGGCGAATTCAGCTGGAACAGTGGCATGTTCATGTTCAAGACGGCCAAGTTCCTACAAGAGTTGGAACAGTTCAGCCCAGAGATCTTCAGTACAACACAACAATCTGTGGTCGACAGCCAGCGTGACATGAACTTTATCCGTGTTGACCAGGAAATTTTTAAGCACTGCCCAAGTGACTCCATCGATTATGCCGTGATGGAAAAAACACGAGATGCAGTGGTAATCCCTATTGATGCCGGCTGGAGCGATGTTGGTTCATGGTCATCGCTTTGGGAAGTTTCCGAAAAAGATGAATTAGGGAATGTTAACGTCGGTGAGATTATTTCCATTGATTCAAACAATAACTATATTTCATCTGATGCTGCGCTAGTTGCAACCATCGGCTTGGACGATCTGATCGTGATCAACACCAATGATGCGTTGTTGATTTCGACTAAGGATAGAGTTCAAGACGTTAAGAAAGTGGTTGATGAGCTCAAAAAACGCAATCTCCATCACTTCCGTCAACACTCTTCATCTTATCGTCCTTGGGGTAAGATTTGTGATATCGACAGCGGTGAGCACTTCCAGGTCAAAAAAATCATTGTTCGTCCAGGTGAAGGGTTGTCTGTGCAACGTCACCTTCATCGTGCAGAGCACTGGGTAGTCGTCAGTGGTACAGCAAAAGTGAATGTTGATGATAAAGCGTTCTTCTTATCAGAAAATCAATCCACCTTCATACCCGCTGGTAGTGTCCATACACTGGAAAACCCAGGGAAAATCGATCTTGAGATCATCGAGGTCAGATCAGGGTTTTACCTCGAAGAAGATGATATTGAGCGTTTGCACGATCGGTACGGCAGAGTCTAATTAAAGGGTTTGGTGATGGAAAAGTTAACGTGTTTTAAAGCTTATGATGTGCGCGGTAAATTGGGTGAAGAACTGAACGATAATATTGCCTATCGTATCGGTCGCGCTTATGGTGAGTTCCTAAAACCAAAAACTATTGTGCTGGGTAGCGACGTTCGTCTGACCAGTGAAAGTTTGAAACTGTCCCTGGCAAAAGGTTTGCAGGACGCTGGCACTGACGTTATCGATATTGGCATGACGGGGACTGAAGAAGTTTATTTTGCCACTTCGTATCTGAATGCTGATGGCGGCGTGGAAGTGACTGCCAGCCATAACCCGATCGACTATAATGGTATGAAATTAGTCCGTGAAGGCTCGCGCCCTATCAGTGGTGATACCGGTCTGCGAGCTATACAAGAGTTAGCGGAAAACAACCAATTCCCGGCCCCTTCTGCAGCGCGTGGCAGCTATGTTCGTCAGGACGTGCTTGGTGCATATGTAGAACACATACTTTCATACGTTGACGTAAAAAATTTCAAACCGCTAAAACTGGTGATCAACTCAGGTAATGGTGCAGCCGGTCATGTGATCGATGCCATTGAAGCATCTCTTAATGCGTTGAACGTCCCGTTGGAGTTTATCAAGGTTCATCATCAGCCGGACGGCACATTCCCTAATGGTATTCCCAATCCATTATTGCCTGAATGTCGTGCAGATACCGCCAATGCGGTACGCGAACACGGCGCAGATATGGGGATCGCTTTCGATGGTGATTTTGACCGTTGTTTCCTGTTTGACGAAAAAGGCGACTTTATTGAGGGATATTATATTGTTGGTCTGCTGGCGGAAGCTTTCCTACAAAAACAACCAGGTGCAAAAATCATTCATGATCCGCGCCTGAGCTGGAACACGATTGATGTGGTGAGCCAGGCTGGTGGTGTGCCGGTCATGTCAAAAACAGGTCATGCTTTCATTAAAGAGCGTATGCGTTCAGAAGACGCTATCTACGGTGGTGAGATGAGTGCCCATCACTATTTCCGCGATTTTGCCTATTGCGATAGCGGCATGATCCCATGGTTGCTGGTGGCTGAATTGGTCAGTGTAAAAGGCCAAACGTTGGGGCAACTAGTGCAGGATCGTATTGCTGCTTACCCATCTTCTGGCGAAATCAACATCAAGTTGGCCCAGCCAGCGGAGTCTATTGAAAGCGTAAAACAGCATTATTTGGCACTGGGCGGCGAGGCCGATTATACCGACGGCATCAGCATGGAGTTTGCTGAGTGGCGTTTCAACTTGCGTTCATCTAACACTGAGCCTGTAGTTCGATTGAATGTGGAGTCACGTGCTGATGCGGCATTAATGCAGGAAAAAACTGCAGAAATTCTTGATATGCTTTCGAATTCCGCTATGTGAATATAATCTAAAGGTTGTTACTGGAGGGGAATAGTGAATGCGTACCTGAATACAGGAAAGTCCCTACTTTTTGTTCGATCTTTGTCACGTATTTACTCGTTTAAAGTACCTCATCTTCCCACTTAGGACACCTAGTAGGTGTAAATGGAGTTTTCATGGCAATTTTAGTCACTGGCGGTGCTGGTTATATTGGCTCACATACCGTGCTGGCCTTGCTGCAACGTGATGAGGAAGTTGTGGTGTTGGATAATCTGGCCAACTCATCTGAAGAATCCCTCCATCGCGTGGAACAACTGACTGGCAAGGCTGCTGTGTTCTATCCTGGGGATGTGCTGGATCCTGATTGTTTAGGGCGGATTTTTGCAAGCCACAAAATTACTTCTGTCATTCATTTTGCTGGCTTGAAGGCTGTGGGCGAGTCTACTCGCATACCGCTCGAGTACTATCAAAATAATGTTACCGGTACTCTTGTCTTGTTGGGAGAAATGCGCAAAGCAGGGGTGCATCAGTTTATCTTCAGCTCTTCAGCAACGGTATATGGTGCCAACTCCCCGGTACCCTATATTGAAACTACCCCGATTGGTGGAACAACCAGCCCTTACGGCACATCTAAACTAATGGTCGAGCAAATTCTACAGGATTTCGCCAAGGCAGAACCTAAGTTTTCCATCATTGCGTTGCGCTATTTCAATCCAGTTGGTGCCCATGAGTCTGGCTTAATTGGGGAGGATCCAAATGGTATTCCTAACAATCTGCTACCCTATATTTCTCAGGTTGCTATTGGCAAACTAGAAAAATTAGGGGTGTTTGGCGGTGATTACCCGACAAAAGATGGTACCGGTGTCCGTGATTATATCCATGTAATGGATCTTGCAGAAGGCCATCTGGCAGCAATGGATCAGCTGAACATTACAGAGGGTTTCAAGGCTTATAATCTGGGGGCTGGTATAGGGTATTCCGTGCTGGAAATGATAGCCGCATTTGAAAACGCGTCCAACACTACCATCCCATTCCAAATTTTACCGCGTAGGGAAGGTGACCTACCTGCTTTTTGGGCTGATGCCGAACTTGCTAAACGCGAATTAAGCTGGGCGGTTCACCGTGATATTGATGTAATGATGCGTGATACTTGGAATTGGCAGAGTAAAAATCCAAATGGTTATCGTTGAATTGCGTTAAGTGGTATCAATAATTGCTGGTGAAATTGAGTGTGTTTTGGAATATCACCTATTTCAAATGATGAAAATATTCTTCATGAAAAGTTTTAAAATATAGTCGACTGTCGCTGCTTAGTGTGGTCTAGAGAGGTCTATGAAAATTATAGTTACTGGCGGTGCCGGTTTTATTGGTTCGGCGGTTGCCCGGCATATCATTAATGATACGAATGACAAAGTTCTGGTGTTGGATAGTTTGACTTATGCCGGCAACCCAGAATCCTTGGTGAGTATTACAGGCAATGAACGTTTTTCGTTCGAAAAGGTGGATATCTGTAACCGCCAAGAGCTGGACCGCGTATTTTTCGCTTTTAAACCCGATGCTATAATGCATCTGGCAGCCGAAAGCCATGTTGATCGTTCTATTGATGGCCCTGCCGCATTTATTGAAACGAATATTGTTGGTACTTATACGTTGCTTGAGGCGGCGCGCCAATATTGGTCAGGTTTAGATGCTCAGGCGAAGCAAGGTTTCCGTTTTCATCATATATCAACAGATGAAGTTTATGGCGATCTGCATGGCACCGACGATTTATTCACTGAAACAACACCTTATTCTCCAAGCAGCCCATATTCAGCATCGAAAGCTGCCAGTGATCATTTAGTTCGAGCGTGGTTGCGCACTTATGGCTTGCCAACAATCGTCACCAACTGCTCTAACAACTATGGTCCGTACCATTTCCCTGAAAAGCTGATTCCACTCATTATATTGAATGCTTTAGAAGGGAAGCCATTACCGGTGTATGGAAATGGTGCTCAGGTTCGAGATTGGCTTTATGTTGAGGATCACGCCCGCGCTCTATATACCGTGATGACGAAAGGTGTTGTGGGAGATACTTATAATATCGGTGGCCACAATGAACGCCAAAATATTGAGGTGGTTCAAAGTATTTGTCGTCTTCTAGATGAGTTGGCGCCAGAAAAACCTGCGGGAGTCGTTAAATACGAAACATTGATAACTTATGTTGCCGATCGGCCAGGCCATGATATGCGCTATGCCATTGATGCTACGAAGATTGAAGAAGAACTCGGCTGGGCACCAGAGGAAACGTTTGAGAGCGGTATACGCAAAACGGTTGAGTGGTATCTGGCAAATGAACAGTGGTGGAGCCGCGTAAAAGATGGTTCTTATGCAGGTGAACGCTTAGGGCTGACTAGCTAGACAATTTTAAGGAATTAATAATGAAAGGTATTGTTTTGGCTGGCGGATCAGGTACACGCCTGTATCCGATTACGCGTGGCGTATCCAAGCAGCTGTTGCCTATTTATGACAAACCGATGGTATATTATCCAATTTCGGTGCTGATGCTTGCGGGGATCAGGGACATTCTGTTGATTACTACTCCGGAAGACTTGCCATCGTTCAAGCGCTTATTGGGGGACGGTAGCAGTTTCGGTATAAATTTAAGCTATGAGGTACAACCCAATCCGGACGGGCTGGCACAGGCATTTATTATTGGTGAAGAATTTATCAATGGAGATCGCTGCGCATTGGTATTGGGCGATAATATCTACTTTGGTCAAAGCTTTGGCAAGAAACTGGAGAACGTAGCTGAACGCCCTGAAGGTGCTACTGTGTTTGGTTACCAGGTAATGGATCCTGAACGTTTTGGTGTTGTGGAGTTTGACGAGAATTTCCGGGCTTTGTCGCTAGAAGAGAAACCGGCAGCGCCTAAATCCAATTGGGCAGTAACCGGTCTCTATTTCTACGATAGAGATGTGGTTGAAATGGCTAAGCAAGTTAAACCGTCATCCCGCGGCGAATTAGAAATTACTACGCTTAACCAAATGTATTTGGAGCGGGGGAAACTTAACGTTGAGATTTTGGGACGTGGTTTCGCTTGGTTGGATACTGGAACTCACGATAGTCTGATTGAGGCTGCCCAATTTATTCATACTATTGAGCATCGACAGGGATTCAAGATCGCTTGTTTAGAAGAGTTAGCTTACCGCAAAGGTTGGCTGACACGGGAACAGGTGGCAGAAGAAGCTCGCCGCCTCAGTAAAACGCAATATGGTCAATATTTAACTCAGCTACTGGTGGAGAAATAACATGCAAGTCACCAATACTCGCATTGACGGTGTAAAAATTATTCAACCTAAAGTATTTGGCGATGCGCGTGGGTTCTTTCTGGAAACGTTCGAAAAAAAACGTTATCAGGAAATGTTAAAGATTGATCTGGATTTCGTACAAGACAACCACTCGCGTTCCTCAAAAGGCGTTTTGAGAGGTTTGCATTTTCAGAAGTTGAACCCACAGGGAAAACTGGTTCGCGTTGTGCGTGGTGAGGTGTTTGATGTTGTAGTAGATATCCGCAAGGGGTCACCAACCTACGGCGCCTGGGAAGGAGTTGTACTTTCGGAAGAAAATAAAACCCAGTTTTGGGTTCCGCCAGGCTTAGCACATGGTTTTGTAGTCCTATCTGAGACGGCTGATTTCGAATACAAGTGCACAGATTATTATAACCCGGTTCATGAAGGTTGTTTATTATGGAACGATCCTGCCATCGGCATTGAGTGGCCCATCGAAAATCCATTATTATCTGAGAAGGATAAAATCGGGAAGCTGCTTGAGGATCTAGCATAATGAAAGTTCTACTCACTGGTGCAAGAGGACAATTGGGAAGTTGTTTCCAGGATCGTCTTCCTGAGGGATGGCATGTTTGGGCTACAGATTCTGATGTTCTGGATATTACCGATTTTGAGACAGTGAGGCGCGCTGTGCTCGAGTACCAGCCTGACTTTGTTGTGAATGCAGCGGCATTCACTGCAGTTGATAAAGCAGAAGCAGAGCATGAAATTTCCATGCTGATTAACGAAGTTGGGCCAAAAAACCTTGCTCAAGCAGCGAATGAGGTTGGTGCTCGTTTGGTACATATCTCGACTGATTATGTGTTCGATGGCGAAGCCAGTACACCCTATATTGAAACAGCGATAACTAATCCTCTCGGGGTGTATGGTAAGACAAAACTGGCTGGTGAAATTGGTGTTCTTAATATTCAGCCTGCAGCCTTGATTATTCGTACAGCTTGGGTTTTCAGCGAGTACGGCAATAATTTTGTTAAAACAATGCTGAGATTGGCACAGAATCGCGATGCGCTGGGGGTGGTTTCCGATCAGTTTGGGTGTCCTACATATGCAGGGGATATTGCACAAGCAATAATTATTCTCTTGCAGAGAAAATCAGACGGCGGTATTTATCATTTTTGCGGTGATGAAATAGTTGCTTGGAACGAATTTGCGGAGGTTATCTTTGCATCTGCATTACGGCAGGGGGTGTTAGCCAAAAAACCGATAGTAAATGGTATCACCACAGAGCAGTATCCTACGCCGGCCAAGCGACCAAAATATTCCGTCCTTGATTGTGAAAAGATAAAGAGTCAAGGTGTAACTCTTTCCTTATGGAAACAACGCGTCGATGACGTTATTTCTGTTTGCCATAGTGAATAGCGAACCAAGATCTAAAAACCTATTTTAATATAAAAACCGTTTGCTACTTTATTCTAGTAGTTATAAACGGTTTTTTATTGAACACTCACCGTTAGTTGTGGCTTGTGTTTTGCTTTAGAGGGGCTGTAATGCGATATGATAATGCGATAGTTGTGGTTGTTTATAATAAAAATGTAGAGGATTCAATCACTATAAATACTCTAACAGAGTATAACTTCCTTAATAGTAAGCTTGTCATTCACAACAATGGACCAAAGAGTATCTCCTTAGTTGGTGAAGTGGCAAGAAAATTAAACGATAAGTTTAAAGATGTGGAGTTAATTAACTGCTTATCCAATTCTCCATTGAGCATATTGTATAACGAATTTATTAATAATAACCTTGATGCCAAGCAATTTATTATATTAGATGATGATTCTACAATTACCAATGAGTTCGTGCGAGCAATAAACGCTAACGAAGCTGATATGGAGTTGCCGCGTATTATATCTCGTACTGATCATGTTACTTACTATCCCATTGAGGCGAAAAAAGTCGTCACTGTCGATCGTGAGCTCGATCCTAGGACCTCATTTTCGATTGGTTCGGGGTTGGTTATTCATCACTCTTTGGTCGAAAAATTTCATAAGCACAATGTTAGTCTATTCGATGAAAACTATGCATTGTATGGTGTTGATGTAAGTATTTTTCGCAGAATTTATCAATTAATGGATAAAGGTGAGCGCTTTAAAATAAAAACCTCTTCGCACCTCAAACATTCCCTTTCCCGCACTGAAGGGAAGGAAAGTCCGTTCAGAATAAAAGAACGCCTTATTGATGTTGCTATCACAACAAGAAGATACCCTACGTTACGGATGCATATTCATCTTTTGAAGAGGATTTTAATTAATCTTGTTGGTTTTAAATTGGATAATGTTTTATCAACCATTAAAGCATATTTTTCTGGAATGCACCCTCGATGTAAGCCTATATCCTCTCGCCGTCGTCCTTGAATGAAAAAGTATTATTCATTCAGGACGATTCTTTGGCTGTCTGTTAATGGTGTGACTATTACGCCTTCTGTTTTATTTTTCCCACCGAACGACTGACTTATACTCCTCATTTAAATTATCCTTCAACCTGAATCCATAATTAATTATCCAAAATAATATCAATCATATTAAATGACATGTGATATTTTGATAAGATACACGGCGTGTATTATTCTAATTAAAAAATTTTCAATTCAGGGATGTATAATTACAAGGTGTTATTAAATTAATTTTATGTAAAATGCAAGGCTTAGTTGTTGCCAATAGTAATATCTGTTATTTCTTATGTCAATAAAGATTGAGCTGGTATAATTGGAGGTAATATTTGATACCATCATATAGCGGTTAAAACTGCAGATCTGTATGGATGTTTTGTCTATTCGTGCTACTCTATACTATTTGATTGACTGCTCCGTTTGGGTTTAATTTAAGAGCGGTAGGGTAGCATACTGCTACCTTCATCTGCCGCGGTGCGGCCTTCACGGCATCGTTGATTTAAGCATTATATATGGGTAAGTTTTGAATGATTGTACATGACACGAGAGTTGCGGGTGTTAAGTTGATAGAGCCGAAGGTTTTCGGTGACCAGCGTGGTTTCTTTCTTGAGACCTTCAACAGTGCTCGCTATTGTGAGCTTTTGAATATCAATTTTGATTTTGTCCAAGATAACCATTCTCGTTCATCGCAAGGCGTATTGCGCGGGTTGCACTTCCAGACAGCGAGGCCACAGGGTAAGCTGGTGCGCTGTGTGCGTGGCGAGGTTTATGACGTAGTTGTTGATATCAGGCCCGAATCCTCCACTTTTAAACAATGGGTCGGTGTCTATCTATCTGAAGATAATAAGAATCAACTCTGGGTTCCACCTGGGCTGGCCCATGGCTTTGTAGTCATTTCAGAATTTGCTGATTTTGAATACAAATGTACCGACTACTATGATCCCCAGAATGAGGGATGTCTGATTTGGAATGATGCGGATATAGGAGTAGAATGGCCGGTCGAAAATCCTTTGCTTTCGGCGAAAGATAAGCTTGGTAAGCGTTTTTCAGAGCTTTTTTAAGCGGAGTTAGTCGTTCTATTTCTAGGCCTCGGGAGGATGTCCGAGGCTTTTTGCATTAAAGGTGCGGGCGCGTTGTATTTCATCGGATATAGGTATTTGGTAATACTATGAAAGTGATGATTGTAGGAAGTGCAGGGCAGGTGGGGCAGGAACTGGTAAAACGAGCTCCTTCCGGGTGGGAGATTTTGGCTACGGACCGTTCGCAGCTCGATATCACCGATGCGCAGCAAGTGAACAGACTCGTTTCCTCATTCTGTCCCCATGTTATCATCAATGCGGCGGCGTATACGGCAGTTGATAAAGCTGAGTTGGAGCCTGCCCTAGCGTTCGCTATCAATAGAGATGGGCCAAAATACCTAGCTCGCGCAGCTAAAGTCTGTGGCGCAAAAATCATACATATTTCAACAGATTATGTTTTCCCCGGTGATAAGAGCGGCCTCTACATGGAATCCGACGCAACCGGTCCAACCGGCGTATATGGCCTTAGTAAACTTGAAGGCGAGCTCGCCATCGCTCAGGAGTGTTCTGAGCATATAATTCTGCGTACTGCATGGGTATTTGGTGAGCACGGTCATAATTTCGTGAAGACCATAATTCGTCTTGCGAGTGAAAGAACAAAGCTATCCGTGGTGGGTGATCAATTCGGCAGCCCAACTTATGCGGGTGATATCGCTGATTCGCTACTGACTATTGCTCGTAAAGTGACCTGTAAATCGGACTCACGGATGTGGGGGATTTATCATTTTTCAGGCACTGAATATGTTTGCTGGGCCGATTTCGCGATAGCTATCATCAACTCTGCTTACGAAAATAATTTGATTACCCAAAAACCTGACGTTCATGCCATAGCGACTAGTCAATATCCTACACCAGCAAAACGTCCCGCAAACTCCAAGTTGGATTGTAGCAAAATTCAGGAGATTTTCACTTTGAAATCAAGTGATTGGCGTGCTGCGCTGAAAAATATTTATCTTTATGCTTAGTGGCTTGAATAGGATTTAATCATGTTTCAATCTGTAATCAGAAATAGATCGCTAATTTATAAATTGGCTAAGCGTGATATTGAGGCTCGCTACAAAGGTTCAGCTATTGGGACCTTGTGGGCCATTGTCAATCCCATCATCATGCTTTGTGTGTATTCCTTTGTTTTTTCGGTGGTTTTTCAAGCCAAGTGGGGAGCTCTGCCTGGGGGAAAAGGTGTATTTGCTATCGTTCTGTTTGCGGGGCTAATTATTTTCAATTTCTTAGCTGAGTGTATTGGGCGAGGGCCATCTATATTTCTTGGTAATGTCAACTATGTGAAAAAGGTAGTGTTCCCGTTAGGATGTTTACCAATAAGTGCAGGGTTATCTGCCTTGTTCAATTTTATGATTAGTTTTATCATTTTGTTGGTTGCGCAGTTAGTTGTATTTGGTAAAGTCCCAGCTACCGCACTATTATTCCCTGTTTTTTTTCTACCAATATTTATTATTGGGCTAGCATTGTTATTCCTTTTTTCATCTATTGGGGTTTATCTTCGTGATTTATCTCAGGCTGTGCCGCTGATCATTACATTTCTGATGTTTCTCTCACCGATTTTTTATCCGCTCAGTGCTATTCCAGTAGAATACCGGCCGTTAATGAGTATCAATCCTCTGGCATTTCTCATCGAGAATACCCGGGAACTACTGATCATGGGTAATATGGTACCTGTTTCTAGTTTCATGACACTTTATCTGAGCAGCGCTTGCCTGTTGGCTTTTGCAGTGTACGTCTTCAAAAAAACCAAAAAAGGGTTTGCAGATGTCATTTGATAAAGGAAAGGAGACTACTGTGGATAATGTGATCGAAGTAAAAAATGTATCCAAAGTATTTCGCATCTATGAATCACCAAAAGACCGTTTAGTCGAGTTTACTGTTAATCGCTTACGGGGAATGTTTGGCGCCGAACCTCGTACGTATCATAAAGAATTTCGCTCGTTAAGTGATGTATCATTGTCGATTAAGCGGGGTGAAACTGTTGGAATTATCGGTGCTAATGGTGCAGGAAAGTCCACTCTGTTGCAGATCATCTGTGGGACGTTATCACCTACACAAGGATCCGTATCGGTTAACGGACGTGTCGCAGCATTATTGGAACTTGGCGCTGGCTTTAATCCGGATTTCACTGGACGTGACAACGTTTTCATTTCTGCTTCAATCATGGGATTGACAGACGAACAGATTAGGGCTCGCTTTCAAAGCATCGTTGATTTCTCCGAAATCGGTGAATTTATCGATCAGCCAGTTAAAACATATTCCAGCGGAATGTTTGTGCGGTTGGCATTTGCAATTATTGCACATGTAGATGCAGATGTGCTGATTGTTGACGAGGCGTTGTCAGTTGGAGATGCTTTTTTTGTTCAGAAATGCATGCGTTTTTTGCGTGATTTCATGAGCAAAGGCACTGTGCTTTTTGTGAGTCATGACACCGCCTCAATCATCAATCTTTGCGACCGTGCTATTTGGATCAACCACGGTGTTAAGCAAATGGAAGGTCCTGCTAAAGATGTGTCTGAATCTTATTTAGCAGCGTTATTTAAACAAAAGAATAGTGTCGGTCAAAAAGGTGAAAAGCTAAAAAATAATAAAAGAATGGTGTTTAAGGATATGCGCCAAGACTTTATTAACACTACAACACTTAGAAATGATATTGAGCTTTTCACTTTTAGTGATGAAGGGAAGCATTTTGGCGCTAAAGGCGTAGAAATCATTAATGTTTACCTAAAAAATACTGATGGTGAGGCGCTCTCCTGGGTTGTTGGAGGCGAAGATGTACGCCTTAAAATAGATGCACGCTGCATTAAATCACTTTATAGTCCGATTGTTGGATTCTTTATAAAAGATCGTTTAGGGCAGACACTGTTTGGCGATAACACATTTTTAACATATTTAGAGCAACCTCTGTCAGTTGCAGAGGGAGAAATGTTAGAGTGTGAGTTTGATTTTTGCATGCCGACGTTACCTATAGGAAACTACAGTATCTGTGTTGCAGTTGCTGAGGGAACTCAAGAGGATCATGTCCAGCATCATTGGATTCATGATGCTGTTATGTTTAAATCACATGCCTCCAGTTCAGTCACTGGGCTTGTCGGAATTCCAATGAAAGATATAAAACTCACTGCTAATCAACAGGGTGTTAACCAGAATGTTTAAAATGAATAAGACTATGCTATATCGTCCTCGTAAATTAACCTGGCCATTTGGCTGGTGCGGACATATACCTTTTGTTGGTTGGCTAGTAGAAGAACAACGTCCGAAGACGATTGTTGAATTAGGTACCCACTCCGGCAATTCTTATTTGGCTATCTGTCAGTCTGTACTGGAAAATAACGTTGGCGCAAAATGTTATGCTGTTGATACTTGGATGGGTGATGAACATGCAGGGAACTACGGTGAAGATGTTTACAATGAGCTTTCTGCATATAATCAAGAGCAGTACGCGGCATTTTCTAATCTAATGCGTATGACTTTCGATGAAGCGAATGCATACTTCAGTGACAAAAGCGTAGATCTACTGCACATTGACGGTCTTCACACTTATGATGCGGTTAAGCATGACTTTGAGAGCTGGTTGCCAAAAATGTCTGAACGAGGCATCGTATTGTTTCATGATACCAATGTTCATGAGCGCAATTTTGGTGTATGGCAGCTTTGGGAAGAGCTTTGCACGCAATATCCTCACTTTGAATTTAAGCATTCGCACGGGCTGGGGGTGCTTTTTGTCGGTAAGAAAAGCCATTCAATACTGTTTGAAAAATTGAATGCTATTGTGGGCGACGAGGTCTTGCATGATGTATTTGCCCGTCTTGGAGAATTAGTGACTCTGCAAGCGGCTAGCAAGAGGGAGCGTGAACAGGCTGCAGCATTACAAAATGAACTTCATCAACATCTTGAGTATGTGAAACAACATGCTGAGAAGCTTGAAAACCATGTTAAACATCTTGAGGATGTAGCGCATGAGCGTGCACTTGAGATTAATTCTCGAGACATAGATCTTGAAAAAAACAAATTGTTGATCGACGAGTTGAATAGAAAACTTGACGAGCGTACGTCAAAAGAGGCTGAGACCAATATCTTGTTGAGTGAGCACAAAGAGAAGCTCACGAATACTCTTGAACTATTAAAAAAAAATGAGTATACGGCCAAAAATCAAAATGAACTGCATTCGTTAAGCATGTCGAAGCATTCAGAAAAAATCGAACTGCTTACGTCAATTTTAGAAAATAAGCAGCAGGAGTTAGATTCTTTGCTGCAGACTCGCTCCTGGAAAATAACCAAACCGTTGCGTTTTATTTTCCGTCTGTTACGTGGTCAGCATCATATAGCGTTGCAACCTGTCAAAGGAGCGGTGCGCGAGCAATTAAAACTGATGTATTATAAGGCCCCGGCTCACTATCGCATGTCATTATTGAAAGCGGCATTTAAGCTGCGTCCAAGTTGGTTCCAACATCATCCACAGTATTTGCAGAGTAAAGGAGATACTTTTCAGCGTGTAAGTGAAAGCCATAGCTTGCTCATGGATATAAATCAGCACCGCGACGAGTTTAACGATTCTCCTGGAAAGGTGGCAGTCCATTGCCATATCTATTACTATGATCTGATCGACGAGTTCCGTCAGCATCTGGCGACGGTGCCTTTCCGGCTTGATGTTTATGTTTCCGTAACCACTCAAGAGGCGCAGGATGTTTGTGAGCGTGAATTACGTAAAGTGTCTAACATTGGCAATCTGTACGTTAATATTGTTCCAAACCGAGGCCGAGATATAGCTCCGATGTTTGCTGAGTTTGGCGATAAACTGAAACAGTATGACTACGTCGGCCATATTCAGAGTAAAAAGTCGCTTTATAATGGAGGTACTACGCTAGGATGGCGTGAATATTTATTCAACGCTTTGTTTGGCTCAACATCTAATGTAAAACGCATTTTCTCGTTGTTTGCGCAAAATGAACAGTTGGGTATTGTTTATCCGCAGGTGTTTACTCAGGTTCCATATGCTGCCTTCACTTGGCTGGCAAACCGTTCTGACGGCATAAAACTCTGCAATCGCATGGGGATTTCCATGCCAGAAAGCTATTTTAACTTCCCTGCGGGATCTATGTTCTGGGCTCGTATGGATGCTATGCGTCCATTGTTTGATTTAAACTTGAAGTGGGAAGATTTCCCCGAAGAGCAAGGGCAAACAGATGGCACCACCGCTCATGCCATTGAGCGTTTGCTGGGAGTCGTGCCGACTGCCACAGGATATGAAACTTGCATTATCAAAGATATGCAAACCCCATCATGGTCCCCTTTTCGTTTAGATCACCAATATCTTCCGCGTAATAAGGGAACTTACAATTATGCGATTGAAGATGTAAATACTAAGGTTGTAGCCTTTGACATATTCGATACGCTTTTAGTTAGACCTCTGCTTAACCCAGATCACACAAAAAAATTGGTTTCGCTGCAACTTAATTCTAAAGAGAGAGAGGCATTTGAAGCATATAGGGTGATGGCTGAGTCACAATCTCGCAATAAGAAGGGGAAAGATGTTGGTCTGGATGAAATCTATGTAGAATTTACAAGCTTATCCGGGTTGTCAACAAGTCAGGTTGAGGTTATTCGTAATATCGAAGAGAAAGTTGAGATTGCTTCGGTATCGCCGCGCCCTGAAGTTGTTGAATTGATAGCCATAGCGAAGAATGCTGGTAAGCGAGTCGTTTTAATCAGCGATATGTTTCTGCCGAAAGTGACCGTAGAAGCGATGCTGGAAAATAACGGAGTTACCGGTTGGGACCGCTTGTACCTTTCCTCCGATTGTGGCGTGCGTAAAGATAGTGGCAAACTCTATGAGTTAATGATGCAGCAAGAAAATGTTGAAGGGAAAGAGGTTGTGATGATTGGCGACAATGAACGTTCTGATCTTCAACTGCCTTCAGATTTCTTTGGTATACGCTGTATTCACTTGTTCCGTGCCAATGATATGGCTCGATCTTTACCCGCCTATGAACACTATGTTTCTGCAGAGATTGTTGGAAGTGATATCAATAATGAGCTAACTCTGGGGCTGTTGGTTAAGCAGAATTTGAATAAGATCGCAGATTTCCAAGAGAATGATATTAACCTCTTCGGAACAGATCCACGTCAGATAGGTTATAACGTTGTTGGGCCGGTGGTATTGGCGTTTTGTCAATGGCTTATTGCCCAGGCTAAAGCAGACAAGGTTAACCGTTTGTACTTCCTGGCGCGTGAAGGGAAATTAATCAAGCAAGTCTATGATGCATGGTCAGCATCAATACCTAATGCGCCAAAAAGCTATTATCTTCAGGTATCGCGGCGTGCAGTTAATGTTCCTAACATTGTTTCCTTTGACGATGTAAAACTGATTGCGCAGGGAGATTATTTCCCTAATAAGATTGAGAGTTTCCTGTTCGAGCGCTTTGGACTGGAGTTGAGTGAGTTGCGCTGGAATGAAATTTACAGTAAAGGGCTATGGCGTGAAAGTGATGCGCTTGAGATTCGAAATAAAAATATTCAGCATTTGGAACCGCTGCTGCAGTTTTTGCTCCCGGATATTTTGAACGAAGCGAAAGAAGAAAAGCGAGCAATGATGCGTTATCTGAAGGAGAGCGAGTTTACTTCGGGAGGCAGCATAGCGGTAGTGGATGTCGGTTACTCAGGAACTATTCAAAAATCTCTGAATCGCTTGGTGGCTGATCCAGTTCATGGTTATTACTTTGCTACCGCCGATAATATTCGTGAGGGTATGGCTCCTCTGGCTATTTCTCGCGGTTGTTATGTTAATGAATCAATTCCTGTCTTTAATGATTCACGTATTTTCTCAGATAGCTTCAGTCTGGAGAAGTTATTGAGTGCCAATGACGCGCAAATTATCAAATATGTGATCACAGAAGAGGGGGAGTTAGACCGCAAATTTAAGCTTCTGCGGGAAGGGGAGTTGATGACCAAACCCGTCAGAGATGAACTACAGCTTGGCAGTATGGAGTTTGTTTCTCATGCCGTGGACGTTCGAGAAAATTTATATTCAGGATTCAAGCCTTCGTTGACCGTTGCGGATGAGATTTACCGTGGATTTACTCTTAACGCGCATGAGAAGCCCAATCAAGTTTTAGAGAAATTGATTCTTGATGATGACTACTGTGGCCGCGGTTTAATCAGTTAATTCTAAAGCCCCAGCGATCACTGGGGCTTTTTATCTATGCAAGGCCAATATCACGAGGCTACATGAGTAGAAAAGCTGAAAAAGTCGCAATTTTGCTTGGTGCCCGAAATGGCGCTGAGTACTTATCAGCCCAATTAGAGTCTTTTCGTCGTCAAACCTTTCAGAATTGGTCACTATGGGTCTCTGATGACGGTTCGACTGATACCAGCCGAGATATTGTTGCGGATTTCATTTCACAACCGGGTATTAGCGGCTATTTATTAAGTGGGCCACAGCAGGGTTTCTGCGCTAATTTTATGTCATTGGTCGCTAATCCTGAAATCCAGGCGACATACTATGCTTTTTCCGATCAGGATGATGTTTGGTTGGATGATAAGTTGACGCGTGCTACGCAGTGGTTGCAATCCATTGAAGCGGACATTCCGGCTGTTTATTGTTCGCGAACTAGGTTGACCGATAGCACAGGGGGTGTGAACGGTTTTTCTCCTGACTATGAAAAAGTACCGGGCTTTGGCAACGCGTTATTGCAAAATATTGCCAGTGGAAACACCATGGTTTTCAACCATAGCGCGCGGGAGCTGCTAAGGAAAGCGCAGCGGGCCCCGATGGTAGTGCATGACTGGTCCTTATACCAGATCGTAACCGGCTGTGGCGGGACGGTATTTTACGATCGAGAACCTACTGTGTTGTACCGTCAGCATAACAATAATGTTATTGGCAATGGGATGTCGCCATTACACCGTTTACAAAACTTTATCGCTGCTCATGGCGGACGTACCGCCCAGTGGAACGATCAGAATCGCCAAGTTTTAGCCTGCGTTTCAGAAAATCTTACTCCTGAAGCTAAGCAATCGCTCGCAACATTCAGTGCGATTCGTGATAATAGCGTATTGAATCGGCTGCGTTTGATGCGGCGATCAGGCATATATCATCAACAGTGGATCGGCAGTCTGACCACGCTGACTTATGTCCTGCTTAATAAAATTTAAATTTGGTGTTATTTGTGAAAATTGTAGCTTCCCTCGTGCTATTTAAGCATGAATATCAGGATATTAAGCAGACGCTTTCCTCACTGTTTGCGGAGGATAGCGTGTCCAAAGTGGTGATTGTCGACAATGGTAGCTTCTGCCAGTGGCTTACGACTTTCAGCCATGAGAAGTTGGAAGTGATCCGACTGCCTGTAAATGAGGGATTTGGTGCTGGTCATAACGCTGTTTTTACTCGTTATGCCAGCATTGCGCCGTTTATACTGATCTGCAACCCCGATATATCTTTCACCAAGGGCGAGGTGGATAAACTTTACCAGTTCAGTCTTAATGAAGGCGTTGGGTTATCAATACCTAAAGTTGTTTACCCTGACGGTAGTCTTCAGCACGGTACAAAACTGCTGCCCTCACCTTACCAACTGTTAATTCGCCGTTTCCTATCTTCTTTCTCACAGACGGTTAACAATAACTACGAATTACGTCAGGCAGATTACAGCAAACCTTTCTTTGCGCCATCATTGTCTGGCTGTTTTATGCTCATCAGCCAACAGGCGTTGCGTGAAATTAAAGGATTCGACACCCGTTTCTTTCTCTATCTAGAAGATGTCGATTTGTCGCGTCGAGTTTGCCTCGCTAACTATCAGGTGTCCTACTTTCCTGGAGCCTTGGTTGTGCATGAATCACAGCGTCGCTCTTATACCAATCTCCGCTTCCTTTGTTATCACATGGTCTCTGCAGTTCGTTATTTCAGCAAGTGGGGTTGGTTTTGCGATCGTCAACGTGACAGCTTAAACAAGCGTTGTTTGGATAATCTACCCCTGATAAAGAAAATCTGAATAGGAAGAGAAAAGCACTTCTTAGCGCTTCTCTTTTTCAATGTTACCGGTAATGTAGTGGGAGGCGGCATGCAGACTCTTCCGACCACTGCATGTTTGAAGAATGTTATGGCTATGATAGGTACATGCTTTGATATACTCATGTACAATGTTCTCGTTCAACAGTACAGCATTGAGCAGTCAATAACCCATTTAATTTCAGTGGATTATTGATTTTTCAAGACTGGTATATATTTCAGACAGGAGTTTCTCAATGTCCAAGCAACAAATCGGCGTTGTCGGCATGGCGGTAATGGGCCGCAATCTGGCACTGAACATCGAAAGCCGTGGTTACACCGTTTCGATCTTTAACCGTTCAGGCGATAAAACTGATGAAGTTATTGCTGAGAATCCAGGTAAAAACCTGGTGCCGTACTACACCGTCGAAGAGTTCGTTGAATCGCTGGAAAAACCACGCCGTATCTTGCTGATGGTGAAAGCGGGCGAAGCGACTGACAAGACCATTGCTTCCCTGACTCCGCACCTGGATAAAGGTGACATTCTGATCGATGGTGGTAACACCTACTATCAGGACACCATCCGCCGTAACCGCGAACTGTCTGACCAAGGTTTCAACTTCATCGGCACCGGCGTTTCCGGTGGTGAAGAGGGCGCATTGAAAGGCCCTTCAATCATGCCAGGTGGCCAGAAAGAAGCTTACGAACTGGTTGCCCCAATCCTGAAGAAAATCGCTGCAGTAGCAGAAGGCGAGCCTTGCGTGACCTATATTGGCGCTGACGGTGCCGGTCACTATGTGAAGATGGTGCACAACGGTATCGAGTACGGCGACATGCAGCTGATTGCAGAAGCTTACTCACTGTTGAAGCAGGCATTGAACCTGAGTAATGAACAGTTGGCTGAGACCTTCGCAGAGTGGAACAAAGGTGAACTGAACAGCTACCTGATCGACATCACCAAAGATATCTTCACTAAGAAAGATGAAGAAGGTAAATACCTGGTTGATGTGATTCTGGACGAAGCCGCCAACAAGGGCACCGGGAAATGGACCAGTCAGAGCTCTCTGGATCTGGGCGAACCGCTGTCATTGATCACCGAATCGGTGTTCGCGCGTTACCTGTCTTCACTGAAAGACCAACGTGTTGCTGCGTCTAAAGTGCTGACCGGTCCTAAAGCGACGCCAGTAAGTGGTGACAAAGCTGAATTTATTGAGAAAGTGCGCCGTGCACTGTACCTGGGCAAAATCGTTTCTTATGCACAGGGCTTCTCGCAGCTGAAAGCCGCTTCCAAAGAAAACAACTGGGATCTGCACTACGGCGACATTGCCAAGATCTTCCGTGCCGGTTGCATCATCCGCGCCCAGTTCCTGCAGAAAATCACTGACGCTTACGCACATGATGCGGATATTGCCAACCTGCTGTTGGCACCGTACTTCAAGCAGATTGCTGATGAATACCAGCAGGCGCTGCGTGATGTAGTATCCTATGCAGTACAGAACGGCATCCCTACGCCGACCTTCTCTGCGGCCATTGCATACTACGACAGCTACCGTTCAGCAGTACTGCCTGCCAACCTGATCCAGGCGCAGCGTGACTACTTCGGTGCTCACACTTACAAACGTATCGACAAAGAAGGCGTATTCCATACCGAATGGATGGAATAATCCCAACGTTTGAAGTATAAAAAAAGCCGCCGAGGTTTACGCCCGGCGGCTTTTTTATTACCTGTAAAACAAACTTATTTCTGATGCCGCTCGCGCAGGCGGCCAATCACTTTGCTCAAGTCCAAATCCTGATCTTGCAGCAGCACCAACAGGTGATAAATCAGATCGGAAGCTTCGTTGGTCAGTTCTTCACGGTCGTTTACTGTGGCGGCCAGCGCGGTTTCTACGCCTTCTTCCCCCACTTTCTGCGCGATGCGTTTAGTGCCACTGGCATACAGACTTGCCGTGTAAGAGCTGTCCGGGCTGGCAGTCTTGCGCTCAGCGAGCAGTTGTTCTAGCTGATAGAGAAAACCCCAATCGCTGTTGGCTGGGTAGAAACAGCTGGTGTTACCCAGGTGGCAGGTTGGGCCGATCGGGTTGACCAGAATCAACAGCGTATCATTGTCACAGTCTGGTGTGATGCTTACCACGTTGAGGAAGTGCCCAGAGCTTTCACCTTTGGTCCACAACCGTTGTTTGGTGCGAGAGAAGAAGGTGACCTTGCCGCTTTGCTCGGTCGCGGCCAGTGCTTCCTGGTTCATATAACCAAGCATCAGCACCTCGCCAGAGACGGCGTGTTGCACGATAGCTGGCATCAGATTGTCGGTTTTTTCCCAGTCCAGCTGGTTTTTCTGTTGTTCTGTTAACACACGCGAATCTCCACGCCTTGTTCGACCAGGAACCTTTTCAGGTCGCCAATATTAATGATTTGCTTATGGAACACTGACGCCGCCAGTGCGCCATCAACGTCCGCATCACGGAACGCTTCCAGGAAGTGCTCCATGGTGCCCGCGCCACCGGAGGCGATCAACGGCACCTTACAGACTTCCCGTACCTGCCGCAGCTGTTCTAAATCGTAACCGTTGCGCACGCCATCCTGATTCATCATATTCAGCACAATCTCGCCTGCACCACGTTTTTGCACTTCTTTAACCCAATCGAGAGTTTCCCATTGGGTGACGCGGGTACGGCTTTCATCGCCAGTGTATTGGTTGACGTGATACTTGCCGGTTTCGCTGTCAAACCAGGTATCAATACCGACGACAATGCATTGCACGCCGAAACGATCCGCCAGACGGCTAATCAATGTAGGATCGGCCAGCGCTGGTGAGTTGATAGAAATCTTGTCGGCGCCGAAAGAGAGGATCTGGCTAGCATCTTCCGGGCTTTTGATGCCACCCGCGACGCAGAACGGAATATCGATCACTTCTGCTACTCGTGATACCCAGCTTTTATCGACAACCCGACCGTCGGAGGATGCGGTAATGTCGTAAAACACCAGTTCATCTGCGCCTTCTTGCGCATAGCGTTGCGCCAGCGGTACGATGTCGCCAATGATTTCATGGTTGCGGAATTGCACGCCCTTCACGACTTGCCCGTCTTTAACATCCAGGCAGGGGATTATCCGTTTTGCCAGCATGCGATTGCCTCCTCAACGCTAAACTTACCTTCCAGCAGGGCACGCCCTACAATCACACCTTCAACACCACTGCCGCGTAGCTGGGCGATATCGTCCAGATTGCCAATGCCGCCGGACGCCTGGAAGGCGATCTGCGGATAGCGCTGACTAATTTCCTGATACAGCGCGACGTTGGAACCGGCCAGTGTGCCATCACGGGAAATATCGGTGCACAATACATGCTTCAGGCCATAAGGCAGAAATTGCTCAACCACCTGCTCCAGCGTGGCGTCAGAATTCTCTTGCCAGCCACTGATGGCTACGCGTTTGGTACCGTCAGCATCGATGCGTACGTCCAGCGCAAGCACCATGGCATCTGCGCCGTAACGTTCAAACCAGCCTTGCACCATTTGCGGTTGTTTTACCGCGGTAGAGCCGATCACTACGCGAGATGCACCGGCCTCCAATAAAGCAGAAACGTCTTGTTCGTTACGAATGCCACCACCAACCTGTACCGGCACGTTAACCCCCGCCAGTAACTTACGCAGTAGAGGGATCTGACGTGCAGTCGGATCTTTGGCACCGGTCAGATCGACCAAATGCAATACCTGTGCACCTTGTTGTTGGTAGTCCTGCAGACGCAGCAGCGGATCGTTACCGTAGTCGCGTTGCTGGCCGTAATCGCCCTGATGCAAGCGCACCACGTTACCGTCGATCAAGTCCAAAGCCGGAATAATCATGCTGCCTACATCTCCAGAAAGTTTTTCAACAGTTGCGCACCGGCCGCTCCAGATCGCTCTGGATGAAACTGCACGCCGAAGAAATTGTCTTTTTGCACGGCGGCGGTGAAGGGCTCGCCGTAGTTCGCCTGGGCGATGGTGCTTGGGCATATCGGCATCGCATAGCTGTGAACGAAGTAGAAGTAAGCACCGTCTTCGATGCCGCGGAACAGGTGATGGCCTGCCTGTGCGGAAACCTGATTCCAGCCCATATGTGGCAGAGGCAGGCCGAAGTCGGTCATCTGCACCACCGGGGTATCGATAATACCCAGCGTATTGATGCCGCCGTTCTCTTCGCTGCTTTTTGCCAGCAATTGCATACCGAGGCAAATCCCCAATACCGGCTGGGTGCAGGCTTTGATCAACTCAATGAGTTCACGCTGTTCCAGTTGATCCATCGCTGCCTGCGCGGTGCCGACGCCGGGTAGAAAGAGCTTGTCGGCGCGCAACACGATCTCAGGATCACGACTGACATCGGGTTGGTAGCCCAAGCGCTGCACCGCATAGGTGACAGAGGCGAGGTTAGCGCAACCTGTATCCAGAATCACCACGTTCATCACAGCACTCCTTTCGAACTCGGGAGGGTAGTGCCCTCAACGCGGATTGCCTGGCGCAGCGTACGACCAAACACTTTGAACAGGCTTTCGACACGGTGGTGGTCGTTTTTGCCTTTGGTTTTCAGGTGCAGCGTACAACCCATGGTGTAGGACAATGAGCGGAAGAAATGTTCGACCATTTCGGTACTAAGATCGCCAACACGTTGATAGTTGAACTCGGCTTTATATTCCAGGTGTGGACGCCCGGAGATATCCAGCGCACAGCGTGCCAGGCACTCGTCCATCGGCAGCACAAAGCCGAAGCGTGCGATACCGCGTTTGTCGCCCAGCGCCTTGTTCAAGGCTTCGCCGAGCGCCAGCCCGGTATCCTCCACCGTGTGGTGATCGTCAATATACAGGTCGCCTTTCACGTCGATGTCCATACGGAAACCGCCGTGGGTGGCTATCTGATCCAGCATGTGGTCGAAGAAACCGACGCCGGTTTTGATCTTGCTGCCACCTTCACGATCCAGCCAGACGTTGACGTCGATTTGTGTTTCTTTGGTTACACGGTTAACCCGAGCGTGGCGATCTCGTTGGGTCAACTGACGAACGATCTCCTTCCAACCCAGCGTTTCACGTTGGTAACGCAATCCCTGAATGCCCATGTTTTCCGCCAACTGCACGTCGGTCGGCCGATCGCCGATCACATAGCAATGGGCAGTATCCATCACACCAGGTTCGAGGTAGCTCTTTACCAGCGCAGTTTTCGGTTTGCGGCAGTCGCAATTGTCCGCTGGAAGGTGCGGACAAATCAAAATATCGTCAAAGTGAATGCCTTGCGAACTGAGGATCTGCATCATCAGGTTGTGCGGTGGGTCGAAGGTTTCCTGCGGGAAACTGGCGGTGCCGAGCCCATCCTGATTGGTGATCATTACCAGCTGATAACCTGCCTGCTGCAAAGCCAGCAGTGAAGGGATCACGTCCGGTTCCAGCGCCAGCTTATCCAGACGATCGACCTGGAAGTCTTCTGGTGGTTCGGCAATCAGCGTACCGTCACGGTCAATAAAGAGGATTTTTTGGCTCACATTGGCTCCTGGCGAGTCTTGTTGGCGCCGGGTAGGGCAGACAGCGCGTCAACCACGCGTTGGCATTCATCACGGGTGCCTATAGTAATACGCAGGCAACCGGATAACCCGGGTTGTTTATTTTGGTCTCTTAAGATAATGCCCTGATCCCACAAGGTTTTAAACACATTACTTGAAGCAGTGAAACGTACCAGCAGGTAGTTACTGTCGCTGGTGAAAACCTGTTCGACGCAGGCACAGTTTTGCAGCGCCTGCTGTAGCCAACTGCGGTTGGCTGCAATCTCGGTAACCCGTTGACGCATCACGCGGATACCTTCGGTACTGAGTGCTTGCGCAGCGATATCTGCGACTGGGGTCGACAGTGGATAAGGGGCGATAACCTTCAGCAACAAGGCGATCAGATCTTCATTACCCAAGGTAAAACCACAACGCAAACCGGCTAACGCAAAGGCTTTGGATAAGGTACGCAGAACAGCCAAGTGTGGGTAGTCGCTCAGCCAACCAGCCACACTGGCCTGCGGGCAGAACTCGATATAGGCTTCGTCAACCGCGACGATCGCCTTGCCTTTGGCCATTTCGAGCAGAGTACGCAGATCGTTCGGGTCGATCAGGTTCCCTGTCGGATTGTTAGGGCTGCAAACATAAATCAGTTTAACGTTGTCCAGGCTGTCAGCGATAGCAGGCAAATCCAGTTGCCAATCCTGCTTGGTCGCTACAGTACGACGTTCTACACCGAAGGTTTCTGAGCTGACGGCATACATTCCGTAGGTCGGTGGGCAGAACAGAATGGCGTCTTTGCCCGGTTCGCAGAAGGCGCGGATCAGCAGTTCAATGCCTTCGTCCGCCCCACGACTGACCAGCACCTGTTCCTTTTTAACCCCTGCATAATCGGCATAGCGCTCGATTACCAGCGCCGGTTGGCACTCCGGGTAGCGGTTAAAGGTCTGCGCGGTCAGTTGGAATTCCGGGGCGATCGGGTATTCGTTGGCGTTTAACCACACGTCGCCGTTCCCCCCCAAGCGGCGGGCTGATTGATACGGGGTCAGCTCGCGAACGTTGGCGCGCGCCAGGTTTTCAATGCTCATGCTTGCTCCTTCAATGCGGCAACGCGCAGGGTTACGGCGTTTTTGTGGGCAATCAACTGCTCGGCAGCTGCCAGGGTTTCAATGGTGGCGGCCAGGTTCATAAAGCCCTGCGGCGTCAGCTCTTGTACCGTCATGCGCTTTTGGAAGTCCGCCAGCCCCAAACTGGAGCAGGTGGCGGTGTAACCATAGGTCGGCAGTACGTGGTTGGTGCCGGATGCATAGTCACCGGCAGACTCCGGTGACCAGTCACCGAGAAACACCGAACCGGCGCTGGTGATGCTGTCGACCAGAGCGCGGGCGTCGCGGGTCTGAATGATCAGGTGTTCCGGACCATATTGATTGCTGATGTCTACGCATTCAGCCAAATCTTTGGTGACGATCAATCGGCTACTGGCCAGCGCCTGACGTGCAGTTTCGGCGCGTGGTAATTGTGCCAGTTGCTGTTCTACGGCATCGCGGACTGCCTGCGCCATTGCGGCATCGGGGGTTAACAAGATCACCTGCGAGTCCGGGCCGTGCTCTGCCTGCGACAGCAGATCCGAGGCAACGAATGCCGGGGTGGCACCAGCATCGGCGATCACCAGCACTTCGGAAGGGCCGGCTGGCATATCGATGGCAGCCCCGTCCAGCCGTTGGCTGATTTGGCGTTTGGCTTCGGTAACAAAGGCATTGCCCGGCCCGAAGATTTTCGCCACGCGTGGTACGGAGTCGGTACCGAAAGCCATGGCGGCAATTGCCTGCGCGCCACCGACCTGAAAAACTTCTTTGACGCCGCACAGTTGTGCAGCATACAAAATTTCATCGGCAATCGGCGGCGGTGAACACAGCACTACGCGACGGCAACCGGCGATACGTGCCGGTGTTGCCAGCATCAATACGGTAGAAAACAGCGGCGCGGAGCCGCCGGGAATATACAGACCGACTGAATCGATCGGGCGGGTTACTTGCTGGCAACGCACGCCCGGCTGGGTTTCCACATCAACCGGTGGCAGTTGTTGTGCATTGTGGAAAGTCTCCACATTAGCGACCGCTACGGCCATCGCCTGTTTGATCTCATCACCCAGGCGGGCGCTGGCAGCGGCTATTTGCTCTGCGGTGACGCGCAGTGCACCAACTTCGGTTTTATCAAATTTGGCGCTGTAATCGCGCAACGCTTGATCGCCATTGGCCTTCACGTTGTCGAGGATTTCGCTCACCGTGCGGGTGATGCTGTCCGAGGCGGAGATTGCCGGACGCATCAGCAATGCTGTGCGCTGTTCGGCGCTGCAGTCTGCCCAGTTGACCAGAGTATTGAAGTTCGACATGGCCTTACTCCATCATCTTCTCAATAGGCAACACCAGGATCGAGCTGGCACCGAGCGCTTTCAGTTTTTCCATGGTTTCCCAGAACAGGGTTTCGCTACTGACCATGTGCATTGCGACGCGGTTTTGCGCACCGGCCAGAGGCAGAATGGTTGGGCGTTCGGCACCCGGCAGCAGCGCGACGATTTCGTCCAGGCGCTCACTTGGCGCGTGCAGCATGATGTACTTGGATTCACGCGCCTGGATCACGCCTTGAATACGGGTCATCAGGCGGTCGATCAATTGCTGTTTGGCTTCCGGCATTTCGCCATCGCGTTGGATCAGGCAGGCTTTCGAGCGATAGATGACTTCAACTTCACGCAGGCCGTTAGCCTCCAGCGTGGCGCCGGTGGAAACCAGGTCACAAATGGCGTCGGCCAAACCGGCACGCGGGGCGACTTCAACTGAACCGTTCAGCAGGCAGGACTTGAAACGTACGCCTTGTTTATCGAGGTACTGTTTCAACAAGTGCGGGTAAGAGGTTGCGATGCGGGCGTCTTGCAGGCTTTGCGGGCCGGTATATTCACTGTCGAGTGAGGTTGCCAGTGACAGTCGGCAACCACCGAAGTCCAGGCGACGTAGCGTGAAGTAGCGCGGGTCTTCGCCCTGAGCGCGGCGAGTGAGCAGCTCTTCTTCCAGCACGTTCTCACCAATAATGCCCAGATCAACCACGCCGTCCATCACCAGGCCCGGGATATCGTCATCACGTACGCGCAGGATATCAATCGGCATATTCTCTGCGAAGGCAATCAAGCGCTGTTGCTGCAGGTTGATTTTGATGCCACAGCGCGCCAGCAACTCCTGGGATTCATCACTCAGGCGGCCCGACTTCTGCATTGCTATCCGTAAACGTGTTTTGTCCAGCATGGTAACCTCTGTTTAATCTGTAAATTTATGAATTTATTTTAAAAATTATTTTTTCTGTCTGTCCAAAGCCAAAAAAAAACCCTCGGAAGAAATCTTCCGAGGGCTCTCTCTTGCATTCTGCGCGCCACTGGAAGATTAAAAAACCGTCTTCCAGCACACATCGCCTGAAAGACTAGTCAGGATGATGGTGATGATGGTGGCTGAACTGAATGCGTGTCATGGTGTTTTCTCTGTATAAAGTCGCTACAAACTCAATTGCTAATTAACCTAAACTATCCGTCGTCATTCACGCAACCCTTTTTTATCGTCATAAATTTAATTTATTGAAACGGGTTGAGTTATTAGCTATACGCGGTTTTACCTAAGCTTAAGCAGGGTGGATTGTATCACTACACGGAGTGGCGTAGCCTTAACGGGTAAAGCGCTGCAATCTTCAAGAGAGGAAGATAATGAAAAAGGTCGCCATTATTGGTTTGGGTTGGCTGGGAATGCCGTTGGCCCTGTCGCTGATGAGCCGTGGGTTTGACGTCGTTGGCAGTAAAACGACGCCAGACGGCGTTGAAGCCGCGCGGATGAGCGGAATTGAATGCTATCAGCTGGAAATGACGCCAGAGCTGATTTGCGAACCGGACGATTTAGAGCCGCTGCTGCGTGTTGACGCGCTGGTGATAACGTTGCCGGCCCGCCGCACGGTTGAAGGCAGCGAGAACTATTTTAATGCGGTGCGCATGCTGGTGGACAGCGCGATGGCTTTCGGTGTGCCACGCATCCTGTTTACCAGTTCTACCTCGGTATACGGTGAAACCACAGGTACGGTACGTGAAGATTCACCGCTGAAGCCGGTGTCACCTTCTGGGCAAGTGTTGGCTGAGCTGGAGCGCTGGTTGCATGAGTTACCAAACACCTCGGTGGATATTTTGCGTCTGGCAGGTTTGGTGGGGGTAGATCGCCATCCAGGACGTTTTCTTGCAGGTAAAGTCGATGTCAAGGGGGGCTCACAAGGGGTCAATCTGGTGCATCAGGACGATGTAATTGCCGCCATCCAACTGTTATTAAAATTGCCGAAAGGCGGTCATGTTTATAACTTGTGCGCACCGGGCCACCCGACAAAGCGCGAGTTTTACCCGGCGTTGGCTGAACAGTTACACCTGACACCACCGCAGTTTGCTGTCGAAGCTGAGCAAGATGGGCGGTTGGTCGACGGCAGCCGTATCAGTAATGAGTTGGGGTTTGAGTATCAATACCCTGACCCTGCACGTATGCCGCTAAATTAATCGTTTGAATAAGCCCTGCCGATTGCGGGGCATTTTTTTATGCTGTTCGCACGGTGGTTATTACATCAACGCCATAGCAACTGAAATCTCTCCGGCGCGCTGCAAATCCTCCAGCAATGCGCTCAGTGCCTCCTTCGGCAATCCCGGTCGGGTCACCAGACTCAATGCTGCCTGATAAGACAGCGCTTGCCCCCCCAGCTGTTTCAATACGCCTTGTTCTACCCAACGTGCAGCGTAATGGGTGGGCAGGTAACCGAGATACTCGCCGCTGAGCACCAAATGAGCGACCCCTTCCATATGATGGGCGACGGCGCCAAGGTTTAACGGTGCCAGCGGACAAAGTTGCTGTGCCAACAAATAGCCACGTTTAACCCAGCGTGCATTTTCAATCTGTTCACGCCCCGGTTGCTCCAGTGTAAACAGCGGGTGATCGCTGCTGCAATAAACCGCCTGCGTCTCTGCTATCCAGGGCTGATACTGCAACTCGTCCAACTGCTGACCGAAATAACCGATGCCCAAATCGAGCTGCTGATTCAGCAGACCCTGTTCCAGTTCGCCGGGGGCGCAAATGCGGCACTGCAACTGCACATCCTGATGGCGGCGTTGAAACTGTTTGATGGCATGGCTGAAGGGATTGCCCGGCAGCGACACCAGATTATCTACCAGGCCAATCTGCAAATCCCCGGTCAGCAGGCCGTTCAGGGACTGACTGACGCGGGTAAAGTCACGAGCGGCGTTGAACAGGGTGCGGCAGGCGATCAGCATGCGTTCACCTTTCGGCGTCAGCATAAAACCGGAGCGGCCCCGCTGACACAGACGAAATCCCAGCCGGGTCTCCAGGGTGGCGAGATGGGTGCTGATGGTCGACTGGTTCATCAGCAACGTTTCCTGGGCAGCGCTGACGCCATGGGCTTCGGCGACGGCGACGAAGACCCGCAGCAGCCGCAAATCAATATCGCTTAGGTTGGTGAGCATCCGTTCCTCCGCAGTAATAGCGCGTAATTAACCATTTTATAACACCCCGAAAATGAAGCTGGTAGCCGTCAATCTGTCTGTTTATGTCACGAATGTTAAATAAAATACAATTTTTCAATGCGTTACAAATCATCGGCGTTTTCAATGCTTACATCCGAAAGATGGAATGGTAGCCCTGTCAGGGGGCGGGTAGCCTGTAATTGTTATCCAAATGTTGAAATTATCTGATAGCCGAATAAGGAAAGATCATGCTGAATCAACCCCAAAGCGGTAACGATATGCCGCGTTTTGCCGGCATCCCTACCATGATGCGTCTCCCCGTAGCTGATGATGCACGAGGTCTAAATGCGGCCTTCGTCGGTATTCCCCTCGATATTGGTACCTCAAACCGCAGCGGCACGCGCTATGGACCGCGGCAAATCCGTCAGGAATCGGTGATGATCCGCCCTTACAACATGGGCACCGCTGCCGCTCCTTTTGAACGGCTGCAGGTTGCCGACCTGGGGGATGTCGCCATCAATCCTTACAGCCTGGAAGACAGCGTTCGCCGCATTGAGCTGGCCTATAACGGCATTCTGGCCCACGGCTGCATTCCACTGACGCTGGGGGGCGACCATACGTTGACGTTGCCTGTCCTGCGTGCCATGGCCAGCCGATATGGGCCGGTCGGATTAATTCACGTGGATGCTCACTCAGACACCAACGAAGAGATGTTTGGGGAAAAGTTGGCGCACGGAACGACTTTCCGGCGAGCCTTTGAAGAGGGGCTATTGCAGCCACAAAAGATCATTCAGATTGGCCTGCGCGGCAGCGGCTATGAGGCCGATGATTTTGATTGGTCGCGTAAACAGGGATTCCGCGTGGTCCCGGCAGAAGCCTGCTGGTACCGCTCGTTGGCACCGCTGATGGCGGAAGTGCGCGAGCAGATGGGCAATGCGCCGGTTTACCTCAGTTTCGACATCGACGGTCTGGATCCGGCATTTGCACCGGGTACCGGCACCCCGGAGGTCGGTGGGCTGTCAGTCTGGCAGGGGCTGGAAATTGTCAGAGGCTGCCGGGGACTGAATCTGGTCGGCAGCGACGTGGTGGAGGTCTCGCCGCCTTACGATCGTTCCGGCAACACCGCGCTACTGGCGGCCAACCTGTTGTTTGAAATGCTGTGCGTACTGCCTGAGCGATAAGGCGACGGCGATAACCTGATCGGCGGAGCCGTTGCGCCTGATACCGAATAATAACAAGCATGCGGAGTGACCGATGAATCTCGACCTGCTGGTAGTGGTGTTTTACTTTTTGGTGATAGGGGCGGTGGGTTGGCTTGGCGTTCGCCGGGCCACCACCAAGGAAGATTATCTGGTGGCCGGCCGCAATCTGGGGCCCTGTTTATACCTGGGTACGCTGTCCGCCGTGGTGCTTGGCGGCGCGTCTACCATTGGCAGCGTTAAGCTGGGTTACACCTATGGGATCTCGGGCGTGTGGCTTTGTGGTGCGCTGGGCGCGGGGATTGTGGTGTTGAGCATGGTGTTGGCCAAACCGCTGCTCAAGCTAAAGCTCTACACCGTCAGCCAGGTGCTGGCGCGGCGCTATCATCCGGCCGCCAGGGTCACCAGCGGTGCCATTATGCTGGCTTATGACCTGATGGTGGCGGTGACCTCGATTATTGCTATCGGCAGTGTGATGCAGGTGATGTTTGATTTGTCGTTCACCGCTTCGATTCTGCTCGGTGGCGGTTTGGTGGTGCTTTATTCCACGCTGGGCGGCATGTGGTCACTGACGCTAACCGACATCATTCAGTTTATCATCATGACTGTCGGCATGATGCTGGTGTTGATGCCGATGAGCATCGTCAAGGCAGGTGGCTGGGCGGCGTTCAGTCACCTGTTGCCGGACAGCTACTACCAGTTGTCGTCGATCGGGCTTGATACCATCCTGGTGTTCTTCCTGATCTATTTCTTCGGTATTCTGATTGGTCAGGATATCTGGCAGCGGGTATTTACTGCCCGTAGCACCAATATTGCTCGCTATGCCGGGTTGGGGGCTGGGGTGTACTGCGTGCTGTATGGGGTGGCCGGCGCTCTGATTGGCATGGCCGGCAAGTTGGTGCTGCCGCAACTGACCAATACCGACGGCGCTTTTGCCGCCATTGCTCAGGCGGTGCTGCCGCCGGGCGTTAGCGGGCTGGTGGCTGCGGCGGCGTTGGCAGCGCTGATGTCGACGGCCAGCGCCTGTCTGTTGGCGTCCTCAACCATCGCGCTGGAAGATGTATTGCCAGCTGTCCGCAAGCGGCCCTCCGGTGGGCTGGTGGCCGGGCGCTTCACAACCTTTGTTATGGGCTGCATTATGTTGGGACTGGCGTTTGTGGTGCGAGACGTGATGATGGCGCTGACGCTGGCTTATAACCTGCTGGTGGGCGGTATGTTGATCCCGCTGATCGGTGCGATTTTCTGGCAACGTGCCACCAGCACCGGTGCTATCGCCAGCATGCTGACCGGCAGTCTGAGCGTATTGGCACTGATGTATTACCATGGCATTGAGGCCAACAGCCCGATCTACGGTGGTCTGTTGGCGGGCGGGGCGGCTTTTCTGATTGGCAGCCTGTTGACCCGGGCAAGCCCACAGCCGCAGGTGCAGCCGGAATAATGGGTAGCCATGGGGCTGTGTATGACAGCCCCGTTATTGGCTAGAGCCAGCCGGATTTTTTCAGTTTCTGATACAGGAAGAAGCAGCCGACGGCGGTCACCCCGAGGATGGTGTGATAAGCCCACGGGAACTTCAGTTCCGGCATATTGGCGAAGTTCATGCCATACAGACTGAATATTACCGTTGGGATCGCCAGAATTGCCCCCCAGCCTGCGAGCCGTTTCACCACTTCGTTCTGTTTCACGGTGACGAGGGCCAGATTGACGTGCATCGCGTTGGTCAGCATTTCGCGCATATCGTCAATGTTGCTGACCACCTGGCGTGCGTGGTCCTGCACGTCGCGCACATAGGCGCGCAATTCTTTTGGGATCACCTCTTCATGCAGGCGAATTAGCTGGTTGCAGATTTCCTCCATTGGCATTGCCGCATTGCGCAGCGCCAGCAGATGCCGCCTTAGCGTATAAACATTCTCAATGGCGGCTTCGTCAAACTCAGATTTGAACATGTTGGCTTCGATGGCTTCGATATCTGCCTCGAACTTCGCTACCACGCTGCGGTAGTTATCCACCACAAAGTCCATCACTGAGTACAATGCAAAACCCGGCCCGCGGCACATTTGTTTATGGTTTTCTTCAGCCTTGGCACGAATTGGCGCGTAGCTGGGGGATGCACCATGGCGCACCGTGACCAGGAAATTCTTGCCCACGAAAAAGTGTGTTTCACCGTACTCGACTCCGTCTTTGCCCCACTGTGCGGTTTTGACCACGATAAACAATGAATCACCGTAGGTTTCGAGTTTCGGTCGCTGGTGGGCGCACAATGCGTCCTCAATTGCCAGATCATGCAGCCCAAACTCTTCCTGCACCTTGCGCATAAAGGCGTCTTCCGGCTGCCATAAACCGAGCCAGACAAAGGTATCCGGCTGTTTGACCACCTCACTGATGTCGTCAATGGTCACTTCACCTAGCCGTTTACCGGCTTTGTATGCCACGCAGTTCACAACCATGGTTGTGGTTTCCATCAGGTCACCTGTTATTCAGTCAGTGTTTTGGTAAGAAAGTAGCACTCATGCTCTGTTGGGTAATTTTTCAGTGTCATCTGCAGTTGATAGCCGAGCTTCTCGTAGAAGGGGCGCGCCTGAAAACTGAAAGTATCTAAACGAACGTAACGACAGCCACGTGCAATAGCTTCTTGTTCAGCTGCCAGCAGTACTTTACGGCCCAACCCGCTACCACGCTGCGAGTCCGCCACCCACAACCAATCAACGCTTAGCCAATTGCCCCAGGTTTCGGCTGTCACCCCGGCGATAACTTCGCCAGCATCATTCTGGCTGTAGACAGCAAGCGGCTTACGCTGAGTCGGGTCAATGTACGGGCTATTGTGCGCTCTCAGGCCTCTGCTGATGGCGTCTCGGACTTCTTCGCTGAGTGAATCGGTTACTGTAATGTGCATACATCCTCCTTGTTTATCCGTTAACTTAAGCACAGTCTGGCTAAAAGGCAACATATTGAAAATTAAAACAAACGTTGCAAGTGGTCTGCTGGACTACACTGAATGAACCCGTTTCTATCCAGGAGGATGCCATGCGGAGATTCGCCATGATGATTGCACTGCTGCTATTTAGCGGTTTGCTGC
This sequence comes from Serratia grimesii, assembly GCF_900186025.1. Lineage (NCBI taxonomy): Bacteria > Pseudomonadati > Pseudomonadota > Gammaproteobacteria > Enterobacterales > Yersiniaceae > Serratia > Serratia grimesii. Next base: position 1,711,715 of record NZ_LT883155.1, read on the forward strand.
ATGCTGCGCTGAAGGTTACGCAATTACAGGATAAATTAGAGCACCCTTGGTCGCTGGCATTTTTGCCTGGTGAGCAGAGCATGTTAATCACAGAACGACCGGGCCGTCTGCGGTTGTGGCAACAGGATAAAGGTTTGTCAGCGCCAATTATCGGTGTGCCACAGGTGTATGCAGAAGGCCAGGGCGGGTTGCTTGAAGTGCTGTTAGCGCCAGACTTTGCTGACAGCAGACGAGTCTACCTCAGCTTTGCCGAAGTGGGTGAGAACGGTAAGGCGGGGACGGCAGTGGGCTATGGTCGGCTAAGTGCCGACAACCGGCGACTGGAAAATTTCAGGGTGATTTTCCGTCAGCAACCGAAACTGTCGGTCGGTAATCACTTCGGTGGCAAGTTGGCATTTGATCGTCAGGGCTACCTGTTTATTGCTTTAGGCGAAAATAATCAGCGGCCGACGGCACAGGATCTGGACAAGTTGCAGGGCAAGATCGTGCGGTTAACTGCCGACGGGGCGGTACCACCGGATAATCCGTTTGTTGGCCAGGCGGACAAAGGGGCCGAAATCTGGTCCTATGGTCACCGTAACCCACAGGGCTTGGCACTGAATCCCTGGAGTGGCGTCATTTGGGAGCATGAGCACGGTCCGCGCGGTGGTGATGAGATCAATCTTCCGCAGGCAGGAAAAAACTACGGTTGGCCGATCGCCACTTACGGTATCAATTACTCCGGACTGGCGATCCCAGAGGCGCAGGGGCAAAAAGTGGCAGGTACCGAACAGCCATTACATTACTGGCCGGTGTCGCCAGGGATCAGCGGCATGGCCTTCTATGACGGCAAACGCTTTGCTGATTGGCAAGGGTCTTTGTTTATTGGCGCGCTGGCGCAAGAGGCGTTGATTCGTCTAACACTACAGGGTGATAAGGTAATTGCTGAACAACGGCTACTGGAAGAGCGTGGGGAACGCATTCGTGAGGTGCGGACCGGGCCGGATGGCTATCTTTATCTATTAACCGATTCGAGTAATGGAAAGTTGCTACGGGTTGGGTTGACTGAGAAATCATAGCGCCCCAGAGGGGCGCATAAAACTCAGGTTAGCTCACTCATTACACCGCGTTGGTAAGCTGGGCGTTCGGTCAGTTTCTGGTACCAACGCTCCATGTTCGGGCGTGGTTGGCGCGTAATCGGCATGGAGAACCAGGCGTAAGCAAAGCTACCCAGTGGGATGTCGCCAATACCGAACGACTCACCGGAAAGATAAGGCTGACGGCCCAACGTTTCTTCCACGATGTCGAAGTGCTTTTCCAGCGTGGCGATCGCCGCTTCAATCTTGGCCATGTCGCGCAGTTCCGGCTTGGTACGTACCAGGCCCCAGAACACCACGCTAAAGTGGCTGACAATGGTAGCGGTGGTCCAGTCCATCCATTTTTCTGCACTGGCACGAGCCTGTAGGTCCTGCGGGTAGAATGGCTCGCTGCCATATTTAGCCGCCAGATAGCGGACTATGGTATTGGACTCCCACAGCACGAAATCATCGTCTTGCAGCAGTGGCACCAGACCGTTCGGATTCAATGAACGGTAGAGTTCATCGTTCACCTTACCGAATGCACCACCGGCATTAATGTGGGCGTAATTCAGCTCTAACTCGGCTGCGCACCACAGTACTTTCCTGACGTTATTCGAATTTTCTCGACCCCAAATGGTCAGCATAGAACGCCTCTTTATGTGGGTTAATTGACCTAAGCTGTTATACCTGTTGCCTTTCAAGCTGCAGGTATCTGGCTGCAACTTGAAATTCATAGGGTATATACGTACGCCACAATTGTGCGGTTGTCACACTGGAAGGCATTTTTTGCCGACGGTGACGATATTTAGCGTTCCCAGCGGCAGATTTCCCAACCGTGCTCAACGGCCAGCGCGTTGAGTTCACTGTCTGGGTTAATCACCGTAGCGCTGTCGACATATTGCAGCATGGCTTTGTCGTTAAGTGAGTCGCTGTAACCGTGGCTGTGTTCAAAGATCAATTCCGGGTGTTCTGCCAGCCACTGTTTCAAACGGGTCACTTTGCCCTGTTGGTAAGTCATCGTGCCGTAGGTGTTGCCGGTGAAGCGGTCGTCTTGCACTTCGACACCAATCGCCAGTGCGCCATCAGCACCGAGCTGCTCGGCAATCGGGGCCACCAGATGTTCACCGGTGGCGGAAATAACCAGAATGCAGTCACCGCGCTCGCGGTGCCACAACAGCCGCTCACGGGCGGACGGGTAGACACGCGGCAGAATATCGCGACGGATATAACGTTGTACCCAACCGGCAACCGTTTGGGTACTCATGCCGGTCAGGGGGGCCAGGGTGGCTTGCATGTAGTCCTCCATGGACAGCTTTCCCTGGTAATAGAGCTGCATGAGCTGCTGTTCCTGCTGTTCCAGTTCTGCCGGCGCAAACCCCTCGGCGACCAGCCAGCGGATCCACAGGCTGGCGCTGTCATCATCAATCAGGGTTTCATCCAGGTCGAATAAGGCTAAATCCATCAGTATTTCTCCGGCATGCAGGGAGGGAAATGAGGTGTATACAGAATAGCGGATACCCTAAGCCGCCAGCCAGTGGCGACAACGAAATTGCGCAGAGCATAAGAAACATTGATGACAGTTTTGCGACACTTTGTTGAACGTTTGCATAACTTAGAACGCAACAATATTGGCTCGGTTCTTTGGCAGGGTGGTAACTATAGGGTAATGCACTGGCCATCCAGGAGTTAAAGATGCTGATAATTCGCCTTTATACCGGTCCGATTTTTGTCGGGAATGATGAGGAACAGGATAATGAAACGACCACCACTGACGCTGAAGACACTGCCGCTGCTGGATCTTTCGCAGCTTGATGGTGATGCGCGTCAGCGGCAGGCGTTTCTTGACAGGCTGCGTGTTGCGGCACGCGACGTCGGCTTTTTTTATCTGCGTGGGCATGGCATTGATAGCGCCCTCAATACGCAACTGCAACAGCGGGCCAGGCAGTTTTTTGCCTTACCGGAAGCCGAGAAATTGGCGGTACAAATGGTGCGATCGCCGCACTTTCGCGGCTATAACCGCGCTGCGGACGAACTGACTCGAGGACAACCGGATTGGCGCGAACAGTTCGACATCGGCGCAGAACGCCCTGCGCTGCAATTGGCGTATGAAACGCCGCGTTGGGCGCGTTTACAGGGGCCGAATCAATGGCCTGAAGCGCTGCCTGAACTGAAACCCTTGTTGTTGCAGTGGCAGCAAGCGATGACCGTGATGTCGTTGCGCCTGCTGCGTGCCTTCGCGTTAGCACTTTCATTACCGGAACACGCATTTGATTCGCTCTACGGCGATAAACCCAATGAACATATCAAACTGATACGGTATCCGGGACGTGAGGCCACCACCAGCGGGCAAGGGGTGGGGGCCCATAAGGACTCTGGCTTTCTTAGCTTTTTACTGCAGGACCGGCAGAAAGGTTTGCAGGTTGAAATTGATGAAGGACGGTGGGTAGACGCGGAACCGCGCGAAGATACTTTTGTGGTCAATATCGGCGAATTACTGGAGCTGGCGACCAATGGCTATCTACGTGCCACGGTACATCGGGTGGAAACGCCGCCCGCCGGGAGTGATCGTCTGTCGATAGCCTTCTTCCTCGGGGCTCGGCTTGACGCTGTGGTGCCACTGTATCAACTGCCTGCACATCTGGCGGCCGAGGCTCACGGCCCGGTTAGCGATCCGCATAATCCGCTGCTACGCGATGTGGGCTTTAACTACCTGAAGGGGCGAATTCGTTCTCACCCTGATGTGGCGCAACGCTATTATCAGGATGTTATTGGTGCCGGAATTTGAAAAACAAAAGGTCCGAATTCAAACGACTGATAATGTCGGTTATTAGGGAGAGCGTGCCGAAGGGGTCGTAGCAGCTTTAGCTGCCAGAGTGCCCCTCGGTGCGCCAGGCCCGGGTATATCAAACTGAAAGGCAACGGAAAAAGGTCTGGCACCTAGCCAGGCCTTCCCATTTTAACCCGAGGGCTACGATTACTCCGCCAGAGCCTGTTGCAGATCAGCAATCAGATCTTCCGTATCTTCAATGCCCACCGACAAACGCAGCAACTGTGGTGTGATGCCGGTTTTCAAGCGTTGCTCCAATGGGATCGACGCATGGGTCATGCTGAAAGGTTGACTGATCAGGCTTTCCACACCCCCCAAGCTTTCTGCCAGCGTGAACAGGTGTGAGCGCTTAATGACCCGACGTGCGAAGGCATCGTCACCTTTCAATCGTACCGAAATCATACCGCCAAAACTGCGCATCTGTTTTGTTGCCAGTGCATGCTGCGGGTGGCTCGGCAGGCCCGGGTAGTAGACTTCTTCCACCTGCGGCTGGTTTTCCAACCACTGAGCGATATGCAAGGCGCTTTGGCTGTGGCGTTCCATACGTAGTGCCAGCGTACGGATGCCGCGCAGCGTCAGGAAGCTGCTGAATGGATCAAGAATGCCGCCTACCGCGTTCTGCAAAAAGCCAAGCTGTTCGGCCAATTCTGGGTTATCCCCTACGGCCGCAACCCCTGCAACCACATCGGAATGGCCGTTGAGGTATTTAGTTGCAGAATGCACCACGACATCAAAACCAAGATCCAGCGGGCGCTGAATGTAAGGTGAGGCGAAGGTGTTGTCTGCTACGCTGATCAAACCGTGCTTTTTGGCGATGGTAGCGATGGCGCTCAGATCGGCCAGTTTCAGTAGCGGGTTGGTCGGCGTTTCCACCCAGATCATTTTTGTATCTGGTTCAATGGCTTGTTCCAGGGCAGCAATGTCTGCTGGGGAAACATAGGTAACGCGCAAGCCGGCAGTACGGCTACGTACTTTTTCCAGTAAGCGGTAGGTACCGCCGTATAAGTCGTCAACAGCCACTAAATGGCTACCCTGATCGAGCAATTCCAATACCGTTGAGCAGGCAGCCAGGCCGGAAGCAAAGGCATAACCGCGGCTGCCGCCTTCCAGTTCAGCAATGGCGCTTTCTAATGCGGTACGCGTTGGGTTGGCGCTGCGTGAATACTCGTAACCAGTATGCTCACCCGGTGCTGGCTGGGCATAGGTGGATGTGGCATAAATAGCAGGCATTACTGCCCCAGTAGCGTCCGGCGTGTAGCCGGCATGAACGGTCAACGTATCAAACTTGGCCATACAATCATCCTTATTAACGTAATTTTTGGCGCCAGGCGTTAAGTACGTCTGTGCGGGTAATCAAACCGAGGAAGCGTTCGCCATCGAGTACCACAGCGACGTGCCCGTGATTAAAGGTGGCGAGCAAATCCTGATAACTGGCTTCTTTTTGCAACGTCTTGACCGAATGGGTCATGGCGCGGGTGGCGGGTAGGCTGAAGTGGTTGGCATCCGCCTGTACGGCATTGAGTAGATCCCATTCGTCGATCAGACCGACCACGCGATCGCCTTCCAGTACCGGTAATTGCGAGATGTCATACAGACGCATACGGGCATGAACGATCGCCAGAGTGTCTTCCGGTGCTACCGATACCGCAGCACCTTCGTCATGACGGTAGGCGATCAGATCGCGTAGATCGCCATGCTGTGGTTTGCTTAACAGACCTTGTTCCAGCATCCAGTGGTCGTTATACATTTTAGACAGGTATTTATTGCCGCTGTCGCAGACGAACGTGACCACGCGTTTTGGTTCAGTCTGTGCCTGGCAATAGCGCAATGCGGCTGCCAACAGTGTGCCGGTGGATGACCCCGCCAGCACACCTTCTTTGCGTAACAGATCGCGCGCAGTAGTGAACGCCTCGGCGTCGCCGATACGGTAGGCATTACGTACTTGATTGAAGTCGCTCAGTGGTGGAATGAAATCTTCGCCGATGCCTTCTACCAGCCAACTGCCAGCCTCACCGATCTGGCAGTTATCGAGATAGTCCGCCAGGATTGAACCTGCGGGGTCAGCCAACACAAACTCGGTCTGCGGTGATACCTCTGCGAAATATTGACTCAGCCCACCCAACGTACCACCGGAACCGACGCCGACGACGATGGCATCGACCTGGTGATCCATCTGCTGCCAAAGTTCTGGTGCGGTGGTACGGGTATGAGCGGCAGGGTTGGCCGGGTTGTTAAACTGATCGATATAGAACGCTCCGGGGATCTCGCTCGCCAGACGTTTGGCATAATCCTGATAGTAAGCCGGATGGCCTTTACCCACATCGGAACGGGTTAAGACGACGTCCACACCCAGTGCACGCAGATGGAAAATCTTCTCCCGGCTCATTTTGTCCGGCACCACCAGCACCAGCTTATACCCCTTCAGTGCTGCCACCAGGGCCAGCCCCAAACCGGTATTTCCCGCAGTGGCTTCAATAATGGTGCCGCCGGGTTGCAAGCGGCCCTCACGTTCTGCCTGTTCGATCATCGATAAGGCAACGCGATCTTTGATCGATCCGCCGGGGTTTTGATTCTCCAGCTTGACGAACAGCCGGCAGGGGCCGGTTTCGAACTGGGTCAGTTCCAACATCGGGGTGTTGCCGATCATATCGATGACGGAGTGCGGTATTGCCATGAGGATCTCCAGAATAATTCGGTTTAAAGGCCGTTATCTGGATGATAGCGCTGCAAATATGTGTATTAAAAAGAACAAATAACCTATCAATATGCATTTTTGGAATATATTAATCTAATTTGGACGTATGGATAGACAGATGTTCAGCAGTTAAGAAGTTTAGCCGTGTAGCCATGGGTGGCATAAAAAACAGGCATGCGGGTGGCTTTTCATCCAATTTTCGCCTGAGAGCGTACAGTTATGTAAAAATGCTGAAAATTCACGCTAAACCCTGCAAAAATAAGATGAATCTAATAAACTCACAGCAAGGGCATTTTTGGTGCGCCGTTCACCCGTCATGGGGCCGCAGGGAGTCTGCGGTTGGCAAACGCGTGCCGGGCTACTCTCGCTGGTTGGCTGAAAACGTGAATATGTTTGAAAGTTAACGCTATTTCAATGATTTGAATGGACACTCTGGCGACGTCATGATGAAAAGAAACTTATCCACCACCCTGAAAAAATTAACGTTTAGCGTCAGCATACTGTTGTTGGCTGCTCCTGTTGTACAGGCGGCCGAAGCGCCGGCTGCTCCGCAGATTGATGCCAAGGCCTACGTGCTGATGGATTACAACAGCGGTAAAATCCTGACGGAGGGCAACGCCGATACTCGTTTAGATCCCGCCAGTCTGACCAAGATCATGTCCAGCTATGTGATTGGACAGGCGATCAAAGCCGGTAAGATCAAGCCGGAAGATATGGTGACAGTAGGCAAAGACGCATGGGCAACCGGTAATCCGGCGTTGCGTGGTTCTTCACTGATGTTTATCAAACCGGGCGATCAGGTACCGGTGATGGAGCTGAACAAAGGCATTGTCATTCAGTCGGGTAACGACGCCAGTATTGCGCTGGCCGATTATGTCGCGGGTAGCCAGGATTCGTTTGTCGGGTTAATGAACAACTACGCCAAATCGCTGGGTCTGCAGAACACCCATTTCCTGACGGTACATGGACTGGATGCGGAAGGGCAGTACAGTACAGCACGTGACATGGCGTTGCTGAGTCAGGCGCTGATCCGCGATGTGCCGGATGAGTACGCGCTGCATAAAGAAAAAGAGTTCACCTTCAACAAAATCCGCCAGATTAACCGCAACCGTCTGCTGTGGAGTTCCAATCTGAACGTGGATGGCATTAAAACCGGTTATACCGGTGGTGCCGGTCACAACTTGGTCGCATCGGCTACTGACGGTCCGATGCGTTTGATCTCGGTAGTGCTGGGTGCACCGAGCGATCGTATCCGCTTTAGTGAAAGTGAAAAATTGCTGACCTGGGGTTTCCGCTTCTACGAAACGGCCACGCCGATCAAAACTGACAAGCCGTTTGTTACCCAGAAAGTGTGGTTTGGCGATGTCAGTGAAGTGCCGTTGGGCGTAGCGAAAGATGCAGCAGTGACTATCCCGAAAGGGCAGATGAAAAACCTGAAGGCCAGTTACAAACTGAACCAGGCGACACTGGAAGCACCACTGGCGAAAAACCAGGTCGTTGGCACCATTGATTTCCAGCTCGACGGTAAAACTATTGAGCAATACCCGCTGGTGGCGATGCAGGAAGTGAAAGAAGGTAACTTCTTCAGCCGTATCTGGGACATGGTGATGATGAAACTGACCCAGTGGTTTGGGAGCGTATTCGGTTAACTTCCCGGTTAATATCGACAAATGAAAAGGGCGCATTTAACTGCGCCCTTTTTGATTTGTTATAGCCAAAATAATTGGATTTTCAGCAAGTACGTGAGTCCCCAGAAGCTTACTCAGGTAAGTGACTGGGCAATACAGATGCTGCTTCAAGCATGAAGGGCATTCAGTTACAGGCCACTACTTTGATTGCCAACCCGCCTTGCGACGTTTCACGGTATTTGGCGTTCATGTCTTTGCCCGTCTCATACATGGTTTCGATGACCTTATCCAGGCATACACGCGGCTCGCTGGTGCGACGCAATGCCATACGTGCGGCATTGACTGCCTTCACAGCGGAAATCGCGTTACGCTCGATACAGGGCACCTGAACCTGACCCGCCAGTGGATCGCAAGTTAACCCCAGATGGTGTTCCATGGCGATCTCGGCCGCAATACAAACCTGCGCCGGGCTAGCACCCATCAATTCCGCCAATCCTGCTGCTGCCATTGAACAGGCAACGCCCACTTCCCCTTGGCAGCCCACTTCGGCACCGGAAATAGACGCGTTCATCTTATACAACGCGCCGATCACGCCGGATGTCAGGAAGTAACGGCTATATGAATTAGGGTTCACCGGGCGAATAAATTGGTCGTAATAGGCTAACACCGCAGGAATGATGCCACAGGCACCGTTAGTTGGGGCGGTCACCACGCGGCCGCCGGCGGCGTTTTCTTCGTTAACGGCAAAGGCGAACATGTTGATCCAGTCAACCACATTCATTGGGTCGATATTGTTCTTATCGCCAGTGACCAGCATACGGCGCAGGGCGGCGGCGCGGCGTTGGACCTTCATCGGGCCAGGCAATAGGCCTTCGGTGTTCATGCCTCGTTCGATACCGGCGCGCATCACCTGCCAGACGTCGGCGAAATGAGCGTCGATCTCGGCCTTGCTGTGCAATGCCAATTCGTTTTGCATCACCAGGCCGGACAGCGACAGACCGGCGTCTTTGCAGTGTTGCTGTAAGTCACGTGCTGAGGTGAATGGGAAGGGGACCTGTACCGGGTTTGTCGCGGCCAGACCGAAATGCTCTTCATCGACGATAAAACCGCCGCCAGTCGAGTAATAGGTTTTACTGTGCAGCAGTTGCTCATCAGCGAATGCGCTGATACGCATGCCGTTTTCATGCAGCGGCAAATTATCACCGTGGAAGTTCATGCTGGTTTCCAGCGGGAAATCCACTTCGTGATGGCCATTGGCCAGCAACAGGCGACCACGTTGCCCAACATCGTGAATAAAACCGGCAATACCGTCGATATCCACGTCATGTGGCAGGTTGCCTGCCAATCCCATGATGATGGCGATATCGGTGTGGTGACCTTTGCCGGTTAACGACAATGAACCGTATACGTCCACCACTACGCGAGTGGTATCCATCAACTGCTGGTTGGCGATCAACTCATCGGTAAATAGCTTGCCGGCTTTCATCGGGCCGACGGTATGGGAGCTGGATGGGCCAATACCAATTTTGAAAATATCGAAAACGCTGACCATAGTCTCGCCTCCTTCTTCAGGTGTTAGGCGTTAATACAGGAAAGGGGGTCGTGCAGAGAAGCCGGCGCAGGGGGCGCCGGCTGGTCTTAATTAGAAGCTGTACAGGATTGCGGAGATGGCGATCAGGCCCATCACTACCACGAACACGTTGCTGATATGGCCACTGTATTTGCGCATTGCAGGCACTTTACGGATAGCGTACATCGGCATCAGGAACAGCAGCATGGCGATGATTGGACCACCGAGGTTTTCGATCATGCCGAGAATGCTTGGGTTCAGGGTCGCAACAATCCAGGTAGTCACCAGCATAAAGATGGCAGTGATACGGTTCAGTTTGTTGGTGCTGATGGTTTTGCCACGGCTCTTCATCGACTTGGCAATCAGACCGTTAAAGCCTTCACGTGCACCCAGGTAGTGACCGAGGAACGACTTGGTGATGGCGATAAAGGCGATAACCGGCGCGATGTAAGCGATCATCGGGTTATTAAAGTGGTTAGCCAGGTAAGACAGGATAGAGATGTTTTGAGCCTTGGCTTCTGCCAGGTTTTCTGGTGACAGGCTCAGCACGCAGCTGAACACGAAGAACATCACGGTCAACACCATCATGATGTGGGCGAAGCCCAGAATGCGGGAGCATTTCTTCTCGGCTTCTTCCTGGCCGTACTCTTCACGTTTGGCGACTGCAAAGGCGGAGATGATAGGTGAATGGTTAAAGGAGAACACCATTACCGGGATTGCCAGCCACAGGGTGATAACCAGGCCATGACCCATGCCGGTGCCCGCGCCAGACAGAGACACGTTGTCGAAGATGGCGGTGCTCCAGTTAGGGATCAGGTACAGCGCCAGCAACATCAGCACACCAACAAACGGGAATACCAGGATACTCATGGTCTTCACGATAGCTTGCTCACCGAAACGCACAATGGTCATCAGGCCGACAATCAGAATCAGCGACAGAATGGCACGTGGCGGCGAAGTCATACCCAATTGGTGGGTAATGAAGCTGTCAACGGTGTTAGTGATGGCGACGCTATACACCAACAGAATTGGGTAGATAGCAAAGAAGTAAAGCAGAGTGATCAGCTTACCGGCGCTGATACCAAAGTGCTCTTCTACAACTTCGGTGATGTCTTCACCGGCATTTTTGCCTGAGAGAACGAAACGGCACAGGCCACGGTGAGCGAAGAAGGTCATCGGGAAAGCGATGATGGCCATGATGATCAAGGGAATCAGCCCGCCGATACCGGCGTTGATTGGCAGGAACAAAACGCCCGCGCCGATCGCGGTGCCGTACAGGCCCAACATCCACATGGTGTCGGTTTTACGCCAGGTACTGGTAGAGCCAGAAGCCGCAGAGGCAATGGTGCCGGTCTGTGTAGTGTCCATAAATATCTCCGAAGTGAACACGATAATTTAAAATTAAAGGCAAAACTTAAGGTTAAGACCGAATGACGCAATATGAGATCGCGGCATCGGTAAGAATCAGGTGCTGCTTGCGGGGATAACTGGCGTCCCCCTGGTTGTTAATTATGCTAATTACCGTGGACATATATGCCGGATAATTAATCAAATGATATTTAGCCTGTTGAGGGCATCCTATCGGTACCGCTGCCGGAAGGTCGTTGCCTGCCGATTTTCGTTGGCGGCAAGATAACGATTTACAGTAGAAACAACCGTGATCATGCTCTCAAATGCGTAATGTGTGCGGCTAACTGCTTTTTTATTGGTTTTTCATGCATATGTTGCGCGCTTGTGTAAAATTTCATGCTGAAAACGCTCTCATTAATGTTTCAGAGTTTATCTAGTATGGATAATCTGTAACCAGATAAAACACTGCCGTTGTCAGCAAGCCGAGCAATATATTTTAAGCGTGGGTTTGGATCTAGCTAAAAACCCGGATTAAACGGTTTTAGTGACGTAGATCACATTGTTATTTTAAATGAAATCACATTCAATGCATTGTTTTATATGTGTTTATATAAAATATCCCGTTAATAACGTGGGTGAACTAGTTGAGTGGCATTCGGAGGAAAATACGCACGTATTTATCATATAAATACGCTTCGCTGGTTATATTTAAAGCGAATTAGTTACGTAATTGTTGATATTTATCGTGTGGAGGTTATTGCGATTTATCATATAAACGCGTTGTAATGTAGAAGAAAGAAGTAATATTACGTCAGATTTATCTGTGCGTGAGGAATAAGCCTGCTGAACTGTTGCAATTTATTAACCTGATTTAGGTTAGAGATAATAAAACAATTGAATCAATTGCGCATTATTTGCACAGTATATTGCCGAAATAGAGGGGCGAGTGAAGGGCACCGCCGACCGGGGTCGACGGTAGGGTGCAGATTAAAAACGAATGGCTATCGCATTTTCGCTGAAAAATTCCGCAAACTGTGGGTCGGGCTGGCGATCGGTGATGACGCGGTCGAAATGGGTCAATGGGCCGATACAGGCAGGTTTGGTTTTGCCGAATTTGCTGTGATCGGCCACCAGGATCTTTTGTTGCGACATCTCAAGTGCCCGGTGCTTCATTTCTAACTCATCAAAGTTAAAACAAGTTGCACCATGCTGTAGGCTCAGGCCGGCGGCAGAAATGAAGGCGATATTGGGGCAGATATGATCCAGCTCGTTGTGGCGACCGACCGCCGTGAAAATGTAGTTGTTCGGCCGAAATTCACCACCGCACAAGATCACTTTACAGTTAGGTTTGTCCTGTAACGCCAGGAAGGTATTCAGCGAGTGGCATACTGCGGTAAAGACCAATTCATCAGCAATGGCATCGATGATCGCTGGGGTGGTGGTGCCGCAGTCGAAAAATACCGTGTCATTCTCGCTGATCAGTGCTGCAGCAAGTAAACCGATGCGGCGTTTTTCGGTAACTTGTTTTGCCTTTTGATCGGAAACAAAGTAGTTAGTCACGCCGTTACTGCGGGGATCGGCCACCACATAGCCACCCAGTAATACCACGGCGGCCGGTTCCGAGCTGAGATCGCGGCGGATGGTCATTTCAGAAACGCCCAACAGCACGGCTGCTTCTTTTAGGTGGATCTTGTCAGAGCGCTTTAACGCTTGTACTAACCGGTTGATACGTTCTTCGCGCCGTGTTTCCATCTGTCTGTCTTCCCACAGGGTTAAGAGCCAATATATTAGGCTGTGTCCCATAATTGCCCGCAGCTCGAAGGACTTGGCCATTTGCAGGCATTTATACGTTTCGAGCGGCTTACTTGGCCATTACGCTTCACACCACGATCAGTACTCACATGCAATGACGGGATACAGCCTCGGTTTTCTCTAGGGCCGAACACACAAATGCGGGGTAATAGGTGACCAGCCATTGGCTGGACATATTACCCCGCATCAGATTATCACGGCGCGCGCCCGAAATTGGGGCGCCTCAGGTTATCAGTAGCTGCCGGCGGCAGCCTGATCACCGGAAACGATTGCTACGCCAGAGCTGGTGCCGATACGCGTAGCACCTGCTTTAATCATCTTCTCGGCGGTTGCGCGATCGCGCACGGCGCCGGATGCTTTAACACCCATCTCACTGCCTACTGTCGCGCGCATCAATTTGACGTGCTCTTCACGAGCACCACCGGTGCTGAAGCCAGTAGAGGTTTTAACGAAAGCCACATCGAGTTCGCGACACATTTCACAAACCTGAACGATCTGTTCATCGCTGAGCAGGCAGGTTTCTAATATTACCTTCAACGGGATCGCCGCGCAAACCTCGCGCACTGCGGCGATGTCAGCTTTGACTTCTTCCAGTAAGCCGCTTTTCAACCAACCCACGTTGATCACCATGTCAATTTCCTGAGCGCCAGCTGCAATCGCTGCTTTGGCTTCGAAGACTTTTGCTACGGTCAGGCCGGCACCCAGAGGGAAGCCAATTACTGAGCAGATTTTCACTTCGCTTTCTTGCAGCAGATGTGCAGCCAACGGCACATAGCCTGAGTTTACGCAGACAGCATAGAAGTTGTGCTGTTGAGCTTCTTCACACAGTTTAGCGATTTGCGCTTCCGTGGCATCCATCGCCAGCAGGGTGTGGTCGACATAGCGGGCGTAGTCAATGTTTTCGGTAGTCATCTTGATTCCTTATTGAAGTTTAAACAAAGCATGATGTGAACGATGTTAGAATAGTAACATTGTAATGCCGCTAAACATAGCGTCATTTTAAAATTGAAGCACAGATCATCGTTTTTTGGCTGTTTGGTGTGTAACATGGGGGGTGTTGAATGTTATTTAAATAACATTTCAATGCCGAGTAGAGGGTTACCCACGAGAAAAACCAGGGGGAAAGAATGAATATAATGATAAATCTGGCGCCAGAGCAGTTTAAGGCGCAACCGGATGAAATTTTCCGCAATGCGGATTTTGTTGTTACAGCGTTCAGCACTGAAGAAACAGGGGAAGTGCTGATGTTGGCCAACAGCCGCGGAGTGCTAAGAGTACTTCCTTTTCGGGACCTGACGATTTGGGATGCTGATTTTGACGGCTACTCATTGAAGTCAGGTCGTCGTAGCGCCAGATTTGTCAGGAGAAAACTGGAGGGCAGTTCTGCCTTTCATTCACCCTGGCCTTATCAGGACGGCTCAGTATTGAGTAAACAGAAAGTATGGCTACAGATAGAAGATAATACGATGTCGCTTTATGCGTCAGGAGAACCCGCTGATCAACGATGTCGGCTGCGTCCGGCCGTGCGCTTAACGGCTGACAGCGCACAGTTCACCCTTGAAATGCATATCACCAACCTTGCGGATGAACCGCTACCGTTACGTTATGTTTGCCAGCTTAACTATGGTTGTATTCCTACGGCGATCTTTCGACAGAATCTGCCTGCACCGGCTCTGGCACCTCCAGGCCATATTGCTGAAAAAGGGATATTGTGTTCAGACGATCTGTCACTGTATGTCGATCAGGCGGAGTTCTTTATGTTGGCTTCAAAAGGAAGGCGGTATGTCACGCGCTTTTCCACAGCGCAGTTCAACTATGGTTTGCGCCCTATAACGCAACAGGGGGGGCTTCACGCATTCAGGTTTATTCAACCGGCCACGTGCAGTCCGCATGGAGAGAGTCAATTGCCGGGAATGATGTTGGCAGCGGGAAAAACGCGTGAGTTTTGTGTAACGACCGGTGTGGTGTGATAGCAGGGGCTGAGTTGCCCCTGCTGTAATGCACAATGACTTACTCTTTCACCCAGCCCTTACGGATAGGGAAGGCGAACAGGAACCGGTACAGGCGTGCCAGTTTGGTGGCGATGACGTCGCCAAACAGATTCCATACCAGCTGGGCAAACAAGCAACCTACCAAGCCAAGCAGGAAGCCACCTACCATGTCCAACGGCCAGTGCACGCCAAGATAAACCCGTGACCAGGCAATGCCACCTGCGACGATCAGCAACAAAATACCCGACCAGACCCGATGCCAGAACAAGAAGGCCAGGGCGAAGGTAAAGATAGCGGTGCCGTGATCGCTAGGGAATGAGCTGTCCGGGGCATGCGCCAGGAAGGTATAGCCAATACCCGCAACGAATGGTCGTTCATGTGGTAGCAGCATGCCGATAGTGGCGGCTGCAAGCATGGCAAATAACAGAGCTATCGTCGTTTTGGCAACCACTTCACGTTGTGATACCAGCTGGCTCTGCGGTCCCCATAGCCATAACCCGATGATCAGCGCTGGCACGATAATGATCAGATCGCGCGCCAAAAAAGTGGCAACATCAATTAACCATTCTGGGGACGCCGGGGTCGCATTGATCCAGGCGAAAAGTAGATGATTCAACTGCTCCATAATATTTACCTCGTCTTGCGGCGGATAAGACCGCTTACCGTCCAATAAACAGCCAATTGGCTGAACCAAACCCACCACCCCGCCCACAGGTTATGGGTAAGAAAATGTGCACCGCGCATCACCTGACCAAAGCCCATCAACATGCCGAGCGCAATGCCACCGAACCAGCACCAGTAAGCCAGGCGCGGGCGCTGTGGATAAAACAGAAAAAACAGTGCCATTACGGCAAAGCCACTGGAAGCGTGACCACCGGGGAAGCAGCGACCCGGTCCAGGCTCTACAGGTACTGTGCCGAAGAGCGGGAAGGACATCGCTTTGCCACCGTACTCGATCAAATCCCACGGGCAAGAATGCGCGCTGGTGGCTTTTAGGATCCCAACGACCAATGGCCCTATACCGATCAACACCATAGTGACGATCATGCGCGGGTTACGGCGGTAAACTCCCCAAAATAGCGCCAATACTGCACCGGTAATGACACCAATCTTCAGCAAGCGGTGGTTAATCAAATCCAACCAATGATTGTTCTGCCAAGGGAAATGCCCACTGACTGGGTCGAACCAGTAATTGCTGATTGTCCAGTCAAGTTGTTCGTTGCGTGAAAGCCAAAGGAATAACAACCCAGTGACCATCAATCCTAAAACCTGCCAACGGTAAAAGGATGCTGGTAGGGAGTAAAGGGCGTTAGTCTTAATTTGAGGTGTTGTTGAGGATTGATTTAATGAAGGTTTTGGGTTCACGCGCAGGCTCAGTGACATCAATAGATAGTCGTACTGTAATAATTCTGTCTTAAGAAAACCTTAATGCAGCTAAGCATTGGCGGTCAGAACGCGGTAGGCGGGCTTACGGCTTTACGCTAAGGTAATCGTTTGCTTTTTATTGGGATGATGTAGGGATGACAAGAAAATTAAATTTTGCGCTGTTGGTTGCCTGTAATACGTTTTTTTCACCGTTGGTCATGGCGCAGCAGAGCGTTGCTGCCGGGCCGATTGTGGTACAGGGGGCAATGCCGGTAGAAGCAGAACGCTTTGCCCAGCGCCTGGATAACCCACGTGAAACGCAGATTGGCGGCTGGCGCTTTTGGCACGGAACTGTAGATGGCTATCCTGTAGTGGTGTCAGAAACCCTGAAAGGCACGTCCAATGCCGCGGCGGCTACAGCGATTGCCGCTACTCAGTTTCATCCGGTGGCGATCATCAACCAGGGTACCGCAGGTGGACACGATCCGGCACTGAAGGTGTATGACATTGTATTGGGCAAGTATTCGCTCAGCCTGGGGGCGTTTAAAACACCGAAGAAAGCGGCCGGCGAAGGCAGTGACTCACGACAGTGGCAGCCGATGGATCTGTTGGCGTCGAAAGGTAGCGCGGGTGAAGATAAAAATGCCCACACGATCCGACAATTCCCTGCAGATGCCAAACTGCTGGCCGTCGCAGAGGGTGTTAAAGGCAGCTATACCCAGGGTAAGGTGGTTGAGGGCGTGATTGGGTCCGCTGATGTGTGGAACAGCGAGCTGGATCGGATCGATTATTTCCACACAAATTATCATACCTCGGTTGAAGAAATGGAGACGGCTTCTGCCGCACAGATTGCAGCCGCCTTTAACATCCCGTTTGTTGGTATTCGCGTGCTGTCTAACAATATGACTAATCAGGGTAAATACGACCCGCAGACGGGTCTTGCGTGCCAGGATTACGTCTATCAAGTGGTGAAGGCTTATATTGCCCAAAATGCACCCCGTTAATGATTTATCCTAATTAATGGCTGGTGTCGGGTTTTTGTCACTGATCATTGCTTATTGTAAAGAAGATTAAACTACTGGCGAGCTAGTCAGTAGTGTATTAGCTTATGGGCGGTGAGTTTAATAAACTGTAGGGATAAAACATGAACAAGGTATCTGTTGTATTTTCCGGCCTGCTGATGGCCGTTTCTGCCAGCGCCATTGCTGCCACCTCTGCCGAAGACACTGATATCAGCAAACAACCGCTGGAGAAGGTCGCGCCATATCCGAAGGCCGAAAAAGGCATGAACCGTCAGGTAATTTACCTGCCGAAGCAGGAACATGAAGAAAATTTCAAAGTGGAATTGCTGATCGGCAAAACGCTGGAAGTGGACTGTAACCGCCATATGATCGGCGGCACGCTGGAAAGCAAAACTCTTTCTGGCTGGGGCTACGACTACCTGGTATTGGACAAGCTGTCTGAGCCGGCTTCTACAATGATGGCTTGCCCAGATAACACCAAGCAGCAGAAATTTATCGCCGCTAACCTCGGTGACGCTGCCATGCAACGTTACAACAGCCGCCTGCCAATCGTGGTCTACGTGCCGAAAGATGTCGAAGTGAAATACCGCGTGTGGAAAGCCGAAGACACCGTGAGCAAAGCTGAGCAGAAGTAATGCCAATGTGTGCTAACCATTAGCACGGTTAAATGATTTTCCGAAAATGAGACCGCCTGGAGAGTGAATTGCGTTGCCGGCAATCCTTCCCAGACGGTTTTTTTTTGCATCACATAATAGCTTTAACCAATAGAAAGCGACGGTGAAAATCTGTATTTTTAGGAGCGAGCAATTACCGATAAAGGCCGCAGGATTAAAAAGTTAGCTTTAATGTCATGCGTGCAATAACGAAATTCACCTGACTGGGCAAAAATGACAAAATTAATTGAATTTAGCGCCATTACTGAAGCGGCTGAGCGGCTAGCCGGAAAGGTTATTCGAACTCCCGCCATTCCTGGATCAAAATTAACGGAAAAGATTCAGAGACCGGTTTTTTTTAAACTTGAAAACACTCAGTTGGGGGGCTCCTTTAAAGCTCGGGGTGTGCTTAACAAGTTTTTGAGCTTGGCGGACGATGTTAAAAATAACCGGTTTGTGGCGGTGAGTGGCGGTAATTTTGGCATTGCGATAGCCGAGGCGGCGAAGATCTTTGGGGCTGAGGTCGCTATTATTATGCCGAAAAGTGCCCCGGCAACCGCCATCGACCGGGTGGGTGAACTGGGTAGCACCGTTATCGTGGAATCTGATGTTCACGCTGCGTTTGAGCGGGCTAAAGCTTTGGCTGAACAGGGATATGTAGTCATTGATGATTGCAACGATTCGCTAATTGCCGAAGGGCATGGAACCCTGGCGCTTGAGTTCATTGCCGACTGCCCAGAGCTTACCGACGTCCTGGTTGCGGTGGGGGGGGGCGGTATGCTGGCCGGTGTGGCTACCGCGCTAAAAGCCATAAAGCCAGAGATTAGAATTTGGGGGGTTGAAACCTCTGGGGCAAGTTCGATGCATCAGGCGTTGCGTGCAGGCAAGCCGGTTAACATTGAGGTCACTTCAATTATCTCTACCCTTGGGGTGCCAGCCATTGATGAAATGATGCTGGCCCATGCTCAAGCTTATATCGAGGAAGTGGTTGTGGTATCGGATAAGTCCGCGATAGAGGGAATGGTGGCCTTTGGCGAAGAGGCAAAATTATGGGTTGAACTGGCTTCCGGAACGCTGATACCTGCGGTTATGGCTATTGCTCCCCAACTGCCCGCTGACGCCGTCATTGGGCTCGTAGTGTGCGGTGGAAATATCTCCCATCAGGACATGTCTAAATGGGTCAGCTACTCGCAAACCTTGTGATTTTGCCCCTGTGGATTTTATTCAGGCAATAAAAAACCCGCTAGTCTTGAACCTAAATAGGCGGGACTAACGGGCTCCACAAAATGGGGACATCAAAGAAAAGCAGTGGCACTAATTCAGACTACCCCCGGAAAGGAAAGTTCTCACCGGGGATAAAAATTTCAAAATATTTTTGCCACTGATTCATCTTTGTTGCTTATCAGTTAGCCGAGGATCCCCGGCCACAACACCACGATCAGCGAGCCCGCGAGGGTTAACAACACGTTAGCGATAGCGTAGGTCCCGGCATAGCCCAGGGCTGGGATATTGCTGCGTGCGGTGTCACTGATGATTTCCATTGCCGGTGCGCAGGTACGGGCCCCCATAATTGCACCGAACAGCAGTGCGCGGTTCATGCGCAGTACATAGGCACCGAACAGGAAGCAGATAATCACTGGCACCAGACTGACGATTAACCCGGCGATCAGCATCTGGCCACCGACGGCACCCAGGCTATTGCCAATACCCGCGCCGGCGCTGAGGCCTACGCCAGCCATAAATACCATCAGGCCAAACTCTTTCACCATATTCAGCGCACCCTGCGGGATGTAGCCAAAGGTTGGGTGGTTGGCCCGCAGGAAGCCGAGCATGATGCCGGACATCAGCAGACCGGCGGCGTTGCCAATGCCGAACGAGAAATTGCTGAATTGAATGGTAATCTGGCCAATCAAGAGGCCGATGATAAAGAAGGCGCAGAATGCCAACAGGTCGGTCACCTGGCTGTGAATGGAGATAAAGCCAATCTTCTCCGCCACACTTTTTACTCGGCGCGCGTCGCCACTGACTTGCAGTACGTCACCTTTGTTGAGCACGATGCTGTCGTCGATAGGCATTTCAATCTGACTGCGGATCACGCGGTTGAGGAAGCAGCCGTGATCGGTCAACTTCAACTGACTCAGACGCTTATTTACCGCATTGCTGTTCTTGACCACGATCTCTTCGGTGACGATACGCATGTCCAGCAAATCCCGGTCGAAGACCTCTTTGCCGTTGCGGAAGCTGGGATCCAGTCGCGCATGGGCATCAGGGTAGCCGACCAGTGAAATCTCATCACCCACTTGTAGCACTGCGTCGCCGTCCGGGTTAGCCAAAATGCCGTTACGACGAATACGTTCGATATAGCAGCCGGTCTGGCGATAGATACCCAGTTCACGCAGATTTTTGCCGTCGGCCCAGGCGACCAATTCCGGTCCAACGCGATAAGCGCGGATGACCGGCAGATAAACCTTACGTTGGCTGTCCGTGTCCAGGCCACGTTCGCGGGCAATCTGTTGGGCGGAAGTAGAGAGGTCCTGATGCTGCAGCTTAGGCAGGTAACGCGCGCCGAAAATCAGGCTGACCAGACCAATCAAGTAGGTCAGGGCGTAGCCGAGGCTCAGATGATCTTGCGCTGCGAGAAGTGCCGGGCCGTTGGTAATGGTATTGCGTAACGTATCGCCTGCACCCACCAATACCGGGGTTGAGGTCATCGACCCGGCTAGCATCCCGGCGGTCAGGCCAATATCCCAATGGAACAGTTTGCCGAGCCCAATGGCGATCACCATCGCGGAACCGACCATCACCAGTGCCAGCATCAGATAATTTTTGCCGTCACGGAAAAAAATCGAGAAAAAGTTCGGTCCGGCTTCCACGCCAACGCAGAAAATAAACAGCATAAAGCCGAGATTGAGGGCTTCTGTGTTAATGGCGAAATGTTGTTGGCCCAGCAGTAGTGAAACCACTAAAACGCCAATGGAATTACCGAGTTGAACGGAGCCCAAACGGACTTTACCGAGGCACAGCCCCAGTGCGAGTACCACGAACAGTAACAGGATGTAGTTACCGTTTAACAAACTAGCGACGTTTATGTTCACGTAGGATAACTTATTGTTTACCAGTAAGTGCTTGATATAAATAACTATAAGATATAAATTCAGTCAAAAAGCGACGTCATAAATAACTAACCAGCGGAAGGCGATTCGAACCATCGATCGGCGGCGTTTATTCTAGTCGCAATGGCGCGTGACAGCCAGCATAAAGCTGCGTTCCTGCGCCGCCGTACGCATTTAACCCTCTTTAAGCCAAGGAAAAAGTTCAGTTCAGCGTTGTCGGTTTACGGCAAGGCGTCACGGGTTTTGTGGCACAGCTGATTTTTATGGTGTGGTAATGCGGTTAAGCGGGAGGGGCACATGGCGAGTGAACGGTATTGGTGGGGGATTTTAAGCTGTTTTCTGCTGTTCAGCCTGGTGTATCTCGGCCAGCAGAGTGGGGCATTTGGCAGTACGGATCATGAGCATCAGGGTGAAACCGGCCTGCTGTTGTTTGTGATACCTGGCGTGATCGCCAGCTATCTGTCGAGTAAAAAACGTATTCTTTGCCCGCTACTGGGTGCGCTATATGCGTTGCCACTGTGTCTGATCATCCGCCATTTTTGGCTTACGCCGTCCTCTTCGTTCTGGCAGGAACTGGCTTATGCCACCAGCGCGGTGTTCTGGTGTGTATTCGGTGCGCTGCTGGCTTTATTTGTTCGCGGTTTGTTGCAAGCCTATCAGCACTGCCATCCTCGTGAACGGCAATAAAAAAAGGCGCTATAAGCGCCTTTTTGTCGTTCAGTCTGAAGTTTACTGGAACAGATTCAGGTTTTCTTTAGCATAGGCTTCGAAATCGGTGCAGCCGCCGATGTGTTTCTCATCGAGGAAGATCTGCGGTACGGTTTCTACTGGCTTGCCAACGGTTTTTTCCAGATCAGCCTTGGTGATGCCTTCAGCGTGGATATCAACATAACGGAAGTTGAAATCGTCACGTTCTTCAGTCAGTTTTTCCGCCAACTCTTTCGCACGGACACAATAAGGACAGCCTGGGCGCCCGAAGATAACTGCAAACATGCAACACTCCTTAGATTGATATTTAAATATTTAATCGCAACTGCAATGACATTCTGTCAGTCCAAAAAGACTAAAGCCAAGCATTACCCGCGTTAATGACGGTTACTATGCCCGTTGAGTCGACGAAAAAAAAGCAGGAATTACCTGTTAATCCGATTCATGTAACCGATTAAGCTGCCGGGGCTGTCGCCGCTGGTTGGAATTCACTACACTGAAGACAGAGCTTTGGGAGAAGAAAAATATGCGTTCATTCGGTGACTTACCGCGTCCGGTGCTGGTTTTGGAAGGCCTGGGTATGCTGTTGTTGGTGCTGGCTTATCTGAGCATTCACCATCATGTCGAACTTCCGGGTTGGTTGGCGTCGCCACAGGCGGCGGTAGGCATGATCTTTCTCGGTGTAGCACTGATGGTGCCCGCCGCTGCATTTCTGGTCTGGCGCGTGGTGCAAGGTTTTGGCCCACTGATGCGCGGTGGTGAACCGCCGCAAAACGATCGCCGTAAACCCGAAGTGAAACCTATGCCAGATGATAAAAACGATCGTGAGCCGCGCGTCTGAGTGATGGCCGTCGGTGATATGCCTGCCTGACAGGTGTTTGTCTTTTTGGGGTGACGAGTGAAAATTGCCATTCTTTCGCGCGATGGAACGCTGTATTCATGCAAGCGCTTGGTAGAGGCGGCGGAACAGCGTGGCCACTGCATTGATATTATTGACCCACTCTCCTGTTATATGAACATTAATCCGGCTGCGCCCACTATCCATTATCGTGGCCGTCAGTTGGAGCGTTACGACGCCGTAATTCCCCGTATCGGCTCCGCAATCACCTTTTACGGCACTGCGGTGCTACGCCAGTTTGAGCTATTGGGCAGCTATCCGCTGAATGAGTCGGTGGCCATTACGCGTGCGCGCGACAAGCTGCGTTCTTTGCAATTGCTGGCACGCCAAGGCATAGACCTGCCGATCACCGGTTTTGCGCATTCACCGGACGATACCGGTGATTTGATTGAACTGGTCGGCGGCGCTCCGTTAGTGGTCAAACTGGTAGAAGGCACGCAGGGTATCGGTGTGGTGTTGGCGGAAACTCGCCAGGCCGCAGAAAGCGTGATTGATGCCTTCCGCGGCCTTAATGCCCATATTTTGGTGCAAGAATATATCCGCGAGGCCCAGGGCAGTGACGTGCGCTGTTTGGTGGTGGGCGGGAAGGTTGTGGCAGCCATTGAGCGGCAGGCCAAGCCCGGCGAGTTCCGTTCTAACCTGCATCGTGGTGGCACGGCCCGCAAAGTGGTTATCACAGCCAAAGAGAGAACGATGGCTGTGAAGGCCGCCACCACGCTGGGGTTGGATGTTGCCGGGGTTGATATCTTGCGTGCGGATCGTGGCCCGTTGGTGATGGAGGTCAACGCCTCACCGGGTTTGGAAGGCGTGGAAAGCACCACTGGGTTGGATATTGCGGGCATGATGATCGAGTATATCGAACAGCGTGGCAGACCGGGTTTCCGTCTGAAGTCGGGGGGCTAATGGCCCCGAAGCGAATCTGTTTTTCTGCACGCGGTGATACGACCTTTTCTCTGCCATATTTGCCCTAATAGCGAATTAAGCCGCATTGATCGTGGCATAGCGGGGCAATATTCCGTAAGCTATGCGCCTTTTCGTGTTTTGAATATTGTGAGGCTGGTATTATGGATTCACTCATTGTCCCTGATTTGGCGTTGTTACGACGTTGGCTGGATCAATCGGGCATTTCATTCTTTGAGTGCGATTCCTGTCAGGCGCTGCACCTGCCGCACATGCAAAACTTCGACGGCGTTTTCGATGCCAAGCTTGATCTGGTTGATAACGTGCTTCTGTTCTCCGCACTGGCCGAAGTGAAACCGACTGCGCTGATCCCATTGGTGGCTGATCTCAGCCAAATCAATGCTAGTTCGCTGACCATCAAAGCATTTGTTGATATCCAGGATGACAACCTACCGAAGTTGATCGTTTGTCAGGCGCTCAGCATTGCCGTTGGTGTCACGCTGGAGCAGTTCACCCACTTTATGCAGCAGGGTGAAGAACAAATCTCAATGGTCATCCTCGAGGCGCGGGCGAACGATCTGCTGTTTATGGGTGACGAAGAAGAGAACACGGCTGCAGCTGACCGCCATCCAATGCTGCACTGATCCCCACTGTACATTATGTGTGCCGCCCCTCTGGCGGCATGCTGCCATTATTCCCTTCCGCAATAATATATTCTGCGTTTTACCCTCTGTTGCCAGATATTTCTCGCCGTTTATGCCATTAATGGCGTATCACATAGAGAGAAACTGCATAAAAAATCGATAAAAGCCGGTTTTAACCCCGGAGGCTGGTGCGTTCCGGCAACAGCGGTTATGCTGCTGATTCTGCTAAGGGCTTGCGATTCCCCTGGTGACCTTGCGGGCTGGGCAATAGAAAAAGGCACATGCAATCAACTGCATAGCCATTCAATCCGCGGTTGCAACGATTGCGCTCGATCAGGAAAGGTTTTGTATCATTTCGCGATACAAGTTCAATTCTATGATTCACCCCTGTTTTGGAGGTAGTTACGGATGGTCACCCAACGTAAAAAGTGGTTATCGGGTGTTGTTGCCGGCCTGCTGATGGCCGCGTCCGTCACAGCGTCAGCCGAGGAAAAAACGCTGCACGTCTATAACTGGTCCGACTATATTGCGCCGGACACCTTAGCCAAATTCCAAAAAGAAACCGGTATTAAAGTGGTGTATGACGTCTTTGACTCCAACGAAGTGTTGGAAGGCAAACTGATGGCAGGCAGCACCGGTTATGATCTGGTTGTACCATCATCCAATTTCCTTGAGCGTCAGTCGCAGGCCGGCATCTTTGAGCCGCTCGACAAGAGCAAAATACCGAATTACAAAAACCTTGATCCAGAGATGCTGAAGCTGGTGGCTCATAACGACAAGGATAACAAATACGGCATCCCATACATGATGGTGACCACCGGTATCGGCTATAACGTTGATAAGGTGAAAGCCGTATTGGGCAAAGATGCACCGGTCAACAGTTGGGATCTGATCCTTAAACCGGAAAATCTCGAGAAGCTAAAAAGTTGTGGAGTTTCCTTCCTGGATGCGCCAAGCGAAGTTTACGCCACCGTACTGCATTATCTGGGTAAAGATCCTAACAGCACCAACGCTGCGGATTACACCGGTGCGGCAAATGATCTGCTGCTCAAGCTGCGCCCGAACATCCGTTATTTCCATTCTTCACAGTACATCAACGATCTGGCGAATGGTGACATCTGTGTCGCGATCGGCTGGTCCGGTGACGTCATGCAAGCCGCCAACCGTGCCAAAGAGGCGAAGAACGGCGTGAACATTGCTTACGCCATTCCAAAAGAGGGGGCGTTGACTTACTTTGATATGTTTGCCATGCCGGCAGATGCCAAAAGTAAAGATGCCGCTTATCAGTTCCTGAATTTCTTACTGAAGCCGGACATCATGGCTGATATCAGTAACCATGTTTACTATGCTAATGCGGTCAAGGACTCTACACCACTGGTGAACGCCGACGTGCGTGATAACCCGAACGTGTATCCGCCTGCGGATATTCGCGCCAAGCTGTTCACGTTGAATGTACAGTCGCCGAAACTGGACCGCGTCATTACCCGTGCCTGGACTAAAGTTAAAAGCGGGAAGTAATACTCAGGGCTCAGTATACCGGGCCCGGTTTTCCCCGTTGTATTAACCAGCAGGTGGGTCCTCCCCGCCTGCGTTGCCATTTTGGGCCATGGCAATCGCCGTGGTTTTTTGTCCTGTTTTGCACCGGAGAGCACCCCGATTGAACGACGTCATCCCTCGTCCTCAAGCCAAATCGCAGAAGGTTTTCACTCCTCTGCTGGAAATCCGTAACCTCACTAAAACCTTTGATGGCCAAAATGCGGTCGAAGACGTTAGCCTGACCATCTATAAAGGCGAAATATTTGCATTATTGGGCCCTTCGGGCTGCGGCAAGTCGACGTTGTTACGTATGCTGGCCGGCTTTGAACAGCCGACGGAAGGGCAAATAGTGCTCGATGGGCAGGATATGTCGCACGTGCCACCTTACCAGCGGCCGATCAACATGATGTTCCAGTCCTACGCGCTGTTCCCACACATGACGGTAGAGCAAAACATCGCTTTTGGCCTGAAACAGGACAAAATGCCGCGTGCAGAAATCACCGACCGGGTGGCGGAAATGCTGTCACTGGTACATATGCAGGAGTTCGCCAAACGTAAACCTCACCAGCTTTCCGGTGGTCAACGCCAACGTGTGGCGCTGGCACGTAGCTTGGCTAAACGACCGAAATTGCTGTTACTCGATGAACCTATGGGTGCGCTGGATAAAAAGCTACGAGATCGGATGCAGCTGGAAGTAACGGACATTCTTGAGCGTGTCGGTGTGACCTGCGTGATGGTAACTCACGATCAAGAAGAAGCGATGACCATGGCAGGTCGCATTGCCATTATGAACCGCGGTAAGTTTGTGCAGATTGGCGAGCCGGAAGAGATCTACGAGCATCCGAACAGCCGCTTTAGCGCGGAGTTTATCGGCTCAGTCAATGTGTTTGATTGTGTGCTGCAAGAGCGCCATGAGGACGCATTGATCCTGCAAAGCCCCGGCTTGCGTCACGCGATCAAAGTAGATTCTGATGCCTCGGTGGTAGACGGAGTGCCGATCCAGGTCGCCCTGAGACCAGAAAAAATCATGTTATGCGAAGACGTGCCGCAAGATGGCTGCAACTTTGCGGTAGGGGAAGTTGCGCATATCGCCTATCTCGGTGACTTGTCTATCTATCACGTGAAATTACTTAGCGGCCAGATGATCAGTGCCCAGTTGCAAAACGGCCATCGTTTCCGCAAAGGGATGCCGACCTGGGGCGATGAAGTGCGTCTGTGCTGGGAAGCCGACAGCTGTGTCGTGTTGACGGTGTAGAAGGTGGGGAAAAATCATTATGACAATGCTTGCTGAACGCACGCCGCCGGAACCGCCGGCTAAAACGTCCGGTCCATTGAAAGCGTTTTTCCAGCGTTTGCAGATGGCCCATGGCCGCAAGCTGGTGATTGCGGTCCCATTGCTGTGGCTGACGTTATTGTTCCTGTTGCCGTTCCTGATTGTGTTCAAGATAAGCCTGGCAGAACTGGCGCTGGCCGTCCCACCTTATACTGACTTGATGAGTTGGGCAGAGGGTAAGCTGGATATTGCACTTAACTTTGCCAACTACCTGCAACTGACCGACGACCCGCTGTATCTGGACGCCTATTTGCAATCGCTGCAAGTTGCAGCGGTGTCGACAGTGTGCTGCCTGATCATTGGGTATCCGTTGGCCTGGGCAGTGGCACACAGCAAGGCGTCGACCCGCAATATTTTGCTGTTGCTGGTGATCTTGCCCTCGTGGACCTCGTTTTTAATCCGGGTTTATGCCTGGATGGGCATTTTGAAAAACAACGGTATTCTTAACAACTTCTTGTTGTGGCTGGGTGTGATTGATCAGCCATTGGTGATTCTGCACACCAATCTGGCAGTGTATATCGGTGTTGTGTATTCCTACCTGCCGTTTATGGTGTTGCCGATTTATACCGCGCTAACACGGTTGGATTACTCGTTGGTGGAGGCCTCACTTGATCTGGGCGCCAAACCGTTGAAAACCTTTTTCAGTGTGATTATGCCGTTGACGCGTGGCGGCATCATTGCTGGATCGATGCTGGTGTTTATCCCGGCGGTCGGCGAATTTGTCATCCCTGAACTATTGGGCGGGCCCGACAGTATTATGATTGGGCGGGTGTTGTGGCAGGAGTTCTTTAATAACCGCGACTGGCCGGTGGCCTCGGCGGTCGCCACCGTCATGCTGTTGCTGTTGATCGTACCGATTCTCTGGTTCCACAAGCACCAGAACAAGGAAATGGGAGGGCAGGGATGAACAACTTGCCGGTAGTACGTTCACCATGGCGCATCGCTATTTTAGTCATTGGTTTCACGTTTTTGTATGCACCGATGCTGATGCTGGTGGTTTACTCGTTTAACAGTTCCAAGCTGGTGACGGTGTGGGCTGGCTGGTCGACGCGTTGGTATGTTGAGTTGTTCCATGATTCGGCGATGATCAGTGCCGTTGGGCTGAGCTTGACGATTGCTGCTGCCTCCGCGACCGCTGCCGTTGTGCTTGGCGCTATAGCGGCAGTTGTTATGGTACGTTTTGGCCGTTTCCGCGGTTCAACTGGTTTTGCCTTTATGCTGACGGCTCCCTTGGTTATGCCGGATGTGATCACCGGTCTGTCCCTGCTGCTGCTGTTTGTGGCGATGGGGCATGCGTTTGGCTGGCCGTCGGAACGTGGCATGTTTACCATTTGGCTGGCCCATGTCACCTTTTGTACTGCTTATGTATCGGTGGTGATCAGTTCGCGTTTGCGCGAGTTGGATCGCTCTATCGAAGAAGCCGCCATGGATTTGGGTGCGACACCGCTGAAAGTGTTCTTTGTGATCACTTTGCCAATGATTGCACCCGCGCTGATCGCCGGTTGGATGCTGGCTTTCACCCTGTCGCTGGACGACCTGGTTATCGCCAGCTTTGTCGCCGGGCCGGGCGCTACCACTTTGCCGATGCTGGTGTTCTCCAGTGTACGCATGGGGGTGAACCCAGAAATTAACGCGTTGGCGAGTTTAATTCTGCTGGTGGTTGGGGTTATTGGCTTGATTGCTTGGTGGTTTATGGCGCGCTCGGAAAAACAGCGATCGCGCGAATTACAAAAGGCTGCCCGTAGCTGAGTCTGAGCAAACCTGCTATTTTTGCAATAATTGGTATTGCAATTGATTACCTGACTTTATATACGCCGTTTAAACAGCCCCAATGAAGGTCGAATTGCCGTGTTATTGGCGGTGGTTTGCAAGGGGCTATGGCGTTTCGTTACGGAACATGGATATGTCAGACATGCTGAACAGCAGGCAGGGAATGGGAACGACTTCAGATGCGCCAGTACCGGTGATGGTTGCGGGTACAGCGATGGTAGCTATCAAATGCGTCAGCGTGCTGTTGCTGTTGGGTGAGCTGGGCGTCGATGGCGCGCAGGAGTTTGTCAGTACCAGTGCGCAGGCCTGGGATTCTACCTTGATCTTTCTTGCGGGTTTGTTACTGCTGTGTCTGCAAATCAGTTGTGGTTTCGCGGTGATGCGTGGTCGCAATTGGGGGCGTTGGATCTATGTTGTCTGTCAGTGTCTCGTGGTCGGTTATCTGCTGTTGGCTACCATTGGCAGTTTTCTGCCGGAAGTATTTACCGTTGAGGGAGAAAGCAGTGCGCAGATCCTGCACGAACTGATTCTGCAAAAAATCCCTGACGTTGTCATTCTGGCATTACTGTTTATCCCTACGACCAGCCGCCGGTTTTTCGCTGCACATCATTGAGATTTTCTACCCAGTGCTTTTCAGACCGTCACGTTGCGGCTGCAACTTGAAAGCTATAGGGTATAGCGGCGCAGAGTGCTAAACTCTGCGCCCTTAATTCTTCATCCTGAACCTAGAGTACTCTTCATGCATTGCGCTTTGTATACGGCGGGCACTTGCCGTTCCTGTCAGTGGCTGGAAAAGCCCTACCCGCAGCAACTGACAGACAAACAGCACCATCTGCAATCACTGCTGGCCGACCGTGATGTCGCACAGTGGTTGGAGCCGATTGCCGGCGAGCAGAGCGCATTTCGCAATAAAGCAAAAATGGTGGTCAGTGGCAGCGTAGAGCGTCCGTTGCTCGGCATGTTGCATCGTGATGGCACCTCGGTTGATCTCAGCGCCTGTCCGCTCTATCCCGCCAGTTTTGCCCCAATGTTTGATGTGCTGAAAAGCTTTATTGCTCGGGCTGGCCTGACGCCTTACAACGTGGCGCGGAAGCGCGGCGAACTGAAATACCTGTTGTTAACTGAAAGCACCCATAGCGGCGGCGTGATGCTGCGCTTTGTGCTGCGTTCAGAGAGTAAACTGGCGCAGTTACGTGCTGCGCTGCCGTGGTTACAGCAACAGTTGCCGCAGCTCAGGGTGATCTCTGCCAATATTCAGCCGGTGCATATGGCGATTATGGAAGGGGAGCGTGAAATTCCTCTGACCGAGTTGCAGGCACTGGAAGAGCAGTTTAATCAGGTGCCGTTGTATATCCGCCCGCAAAGTTTTTTCCAGACCAATCCGCAAGTGGCTGCCGACCTGTATGCCACCGCCCGTGACTGGGTGCGCGCGTTAGGCATCAATAGCATGTGGGATCTGTTCTGCGGTGTGGGTGGCTTTGGACTGCACTGCGCGCAGCCGGAAACGCGTTTGACGGGGATTGAGATCAGCGCAGAGGCTATTGCCTGTGCACGCCAGTCGGCGAAAGCCTTGGGTTTGCAACATGTTGACTTTCAGGCGCTGGATTCTACGCAGTTCGCCACCGCTGAGGGCAGCGTACCTCAACTGGTGTTGGTCAACCCGCCGCGACGTGGTATTGGTAAGGCATTGTGTGACTATTTAAACCAGATGGCTCCCGGCTATATTTTGTATTCGAGTTGCAACGCCGAGAGTATGGCAAAAGACATTCAAATGTTGCCGGATTACCGCATTGAACGCGTGCAGCTGTTTGATATGTTCCCTCATACTGCCCATTACGAAGTGCTGACGCTGCTGGTGCGTAATTAAAAAGGCCCGATAAATCGGGCCTTGAAAGTGTCAGATTTGATCTCACGTTTTTACTGTGGGAACCACTTGTCACTGATGGCTTTGTAAGTGCCGTCGGCCTTGATGGCATCCAGCGCACTGTTCAGTTTGGCCAACAGCGCTTGGTTATCCGGTCGTACGGCAATGCCCAGGCCGGTTCCGAAGTATTGTGCGTCTGTCACGTGTTCACCGACCGGAGCCAACTGAGGGTTATTCTTCAGCCATTCATTCACTACCGCAGTATCACCGAATACGCCGTCAATGCGGCCATTTTTGAGTTCGAGAATGGCATTCTGATAGCTGTCGTAAGAGACGGTATTAATCTCCGGATGCTTATCCTGCATGTATTTCTGATGGGTAGTGCCATTCTCCATGCCGATTTTTTTGCCTTTCAGATCGGCCAGCGAGCTGAATTTGCCTTTTTGAGCAATCACAATTGCCGAATTTGCGTAATAGGGTTGAGTAAAGGCTACTTGCTTGCTGCGCTCTGGCGTGATGTCCATACCGGAGATTACCGCATCGTATTTTTTGAATTTCAGCGCAGCGATCAGACTGTCGAACGCCTGATTGGTGAAGGTGCATTCGGCCTTCATTTGTTTGCATAATGCGTTAGCCAAGTCGATATCAAAACCCACAATCTTGTTACTGGCATCCAGCGATTCGAACGGCGGGTAGGTGGCTGAAGAGGCAAAGCGAATGGTCTCTGCGGCACTGGCATTAAAGGCTAAAGTCGCGAGTACTGTAGCGGCCAGTATTAGTTTTTTCATGCGTAAAGCTCCTGTCTGTAAGCCTGCGTATTTTTATCTCGTCACCGCTTGATTTTAATGACAATAACCCAAAGGTTTTGGCGGCTGTTGGTCGTCATTAACCCTGCCATTTAATGAATTAATATGCAATATAAATGATTAAAAATTATCATGGGACATAAAAAAGCCCTGCACAATGTCAGGGCTTAGAGGCTTTCTTTCAGCGTACTCAGTTGCGACGCTCAAATGCTAGCGCCCGACGCTCTACCACACGCATCAGTAGTGTCAGCAGGCCATTAACGCACAGGTATACCAGCCCGGCAGCGCCAAACACCATCACGTCGTAGGTACGGCCATACATCAGCTGGCTGTAGCCCATCACTTCCATCAGGGTAATGGTGTAGGCCAGTGAAGTACTCTTGAACACCAGCACGACTTCGTTGGAATAAGAGGACAACGCACGTTTAAAGGCGAAGGGCAGCAGGATACGCAGTGACTGCGTACGCGACATGCCGAGCGCTTCACAGGATTGCCATTGACCCGCTGGGATTGCGCGTACCGCCCCGTAAAACAGCTGGGTGGTGTAAGCCGCGCTGTTCAGCGCCAGTGCGACCATCGCACAGAGCCAGGGTTGCGACAGCAAGTCCCATAACCATGGATATTCGCGGATCGCCGGGAACTGACCTGGACCGTAGTAGATCAGGAATATCTGCACCAGCAATGGCGTACCGGTAAACAGTGTGATGTAGATTTTCACCAATGGCGTCAGGATCGGTGTTTTCAGCGTCAGGATCACCGTCAGCACCAGTGACAGTATGAGTGCCACGATCAGTGCGGTAATGGTCAACGTCAGACTGGTATGCAGCCCTTTGATTATCTCTGGCAAGAACTCAAACATCAGGATGGCCCTCGCTCAAAACGCGTGGTGCGCAGTTCGATGCGTTTAATGATGTACTGGCTGAACAGGGTGACCACCAGATAAATCGCCGCCGCTATCACGTACCAGGTAAAAGGTTCCTGGGTGCGGGTGGCGATGCTTTTGGTTTGCAGCATCAGATCATTAACGCTGATCAACGACACCAGTGCAGTATCTTTCAACAAAACCAGCCATTGGTTGCCAAGGCCCGGCAGGGCATGGCGCCACATCTGCGGCATGATCAGGCGAAAGAAAATCGCTGCGGTGCTCATCCCCAGTGCCTGACCGGATTCCCATTGCCCTTGTGGAACGGCTTTCAACGCACCACGCAACGTTTGCGACGCATAGGCAGAATAGAGCAGGGCGAGCGCAATGACACCGCACAGGAACGGACTGACTTCGAAGTTATCAATCGCTAACTGGATGGGCAGTTGGAACAGACCGAAATTCAGGGTGAAGCCATCGGACAGCATCAATAGCAGCTGCGATGAACCGAAATAGATGAACAGCACCACCAGAATTTCCGGCAGGCCGCGCAGCAGGGTGACCCAGGCAGTGCCGAGCCAGCTAACCACTTTCCAGCGTGATGACTCCCAGACGGCAAACAGCATCGCCAGGATCAGCCCAAGGATAAGGGCACAAACGGCAAGGCCGACGGTCATCCCGGCGGCGCTTGCTAAAGGTTGGATTTCATTCATCAGGGTTGATTACTGCTGGAACCATTTTTTGTAGATGGTTTCGTAAGTCCCATCCTGTTTGATCTTGTCCAGAGCAGCGTTGAATTTGCCCTGCAGATCGGTGTTTTTCTGGCGAACGGCAATACCCAACCCAGTACCGAAGTAGTCTTTATCGGTCACTTTATCGCCCACGGCGGCCAGCGCGGTGTTTTGTTTCAGCCATTCGTTGACGACTGCGGTGTCACCGAATACCGCATCAACACGACCGTTTTTCAGATCCAAAATGGCGTTCTGATAGCTGTCGTAAGGCACGGTGGTGATTTCCGGGTGTTTGTCGGTCAGGTATTTCTGGTGAGTCGTGCCGTTCTGCACGCCCACTTTCTTACCTTTCAGTGCAGCCACGTCGGCAACTTTGCCTTTTTGGGCGACAAACAGTGCGGAGTTATCGTAATACGGCTTGGTAAACAGAACCTGTTTTTCACGCTCTGGCGTGATGTCCATACCGGCCATGACTGCATCAAAACGCTTGAACTTCAGGCTTGGGATCAGGCTGTCAAAGGCTTGATTCGTGAAGGTACACTCAGCCTGGATCTCTTTACACAGCGCATTGGCCAGGTCGACGTCAAAACCCTGGATTTTGTTGCCGGCGTCAATAAATTCAAATGGAGGATAAGACGCTTCAGTAGCGAAACGGATCGTTTCGGCTGCAGAGGCGGAAACGCTGATGCCAGCCAAGACGGCGGCGATTATTAGTTTTTTCATCGCAAACTCCCCAAATTACAGCAAGTAAAATTGTTAGTGTGATAGGTAATTAGCAAACTCGGTGGTCTGTGGATTCTTGAAGTGGCTGGCATCGCCTTGTTCCACTACGTGGCCGTTTTCCATGTACACCACGCGGCTGGCGGTTTTGCGCGCCACTTCCACTTCGTGGGTGACGATCACCTGGGTGATCCCGGTGCCGGCCAATTCACGAATGATGCTGACGATCTGGGCGGTAATTTCAGGATCCAGCGCGGCAGTCGGTTCATCGAACAGCAGTACCTGCGGTTCCATCATTAGCGCCCGGGCGATAGCGACACGCTGCTGCTGTCCGCCGGAAAGGTGCAGTGGGAAGCGATCGGCAAAGTCGGTCAGGCGCAAGCGTTTCAGCAGTTTTTCGGCACGCTCCATCGCCTGAGCCTTGGTCAGGCCCAGCACGCGGCATGGCGCTTCGATCAAGTTTTGCACTACGGTGAGGTGAGGCCAGAGATTGTATTGCTGGAAAACCATACCGACGTTTTGACGCAGCTCGCGAATGGCTTTTTCACCAGGAGCCTGCTTGAAGTCGAATTGATTACCGGCGATCTGCAATTGGCCCGAACGTGGCATTTCCAACAGGTTCAACACCCGCAATAACGAGCTTTTCCCTGCGCCGCTTGGACCAAGCAGCACTAAGGTTTCCCCTGCTGGGCAATCCAGCGTGATGTCAAACAGCGCCTGATGTGCGCCGTAATAGCAGTTGATACCGTTAAGTTGAATGCTCATGCGCCAGAATTGAATAGATATTGATGCCGCGAATGTTAACTTCCACAGAATACTTATGCAATCTTTGTGCGTTAAAATTTATTACTGCGCGGCATGATAGTAAAAGAATAGCACAAGATACCGCGTGTCAGGTTCGAAGGGGGGATTTGTCGTGCATGCTGTGAGGTATGTAGCGAAATTTCTTAAATTGAACAAATATTGAGCGCAATCAACGTATTTTTCTGCCTACCGGCCTTGGCCAGGCCGGTAGGCGATAGAGTTTACTGGTTTTCCAACACTTGGCGCAGCGTACCGCTGGTGGCATGAGGCGGCACGTTCAGGTAGCGGATATCATCCACCACCCAACAGGTGCCTTCGCGCACCATCAGCACTTCATCCTGCCAGTTGACTGCGCTGCCACCGTCTTTCTGGTAGCTGAGCTGAACGCGCAACGGGATATTTTTGGCATCGGTATTAGGAATGGTCGACGCGCTGGCGACGGTGGCGCTGGTCGGCCCCTGAGCATTGCCGGTAAACAGATCGCCGGTGACCTGATGTTTGCCCGGATTCTGGTTAGCCGCCACCAGATCTTGGTACAGCACTTTACTCAGGTAAGGCTGCAGTTGCGCCAGACGGTTGCTGTCCGGCAGGGTAGTACCGGCACCTTGCTGCAGGCGCAAATCGTAAAATTTCTGTGCGACCGCATCCGGGCCGCCTTCCACACAACCGCCGGTACGGGTGCCGATATCCTTGAATGCCGGCTCGACGGTGGTACAGGCACTCAGTAACAGCGCTAAGGGCAAAACAGCCGCAATCGTTTTTGTTTTCATCTCATTACCTTATGTGAAAGTCTCTACCATGAAGACCATTAGCCTACAGTATAAATGCGATTTCAGGCCTTGCATTCGTACTGCGTGCCATTTCATAACAGAACATAATGCCAAACTGATGGTCAGATAAATGCGATGAATCAATCAAGCAAGGAGTTTTGATGCAGCTTTCTACTACCCCGACCCTGGAAGGGTTTACCATTACCGAATATTGCGGCGTTGTCACCGGTGAGGCCATTTTGGGGGCCAATATTTTTCGTGATTTCTTTGCCGGCGTGCGTGACATCGTGGGCGGGCGTTCCGGTGCCTATGAGAAAGAGCTGCGTAAAGCGCGTCTGATCGCCTTCAAGGAACTGGAAGAGCAGGCACAGGAGTTGGGCGCAAATGCGGTCGTCGGTATCGATATTGATTACGAAACCGTCGGGAAAGACAGCAGTATGCTCATGGTGACCGTCAGTGGCACCGCAGTGAAAGTCAGTCGTTAATCCTTTTCTCTGATGCCCCGGCGTTTGCCGGGGCATTCTCTTCTTATTCTGTTTTGCGTTCTTCAATTTTGACTGGACGGTGTTCCTGCGGCCTGACCGCGGGGGCAGGGCGATGTTGCACCTGTTGAACTTGCTGCGGGTGGAATAGGCGCGGCGCGTTATTGTTAGGTGGTGTCAGGGTATTCGGACGTTGTTGAACGGGTTGTGGGCGAAAAACGTTGGCTGCGGGCGCCGTATGGACTACCGGTTTAGGTGCCGGTATATGGGCTGCCTGCTGTACAGCCTGCGGCGCAGGTGTCCGTTGCTCTGGTTGGCGTATTGGCCGATTATCAGTCTGATGAGCGGGAACTGGCGCTGCCTGTACTCTTGGCGCTGCCTGAATTTTTGGCGGTTGTTTCACTGCTGCAGGGGCAGTATGGCTAAAATTAGGCATGGTCATGGGTTGCTGACTGTGGGCTGAAGGTGCCGTTACATGTGGTGCAGTAACTGTGCCCGTATGGGTAAAGTTCGGGGCAACCATTGGCTGACGGCCTGCTGCTGCCACCGGAGCCTGCGTAGCAAAGTGAGGCTGTTGCATAGTCGCGACATTAGGCGCCGGATGAGCAACTGGGGCGGCAAAACGCGGTGCCTGATTCACCGGTGCGTTGTTGAAGTTGTTTACAGTGTTGCTGCGGTTCACATTGTTTACAGTGCTACTGCGGTTCACATTATTGTATTGGTTAATATTGGTCACACGGTTAACCACCGTGGTGGAGTGCGAAATATAGGGGGCATTGTTGTAGACCACCGGTTGCCGCCGATTATTCCAGTGCACATCCCAGCTATGCCAGTCGTCATGATGATTCTGATTAATCAATGCCCCGACCACGATACCTACACCAAAGCTGATAACGCCGGTTGCCAGCATATCGCCGCTGCTATAGCTGGACGCGCTTTGATAGTTGTAATTGGGGTAGGCGGGGATGGGTTCGCCATAGGCAACCCAAGGGTCGTAACGCGGGACGTAAACCACATCCGGCTGGCTGGGTTCAATAACAATGGTCTGAGCTGGGGCCGTCACTATACTTTGCGGGTAAGGTTGTTGCTCAACGTATTGTGTAGTCGGTGCCACAATCACTCTTTGCTGAGGTGATGTTTTGAGCGTGCCTTTAGCCGATGCACGTTGACGCAACACCTGAATGGCATTCATCACATCAGTGGGATCGTTGAGATAAGCACTGCCCAACGCCGTGGTCCAGGGGATATTTTTCGCCATCTGGTCTAATACATCAGGAAATTGAACCAAACTACGTACGCTGGGATCCCAGGGCTGGGTGTCTGCAGCCGTGGTGAGTGCCGCCGGTTGCAGGCCGCGGTTTTGCCCCAGCCAGTTATCCGCAGCACTGATTTGATCAGGATAACCCGCACCGGCGAGGACCTGAGCCAACAGCTTGTCAGGGAAAAGTGCCACCGGGCTAACTAATTGATACAGTTGATCGGCGCTCAACGGCGTATAGGCCGGAGGAGGGGCAGGCGATGCTGCGGTTGGGGAACCTCCCCCCATGGTGTTGGCCACTGTTTTTTGATCACATCCACTGAGCGGCAGCATGGCGATACAAATCAGCCATGTTAAATAGCTTGGCTTGAACATGAGTGACTCACTTTTATCAGCGCAGGTAATATTATGAGCCTAACAGCTGCTGTGCACTCTGCTAGCCAGGCGTAACACTCGCTTGCACATCTGGCTGATCTGTCATCATTTATTGATTAACTTGATTATTGGATACAGGTTAATCAACCTGAGTTACAAATTCGGGCATCAAAAACGCAGGAGGGAGTCTTGAAAATTTGGCCTGGGATATGTGTCGCGGTGCTGCTCGCAGGTTGCCAAAGTGAGCAGCTGGGTACGACGGTTGATCGCGGCGATTACCAGCTTGAAACTCTGCATCAGGCGCAGGGCGCGGACCAACGTATTCGTTTTTTGGTGATGCATTACACTGCGGAGGATTTCCATTCTTCGTTAAAAACCCTGACGGATGAACACGTCAGTGCACATTATCTGTTGCCTGCGCACCCGCCGTTGGTGGAGGGCAAACCGGTTGCTTTCCAACTGGTGCCGGAAGCTCTGCGTGCCTGGCATGCTGGGGCCAGCAGTTGGCGTGGCAGAACCAACCTGAATGACACGTCGATCGGCATCGAAATTGTCAATCGCGGATTCAACCGCACGCTGCTGTTTACCCATTGGCAACCGTATACGCCGCAACAAATCGCGCTGCTGGTCTCACTGAGCCGCGATATTATTCAGCGCTACGGTATTCAACCGATGGACGTGGTGGGCCACAGCGATATCGCGCCGCAGCGCAAGCAGGATCCAGGCCCGCTATTCCCCTGGCAACAACTGGCTCAGGCAGGCATAGGTGCCTGGCCGGATGAGGATCAGGTGCATAAACTGTTGGCCGGGCGGGATAAGCATGCCGAAGTGCCGCTGGCACCGTTGATGGCCAAGCTGGCGCGTTACGGTTATGGCATGGATGCGCAGTGGGATGTTCGGCAGCAGAAAAACGTACTGGCGGCGTTTCAGATGCATTTCCGGCCCAGCGATTATCGTGGTGAGCCGGATGCGGAGAGTGAGGCGATTGTCGACGCGCTGTTGCTGAAATACGGAGCTGCCCGTTAATTACAGACCGTGCAGCTTGCCGTGTTCTTTTAGCCAGCGGGCGGTGCGGGAAATGCCTTCATCCAACGAAACAATGGGGTGATAGTCCAGCTCTTGTTGGGCGCGCGTGATGTCCAGCGTCAGATCAAAATTTAGCTTGGCGACACCATAGTGTGTCAGTACCGGCTCTTTTTCGCTTTTGCTGCCGAGTTTTTCCATTCCACGGGCCATCATATCGAGCATGGGATAGGGCACAGAACGGATCCGGCACTTCATGCCAAGCTCGTCGATCAATTGCTGCACGACGCTGCGTAACTGGCGTGGTTGCTGGTTGGTAATGTTATAAGCGCGACCGGATGGCGTATTTTCTTTCTGGGTTGCCAGCCACATGGCATGGACCGCATTCTCCAGATAAGTCATGTCCACCAGTGCTGCACCGCCGCGCGGCAACAGCAGATTGCCATAGCGTTTTATCATTTGCAGCAGACGCGGCAGCATCACTTTGTCGTGCGGTCCGAATAACCCCTGAGGACGCAGGATAGTGAAGTGTGTTTGCGGGTTGGATAGCGCCAACTGCTGGATCACGTGTTCACCGGCGGCCTTGCTGCGAGCGAACTCATTCGCATAACGCACGGGGCGGAAGTCTTCGGTAATGTTGCGGTGGTGGTGATAATCGAAGTAAACCGCCGGCGAGGAGATATGGATAAACTGCGACACACCGTAGGCTGCCGCCCATTCTCCCAAGCGGCGGGTTGCGCGCACATTGGCCAGTTCGAACGCTTCTTCAGTACCCCAAGGGGAAGTAAAACTGGAGCAGTGCCACAGAACGTCCACGTCGGCCAGCATAGCTTTGGCCTGCGATGAGATCAGATTGGTGAGATCGGCATGAATGAATTCCGCGCCCATTTTTTCCAGCAAACTGCCCATGGCCAGGTTGCGGCCGGTGGCGCGCACTTTTATGCCCTGACGACGGAGATATTCAACGGCGTTACGGCCTAATCCACTGGTTGCACCGGTGACCAATACCTTCATAACGAACTCTATTCTCACCAAAAATCAGAATGCTGACGGCCTTCAGCGGCGCTACAGCAAATAAGATGCCATTCTTCCGTTATTTCGTGCTCTATGCAATCGGAAAGGGCCTAACCGCAGCAGCAAACTGTGCGGTTGATCGACAATTAAGCACCGGGATACGACTTAATTATGGCAAAGTACGCTGATGCTGTTCAGCCAACCGGGCGATACGTCGCGCCATGCCGCGAAAAATAAATAGATGAGCCGGCATCATAGCGAACCAATACAGCAGCCCACTGAATCCCGCCGGGTGCCACCAGGCGCGCACATCCAGGGTGCGGTAATCACCGTGGTCCTTGATTGTGAAGGCGAGGCGGCCTAATCCGGGGGCTTTCATACCGAACAATAACGCCAGTAACCGCTGTGGTTTGATGGTGATGACTTTCCAGCCGTCGACCAAATCGCCAACAGCCAGCGTGTCGCGCTCTGGTCGGCCATAAACCACACGGTTGCCGATCATATCGTCCATACGGGCGCGGATCTGCCACAGGATGTTGGCATAAAAATAGCCCTCTTTACCGCCCAGTTGTTGCACCGTATGCCACAGTGCCTGGCTGGATGCCGAGGTTTCCAGCGAACAACCCGCTTGTTTCGGGTAGAAGCCATAGCCCGGTCGCCAACGTGCCCTCGCTTCTGGGTCGTAACCCCAATCGGCGGAATCAACCACGTCTTCCTCACGTTTCAGCGTCGCGGTCACCGCCTGATCAAAGGTTTGCAGTCTTTGCGGGATCAGCGCTTGTATGGGTTTACCGTCGGCGGGCAGGTCGTGATTCAACCCCTGGATTAGCGCACTGGCAATAGAAGTCGGCACCGAGGTAATCATGCTGATGAACCACACCGAGATAAAGCGCGTCGGCAGCGGGATAGGGATCAGCCAACGTTTTTTACCACTGATTGCGATGAAGCGTTCAAACATGGTCTGGTAACTGATGTACTCCGGGCCAGCGACATCAAAAATACGATTTTCTTCTGCCGGATGTTCTAGCAGATCGGCCAGATAGACCAGCAGGTTTTCTAACGCGACCGGTGACGATTTGGAGCGCACCCAGCGCGGTGGCGTCAGTATCGGTAGGTTGTAGACCATATCACGCATGATTTCGAAGGCGGCGGAGCCGGGGCCGACGATGATACTGGCGCGCAGCTCGGTGATCGGGATGCCGCTTTGGCGCAAGATCTCACCGGTCAGCTTGCGCGCGACCAGATGCGGCGAACTTTCTCCGGCCGGTTGCAGTGCGCCAAGAAAAATAACCTGTTTGACGCTGGAGCTGCGCAACGCATCACGCAGGTTTTCCGCTGCCTGACGCTCTTTTTCAATAAAGTCATCGCCGTCACCCATACCGTGGATCAGGTAATAAACGGCATCTATCTCCCACAGTGCGGCGGCCAGCGTGTCCGGCTGGTAGACGTCGACATACTGGCAGTTAACGTGTGGCCAGTGCTGTTCTTGCAGCCATTCGATACGACGCGCGGCAGCGGTAATGTCATGCCCCTGCTCAATCAGGTGGGGGATCAGGTTTTGGCCGATGTAGCCGCTGGCTCCAAGAACCAGAATGCGTTGGGGTGTCATTAGCGCCGCCTTATGCGGTGAAGTTCATGGTCACAGGATGCCAAATTCACAGTTTAAATGCACTTTTTGTGTGGTTATGAGGGCATTGCATCCGCTGTCGAGCGGCGTCACACTACGCACCGTTTGTCTGTGCTAAGCCGGAATATATGAAACTCAATGCTGTTTGTTATGCCCTGTTGGGACTGGCGCTGATCGCCAGTTTATTTTTCCTGCATCCGATCTGGATGTGGTGGTTGTTGGCTAACCTGCTGACGTTAGTTGTATACGGTGCGGATAAGTTTGCTGCACGCAAAGGGTGGCAACGGGTACCAGAAAGCACACTGCTGGTATTCGGTTTGGTAGGTGGTTGGGTTGGGGCGATCGCTGGCCAGCAATTGTTTCGCCACAAAACCCAGAAACAGCCGTTTAAAAGCTGGTTTATCGTCAGCGTGATACTGAATGTCGTGGCGATCTTGGCAATTTGGTATTGGGTCTATGGCCGTTGGATACTCTGAGGATGGGGGCGTTGGCGCCCCATCCAAACAAGGGCTCAGGCATGCTGTTTGAGGAATTGCTGCCACAAGTCGACTACGTGTTGCAAATCCTGACGGCTGACGTCAAGGTGCGTCAAAATGCGCGTCAACGGCCCGCTGCTGATCAATACGCCATGTTCACGCATCCAGGGGCCCAGCTTAGCTGCCAGTTCAGGCGATTGACGTAGGTACAACACGTTGGTTTGTGCCCCCGGTTCAGCGATCTCCACGCCAATTCCTTGCAGTTGTTGCTCCAGCCACTTGGCGTTGTCGTGATCTTCACGCAACCGTTCTACATTGTGCTCCAGCGCATAGAGACCTGCTGCGGCCAGGATACCAGCCTGGCGCAGGCCACCACCGGTCATTTTACGCCAGCGTAAGGCTTGCTGGATAAAGGCTTTACTGCCGCACAGCAACGATCCTACCGGTGCGCCTAGCCCTTTCGACAGGCAAATAGTGAAGGTATCGCAGTACTGCACAATCTCTTTCAATGGCACGTTCAGCGCGACGGCCGCGTTGAAAATGCGTGCGCCGTCGATGTGTAACGCCAGTTGATGTTCACGACTAAACTGCCAGGCTTGTTGCAGGTACGTCAGTGGCAACACGCGGCCGCTGATGGTGTTTTCCAGGCTCAGCAAACGCGTCTTGGCGAAATGAATATCATCGGGTTTGATCGCGGCGGCGACCTTATCGAGTGGCAAAGTGCCGTCTGGGTTTGCTTCAATCGGCTGTGGCTGAATACTGCCGAGCACTGCCGCGCCGCCAGCTTCATATTTATAGTTATGTGCCTGTTGGCCGACAACATATTCGTCACCGCGTTGACAATGGCTGAGTAGCGCCACCAGATTGGCCTGAGTGCCGCTTGGCAAGAACAGTGCAGCCTCTTTACCAGACAGACGGACGGCTTCTGCCTCCAGAGCGTTTACCGTGGGGTCATCCCCGTAAACGTCATCACCCACTTCAGCACGTACCATGGCGTCGCGCATCGCGGCGCTGGGGCGGGTCACGGTGTCACTGCGTAAATCGATAAGCATACAACTCCTTTATCCCCTTCATCTTTCAAGCTGCAGCGTTGTTGGCTGCAGCTTGAAATCGATTAGGGATAGCGATAACTGATGGAAAAGAGGGTACGATTATTAACGCAACCAGTTGGTTTTTGCCAGCTCGACCACTTCGTCACCGCGGCCGTTGATAATGGCGCGCAGCATATACAGGCTAAAGCCTTTGGCCTGTTCGAATTTGATCTGCGGCGGCATTGCCAGTTCTTGTTTTGCAGTGACAACGTCCAACAACGTCGGGCCGGGGTGCGTCAGCATTTCCTGTAACGCGGCGTCCAGATCCGACGCTTTTTCCACGCGAATGCCTTTCACGCCAGCGGCGTTGGCAATCGCTGCAAAATCTGGGTTGTGCAGATCGGTTCCATCGGTCAGATAGCCACCAGCTTTCATTTCCATCGCCACAAAGCCCAGCACGCTGTTGTTGAATATCACAATCTTGACCGGCAGTTTCAACTGCGCCAATGAAAGGAAATCCCCCATCAACATGGCGAAACCACCGTCACCGCACATGGCGATCACCTGTTTGTGCGGTTCGGTGGCCTGTGCACCTATCGCCTGTGGCATAGCATTGGCCATCGAACCGTGGTTGAACGACCCCAGTAAGCGGCGTTTGCCGTTCATCTTCAAATAGCGGGCTGCCCACACGGTGGGCGTGCCGACGTCACAGGTGAAAATGGCGTCGTCGCTGGCATATTGGCTGAGTTGTTGTGCCAGATACTGTGGGTGAATGGGTTGATCGTCATTGGCAGTCGCCAGTCCGTCCAGATCTTTACGCGCGTTGCGGTAGTGTTCCAATGCCTTATCGAGAAATGCGTGGTCACTCTTAGGTTCCAACTGCGGCAGCAGTGCGGTAAGGGTCGTATTGATATCGCCTACCAGCGCCATATTGACTGGGCAGTGTGCGCCGATACTACCGGGGTTGATGTCGA
Organism: Serratia grimesii; assembly: GCF_900186025.1. Lineage (NCBI taxonomy): Bacteria > Pseudomonadati > Pseudomonadota > Gammaproteobacteria > Enterobacterales > Yersiniaceae > Serratia > Serratia grimesii. The sequence goes on from NZ_LT883155.1 coordinate 1,755,405, forward strand.
TCTGAATGATATTGGCATTGGTTGGATAGAACGCGCGGTACGGGAATTGGGTACCAAGCAACACCAAGGTATCGGCATTCATCATCGCGTGGTAGCCGGAAGAAAAACCGATCAAGCCGGTCATACCGACGCTATAAGGGTTATCCCACTCGATATGTTCTTTTCCACGCAGTGCGTGTACGACCGGTGCTTGCAGCAGTTCTGCCAGTTTGACCACTTCGTCATGCGAACCGGCGCACCCGCTGCCGCACATCAATGTAATGTTTTTCGCCTTATTCAAGGTTGTCGCGAGTTTGTTCAGTTCGCTCATTGGTGGCTGCACCAGTGGCAGCGCCGGGGTATGCCATACCATGCTGGCATCTTCCGGGGCCATACGCAGCGCCACATCGCCTGGCAGTACGATCACTGAGACGCCGCGATTGAGGATCGCTTTGCGCATGGCGATTTCCAGTACCCGTGGTAACTGTTCCGGGTTGGAAACGAGTTCACAGTAATGGCTGCATTCGCGGAACAGTTCTTGTGGGTGAGTTTCTTGAAAATAACCACTGCCGATTTCGCTGGAGGGAATATGTGCGGCAATCGCCAATACGGGTACATGGTTACGGTGGCAATCGAACAGACCGTTAATCAGATGTAGGTTACCGGGGCCGCAAGAACCGGCGCAGACTGCCAGCTCACCGGTCAGTTGGGCTTCCGCACCGGCAGCGAAGGCGGCGACCTCCTCGTGGCGTGTGCCCAGCCATTCGATGGTCCCCATACGATGCAGGCTGTCGCTGAGACCGTTGAGAGAATCACCGGTGACGCCCCAAATGCGTTTCACACCGGCCTGTTCCAGAGTTTTGGCGATCAGTGTGGCTACGGTTTGCTTCATAGTTCCCCCAAATATGATAGAAATACCCTGTTTTTTCAAATGATTGAAATCCATTGGGTACAGCTTTTTAGATATTGAGCAGATGAGCCTGATAAAAGCTTGGAACCGGGAAAGTGTAGAAGGGGAAGGTAAAGCTTGCTTGCCGATAAATGCCCCATCCTGACCGACGGGGCGCAAATATCAGGCGAGGGTGACGTCACCTTGCAGTTGGCAACTGCAGGCCAGCACATAACCTTGGGCGATTTCAGCCGCAGTCAGAGTCATGCTGCTGGTGGTGGTGTAATCGCCTTCGAGGATACGGGTTTTGCATGAACCACATACTCCCGCCCGGCAGGCGGCGTTGACTGGCAACGCATGGGTTTCCATTGCAGCCAGTAATGTACTGCCGACCGGTACGCGGAACTCACGCAGAGGGCGGGCGGTGCGCAAGGTTAATCCTTCGCTCTGTTCGCCATCGGTGGCTGCCGGGGTATGGAACTGCTCTTTATGGAAACGCGCCGCCGGAACGCCGAATTGCAGGCACAGTTGTTCTACCTGGGCCATATAAGGGGCAGGACCGCAGGTCATCACCGTACGATTGATGAGATCAGGTACGGTTTGGCGCAGCACTTCAGCATTGATGCGTCCGTTGAGATAACCGGGTTGAATATCCTGCTCAGCCATCAGCGTTAACTGCAATTGAGGATGTTTGGCGCATAACGCATGCCATTGCTTGGCGAAAATGGTGTCGGCCGGAGTACGAACGTTAAAGATTACAGCGATATCACAGGTTGGGCGGTTTGCTACCAGCCAGCGGCACATAGAGATAATTGGCGTTACGCCGCAGCCGGCTGCCAACATCAGGTAACGATCGGACGGGTGTTGTTCACAGCTGAATTCACCCTGAGCATCAGACAGCCACAACGTATTGCCGGGTTTAACCTCGTGCGTTAACCAACGAGAGCCAATGCCATCCGGCAGACAGCGCACGCTGATGCTGAGGAAACGGCTTTGGCCTGGCGAAGAGGATAGTGTATAGGCGCGCAGTGTTTCTTCGCTGTTGCGAATGCTGACCAGTGCAAACTGACCGGGTTGATAAGGGTAAAAAACGTCGCAGATCAGGTTTAACGTCCAAACGTCGGCCGTTTCCTGTTGGATTGAATGTACATGCATGCGGTTGGGGCAAAGCGGACTAGGTTGGGTCATCGGGCACCTCAAAGCAAAGGGGCCGGCATCTACGGCCCCAAAAAATAACGTTATGTCCGTTATGCGTCGCGTTGCAGCTGTGTGGGCTACCTTTGTTCCCCGAGCTGCCACTCGACGCATTTAGGCGATATCACCCGAGAAGGGCATTCAGATCCTGCTCAACCGTGGTAATCGGGCGCATGCCAAATTTATCGTTCAGGACAGCCATCAGGTTGTCGGTCAAGAAGCCTGGCGCGGTGGGGCCGGTGACAATGTTTTTTACCCCCAGTGACAGTAGCGTCAGCAGAATAACGATCGCCTTTTGCTCAAACCATGACAGTACCAGGCTCAGTGGCAGTTCGTTGACCGAGCAGCCAAGGGTATCGGCCAGTTTGACTGCCAACATAATGGCAGAATAGGCATCGTTACATTGACCGACATCCAGCAGGCGCGGTAGCCCTTCCAGGGTGCCGAAATCCAGCTTGTTGAAGCGGTATTTACCGCAGGCTAGCGTCATGATCAGGCAGTCTTGCGGAACGCTGCGAGCGAAGTCAGTGAAGTAGCTACGTTCGTCACGGCTACCGTCACAACCGCCGACCAAAAATACGTGGCGCAGTTTCTTTTGTGCGACTAAATCAATCACTGTATCAGCCGCGTTGAGCAGCGTCTGGCGGCCAAAACCGACGGTGATCATATGTTCGATTTCGGTATACGGGAAACCGTTCATTCCCTGTGCCTGCGTGATCACTTGGGTGAAATCGTCCCCTTCCAAATGGTTCACACCCGGCCAACCGACAATGCTACGCGTCCAAATACGATCGCCGTAGTTACCGACGTTTGGATCGATAATACAGTTAGAGGTCATCACTATCGGCCCCGGGAATTTGGCGAACTCAATCTGCTGGTTCTGCCAACCACTGCCGTAATTGCCCACCAGATGTTTGAATTTTTTCAGTTCCGGGTAACCGTGTGCCGGCAACATTTCGCCGTGGGTGTAGATGTTCACGCCCTGGCCCTCGGTTTGTTCCAGCAGCATGCGCAGATCTTTCAGATCATGGCCGGAGATCAGAATAGCTTTACCGGCCACAGGACGCACATTCACCGCGCTAGGCAGTGGGTCACCGTAGGCTTGAGTTTCGCCGTGATCGAGGATCGCCATTACATTGAAGTTCATTTTGCCAATGCCCATGGCGTTATTCAGCAGGGTATCGACGTCGCGTGGCTGGGTGCCGAGCCAGGCCATAAAAGCATGGTAATCGGCATAAATCTGGATGTCGGACTGGCCCAGTACATGGGCGTGTTCCATATAGGCTGCGGCACCTTTCAGGCCATACAGACATAGCATGCGAAGACCGTGCACGTCGTCGCCGACCTCGGCCTTGTCGGTATTCAAGGCAAACTGAGCGGCTTGTTGCAACAGTGTCGCTATGTCGTCACCGGCCAATTGCAGCGTAGCCAACGGATGGTCGACGCGGACGTCAGCATCCAGTAACCGGCAGCGAGCGGCCAGAGATTCACGCAGGGCGATGGTTTCGCGTGCATAACCGATGATGCGATCTGAATCGAAGTTGACGTTGGTCAGAGTAGAGAAGAAGGCGCGTGGGGCAAAACTGTCGATATCGTGATCGACGATGCCGAGTGCTCTGGCCTGCAACGCCCAGGCGGATAGGCCTTGTAACGCAGCGACCAGCAGATCTTGCAGATCGGAGGTTTCTGCCGTTTTGCCACACATACCTTGGGCATAAGAGCAGCCGTTACCAGCAGGGGTACGGATGGTTTGTTCACATTGCACACAGAACATAATCGCTTCCTTTTTAAAGTTGCATTTATAATGCTTGTTTAAAAGCATAGATCGGCAACCGAGGCTTAAAAAGGCTTTTGTGATGCAACCAAGAGCAAGTTTGATTTAGCGCAATTTTGCTGTGAGGATGGGAATTATTCCGGTTTCCGGGGGCAATGCCCCCGGAGAGAGATCAAGAGAACAGGGCGATAAGTATCGGTGCCAGTAGGCTTAACAGAAAGCCATGCACGATGGCCGGTGGCACTATCTCCATACCCCCGCTGCGTTGCAGCACCGGCAGGGTAAAGTCCATGGAGGTGGCGCCACACAGACCCAGCGCTGAGGAGCGGCTACGACGTACCAGTGTTGGGATCAGCACTATTGCTATCAGCTCACGCGCCAGATCGTTAAAGAAGGCCGCGCTCCCCAGTACCGGGCCGTAAGCGTCGGTGATTAAAATGCCGGAAAGCGAATACCAACCAAAACCGGATGCCATTGCCAGCCCGGCCTTAATCGGCAGCCCGAGCAGTTGTGCTGCCAGCGCACCCCCGGCCAGCGAACTGACCACTACCACCACGGCTACCATCATGCCGCGTCGGTTAAGCACGATTTGGCGTAATGTCATACCGCTGTTGCGCAGTTGAATACCTACCAACAGCAGCAAGAAAATCAATGCATATTCGCTACCTTTGTTGGCAAATTGCAGCCATTGCCACTGTGTGAGGCCAAGCAGGAAGCCACCGAGCACGACGCCGCATAACTTGAGTGATTCCAGTGCCATATGCAGGCGTGAAGGCAATTTTTCCTGTTTATGGTTGTTGTGCCACGGCATTTTGCGTTCCAGCAACATCAACATCAGCAAACTGGCGGCGAGAATGCACAGGAAAAACACGGAGGCATACTGGAAAATCAGCACCAAATTACTGCTCAGATCCTCCAGGAACGCCAGGCTGATGCCCATGAAAAACAGGATCACGTACACCATCCAACTCAGCAGACGGTTGATGGTTTGCAGTAACGTTCGACTGCGCAACGGAACGAGGTAACCGGCAATCAGCGGTAACAGAATAATCAGCAGTCCTGAATACATGGTGAAGCTTGCGTCCTTTGTTCGGAGGGGCGCCTGGATGAACGGCGAGGCCCCACACGCTAACCAAAACAGCGGCTAGAGTAAAGCGGCAGATTTGACGTTGTCCGCTTGACCTGCAAGGGGTTTTTTGACCATGCTCTGAGGAGGTCACCCCATTAAGGACGGTGGCAGTGCGCACGGGAGGCGACAGATGTTCTTAGAGCGTATCGAGATTGTAGGTTTCCGCGGCATTAACCGGCTGTCATTGATGCTGGACGACAACACGCTGCTGCTCGGCGAAAATGCCTGGGGCAAATCCAGTCTGCTGGACGCACTGACGCTGCTGTTGGCACCAGAGCCAAAGCTGTACCGTTTTGAAGCGCATGATTTTCACTTTCCACCTGGTGAAGAGGACGCCAAAGATCGGCATTTACAGGTGGTATTTACCTTCTGTGAAAAAGACATCGGCCATGCGCATTTGCCCCGTTACCGCCATCTGTCACCACTCTGGGTCAAGGGTGACGATAACCTGAACCGCATTTATTACCGTTGTGAAGGTGAACTGGCCGACGACGGTACGGTGTGTACCTGGCGCGGTTTTCTGGACGCCGACGGTAACGCGATGCCGTTACATCATATTGAACAGCTGGCACACGCTATTATTCGTATCCATCCAGTGTTACGTCTGCGCGATGCGCGGTTTATCCGTCGCCTACGGCCCAGCACGTTGAATGACGAGCATCCGGCCGACAACCAGGCACTGGCTCAGCAGTTGGATCAACTGACGCGTGAGCTGGTGCGTAACCCACAAAAATTAACTAATTCCGAACTTCGCCAGGGACTGGCGGCAATGCAGCAATTGCTGGAACACTACTTTGCCGAGCAGGGCTCGCAGGTGACGCGCCCGCGCAGGAAGCGGCTGGGTCAAGATCAGGATCAACAGGCATGGCGCTCGTTGGACAGCATCAACCGCATGGTGGCTGAACCAAATAGTCGCAGTATGCGACTGATTCTGCTGGGGATGTTTTCTACGTTATTGCAGGCCAAAGGCAGCATCAAGTTGGATCCTCATGCGAGACCGCTGTTGCTGGTAGAGGATCCGGAAACCCGCTTGCATCCGATCATGTTGTCGGTGGCCTGGGGGTTGCTCAACCAACTGCCGTTACAACGCATCACCACCACCAACTCCAGCGAACTGGTGTCGCTGGTACCGGTAGAGCACGTTTGTCGGTTGGTACGTGAATCAGGCCGGGTTGCCACTTACCGGCTTGGGCCGCGTGGGCTGAGCCCGGAGGACGGGCGGCGTATTTCTTTTCATATTCGTTTTAACCGACCCTCATCACTGTTTGCCCGTTGTTGGTTGCTGGTGGAAGGGGAAACAGAAGTCTGGTTGCTGAACGAACTGGCTCGCCAGTGTGGTTATCACTTTGAGGCGGAAGGCGTGCGGGTGATTGAGTTTGCCCAGTGCGGCTTGAAGCCACTGTTGAGGTTTGCCCGACGTATGGGTATTGAGTGGCATGCGTTGGTGGACGGCGATGAAGCGGGGCGAAAATACGCTGCCACCGTACGCGGCATGCTGGATAACCATGAAGACAACGAGCGTGATCGGCTAACCGCGTTACCGGCGCCGGACATGGAACATTTCATGTTCCGCGAAGGTTTCAGCGCAGTTTATTATCGGGTGGCGTCAGTGCCGAGTAACGCCCAAATGCCAATGCGTAAAGTGATTCTGAAGGCGGTACATCATTCATCAAAACCTGATCTGGCGATCGAGGTGGCGATGCAAGCCGGTGAGCGTGGCACCGACTCGGTGCCGCCACTGCTCAAGAAAATGTTCTCACGCGTGATTTGGCTGGCGCGCGGCCGGGCCGACTAGGCCCCGGCAAAGCGGGATTGGGTACTGAAATGTGTAGCCATTCCTTGTTCCAGTTCGTCCAACAGTTGATAGCGCCGACGGTATTCGGCGCGTTTTTTACTGGCCACGTCATCGATCGGTTTACGGGCCACGTGTTCCGGCAACAGGAAATAGCCGCTTTCCAGCATCTTGCCGCCCATTGATGTCCAGAATTGGTCATAATCGGCATGAAGCTTGTCTTTCTTTTTACTGCGATAGCGCCAGTTTTGGTAGATATGTGTGGCATTGCCGACTGCCACAATTTGCTGAATGCCCAAGTGGCGTGCCAGAGTACAAAGCCCTTCCAGTACCAGCCGTTTCGGGAACAACCCGTGACACTCTTTGGTGGTCGACTGGATTTCAGCGTGCGGCACCTGATGATTGGCTCCCTGCAACCCACCGATAAAGAGCGTAGGCTGTTGCTGATAGTGCATCAGTGCAAACGTGATTTCTGCCAACATAATGCCACTGGCGTTACGCAGCAACAGGGTTGCTTCCCCTTCTTTATTCAGATTATCTATGGCCGCCAATTCCAGTGAAACGGTTGTACCGCTCTTGCCGCTAGCACTGGCGAGTACAAAAGGTTTGTTCAGATGACCGAGCAACATCTTCATGGGCATGCGTTGCAGGCTGAGATCGTAGTGATCGCGCAGGGCGAACAAGCATTCGATTTTGCTCATGTTCGCCGCCAGATACGGGCGGTGTAACTTGCACGGTAGATTGGGTTGCGCGTTCAGGATCTCATCCAACAGGGGATTTGATGCCAGCGTGCTGAGCAAACCGCTGGTGGTGCGCCAGCAAAATAATGAACGGGCGATAAACTTCAGGCGGAATGATGTTTTTTTCCACGCTTTGCTCGGTGCCTTGTCGCCATTGGCCAGCGCCGTCATCAATTGCAAGCCATTAAGCGGGCGTGCAGATACGAGTGGATAGCTGAGCTGAGACATGATGAAATCCTTGGCTGTATTGAATAACGCTATTTCACCAAGCCTTCACTAAACGGGAGTTCAATGTTGAATGTAACAAAGGGTGTCTCCACATTGTGTTGAGCTAAGGTTTAGTTATTCATTACTGTGCGTGATAATTTAGCCTCGCTGCCGCTATTGGCAGTATGAATTGCAACAGGCAGGAACCTATTTTGACGTGGTTTAAAGGATATAAGCGACGCTGGGTCATGGTGCTGATTGTGGTGGTAGCGCTCGCCGCAATGGTGGCCTGGCACTTTGGTCATCCGGCGCCAACGCAGTTTAAAACAGTGAAGGTCGTCAAGGGCGATCTGCAACAGAACGTGCTTGCGACTGGGCAGCTTGATGCAGTGCGCAAGGTTGACGTGGGTGCGCAGGTTAGCGGGCAGTTAGAAAGCTTGTTTGTTGAGATTGGCGACCGGGTGAAAAAGGGCCAGTTGCTGGGCGTGATTGATCCACAACAAGCGAAGAACAGCATCCGCGAGGGTGAGGCAACGCTGCGAGAATTGCATGCCCAGTTACAGCAGGCACAGGCAGAGCAACAGTTGGCCGCGGTAACGCTGCAACGCAACCAGGCGTTGGCGAAGTTGCAAGCAGTATCGCGCCAGGACTTGGATCAAGCCGCCACGCAGTTAGCGGTGAAGAAAGCGCAGGTGGGCACTATCCATGCGCAAATCGCCAAGAATCAGGCTAGCCTGGACACGGCAAAGATTAATCTGGCATTTACCCGCATTGAAGCACCGATGGACGGTGATGTGGTACAGATCACCACGCTGCAGGGCCAGACGGTGATTGCTGCTCAGCAGGCACCGAACATTCTGACCTTGGCAGATCTCAGCACCATGCTGGTAAAGGCTCAGGTCTCGGAGGCAGACATTATCAGCCTCAAACCGGGCCAAAAAGCGTGGTTTACTGTACTGGGCGATCCTAACCGACGCTTTGACGGCGTGCTGAAAGACATTCAACCTACTCCCGAGAAGGTCAATAACGCTATCTTCTATTATGCGCGTTTTGAAGTGCCGAATCCGGAAGGGTTATTGCGGCTGCAAATGACCGCACAGGTGCATATTCAGCTGGCAGGTGTTAACCAGGCGCTGGTGATCCCGTTGGCAGCCTTGGGCGATCAAATTGCCGATAACCGCTACCATGTTTCGATCGTGAAGCAAGGTAAGGAAGAAAAGCGCGAGGTTACTATTGGCCTGCGTAATAACATTGACGTACAAATTCTCAGTGGGCTGAATATCGGCGATGAGGTGATTGTCAGCCGTGGCGGCGTGGAGGCCATCTGATGGCGCTGTTAGAACTGAGCGGCATTAGCCGTAGCTATCAGTCGGGCGATCAGACAGTGGCGGTGCTGAAGAACGTGAGTCTACGCATCGACGCCGGTGAAATGGTAGCCATTATGGGCGCTTCTGGTTCCGGTAAATCGACGCTGATGAATATTTTGGGTTGCCTGGATAAACCCAGCGCCGGCGTGTATCGGGTGGCGGGGCAAGACGTGGCAACACTCAATGGTGACGCGCTGGCCCGGCTGCGGCGTGAGCATTTTGGCTTTATCTTCCAGCGTTATCATTTATTACCCCATTTAAGTGCAGCACATAACGTCGAGGTACCGGCTGTGTACGCCGGGCTGGGTAAGGCGGCGCGTCGCGAAAGAGCCGTGGCATTGCTGCAACGTCTTGGACTGAGTGAACGCGTTGGTTATCGTCCGAGCCAGCTTTCAGGCGGTCAACAACAGCGAGTCAGTATTGCTCGTGCGTTGATGAACGGCGGCCAGGTGATTTTGGCAGATGAACCTACCGGTGCACTTGATAGCCATTCCGGTGAAGAGGTAATGACGATCCTCAAGCAACTGCGCGAACAGGGGCACACGGTGATTATCGTAACCCACGATCCGGCTGTGGCGCAGCAGGCTGAACGAGTGATTGAAATCCGTGACGGGGAGATCATTGCTGATTCGTGTCCGGATCAACGGAGCAATCCAAACGCCAAGCCATTGGAAATGGCTGCGCCAGCACCGTCCTGGCAGCAAACAGCCGGTCGTTTTCGCGAGGCATTGGTGATGGCTTGGCGAGCGATGGCTGCGAGTAAAATGCGTACTGCGTTGACCATGCTGGGCATTATTATCGGTATTGCCTCTGTGGTATCGATCCTGGTGATCGGTGATGCTGCCAAACAGATGGTACTGGCGGATATCAAATCTATCGGCACCAATACGGTCGACATTTATCCCGGCAAGGATTTTGGGGATGACGACCCGACCTTCCGACAAGCGCTGAAGTACGACGATCTTGCTGCACTGCGTGAGCAACCTTACGTCAGTGCGCTGTCACCCACTATTGCCAGCAGTATGCGGCTGCGGTTGGGCAACGTCGATGTGGCAGCCAATGTCACCGGGGTCAGTGAACAGTTTTTCCGCGTGTATGGCATGACCTTTACCCAAGGCACCGGCATTGATCAACTGCAGGTGCAATCGCATTCACAAACGGTCGTGATAGATGCCAATACCCAGCGCCGATTATTCCCACACCAGAAGGATGTGGTAGGGAAGGTGATTTTGGTGGGTAATATGCCGGCGACGGTCGTCGGGGTGGCGAAAGAGAAACAGTCGATGTTTGGCAGCAGCAAGACGCTGAACGTTTGGGTGCCCTACAGCACTATGGCCAACCGGCTGATGGGCAACGCCTATTTTGATTCGATCACCGTGCGTATTCGCGAGGGCTACAATAGCCAGGAAGCGGAACAGCAGTTGACGCGTTTGCTGACGTTGCGCCATGGCAAGAAAGACATTTTCACCTATAACATGGACAGTCTGGTGCAGACCGCGGAGAAGACCACGCGCACGCTTCAACTGTTCCTGACGTTGGTGGCGGTGATTTCACTGGTGGTTGGCGGGATCGGCGTAATGAACATCATGTTGGTGTCGGTGACAGAGCGCACGCGCGAAATCGGGATTCGTATGGCAGTGGGTGCCCGTTCCGGTGATGTGTTGCAGCAATTTTTGATTGAAGCTGTGTTGGTGTGCCTGGTCGGCGGTGCGCTGGGGATTACGTTGTCCTTCGCCATTGGCCTGTTGGTTCAGGTGGTATTGCCAGGGTGGCAAATCAGTTTCCCACCAGCGGCGTTACTGAGCGCGTTTGTGTGTTCCACCGCAATTGGTGTGGTATTCGGTTATCTGCCCGCACGCAGTGCTGCACGGCTTAATCCGATTGACGCGCTGGCCCGCGAATAGCATGATAATAAAAAATGCCAGTCATACAGCGGCTGGCATTTTTAGCGGAGTATTTCGGACTGACTCTGTGGACGCGTTTAAACCAACGCCTCGTTTTCCACTGGCACAATGAGACTCGCATGGTTCCCTTTTGGCCCTTGGTGCACGTCAAAACTGACCTGCTGGCCAGCCTTCAGCGTCCGGTACCCATCCATCTTAATCGTAGAATAATGGGCGAAAATGTCTTCGCCGCCGCCTTCAGGGCAGATAAACCCAAACCCTTTGGCGTTGTTGAACCATTTAACAGTACCCGTCTCCATGCTTTTACATCCCTCGCAACGCTATTTTTAGGTGAGATGAATAACTGAATTCGTACCCGCCAACGGCAGGTAGCAGATGAGCCTGAAAGTGGTTAAAACACCACCAGGTCACGAATTTACACTCTAGAGCAAATGATCATCACGTCAAGGGATCGGCTTTTGTCGGCGAGGAGCAGTTCATCAAAGTTTGAAGCAGGTAACGATATTGACATTGTTTGGTAACAATTTGTCAGAGATTTTAGCGCACGTTCCAGTGCGGCGGGATGATGGCGAAGATGGTAAAATAGTAATGATACCCCACTTTGAATAACCGGAACCTGTCCCCATATTAAAGGACAGAGCAGAGAAGATGAGCAGCGATGGGCAATAACAACGATTGGCTAAATTTTGAACGCTTAGCCGAAGAAAAACAAATCGATGCGGTAAAACCGCCGTCTATGTATAAAGTTATACTTAACAACGACGATTACACACCGATGGAATTTGTGATTGACGTTCTGCAAAAGTTCTTTTCTTATGATATTGAACGCGCAACGCAACTGATGCTCACGGTCCACTATCAAGGCAAGGCGATTTGTGGTGTTTTTACCGCCGAGGTGGCGGAAACCAAAGTCGTACATGTGAACCGTTATGCAAGGGAGAACGAGCATCCGTTGCTTTGTACGCTGGAAAAAGCCTGATTAAGGCAATCTATTGGGGAGGTGCTTATGCTCAATCAAGAACTGGAACTCAGTCTCAACATGGCTTTCGCCAGAGCGCGTGAGCACAGACACGAGTTTATGACCGTGGAGCACCTGTTGCTGGCGTTACTCAGCAACCCTGCCGCGAGGGAAGCGCTTGAGGCATGCACAGTGGATCTGGCCGCACTGCGCCAGGAGCTGGAAGCCTTTATCGAACAAACCACGCCAACGCTGCCCGCCAGCGAAGAAGAGCGCGACACACAGCCGACGCTCAGCTTCCAGCGCGTGTTACAGCGTGCGGTATTTCATGTGCAATCCTCCGGCCGCAGCGAAGTTAGCGGCGCCAACGTGCTGGTGGCAATTTTCAGCGAGCAGGAGTCGCAAGCGGCCTACCTGCTGCGCAAACACGACGTCAGCCGTCTTGACGTAGTGAATTTCATTTCACATGGCACACGTAAAGACGAGCCGGGCCAAGCGCCAAATGCGGAAAACCCGGTGAATGAAGAGCAGTCCGGAGGGGAAGACCGTATGGAAAACTTCACCACCAACCTCAATCAACTGGCCCGGGTGGGCGGCATTGATCCATTGATTGGCCGTGATCCTGAGCTGGAACGTGCTATCCAGGTGCTGTGCCGTCGTCGCAAGAACAACCCGCTGTTGGTTGGGGAGTCCGGCGTGGGCAAAACCGCGATTGCTGAAGGGCTGGCTTGGCGCATTGTGCAGGGTGACGTCCCGGAAGTGATGGCGGATTGCACACTGTATTCACTGGACATCGGTTCGCTGCTGGCGGGTACGAAATACCGCGGCGACTTTGAGAAACGCTTTAAAGCGTTACTGAAACAGCTGGAGCAGGATAAGAACAGTATTCTGTTTATTGATGAAATTCACACCATCATCGGTGCCGGTGCGGCTTCCGGTGGTCAGGTCGATGCCGCCAATTTGATCAAACCGCTGCTGTCCAGCGGCAAGATCCGTGTCATCGGTTCGACCACCTACCAAGAATTCAGCAACATCTTTGAAAAAGACCGTGCGTTGGCCCGCCGCTTCCAGAAGATCGACATTACTGAACCGACGCCGGAAGAAACCATCCAGATCATCAATGGCCTGAAAACCAAGTACGAAGCACACCATGATGTGCGTTATACCGCGAAAGCGGTGCGTGCTGCGGTTGAGCTGTCGGTGAAATATATCAACGACCGTCATTTGCCGGATAAGGCCATTGACGTGATCGACGAGGCGGGTGCTCGCAGCCGCTTAATGCCGATCAGCAAGCGCAAGAAAACCGTCAACGTTGCCGATATTGAATCGGTAGTGGCACGTATAGCGCGCATCCCGGAAAAAACCGTGTCGGCGAGCGATCGTGATGTATTGAGAAGTCTGGGCGACCGTCTGAAAATGCTGGTGTTCGGGCAGGATCAAGCGATTGAAGCACTGACCGAAGCGATCAAAATGAGCCGGGCAGGTCTGGGCCACGATCGCAAACCTGTCGGTTCATTCCTGTTTGCCGGGCCAACAGGCGTCGGGAAAACCGAGGTGACGGTTCAGTTGGCGAAGGCGATGGATATCAAGCTGCTGCGTTTTGATATGTCCGAGTATATGGAACGTCATACCGTTAGCCGCCTGATTGGTGCTCCTCCGGGCTATGTCGGTTACGATCAGGGTGGTTTGCTGACTGACGCGGTGCTTAAGCATCCGCACTCGGTCGTGCTGCTGGACGAAATCGAGAAGGCACACCCGGATGTGTTCAACCTGCTGTTGCAGGTCATGGACAACGGGACCCTGACCGACAACAACGGCCGTAAAGCGGATTTCCGCAACGTGATCCTGGTGATGACCACTAACGCCGGTGTGCGTGAAACAGAGCGTAAATCGATTGGTCTGGTTCAGCAGGACAACAGCACCGATGCGATGGAAGAGATCAAAAAAGTGTTCACGCCGGAATTCCGTAACCGTCTGGACAACATTCTCTGGTTCAACCATCTGTCGACTGAGGTGATTCAGCAGGTTGTCGACAAGTTTATCGTCGAACTGCAAGCGCAGCTGGATGCGAAGGGTGTGTCACTGGAAGTGAGCGACGAAGCGCGTGACTGGCTGTCAGTTAAAGGCTATGACCGTGCGATGGGCGCACGTCCGATGGCGCGTGTCATGCAGGAAAACCTGAAGAAACCACTGGCTAACGAACTGCTGTTCGGCTCGCTGGTGGACGGTGGTTCAGTCAAGGTTGAGCTGGACAAGGACAACCAGAAACTGACGTACCACTTCCTCAGCGCATCGATGCGCAAAGCGGATGAAGGTGCAGTGCACTAAGCCTGGGCCAGATAACGAAAAAGCGATGCTTCGGCATCGCTTTTTTTATGGGTGGCAATCATCACCACAACAGAAATGATTGAGCCCTCTCAGTTTACCTGCGCTCCTGCAACTCGATGTTGAACGTTGCTACGGGGGTAAACGGAAAGGGCTCCGGAGGCATTACATCCTCGGTGCCGCCATCGGCTGGCGACGAGTGAGCCGATTAACGGCTACGGAAGACAATGCGGCCTTTGCTCAGGTCGTACGGGGTCAGCTCTACAGTGACTTTGTCGCCCGTCAGGATGCGGATGTAGTTCTTACGCATTTTACCGGAGATATGTGCGGTTACCACGTGCCCGTTTTCTAATTCAACGCGGAACATGGTGTTCGGCAGCGTATCAAGAACGGTGCCCTGCATTTCAATATTGTCTTCTTTGGCCATCGAATCCTCTAGGTCTAACTACCTTAGTTTTTAACCGGCAAGATAATGCCGAAAAACCCACATTATGTAAAGAAGTGTCGGTGAACATTGCACCGTTTCCGCAAAATTAGTTTGTTGGGGAGGGTGGTTCAACCTGCTGTGGGGGTAACACTTGCGGTGCCCAGCACTCTGGCGCTAATGGCTTGCGCTGAAGTTGACTGAGCTGCTGCAAAAATTGTCGTCGGGGGATCTCTTTCGCTCCCAGCGTGGCAGTGTGAGCGTTAAGCACCTGACAGTCAATCAATTCTCCGCCATAAGCGGCAAAATGCTGACAAAAAGCCATCAGGGCACACTTGGATGCGTTGGTTGTACGGCTGAACATCGATTCACCGCAAAACAGCGCGCCCTGAGCCACGCCGTACATGCCGCCTACCAGCACGTCATCCTGCCAGACTTCGATAGAATGAGCGAAACCGAGGCGATGCAGGTGCAGATAAGCACGCTGAACCTCTGGGCCAATCCAGGTGCCTTCCTGCGGACGATCGGCGCAGGCGGCGATGACTGCCGCAAAGTCGTGATTGAGCGTAACGCGGAAAGGATCACTGCGCAGAAAGCGTTTCAGACTACGGCTGATATGGCGTTCGGCAGGGAACAACACCGCGCGTGGGTCAGGTGACCACCACAGAATGGCTTCCCCCGGCGAAAACCAGGGGAAGATGCCGCGTTCATAGGCGGCCAGCAACCGCGGCGCGGTCAGGTCACCGCCAATGGCCAACAGACCGTTAGGATCGCGCAGAGCGCCCTCAGGAGAGGGAAATACCAGTGACTGCGGTGACAGCTTAACAATACGCATATAAGGTCTCAGCGTGCTCTACAGGCCATTTTACAGAGGTATATCACTGATACGCTGGCGGAAGCGAGCATAACGCCCTTGCAAACCCATCAGCGTGGCATGATCACCTTGCTCGACAATTCGGCCACCATCCATCACGCAGATACGGTCAAGATGTTCTAAGCCGTAGAGACGGTGAGTAACCAGAATCAGCGTTTTACCCTGACAGTGTTGGCGCAGCAGCGCCAGGATCTGCTGTTCGGTCTCGGCATCCAAACCTTCGGTGGGTTCATCGAGCAACAGTAACGGTGCCTGATGCAACAGCGCGCGGGCAATGCCCAGGCGGCGCTGCTCACCACCAGACAGCTGACGACCCCCATCCCCAAGCCAGGCGTTCAACCCCTCGTTTTCCAGCAACTTGTCCAATCCCACCTGCTGTAGTACTTCGCGCAACTGTTCATCGGTTGCAGCAGGCGCAGCAATACGCAGGTTTTCACGCAGTGTATCGCTGAAGATATGCACGCGCTGGCTGACGACGGTTGTCATCTGGCGTAGCGTCGTTTCATCGTACGTGCACAATGGTTGTCCGTTGAGCAGCATTTGCCCGCTATTGGCATCCCAGGCGCGAGTCAGCAATTGCAACAAGGTCGATTTACCGCATCCGGTACGCCCAAGCAGTGCAATGTGTTCACCGGCGGCAATCTCCAGCGTGACGTCCTGCAACACCGGCAGCGGTTGGTCGGGGTAGGTAAACGTAAGTTGTTGCAGACTCAGTGTCGCACCGCTTTCAGCTGCTGATCCATGGGCTGGGAACGTGACTTCTGGTTTTCGGTCGATCACCTGTTTCACGCGTGTGGCGGAAGCGATCACTTGCCCCAGATGCTGGAAGGCACCCGCGACCGGCATCAGTGCTTCAAACGAGGCCAGTGCGGCAAAAACAAACAACGCAATCAATGCGCCGGGCTGGCTGTCACCACCGACACCTGCGGCCGTAAGCCACAGCAACAGCGTGACCGTTAAACCGCTGGCCAGGATCATTAACGCCTGTGCCATGCCGCCTAGCGAAGCCTGCTGCCATTGGCGACGCTGCCAGTGTTGTTCTGTGGTATCCAGGGCAGCGCGGAAGCTATCAACTGCACCGAACACCACCAGTTCAGCCTGGCCTTGCAGCCACGCGGTCAGATCGGTGCGATATTGACCACGCAAGGCAGTTAACTGGCCGCCAATGGGTTTGCCGGCGCGGTAAAATACTGGGGGGACCAGTAACAGCAGCAGCAGCAGAATACCGCCCAGCGTCAGTGCCAGAGTCGTATCTAACCAGCTCAGACCGTATGTAACGACGGCGATCACCACGGCGGCACTGACCAGTGGCGAGATGACCCGCAGATATAAATGATCCAGCGTATCGACATCGGCGACCAGTCGGTTAAGCAGATCGGCCTGACGGAAACGGGCAATACCGCCCGGTGACAGCGGCAGGATCTTTTTAAAGGTAAACACCCGTAGATGGGACAGCACGCGGAAGGTCGCGTCATGGCTGACAACACGTTCGGCGTAGCGCCCGGCCGTGCGGAAAATTGCGGCACCACGTACGCCGGCAGCCGGCAGCATGTAGTTGAAGGTAAATAGACCCGCCAACCCAGCCAGGGCTGACGCGGCAAGGAACCAACCAGATAGCGCCAGTAGACCGATGCTGGCTAGCAGGGTGACGATGGCTAAAACAATGCCCAGGCAGATCAACAGGCTGTGGCGACGGTATAGTGCCAGGAACGGCAGCAAAACACGCATGATTAGAGATCCCCGCGGCGGTGTGCGATCAGGTTGGCAAACAGGCCCGGCTGAGCGCTCAGCGTGGCGTAATCGCCTTGCTGGACAATTTGCCCGCCTTCCATGACCCAAATCTGGTCGTAATCTTCGGTATCTTCCAACTGGTGAGTAACCAGCAGGGTGGTTTGCTGATGCGAGGCGGCATTCAGAGCCTGCATGACTCGCCGCTCGCTGTGAGCATCAAGGCTGGCGGCCGGCTCATCCAGCAGCAGTAAACGACGTGGGCTGATGAGTGCCCGGGCAACCGCGACACGTTGAGCCTGGCCGACGGACAAACGTGCCGCATTATCGCCGACCTCGGTCTCTAATCCCTGTGGCAGATGTGGCAGAATTTCACCGACGTAGGCTTGTTCTACGGCCTGCTGCAACTGCGCCTCGCTGGCCTGCGGGTTTCCTAACAGGATATTGGCTCGCAATGTCAGCGCCGGAAGGTGCGGGTTCTGTCCTACCCAGCCAAGCTGTTGGCGCCAGCCTTCGGCAGCCAGTTCGCGCAACTCGATACCATTGACCGTCAGTGAGCCGCGATAGGGCAGGAAGCCAAGCAGCAGGTTCAACAACGAACTTTTACCGGCACCGCTCAGGCCGACCAACGCAATGCGCTGGTGGGCGCCAAGCGTAAAGCTCAGCGGGCCAGCCAGTAATACGCCATTCGGTGACAGGATTTCCAGATTCTGTGCTTGCAGTTCCAGTGGAGTATCCGTATTTAGCGTTTGCGTGCCGTTGCCCATTTGTTCGCCTTCTGCACTGAGGAAGGTTTCCAGGGCTTCAGCCGCGCCCACGGCTTGCGCTTTGGCATGGTAGAAGGCCCCCAGGTCACGCAGAGGTTGGAAAAACTCTGGCGCCAGGATCAGCACCAGGAAGCCGGCAAACAGCGTGACACCGGTGCCGTAACTACCGAAATTAAGTTCACCAAGGAAGGAAAAACCAAAATAGACCGCGACCACCGCGATGGAGATGGAGGCAAAGAACTCCAATACTGCCGAAGACAGGAATGCCAACCGCAACACTTCCATGGTGCGGCTGCGGAAATCCTCCGACGATTTGGCGATGTGTGCAGTTTCTGCTTCAGCGCGGTTAAACAGGCGCAGCGTATCCAGCCCACGCAGGCGGTCGAGGAAATTGCCGCTCAGTCGTGCCAGTGCGACAAAGTTGCGGCGGTTGGCGTCGGCGGCACCCATACCAACCAACGCCATAAACATCGGGATCAGTGGCGCGGTGGTTAACAGAATCAGGCCCGCGGCCCAGTTAATTGGAAAGACGGTAATCAGGATCAATAATGGGATAAACACCGCCAGATACATCTGTGGCAGATAGCGGGAGTAATAATCCTGCATGTCTTCAATCTGTTCGACGATGATACTGGCCCAGCTACCGGCCGGTTTTCCCTGGATCCAGGCAGGACCGAGTTGTTGCAGTTTATCCAGTACCTGACGACGCATCCGCTGGCGGATCACCTGTCCGCAGATAAACCCAACACGCTCCCGCAACCAGCTCAATATTGCCCGCAATGCGAAGGTGGCGGCAAGCCAGAGAAACGAGGGGATCAACTGTTCACGCGGGGTGTGTTCGATAATCAGGGCGTGGAGCAGGGCGGCTAACAGCCACGCCTGTGCGACAATCAGCATGCCGCTTATCAGCCCTAATACCATGGAAAGACGCAGCCAACGCTGCGCCAGGGTGCTCTGAGTTTTGAGCCAACGGGTTAACTGTTGCTGTCTGGTTTTTTTCATCAGATAAGAGTCTGCGTCGCCGGCGCCTGTTGTTACAGACAAGGTTAACGTACTGTTAAAAAAAGTGTTTGCCCCAACCTGAAGCGAACAAGTGAAGGCCAATGTTACCTCTTCACCCGGCAGACTGAAAATAATAAAGCGGTCAAATATCGGTATAACAGACAGCGGCAACCGGGTTATTTCACTTCTTGGCTGGCTGTTTCCGCAGCCAGGGCGGTTTGTACGGATTTACGTTGGGCGATCAGCGCCATATATCGGGTTAATGATGGCCAGTCTGTTAAATCGACAGAAAATTGGGCCATCCAGCGCAAAACCGTGAACAGATAGGCATCGGCCACGCCGAAACGCTCTCCCTGTAGGAATGTCTGCTCGTCCAAAACCTGAGCGACATAATCGAGACGGCGGCGCAGCTTATCGCGAAACAGTGTTTTAACCTCTTCCGGGAGGCGTGTATTGAATAGCGGACTGGAGCCTGAGTGAATCTCACTGGTAATAAAATTCAGCCATTCTTGTAATCGTACGCGGTCGAATGACCCATTTGGGGGCGCCAGTGCGGCTTCAGGGCGCAGATCCGCCAGATATTGCACGATGGCGGCACCTTCGGTGATTACCTGTTCGTCATCCAGCATCAGGGCGGCAACATAACCTTTGGGATTCACGTGAGAGAAGTCTTTTCCGTCAGCGCTGCGTTTAGTGCGGTTATTCACGCGGATCAGTTCGAACGGCAGACCCAGCTCGCGCAGAACAATGTGCGGGGAAAGTGAGCAGGTATTGGGTGCAAAGTAGAGTTTCATGACAGTTCCTGAGACAAGAAGCAAGATTGCTTAGCCATCAGAATGTCGTCAGCACCGCCGAGAGAAAAATTAGAATGTCAGAAACCCGCTATTAGTTCAGCTACTGACGGGCAGGGGGAGATGATCCTGCAGATACTGTAATAAGGTCTGTACCGGCGCGGAGCTTGCACCGCTGAACGAACAGACCAAGCCAAAATGACGGTAAAGCGGTGAACGCAGTGGAAGAGTACAAATGCCTGGCGCATCAGGCGGTATCACTGATGCGGGCATGAGCGATACACCGATCCCTTCGCGAACCAGCGTTATCGCGGTGCTCCAGTCACTGACCGTCACGCGCACATTTGATAGTTCAAAACCGGACATTTGTGCCAGCCGCTGTGCATTAAGTTGGCAGCCGCCGGTAGCCAGCACAAAGGGGTGTTCAGCCAGTGCGCTGAAATCTACGGGGTGCCGTCCCCTGGCTAATGGATGCCCGTTGGTGGTCACCGCCAGCCACAGATCTTGCCCCAGTGGGTAGCTTTGCCTGCCTTTTCCAGGATTCAATACGACGCCAACGTCGACGGTTTCCAGAGCCAACCAGTTTTCGACTTCCTGATCGGTGCCTTCCAACTGAACTAACTCTATGGCGGGATAGCGTCGTTTGAATTTACGCAATAACGGTGGCAGCAACAGGGAAAATGCAGAGGGGAAGCTGGCCAGACGTATTTTACCGGCGTGCGTGCTTTTCGCCTGATGCGCGTAATGTTGAATGGCATCAAGTTCAGCCAGCATAGCGCGGGCGTGGATAACGATCTGTTCACCGCTTTGTGTGAGTACCACACTGTGTGGCAGGCGGACCAACAACGGGGTATTCATCGTGTCCTCTAACTGAGCGATAGCCTGGCTGGCACCGGACTGAGTCATGCCACATTGATGTGCCGCCAGAGTGATTGTGCCGCTGTCGGCCACGGCAACCAACAAACGCCAGTGGAGAAGATTCTGCATTGAATACCTGTCTGGTTGATGTTGCAGGTACAAAAAAAGCGGCTAAGGTAGCCGCTTTTCAATATGGCAGAGGGTGCTGTTACAGCACTTCTGCGTTGGCGATGCCATCCAGGTAACGCTCAGCATCCAGTGCCGCCATACAACCGGTACCGGCAGAGGTGATCGCCTGGCGGTAGATGTGGTCCATCACGTCGCCAGCGGCGAATACGCCAGGAATGGTTGTCTGGGTGGCATTACCGTGAATACCGGACTGCACTTTGATATACCCGTTCTCCAATTCCAACTGACCACCGAAGATGCTGGTGTTCGGGCTGTGACCGATAGCGATAAACACGCCGGCCAACGCCAGTTCCCGTGTTTCGTTTTCTTCTTTGGTGCTGCGGATACGTACACCGGTAACGCCCATTTCATCGCCCAGCACTTCGTCCAGAGTATGGTCGGTATGCAGTACGATGTTGCCGTTTTTCACTTTCTCCATCAGCCGGTTGATCAGGATCTTCTCTGAACGGAAGCTATCACGGCGGTGAATCAGGTGAACCTCAGCTGCAATATTGGACAGATACAGCGCTTCTTCTACGGCAGTGTTGCCGCCACCGACGACCGCGACTTTCTGATTGCGGTAGAAGAAACCGTCGCAGGTAGCACAGGCGGAAACGCCTTTGCCTTTAAATGCTTCTTCGGTAGGCAGGCCAAGGTAACGGGCCGAAGCACCAGTGGCGATGATCAATGCATCACAGGTGTATTCACCGTTGTCGCCAAACAGACGGAACGGACGGTTTTGCAGATCAACACTGTTGATATGGTCAAACACAATTTCGGTCTGGAATTTTTCTGCATGCTCACGCATACGTTCCATGAGCGCTGGGCCAGTCAGGCCTTCGGCATCACCTGGCCAGTTTTCCACTTCGGTGGTGGTGGTCAGTTGACCCCCTTGTTCCATACCGGTAATCAGTACCGGGCTCAGGTTGGCGCGCGCAGCATAAACTGCGGCGGTGTAGCCAGCCGGGCCGGAGCCCAGAATCAATAATTTGCTGTGTTTAGCCGTGCCCATGAATAACCTCTTTTCCCACAATGGCGGACAATGGATCCGATTGTAGGGAAAATGCAGCATTAAAAAAAGCGTCAGGGGATGTTGTTAACGATTTGTTTGATAGTCATTGCCTATTAATTATTATTTTGATGCTAAATCGAGCGTAAAACGCAGCAATTTAACTTATGGAAACCACACACCGCAATTTTGTGTTCACCTGACCGGAAACAGCACGTTAAGCGGGTTTAAGCGCCTTCTCTGCGGGGTTTTTAAGCCAGCGATTCATAACTAAAAACGGGGTGCTAACTTTTCATGACGGTACGTTCTTCTGATTTTGCTTCTTTTACTTTGACAATCCGCTGCGCATTTGCGAAAACATCATAGGAAGAAGAAATTATCCCCGCACCTGCAGTAAATCGTACGTATTTACGGCGTTGGCGCAGAGTTTTACGCCGTTGATGAAACCTTGTGCGGCAGGTGAGTCGATATCGCGCAGGCGAGTAGCAAATTTCTTCTTGCGATTAACGTCATTTAAACACGCTGTGCAGGGTTTGACAGACAGACTGCACAACGGTGGATGATGGTAGTGAAACATATGACAGGCATTGGGTCTTCGCTTGGAACGAGCCCTTACACATTGACGTTGGCTAGGGTGTGGCAAGTGCAGGGAAGAAAATAAGAGAGACAATAATAATGGCAGACAATAAGAAACGCCCGGGTAAAGATCTCGACCGTATCGACCGCAATATCCTGAACGAGCTGCAGAAGGATGGGCGTATTTCGAACGTTGAGCTTTCGAAGCGCGTGGGGCTATCCCCAACACCATGTTTAGAACGCGTGCGCCGCCTCGAGCGTCAGGGTTTCATTCATGGGTATACCGCTTTGCTCAACCCGCATTATCTGGATGCGTCCCTGTTGGTCTTCGTGGAAATCACGTTGAACCGCGGTGCACCAGATGTGTTTGAGCAATTCAACTCAGCAGTGCAGAAGCTTGAAGAAATTCAGGAGTGTCATCTGGTGTCCGGTGATTTCGACTATCTGTTGAAAACCCGTGTACCGGATATGTCTGCTTACCGTAAGTTGCTCGGTGAAACCTTGCTGCGTCTGCCGGGGGTTAACGACACCCGTACGTACGTTGTAATGGAAGAAGTGAAACAGAGTAACCGTCTGGTTATCAAAACACGGTAGGGTGCAGGTGCAAAACCTGATTAAATTGGTTACACTCCTGTTTATTCATACAGTTTCGGCGCCGGGGAAGCTTCTCGGCGCTGTTGCTATGTCAGCTAACAGGAACCTGGAGAGCCTTTCTTGAGCCAGGAATATACAGAAGATAAAGAAGTTACCTTGAGAAAACTCAGCAGCGGTCGCCGTTTGCTCGAAGCTGTGTTGATCGTGGTGGCCATTTTTGCCATTTACCTCATGGCTGCCTTGGTCAGTTTTAATCCATCTGACCCAAGCTGGTCGCAGACCGCGTGGCATGAGCCGATTCATAACCTGGGCGGTGGCGTCGGGGCCTGGATGGCCGACACGCTGTTCTTCACCTTCGGGGTACTCGCCTATGCGATACCACCGATCATGCTAATGTTGTGCTGGGCGGCTTACCGTCAGCGCGGCAACGGCGAGTACATCGACTATTTTGCGCTTTCATTGCGCTTGATCGGCACGTTGGCGCTGGTGCTCACTTCGTGTGGCTTGGCGGCATTGAATGTCGACGATCTCTATTACTTCGCTTCCGGCGGCGTTATCGGTAGTTTGCTGAGTAATGCCATGTTGCCGTGGTTCAACGGCATCGGTGCAACCTTAGGGCTGCTGTGCGTCTGGGCTGCGGGGCTTACGCTGTTTACCGGTTGGTCTTGGCTGGTGATCGCCGAAAGAATCGGTGGTGCGGTACTGGGTACGGCGACCTTTATGACCAATCGCTCACGCCGTGAAGACCGTTATCACGACGACGACGACCGTTATGTTGAAGAACAACCCGAATCTGCACAGAAAGAAGCTGCGCTTGCTGCTGCCACCACTGCGGCTGCGGCTAATGCGGCGGAAGACGACGTGTTGTTCTCTGCTCCTTCAGTAACGGAAACCGCCAAGTTGGCGGCAGAATTGGCGGCAGAAGATGCTCAGGATCCCTTACTCAGCGTCCTGCGGGCTAATGATGACGATACTGTTAATGGCGAACCCGTTGCACCAGCGGTAGCCAGCGCACCTGTCACTGCGGCGCCTGTCGTAGCACAGGCTCCGTCTGTTACCGTGGCCCCGACCGCGCCTGCATCAGTGAACCAACACCCGATGAGCACGGTCGCGGAAAACACGACGCCGCCATTATATTCGTTCGAGATCCCTGAAGAGACACCGACGCCGACGTTGACGCGCCCGGCTGATCCTTATCTGGATGATGAGAATGAACCGCGCTTGGGTAATTGGGATGTTCCGGCCGCATCACCGGTGCACGAACGTTCCCCGTTTGATTTTTCTGCCGCCCAGCGTGATAGTGCAGACCTCAGTGCTCCGGCTGGTTTTAGTGCCGGTGAGCTTGGCGCTACGCCGTTTGGTAACGTGAAACCTCAGGCTCCTGCCGCAGCAGCTGCGGTTGCGGGGGCTGTCGCCGCCAATACGTTTATGCCGGCATTTACCGCTACCAGTGAGGCTAACTCGCAGGTGAAACAAGGCCTTGGCCCTGAGTTGCCACGCCCGAACCCTGTGCGCATTCCTACCCGACGCGAACTGGCTTCTTACGGTATCAAGCTGCCTTCACAGCGCATTGCCGAACAGGAACAGCGTAGCCGTGGAGATGACGAGCCATTGCCGATTGCCGATAGTCTTGCACCCGAGCAGGATGATGAAGCTTTGCAGGAAGCTGCGTTGCGCCAAGCGTTTGCCGAACAGCAAAACCAACGTTATGGCGAGGAATACGCGCAAGATAATCAGGATGATGAGGCAGCTCTGCAAGAGGCCGCACTGCGTCAGGCGTTTGCTGAACAACAAAACCAGCGCTATGGGCAACAAGAAGCTGCACCATCAGCACAGACAACCACGCCGGTAGACACGCGCAATGCGTTTGGTTTCTCGCCGATGGATGATTTGGTTGATGATGGCCCAGTTGAGCCCTTGTTCACCTTGTCGCCACAGCTTGAAGACCGTATTGAGCAGCAAAGCGAGCGTGAAGATGATGTGCCATTCGGTCAGTTTGAGCCTGCAGCGCCGGTTTATCAGCCGCAAGCTCAGCCTCAGACACCACCGGTACAACCATACCAACCGGCCTATCAACAACCGCAGCAGCAACCGGCTGCTCAGCAACAGCAACCAGCTTATCAGCAACCTGTCGCGCAACCGGCACCAGCTGCTCCGCAGCAGCCAGCGATGGATAGCCTGATTCACCCGTTCCTGATGCGTAATGATATGCCGCTGCAAAAACCAACCACGCCGTTGCCGACGCTGGATCTGCTGACTGAAGCCCCGAAAGAGGTTGAACCGATAGATACCTTTGCGTTGGAACAAAAGGCGCGTTTGGTCGAAGCCAGCCTGGCCGATTACCGTGTGAAGGCCGACGTAGTCGATATCCTCCCTGGCCCGGTGATTACTCGTTTTGAGTTGGATCTGGCTCCAGGTGTTAAGGCTGCGCGTATTTCAAATCTGTCTCGCGATTTGGCTCGTTCACTGTCAACCTCTGCGGTTCGTGTGGTCGAGGTGATCCCCGGCAAACCTTACGTTGGGTTAGAACTGCCTAACGTTAAACGCCAAACAGTCTATCTGCGAGAAGTGCTGGATTGCCCAGCGTTCCGTGATAATCCATCGCCGTTGGCAATCGTATTGGGTAAAGACATTTCCGGTGAACCGGTGGTGGCTGATCTGGCGAAAATGCCACACCTGTTGGTCGCGGGGACGACGGGTTCCGGTAAGTCGGTAGGGGTCAATGCCATGATCCTGAGCATCTTGTATAAGGCCACGCCGAAAGAAGTGCGCTTTATCATGATTGACCCGAAAATGCTGGAACTGTCGGTCTATGAAGGCATTCCGCACTTGTTGACGGACGTGGTAACCGACATGAAAGACGCTGCTAACGCATTGCGTTGGTGTGTCGCCGAGATGGAACGCCGTTATAAGCTGATGTCTGCGCTCGGTGTGCGTAATCTGGCCGGTTATAACGAACGTGTCGACCAGGCCGAGGCGATGGGACGCCCAATCCCGGATCCATTCTGGAAACCAACTGACAGTATGGACATCACACCGCCGGTATTGGAGAAAGAACCTTATATCGTGGTGATGGTGGATGAGTTTGCTGACTTGATCATGACGGTTGGTAAAAAGGTTGAGGAGTTGATCGCTCGTCTGGCGCAGAAAGCGCGAGCTGCGGGGATCCACCTGGTGCTGGCAACTCAGCGCCCTTCGGTGGATGTGATCACTGGTCTGATCAAGGCCAACATCCCAACCCGTATCGCCTTCACCGTGTCCAGCAAGATTGACTCGCGTACCATTCTCGATCAGGGCGGTGCTGAATCCTTGCTGGGTATGGGTGACATGCTCTATCTGGCGCCTAACTCGTCCATTCCTGTACGTGTACACGGTGCATTTGTGCGCGATCAGGAAGTGCATGCAGTGGTTAAGGATTGGAAAGCGCGTGAGCGACCTCAATATAAAGAGGGTATCCTTAGCAGCAGTGATGACGGTGAGGGCGGTGCTGGTGGCGGCCTGGACGGCGACGAAGAGCTGGATCCGCTGTTTGACCAGGCGGTTGAGTTTGTGGTGGATAAACGCCGCGCCTCTATTTCCGGTGTACAACGTCAGTTCCGCATTGGTTATAACCGAGCTGCGCGTATCATCGAACAGATGGAAGCTCAGGGCATTGTCAGTGAGCAGGGGCATAACGGCAACCGCGAGGTGCTGGCACCGCCACGGCATGATTGATGAAGCTTTAATCGTTGTTATTAAATAATAAAGGGCCGCTTAGCGGCCCTTGTGCAAAGAAGCGTAAACCCATCGGCTTCTCGGAGCATTGGCCTATATGCAGGTTGATGGATTCGGGTAGAGTAAGGGTGTTAAGGGTTAATTTGACCCGCACGGCACCGCCTTGCGGTTAACGCATTTCATAAGGTATCTGGAATAATGAAAAAACTGTTAGTTGCCTGTTGTCTGCTTTCGGGATTCGCTTCCACCTCTGTGTTGGCCGACGCCGCACAGGATCTGCAAAGTCGCCTGGCGAAAGTGAACAGTTTCCACGCCAGCTTCTCCCAGACCGTAACCAGTAGCGATGGCGCTGCGGTACAGCAGGGTGAAGGTGAACTTTGGGTGAAACGTCCGAACCTGTTTAATTGGCACATGACCTCGCCGGACGAGAGCGTGCTGGTATCAGACGGTCAGACCCTGTGGTTCTACAACCCCTTTGTTGAGCAGGTGACCGCCACCTGGCTGAAAAATGCCACCGGCAATACGCCGTTTATGCTGATCACCCGTAATAACGCCAATGACTGGAAACAGTACAACGTTAAACAGAAGGGTAATGATTTTGAGCTCACGCCAAAATCCAGCAGCGGCAACCTGAAACAGTTCGCCATTAGCGTGGATAACAGCGGCACTATCCGCAGTTTTGCCGCGGTTGAGCAGGACGGCCAGCGCAGCTCTTACACGCTGAAAAGTCAGCAGAATGTTGCTGCCGATGCCAGCAAATTTAAATTTACCCCGCCGAAGGGGGTGACGCTGGACGACCAGCGCCAGTGAGGTCTGCGTGAGTAATATGTCGCTCGATTTTTCCCAGAATGAGTTCCAGCCGTTGGCCGCGCGTATGCGGCCGACGACGCTGGCACAGTACATCGGCCAGCAGCATCTGTTGGCTGCGGGTAAGCCTTTACCGCGCGCTATCGAAGCGGGGCAACTGCATTCGATGATTCTGTGGGGGCCGCCGGGTACAGGGAAAACGACGCTGGCGGAATTGATTGGTCGTTACGGCCACGCGGACGTCGAGCGGATTTCGGCCGTGACGTCCGGTATTAAAGAGATCCGTGAGGCGATCGAGCGTGCGCGTCAGAACCGTGACGCCGGTCGTCGCACTATCTTGTTTGTTGATGAAGTGCACCGTTTTAATAAAAGTCAGCAGGATGCTTTCCTGCCGCATATTGAAGACGGCACCATTACTTTTATCGGTGCGACAACCGAAAACCCGTCCTTTGAACTTAACTCTGCTCTGCTGTCACGTGCTCGTGTGTATCTGTTGAAAGCATTAACTGCCGACGATATCAGCCAGGTGTTGGATCAGGCGATGCAGGACAACAGCCGGGGGTTTGGCGGGCAGAATATCGAGTTGCCGGATGAGACGCGCCGCATGTTGTCAGAGCTGGTGGGCGGTGATGCACGCCGGGCGTTGAACAGCCTGGAAATGATGGCGGACATGGCGGAGATCAACGCCAAAGGTATCCGTGTGTTGACGCCGGAATTACTGAAAGAAGTGTCTGGCGAACGCAGTGCGCGTTTTGATAATAAAGGCGACCGCTTTTACGATCTGATTTCGGCGTTGCATAAATCGGTGCGTGGTTCAGCGCCGGATGCTGCGTTGTACTGGTATGCACGTATTATTACCGCTGGCGGCGATCCGCTGTATGTGGCACGTCGGTTGCTGGCGATTGCTTCCGAAGATGTGGGCAACGCCGATCCGCGTGGCATGCAGGTCGCTATCGCGGCCTGGGACTGCTTTACCCGCGTCGGTCCGGCGGAAGGCGAACGGGCGATTGCCCAGGCTATCGTTTATTTGGCTTGCGCGCCAAAGAGCAACGCGGTTTACACAGCCTTCAAAGCGGCAATACGCGATGCCAAAGAGATGGCTGATTATGATGTACCTGAGCACCTGCGCAATGCGCCAACCAAGCTGATGAAAGAAATGGGGTTGGGTGCAGAGTACCGTTACGCTCACGATGAACCCAATGCTTATGCAGCCGGCGAAGATTACTTCCCGCCAGAAATGGCCAAGACGCGTTACTATCATCCAACCACACGCGGTCTGGAAGGTAAAATTGGTGAAAAGCTGGCATGGCTGGCTGAGCAGGATCAAAATAGCCAGACAAAACGCTACCGCTAGCGTTGCCGTTGCGGTAAGGTTAGCGGGTATCACTCTTCCTTTATACGGCTTCAAATTCAGCCGAATAAAACATCAAATTTTCTTTCAATAACAATAAGCACAGGATTAGCATGCTCGATCCCAATCTGCTGCGTAATGAGCTAGACGCAGTCGCCGTCAAACTGGCTCGCCGAGGCTTTAAACTCGATCTGGATCTGCTGCGTTCTCAAGAAGAGCGCCGCAAAGTTCTGCAGGTAGAAACTGAAACACTGCAGGCCGAACGTAACTCCCGATCGAAATCCATCGGCGCGGCTAAAGCGCGCGGGGAAGACATTGAGCCGCTGCGTCGCGAAGTAAACGAACTGGGTGACAAGCTGGATACTGCCAAGGCCGCACTGGATCAGCTGCAGGCTGAGATCCGTGATTATGCGTTGGCGATACCGAACTTGCCGGACGATGCTGTGCCAGACGGTAAAGACGACAGTGACAACCAGGAAGTCAGCCGCTGGGGTGAACCACGCCAGTACGATTTCCCGGTCCGCGATCATGTCGATCTGGGCGAAATGGCCGGTGGTCTGGACTTTGCCGCTGCAGTTAAGTTGACGGGTTCACGCTTTGTGGTGATGAAAGGGCAAATCGCTCGCATGCACCGTGCGTTATCCCAATTCATGCTGGATCTGCACACGGAACAGCACGGCTACCTGGAAACTTACGTGCCTTACCTGGTGAACCACGCAACCTTGTACGGTACCGGCCAGTTGCCTAAGTTTGGTGAAGACCTGTTCCACACCAAACCACTGGAAGAAGAATCGGACAGCAGCAACTATGCGTTGATCCCAACAGCAGAAGTGCCGTTGACCAACCTGGTACGCGACGAGATCCTTGAAGAGGAATCTCTGCCACTGAAGATGACCGCGCATACGCCATGTTTCCGTGCCGAAGCAGGCTCCTATGGTCGTGATACTCGCGGTTTGATCCGTATGCACCAGTTCGATAAGGTCGAGATGGTGCAGATCGTACGTCCAGAAGACTCAATGGCTACGCTGGAAGAGCTGACCGGTCATGCAGAGAAAGTGCTGCAGTTGTTGAACCTGCCTTACCGTAAAATGTTGCTGTGTACCGGTGACATGGGGGCAGGCTCATGCAAAACCTACGATCTGGAAGTATGGCTGCCGGCTCAAAACACTTACCGTGAGATCTCTTCCTGCTCGAACATGTGGGATTATCAGGCTCGCCGTATGCAAGCGCGCTGCCGTAGCAAAACCGAGAAGAAGCCGCGTCTGGTGCACACGCTGAACGGTTCTGGTCTGGCCGTGGGTCGTACGCTGGTGGCCGTGCTGGAAAACTACCAGCAAGCTGACGGCCGCATTCAGGTACCAGAAGTATTACGCCCATATATGGGTGGCCTGGAATATATCGGTTAAAGAGTTACATGCTCCACGAAGAGCGCCTACGGGCGCTTTTTTTATGAGGGTAAAATTCGGCGTGTATCCCACCCAGTATGTGCGCCAAACGCACAATAGTGTCCGTTAATTATTGTGCGATTGGAATTGTCATGCAGGGATGAAACCGCTGAATTTCCCCCTGTTGCGCTATGGTAAAGTAGGCGTGATGGGTATTGCTTGATTCTGGTTATCGCCGATGAACGGGGTGAATGTGGTGCGTTCTATGGCCAGTATTTGACTGTTGGTACGACGAAAACCGATTAATATTGTTGTGAGGCACCGCGTTTGCTGTGCCCTTAATAGGATCCTTGATTTATGACGCTTGAAAATATCGCTTTAACGGGCCGTGTGCTGGGTGTGTTGTTGTATGCACCGCCAGAAAGTGAAGACGGTCAACGGTTGTTGGCCAGCTTGTCTGAATCTGAGTGGGTCAAAGAGTGGCCATATGGCGACGCTGAACAACGTCAAGCGGCGGCTGCGCTGATCGCTACCGGTCTGGAAGATGAGCAGGAAGAATCGCTCGCGGAGGCATACCAACGCCTGTTTGTTGGTCCTGAAACCTTACCCGCACCATTGTGGGGCTCAGTGTATCTGGATAAAGAGAACGTGCTGTTTGGCGATTCTACTTTGCGTCTGCGTCGGTGGTTACGGTCGAATGGCATTGAAGCACAACATGATCGTAATGAACCAGAAGATCATATTGGCACCTTGTTGATGATGGTGGCATGGTTGGCTGAAGAGCGGCAGGGTGGCTTGGTAGAGCAACTGCTGACGAAACATGTGCTGCCTTGGGCACCACGCTATCTGGAATTGCTGCAAGCAAATGCAGGACACCCATTCTACTTAGGGCTGGCGCAATTGGCGCAACTTACCCTGAGTGCCTGGGGCGAAGAATGCTCTGCCGAAGTTGAGTCTTTAGAGCTGCACTTCTGATAGAAAATGAACAGCCGACAGGTGCGCGAAGTCGCAGTGCTGGCGGCTGTTCATCGAAAATATGCCGTGAGTGTATGTCAGTTTAGCGTGACAGTTCTAGCTCATAAGCCTGTCTGACATACTCTGCCAGTTGTTTCTTATCGATATCGGCAATCGAGTAAAGCTTAATATGACGGCGATACTTGCCATTACCTTCTAGCAGACTATGGGTGTCTTTGAGCTGGTAGCCATGACCGAATTCTACCGAGACATGGCTGCTGTAGGTGAATACGCCGCAGAAAAATGCCGTATGGGAAAACATAATGCCGCCGTATTTGACGGATTCGCAGACATTGTCGCTCATTGTTGTGACAACCTGGCGAACGCGTTCAACAATGGCTAAAAGCTCGCCGTGAGTGCTGCCAATATCGCTCAGCAATGCGGTGACGGTAGCCTCTGTTTTACCTTCCATAATAAGCCCTCCTTACAGCGAATTTTATAAGTAACCAGCATAGCGTTTTATGCTCTGTGTTGCGCCTATCTACCCGAGAAATACAAATTGTGCGGTGGATATATAAGTGCTGATTGACTTTTTTATCGCCAGTGTCATGATGCGCGCACTCTCATTGCGCGTTCGGTTTCAATCTCACTATGTCCGCATATTCTCGCCCAGTGCTCCTGCTGCTCTGTGGTCTGTTGTTGCTCACGGTTTCCATTGCCGTATTGAATACGTTAGTTCCTCTTTGGTTAACTCATGCTCAATTGTCAACCTGGCAGATTGGAATGGTGAGTTCCTCTTACTTTACCGGCAACCTGATTGGCACGTTGATTGCGGGTAAACTGATCCAGCGCATTGGGTTTACTCGCAGCTATCATCTTGCCTGTGTAGTGTTCGCTGTGGCGACTGCCGGTATGGCATTATCTCTCGATTTTTGGAGCTGGATGGGCTGGCGTTTCTTTGCGGGTGTTGGCTGTGCTTGGATTTGGGTGATCGTGGAAAGCGCACTGCTGCGCAGTGGTAACCTGTCCAACCGTGGCCAACTGCTGGCGGCCTATATGATGGTTTACTACCTGGGGACGGTCGTCGGCCAGTTGCTGCTGAGTATGGTATCAACTGAATTGCTGAACGTAGTTCCGTGGGTGGTTGCCATTGTGATCAGCGCTATGTTGCCGATGTTGTTTGCCAGAGTGAACAGCCAACATGACGAACCGCAGCAGGCCGCGGTATGGCCGATGTTGAAACGTCGCAGTGCGCGACTGGGTATCAATGGCTGCATTATTTCCGGCATTGTGCTTGGTTCGCTGTACGGTTTGATGCCGTTATATTTATCTCATCAGGGCATGAGCGACGCGAATGTTGGTTACTGGATGGCATTGCTGGTCAGTTCCGGGATCGTTGGTCAATGGCCGGTCGGTCGGTTGGCAGACCGCTATGGTCGTCTGTTGGTCCTGCGTATCCAGGTGTTTGTGGTGATCCTCGCCAGTATGGCGATGCTGGGTAACTATGCCATGGCACCGGCCTTGTTCATCCTCGGTTGTGCTGGGTTCACTCTGTATCCGGTTGCGATGTCTTGGGCCTGTGAGAAGGCGATGCCGCATGAGCTGGTGGCAATGAATCAGGCGCTGCTAATGAGTTACACGATTGGCAGTTTGCTCGGTCCATCGATGACCGCGTTGTTGATGCAAAATTATTCCGATCAACTGCTGTTTGTGATGATCGCCGCTGTTGCACTGGTCTATCTGATGATGCTGTTGAAAAAGCCAGATCCTCAACACACGCCGTTTGCTGCCGCCTGAGCATAAAAAAACCGGCCACTGTTGTGTGCCGGTTTTTTTGTTGCTGCCTACAGGGCTCAGTACATCACTTTGTGACCGTAGCTTTCCAGAATGCCTTTGACGCGTTCCATAGTGTCTGCCTTCGGCGGATGGACACCGTCCAGCTTGTACTCTTCCCCCATCGCCACCCACTTATGCTTGCCCAGTTCGTGGTAGGGTAGAAGTTCGATTTTCTCGATGTTAGTCATGTCCTTGGTGAATTCGCCCAGCAGGTGCGTAGACGCGTCATCATCTGACCAACCCGGAACAACCACATAACGAATCCAGGTGCGCTGGTTGCGTTTCGCCAAATAGCGGGCGAAGTCCAGCGTACGATGGTTAGAAACCCCGACCAGATTCTGGTGAATATCATCGTTCATCTGTTTAAGGTCCAACATCACCAGGTCAGTAGCATCCAACAATTCGTCAATCACCGGATCATAACGACGTACAAAACCATTGGTATCCAGACAGGTACTGATACCTTCTGCATGGCAGGCGCGGAACCAGTCGCGGACGAACTCGGCCTGTAAAATGGCCTCGCCGCCGGAAGCCGTGACGCCGCCACCAGAGGCATTCATAAAGTGGCGATAAGAGACGGTATCTTTCATCAGTTCTTCTACCGTCACTTCTTTTCCGCCGTGGGTATCCCAGGTGTCACGGTTATGGCAATACAGGCAGCGCATCAGGCAGCCCTGGAAGAAAACGATAAAGCGGATCCCGGGTCCGTCTACGGTGCCACAGGATTCGAAGGAGTGGATGCGACCTTTCACTGACATTGCGGGGTTTTCTCCAATATTGACTGTCAAACGCAGTCTAAAAGTAGGCTTATAACCGCCAGCCAGGGATCAGCGATGCAGTAAACGGGCAGGGCCCGGCGACTGGGGTGGAACGATTCCTGTTGGCCGGTTATTACACCGGATAACTGTTTTGCCGGATATCCATTTAGTATAGCTATCTGGCAAAACAGACTCATGCTGAGTCAGGGAACGGTATTTGCTAAAAAGGCCGGAAAGATCCGGCCCCGGGTTTCAGCTTAACCACCGAGCGGGAAACCCCGCCCGGATGGGGCAATTACATCGACTGAGTGAAAGTACGGGTAATTACGTCTTGCTGTTGTTCTTTGGTCAGCGAGTTGAAGCGAACAGCATAACCGGATACGCGGATGGTCAGCTGAGGATACTTCTCAGGGTTTTCCATCGCGTCCAGCAGCATTTCACGGTTCATCACGTTAACGTTCAGGTGCTGGCCGCCTTCGATAGACGCTTCGTGATGGAAGTAACCGTCCATCAGGCCTGCCAGGTTAGCTTTACGGACATCGTCGTCTTTACCCAGTGCGTTTGGCACGATGGAGAAGGTGTAGGAGATCCCGTCCTTCGCATAGGCAAACGGTAGTTTGGCTACGGAGGTCAGGGATGCTACAGCACCTTTCTGGTCACGGCCGTGCATTGGGTTAGCACCTGGACCGAATGGAGCACCAGCGCGGCGACCATCTGGGGTGTTACCGGTTTTCTTGCCGTAAACCACGTTAGACGTGATGGTCAGTACTGACTGAGTCGCTACTGCATTACGGTAGGTACGCAGTTTCTGAATTTTCTTCATGAAACGTTCTACCAGGTCACAAGCGATGTCATCAACGCGGGCATCGTTGTTACCGAACTGCGGGTATTCACCTTCGATTTTGAAGTCTACGGCCAGGCCGTCTTCATCACGGATGGTAGATACTTTAGCGTACTTGATAGCAGACAGGGAGTCAGCTGCAACCGACAGACCGGCGATGCCGCAGGCCATAGTGCGATAAACGTCACGGTCATGCAGCGCCATCAGTGCAGCTTCATAGCTGTACTTGTCGTGCATGTAGTGAATGATGTTCAGCGCGGTCACGTACTGCTTGGCCAGCCAATCCATAAAGTGGTCCATACGTTCCATGACTTTGTCATAGTCCAGTACGGTATCCATCATTGGCGCTTCTTTCGGGCCAACCTGGATTTTCAGTTTTTCATCAACACCGCCGTTGATAGCGTACAACATGGTTTTCGCCAGGTTGGCACGTGCACCGAAGAACTGCATTTGTTTGCCGACAATCATCGGGCTGACGCAACAAGCGATAGCATAGTCATCGTTGTTGAAGTCAGGACGCATCAGGTCGTCATTTTCATACTGTACGGAGGAGGTGTCGATAGACACTTTCGCAGCGTATTTTTTGAAGTTCAATGGCAGCTTTTCAGACCACAGGATGGTCATGTTCGGCTCCGGAGACGGCCCCATGGTGTACAGGGTGTTCAGGAAGCGGAAGCTGTTTTTGGTGACCAGAGTACGGCCGTCAACGCCCATACCAGCCAAGGATTCAGTCGCCCAGATTGGGTCGCCAGAGAACAGTTCATCATATTCTGGGGTACGCAGGAAACGCACCATACGCAGTTTCATAACCAGGTGGTCAATCAGCTCTTGCGCTTGTTCTTCGTTCAGTTTGCCCGCTTCGATGTCGCGTTGGATGAACACGTCAAGGAAGGTAGACACACGGCCAAAGGACATTGCTGCACCGTTCTGGGATTTCACTGCGGCCAGGTAGCCGAAGTAGGTCCACTGTACGGCTTCTTGTGCGGTGGTCGCTGGGCCTGAGATATCGTAGCCGTATTTGGCAGCCATTTCTTTAATCTGGCCCAGAGCGCGGTGCTGTTCAGCAATTTCTTCACGCAGCTGGATAGTCATTTCCAGATCTTCGCCGTTTTCCAGTTTGGTTTGCAGTGACTTGAACTGGTTCAGTTTGTCGGCCATCAGGAAATCGATGCCGTACAGTGCTACGCGGCGATAGTCACCGATGATACGACCACGGCCGTAAGCATCTGGCAGACCGGTCAGAACGCCAGATTTACGGCAGTTCAGAATGTCTTTGGTGTAAACGTCGAATACGCCCTGGTTATGGGTTTTACGGTACTCGGTGAATACTTTTTTCAGTTGTGGGTCCAGTTCGCGGCCATAGACCTTACAAGAACCTTCCACCATTTTGATGCCGCCGAATGGGATCAGCGCGCGTTTCAGAGGGGCATCAGTCTGCAAACCAACGATGGTTTCCAGCTCTTTAGCAATGTAGCCCGCATCGTGAGAAGTGATGGTAGCGGCAACGTTGGTGTCGAAATCAACTGGCGCATGGGTGCGGTTTTCCAGTTTGATCCCTTCCATAACCTTTTCCCACAAGGTGGAGGTGGCCTCAGTAGCACCAGCCAGGAAGGATTCATCACCCTCGTAAGGAGTATAGTTTTTCTGGATGAAGTCACGAACGTTGACTTCTTTCTGCCAGTCACCCTTGCTGAAACCTTCCCAAGCTTTGGCTAACTTCTC
The DNA here is from genome assembly GCF_900186025.1 of Serratia grimesii. Taxonomy (NCBI): domain Bacteria; kingdom Pseudomonadati; phylum Pseudomonadota; class Gammaproteobacteria; order Enterobacterales; family Yersiniaceae; genus Serratia; species Serratia grimesii. Next base: position 1,791,822 of record NZ_LT883155.1, read on the forward strand.
GTTAAGTTCGGTCATTATACACCTACCTTTAATTGTGGATTTCTAACTCGGCACGCGGTAACTAACAGCTTAGTGCTGTTGTTCACCACCGCGCAGATAAATTACCCAGTAAGTCAACCCAACCAGTAAGCCGCCGCCAATGATGTTACCTATGGTGACAGGGATCAGATTGTCGATGATAAAGTTGCTTACGGTCAGATGAGCAAATTGCTCGGGTGTTGCCCCTACGGCTTGCCAGAACTCTGGCGTGGCGAAGTTTTTAACCACGATACCCATAGGGATCATAAACATGTTTGCGATGCTGTGTTCGAAACCGCTGGCGACAAACATACCGACTGGCAGGATCATGGCGAACATTTTGTCCATCAGGCTGCGACCGGAGTAGCTCATCCACACTGCCAGGCAAACCATCAGGTTGGCCAGAATGCCAAGGCAAACGGCTTCAATAAAGGTGTGATGCAGCTTATGGTCAGCAGTCTGCAGGACGTTCAAGCCCCATTGACCATTGGCTACCATGTGTTCGCCAGAAAACCAGATGAGTGCCACAAAGAACAATGCGCCAATCAGGTTACCAATATAGACATTTAGCCAGTTAGCGCCCAGTTGGCACCAGCTGATGCGGCCGCTGGCCTTGGCGATAACAATCAGCACGGTGGACGTGAACAGGTCGGCGCCTGAAACCACCACCAGCATTAACCCCAGAGAGAAGCAGATGCCACCGACCAGTTTTGCCAAGCCGAAAGGCACACCGGCAGTGCCGGTAGTCGCAGTGATATAAAATACGAATGCGATTGAAATAAAGACGCCGGCAGTGATCGCCAAATAAAATGTTTTCAGCGGATGCTTGGTGGCTTTATACACACCTGCATCCTCAGCGATTTTCGCCGTTGCTGCAGGTAATATCAGATCGAAGGGGTTGTCAGCTTTCACACTAACTCTCGCTTTTAAGGGTTAAAACAACGCAATGAGATACTAGCAAAGCAGTATAGGGTAAAAATTGATTTGGATCATAAGGCGAGGAACTAAAGCGGCCAAAAACCGGATAATTCGCAGGGTTTATTTGGTTATGATATTGATTTTAAATGAAAAACATTTTTTTAATGTTTATAAAAAATTTTGAATTCTTGGCCGGGACAACCCCAATAAGGTTAAATTTTCATGTGTTTTGTCACTTTACGGCAGTTAAGGTTTAATTATCGGTTAATTATTATTTCACCGACGTGTAACAATTGCTGTTTTATTTATCTTGTTTGCCGATAAGTGCGTAATTAGCTGAAAAAAATAAAAGGAAAAAGCGTCTATTTAACCGTCAAAATAAGGTTTTAATATTTTTTGAAGGACAACAGGTGGGGCAAGAGGGGCGGTGTTTTGTATCGCGCCGGCAAGGGGCTGCCGGCGCACAGAGACTGAGATTATGCCTGAGCCCAATAGCGGCGTTTGGCGTTCTGCAGTTTTTCGTAGGCCGCTAACAGCGCCTGATGAGCGGGTAATGCTTTCAAATCGCTATCGACAGCGAACAGGCCATTAAAGCGCTCTTCGCCGCTGATAGCTGCTGAGGCAGCATCTACCGCTTCCTGACCATACATCTTCACGAAGGCCGTGTAATACTGTGCAGGATCACGATCAGGTTCCTGCGTCAGCAACAGCAGGGTTTGCAGGCAACGGTAGTAGTTGCTGCGTTCCGGGCTCAATACAGAAGCGTTGAAATCCTGCGTCCACTCGGCCCAGATCAGTGCCTGGTCCATATCGCCGCCCGCCAGAGCCAGCATTGACTTCAGTTCACCGACGCGCAGGGTATACCAGGCGTTGTCTTTACCAGAAGCAATCCCCAGCAACTCACGCACACGAGTGAAGTCGTCCAAACCTTCATCGTCCAGGCGTTCAATCAGCGCCAGGTATTCTTCTGGCTCCCACTCACTGCCTGGCAATGCCAGCAGCGTATCGCGCAGGTGTGCACCCATACTGTTGTTGGCCAACAGAAGGTCTTCCGCCGGATAGATGTCGGACATGCCCGGCACGATGATACGGCAGGCGTAAACATCCAGATGTTCGTAGTCAGCGATGTACACTTCAGCACCTTCTTTATCGAAGATACTCATCAGGGTAGAGAACTCTTCCTGCGTACTGCCGCTGAAGCTCCAGTCGACAAACGGATAATCTGCATCCTGTTTGAACATGTCCCAAGAGATTAAACCGCTGGAATCGATAAAGTGGGTTTCCAGGTTGGTATGCTCTGCCACTTCTTCGTCGTCGAAGGTTGGCGCGGTGAACACGTCCAGATCTTTCAGGCTACGGCCTTGCAGCAGTTCAGTGACGGTACGTTCAAGTGCCACGCCAAAATCAGGGTGGGCACCGAATGACGCGAAACAGGTACCGTTAGCGGGGTTGAACAGCACGACACAAATCACCGGGTAGTTACCACCCAAAGAGGCGTCATAAGACAGGATTGGGAACCCTTCCTCTTCCAGCTTGGCAATGGCTTCTACCACGCCAGGATAGCGGTTCAGGACCTCGGCCGGGATCTCTGGCAGGCTGATGGATTCGGCGATAATGCGGTTTTTCACATAACGCTCGAACACTTCAGACAGACCTTGCACGCGGGCTTCATTGGCGGTGTTACCGGCTGACATGCCATTGGACACGTACAGGTTACCGATGATGTTCATCGGGATATAAACAGTTTGTTGATCTGATTGACGCGCGAAAGGCAGCGCGCAGATGCCGCGATCGCCGTTGCCGGATTGCAGATCGATCAAATCGCTGGCGTTAACATCCTGATCAGGGTTATAGAACGCATGCAGGCGTTCGTCGAGAATGCCGGCCGGCAGCGAATCATCGGCTGGAATCGGGAACCATTTCTCATTCGGGTAATGCACGAAATCGCCTTCGGCAATTTGTTTACCCAGGTAGAAATCGGCGAAGAAGTAATTAGTAGAAAGGCGTTCAAAGTATTCGCCCAAAGCCGAGGCCAGGGCCGCTTTTTTGCTGGCGCCTTTACCATTGGTGAAGCACAACGGGCAATCACGATCGCGGATGTGAACGGACCATACGTGTGGAACCGGGTTCAGCCAGGAAGCTTCTTCGATATTAAAACCCAGATCGCTTAATTTTTGTTGGAAACGGGCGATAGAGTCTTCCAGCGCAGCGTCTTTGCCAGGGATAAAAGTTTGCGTCATTGTCTTCACTTTTTGAGCGTACTAAAAACGCGCAATGATACGGGGTTTTGCGCTCAAGCTCCATGTATTCCTAAAGCGATGGCAAAGTCACAGTTTTTTTGTGGATAAAGACCATAATTCAGCGGGTTATCTATCATGGAGAAACCCAATGAAATCAGTGAAACTCAGTGTTCTGGCGCTACTGTTGGCAGGCGCAAGCGGTTCTGCGCTGGCATTGCCAAATATCACCCTGTTGGCGACCGGCGGCACCATTGCCGGTGGCGGCGAGTCGGCGACAAAATCCAACTATACGGCAGGCAAACTGGGCGTTGATGCTCTGGTGAATGCCGTACCGGAGCTGAAAAATGTCGCCAATGTGCAGGGGGAGCAGGTAGTGAACATCGGTTCACAGGATATGAATGATGAAGTGTGGTTGACGCTGGCGAAGAAAATCAACGCTGACTGTGCCAAGACTGATGGTTTTGTCATTACCCATGGCACGGACACGTTGGAAGAAACCGCCTACTTTCTTGATCTGACCGTTAAATGCGACAAGCCAGTGGTGATTGTCGGGGCGATGCGTCCGGCCACGGCAATGAGTGCTGACGGACCGTTCAATTTGTATAACGCAGTAGTGACAGCGGCAGATCCGCAATCAGCTAAACGTGGGGTGCTGGTAGCGATGAACGACAGCGTGCTGGATGCCCGCGATGTGACCAAAACCAATACCACTTCGGTACAGACTTTCCAGTCACCTAACTATGGCCCGCTTGGTTATCTACATAACGGTAAGGTCGACTACCAGCGTTCGCCGCAGCGTAAGCACACGACAGAAACCCCGTTTGACGTGTCCAACCTGACCGTTCTGCCTAAAGTCGGCATTATCTATAATTACGCCAATGCGTCTGATGCGCCCGCCAAGGCGTTGATCGCCGAAGGCTATCAGGGGATCGTCAGCGCAGGGGTGGGTAACGGTAACTTATACAAAACGGTGTTCGACACCTTGGCAACGGCTGCACATAACGGCGTAGCGGTAGTACGTTCTTCGAGAGTGCCTACGGGGTCCACGACTGAAGACGCCGAAGTGGATGATACCAAGTTTGGCTTTGTCGCCGCGGGCACGTTGAACCCACAGAAAGCGAGGGTCCTGCTGCAATTAGCACTGACGCAGACTAAAGATCCAAAACAGATCCAGCAAATGTTCAATCAATATTGAGTTGAATGCATTTTCTTCATTCGGGGGCCTGTGAGCCCCCTAGCTATGTCGGCTGAATACAGCATAAAAAACCGCGTTAACCCACTGAATTGGCCATTGTCACAGCGTTTTATTGTAGAAAAGAGCGGTCATTTGGCAGAGCCTGTTATTGCCGAGAGAAAGGGTTTCCCCGCATCGGGCGAATAACCATTGCAGGCGGGGGACGCGAGTGATAAAACCGATGGAATAATTCGGGCGTATTTCGGTAGGCCAGTATCATTGGCGAATAGTGAATGTGGTGAGGGGAAATGACTCAGGTTTATAATTTTAGCTCTGGTCCGGCCATGCTGCCGGTTGAAGTATTGCGTCGTGCTGAACAGGAACTGTGCAACTGGCATGGTCTTGGCACCTCGGTGATGGAAATCAGCCACCGTAGTAAAGAGTTTATTGAAGTTGCTCAGCAGTCCGAACAGGACCTGCGCGATCTGCTGAAAATCCCCTCCAACTATAAAGTGCTGTTCTGCCACGGCGGTGCCCGCGCACAGTTTGCCGCGCTGCCGCTGAACCTGCTGGGAGAAAAAACCACCGCAGACTACATCGACGGCGGCTATTGGGCGCACAGCGCCATCACCGAAGCGAAAAAATACTGCACACCAAACACCATTGACGTAAAAACGTCTGTTGACGGCCTGCTCGGTATCAAACCGATGAAAGAGTGGCAGTTAAGCGACGACGCGGCCTACGTGCACTATTGCCCGAATGAAACCATCGACGGCGTGGCCATCGATGAGATTCCTGACTTCGGCGATAAAGTGGTGATCGGCGATTACTCTTCCACCATTCTTTCTGGTCCGCTGGACGTTAGTCGTTTTGGTGTGATTTATGCCGGTGCGCAAAAAAACATTGGTCCTGCAGGCTTGACGCTGGTGATCGTGCGTGAAGATCTACTGGGTAAAGCGCGTCGTGAAGTGCCATCGATTCTCGATTACACCGTGCTGGCCGAAAACGATTCTATGTTTAATACCCCGCCAACCTTTGCCTGGTATCTGTCTGGCTTAGTGTTCAAATGGCTGAAAGAGCAGGGGGGCTTGGTGGAAATGCACAAACGCAATCAGGCTAAAGCCGAGTTGTTGTATGCGACCATTGATAACTCCGACTTCTACCGTAGTCGTGTGGCTCTTGCTAACCGTTCCTGGATGAACGTGCCGTTCCAGTTAGCTGACTCCGCGTTGGATAAAGTGTTCCTCAGTGAAGCTGAGGCCATTGGCTTGCAGGCGCTGAAAGGCCACCGAGTGGTTGGCGGTATGCGTGCTTCCATTTACAATGCAATGCCGCTGGCCGGCGTGCAGACATTAACCGACTTTATGGCTGACTTCGAACGTCGTCACGGTTAAGCCGGGTTGCCCGCATTACGTGGGCAACTCTCGCTGTTGTCCTTTTGAGTTAAAGCGGCTCCGGCATTATTTCCGGGGCCGTTTCGTTTATCAGATTTTGGAGATTTTTGTTCACATGGTGGATTCCCTGACGTTACAACCGGTCGCCTTGGTCAATGGCACCGTCAACTTACCCGGCTCCAAGAGCGTCTCCAACCGTGCTCTGCTGCTGGCTGCACTGGCGGAGGGGACGACGACGTTGACCAACTTGCTGGACAGCGACGACGTGCGCCATATGTTGAATGCGCTGCAGGCGCTGGGCGTGAGCTATCAACTGTCTGACGATCGCACCACCTGTAAAGTTGAGGGTGTTGCCGGCCCGCTGGTGGCCAACCAACCACTTGAACTGTTCCTCGGTAATGCTGGTACCGCAATGCGCCCTTTGGCGGCGGCACTGTGCCTGGGTAGCAATGATGTGGTGTTGACAGGTGAACCACGTATGAAAGAACGCCCGATCGGTCATCTGGTTGATGCCTTACGCCAGGGCGGCGCGCAAATTGATTATTTAGAGCAAACGGATTATCCCCCGTTGCGTCTGCGCGGCGGTTTCCATGGCGGCGATGTGACCGTTGACGGCAGTGTTTCCAGCCAGTTCCTGACAGCATTGCTGATGACAGCACCTTTGGCACACCAAGACACCAATATTCATATCAAGGGTGAATTGGTTTCCAAGCCGTACATTGATATTACGCTGCACCTGATGCGTACTTTCGGTGTTGAGGTCAGCCACGACAACTACCGCGTATTCCACATTAATGGCCGTCAAAACTACCGTTCACCAGGCGACTATCTGGTGGAAGGTGACGCCTCTTCAGCGTCTTACTTCCTGGCGGCGGCGGCAATTAAGGGCGGAACCGTGCGCGTAACGGGCATTGGCAAAAAAAGCGTTCAAGGGGACACTAAGTTTGCCGACGTGCTGGAGAAAATGGGCGCGCGCATCACCTGGGGTGATGACTATATCGAATGTACTCGCGGTGAACTGCACGGTATCGATATGGATATGAATCATATCCCGGATGCAGCGATGACCATCGCAACCGCCGCTTTATTTGCCGAAGGCCCGACGACTATCCGTAATATCTATAACTGGCGAGTGAAAGAGACTGACCGTCTGGCTGCAATGGCGACTGAGCTGCGTAAAGTGGGGGCCGAAGTGGATGAAGGGGAAGACTATATTCATGTGGTACCGCCGGCTAAACTGACGTTTGCTGATATCGGGACCTACAATGACCATCGCATGGCGATGTGTTTCTCATTGGTGGCGTTATCGGATACGCCGGTCACGATCCTCGACCCGAAATGCACCGCGAAAACTTTCCCGGACTATTTCGAACAGCTGGCGCGCATCAGTCAATTAGCCTAACCGTAGTCAGATACTGTCTTTTAAGGCCCTTCATTGGGCCTTTGTCGTTTTTTAATCCTCATTGCCTGGGGCGTCCGCTATACTTTTGCGCGGTCATACGCTTATTTTCAACAACCAGACAGTTCCAGGGTAACAGTTCGCCGCTTGGCAGCGTATAATGCGCCACCGTGACTGACTGCCCCGACTGGGCGGACGACAGGGACGCGTTTAATTATGCTTTCGCATTGTGCTGATGGCAGGTTATGTCCCTGTGAGGTTTTCTACCTGAAGGAGAGAGAAATGACGGCTACAGCCCCGGTGATAACCGTTGATGGACCAAGTGGCGCAGGCAAAGGCACGTTGTGTAAAGCGTTGGCCGAATCCCTTGGTTGGCGTTTGCTTGATTCCGGCGCGATTTATCGCGTGCTGGCGTTAGCGGCGCTGCATCATCAGGTCGATATCACGTCTGAGGAGGCGCTGGTTCCACTGGCCGCACATCTCGATGTTCGTTTTATTGCCCAGGATGGCAAACTGCAGGTTATTTTGGAAGGTGAGGATGTCAGCAATGAGATCCGCACTGAAACTGTCGGTAATACCGCTTCGCAGGCCGCCGCTTTCCCGCGTGTACGTGAAGCCTTGTTACGTCGCCAGCGGGCGTTCCGTGAGTCCCCGGGCCTGATTGCCGATGGTCGTGACATGGGCACAGTGGTGTTCCCTGATGCGCCAGTCAAAATTTTCCTGGACGCCAGCTCTGAGGAGCGTGCGCACCGCCGCATGCTACAGTTGCAGGAAAAGGGCTTTAATGTTAACTTTGAACGTCTTTTAGCCGAGATAAAGGAACGGGATGACCGTGACCGTAATCGGCCTATCGCGCCACTGGTGCCGGCTTCTGACGCCCTTGTGCTGGATTCAACCAGCATGTCGATCGACGAAGTCATCCAGCGTGCGCTGACTTATGCACATGAAGTTTTAGCGTTGCCGCAGCAGTAAGCGCGGCGACGTTATTGGCTTTTTGTCATATTTGTCATGGTAGTATCGAACTATATCGGGTAAAATTTTACCCCTGTAACCTAAACCCTGTCGGCATGGAGCCAATGGCGGGGTATGTGAAACAACCCCATTCGGCGGGATGCTAAATGGACGTTAAACTATAGAACCCTGAAGATTAAACATGACTGAATCTTTCGCTCAACTCTTTGAAGAATCCCTGAAAACAATCGAAACCCGTCCGGGTTCCATCGTTCGTGGCGTTGTAGTTGCTATCGACAAAGACGTAGTACTGGTTGACGCCGGTCTGAAATCTGAGTCTGCCATCCCGGCTGAGCAATTCAAAAACGCACAGGGCGAGCTGGAAATCCAGGTAGGCGACGAAGTTGATGTTGCGCTGGACGCTGTTGAAGATGGCTTCGGTGAAACTCTGCTGTCCCGTGAGAAAGCTAAGCGTCACGAAGCTTGGATCACGCTGGAAAAAGCTTACGAAGAAGCTGAAACTGTCGTCGGTGTTATCAACGGCAAAGTTAAGGGTGGCTTCACTGTAGAGCTGAACGGTATTCGTGCGTTCCTGCCAGGTTCCCTGGTAGACGTGCGTCCAGTACGTGACACTCTGCACCTGGAAGGCAAAGAGCTTGAGTTCAAAGTCATCAAGCTGGACCAGAAACGCAACAACGTTGTAGTTTCTCGCCGTGCGGTTATCGAATCAGAGAACAGCGCAGAACGTGATCAACTGCTGGAAAACCTGCAGGAAGGCATGGAAGTTAAAGGTATCGTTAAGAACCTGACTGACTACGGTGCATTCGTTGATCTGGGCGGCGTTGACGGCCTGCTGCACATCACTGATATGGCTTGGAAACGCGTTAAGCATCCGAGCGAAATCGTCAACGTTGGCGACGAAATCACTGTTAAAGTGCTGAAGTTCGACCGCGAGCGTACTCGTGTATCCCTGGGCCTGAAGCAACTGGGCGAAGATCCATGGGTTGCTATCGCGAAACGTTACCCAGAAGGCACTAAGCTGACTGGTCGTGTAACCAACCTGACTGATTACGGCTGCTTCGTAGAAATCGAAGAAGGCGTTGAAGGTCTGGTACACGTTTCTGAAATGGATTGGACCAACAAAAACATCCATCCGTCCAAAGTTGTTAACGTGGGCGATGTAGTGGAAGTTATGGTTCTGGACATCGATGAAGAGCGTCGTCGTATCTCCCTGGGTCTGAAGCAGTGCAAAAACAACCCATGGCAGCAGTTTGCAGAAACCCACAACAAGGGCGACCGCGTTGAAGGTAAAATCAAGTCTATCACTGACTTCGGTATCTTCATCGGCCTGGACGGCGGCATCGACGGCCTGGTTCACCTGTCTGACATCTCCTGGAACGTTGCAGGCGAAGAAGCAGTTCGTGAATACAAGAAAGGCGACGAAATCGCAGCGGTTGTTCTGCAAGTTGACGCAGAGCGCGAGCGTATCTCCCTGGGCGTGAAGCAACTGGCTGAAGACCCGTTCAATAACTACCTGTCTATGAACAAGAAAGGTACTATTGTTACTGGTAAAGTCACTGCAGTTGACGCCAAAGGTGCTACAGTTGAATTAGCAGGCGGCGTAGAAGGTTACCTGCGTGCTTCTGAAGCCTCTCGCGACCGCATTGAAGATGCAACTCTGGTTCTGAATGTGGGTGACGACGTTGAAGCTAAATTCACCGGCGTTGACCGTAAGAACCGCGTAGTAAGCCTGTCCGTACGTGCTAAGGACGAAGCTGACGAGAAAGATGCAATCGCTACTGTTAACAACAAACAGGAAGAAAGCAACTTCTCTAACGCTATGGCTGAAGCTTTCAAAGCGGCTAAAGGCGAGTAATGACGGGGGGCGGTTTGTTAACCGCCCCGATACGGTAGTTTAGCTGCAAAGCTTGGAGGAACTATGACCAAGTCTGAACTTATTGAAAGACTTGCTGGCCAGCAATCTCATGTACCGGCGAAAGCCGTTGAGGATGCAGTGAAAGAGATGCTAGAACATATGGCTGCTACGCTAGCCGATGGTGAGCGCATCGAGATCCGCGGATTCGGCAGTTTTTCTCTTCACTACCGTGCTCCGCGTGTGGGTCGCAACCCGAAAACTGGCGATAAAGTCGAGCTGGACGGTAAGTACGTTCCTCACTTTAAGCCAGGTAAAGAGCTGCGTGACCGTGCCAATATCTATGGTTAGTCGCTGACTACCATAGAGTTGTTGCTTGTGAAAAAATATAAAACGGTGCCTTTGGGCGCCGTTTTTTTTTGCCTACCATTTGGCCGGCCCGCTGTTTTTTTGTATTTTCTTGCGTGCGATACCGCAAGCTTCAGGTAGTAACAGCAACGGCGGCCGTTATTGTGCGGCATCAGCCGTGAACACTTTAATTACACCTGTTACACGCTGATCTATATGTGAACAATCCCGTGATACCGGCGGCTTGGATAGCTGCCTTATACCGGGAGAAAGGCCTATCAAGACTTCGCTGGATCTGGCGATAAGCGCGGTTATTTGCGGTATTTTACCGCTGCTTATCATGCCGTACGTACCCGATATGCGCATAACGCTGCTGGTTATGTTACCCGTTTGTCTTGGGCTGTGGCGTAAGGGCATTGTAGGCCGGTTTATGGCGTGGAGTGCCATTGGCTTTCTGTGGGCCGTATTCACGGCGGGGACCTTGGTTGGCCAAATTAACCGCCTGAGTCAGGGGCCTGTGATGAACGCTGTTGTCCAGGTCAGCAGCATTACTTTGTCTGCAGAGGAACGCAAGCGGACGGTGATGCATATTGAGCAGATCGATGGTCGGTGGCTGGTACCCTCCATCGCGTTCTCTACCCTCTGGCAACCTAAAGATCGCCCTCTGTGTGCCGGGCAACGCTGGCGTTTGCAACTGCGCTTGCGGCCAATGCATGGCAATTTAAATGAAGGGGGCTTTGACAGCCAGCGCTGGGCGATAGCGCAGCGACAACCACTGACTGCACAGGTTAAGAGTGCTGTTCTCCTGGAACAAAGCTGCAGTTGGCGGCAGCGCTTGATCAAACATACCGAACGCAATATGGGAACTCTGCGTTATAAGGCTGTTTTGCTTGCTCTGGCATTTGGTGAAAGGGCAGCGCTGGAACCGGCACTACGAACCTTAATGTTGAAAACCGGTATTGCCCACTTGATGGCTATTTCGGGTCTGCATGTGGCAATGGTGGCCATTTTAATTTGGTCTGTGTTGCGGGTCGTGCAGTTTTTCTTGCCTGCTAACCTGATTAGCTACCGTTTCCCGTTGATCATTAGTTGGCTCGGTGCGTTAGGCTATGTTTGGTTAGCGGGTGCGCATCCACCTGCGGTAAGAACTGGCCTGGCGTTGACACTCTGGATGCTGTTACGTATACGCGGTATCCATTGCTCTTCCTGGCAAATCTGGCTGTGGTGCATCGGGGTCATATTGATTTGCGATCCGCTGGCGGTACTGTCTGACAGTTTTTGGTTATCAGCAACGGCTGTATTTTGCCTGATTTTTTGGTTCGAATGGGTACCGCTGAGTCCTCGATTCCGTACAGGATGGTATTGGGCACCGTTACGCTGGCTGCATATTCAATGTGGCATCACGTTATTATTGATCCCCATGCAGGCTGGGTTGTTCCTTGGGCTGACGCTCACCTCAATCCCGGCCAACCTTTGGGCTGTACCTTTGGTTTCTCTGGTCACTGTGCCGCTAATTTTGCTGGCGGTTGTCCTCGGTATGTTCCCCCTATTAAGTACCGGGCTTTGGTGGCTGGCGGATCTCACCTTGGCATGGGTATTTACTCCATTACAGTATTTGCAACGGGGCTGGGTTGATCTCGGTGCTGCATCGCTGGTCGTCAGTGTTGCCGGTTGGCTATTGGTGATTTTCTGGCGTTTCCATTGGTGGTGGCGTCATGTGTCGGTGCTGGCAACGTTGGTGGTGTGTTGCGTTCTGTGGCGTGAAAGAATTCCATCTTATCACTGGCGTGTAGACATGCTTGATATTGGGCATGGATTAGCGATGGTGATTGAAAAGAACGGGCAGGCAATCGTGTATGATACTGGCCCTCGTTGGGGGACGGGGAGTGCCGCAGCCAGAAATATTCTGCCTTTTATTAACTGGCGGGGGCTTTCTGTAGAGCAGATTATTATCAGTCATGATCATATGGATCACATCGGCGGTCTAGTCGAGATACAACGCGCATTTCCTAAGGCTACGGTAAGGAGCCCACGATTTGGTGCGGGTCATTTACCTTGCGTAGCGGGTGAGCGCTGGGAATGGCAATCGCTTCAGTTTCACGTATTGTGGCCGCCGAAGACGGTAAAAATGGCGGGAAATGACGATTCATGTGTTATACGCGTCGATGATGGGAAGTACAGCGTGTTGTTGACGGGGGATGCAGAAAAAAGGGCGGAGACACAGTTGGTTCGAACGCAACGCCATTTATTGCCTGCTACGGTACTGCAGGTACCGCACCATGGCAGCAAAACTTCATCCACACCGCCGTTTTTACGTGCAGTAGCGCCGGTGGCGGCAATTGCGTCGGCATCACGGTACAATAAATGGCGTTTACCTGCGGCTAAAGTCGTCTCCAGATATCTGGCAAATGACATCGTATGGCGAGATACTTCGCGCTCAGGTCAGTTATCTGTACTTTTTTTCGACAACAATTGGCAAATTAAAGGCTTTCGTGAACAATTAATGCCCCGTTGGTACCATCAGCGGTTTGGCGTAGAGGGTGATAATGAGTAAAATAGGCCGCTATTTCTTCCGATGCTGGTATTTGCATGATGAATGATAAAGATCTCTCCACCTGGCAGACTTTCCGTCGCCTCTGGCCGATGATCACACCTTTTAAGACCGGGCTGATTGTGGCCGCCATTGCGTTAGTACTGAACGCGGCCAGCGACGCCTTCATGTTGTCTTTGCTTAAACCTTTATTGGATGACGGTTTTGGGAAAACAGAAAGCAGTATCCTGCTGTGGATGCCACTGGCTGTTATTGGTCTGATGGTCGTGCGCGGGGCAACTGGCTTTGTTTCCAGCTACTGTATTTCATGGGTATCGGGCATGGTGGTGATGCATATGCGCCGCCGGCTGTTCGGCCACATGATGAGAATGCCAGTATCGTTCTTCGATCAGCAGTCTACCGGTACTTTGTTGTCACGAATCACCTATGATTCCGAGCAGGTAGCGTCATCGTCCTCCAGCGCGCTGGTGACTGTAGTGCGTGAAGGGGCATCGATCATCGCGCTGTTCACCATGATGTTCTACTACAGCTGGCAACTGTCGGTGATCCTGATCGTACTGGCGCCGGTTGTCTCTATTGCTATCCGCGTTGTTTCCAAACGCTTCCGCAATATCAGCAAAAACATGCAAAATACGATGGGGCAGGTAACGACCAGTGCCGAGCAGATGCTTAAAGGTCATAAAGAAGTTCTGATCTTTGGCGGCCAGCAGGTTGAAACTGACCGCTTTAACTCCGTCAGTAATCGCATGCGGCAACAAGGTATGAAGCTGGTTTCCGCTTCCTCGATCTCTGACCCGATTATTCAGCTTATTGCCTCACTGGCGCTGGCCTTTGTGCTGTATGCCGCCAGCTTCCCAAGCGTAATGGCTACCCTGACGGCCGGTACTATCACCGTGGTATTCTCTTCAATGATCGCTCTGATGCGCCCATTGAAATCACTGACTAACGTCAATGCCCAGTTCCAGCGTGGGATGGCAGCGTGCCAAACGCTTTTCTCGATTCTGGATATGGAGCAGGAAAAAGATACCGGTACGCGTGAAGTTGCGCGGGCGAAAGGCGATATCGAATTCCGTAACGTGACTTTCTACTACCCAGGCAAAGAAACGCCGGCGCTGCGTGATATCAATCTGAGTATTTCAGAAGGTAAAACGGTAGCACTGGTCGGCCGTTCCGGCTCGGGTAAATCGACTATTGCCAATCTGTTGACGCGTTTTTATGACGTGCAGGAAGGCGAGATCCTGATGGACGGTCACGATCTGCGTGAGTATACGTTGGCATCGTTGCGCGACCAGGTTGCATTGGTTTCGCAAAATGTGCATTTGTTCAATGACACTATTGCCAACAACATCGCTTACGCGCGCGAGGAACGCTATAGCCGCGAAGAGATTGAGAAGGCCGCACGTATGGCCTACGCCATGGATTTCATTGAAAAAATGGAGAATGGCCTGGATACGGTCATCGGCGAGAATGGCGTGATGCTGTCCGGTGGCCAACGTCAGCGTATTGCTATTGCTCGTGCATTGCTGCGTGACTGCCCGATCCTGATTCTTGATGAAGCCACCTCGGCACTGGACACTGAGTCGGAACGTGCTATTCAGGCGGCGCTGGATGAATTACAGAAGAACCGTACTTCGTTGGTCATTGCACACCGCCTGTCAACTATTGAGAAGGCCGATGAAATCCTGGTGGTTGAGGATGGTCGTATCGTGGAGCGTGGTGAGCATGCCGTATTGCTCGAAAAGCAGGGTGCTTATGCCCAGCTCCATCGCATGCAGTTTGGTCAATAATGATTGAGCGTATCTGGTCAGGAAGTTCGCTGATCTATCTGCTGTTGTTGCCACTGTCTTGGTTGTATGGTTTGGTTAGCAGCCTGATTCGACTCAGTTACCGGTGTGGCCTGCGTAAAAGTTGGCGCGCACCGGTGCCGGTCGTGGTGGTGGGAAATCTCACCGCCGGTGGCAATGGCAAAACGCCAATGGTGATCTGGCTGGTGGAGCAGTTGCAGCAACGCGGATACCGGGCAGGTGTGGTTTCGCGCGGTTACGGCGGTAAAGCAGAGACTTATCCGCTGTTACTCAATGCGGATACCACTACTCAGCAGGCGGGTGATGAGCCGGTGTTGATTTATCAGCGTACCGGTGCCCCAGTTGCTATCTCACCTAAGCGTGCTGAGGCGGTGCAAGCACTCCTTAAGCAGCAACCGCTTGATGTGATCATTACCGATGACGGTTTGCAGCATTATGCGTTGCAGCGCGACTTTGAATTGGTTGTCATTGACGGTGTGCGTCGTTTTGGCAACGGTTGGTGGTTGCCTGCGGGTCCGATGCGTGAACGTGCTTCGCGTTTGAACAGCGTGGATGCGTTGATTGCTAACGGGGGTGTGGCACAGACGGGTGAAATCGCCATGCAACTGCAGGCGCGTGATGCGGTGAACATCGCCAGCGGTGAGCGCAGGCCAGCCGTTGAGCTACCGCACGTGGTGGCGATGGCCGGCATTGGTCATCCACCGCGCTTTTTTGCCACGTTGGAAAAGCTGGGTGTTGGTGTCGAAAAAGAAGTGGCGTTTGCCGATCATCAGGAATATCAGTATGGACCATTGGCTGCCCTGGTATCCTCTGATCAAACGTTATTGATGACTGAAAAGGACGCAGTCAAATGCCGTGCTTTTGCCCAGCCCAACTGGTGGTATTTACCGGTCGATGCGGTACTTCCCCCCGATCAGGCTGAGCAACTGCTGCATAGCGTTGAAAAACTGCTGAAAAAGTAAATCAAACAGCCAGCGCGTGAAGCCCCAGAGCTTGCGCGCAGGTTTCTATCGAGCGCTGCTGCGTTTGTTCATACAACGATAACTCATCGATCACCGCCGCACCCAACGCTGATTCAAACGCTGCTCTGCTTGAGCTCGCATTGTACTGCGCGTGCCGACTTTCACCCAGGTTAGACTGAAAAATACCCGCCGCACTGACAGGCAGAAAATCCTCATAGACCAGGGGTTGGAAACGAATGTATTCCTGCGCAATCAGTTGTTCTAGCGTGCTGTGCGGATCCAGCGAGTCTTTTGCCGCCAGCCCGCATTCTGTCGGGAAGTAGCGGAACCAAGCCAGCTGTTGCTCACGCAAGGTCGCGTAGTCATCCGGGAATGCCTGGAAATGCTCCGCCAGTAATTGATTGTAGCGGTCCGCATTTTTTTCACTGGGCGGTGCCTGTAAAGCATCATTGGTTGCTTGTAATAGGCGATCGTACAGCGCACGGCCTTTCGTTGTCAGCGCGACGCCGCGTTGTTCAATTTCACCGAACCGTGCAGTGTGGTGTCCGGAGACGGCGCTGCCATCATGTTCAACAAAGTTGACGTTTTCCTCCAACGCTTTAAAACTGGTTTGACGCAGAAGAATAGGGCGACGGCGCGGTGGTGGGCCTTCAATGACGGCTTTAGGCGTGATACCGCGGCTAGGCATAGACTGTTGGACAAGGTCTATATCGAGCGTGCGTGGCGTCAAATGGTTAATGTGCGGGCCTTTGAACGCCACTACGTCGGCAATCAGGCGATGCTGGTCGTGTAGCTGCTGATATTCGGCTGCACTGACCGTCGCCCGGCTGTGCCAACGGAAGGTTTCCAGTGCCTGTTCGACAAATTCATCTGCCTGACTGTTGTCCAGTCCGCCCTGAGCTTCTTGTAACACGATCAGCTCCAGTGCCCGTTCAGTAAATATGCGGCGGCGAGCCAGCAGTTGTTGTGCCAGTTCGCGTAGCTCTGGATTTTCAATCAGCTCAAGTCGTAATAGTGAGGTGAAAACACGGAAGGGACTTATCTGCAACGCATCTTCATGTACTGCACGAAATGCGGTGGAGTGTACCGGGACACCGGCCACTGCCAGATCGTAGTAACCGACAGGAGACATACCCATCACCTTGAACAGTCGTCGTAAGGTGGCTAATTCATCTGCGGTACCCACCCGAATAGCGCCATGACGTTCCATAGCCAGCCGTTCAATTTCGCCGGTAATTTGTAATTGATGAGCCAGTGCGGCATCTTCGCGCAGAACCTGTCGGTTAGTCTCCGCCACCAGTTCAAGCAAATCACCATACAGAGGTACCTCTTTCTGGTACATATCTGACATGGCATGGGAGAATCTGGCGCGGATTTCATTCGGTGAGACGAACTGCTGGGCGGTCATGCGCATAGCTCCTTCATTCAGTATAATCTGAAAAATATTATTTTTGACGGTAAAAGTACTGGCTAAAAGGCCATCCGCCTTGTTTTCACCTCAAGTTTAGCTATGTGAATTAGGTTTTGTTATAGCTTGGGCAAGCATATTAGATTTTTATGCGTTAGCTCTCATTTGAACAAAGAATAACGGGTGAAATAGACATCCAGAAGGCAATGAGGCTAAGAGTTTTACGTAAAAAAAGATAAATTAATCCATGCACAATCATAGACATAAAAAATTAACTGTAGGAATGATAAAAATAGGGCAATAAACCTCTTGTGCAAATGATGGATTTATGAGTAAATGCAAGTCGGCCTGTGATGCAGACCTATTTATGTTCGAGTATAGAGTTAAGTAGTTCCTCCCAAAACGTTATCATCTGATTCCGCTTCAAAGACGAACCTTCTAAGTACCTCCCATAAGTAATGTTTCTAAAAACGGCCTAAATTGCCTTATGGCAGGTTTTGTATATATATTTAAAAGGTAAATGTTAATGTCTAAGAAGACTGGTCAGGTGAAGTGGTTCAATGAAAGCAAAGGTTTTGGTTTTATTGAACAGAACGACGGTGGTAAAGATGTATTCGTACACTTCTCCGCAATCGCGACCGACGGTTTCAAGACTCTGGCTGAAGGCCAGCGTGTTGAGTATACCATCCAGGACAGCCCGCGCGGGCCGGCTGCCGCCAACGTTGTTGCTCTGTAAGTAAACAGGGAATAACGTAAAGAGATCTTAATACAACCATGATGAGGCGTTTACGCTGATTCATTGCGGAAGATATTAAGTTCAACAAGCCCGCCATTGTGCGGGTTTTTTAATTTTTTGCTCACGAGAGGTTTCTTACGAAAAACTTTAGGATGGGCTGGTAGCGTCCAACAATAATAAAAATGACGTTGTTAAGGATGCTCAAGTAAAAGGATATAAGTTATGTTTAAAAATACTGTGTTACAAATGGGCCGTGTGAAATGGTTTGATCAGGTTGCAGGCTATGGTTTTATTTCACCGGTAGATGGCAGCGACGAAATTTATGTAAGTCGTCGTGCTATCGCGAATACAAAAAATAAATCGTTAAACGAAGGTCAGAACGTCGAGTTCTCGATCTATCGCAGCTCTCATGGGCTGTCAGCGGCAGACGTTATCGCGTTCTGACCCACCCCCTTCCTCGCCAGTGCCGGTGCCGCCACCCCAAGCACTGGCGAAGATAAATTTCCCGATATCCACTATTATCAAACGATTGTTTAATCGTTTCGGATTTCAGGATGCTTACCCCTGTTATTTCTCTGACTGCCGCCCGCGCACTCCATCTTGCTGCACAAGGGCTGTTATCCCCAATGAAACGCAAAGCCAAACCCGATGATGTGGTTGTCGCTATTGGGCGTATGGGGCTCCTGCAAATCGATACCATCAGCGTGGTCGCACGTAGCCCTTATCTTGTACTGTTCAGTCGCCTGGGTGACTACCAGCCAGAGTGGTTGGAGCAGGCCCTGGCGGGCCGTCGATTGTTTGAGTATTGGGCACATGAAGCCTGTTTTTTACCCATTGAAGACTTTGGCCTGTTGCGTCATCGCATGTTGCAGCCGCAGGGGATGGGATGGAAGTACTCTGAAGAATGGATGCAAGAGCACCAGTCGGCAATTGCGTCGCTGTTAGAACATATTAAAGTCGGTGGTCCGGTTCGTTCGGCGGATTTCAGCGCTGAGAAAAAAGGGAATAGTGGCTGGTGGGATTGGAAACCGGAAAAACGTCATCTTGAAATTTTATTCACCGCCGGTAAGTTGATGGTCGCTGAACGACGTAACTTTCACCGTGTCTACGATTTAACGGAAAGGTTATTGCCGCACTGGGATGATAGCCGACACACTCTACCCATCGAGCATGCGCGGCATGAGATGCTCAGTCGCACCTGCCGTTTCCTGGGGCTCTTCAAGGCCGAATGGTTGGCAGATTACTACCGTTTGAAACGTGTTGCTCCAAAAGCACTGCTGGCGTCATTACAACAAAAGGGCGAGGTGTTACCTGTATTGATCGACGGCTTGGACGGCGAGTTTTACGTGCACCATTCACTGTCGCAGGAACTACAACTGGCAGTACAAGGAACGTTAAAATCCAGTGTGACCACCTTACTTTCCCCATTCGATCCCGTGGTCTGGGATCGCCGTCGTGCGCTGGAACTGTTCAATTTTGACTATCGACTAGAATGCTATACGCCAAAAGAAAAACGGCAATATGGCTACTTCACGCTGCCGGTATTGCAGCGGGGTGAGTTGATTGGTCGTATTGATGCAAAAATGCATCGTCGGCACGGTGTTTTTGAAATTATCAGTTTCCATCCGCAGGCCAAGGTTCGTTTTGGTAAACAGCGTGTGCAGGATATTCGCCAGGCGATAACGCGCAGTGCGAAATGGCATGGGGCGACGCAGGTTACTTTGGGCAATATTCCGGCGCAACTGGCCGCTGAGTGGGGAGAGGGCTGGGTGGTGGAATAACGAACGGCACTATGGGCGTGGGTAAAACGAATTCCAGCACCGCTCGTTACAATGGGTTGCCTCAGTTGCTAAAGTTGGCAAACAGGGCGATGATCTTATGAATACGTTTGATCATGATAAATTTATTTTTGTGATTCAAGTCACAAAATTCTACGCTTGCGTTGAAGGCAATTCAATCCCCTTTTCAGATTAAAAGTGCCGTGGTAAACAGCCGATGATTAACCTGGCGCATAGCGTTATGCTATCCTCATCCACTTTCCGTAAGTTAGATCTCCACCCTGGAGGAAGCATGGACCACCGTTTACTCGAAATCGTTGCCTGCCCGGTCTGCAACGGTAAGCTCTATTTCAATAAAGAAAACCAGGAATTGGTGTGTAAAGTGGATGGCCTGGCCTATCCGCTGCGCGATGGTATTCCCGTCTTGCTGGAAAATGAAGCGCGGGCGCTGTCATTGGATGAGAAACACGCATGAGTTTTATCGCTATTATTCCAGCCCGTTATGCATCAACCCGTTTGCCGGGTAAGCCGTTAGCTGATATTCACGGTAAGCCAATGGTGGTGCATGTCATGGAGCGCGCACGTGAGTCAGGTGCTAGCCGCGTGATTGTTGCGACAGATCACCCAGCGGTGGCTGACGCAGTGAAAGCGGCAGGCGGTGAAGTCTGTATGACCCGGGCCGATCATAATTCCGGCACCGAACGTCTCGCGGAGGTGATCGAGCACTATGGTTTTAGCGATGACGAAATCATTGTTAACGTCCAGGGTGACGAGCCACTGATCCCACCGGTCATAGTACGTCAGGTGGCTGAAAACCTGGCGGGAAGCCAAGCGGGTATGGCGACCCTTGCGGTACCCATCGACAGTGCAGAAGAAGCGTTTAACCCCAATGCGGTCAAGGTCGTAATGGATGCTCAGGGTTATGCACTTTATTTTTCGCGTGCCACTATTCCTTGGGATCGTGAGCGTTTTGCGCAATCCAAAGAAAGCATCGGTGACAGCCTGTTACGCCATATCGGTATTTACGCTTATCGTGCCGGGTTTGTGCGCCGCTATGTCACTTGGGCGCCCAGCCAACTTGAGCAAATAGAGTTGCTGGAACAGTTGCGGGTGCTTTGGTATGGTGAAAAAATCCACGTAGCGGTTGCCAAAGCAATGCCGACAGTGGGTGTTGATACGCCGGAAGATCTGCAGCGAGTGCGCGACAGCATCAAAGGCTGAGCATTGAACGTCGGCGCGTCACGCAGCGCGTCGGCGACATGATTTCCCTTCTCAATATCCCCATTTTGTTGATCTGCGTTGAAGAATTTTTCTGCTCACCGTTCGATGATGTCAGCGTCTCTTCTTTTCCTCTTGAGGCCATTTTTTATGGAGCAGTTACGCGCCGAACTGAGTATTGTGCTGGGTGAGCCGATCAGCCGGCTGGAACGCGTTAGCGAACAGCCTTATGCACACATGTATTCGCTGTATGACCAACAAGGTCATGCGATCCCGCTGATGGCGAAAAGCTTTGTCTGTCAGGGTATCGCCCAGCAAGAATCTTACAAGTTGTCGATGCTGTCGCGAGAAGGGGATATTCGCCTGCCCGCAGTGTATGGCGTGGTCTATACCCATCAATCGCCCTATAAAGAAATTTTGTTGATCGAACGGTTACGTGGTGTGTCCGCAGAAGCACCGACGCGTACGCCGAACCGCTGGAATTCGCTTATGGAACAGATTGTCGATGGTGTGCTGGCCTGGCACCGTATCGACAGTCATGGTTGCGTCGGTACAGTTGACAGTACCCAGGAAAATGATTGGTTTTGTTGGTATCAACAGCGGATCGAGGTGTTGTGGTCGACGGTCGGCAACCTCAACTCGCCGCAGTTAACCATGGCCGACCGCCGTTTGTTGTACCGTACACGCGAAGCGCTGACCCATTTCTTTGTCGGATTTGACGATCCCTGCGTGCTGGTGCATGGCAACTTGTCGTTGCGCAGCATGCTGAAAGATCCGAAAAGTGACCAGCTGTTGGCAATGCTGAATCCAGGAATGATGCTGTGGGCGCCACGTGAATATGAATTATTCCGCCTGTGTGAAGCGGGGATGCCAAGTCAGCTCTTGTTCTATTATTTGCAACGGGCACCCGTTGCGGAGTCCTTCCTGGCGCGGCGTTGGTTGTATGTGGTGTGGGAGGCGGTTGGGCGGTTGATCCATACCGGCAAGCTTGAGCGACAACCCTTTGATTATGCCTCAAAACAGCTGTTGCCCTGGCTTGCCGGTTAAGGCCAGTTAGTCGACAGAAACTTCATCGGCTCCTTTCAGCCACTGCCAGAGGCTGCCCAGTGTCTCATACCAGGCGCGCTCGCTGTGGCTAAGGAACATTGCCGACGGCACTACGCGATCCCAAATATTCAAACGCGAGCTGATGGCCAACTGATTGGCTGGTGCTGGGATTGGGTGAAGTCCCTTTGCTTCAAAGAAACGCATGGCCCTTGGCAAATGGTTAGCCGACGTCACCAAAATAAACGGCTGCTGGCCAACCAGTTTTGATACCTGTGATGCTTCCTGCTCTGTATCCATTGGGCGATCCAACAATACAATGTCACTGTTCGGTACACCCAGACTCTCCGCGACGCGCGCTGCTGTCGCCGCATTGCTCAAAGTATGCGGACCACCGGCTCCGGTGAACACCATTTTCGCCCCAGGGTGCGTGAGATATAAGCGCACGCCTTCTGTTACCCTTGGCAAGCTGTTGCCGATCAGATTAGAGCTGGGTGCCCAGTCCGGATTAAAGGTATAGCCACCCCCCAGTACCACGATATAGTTTACCGGGTCAGTGCCGCGATAGGTGACATACTCTGATTCTATTGGCCGTAATAGTCTATCGGCCACGGGTTGCAGGCTGAAAAGCAACAAAAACAGCCAGCTCAGCGTCAAAATGACCTTGCCGCTTTTTTGCCAACGGGTGAACCAGAGCAGTAACAGCGCCAGTCCCATGAGTAGCAGCAGCGCAGGTAACGGCATTAAAATGGCGCCAATGAACTTTTTCAGGTTAAACAGCATCAAAAATCAGGTCCTTTTGGGCGAAAAAACGACATCTGGGCACAATCAGGCCGCAAGAAGATTCATTCTAAGCCAGTCTGTGCCAAAATAGCAGGTTTGAATGGGCTGGCACTTTGCCCCCAAAAGAATAAGATCAGCGGAGCCGTTGTCCATGCAGGATCGCAATTTTGACGATATTGCTGAAAAGTTTGCGCGTAATATTTACGGCACCACCAAAGGGAAAATCCGCCAGGCCGTTGTCTGGCAGGATCTGACCACGCTGCTGGCCCAGTTGCCGCAGCGGCCGCTGCGCATTCTGGATGCCGGCGGTGGCGAAGGCCATATGGCCTGCCAACTGGCAGAATTAGGACATCAGGTGTTGTTGTGCGATCTTTCTGGTGAGATGATCCAACGCGCCGCGTCGCTGGCTGAGCAGAAAGGTGTGAGCCAGAACATGCAATTCATACAAAGTTCTGCGCAGGATATTGGTCAACACTTGGAACAGCCGGTTGATCTGATATTGTTTCATGCGGTGCTTGAATGGATCGCTGAACCTGAAGCAGCTTTACAGGCGTTGTCTGACTGTCTGTTGCCGGGTGGTGCACTGTCATTGATGTTCTTTAATGCTAATGGCCTCTTGATGCGTAACGTGGTGTTGGGTAATTTCCAACTGGTGAACCCAGAGGTCAGAAGACGCAGAAAGCGTTCGTTGTCGCCACAGTATCCGCATAGCCCGCCACAGGTATATGGCTGGCTGGAACAGTTGGGCATGCGTATCAGCGGGAAAACCGGGGTGCGGGTGTTCCACGATTATCTGCAAAGTAGGCAGCTTCAGACACAAAAATTTGAAGAGTTATTGGCGCTTGAACAGCACTATTGCCGGCAGGAGCCGTACGTGAGTTTGGGGCGCTATATTCACGTCATGGCGCATAAACCAAACCTGAAGGACGAACTATGAGTGAATTTTCCCAGACAGTACCCGAACTGGTCGCCTGGGCACGGAAAAATGATTTCTCTATTTCGCTCCCTACGGAGCGTCTTGCGTTTTTGCTCGCTATTGCCACATTAAATGGCGAGCGACTGGACGGCGAGATGAGCGAAGGTGAGCTGGTTGATGCATTTCGCCATGTCAGCAAAGGTTTCGAACAGACGCATGAAACGGTAGCGGTCCGCGCCAACAATGCGATTAACGACATGGTGCGCCAGCGCCTGTTAAACCGTTTTACCAGCGAACTGGCGGACGGCAATGCGATTTACCGTCTGACACCGCTGGGCATAGGTATTACTGATTACTATATCCGTCAGCGCGAATTCTCTACGTTGCGTTTGTCGATGCAGTTATCGATCGTCGCGCAGGAACTGAAACGTGCCGCTGATGCGGCCGAAGAGGGTGGCGATGATTTCCACTGGCACCGCAACGTGTTTGCACCGTTGAAATATTCAGTGGCGGAAATATTCGACAGCATCGACATGACCCAACGGGTGATGGATGAGCAACAGCAAGGCGTGAAGGAAGATATCGCTGCATTGCTGAATCAGGATTGGCGCGCAGCGATCTCCAGCTGTGAAATGCTACTATCCGAGACCTCGGGCACCTTACGTGAACTGCAAGATACGCTGGAAGCGGCTGGCGACAAGCTGCAAGCCAACCTGCTGCGTATTCAGGATGCAACGTTGGGTGGGGTAGAGTTGGGCTTTGTCGACAAACTGGTGTTTGATCTGCAAAGCAAGCTCGACCGTATTATCAGCTGGGGCCAACAGGCAATTGATCTGTGGATTGGCTACGACCGTCACGTGCATAAATTTATCCGTACCGCTATCGATATGGATAAAAATCGTGTGTTCGCACAGCGCCTGCGTCAGTCGGTGCAAAATTATTTCGATAATCCATGGACACTGACCCATGCCAACGCCGACCGCCTGCTGGATATGCGTGACGAAGAACTGGCTTTGCGCAGTGAGGAAGTGACGGGTGAATTGCCTCCAGACCTGGAGTTCGAAGAGTTCAGCGAAATCCGCGAACAGCTGGCGTTGATGATCGAACAAGCATTGAAGATTTATCAGGAACAACAGATGCCGCTCAATTTAGGGGCGGTAATGCGCGATTATCTGGCGCAATATCCGCGTGCTCGTCACTTCGACGTGGCACGTTTAGTGGTCGACCAGGCAGTGCGCCTTGGTGTGGCTGAAGCAGATTTTTCAGGGTTGCCGGCTCAATGGCAGGCAATCAATGATTACGGAGCCAAGGTCCAGGCCCATGTCATCGACAAATATTGAACAAGTAATGCCAGTTAAGCTGGCCAAGGCATTGTCTAACGCGCTTTTCCCGGCGCTGGACAGCCAATTGCGTGCGGGTCGTCACATCGGTATCGATGAACTGGACAACCACGCTTTCTTAATGGATTTCCAGGATGAACTGGAAGAGTTTTATGCCCGCTACAGCGTGGAATTGATCCGTGCGCCGGAAGGATTCTTCTACCTGCGTCCACGTTCTACGACGTTGATTCCGCGTTCAGTATTATCTGAGCTGGATATGATGGTGGGGAAAATCCTGTGTTATCTCTATCTCAGCCCGGAACGTCTGGCGCATGAAGGGATTTTCAGCCATCAGGAGTTGTACGACGAGCTTTTAAGCCTGGCTGACGAAACCAAATTGCTGAAATTCGTTAACCAACGCTCCACGGGGTCGGATCTCGATCGCCAAAAGCTGCACGAAAAAGTGCGTACGTCACTGAACCGCCTGCGTCGTCTGGGCATGATCTATTTTATGGGCAACGACAGCAGCAAGTTCCGCATCACTGAGGCAGTGTTCCGCTTTGGCGCTGACGTGCGTAGTGGTGATGATCCGCGTGAAGCACAGTTGCGTATGATTCGTGACGGCGAAGCTATGCCGGTTGAAAACAGCCTGTCGTTGAATGATGAAAGCGATGCTGAAGACTCGCAGCTTGATAACACTCCGGACAGTGCAGAGGATGAACAGGAATGATTGAACGCGGTAAATTTCGCTCGCTGACGCTGGTCAACTGGAACGGTTTTTTCGCCCGCACCTTTGATCTCGATGAGTTGGTGACCACGCTGTCTGGCGGTAACGGGGCAGGGAAATCCACCACCATGGCGGCTTTCGTCACTGCGTTGATTCCTGATTTAACGCTGTTGCACTTCCGTAATACCACCGAAGCTGGTGCTACCAGTGGTTCCCGAGACAAGGGCTTGCACGGTAAGTTGCGCGCAGGGGTGTGTTATTCGACGCTTGATGTGATCAACTCGCGCCATCAGCGAGTGGTCGTTGGCGTGCGTCTTCAGCAGGTGGCGGGGCGTGATCGCAAGGTTGATATCAAGCCGTTTACCATCCAGGGCCTGCCAACGGCGGTACAGCCAACGGAGCTTCTGACTCAAACGGTTGGCGAACGTCAGGCACGTGTGCTGACGTTGCAGGAACTGAAAGATCGCGTTGAAGAGATGGAGGGTGTGCAGTTCAAGCAGTTCAACTCCATCACCGACTATCACTCATTAATGTTCGATTTGGGCGTGATCCCGAAACGCTTGCGCTCATCGTCTGATCGCAGCAAGTTTTATCGCCTGATCGAAGCTTCATTGTATGGCGGTATTTCCAGCGCCATCACCCGCTCGTTGCGTGACTATTTGTTGCCGGAAAACAGCGGGGTGCGTAAAGCATTCCAGGACATGGAAGCGGCGTTGCGTGAAAACCGCATGACGCTGGAAGCTATCCGCGTTACCCAGACTGATCGTGACCTGTTCAAACACCTGATTTCCGAAGCCACATCCTATGTGGCGGCTGACTATATGCGTCATGCCAATGAACGCCGCATTCATTTGGACGGCGCGTTGGCTCTGCGCAGCGATCTGCTGGGCAGCCGTAAGCAGTTGGCAGCGGAGCAATATCGCCATGTGGAAATGGCACGTGAACTGGCGGAACAGAGCGGCGCGGAATCTGATCTGGAAACCGATTACCAGGCTGCCAGCGATCACCTGAATCTGGTGCAAACGGCGATGCGTCAGCAGGAAAAGATCGAGCGTTATGAAGGCGATCTGGAAGAGCTGACCTACCGACTGGAAGAACAGAATGAAGTGGTTGCGGAAGCCAGCGAGCAGCAGGCTGAAAATGAAGCGCGCGCTGAGGCGGCTGAACTGGAAGTGGATGAGCTGAAAAGCCAACTCGCCGACTACCAGCAGGCACTTGACGTGCAGCAGACCCGTGCCATTCAGTATCAACAGGCGTTGCAGGCGCTGGAGCGTGCTCGTGCACTGTGCCAATTACCGGAACTGACTGCTGAAAATGCTGAAGAGTGGCTGGATACTTTCCAGGCACGTGAGCAGGAAGCGACGGAAGCGTTGCTGATGCTTGAACAGAAGCTGAGTGTGGCCGACGCCGCGCATGGTCAGTTTGAACAAGCCTATCAGCTGGTAGGCAAAATCGCCGGCCAGGTTAGTCGTAGCGAAGCCTGGCAGTGCGCGCGCGAATTGCTGCGCGATTGGCCATCACAACAACACCTGGCCGAGCGTGTGCAGCCGTTGCGTATGCGTCTGAGTGAGCTGGAACAACGTTTACGTTCTCAACAAGACGCCGAGCGTCTGTTGCAAGAGTTCTGCAAACGTCATGGCCAACAGTATCAACCGGACGATCTCGATGCATTGCAGCAAGAGCTGGAAGAGCGTCTTGAATCCTTGTCGCAAAGCGTCAGTGACGCTGGCGAACGCCGGATGGAAATGCGCCAGGAACTGGAGCAAATTCAACAGCGCATTCGTGAACTGACGGCCCGAGCTCCTATTTGGTTGGCAGCGCAGGACTCACTGAGTCAACTTAGTGAGCAAAGTGGTGAAGCGCTTGAAAGCAGCCAGCAAGTCACCGAGTACATGCAGCAGTTGTTGGAGCGGGAACGTGAAACCACGGTAGAGCGTGACGAAGTAGCTGCAGCCAAACGTGCTGTTGAGGCGCAGATCGAACGTCTCAGCCAGCCAGGCGGTGCCGAAGATCAGCGTCTGGTCACGTTGGCCGAGCGTTTTGGCGGCGTACTGCTCTCTGAAATTTATGACGATGTCACCATCGATGATGCGCCGTATTTCTCTGCACTGTACGGCCCGTCACGTCACGCCATTGTGGTACCAGATCTGTCACTGGTACGTGAGATGTTGGAAGGGTTGGAAGACTGCCCGGAAGATCTCTATCTGATCGAAGGGGATCCGCAGTCATTTGATGACAGCGTATTTGCCGTCGAAGAGCAAGACAGGGCGGTATTGGTGAAAACCGCTGAGCGCCAGTGGCGTTACTCGCGTTATCCGGACGTGCCGTTGTTTGGCCGCGCCGCACGTGAGAACCGCCTGGAAGTGCTGCATGCCGAACGGGAAAAACTGGCGGAGCGTTACGCGACGTTGTCCTTCGACGTGCAGAAGACTCAGCGTTCACATCAGGCCTTCAGCCGTTTCATTGGTACCCATCTGGCTGTGGCATTTGACGCTGATCCAGAAGCGGAAATCCGTGGCCTTACGACACGCCGTGGTGAAATCGAGCGTGCTCTGAACAACCATGAAGCACAGAATCAGCAACAACGTCAGCAATATGATCAGGCGAAAGAGGGTATCTCTGCGCTGAATCGTCTGATGCCGCTGGTTTCATTGTTAAACGATGAAACCTTGCAGGATCGCGTGGAAGAAATCCGTGAAGAACTGGAAGAGGCGCAGGATGCTGCACGTCATATCCAACAGCATGGTGTTTCACTGACTAAGCTGGAGCCATTGTTATCGGTGCTGCAGAGCGATCCGCAGCAGCATGAACAGTTGCAACAGGATTACACTCAGGCGCAGAGCGTGCAGCGTCAGGCCAAACAACAGGCGTTTGCGCTGACTGAAGTGGTACAGCGTCGTGCACACTTCAGCTATACCGATTCTGCCGGCATGCAAAATGCCAACAACGATTTGAATGACAAGCTGCGCCAACGTTTGGAGCACGCGGAAGCGGAACGTACCCGCGCCCGTGAACAGTTGCGTCAGTATCAGACTCAATTTACCCAGTACAGCCAGGTGTTAGCGTCGCTTAAAAGCTCGTATGACGCTAAGCGCGATATGCTGAAAGAGTTGAGCCAAGAGCTGGTGGACATTGGCGTGCAGGCGGATGCCAATGCCGAAGCACGTGCGCGTGCGCGTCGTGATGAATTACATGCCGGCTTGAGCAACAACCGTGCGCGCCGTAATCAGCTGGAAAAACAGCTGACCTTCTGCGAAGCGGAAATGGACAGCTTTCAGAAGATGCTGCGTAAGCTTGAGCGTGATTATTATCAGCTGCGTGAGCAGGTTGTCACTGCCAAAGCGGGCTGGTGTGCGGTCATGCGGATGGTGAAAGACAACGGGGTTGAACGGCGTCTGCATCGTCGTGAACTGGCCTATATGGACGGTGACGAGTTGCGTTCTATGTCGGATAAGGCGCTCGGTGCGTTGCGTCTGGCGGTGTCGGATAACGAACACCTGCGTGATGTACTGCGTCTGTCTGAAGATCCTAAGCGCCCAGAACGCAAGATTCAGTTCTATATTGCGGTGTATCAGCATCTGCGTGAGCGTATCCGTCAGGATATCATCCGCACGGACGACCCGGTTGAAGCCATCGAACAGATGGAGATTGAACTGGGCCGCCTGACCGAAGAATTGACGGCACGTGAGCAGAAGCTGGCGATCAGTTCCAAGAGCGTGGCGAACATCATTCGCAAAACTATCCAGCGTGAACAGAACCGTATCCGCATGCTCAACCAGGGCTTGCAGGCGGTTTCCTTCGGGCAGGTGAAGAGCGTTCGACTGAACGTCAACGTGCGTGAAGCTCATGCGACGCTGTTGGATGTACTTTCTGAACAGCAGGAACAACATCAGGATCTGTTTAACAGTAACCGCCTGACCTTCTCTGAGGCATTGGCCAAACTCTACCAGCGTCTGAATCCGCAGATTGATATGGGGCAACGCACGCCGCAAACTATTGGCGAAGAGTTGCTGGATTACCGTAACTATCTGGAACTGGAAGTAGAAGTCTTCCGTGGCTCCGATGGTTGGTTGCGTGCAGAGAGTGGTGCGCTGTCGACCGGGGAAGCGATCGGGACCGGGATGTCGATTCTGGTGATGGTTGTACAAAGCTGGGAAGAAGAATCCCGTCGCCTGCGCGGTAAAGATATTTCCCCATGTCGCCTGCTGTTCCTCGACGAAGCAGCACGACTGGATGCCAAATCCATCGCGACGTTGTTTGAGTTGTGTGATCGTCTGGAAATGCAGTTGATCATCGCAGCACCTGAAAACATCAGCCCGGAAAAAGGCACAACGTATAAGTTGGTGCGTAAGGTGTTCCAGAACCATGAACACGTACATGTCGTGGGGCTACGCGGTTTCGCCAACGAACCACCTGCGTTAGGTGTGACTGCGGCAGAAACGCCGTAAACGCAGAAAAGCCCACTAATAATCTGAAAATAGCCGCCTTGGGGTGGCTATTTTTTTGTGCGCATGGATGATGGTCCTGCTTTTTTATCCGTTTAAAACCGGGTAGCTTAATGAAATAACAGTTATTCATAAGTGCCCAAGGGCAAAATGGCTTTTCTGTTCGTATACTGAAACTAATAAGCTGTCTTGGTTGTATTTTTTGTGAGCATACAGGGGGCAATGGATGTTGCTTAGAAATGGAAACACGGTACGGCGTCTGGCGCTGAGTTGCGCAATTGCATGTGGTCTTACGTCGTCGTTACCCGTATGGGCAACCGTTCCTGCCTTTCCGGTAGCGTCATCTGGCATGTCAGTTGCGCAAAGTCGTTCGGAATTACTCGCTGCCTTGCCTAAAGGCATTACGCCACATTATCTTTCAACGCTTGCTCCTCTGTACGCAGCGAACCGGATGCAATTAATGTGGCAGGATCGCGAAGCGGTTCAGCAGTTTCAGCAACAACTGGCCGAATTGGCGATGTCTGGCGTGCAGCCACAATTTACCCAATGGGTAAAACAGCTGACTGATCCAGCCATTACCGATGTGGGACGAGATGTCGTACTGTCTGATGCGATGCTGGGTTATTTGCAGTTCGTGTCATCTATTGGTGCTAATGGCAATAGCTGGTTATACAGCAATATTCCGTACAAACTCGGTTTACCGCCCAATACGGTGATTAATCAATGGCAACTGGCGGTGCGTCAGGGCAAGACTCTGGCGTATGTCACCTCGCTGGCGCCGCAGCACCCGCAATACGCCAAGATGCATCAGGCATTACGCGATATGCTGGCCGACAATCGCCCATGGCCGCAGATGGCGAATGGTCCGAGCCTGCGCCCTGATCAACTGAGCAATGATATTCCTGCCCTGCGTGAGATTTTAACGCGCAACGGCATGCTAACCGCGATAGCCACTACTGCGCCGGATGAAACACAGGACCCGCCTGCGGTATTAACGGGTTCGCGTAATGAACCCGATGACGGTGGCCTATCTGTCGATGAAGAAAAAAATCGCGAGGCCAAGAGTGCTGTTGTCAGTCCGGCGGCTGCGCCGGTCAAAGATATCGTACCATCACCACAATCCCCGTTTACGCAGCAGTCTGAAAGCCCAGTGACGGTCACTGATAATCGCTATACCAACGATCTGGTTGAGGGTGTTAAACGCTTCCAGAAATGGCAAGGGTTGAGTGCTGATGGCGTGATTGGCCCACGTACGCGTGAATGGCTAAACGTTACGCCACGAATGCGTGCCTCACTGTTGGCGCTGAATATCCAACGTTTACGCATTCTTCCCGGCCATGTTGGCACCGGGATCATGGTGAATATACCTAACTACTCATTGACGTATTATCAGAACGGCAATGAAGTGCTTTCTTCGCGAGTGATTGTCGGCAGGCCAAGCCGTAAGACGCCATTGATGAACAGTGCGCTGAATAATGTGGTGGTTAACCCGCCGTGGAACGTGCCGACTACGCTGGTGCGTGAGGACATTGTGCCGAAGGCAATGCGTGATGGAAGCTACTTCCAAAAACACGGTTATACCGTGCTTTCCGGTTGGAGCAACGATGCTGAAGTGATTAACCCAGCGATGATTGACTGGAACATGGTTTCTGCCCGGAACTTCCCGTATCGGATTCGTCAGGCGCCAGGTGCCACCAACTCGTTGGGTCGCTTCAAATTCAACATGCCGAGTTCGGATGCCATCTACTTGCACGATACGCCTAACCATAACCTGTTCCAGAAAGACATTCGCGCTTTGAGCTCCGGCTGTGTGCGTGTCAATAAGGCATCGGATTTGGCAAACATGCTGTTACAGGATGCGGGTTGGAATAACACGCGAGTGTCGTCCACCTTGAAAGAGGGGAATACTACCTACGTGAATATCCGCCAGCATATTCCGGTTAAATTGTATTATTTAACCGCCTGGGTTTCTGATGATGGAAAACCACAATTCCGCACAGATATTTACAATTATGATGATACGGTGAGATCGGGTGCACAAATTTTGGCTCAGGCCGAAAAATTAATGCAATAAATGCAGTAATTATAAATAAATAACGGTCAGAATATCGGGCCATGATGCAGGCACCTATTCCTTGGGTGCCTGCAAACCGCGGGACATCACGGGTTGACTCAGCTTGTGTAGGCGGTTATGGTTCGGGCAGTGCGCTGTTTTGTGCATATATTTTGATATTCTTGCCGGGTTTAACAGAAACATGGACAAAATTGATCATCATCGCCGTAAATGGCTGGCGTTAGGTAGCGCTGCCATGGGCATAGCGCTGCTCCCAGGGCAAGCCTTTGCCAGTCTTTCTACTTCGCGCCCGCGTATTTTGGTTGTAAATAACATGCATACGGGCGAATCACTGAAGGCCGAATTCTTCGACGGGAAGGGATATAATAAAGACGAATTAGTTCGTCTTAATCATCTTTTCCGTGATTATCGTGCCAATAAGGTTAAGTCGATCGATCCCCGCTTGTTTGATCATCTCTATCGCTTGCAAGGTCTGTTGGGTACTAACAAGCCGGTACAGCTGGTATCAGGTTATCGTTCTCTGGATACCAATAATGAACTGCGTGAGCGCAGTCGCGGTGTGGCTAAGCATAGCTACCACACTAAGGGCCAGGCGATGGACTTCCATATCGAAGGCATCCAATTGAGTAATATCCGTAAAGCGGCGTTAAAAATGAGCGCCGGTGGTGTAGGATATTACCCACGTAGCAACTTTGTACACATCGATACCGGCCCGGTGCGGACCTGGTAATCGTTGTGCACCATAAGTGAGTAGCGCCAGCCCGTCAGGGTATGGCGCTGTTGTCGTTGGAGCCTTATGAAATACCAAATTATTCCCGTTACCGCCTTTAGTCAGAACTGCAGCGTGATCTGGTGTGAGAGCACCCAACAGGCGGCGTTGGTCGATCCCGGTGGCGATGCGGAAAAACTGAAGGCTGAAATAGCAAAGCAGGGCGTGACTGTCACGCAGATACTGCTAACGCATGGCCATCTCGATCACGTAGGTGCAGCTGCTGAGCTGGCTGAACATTATCAGGTGCCGATCTACGGCCCGGATAAAAAAGACGCTTTCTGGCTGGATGGCTTGCCTGCACAGAGTCGTATGTTTGGACTCGAAGAATGTGCGCCGCTGACACCAACAAAGTGGTTGGAAGAAGGGGACAGTGTGCAGGTGGGCGAGATGACGCTTAAGGTGCTGCATTGCCCAGGCCATACTCCCGGCCATATCGTGTTTATTAATGAACAGGCGAGATTGGCGCTGGTGGGTGACGTGCTGTTTAACGGCGGTGTGGGGCGTAGTGATTTCCCGCAAGGTGATCACCAGGCGTTGATCAACTCGATTCGCACCAAGCTATTGCCGCAAGGTGACGACATGGCGTTTATTCCTGGTCATGGGCCAATGTCTACCTTCGGTCAAGAACGTGAAACAAATCCGTTCCTGCGTGAAGAGCCCGCTATCTGGTAGGATTATTTCCCGGCAGAAATAACTAAGGGGCGCTTTTAGCGCCCCTTTTGCTATATATCCGCAATGACTTTTACAGCACGGCGACGATGGCTTCGCACAGCGGTGCCATATTGTCCGGGGTCATGCCCGCAACGTTCACGCGACCAGAGTTAACGGCATAGACGCCAAACTCTTCGCGCAGGCGCAGTACTTGTTCTTTGGTTAGCCCGCTGAACGAGAACATGCCGTTCTGATTGATGATAAAGCTGAAGTCCTGCTCCGCGCCTTTCTCCTGTAGGGTATTCACGAACAGCTGACGCATACGGTGAATGCGTTGACGCATATCTGTCAGCTCTTGCTCCCACAATGCACGTAGTGCGTCGTTACCCAAGATTGTCGCAACAATGGCGGCGCCATGTGACGGTGGGTTGGAGTAGTTGGCACGAATGGCGGCTTTCACCTGACTGAAGGCACGATCGGCGGTTTCGGCATCCGCGGCAACAATGGTGCAGGCACCGACGCGCTCGTTGTAAAGACCGAAGTTCTTTGAGTAAGAACTGGCAACGATCAGTTCCTTATGCTTGGCAGCAAAAATGCGCAGGCCCTGGGCATCTTCTTCCAGGCCTTTTGCAAAACCCTGGTAAGCAAAGTCGAACAGCGGCAGCCAACCGTTAGCCACGGACAATTCTGCCAACTGAGCCCATTGCTCTGCTGTTGGATCAATGCCGGTTGGGTTATGGCAGCAGCCGTGGAACAGGACCACATCACCGGCCTGAGCCTGTTTTAGGCTATTTAGCAAACCATCGAAGTCTAATGAATGATTGGCGGCATCGTAGTAAGCATATTCCAACACTTCAAGGCCGACGGCGCCGAATACGTTATTGTGGTTCGGCCAGCTTGGATTACTGATCCAGATACGCTTTGCGCTGGTCTGATTGGCGATGAAGTCAGCTGCCACACGCAGGCCACCGGTGCCGCCTGGTGTTTGTGCGGTACGTGCACGCTTGTCAGCGATGATAGGGCTTTGTTTGCCGAACAGTAGCTCTTGCGTACAGTTGGCGAACGCAGGAATCCCCTCAATGCCGAGATAGTTTTTGGTGGTCTCATTTTCCAGCAGATACTGTTCAGCTTTTTTAACGCTAGTCAGCACCGGGGTTTTACCGGTTTCATCTTTGTATACGCCAATCCCCAGGTTGATTTTGTTAGGGCGTGCGTCAGCGCGGAAAATGTCGGTCAGACCCAAGATTGGATCGGCAGGTGCAGCAGTGATTTTTTCAAACATGTCAGGTGCTTCCATGGCTCGGAGTTAAGCAGACAGAGGCATCAGGGTAGCGCCAGTTATGCCCTTTGCCAACCGTTTGCGAGAAAAACACCTCGATCTTGTGAAGGTTGCATATTCGGCATAAAAAATGATGGGGAAGGGGGGATTAGCAGGATAAAAATTTACG
Organism: Serratia grimesii; assembly: GCF_900186025.1. Classification (NCBI taxonomy): domain Bacteria; kingdom Pseudomonadati; phylum Pseudomonadota; class Gammaproteobacteria; order Enterobacterales; family Yersiniaceae; genus Serratia; species Serratia grimesii. The sequence continues at coordinate 1,826,774 of NZ_LT883155.1, forward strand.
CGTTATACAAAAACAAAAACAGGGCCGAAGCCCTGTTTTTTAACTTGTCCGACGGTAAATCGTCGTTAAGTGTGACAACTTAGAACTGGTAAACCAGACCAACAGCTACGATATCGTCGGTAGCAGTGCCAGTGGCTTTAGTGAATTCGTTGTCGTCCAGCAGGTTGATTTTGTAATCAACATAGGTAGACATGTTTTTGTTGAAGTAGTAAGTGGTACCAACAGAAACATATTTAACCAGATCTTGGTCAGAACCTGCGCCTGGGACGTTCAGGTTCTTACCTTTAGACTGCAGGTAAGATACTTCTGGACGCAGACCGAAGTCAAACTGGTACTGAGCAGTCACTTCGAAGTTCTGAGTTTTGCTAGCAAAACCGCCGCAATCTGTAGAAGCATTACAGGTTGAGCTGAAGTTACCACCGCCGTATGGTGTCATGTTACGGGTTTCGGAGTACATGGTTGCCAGGTAAACGTTGTTCGCGTCATATTTAGCACCAACAGTCCATGCATCAGCCTTGTCGCCACGTTCGTTAGAACGCAGTTTCTGATCATCGGTACGGTTAGAAGAAGCATATGCAGCACCTACGCTGATGCCTTCGCCGATGTCATAAGTAGAAGACAGGCCCCAACCGTCGCCGTTTTGTTTCTTAACATCACGACCGTCGTTCTGGTTTTTACCTTGGTACTGAATTGCGAAGTTCAGACCGTCAACCAGACCGAAGAAGTTGTTGTTACGGTAAGTAGCAACGCCGTTAGTACGGCCAGTCATGAAGTTGTCAGTGTAGGTATAAGTATCGCCACCGAATTCTGGCAGCATATCTGTCCAGCCTTCTACGTCGTACAGTACGCCGTAGTTACGACCGTAGTCGAATGAACCGTAGTCAGCGAATTTCAGACCAGCGAAGCCCAGACGAGTCTTGGTGCCTTCGGTGCCTTGAGATTCAGAGTGGTTAGCTTGAACGTTGTATTCCCACTGGCCGTAACCGGTCAGTTGGTCAGTAATCTGGGTTTCACCTTTGAAGCCGAAACGAACATAGGTCTGATCGCCATCATTACCTTTGTCGTCTGAGAAGTAGTGCAGACCGTCAACTTTGCCGTACAGATCCAGCTTGTTGCCGTCTTTGTTGTAGATTTCAGCAGCGTTTGCTGCACCAGCTGCTAACAGAGCTGGGATTACCACTGCAAGAATGTTGCGCTTCATCATTATATTACCCTCATTGGTGTTATTCGGACACCTTTGCCACTGCCGCCAATAATTCTTTTGAACTATTGTTGATAGATTGGTGTCGTCCTGTGTCTGCACGCAGTGTTCCATTCACAGCCGGGTTAATCTAGAACGAAAATGCTACCAATGTCGCAATGAGGTTTCAAAAAGAAAGTATTTGTAACTAAATGTAATATTCAGGGAACTTTGTGACGTGGGTCAATATTAAAAAATGCGAAAGGCCAGCAAAGCTGGCCTTGGTTTTGTAACTAAATTAATTAAAAAATGTATTATCTGATTAATTAAAAGCTTGCATTACGTGGCGTACGCGGGAATGGAATGACATCACGCACGTTTTGTACACCGGTCACATAGGCGATTAAACGTTCAAAGCCCAAACCGAAGCCAGCATGAGGTACGGTGCCGTAACGACGCAGATCACGATACCACCAGTAATCTTCTTTATTCAGGCCCATAGCTTCCAGACGTTGATCCAGCACATCCAAACGTTCTTCACGCTGTGCGCCACCGATGATTTCACCAATGCCTGGGGCTAACACGTCCATCGCTGCAACGGTTTTGCCATCTTCGTTCATACGCATATAGAAAGCTTTGATGTCTTTCGGGTAGTTTTTTACGACAACCGGTGCTTTGAAGTGTTTCTCCGCCAGGTAGCGCTCATGCTCGGAAGACAGATCGATACCCCAGGAGACTGGGTTTTCGAACGTCTGACCTGATGCGATCAGAATTTCCACGGCTTCTGTGTAATCCACCTGAGCGAAATCGGAAGAGACAAAACGCTGCAGGCGGTCGATTGCATCTTTGTCTACGCGCTCGGCGAAGAACTGCATGTCATCCATACGTTCGTTCAATACGGCCTGGAACACATACTTCAACATTTTTTCTGCCAGCTCGGCGATGTCTTCTAAATTTGCAAACGCCACTTCTGGTTCGATCATCCAAAACTCCGCCAGGTGGCGGCTGGTGTTGGAATTCTCAGCGCGGAATGTTGGGCCGAACGTGTAAATTTTAGACAATGCGCAGGCGTAGGTTTCGCCGTTCAGCTGGCCGGAAACGGTCAGGAATGCTTCTTTACCGAAAAAGTCCTGGCTGAAATCGACAGCCCCTTTATCAGTACGCGGCAGGTTTTCCAGATCCAGCGTTGAAACGCGGAACATTTCGCCAGCGCCTTCAGTATCGGAAGCGGTGATCAGCGGAGTGGAAACCCAGAAGAAGCCATTTTCGTGATAGAAACGGTGAATGGCCTGCGCCAGCGTATGACGCACGCGCGCAACGGCACCGATCAGGTTGGTTCGTGGACGAAGGTGAGCGACCTCGCGTAGGTATTCGATGCTATGGCGCTTAGCCGCCATCGGGTAGGTGTCCGGATCGTCAACCCAGCCAACGACTTTAATCGCGGTTGCTTGCAGCTCGAAACTCTGGCCTTCACCCGGAGAGGCGACGACTTTACCCGTAACTTCAATCGAACAGCCTGTGGTCAGATGCAGCACTTCATCCTGATAATTCGGCAGAGAATTATTAACGACGGCCTGTAACGGATCAAAGCAGGAACCGTCATAGACGGCCAGGAAGGAGATACCAGCTTTAGAATCTCTCCGGGTACGCACCCAACCGCGCACGGTGACTTCACTGTCAACCGCAGCACGGCCTTGCAGTACGTCGACTACAGGCACTACGCTCATAGATTTCTCTCTTTAATTATTTGGTTTAGAAATAGCTTACAACCCAAGAATATGGGGATGTTGCTATGTTACTTGCCGCGGTGCAGAGCACAAGCAGAAATCGCCGGATTGATGCAACATTTCTTGGGGAAGCGCGAAAAGGGAGCAACGAAAAGTATCTTATAAAGAAGAAAAAGCCGGCGGGGGAAATTCAGCCGGCTTTTTAGCGTACGCAGAACGGGGGCGCTTAGCTCGCCTTCTTCACCAGCGGTAGGTCGAAAGCCTTACGTAATGCTTTTACAAAGGCTTGATCCTGGCAGATGGTTTTGCCTGGGCTATCGGAGAGTTTCGCCACCGGTTTGCCTTTGCATTCAACGAGCTTAATCACGATGTTCAGCGGTTTTACGCCGGGAATATCGCAGGTCAGGCGTGTACCTATGCCGAACACCAGGTTGACGCGTTGGTAAAAGTGCCGGTAGAGCGCCAGTGCTTTGTCCAAATCCAGGTTATCAGAGAACACCAACGTTTTACTCATCGGATCAATACCGAGCTTCTGGTAATGCGCTATGGCTTTCTCACCCCATTCGAACGGGTCACCTGAGTCGTGCCGCAGGCCCTGATAACGTTGGGCGAATTGCAGGCCGAAATCTCGCAGGAAGGCATCCATGGTGATGCAGTCGGTCAGTGCGATGCCGAGCTGGTCTGGGTATTCGTCCAGCCAAGCCTGCAATGCCGCTCGCTGGCTGTTAGCCAACACCGGGCTGATCTGCTGGTGCGCCTGGAACCATTCATGAGCTTGAGTACCTACCGGTGCCAGACCAAGCTGATGTGCAAGATCGTAATTGCTGGTACCGACCAGATACGGGAATTCTTCCTTCAGTGTACTGACGATGGATTGCTGTACTGCCTGCGAGAAGCGGCGGCGGGTGCCGAAGTCCATCAGTTTGAAGCGAGAAATATCCACATCGCTACTCATGGCTTTAAACTGCGCCAGTTTACTGCGCAAATGGGCTACCGCCATGTCCGGTGTGACATCTGGCGAGCGGTGACGGTGTACCACTTCGCTGATGACTGCCAGTAACGGGACTTCCCACATGATCACTTCGCGCCATGGACCGGCAATCCGGATATGCAGTTTTCCCGCGCGATTTTCGATCTGAACCTGTTGCGGATCGTAACGGAACTTGCGCAACCAGCTCAGGTAATCCTCACGGAAGAACGGGAGTCCTGATAGATAGTGGAATTCGGCGTCTGTCAGTGCCAACTGGCTCATCAGTGCAATCTGCGCACGGATTTCGTCGGCATATTCGCCAAGCAGCTCATCACCACGGCAGCGGAATTCCGCCGCCACGCTGATAGCGGGATAGCGATGGAACACTGCTTGCTGCATATGAAGCTTGTAGGCATCAGTATCAAGCAGTGATGTCAAAATCGGGGAGGCGTATTGAGTCATAGCGCGTTACTGCATCCTCGTCAGGCGCGTGTCCAAATCCGGATAATCAAAAAAAGTGGGGGGAGTATACCCGGATTATCCTGTTATTGAAGCTGCATCACACCACAATTCATTGGAGCGGGTCGAGGATTAAACGTGCCTTTATGCGAGCTTGCCATCAGGACACCGGCAGAAAAGCCAGATTCACCTGTAAGGTGAATGACTTAGCCTAATTAGTCATAAAAATTATAATGTTAATTATTTTAAACAACAATTCAGATAAAACCGGTTGGTGTATGAATGCCGATACGGTCTTTGCCGTTATTCTTGCAGAAATAGAGGGCTTCATCTGCTTGTTTGATCGCCGTTGGCAACAGCCCAATGTCGCACACCTGAGCAATGCCACAGCTGGTAGTGAAACGGACTGTTTGCCCATTGGCTAATGTCAGGGTGAGTTGATGGGTCAGCTCGCGTAACGTTGACATGACTTCACGTGCATTTTCCAGCGTACAATTACCCAAAATCACGGCGAATTCCTCCCCCCCATAGCGACAGAAAATGTCGCTGGAACGGAATGTGCTTTGTAATAACTTGCCGAATTCGACCAGGACAAGGTCGCCAACATGATGACCAAAGTTGTCATTGAGGTTTTTGAAGTTATCAATATCGATCAGGCAGAAGGCCAGCGGGTAACTATTGGCTGCCAGAGATTCACACTCGAGAAAAAACTTACGACGGTTATAAATATTGGTTAACGGGTCAAGATACGAGGAGGCTTCCAGTTCCTTGATCAGCAAGTGTTTTTCATTTTCCAATGTCACCTTTTCCAACTGATACTGTTTAAGCTGTTTAATGGCATCGCTGATGGCCATTAGCTCTTGACCGTAAAACACCTCATTGCGATCAATATTCATATTCCCGCGTGATAAGCGCAAAATATTGTTATGTGTTTTTGTCAGCCAGCGGCTGATATTTGAACAATAAACCAGTGTTGGTAGAAAAATAAACAGGGTGATCAGCCCACCCAAGGAAATCATGCCGTAAATCGCTGTCTGGCTGTCATAGATCTTATGCTGTGAAGCGGCGATTTCCATTTCAAAACTACGCTGATAAAGCTGTTGTGAGAGGTCGCTCAGGTTCTTAACGTACTGGTAGATAGAATCAGCGGGGTAGGTGGTGTGCGTATCAACCGCGCTATACAACCCTTCGGTAATACGGCTGATTTGTTTTACAGACAGTTGTTCAAGGATCTCATTCACTAAGAATGTGGTTTGCATGTCGTTATAGGTCAGCTTGATAAAAATTAGCCGGGTACTTAATGCACTCAATACCCCGGTGAGCTGAATTGCTTTTAGATAAGCATCTTTACGTGCGAGTTGGTTGGTATTGACATCAATAACCTGGTCGATCAGTTCGGTCACGGACATATTCAGCCGATTATTCAGCCGCACGGCTTCCAGGAAAAGGAATGAGTCGGCATCAACCATGCGGGTGTCATAGGTGTAGCGGTAATAGCTCTTACTGGCTTGGGAAATGTAGTAAGCACTATTGATATTAAACAGATTGGCCGTGGCATCGGTGACATGTGAAAGTTGCAGGTTGTCATTATTGAGCAACTGCTCCATTAAACTGAGCATGGAGAGCGCGGCGATTTTCTGCCGTATACCAAGCTGTTGCGATATCTCGCTGTCGATGTGTGGCTGAAAACGGGCGATTTTTGCGCGCGCCACGCGATCGGCATCCATCCATTGAGCTGGGGTAATGTGTGGGTTTATCAGACTTAAACGCTTTAAACGGTGCGCCAACAGCGTGGCCTGGAAAGCCTCTGAAATCTCTTTGGTACGGGTAATTTTGTACAGGTTCAGTTGGTTGTCGCGATAGTCGGTTTCTGCCTCAACCAGTTCATCGGAAATAAACAGGGCGAATGAGGACATCAGGGCAAAGGTAAAAAAATAGATCAGATATTTTACTTTCATGTGCGCCGCGCGTCCTTGAGCCAGATGGGTTAATTATACCATTGTGGTTTGCAGGCTGTCTTAACTATACCCGACGGGACGTGGCTGCCGAGTGGGCGCTGCGGGGCAATTGCTGGTTGCCCATGCCCACTGAGAAAAATGGACTTTTTAACCCGAGAAAGGAACCTGAGAGCGTGATGAACACAATGCGGGTTTTTTAGCATTAAATGCTGATTTTTATCCTGCATTAGGTGAAGGAGCCTGACTGGCTGGGTAATTCATCGACAATATTAGGATCCACCTCCGATTTCTCTGCTCTGGTCCCTTGGCATCTCTGGGTTTTTTTTGTAGCTGTGATACAGTTTATTTACAATCAGGCTCATCGAAATTTCTGCTCTTTCTCAACGGCGAAATAAATGCATGATGAAAGCCTGGAACCTGTAACTCACTGAGACGTCAAAGGGTTTTTATGACACAACAGCCACAGGCGAAGTATCGCCACGATTATCGCGCGCCAGATTATACCATCACTGATATTGACCTGGATTTTGAGCTGGATGCAGAGACAACACGCGTAACCGCAGTCAGCAAGATTAAGCGTCAAGGTGCTGCCGACGCGCCATTGGTACTCAACGGTGAAGATCTGACGTTGGTGAGTATTGAGATCGACGGCCAGCCGTGGACGACTTATCAGTTGCAGGATAACAAACTGGTTATCGAGAAACTGCCAGCACAATTTACCATGACCATCGTTAATGATATCCACCCGGCAAAAAACACCGCGCTGGAAGGGTTATATCTGTCTGGCGAAGCGCTGTGCACACAATGTGAGGCAGAAGGCTTCCGCCACATTACCTATTATCTTGATCGTCCAGATGTGCTTGCCCGCTTTACCACTCGTATTGTGGCCGACAAGGCGCGTTACCCGTTCCTGTTGTCAAACGGCAACCGCGTTGGGCAGGGTGAACTGGAAGATGGTCGTCACTGGGTGCAGTGGCAAGATCCGTTCCCAAAACCTTGCTACCTGTTTGCATTGGTTGCCGGGGATTTTGACGTGCTGCGAGACAGCTTCACTACCCGTTCAGGGCGTGATGTTGCGTTGGAGCTGTTTGTTGACCGTGGCAACCTGGATCGCGCTGATTGGGCGATGACTTCCTTGAAGAACTCGATGAAATGGGATGAAACCCGTTTTGGGCTGGAATACGATCTCGACATTTATATGATCGTTGCCGTCGACTTCTTCAACATGGGCGCGATGGAGAATAAAGGGTTAAATATTTTTAACTCCAAGTATGTGCTGGCGAAGGCGGAAACTGCGACCGACAAAGATTACCTGAATATCGAAGCGGTGATTGGTCACGAATACTTCCATAACTGGACTGGCAACCGTGTGACCTGCCGCGATTGGTTCCAGCTCAGCCTGAAAGAAGGTTTGACGGTATTCCGCGATCAGGAATTCAGTTCAGATTTGGGTTCACGTCCGGTTAACCGTATCGATAACGTGCGCGTTATGCGTGGCGCACAATTTGCGGAAGACGCCAGTCCGATGGCGCACGCAATTCGGCCGGACAAAGTTATCGAGATGAACAACTTCTACACTCTGACAGTGTATGAAAAAGGTTCTGAAGTGATCCGCATGCTGCACACACTACTGGGCGAAGAACAATTCCAGAAAGGCATCCAACTGTATTTCGAACGCCATGATGGCAGTGCGGCTACCTGTGATGATTTTGTTCAGGCAATGGAAGACGCGTCTAACGTCGATTTGTCATTGTTCCGCCGTTGGTACAGCCAGTCTGGTACGCCGCAGCTGACCGTGCGTGACGAATATGATGCCGAGCATCAACAGTACCGTCTGCATGTTAGCCAAAAAACGGAACCGACAGCTGATCAACCAGAGAAGTTGCCGCTGCATATTCCACTGGACATCGAATTGTACGACGCAGAAGGTAATGTGATTGCTCTGCAGAAAGACGGTTCGGCGATCAATAACGTACTGAACGTAACCGAAGCCGAACAGACCTTTGTGTTTGACGGTGTCGCACACAAACCGGTGCCGTCTCTGTTGCGTGAGTTTTCAGCACCGGTGAAGCTGGATTACCCGTACAGCGATCAGCAACTGACCTTCCTGATGCAGCACGCCCGTAATGACTTTGCTCGTTGGGATGCGGCGCAAAGCTTGCTGGCTACCTATATCAAGCTGAATGTGGCCAGACACCAGCAGAAACAGCCTTTGTCGCTGCCACTGCATGTTGCTGATGCTTTCCGTGCCGTGCTATTGGACGAGACACTGGATCCGGCATTAGCCGCACAGATCCTGACGTTGCCTTCTGAAAGTGAAATGGCAGAATTGTTCGCTACCATCGATCCGGAAGCCATTGCTGCGGTACACGAAGCAATCGTACGTTGTCTGGCGAAGGAAATGGCCGATGAGTGGTTAGCCGTGTATAACGCCAATAAAACCGACGGTTATCGGGTGGAACACGCTGATATTGCCAAACGTTCCCTGCGCAATGTGTGCCTGGGATACCTGGCCTTTGGTGACGCAGTGCTAGCCGATCGTCTTGTGTCGGAGCAATACCGCCAGGCAGACAACATGACTGATTCTCTGGCGGCGTTGGCTGCGGCGGTAGCTGCACAGTTGCCGTGCCGCGACGCGCTGCTAACGGCATTTGATGAGCGTTGGCACCAGGATGGTCTGGTCATGGACAAATGGTTTGTTTTGCAGGCGACCAGCCCGGCGGCTGACGTGCTGACCAAGGTCCGCAGTTTGCTGACACACCGTTCATTCAGCCTGAGTAATCCAAACCGCACTCGCTCGTTGATCGGTGGCTTTGCTTCAGCTAACCCAGCGGCGTTCCATGCCGCAGACGGCAGTGGTTATCAGTTCCTGGCCGAGATCCTCAGCGATTTGAACCAGCGTAACCCACAGATTGCTGCTCGCCTGATCGAACCGCTGATCCGCCTGAAACGCTATGATGCGTCGCGCCAGGCGTTGATGCGTAAGGCGCTTGAGCAGTTGAAAGGGCTTGAGAACTTGTCTGGCGACCTGTTCGAGAAGATCAGTAAAGCGCTCGACGCATAACTTAAAAAGGGACGGCAATGCCGTCCCTTTTTTAATTCGCGACTCGACGTGAGGTTTCGGTCAGTGTCGGGGGCGGAGACAGCACTCTGTCCAATACTTCAGCCTCCAGCTCTGCCAACTTACTCGATCCTTTACGGCGCGGTCGCGGCAAGTCAATGGTCAGATCCAATCCGATACGTCCTTCCTCAATCAAAATCACCCGATCTGCCAGCGCAATGGCTTCACTGACGTCATGCGTCACCAACAACACGGTGAAACCATGCTGTTGCCATAGTCCTTCGATCAACCCCTGCATTTCGATCCGCGTTAACGCATCCAAGGCGCCTAAAGGTTCATCCAAAAGCAGGAGACGTGGACGATGGATCAATGCGCGGGCCAATGCCACCCGCTGTTTTTGCCCACCGGATAATGCCGCCGGCCACTCACTGGCGCGATCGGCCAATCCGACAGCGTTCAATGCCTGTAACGCATCCTCCCGCCAGTGGCCGCGTAATCCGAGACCGACATTGTCGATCACCTTTTTCCATGGCAGCAGGCGTGCGTCCTGAAACATCAGGCGCGTATCGTCTCTGGCACTGGCGAGCGGTGCATTACCGCTCAGCAATACACCACTGCTGGCGTTTTCCAGCCCGGCCATCAGACGCAGTAGGGTACTTTTACCGCAGCCACTGCGACCGACAACGGCAATAAACTGGCCAGCGCTGATGCGCAACTGAATATTTTCTAGCACCGTGCGGTTGCCGTAGCGTTTGGCAATAGATTCCAGCGTGACCGGGGTGCCTTGGGGAATACGGGCGGGAGCCGTCATAGCGCTTCTCCTTGTTTCAGTTGGTAGGCTGGATGCCAGCGTAACCAGATACGTTCCAGCAACTGGGCACTGACGTCAGCCAACTTGCCGAGTAGGGCATACAGCACAATCGCTACTACCACGACATCTGTCTGTAAGAATTCACGGGCATTCATCGCCAGATAACCGATCCCCGAGTTGGCAGAAATGGTTTCCGCCACGATCAGGGTGAGCCACATAAAACCTAACGCGAAACGTACACCGACCATGATCGAAGGCAGAGCGCCCGGCAAAACCACTTGGGTAAATAACTGAAAACCACTCAGGCCATAGCTGCGCGCCATTTCAAGCAGACCGCGATCGATATTCTTAATGCCGTGATAAGTGTTCAGATAGATAGGAAATAGAGTGCCCAATGCGACCAGAAAGATCTTGGCGGATTCATCGATGCCAAACCACAGGATCACCAGCGGTATCAGTGCCAAATGCGGCACGTTGCGGATCATCTGCACGGAACTGTCCAGCAGACGTTCGCCCCAAGGTGACAGACCGGTTATAAAACCCAGCACAAGCCCAATGCTGCCACCGATGCTAAAGCCGATCAGTGCACGCCAACTGCTGATCGTCAGGTGTTGCCACAGCTCGCCGCTTTTGGTCAGCGTCCAAAAGGCGGTAACCACGGCGCTTGGTGCCGGCAGAATACGGTTCGACAGCCAGCCAGCCTCAACGGATATTTGCCAGATAACCACCAACGCTACTGGCAATGCCCAGGGGGCGAGACGATGCAAGATACGTTGTGTGCCGTTTGCCATAGTGTGGCTCCTCAGCTTTGCGACGCTTTTTGCGGAATATAGATATTGGCCACCACTTCACCCTGTGCTTTGACCGGTCGGCGTTGCGTGGGCGCTTCATTTTCTGCCAGGTCAAGATGTGGGAACAACAGTTCACCAACGTGGTAGGCTTCTTCCAAATGCGGGTAGCCGGACAAGATAAAGGTATCGATACCCAGATCGGCATATTCCTGCATACGCGCCGCCACCGTCGGGCCATCACCCACCAATGCGGTACCGGCTCCGCCACGCACCAGACCAACGCCAGCCCACAGATTAGGGCTGATCTCCAGATTATCTTTCTTGCCGCCGTGCAATGCTGCCATGCGTTGTTGTCCAACGGAGTCAAAGCGAGTAAAGGCCTTCTGGGCGTCGGCGATGGTCTTCTCATCGAGATTGGCGATTAACCGATCGGCGGCCCGCCAGGCTTCTTCTGTGGTTTCACGTACGATCACATGCAGACGTATCCCAAAACGTACCTTGCGACCTTTGGCCGCCGCTTTGGCGCGAACTTCGGCAATTTTTTCTTTTACCTGCGCTGGGGGTTCACCCCAGGTGAGGTACATTTCAACCTGTTCGGCTGCCAGATCCTGCGCAGCGGCGGAGGATCCGCCAAAATAGAGCGGTGGACGTGGCTGTTGCACCGGCGGGTACAGCAGTTTTGCGCCCTTTACCTGAATATGTTTACCGTTAAAATCGACGGTTTCACCTTCCAGTACCTTGCGCCAGACGTGGGTGAACTCTGCTGAGGCTTCGTAACGTTCTTCGTGATTTAGATGCAGACCTTCTGCTGCCAGCTCTTCAGGATCACCGCCGGTGACTAGGTTAAAGAGTGCCCGGCCGTTGGAGAGGCGATCCAGCGTTGCCGCCTGACGCGCCGCCAGTGTGGGTGAAATGATACCTGGGCGTAGCGCGACCAGGAACTTCAGTCGCTGGGTGACTGGAATCAGCGAGGCAGCCACCAGCCAAGAGTCCTCGCATGAACGGCCGGTCGGGATCAATACACCGCCGAAGCCCAGTCGGTCAGCTGCTTGCGCGATTTGCTGTAAATAGCCGTAATCAACACTGCGAGCACCTTCAGTGCTGCCCAGATAGTGGCCGTCGCCATGAGTGGGTAAAAACCAGAATACGTTCAGGCTCATTGTCCGTTCTCCTAAATTATTGGGCGCTTGGGTGCCAGATGCGTTGAGAAATATCGACTTTCACGGGCACCAAATGATTGGCATAAAACAGGTCGGCGGTTTGCTGCTGAGCGGCAATGGTGTGCGCGTCTAAAGGTTTAATAGACGTCGGCGGACGGTGATCCAGATAAGCGGAGATCACGTTCTCTGGCAGACCCATCGCGTTTGCCAACAGTGTGACGCTTTGCGCACGATCGCTGTGGGTCAGTGCATCGGCCTGTGTCAGTACATCGAGCACTTGTTGAATGAACGGTCCGTTGGCTTCGGTATAAGGGCGTACTGCAAGGTAGAAAGAGCCTGTTTGATTAAGCTCGGTACCGTCACCCAGTACCCGCACGCCACCCTGTAGCAAAGCGGCAGAATAGTAGGGATCCCAGATAGTCCAGGCATCGACATTGCCTTGTTGGAAGGCGGCACGGGCATCAGCAGGGGTCAGATAGATAGGCTGAATATCGGTGAATTTTAGCCCTGCTTTTTGCAGTGAGCGCAGCAGTAAGTTGTGGGAGCTGGAACCTTTCTGGAAAGCGACTTTACGCCCTTTCAGATCCGCGACGGTTTTGATTGGGCTGTTCTCCGGCACCAAGATCACTTCCGCCTTGGGCTTTGGTGGCTCTACACCGACATACAGCAAATCCGCCCCGGCGGCTTGGGCGAAGATCGGTGGAATATCGCCAGTACTGCCTAAGTCGATGCTGCCCACGTTCAGAGCTTCGAGCATTTGCGGACCTGCGGGGAATTCGATCCAACTGATTTTGGTATTAGGAAACCGTTGTTCCAGAAGCTGGTGTGATTTCGCCAATACCAGGCTAATCGATCCTTTTTGGTAACCAATGCGGAACTGCGCCGGATCTTGCGCCCTGGCGGTATTGATCCATACCAGTGAGATAATGCCTGCCAATGCGCTGGTACCAAGCCAGCGGCCGAGTGAAGAAAGTCGTTTCATCCTTATTTCCTTATATGCGGTTCTTTCAGGCCGTTTGGCGGGCAAGCAGCGCCGGGGAGATCTTTACCCTTGGCGGTTTACGGCGACCGAGGGCCAGATAAAAGCTTTCCAAGGCTTCTTCCAACCGGGCTGCCATATTTTCGGACAGCGTAACTTCTTCACCGCTAAGCACCACCTGGCTGTCATCGGCAAACACCCCGTGCAACACCTCCTGTGCTTTCAGCGCGGCCAGCACTGGTTTCAAGGCGTAATCCACTGCCAACATATGGCCAATGGATCCGCCAGTGGCCAGCGGCAGCACCACCTTATGGTCTAGTGCGCGCTCGGGCAGCAGATCCAACAAGGTTTTCAAGGCACCGGAGAATGACGCTTTATACACTGGCGTAGAAACCAGCAAGCCGTCGGCTTGCGCCAGTTGTTCAGTAAAGGCTTTGATCGCGGGGCTATTAAAGTTGGCATACAGCAAATCTTCGGCATCAAAGTCGTGCAGGGTGTAGGCAATCACTTCCACGCCTTGCTGTTGCAACCAACGTTGACTCAGGGAAAGCAGTGCAGCTGATCGTGAAGGGATGCGAGGACTGCCGGCCAGTGATATAACGCGCATTACCACTCCTTATAACTAAAAGTTAGGTTTAATGAGTAAATTGTCGAGAAGTGTTTTAAACGTATCAGCAAAGGGGCGGGTTACTTAAATCTCATTTTTTGATTTTGATATGCACAAATGCGGATTGGCGATGGTTTAAACCTTGGCGAGGGGAAACGGTTGCGTAAAAAACACTTTTTTTGCTTTTAATCAATTCCAATTGGCCTGGGGATACCGGATAATACGCCCCCGGTTTGCAACCGGGAAATCAGGAGAGTACATGTACTACCCCATCATCAGAAAAGCGTTGTTCCAGCTCGATCCCGAGCGTGCGCATGAATTGACTTTTCATCAGCTTCGCCGTGTCACCGGCACCCCGTTAGAATTCCTTATTCGTCAGGCTGTGCCGACCAAGCCGGTAAGCTGCATGGGGCTCTCTTTTAAAAACCCATTGGGTTTGGCTGCCGGTCTGGATAAAGACGGTGAATGTATCGATGCGTTTGGTGCCATGGGTTTTGGCTTTGTCGAAGTCGGCACTGTGACGCCGCGCCCGCAGGCAGGTAATGATAAGCCGCGTCTGTTCCGTATTGTGGAAGCGGAAGGCCTGATCAACCGTATGGGCTTTAATAACCGGGGTGTAGATAACCTGGTTGAAAACGTTAAGAAATCTCATTTCGGCGGTATTCTTGGGATTAATATCGGCAAGAATAAAGATACCCCGGTTGAGCAAGGAAAAGACGATTATCTGATCTGCATGGATAAAGTTTATCCGTATGCCGGATATATCGCGATTAACATTTCGTCACCAAATACTCCGGGATTACGTTCTTTACAGTACGGGGAAGCGTTGGACGATCTTCTGGCCGCGATTAAAAATAAACAGCAGGAATTGCATGCGCGGCATCACAAATATGTGCCTGTCGCTGTAAAGATCGCGCCGGATCTTTCTGAAGAAGAGTTGATCCAAATAGCGGACAGTTTGGTTCGCCATAATATCGATGGCGTGATCGCGACCAATACCACACTGGATCGTAAATTGATCCAGGGGCTGAATTATTGCGAACAAATGGGTGGCCTAAGTGGTCGCCCGCTACAGGCGAGTAGCACCGACGTGATCCGCCGTCTGTCACTTGAGCTGCAAGGGCGTTTGCCAATTATTGGTGTTGGCGGAATTGATTCCCTGATGGCGGCGCGTGAAAAAATGGCAGCCGGGGCTTCCTTGGTACAAATTTATTCCGGATTTATCTTCAAAGGTCCGCGCCTGATTAAAGATATCGTTAACTACATCTAATATTTTTCCTTTCATTTTCGGCCGGGGGTTTATTTCTTCTCCCGGCTCGTCTATATTTTGTCCACTAGCATAAATATCGTTCGCGGAATTATCCGATGTTTAAGCGACTTTAGTGGTGATAAAATCACCTTTTAGGGTAAATACAGCGTGGCATGGGCAGCGAGAAGGATAAGAGATGAAGATAAAACCTGACGATAATTGGCGTTGGTATTTTGACGCTGAACATGATCGGCTAATGCTGGATTTAGCAAATGGTATGATCTTTCGTTCGCGTTTCCCTGCCAAAATGTTAACGCCGGATGCCTTCGATGAATGCTCTTTCTGTGTCGATGACGCGGCGCTTTATTTTAATTATGAAGAGCAGTGCAAACAGATAAAGCTGAGTCACGAGCAACGTGCTGAGCTGGTATTAAATGCCTTGGTGGCTTATCGATTCTTGAAACCGCTAATGCCGAAAAGCTGGCATTTTTCTCAGCAACATTATCCGTTACAGCCAAAGAATGGTGAACTGGCGGCAGTGAAGGTGATGGAAAGCGGGGTTGAAGCCCGTTTGCTGGTGGTGGAAGCCGGCGATAACGCTAGCCTTTGTCTGCTTGCGCAAAATCAGCTGTCAGTCGCTGGCCGTACCATGGTGTTGGGTGATGCAATCAAAGTGATGCACGATCGCCTTAAACCCTGTGCGCAAGATGAAGCTTCCGTTCCGGCTTACGACAGGGCAATGTAAGGCTAATTACGCCAAGGTTAAATCACTTTTTGGAATACAGCTGCAGGAGAGGATGGTGCCATTGTTGGCTACCGCACTTTTCTTCAGCGGCGCCACTTCGCCACTGACCAATGTCATGCGACAACTCCCGCAAATCCCCGCACGGCACGAATAAGGCACGCGGAGCCCTTGTTGTTCTAACTGCTCAAGCAAGATCTGCTGATTATTACCGGTAAACACCGTTCCTGCGTATTCAATAGTGACGCTATGCGCGCTGTCTTGTGGTGCCTGTACGCTTTCAACGACTTTACCCGCGCCATAGGGGCGTGCCGGTTTAGTGGATAAGACTTCCACCGTATCGCCAACGCGGATAATGCCACTGTTGCGCGCCACCATATTTTGGCCAAAATCGATATCGCCGTTGTCAGCAGTGCGGAATTTCTGCAGGGTGCTGAGTGGTTCACCGCTCGGATGCTTACGCCCGCGTTCAATACTCACGGTAGTCAGCACGCAACGGCTGCAAGGTTTCACCAGATCAAACATCACGTCACCGACGCGGATCACCTGCCAGCCATCTTCTGCCCACGCACTGGCACCTGTCACCACCAGATTGGGACGGAATTGCTCCAGCTTGATACTGCCGGGACAGCGTTGTTGTAAGTCGTTGAATGACGCTTCGTTAATCAGCAGATACGGGTAACCATCGGCGAAAGACAGGGGGATTTCAGGGAGTTTTTTAACGCGACGGGTGGGTTCTGGGCCGAGCCAGCGCAGCTGCACGTCACGCTGGAAATAGCCACTTAGCCAGCTGTTAATTGGCTGCGGTGCAATCAGCGCGGTGAAATGGTTTCCCCAGACTTCAGTGGGTTGCGCCTCGGGGGCGAAATCATTGAAGCGAATGGCAGCGCTTTCGCCGTCCGGCGCGGTGAGGAATAAACCGTCAGCCAATAGCGCTGGAGTGAACAGTACCATTTGCGGATATTGGCGCGCGGTAATAAAGGTGCCATCCGGTTCGGTGATCATAAAGGTGCGATCAAACGCCAATCCACTACTGGAAACCTGAGCGTGAGAAAGCTGCAAACCCCGGAGCGATTTCACCGGATGAACGTAAAGTTTGGAAAGCGTAATCACCCTTATCCCCGTGCGATAATGAAATAGAAGGGAGCAACTTTATGACAAGCGGTCTGGATTAGCTATAATGCGCAACAATTTTCTTTTTGGTGATAAGTACGATATGAACTCTCTGTTTGCCAGCACGGCGCGTGGACTGGAAGAACTGTTAAAAAGCGAACTCGAAGCGCTGGGCGCTCACGCCTGTAAAGTCGTACAGGGTGGGGTACATTTTCAGGGTGACGATCGTCTTCTGTACCAAAGCTTGCTGTGGAGCCGTCTGGCCTCACGTATTTTGCTGCCACTGAATGAATTTCGTGTGCACAGCGACCTGGATTTGTATCTGGGTGTGCAGGCGATCGACTGGACGAACATCTTTGGCGTGGATAAAACCTTCGCCGTTCACTTCAGTGGCGTTAACGAAGAGATTCGCAACAGCCAATACGGCGCGTTGAAAGTCAAAGACGCCATTGTCGACAGCTTTACCCGCAAGATCGATCAGCGTCCGACAGTGGCGAAGCAGCAGCCGGACATTCGCGTTAATGTATTCCTGCAACGCGATATGGCCAGTGTTGCACTTGATTTAAGCGGTGAAGGCTTGCACCAGCGTGGCTACCGTGACTTAACCGGTCAGGCGCCGTTGAAAGAAAGTCTGGCGGCAGCGATTGTGCAGCGTTCAGGTTGGCAGTTGGGTACGCCGATGGTTGATCCAATGTGTGGTTCAGGCACGCTATTGATCGAAGCCGCGATGATTGCTTCCGATCGTGCACCAGGCCTGCATCGTCAGCATTGGGGCTTTACCGCCTGGAATGGTCATAATGCCGATCTGTGGCGTGAAGTGATCACCGAAGCACAGGTGCGTGCACGTCGCGGCTTGCAGGAAACCACTTCGCGTTTCTTTGGTTCCGACATTGATCGCCGGGTGATTGAAATGGCTCGTGGCAACGCCCGTCGTGCCGGCGTTGCCGAACTGATCACCTTTAACGTCAACGACGTTAGTAAGCTGACTAACCCGCTGCCGGAAGGCCCGACGGGGACAGTGGTCAGTAACCCGCCGTACGGCGAGCGTCTGGAAAGTGAACCCGCGCTGATTGCTTTGCATAACATGCTGGGCCGTATCATGAAGAGCGCTTTCGGTGGCTGGCAACTGTCGCTGTTCAGCGCATCACCCGAGCTACTGAGCTGCTTACAGTTACGTGCGGAACGCCAGTTTAAGGCCAAAAATGGCCCGTTGGACTGTGTGCAGAAAAATTACCAACTGGCGGAAAACCCGCAGGGTGCCGGTGGCGTGCAGGTAGCGGAAGATTTTGCCAACCGCCTGCGTAAAAACCTGAAGAAGCTCGACAAGTGGGCTAAGCAACAAGGCATCGAATGCTACCGCTTGTATGATGCTGACCTGCCTGACTATAACGTGGCTGTGGATCGTTACGGTAGCAAGATCGTGGTGCAGGAGTATGCGCCGCCAAAAACCATTGATGCGCAGAAAGCGCGTCAGCGTCTGTTTGATGTGATCAACGCCACGCTGGCAGTGCTGGAATTGCCGTCGAATCAGTTAATCCTGAAAACACGTGAACGCCAGAAAGGCAAAAATCAGTACGAAAAGTTAGCGCAGAAGGGCGAATTCTTGCTGGTGGAAGAATTCAACGCCAAGCTGTGGGTTAACCTGACAGACTATCTCGATACCGGTCTGTTCCTCGATCACCGTATTGCTCGTCGCATGCTGGGTGAGATGAGTAAAGGCAAAGACTTCCTCAACCTGTTTGCTTATACCGGCACAGCCAGCGTGCATGCGGGTCTGGGCGGCGCGCGTAGCACCACCACGGTGGACATGTCGCGCACCTACCTGGAATGGGCAGAGAAGAACTTGCGTGTGAATGGCCTGACCGGCAAACAGCACAGATTGATCCATGCAGATTGCTTGTCATGGCTGCAAAATGCCGACGAGCAATTTGACGTGATCTTTATCGATCCGCCAACGTTCTCCAACTCCAAGCGTATGGAGAATACTTTTGACGTTCAGCGCGATCACCTGGTGTTGATGCAAGATTTGAAACGGTTACTGCGTCGTAACGGAACCATCATGTTCTCGAACAACAAGCGCGGTTTCCAGATGGATATGGCTGGCCTGAGTGCGTTGGGTCTGGAGGCGAAAGAAATCACTGCCCAGACACAGTCGCAGGACTTTGCCCGTAACCGTCAAATTCATAACTGCTGGCTGGTTACCCATGCCGGCGAAGGAAAATAATTACTATGTCGTTAATTAGCATGTCCGGTGCCTGGTTGTCCTTCAGCGATGCACCCCTTTTAGACAACACCGAAATTCATATTGAAGACAACGAACGCGTTTGTCTTGTTGGGCGTAACGGCGCCGGTAAGTCCACGCTGTTGAAGATCCTCGGTAAAGAAATCCCGCTGGATGACGGCCGTGTGATATACGAGCAAGATCTGATTGTGGCGCGTCTACAACAGGATCCACCGCGCAATATCGGCGGCACAGTCTTCGACTTTGTGGCGGAAGGCGTGGCTGAGCAGGCAGAACATCTGAAGGCGTATCATGCGATCTCGCATTTGGTAGAAACCGATCCAAGCGAGAAAAACCTGACGCGCATGGCGCAGATTATGGAAATCCTTGATCACCAGGGATTGTGGCAGCTCGACAGCCGTATCAGCGAAGTGCTGTTGCAGTTGGGCCTGAACGGCGATGCAGAACTTTCCTCGCTCTCTGGCGGCTGGCTGCGTAAAGCGGCGCTGGGCCGTGCGCTGGTGAGCTCCCCACGCGTACTGTTGCTCGACGAACCGACGAACCACCTGGATATTTCAACCATCGATTGGCTGGAAGGATTCCTGAAAGAATTCCAGGGCAGTATCGTGTTCATTTCTCACGACCGTTCCTTTATCCGTAACATGGCAACGCGTATTGTCGATCTCGATCGCGGTAAGTTGGTCTCCTGGCCGGGTAACTATGACCTGTACCTGCTGAGCAAAGAAGAAGCGTTGCGTGTGGAAGAATTACAAAACGCTGAATTCGACCGCAAGCTGGCACAGGAAGAAGTGTGGATCCGTCAGGGCATCAAAGCGCGCCGAACCCGTAACGAAGGCCGAGTACGTGCGCTGAAGGCATTACGTAATGAGCGCTCGGAACGCCGTGAAGTCATGGGCACTGCCAAAATGCAGGTGGAAGAGGCTGTACGCTCTGGCAAAATCGTGTTTGAAATGGAAGACGTTAACTATCAGGTTGGCGGTAAAGTGCTGGTGCGTGATTTCTCCGCCCAGGTACAGCGTGGTGACAAAATTGCGTTAGTCGGCCCAAATGGCTGTGGTAAAACGACGCTGCTGAAACTGATGCTCGGCCAGTTGAAAGCCGATAGCGGTCGCGTGCATTGCGGGACCAAGCTGGAAGTGGCTTACTTCGACCAACACCGTGCCGATCTGGATCCAGAGCGCACGGTGATGGACAACCTGGCAGAAGGCAAGCAGGAAGTGATGGTCAACGGCCGTTCCCGCCACGTACTGGGTTACTTACAGGACTTCCTGTTCCACCCGAAACGTGCGATGACGCCGGTAAAAGCCTTGTCAGGTGGTGAGCGTAACCGTTTGTTGCTGGCTAAGCTGTTCCTGAAGCCAAGTAACTTATTAATCCTCGATGAACCGACCAACGACCTTGACGTTGAAACGCTGGAATTGCTGGAAGAGCTGATCGACGGTTATCAAGGTACCGTGATGTTGGTGAGCCACGATCGTCAATTCGTTGATAACTCCGTGACCGAGTGCTGGATCTTTGAAGGCAACGGTGTGATCAGCACCTTTGTCGGTGGTTACTACGACGCGCACCATCAACGTGCGACGGCAAAACCGATCCGTCAGGTAGCGGCCGATCAGAACAAGCCTGTGGCGGAAAAAAAGGCTGAACAGTCGAAGAAACCTGCAGCTAAACTGAGCTATAACTTGTTACGTGAGCTGGAACAGTTACCGCAGCGCCTCGAACAGCTGGAAACGGAAATTACAGCGTTGCAGGCGCAAATGAATGATGCGGATTTCTTCACGCGTCCTCACAGTGAAACACAGCAAGTACTGACGGCACTGGCCGCAGCCGAAGGGGCGCTGGAAGAAGCGTTTGCCCGCTGGGAAGAGTTGGAAGCGATGAAAAACGGCTAACCGTTGATAATACCGCCCGCGCGCTGCTGCGGGCGGTATTGCCGTATCGGCGAGCAACGTTATTAAGGAGGAATATGGTGTGTTCCCACGCGAATCACGAGCAGCACAGTCACGCAACGCACGTACAACAGCAACAGGACAATCTGATGCTGTGTCCACAGTGCGACATGCTGGTGGCATTGCCGCCGCTGGCATATGGTTCCAAAGCGATATGCCCGCGTTGTAAAACAACCCTCAGCTCCCGCTGGGATGAACCGCGTAAGCGGCCGATCGGTTACGCCCTCAGTGCATTGTTCATGCTGGTGCTGGCGAATATTTTCCCTTTTATTAATATGCGCGTTGCCGGTCTCGGTAACGAAATCAAACTGATCCAGATCCCGCAGGTGATGGTGGCGGAAGATTACGCCAGCATGGCCACGCTGTTTATGGTGTTCGTTCAACTGATCCCGGCATTTTGCATGGTGGCGATCATTCTTTTGTGCGCCAGGGTATCTATTCCCATACGCCTGAAAGAGTGGATGGCCAAGATGTTGTTCCAGTTTAAAACCTGGTGCATGGTGGAAATTTTTCTGGCTGGGGTTTTGGTCAGCTTCGTTAAGCTGATGGCCTACGGTGATATTGGTGTGGGTAGCAGCTTTGTGCCTTATTGCCTATTTTGTCTGTTACAGGTGCGTGCCTTTCAATGTGTGGATCGCCGTTGGCTGTGGAATGATATTGAACCGGCACCGCGTCTCACACAACCGATGGAAGTCGGGCGCACGGGGCTGCGTCAAGGGCTGCGTTCCTGCCAGTGTTGCACGGCAATCCTGCCGGCGGACTTAACCGAATGTCCACGCTGCCATAGCCGTGGTTATGTGCGCCGCCGTCATAGCCTACAATGGACGTTGGCACTGCTGCTCACGTCGATCCTGCTGTATATCCCGGCTAATCTGATGCCTATTATGGTCACTGAGGCGCTGGGCAATAAACTTACCTCCACCATCATGGCTGGGGTGATCCTGTTGTGGGGCGAAGGATCTTACCCGGTGGCAATGGTGATCTTCATTGCCAGTATTATGGTTCCTTCGTTGAAAATGATGGCAATTGGCTGGTTGTGTTGGGATGCAAACGGCACGGGGAAAGCCAGAGCTGACAGCGAGCGCATGCACCTGATTTATGAAGTGGTTGAGTTTGTTGGTCGTTGGTCAATGATTGACGTATTTGTCATTGCCGTACTGTCGGCACTGGTACGGATGGGGCAATTGATGAGCATTTATCCTGACATTGGCGCACTGTTGTTCGCCATGGTCGTGATCCTCACTATGTTTGCAGCCATGACGTTTGATCCCCGGTTGACCTGGGATCGCGTAAACGAAACAAGAAAAAAGGAGCCGCAAGGTGACGGAAAATAATCATAGCGTCGCAGACGTTGAGAAGATCAAACGCTGGTCGCCAGTGTGGATCATCCCCATTGTCACAGCACTGATCGGCGCCTGGATCCTGTTTTACCATTTCAGCCATCAAGGCCCGGTGGTGACGTTAGTCACAACCACCGCAGAAGGACTGGAAGCGGGGAAAACTAAAATAAAAAGCCGCAGTGTCGACGTCGGTATTGTGGAGACGGTCACTCTGAGCGAAGACTTGAGCAAGGTGGTGGTCGAGGCGCGCCTGAACTCCGGCATGGAGAAACTGTTGCGTCAGGACTCGGCCTTCTGGGTCGTGAAACCGCAAATTGGTCGCGGGGGCGTTTCCGGTCTGGGGACGCTGCTTTCCGGTGCCTATATCGAGCTGCAACCGGGTACTAAAGGCAAGGCAGGCAAGAACAATTATCAACTGCTGGACGCGCCGCCATTGGCTTCCCCTGACGCTAAAGGGTTACGCGTTGTACTGGATAGCGAAAGATCCGGACAGTTGAACGCCGGTGATCCGGTGTTGTTCCGCGGTTATCGCGTTGGCTCGGTGGAGACAAGTTATTTTGATCCCAAGATGCGTGCCATGCGTTATCAATTATTCATTTCCGCACCTTACGATCAATTGGTGACCAGTAACGTACGTTTCTGGAAAGACAGCGGTGTGGCGTTCGATATGTCGGCGCAGGGGATGAGGGTGGAAATGGGCTCGTTGGCGACCTTGTTCAGCGGTGGCGTCAGCTTTGACGTGCCGGACGGATGGGACCGAGGTGAACTGGCGCAACCGAAAGCGGAGTACCACCTGTTCGACAACCAGCGCAGCATCCAGGATTCGCTGTATACCGTGCATAAAGACTACCTGCTGTTCTTCGCCGATTCGGTTCGCGGGTTGCAACCAGGCGCTCCGGTGGAATTCCGCGGCATCCGTCTGGGCACCGTTGGCCAGGTGCCGTTCTACCAAAAAGGCATGGTTCAGCGTCTGGATACTGACTACCGTATTCCGGTATTGATCCGCATCGAGCCGGATCGCTTCCAGAAGGAATTGGGCGGTAACTTCGATATTGAAGGCCATCTGAAAGATGCCGAGTCACGCGGTATGCGCGCTTCGTTGAAGTCTGCCAACCTGCTGACGGGCTCGTTATATGTCGATCTGGACTTCTATCCACAAGTGAAAGCCTGGAAAGGGCCGCGAGAGATGTTTGGTTATCCGTTGATGCCAACCACCAGCGGTGGCCTGGCGCAGATCCAGCAGAAACTGATGCAGACGCTGGATAAAATCAACTCGATGCCGCTCAATCCGATGATCGATGAAGCGACCAAAACGTTGGCTGAAAGCCAGAAAACCATGCAGACAACGCAGAAAACCATGCAGTCGTTGAATGACATCATCGCCAGCAGAGAGATGAAAGCGTTGCCGCAGGATATGCAGAAAACCTTGCAAGAACTCAATCGCAGCATGAAAGGGTTCCAACCAGGTTCTCCGGCTTACAATAAGATGGTCGGCGATATGCAACGTCTTGATCAGGTGCTACGCGAACTGCAGCCGGTGTTGCGTACTCTGAATGAAAAGAGCAACGCGCTGGTATTTGAAGCCGCGGGCAGTAACGATCCTCAGCCGAAGAAGGCCAATAAATGATGAAATGGATTCCGGTAGCCTTGGCGCTGTTACTCAGCGCCTGTAGCAGTACGCCACAGAAAACCTACTACCAATTGCCGGCATTGGGTACGCCGGCGCAGGTCAGCGGTGGCTCGACGTCGCGCCAACTGTGGCTGGAACACGTTAGCGTAGCGGATTATTTGGCGCAGAGTGGGGTGGTTTACCAGACCAATGATGTGCAGTACGTGATCGCCCAGAACAACCTCTGGGCCAGTCCGCTTGACCAACAGTTGCAGCAGACACTGGTCACTAACCTGAGCAGCGCCATGCCAGGTTGGGTCGTGTCTTCTCAGCCGATGAGCAGCGAGCAAGACGTACTTAACGTCAACGTTAGTGGCTTCCATGGACGTTTTGATGGCAAGGCTATTATTCGTGGCGAATGGGTGCTGAACCATCAAGGTAATCTGATCAAGCGACCGTTTAATCTGGAACTAAAGCAGGGTGAAGACGGCTACGATGCATTGGTGCGGACACTGGCACAAGGGTGGCAGCAAGAAGCACAAGACATTGCTGCTCAGGCCAGTCGTTTTTAGTCATAATTTGTACTAAAAGAGTCTAATCCCTCCCAGCGTGAAATTTTAAATTTACACGCTGGGAGGGTTTTTTGTTTTATTTCAATAGATTAACTTATTTTTGGCAGATCAGCCACTTAGCAAATTCTACGTGTGTAGCTCACAAATATGACATTGGCGTGAATTTTGCGCATTGATCTTCCCGTCATTTAGCGCTATTGGTTAAACGTGGCTGCGCAAAAAGCAGCCATTGTTTTCTTTCCACCAGACCAAAAAATGAGGGAAACGAGGCATGAAGAGACAGAAACGCGATCGTCTGGAAAGGGCGCATTCGAGAGGTTATCAAGCAGGTATTTTAGGGCGTTCCAGGGAATATTGTCCCTACCAATCATCGGTGGACGCCCGGTCTCAGTGGCTGGGAGGTTGGCGAGAAGCCATGGAAGACAGGGCTGTGACCGCTTAAGCGGCTCCCTGTCAAAAAAAGGAACAACCTCCGCCAAGCGCGGAGGTTTTTGTTTCAGGTAATATTATCCCTGCCAACGCTTCAGCAAAATACTTGCATTCACACCGCCAAAACCAAAGCCGTTCGACAGCGCATAGGTGATGGCCATAGGTTCAGCTTTCTTCGCCACCAGATGTAATCCTGCCGCCGCAGGATCTGGATTGTCCAAATTCAGTGTGGCCGGTGCGATTTGATCGCGCAGTGCCAGCGCGGTAAAAATGGTCTCTAAACCGCCAGCAGCACCCAATAAATGACCCGTAGCTGATTTGGTCGATGTGACGGCTACACTGCCATTCGTGCCGAACAGATGCTTGATGGCGTTAATTTCCCCTAAATCCCCCACCGGCGTGGAAGTTGCGTGCGCATTCAGGTGTTGAACCTGTTCTGGTGTTACGCCTGCTTGCCTGAGGGCAATTTTCATTGCGCGGTAGGCTCCGTCGCCATCTTCGGCACCAGAGGTCATGTGGTAGGCGTCTGCGCTGGTGCCGTAGCCGACAATTTCCGCCAAGGGCGTCGCTCCCCGAGCGAGCGCATGTTCCAGTGTTTCAATCACCAGCATGCCGGCACCTTCACCCATAACAAAGCCGTTACGCTCGCTATCAAAAGGGCGTGAAGCCGTAACTGCAGCATCTGCTGGCGCTGTAGACATGGCGCGCGCTGCGGCAAAGCCACCAAGGCTAACAGTGTCAATTGCTGCTTCTGTACCGCCACACAGCGCGATATCGGCCTCATCGTTACGAATCATACGCACGGCATCGCCAATCGCTTGTACACCTGCTGCACAGGCTGTCACAGGGGCGCCAATCGGGCCTTTGAACTGATGTTTAATTGAAACGTGGCCTGCGGCCAGGTTAACCAGGAAGGAAGGGATGGTGAAAGGTGACAGGCGTTTGGCACCTCGGCTGTCGGTAGTGCGTACCGCCTGCGCGATGGCGGGGAAACCACCAATGCCGGAGGCGATCACCGTTGCAGTGCGTTCCTGCTTATCTTCGGTGTCGGCTTTCCAGCCTGCTTGTTGAATCGCCTCATCTGCTGCTGCCATGGCGAGAAGGATAAAGCGATCCATTTTCTTTTGATCTTTTGGCGCAACAGAACGATCCGGATCGAAACCAGCCTCGGCATCTTGTTCTAATGAAGGTACCTGGCCACCGACTTTAACTTGCAGGTCGGCAACGATCTCTTCCGGTAATGGGCGAATGCCTGACTGACCTTTCAGCAGACGCTGCCAGATAGCCTCTACGCCGCATCCCAATGGTGAAACGGCGCCCATGCCGGTAATGACTATACGACGATTGTTCATAGTGACTCCTTGGATGATTCTGGGGGGAATGCAGAAAGGTGCTGCTGCATCAGGGCTGCACGTTGGCGCATACCTTCTGTCGCCGCAGGTCCTGGTGCCAAAGTAATATTATGCAGCGCGATAGGCTGCTGGGTAATGCTGTCAATCAGTTGTACACGTATCGGTTGTCCGGTGCGGCGATCGACCAATTCTGCGCTAATACCGTCATCGGCCAAGTGGGTGTTGCCCCAGTGAAACAGCGCAGCAAGCACGGGGAAAAAATCGTTGCCACGCTCGGTGAGCAGATACTCGTATCGAACTGGCCGTGTTTGATATCGCTGTTTATGCAGAATACCGCTTTCCACCAGGAACTTTAGACGACGGGTCAATATGGTGGGCGAAAGCCCAAGGCTTTGCTGGAATTCATCAAATCTAGATAAGCCATGAAACGCATCGCGAAGTATCAGGATACTCCACCATTCACCGACACGATCAAGAGAGCGTGCGACTGGGCATGGCATGTTATCAAAACGAGTTTTTTGCATGGCACACCTCTTTGTAACTACAATAATTGTAGTTACTATTTAGCCGTTACGAATGTGTGCATATGAAGGCACAATATAACCACGGCGGGAAAATAAACGGCGACCGGGAAGGGCCGCCGTGACTGCGGTTAGAACGCAGCAGTGTCCTTGAACAGGCCCACTTTCAGATCGCTTGCAGTGTAAATGACTTGACCGTCGACCAAGACTTCACCATCTGCTACACCCATAATCAGTTTACGGATGATCACGCGTTTGAAGTTGATGCGGTAGGTCACTTTCTTCGCGGTTGGCAGTACCTGGCCGGTGAATTTAACTTCACCCACGCCCAGTGCACGACCTTTACCTTCGCCACCCAACCAGCCGAGGTAGAAGCCAACCAATTGCCACATGGCATCCAGACCCAGGCAGCCTGGCATCACCGGATCGCCGATAAAGTGGCAACCAAAGAACCATAGGTCCGGATTGATATCCAGTTCCGCTTCCACATAACCCTTGTTGTAGGTACCACCGTCTTCAGTCATTTTGACCACGCGGTCCATCATCAACATGTTACCTGCCGGCAACGGCGGGCCGCCAGCGCCAAACAGCTCGCCACGGCCGGATGCTTCGAGGTCTTCTTTCGTATAGGAGTCGCGTTTTTCTACCATGTTCTCAGTAAACCTTATTTTATTGAAGGGCGCAGATTAGCTTACACGTGTACGCTGAACAAGTCCGATCAGCCGTGGTTGAACCAGTTAAGCCAGCGAAGCGGCCATGGCCAGCGCCGACGTTCCTGTGGATTCACCTGTGCAATCCGTTCCTGAATAGCAGCTAATAGATTCGGCTGTTGTTCATCAGAGTAGGGGTAACCGGTGAGTAATGGCAAGGCCTCAGCGGCGCTATCGACGGCCCACAGATGGAACTGGCCTTCGCGTACCGCATCGACCACATCCTGGCGTAGACACAGATGGCGCACGTTGGTTGCGGGCAGGATGATGCCCTGTTTGCCTGTCAAACCACGACGTTGGCAAACTTCAAAAAAGCCTTCGATCTTCTCGTTGACGCCGCCAATTGGCTGCACATTGCCGAATTGGTCTACAGAGCCAGTAACCGCAATTTGCTGTGTGATCGGCTGCAATGACAGCGCACTGATGAGCGCACACAACTCAGCGAGTGAGGCACTGTCGCCATCTACTTCACCGTAAGATTGCTCAAAGACGATTGACGCGGAGAAGGGCAGCGGTTGGTCCAGTTCAAGTTCTGAAATCAGGAATGCCTGCATAATCATCATGCCTTTGGCATGAAGATTACCGCCAAGCTCGGCTTTACGCTCGACGTCGGTGAATTCGCCATCGCCAAGGTGGACGACACAGCTGATGCGAGAGGGCTCACCGAAACTGCGTGGATGACCTGGGTACTCTAATACCGACAGGCCATTGATCTGACCGACGACTTCGCCTTCAGTCTCAATCAGGATTTGGCCCAGTTCAATTTCATCCTGCATTCGTTCGGCAAGGTAGCTTTCACGCCATTCACGCGCATTCAACGCGGCTTCAAACGCTTTGGCAGTGATGTTTTCTTCTTCGACATACAGTGCTGCTTCAGAAAGCTGCTGGACGAGCCACAGTGGGGACAGCGGCAGATTGCCCTGATCGCCACTGTAACGTACCGCCTGTATCATCAGAGGGTACCAGGCGTCGGCTGCCAGAGGCGGTAGCTGCTTCTCATCAATCAGCGTATTGACGTAGCCACACCATTGAACCATGTCATCGATTTCGGTGAGTTGCAGGTCTTCTTCGTACTCACCGTAGACAGCTTGCTCACTCAGTTCCGGCTCAATATCATGGAAATCCGCAAGACCGTGACGATCGCCAACCACGATCAACCGCAACTCCAGCGGCATCGCCGGAATAGTGATTGGCAAAGGACGTGTTTCATCTGGGGAAACCCAATGGAACTGACGTTGGGTGATCATCTGCTTCAAACGCAACCACAGCAGCGGTTGGGCGAGCAAAGAACGCGCCGACAGGATCAGTACACCGCCATTGGCCTGATGCACCAGACCGGGTTGCAGGCTGATCTCGTCATTGTGGATCCTGACGCAGCCAAACAACTGTTCTGGTTCAACCCACTCCTGAAATACGCAGGCACCCCCGGCGGAAAATGGCTCATCACCGCGGCTGGCAGGTTCTACACTTACCTTGCTGCCTTGGATCACATAGTGACTGCCCTTGAACGCCGTATTTTTGGGTTGCAGTTGCTCAACTGCATGAGCGATCAGCGCCAAATACTCACGCGTTTCCTGCGCTTTCAACAGCATGAAACGCGGTGGCGATTGTGGATGGCAAAACAGCGTCAGTGCATTTTCCAGACGTGGCTGAATAGTGGCAAAGGACACGGGAGCCAACTGCGCGGCGGTATCAAATATCGCTTGATAAGGCGTAACGTCCGGCAACAGTGATTGCCATTCAAGTCGGTTATTGGTCAAAGTGTTAGATGCAATCGTCAAAAAGGGAAAGGGCGATTATACAAGAATAACGGCAGCTTGATACATGCAGAGTAGAAGTTGGTGTCAGGGAGTTTGACATCACGCGGCGACTGTGCAAAAAACAGTCTAAATGGGGGCGTAATTGCCGGGGAAATTCGGCGCAAAGCTGTTATGCTTAATAAAGTTACGCGGTCACTGAAGAGCTCACGATGAAATATCAGCAACTGGAAAATCTGGAGAGCGGTTGGAAATGGAAGTACCTGGTGAAAAAGCACCGGGAAGGGGAAGCTATTACCCGCCATATTGAAAACAGCGTTGCTCAGGAAGCCATTGACGAGCTGCTTAAGCTGGAAAATGAGCCGGTAAAAGTGCTGACGTGGATTAGCCGCCACATGAATCCGGACCTGGATAACCGGATGAAGCAAACCATCCGCGCACGACGTAAGCGTCATTTTAATGCAGAACATCAACACACGCGTAAAAAATCTATCGATCTGGAATTTTTAGTTTGGCAGCGTCTTGCCGCACTTGCCCGCCGCAGAGGGGTAACATTGTCAGAGACGGTGGTGCAGTTGATCGAAGATGCGGAACGTAAAGAGAAGTACGCGAGCCAGATGTCGCTTTTGAAGCAGGATTTAAAAGCCATTCTCGGTAAAGACGACGAGTAAGTTGCTAACTCGCGAGCTGCGAGGAGGCTGTTATTGCCAGTATCACTGGTTCTAGACGAAAAAAAACCCCGCAATGCGGGGTTTTTTACTAAGAGTGGTAGCTTAGCCTTGTGGCTGAGTTACAACGTCTTTGATACCTTTAACTTCGATCTCTACGCGACGATCTGGTGCCAGGCAATCGATCTGTGCTTTAGTAGCACGGCCAGCTTTGTAGCCACAGGTGTTACCAGTGACGGAATCAGCTTTGCCCATACCACGTGCAGAGATTTTGTCTGAAGGAATACCTTTAGATACCAGGTAGTCAACAACGCTTTGAGCGCGTTTTTCAGACAGTTTCTGGTTGTATTGCTCTGAACCAACTGCGTCGGTGTAACCCAGAACTACAACAGAGCCATCTTTAGGATCCATGGAGCTCAGCTGAGTGTACAGCTGGTCCAGAGCCTGTTGGCCTTGTGCTTTCAGAGTAGATTTGTTGAAGTTGAACAGCACGTCAGACTTCAGAGTGAAACGCTTGGTTTCAACAACTGGAGCTGGAGCTGGTGCTGGAGCAACTGGAGCAACAACATCATCCTGACCGAAACGGTAAGAAACACCCAGGCTCAGCATGGTGTTGTCTGGACGAGCGCCGACAGTACCTGCATCACCGATGTTGCTAACGAACTGGTAGTCCAGGCGGGTAGCCCAGTTTTTGGTCAGTGCGTATTCAACACCCACTGCTGCCAACGGAGAAACGCCAGTGTCGTGATCGCTCAGACGTTGGCCAGTTGCACCGTAGTTAGCTTTGGAGTCTGCACGCCATACCATGCCGCCCAGACGAGTGTAGATGTCCAGATCGTCCATGATTGGGTAGCTCAGTTTAGCGGCCAGTTGAACGCCCTGCGCTTTGAAAGCACCGTTGTTCACGCTGCCTTTGTAAGGCATACGGCCAAGCCAGTCATAGCCCAGCTCGAAGCCCAGGTATTGGTTCGCCTGGTAACCCAGGAACGCGCCAGCACCCAGTTGATCTTTATGGGTCGGACCATTGCCGATACCATTCTGGTAACCGTTGCCGTAGAAACCAGTGTCATGATACTGGGACCAGCCCAGTTTAGCACCAGTGTACCAGGTATTATCTTTTGGGGCGGCTTGCGCTACGGTAGCGAAACCAGCCAGTGCCACTGCTAATGCGATAGCTGTCTTTTTCATTTTGCGCCTCGTTATCATCCAAATAGGCAATGAGCTTTAAAGCTGTTTTAAGCCCTTGGTTAAATTCCTTCGCCAAGGTTTGAGCCCTCGTTTGTTACTCGGCCAGTTTATCTGGCGTTATAGAGCAACCTTGGCGATGTAAAGTCTACAACGTGGCGCGAAAGTTACAAGTGTGATGTGATAAAGCTCTAAAAAAAAACGCAGAATTGTACATATTTGCTAACATTAACCGACAAAAAAACGAGCGATTTTACGCTCGTTTTTGGGTGCGGAACCGCAGCCGCACTCGCTTTGTCCCTGATCCCAGAAAGGTTCCCTTAGAGGGAGATGAAAATGATGGGAAAAATCCTAAATTTACTTAATGATACAAAGAAGAGTGAATTTTTAGGGTAGAACAGTGTCCGTGAATCGGGTTTATGTCACGTTGAGGACGCATAATGAACCCATAAGCGTTACCTAATTCTGCCGCACGCCTTAATTTTAGACGATCTTCTTCTGTAAGATCCGGTAGCCATCCGAGTACGACACTATAGTTACCTGTCAGTAACGCCTTTTCCATAGCTTCAACCGTATCCAGCGAGTTGATTTGGCTAAGCTGCACCACTTTTTCGACCGGTAGACCGGACTGCTGCAACCATAATTTACTCAGCTTTTGCTGCGGAGTCAGCCATAACAGCCAGCGAGACTGCAGACCTAATTGCTGCAACAGAGGCAACAATAATTGTGCCACTGCGGGCTGATGCTCGTTGTAAACAAGTTCACTGATAAGGCCATTCTTTTTGCCGGCATCTGTGTTTTCTGCAGCATTGTTCACCGCAAAAGAGGTGTGGCTGAAATGGGGTTTGTAGAGTGATTGAGTACGCATAAAGTATCCCGCCCGTAGTGTCACTGTATGTTTATACAGTACATCCTGTTGTGAATAAGATCAACCCAAAAATTCGTAGTACCTCTCATAATTGCGATTATTTTTTATACGGTGGGCTTTAGTGATTGGCATCGTTGCGGATAGTGCGTATTTTTCTAATTACTTGTTCACGTTACCTTTATTTCATTGATGAGGGGAATGATAAGACGGTAACCTACACCAGGAGAACGTTATGAAAGGGATATCATCGGGAAGGGTTGTACAGGCTAAAGCCTGTTTTTACGCATTAGGGGTCATCACCACACGCTCACAATTCGGCGGTTACGGGCTACTGGCCGACGGCGTTATGTTCGCCTTGATTGCTGAAGGGGAGCTATATCTTCGAGCAACGGATTCCCTGGAACCCGCCTTCCGTGCCCGCGGGATGGTCAATATGGTTTACTCCAAGCGAGGGATGCCAATTACCATGCGCTATTACTGGGTAGATGAAACTCTGTGGCGGGATCGGGATGAGCTTGTTGGACTAGCCTGGCAGGCCATTCGCGAAGCTCGTCGAGAGCTTCAAGACAAAACGGATAACCAGAGCCGGCTGAAAACCTTGCCAAACATCGATATCAATATGGAGCGCTTACTCTGGCGAGCGGGTATTCGTAATGTCTATGACTTGCGGTTGAACGGCGCTAAACGCAGCTATCTTCGCTTATTGCAGCAGCAACATAACCTGGGCCTGCGGGCACTGCTCGCTCTGGGCGGGGCTATTGCCGGCTATCACCATGCGGCGTTACCCTCTGAATTACGCAGCGAGTTGACCTGTTGGTTTGAGCGAACCGTGTTATTGCTTCGCCATGGACATCATCCTGATGTTCGGGGCCTCATAAAAGACCCCGAATGATCACGCCGATTTGCCTATTTGTGCATTAAGCATTGTGAGTTCAGGCAACAGTTCAATCACCAGCCCAATTTGCTGCAATACCAATTGATCTTTGCTTTCCGGCTCTGGTGCCGCGTGTTGGATACGTTCAGCCAGGCTTTCCAATGCCTGGGTAATGCGCAGATTATCTTGTTCTTCCAGGTGTAGGGCGCCATCGACATAACATACGGCGTCATTCAGAAGATCCAGCGTTGAGGAATTATTCAGCCGTTCACGGTGTGCACCCAGTGCAGAGATATAGCTCAGTAATGTATGGTTCAGACACAGCAGCCGGAAGGCTGCATCCTGAACCTCTTTATTCGCTTTAGGGTCGGCAGACATATTTGAAATCACCGAAGCCAATTCTGCATCACTGTTGTGCGCATCCCGGCGAGCGATACGGTATGGAAGGCCGTTGTCTTTACCCTGATGGTACTGCACCAGAATTGCATCCAGATAACGGCAGTTTGCGTTCATTGTTTTACTGACCACTGCCGGTAATTGGCGGAATTTCCAGTCTGGCCAAATGAAACTGACCGCTGCCCAAGCGATGGCACACCCTAAAAGGGTGTCGTAAACGCGGGGGGCAGCCACTTCAAAACCTTCACCCAACAGATTAAAGCACAGCAACACCAGCAAGGTAATAAACATGGTGGCGTGTGCATACTGCACGGTTCGAAAAGCGAAGAACAGGACACCGCTAATGACAATCAGCACCATTTGCCCTTCCAGCGAAGGCACAAAATAGAGAATTGGCAGGCCGACAAGAATACCGGCCAGTGTACCTATAATACGCAGGGCAAGCCTGCGACGCGTGGCATTGTAATTGGGTTGACAGACAAACAAGCTGGTTAACAGGATCCAATAACCGTGTTGCATACCGGTAAGCTGGATAAAGGCATAACCGATGCACAGCACTACTGACATGCGAATGGCGTGGCGGAACAGGGCCGACTGAGGTGTCAAATGGCGACTAATACGTAAGCGGATATCGCTCCAGCCGGTGAGCCGGTCGTCTGACAAACTGTTTTCTTCTGCTTGGCCGTTAGCCAGGGCTTGTTCAGACTCGATATTCGCTAACTGTGCATCAATCGCGCGTAAATTTTTCAACAGGTGCGACAGGGCTTTAGTTAACTCACGGTTTTCTGAGGTAATGGTAATCTGTGCTAACGCTTCTTCAATACGGCCAAAGGCTGGTTCAAAGCGAGGGTTATGTTGGTACTTTTGCCGCAGCAGAATCGATTGTGCCAATTGTTGGCATGCACGTGCCTGCATACTGAGTAAGCGCTGAAAACGGAATAGGATATCGCTATGACGGAATTGGCGGCTGAGCTCCCGATATTGAACGTGAGCGGAACTGGCACGCTCATGTATGTCTTGTGCAACAAAATAATAGTGCAATGTGCGGCGGGTACCACGCTGGCCTCGGTCGCCTTTTAATCGGGTCAGTAATGAAACTTTGGCCTGGTTAAGTGTCGTCATCAACACACTATTAGCCATGGCAACGTCCATCCACGGCAGATCTGCATCATGTTCGACATCGGGATCAAACAGGTTGGCCTTGGCATCCAGATAATTCGCCAACTGATTATAACAACGCGCCAAATTTTCCTGCAAAGGGCGGATGGGGAAAATCAGATGACCAATCAATGTCAGCAGGTTGTACCAGAGAGCGCCGATGATCAGCAACGTCGGTTGTTGATACCAGGCGTCATACATTGAGGCACCGAGCATGGTATACACTGCGATCAGCAGAGCACCAAACGCAATGGTGGCGTAACGTTGCCCCAAAGCGCCCAGCAATATAAAGCCGCAAGTGGACGTGGTTAGACCAAGAGCAAACAGCCAGGGATAAGCGAACAGCAGTTCAATGGAGGCGGACGCAACAAAAAAACACACCAGTGTGATCACCAGATTGCGCAGTCTGCCTGCCAAGCGATCATCCAGATCGGTCAATGCTGCTGCCACGACACCCAATGTCAGAGGAATAGTGAGCTTGGGGATGGCGAGCCACCAAGGTACGGCGGCTGCGCCAGCCAGCGCGATAAAAATGCGCAGGTCATAAAGCAGGTTGCTGTTGTATGCATAACGGCGTATTGCGGGTGCAAAAGAAAGCACGAAAAACTCCTCAGACGGAGAAAAAATTAACGCTGTTGATACTGACGCCGTGCATTTTCAGTTCTGGCTTGTTGTGCCATCTCAACTGATACCACGCGGCGACCCACTGGCCACAGGGCAATAGCGGCAATTTTGAAATTGGCAATACCCACAGGAATACCAATGATTGTTACGCACTGCACAATACCTGCGGCGATATGCGACAGGCACAGCCACCAGCCGAACAGAACCAGCCAGATAATGTTAAGTAGCGAACCGCTGGCGGAAAGTAGCGCGTTGCTTTTTTCCGGGTACAGTTCATTAACGTGAATGGCTTCGTTGCCGAAAGGTAATAAAGACAGCTTGGTGATTTCCCAGCAAGAACGGGTCAACGGCAGGGTGATGATCAGGACAACGCTAAATATTGTTGCGATCAGCCAGCCAAGGGTGGTGAAAAAACCGCCCAACACAAAATTAAGAATATTCAGTACAGTACGCATAGTCGTCATTCTGCTCTAATGATGGCCAAACCGCGATGCGGTTGCGCTTGGTATCAAAACGCAAAATCTATTCTACCCTTTTTTTAGCGCTAGAGTGCCACTGCTTATAGCAGGTAAACTGGCAGATATCCGTTATACCCTTCATCTTTCAAATTGCAGGGGGTTGGCAGACTTCACTCACCCCAGTCACTCGGGGGCCAAGCCCTGGGGTTATGAACCTCGTCTCTGAGGTTCACCCTTTTGGTTCGTGCAAGCGCTGTTCAAATCGGTTCTCGACTGATTTGTCATTCAGTAGCCGCCTACCTACAACTTGAAAGCTATTGGGTATATTTAAACTCAACATGGTCATGGCGCGACGATATGGAACTTAAAGCGACATCGCTGGGGAAACACCTGGCGCAGCATCCTTACAACCGTGTGCGGTTGCTGCACGCTGGTGTTGAGGTGAGCGGTGAAAAGCATGAATACCTGATTCCTTTCAATCAATTAATTCAAGTCAGATGCAAGCGCGGTATTGTCTGGGGCGAGCTGGAGTTTGAGCTGCCAGATGAAAAAGTGGTGCGCTTGCATGGTACTGAATGGCAGGAAACCCAACGCTTCTATCATTACTTGCAACAGGCTTGGCAGCAGTGGAGCGCCGAGATGAGCGTGGTCAGCGCGGGTGTGTTGCAGGAACAGGTTGAGCATATCCAGCGCATTGAACAACAGGATAAGTGGTTTAAAAAATCCGAACTGGGCAAATTACAGCAACAAATACGCCAGTCATTTGGTGCTCTCCCAATGCCGGTGGCGCGTCTGGAGGCGTTCGACAACTGTCGAGATGATTATCAGCTTTGCCAGCAGTGGTTGCAGCACGGATTGCGCAGCGTAGCGCAGCGCAACCAACAGTGGACGGAACGCATGCTGGAGACGCATCACGATTTCTTCCAACACATCGAAAGTTCACCGCTGAATGATTCGCAAAGCCGTGCAGTGGTCAATGGAGAAGACTCCGTATTAGTACTGGCAGGGGCTGGCAGTGGCAAAACCTCGGTGCTGGTGGCGCGTGCAGGTTGGTTACTCCGCCGTCAGGAGGCTGAGCCTGGACAGATATTGTTGTTGGCGTTTGGTCGTCAGGCAGCAGAAGAGATGAATGAACGTATTCAGGAGCGTTTGGGCAAGGTGGCTGTTCAGGCCAAAACGTTTCATGCGCTGGCGCTGCAGATTATCCAGCAGGGTAATCGTAAAGTGCCGGCGATCAGTAAGCTGGAAACCGACAGCAAGGCGCGACGGGCTTTGCTAATTACTCATTGGCAACAGCAGTGTGCAGAGAAAAAACCTCAGGCCAAAGGGTGGCGCCAATGGTTAACGGAGGAGCTTGAGTGGGAGGTGCCTGAAGGCGACTTTTGGCACGATAAGCGTCTGGCTGAACGTCTGGCGGGGCGGCTCGAGCGCTGGTTGGGGCTGATGCGCATGCATGGGGGTAGCCAGGCGGACATGATCGAGCAGGCTGATGAAGAGGTCCGTGACCTGTTTTCAAAACGCATCCGGCTAATGGCACCGTTACTGAAAGCCTGGAAGGGGGCGTTGAAAGAGGAAGGTGCGGTGGATTTCTCCGGCCTGATTCATCAGGCAGTCAATATTTTGGAGAAAGGGCGCTTTGTCAGCCCATGGAAACATATCCTGGTGGACGAATTCCAGGATATCTCACCGCAACGTGCTCAATTGCTGGCTGCACTGCGTAAACAGAACAAACAGACTTGCCTGTTTGCCGTGGGTGATGACTGGCAGGCGATTTACCGCTTCAGCGGTGCTGAACTAACACTCACCACAGCGTTTGCTGAGAACTTTGGCGAAGGCGCCCAGTGCGCGCTCGATACCACTTATCGTTTCAACGAGCGCATCGGTGAGGTGGCAAATCGTTTTGTGCAGCAAAACCCCCATCAATTGAAAAAACCGTTGAACAGTCTGAGTAAAGGCAATAAGAAGTCGGTAGTCCTTTTACCGCATGAACAGCTTGAAAATTTATTGGATAAGCTGAGTGGTTACGCTAAACCTGATGAGCGCATTTTAGTGTTGGCGCGTTACCATCATCTGAAACCGCAAGTGCTGTCTAAAGCTGCGACCCGTTGGCCCAAACTGACCATCGAGTTTATGACTATCCATGCCAGTAAAGGGCAGCAGGCTGAATATGTGATTATTGCCGGTTTGCACGAAGGCAACGATGGCTTCCCTGCTGTTGCACGTGAGTCGGTTCTGGAAGATGTATTGTTACCTCAACCGGAAGATTTCCCGGATGCGGAGGAGCGACGGTTGCTGTATGTGGCACTGACTCGCGCCAAACACCAAGTGTGGCTATTGCAGGATCGAGAACGTCCGTCAGTGTTTGTTGAACAACTGCAAGATCTCGGCGTACCGTCGCAGAAGAAACCTTAAACGTAAGGCCTGGCGGTGGCCAGGCCGTCATCGTTACTTCAGACGATCCTGCAAATAGCGCTGATAGTCTGGGATCGCGATTTCAACTTCGCTTTTGAACAGCGAGGAGTCGATCAGGAAGTCGGCAGTAGAGCGGTTGGTCGCGACGGGGATATTCCATACTGTGGCCAGGCGCAGCAGCGCTTTCACATCGGGATCATGCGGAACTGCATTCAGCGGGTCCCAGAAGAAAATCAACATGTCGATTTTGCCTTCGGCAATCAGTGCGCCGACCTGTTGATCACCGCCCATAGGTCCACTCAGCATGCTTTTTACAGGAATACCGCTGGCACGTTGAATCAGGTTGCCCGTGGTGCCGGTGGCATACAGTTGATGCTGTTCCAGCACGGACTTATTGTTTTCAACCCATGCTAGCAGGGCTTGTTTACGGTGATCATGTGCCACCAGCGCAATATGTTTGCGCGCGGCGATAGTGCGGGTGGTAAATTCCATCTTGGTGTCCTTCGCTAATCAGGTGATGTGCGACAGATTACTGAAACTGCTTTTCACTGCCTAGCGTTTACACCTGAAAATGCGAAGAAAGCGCGCCTTTAGATAAAAGGCGCCAGAAGCTTAGTGTACAGGCTGCTTGTTTGCCCAATGGAGAAAGCGCTTCTGTGTCTCTTTGTCTGCTTGTAAGAACCAGTATTGCAGCATCTGTTCAGAAACGTTTTCACCTTTCAGTGTCACCGTGGGGGCGTTTAACGCTGCACTGG
This sequence comes from Serratia grimesii, assembly GCF_900186025.1. Classification (NCBI taxonomy): domain Bacteria; kingdom Pseudomonadati; phylum Pseudomonadota; class Gammaproteobacteria; order Enterobacterales; family Yersiniaceae; genus Serratia; species Serratia grimesii. The sequence goes on from NZ_LT883155.1 coordinate 1,865,460, forward strand.
CCAAAGGGGAGGCTGGTGCGGTGGCACGAACCTGTTTAAAGGCTGGCACTGAGGCTGGGCGATTCTGGCTGTTGTAATCAGACATCACTTTTTCCAGATCAGCACTGAGCGTAGCGCCGTCAGGGTGCAGTACGTCGTGTTTCATGGTCAGCGCGTTGCCATTTTTATCAATAACCTGATAGTTAAGTGTTTTATCGAATCTCTGGCCATCCCGAACAGTTTCAATGCGCGGCAACTCAATGGCGACAGAACTCACATTCTGCGTATTGAAGGTCGCGATCAGTGGTAGCGAGGTATAGGCAGTGCGGTCGTTCTGCCCTGTGCGTACTGACTTAGCCACTTTAAACAGCAACTGATGCTGCCCACCATCCAGTTCTAAACTGTCGGCACCTTTTAACAACGATCCTGTCATTTTCTTGCCGTCGACCACCAAAAGGTCGATGTCGGGGGAGAGTTTCAGGGTCGTAGCTACGGCAGGCATGCTGATACTGATGCTGAGCAGCCCCGCAACCATCAGACCAAATTTCATTGTTATCTCCTTATAATTGGCATCGCTATTAGTGTTGAACACGCCACAGACTGTGTCAAAGTTTTTCAGCATCACCATTTAATTTACAAATGTACACACTTATATTCATTTTGACATTTATTGGTTGAGGTACATGCTGGCAGTGACAGCATCAGACCGCAAAACTGGCTGGGAGTTTCCGTGTTCGTGCGTTTAGCCGATTCAAGGTCAATGGGTTACACTCGATGTAGGGAAATACCCGTGAAAAATTGGGAGCGGAGAATGCAAGATAATGACATTGCTGGCCTGTTACAGCAGGTGAAAACCATTGCACTGGTTGGCGCCAGTGATAAACCCAGCCGGCCGAGCTTTGGTGTGATGGCCTATCTACTTTCACAGGGTTATCAGGTTATACCGGTCAGCCCAAAGTTGGCGGGGCAAACACTGCTCGGTCAGCAGGTCTATGCCACGCTAAATGATGTTCCGCATCCGGTAGATATGGTCGATGTTTTCCGGAATTCAGAAGCGGCATATGAGGTGGCGCAAGAAGCCATTGCGATCGGTGCCAAGGCATTATGGTTACAAATCGGTGTCATTAATGAGCCGGCAGCGGCATTGGCAAACGAGGCAGGGCTGAAGGTGGTGATGGATCGTTGCCCTAAAATAGAGATCCCGCGTTTGGGGTTAGAGCGCTGAATAAAATAAAAGGCCTGGCATTGTGCCAGGCCCTTACAGGGTGTTTCTCAGGCCTGGAGCATTAATTGCGCAGGCGGGGGGCTTGTAACTGGTGACGGATAGATTCCGCCAATTCATCCAGCGATGGCTGTTCAGGATGGGCGTCCTGCGCTTCTCCATCTAACTGTGCTTCCGCCAGATAGGTATGCACCGGTTGACCTTCTTCGTCTTCCATCACCACGTGGTACCAAGGGGCGAAACGCAGGTCTGTATTCGCTGCTATTTCATCAGCTTTAGGCTGTTCCATAGAGTATTCAGGATCGATATCAATCACGACCCCCAAATACCCCAGCAGCTTATGCCGAACTTGTTGTCCGATACCGAATTTGCTGGCAATCATGATGACCTCCTGAGAAACAATGCCTTGCTCTCTATATGAGGGCAAAACAGCGTATTTCAAGTTACATCACCCGACACGCAAACCCTTTCAAATACAGCCCTTCAGGATAAGTCGCGATAACCGGGTGATCGGCAGCCTGACGATACTGCTCTATAAATTGTACATCACGTCCGGCGTCTACAGCGGCATCGGCCAAAATTTTCTGGAATAGATCAGTTGGCATCAGGCCGGAACACGAGAAGCTGAGCAAAATGCCACCCGGATTCAGCAACTGCAGCGCCAACATGTTGATATCTTTATATCCGCGGCAGGCACTGGCCAGTTGGTTTTTGTTTTCGACGAACTTCGGCGGATCCATAATGATCAGATCGAATTTTTCACCCTGCGTGCGGTAGGCGCGCAACAGCTGGAACACGTCATCACGCACAAACTCGGCTTTGCTCAGATCAAGCTGGTTCAGTTCGACGTTCTGTTTGGCAATATCCAGTGCCGCTTGCGACGTGTCGACGCTAATAACCTGAGTACAACCGCCCATCAGTGCCGAGACGGCGAAGGCACCAGTATAGGAGAAGCAGTTAAGTACACGTCGACCGGCAGAATAATTACGGGCAGCCAGGCGACTGTCGCGCTGATCAAGGTAAAAACCGGTTTTATGGCCTTGCTGGATATCGACCAGCAGTTTCATGCCATGTTCGGTGATCGGCAATAAATCAGGGGGCAGATCGCCAACAACCAAGCCCTGTGCCAACGGCAAGCCTTCTTTCTTACGCACCGCAACGTCTGAACGATCGTAGATGGCACATTCCGGGTAGCAATGTTGCAACGCGGTAATGAGCGCAGCACGCTGATATTCGGCACCAGCGGAAAGCAATTGCAGCACCAGGAAATTCTGGAAGCGGTCGATAGTGATCCCCGGCATACCGTCGGATTCACCGGCGATCAGGCGGTAGCCATCTAGCCCGTCACGTTCTGCTACCCAGTCACGCCAGCTTTGCGCCTGTTGTAAGCGGCGGATGAAGAATTCGATGTTAATCTCTTCGTCCTGCTGGAAAGTCCAGACACGGGCGCGGATTTGCGATTCTGGCGAGTAGGCGCCGCGCGCTAACCATTTTCCCTGCGCGTCATGAATATCAATGGTTTCACCGGAAAGGGCTTTACCTTCAATACGTTGAACAGCGCCAGAGAATACCCATGGGTGGCGACGAAGTAAGGACTTTTCACGTCCTTTGGCGAGAAACAGGCGTACGGTCATAATTAAGAATGCTGCCAGCTAGGTAAAAAGGGTGATATCGCCGTGCGCGTGCACAGGCAACATCATAAACGAAAGTGATAAGGGGTCGATTATGACACAAGTTTGCATTGCTGCGTATGTCTATGGCGTGGTGCAGGGAGTCGGGTTTCGCTATAACACTCAGCATCAGGCGACTGCGTTGGGATTAAGCGGCTATGCGCGTAATCTTGATGACGGCAGCGTTGAAGTGGTGGCCTGCGGTGAACAACCGCAGGTAGATAAGCTGGTGGAGTGGCTAAAAAAGGGTGGCCCGCGTAGCGCACGTGTCGATCGCGTGCTGGTAGAACCGCGTGGTACGGCCGATTATCAAGGTTTTAGCATTCGCTATTAGCGCATCAGATGCATTTTACCGGTTTTGGCAGGCCCGCTATTTTTGTTGCCTGCTTGGCTGGCCCCTTGGGGAATAAACGGTAGAGATAGCGGCTGTTGCCTTTCTCTTCACCGTATTTCTGCGCCATGGCTTTCACCAGCATGCGGATTGCCGGTGAGGTATTAAACTCCAGGTAAAAGCCACGTACGAAACGCACGACTTCCCAATGTGCCTCGGTAAGCGTTATTTCTTCCTGGGCGGCTAGCAATGGTGCCAGGGCCTCATGCCAATCGGCGCTGTTTTTCAGGTAACCCTGTGCGTCAGTTTCAATAACCTGACCTTCATACTCCAACATACTGCCTCGGTAACGGGTAATTCAGAACAGTCGCCAGTTTAGCAAACTTTGCCGCTGCAAAAAATAAAGCCCCGCCGGAGCGGGGCTTTAAGTATTTATCACGTGCGATATCAGTTGCTGCGTGCGAAGCCCAAAATGCTCAACAGGCTGATGAACATGTTGTACAGCGACACGTACAAGCTGACGGTGGCGCGGATGTAGTTAGTCTCGCCGCCGTGAATAATGTTGCTGGTCTCCCACAGGATTGCGCCCGCAGAGAACAAGATAAACAGCGCGCTGATAGCCAGATGCAGGGCAGGGATCTGCAAGAACAGGTTAGCGATGACCGCAACCAGCAGTACCACAAACCCAGCCATCATCATCCCAGACAGGAATGACATATCCTTGCGTGTTGTCAGCACATAGGCTGAACAGCAGAAGAACACGACTGCAGTGCCGCCCAACGCCAGCATAATCAGATCGCCAGCACCGGTATTAATGAATGAACTGAGGATTGGCCCCAGGGCATAGCCCATAAAACCGGTCAGTGCGAACGCTGCCAGAATGCCCGCAGGGCTGTTCGCCAGTTTGTGGGTCAAGAACATCAGCCCATAAAAACCGACCAGCATCAGCAATAGACCCGGTGCCGGCAGCCCCAGCATGGTGCTGGCAGTTGCGGTCAGTGCCGAAAACGCCAGCGTCAAAGAAAGTAGAAAATAAGTGTTACGCAAAACCTTATGCGTGCTCAGCAACGAGTCACGCGAGGAGGATGAGACGACAATACGGTCCATAATGATCTCTCTTATCAGGTCATCACAAAATTAGTGACGATGATAGGCAGCGCAAGCGTTTGATTAAAGTTTGTTTACCAATCTTTACCCTTAGTTATCATTGTTGCAACCTTAAGCGGGAGTTGATGGTTTCTTCAACGCTTGCGCGTCAGGTGCTGTTTTTTCGTTCGGTTGAACCGTAATGGGCTTTACAAGCGGATCAGCTCTGTTTATAGTTCGGCTCGTTGCGGAGGGGTGGCCGAGTGGCTGAAGGCAACGGTCTTGAAAACCGTCGACGGGAAACCGTTCCAGAGTTCGAATCTCTGCTCCTCCGCCATAAATTATGACCCCGTGCTCTCTGAGCACGGGGTTTTTTGTTGCGTCCGGAAAATGGTTTGGTAGCACGGGCATAAAAAAGCCGCCCGGATGGGGCGGCTGTAGTCGTCGTTGAGGGAACTAACGAACCAAATGCAGGAAGTGCAGATGTTTCTCGTACTGGTCGAGAATATCGTGAATGATCTGCTCTTGCGTCCAGCCCATCACATCGTAATCCTGTCCACCTTCTTTTAGGTGAACTTCACCGCGATAGTATTTATGTTCTTCGTCACGTTCCTCATCGTTCAATCCAGCCAGGGCAAAGGCCGGTTGAATGTAAGCACGCAGGCGAACTTCATAAACAAAGTTGAGATCCTCACCCAGATCAACCTCAAAACGGATGCGATCGTCCTGTGAATCGTCAATCGAAGACGTGGTGTTTTGCTTAGCTAATTCAGCTTCGACCAGCATCATGGCGGGCTGAACCACTTCACTGACAAAACGTTTTACCTGGGAGCGCTTCGGGAAGTAGGCAATATTACGTAAGCGTCGTTGCCACGAGATCGGGTTACGTGCGGCGGTCGGCGCAATCGTGGTCATCACTTGGCTATCGCGCTTATAGGCATCGATACGCAAGGCTTTTAATAACCCGTAGATAGACACCAGCAAGATCATCGAGAACGGCAGGGCACTGGCAATCGTTACGGTTTGCAACGCGCTCAGCCCGCCGGCAATCAGTAATGCAATCGCGACGACCCCCATCATCGAGGCCCAGAATATCCGCTGCCAGACCGGCGTTTTATCGGTACCACCGGAAGCTAATGTATCAACGACCATCGCCCCTGAATCCGCAGAAGTGACAAAGAACACCACGACCATGGCCATCGCGATAAACGACAGAATATTAGAGAACGGGAAGTGCTCCAGGAAGTTAAACAGCGCCAGGGCTACATCGTTTTGTACCGTGTTAGCCAGATCGCGCGCACCTTCGTTCATGATCAGATTGATGGCGCTGTTGCCGAAAACGGTCATCCAAAGCAGCGTAAAGCCAGCCGGAACAAACAGCACACCGGTGACAAACTCACGAATGGTACGTCCGCGTGAAACGCGGGCAATGAACATACCCACGAATGGCGACCATGATAACCACCAACCCCAATACAGCAGCGTCCAACCGCCCAACCAGTTGCTGGATTTTGGTTCGTAAGCGTACAGGTTAAAGGTTTTACTGACGATATCCGAGAGATAGCCCCCGGTATTTTCAACAAAGGATTTTAATAGCAGTACGGTTGGCCCAAGCGCAGCGACCAAAACCAGTAACAATACGGCCAGACCGAGGTTCAGTTCGGACAGAATGCGGATGCCTTTGTCCAGACCAGACACTACCGACAGCGTTGCCAGCCCGGTAATCACTACGATCAGGATCACCTGTACCGTGGCGTTGATCGGCAAACCGAATAGGTGGTTGAGGCCGGCATTAACCTGCAATACGCCGTAACCCAATGAGGTTGCGACGCCAAACACGGTACCGATCACCGCAAAAATATCTACCGCATGACCAATGGGCCCATAAATGCGATCACCAATGATCGGATACAGAGCGGAGCGTAGCGTCAGCGGTAGGCCGTGCCGATAGCTAAAGAACGCCAAAATCAAAGCGACGATGGCATAAATCGCCCAAGCATGCAGGCCCCAGTGGAAGAAGGTTAGGCGCATTGCCTGTTTAGCCGCTTCCACTGTTTCCGGCGTCCCGGTTGGGGGCGAAAGGTAGTGCATCACCGGCTCGGCGACGCCAAAGAACATCAGGCCGATACCCATTCCGGCAGAAAATAGCATGGCGAACCATGAAACATAGCTAAAGTCTGGCTGGGCGTGATCAGGCCCAAGCTTGATATTGCCGTAACGCGATAAACCCAGATAGGTCACGCTTAACAGGATCAGTGCGACTGCCAGAATGTAAAACCAGCTGGCGTTAGTGAATATACCCTGTTGCAACGCTTTGAATTTGCGATCGGCTAATTCAGGATAGAGGGCGGCAAATGCCACCAGGACGATGATTAATGCGGCAGAGATAAAAAATACCGGAGGATTGATATGGCTACGACGTGCCACAATTTCAGTGTCGTTTTGGCTCATAGAATACCTTCTAGCTAGTCCGTTAGGGAATTGGGGTTAATCCTTTAAAACAACTCCATAAAAAATAGGCGAACAACGTGCCCGTGAAATTTAACCCGGTAAGTATATCGAAAAAACGACCTAATTGTCATTTTTTCGGTCAAAACGGCTATTTTAAATGGTTTTATTAGACGTTTTAGCTATATAAAAATAACGCAGTCAGGATGGGTAATTCACTCTTTTCGAAGGGAAAAGTGCCGCCGCCATATCAGGAATACCAGAGTGCACATAAATACAGCGTCAGGCTGCAAAGAGGAGGCACTTTCGTCATACAACGGTGACCTTAGCGGCATGGTAGAGCAGATCATGATAGAAACGCCTATAACAGCCGCCAGAACCCAGGCGGATGTGCCGTTAACTATTGATCAGGGCAATGCAAAGGTTAGAATAGGGTTACGCGATTGTGTTTAGCTCTGTCATGGAGATCAAGATGAGTGGGTATCAAATAGCATTGTGGACGATGATCTTTCTGAAGTCTGGTGCATTTCTGGTGTTCGTTTGGTGGTGGATGTTCAAGCGTGCAACCAAGCCTTATGTCCGTCCGCAAGATGTTGTGATTGACGAAACGCCGGATGATGACAATCTGACAATGGAAGAAGTGATGAAGAAGCACGGTATTACCCGTGTGGAAAATCAAACCCACTAAAGTATTCCTTGCCGTATCCTTTCCGAATAAGACAGAGCCGATCCCTACATGACTTGCAGCCACGCCTGCAAGCCAGGGATAATTCCCCAGCTTGCAAGTTTCAGGGGTTAACGCCGCTTTCTTCCTACCAACCACACCAGGATGAGCAACGCCAGTACCACAATGCCGATTGCCGGGGCCATATAAGGCTGCAACCGGGCAAGTAGCGGGATCGGACCGCCTTGGCGCAATATGGCGACGTCTACAGCACTGACCTTAACCGTCGGATTACCATACTGTTGCAGGACATAATTGCTGATAGCAGCGATCTGCTGATCGTTTAGCGGATTAACATATGATTGTGGGCCAAAGTTCGGCATGAGCACGTGCTGGTCGCCGACCTTTCGTTCTACACCGAACAATATGGCTGAGATCAGGTTGGCTGGGTTGCTGGCACCGGTGGCGGTATTGTTGAACAACGAGGGATAAGCCTGATTTTTACTGCCGCTACCGTCCGCCTGGTGACAGCTGGCGCAGTTGCCGCTGAACAGTGCCGCGCCGCCGGTCACGGTGTTATTTGCCGTGGCAGGATGTAACCCGCGCAACTGGGCTTCAACATTAAACGGCTTGCCGTAACTGTCTGCAGCCTGGTGGTCGTTGGCGTCTCTGATTGGCGTCGTGCTTTTCAGGTAAACCGCAATGGCCGATAAATCCTCATTGGAGAAATACTGCAGGCTGTTTTCGATGGCTTCCGCCATGCCGCCAGCTGCCTGGTTCTTCCCGGCTACCTGGCCTGTTTTCAAATACTGCACCAATTGCTGTTCGTTCCAGCCGCCAATACCGCTGATGGGATCAGAAGTAATGTTCGGGGCATACCAACTGCCGACCATGCCGCCTGCCAACGCCTGACTATTGTCTTCCGCCATTAACACGTTGCGTGGAGTATGACAGGTATCGCAGTGCCCAGGCCCATTGACCAGATAGGCGCCCCGGTTCCACTGTTCGCTTTGGCTGGCATCCGGTGCGAATCGACCGTCTTTCAGGAACAGCAGATTCCAGGCTGCCATGCTAAAACGCAGATTGAACGGGAATGGCAGATCGGTCAGCGTATTTTTCTGATCGACAGGTTTCACACCGTGCATAAAGTAGGCATACAGTGCCTTGATATCCGCGTCGCTCAACCGGGTGTAAGAGGTATAGGGCATTGCAGGGTAGAGATGGGTGCCATCGGCGCGAATACCGTCCCTGACTGCACGGGCAAACTGCTGTTCGCTATAACTACCAATGCCCTCGGTGTTGGACGGGGTGATATTGGTAGCATAAATCACCCCCATGGGGGAACTGATGCCATAGCCGCCAGCAAACGGCGTACCGCCTTCCGGTTTGGTATGGCAGGCCTGGCAGTCGGAGGCGATGGCAATCTGTTCGCCTTTTTTAATCAACGCCACGCCGCTCAGGTCAGCTTCGTTTGCCGCCTGTACAGCGCTGCTGCCGAGTAACAGCAGGGATAGCAGTGTCAGTCTCGCCTGTTTTTTCATGACTTCACCGCCAGCTTGCGTGCAATGTCATCGGCGGCCTTGATGCCCAACGCCGCCATGGTCAGGGTACTGTTCACCACACTGGCGGAAGGAATGGCACCGCCGCCCGGCAACCAAAGATTGGCATGGTCATGCGTCCGGCAGTTGCCGTCTACTACCGAATCTTCGGGACTGTGCCCCATGATGGTTCCGCCCATAATGTGGTTATTGGCATTTAGGCTGGTGGTGATGTTGAACTCTTCGGCATCGAACAGTTGGCCAATATGTTCAAGCTGCTTATGTGCAGCTTCGGCGCCTTTGCGTACGTAATCACCTACATCGTAATGGATATCTGGGCAGGGTAGACCATGGGCGTCTGTACGGGTTTTACTCAATGTCAGGCGGTTATTTGGGTCTGGTAACGGTTCCAGACTAATGGACAGATCGACGCCATAGGCGGCGCGCCGGCGGATCTCAGCATCCAGCTCTTTACCGACCAACCCTTTTTCCAACGCCTGCTGTGTTGCAGGAACCACCCGATTGATGTTGTTGAGGATCATTTTATTGGCTGAGTAATCCTTGCGGAACTCACCGTCACGTGGGCCAACCAGGCAGCTGCTTTGCGCGGGACCCCGTCCCAGCCAGAGGGGTTCTTTCGCCAGGAAAGTACAGTGAAAACCAGAGTGGTCCATCATATTGCGACCAACCTGATCGGAAGCGTTGGCAATGCCATTCGGGTTGCGTTCATTTGCCGCCATTAGCAGCAGACGCGGGGTTTCTATGCCGTTGCAGGCTAGTGCGAAAGCCTTGGCCGTGGCCTTGTGGGATTGTTTTTTATTGTCCAGCCAATGTACGGCGGTAACCTGGTTCTGATCATCGGTATCAATCTTGTAGACCACGGCTTCTGCCAGTACCACTGCACCTTTCATCTCCGCACGTTCAACGTGATGGATACCGTTGTACATTGCCCCTATCGGGCAAATAGGTTGGCAGTTGTTATTACCGCAGCAGGTTGGGCGGCCTTTCCACGGGTGGATGCTTCGCCCCTGTGGAATAGGGACTGAACGGTAGCCGTGTGGGTTAACCACTTCAGCAAAACGGATATCGCCATGAGCCCAGGGCACCATATCCATCGGGTAGGGTTTGCTGCGCTCAACCGGAGACTGTTGTTGCGGATCGTTGGGACCGGCGACACCGATCTCTTCCTCTGCCCGGCAATAGTAGGGTTCCAGTTCGTCATAAGAAATGGGCCAGTCGCGGCCAACGCCGTATAACGTCTTCATTTGGAAATCACTTGGCACGTGTCTCCAACAAGAGGCTGCCCAATGCCAAGTGGTACCGCCGACGGTACGCAGATAACCTTGTTTGAAACTGCTGGCACTGGGGCCACTCAGGGCAACGTAGTTGTTTTCCGGGAAATAAAGTGGTGCGGTGGCGAACTCTGATTGCGGGTACAGTCCCTGATAATCGGAGCCAGCACGGTTGTCAAAAGGCATATTGCGCCAGTTTTCAACGGCCTGAGCACGCTCTATACGTAGACCCGCTTCCAATACCAACACGGAAAAGCCTTGGCTGACCAATTGATCGGCCATCATGCCACCGACAATACCGGAGCCTACGATCACAATATCTGCCGATGCATTGCCATCGGCGGTAAATACAGGTTTTTTCATCAGAAATCTCTCAGATCACAGGGGAACATTGACGGCTGGCGGGGTTGCGGTCCACCACAGCGGGCCATTGCCACAATAGGTGGGAACGATCAGCGCATCGCTGGCGGGGCGATACATCAGCGCATCTTTATAGGCGATCAGTTCTGCCGTTTGCCCATGACCGACGGTGCCGGTGTACCATGCGGTAATGATTGCCGTGAGCACGTCTTGCAGGCCAGCCTGTGTGGCTTGTTGTTGCAACTGCTTTGCACTTTGGTCCTGTTGCAAAAAGCGGCTGATCTGTTCAACCTTCGAAGTAAACTGGGCATCGTGGTTATGTAGCGCCGTAAAAATACGCGCTGACATGCCCTGATCGATATCGTTATGTTCAGTTAATGTCTGAGAAATTTTGAAGAAGCGCGCAAACTGCAACGGGTTGGTCGCCGCGGTATGTTGTTCAGCCTGGCTAAGGAAAGGATAGCTAAGCAGGGACGTTGCCAGGAGGGTTGAGGCCAGTCCGAGTAAGACTTCCCTTCGACTGAAACCGGTTCCATTTTTGGCTGGTAGCCCACCATCGTCTGATAACAAATTTTCCATGTGTTTTTCTCACAACAGGTGTTAGTGCCGAATAAGGCAAAGGAGAGCGGGTAAAGAGTGATAATAAAAAATAATAAACAATGAAATAACTCCATTGTTTATGGTTTTATGTCTAATAGTTTTGGCGGATATTAACTTGGCGATAACTTTTCAGCAATAATCTTGCCCAGATACCGTGACAAAACAGCACATAAAGAATAAAAAAAGCAGGTACAACGGCAAGTTAGGGTAGGCGAGAGCGCTAGAGTTAGGGCTATTGAGCGGTAAATACTCAGTCTTGAGAGCGGTATTATCCTCGGGATTTTGAGGATTAAATAGGGGATTAATGAGTCATGCTTATATTTAAGCTACCGTTATTATTCTTAATCCAAACCAATAAAAAACCCGCCGCAGCGGGTTCCCGGTGATCACGTTAGCTCTTGCAACCCATCAGTTCCGGCAGGACTCCAGGCTTGGCCTTCAATGAAGCCTGTACATCATCCGGCAGACCCGCCCAGATAATTAAACCAGTGCGCTTTTCGATTTCACTTACCGTCACACGGTACTGGCAGAAATCGGCATTTTTCGGGGTGTTTTGATCAAACAGAAACGCGGCATAGTGGTTCACTTCCGGGCTGTTGTTGATGAAAATGACCTTCCAATAAGCACTAGGAATCGTGTGTGCTTTCTGAGTACCCGGCAATTTGCCCATATTACGTTCGTACAGTGGACCGGTCACGGTATACACCGAGCTGATGTCTGCCCGGTCAATCAGTTTGCGTTCCTGGTCTTCCAGTCGCGCCCAAGAGCCTTGGTTCAGATCGGCCATTTGTGGCGTGATGTTGGAAAGATAGTTCAAGGATTCCCAGTCAGACACCCCAGCCAATGACGCCAGCGGTGCCTGATGCCCACGATCCACCTTCAGCGCTGCATTGGCACCGGTATAGTCTGCCGGCACCAACGTATCAGCCGGGTTCAGTGCAGGGTCGGTTTTCCAGTTGCGTGTCTTGCCACTGGCCGGTGTGTCCTTGGTAATGTGATAAGCCACCCAATTGGCGAATTTGGTGGTGCTGTTGTTGTTCAAAGTATAAGCATGGCGAACGATTGACACATTACTGCTGCCGCCAGTTGGGCAACCGACCGCACAGTTGTCGATAGACTCCAGCGTCTCGGCGGAGGCCTGGGCGGCAAACAACAGTGCGGCGATAGCTAACATCTTGTTAAAGCGCATATTCATATCCTCAATAAGTTAAATTTGTACTGTATATTTGTACAGTAAAGGTAACTTATCGCAATGAAACGAATACAACAATGCAACACATTCATGTTGCGAATGTGTCAGCGTTGGTACAGCACAGTGGGTGATAAAGAGGCCTGGGCTGAGAGGGTCGCAAAAGTATTAAAAACGCCAGAAGGCACGCGAACACAGGATCAACATAGGGTAGATCTCAAGACGACCAAGCAGCATTGCCGCGCACATCAGCCATTTGGCTGCGTCGCTGAGCGTGCCAAACCCGGCAGCTGTTTCCCCGAACCCCAATCCCATATTATTGATACAGGCGGCGACGGTCGCAAAGGAGGTGACCAGGTCATAGCCCATCAGGTTCAGCAACCAGACGAAGAAGCAGCTGAAAAAGACGTAGAGAAAGAAGAAGCTCCACACAGAACGTAACACGCGATCCTGAATGGGAGCGTTGCCGACTTTGATCGTGAAAACGGCGTTGGGATGGACCAGTTGGTTAATCTCATGTCGGCTCTGTTTGTACATGATCAGAAAACGCAGCGCTTTGATGCCGCCGCAGGTTGATCCGACGCAGCCGCCGAAAAAGCTCGCTGCCAAGAGTAGCATAATCGTGTGAGAAGGCATTTTGGCATAGTCAGCGGTGGCTAATCCATTATCGGTCATCATCGAACTGGTGAGGAAAAAACCGTGTACGAAGGCGTCTTTGGCACCGTACATCCCCGAGCGGTAAAGTTCGAAACAGACAATCGCCACGATAATCGACAGCACCAGCAGGAAAAAGCGCAGCTCCGGGTTTTTATACAGAGGTTTCAGGCTGCGGCGCCCTACGGCCACGAAATACAGGGTGAAATTTACTGCCGCCAAAATAGAAAAAATGCCGCCGACCATTTCCACTGCCGAACTGTCGTAATAGCCCAGGCTTTCATTACGGGTGGAGAATCCCCCAAGTGAGACGGTGGAGATCCCATGACAAAGGGCATCGAACCACGGCATACCGGCAACGCGAAATGCGACCGTACAAGCCAGTCCCAAACCGAGATAGATCAGCCACAGATTTTTAGAAGTGTCGGCCAGGCGCGGGGTCAGACGTTCTTCTTTGAATGGCCCTGGCATTTCCGATTGATAAAGCTTGGCGCCACCAATTCCCAACAGCGGCAGCACTGCTACTGCCAAGACAATGACACCGAGACCGCCGATAAAATTGAGTTGAGAGCGGTAGTAGAGGACGGATTTAGGCAGGCCTGATACGTCATTAAGTACCGAAGCACCCGTGGTGGTGATACCGGAGACGCCTTCAAACATGGCATCAGTCAGACTGATGTTTAACGTGTTGTCCATCCATAATGGCAGGGCACTGACAACAGAAAACAGCAGCCAAAACATCACAATGATCAGAAACCCGTCTTGAGTGCGTAATTGTACCTTTGACTGTCGGGTACTGAACCAGCCCAGGCCGCCGAATGAGCCGGCAATCACTAACGTATAGAAGAAGGAAAAAACGCTTTTTTCTTTATATAACAGTGCCACCAATAGGGGGGGGATCATCGACAAGCTGTAAAGAAAAACTAAAAAACTGCAAAGATGAATAACGACCAGAATCTGCTTGTTCTTGACCATACTTGCGTCCGAGTTGCCTGTCGGCAATGCGTCAATTTATTCTTTAAGTATATAAAGAATAAGGCAGACGATATAAAAAAAGCGTAAAAATTCATATCGTCTGAGAAGGTTGGCACGTTTTTTAACCGTGCTGGTGATTATTCCAACAGGTTGTTTACGGTGCGACGCACGTATTGCGTCATTTGCGCCAGATCCTCGGATGACACCGGGCCGCCGCCGGCACGCACCACTTGTTGTTCGATTTGAGCGATCTCTTGCTCGACCTTGTTGGCAATCTGCACCTTAACGATTTTATCTACCGATGAGAGCAGGACTTTAAGTACCACTTTCAGTGCCACATTTTCGCAGAACGAATCGTAGTGATGGATCGCAGGCGGCGCCGCAGGTGGTTCGGGTGCGCGCGGGGCCATAGCCTTAAAACTGTCTACATTTTCAATAATAAGATCCATGTCTCTTATTAGTTCATCAAAATCTTTAGACACTGACTTATTTCCCTTCGCTATGCGCAAAAACAGAACGCCCGTCATCATGACAAATGCCGATGATTGACGGGCAGAACGAATTTCGACCGTGACGTTCAGGTAGTGAATGGCAGGCTGAGCGGCATTTTAACCTTGCGGCGGGTTGGCAACAAGATGGGGCCGAACGAATCAACGGCCCCGTCAGGCAGGTAACGGCAGGTTATCGCTTAACTTTTCAGCTTGGCCGTGATTTTCGCCACGTGTTCACCCTGGTAGCGGGCAATCGTCAGCTCTTCTTGGCTGGGCTGGCGTGAGCCGTCAGCACCGGCAATGGTCGTGGCACCATAAGGCGTGCCACCGCGCGTATGGGAAACGTCAAACAATTCTGGGGTCGCGTAACCGATCGGCACAATAATAAAACCGTGGTGCGCCAGCGTGGTCCAGGTGGAGGTGATAGTGTGCTCCTGGCCGCCGCCGGTACCGGTAGAGGAAAAGACGCTACCTACTTTGCCGTACAGTGCGCCAGAAGCCCACAGCCCGCCAGTTTGGTCGAGGAAGGTGCGCATTTGCCCAGCCATGTTACCAAAACGAGTTGGTGTGCCGAAGATAATGCCATCGTAATCGGCCAACTCCTGTGGCGAGGCGATAGGCGCTTTTTGATTTTGCTTACCGCCAGCTTTGGCAAAGGCGTCAGCCGGGATGGTTTCCGGAACGCGTTTCAGTGTGACTTCAACACCACTGACTCTGCGGGCGCCTTCTGCTACCGCTTCCGCCAGGGTTTCAATATGTCCGTACATTGAGTAATAAAGAACCAAAATTTTCGCCATGTTCCTTGCTCCATTCGGGGGATTGAAAGAGATGCTCCCTAAGCATAGGAGTGAATGATGAACTTATCCTTACGGCTTTATTTTATCCCTGCCATTGCCAACAGTGCACCGAAAGCGATCAGCAAACCACCAAACGCCCTGTCTATACCTTTACGCAGGCGCAGGAGGCGTGCATTAATGCCAGGCGCGGAAAACAGCAGGGCGACGGCACTGAACCAGAGGATATGAGCTAGTGCAATGAATAATCCGTAACCTATTTGCACCCCCAGTGGCGTTTGGGGGTTAACCACTTGCATAAACAGGCTGACGATAAAAATGGTGGTTTTGGGGTTTAGCACGTTAGTTAAAAAGCCGGTTTTCAGCGCGGCAAAGTCGCTAACGGCAGTCGGTGTAGCTGAAGAAGAAGCTGCCACACTAGTGCCTGCGTGACGTAGCATACTAATACCGAGGTAAATCAGATAGGCAGCACCCACCGCTTTCAACAGCGTGAACAGCCACAGTGACTGTTGGATCAACACACCGACACCAATCAGGGTATAGCTGACGTGGATAAGCACACCAGCGCCAATGCCGCAGGCGGTTAACACACCGGCACGACGGGAAAGCAGCAGACTGTTACGTGACACCATAGCGAAATCTGGTCCCGGGCTGATGACGGCGAGTAAAGTGATAGTGACGACAGCGATGAGTTCGGTCATAGTGATCCTGTAAGAAAATCAGCAGAGAGTGGCTGATTTATAAAAGGAATGGTCAACGGTGACAAACGATGAAAACTGACGATATCGGTGAGAAAAACTCACGCAAGGTTAACCGGCCGCTGTCGTTGGGGGGATTGCGCTGTTTTGAGGCTGCAGCAAGGTTGGAAAGTTTCACCCAAGCGGCAAATAGCCTGAGCCTGACGCACGGGGCGGTCAGCAGAGCGGTCAGGGCGCTGGAAGATGAACTCGGCGTTGCATTGTTCGAACGTCACCATCGGCGGGTATACCTCACTGGCGCAGGGAGAATGCTGCTACAAGCATCACAACAGGCGTTCGGTATTCTGGAACATACGGCACAAACGTTGCGACAGCAGGCGCAGAATGCACCGCTGGTGTTGTCTTGTGAGCCGACGCTGCTGATGCGTTGGCTGATACCGCGTTTACCCGCATTTCAGTTAGCGCACCCCGATATCAACCTTCAGTTGGTTGCTGGTGGTGGGCCGTTTTCGTTTCAAGACGGCATTAGTGCGGCTATCCGTCGTAACGATTTTGATTGGGGCGATAAGTTGCACAGCGTGGCGCTGTTCAACGAGCGGGTCGGACCGGTGTGCAAACCCGAAATGGTGCCGCGTTTTATTACCGTTAATGCTGGTCAGTCCACCCTGCGTCATGATGCCGTATTGCTGCACTCCGCTACCCGGCCAGATGCCTGGCAGAAGTGGGCGCAGTCCCAGGATATGGCTCTTGAGGGGCGACCAGACCAGCGATTCGACCATTTTTACTTCAGTTTGCAGGCGGCGGTGGCGGGGATAGGGGTTGCTATTGGCCCATGGCAGCAGGTGCGTGATGACGTTGCATCCGGGCTGCTGAGTGCGCCTTTTGGCTTCATACCAGATGGCAGCGGCTACTGTTTGCTGACGCCGCAGGAAATCCAGCCGGACAGCGCTATGGCCCGGCTGGCTGGTTGGCTACAGCTTACGGCATACGCCTGAGTTTTTGTGCCAGACGTTGTTGTTGCCAGCGACTGAGCGCGTCACGTAACAGCAGGGTTCGCATAGCCCGCATCAGAATCGCGAAACTCATGCCGCCGATGGCCCACAGTGACCAGAGATATTGCGGATGGGTAAACCAGTTGATGGCAAACAACATCAGGCCGATAAGGGCAAAACGTACCGCCATGCTAAGCAACTTGGCCTCCGCTTCAACCTGCCGACGAATTGTTTGTTCGGTCTCACCCGGGTTTTCGTCTTGTGCTGGTATTGGCTGGTAGAGGTCGCTGACCTGTACTCCCAATGCGGCTGCGATCGCGGTCAGGGTTTCCAGACTGGCTTGCTCGCCATTTTCAATACGTTGTACGGTGCGGGTACTGAGGCCGGCGATAGTGGCTAATTGTTCCTGCGACCAGCCTTTGTCCAGCCGTAGTTGCCTGATGCGGTAGGTTTGCATTGCGTTCTCCAACGTGAGTCATCACTGAGGCAAAGTGTAGGGGCAGACATTGCCGATCGCCACGACAGCAACATGACATATGCACGACAGACAGGTGACAACCCACGGAATACACGGGCTGCCGTGGTGATCAGAAGGTGACGTTGCGAATAAAACGCAATGGATGATCTGTACGGTTAGCATAAGCATAGTGCTGATCGCTGTTGAATACCTGGGTTTGGCCAGCATCCAAAATCAATGTTTGCTGTTCCAACAACAACGTCAGACTGCCGGCGATCACATAGATAATTTCGCTCCAGCCTTCAGCGTCAGGTACGGAGTCATAATGTTCGCCCGGCATCAGTGTCCATTCCCACAGTTCAACCCGTTGGCGTGCAGGCACGCTAGCGGCGAACAGCGCCTGACTTTCTGGTTGTCGCCCTTGCCAGGCTAATTCACCCACCAGATGGTTACCACGCGCTTCAGGCGCTTGGATCAGATCGGTGAAGGCGATATTCAGCGCGTCGGCGAGTTTGTCCAGCACCGCCAGACTGACGTTGCGGTCACCGGCTTCAATACCGGCCAGCATGCGGCGACTGACACAAGATCTTTCTGCCAACGCCACTTGGCTTAGTCCTGCTTGTTGGCGATAGCTGCGCAGGTTGCTGCTCAGATATTGCAGCACCTTGGGGGCTTCATGTTTACCGCTGTTCTCTGCATTGCTCATCCGCGGGCTTTACCTCATACTGGCAGGATCTGTGCATTATATTGCACCCAGCAGGAAGGGCAAGCCGGTGTCTGCAGTAAAAAAATCCTTTATTTCCACCTTTATACCCACAATAAAGCGGCAGGAAGCGGTGTTGATTTTCATCACCATGATCTGGGGCGGTACCTTCCTGGCGGTACATTACGCAATGCAGGTCAGCGGCCCGTTCTTTTTCGTGGGGTTGCGCTTTGCCGCTGCCACATTGGTATTGATGGTGTTTTCCCTGCGGGCTATGCGTGGGCTGACCTGGTATGAGCTGAAAGCGGGCGTATTTATCGGCATTGCCATTATGTTCGGCTACGGCCTGCAAACGGTAGGACTACAGACGATCAGCAGCAGCCAGTCGGCGTTTATTACCGCCATGTATGTGCCGATGGTACCGTTGTTGCAATGGCTCGTGCTGGGGCGTTTCCCCGGCGTGATGGCGTGGGTCGGTGTGTTACTGGCATTCACCGGTTTGATGCTACTGGCAGCACCGAGCAGCACTGATATGACACTCAGCATTGGTGAGGTACTGACGTTGATTGGTACGTTGGGAATGGCTGCCGAGATCATTTTAATTGGTGCCTATGCAGGCAAGGTCAATGTTAAACGGGTAACGGTGGTGCAATTGGCGACAGCCTCGATGACTGCGTTCTTGATGATGGTCCCGACCGGTGAGTCTGTGCCGCCATACTCCAATTATTTGCTCTACAGCGCGGTCGGGCTGGGGCTTGCCAGTGCCATCATTCAGCTGACGATGAACTGGGCACAGCGCAGTGTTTCACCGACACGTGCCACCGTCATTTACGCGGGGGAGCCAGTGTGGGCAGGGCTGGTTGGACGCCTTGCCGGTGAGCGTCTGCCTGGGATCGCTTTGTTAGGTTGTGCGTTAATCGTGTTGGGTGTGTTGGTCAGCGAACTGCGCATACGCCGCAAAGGAAAAGCGGCAGCACTTGCTGAATAAGGCCCGATCTTCGGGCCACGGTAATTCATTAACGTATGGGACTGTCCGCCAGTGGCAATGTTTTACGCTTGCGCAGCAGGGCATTGAGAATAATGGCACCGAATGTGGCGGTGCCTATCCCGCCCATGGTGAAGTTGCCAATGGTCAAGGCAAAATCCCCGGCGCCCAGCACAAGCGTAACCGCCACCATAATCAGGTTACCGTTGTCGCCAAGATCCACCTTGTTCTGCACCCAAATGCGTGCGCCAGCGACGGCAATTAAACCGAACACCACGACCGATGCCCCCCCCAGCACGGGGCCGGGAATCGTATGAATCAGCGCGCCGAACTTCGGTGAAAAGCCCAATACGATCGCCACGATCGCTGCTGCGACGAATACCAGCGTAGAGTAAATCTTGGTCACCGCCATTACACCGATATTTTCAGCATAGGTGGTCACCCCGGTACCGCCCACAGAGCCGGATAGCATGGTAGCCAGCCCATCACCGACGAAAGCGCGGCCGATGTAAGGATCGAGATCCCGTCCGGTCATGCCCGCTACCGCTTTCACATGCCCGAGGTTTTCTGCCACTAAAATAATCGCTACCGGGGCGATCAGCAGCATCGCGTGCAGGTTAAATGCTGGCGCGGTGAATTGTGGCAATCCCAACCAGGCTGCTTGGCTCAATGCGCTGTAATCAACCGGTTTGCCAAGTCCAAAACCGTTGGTTGCCACCACGTAAATCAGATAGGCGGCGATCAACCCCACCAGAATCAGTAGCCGTTGCATCAATCCGCGGGTAAATACCGCCACCGATCCAATACAGAGAATGGTGACTACTGCCATCCAGCTGTCAAAATGAGAAGCCGATACGCTACGTACGGCGATAGGTGCCAGGTTCAGCCCGATCGCCATGACCACGGCACCGGTTACCACCGGTGGCATCAGACGTTCTATCCAGCGTGTCCCCACGCTCATCACCACAAAGCCGATCAACAGATACACCAGTCCACAGGCGATGATACCGCCGAGCGCCAGCGCAATATTGGGGTTGGCACCCTGGCCGCTATATCCTGTCAAAGTGATGACCAACCCGACAAATGCCGCACTGGAACCGAGATAGCTGGGTACCCGGCCGCCAACCACCAGGAAAAACAGCAGCGTGCCGATGCCGGACATTAAAATCGCCAGGTTGGCGTCAAAACCCATCAGGAGTGGCATCAGAACTGTGGCACCAAACATCGCCACCGCATGCTGTAAACCCATCACCAGCGTCTGTGCAAGCGGTAATCGTTCATCGGGTGCGACGATTGCACCGTCCAGACTGCCTTGTTTCATGCGCCATTGAGGAAACCAGGTATTCGCCATCGTCATCTCCAAAATTGTGTGGGGCAGGTTTGAGGTGCAGGTGAGTGTGCTTCAGGCTGTTATTTTGCAGTCACTGTTTCAGCAGAGAATGATAGCGACGATCGAAGTAGGCCAGACCGTGGCTGTCATCATTACGCGTTAGCGCCACGACCTGACAGAACAGAATGTCGTGGGTGCCGACACTGACAATTTGGCTAATCTGGCAATCGAAAGATACGATCGCACCGTGCAGCATCGGCGCACCAGTCGCCAGCGTAGACCAGCGCGCCGCAGAGAATCGCATGTCCATCGGTGTTTTACCGCCGAACAGATTCGACAGCGACTCATGTTCCGCCGCCAGTGTATTGACGCACAGCGTTTGGTTTTGCTTGAACACCGAATAGACAGATGCAGATCGGTTCAAACACACCAACAATGTGGGCGGTGTGTCGGTGACACTGCATACGGCTGAGGCAGTAAAACCGGCGCGACCGCCAGGGCCATCAGTGGTGATGATATTGACTGCCGAACCCAGGCGCGCCATGGCGTTGCGGAAGTCCTGTTTTTCGACGGGCTGCGGCAGTGGCGGTGCATCGGCAAGCAGCATTTGGCTTTGCATGAGGTTTCTCCGGGTCTAGTGTACGAGACTGGTTTTGGCGTTTTGTGTTTTCAACAACCAATCCAGCAAGATGCGATTAAAGTTATCTGCGTCGGTCACGCTCATGGCGTGGCCGCCGTACGCCATCTCTGCCAGTTCACCGTTTGGCAGACTTGCTGCCAGCTGATGCGAACAGTGATAGGGCACCAAGAGATCGTCGCGGGAACACAGTGCCAATGTCGGAGTGGTGATGTCTGCCAAATATGGCCGGAAATCAGTATTCATCAGGGCATTCAGGCGGCACAGCAGGTTTTCCGTTCCCTGAAAATGCGCAGTCTGATGCCGTAACTCGTCATCCAGCAGAACGTCGTGCTGTGACAGCCAGTCGGCGGGGAACAGGAACAGAGGTTGGGCACGTACGTAGGCTTCCACGCCGCTGTTGAGGAGCAGATCCTGGCGCACGTTGAAGCAGCGTCGGGTCTGGCTGTCCAGTGTGGTCCAGCCGTTGACCACCACCAGTTTGCCAACCAGCTGCGGATGGGTAAGTGCTAATTGCAGGCCAATCATGCCGCCAAGCGCGTGGCCGACGAAATAACAACGTTCAATACTGAGACTGCGCAGCAACTGTGCCACTTCATCCGCCATATCGGCCATGCTGTAACCCTCCGGCACCCTCCCTTTACTGCTGGCGGTACCGAAATGGTCGTAAACCACCACCTGGAAATGCTGGCTCAGCGCGTCAATCTGCGGTTGCCAGAAGCTGCCTGCACCACCCAGTCCAGCGGAAAGGACCAGTGTTGGAGCCAGTGACGTGTCTTTTCCTAAAATCTCAAAGTACATGCTCGATCCTCTACGGATGTTGGCTCAGCGACCGATATGGGCGACGGTGGCGATTTCGATCAGTGCGTCCGGTTTCACTAATCCGCATTGAATGCAGTAGCGAGCCGGTTTATCGCCTGGGAAGTACTCGGCATACACTTGATTGACGGCAGCATAGTTTTGCCAGTCGGTGAGGAATATCGCGTTAAAGGTTACGTCATCCATATTGCCGCCGGCGGTTTCAATCACGGTCTTGATGGTTTCCAGCACGTGTCGGGTTTGTGCTGCGGCATCACCGACATGCACCACGTTATTGTCTTTATCGAATGCCAGCGTACCCGAGACATAAACCACGCCGTCGGCCAATGTACCGGGGACAAATGGCGCAAGCGGTTTACCGGTACCCGGTGGTGTAATTATTGTTTTTGGCATCGTTGTGCTCCTGGTGAATGATTTTGTTCGCCTTAGGGCAGGCAAAACTCATGCCGTTTGGCTGAGTGGGGTGGAAAGTGCATCACAGAAGCTGTCGACGTCCGATACCCAACCAAAGAAGGTCTCGATGTTGTACAGCGCAGCTTGCTGAGCAAAGAGCGGCCCGGCTTGGTGCGTGGCGTCGGCGAGCACAATGCCGAAGTACTCGAGAAAAAAGCCGTCGCGCAGCGTAGATTCGACACAGACGTTAGTGGCGATGCCGGTAAACACCAGATGATGAATGCCATAAGAGCGCAGCAGGCTGTCGAGCTGTGTATTGAAGAAGCCGCTGTAACGTGGTTTCGGGATCACAATATCGCCCGGCTGTGGTTGCAATTCGTCAACCAGATCGTAATCCCAGTCGCCCTTGGCCAGCAGTTTACCCATGAGTTCTGGGTGTTTGCGTATGGTCTTCAGCGCGTTGGATTTATGCCAGTTTGGCGATCCTTGGCCGCCAGCTTCGACGTACTGGTTGTCCCAGCCGTTTTGGAAGAAGATCACTTTAACGCCAGCCGCGCGCGCGGTACTGATGGCACGTTTAATGTTAGCGATCACTGGAGCGGTGGCGGAAACATCAAAACCGGCAAGGTCCAGATAACCGCCTTGCGAAGCGTAGGCATTTTGCATATCGACCACGATCAATGCAGTTTCCTGCGGTGCAAAAGCGATGGCCTCCGGGCGGGCGGGCAGGGTTACTGTGCTTCCAACCAACGGTGACTGACGGCGTACTACGGGTTGGCTCTCGACAATTTTCATCATGCCACCTCGCGGTTTGTAGCGGTCTGCGGGCAAACGTCGGCGCGGCTTTTCATCAGAGGCTGGATACGCTCACCGAAGTCTTCCACCCCTTTGACGAAGTCATCAAAGGTCAGCAGCACGCCTTCGGTACCGGGCACAGTGGCGATGTCATCCATCATGCGTGCCACATTGGCGTAGGAACCTACCAGCGTACCCATATTGATGTTAACGGCAGAGGTCGGGTCCGCCATCTGACGCACGTTAGTGTCGGCACCGGATTTGGTGTCCTTGCCGCTTTGCTCGGTTAGCCAGGCCAGCGCCTCGGTATCGGCCCCGGCTTTATAGCTTTCCCATTTGGTGCGGGCGGCCTCGTCGGTTTCATCGGCAATAATCATAAACAACACATAGCAGGCCACACTGCGACCTTCGCTGTCGGCGGCACTTTTCAAGCGTGCAGCGGTTGGTGCAAAGGCGGTTGGCGTGTTGACGCCTTTGCCAAAGCAGAAGTTGTAATCGGCATATTTAGCCGAGAAGGCCATGCCCGCGTCGCTTTGTCCGGCGCAGATCACCTTGATGTCCGCCTGTGGTTGGGGGCTAACGCGGCAGTCGTCCATCTGAAAGAACTCGCCTTTGAAGTCGGATTTGCCCGTGCCCCACAGATCGCGCAGTACATTGACGTATTCCGCCAGATAGTCGTAGCGACGCCCAAAGTAATCGTCACCCGGCCACATGCCCATTTGCTCGTATTCCGGTTTTTGCCAACCGGTCACCACATTCAGGCCAAAGCGCCCGTTGGAGATTGAATCAATGGTGGAGGCCATGCGAGCGACAATCGCTGGTGGCATGGTCAACGTGGCCGCCGTGGCGTAAATCTTGATGCGTGAGGTGACGGCAGCCAGCCCGGCCATCAGGGTGAAGGATTCCATGTTGTGATCCCAGAACTCGGTTTTACCGCCGAAGCCGCGCAATTTTATCATCGACAAAGCGAAATCGAAGTTGTAGTGCTCGGCCTTCTGCACGATGGTTTTGTTGAGTTCAAACGTAGGTTTGTACTGTGGTGCATTGCTGGATATCAGCCAGCCGTTGTTACCGATGGGAATAAATACGCCAATTTTCATTTGAACACCTCGGGTCTGCGAATAGAGCGGTACGCACGTTGCCTGAATATGTTCTGTTGGCAGCGTGGGATACGGTGGTTATTGCAAACCCAGTGCCAGTTTTAAAAATGACTTGATTATCAATTGATTGTTTTTAAAGCGTGATGATTTGGTTGAGCAAACGGTCTAAAACAGACCATTTGGTCAAAAATGGCTGCACAAAAAACAGGCGTTGCTGCGCATTAAAGGTGCAAAGAATCACTCGGAAGGGGTAGGCAAAAGCGTGGGTTTCACCTGACGGCTTTGTTATGCTTGCTCGAATTATGTTGCGCCAAGGAGCCGCAGTGAAGCCACAAGCCGTTAAACCTCCCACACGCCGCTCGCGTGCGGTGGCCGCAAAACGCAGCACCATCATGGACGCGGCGCTGGAGTTTTTCTCGCTGTACGGTATTCATGGCACTAGCCTGGAGCAGGTGGCGGAACGCGCCGACGTCTCCAAAACCAATCTGCTGTATTACTTCCCTTCCAAAGAAGAGCTCTATGTTGCGGTGTTGAAAGGCATTCTCGGGGTGTGGCTGGCGCCGTTAAAGGCGCTACGTGCCGATCAGGAACCTTTGCAGGCTATTCGTGAATATATCCGATTGAAACTTGAGGTCTCTCGCCATCATCCGCAGGCTTCACGGCTTTTTTGTCTGGAGATGATCCAAGGCGCACCGCTGCTAAAACAGGAACTGCAAGGTGGGCTGAAGGCGCTGGTGGACGAAAAGTCTGCCATGATTGAGCGCTGGATTGCCGAAGGCCATATCGCAGCGGTAGAGCCGCACCATCTGATTTTCATGCTGTGGGCGACCACCCAGCACTATGCCGATTTTTGGGTGCAGGTAGAAGCTGTGACCGGTAAGACCTTAGAGGATGAGGCATTTTTTCAGCAGACGGTGGAAAACGTGCAGAGAGTGATTATCGATGGGATCCGGCCGCGTTAGGCACCGGCAGAGAGGAGTCAGGGGGACAGTGAACTATCCCCCTGAAGAGCGTTAAGATACTTTCTTCTTGCGCAGGAACACGTAGGACAGACCGAGCACCACAAACCACAGCGGCGTGACGATAAGCGCCTGACGGGTGTCATCACGCAGTGTCAGTAGTACCAGTACAAAGGCAAAGAACGCCATACATACCCAGCACATCAGTTTGCCGGCTGGCATCTTGTAGATCGATTTCTGGTGCAGCGCCGGGCGTTGCTTACGATAAACCAGATACGAACACAGAATGATGGTCCATACGAACATAAACAGGATTGCCGAAACGGTGGTGACCAGCGTGAATACCGTCATGACGTTCGGGATCAGGTAAATCAGCACCACGCCACCCAGCAGGCAGATACACGAGAAGGTCAGGCCGTTAGCCGGTACTGCTCTTTTGGACAAGTTAGCGAACGACTTCGGTGCATCGCCTTCCTGTGCCAGACCAAACAACATACGGCTGGTGGAGAACACCCCACTGTTGGCGGAAGAGGCCGCGGAGGTCAGCACCACAAAGTTGATCACGCTGGCTGCTGCAGGCAGACCAATCAGCACGAACAGTTCTACGAACGGGCTCTTGTCGGCAACCACTGAACTCCATGGTGTGACCGACATAATCACGATCAGAGCGAATACGTAGAACATGATGATACGGATTGGAATTGAGTTGATGGCGCGTGGCAGCACTTTTTCAGGATCTTTGGTTTCAGCTGCGGTAGTACCCACCAGTTCAATGCCGACAAAGGCGAACACTGCAATCTGGAAACCGGCGAAGAAGCCGCTGATGCCTTTCGGGAACATACCGCCGTCATTCCACAGGTGTGAGAACGATGCGACGGTACCGGTAGGCGACTGGAATTGCATAGCGATCATTACCAGCCCGGCTACGATCAGCCCAACAATGGCGACGATTTTGATCATCGCGAACCAGAATTCCATCTCACCAAACATCTTCACCGTTGCCAGATTCAGGCCCAGCAATAACAAGATACACAGCAACGAGGCGATCCACTGTGACAGTCCGGGGAACCAGAATTGCGCGTAGGCGGTAATCGCCACTACGTCGGCGATACCGGTGACGACCCAACAGAACCAGTAGGTCCAACCGGTGAAGAAGCCAGCCCAAGGGCCAAGCAAGTCGGCAGCGAAATCACTGAAGGACTTGTATTCAAGATTGGAGAGCAACAGCTCGCCCATGGCTCGCATCACGAAGAACAGCATAAAGCCGATAATCATGTACACGAAGATGATGGAAGGCCCGGCCAGACTGATGGTTTTTCCAGAACCCATAAACAGACCGGTACCGATAGCGCCACCAATGGCAATCAGTTGAATATGTCGGTTGGTTAGGTTTCGCCGTAGATGATCTTCTGATTCTGGCGATGCCTCTGCGGCTATTTTAGATTGATCTACCATCTGATGATGTCCTGTTTTACCTGTCATGAGTGAAATAGCGAGCTCTGAAGTGGCTCTTTTTTATACGATTATCCGGTTTTCCCGGCTTTAGTAAGGTAGTGCAATAACGCCACCTTTGTGCAACATGTTTACAACATTTATGCGAGGGATAAAAGTCGATTGTTCTTTACACTGCGGAGGCAAATCGGACGTCTTGGGGGCGGAAGATTACTCTGGCTCGTAGCAGATTAATAGCCCTAATGTGACTTATCTCATTGATAAAACAAGAGGTTAAAAATATCGCATGAAAAAAACTAATGAGTGTAAGCGTTTGACATTCGAGGTGGGGAGGCGAATAATTTAACCCGTTGGGTCGTTAGCTCAGTTGGTAGACCAGTTGACTCTTAATCAATTGGTCACAGGTTCGAACCCTGTACGACCCACCATTTAAAATCATATACTTAGCCGTTATTTGTCCCGTCTAAATTTTCGTGGTGGGACAAAATTGGGACACACTCCGCAAAAATTGCATCTATTTGGCGGGAATGTTCAGTTAAGTGATCTGGCGCAAGATGAGCATACCGACGCACCATTTCTATCGACTCCCAACCTCCCATTTCCTGCAAAATTGATAATGGTACTCCTGACTGAATTAACCAACTTGCCCATGTATGTCTCAGGTCATGAAATCGGAAGTTTTCTATACCCGCACGTTTTTTCGCCAACCGCCAGGCTGTATTCGAATCAACGCGCATTTTTCTCATCGCCGGTGCAATAGTTCCGTCAGATCGGGTTTTTGGTTCTGTGTGAACAAAAACCCATTTGCTGTGGCGACCAATCTGGTCACGAAGAACCTTGCAAGCTGTATCGTTCAGGGCAACGCCAATTGCCCTGGTCGATTTGCTTTGTTCTGGGTGTATCCAGGTTACTTTCCTTTGCATGTCGATTTGTGACCACTCAAGGTCGAGAATGTTGGAGCGTCTCAACCCTGTAGCCAAAGCGAATTTAACAACCGATTTCAACGGCTCTGGACATTCTTCTATCAGCCGTTGTGCTTCATGAGGTTCTAGCCATCTGATCCGCCTGTTTTTAGGTTGGGGGATTTTGATGATTGGCGCTCGGTCTAACCATTTCCATTCACGCTCTGCGGCTCTTAGAAGGGACTTCATAAACGCCAGATAGGCAGCCTTGGTAGCAACAGAAACAGGCTTATGTTTGAACTCCGGGGCTTCCTTGCCTTGTTTAGCAAGAGCCTCGGCACTTCTGCGCCAGTTCTCATGATGCACCCGGTTTGTCATTTTACTCACGGTCGAATAAATCTTCGCTTCCGTGATATTCTTCAATTTCATACCTTCAAAATAATTCAGCCAGAAGCCGATTAGCACCTTGTCCGTGTCAATCGACTTCTTGTCTGCTTTTTCCTCTAGCCAGCGCAAGCAGGCTTCCTCGAAAGTTACATCCGGCATTTCTCCCAGACGATTTATTCTCCAAAGCTCTGCTTTTCGCTTGTCGTGCAACTCCTGTGCTTGGCGCTTGTCCGTTGTGCCAAGGCTTTCCTTAATACGCTGGCCGCCCGGTTGCGAGTAACTCGCGTACCAGGTTTGGCCTCTACGGAAGATAGACATGGTGTTTCCTCTGTCGTATCAGCCGCGCTCACCGGAACAGTGTGGATCGGAATGTTGAGTGCGGCAATACATGCATTTCTGGTTATGAGGTAAGGAGATTTTGGTTTGGTTGGATCTTTGCGGGTGGCTGATAGCCTCCCTGAGCGAATCCACGCTGTAAGTGTTGGCGCGGATACACCCAGAAAAGCGCAAGCCTCATCCTTTGTAAGGCTGTATTTATCCATCTATGCCTCTGTTATTTCCCTTCACGAACCCTATGGACTTCGCAGCAAAGGCGCAGCCATACCGGTGGAGTTTTAGGCCAGTAGGGGGTTATCTTTACTGCGTGTTTGTCGAGTAGCTGTCGAAAGGTGGATTTGTTGGTGGGGGATTCGAATTCGTTTAGAAGTTCTCGGGCTGTGCTACGGAGAAGGTTTTTCTGAACACTGAGGGAATCAGGCTCAGGCTGTTTACTGGGCATTCATTCCCCCAATGATCCCAACCAGGCGCATCGCCCCGGCTGAACAGTTCTATTCTGGAAACGTCGCCATAAAGCATTTCGAGACGGCGACGAACCTCCCACGGCTTTTGACTGTGCTCACCAAGGCAACTGAACACCACTTGCTTAATGGAGGCGCTGGCACGTTCAATGCCTTGTCCGCGAACGGCTATCAGCACGTCCTCAGAGTTGGCGCGGGTGTAATTGCCGCCGTTCATCCGGGTTTCAGCATTGAGCATGTCGAGCAGATCGGTAAAGTCGAAGATGGTTTGTTGCTCTAGCGCTTTATTGATCCGTAGTTCGGCCTGCTGATTCAGTTTTACCCACGTGAAGGCCTTCATCGTCCTGACGCTGAACCCCCACGCTTCGGCCAGCGCTATCGCTTCTTGGCTGTGATTGCCTGTGTACCACATTGCAAGAACGCTATCTGGTGCTGCGGCGGTCCATACAGGGAGCCGTTTTAAATCGGTTATGTTCATTGTGCTGTAATGGTTATCAGCAGCACCATTACTGATCGTGTTGCCGTAACTCCACGGAGGGTCAGCATAGATAAGTTGATAGGTCATCGTCATCTGCCCCAGTTTCGCGATGCCGCGTTGACACAAAAATCGATGCGAATTTGCACCCACACCACATCGACAGCCCGTGCTACCTCATATGCTTTAAGCCAAATGCTGGCCGCGTCGGAATAATGGGCACGGCGTTCTGCCTCAGCGGCCTGGTGCGCTAAGTTTTTATATCCAAATGTCATGATGATGCTCCGGTGTTAGTAGGCGCGCTGGTGGGTTACTGGGGCTAAAAGCTTATTTAATTGCTGGACGAGCAGTATTGCGCGAGCTTCTGTTTCATGCCCATAGGTGAGGTAGCTATCGGCTATTCTGTCCCGGAGTTTGTCCGAAGGTGCTTTTGCGTGTATCTCGTAGCGGGGATCTACAGATATAACCCTCATTGCCTTTTGGCGACTTCTGGCAATGTAGGAGTCACAAACTACATGGTTAGACTCCGAAATTTGCCTGCGAAGCCGTCTGACGATTTTTATGTCAATCTCTGACCAAGGGAATGCCTTTTGCAGGATTTCCAGGTGCCCAACAACATCGTAATAGCCGGTGTCTTTCACCAAGAATTTTAAAAAGTCATAATTCGTTTTTTCGCTCATTTCTTTATCTCTACGTTGTATTTTTCGTGACTCATAACTTTCCATGAGTGACCATTGTCTTTTGAAAGCAATCGCCAGCAGCGGGCCACTGGAAGCGTTAAATGGTTATGCTGATAGGTTCGTGCTGGTATCTTCTTACCAGCTCTGAAGGCGCACAGAACCCCCTCAGCTTTGATGCTGATTCGTTGCGGAATTCGAGGTTTCATTTTTACCAGTGGGGAAGGTTATTTTGTGGTTGGTGCCCAGCAGATTTTTTTGATGTCTGGGCGGCGAACGCGTTGAACAGCTTTTTCTTTTTCCAGCTTCTGTAATCGTCTGCGGATGGCTATGCCGGTCATGCCTTTGTAACCGGCGCAGCGGAGGAGGTTTGCAACCGAATCAGGGGTGGATCCGGTAGCGCTGAGCCGTGCGAGTATTTCGTTGTCGTCAGGCATTAAGAGCAACGTGTAGTTTCCTTCTTAAGTCAGTTTGAAATCGTCATCAAATACAGTAAAGCTACTCTCGGCCATTTCCATCGCTAAAATGAACTGGATACCTTCAAACAGCGACGTAGGCCGCTCTAATCCGAATATGAACGCATCGTGATAGGTTCGTCCGAGCCAGTAGCCGCCGCCATACTCCTTGAGTCGCTGGAAGAAAACCCAGCGGCCTTCTCTGATATAAGTGATTGTTTCGCCTCTGTAGACGACGTCAAAGCCGATATCCTTTGAACCCATGATATTCACCTTTAAAAATACTGTGTATACATACAGTATAATTAAGCGTGAACGGGAGTCAATTCCCACCCTCTGGTGCTGTTGCAAGCATTGCGGCGCGGCAGGCGTTCCATAATTCATCTGCCACCAAACATGCGGAATCCCCACATGCCGAACTAAGGATCGAATACACACTCTCCGGTATATCCTTCGGCACTGCTGGCGCTGGCGAGGCGGTGTAAATGGCGGTGTCATCTGCAGGCGCACCGTTATGCCAAACCACACCTCCTCGGCCAGATACAGTGGTATAGAACCCCACAGGCTGCGACTCCCGGTTAGCTAGGAGTTCGCGGGCCATTGATTTGTATTCATCCCAGCTGCACTTACAAATCATGTTCGGATCGGCTAACTCTTTCAATCTCTCAGTCGTTAGTGTCTGTGTCATGGTTTCACCTTCATTTCTTTTTCCATCGCTTCAACGACTTCAGCAAGAGACTGCTTGAACCAGTTCATAGGCCTTGTGTAACCATCGAACTTGTTGCCCTTGGCGTTAATTTTCGCAACGGTGATATCGCTTGCCGCCTTGATGGCTGCTATTGCAATCTGCTCTGATAATTCCATAGTTACTCATCCCCCTCTACGGTGAAGCCCTGTTTTTTCAGCAGTGCGGCTTGTTCAATGCGGTTGGCATTCCAGCCTTTAACATGGCCGGTGTCATAATCATCTTCACCCGCCCATAGTGTCCGCTCATCAGTCAACTGCAACGGCGTTGCCAGCTTACGCTCAGCTATTGCTGCTCTGGCTCCCAATCTCCCACACTGCCTCGCTAATTCCTGATTTTGCTTCATAGCGGCCTCCAGCTCTGCCAGCAGGGCGGATACGTACTCTTGCGAGTAGAGCGGGGATGCTGTGCTCATCTTCTCAACGTACCAATTAGCGTACTCTTCGCTGGTTGTTAAGTTTTTGCATTCTTTGGTTCCTAGAAACCACGCAACAGGCTTGCTCAGTTCGCTCAGCTTATTGTCCATCACTCGTAATCCTCAATTTCTGCCAACGCATCACGCACATCGCTACCACGAATAAATTCGAATGCATCACACGCCATTTCCCACACCAATTTTTCTGCCGGGTGAGGTGATTCGTAATACTTGAATCCTGGACGATGGATATATCCCTGCGCGGAGTAAAACTTACCGGCCAACTCCACCGCAGCCGCGATTAGATCTTCATTGCTCATGATGCTTTCTCCAGGGATTCGGCCCGTTCAAACCAAAAAACAACTGGAGCCTCCTTCACTTCAACTAGCCCGAAGCGTTCAGCGGTACGGAAATTGACGCTGTACTGACGCGCTCGTTCTGCTTGTGTCGCTATCTGCTCACGGAACGTCTCGAGGCTGAATGTCGTTTTGAACAGATTGCACGGTGCGCATGCTGGGTTGAGGTTCTCTATGCAGTCTCGGTTTTCGTGCAAGACCTTGCCAGTGACCTTCAGCTTGAACTGGCCTTTAGCCGCTGCCGCCATGTCCTGCTCTGATTCACGCATAACAGGTTCGACGTGGTCGGCATGCCATCCTTTCTCTGGCAGCACGCAACCGCAGTACGCGCACCTGCCGCCGAACTTTTCCCTCAATACTGAGCGTTGCGCTTTAGTCAGCTTAGCCATGCTGGGCCTCCACGGAGTCTTTGAAGAACGCGATCCAGTGAGTGTTAGCTCGCTTTCCTGACGGATGCCCGAACGTAGGTTTCTGGTCAGTCAGTGCGAGAATTTCACTGGTTTTAATCTGCGTTTCGTTCCACTTAAAAATCAGCGTTCCCATTGGCTTAAGTACCCGGAATGCTTCGCTGAAACCTTTGGCCAGATCATCGCGCCATGTATCTCGGTTGAGTGCGCCATACTTGGCTCGGAGCCAGCTGGTTTCACCGGCAAACTTAAGGTGCGGAGGATCGAACACAACCAGACTAAACTGCTCGTCATCGAATGGCAGTGCGCGGAAGTCCAGCAGCACATCGGGTTTGATACGCAAAGGGCGTCCATCACAAAGCACATAAGATTCGTCGCGGATGTCACCGAACACAACACGCGGATCTGTGCGGTCGAACCAGAACATCCGGGAGCCGCAGCACATGTCGAGAATGCTTTTGCCGTTGAGGTTGGTTTCATTTGCTGGCATCACTACCTCCCACGCGACGAAACTCGATTACCCAGACCCAAGGGTTAGCGTTCCAGCTTTCCTCCCCGTAGATGGAAGCCCACAGCGGCCCGAACCAATCAATGTTGAAATGCTTGGTGCCACCCTCGGCGATAGCATCTGCCTCGCTGATGTCCTGCAACCGCTCGACACGTACGGCGGTGATTTCCAGCGTGAGACGTGAGGCCCAGCGCGGCATGTGGATTGATGGGCGCCAGCCTTGGCGGACGTTGTCGTCCAAATCACAAAACTCAGGGCGTGCACCACCATCGGCGGCGTACTCGCAAAATTCCGGGGTTTGAAACTTGTCGGCATTGGCTCGGTAATCTTCGAAACGCTCTTCATCGACCAACGGGCCTTGCCACGTTTCCCGCACCCACAGCCGATCGCCTACCTGTCCGAATGGGCATAACCCATACATTGGTGCATCCATGACGTGCGTATAAATCCCGTCTTTAGTTTTGGTTTGCTTTTGCAGCGGAATGCAGTTATCAGCGCCTACATTGGCGATAACCCGGCGCGTCTGCGTCTTTCGACCTTCGAGAAGGGCCCGAACCATTTCACCGTTGAAAATCACTGGGCGCTCTTTCATTTGGCCTCCCGCAGCTCGGCAGAGAACATTTCAGCCATTTTTGCTGAGACACGAATATTGATGACTTCTGATTTTTTTCCGCCTTCAGCAACAAGTTCATTGCTGCGTTTCCACAGATAAGCGGCAAGACTCTCAACTCCCCGCGCTTCGATAGCGGCAAGGGCGGCGTCAGTGTTTGGCGTTAGCAGCGCGAAGCAGTTAACAACCGACTGCGGTGCTGGGCCGAAATCGTCGTTATCACTTTCATACTCCTGTAGCTCAGAGCACAAGCTGCTGTTCATTTCCTTCAGCGCCGCATTCTCCACAGCCAGCGCATCGGCTCGTTTCTGCTGCGCATCGCGATCAGCCTTCACCAACTCCAGCTCAGAAAACAAAGTTGCATAGTCGCCGTGTGCCACGTAGCCGCCCTCCGGGGTTTCACGCATATAAGCAAGTTCATGGGAAATACTCAGAGAGAAATCAGGGTTGTAGCGCTTGATTTTTATTACCATGATTAACTCCAGACAGCGCCAGCAGTGAGCAGGAACAAGGTAAAAATGAGCAGGTAGAAGAGGTGTTTACCGTGGTGACGTTTAGGGGCGAAATCGCCCCCTGTGAGGTCGTGTTTATGCTGAATACGTGCGTTTAGGCTCACCATGCTGACCTCCGTTGCATTGTGTGAAGGCGGCGCTGCAGGGTTTTAATGTTGTTACGGGTGACGTAGAAACTGGAGCAGGTGTCTGTACACACCAGAATGCTCACGTTTTTATATCTACCACCTTCCCAACGCTGAACGGTCACGAAATTACACTCGGTTCTTTCGCGCTGTTTTTGGCAGTGCTCACAGGTGATCTGGGCAATGGTATGCATGACATGTCCTCTCAATGAAATTTACATGGGTAAAGGCACTGCCTGAGTTGATGCACGCGCTCGGTTTCCCTACGGTTCCAGCACTCTGGAGCTGTGGGCAGCACCTTTATTGATGTAAAAAAGAGCCCCGGCGAGCGGGGCAAAGGATGACAAGGGAAGTGGTACTGAGCAGGTTCGTGATGACTCACGCACCTGGTGGCGCACCGAACCGGGGATTTATACTGTGTGGGTTAAAATTAGAACCGGAACGATACGCCACCAGATAAGTGAGACGCCGGTATTACCCGGCGATGTAGACACAGCCTGCAATGGTAGTGGCCCACAGAAACAGGCCGATAACGACGCTGTATGTCAGCGCCTTCCATCCGTTTAAGCTCATGATTAATTCACCTGTAAGTGAGGATCCCAGCCTTCGAACTGGGGAAGATCGTCATATTCAAGGGCTACAGTGCCATTGTCCGCGTCGATGTTAATTTCCCATTCAGGGAAGAGGGCGTGCAGGTTTACCAGCGACCAGAACTGAAGCAGGGCCTGGTCATTTTGAAGTTTCAGGGACATGATTGCCTCGGTGCGCCCCGTAGGGCGCGGTGGGTGCTATGCGTTTACTATGAAATTACGTGCGCCAGTTTTCCCTGTGGCGGCTACATAGGCCGCGTATTTAGGGTTTACTGTTCCTTTAAATGCACCCGCTAACGGCTCAAGCAGGGTGTACATTAGTGCGGCAAAGTTGGCGCGTTGGTCTTCGTTGAAAGTCACGTATTCAACAGTCATCTGCTGTTGCTTCGTGAAGAAACTCAGAATTTCGTCTTGAATGACTTGCATGATTTTTTCGGCTGCCATGTCGTTTGTAATGCGTGTTTTTACGTTCCCGACGATAGCCGGTGCTACCTTTTTGAATTGCGCGATCTGCTGTGCTACGTCTGCGTGTGCCATCGTGTAACTCTCCGCTGTAGTGGTCTTAATGAAGCGCCCCAGAGGACGCTTTATAAGTTCACTGCATGACCTGTCAGCCTCCCACTGCGTAATCCTCTACGTAAGCTATCGCCCTCAAGCGATTCGCCTACCTGCCTGGTATCCGTACCGGCGCTATTTCGTTTTGCCAGGGCGCGGCGGTTAGCCTGTCATGCGGTTCTGATTGTTAAAGAGCGTCCCGGTGGTTTGGGGTGACGTTGTTGCTGTCGATGAAATGAGTTTAATAAATAATAAACTTTATCGTCAAGTAAACACTAAACATAAACTTGCAGTTTATCGTTAACTTATTGAGTGTTTAGAGAATTTAGTTTTTTTGAATTTACTTGCAGGGGATGGTTTGGTGGCCCCTGCGGGTGTTTCGAGTGGAAATTGTACGAAGACGACTATGGCAGACCCAGATTCAGATCTGGTTTAGGACGAGGCGTGCGGGATAGTGGGATAGTCTTGTTTGATGTTGGAGCAGAATGGCGACGAGATATGCCGCGCACAGGTGGCATACCAGCTTAATCAAATCCACTGGCAGATCATGGAAGAAACCAGGGAGTTGAATTTACCAACTAAGCTGGCGATAGAGCAGTTAGATGAAGGGTTTTAGTCATAAAAAACCCGGCTCTGAGGCCGGGTAGCAGGGTTTATCATTTCTTATTGGGTTCCAGAGGTTCACTGAAAAAGTCGAAATATGGCAAATTATAGTTGCCAAGTCCAGACATGCTAATCAGCTGTTCTGCATACCCTTTAATATAAGGATACGCCATAGAAGGCACTGACGTTCTGACCTCATCAGATTTAGCAACTTCCTCTAAAAAATCTTCCTCTGATTTAAAATCAAAGTCATATGTGAGTTCGATCTGTAGTCTTGACTCAATGGTTACAAGTGCGTGATATCTAACCCTAAATACCTTTGGATCTTTAACATTAGAATAAAGCTCATTGTTTAAGGTAACCTTAGCAGTCATTGTCTTTTTAGACGACTCGCCTTCCAATGGCTGGAGAGTAAGTGATGCGACTTTTTTACCAATAAGTTCTATTTTCATGATATTAATGAAAAATCCCTGTCAATTTGTAATTCTTCAGATAATTCATAAACTGGTGCTGTAAAGTACCCACCCAGTTCAGTAAGCTGTTTAAACATACCTGTCTCTCCTCGTCTTGGGTCTGTGTTTCTTTTTTGTTGGGGAGACATACTTAGCGACGCTGCAGCCACAAAATGTTCAGGGAAAACACGATCGAATCCTGGTGTCATAATCGCAGTGCAGAATTGCAATAATTTACCTGTAACATTAACTTCTTTTTCAACCACATCGACCAAATTCCATTCTATGGCGCTCATATCTTGGATCAAGATATCGGCCGGGATTCCAAGACCGTCATGGATACGCCTTATCATTGAAAGGCTAAGTGGTCTTTTTCTGTTAAGAACCTCCGAAACTTTTGATGCAGGGCCAATGAATTGCGTCATATCTGCTTGAGACAAGCCCTGTTGGTCCATTCTGAATTTAATCGCTTCAATGGGATCAGGAGTTTCAATTGAATAATTCTTATTCTCATAATGACCAATCAGAAGGTTCAACATTTCGAACTCATCATAATCGTCAGTGCCTGGTGTAAGATCACTATTGGCAAGCTGTAAGAACCGATCCATGCCACGAGTGTAGTCGTTATGGTCTTTAAATATTTTCCAACTAATCTGAGCCATCATAACCTCCACTTATCATACTCGGCATGTGTCCCAATACGTTCAATGATTACAACTCCAGCGATGTAAACGACTTGAACAACCAAGCGGTAATCATTGCCTTTTATGTTAAAAATCACTTTATTATCTGCTATGAAGTCGGCTGACGCGTATCTGCGTTTGATATCTTGTGATGTTTTCCACACAGCACGATTAACCTCATCTTTCCAAGCTGTAAGGGGGCCTTTAGCTTGGTTATGTTTTCTGCAGAAATCGTGAATTTTGTCTAATCCTCTGACATCCATCTTCTCAGCAAGTTCCCCGTTTGGGAATTATAGACACAATTCCCATAAAGGGAATCTGTAGTTTTATCCAGATATGCTCTGCACAACGAAACATGCTTACTCAATATTATCGGTTTCATCCTATAGCTATCCGTGACGTTTGAATGCCTGCGACTGGCTCAATAGCACCCTACCTATAACCTTGAGTTTGTGTTCGTTTTCTTCGGTGATTGCCCAGTCGGTGTACTGTGCATTATCAGAGTGAACAAGCAGGTGATCAGGCAGCATCTGAAGTCTTTTCACATGAAGATGGTTTTTGTACAGGAATACATAGATGCCATCTCCGCTGAAGTAGTCCTTGCTCACATCAACAAAAATCGCATCCCCGAGTTCGATAGTCCCGGCCATGCTGTCACCATCTACGGTGATCATCTTTACCTGTGAAGCTTGCTTACCGCCGAACATCATCGACGCGTGCTCATCGGTATACTCAATCGAACGTATTGTCTGAACCACTTCGCTATTAATCACTCCTGGCCCAGCGCTCGCCTGTACGTCAAGGACTTCGATCCGGTAATTTGAGTTTTCCTGCTGTGATAATCGGTCGTCGCTGACGTCATCAAGAAACCCCACAGGCATTCCATAAGTTGTTTCAAGGCGTCTTGCCGCTCTTTCACCAAAAGAAGCCTTACCCGTCATTAACTGAGATAGGTAGCTTTTTTCATTGGCTGGTAGCGTCTTATCTGCGAACCAAGCCTTCAGGCGTTCACGCCGATTCTCTGTCGTATTCATTTTTCCATTCTGCGTAGTAGTTACTAAACAAGCAAATACTTGACGTTTAGTTTAGTGTTCAATAAACTTCAATTAACTTATGAGGTGACCTATGCAACTAAAGCAATACATCGACGAACTAGAGCGGGGAGAGGCAAAAAAGCTTGCTGAGCGTTTGTTTGTTTCCAGCTCCTATTTATCTCAGATGGCTTCTGGCCGGTGCTCAATTTCACCTGCACGTTGCGTTGAGATCGAAACAGCAACAAACGGCAAAGTTGCCCGACAGGATCTTCGTCCAGATGACTGGCAGAAGATTTGGCCGGAGTTATCTGCTGCTTAACAAGGACAATTATCAATGGAAAACAATGCAATAGCACGCAAGTCAGAACTGCCAAAACTCAAGCCAGTTGAAATGGAGGGCTTGATTCTCAATCGCCTTTCGTCTGTTGGGCAAAAACCAGTGGCGGATGCAATCAGCGTAGATGAGTCGACGCTTAGCCGGTGGAAGGGAAAGGGCGGCCAAATTGAGCAATTTTGCCGATTGTTGACGGAGTTGGGGATCCAGCTAGCTCCGCCTGGCGCGGTTCTTGTTCGCCGTGACTATCTCTTTTCGATGGAGACGCTGGCAGAGATTGGAATGAAGGCTGAACGCATGCGGCCAGAGCCGCTGGGATGGGACTAAATGGCTTGGGACACTTTTGTTTACGACAACGTCAGGAAGCAACTGATAGCTGAGGGATTCAGTGAGGCATTGGCGGTTGTGGGGGGGCATCACGCAGCGGATCTGTATCGCCGGAAGTCACAGGCGAGCAAGAAAGGTGCGATGTATGACGACTGTCTCTCAATGGCTCGGCGGTATGTCTTGGGGAGCTGTACAAAGGACGAGAAGCCGGGATCAGGGAAGAAAAAAAGCCGAACAGCTGCAACTGGTCGGCCATCACTTTTCTAACTAAGAGAGGAATGTCATGAACTATCAAAACAACCATAGCAAGGTCGATATGACAAACCAGAACCTGATTATGGCAAACAGTCCAGCACCTGGCAATAACGTTGCTCTGGCTGGTGGCGATTTCATCGGCACTGATGAGCTTCTGGGGATTATCAATAAGGCGCGTTCTGTTCATGGAGAGAAGCCGGTACGTAACAACGATTTTGTTTTGCGTGTGAAAGATGAGCTTGAAGGTGACCACTACGAAACTTTCGTAGTTCAAAATTTGAACGGAACAAAGTCGGAGCAACTCCGCATTTCCAACGATCAGGCTGCATTGGTTGGTATGCGCGAATCTAAGGCTGTCCGCCGCAATGTTCTTGAAATTCTGAAACAGAAACGGGGCCCGGCATTGCCGCAGACCCTCCCTGAAGCTTTGCGACTGGCCGCTGATATCGCTGAACAAAAAGCTGTGCTTCAACAGAAGGTTCAGGAAGATGCCCCGAAAGTGGCTTTTGTAGATCACTACGTCGAAAGCGCTGGTTCCAAAAGCCTCCGCGCAACGGCCAAGGTTCTCAACATGCCAGAAAGAGCCATGATCGACGCTCTTATCCGCGACAAGGTTCTGTTCCGTCAGTCTGGGAATCTGTTGCCGTATGCCAGCCATCATCACTCAGGAAACTTCACTGTCAAAACTGGTACCGCCGAGCAGTCTGGTCACGCCTTTACGCAGACCAGGGTAACGCCCCGCGGTATTCAGTGGATTGCTGAGCGCTATGCATCCGAACTGATGGCGAGTTAACCATGAGCCAATCCGTCCCATTAAACCGGCCATACCTTGATGATCACGGTAATCGCGTGACTGTCATTCGCTGGGATCGGGCGGCGCAACAGGTGATTTTTATGCGAGAGGGCTACCCGTATGAATGCATGCAGCCACTTGAGCGATTTAAAGAAAAATTTAAGCGAGTCGAAGTATGAGCATGAATCTGATGGCGCAGGCTATGAGCATCAAAGTGGGTAATCCACTGCGCAAGCTGGTGCTGATCAAGATAGCCGACAACGCAAACGATAAGGGTGAATGCTGGCCTTCATATCAGCATGTCGCTGACCACTGCGAGTGCAGTAAAAGCGCTGTGAGGGCGCACATAGAGGCGCTGATTAAGATGGGTTTAATCACAAAAGAGAACCGTTTGGGCGTGAACAACGGCAAAGGTAATACCTCGAATCTTTACTACCTGACGTTGGACACCCCTGTGTCAGCAGGAAGCATAGCCCCCTGTGCCGTCAAAAAGCATAGCCCTATGCCGTCAAAAAGCACAGGGCTATGTCAGCAGGTGGCACCCCCTATGTCGTCAGAAAGCACACCCCCTATGTCACCTGATGGCACCAGAACCAGTCACTCTCTTGAACCTATCATTGAACCAAAAGAAAAACCCCCTATAGCCCCCCAGAGCGAACAACCTGCGATGGACACTTCGGGCATGGCTGGGGAAGTGCTGGATTTTTTGAATCTGAAAATCAACGGCAAAACACCAAAGCGTGTCAGCACGCTTTTGGAAATTACCGAACGCCTGACGGAAGGGAACACCGTGGAAGAACTGAAGTTGGTGGCAGAACACCGTGCAAGCCTGCTGCTGAGCAATCCAGAAATGGGGCACATGCTCAGTGCCAAGATGATTTTTGACCCGGTACGCTTCAGCGGCTACCTGGCCGCGGCCAACACCTGGAACAGCCAGCGCACTCGCAAAGCTGCAATGGCCGATGCCGTCGAGCAACAACGTCAGGATCCGCCTGCTGGTGATATTCCAAAAATAGATTTCGAAGAGTCCTTCGACCGCCTAATTCGTGATGCAGGTATGCCAGTAAACGCCGCAGAAAAACGCGCTCAGCAGCAGGCTCGCAAGAACGGTTTTGGAGATGTTGAAGAGGCTGGAGCACGTCAGAAATGGCGTCCAATGTTAACCAGAGCCTACGCAATGACAGGAGCACAGGCATGAGAGCGATTGTCAAAGCAGCATTACAGCGTGATATGGGGATTGCCCTGATCCCTGTGAATGATGAACTAGCGCTACACATGACGGGGCGTGTCATGGTTTCAACGTTGCCAAAAGAGTTCAAGGATACGCCAGAGGGCATTCTTCCTGCGGTAGAGCATGAAATTGCAAATGACCCACGACTGCAATCATTCTTCCAGCATGAGCGGGTTACGAACGCTTGTGGCGGCATCAACGCTATTGAAGCCTGGGCTACTCAGTTCACGAAATGCCAGTACAAGAAACATGAACGCCCATCAACAATTCTGGACACTGAGCGTTTAGGC
Organism: Serratia grimesii; assembly: GCF_900186025.1. NCBI lineage: Bacteria > Pseudomonadati > Pseudomonadota > Gammaproteobacteria > Enterobacterales > Yersiniaceae > Serratia > Serratia grimesii. The sequence continues at coordinate 1,906,591 of NZ_LT883155.1, forward strand.
CATTCTGCCGTTCGCATTTGCCCTGGGTGCTACAAACAGGGTGTTAACTCTGAAAAGCTGGACAGAATCGCCGCCCGCAATACCGCTCGTTGGATTGTGGCAACAGCCAAGCATCGCCTGAAATCTGATGGGCAGTTAACGATCCCTGAACTGATGCTGTGGGCGATGCTGTCAGGCGTATTCGATCTGATCCCAGAGGACGTGGCGCGCACTGTCACCAACATTCCTGAGCCAAAAGTCATTACGGGCACCCGCAAAGAGTCCGATATGGACTGTATGCCATCGGTTAATGAAATCATCGCTAAGCAGGCTGTTAAGTGTTTCACCGTTGACCCTGAGCCGCCGAAGGCATTCATGCTGAGGCCAAAACTGATACGCGTTGAGGACAGCAAATATACCCGCTGGGTAAAGACTCAGCCTTGCTGTGCTTGCGGAGCGCGCTCTGATGACCCTCACCACATTATCGGGCATGGTCTTGGCGGTATGGGCACCAAGCCAAGTGACTACCTGACAATCCCGTTGTGCCGTACCTGCCACCGCAACCTGCATGACAACCCAACTGCGTGGGAAGCGGAAAATGGTAGCCAAACGGACCTGTTCGCGCAGTTCTTTGACTACTCGGTTGGTATGGGGGCTATCTCGTGAAGGAATACCTAATCACACCAATCCCAAAACCACGCCAAACACAAAGAGACCGGTGGGCCAAGCGCCCGCCAGTTCTCCGCTATCGGGCATTCTGCGACGAAGTGAGATTAAACCGGATATCGCTGCCTGAGAGCGGCTATCACGTGACTTTCGTCATGCCGATGCCAGATAGCTGGAGCAAGAAGAAACGCGCTGAGATGGCGGGTAAGCCGCATAAGCAGAAACCAGATGCAGACAACCTACTAACAGCCCTTATGGACGCCATCTACTCTGAGGATTGCGCTGTTTGGGATGTCCGCGTAACCAAACGCTGGGGGTAATGCCGGCGAGATAATCATCAAGGAAATTATATGAGAGATATCCAGTTGGTATTAGAGCGTTGGGGCCAGTGGGCAAAGGACAACAGTGGTGTTGATTACTCACCGATTGCCGCTGGTTTTAAGGGGCTGTTGGAAGACACAAGCAAGAATAAACCATCCTGTTGCGATAATGATGGAATCATCATCGATGGCGCTGTTGGGCGACTGAAGAAGGTACGGGACGAGAAGGAACTTGGTGTGATTATGCTGCATTACCGTCACGGTGTTTCAAAGTCGGCGATAGCGCGTCGGTGGAAAATCTCAGAGGGTAGTGTCAGGCAGAAGTTGATGATGGCTGAAAGCTTTATCGAAGGGTGCCTAGTAATGACTGGCACTACTTTGGAAATGGATGCTTGGACGCACAAATCAGTAATTGCAGAAGTCGCGTAAAATTCTGCTTTTCGTTACGAATTTTACTGTCTATTGTGATAAGAGTGGTTACGCAGTCACGTAGCTTAAATCGTATCAATGTATTGAGTGATCAGTGCTCACCCTGTACAATGCAGCTAAAAGCTGCATTGTACAGGGTGAGCTCGTCAGTATTCGTATGATAGCTAGTGATGTGATTAAGGCTGCTCAACAATCGTTAAAATCTATTGATAATGTGTTATAATGATGTTTAAGAAAGGAGCAACGCCAACACATGGCACATGTTGAAAAGTGGTTGTTAAGCCCAAATCATCATGGTAACGTGAGCCCCTCTAGATGGGCTTATGAAGCTCCAAAAAGATTTTGGTTGGTAGGTTTACTTACTAGCGGAGTAACGGAGATGAGAGATATGAACGCATTCGTACGTACTTTTGATGAAGAGAACTGGGACGTCTAACTCGTTCTTTCTAGTTTTTGTAAATGATATAGAATGGGAGCTTATGCTCCCATTTTTCATTTTAAAGGGCTGGAGACCAGCGTTGGACATTATTGAAGTCATAAAAGCAATTTGGGTATTCATCAAAACCATTTGGGCCAATAGCCCGACCTTCTTTCCTGCAGCAGTTGGCGCTTTAATAGCAGTTTTTAGCATTCGAACGCAGAGGAAAACCTCAAAAGAAAAAAACTCCTTAGATTTTGAAGCAGCATACAAGCGTAATGAAAAGGTTGTTGAGGCTTGGTCGGAAGTTCTACGTATCTACGCAGACCGTGGGAATGTGCCACTTGAGGAATGGGGGAAACCTGAAAACTCTCAAAGTGATGGTTCAAAGGCTCTAAAAATTATCTTTAATGAGTGGGAACGGTGTGCAAATGCAGTTCACCACAAACTTTATGATGAGGAGTATCTATATAAGGTTTATGGCTCGACTCTAATATTCTTAGACGTATGCTTTGAACCATATATTCAGGAGTGCTGGAAGAAAAATCATAGATTCTACAGGAATATGAAGATGTTAGCTCTTCGTTGGCGAGTTCGTAGAGCATATGAAGATGATGATGGTGATCTTATCGAATATAAAAAAGTGTTGAAAGAAGCTAAAGCCTGCGTAGATAAATTAAAGATTAGATATTAAAAGTAAGATGTTTACTTCTAAAAATTGATTAGAAATCATAGACGGTTCGAATTAATTCAAAATTCAAAGGCTGCCTCTGGGTGGCCTTTTTTATTTTCACCACCTGACGATCGGGAGCAACCTCGACAGGGGGAGGTATGACTATGTTGTGTAAGGAATGGCACTTCCCTGACCGTTGTTAATGATCTCCACTCTCGTTGTAAGGTTTGGTTGTCGCCCGATAGAACAAGGCGGCTTTCAAATAATTTACAAGGAGATATGAACATGCAAGCTGCAGAAACTCATTACTTAGACAATGGTTTCACTTTCAACATTCCACCTGCGCCTTACCGTCGCCGAATTTGTGTTCCACTTTTAATGGCTATCGCTCCTGGTGGTAAATCAGAAGCTAAGCATATGCTGGTATATAAAGGTGCATGGGTGACTGAGGCTAAAGCAGTGGGGGGCCGCGTTTTAGCAGCGGGCACTTTCGTACCCGTACCCGGTTCCGCCTGCAACTCCTGGAATACTTACATCGAGCCTAACCAGTCCGTATCAATTCAAGCGGTAGGTGAAAGCTCTGACGGCGCATATGTACTGCCAAGTATTACTGTGTTGATTGGCCAGGATTAACCTGAAATTAACACCAACAAATTTTATTTGTTCTATGGCCTCGGTATATCCGGGGCTTTTTGCATTTCAGCCCCAGCCAACATCCGACACACACCTGGCACACCCATATCGCCGACTCGTTTACGGCTGGCGGCTGAACCCTATTTTCTTTAGTGATTACTCTGCGTTGTGTGACCTTTGAGACAGCGGCCACCATGTGATGCTTGGCTTCTAAATTGATAATGTTGATGTGCTGTATATGGATACAGTGTCAATGATAAGGAACCTCACATGGCAAATCTGATTATTAGCGAAAACAACGACATTACTTTGACCCCAGAGCAAGCTAAGGCTCTTACTAAGGTTGAAGTCGCAGGCCAGTTTGAAAATGCTGTACTGCTGAACAAATACCTTGGCCGCATGTCTGTGCCAATGGAACCAGGTACTGAATTCGATGAGGTACTGAACACAGTACCTGCATACTCGCTGGCCATCTCTGTCGAAGGGCGTTGTTTTTCTGGCGTAGGAGCTCCGACTGTATCAGCAGCTGGAGATACCTGGGAATTCAAGTATCCATTTTACTTGTTCGAAAGTTACGCCGATCAGGTAACTACTCAACACATTCCGGTTTCGCAACCGTCATAACCAAAATAAATCAATCCCGGCTTATGTCGGGATTTTTACTTTTATTACCCGGTACCGGGACAGAGCCCCGGAAGGGGGAGGTATGAAAATCATGCCGGAGAAAATCACTACATTCATTTCTTACTGCACCTCTGCAACGCTGGTGTGTGGAGGCAGCATTTTGCAATGGCTACATGACCTCGACTGGAATCAGGTTGCAGTAGTGGGCGGTTTCGTGATCGGTGCGATCACTGCCGTGATGAACTTCTATTTCAAAAGCCGCCAGACGAAGGCCTATGAGAAGGCCCTTAAAGCTGGATATGTCACACCACCGCCAGCGGAGGACTAAGGATGGCGCTCATAGCTTCGTTAAAGAAAAAACTCAGCGCAGCCTTTGCTGGTGGAGCCATGGCGATTGCAGCAGTGCTCATTCCTTCACTCGAAGGCGTGGAGTACAAGCCATACCGTGATGTAGTCGGCGTGCTGACAGTCTGCTACGGACACACTGGCGCTGACATCATACCCACCAAAATCTACACCCCCGCTGAATGCAAAACCATGCTGGATAAAGACCTAGTGCCTTTTGCCCGTTCTGTAGAACGGTCAGTGAAAGTGCCAGCGAGTGAATACCAGAAAGCAGCGCTTATCAGTTTCAGTTACAACGTAGGTGTTAAGGCCTTCGAGTCCTCTACGCTGCTGAAAAAACTCAATGCTGGTGACAGTTCAGGAGCCTGTGATGAAATGCGCCGCTGGAATAAAGCTGGTGGCAAGGTATGGAAGGGACTGATTAATCGGCGCGAGGTTGAGCGTGAGATCTGCAACTGGGGCCAAAAATGAACCGAGGTGCCGCAGCCACTGCTGTTGTTTTACTGCTCATTTTCATTTTACTGGCATGGTTGGCATTTCACTTCCACGGTAGCGCAGTAAAGGCTGGTGAGCAGGTTAAAGAACAGGAAAAAACGCTGGCGCAGCAGTCAGGACTAATCTCAACCCTGCAAGAACAAGACCGGAAGAACAGAGCCTTAGCAGCAGAACAACAGCAAAGAGAGCAGCAACTGCGCCAGCAGGGTGAACGCTACCAGAGGGCATTACGTGAAGCACTTAAAAACGACAAATGTGGGAATAGTCCTATGCCTGCCGCTGTTATTGACCTCCTGCAGCAAAACGTTGCCACCGGCACCGCAACCGGTAGTGCTGTTACCCCCTGAGTCAGTATTCACCCCATGTGAGCAACCAACGCTGCAAGGAAACACCTGGGGCGATGCAGTCAGCTATACGTTGGCACTGCAAACAGTTTTATCAGTATGCTCTGGGCAGGTAACGACTCTTAACCAATGGCGTTCATCTTTACTTCGTTATGGTCAACAGGAATGGTTAACTCAGTCTCATAAGAACTAAAAACTAATCTTGAAATAAAGATAAAAACGTGGAAAATCAATACCGTCTTTATCAAAGAATGGAGGGATAATTTTGACCCAATTTTTGAACTTCAGTCGGGAACTGGTGCTTTTTGCACATAGCTGATACTGGTCTAATTGCCAGCGGTAGAACTGATTAAGACTTAGGGGGGAAATCGTGCGACACCTTTACTCCGCCGCTTAGACGTACAGGCGGACAATACTGAGTTGGCGCGACCAAATGGAAGCCCGTGCAACCGGACGATGTTGTCTACCTTGATAACCCAAACAACATCCCCCCACTTTGACATTTCAACTTCACTACTGTGACATTTGCAGCAATATGAGTAATGAAACTAATATCTGAGAATGTATAACCCTCACAACTAACATGAGGATTACCATGTCATATAATCTCGGCAATCTGCCAAAAGAAGACATGGACAAGGTGAACGTAGACCTTGCAGCGTCAGGCGTAGCGTACAAAGAGCGCATGAACCAGCCGGTGATAGCTGAGCAGGTAGAGCGAGAACAACCTGAGCATCTGCGCGAATACTTCCGCGAGCGGGTGGCGCACTACCGAGAGGTAAGCAAAAGGTTACCTAACGGCTCTGCGCCGGTTTATCTGCAGATGGCAGAGGCCAACGGGAAAAGATAAGCAAATAAAATCGCGCCAAAAATACTGTTCGACTTAGTCGAGTCAGCCAGGAAAGTGCCTTTTTTTAGTGTTTCAGCCATATCTATGCCTCGCAAACTAAATAAGTGTGAGGATGGATAAACTCTCCATCTATATTTTGCAAGGAGACACCAATGGCTGGGAAAACAGATTTCTACCATTTGAAGCCTTGGGAGATTCCAGTAGAAACTGATGCCGCTGAGCTCATTTTCTGGGTCCCCAATACAGGTTTTACCATCTTCCGCTATCGCTGATAGTGGGAGACAACAAACCGCCGATTACTATGGCCACTTAACTAAACCCGCTATGGCGGGTTTTTTAATGGGAGGAATTCATGGCAACGCCCGCGCAGAATGAGGGTCATGATAGACGGCCATTCCCACCCCTACAGTTCATAGAGTCACATCAACTGATGCCATACATCGGCCTTGTCCCAGCAAATGAAGTCTATGAGTGGATGCATAGTCAAATCCTGAGTGATGCCGAGAGTCTGTATAACCCTGACCATTCCCACCTGATAGATGCTGATGTGCGCTTTATGTGGGCATCCTCAGCCTTTGAGAAGAAAGGGCGGCATGTACTCGGACAGGCAGAGGAAGTTGCTATGCGAGCCGGTGGTTGGCAGAAGGCCAGAATGGAGCAGCAGATGCATGAGTGGTTCGGCGAGGTTCTGAAGTTCATCATCCTTACTGACGCCGCTCGACGTGTTTATTTCGCCAGTACAGAGCGAATAGAAATAGCTTGAAAGGAAATCGCGGAATTGCAGCACTATCTCAAAGAGCAGTGTATTAAGTGTTTTTTTTGTTTATTGTATGGTGAATACACACTCGCGATAGGGAAAATTATGGCAAGCTGGCTTTGTCCGTTCTGTAATCATCTTTCCACAAAAGAGGCGGTTACAATTGAAACATCTTCGCACGATATATCAAGAACAGCTCAGGGGGCTTCGAATGTTGAGATAACGACTTCTACCTGTCCAAACCCCGACTGTATGGAAGTTCAGGTTGAGGCGGCTTTTTTTAGAAGATACTTTGAGCCAACCGGCTACAAGTATGAATTACTCGACTTTTGGACATTACGTCCACAGGGTAAAGCTAAGATTTTTCCAGATTACGTTCCCCAAGCTATATTGTCCGACTATAAAGAGGCATGTCTCATCCAGGAATTATCTCCTAAAGCCTCCGCAACTCTATCTCGTCGTTGTTTACAGGGAATGATTAGGGATTTCTGGAAGGTCAAAGAGAAAAACCTCTTTGAGGAAATTAAAGCAATTGAACAAAAAATCGATACTGATACTTGGCATGCAATAGATGCTATCAGAAGCATTGGCAACATTGGTGCTCACATGGAAAAGGATATTAATGTGATCATCGAAGTGGATGGCGATGAGGCAGCTTTGCTCATTAGCCTCATTGAAACGTTGCTGAATGATTGGTATATAGAAAGAGAAAACAGACGATTACGCTCGCAAAAAATAATTGAGGCAGCTGCAGAGAAAAAACAACTCAAGCATCAGAAATGATCTTTCTTTAACGATAATATTTTTCATTTTGGTTCCATTCACAAAGGCCACCTCCGGGTGGCTTTTATGATGAATTGCAAAAGGAAGCTCGCCATCTGACTTAGCCGCGAGCTTCACGGCTAGCCTCGTCCTCGGGGACTCGGAACCGCCAGTACTTATCTGGTTTAACCCAAACGACGTTTTCTGCACTATCAACTCTGAATTTATTGATAACTTTAGTTGAAAGAGCTTGGTTGCCATCAGCATTTTCTCTGAGATGCTGCTCGTTACTTTCCTTGACGAGATAATCGACAACATCCTGCTGATAAAGGCAACCGTCTTTTGATAGGGCTGACACCATCCAAGATGAAACGTCGTCAACAGATAAAACAAGAGCGTTTGGGTTTATGGCTTTGGGTTTGTTGATGTCAAAGATTCTTCTGGAAAAGTTCCATGATCAAGTTTTTTACCAGAAAACCACTGACACTTGTATTCACCAGTATGAACCCATCCCACATTAGTATCATACTCTTTGACTTGTTCAGCAACAGACATGCTGGGGCCGCCACTAACTAGATAAACAATATTGCCAACGTTGAATTTAAGAGATTTTTTTGACATAAAACATCCTTTCAAAAGAGATAATTATGGCACTTACCGACAAGCAAGAAATGTTCTGTCGCGAGTACCTCATCGATTTAAACGCCACACAAGCGGCTATTCGGGCTGGATATAGCGTAAAAACAGCTAATCGCACCGCGTCTGAAAACCTGTCAAAACCTGACATTCAGTTAAGGATCTCTGAACTGAAGGTTCAACGCAATGATCTGGTTGGCATAAATGCGACATACGTCCTAAATCGTTTGGTTCAGATAGACCAGATGGATGTTCTCGACATACTTAACAGTTCTGGCGAGCTAAAACCAGTGTCTGAATGGCCTAAAGTCTGGCGAACAACTATTTCCGGCTTAGATGTCATAGAAATGGTTTCAGAAGGAAACTCTTCAGCGCTTTCCAAAAAGATTAAATGGCCTGACAAGGTGAAGAACCTTGAATTGCTTGGTAAGCATATAGAGGTGAATGCTTTCAAAGAGACGGTAGATCACAAGTCATCAGATGGAACTATGACGACAAAGCCGACCGTGATTCAGCTTCTACCCATTGAGCCAAAAACATGAGTGAAGTCGTACAACTACCGATACCGGCAAAACTAGCGCCATTGTTCATCGCCATAAATAGGCGCTATCGCTGCTCTCATGGTGGTCGCGGTAGTGCAAAAACGCGCACGTTCGCCTTGATGACAGCGGTGAAAGCCTACCAGTCGATGATGAATGGCGAGAGCGGTGTTGTGCTTTGCGCTCGTGAATTCATGAATTCATTGGAAGAGTCGAGCATGCAGGAGGTGAAACAGGCGATCCTGTCTGTTCCATGGCTGGCTGCTAACTTCGATATTGGTGAAAAGTACATTCGCACCATCGACAAGAGTGTGAACTATGTATTCTGCGGTTTGCGCCACAACCTAGACAGCATCAAGTCAAAGGCGCGGATCCTGCTCTGTTGGGTTGATGAGGCTGAGTCAGTCAGTGAAATAGCCTGGCAGAAGCTCAGCCCTACAGTGCGCGAGGAAGGTTCGGAGATTTGGGTGACTTGGAACCCGGAGCGGGACGGTAGCGCCACGGATAAGCGGTTTCGGAAAGAAGCCGGTGAAGACTGCATAACAGTCGAAATGAATTACACGGATAATCCGTGGTTTCCTGATGTGCTGGAGGGTGAGCGCATTAATGACCAGCGCCGACTCGACCCTGCAACGTATGCATGGGTATGGGAAGGTGCTTACCTCGAAAACTCCGATAAGCAGGTTCTGGCTGGCAAATACAGAATCGCTGAATTCTCCCACAACCTCTGGAAAGAAGCGGAACGGCTGCATATCGGGGCGGACTTCGGTTTCGCTAAAGATCCAAACACTCTGATCCGCTCGTTCATTCTGCACAATCGTCTCTATATCGAATATGAGGCTTACGGTGTTCATACTGAACTGGATCACATGCCGGAACTCTACGACTCCATACCCGGCGTGCGGGATTGGCCCATCAAAGCAGACTCAGCACGTCCAGAAACAATCAGCTACCTAAAACGGCAGGGGTTTAACATTTCTTCGGCTGAAAAGTGGCAGGGTAGTGTGGAAGATGGTATCGCTTACCTGCGCGGTTTCGATGAAATAATCATTCACCCCCGTTGTAAGAATGTGGCGCGTGAAGCGCGGTTGTGGTCGTACAAAACAGATCGCATTACAGGTGAGGTCCTGCCAAAGCTGGCAGATGGCAATGAACACTGCTGGGATGGCATTCGTTATAGCCTCGACGGTTATATCAAGCGCAAGACTTTGGTGATGGGGATGATGATACCCAAACGGTTGAGAGTTGAAAGATTATAAAGACTTAACATGGATTGCCGATAACCATATTCTCAACATGAGCAGGAGAATAGAAGTGCAAGGACAAGAATGGTTTGTTTATTTCCAGATAACGTATCCTAATGGTGAGTTTGAAGAAAAAGAGTTGGTTTGGTATTCGGATTTAGGTGTGTTTGGCTCTGTAGCTCTCACAAGGTTAAAGGAACATTTATCCTCCATTCATAAAGTCTCCTTAGATAAGATAATTGTGAAGACATTTAATAAAATTTAAGTGAAAGGCCGCCTATGCGGCCTTTTTTATTGCCCCCCCACCAAGTGGACAAAGTATGAATAAAAACCTCCAACTGGCCGTCAACCACGCGTTGAACGACGCCAGGATTGAGCGTGCCCGTATGGGGATGCTGGGGCCATCTATGGGCCTGGACAATAAACGTGGATCAGCATGGTGTGAATACGGTTTTCCTGACCAGATTACGTATGACAACCTTTACTCTCTCTATCGTCGCGGTGGTATTGCTCACGGCGCAGTAGAAAAGCTGGTGGGTAAATGCTGGAAAACCAACCCAGAAATTATTGAGGGTGATAAGTCAGACGAGAAGCGCAAGGAAACAGCTTGGGAGAAAAAGCTAAAACAGGTGTTCACTAACCGGCTGTGGCGAGCCTTTTCTGATGCCGACCGCAGGCGTCTCGTAGGTCGTTACTCAGGCATTCTGTTGCACATCCGCGACGACAAAGCATGGAACCTCGAAGTAACGAAAGGTCGCGGCCTCGATAAAGTCACGGTGGCTTGGGCTGGCTCGTTGAATGTTAGCGAATGGGATGGTGGGCTCAACTCGAAAACATACGGCAAGCCGAAGATGTGGCAGTACACCGAACGCCTGTCGAATGGTTCGACCCGCCGTGTTGATATTCATCCTGACCGAATATTTATCCTCGGTGACTACACCGACGATGCTATTGGCTTCCTGGAGCCTGCGTATAACGCTTTCGTCAGCTTGGAGAAGGTAGAAGGCGGATCTGGCGAGTCATTCCTGAAGAACGCAGCTCGCCAGCTTGCGCTTAGCTTCGACAAAGAGATCGACTTTGGCAGTCTCGCGTCAATGTATGGCGTGAGTGTTGATGAGTTGCAGGACAAGTTCAACGAAGCAGCTCGTGAGATGAACCGCGGCAACGACGTCCTCATGAGTCTTCAGGGAGCCAGCGTGACCTCTTTGGTTTCGCCGGTATCAGACCCCAGCCCGACCTATAACGTAAACCTGCAGACGGCCTCTGCTGGCGTTGATATCCCGACGCGGATACTGGTGGGGAACCAACAGGCTGAGCGCTCAAGCACAGAAGACCAGAAGTATATGAACGGTCGCTGCCAGAGCCGCCGCGGCGATCTGTCGTTTGAAATTGAGGACTTCTGCGACAAGCTGATTGACCTGAAAATTATCGATTCAGTTGGACAGAAGACGGTTATTTGGGATGACCTCAATCAGCAGACGCGCGCTGAACGCCTTGCTGACTCCAAAACTATGGCTGAGGTGAACAAGGCCATGGTGGAAAGTGGAGACGTAGCCCCATTCAGTGGTGATGAAATTCGAACTGCTGCAGGATTCGAGACAGAAGGCGGTGACCCGCTTGGGGAGGCAGAGGATGAAGAAGAAACCTAAGCCTCCAATACTGCCGAGTAACATCAAAGACCCCACCGGAGTCGATAAGCTTGAGCGAGGTGCCATGCGGGAGTTTGCAAAACGCATGAAGCTGATAACGAAAGGTTACATCGATATTCTTAACCGGATCCCCTCAGAACCAGTAGTCAACGAACGTTATACCTTCCGACTTGATCAGGGCCTTCTCTCAATGTTGCTGCAAAACGGAGAGGCGCTGGTGGATGACATTTTGTTGGAAGGTGGAGAGTTTAACCTCTGGTTCTTTGGGCGCTATGTCTCCGTGGCATACCAGCGTGGCACCGCCCAGGAATATTACAACCTTTCCCAGCAATCCTCTGCTTACGCTGCCGGTCAACAGGATGTTCCCAGCATCCTGTTAAGTGAGCCATATCAACTTCGTCTGATTCTGGTTAGAGCTCGTGAGTTCGAAGAGATGAAAGGGCTCAGCGCGCAAGTAAAAAGCGACATGGCGCGCATCCTGACAGACGGTATAGCCAGGGGGCTGAATCCACGGGACGTGGCTAAAAACCTGAACGAGCAAACAGGTATAGAAACCCGGCGTGCTAATCGCATAGCCAGAACGGAAATCACCACCGCTCTCCGCCGCGCTCGCTGGGACGAAGCACAAGACGCTCAAGACCGCTACGGCATCAAAACAAAGCTGATGCACATCTCTGCACTAAGCCCCACGACCCGCGCCACACACGCCGCCAGGCATGCTCATCTGTACACACAAGATGAGGTTAGGGAGTGGTACACCAAAAACGGCAACGCCATTAACTGCAAATGCTCTCAGATTTCTGTGCTGGTGGATGAAAAAGGGAACCCTCTCACCCCCTCAGTCATCGACAAAGCCAAGCAGACACTCAGTGACATGAAGGAGAGAGGCTACAAATGGGCAGAGGGTTAATCCATGAAAGTTCAAGTTAACGTAACCACGAAGGTAAACAGTCAGGCTATCCGCCGTGAGACGTATAACGGGCGAGAACACCTTATTTTGCCAAGCTACACGCTACCGGCAAACGTCGTCATGAATGACGGTCTCTATACGGCCAGCGAAATCGATGCTCATTACGCAGGGCTGGAAGGCACCCTGGCACCATTAGGGCATCCGCAACTCAACGGCGCATTCATCTCCGCTTTTTCTCCTGAAGGCATCAATCAGGGCCATATCGGTGCTTGGAACAGGAACGTTAAAAAATCAGGCAACCGAATTTACCTGGAAAAATGGGTTGATACCCAGACCGCCAATCAAAGCGAAGGCGGAAGGGAACTGATCGAACGTGTCGCTGCAATTGAGCGTGGTGAAGACGTTCCCCCGATTCATACAAGCGTAGCGGTATTCCTTGACCAGTTGGAGCCAAACGAGCAGCAGAAGTCTACCGGTGCCAAATGGGTAGCGAAAATTCACGGCATGGATCACGACGCCATTCTGTTGCATGAGGTGGGTGCAGCGACGCCTGAACAGGGCGTTGGCCTAATGGTTAACGCCGACCTCGCGACGCCGCTCAAGGTCAATTCTGGTGCGCTGGTGGGTGAGTCTTATCGTGATCGCGAATTGCGGCTTGATAGGGCAGCGAAAGCAAAATTTGCGCCCGGTGAAAATGAGTATGCCTGGGTTGCTGATTTTACCGATTCGCAAGTCGTAATCATGCGTAATGGCGGAACCGCGCAGGTTTACGGTTATTCCTCTGACGGCGGGAAGATCACCTTTGACGATACCGGCACACCGGTAGCGCGCCAAGAGTCCTGGGTGACGGTCGTCGCCAACAAAGTTAAATCCTTATTTACTCCGCAGGGACAACCTGCACCAAACCACCAAACGGAGGGCGACATGCCTTTAACCACTGAAGAGAAACAAGAGCTGATCACCGAAATCGGCAAAGGCCTGGCTGCCAACTTCGCCGAGGCGCTAAAGCCGATCACTGACAAAGTTGATGCGCTGCAGACCAACCATAACCAACTGGCCGAAACGCTCACCGCCAACTCTCGCGCTGAGGAGAAAACCAAGCGTGAAGCTGTTGCGAAGGTTCATGGCGATGTCGTAGCCAACGCGCTCAAAGGTGACGCTCTGGACGTAATGTTCAAGTCTCTGGGCGAAGCCGCTCCTCTGGCAGGTAACTCCGGCCAGCAGCAGCAAGAAACCGGTGCGCCTGTTGCCAATACATATTTCAAATAAGAGGGCCAGCCAATGCCACGTTATCGTCGCGTAAATATCGACGGTCAGTCTCTGTACAAGACCGAAACCCGCACCACTGCTGCGGCACTTCTGCCGGGCACTGCTGCTGTCATCAACGCCAGCGATGAGTTTGCACAGGCAGCCGCGCTTAAAGGCCGTATCTACATTATCGATGTTGCTTACCATCAGGGGCTGAAAATCACGGATGCTATCCCTATCGGTGACTCCGCTGTAGGCAACTACGTGGAAGAAGGCCGCGAGCTGGCTCTACTGTGCGTGCCTGGTGCGTATAAGAAGGACAGCCCGATCAAGCTCGGCGCTAATGGTCAATTCACTTTAGCGACGGCTGATACTGACTCAGTGATCGGTTACAGCCAGGATGAAGCAACCATCGCAGCCAGCACTACCGATTTCATCCGCGTGCGTATGCGCGTTGGCACCGTCGCAGCAGCGCCTGCACCGTAAAAGGAAAATATATGTATTTCTCCAAAGATACACTGGCTGCAAACAGCCGCCTTGGCGGTCACTGGAATGAATTGTGGGCAAACCGCAACATCTGGAACGCAAACCACAACTCCATGATTGCCGTAAACCGTGCGCACATGACTCCTGAAATGCTGGCATGTAACGCTGTTGGCGGGTTCGCTCGTGAGTTTTGGGCTGAGGTAGACAACCAGATCCTTCAAATGCGCGACCAGGAAGATGGAATGGAAATCATCAACGATTTGATGGGTGTCCAGACCGTACTTTCTGTCGGTAAAACCGCCAAACTTTATAACGTTGTTGGCGATATTGCTGATGATGTTTCGGTAAGCATTGATGGTCAGGCGCCGTTCTCATTTGACCATACTGACTACGACAGTGACGGCGACCCGATTCCGGTGTTCACTTCCGGTTACGGGGTAAACTGGCGCCATGCTGCAGGCCTTAACTCCGTGGGCATCGATCTGGTACTGGATTCACAGTCGGCTAAGTTGAGGAAGGTTAACAAGCGCCGGGTTGCCTATTACCTGAGTGGTGACGAGAACATTCAGGTTCAGGGCTACAAAGCCCAGGGGATGAAAAACCACCGCAACACCAAGAAGATTAATCTAGGTTCTGGTGCCGGTGGTGCGAACATCGATCTAACTACGGCTAATGCTGTGCAATGGATTGAATTCTTCGGTAAAGGTGCATTTGGTTCCAACGCTCGCGTGAATAAGGTTTCCAAGTATGACGTTATGTGGGTTAGTGACGAAATCTGGGCAAACCTTGCACAGCCGTATGTAGTTAACGGGGTAATCAGCGGCAACGTTTTGCAGGCCGTTTTGCCGTTTGCTGCAGTAAAAGAGATCCGACCCACGTTTGCGCTGAGCGGTAATGAGTTCATCGCCTACGTTCGCCGCAAAGATGTTATCTCTCCGCTGGTTGGCATGGCTCAGGGTGTCATTCCTTTGCCGCGTCCACTTCCGAACGTCAACTACAACTTCCAGATCATGTCTGCTGAAGGTCTGCAAATTACCGCAGATGATCAGGGGCTGTCCGGTGTTGTTTACGGTGCCAATCTGGCGTAAGGGGTGAGCATGGCTAAGTACGAAGTAATTCGCCCCTGGAATGGCGTAAAACTCGGTGAAGTTTTGGAGCTGGACAATCTGCACCCGGCATTGAAATCCAATGTTCGGCTCATGCTTGGTGAGGCTAGTGGTGAATTGACACCGGCAACCCCTGGCGCGAGGAACGAAGCCAAGTCTCGGAAAGAGACTATCGCGAACCGGCTGACTGAACTGGCTATCGAATTCAAGGGTAACCTTGGCGCGGATCGGCTTGCCGAGTTGCTGCCTGATGGCGAACTTGAAAAATTGTTCCCTGCTGAATAACCGCCGCCGTTAAAGGCGGTTTTTTTATGCCCCGTTTCGGCGGGGTAACTCTTTACAGGAATCAGCCATGGTGACTATCGAACAGGCCAAAGAATACTTGCAGTCACAAGGTATCACTCTGCCTGATTTCGTCCTGTCCGCGCTGGTGGAACAGGCGAACAGTATTCAGGAATGCTTGGACGCACATTACCCTGCTTCTACCTCATTGCTGATACAGCTCTATCTGCTGGCTCTTATGGGATTAGGCCAGGGCGATAAGTATATAAGCTCACAAACAGCACCAAGCGGTGCATCAAGGTCATTCCGCTATCAATCATTTTCTGACCGGTGGAAGGGCGCGGTTAACCTGCTTCGCGGGCTCGATAAATACGGTTGTGCGACATCGATAACGCCACCTGACCCAACAAATAAAGCTTTCGCAGGTCTCTGGGTTGGGAAGGGCGGCTGTATGTGTGGTGGTAAGTGATGGTGTGGGTTCCGGTGGTTGAACGCCTACCCAAGCCATTTGAGCGAGTTTGGGTAAAAACCGATACCGGTAGGCAAACCACAGGGTTCGTGAGCAGTGACGGTAAATGGACAATCAATTGCCCAAAAATCGCAACTGAGCGGTCATCAGTGGTTAGCTGGAGGGAATGATATGTCTTCAGTAGCTGATTGGTCGTATACGGCGGAGGCCACTTTCTGGCGGAGCCTTGGCATCAGTGAAGCAGGGGATCCGCTTGGGTGGGCTACACCTGAAATCATTATGTGCGATTACGAAGGTGGGCTATCGAAAAAACTCAGCAATATCGGTTCAGAGATAACGGTAAAAAATACCATCTGGACAGAGTTCACAGGGGCTAAAGCTGGCGATTACCTGTTTATAGGGAAGTCTACGATCACAGACCCGATCGCCGCGGGTGCCGATGAGGTTGTTCAGGTGGTGCGCTATGCCGATACGTTTGAACGCCTAGCTGAAGACATCGCCATCCTTACGGGAGGGTAACCATGGGCGTAAAGATAAAGGGCATCAAGGCAGCACAGCGACGCTTGGATGCTGTCGTAGAGGATGTTCGGACACGTAAAGCGGTTAGGGCAATCAAATCCGCAATGTTCATTATCGGTGCAGAGTCAGCACTGATGACACCGATGGATACCGGCACCCTGGTGAATTCTCAGTTCCAAGAAACCATGATCAACGGTACTCGTATTACAGGCCGCATCGGCTATTCCGCCAATTACGCTGTTTATGTCCACAACGCCAGCGGCATCATGAAGGGGCTGCCTCGACCAAACAATCGCGGTAATTATTGGGATCCGTCTGGTGAGCCTAAATTCCTGACAAAAGCAGCTGAGAGAACTCGACGTCAGGTGGATGACATAATCCGGAAGGAGATGAAGCTGTGACCCCTCCAATGTATCGCCGCCTCCGCGACCATTTCCAAGATGCAGGGCTGACCGCTGGACTCACCATTCAAACGCTGATGTGGAATGACACTGGCAAGTTGTCTGAAGCTTTCATTGTGTTCCGCTCAGGCGGAGGATCTGATGTTCAACATGACCGTGGCGGTAATTTTTTCGTGATGGTTGATGTAATTGGCGCAAAGGGCATGGGTAAGAACGATGAGGTCGATGCGACCGCAAACAGAATCGCTGAATTTATCAGTGATCAGGAAGGTGCTGATGGTTGCGTTGGCGCTATGCGATTGCTTGGCGGTTTGCCCCCTCCGGTAACCTCTACTGAAGGTCGCCTAATCTACCGACTAATGGTCTGCTGCACCTACGGTGAATAACCACACATATCTATCCATCAGGCTGCCCTCGGGTGGCCTTTTTTATTTGAAGAGGTAACACATGCAAGGTTGTCCAAATGACACCGGCAAGCTGATCGGTAAAGTTGCCGTTCTTCGTGCTGCATTCGGTTGTGCTGATGCAATGCCTGCTCTAAGTGACTGGAAGCGCCTTGGAGCGCTAACAACTAAAGGCTTTGACTTCTCCCCTAACACGGTGACGTCTGAGGCAGACGATACCAAAGGGCTCGTTGAGAGCCTTGTCACGAACATGGATTTCACCATTTCGGGAGAAGGTGAGTTCCGTAAGAAGGACAAAACCACCGAGATTGGCGCGATTCATATCTCCAAATACATCTTTGATGAAGTGCAGGCGGGGCGGCAGCCAACCTTATGGCTTCGTTTCGACTTCGTTGGCGAAGATTCTAGCACCTACATCATGGGGTACTTCAACACCACGTCCTGGTCTGGTGATTTCGGCGGCACTGATATCTCCACTTTCTCTGGCGAGTGGAAAGTAGCTGATTCCGATACCGTGGTGTTTGAGGTTGGTGATGATATTCCGGTTACCAGTGTCACTGTTGCTCCTGCAACCGCAAGTATTGCCGTCAGCGCTACTCAGCAACTTAGCACTACGTTTGTGCCTGCTGATGCCAGTGACAAAACCGGCACCTGGTCATCCTCTGCAACCGGCAAAGCCACTGTTAACCAATCAGGGCTAGTGACTGGAGTTTCAGCTGGTTCGGCGATTATCACTTTCACCTCTAACGATGGTGCTAAGACATCGACCAGCGCGATCACTGTCACAGCGTAACTATCACAAAGGGCATGCACGTGCCCTTGATGATAATTATTCGAGGTTACCCAATGATACCGTTCACCGAAATTGGCGAGATGCTTATCTCAGATGCTGACCGCGATTACTTTTTCAGGCCATCGTTCGCCAACATGTCCCGCATAGGTTCGCCAGCAGCGATTGTAGAGCGCTTTGCTGAGCTGCATACCAGCGACGCACCTCGCTTACTTGAAGCTGCCATAGCGGCATATGGTGCGATCCCTGCGTGGTTGCTGGAACATATCAATGCACCTTCCTTCAGTAGCTACGCCATCTACGCCGGAATGATCGTCATGCAGGCATGTTGTGATGATGATATCAGCGCGCTGGTGGGGGAGCTTAAGCCGAGCAAGCGAGGTAAGAGAGCATTTGTTTTTCGCCAGGGCAAGATGCCTGTAAGCGATATTATCGTACTTGGTCAGGCACTCATTACTCACGGCATCATCGGTAAGGCGAAGGTGCGAAAGCTGCAACGCCATGAGTCGAACAACTACGTGAACGAGTTCAAAGCATTTGAGTACATCAGCGCAGCGCGTAACCACTTCAACATGCCGAGAGCGGAAGCAGAACAGCTCACCATGACCGAATTTCAGCAACTACTTGCCGCCAAGTACCCTGAGCAGAAAGGCTTCACACGTGAAGAGTATGACCAGGTAATGGACGAAGATGAGAAGCGCTGGCAGGCGATGATGGCGAATTCATCTAAGTAGATAAGTGGTCTACAATTGAGTTGAAAGTGTGACGTGTCACAACACAAAGTTTGTTGGTGTCACACTTGACCACCAGATCAACATAACTTAATCTTCAAGCACAACAATAAATACTGTTGAAATTTTTTCGATTTAGGGCTTGGTGAAACATTGATTCGCTAAGCTCTTTTTGCACCCCAACGAGGCGGATAAGGAGGAGCTATGTTTGGTTTCTCGTTCAAAGGCAAACCAACCCACAGAGTCGACACCTCTGTCGACCGGTTAACAAATATTCTTATCGATAACCAAGATAGACTGACTATCGATCGAGACGGTGTGATCAGTCTCAATCTGAACAACGAAAAAGTTCGCAATGAAATGAAGCGTCAGCTTCAGCATCTTGCAAAAGTTGAACCTGCAAAGGCCAGGTGATCGATGGGGACACTGTTATTATCAGCCATTCTAGTTAGTGGCTACATCTTCACGATTACTTCAGTATCCTCTAGATATAAATTTAAGCGCTCCGATGGTTGGGGCGCTTACTTTTATGTGGCAACGTGGGGAACTGGCTTCTGCATTCTGAGTTGGATGATATGTTCGTTCATGGGATTTGTGGGGCTAATCGATTTCTTTGCCCAGCACGCAGGGATCAATAAAAACAATGTCAAAATGCTTATCCCGCTTTCTGCTGATGCAGTTGCTACAGGTAAAAGTTTAAAGATAGCTCTATGGATCGTTGGAACGGTCGTGCTTGCTACGGTTTGTGGTCTTCTGAATAAGGTTTGGCATGCATGCGGTGACCACCGATTTAAAGCCCTTGCCAAGGCAGCTAAAAACCATCCTCTAGAAACAATGGCGATAGAAGCTTCTGCAACCTTAGCGCCAGTTATCTTTACTTTGAAATCAAAAAAGTTTTATGTCGGTTGGGTAATTCGACCTCCGCTGGAGCATGGGAAGATTGAGCACATGGCCTTCATCCCTCTACTAAGCGGATATAGGGATAAAGATACACTGAAAATTGTGGTGACCACTAACTATGATACTCACTATGAAAGCATAGGATTATTCGGTGATATTACTGGTGTGGAAGGCCCGCCGAAGATTGATAGTAACTTGACGCTCAATGATTTCAGGGTTGTTTGCCCAGTGTCTGAAATCGAAAACTTGTCATTCTTTGACTTTCAGACCTATAACCGGTTTAAAGAACTGGAAGAGAAGGAAGAAAAAAAACAGCGCAGGTTTAGGCCCAGAACTTCAAAAGCTTGATGATGCTAATAGAACCCACCCAATAGGTGGGTTTTTGCTTTCTGGTCCCATGTGGTTTTCGTCCTCGTTTTGCTGGCCTTTTTCATGGTCGTTCTTTGGTTTGTGGTGCAATCTTGTTGCTCTTTTTTAATCCATGGAGTTGAAACAATGGAAAAACTGCTAGCACTTGTCACCAACCAATACTTCCTGGCATGTGTCGCTGCAACCAAAGTGTTTGTAGCAACGGGAGACCAAAGCTATTTCAAGAACAGCATCGACTACGGCCTGCAGGCTGTCTTCGAAGCAAAAAATAGATAGCCTCCAAACCCGCTGCGGCGGGTTTTCTATTTCTAACCATAGAAAAGCCCACCGAAGTGGGCCAGGAATACTTACTCACCTATCTGCGGTGATATGTCGCGCTCACGACGCATCCGGTAAAACACTCTAAAGTTGTCTTGTCTAAACAAGCCTGATTCTATGTGTGACGTCTCTCTACATAGAATGGTTCGTGCCGCGTTGATTGTCCGAGGGGACTCAAGAGGCATTGAGTAATACGCGCCAGCCAATTTATGCTCTGCTGCTCGAAGTATTGGGTAAACCTGCTTCATGTAGTCGCACATGTAGGTGGCATAACTCCACAGCCAAGAGAGTGTGCAAAGTTCATCATCTGTGAATTGACTGGCTACTTGTGGAAGTTCTATCTGCTTACCAAGGTATTCGCCATCAAGCACAACGCGGTGGACGTACTCTATAGCTTGCGGAATCTGTTCGGAGGTTAATTCCTCTATGCTTTCTACAGCAAAGCGCTGGTGGATGATGGAGTAAGCCTCTGGGTACATCAGGTGCTTCTTACTGACCAGCATATTAACCGCGTCGCGTAATGGCGTTCGTTCATCAACGGTTGTTCCTGGCTTGCGGACGGCAGCGCCTTTTGTCCAGTAGTCGTGCAGAACGGTAAAGCACTCCTCCTGATAGGCGATCAGCTTGTCGCGGATGTCGGCGCGGACCTTTGAAGGGTTGATGCTGAACAGCCAGCCGTTGAGCTTCTTTAGTGGGATGCAGAGCAGCTTACGAACCCTGCCGTCAGCAGCAACCATAGAGATATCTCTACAGTCGAATTTTTCTCTTTGGGTTCTCAGTTTTACTGATTGTCCTGTCCAGTCAATCCCTATGTTCTCGACCACGGTTCTCATCGCTACATAAGCCGCACCGACGACCATAGCTGTGATGATAGGTTGTCCATGGAACTGGACGGATGAAGTGTTAACTGCCTCAAGAATTGATATACTGTTCATGTCTTTTATCCTTGTGGGGATGGGGGGCAAATCAGAAGCCCTGACTGTTCGCGCAGTTGGGGCTTCGCTATATTGGTGGTAGTGTTTTGCTACCACGATTGACATGCTAGTAGTGTTTTACTACCATGTCAACATGTTGTTCAACTGGTAGCCGGTGCTTATGAGAGAGCCACAATTTAACGTTAGAATGTCGCAAGAGCTTAAAGATAAGGTAGCGGCATTGGCAGAGAAGAATAAGCGCTCAATGAACGCTGAAATTGTCGCTGCGATAGAAGACGCGGTTAGAAAGCCGCTTATGGCTCAGATAGAAGAGTTGAGAAAAGAGCGTGATTATGCAGAAGTGGATGCGTTTATGAGTGAAAGAGCTTATGGTCAGGATGTCTTTGAAGAAAAACTTGTGAAGCTAGAAGAAATAACTAAGAAGTTGCAAGACTTGCTAAAATAATTATTCTGCCTCTTAAACATCCTGCTTAGCTGCGGGTTTTTTCGTTGCCACCGCTGCCCCCTCTGCTACCATGTAACGACTTGTTACTTGTCTATGGGAATGGAGTGAAATGCTAAAATTAATTGGCGGGTTATTAATTGCAGTAGGGGTTATTTCTGCTGGTTATGCACTTGGTATGGAAGTAACTGTTGGGTATGCGGATAAAGTTTATAACACTGGCTTAATGGCAACACGTGAGGTGTTCACCATTGCCGGTAGTGCAATTGCTATTATTGGAACCTTAGTTGCCATGTCTGGAGTCATTATTGAGCTGATTGAAAAAAAAGAAAATGAAAAGCTTGATGTGCTGAAAAACATAAGTAATGGATTGGCAGATCACTTAGAAAAGTAAGGCGTTAGCAGTTGGCAGAAACCAAAGCCCCGCATCTGCGGGGTTTTTTATTGCCTGGAGAAAAGTGAATGGCAGAGCAAGATGGCGGTAAGTTGGTTTATGAAGTTGATATAGATGTTGCCCCGCTGCTGAGTGGTAGCAACAAAGCTAAGGCTGAATTAGCATCATTGGGTGATGCGGCCAATGATACCGCTCCAGGCTTCGAAAAACTAAGCAAGGGGGCCAAGGGGGTTGCATCAGCGCTCGCCATGCCAGAGGTAAATAAGCTCTCCACCAAGTTGGCTCAGCTTTCTGGGAAAATTGGGGCGTCGTCTGAATCTGCTGCTGTAGCTACTGATTCGCAAAACAAGTTTCATGGCGCATTAAGCACAGTAGCAAGCCAATTGGGTGCTGGGTATGTATCTAACGTTGGCTCTGCAACCTCAGCATTAATCAAACATGCGAAGGAAGCGATCGCAGCCACCAATGCACAATTAGAAAACGCAGTTGCAGCTAAAAAAGAAGCAACGGCATTGCAAGAGTCAGCAACGCAGCTTGTCACGAAGGCCGCTGCTGAGAAAAAACTTGCGGAAGAGGCAACCAATACAGCGACATCGGAGTTAAAAGTAGCTGAAGCGGTCTTTGCTCGGAAAGAAGCCGATATATCCTCCCTTGAGGCATTATTGGTGCGCCAGAAAGAGTCTTTGCGCCAATCAGAAGCAAACCTGGAAATAACCAACTCAGAGAAAGCCGTAGCTCAGGCGCTGAGAGACAGGAATGCCGTTGAAACCACGCAAGCAAAAATCATTAAGCAGTCTAATCAGGCTGTAAAAGAAGTTACTGCGGCTGAGGATAGGGTAAAAGCAGCTAAACTCGCCTCAGCTACGGCCAGTGAAAAATTAACCCAGTCTGTAGCCCTTGAGGCCGTTGCAGTTGCGACTGTAGCCAAGGCCAGTGATGCTGCCACTATCGCAACCGAAAGGCTGACAACCGCCTCAAAGGTTCAGGCAGCGGCTGTATCGGGTGCTAGAGGAGCGCTCGCTTTACTGGGTGGCCCTTCTGGCATTTTATTATTGGCTGCTGCTGGCGTTTATTCGCTTTATCAGGCGATGAACGACACATCTAAAATTGAAAAATATAAGCAAGAAATAGATGACGCAGCAAAACGCACTGAATACCTAACCAAAGTGCAGGCTGATGCAGCTTCAGCGAAAACAAAAATACGGCTTGATATAGATCAGGAATCATTGAAAGGGGCCGAAGCAGATATTGAAGCTATTAAAAACTCAATCAACACCATAAAATCAATTAGTGGCTCACCAAAACTAATTGCTGATTTAGAGAAGGATCTCACACTTGCTAAAGAGAAGGCGTCTGAGTTCGCCGACTCGGTGCGAGTTGCAAACGATCGTATTGATAAATTCACTCAGCAATCACGGAAATCCGGTGACGCCACAACAGCCACAGCCATTGCTAATGAAGTCTATGACAAGTCCATGAAGGGTGTCATAGAGTCCAATGTAATTCTTGAAAAGGCAATACATGGGAGCCTGTCAGCTGCTGAAGAAATGGCTGCCGAAAAAGGGTTGCGAAAGGCCCTGGAAGACATCGGAATAACCGGGAAGGAGGCCGAGGCACAAGTAATAAAACTCAAAGAAGCTTTTGCCAAAAAGAGGGAGCTAACATTTGAGCAGGAACTGAAATCTGTTGAACAAAATATTGCTGCCCTACGCCTTGAAATGGTCAGAGGGAAAGAAGCGGCAATAGCATATCGTGCATCCATCGCTGCAACTAACATGGGCTTAAAGCCTGAAGAAGCCCAAATGTATGTGGATGCCAAAAAGGAAGAATTTGAGTTAACCAAAAAACTTTCCGACCAGAAGAAAAAAGACACTTCGGATAGATCATCTGCAAAACGGGATGCTAACGCGGCTGAAAGTGTTGCCCAGAAGCTGTCAAATCTTAAGCAGCAGGCTGCTCTTGCCGCCGAATCGACCACCGAGCTAAGCAGGGCACAAGCCATCCTCAATGCTCAGCAGTCCCTTGGTAAAGGTGCAACGCAAGCGCAGATCGCTGAGGCTGGTGCGTACGCCGCCAAAAAATGGGATACAGCGAACGCCATCAAGGCGCAAGCAGCGGCTGAAAAACTACTGCCTGAAGCGCGAGAGAACGCGAGCTATAAGCAGGATGTGAAGGATTTAAACACTGCCCTCGCTGCGAAGAAAATCAGCCAGGAACAATACAACACCACCTCTGAACAACTCGAACAGCAGCATCAGGTTGCCCTGGCCCAAATACGTGCTGGGCGAGCGGTAACGCCAATGCAGGAGGCTCAAGGTAGTGTGGATCCTGTGCAGGCGCTCGCTAATGAGCATGCCAAAAAGCTGGCACTGATTCAGCAGTTTGAAACACAGAAAGGGGTAATTACCGCCAACGGACTAGCATTAATGAATGCTGCCAATATGGAATATGAAAAGGCACGCACCGATGCTCAGTGGGCGCTGTTTACTCAACAAAGTGTCGGAATGGAAGCCCTGGGAGCCGCAGTAGACTCTTTTGGACAAGGGGCTAGTTCAGCTCTGTCCGGAGTTATAACTGGCACTCAGTCAGCGTCGGACGCCATGAGAGGTTTAGCTGATACCGTCTTAAGCAGCGTAATTCAAACTTTCGTTGAGATGGGTTTGCAGCAAGCCAAGTCAGCCATCATGGGGGCATCCGTTCAGCAATCAGCCATTGCCGCTACTACTGCTACACAAGTAGGGGCTCTGGGAACCACTACAGCAGCAAGCGTCACATCAGCAGGCACGACAATGGCAGCATGGTTACCGGCTGCGCTGGTGGCTTCTGTTGGCTCGTTTGGTGCTGCTGCAATCATTGGTGGTGCTGCGCTGGTGGGTGCCTTTGCTCTGTCCAAGACGCTATCCGGTAAACGCAAGAATGGCGGCCCAGTATCTGCTGGTGGGATGTATCAAATCGGGGAGGGTGGTAAACCGGAAATTCTTCAGTCCAGTAATGGGAGAAATTACCTTTTACCGGGTGATGGTGGCGGCAACGTCCTAAGTAACAAGCAGATTAATTCTGGTGGGGGCGGTGGGACGACAATTATAATCGAGAACTATTCTTCAGGTGCTGGAGTTCAGGATACGCAAACCAGTACTGGGGTAGATGGTCGAGAGGTAACGCGAATTGTACTTGCTGATTTGCAACAGGGTGGGCAAATTAGCCAAGGAATCTCTCAATATCATCAGGCACCGCGCCGCGCGACGGAGTAATAATGTCATCACTAATTTTCTATCTTCATAAGGATATGGCTATTGTTGTTACAGACACTCTGGCTGTAGATAAAGAAGGCAATCCTTTCATCTTTACCAATAAAGCATCGTACATTCCAACTTTAAAAACGGTTGTCGCCGGAACTGGCATTGGTCGGTTTTCGTCAGAGTGGGCCAATTTTGTAAGCAATGAAATGGTTCTATTTGATATCGAAAATTTGAATGTTCACACGCAACATCATCTATCTAGGTTATGGACGGAGTTCAAATCCAGATTCCAGTTGCAAGAAGGATTGACGACAACTATTTATCAGTTTGGGTATTCCATTGAAGGTCAGTGTATTAAAGGTTTTGCTTATCGCTCATCAAATGGTTTTTCTCCTGAGGAACTGGATTATGGGACATTCGCCAAACCTGCATGTGACATTATTGTTGGGAATTTAGATGAGGCATTTCCACAAATGATGAGGCAGCAACGCACCATGCAAGAAGCTTTGCCAAGTGAGTCTCGTGTTTATATTGGAGGTGAAATGCATGCAATGGTACTCACAGCCAACGAATGCAGGCAAATGAAAATTGGTGAGTTCGATGATTATCAGCACCAACTAGACCAACTCTTACAATAACCCGCTTCGGCGGGTTTTTTATTACCGGGAGAAAACCGTGGCAATACCTTATCCCGACTGGCTATCCCTTCCTCAGAAGGCCAACAAGAGCCGCACAATTGATAGCGGATTTCGCACCGATCAACCTGCAGTGGGTGCTCCTATCTTTCAGCGGCTAACTGATGACCTAAAAACCACCTGGTCACTGAACTGGATTTTCACGCTGCAGGAAGACCGAGCATTTGAGCAGTGGTATCGCAGTCCGCGCTATCTCGATAACGGCAACCAGTGGTTCACCATGCTGTGCAATCTGGGTGGTTCTGGTCTGCAAGTGCAGGAGCTGCATTTTATCGCGCCACCGGTACAGACGAGTATCAACGGCAATACCACAACATGGACGGCCAGCGTTATCACTCGGAAAGTCTACAACCCGGATGATGAATACTCAGATGTCATTGTTGAGCTGCCGCCGTACCAGTGGGGGATTATTGACGAGGTAGTTAACCGAGATTTACCGGAGTTTTAAATGCCAACGTTACGCGAATTTCAGTCTCAGCGTCCTAACCGCATTTTGTACTACACCATGACGTTCTATCACTCGACATTCGGCTATATCCGCCTTGTGAACCGGCAAATTTATCCCAAGACGTTTGCGGGGCAGGTTTACACGCCATGCAGAATGGAAGTGTCAGAGAGCCAGCAAAGCAACACGCCGGTAATCAACGCCACAGTGAAGTTTGGCAGACTGGCGCAGGACTTTAAGCAGCAGTTGAAGCTGTGGCGTGCCTATTCACGGATAACGCCAATATCAGCCACTTACCAGCGCTTTGATGCCGCCGACATGAACACGCCACTAAAGCCGTGGACGCTCTACGTTAAAGATGTGTCGATGGATGAGAGTGATGTCACGTGCTCACTGACTCTACAGAACCCGCTAAACAACAACATCGCCTTTCTCTACAACACAACCGACTTCCCAGGGCTAGCCAATGCATAAATCTGACTTTGTGGACGTCATGGATGGCAAGCCGTGGCGCGATAGAGCATGTTCTTTTGAGGCGGCGGATTGTTGGGGCCTTGTTGTTCTGTATTACCGCTATGTGCTGGGCATTGAGATACACCAGACACCGGACTACGAAGCCGGTAGCGACTTCCTGACGTGCTTTACGGGTGATGTTGTGTTTTGGCAACGGGCCGAAAAGTCCGCCGACAGTAGCATCTTTATCGCGTATTACGGCGCTGAGCCAAAGCATGTCGGTTTGGTGGTGGATGGGCAAGCATTCCATAGCCGTGGCGAATCAGGCCAGGTGCGCTTTGACAAGCTTCGGACTTTAGAAAAAGTATTCACCAAAGTGGAGTTTTACGATTATGCCGTTGATCGAAGTTCAGCGCGTGCCGGGGATACCCAAAGAGAGACATAACCTCGCAGCAGGCAGTATGTTTTACCCTTGGCTGAAAAAAGCCAACCTGCATTGTGATGTTGAGATACTGAGGAACGGAGTTAAGTTAAAACCTGAAGATGAGCTGAATTTCCCACTGAACCAAGGCGACGTTATCAGCGTATTTGACCAGCCTAAGAGTGGTGCACTCGGCACAATCTTGAACCCACTTGAGCATTTCAACCCAATTAAGTTTACCCAGAAAATCCTCTCGTCACTCATCGCGCAACCGAACGCTAACGCTGCGACGAATAACTCCAAGACATCCCCGAACAATAGCCTTAAAGGGCAGACCAATATTGCCCGCAACGGCGAGGCGAAGCCGGATAACTACGGGCAAGTAAGGGCCTTTCCTGACCTTATTCAAGAGTCTCTATTCGAGTACACCAACAACATCAAGAAGGTGACCGAGTGGATGAACTTCGGGCTGGGTAAATATGACGTGACGTCTGTTCGATACTCAGAGTCAAACCTCGGCGCGTTGGCTGGTGCTTCGTACCAGATTTTTCAGCCAGGGCAGAATATACCGGTCATCAATGAAGGTTTTGCTTTTGATGACATTGACGGTCAAGAATTGCCGGGGCCTAACGAGAGTGAGGATTTTCCGGCTGAAACAGCCACAACAACCACAGGTATGGTTTCCGGTGAGTTCGTAGCAGGTCAGGCACTCGTGAAGATTAAGCAAAATAGCGACTTTGATTACTTCTATGACCTGTCGAAACCACACTCTGTATCCTTTGTCGTCAATGTCACTTACAACACGGTATCTGATCCAGTAACGCGGGATATTACTGTTTTTGCCGACTTAACCAATGCAGCGACTTCAGACGATGGCGCACCGATTGAACCGCAGTTTTTCTATGAGTTCACATTTGCCAACCTTAGCGGTAACGATATCAGCCAGATCCCTGGTGACGCGGTAATCAACACGACAATTTTTACATTGAATGACAATGAGCCACTGGTGATCGGTCCTTCGTTCTCTCCAGTAGAAGGAACTCAGTTGTGGGTACATCTACAAGCCCAGTTAGGTCATGGTGACTACGCCAGAACCAATATCACCTTTTACAAAGTAGATGACGATAATAACCTGATCCCTGGCACTTTAGAGAGCTACAACGTCGGCCTCAATAATGACGATGAAAATTCAGACACCAAATATGAGACATACAAGTTTACACCGGCTGCAGGCACTGGTCGTTACGCGGTGTCTTTTATCCGATCGAATAACAGCAACGATCACTCCGTACTGAAAGTAGAAGCCGTTCACATTGTTAGGTCGCGTAACAACGTCGTTTATCCGCACGATACGCTTGTCACGGTCACGGTATCAGCCACGGAAAAAGCTACCAGCGCTAGGGAGCGCAAATACAACGCCCTGATCACCCGTCACGTCATCAGTTATAACCTCGCTACTCAGACGGTCGATTACACAGAAAGGCCATCACGTTCGTTTGCAGATGCTGTGCTGCACACCTGGGTAAGAATGGGCGGGCAGGCAGAGTCCAGCATCGATATTTACGAGTTGTATTCAATTGCGGCTTCATTACCGGATCCGCGTCTGGGTTACTTCGACTACACGTTTGACGATGAAGACATTTCGCTCGGGGCCAGGGTACAGACCATTTGCGACGCGGCC
The DNA here is from genome assembly GCF_900186025.1 of Serratia grimesii. Lineage (NCBI taxonomy): Bacteria > Pseudomonadati > Pseudomonadota > Gammaproteobacteria > Enterobacterales > Yersiniaceae > Serratia > Serratia grimesii. The sequence goes on from NZ_LT883155.1 coordinate 1,935,592, forward strand.
ACCGTTACGGCGTTCTGGGATGATGGCGTGCTGTCCTTTACACGTGACGAGCGCAAGCCGAATGCTGTGACCTTGTTTAGCCGTGCCAATACCAAAGCCGAGGATTACAGCCTTTCGTATGACATGACGCTACCTGGTGGCTTCGATGGGGTTCAGGTTACTTATAAGAACCCCACGACAAACAAACAGGCATTCATCCGCTATCGGATCACCGGCACAACGATTGAAGAGGGAGAGCCAGTCAAGGCGAAGAAGTTAGACATGCTGTATGTCAGGAACTCGTATCAAGCCAGGGACAGGGCGCTTAAGGAGATTCGTCGTCTTCTCTATTCACGGCAGACGATGTCTATTCGGGCACTAGCCGATGGTGAATGGGTGAATGTAGGACAAATGGTGCAGGTTGCCGATACATACGATACCAATCAGCAAGCCGGTTACATCAAATCACGACAAGGGAATGACTTTTACACCAGTGAGCGTATCGAATGGCAAGGTGACATGTTTGTCATTGTCACTGATGCGAATGGAACCCCAACGGAAAGAACCCAGGCATTTCCTCGTAGCGACACGATATTTGGATTCACCGCGGCAGTATCCGCAATACCACTCAATATTTTTGACGGCTACAACGTCCAGTCACCCTCTCGCTATGTCATTGCCACGCAAGTGGAGATGGATGCGACGAAGTGGACGATCACCGAAAAGAAACCAAATGGCGACGGAACGACATCACTGACCATGTCTGAATATAACGACGACATGTATAATTACGAGGTGACTGAATAAATGGCTACCACACCTACAAAGAAACCAATACCAAGTGAAGATGTAAAAGATTTAAAATTTAATGCCGGTAAAATTGATGAGGAGGTTAGTAGTAATTCTTCAGAGTTTTACATTGATAGATTTGAAGTTAAGCACCTTACAAACTTCGGGCGAAATAAATTAGCCAAAGATGCCATTGCTAACTACGGGTATATAACCTTAGATAGCTTTGAAGATGGTGCGATTATAACATTGCCTAACCAAACGCTTAGGCTGAAGTCCAATGGTGAGTATTATCGTTGGGATGGTGACTTTGGGCAGGGGGGGAAGGTCGTTCCTGTAGGTTCAACGCCTGAAAGTACGGGTGGTATTGGGCTGGGTAAATGGGTATCTGTTGGGGATGGTTCGTTAAGGAATAATCTGGCAAGTGGAAACATGGGGTCGGTATTTGTTGATCACATGCATGTAACCAATGGAACCTCAGTTTCATTTAGAAAATTTCTTAATATTAAGAATGGCAGTGTGAATGCTACTCAGGCACTGATTGATGCTGCAACATCTGGTTATGCAGTGGAAATTCCGCATGACTATGTACTCCGTGTTGAGTCCGCTAATATTCCCACAATTAGCGGCGCGAGACTTTTTGGTCAAAGCGGTTCACGTCCAAGCATCTTGATTGATCATACAGATACTAGCAATCCGCAAATTGCTATTAGTCCATTCAACTATATTGCCAACCTGCGTTTTAGATATCCTAACCAAAAATTGATTCTTGGAACTGGAGAGGAGCCAATTCCCTATGGTGCCCTTTTTGATGGAGGTGGATATTTCTCTGAGTTTCATAATCTTGACATTGGTAACGCTTATTACGCCTTTAAACTAGGCAATGAGATAAGCTCAAGTTCAAAAATTACAATGAGTAATATCATTGGAGCGCCGTTGTATCGAGGGTTGTCGCTTGATAGGGTGATGGACGTACCGCGTGTTTCAGATGTTCATTGGAATTACAATTTCATGCGCGATTACCTGTTGCCGGGGGAGAATTATACCTATGATGACTCCTTGAAGGCATGGATGCAGAACAATGCTACTGCCTATCATATTGGCCGCTGCGATTTCGCTACCTTCTTTCGCCTGTTTTCATACGGTTACTTCCGTGGGTTATATACGCGCTCTGAGCGTTACACTGGTTCGGCAGATAACTGCCGTTTTGTTGGTTGTGATCAGGATATGTGTACTCATCCCATTTGGTTCCAGAACTGGGAGAATCGTATTTCTGTTGTTGATACGAAACTTGTTGGCGGCATTAATTCTGGCATGCCTCTAAAAGAACCGTCATCAAATGTGATTTTCGATAACGGTAGTACCACTGCTATTGCCATTATCGATGGTGTTGATATGGGGTACCTGAGTTCTAATGCTTTGGCTACCGGAACGAATACTGTTATCACAAACAGCAAGATTCATCATTACGGGGTTACTGCGGGTTCTCAGGGTAATGCAATAATCCAAACAGCAGATCGTCCGATTTACATTGATAGCACGTCGATAGACGGATCATCCGGTGCTCAGACGCGCGGTATTTTCAGTAGTGTTTCTACTAAGCAGCTCACTCTGGGGGATGGTGTGGACATTTCAGGAACTACATTGGCCTCGTATGATTGGCGATTTGGATCCGTACCACCATCACGCAATGCACGCCTCGGTGGGAGTCCTGGACATAATGGCATATCTTTTGTCAGTAACATTCCTAAAACTTATCCTTGTGAGGTTATTCCTACAGCAGGTAATTACTTTAAAAAAGGTGATTATGCGCAAAATACTAAACCGACAATAAAATCAGCTCCAGGAGTGCCAGCGTACATCGTGAAAGGATGGAATAGAATAACCGAAGCAAATAACTCGGGCACTAATCATGTACTAAATACAGATTGGACTGAGGATAGAAATTACTTTAATGGGTTTACGGTATAAGAGGTGGTGAATGCTAGTAGCTAAAATAAAGCTTGCGAACGGGAAGGAGAATGGTTGTGAAATTAAAGAGTGGTGGAGAGATGCTGATGGCACGGTCAGACTGAAAAAGTATGATGATACGATTGACGTTGTAGAGCTTTCAGAAAATGACATTGTCTATATCACTGACACATCAGAAAGTGGTAACACAATCGCCGTATACCGGTAAGGGACGATAAGGGGTTGCTATTGTGCCTCATTGGGAAAGTGACGGATAAGTGGGGATTGGGATGGGACAAACTTGGGACAGGGATGTTTTCACATCTGTTGATATTGTTTTCTAACTTTTTGCATCTTGGGACGTGTGAGCGCGGTCTGATGCGGTAAGTTGGTGATATGAATACTAAATCATACAACTCTTAATCAATTGGTCACAGGTTCGAACCCTGTACGACCCACCAACAAATCATGCAGTTAGCGTGTCTTCTTCCTTTCTGATTTTTCTTTGCGTGCCCTAATTGGGACACACTTCTCAAAAATTGCATTAATCCAGCGTGAATATTCAGTTAAGTGATCTGGCGCAAGGTGAGCATATCGATCCCCCATTTCTATGGCCTTCTCACTGCCGATTTCCTACAAAATTGATAATGTAACTTCTTATGAGGTGAGCCTGCTTGTTTGGGGGTTCCGCAAGGGAGGTTTGTTTGTGTAGGTGTTAAACCTTGTCAATCAAGTGAATGTGCTCGCGGCTTTCATGGAATAGTCGTCGACAAAGAATACGATAACAGTCTCGGTCGAATTCATCGGCTGGGAAACTGAGTTTTTCAGCTTCATGCAGCGATGGCGCAGTACCGAGGTAGAACCAGTTACTGATTATATGGAAGGCTGTGAGTTGGCCTTGCCGTTCCTCGATAGCGATCCTTCCAGGGAATGGCCAGTGTCGTACCTGGGCCTGCTCCAGGGCACTGAGCAGTCTGGTCTGGTGGGCTTGCGAGGTTTCCTTCCCGCAGCATACTCCTGCGCACTTGCCTAATTGGTGGCGAAAGCAGGGTTGCCCGGGGCGCCCTTTTTCAATATCCAGGTGAGTCAGACAGAGTCGTTCCTGATCGGCAATATCGAGCAGAAAGTCGACGGCCGCCGAGCGTCGCAGAAACAGACCGTATAAGTTCGGCGTTCGGGAAAAGTCCAGCGCATCACTGTAAACGATACGCGTCTGGGAGTCCTGTACTTGCAACGCACAAAGTCGCCGAATTTTACGCAGCCGCTTGTTGTAAAGAGGACTTTGCTGTTTAACCATGGATGATTCAAGCAGTAGCGCCCCAATCTCACCCACTGTCTCGATGCAGGTTATACGACGGGTAGCGGCAAGTAATCGCGCTTCACGCGGATTACGCAGATGAGACTGAACACGGCGGCGAATATTGACACTCTTACCTATGTATAGAGGATGAGCGTCGCTGTCCCCGTGAAAGAAATAGACGCCACAGGTTTGCGGCAGATTGGCGACTTCTTCGGTCAGATGTTCAGGGTATTGATACATGGGCTATCAGGGACTCACTGCTTATGCCGACGTGGCGTATCACGCCAATGATAATATTTTCTAATTATAAGCCGTATCACCTCCTCAGGTAATGCCAAGAATCGTTCCGAAGTGCATTTGCGTAACGTCGTGGTCGTCATCAAGCATGCTTTTGACCTGATCCACATTGATGCCACCAGCGGCAATAAGCTTGCCAGGTTGGGTGTGAATGAAAGTATCTGGTACTTCGCGCACCATACTGGGATGTCTATTTTTGCTTTCAGGCCAGTGCTTTATCTCGTAATTGAGATTTGTTATCATTTGTGCGAATTTTACCTATAAGGATATAGACATGCGTAAATTGCTAATAGTGGCTCTGGGCGTGGTTGTGCTGTCAGGATGCGCGGACCAAAAAGATGATTATGAGTTGCATAGCAAGACATCTACAGACCCATCGGGTGGTAAAGAGTGGAAAGAGTTTGTCGCACCTCTTTCAGTCAAAACACAATCGCCGGGTGAGCGGGAAATGAAGCGCGCTATCCGCCAGAACTGAATGAGAATAGGCCCACCTGAGTGGGCTTTTGCAGTTTAACGAGGTAATTATAAGGTAACAGTAAGTGGGGTGGCATTGTCTGCTCTACCTGGGTCTGTATATGGCCAGCCCACAGGCTGTTTTAAAAGGAAGGGAATCGTGAGGAAAGTTAATTTAGGGTTTGGCGTTAGCGTACCGACATTATTGCTTGTGATTGCCACGCTGCTGTTGGCAGGGTGCTCTAAGCCCCGTTCTACGATTAAACCAGGGGCATCTGAAGACGGTGTAGATGCGCTTTTTGCTGGCCTGGAAGGTAAAACTACGCCAGCATCTGGGGATGAGGTCAATACGTACATCACGCAGGTAAGAGCGGCTATTCAAAGCCATTTTCAAAATGTCGATGCCTACGCCGGTAAGGAATGCTCGTTGAGAATTAAACTGGCTCCAAATGGCATGCTTATAGATGTCAAAGCCGAAGGTGGTGACCCCGTTCTTTGCCACGCAGCCATAGTGGCAACCGCAAATGCCAGCTTTCCCAAACCGCCCTCACCAGCTGTTTATCGTGTCGTTAAAAATGCCGCGCTGGAATTTCGTCCACAATAACCGGAATGACAACAGGATTGTGATGGCAAGGTGAGTTTCATCTCTTTGTCATTTTGGCATCGTTAACCAATAACAGCACTCAAAATAGCTGCCCAACTGACATCAGGGCCACGGACCAAACCCCGGCAGACAACGCACTGGCACAATAGACCTGCTTGCGTGGCAGAGAGATCATACCGGCGACCAAAGGTACGGTGTAGCGCATCACAGCCAAAAAACGCGATATGAACAAGAGCGGGATCCCGTTTTTCTGTAGCGCCGATTTCGCGTTGTGCAATGCGCCATGATATCGGGCTGGCAACCAGTTTCCGCTTCCGCGCTTTTGAAGCCATGCACCGCAATGGAAGGATAAAATGGAGCCGAGCAGGGCCCCCAGAGTAATCGCCGCCCAGACATGCATGTCGGCCAGTACCGGCTTACCGGCGACAATACCCAACATCAGCGTCACTGACGCGGGCGGCAGCACTGAAGAAATGAAAATGACCGACTTACCCAACGCAAACAGAAAAATGAGCAGCAACAGGAAGCCGGGCTCCGGGCCATACTTGGCGATAATAGCGCTTAATGCCTCCATGGAAGACCCTCCGAAAATGTGCCTGAGGGTCAGTCTCCCATTAACCACTTCAATATAAGCTAAATCGAATGGCTTCAATTGCGAGATTATCTACTGACCTGAGCGTTTTTTCTGGTGCTGTTCGCTGCCCAACCTTTTAGGGCGAAGATGAGCGCGGCGCACAGCAATGAGAACATTGCCAGCACGATCAAGCCTGCATGCGGGCTATTGAAGCGCAGTTCCGCCTCGGTCCGTATTAACGGCGCCAGGAAACTGAACAGTGCGCCCAATGTGGTGCAAAAGCCGATGCCAGCCGCCAGCGCAGGGCCTGAAAGGATCTGTGCCGGAAGGGTCCAGAATATCGGTTGCACTGCCAGAAAGCTGACGGCGCAAAAGCACAGTGCAATAATGGCAAGAATCGGACCGGCATAGGAAGAGACAACCAATCCCAACGCGGCAATGACCATGCAGCCGATAGCTATGGGTAAACGGCGGGCGGTTTTGCGGTCTGCATAACGCGGGATGTAATAGACCCCAAATGCAGACACTGCCCACGGGATCGCCGCTACCAATGATGCTTTAAACCCAATATTGGTGCCCATCAGTGAGGCCACTTGCGAGGGCAGGAAAAACAACAGGCCGTACACGCCGACCTGAATGGTGCCGTAAATAAAAGCCAGGTGCCAAACCTTGGTATTCCTCAGCGCATCTTTCACGCTGCTGGTCTCTGTATTTTTTTGCTCCAGGGCTAATTGTGACACTAACGCCTGCTTTTCTTCCGGAGTCAGATAACGTGCCTTAGCCGGGCTATCGTCAAGATAGAAATAGGCGAAGATCCCCAGTGCTACGGCCGGCAATCCTTCCAGCACAAACATCCAGAACCAACCTGGCCGCCCCAGCACGCCGTGCATTTCGAGCAATGCACCAGAAATAGGCGAACCGAGGGTCAAGGCTGCGGGAACGCCGAGCACAAAGATACCTATTACAGAGGCCCGGATCTTGTTGGGGAAATAAATTGAAGCGAGCAATAAGATCCCGGGGTAGAAACCAGCCTCGGCCAACCCCAGCAGGAAGCGTAGGGCGATAAATTGATATTCGTTGCTGACGAAACCGGTGCAGGCCGATAGTCCACCCCACACTGCTGTGGTGGCGCTGAGCCAAACCTTCGCTCCCAATCTATTCATCATCAGATTGGCTGGAATACCGAAGATGGCGTAAGCAGCGAAGAAAATCCCCGCACCCAAGGCAAAGGCGGATTGCGACAAGGCGATATCAATAGACATCGCGTCCTTGGCAAAACCCACGTTCACGCGATCGATAAAGGCGACGAAATATAAAGAGAACATCAGGGGGATCAATCTGCGCCAGGTCTTCTTGATGGCTGAATTGAGCGCGGGACTGGTGTAGGTCGTATTGTTCACTGGGTTAAACCTCTCAAACAGGTTGAACGATTGGGGCCGGCGTAAGACCGGCCGCTTTCCTGCATCCATTGCCACTACGGATCATTCGCCCTCGATTTTCAGGTTTCCCTAAAGGTCTAAAGGACTATTGGTCAGGCCTTTGTAGTCAAAAAAAACCGCGATGAACGCGATCCTGGCCGTGCGGTCACGGAAGATCTTTTTGTATGCACCAAAAATTGACAATTAATTAACTTAACGTTCACATGTGCGCGAGCTTGATTCAAGCCTGGTGATGAATATCTGTGCGCGTAATCACCGAATGCCAAGCTTTGAATCATCACCGCGATGAATAAAGGTAAAGTTTGTTTTTCACAGGTAGAGTGACTCCACGAAATAGTTACGCTAAAAAGAAAGGACGCCATGCTAAAGGTGATTGCAGAAGATTTTATCAAGCTTGATTGTGTTGAAACGGTGATGCCGCTGTATCAGGAGCTGGTGGAGAAAACCCGGCAGGAACCACTTTGCCTTTCCTATGAACTGTTCATTGATCATCAGGATCCGGGACATTTTATTTTTGTTGAAGAGTGGCCTGATCGGGCCGCGCTGGATATCCATTGCCAAACTGAACATTTCAAACGATTAGTACCGTTGATCAATCAGCACCAAAGCAAACCTTGTAGCTTCATATTTATGCAGCCTTTCCCTTCCGTGGAACGTTAAAAGTCCAAAAAATCCCCGCAGAGCGGGGTCAATGGCTTCTCAAATACTGTCTTGTAGTGATTAAAAATTAGACGGACAATGATGGCCATTCCCTAAGAATGCTCTTAAAAAATCCTGTTGTTACGCTTTCTCCCCCAGCTTGATGACATTCACTTATCCGACAGGGGAGTCGCGGTTTTTTCTTTCTGGAAGCACAGCCATGTCAACAGCAGGGCGATGGCCCCCAGCGGCAACGAAAATAGCGGCAGATAATAAACGGGCAGAGTATATAGCGTCAGACCACCTAGCATACTTCCTGCCGCAATCCCGGCATACAATACTGAACTGTTTAGTGAAACGGTCAGTGCGCCAACGTGTTTTGACAGTGACAATAAGTGATGTTGAATAGGCACCAGATACATCCAGCCGGTAATGCCCCACACCAGAAAAATCGTCAGTACCCACCAAGGGGAGGTGATGTAAAACGTCAGCAGGAATAGCGAGCCGGTTTGAACAGATATCGAAAACAGCAGCACAAATTTGCTGCCAAAGATATCGGTCAACAGACCGGAAACGACGTTGCCAATGATTGCGCCGATACCAAACACCAGTAGCGCGATGGGGAGAATAGCTCCCGGACCAAACTGGGTATTTTGCAGCAGTATACTGACATAGCTGTAAACAATGTGCTCGGAACAGACGGCGAAGAAAGTGATAAGCAAAGTCGTCAGTACCGTTTTTTGCCGCAGCGGGGCAAGCCGTTCTTTCAGCGTATGTTTACCCGGTGCCGCTATGGTGTTTAGTACCCGTGAAAGGCCCAGCAGCGAGAAAGCACCCAGCAGCGCGATCAGCAAAAAGATCTCTCGCCAGCCGCTTAGCTTGGCCAGGAAGGTACCAAAAGGAATGCCCAAGGCGATAGCCAGCGTCATACCACCATAAACAATCGATATTGCCAGCCCGCTGTGTTTCTTCGCCACGAGCCCGGCCGCAGTGGCGGCGGCCTGTGGGGTATAGCAAGCCGCGCCTAACGCAGCCAGTACGCGCCCGGCGGACATCTGCAAAAAATTGTCGGCAGAAGCACAGACCAGGTTACCGGCGATAAATAGCCCCAGAGCGAGCTGCAAAATATATTTACGGTTGACGTTGCCCAGCAGCCACGCTGTCAATGGGGCAAACATCATATATGCCAGGGAAAAGACCGATATTAGTTGCCCTGCCTGTGCGGGGCTAACTGCAAATGTCTCGGAAATCTGATGAAGTATGCCAGCCACAATGAACGCATCAGTGCCGATGGCAAAGGTGCCAGTTGCCATCAGGCACAGTGTCAGGAAATGACCATTATAATCCGTCATAGTAGTGGGCCTGATTTAGATGATTGCTGTTGTGATTGTAAAACCGTGTTTGTATGTCGTTCAGTACCAATGAATAACTCTTTGCCATAAAATCTCAGTGTGTCTTTTATGTTTGCAAAGGTTTTATATTTTATTCGGGTTTAAATTGATTCGGGTCTCACTGGCAAAGTTAATGGGGGAGGACGCTGATGTCCACCAGTAGAAATGACAGGTTCCCAATACGTGTTTTTTATGTTCTGCGGGGGATATCAGTAATCTGATGGTTTAACGTGGTTATTTATTCACATTTGAATGTCGTGGTTATTTTTAGTTATAGCCATGGTATTTTTTATTATATGAAACGGCTGTTGTCACCATACCCCCTCCACTATAGTTAATATCAGTTATTGGTTCCCAAGCGTTATGGAGAGCGGTACACGTTGGACACTCACCTACCATCTTTGATGGATGTATTACTCAGCAGCGTGCCTGATCGCGAGAGCTTTTTGTGCCGCTTGGAATCCTGCGCTCAGGCGATGGGTTTTGACTACTTTTCCTATTCTGTTTTTTCCTGTTACCCGGCCAGTCGACCCAAAATGTTGATAGAAGGGAATCTCCCTGCGCTCTATATGGAAGAGTACCGCAAGTTACGCCTCTACTTGCAGGACCCGGTGATTGCGCAGGCCCATCACTCTACGTTGCAGTTCCATTGGGACGAACACTTCTATCAGAATGAGCCATTGTTATGGCAAAGGATGGCGCAGTTCGGTGCACATGAAGGTTGGTCGCAATCGATCAAGGATTGCTACGGCCGGCTGGGTGTCCTCACTTTCGCCGGTAAAAATATTTCTGCCCAGTCAACGCAGGCCAGTGCGCGTAACGAAACCTTCTTCTTGTGGTTGGCGCAGACCGCCCATAAAACCCTACGTGAAGCATTACTGTCGGTGAACGATGAGGCGATCAAAGATGTTCTGACACCGCGTGAGAAGACAATCTTGCGTTGGTGTAGTGAAGGAAAAACCGCTGAAGAAACTGCCATGCTAATGGGGCTGAGTGAGCGGACAGTGAATTTTCATATTGGCAATTCGATTAAAAAACTCTCGGTAGCCAATAAAACCGCTGCGGCGGTGAAGGCCGTGTATTTACAGCTTATTTGATCATGTTTTAAATAATTATTCGGCTAGTTGTTAGGGCTGTGGTGTTTATATTTTGTTAAATAAGGAATTATCTTAACCAGTATTTACCGCCGATCACAAAAGCGTGAGAAAGCGGTTCACCCTTATCTCTCTCGGCAGTACCCTGTAAGCACTACGGTTACATAGAAGGGATGTGATATGTACAAGACAATATTAGTGCCGATAGATATTGAAGAAGATCTGTTGACCGAGCATGCGTTGAAGCATGTTGAGTATCTGGCGAACCTTTCTGGAGCCAAAGTGCATTTCCTTCATACGCTGCCGGATGCTTCGGCGTTCGTCACTGCGTATTCGTTTGGCATTAAAGAGTTTGAAAACCAGGCGGAAGTGAAGGCCATCGATAAGCTCAAGAAAATCATGTCGGAAATCGATATTCCGCTGGAACGTCTCGATTATACCGTCAGCTTCGGTTCGCCACGCGATCAGGTACTGGAACTGGCGGAAGAAATTGACGCTGATCTGATCATCATCGGTTCGCGCCGCCCAAGTGTGAAAACTTATCTGCTGGGTTCCAATGCTGCGGCCATTGTGCGACATGCCAACATTTCCGTTATGGTGGTCAGGTAACCTTTCTATTAAGGCCCGCAGTTCACAGCTGCGGGCCTGTGTCATTCAGCGGCAGAGAGCCACAATTTCTTCATACAGCGCCTGTGGCAGGGTAATGCCATGCCGCTCGCTGTATTGTCGTTGCTGATAACGCCGTTCCCCTGGAATACGCGCTCCTTGCTCATTCATATCAGCGAATAAAGCTTCCGCCCTGGCTAAATGGGCGACTTTGTCTGCACCCAGAAAACGATCGGGATCCATCGCGATAATAAGCTCACCACCGTAAGGCGATGAGCCGGTCTGCTCATCATAGGCCAGCGACTCTTTACTGGTCATATCACCAATCAATGGTCCAGCAAGCAGTTCTACCATCGCCGCCAACGCCGATCCTTTATGACCGCCAAAGGTCAGCATCGCGCCTTGCAACACACTGGCGGCATCGGTAGAAGGTTCTCCCTGTTGGTCTATGCCCCAACCTGGTGGTAGCGGCGTACCAGCGCGACGATGCAGTTCAATCTCCCCACGCGCCGCCGCACTGGTAGCCATATCAAAAATAAAGGGAGGGCGGTGTGGGCGAGGCCAACCGAAGGCGATAGGGTTAGTGCCAAATAATGGCCGGGTTCCACCGGCAGGAGTGACCCAGGCATGGCTAGGTGTACAGGCCAGCGCAACCAGCCCCTGATCGGTTAACGGTTCGATATCGGCCCATAGCGCGGAGTAATGGACACAGTGGTTAATGGCCAGCGCGGCTATGCCATTAGTTTGCACCTTGTCGATAAAGGTGGGCAGTGCCGTACGGTAGGCCAGCAACGAGAAAGCGCCGTGGGCGTTTACCCGCAAAATTCCTGGGGCCTGATCGATCAGCGTTGGGATGGCGTCGGCAGAGACTTTGCCGGCCAACAGCGAACGCACGCAACCGAGTACGCGGTACAAGCCGTGTGAAGCGCAGCCGTCGCGTTCACCGGCAGTGACATTTTGCGCGACCGCATCGGCATGCTCTGTGCTGAAGCCGTTGCTGCGCAATGCGCGCAGCGCAAGATCATAGGCTTCGTTCAGCGACAGGTGTTGGGTTTGCGTCATCAGATATCTCCTCCGCAGTTACTCTTCTTCATCGCCGGTAAAATTCGCCTGAGGTAAACAGGTATAGGCACCCCAGTAATAGATCACTAACGCAATGACCGCCACTGTGAGGGTGTCCCACGGGTGGCCGATAGCGTTGATACCGCCAAAACTACCGAGATAGGACGTGATAATAATCAGCGCATAGAAGGCGATCAGCCACAGTGAGGACCAAACTTGTTGCTTCAGGCTGACGGCGTGGGTTGGCACCTTGTTTTTGAACAGGATATAGACCACAAACATCAGGATTTGCAGACCGAGCAGCCAGGAAACCGTGTTCCAGCCGGACCAGTAGACGATTAACGCCGAGATGATAAAAGATACCGGGCCAAGCACGCAGAACCCACGCACGAAGAAGGGGCGCGGCAGATCAGGTGCATTGCGGCGTAGACCCGCAGCGGTAACAGGCGCAATGGCGTAACTCAGTACCAGTGCGGCGGACACCACGCCGATCAGCTTTTCCCAAGAGGGGAAAGGCAGCGTCCAGAAGATTGAGAGTGCAAATGTCAGCCACAGCGCAGGGCGTGGGATACCGGACTCACCGTCGACACGGGTAAAGATCTTAAAGAAAGTACCGGCGCGCGCCCAGCCGTACACCACACGCGGCGTGGCATTCATATAAATGTTGCCGGTGCCGCTCGGCGAGATAATCGCGTCACTTACCACCAGAAATGCCAACCAGCCCATACCCAATGTGATAGCGATATCCCGGTAGGGCAGTGAAAATTGCTGGCTGATGCCGGCCCAGCCACCGCTTAGCATTTCGCTGGGAATACTGCCGAGGAAGGCCACCTGGAGCAGTACATAAATAATCGTGGACAACACCACCGACAGGATCAGTGCAATAGGAATGGTGCGTTGTGGATTTTGTACTTCGCTGGCGACCGAGATAATCGGTGTCAGACCCAAATAGGCGAAAATAATGCCGCCGGCTGAAATGGCCGCTTCCACCCCGGCGGAGCCGAAGGGCGCAAACCCCTGGCTGTGCAGGTTTTCAGGTTTGAAGAAGCTGAACAGCACCACGATAACCAACAGCGGCACCACGAACTTGATCACGCTGATCAAATTGTTGGATTTCGCAAAGGTTTTGACACTGTAGTAGTTCAGGGCGAAGAAAAAACACAGCAACACTAACTGCACCAGCCAGCCGATCAACGTCGGGTTGCCCGAGCCGGGTTGGCTCAGAAAAGGAAACCAGGCGGCGGCGTATTGGCGGGCAGCGACAATCTCTATCGATATTAGGCTGGAGAACGCGATAAGGGTAATAAACCCCAGTAAATAGCCCATCAGTTCCCCGTGTGAGAACACCGGGTAACGAATAATGCCGCCAGCGCGTGGAAGTGCGGCACCGAGTTCACAATAAACAATCCCGAGCAGTAAGACGGCCAGGCCACCTATCAGCCAGGAGTAGATACCGGCTGGGCCGGCGATGGAGGAGACGTGGCTGGCGGCGAACAGCCAGCCTGAACCAAATATTGCGCCCAGGCCGATAAACGTTAAATCGGTGAGCGTAAGCTGCTTCTTGAATTTGCCTTGGGTTGTCATGGGTTTACCCTTTTGTTATTAGGTGGCATGCAGATGCGGCCTGGCTAGTTGTTGGCAGATGGGTGGATTGGGTCACGAGTGTAGCTACCGTTAACCAGCCGCAGCAGGCCAAGCGGATTACTGTCTTGCAACGGCGGTGGTAGCAGTGCTGTCGGATAATTCTGTAAGCAAACCGGGCGCAGGAAGCGTTCAATAGCCAGCGTGCCCACTGAGGTGCCGCGTGCATCGCTGGTGGCTGGATAAGGGCCGCCGTGCACCATGGCATCACACACTTCTACCCCGGTCGGATAGCCGTTAAACAGTACACGCCCCGCTTTGCGAGTCAGCTGTTGGGCCAGCGGTGCCGCGTCATTTAAATCGTCTTCGTCGGTCAGTAAGGTGGCGGTTAATTGCCCTTGCAGGCTATCCAGCGCGCTCATCAGTTGCTGGTTATTTTCCACCGTCACCAAAATGGCCACGGGGCCAAACACTTCTTCCTGCAATAGCGGGTTTCCGCTGAGCAGCAAGTTGATGTCGGCCTGGTACAGTTGCGGCGCAGCCAGATAAGGGTGTTCTTCACGGTTACCGGCAAGATGGCGAATACCTGTTTGTTTTTCTAGTGCAGCCAACCCGCTGCGGAAATGTGTCAGTGTGCCGGTGTTCAGCATTGCCTGTGGCGTGGCAGCGTTCACCTTCAAGGCGATATCTTGGACAAATTGGTCAAATGCTTCACCACGCTGGACGATGATCAACCCAGGTTTGGTGCAAAACTGTCCACTGCCCAAGGTGAAAGAGGCGACCAGTTCGTGTGCAATCTGCTGTCCACGGCGGGCTAACGCTTGTGGCATAACGATCAGTGGGTTGATGCTCGACATCTCGGCAAATACCGGGATAGGGTGCGGCCGGCGCATAGCGAGATCGAACAAGGCTCTTCCCCCACGTAACGAGCCGGTAAAGCCCACCGCCTGAATTACGGGGTGCTGGACCAGATCGGCACCGATACGATCGCCGTAAATCATGTTGAAGACGCCAGCCGGGATGTTTTGCTGTTCTCTTGCCCGCTCAATTGCCTGTGCAGTCAATTCGGCAGTGATCATATGGCTGCTGTGCGCTTTGAACACCACCGGGCAACCTGCAGCGAGTGCGGCGGCGGTATCCCCACCTGCCGTGGAGAATGCCAGAGGAAAATTACTGGCACCAAATACGGCGACTGGGCCGATAGCAGTGCGATATTGCCGTAGATCTGGGCGTGGCAACGGTGTTCGCTGCGGCAATGCGCTGTCTATGCGCACGCCATGTACATCCCCTCGGCGTAACAAGGTGGCAAATAGCCGCATCTGACCACTGGTTCTGGCTCGCTCGCCACTAAGACGCGCGAATGGCAACGCGGTTTCCTGCATGGCGAAGTTGAAGAAATCTTCACTCAGGGCATCCAATTGGTCGGCAATAGCCTCGAGAAAATCGGCGCGGCGTTCGGCGCTGAGTTGTGAATAAGCCGTGAATGCTTGTGCGGCAGCATCAGCGGCTGCGGCAGCTTCTGTGGCACTGGCTGAGAAAAAAGTGTGACCAGTCGGCAGACCGTTA
Organism: Serratia grimesii; assembly: GCF_900186025.1. Taxonomy (NCBI): domain Bacteria; kingdom Pseudomonadati; phylum Pseudomonadota; class Gammaproteobacteria; order Enterobacterales; family Yersiniaceae; genus Serratia; species Serratia grimesii. The sequence goes on from NZ_LT883155.1 coordinate 1,950,916, forward strand.
TCAGCACGCAGGCTGACAAGATCGGCCTCGCCGCTGGCGTGGCGCTGGCCGCCGATAAACTGTCGACCACTGATGGTATAGGCGTTGGGCATGGGTTCCCTCGTTTAGCAAGTGGTTAGGCCCGGCAGTGAACCGGGCGAGCGAGAGTGGCGATTAGAGGCCGACGTCCGGCAATGCCGGACGGTTTGCCAGCGCTTTTTTGACCACTGCAGTGACGTCGGCAAGCGTATCGCCTTGCAGCGCTAAACGTGGTGGGCGGGTAACTGCGCTGCCACGGCCCACTAGCTCTTCACACAACTTGATGCACTGCACCAAATCCGGTCGCGCATCCAGGTGCAGCAACGGCATAAACCAGCTGTACAGCGCCAGCGCTTCCTCAAAGCGTTTTTGCTTCGCCAGGCGGAACAGCGTTTCGCCTTCACGTGGGAAGGCGTTAGACATTCCGGAGATCCACCCTTCGGCACCGACAGCGATGCTTTCCAGTACGACGTCATCCAATCCAGCGAACAACACAAAGCGGTCGCCTACCTCATTACGCAAATCGATAAAGCGACGGGTATCACCAGAAGAGTCTTTAAAGCACACAATATTTTCGCAGTCGACCAGCGACGTCAGGATGTCGGGTGTCACGTCGTTTTTATAAATAGGGGGATTGTTGTAGACCATGATCGGCAGATCGGTGGCGGTGGCAACGCTGCGAAAATGTGTGGCGGTTTCATGGGGTTTGGCAGAGTAGACCAATGCCGGCATGACCATAATGCCGTCGACGCCGACCTTCTGAGCTTCACGCGCCATATTCTGTGCAAAGGCGGTGGTGAATTCGGCGATGCCGGCAATGACGGGCACTTTGCCCTGTGCAGCATCACGTGCGACTTCAATGACTGACAGTTTTTCCTGCATTGTCAGCGACGTATTTTCGCCAACGGTGCCGCAGACCACCAGGCCCGAAACGCCGTCTTTGACCAGGTTTTTGATCACCGTATGGGTGGCGTCGAGATCCAAAGAAAAGTCGCTGCGGAACTGAGTGCTGACCGCCGGGAATACGCCGCTCCAGCTAATGGCTTTATGGCTCATAGTGTTTGTCCTGTCGTCCAAGTTTGTTAATCAATGGTGAATTATTGGTAAAATCCAATCACAGATTGACGTGTATTGTTCGCAGGGGCTTGACGGTTTTCTCCGAATGCCATGACGAAATTGGCACAGTGGTGCAGAGTCTCAGGCGAAGAAAACCCTGACCTTCGAAGCGCCAAAAAGAAAGGTATTGGTAATTTAAATCAGTGGGTTATGGCGTAAGTGTGATGCGGAAATCACGTGGTGTAGAGCCGGTCATCGCCTTGAACTGGCGGCTGAATGCGCTGTGATCGGTGTAGCCGCACTGCAAGGCTATGTCGGTAATGGGCAGATCACTGGCCAGCAGTTCGGTGGCTTTTTCCAGACGTACTTTGTGGATCATCTGGCGTGGTGTGAGATGAAAAATGCGTTTGCAGTAACGTTCGATCTGCGCCACAGAAAGCGCAGTGAGCGCCGTCAGTTCCTCGAGAGCAATTGGGCGAGCGTAATGCTGACGAATGTATACGTCGATGGCGGCAAGCCGTTGATAGGCAGGGTGATTAGCTTTGGCCTCCTGAAGATCATGCGAGATGCCCGCCATGCCGATGATTTTGCCCTGAGTATCGTACAGCGCCAGCTTTTGTGTCAGGCACCAGCCGGTTTCACGACCACTGTAAAGGTGCATTTCCAGCTGATCCTGGATCATCACTCCGTGGAGCAGTACACGGCGATCCTGTTCGGTATAACCCGAACCGAGCTGGGCTGGGAACACGTCCGCCGAGGTTTTACCCAGCAGCGGTGTGACGGTTTTAAATCCGCAACGTTTAGCCAGTGTCAGGTTGGCCAACAGGTAACGTGCCTGTACATCTTTGATAAAGAAGACAACGTTGGGAATGGCGTTGAGCAGCGGCACGATCAGCGCCAGTGAGTTGAGCAGGTCATGCAGGGTGTTTGGGCGCTGTTGTGCCAGGCCATCACACCAGCGAGAGAGTTGCTCAATGGCAAAAACGTCATCTTCCTGTTCATCAAGAACGGGCCGGGGGGCAGTAATAACCTGATGGTCTTGGGCTAATCGCATAGCAATACCTTTTCCCGTTGAGTGACTCAAATCTGAGGCGGTCGGACAGGCCGTTTTGAAGCGCTTAATCAATATTAACTTTCTTGTAACTTTTCAAGCGTAGCTGCCAATTATGCGGATCACCGCATACTTTTGTGCAGTGCTGAACGGGGATCCGGTTAAATGCCAAGGCGAGAATTGTGCTGATTTCTGCATTCCCTGCGCCGAAATGCATCAAGCCGTCGTCAGCATATTCGGTCAGGCTAACTCCATCGGTAACATTTCATTAACCCAGGAGACTCCGATGGCTCTTTCTTCGCAATTCACCCTGCTGCACGCGATCGATTCCCATACAGGCGGTGAGCCAACACGACTGATCGTCGATGGATTCCCCTCATTGGGCACCGGCAGTATGGCGGAACGCAAGGCACTGTTTGCCCAACACTATGACGACTGGCGCAGCGCCATTATTCTGGAGCCTCGCGGCAATGACGTGCTGGTGGGGGCTTTGCTGTGCGAGCCCTGTTCACCGCAGGCTACCGCAGGGGTGATTTTCTTTAACAACGCCGGTTATCTGGGGATGTGTGGCCACGGTACCATCGGACTGGTGGCCTCGCTGGCCTATCTGGGGCGGATTGACGTAGGGGAACACCTGATCGAAACCCCGGTGGGTACGGTGAATGCGACGTTGCATACGGATGGCAGTGTAACGGTGGAAAACGTGCCCGCTTACCGATATCGCCGACAGGTTACGGTTGAGGTGAACGGTTACGGAACAGTGATGGGCGATATCGCGTGGGGAGGGAACTGGTTTTTCCTGATTGGCGAACATCATCTGGCAATCAATACGCAAAATCTGGAGGCACTCACGGCCTTTTGTTGGGCTGTGCGTCAGGCTCTGGAGCTGACGGGGGTTCATGGAGAAGACGGTGGCGTTATTGATCACATCGAACTGTTTGCCGCCGATCCGCAAGCTGACAGCCGCAACTTTGTACTGTGCCCGGGCAAGGCTTATGACCGTTCGCCCTGCGGTACCGGCACCAGTGCAAAGTTGGCCTGTCTGGCCGCAGACGGAAAATTGCAGCCAGGAGAGATTTGGCGTCAGGCAAGTGTGATTGGCAGCCAGTTCAGTGGCTATTACCAGCATAACGGCGATCGCGTGACGCCGTTTATTCGTGGGCAAGCCTATGTGTGTGCTGACAGCCAACTGTTGTTAGATGAACGTGATCCCTTTATTTGGGGGATCCGTTAATGGTTGCCGGCAGGCGTGCTGAGGCGATTGTGGTCGGTGCCGGCATCATTGGTGCTGCCTGCGCCTGGCAGCTGGCACGACAGGGGGTTCAAGTCCTGCTGGTAGACAACCAGCGTGCTGGTGCGACAGCGGCAGGCATGGGGCATCTGGTCTGTATGGATGATAACCCGGCAGAACTGGCCTTAAGCGCCTATTCGTTGCAACTGTGGCGTAGTGTGGTGGACCGGATGCCGGAAAGCTGTGCCTGGCGCGGTTGTGGTACGTTGTGGCTGGCTGAGCGGGACGATGAAATGGCCATTGCCGAGGCTAAGCGGCAGCGTATGGCGGAATACGAAGTTGCCAGTGAAACATTGAGTGCAGCACAGGTTGCGGGGCTTGAACCTATGCTGCGTTCTGGTCTGGCGGGTGGGTTACGCGTGCCGGGTGATGGCATAGTGTATGCACCTAACGTTGCCCATTGGTTAATCGCTGATGCTGGGCCCGCGGTCAGGGTGATTACTGGCGAGGCTATCGCGCTGGAAGCACAGTCCGTTGTGTTGGCCAGTGGGGAACGTCTAACGGCGCCGATTGTGGTACTTGCCAGTGGTCTACAGGCCGATAGGCTGTTGGAACAGCCCTTATTACGTGCCAAGAAAGGGCATCTTGCGATCACCGATCGCTACCCAAAGCGGGTGCATCATCAATTGGTTGAACTGGGTTATGGCGCCAGTGCCCATGCCAGTGACGGCACGTCGGTAGCATTCAACGTTCAGGCGCGCCCAACAGGCCAGTTGTTGATTGGCTCTTCACGCCAGTTTGATGCTCCAGAGAGTGCCATTGATATGCCGTTATTGGCCGCCATGTTGGCACGCGCGAACACCTTCCTGCCTGCACTGGCGCAAATGAACATCATCCGTTGCTGGACAGGCCAACGCGCCGCGTCTGCCGACGGCTTGCCGCTGCTGGGACCGCATCCCAAACATCGCTGGTTATGGTTGGCATTGGGTCACGAAGGTCTGGGTGTAACAACGGCGCTGGGCAGCGCAGCACTGATTGCGTCGCAGATCCATAATCATCGACCGGCCATTGATGACACGCCTTATCTGGCATCGCGTATGTTTCGGAAAGAGGTGTTGCCAGTATGAACAAAAAACAGAGGTTACTTACGTTAAACCTTAACGGTGAAAATCTCTGCGTGCCGGAGGGGATCACTGTGGCAGCGGCGCTGAGCCTGAGCGGGCAGGACTGGTGTCGTCTTTCTGCCAGTGGTCAATTACGTGCGCCGTTTTGTGGTATGGGTATCTGTCAGGAGTGTCGTGTCACGGTGAATGGGATGCGGAGGCTGGCATGCCAGACGCTGTGCCAACCTGGAATGCATATTGAAAGGACAGAGAATGAGTGAGCTCACGTGTGGTGTGCTGATTGTCGGTGCTGGTCCGGCAGGGTTAGCAGCGGCTTGCGCTGCGGCAGAAAGCGGCCGATCGGTGTTGGTGCTCGACGACAACCTCCGTCCGGGTGGGCAAATCTGGCGTGATGGACCGAACGTGGCACTACCTGCGCTAGCGCAGCAATACCGACAGGCGGTTGAGGCACAGAGTAATATAACGCTGCTCAACGGCGTCAAAATTGTAGCTCAGTGTGGTCCGCAGAAAATTCTCTACGAAGATGCAACGGACAGTGGCACCGTGGAATTTCAAAAACTGATCCTATGCTGTGGCGCCCGGGAACTGCTGCTCCCGTTTCCTGGTTGGACGTTACCGGGTGTGACTGGCGCTGGTGGCCTACAGGCGCAAATTAAACAAGGGCTAGCCGTTAAAGGGGAACGGGTGGTTATTGCGGGTAGTGGCCCATTGCTACTGGCCGTTGCCCACAGTGTTGTCGGCGCTGGGGGGGAGGTGATAATGCTGGCAGAGCAAGCACCCGCCCCGCGGATAGCGGCTTTTGCCGGTGGGTTATGGCGTTGGCCTGTGAAGTTACGCCAGTCCTTTGCTCTCTCTAATAGACATTATCGTCCGGGCAGCCATGTGCTGGAGGCGCTGGGTGATCAGCGGTTAAAAGCGGTGCGGATTCAAAAAGGCGCTCGCGTGGTGACGCTGGACTGCGAACGTTTAGCCTGTGGTTTTGGGCTGGTGGCGAATATCGAACTGGCGATGCTATTGGGATGCCATATCGATAATGATGTTATTGTTGTGAGCGATGATCAGCGGACCAGCCAAGCGCATATTTATGCTGCCGGTGAATGTACCGGTATTGGCGGTAGTGAACTGGCGCTGACTGAGGGAGCTATTGCTGGCTATGCTGCAACCGACAATTTGAAGAATGTGCAAGCATTAATGGCGCAACGAGCAAAGTGGCGGCAATTTTCTGATGCGGTGGCGCGAACCTTTGTGCTTAATCCTGCATTGAAAGCGTTGGCGACACCAGAAACGTTGTTGTGTCGTTGTGAAGATGTGCCGTTGGGTGAGATAAATGGCTTGCCTGACTGGACGTCGGCCAAGTTAAGTCGTCGCTGCGGTATGGGGGCTTGTCAGGGTAAGATTTGTGCGACAGCGGCACGCCACTTGTTCGGCTGGCCGTTATTAACCCCACGCATCCCATTAACGCCAGTAAGGGGGGCAACATTGGCGCGGTTGGGGAGGATAAAAACCGACGAATAAGCCTGCTACACTCAGACTGAGTGACTGGAAAAGTTGGGCGGAGAACGGATGACAAATGCACTGATTACGCTGGGGTTGTGCCTGCTGCTAATGCCGCTGTTGTTGTGGTTGATTGGCCGGGCATTATCGGCCGCAAAAGATAAGAAGCCGGAAGAGGGCAAACATAAACCCAAGTCCGGCATGCCGCACGGTGACGATGAATAATCTCCGGCGGCACGCGGTATCAGTGACGGCGTTATGCCAACGGGATCATCGCTATACCTAATACTGTGGCCAGTAATACGTTTTTTCATGCCAGCCTTTGCCGTACATACAGGCTTCTATGGTTGCCGAACGGGCTCCCTCATTACGATCATTTTGTACCGTTTTAAATGAGGGCTGTTTTTCGTAGCGGTAACCGTCTGGGCAGTTCTTCTTATCTTTTTCGCAAGTCTGATATTTGTTTTCGTAGCTAAATTCAACATCTCTCACCACGTCGGGTGGAAAACGCTCGAAGCCACGTCCTTTACATTCAGCATATTCAGCATCGCGAGTGGCGTCGCCTGCACCCGGTCTTTCCCATTGTGTACAGGCAGTTAATGTCATTAATGGCAATATAATCAAAAATCTATACGTCTTCATGGTGTCCCTAACTCTTCCTTTCGTCCTATACGCACTCTCTAAGAATCTTCTTAGTTGAGGTGGGGGGAGTGTAATGAATTGATGCCAAAAATGGAAATGATAATGGTTATTGTTTAGATGGGGTTGATGTAGTCTTGCCGCTGTCGATCGAAGGTGAGGAGTTTACTGATTATTGAAATAGTCGTTGTTTGTGATAATGCCTGCGCTAAGTTATTTTCGGATTTTATATTCCTGCATTTTTAAGATATTTACCTAAGGGTTTATCTTTATTCTTGGTTAAGAAAGGATATTTAAAGTATGTGCAATTAAGTGTGGGATATTTATATTGCTTTTTATGAATTCTCACAATTAAAACTATTATTGAATTTTCAGGTAATACGATTGCAATTTATGTGTAAATTTTCTAGATTCAGGATCGATGGGTGATTGTCATGATGATGAAGACATTAAAGGGAGTTTTATTTTGGCGAATAAACCGGAAGTACCTAAAGGCAGTGCTGGTTTACCTTCATTATCAGATGATTATGAAGGAATGAGAAACCTTTCCGATGTGGGTGATTCATTGGGTTATGGTCGTACTCGTTTTTATCAATGGTGTCGAGGACGAGGATTTCTCACCCTGATGAATGCACCTTCTTCGGAGATGATCAGTGCCGGTTATATGGTGACTGCATTATCAGAAAATGGCTATTCGCGAGTTTATGTGACAGATAAAGGCTTTAACTATGTAAGTGGCGTTTTTCAAGATGACATTAAAAAGCGTATGGTTAAACTTTAAGGGGATCATAAAAATCCTATCTATTTCAATATAATAACACCAGAATATTCTTATATCGTCAGCCGTTATACCTGAAAAAATGCGGGTCGGCGGAGATGGCCCCATTTCTTCATCCTTCCTCAGCCCACTGGAAGTTATCCTATTTTTCTACCAATAGCGCTTCAATGCTACGGCTGGCGGTTATTCTCTTGCTACTATGAAGATCGTTTTTTTTCAGGAGCTCAGGATGAAGCATTACGCCGCTTTACTCGTTACGACCTTGTTGTTGTCTGGCTGCGCGACCCAGAGCGTTCCGTTGCAACAGGCGGAGTTACCACCCCCAAGCCGGTTGCTGCTTTATCAGAATGTGCCGCAAACGCCATTTGCAACGGTAGTTGTTGTTCGTGACAGTGGAATGTTGGCGGGGAGTTGCCGTACCGGGGTTTATATCAACGGAGAGTTTGCTGCATCATTGGCGGTCAAAGAGAAGGCTGAGTTTCGGGTGCCGGTGGGTAATAACGAAATCAGCATTGGGCAGGATATGATCGAAAACAACCTGTGCATTTGGCGCGATACCAGTGGCCGGTTACCGATGACATTGCGTGCCAGTGAGAGCCGTTATTTCCGAATCGCTGGCGATATGCAACGCGGGTTTGTCCTGCAGGCCAGCAAACCGTGAATCTGGCGGGGGGCAGTCAGCGCCCCTGCCACCAACCCCATAGGGTAACTAATAGCCACGCTGCGGCGATCCAGCACAACACAGCAGCCAACAGTGCCCAAGACAACCTCATGCTGTTGATAAAGCAATATAGTGAGATCAGGTATACCAGATAGGGTAAAACGGCCCACATACCGAAAATCAGCGTGGTTCTCAGCGCTTCTATCGAACGTTCACTGCCGACAATGTAATGAGCAATCAGTGCAAAAGTGGGGAACAACGGCACAAGACCGGCGATATAGTAACTGCGACTTTTGGCAAGCAGCGCAATTAATACCACCACCAACGCGCCGATCAACGCTTTAACCACGATGCCCATATGTTTCTCTGGCGTAAATAAAAATCACATTGCCTGAAATAACCAAGGGAATCAATTCGTCGGAAACAGCAGAGGAAACGGGCCCGCGCTGACGGCAGGCCTGAGGGGCGACAGATTATTGACGGTAGGCGTGCTTAATCTGTTGAATGCTGTTTTTGAAGATTTCGGCCTGGGTCGGATCTTCGATTTGTGCAATAAAGCGTTCCATGTTGATAATGACTTTCCCGGCATCAGCCTGGCCGATCGATTTCAGGATCAGCGTCAGCGTGGCTTTAAGACAGGCGACTTCTGTTGCCAGCGTTTCCGGGTTTGCAGACGTAGTGAAATCAACGTTGCTCATTTTCTCTCCTGATTTTTGAGGCCGAAGCCTGAAACAATATGCATTTTGATGCGCACCCACACGGGCCTCATTCACTCTGGCGTGCAGATGCGTCTTTAACTGGGCGCGGAGTATAGCATAGCATGCAGAAATGCATCTGCACCGATGGGGCTGTGTTAGCTGGCATCTGGTAGCGGGGACCGGGCGAAGGTTTAGCAGCCGCCGTATTAGGGGACATACTCATTATTGATTAATGCATCGGCAGTTGCTGTCTGAGCTCAGGTTTTCTGGAGAATAATACCTTAGTTATTTTTCAAAACTTAATAAGTATTTGATCGCCAGCTCGCAGTTAACGTGTGCAGTTATTTAAATTATCAATGCTATCCACTTGCTGTGTGTTGCCCGAATGGGAAGGAAATAATTTCTTCCATAATGGTCACCAAGAGGGCAGATAAATGGATGGTTGCTATTTTGTTCATTTTCAATGAATTACAATGGTATTGTATTCGTGTTAATATTATCAGTGTTGCGATTGCTTACACTGATTTTACCTGTGGTTAACCTTTGTCGCTGTATCATGAAGCAAAGGTATGCACTGTAATATTTACATCGCCTATTTTCATAGGCAGGCTAGGCTTTATCGAGCTGTGTTAGTGACTAAAATTCAAAAGTCAGGCCCATTCCGCAAAGTTAATCGAGAGTAAGTATTAATCTGTGTTCATTCTTGTCTGAAAAACAAGTAATATCTCTGGCTATAACAGAGGCTGATTGCGTTACTCCCTTCTTTTTGGAGATTTTTCCTTGATTAGCGTTCTTCTTGTTGATGACCACGAACTGGTGCGCGCAGGGATACGACGCATTCTTGAAGATATCAAAGGTATAAAAGTTGTCGGTGAGGCCCAGTGCGGTGAGGATGCCGTAAAATGGTGCCGTGGCAATGCTGTAGATATCGTTCTTATGGATATGAATATGCCGGGTATTGGTGGATTGGAAGCCACGCGCAAAATTGTACGTTATGCGCCCGACGTTAAAGTCATCATGCTGACTATTCATACGGAAAATCCATTGCCGGCCAAAGTAATGCAGGCGGGCGCTGCGGGTTACTTGAGCAAGGGTGCGGCCCCACAGGATGTGATCAATGCTATTCGTGCCGTACAGGCAGGGCAGCGATATATTGCGTCCGATATCGCCCAGCAGATGGCCCTGAGCCAGCTAGAGCCGCAGACGGAAACGCCGTTTAGCTGCCTGTCTGAGCGCGAACTGCAAATTATGCTGATGATCACCAAAGGCAAAAAGGTGAATGAGATCTCAGAGCAACTGAGCCTCAGTCCTAAAACAGTGAACAGTTACCGTTACCGCATGTTCAGTAAGCTGAATATCAGCGGTGATGTTGAATTGACACACCTGGCTATCCGACACGGATTGTTCAATGCGGAGACGTTGTTAAGCAGTGAGTGACCGTTTTGATGCCAAAGCCTTTCTAAGCACCGTAACCAGCCAACCTGGCGTCTACCGTATGTACGACGCTACTGGCACGGTTATCTATGTCGGCAAAGCCAAAGATCTGAAAAAACGTCTCGCCAGCTACTTCCGCCAGCAGGTTGGTAGTCGCAAAACTGAGACGTTGGTTAAAAATATCGCGCAAATAGACGTAACTGTTACGCATACCGAAACAGAAGCGCTGCTGCTGGAACATAACTACATAAAGTTATACCAGCCGCGATATAATGTTCTTTTGCGAGACGATAAATCTTATCCGCTGATCTTCCTTAGCGCGGACAGCCATCCGCGGCTGGCTGTGCATCGTGGTGCCAAACACGCCAAGGGCGAATATTTTGGCCCATTCCCCAATTCCTATGCCGTACGTGAAACGCTGGCGCTGCTGCAGAAACTGTTCCCGATACGACAATGTGAGAACAGTGTGTACCGCAACCGCTCACGGCCTTGCCTGCAGTACCAGATTGGTCGTTGCCTGGGGCCTTGTGTCGCCGGGTTAGTCAGCGAGGATGAATACCAGCAGCAGGTGGACTATGTGCGTCTGTTCCTGTCGGGTAAAGATCAGCAAGTATTGCATCAGTTGATCGAACGGATGGAAAACGCCAGCAAGGCATTGAACTTCGAAGAGGCGGCGCGCATACGCGATCAAATCCAAGCGGTTCGGCGGGTGACTGAACGTCAGTTTGTTTCCGGCAATAGTGACGATCTGGATGTGATCGGCGTGGCGTTTGAGGCGGGTATGGCTTGCCTGCACGTGCTGTTTATTCGTCAGGGCAAAGTGTTGGGCAGCCGCAGTTATTTCCCGAAAGTACCTGGCGGTACTGAAATGAGCGAAGTTGTACAAACATTTGTCGGCCAGTTCTATTTACAGGGGAGCCAGATGCGCACCTTGCCGTCCGAAATCCTGTTGGATTTCACCTTGCCGGAAAAAGACCTGCTTGCTGAGTCTCTCTCTGAATTGGCCGGCCGTAAAATCCAGATCCAGAGTAAGCCACGGGGTGACCGTGCACGTTATCTTAAACTGGCTCGGACCAACGCGGCGACGGCACTGACGACCAAACTTTCTCAACAGTCGACGATTCACCAGCGCCTGGCCGAATTGGCGAAGGTGTTGAACCTGACCGAAATTAACCGCATGGAATGCTTCGACATCAGCCATACCATGGGTGAACAAACGGTCGCGTCCTGTGTGGTGTTTGATGGTAATGGGCCGCTGCGTTCTGAATATCGGCGCTATAATATCACCGGCATTACGCCGGGAGATGACTATGCCGCGATGGCGCAAGTGCTGAAACGCCGCTACGGTAAGGCTCTGGAAGAGAAAAAGATCCCTGACGTTATCTTTATTGATGGGGGTAAAGGGCAACTGGGTATGGCGATTGATGTGTTTAATTCGCTGAATGTAACCTGGGATAAGAACAAACCTTTGCTGATTGGTATCGCTAAAGGTGCCGATCGCAAAGCCGGGCTAGAGACGTTGTTCTTTGTGCCGGAAGGCGAAGGCATTGCGCTGCCGTCAGATTCGCCGGCGCTGCATGTGATCCAGCATATCCGCGATGATTCGCATAACCATGCGATCACCGGGCACCGCCAGAGAAGGGCAAAAGTAAGAAATACCAGCGCGTTGGAGCTGATCGACGGCGTTGGGCCAAAAAGGCGACAGGTGTTGTTGAAGTATATGGGTGGACTTCAACCATTATTGAACGCCAGCGTGGAGGAAATTGCAAAAGTGCCGGGTATTTCACAAGCATTGGCAGAAAAGATCTACAATGCATTGAAACACTGAGGGCAATGTAGCAACATACTCTTAATTCCCACTCCAGCCAGATAGTTACCGTAGCATTATGCAATTGAATATACCGACTTGGCTTACTCTGTTCCGCGTAGTTCTGATCCCATTCTTTGTTCTGGCATTTTATCTGCCGTTCACCTGGGCTCCGATGGTATGCGCCGTTATCTTTGTGTTTGCAGCCATAACCGACTGGTTTGATGGTTTTCTCGCCCGTCGCTGGAAGCAAACCACCCGTTTCGGGGCGTTCCTCGACCCGGTAGCGGATAAGGTGATGGTGGCTGTGGCACTGGTGCTGGTGGCGGAACATTACCACACCTGGTGGATTACTCTGCCTGCGGCGACCATGATTGCCCGTGAAATTATTATCTCGTCACTGCGTGAGTGGATGGCGGAGATTGGTAAACGTAGCAGTGTGGCGGTGTCCTGGATTGGTAAAGTAAAAACCATGGCGCAAATGATGTCGCTGGTTGGATTGTTGTGGCGTCCAGACCGCTCCGTTGAGTATGTATCTTTTGGTTTGTTGTACATCGCAGCGGTGCTGACTTTCTGGTCAATGTTCCAATATTTGAACGCTGCCAGGAAAGATTTGCTGGAACCCTGATCAAAGCGCTGCAAAAATCGTCAAACAAACGTAATGAGCCAACAATTTTATTGACTCATTACGTCAGGTAAGTAGAATGCATCGCATCAGACGGCAGCAGTGATTTGCCGAAAGATAGCAAAAAAATCAGTAAGTTCTGATTGATGCGGGAATAGCTCAGTTGGTAGAGCACGACCTTGCCAAGGTCGGGGTCGCGAGTTCGAGTCTCGTTTCCCGCTCCAAATTTGATAAAGCTGGTGTTTCACGAGCTTTAGCCTGAACAAGGCAAATAGAATTTAGGCGCGTTAACAAAGCGGTTATGTAGCGGATTGCAAATCCGTCTAGTCCGGTTCGACTCCGGAACGCGCCTCCAATTTTCCCGAGCCCGGGTGGTGAAATCGGTAGACACAAGGGATTTAAAATCCCTCGGCTTATGGCTGTGCGGGTTCAAGTCCCGCCCCGGGTACCAGGAAAATAAATTCAAGAATAACAAAGCAATAAGTAGTAATGTCGTGACCGCCGGAAGGCGGTTTTTTTGTATCTGAAATTTGGCTGGCCGTGACAAAATGATACCAGCTTGAAAACGTAGGATTCGAAGCAAAAGGTAGAAAGAGCCCGCCGCAGTTTGTCACGGACTCAATATTGTACAGAGTATTATGGGCCCGACATAATGCAAGCAGACTTGGTGCTACTCAGGATATAGTGGCAATGGACTATCACGAAAAAATGTACTACTCGACAGTTTGCTCCACGGGCTTATGAGAATAGGTCTTGGCGCGTATAGCGATGCGCTTCCAGCAAAGGCCATCGTTGATATTACTGTTCTTGCGGTCTATCTGATACAGCCCTTTAAAGCGATATAGGACACTCCCAAGATTATCTTTGGCCTTGGCAAAAACTAAACGCTTATCTGGGCTTGATCTATCTAACCAGTGTTGGAAATGCTCTTCGACTTTTCCAGCATGCTTGTCTTTACTTAACTCCCAAATAATTTCTTCATCTTCAGAAATGCGATTGTTCCATAAATCATTTTCAAAGAGCTTAGGGAACCAAAGTAGTATATCTGGCTCATGGGGATGCTTGGCACCAGCTCGTTGATAGTGTTTATAGTCGTGACCGAAGCAATTGCATGCATCAGTAATACGACGGAACGCGATGTTATCATGTAAGTCAATGTAACCGCGCTTGATGTGTGGTTCTATGGAGAATTCACTTTCCATATCCCATGGAGTAAAATCCGCTCCCAATTCAGATATTTTTCTTCTTATAGTTGTAACACATTTGTCAATAGAGCGATTTATCTCTTCGAGGGTAGATGCAATAGGGATGTGCAATACCTCATGTCCAGTGGCGTCAATGATATCAGCTTCACGTAATTGATCTTGAGGCACTTGACTGAGGTGATGTGGTTCGTCTACTTCGATATGCAAGTTGAGTAATGGGAAATAGAGGTCTGTTAGCGCACGTCCTGAATCGCGTTTTACATACTGCTGAGTGATGAATTTAACATCATGCCGGTTTAATCGATGAATAACACCAGTTACTGCATACAGTTCATGTTTTTTGTTGTGGGTTCTAGCGAGTTGCCGAGCGATATATTCGTATTGGGTAATCATTTTACTAAAATAATGCATGTTATAATCGGTGAGTTGATAGTAACAGTTTGTTTAAGAAAATACTGGTGAAGTCGGCGATTACTGGTTGGTAAATCCTATATGTTAACCGGTAACTAATTGTAATTATTAATGTGATTGGAAATTGCAATGAGTAATTATTAGTTAGGCTAATATAGGCAATGTTGCTTATTACACATTGAGAAGTACACCTAGATGTTAGTAATGCCGCATGTGATTTATTGGGGTATTACTGACTGTATATTGTATCTAATCCTAGAGGAAGGTGGTAAAAAATCTGTGTTTTTTAAGCCGATGGGGTTGACTTTACACAGTACCTGATTGGTTATACTTACGGCTCGGAAAAGATCGACAAGGTTGTGATTATCAGAAAAATGTTCACAGCCTAAACACTCATATTCATACATCCTTCAGTGTACCCACCATATCCACTTCCTCTACATACAGAGGGTTATGTCTACACAAACTAGCAGATGCAGGTACCATCATGGTTGCTATCGGTCATTCCATAAGCATTTCTGACGTCGCCTCACAACGCCGGTCTATGAGCTTGTGCAATCTGCATAAGAGTCATAATGTTAATTGCCTTGAGACGCAGATTCTTACATGAAAGTGAGCCGTTTTTTAAGGACGACTGGCGATAAGTGATATATAACCAAATAGTGCAAAAGATAAGGGGAATCGGATGAGAGGGGGATTATTTTTGCTGGCTGTTTTAATGCTATCTGGTTGCTCAGGGCCTTTGGGATCAATCTTGGGTGTTATTCCTCAGCATTCTGACATTTGCCCACAGGGGAGAAACTCGATTACTGGTGAATGCCGTTAGTCATCAGAGCTTAAGACGTCGTATCTAAAACGATTCACTCCGTGCCTGCATTGTTTGGTCAACGTGTACATTTTCCCAACACACCACGCTGTTATGATGTGGTCAGCCTGGCATGTAGCCTGCCACATAACGTCATTAAGACCCTATCCGGTTATGTAAAACCGGATATTGCCTTTTTAAGCATCAGATCTTAACTCCCCCCCAGTAGTGGAATCTCATCCGCACTACAGTTCGCCACTAACATCATAGCTACGACGACGAGGATGGAGATGATGGTGCATAGATCCGACTTGCGCATGCTGCTCCTTAGCGTCCAGTGACACCGATGACTTCGATTGCTGCCCTGTGCAGCTTTTGGCAGTAGTCGTCGGGTTGTTTTTCGATCTCTTTGATCAGATAGGCGAGAATACTTTGCTTGCTGATAGGTGTGTTCGCAGAAAGCACCTGAATGACGCTTTTACCGACCAGATGATATATGTGCTCACGGTACGTCTCGATATCTTTATCGCTGAGTCCGTAAAGGGAATAATCGATCATAAAAGTTTACCGCTGGTGGAATTTAAAATGCCAGCCGAAGCTGGCAGAGAAGCCATATAAAAATAAAGTCCTGCAAATTCCACTTAGGTTGATATCTATGTGGAAGGTTTACGATAACGTAGTAAGAATATTCCTATCAATAGGTAACGGCAATCCAGATGGCTAATTAGGAAAATCCTCAGGTTATGCGCATAGTGCGGGCCGTGCCGGAGGAGGAACTGAACGGTATAGAGATACAGATTTAATCTTCCGTCTGCGAGCTCAGGCTCTCAGGCAGTAGATGCGCCAGCAGCAGGTCGAGAGTTAACATCAGTCCATAACGTGCAGCGCTACCGCCACTGAGTGGCAATACTTTATCGGCCAATTCGGCAAGTGTACTGCCTGCTGGGGCCACGGCTATACGGTAAGCTCCAGTAGCGCCGGCCAGCTTTGCGGCGTTAAGCAAATCAGTGTTTTCCCCACTCATTGATAGCAGAACTACGCATTGCTGCGTGCTAAGTGTGGACGCTGTCATCCGCATTAGCGCAGCGTCCTGACAGGCGAAGGCGGGATAGCCAAGTCCGACCAAGCGTTGCTGCAATTCATTGACGTACAGCGCCATGCTATTTACACCAAAAATATGCACACTTTTGGACTGGCTTAATTGTTGGCAGGCTTCGATCAATGCAGCATGCTCTACCTGCTGCAGTTGCTGATGCAACGTGGTTTCTATGTCATTAACGCGTTGCAGCCACAGGCGCGGTGGTCCATTGGGGGCCGTTTGCGCGGTTAAATAGCGTGAACCGCTGACGCTGGCCTGGGCCAATTTCATTCGCAAATCGCGAATATCATCACAACCAATAGTTTTGGCAAAGCGCGTGATAGTTGCCGGACTGACACCCGCCTGGCTGGCGAGTAGCTCAATGGTAGCGGAGGAGGCGAAGGCGATATCGTCCAAAATGGTTTGCGCGACCTTTGCTTCCTGCTGGCTGAGCTGATTTTGGCGTGCGCGGATCTGATAGACAATGTCGCCAATATCTTCACAACCAATGGATTTAGCAAAACGACTGAGCGTTGTAGAACTGACGCCAGGCAGCTTACCGATACAGGCGGCTGATGCGAAAGCGATATCCATGCCGCCCAATACGGGTTGAGCCACCGCGGCTTCAGCCTTTGCCGGCACGGGCTGGGTACGCATCAAAGAGATAAAGTCGTTAAGATCCTGGCAGCCAAGGGACTGAGCAAAATGAGCGACGATCTCGGTACTGACACCAGCACGTTCGGCCAACTGTTCAATGGTTGCCTTTGACGTGAATCCGGGATTATCCAGGATGGTCCGGGCAATTTTCGCTTCCTGGCGATTGAACGGGCTTTGGCGAAACTGAATGTGGTAAACGAGATCCATGACTGCAATGCCCCTTCTGTTATGCCAATCGGCGATCTGTGCTCCAAACTAGCCTGTTTTTCACACGGCATAAAGCAATACACAGAAGAATAAAGTACTGAAAATAATTTTCAATTCATCCTGCATGAAAACGAGATGCTCCTCTCATCGTTTAATTGTTGATAATTTATCCTGCTGTTTTTAAAGAATAAAACGGATTTTTTAATTCTGTCTCCAAATAAAACTCAATCGTTGATCACAGCGTTGAAAAAAATTTTCATGATAATTTTTATTTAACATTTTGTTTTTAAAGGATTAAGTAAAAAACATAATCAAATCCTATGGATCTAAGGTATTTACAAGCGTGTTACAGCATTGTTTTATATTTGCACAGCCGAGGTGGCTAGTAACAATCGGGACACCCAAAAAATGCAAACAATCGTCTTATGCTGCGCTGCAGGAATGTCTACCAGCATGCTGGTACAAAAAATGAAAACCGAGGCACAAAAACGTGCTTTGGATATCGAAATTGAAGCCGTGCCCGTAGCGGATTTTGAACGCATCGTTGAAAGGGCGGACATTGTGCTACTGGGGCCACAGGTGAAATATGAACATGCGCGGCTTTCGGAACTGGCTGCCCCATTAGGCAAAACCGTCGCGGTTATTGACATGTTGGATTACGGCACCATGCGTGGTGATAAGGTGCTGGATAAGGCACTGGGCCTGTTGGGCTGATAACACCCTGTGGGGCATAGCCCCTCACACCCTATTATTGATTGATTTAGAACGGGTTATTTTATTAATCCGTCGGGGATTGCTGTGCCTGGAATCAGGCGAGGGGAGGTAATGATGGATTTGGAAACGAGCGTTATGGAGCTGTTGGTTCATGCTGGCAGTGCACGCAGTTCGCTGCTTTCGGCACTGCAACTGGCACGGCGCGGTGAGTTTGATGCTGCGGATGCCAAACTGGAAGAAGCAAAGTCTGGCATCGGTCGGGCGCATAGCATGCAGACGGAACTGATAGGCATGGACGAAGGCTGTGGAAAAATACCGGTCAGTTTAATTCTGGTGCATGCGCAGGACCATTTGATGAATGCAATGCTGATCCAGGATCTGGCCACCGACATGATCGAGCTTTATCGTCGTTTACCTCAAGGGGCAGGCAATGACTAAAATAACCGTAATTGGTGGCGGCAGTAGTTACACGCCAGAGCTGGTCGAAGGATTGATTGCACATTATCAGGATGTGCCATTGACCGAGCTGGCGCTGGTGGATGTTGAATCCGGTCGTGAAAAAGTGGGCATCATTGCCGAACTGACCAAAAGAATGTTCAGGCGTAACGGGCTGGAACAGGTGGTCGTTTCGGTGCATTTTTCGCTGGAAGCGGCCATTCGTGGTGCCAGCTTCGTGTTAACTCAACTCCGTGTGGGGCAATTGGCAGCCCGCGCTGCTGATGAACGTCTGGGGCTCAAATATCAACGTCTGGGGCAGGAGACAACCGGAGTCGGTGGTTTTGCCAAAGCGCTGCGGACCATTCCGGTGATGTTGGCGGTCGCACGTACGGTAGAAGCGGTCGCACCAGATGCCTGGATTATCAACTTCACCAATCCTGCCGGGATCGTCACCGAAGCGGTATCACGCTACAGCAAGGCGAAGATCATTGGGGTGTGTAATGTGCCAATCACAATGCACCACATGATTGCCGACATGCTGAAAGCGCCGCACGATCAGGTGGATCTGCGTTTCGCCGGGTTGAATCATATGGTGTGGGTACACCAGGTGACGCAAAGCGGGAAGGATGTCACCGCCGACGTATTGGACATGCTGAGTAATGGCGAAACACTGTCGATGAATAACATCAAAGACCTGCCGTGGCCTCCCGCTTTTTTACAGGCCCTGGGGGCGATTCCGTGCCCATATCATCGCTATTTCTATCAAACGGCGGGAATGCTGGAGGAAGAGATAGAAGCGGCTGCGGCGCAAGGGACCCGGGCTGAGCAAGTGATGAAAGTTGAGGCGGAGCTATTTGCTTTGTATGCCGACCCGGCATTGGATAAGAAACCAGAGCAACTGAGCTTCCGTGGCGGCGCGTTCTATTCAGAGGTGGCGGTCGAGTTGATCCGTGCCATTCATAACAACAGCGGCAAGGTGCTGGTGGTGAACACCCGCAATAACGGCGCTATTCAGGGACTGCCGGACGATGCGGTGATTGAAACTAACTGCGTGATCGATGCGCAGGGTGCACACCCACTGAGTTTTGGCCCGATGCCACTGGCAATGAATGGGTTGACTCAGCAGGTAAAAGATTTTGAACGGCTGACGATTGAGGCCGCAGTGCATGGCGATCGTCAAAGTGCACTGTTGGCGCTGGTCGTGAATCCATTGATTGGTGGTGTTGGCATTGCGCAACCCTTGCTCGATGAGGTGCTGAGCCTGAACCAAGCCTATTTACCGCAGTTTAATTAAGTCGAAATTCCATAATAACAATCACGACAGAACCGGTTTTGCCGGGCAGGGGGGGATGATGGCGGGTTTAAATAGCATTCTTGAACGTTACGTATTGCCGACGGCGTTAAAAATCGCAGGGCAAAAACATATTTTGTCGGTGCGGGACGGCATAATTCTCAATATGCCGTTTATGTTGATTGGGTCGTTCTTCCTGATCTTCGCCTATTTGCCGATCCCAAGTTATGCCAACCTGATGGGGGAGGTGTTTGGTGCAGCCTGGCGGGACAAACTGCTGTACCCGGTTAAGGCAACCTACGACATCATGGCAATTATCTCCAGCTTTGGTATTGCCTACCGGTTGGCGGAAAAATACCGTGGCATGGACCCGCTGAGTACCGGTGCTGTTTCGCTGGTGGCGTTCATCATGACGATTCCCCAACACACGCTGTTTGCGCCTGTGAAAGGGGCTGCCGAGCAGATCGTCAAAGGTGTGTTGCCGATGAATTTTATCGGCAGTCAGGGGTTGTTTGTGGCAATTGTCGTGGCGTTGCTATCGACGGAAATCTACCGTTTTGTGCATAACCGCAATCTGGTGATCAATATGCCGGAAGGGGTTCCGCCAGCGGTAGCTAAATCCTTCTTGGCGCTGATTCCGGGCTTTTGTGTGTTGGCGGTAATTTTGTTGTTGCGTCTGATCGTCGAAGCCACGCCGTTTGGTGATATCAACACCATGATTGCTACGTTGATCGGTATTCCGATGCACCATGTGGGTGGAACACTGCCGGGGATGATTTTCTCGGTTATCCTGATCGGCCTGCTATGGACGTTGGGACTGCATGGGGATGCCATTGTATTGGTATTTATTCAGCCGGTTTGGCTGGCAAACATGTCGGAAAATTTGGTCGCGTTTCAGAACAACCAACCGATCCCACACATCATTACTCAGCAATTTTATGATCTGTGGATCGCCCCCGGCGGAACAGGGGCCTTATTGGGATTGGTCATCTTTATGCTGGTGCGCAGCCGTAGTGCGCAGATGAAACAGTTGGGTAAAATTGCCGCGCCAGGTTGTCTGTTCAACATCAGCGAACCCATGGTATTCGGTATTCCGTTGGTGATGAACCCGTACTTCTTCCTGCCGTTTATTTTGACGCCGGTCGTCTTGGTGATCGTGACTTACAGTGCGATGGCAACCGGGTTGGTAACGCCTCCGGTCGGTATTGCGTTGCCATTCACCACACCGATTTTCATTAGCGGCTATTTAGCCACCGGTGGGCATATATCGGGAACGGTGATTCAAGTCGTCAACTTGCTTATTTCAATGGCCATTTACTACCCGTTCTTCCGGGCCTGGGACAAGCAAAAATACCGCGAAGAAAACCAGGCTTCGGCATCGGTACAAAATGCCGTGACGGGTGAACAACCGTTGACGCCATAACCAGGCGCACCCTCTGCGTCGGTCAGCACCACCGATGTAGAGGGTGACGAAAGTTGCGTGTCATGACCATGCTAATGCCGCCGCAAGGCGGTTTTTTATTTGGTATCGTGGGCGATCAAGCACGTTAGCGGAGGCTTTCGATCCAGTGGAAAATGCGTGCAAGGTTGGGGGTGATATCGCCGATATTAAATATCGCACCTACCCATACTGCAATCATGATTGCCACTCCAATGACAACCGGCAAATCCATTTTACTCATTGGTTATCGTCTTCAATGGGTTAACAAGTTTTCAAGCCTAGCATTAATCGCTGCCAGGATAAAATTTCAGTCTATTCTTGCTTGGGTTTGGCAGCCTAAAAGGCTCCCTGCATGGGCGCAGTGTTACGCTATTCTATTGGATTAGTGAATTAAGGAGGAGGGTGATGAAAGAGTTAACTTTAGTTGGAAATGACCTGCGACTGAAGATTTTGACGGTTGAAGATACGGATATCGTTCATCGTTACTTCCACGAAAATCAGCATCACCTCTCACAGTGGGAGCCGATTCGGCCTGAAGATTTTTATCGTGCAGAGGTAATTCGTCAGCGGTTATGCCATGCACACAGTGACGCTGAGCAGGGGCTGGCTTATCAGTTCGGGATTGTTAATGGTACTGGTACCGAAATGCTGGGCGCCTGCAATTTTTCCAATATTGCTCGTGGCCCTTTTCAGGCCTGCCATTTGGGGTATTCAATTGCTGCACGCCATGAAGGCAAAGGCATTATGAGTCAGGCATTGAGTGCTACCATCGAGTACATGTTGGGAGAATTGGATCTACACCGGATTATGGCCGCTTATATTCCGACAAATACCCGGAGTGAAAAGTTGTTGCTGCGTTTGGGTTTCGAAAAAGAAGGCTATGCAAAATCCTATCTCAAAATTGCCGGCCGCTGGCAGGATCACGTACTAACCTCGTTGATCAACCGACGGCATGCAGAGTAACCATCAGCGTAGAAAGCCAAAAAAAGCCACCCGAAGGTGGCTTATCGTCAGAACGTCGGTTAGTCCAGTTTAGGGTGCTGGTCGATCAACGTTTGTTTTTTCTTTTCCAGCTCGGCGATCTGCTCATTGATATCATCGACTTTTTGTTCGATGTTGTCGTAGGTCTCTTGCAGCAGTTCCTTGGCTTCCGAACGGTCTGAAGCAGCCGGTGTGGCACCGCGTAGCGGTTTATTAGCGGTTTCCTTCATGTACAACCCGGTGATCAGACCGATCACCGCGACGACCATCAGGTAGTAGGCCGGCATATAGAGGTTGCCGGTTGATTCGACTAACCAGGCGGCAACTGTCGGCGTTGCACCGGCAACCAGTACCGAGATGTTGAACGAGATCGCCAAGGCGCTGTAGCGAATGTGTGTTGGGAACATCGCAGGCAGAATAGATGCCATCACGCCAGTGAAGGAGTTGAGCAATACGGCCAATACTAATAGGCCAACGAAGATCAAACCAATTACATTACTGTTGATCAAAATGAAGCACGGAATAGCCAGTGCGAGCAGGCCTATACTACCGCCGATAATAAACGGCTTACGGCCGATGCGGTCACTGGTCAGGCCGATGACCGGTTGCACAAACAGCATACCGATCATGACGGCGATGATGATCAGGACACCGTGGTCTTCCGAATAATGCAGATTATGCGACAGGTAACTCGGCATGTAGGTCAACAACATGTAATAAGTCACGTTGGTCGAAATGACGATACCGACACATACCAGCAGGCTTCTCCAGTGCTTGGCTGCAATCTCCTTGAATGAAGTCTTCGGTGGGTTTTCGATGGCGTTGCGATCTTCTTTCTCCATCTTATCCACATGTTGCTGGAACGCAGGCGTTTCTTCCAATGCATGACGCAGATAGAGACCAATTAAGCCTAATGGCGCAGCGATAAAGAACGGAATACGCCAACCCCAGTCGAGGAAATTAGTTTCACCAACGATGCTGGAAATCAGCACGACGACGCCAGCACCCATCACGAAACCAGCAATGGAACCGAAATCAAGCCAGCTTCCCATAAAGCCACGCTTTCTGTCTGGTGAGTATTCGGCAACGAAGATTGCTGCACCAGAGTATTCGCCACCTACTGAAAAGCCCTGCGCCAGTTTGGCCAGCAGCAGTAAGATTGGTGCCCAGATACCGATCGACGCATAAGAGGGGATCAGGCCGATGCAGAAGGTACTTACCGCCATAATAATAATGGTGATGGAAAGGACTTTTTGGCGGCCGAATTTATCGCCCATCGAACCAAAGAAGATGCCACCGAGCGGACGAACCAGGAAGGGGACAGAGAAGGTTGCCAGTGCGGCAATCATCTGTACGCCGGGAGTGGCGCCAGGGAAAAAGACTTGTCCAAGCGCGTAGGCCACGAAACCATAGACACCAAAGTCGAACCACTCCATTGCGTTGCCTAATGCAGCCGCGGTAATTGCCTTCTTGAGTTTGCTGTCGTCAATAATGGTGATGTCATTAATATGCATCGGCTTATGTCGTTTTTTTCTTAACTTCATATAATCATCCCTTAATCAATTTTAGTCGTACGTAAATTCGCAATCCTTCTGCCCAGTTATCAATTTGGCTAATCTGAGTGCTTTGCACAGAGATCGGCTATTGCCATTTTTTGTGTGACGCGAATCACGTAATATCTCAATTTTCACCGAGAATATGTCATTTAGGTGACTAATTATTTTGCATGTATAGCTTAACGTTATATCTGGCAGCGATCAAATTTAGCAGTTTATCTTATGTATTTGCACCGAATTAGTGCAAGAATAGGTTAACTATTGTGCGTATTGGTGTTTTTTTGTCTGGTTGCGGATGCGTAAAGTATAGGAAGAAATGCGACAAAAACAGGCAATATTAATGTATTTTGCTGGGGGTGAAAAATGGCCCGGCGGGAATGCCAGGCCGATGTGTTATTGCGGGGAGCCCCCAAATTCCAGATAAAGTTGCGCCAGGTTTTGATACTGGTCAAAACGATTTTCATCCAGAGCCAACTCCGCCAGTCGGCGGCGATGTTGTGCATCTAGCCAGAAATTAATGGGGACAGCGCCTTGCCGGTAACGGCTCTCATTTAGTTGTTCAGATTTACGCGCTAATGCCAGTGCAGACTGAAAATGCTTCTCTTGCGCGAGTAATTGCGTTCGCAACGATAAGGCATTATCGACATCGGCCATGGCTTTATAGAGTGCCTGTTTAAACTCAAGGACCTGCAGTTCATAGTCACTGCGGGCAATTTTGATATCGACGTTCATTTGCCGCCATTCCAGGAACGGCAACGACAATCCAGCCCCCACAGTGGCCAGCGGATTACGCAAAAACTCCAGCAAGGCACTGCTACTGGCACCTAAAGAGCCGGTCAGGCTAAAAGCCGGATAGTACTGAGTGCGTTTTATGTCGACGTTGGCCAGCGATTCACGCAAGCGAAGTTCTTTGGCACTGATATCCGGGCGATGATGCAGGACGCTAACTGGAATACCTGCATTGATTTGTGGTAGCGGGCCGGTTGGCAGACGTGTGGGTTCAACTAATGCGCTGCCCGGCGGTGCACCTAACAGAAGCGTCTGTTCGTTCAACGCTTGCTGACGTTCACGCAGCAGGGCCAGATGGCTGCTTTCTTGATTGATCAGGCTCTGCTCGGCATCCACGACGTCCAACGAAGAGACGCTACCTGCACGGTAACGGGCGTTTGCCAATTGCAGTGTTTGTCGAGAGTACGCAATGCTTTGCTGACTGACGCCGATCCGTTGATTGATAAAGCCGATATGCCAATAGTTTTTACTGACGCTGGCGAGCAACGCTAAGCGTGCACTTTGTAAATCCTGTTGGGTAGCTTGGCTTGCCCATTCTGCTGCATCCCGTTGCCGTGCCAATTTACCCCACAGGTCTACCTCATAGCTGACACCAAGGTTAGCACTGCTGCTTTTGTTCCAAGCCGATGAATCGGAAAGGGTAGTATTTGCACCGCTATTGAGTGACGCGTTCACGCTAGGTGCCGTGCCGATATTGACTCGCTGTGCTGCCAACTGGGCACGGTAGACGCGTAACGCCGCGGCGGCCAGATCGTTGTTGCTTATCATCACCTGTTGCAGCAAACGGTCTAACTGGGGATCGTGGAAATCATGCCAGTCAAAGGGAACCGGTGTGGCAGTTTCGGTACTTGAATGCCAGTGGGCTGGGTAGCTCACCTTTGGTGGCTGATACTCACTTTTAAGGGTGTTGCCGCAACCAGCACTGAGAAGAGCTGCGACACCTAAAGCCAGGGGGGATAAAATTTTCATAAGTTACTCGCTGGCCAGTGAAATGACCGGATCCATCCGCGCCGCTTTGCGGGCCGGGAGATAACCAAAGATCATGCCGATTAGAGTGGAGCAGCAAAAAGCCACGGCGGCGGCCTGCCAGGAATAGATGGCGGTCAACATGCCGCCTGCCAGCAGGGTAAACATCGAGCCGGCAGCGAACGACAGCAAAATACCCAATACGCCGCCGATAAGGCAAACCAGCACGGCTTCGATCATAAATTGCTGCATTATGTCGCTACGTCTTGCACCTACCGCCATGCGCACGCCGATCTCATGTGTCCGTTCTGTCACTGAAACCAGCATGATATTCATCACACCGAGGCTGCCGATGATCAGCGAAACCGAAGCAACCATCAGAATTAGCAGATTCAGGGTCATTGACGTGTGCTCGATCGATTTGCGGTATTTATCGAGATTGAACAGCATAAAGTCTTTGGCACCGTGGCGCTGGGTAAGTAACTGATTAATGGCGCTGACGGCGGCTTTATTGGAGACATCATCTTTCAAACGTACACTGATACTGCTAAGCGTCGGCTTACCCACCATGCGGTACATCACAGTGGTATAAGGCATCCAGACTCTGATGCGGTTAGGCGCGGAATCTTGATTACTTTGAACTACGCCAATAACCCGTGCAGGCACCGAGCCGAGAAACACGATTTGCCCCAATGGCTCTACGCCGAACTCACCAAACAGCGAGAGGCGTGCATTATCGTCAATGATCACTTCCTGCAACGCGTTACGATCATCCCGGAAAGTGCTGCCTTGTAACAATGTCAGGCCGTTAACGCGAAAATAATCGCGTCCTACGCCGTTGATCGAGGCCGTTGCCGATTTGCTGCGGAAACGAATACTGTCAGAGGCGGTAACCTCAGGGCTGACGCTATCGACAAAGCTCTGGTGAGCCAGTGCGTCTGCGTCTGCGGGCACCAAGGTACGAATGCTGTCGATTGCGTCATCAAAAAAATCGCGTCCGGGATAGATGCTGACGACGTTCGTGCCCAGTCCTTTAATGTTCTCCAGTGTGCGCTGTTTGGCTCCTTCGCCCAGGGCAACCACCGTCACCACCGCCGCAATGCCGAAAATGATGCCGGTCATGGTCAGCGCAGTGCGCAGGCGATGGGCGTTCATAGCCTTCAGCGCCATCTGTAACGATTCGCGGGTGCGATCGAGCAAGCTCTGCCAGTAACCTTGTACCACTGGCTGGCTTTTTTGCATGGAGGGAAGAGGATCAGGTGATTTGCGCCCGCTGTCGGCAACGATCTCGCCGTCCTGCAGTTCGATGATACGTTGCGCATGCTGTGCCACTTTCATATCGTGGGTCACAATGACAACAGTATGGCCGCGTTGATTAAGCTCGTTGAGGATTTCCAGCACTTCCCGCCCGGATTTCGAGTCCAATGCGCCGGTGGGTTCATCCGCCAGGATGATTTCGGCACCGTTGATTAATGAACGGGCGATACTCACACGCTGTTGTTGGCCGCCGGAAAGCTGGCCAGGTTTGTGGTGTTCACGGCCTTCTAACCCGAGTCGAGCCAGAAGTTGTGCGGCGTGTTGGCGACGTTGGTCACGTTTGCTGTTGGCGTAGATCGCTGGGATTTCAACATTCCCCAACGCGCTGATATCCGGCATTAAATGATAACGCTGGAAAATAAATCCGATATGTTCACGGCGTAGTTTGGCCAGTTCGTCTGGTGACAGGTGAGCGGCATTATGCCCATTGATGTAATAGTCACCTTGGTCCGGCACGTCCAGACAGCCAATAATATTCATTAACGTTGACTTACCTGAACCTGATGCACCGATGATGGCGACCAATTCCCCGGAGGCGATCGTCAGGTTGATGTTTTTCAGTACGGTCAGTGGCTGGCTGCTGTTGGTGTAGGTGCGACCAATGCCTTTCAACTCAATGATGGTATTCACAGTGATAAACCATCCTCGCCAGCTTTGGCATTTTCCTGTGCCAATACGACGTTTTCACCGGCTGTCAGTCCTGACAAGATCTGAATATCAACGTTATTGGTAATACCGGTTTTTACGTCGCGCATTTCCAAGCGGTTATCACTGGTCAGTACTTGCACTTGCTGTTTTTTGTCGGCGGTTTTATGTACTGCCTGAGCGGGTATCAGTAACGTGTTCTTTGCTTCGCCCAGCAGCAGTGAAACCTGAGCTGTCATGGCAATTCGCAGCCGATTGTCTGCATTGGGCACGTCCAAAAGCGCGTTGTAATACACTGACGCATTGGACGTCCCAGAGCCTGACGCTGAACTGCTACCGGAGAGAGAGTCGTCTTTCATTACCGACTCAGGGGCTAACTCGACAGTGCGCAGTGTGGCGGCATAACGCTTGTCTGGTTCGGAAAAAATCGTGAAGTAGGCTTTTTGTCCCTGAGATACGCGAGTAATGTCGGCCTCGGAAATCTGCGCCTTGATGGTCATTACGTCCAACTGAGCCAGTTTAACGATGGTGGGGGCGCTTTGGTTGGCGTTCACCGTTTGCCCTTGCTGTGTAATCACTGCAATCACGATACCGTCCATGGGAGCCAGGATTCGGGTATAGCTCAGATCGACCTTTTTCTTGTCTACCTCAATCTGTGCTTGCACGATACGAGCATTCAACGCGACCAGTTCAGCGCGTGTGGCGGCGAGAGTAGCCTCTGCCGTTTCAAAATCTTCACGTGAACCTGCTTCATCATCGAGCATGCGCTTTTGGCGTTTAAAGCGAGACTCAGCCTGTTTCAACAGCGCTTGTTTGGCCTGCAAATCAGCCTTGGCAACGTTCAGCGCGGCTTCGGCGTTGCGCAGATCATTGCGTTGTGGCAGATCATCAATGTCGGCGATGGGTTGGCCTTTGGTGACTCGCTCGCCGAGTTTAACCTTCAGGGATTTGACCTGACCAGACACCTGCGCGCCCACGTTAACCCGCTCGAATGCATCCAGCTTACCGGTGGCCAATACGGCATTTTCAATACTGCCCTGACGGACCGGAGCGGTAACATAGGCCGCCTGAGAAGGGGTTTGCAGAGAGAAGATTGCAACCAAGATGAGTACGACCAGTAAAGCACCGGCGAGGATAAACGCCAAATGGCGCGGTGTGACTTTCATTGTGTTATCCATAACAGAGAAAACGATGATCCCAGAAAGTGTAATAGTCGCATCCAGCGCTTTAACTAACAATAAACACGCTGCAGTCGATGCTATAAAAGTTTCATTTGCTAACTATCGCAGGGTGAAAGCAATGGGTGGGCCTGAAGATAAAGCAGGCGGAAACATAAGATTTCTCTGTAAAATCAGTTGGTCATGTCTCGATAACTTGAATCCATAGCATTAATATGGATAATGGCGCCCCGAAGCGAAGGAATGCGCTATTAACTCAGTTGGCAGAGTGATTGGTTTTATCATGCTTATTTTGGCTACAAAATTGATAGACGCGGGTTCGAGTCCTGCATAGCGCGCCAGCTTCCTTCTTAAGGAATAGCTATCGTAAAGCGCACCCGGGTTGATTTGCACTATCGGCTCCTTGTTGGGATTTTCGGGTGTGCTTTCCCGTAACCGTTTCTCTTCCTTTCTTTTATCTCCTTCTCTTGTGATCGTTCTTTGCTAAACTGAGATCAGGCAGGTGTGCTGCCCGGCAACAGGAGATCGCTATGTCTGAGTCCGATCAACTGCAGGAATTATTGCAACGTGTAGCGGCACTTGAGGCCAGAGAAAAGTCGCTAACGGCTGCTTCCAACGCCTATCAGGCGATCATCACTACTATGCTCGGTAACCTGGAACAACAGGAGCGGGACAAGATTATTGCGATGATCGATCAGGCCCATGAGCTTGCCTATGCACGTGCTATTCAACGTTGCAATGAGCCACAGAAACAAAAAATCAAACAAGCCGACGATATCGCCCAGCGAATGTTTATGTTTGCCCAAGGCAAAAACTCTCTGCAACGCTAGTTGCCATGGGTATAACAGTTGCCGATTTTAAATTGCATAACTGATCTACCTGGGCGAACTGTACTTGTGTTAATTTGAAGAAAGATTATTGCTATCAATAATGCCCCCCAGGCATAAGGTTGTAACGATGGACGCGATTAAAAGCATCTTGGTAAAGGAAATCGAGCGGATCAATCGACAGGAAGGGCGCGACGGCAAGCTGCGGTTTAACAGCGAATTTGCCCGTGATCACCGTTACCTGTGCCTCGCTATGTTTGCCGGTTATTTCGCTGTGATCGCCGTGATGTACCAGGTTCCTTATATGGGCTTCATTTCGTTTTTAGCATTCACCGCCTTTGTTTTATTCATGTTCGCGATGCTGCTGATTGAAATCAAACCGGTTTATCGTTTTGAGGACATCGGGGTGTTGGATCTGCGTGTATGCTATAACGGCGAATGGTATTTCACTCGCGCACTCTCTCCACAGTCGGTAAAGGCCCTGTTGGATGAGCCGATGATCGGTGCGGCGATGAAAACACGCATGCAGGAAATCATCGCCAATAAAGGCGAGATCGATTTTTATGACGTCTACGATCTGGCGTATTCAAAGAAGCCGCAGGATGAGCAGCCGCAGGTGGCAGTGCTTAACTGAAGGGTTTCAGACTGCGCGGTTGTCGATTATACTCACGCTTTGAAGCCTGATAAGCGTGTGGAGTTTACGATGAGTGATGATATTTTCGATTTTGATATCGATGCAGAATTAGCGCAAGCAGAAGAAAAAGCGGCGCAGAAGGCGAAAGAGCTCCCCGAGATCCTTGAGGACGAGGCGGACTGCGAAGGTTGTAAGATCTGATTGCCATCGCCAATAAAAAAACCGCTGCGGCGGTTTTTTTATGTCTGAATCGAGATATTGCAGGCAAAAAAAAGCCCGTTTCAGGCGGGCCAACACTTAAGTAGTATGAGGGTTTATTTTTATTACTGTCTACATTGAGCATACGCGCAATGGTCTTCAAGAGATGTCGGTGTATTGTAACAAAATGGTTGTTGCTATGTTTCTCTGTTACTTGCGCCAGGCTGATGCTTAATCCAGCACGAATCCCCAAATCAGCAGCACTGCCACGGTAATCAGGCAGAGCGCGGAGACGGTAACCAGTACTTTTCCTAGAATATCTTTTTCTTGTTGCTGCTGTGCCACGTTACAGTTATCCAATTAAGAGTCTATGGATCAAATCGGCGATACCTAAATCCAGCACTATGATCGTCAGTGCAATACCGAGCATGGCCGATAGAAATCGAGTTTTACTGTTCAAATCAATACCCATCACCGCAGTGCGGTGTTCCCAGAGTAAAGGTTAAAACGTCGGGCTGAACGCCCAGTTTTGATAATTACAGAGTTTAAGAACCTTTCTCAACCTATAAGTTCCGTCTGTTTTGAGGTGGCCGCTGCGGGCAATGACACGCAACGGCCTATGTTGCTGAAGGATCAGTCAGTAACAATTCTTACGCCAATCTTACTGATCGCATTGCCATCCATTTCGGCAATGGTCCAGGTCAGGCCATCCCATTCAACCTGATCGCCCACCACAGGTTCACCCCCAATCAGTTGAATCACGAATTGGCCGAGTGTTTGCTGCTCATCCACACCTTCTTGCAGGTTAAGCCCATACACTTGAGAAATGTCGCTCAGACGCGCGTCCGACTGCAATATAAAGTCGCCGAAGAAGCGCTCATCCAACGTCACCACCGGTGCCTGACTGAACAGTTTCCCCAAGACAGGTAAATCATGCTCATGGCCGATAACGCACAGAATGTCATCTTCACGTAGTCGTGTGCTGCCGCTTGGGTGCAACAACTCCTTTCCGCGGAAGAGTGCAGCAATGCGCGTGCCGGGGGGCATTTTAAGCTCCCGCAGGGCAGCCCCTACACACCAATTTTCTGACGAGAGTTGATAAACAAACTGTTCCCACTGGTTTTCCGGGTGTACGTCTAACCCAACCCGTGAAATCGGCGCCAGTGCAGGTGGCACGATCACCTTGGCTTTCTTCGCAGCGAATGACAGCGTTGTACCTTGCAGTAGCAATGAAACCAATACGACGAAGAAAGCCACAT
This sequence comes from Serratia grimesii, assembly GCF_900186025.1. Lineage (NCBI taxonomy): Bacteria > Pseudomonadati > Pseudomonadota > Gammaproteobacteria > Enterobacterales > Yersiniaceae > Serratia > Serratia grimesii. The sequence goes on from NZ_LT883155.1 coordinate 1,982,129, forward strand.
TGAAGAACAGCTGCGCATTCGGCAACCCAGCCATCATTGGGAAAACGGCAAGAATGACCGGTACGGCACCGCGTAAACCGACCCAGGAGATAAAGCTGCGTTCGCGCAGGGTAAAACTACGGAACGGCAGCAACCCGATAAACACCGAAAGTGGTCGGGCGAACAAAATCATCCACAGCGATAACAGCAGGGCAGGGATGGCGATAGGCAACAACTCGTGTGGATTGAGTAGCAGCCCCAACACTAAAAACATGCCGATTTGGCTTAACCAAGCTAAACCGTCAAAGGTTTGAACAATGCCATGCCGGTTGCGGATAGGGCGATTGCCCAGCATCAGGCCACACAGATACACCGCCAGGATGCCGCTGCCGTCCAGTGCTGTTGTCAGCGCAAAGATTAAAATGCCGCCGCTCACGGCCAGCAGTGGATACAAGCCTTCAGCCAGCTTGATATGGTTGATTAACGTCAGTAACAGCCAGCCGCCGCCAAGACCAAATACGATCCCCATACCAAACTGTTGCAGCAGGTGGAGAGGGAACATCCAGCTCAGGGTGGTTTCGCCGGCGGCGATCATCGCAATCAGGGTGATGGTAAGAAACACCGCCATTGGGTCGTTGCTACCGGATTCAATTTCCAGTGTGGCACTGACACGCTCGTTAAGTCCTTTTCCTCCCAGCAGTGAAAATACTGCAGCGGCATCGGTGGAACCGATAATGGCGCCAATCAGCATACCCTGCAGCAGATCGAGGTTGAACAGCCAGGCGGCTGCTAGCCCGGTCAACCCGGCGGTGATCACCACGCCGATGGTTGCAAGAGAAAGGGCTGGCCAAAGTGCAACACGGAATGAACTGACGCGGGTACGCATACCGCCGTCCAGCAGAATCACGGCGAGAGCCAGGTTGCTGACGAGATAGGCCACAGGATAATTACTGAATACGATGCCGCCTGGCCCATCGACACCTGCCAACATGCCTATGGCCAGGAAGATGACCAGGATGGGGATACCCAGACGTGAAGAAAATGAACTGAGAAGAATACTTGCTCCCACCAACACGGCACCGATGATGAACAAACTGTTAATGGTGCTGGCATCCAAAATAACGTTCTCCTGCAGGCTGGGGGAAAGGCGTTGCGCGCGGGCGCAGATACCCCATGATGATAGCCTGTTTTTTAGGTAAAACGCCAAGGCTGATTCGCAAAACATTTTGCATTTATTGTCATTTAAGGGGGAAAGCCTGATGAAGAGGGGAGAAAGCGGTGAACTTCCTGCTTTTATCTATATTTATCAGCTTGCTGTGGTTCTATTCGGACAATAAAACCCGTTTTTCATTGCGGTGAGGGAAAGAAAAACCATTAAACCCCCGCGAGGAGGCTTAATGGTTTGCAGGCAGGGTGTCGTTAATGATCGAGTGATTGCAGGGCTCGCTTGATCAGCTCAGAAGCCAGTTTTCGTTCTGACTCTGAAATGCCATCAAGGTTAAGGCTGGAAAGCTCGGTGACCAGAATGCTGCGATCCTTGCCGCTGATTGACGAATCCAGCGCGGAGAGTAACCGACCAAGGATTTTCAGTAGGGTGGCATTTTCCGGTACGGCTTCCTGAGCCGAAGTGTCTTTATCATCAGTCATTAAAAATCCTCTCTGTCGTGACGGAAGGGAGATACTGCAAGCATTGCCGTGATAACGACAACGCCGCCCCTCAGGGTTCATTGAGCCCAATCGCTACCGTAAGGCAGGGATGTGGATTTCTGCTTATGCGTTGCAGTTATAACAACTCGCAACAATATGCTCCAGCATAACTTTGCCTTAACTTTCGCCATCGGTGTGAGCAATGTGTGCTCAGTACCTGAAATGGGGGGCAGTTCTGGCGTGAAGCGAATGATATCGGTTCTGATGTACAGCGGTATGACAATGAAAAGCCCGGCCAGCTGAAACGATGACCGGGCGATTGGATTATTGCGGTTTTCCCGAGAACAAGAAACGGATCAGCGGAATGCGTTTGTGCAACTCATATAAGGCGAAGGCACAGGAGAAGACAAACACCAAACCCACCACGAATCCCAGCAGGTTATTGTTGATATACGGTGTCACAAAAGCGCCATATATCAAGGTTAGCGGATGGTGCACCAGATATATAAACAGAGACGCATTGACCAGATAAGTGATACGCGGCGAGTGATAGTTCAGCAGGTTATGTCCGAATGAGAAAATCACGTTGGCCATCAAGATCCCCAACACGGTTTTGATCAGCACTTCCAGCTCAAACATATAGCTACTGTGGGCCAGATACTTCTGATTCAGCATGTAGGCTATGAACAACAGCACGGAGCCCAGCAGCGACCAAGCCGAAGGTTTGAGAAAAATCTCTTTAAGCCACACGTACTTAAATGCGTATGCGCCAAGGATGAAGAACGGCAGGTAGAACATCGTCTCCATCACCACGAAATTGAACAAGCCGTTGGAAAGTAAATGAGGTGCGAAAATTAAAATAATACGGTGCGCGGCCGAATAGCATAACGCATAAATAAGAAAGAACAGTGAGATGTTTCCTAATCCAGTCATTTTATTTATTGGATAGGGAATTACATGGTTTTTTTGCGCCTTGATTTTTTTGAAAAGATAAAAACAGGCGGTGGTCAGTAATGACAGTGTTAATAAAAACCACAGGTGAGAAACCAGTTCCCAAACTGTTACATTTATTTTTTGGTAGAGCGAAAAATTGTCCCAGCCGTTTAATTTATCTGTGAAATATTTCAGCATGAAAAATTGTGGAACAGTTATTAAGGGGATCGAACTCAGCAATGGGATTGCGACGCGTTCCAGTCTGACCTTCAACCACTTATGGCGTTCATAGCGCTCATAGAGCATGTAGGAGAAGTAGCCTGAAATCACGAAGAACACCTGCATGCGGAAGGCATGGATGAAGTCGTTCAGCACTGTCAGCGAGAAGGAGGGCGTGGCACTGTTCACTGCCCAGGCATGGCTGGAATAGATCAGAGAGAGATGAAAAGGGATGCCGAGCAACATCAAATAAGCCCGGATCGAATCGAGGAAAAACTCGCGTTGGTTGCTGCCGTTTGTCATAGGTTACCGCTGGTGATTTTATCGAGTGGTCATTAACACGCTTAATAAGTCGGCAATAGTTAAATCGCAATCCCAAACCCTACTATACCGTTTCACATTTTTCCATAGCGTCTTGTTGCGCGGCTTGCTACGCTGGTGTTTAGTCAGCTGCTTAAACAATGAGCCATAAACATGAACCATCCATTTATCATGTTGTCGGAAAGCTGAATAATCCATTAATATGGATTTAAATGATTTGAGCACACGAATAGGGGGGGATGTGCTAGTTAATATATTATCCAAAAAACCACGCGCCGCGAGCGTACGTTGGTTAGGTGCGACCGTATTGTTCACGCTGTTTACTTCGCAAGCATGGGCTTTTTCTATTGATGATGTTGCCAAGCAGGCACAGGATCTGGCAGGAAAAGGCTTTGAGGCTCCGAAGAGCAACCTTCCTTCTCAATTCCGTGAGATGAAATTCGCGGATTACCAGCAGATTCAGTTCAATCACGATAAAGCCTATTGGAACAAACTGAAAACCCCTTTCAAGCTTGAGTTTTATCATCAGGGGATGTACTTCGACACGCCGGTGAAAATCAATGAGGTCACTTCGACCACCGTCAAGCAGATCAAGTACAGCCCGGACTACTTCAACTTTGGTTCGGTGAAGCACGATCCTGATTCGGTAAAAAACCTCGGCTTTGCCGGTTTCAAGGTAATTTATCCGATCAACAGTGCGGATAAGAACGACGAAATTATGAGCCTGCTGGGCGCGAGTTATTTCCGCGTAGTGGGTAAAGGGCAGGTTTACGGGCTTTCCGCGCGTGGTCTGGCGATTGATACTGCACTGCCTTCAGGCGAAGAGTTCCCGCGTTTCCGCGAGTTCTGGGTCGAACGTCCTAAGCAAGGCGACAAACACCTGGTGATTTACGCGCTGCTAGATTCACCGCGCGCCACCGGGGCTTATCGTTTTGTCGTCTATCCGGGCCGCGATACCACCGTGGATGTCGAGTCTAAAGTATTCCTGCGCGACAAGGTCGGCAAGCTGGGCATGGCACCGCTGACCAGCATGTACCTGTTCGGGCCGAACCAACCTTCGCCAACCCTGAACTACCGCCCGGCGCTGCATGACTCCAATGGTCTGTCAATCCATGCCGGCAACGGCGAGTGGATCTGGCGTCCGCTGAATAATCCGAAGCATTTGTCTGTCAGCACCTATCAGGTCGAGAACCCTAAAGGTTTCGGTCTACTGCAGCGCGGCCGCAACTTCAAGGATTATGAAGATCTGGATGATCGTTACGATCTGCGTCCAAGCGCCTGGATCGAGCCGCGTGGCGATTGGGGCAAGGGTAAGGTTGAACTGGTGGAAATCCCAACGGCGGATGAAACCAATGACAACATCGTTGCTTTCTGGACCCCGGACGTATTGCCGGATGCCAAAACGCCGCTGGCGCTGAGCTATCGCCTGCATTTCACCCGTGACGAAGACAAACTGCATTCGCAGGACATTGCCTATGTTAGCCAAACCATGCGTTCTACTGGTGACGTGAAACAGTCGAACTTGATCCGCGAGCCAGACGGTAGCGTGGCATTCTTGGTTGACTTCGTTGGTCCAGTGCTGAAAGGCCTGGACGGCGCTACGCCGGTTGCCGCGCAAGTGAGCATTGGTGATAACGGCGAAATGGTAGAAAACAATGTCCGCTATAACCCCGTGACCAAAGGCTGGCGTTTGACGCTGCGTCTGAAAGTTAAAGACGACAAGAAGCCGGTAGAAATGCGCGCAGCGCTGGTCAATGGTGATAAGACCCTGTCTGAAACCTGGAGCTATCAGCTACCTGCCAATGAATAAGTCTACTCAACTTGCCCAAGATTATCTTGCGGCAATGCCTCTGACCGCTGAGCGGTCAGAGGCGCTTAAACCACAACCGGGTGTAGATGACGCTCAGGCACTGGAGGCGCTCCATCGTAAGATGGGCGCTGCCGATGCCAACGTTAATACGCTGTCGGCGGATGACGTGGCGTTGGCCTCGGTCAAGGCGCGTATTGAAAGCGCCTGGCCGGATGCGGTCAGCGACGACGATTTTGATACCGATGTGGAAGGGCGTAGCATTCTTAAGGCCACGCCGCCGATTAAACGTACCCGTATGTTCCCAGAAGCTTGGCGCACCAATCCAGTCGCGCGCTTTTGGGATTCTCTATTGGGCCGTTCGCCGCACAATCGCCATGCATCCAAAGAGGAAGCCGCTGCGGAAAACCGCTGGCGTGTGGTCGGCTCTATGCGTCGTTATGTGCTGTTGGTACTGATGCTGGTGCAGACAGGTATCGCTACGTGGTACATGAAAACCATTTTGCCGTACCAGGGTTGGGCGTTGATCGATCCGATGGCCATGTGGGATCAGGACTTGATGCAGTCAGTGTTGCAACTGCTGCCTTATGTGTTGCAAACCGGCATTCTGATCCTCTTCGCTATTCTGTTCTGCTGGGTATCGGCGGGGTTCTGGACTGCGCTGATGGGCTTCTTGCAGTTGCTGATCGGCAAAGACAAATACAGTATCTCCTCTACCATCAAGGGTGATGAGCCAATCGACCCGGCGCACCGCACCGCGTTGATTATGCCGATCTGTAACGAAGACGTTGAACGCGTGTTCGCCGGCCTGCGTGCGACCTATGAGTCCGTTGCCGCCACCGGCCAGCTCGAACATTTCGATATCTACGTGCTGAGTGACAGCTATGATCCGGATATCTGCATGGCGGAACAGAAAGCCTGGATGGAACTGTGCCGCGACGTAGACGGTCATGGTCGTATCTTCTACCGCCGTCGCCGTCGTCGTGTGAAGCGTAAAAGCGGCAACATCGATGACTTCTGTCGTCGCTGGGGCGGTGAGTACAGCTACATGGTGATTCTGGATGCTGACAGCGTGATGAGCGGTGAGTGCCTCACCGGTTTGGTACGCTTGATGGAAGCTAACCCGAACGCCGGTATTATCCAGTCTGCGCCGAAAGCGTCAGGCATGGATACGCTGTATGCTCGCGTGCAACAGTTTGCTACCCGGGTCTACGGGCCGTTGTTTACGGCAGGCCTGCATTTCTGGCAGTTGGGTGAATCTCACTACTGGGGTCATAACGCGATTATCCGCGTGAAGCCGTTTATTGAGCACTGTGCGTTGGCACCGTTGCCGGGTGAAGGCTCCTTTGCTGGTTCTATCTTGTCACATGACTTCGTAGAAGCTGCGCTGATGCGCCGTGCCGGTTGGGGGGTGTGGATTGCTTATGATCTGCCGGGCAGCTATGAAGAGTTACCGCCAAACCTGCTGGATGAACTGAAACGTGACCGCCGCTGGTGTCACGGTAACCTGATGAACTTCCGCCTGTTCCTGGTCAAAGGCATGCACCCAGTACACCGTGCAGTGTTCTTGACCGGCGTGATGTCCTATTTGTCGGCACCGCTATGGTTTATGTTCCTGGCCTTATCTACTGCGTTGCAGGTGGTGCATACCCTGATGGAGCCGCAGTACTTCCTGCAGCCACGTCAGCTGTTCCCGGTATGGCCGCAGTGGCGTCCTGAACTGGCGATCGCGCTGTTCTCTACCACCCTGGTGCTGTTATTCCTACCTAAGTTGCTCAGTATCGTGTTGATTTGGGCGAAAGGTGCCAAGGAATACGGCGGTGGTGTGCGTCTGTTCCTGTCAATGCTGTTGGAAATGCTGTTCTCGGTGTTACTGGCGCCTGTACGTATGCTGTTCCATACGGTGTTTGTGGTCAGTGCTTTCCTCGGTTGGGAAGTGGTGTGGAACTCGCCACAACGTGACGATGATGACACGCCATGGAGTGAAGCTTTTAAACGTCATGGTTCACAGATGTTGCTTGGTCTGGTTTGGGCGGGTGGTATGGCCTGGCTGGATCTACGTTTCCTGTGGTGGCTGTCGCCGATCGTCTTCTCGCTGATCCTGTCACCGATCGTTTCGTCTCTGTCGAGCCGTGCGACGTTGGGGATCAAGAGTAAGCGCGCCAAGTTGTTCCTGATCCCGGAAGAGTATTCTCCTCCGCGTGAGCTGTTGGCGACCGAAGAGTATTTGCAGCTTAACCGTGAGCGTGCCCTGGCGAATGGCTTTATGCATGCGGTGGTTAACCCGTCATTTAACGCATTGGCGGCGGCGCTGGCGACCGCGCGTCACCACTTGCGCGGTGCTATCGAACGCAATCGTGAAGAGCGGGTGAATGAGGCGCTGCAATTGGGTCCTGAGAAGTTGGTGAAGGGCAAACGCCTGGAGCTGCTAAGCGATCCTGTTGCACTGTCGCGCTTGCATCAGCGTGTTTGGTTGCTGCCGGAGGGTGTCGCCTGGCGTGAACACTACCAGCAATTACCGCACAATGAAAAGGCACATCCGGTAGGTCAGCGTTAAACGCTGAACCGGTAGTCTAAACGGGGAACATGCTAAGCGTGTTCCCCGTTTTTTTGGCTTGTTGCTTACGTAATGCTGACAATCTGAAAGGCAAAAACTATGTTAAAATTTGCTCCGGGCGTTGTTTACTTTCAGAACAACCAGGGCTAAGAGTCAATGTGGTGAATTTCTCTTCTTTTCTTCGGCTGGCATTATTGGCAACAGGCGTGGCGCTGTTAACCGGCTGCGGCAGTATTATCAGCCGCACAGTACCGGGCGCCGGGCACGGCCATCAATACTACCCGGGTGTGCAATGGGATCTGCGTGATACCCCATGGCGTTATGTCACGGTGATCGATGTGCCACTGTCGATGGTGGTGGATACCTTTATGCTGCCGTTCGATGCACAGCACGGGCCTTACGAGTAAGCCTATTCCCGGGTGGCAAACACCAATAGCTGATACCCATGTGGGCCGCAGTGGAAGGGCGCCAGCACCGTCATATTTAGTCCTTGCTGATGGGCAGCCAGTGAATGCGGGTTGCTGTCGTCAATAAACAGGGCGCCAACGTCGAAATCTTCCTGGGTGTGCGCTTTAACGGCGGCGAACAGCTGTTTCAGTACGCCTTTGCCGCGCCAGGCGGGAGCCAGGCATACTGGACCGTACATAAACACCCGTTGTTCACTCAAAGGTCGTCCCTTGAATGACTCTTCGGCAAGCTTTTCCAGCATCGCATCCACTACCGGCGGGCGCGGTTGTGCGTCCGTGGTCATCAGGCAAACAAAGCCGGCCAACGTCTGGTCTTCAACCGCTACCAGAATACCGAGGGCCTGGTTAATACGGGCCAGTTGCGCTTCGTTCATACTCGAAACAATAAAACCCTGACGCTTTTGGCTGTCGCTTAAATTGGCAGGGGTATTTTGTGTTTGTAGCTGCAGAATTGCAGAGTAATCTTCGGGGCGCGCCTGGCGGATAATCATACTGCCTCTCTGAAAATGATGGGGAGTTTATGGGCGGGATATTGCTCGCTCCCGCCCGCTATCATTCAACGTTCATCCCACTCGTCGGCGGCAGTCTGGCCCTCTTCGGTATCCAATGGCGGATCGAGTTGGAAATCACCTTCTTCCCACTCGTGCAGCGTGTTTTCCTCTATCCATTCGGCGCTAATTTCGACTTCGTCATAATCACCGTCAAAAATGGCTTGGGCAGCTGCACCACTGCGAAGTGTCAGACATTCGACCGATTCGCCCTCTTGCTCGAAAAACTCGGCCTGCCACATGGTATCACCATCCAGCATCACGTATTTTTGCAGATTGAATTGTTGTGGTACCGGCGGTTCCTCATCGTTACCACCTTCTGCAGATTCAATAAATTCCTCGCGTGCTGCTTCAATCGCATCTTCCAGGGTTGCATACAGGCTCATATTCGTCTCCCGTCCCATGAGGTTAATAAAGGATCTTTAAGGGCGCAAAGCGCCATGGCTAACATCAGAATTAATTGTTGCCGCACTGGCGCAGGATGCAAATTTTTTTGTTGTCCGTTTTGCGACGAAGGTTGTCCGCTAAGCAGGAGCAGGGGATCACGCCGCGGGAAATAATAAGCCATTGCTTATGACTGCCCAGGAGATCGCCATGTTAACCAATCCATCAATCAAATATCGCCCGTTCCCACCGGTGACGTTACCTGACCGCCAGTGGCCAGGGCGCAGCTTGCAGCAGGCACCACGCTGGTGTTCCAGCGATCTGCGTGACGGCAATCAGGCATTGGCGGAACCCATGGATAATGTTCGCAAACGCCAGTTCTATCAGTTGTTGTTGGCGTGTGGATTCAAAGAGATTGAGGTGGCATTTCCTTCTGCGTCCAAAACGGATTTTGATTTTGTCCGCTCGTTGATCGATGAACGACTGATCCCGGATGACGTCAACATTCAGGTATTGACTCAGTCACGTGATGATCTGATTGATCGAACTTTCGAGTCGCTGCGTGGCATTCCGCGTGCCATCGTGCACTTGTATAACGCTACAGCGCCGATGTTCCGTGAAATTGTGTTCAAACAGGACAAGGCGGCGACGGTTGCGCTGGCGGTGAACGGTGCGCTGCGCATTCGCCAGCAGTGCGAGCAGCAACCGGAAACGGCCTGGACCTTTGAGTACTCACCGGAAACGTTTTGTTTTACCGAGCTGGAGTTTGCGCTGGAGATTTGTGAAGCGGTTGCTGATGTGTGGCAGCCCGGCCCAGGGCGGCCCATGATTATCAACCTGCCGGCTACGGTAGAAGTGAGTACTCCGAATGTGTATGCCGATCAGATTGAGTGGTTCTGTCGTCGCTTCAGTCAGCGTAATAGGGTGACCATTAGCGTACATCCGCATAATGATCGGGGGACTGGAGTGGCCTGTGCCGAACTGGCGATGCTGGCCGGTGCTGATCGGGTGGAAGGCTGCCTGTTCGGTAACGGTGAACGCACCGGCAATGTTGACCTGGTGACGCTGGCGCTCAATCTGTATACCCAAGGCATTGCGCCGGGGCTGGATTTCAGCCAATTGAAGCAAGTTGTTGAGGTGGTCGAACAGTGTAACCAATTACCGGTACACCCACGGCATCCTTATGCTGGCGAGCTGGTTTTTACTGCCTTCTCCGGCTCACATCAAGATGCGATCAAAAAAGGGTTTGCCGCCCAGCAACATCGACAGGATGGTCTGTGGCAGGTGCCTTATCTGCCGCTTGATCCGGCGGACGTCGGTTGCAATTATGAAGCGGTGATTCGGGTTAATAGCCAATCAGGAAAAAGTGGTGCGGCTTGGTTACTGGAACAAAACCATGGGTTGTCGTTGCCGCGTGGGTTGCAGATTGATTTCAGCAAGGTGGTACAGCAAGAGACGGATGGCAGTGGCAAAGAGATGACCACTGCCGAACTGTGGCGTTTGTTCCGTATCAACTATGGCTTGGTGGAACAACCGCGCTTGCAATTGTTGAGCTATCAGACTGAAAGCCACAGCATCGAGGCCTACAGCTTCAGTGCTCGCGTGTTGTTCGATGGGCATCAACAACGGTTACTGGGGGTTGGGAACGGACTGCTGTCCAGTGCGGTGGATGCGTTGCGCCAACGTTTTGGCTTGAGTATGGCAATAGAGGACTATCATGAGCACACGCTGGGGCATCAGAGCCACAGCCGTGCGGTTGCCTATATTCGCTGTACTCTGGCGCATGGTGAGGCGGCTTACGGTGTGGGTATCGATGTCGATTCCGCCAGCGCCTCGCTGCAAGCGTTATTTAACGTCGCGGCGCGCTACCTGGCGAAGTAAGCGCTGGGTGCAACGCCCATCAAACGACGAAACATGGCGCTGAAAGCACTTGGGCTGTCGTAGCCTAAATCCAGCGCCACTTCCAGCACTGAATGCCCAGCAGCCAGGGCGTTCAATGCGGCCAGTAAACGGGCACGGCGTACCCAATCACCGAAGCGCAATCCTGTTTCTCGTTGGAATCGGCGTGACAGTGTGCGGCCGCTAACGTTGATGTAACGGGCTGCCTGCTCTAATTCCCAAGGGTGTGCCAAGGATTGCTGAATATGCCTGCACAACGTCAGCAAGGCTTCGCTGCGTGGTTCTGGCAAATTCAACGGCAGAATTGGCAGGATACGCAACTCATCGAGGATCAGTTCCATGATTCGCTCTTCACGCCCGCCGACGGGATAATCCGCCGCAATATCCATCGCGCAAACAATCAGTTCACGCAGCAGCGGTGAGATTTGTACTACCTCGCAGCATGCGGGTAGGTCAGCGCGTGCCAGCGGATCGACCAACAGGGCCCTTGCAGCCACTTTGCCGGTGATGCGTAGGCTGTGTTCAACCAGTGCCGGCAGCCAGACACCACGCCCCGGTGGCACCACCCAGCTGCCCTGACGGGTATTAACCTGTACGACACCACTAAGGCTATGAATTAATTGCGCGCAGTCATGGTAGTGAGGCGGCTCGAAGTCGCCGTGTTGATAATCTTTGGAGACCGGCACAATTGAGCGATTGGCGGGCACGGCGCCATGGAAAAGCAGCATTATTAGGGCATCCGAATACACGTAAAAATCATAACGGCAGCATGCCATGCTGACACCTTTCGTACCAGCCTGTGGCAGAGTGATAAATAATAGTATATAAATATATAATATATTATTTGGTAAATTGTTTGGGGTGAAGCAATGAACATTAACAGTATGCGACAGGCCGCAGCGCAAGCAGGAACGCTCCTGCGGGCATTGGGTAATGAGGACCGTTTACTGCTGCTTTGCCAGCTCAGCCAAGGCGAAATGTCGGTAGGAGAGTTGGCACTGGCGCTGGATATTCGCCAGCCAACCCTTTCACAACAGCTTGGTGTATTGCGGCAGGAAGGGTTGGTGTCAACACGTCGTGAGGGTAAGCAAATCTACTACGCCGTGAGTGACGAAAAAGCCTTGGCGGTTCTCCATACGTTGTATCAACTCTATTGCCCACAAGCCGGAGAGGCACAATGACCATTGACTGGCTGCACTTCACACCTGTGTCCTCTCTGATTGGGGGCGGCATTATCGGTATTGCGGTGGCGCTGCTGTTGCTGTTTAACGGCCGCATCGCGGGTATCAGTGGAATTACCGGTGGCCTGTTAACACCACAAGGTAAAGAGAAGCTTTGGCGGGCCGCATTTCTTGTCGGGTTGCTAATGTCTCCCTGGCTGTATCGTATGGCGGCGCCGTTACCAGAAATGTCGGTCAGCGGCAGCAGTTTATGGTTGATTGCTGCTGGCTTGCTGGTTGGTTTGGGAACACGGTTAGGCGGTGGCTGCACCAGTGGTCACGGTGTTTGCGGCACGGCGAGATTAGCTCCGCGTTCGCTGGCGGCCACGGCGGTATTTATGTTGCTGGGCTTTATTACGGTATGGGTAGTCCGTCACTTGGTGGGAGCTTAACACCATGTTCAAATTACTGTTTGCTTTACTGAGTGGCGTTATCTTCGGTCTTGGTTTGATTATTGCCGGGATGGCTAATCCGGCCAAGGTAGTGGCTTTTCTCGATATTACCGGTCGGTGGGATCCGTCATTGGCTTTGGTCATGGTGGGGGCGATAGCAGTGGCGGCTCCCGCATTCCTCTGGGCACGCCATCGGCAGCGTACTTTGCTGGGCGAGGAGATGCAGATTCCAACCAACAGACGCCTTGATCGTCGTTTACTGGTCGGCAGCGCGCTGTTTGGCATTGGCTGGGGTATGGCAGGCATTTGCCCGGGACCAGCCTGGGTACTTGCCGGGGCAGGATCCTTGGCTGGCATACAGTTCGTTGTGGCGATGTTGGTGGGAATGGCCCTGTATGAAACGATTATGATACGGAGAAAATAATGGCAATAGCTCATGCTGTACTGCGCATTGCGCGTCCGACTGATCGCCTGCAGGCAATTGCGACTATGTATTGTCAGGGGTTGGGGTTTGCACGGTTGGGTGAGTTTGAAAATCATCAGGGTTTTGATGGCGTGATGGTTGGGCATCCGCAGCACGGTTACCACCTGGAATTCACCCACCATCGTGGGGTCAAAGTAGGGCAGGCGCCGACCCAGGACCATTTGCTGGTATTTTATCTACCCAGCGAGGATGACTGGCGTGACGGTTGCTGTCGTATGCTGGCTGCCGGTTTCCGGCGCGTCACCGCTTACAATCCTTACTGGGATCAGAGTGGGCAAACATTCGAAGATCTGGACGGTTATCGGGTGGTGTTGCAACAAAGGGGCTGGGAAGCATAAAAAAGCCAGCGCACGGGGGCGCTGGCTAGAGGGTTAAGCAAAACCGTTATTAGGCATTGGTTGCCGGTTTTTGTGTGCTTTTACCCTGGGTATTTTCCATCATGCGACGGATCGGTACGATCAGCAGAGTCAATACTGCAGCACAGATCAACAGCGCAATAGAGCAGCGGGCGAACAGGTTTGGCAGCATTTCCAGTTGGTCGGCTTTCACGTGGCCACCAATCAGACCCGCGGCCAGATTGCCCAGCGCACTGGCACAGAACCACAGACCCATCATCTGGCCGCGCATTCTCTCTGGCGCTAACAGGGTCATGGTTGCCAGCCCGATTGGGCTAAGGCATAGCTCGCCCAGCGTCAGCATCAAAATACTGCCGACCAGCCACAGCGGGGATACGCCTGCGCCACCATTGCCCAGAACATTCTGTGCTGCCAGCATCATCAGACCAAAACCTGCAGCGGCAAACAGAATACCGATAACAAATTTGGTGATGCTGCTCAGGCGCACTTTATTGCGTGCCAGAGCCGGCCATGCCCAGCTAAACACCGGAGCAAGCAGAATAATGAACAGGGCATTGATTGACTGGAACCACACCGCAGGGATTTCGAAGTCGCCAATCATACGGTTGGTATAGTCGTTGGCGAACAAGTTGAACGATGTTGGTTTCTGTTCGAACGCTGACCAGAAGAAGGCTGCGGACACCAGCAAAATAAAGCATACCAGCAGGCGTGCGCGTTCTTTACGGCTAAGGCCCGCAAACACGAACAGGTAAATGAAGTACAGGGTTACCGAGGCGGCAATGACGTATACCAACATGCTGGCTACGGCGACAGGGTTAATCACGATGATGCCTTGGGCAATCAGGGTAACAACCACGGCTACGCCGATGGCCAGTGCAATCAACCAGGCGCCAACACCATTTTTCTTGGCAACGGGGCTATTCCAGGTCGAGTCCAGGCCAACTTCGCTGTCATAGCGTTTCATTGCCGGTACGGCAAAGACGCGGAAGATCACCAGCGCTACCAGCATACCGATACCGCCGATGCCGAAGCCCCAATGCCAGCCGTGAGAACGGATCAACCAGCCGGAAATCAGCGGGGCGATAAACGAACCCATGTTGATGCCCATATAGAACAGCGAGAAGCCACCGTCACGACGGTTATCGCCTTTCTTATACAGTGTGCCGACCATCACCGAGATACAGGTTTTAAATAAACCAGAACCCAGCACGATAAACATCAGGCCGATGAAGAACAGGTTATTGCCCATGACTGCGGACAGCGCGATCGACAGATGACCGAGGGCGATCATAATCGAGCCGTACCAGACGGCTTTTTGCTGGCCAAGCCAGTTATCTGCTAACCAGCCGCCAGGCAGTGCGGCAAGATACATACTGCCGGCGAAAATACCCACAATTGCGGAGGCGTTTTCACGTGCCAGCCCCATACCGCCGTCATAGACCGTCGCGGCCATAAACAGGATCAGTAACGGGCGAATACCATAAAACGAGAACCGCTCCCACATTTCTGTAAAGAATAGGGATCCCAGCGGATAAGGATGGCCGAAGAAGGTCCGACTTTCTTGTTTATTAACAGAGGATTGCATAACGTCTTCCCAATAAAATGCGCCGCATTGATGCAGCTTATACTGTGGTATGTATGTGTATTTAAGGAAGGTGACCCACCCAATGCGGATTACCCGACAAAACCGCTGCCGCAGCGCCCGTTAACCGTGGAAAGCGCATTGGCCTTTTTTCACTTAGCCAATGGTTTACATTGGGCGTGATATTATTTAACCATTTGATAACTGGATGATGGTTTTGTCTAGTCCCTGTATCCCATTTTTTAGATGAAAAGTCGACAAACATCTCCTTTTCTGGTTTTTATGTTGGTTACGAAAGGAATGTTATTGACAGGTGGTTTATTGCGCTAAAGATTGATTATTTGTATAAAAACAAATGGTTAAATTAGACTTGTGTTTGTTGTCGTTACCGGAGGGACTGTGTGAGGTATCAATACTAAAAGTAGGGTAAACAGGCCATCGGCCCATTTAGGTGAGGGAGTTGGTGATAAATACAGCTATTGCTCTTCCTGCAGGGTATCTTCTCTCATTCGTGCCGGACGCCGTTGGAGACACCACCAGGAATAAATGGCGTTGAATAGCACGACCAATGCAGTGACGCAGAATACCGTGCGAAAGCCATAACTGGCGGACACCGCTGCACCCAATAGCGGACCACTGACGTTGCCGATATCACGGAAAGACTGGTTATAACTAAATATTCGTCCGGCGACTTGGTTGGTACAGTTGTAGATCAGCAGTGTTTGTACAGCCGGTAATAGCGCTCCGTCGGCAGCGCCAAGCAAGAAACGCAACACGCCCAGTTGCCATGGCGTTTGCACGAAGGCCATTGGGATCAGCAACAACACCGAGACAATCAGCATAACTACCAGAATGCGTTCAGGGCCGATCCTATCGCCCAGTTTGCCCAACCGGGGGGCACTCATCAGCGCTGCAACACCGGGCACCGAGGCGATCAGGCCGCTGACAAAGGCCAGGTTATGGATATTGCCCGCTAAATCGCGGACATATAGCGTCAGAATGGGGGCAATGGATCCGGTAGCAATTTGAATAATCATGGTCGTGACAAACAGACTGAGGATCAGCTTGGGGCTTTTTAGCGCAGCGAACACTTGTCGGGCGTGCAACATGTCCTTTTTCTGTACTGGAGTGAATTGTTCTTTGACGTACAGTAGCGTTAGAACAAAGCAGACCATTAGCACGGCAGCAGTGATATAGAACACCGGTCGTAAGCCGTATTGGTCGGCTAACAGACCGCCAATCAGTGGCCCAATCAGTGCACCGCTGACGCCGCCGGTGGACAGAGTGCCCAAAGCCCAACCGCTGCGATTGCGTGGCACCTGCGTGGCAATCAACGCGTTGGCATTGGGAATAAAACCCCCGAGAAGACCCAGTACCGCCCGCAGCGCCAAAAACTGCCATATGTTCTGCGCCATTCCCATCAACAACATCACAATCGACATACCCAACGCCGATCGTAGCAGCATGAGCTTACGTCCACGGCGGTCAGCTAATCCACCCCAGAATGGGGAGGCAATAGCGGAAAACAGGAAAGTGATACTGAACACCAATCCCGACCACATATTCAACGCTTCGTGGCCGGTAACACCAAGAGTCTCCACATAAAGCGGAAGGAAAGGCATGATCAGGCTGAATGCGGCACCGGTGAGAAAACACCCTAGCCAAGTGACAAAAAGATTGCGTTTCCAGTTGATGGGTTCTGGTGCCGAAGCCATAAGTGCCTGCTGCAGAAGAGGACGCTTTGTTTTTGCGTGGTGGCAAAGGGACAAAGCAAAAAAAGTTAGCCTGGTAAGTATGCGCTTAATTATAGACGGCATCAATTGATGTGGCAGGGGATGTAAGGAAAATGAAATAAAGTTTTAAAAATAGAATATTGGCAATATTCCGCGCTGTGCGCGCGGAAAAAAGCGTATTTAAAGCCCGGCGAGCAGTTCGAAACCGCTGGCGGTGGTTGAGAGAGCGACATCGGTAATGTCATAGTGGGCAACGGCGTTGAAGGGATCCTGCGCCACAATGGCATCCAATTGCGAACGTTCGATATCTTTTACCAAGATGACACCGCCGGTACGTGGGTTCTTGCGGCCGGAGGCGAGAAAGGTGCCGTCCTGAAAATATTTTTTCAACCAGGCGATATGCCCTTCAAGGTGGCTGTCCACTTCTTCTATCGGGCGGTGGTAGGTGAGGTTAACGATGTACATAACAACTCCAGGATTAGCGGCAAAGACTTACCATCCCACCGTTGCATAGGTTTCTCAAGATCTGCGGTATAAAAAAACCCGCCATGCGGCGGGTTAGTGGTCAGTAGAGTGAAGGCTCGCCTTCCGGCCGGGTTTTGAAGCGGCGATGCAGCCACATGTATTGATCCGGCGCCATCAGGATTTCTTTCTCTACCACTTTATTCATAAAAGCGGCAGCTTCGAGCTCATTATCCAGCGGGAAGTTTTCCACCGCCGGCTGCATAATCAACTCATACCCTTTGGCATCGGGTAAGCGGCGTGGAGTAAAGGGAATAATGGCGGGCTTACCCATTCGCACCAACACGTAGCTGCCCGTGGTGGTAGCGGCTTTTTCCACGGCGAACAGTGGCGCAAACACACTGCTGCGCGGGCCGTAGTCGTGATCTGGGGCGTACCAGATGATGTCACCTTGTTTCAACGCCCGGATCATCCCTTTGACGTCCTTACGGTCCAACATGGATTTGTTGGAGCGCATACGACCCCAGGTTTGCAGCCAGTCCATCAGTTTGTTGTCATGTGGCCGGTAAACACCGATACCCGGATTGTGGATGCCGAATATGCGGGCACCCAGTTCCAACGTCAGAAAGTGCAGACCGATCAGCAAAACGCCCTGATGGTTATCTTTTGCTTTCTGAATATGTTCCAGCCCACTGACCTGGAACCAGCGCTCGATTCGCCAGTTTGGCCAAAACCATGCCATACCGGTTTCAAACAGTCCCATGCCGACAGATTCAAAATTCTGTACAACTAAAGCATCGCGCTCTGCCTGTGGCATGTCCGGGAAGCACAACACCAGATTACGTTGAGCAATCGCGACTCTGCGCTTAAGAAAGCGCATGGAGAAACGACCCAGCGAGGTGCCAAGGCGATAGATAACGGGGTAAGGCAACAAGACCAGCAAATAGAGCAAACCGATGCCGAACCAGGTAAGCCAGTAACGTGGATGCAGTAAAGAGCGATTAAAAGAAGGAACTTGAGTCATGTGTTCTCAGCTTAGAAGCAGTCATTTAACGATAATAACAGAGTAATACCAGGGGCCATCACCCAAAGGCAATTTCGCCAGGTATTCTTTTTCTGCCGTTTATAACCAACTATTGTGACATTTTTCTCGCACAACGTGAAAAGGCACCGCATTAAAACATCATTTTCGGTGATGAATCGATATCAATTGATGAATAATCCGGCGATACCGCTCGAAAGGACAAAGCCTGTCAGCGACAGATGCGTATCATCCCGCGCAATTATTTAGGGGGTATTATGTTGGCATCATGGATAAGCGCGGGGCTTTTGGTCACGGGAACACTGTTAGGGAGCCTTGGCGCACATCTCCAGTTTAACCCTTTGCTGGTTACGGCAGGGATTGTCCTGTTGGCGGGAATAGTGATTTCCGGGTTTACCGAATGCCGGGGGGGACACTGAGCATCCACCCCGGATTTATCAGGCGTTTTTAAACAGGCCTTTTAGCACATGGGGTTCTGAGCGCCAGTATTGCGGTGGCGCGCTGACTTTTTCACCCAGTTTCGCCGCGGCGTGCCATGGCCAGCGTGGGTTATAAAGGATGCCGCGCGCCAGTGCGATCATATCCGCTTGCCCGGTAGCGACAATCGCCTCGGCCTGCTCGGGTTCGGTGATTAACCCGACTGCAATCGTCGGCAAACCGCTTTCTCGCTTGATGGTTTCGGCGAATGGGACCTGATAATTAGGCCCAACCGGGATTTTTTGTAAGGGTGAAATCCCTCCGCTGGAAACATGAATGTAGTCACAGCCTAGCTCTTTCAGCGCTTTTGCCAGCATGACCGATTGCTGCTCATCCCATCCCCCGTCTACCCAGTCACTGGCAGAGATGCGTACGCCGAGCGCCTTATGCGGCGGAAAGACTGCACGCACTTCATTGAAAATCTCCAGCAACAGACGCATGCGATTTTGCAATGAGCCACCGTACTGATCGTTGCGCTGATTGGACAGCGGTGAAAGAAATTGATGCAACAGGTAGCCGTGCGCGCCATGTAGCTCAATCAGTTCAAAACCCAGCCGGTCTGCACGTTTTGCTGATGCAACAAATTGCGCTTTTAATTGTTCAATCTCCTCTAGACTCATCGCCATCGGTTTTTCATCATGTGGGGCAAAGGGCACGGTGGAGGCGGATAGTGTTTGCCAGCCTCCGTTTGCGGCGCTGAGCTGCCCACCGCCAGCCCAAGGCACAGCACAGGAGGCTTTACGCCCTGCATGGGCGAGCTGAATGCCTAACGGCATTGTGGTGTGTTTTTTTACTGCGCTCACCACTTCTGCTAGTGCATGTTCGGTGGTGTCATCCCACAAACCGAGATCGCTGGGTGTGATACGGCCTTCTGGGGCTACTGAAGTGGCTTCCACAATCAGCAGGCCGGCACCGGACAATGACAGGTTGCCCAGATGCATGGTATGCCATTCCGTTGCCTTGCCGTTGTCGGCTGAATACTGGCACATTGGCGCGATGATAATACGGTTGGGCAAATTCAGTTTTCCCAACGTAATCGGGGTAAATAACTGACTCATAATATCCTCCAGGTCCGTGGTAAATGGGGTGTGTAAGATATCCTTAGGCTTATCGGTATTTGTGAACAACGTCAAGTTTTCGCACTCAACCGCGTCAGTGGGTTAATGCTGTGTTGAGCCGGTTTTTCGGGTATTATGTGCGCCGCGCGTGGGCCAGCAGCCTGCGCGCGTTCAAATCAGTCACCTCCCGAAAGACAGGAAAGTACACCATGCCAGTGTTACATAACCGAATTTCTAATGAGGAACTGAAGGCGCGCATGCTGGCAGAAACCGAGCCGCGCACTACAGTTTCTTTTTATAAATATTTCACTATCGACGATCCCAAAGCGTTTCGTGACAGCCTGTATGTCCAGTTCGACAAGCTGAAGGTCTTCGGCCGCATTTATGTGGCAAAAGAAGGCATCAACGCGCAGATCAGTGTGCCGCAAAATAAGTTTGAGGCGTTTAAGGCCGCGCTGTTTGCTTCGCATCCGGCACTGGACCAGGTTCGCCTGAATATTGCTCTGGAAGACGACGGTAAATCCTTCTGGGTACTGCGCCTGAAGGTGCGTGATCGCATTGTCGCTGATGGCATTGATGACGAGAGCTTCAACCCGGCTAACATCGGTGAATATTTGCAAGCCGATCGCGTTAACCAAATGATTGACGACCCGGATACGCTGTTTGTCGATATGCGTAATCACTACGAATACGAAGTTGGTCACTTTGAGAATGCTATCGAAGTGCCTTCAGACACATTCCGTGATCAACTGCCAATGGCTGTCGAAATGCTGCAAGACAATAAAGACAAAAATATTGTCATGTATTGCACCGGTGGTATCCGTTGTGAAAAAGCCAGTGCTTATATGTTGCATAACGGCTTTAAAAACGTCTATCACGTGGAAGGCGGCATTATCGAGTACGCACGTAAAGCAAAAGAGCAGGGACTGCCGCTGAAATTTGTCGGTAAGAACTTTGTGTTTGACGAACGTATGGGCGAGCGGATTTCTGATGATGTGATTGCCAACTGTCACCAGTGCGGTGCTGCTTGTGATACTCATACCAACTGCAAGAATGACGGCTGCCATTTACTGTTTATTCAGTGCCCGAGCTGTGCCGCTAAATTTGAAGGTTGTTGCAGCGAAATCTGCCGTGAAGAGCTGAAACTGCCGCGTGAAGAACAGCGTGCACGCAGAGCAGGTCGAGAGAATGGCATCAAAATTTTCAATAAGTCGAAAGGGTTATTGCAGACCACGATGCACATTCCTGCACCGGAAGATGAAGGCCCAGCGAACTGAGCCTGAAATAAGCGCGGCAGCCTTGCCGCGCTTTATACCCATAATCATCTACATCTGTTTCCTGCACTCCTCCAATCAAGTGACTGTAGAGATTCGCTACGCTTAACGCAGATGCCAGGCTATAACTTGAAGAGACAGGTATTACTTCTCGCGTACGCCTTCCACAGAAATAATCAGCTCTACATCCTGCGATGCCGGGCCGAGATCGGTAGTGATACCAAAGTCTTTCAGCTTGATTTTGCCGTTGGCTTCAAAGCCTGCACGGTATCCACCCCACGGGTCGTTACCCTGGCCGATCAGTTTGGCGTCCAACGTAACCGGCTTGGTCACGCCGTTCAGTGTCAAGTTGCCGACGACCGCATAGCCTTCGCCGTTCTTTTTCACTTCAGTGGATTCAAACTTGGCCTGTTTGTTTTTTTCCACATTCAGGAATTCTGCACTGCGCAGGTGTTTGTCACGCTCAGCGTGGTTGGTATCGACGCTCGCGGTGTTGATTGTGACGTTCACCTTGTCTTTGGACGGATCTTTATCGTCGAAAGTGAAGCCGCCGTCAAAATCCTTGAAGGAGCCGTACAACCAGCTGTAACCCAGGTGCTGGATGCGGAATTCGATAAAGGCGTGCTGACCTTGTTTGTCAATTTTGTAGTCAGCAGCCAGCGCGGAACCGGCGCTCAGCAGCAGTGCACCTGTAGCCAGGCCCAGTACGGTTTTCTTCAACATAGCAATCTCCATAAATCCAAAGGTTAATCGGCGCTGCTACCCAGCATCCGTTTCAACGTAACATCACGATCAACGAAGTGATGTTTAAGCGCAGCCAAACCGTGCAGTACTGAAAGCACTACTACGACCCAGGCCAGGTAAAGGTGAATTGTACCGGCTGTATCGGCCTGTTCCGCCATGCCGGTGACGGTGGCGGGGATGTTGAACCAGCCGAAAACGCTGATGGGTTGCCCATCGGCGGTAGATATCAGGTAGCCACTAATCAGGATGCTGAACAGCACTACGTAAAGCGCCAAATGTGCCAGGATTGCACTTATACGGGTGAAGCGACCATAGCTGGCCAGTGGTTTAGGCGGCGGTGAAACAAAACGCCAGATCACCCGTATCACCATGATGATAAACAGCAACGTGCCGATGCTTTTATGAATTTCCGGTGCCTGGTGGTACCAGACATCATAGTAGCCAAGTGTGACCATCCATAGGCCAAGGGCAAACATGCCGTACACCGTCAGCGCAACCAACCAGTGAATCAGCACAGAGATATGGCCAAATCGGTTAGCCGTATTTTTCCAGAGCATCCTGTTTCCTTACATTCCTCATTTTCTGGCTGCAATAATTAAACTTTAAGAAACATAAAATCAATAATAAATTTCACTATGTTACTTCTTATTAATATTAATCAGTGAATTTGGTTAAGATAGCGATAAGTTAATCAGTGAAATAGTTGAAGTTAATACGTTTTCTCTTAAATTAATTTTTTGTTATGGTTTGAAAGATAACGAATTTATTTATTATTGTCAGCTTTTGTCATTTTGCGTAAATATGACGAGTGTTTTTAACAAATAAACCCTAGTCAAGATTGTCGATTATTTCCAGGTGATGTTTAGAAAAAGGCTGTTTTCTCTCCGAACCGCAATACCTGTGCGGCGCAAGAGCAGAGTTTGCTAACATAACGCGCATCTGGTGGCCTGTTGGGCCAACGCTATTAACGCAAAGGAAATGTCATGGGCCGAACTGAGTTGACCGATCGCAGCCTGCGCCTGGCTATAATGCTGGCAATGGTGGTGATTATTCTCGCGGGTGTCAAAGCAGCTGCGGATGTCGTGGTGCCATTCTTACTGGCGGTATTTCTCGCTATGGTACTGAATCCGCTTGTGACGCAGCTTGAACGCTGGCGGATACCGCGAGCGTTGGGCGTGACCTTGTTGGTGGTGGCCGTAGTCGTCATATTAATGTTGTTCATCGGAATATTGGGTGCATCGCTAAACGAATTTGCCCGTTCGTTGCCGCAATACCGAGGCATGATGATGGAAAAGTTGGGAGAGCTGCAACATTACGCAGATCGCTTCAATATCACCATTTCTACCGAGGCAATGTTGCAGTATGTCGATCCCAGTGCTGCCATGAATATGGTGACCCGCCTGTTGAGCCGTTTCTCAGGGGCAATGACCAATATCTTTCTGTTGCTGATGACAGTGGTATTTATGCTGTTTGAAGTACAACTCTTGCCTTACAAATTACAGCAAGCACTCGATAAACCTAATGAAGGTATTGCCAATATTCAGCGTGCGCTGGATGGTGTCACCCGTTATTTGGTGATCAAAACGGTCATCAGTTTGGCGACTGGCGTTATTGTCTGGGGCTTTCTTGCTGCGGTCGATGTGCGTTTTGCATTTATCTGGGGACTGCTGGCGTTCCTGTTGAATTATATTCCCAATATCGGCTCGGTGATTGCCGCGGTGCCTCCTCTGGTCCAGGCTATGTTGTTTAATGGTTTTGGCGATGCACTGGTGGTGGCTGCGGGCTTTATCGCTATCAACCTGGTGATTGGCAATATGCTGGAGCCACGCGTTATGGGACGGGGATTGGGACTGTCGACGCTGGTGGTATTCTTGTCTCTGATTTTCTGGGGCTGGTTAATGGGGCCTGTGGGGATGTTGCTGTCGGTGCCACTGACCATTATTACTCGTATTGCACTCGAGACCACCGAAGGAGGGCATAAATTAGCGGTGATTCTCGGCGATGGGCAGCCAGGAAAGCAGGTTACTCCGGAGTAAAGAAGACTTTCCCCTGCGTTTTGCTGTCGGCGGCGTGTTGCAGTGCCAGTTTATAGTGTCGCAGGGGATAGATAGCTGCTGGGGGCTGTAGGGTCAGTTGACCACTTCGTACCAGATAAAAAAGCTGTTGGAATGCGGCATGCCACATAGCCAGGGTGGCTTGGGCATTCCACTTGCGCAGATGAAACAGTGAAGTACGTAGCCGCAATTGGTGAGCAATATACTGCCAGTCAACTTGCTGGCCGCTGAGTAATCCCAAGGCAACAAAATCACCTGAAAGGCTCACTGAGCGTGCCAACTCCAAACCGTCCTCGCCACCGATACAGTCGATCGCTGCCCGTGCTGTATGGCCTGTGAGTTGCTGCAACCTGTATTGCTGCAACAAACTCGTTTCGTAGACTCGCCAGGCACCGGCGTTCAGTAACGCCTGCCGATGCGCCGTATTGCGTACGACCACGACCAATTTGATGCCACGCAGTGCTGCTAATTGGCAAAATAGCAGACTTATTGCCGAGCCTCCCGCATTAATCAGCAGGATGTCGCCAGCATTCAGCGACAGCCACTGTGTCAGTAGTACCCAACAGGTAAGTGGGTTGATATAGATTTGTGCCGCACTGGCGTCATCAATATCATCCGGCACCCAGATAACTCTGGCCTTTTCGACTGTGATGAAGGTTTGCCAACTGCCATCACCCATGATTGCCAGCGCCCGTCTGTCGGTAGGGCAACCATGAGAATCGACAACAACTCCCATTCCTTCGTAGCCGGGCACCTGAGGCAGGGCGGTACGATGTGCATATTGTCCGTGTATGGGGATCAGATCAGATGGATTGATCGGTGCATAGTGCATCCGCAAATGCAGGTGATTGGGCTTTTGCGTAGGAATACGAGTCTGTTCCAGATCAAGGACTTGATCTGGAATGCCAAAACGGCTAAAGCACAGGCGCGGAAAGAAAGCAGAAGACATGCGTTAAGGTATAAAGAAGAAATAGACGTCCAGCGCCAATAACACCAGCCATAGACAGATGTACAGCACCAGATGTTCGCGCACGTTGTTGACAATCGCCGACAGTATTTTGTTTAGCATTCTCAGAAGCCACAAGGTAAGGACTGGCAGATTATAGTATTTTTGCGGCCGGCGTTAATACTGTCGAGAGAACAAAGCGTGGGGCAGAAGCATATCTCAAGATTAAAATCAGCCTGCTATGACGCAGGCTCTGGTTATACCGCCAGTAAAGACAGTGGCATTGAGCTGGAAGGTACGCTTGGTGGATAGAAGTAACGCAGTACGTTATACAGTGAATAAAATTCCAGCCGGTTGCGGGCGTTGATTTTTTCTGTGATATGGCGTTTGTGAACGTAGACCGTATGCGAACTGATTTGCAGTTTTTTCGCGATACGGTAATTGGGCATTTCTGCCATCCAATGCTTCATTACCGTCAGCTCTTGCGGGCTAAACAGCGAATGTTCAGCGCTGCAGTCCATCAGTGAGACGGGTTTTTCTCGCATCATGCGTAATGTGACCGGAAGCGTGGCTTTATTGAACAGGAAAGCGTGGTCGGCGATGCGCATTGGCGTTTCGCTGTAGGGATAGGGGGTGTCCAGATAAATAAACAACAGTGCCGATGATGTGGCCTCAATAAAGGCCTGAAGTTGGGCGTCATCTTCGCTATGGCGGCATTGTTTGGTCAGGTTCACCAGAATATGACTTGGCCGGTAGTGGTCTAGCAGGGGGGTAGCCTGTTCAAGGCTATGGCAACATTTTACCTGGGCGAAAACATTGTCAGTAAAATAGTTATCTATCCCGACCCGAGTGAAGCAGCATTCGTCCACGACAAGCAGTTTCATGGTGACGTCCTTGTTGATCGAAGAATTACTATGGCATATCAGCTGTAAAATAGAACTTACACCAGAGCGGATCAATTCGGAAATCCGGATACTTACATCAGAAATTTCCGTTGAAATATTTTTTACAATAAATTTCAGATTGTTATGATGATTTTTGGTTGTAACTGAGGTGCTAAACCGCAGCCCGCACGTGGTGGCGGGCGCGATTGAGTGAAGCGAAGGGGTTAATCAAATCGTTTTAGTGAGAAGGGCAGGATGTCCACGGGGGGCGTTTTGTCTTCAGCAAACAGCGCAGCAATTTCACCTAATACACTGGCAAACTTAAAGCCATGGCCACTCAGGCCAGTGATAACCATTAAGCGATCGCACTCTGGCAGCGTATCGATAATAAAGTCTTCATCTGGGCTCATGTCATAACTGCATGCTTCACCGTGTAAACATACCCCTACACCTGGCAAAAATTGGCGCAGGAAATGGAAAACTTCGGTTCCGTCACTGGCAAAACTGCCAAAAGGTTTGCGCTGTTCAGGCTTATCTATAGGTTGACCACCATCGTGTTTACCCACCTTTAACCCGTCGTTATCGGCAGGGAAACCATAGTAATGATTGCCGTCTTGTGCTTCGACAGTAAAGGCCGGGAACCGGTTATTGATGCTGTAACGGCCATCGGCCTGATGCCAGGAAAACACTTTACGCAGCCGGGTGATAGGTAGCTGTGGTAGCAAAGCGTTTACCCAGGTACCGGTGGTTACTACGGCTTTACGCCCCTGAAAATGGCCTTCAGCGGTAATGACTTCAACCCCTCCGTCGATAGGCTGCACTGCGCTCACTGGGCAATTGAACAACTGACTGCAACCGGCCTCTTTAGCGAGTTTGATCAGGCTAGTGATAGCCTTTTCCGAACGCAGGAACCCCGCATCCGGCTCAAATACGCCGACGTAACCATCCGGCGCATTGAATTCCGGCCAGCGTTGATTTATCTCTTCCGCACTCAGGTTTTGTGTATTGAGACGGAATTTTTGCGCACTGTGCGTGCTGAGCATTACGAATAAACTCAGACTGTTCCGGTCCCATGTTCAACACACCGCAGTCCTGGAACAATTCTTCGCCGGTTTGTTTAATCAGGGCGTTCCATAAGGCTTGGGCGCGTAGAATCAACGGCACATATTTTTCACCTTCGCCGTAGGCATGGCGAATGATACGTGTATCGCCGTGGTGGCTACCGTTACGGTGTGGAGGCATCGCACTGTCTATCATTAATACTTTAAGGCCAGCCCGTGTCGCGTAGTAACCCGCCGCTGCACCTACCGAACCGCTGCCCACAACAATTAAGTCATATTCCACGTGCCATAACCTCTCTGTGACATATCTCTTATGTCGTCATGATAAAAGGTTGGGCGCTGCAATGCACTTGTTGCACGAGTTACAGGCAAAGAAAAAGGCGCCAGAGATAAATGCTGGCGCCTTAGGCTTTTTGGTTCAGTGAATTAGTGTTTTTTACGATCAAGGTCCTGGTAATCCGTTGCTTCAATCTTGGCGATGCCAGCTTCTAAAATATTGATTAATTGGCGTGCGACATCTGTAGTTAGCCAAAGCGTTCTGTCTACTTGGGCGTCTTCGGGTGTCTGGTCTAGTGAAGACAGGTAATGAAGGCGTATCATCATGGCGTCATAAACGTCGACAGTACTGATATCCCAACCAACAAGCGGGTGTGTCTGAATTACTTCATCATTTCTGTCCATAAAGACCCCTTATTGAGTAGTGACTACCGTGAGTGACTAACGAGGATCAATGCGGCTCATCATCATGTGAGCAATTACAGTATACGCATCTGGTTTCGGTGGTGGAGCTTTTCACACCTTCTTTTGCAAAATAAATATTTATTTGAGTGATTATTCTACAGGTTCGCTCGCGAAACACGACAAGCCATGTGCTATGTAATGTCGGGAGGGAGTGAGCCGCCGTGCAGTCGCTTCTCTAGCTCGGAGGCCAGATGGGCGAAGTGCTGCTGTGTTTCGGCATCGCGATTTTGATTTTGCGATTCTAGCTTCAGACTGTGAATCAACAATTGGTTGGCTTTGTCATCAAGACCAAAGGCAAGATAGGAGAATGCAACTTCCAGTACGCTTAAACGTCGTTTTTGATCGGCGATCAGTGCCAGCAGTTCGCCAAATGTCATCGCTTCTTCGTTTTTTACCTTATCCGGGGCCATGTCAAATACCTCCTGTTAAAGCATTCAGTACAGACCAGATAAAGCGTTTCTTCCAGCAGAAAATTACACCGTTTGCCAGACTTCAAATACAAAAAAGCCGGAGAGCGACCCCCGGCAAAAACTACATTGCAGTATTATTCTGCGCTAAACCAGTCGTCAGCACTTTCCCAGGTTTCCTGGAGGATGTCTGCGATCAGGTCTTTATCTGTTTTGAGGCCGCCAAGTACCGAGAGCCCATTAGAGCCGGCATAGCGCACCTGAACCACGGTGTCTGGAAATTGGCGATTGACTCGCTTACTCAGCTCGCCGGTCAGAGCTTCGATGGCCCCTGACGGTAGCGGTTTGGTTTTATCTATAGTGACTTCAACACGCATAATTGCCCCCGAAGCGATTTACTGGATATTTATACAGTTAACCGCGACTGGGGGCAAGAGGCTACGTTAAAAAAAGATTGTTACGCCTTTACTGACCAGTTCAGGCTCTCTCCTGCCAGGAATGGCACAACCGTTTCGTTACCCATCAGGATCTCTTCCGGCTGGGTGGTCGGGACACGTTGCAGTTCGATAAAATCGGCATTGACCGGCAAACCATAAAAACGCGGGCCGTTCAGTGAGCAGAATGCTTCCAGATGCTCTAGTGCGCCCAGTTGTTCAAATACGCTGGCGTAGGCCGGGATGGCGTTAGGAGCATTGAATACACCCGCACAGCCACAGCTTGATTCCTTACGGTGTTTGGCATGTGGGGCTGAGTCGGTACCGAGGAAGAAGCGCTCTGAGCCGCTGGCAACGGCTTTGCGCAATGCATCCTGATGAATGTTGCGTTTGAGGATAGGCAGGCAGAACAAGTGCGGACGGATACCACCAACCAACATGTGGTTACGGTTAAACATCAGGTGCTGCGGGGTGATGGTGGCACCAAGGAATCGATTGCCTTCCTGCACATATTGAGCCGCTTCTTTGGTGGTGATGTGCTCGAAAACGATTTTCAGTTCTGGGAACTGTTGGCGAATAGGCTCCATAACCTGCTCAATAAAGCGAGCCTCACGATCGAAAATATCAACAGCGGCATCGGTCACTTCACCATGAATCAGCAGTGGCATGCCGATTTTCTGCATTTGTTCGAACAGTGGGTAGATGGCCTTCACATCGCTGACACCGTGGCTGGAATTGGTGGTGGCATTGGCAGGATACAGCTTGGCAGCAGTGAACACACCTTGCTCGAACCCAGTGACCAGTTCGGTGGCGGCCAGCGAATTCGTCAGGTAGCAGGTCATCAGTGGAGTGAAGCTATGTCCCTGTGGGACGGCAGCCAGAATGCGGTCGCGATAAGCGCGCGCGGCATCGACGGTCGTAATTGGCGGAGCCAGGTTCGGCATCACAATCGCCCGGCCAAAGACCTGACTGGTATAGGGCAAAACCGTTTTCAGCATGTCATCATCACGCAGATGGATGTGCCAGTCGTCAGGGCGGCGGATTTTCAGGGCTTGAGGTTGTGCGGTCATGTTGCAAGGCTCCGGCGGTTAGAAACGGGTCTACATAAAAGCGAATAATGAGGGTTATTCACGCCGGGGTGTAAGGATAAGCTGAAAGCGCTTGCGATGCATCTGTTTGTTCACAGCAAGTTGAAATCAATTGGCTATCGGGCGCATAGTGGGAGAGATTTTTATGATACCCGGGTGAGAACTACTCGGTAATCAACGTTAATCATGTGGAATGGGAGAAAAAAATGGAAGTGCGAGTGATTGCCACCCTACAGGCGAAGCCTGAATTTGTATCCGCCGTCAGCGATGCGGTGCATGCGATTATCGAACCAAGCCGTCAGGAGTTGGGCAACCTGCAATATGATTTGCACCGTGAGTTGGAACAGCCGGGCACCTTCGTCTTTTTTGAACGCTGGGCAAGCGAAGAAGCGCTGGAAAAGCACAATGCCACCGAGCATTTTAAGCAATTTGTCAGCCAGCTTGATGGCAAGCTGGAGTTGCTGGATATCAAACGCTTGAAGAAAATTGCCTGAGCCGATTTTGTTGCAATAAAAAACCCGCCGAGTGGCGGGTTTTTTTATCGGAGCAGATTGCGTTAATCGTTAATCGTTAACCGGCTGCGGTTTGGTTGCCGGTGCAGTGGCTTGGTTTGCCGCCGCATGGCCACCGGCTGAACCTTTACCTTCGAAGTTGAAGGAAGGGCGCTGCCAATCACTGCGTTGCTGCTGTTCCGGCACATAATCCGGCGCAGGAGCCTTGGTCATTGGTGCCGTTGCGATATGCTTATACAGCGGTGCTGGTTGCTGTTGTACAACAGGCACTTTCTCTTCAGCAACGGTCTGCACAGGTTCGGCTGCAATGACCGGCTCTGCGGACACTGACACTGGCACAACAATCGTGTCTTCAGCAACGGTTACAGCCGTTTCAACTACCGGCGTTTCTTCTACCACAGGGGCAGTTTCAACAGCTGGCGTTTCTTCAACTACCGGTGTGGTTTCAACAACAGTCGCTTCTTCTACGGCAGGCGCTTCAACCACAGGTGCTGCTGTGATTTCTTCAGCCTGAGCAGCGATCATCGGCTCAACGGCTTCATCAACCGGCTGGGCTTCTTCTTCAACTACTGTAGTCACAACGTCTGTTGCGCTAACGGCTTGTACGGCTGCTTCAACGACCGCTGGTGCGGCTACGCTGGCGGCTTCCGGTGCCATCACATTGTCAGTAGCGATCTCGATAGCTTCAGCTTGAACTTCCGCTTCTTCAATCACTTGTGCCGCTTGTGTGACAGGGTAACTTACCCAAACCTTGCCTGAAGCCATTTCCGGAGAGGCGAAAGCCCCTGTCAATGGCATTGGCGACTGAGTCGGGTAACGCTCATCACGGTAACGGCGACGACGTTGACCACTGACGCGCAGATGGCGAGGAGAGCGACGTGAGCGGCGTGGCATGCCGTTTTCGCCGTTAGCACGGTTGTCACCTTGCGCATCATCTTCGGTCTGTTCAAGGGTTTCTGGCAGCAGTTTAACGCTGTCTTCAACATGTGCAGATGGGACAGACTTCACTTCAGCTTTTGCTACTGGCGCTTTAGGTGCCAGTAATTCTTCAGCTGCGCGATGCAGTTCTTCTTCCGCAGACAATACACGAACTTTCTGTGGCAGATTACGACGCTGACGGCGCTGCATGTTCTGCATCTGACGTTCTTCGAGATCTTCGTCATTGCTGTTGCTGGCAGTGGTAGTTTCTACGCTTTCGAGCGCTGCCACTTCCTGCTGAGCTTGACGTTTTTCTTCCTGACGACGACGCTGACGTTCGGCACGTTGGTCACGGCGCTGTTGCTGTTCTTCACGCTGTGCCTTGGCGGCTTCTTCAGACTGCGGCTCATCGACCGGTGCAGAAGCTTGTGGTGCATTGCGACGGTTACGACGCTGCTCATCACGCACTTCACGTGTCTCACGGCCTTCGCGGTTTTCACGCGGCTCACGATTATCACGGCCATCGCGATCGCGGTTGTCACCACGTTCTTTACGCTCGCCACGTTCTGGACGGTCGCTACGCTCACCGCGTTCTTTACGGCCGGTACCCTGACGACGTTGACCACGACGATCCTGGCGGCGGTTTTCACCGTTACCTTCTTGTTTCGGCGCTTCAACAACCGGTTTGACTTCGACAACGGGTTGTTCTTCACCGGCAAACAGGGCTTTCAGACCACCGAACAGACGGCCCAAGAGACCCGGCTTAGCGGCAGCTGGTGCGACGTGCTTGGTTGCAGCAGCAACGGCGACGGTAGACTTAGCCACTGCCGGTTCTTCAGCCGGTGGTGGTGCGTCAGCAGCCAGAGAGAACGAAGCCAGTGCTGGTTGCTCTGGACGCTTACGTTCCATTGGCACATCTTCCAGCGGCTGAGCCATTTCTTCTTCGTGCAGTTTCGGCAACAGATAGCTCAGGGTTGGTGTCTCTTCACCCTTACGTACGCGCAGCACAGAGTAGTGCGGGGTTTGCATTTGATCGTTCGGCACGATGATCGCTTTCACGCCACCCTGACGTTTCTCGATCGCGCTCACCGATTCACGTTTTTCGTTCAGCAGGTATGAAGCAACCTGAACTGGCACGATAGCGTGAACTTCTTTGGTATTTTCTTTCAGCGCTTCTTCTTCGATCAAACGAAGAATGGACAGTGCCAGTGATTCGTTATCACGGATGGTGCCGGTGCCATTACAGCGTGGGCAGACGTGATGGCTGGACTCGCCTAACGACGGGCTGAGGCGCTGACGCGACATCTCAAGCAGGCCGAAACGGGAAATGCGACCGATTTGGATACGTGCACGGTCTTGACGTACTGCATCACGCAGGCGGTTTTCCACTTCGCGTTGATGACGAACCGGGGTCATATCGATAAAGTCGATAACGATCAGACCACCAAGGTCACGCAAACGTAACTGACGTGCGATCTCGTCTGCGGCTTCCAGGTTGGTGTTGAATGCCGTTTCTTCGATATCGCCGCCGCGAGTTGCGCGTGCGGAGTTGATATCGATAGCGGTCAATGCTTCGGTGGAGTCGATAACAATCGAGCCGCCGGAAGGCAGGCGCACTTCACGCTGGAAAGCGGATTCGATTTGAGATTCGATTTGGTAGTGGCTGAACAGAGGGATTTCACCGCTGTACAGTTTGATTTTGCTGCTGAAATCCGGGCGACCCAAGGCAGCAATGTGCTCTTTGGCCAGATCGAGAACTTTTGGATTGTCGATCAGGATTTCGCCGATGTCTGGGCGCAGATAGTCGCGGAATGCACGCACGATAACGTTGCTTTCCTGATGGATCAGGAAGGGGGCAGCGCGGCCTTCAGCAGCTTTTTTAATGGCTTCCCAGTGCTTCAGGCGGAAAGACAGATCCCACTGCAACGCATCGGCAGATTTGCCAACGCCAGCGGTGCGAACGATCAGGCCCATACCATCAGGCAGTTGCAGGGACGAAAGCGCTTCTTTCAATTCGGTGCGATCATCACCTTCGATGCGGCGTGAAATACCACCGGCACGAGGGTTGTTCGGCATCAGTACCAAATAACTGCCGGCCAAGCTGATGAACGTGGTTAAGGCGGCGCCTTTGTTGCCACGTTCTTCTTTATCAACTTGAACGATCACTTCCTGGCCTTCGCGCAGCACATCTTTGATGTTCGGGCGACCATGAGAAGAGTAATTACTTGGGAAGTATTCGCGGGCGATTTCTTTAAGAGGGAGGAAACCATGTCGTTCGGCGCCGTAATCAACGAACGCTGCTTCAAGACTTGGTTCTATACGAGTGATTTTACCTTTGTAAATATTCGCTTTTTTCTGTTCATGACCCGGACTTTCAATATCCAAATCATACAGCCGCTGTCCATCTACGAGGGCAACACGCAACTCTTCCTGCTGAGTTGCGTTAATCAACATTCTTTTCATCTTAACTTACTCGTTATTTTTACATTATCGACAAAGCTGCGGGCAAAATAACCTCATGGCCGGATTAAAACCGAAAACCCCGTGTCTTCTCGCAAAGCCGTCAACCTCACGGTTGTCGCCTGCATAGGGGCGCATTATCTCGGTAAGCCTGTCTTTCTTTGTGAAAAACAGCACTTTTACTAGGGGAATAGCCTCTGATTTACGTCGACAGATCTGATTCCGTTTGCCGGCCAAGCTGCAACCCGCAGCCCGCTAATTGTTTGATTTCACATTACGTCTTACGCCATTGCTGCGTTTTTGTGCCATCAGACAAATTTTATAATTCCACAGTTTTCCCTGTTTAACGAGAATCAACGTGGAAAGTAAACACATTATTCCACTGCTGATACGGTTATAGCAAGGTGACTTTTCCTTAACTGCGGAAGAAATCGCAAACGTTCAAACCGGCTTGCTGCCTTATTGTCCGCCAGTGTTTCACCCACAGTCAGAGAGACAGTTAAGCACATAAAAAGAAGTGGCGCTATTTACGCGCTCTATTTAGAATCCTGCTCCATGAAAACGAACATTCCTGCAGTACAATTAATCACGATTTCCGAAGACGAAGCTGGTCAACGAATCGACAACTTTCTGCTTGCTCGCCTTAAAGGCGTGCCGAAGAGCATGATTTATCGCATCGTCCGTAAAGGCGAAGTGCGGGTCAATAAGGGACGCATTAAGGTTGAATATAAACTGGCACCTGGCGACATCGTGCGTATACCGCCTGTGCGGGTCGCTGAGCGTGAAGATGCGCCGGTTTCCGCCAAGCTGGATAAAGTCGCCGCATTGGCAGATTGCATCCTGTATGAAGATGATCATCTGCTGTTGCTGAACAAACCCTCCGGCACTGCGGTGCACGGTGGTAGTGGCCTGAGCTTTGGCGTGATCGAAGCTCTGCGTGCGTTGCGCCCGGAAGCGCGCTTCCTGGAGCTGGTGCACCGTTTGGACCGCGATACCTCGGGCGTGCTGCTGGTGGCAAAAAAACGTTCTGCACTGCGCTCCTTGCATGAGCAACTTCGCATGAAAGGGATGCAGAAGGATTATTTGGCGCTGGTACGCGGTGAGTGGCAGTCGCATTGCAAAGCGGTGCAGGCACCGTTGCTGAAAAACATTCTGCAGAGCGGTGAACGCATCGTGCGTGTCAGCAGCGAAGGCAAGCCGTCGGAAACCCGCTTCAAGGTGGAAGAGCGCTTTGAGCATGCGACGCTGGTCAAGGCCAGCCCGATCACCGGGCGTACCCACCAGATCCGCGTTCACGCGCTGCACGCCGGACATCCGATAGCCTTTGATGATCGCTATGGCGATCGTGAGTTCGATCGCCAATTGGCGGGCACCGGGCTTAAGCGCCTGTTCCTGCATGCCGTTGCGCTGCGTTTCGAACATCCAGGCACTGGCGAGACGATGCGTATCGAAGCGCCGATGGATCAAGAGTTGCGCCACTGCCTGCAGGTATTGCGTAAGCAGTCTAAAGCCCAGTAAACCGTATTTTATGCCAGCGGGTTGATACCTTCAGCCCGCAGCATCTCCAGCAATGCAATCAGCGGCAGGCCGATCAGCGCATTCGGATCCCGTCCTTCCAGTTTGTCGAACAATGCGATGCCCAAACCTTCACTTTTAAAACTGCCTGCACAGTTGAGCGGTTGCTCAAGGCGCACATAGGTGGTGATTTCAGCGTCGCTTAGTGTACGAAAATGCACATGGAAAGGCTCACACACGGCTTGAAGGTGGTTACTGCGGCTGTTGTATAACGCCAGGCCGGTATAAAACGTGACCGTTTTACCGCTGGCCTGACGTAACTGTGCCCGGGCGTTGTCCTCGGTGTGGGGTTTTCCGGTGATTTTTCCGTCGATCACGCAGACCTGATCGGAACCGATAATCAGCGTGTCAGGGTAGGCGAGGGCCAATGCCTGTGCCTTCGCCGCCGCCAATCGTAGCACCAACGCCTCTGCGTTTTCGCCGGATAGCGGGGTTTCATCGATGTGGGGTGCGGCACAGATAAAAGGCAGATGGAGCTTTTCCAGCAGCATCTTGCGGTAGGCCGAGGTGGAGGCAAGGAGTAGTCTCTGCATAATTTTTTTCGTAAACCGTAGCGTAAATAGAGTGGGCATTTTAAACTGTCCGCCGCTGAGGAAGCGAATATTGGTGAAAGGTGCCGTTTTACGGCCTTTTTCTTTGACTCTATGTCGTTACAAAGTTAATATGCGCGCCCTATGCAAAAGGTAAAATTACCCTTGACCATTGATGCGGTACGTACCGCTCAGAAACGTTTGGACTATGTTGGGTCCTATTCGCCTGAGCAGGTTACACGTGTCGCCGCCTCTGTGGTCAGTGTGGACAGTGATGTTGAGGTCTCGTTATCTTTTAATATTGATAACCAGCGCCTCGCGGTGATAACAGGGCATGCGGACGTCCAGGTAATGCTGATGTGCCAACGCTGTGGAGTTCCGTTCGAGCATCATGTACACACAACATATTGTTTTAGCCCGGTCGTCAATGATGAGCAGGCTGAGGCATTACCGGGAGCGTACGAGCCGATCGAAGTCGATGAATTTGGCGAAGTTGATCTGCTGGCAATGATTGAAGACGAAATTATTCTTTCACTGCCTGTCGTCCCGGTACATGAATCTGAACACTGTGAAGTGTCCGAAGCGGACATGGTCTTTGGCAAACTGCCTGCAGAGGCGGAGAAACCAAACCCATTTGCCGTATTAGCCAGTTTAAAGCGTAAGTAATTAAGGAGTAAGGTCCATGGCCGTACAACAAAATAAACCAACCCGTTCCAAGCGTGGCATGCGTCGTTCACACGATGCCCTGACCACCACCACTTTGTCTGTTGATGCGACTTCCGGTGAAACTCATCGTCGTCACCACATCACTGCCGACGGTTTCTACCGCGGTCGCAAGGTTATCGGCTAAGTAGCGGTACCTTGACTCGTCTAACCCTGGCGTTAGATGCAATGGGCGGGGACTTCGGTCCCTGCGTCACAGTGCCTGCTTCATTGCAGGCACTGGCCTCTAATTTACAGCTTCATCTTCTGCTGGTCGGCAATCCCGACACCCTCTCTCCTTTACTTGCCAAAGCCGATCCAGTTCTTCTGGAACGTTTGCAAGTCGTGCCCGCTGAATCAGTGATTGCCGGCGACGCCAAACCCTCACAAGCGATACGTGCCAGCCGTGGTACTTCTATGCGCATTGCGCTGGAACTGACCAAAAATGGTGATGCGCAGGGCTGTGTCAGCGCGGGGAATACCGGCGCGTTGATGGGACTGGCGAAAATGCTGATTAAGCCGCTGGACGGCATTGAACGCCCCGCACTGATGACGGTGATTCCGAATCAGCTAGGCGGTAAAACCGTAGTGCTGGATCTTGGAGCTAATGTCGAATGCGACAGCACCATGTTGGTCCAGTTTGCGGTGATGGGCGCGGTGATGGCCGAAGAGGTCGTGGGGATTGCGCAACCTCGTGTGGCGCTGCTGAATATTGGTGAAGAAGAAACCAAAGGCCTGGATAATATCCGCGAAGCGGCAGTCGTGCTAAAAAATACTCCGGCAATCAACTATATTGGTTACCTGGAAGGCAACGATCTTCTCACCGGTAAAACCGATGTGATGGTTTGCGACGGCTTTGTGGGTAACGTCACCCTGAAAACCATGGAAGGGGTGGTAAGAGTCTTTTTATCGCTGCTGAAATCATCCGGAGACGGTGGCAAGCAGGCGTGGTGGTTAAAATTGTTAGGCCGTTGGTTGCAAAAACGGGTGGTAAAGCGGTTCGGCCACCTGAACCCCGACCAGTATAATGGCGCATGTCTGTTAGGATTGCGCAGCACCGTAATCAAGAGCCACGGCGCTGCGAACCCACACGCGTTTGCAGTTGCAATCGAACAGGCTGTGCAGGCGGTGCAGCGGCAAGTCCCTGACAGGATTGCTGCGCGCCTTGAAGCTGTATTACCTAAGAGTGACTGATCGTACATGTATACAAAGATTCTCGGTACGGGGAGTTATTTACCCGTACAAGTGCGCACCAACGCTGACCTAGAAAAAATGGTGGATACCTCTGACGAGTGGATCGTCTCACGTACGGGTATCCGTGAACGCCGTATCGCCGCTGCTGACGAAACCGTGGCGACGATGGGCTTCCATGCGGCTGAAAAAGCGCTGGAAATGGCTGGTGTGGCTAAAGAAGACATCGGGTTGATCGTAGTGGCTACCACTACCTCGAGCCACGCATTCCCAAGTTCCGCCTGCCAAGTGCAGCAGATGCTCGGCATTAAAGACTGTGCGGCGTTCGATCTGGCTGCAGCTTGTGCCGGTTTCACCTATGCGTTGAGTGTCGCCGATCAGTACGTTAAGAATGGCGCAGTTAAACATGCACTGGTGATCGGCGCGGATGTGCTATCGCGCACATTGGATCCGCAAGATCGCGGCACTATCATCCTGTTTGGTGACGGTGCAGGTGCAGTCTTGCTGGGTGCCTCAGAAGAGCCAGGCATTCTTTCGACCCACCTGCATGCCGACGGCAGCTACGGTGGCCTGTTGACGTTACCGTTCAAGGATCGTCAGGAACAGGACAAACCGGCTTACGTGACTATGGCCGGTAATGAAGTATTCAAAGTTGCGGTGACCGAGTTGGCCCACATCGTTGATGAGACGTTGCAGGCTAATAATCTGGATCGCAGCGCGCTGGACTGGCTGGTACCGCACCAGGCCAATTTGCGCATTATCAGCGCAACGGCGAAAAAACTGGGTATGGGGCTGGATAAAGTGGTAGTGACGCTCGATCGTCACGGTAACACTTCTGCCGCCTCTGTCCCTGCAGCGCTCGACGAAGCGGTGCGTGATGGGCGGATCCAGCGCGGCCAACTGGTGCTGCTGGAAGCCTTTGGCGGCGGCTTTACCTGGGGCTCGGCGCTGGTTCGTTTCTGATTAACAGGAAGAAAAAATGACGCAATTTGCTTTTGTTTTTCCAGGTCAGGGGTCACAGACTCTTGGCATGCTGGCCGATTTGGCCACTGAATATCCGATTGTTGAAGCGACCTTCAGCGAAGCCTCTTCCGTCCTGGGTTACGACCTGTGGCAACTGGTGCAGCAAGGGCCTGCGGAAGAGCTAAACAAAACCTGGCAGACGCAGCCGGCATTGCTGGCCGCCTCCGTGGCGATTTTCCGCGTCTGGCAGCAGCAGGGCGGTAAAATGCCTGCAATCATGGCCGGCCACAGCCTGGGTGAATACTCGGCGCTGGTGTGTGCGGGCGTGTTGGATTTCCAGGCGGCAATCCGTCTGGTTGAACTGCGCGGCAAACTGATGCAGGAAGCGGTACCGGAAGGCACGGGTGCGATGTCCGCCATTATCGGTCTGGACAACGCCGCGATCGCCAAAGCCTGTGAAGAGTCTGCCCAGGGGCAGGTTGTTTCTCCGGTGAACTTTAACTCACCGGGCCAGGTTGTCATTGCTGGCAATAAAGAAGCGGTTGAGCGTGCAGGGGCTGCCTGTAAAGCCGCTGGCGCTAAACGTGCGTTGCCGTTGCCGGTGAGCGTACCTTCGCACTGTGCACTGATGAAACCGGCGGCAGACAAACTGGCCGTTGCGTTGCAAGAAATCACTTTCAGCGCGCCACAGG
The DNA here is from genome assembly GCF_900186025.1 of Serratia grimesii. Lineage (NCBI taxonomy): Bacteria > Pseudomonadati > Pseudomonadota > Gammaproteobacteria > Enterobacterales > Yersiniaceae > Serratia > Serratia grimesii. The sequence continues at coordinate 2,020,872 of NZ_LT883155.1, forward strand.
TTGCAGTGGTGAATAACGTCGACGTGCGCACCGAAACCGATCCTGAAGCGATCCGCAGTGCGTTGGTGCGTCAGTTGTACAGCCCGGTACGTTGGACTGAGAGCGTAGAGTTTATGGCAGCACAGGGCGTTACGTTGCTGCTAGAGGTTGGTCCGGGTAAAGTTCTGACCGGTCTGACTAAACGTATTGTTGATACCCTGACGGCGGCGGCAGTTAATGACACCGCCAGCCTGTCAGCGGCGCTTGAACAATAAAGAGGAAAACAATGAGCTTCGAAGGTAAAGTTGTTCTGGTCACCGGCGCTAGCCGGGGTATTGGCCGGGCTATTGCAGAAACGTTTGTGGCACGCGGCGCTAAAGTGATCGGCACCGCCACCAGTGAAAGCGGCGCTGAAGCTATCAGCAGCTACCTGGGTGCAAACGGCAAAGGGTTTGCGTTGAACGTGGTTGATGCTCAATCTATCGACAGCGTTCTGGCATCTATTCGTGCTGAATTTGGCGAAATCGACATTTTAGTGAATAATGCCGGTATTACGCGTGATAACCTGCTGATGCGTATGAAGGACGATGAGTGGCAGGATATCCTGAACACCAATCTGACTTCCGTATTCCGTCTGTCAAAAGCGGTAATGCGAGCTATGATGAAAAAGCGGTTTGGCCGGATCATCACCATCGGTTCCGTTGTTGGTACCATGGGGAACGCAGGGCAGGCTAATTACGCGGCGGCTAAAGCCGGTTTGATTGGCTTTAGTAAGTCTTTGGCACGTGAAGTTGCTTCACGTGGCATTACAGTCAACGTCGTGGCACCTGGCTTTATTGAGACGGACATGACACGGGCGTTGACAGATGATCAACGTGCAGGCATTTTGTCATCAGTTCCAGCCAATCGGCTGGGGGATGCTAAAGAAATCGCCAGCGCTGTTGCATTTTTAGCCTCTGATGAGGCTGGCTACATCACCGGTGAAACGTTACATGTCAATGGCGGCATGTACATGATTTAAAAAATGCGAAAACTATTTGCGTTATTTGGGGTAAAAACCGCAGAATAGCGTAAAATCGTGGTTTGACCAGCCGGGATTTAGTTGCATCTTTTTCAACATTTTATACACTACGAAAACCATCGCGAAAGCGAGTTTTGATAGGAAATTTAAGAGTATGAGCACTATCGAAGAACGCGTTAAGAAAATCATTGTTGAGCAATTGGGTGTTAAACAGGAAGAAGTTTTAAATAACGCTTCTTTCGTTGAAGATCTGGGTGCTGATTCTCTTGACACTGTTGAGCTGGTAATGGCACTGGAAGAAGAATTCGACACTGAGATTCCAGACGAAGAAGCTGAGAAAATCACTACTGTTCAGGCAGCTATTGATTTCATCAACGCTAGCCAGCAGTAAGAGAACATATCTAGGCGGTCACTCGACCGCCTAAGTTTTTTCTATCCCTAGTGTTATATTTTCCCTCCTTGGAGGACAAACGTGTCTAAGCGTCGAGTAGTTGTGACCGGACTGGGCATGTTGTCTCCTGTCGGCAATACGGTAGAGTCCACATGGAACGCTCTTCTTGCCGGTCAGAGTGGCATCAGCCTGATCGACCATTTCGATACTACTGCCTATGCAACGCGTTTTGCTGGCTTGGTAAAGAATTTTAACGTTGAAGATTTCATCTCCCGCAAAGATGCGCGCAAGATGGATGCCTTCATCCAGTACGGTATCGCTGCCGGCATGCAAGCTATGCAGGATGCTGGGCTAGATATCACCGAGGCTAACGCCAACCGCATTGGTGCCGCTATCGGCTCCGGTATCGGCGGCCTGGGTTTGATTGAAGAGAACCACAGTTCACTGGTTAACGGTGGCCCACGGAAAATCAGTCCGTTCTTTGTGCCGTCAACCATTGTTAACATGATTGCAGGCCATCTGACTATCATGTACGGCATGCGTGGCCCGAGCATTTCGATCGCCACCGCCTGTACTTCAGGTGTGCACAACATTGGCCATGCTGCGCGTATCATTGCTTACAATGATGCCGACGTGATGCTGGCCGGTGGGGCAGAGAAAGCCAGTACCCCGTTGGGCGTCGGCGGCTTTGGCGCAGCACGCGCGTTGTCGACCCGTAACGAAGATCCTCAAGCGGCTAGCCGCCCATGGGATAAAGACCGTGACGGTTTTGTTCTGGGTGATGGTGCCGGCATGATGGTGCTGGAAGAGTACGAACACGCTAAAAAACGCGGCGCCAAGATTTATGCTGAAATCGTCGGCTTTGGGATGAGCAGCGATGCTTATCACATGACGTCACCACCTGAGAACGGTGCGGGCGCAGCGCTGGCGATGGAAAATGCGTTGCTTGATGCCGGTGTGACTACGTCACAAATCGGTTATATCAATGCGCACGGCACTTCAACGCCAGCTGGCGATAAAGCCGAAACGCAAGCAGTGAAGTCGGTCTTTGGCAGTGATGCACAGCGTGTGTTGGTCAGTTCGACCAAATCGATGACTGGCCACCTGTTAGGTGCTGCGGGTGCGATTGAGTCGATCTTCACCGTACTGGCATTGCGTGATCAAGCTGTACCACCAACCATCAACCTGGATAATCCAGATGAAGGTTGCGATCTGGACTTCGTTGCACATGAAGCTCGTCAAGTAAGTGATATGCAGTATACGCTGTGTAACTCCTTTGGCTTCGGCGGCACCAACGGTTCATTGATCTTCCGCAAGGTGTAATACCTCTGCTGGCAGACGACATAAAAGCCCGGTTTTTTAAACCGGGCTTTTTTTATGGCGTAGACCTGTGACTCGGAAAACTCTGCTTGTCGGTGCATTTGCTCAATAGCAAGCTGCTGCTAACGGCATCTGTGCCTGTTATTCTGTACGGAAAGTCATAGTGGCCAGGGGGAGTCTATGTACTGGATTAATGGGCATCAGCACGATGCGCTCGCGCCAAGCGATCGCGGTTTGCAGTTTGGTGACGGCTGCTTCACTACAGCTCGGGTGATGGACGGCAAAATCGACCTATTGCCCTGGCATATCGAACGCCTAAAGCTGGCGGCGCAACGGCTGATGCTGCCTGTTTGCGACTGGGCTGCATTAGAACGTGAAATGGTGCATGCAGCAGAATCTATTTCGCTGGGTGTGGTCAAAGCGATACTGACACGAGGCAGCGGTGGGCGAGGTTACAGCCCAAAAGGGTGTGAAAATCCCACACGCATTGTCTCTCGCAGCACTTTCCCTGTGCATTATCTGCAATGGCGTGAACAAGGTATCAGCCTGACGCTCAGCCCGGTCGCGCTGTCGCGCAACCCGCTGCTGGCAGGGCTGAAACACCTGAATCGTTTGGAGCAAGTGTTGATCCGCACGCATCTTGACCAGACAACTGCCGACGAGGCGCTGGTGCTTGACACTGCGGGTATGCTGGTGGAATGCTGTGCGGCTAATTTGTTCTGGCGTAAGGGAAATGCGGTATTCACGCCAGATTTGAGTCAGGCCGGCGTAGCTGGCCTGATGCGTCGCCGAGTCATTGAGTTGCTGGCGGACAGTGGCTACGCGTTGCATTGCGTCAGTGAGCCGCTGGAGACGCTGGCAGACGCCGAGGAAGTGCTGGTGAGCAACGCGTTGATGCCGTTGTTGCCGGTGAATATCGCGCAATCATGGCGTTATCCGTCTCGCCAACTCTATGATTTTTTGCGCCCACATTGTTAACGATGGCTGATTGATGAAGAAAAGAAAGCTGAAGTTCGTTTCTATTACGCTTGTTCTGGTGTTAGGCCTGCTTTTTTGGGGGTACCAGAAGGTTGAACGTTTCGCGGATACCCCGCTGGCCATCCAGCAGGACGCCATTTTTAAATTACCAGCAGGCACTGGACGGGTTGCATTGGAAGGGCTGCTGGTACGCGATAAGCTGATCCACAATGGTACGTGGTTCCCGTGGTTGCTACGCCTGGAGCCACAACTGGCGGAGTTTAAGGCAGGAACCTACCGCTTTACACCGGGTATGACCGTGCGCCAGATGCTTAAATTGCTGGCCAGCGGTAAAGAGGCCCAGTTTAGCGCTCGCTTTATTGAAGGCTCTCGCCTGCGTGACTGGCTGACGGTGCTACAACAGTCGAAATACCTTAAACATACGCTGGCAGGTAAAAGCGAGGCGGAGATCGCCGTGGCGCTGGGGATGCCAGAAGGCAGCAACCCAGAAGGGCGTCTGTATCCCGACACCTATTCGTACACTGCCGGCATGAGTGATCTGGCCTTGTTGAAGCGTGCACACCTGCGAATGACCAAAGCCTTGGATGAAGCCTGGCAGGGGCGTGATACCAGTTTGCCGTACAAAACACCTGAAGACCTGCTAACCATGGCCTCAATCATTGAGAAAGAGACGGCGGTGCCAGAAGAGCGCACCAAGGTGGCCTCGGTGTTTATCAACCGCCTGCGCATCGGCATGCGTTTGCAGACGGACCCAACGGTGATCTACGGCATGGGCGAGGGTTATAATGGCAACATTACCCGCAAAGATTTGGAAACGGCGACACCGTATAACACCTACGTGATCAACGGCCTGCCGCCAACGCCGATTGCCATGCCAGGACAAGCATCGCTGGAAGCTGCGGCCAACCCGGCGAAGACGCCTTATCTGTACTTTGTTGCCGACGGCAAGGGAGGCCATCAATTTACCACTAACCTGGCCAGTCATAATCAGGCAGTGAGAGCCTATCGCCAGGCGTTAAAGGAAAAGAATGAAAAGTAAATTCGTGGTTATCGAAGGCCTTGAGGGCGCAGGTAAAACTACCGCGCGCGATACCGTTGTAAGCGTACTGCGTGAGCATGGCGTCAACGAAATTGTCTTTACCCGAGAACCCGGCGGCACACCCTTGGCAGAGAAGCTACGCGACCTGTTTAAACGTGGTGTGGACGGTGAGTTGCCAACGATCAAGGCCGAAGTGCTGATGCTGTATGCGGCCCGTGTACAATTGGTGGAAACGGTAATCAAACCGGCGATGGCGCGTGGTGCCTGGGTTGTTGGCGACCGTCATGACCTGTCTTCGCAAGCCTACCAGGGCGGTGGTCGAGGGGTTGACCAACAACTGATGGCCTCACTGCGCGATACGGTATTGGGAGACTTTCGTCCGGACCTGACACTTTATCTGGATTTACCGCCATTAGTGGGTTTGCAACGCGCCCGTGCTCGTGGCGAACTGGATCGTATCGAGCAAGAAGCCTTGCCGTTTTTTGAACGTACCCGCGCACGTTACCTGGCGTTGGCGGCGCAGGACGAGTCCATTGTTACTGTTGATGCCTCTCAATCGCTGGAGCAGGTAACCGCAGCGATTCGGGATTGTGTCAGCCAATGGCTACAGCAGCAGGAAGGCGCGTAATGAACTGGTACCCGTGGCTGAATACCCCTTACCGGCAGTTGGTCGGGCAATATGCTGCCGGGCGCGGTCACCACGCATTATTGTTACATGCCGCAGTGGGCAACGGTGAGGACGCATTGGCCTATGGCCTGAGTCGCTGGTTGATCTGTCAGCGCCGCAACGGTGAGAAAAGCTGCGGAGAATGTCATAGCTGTCGGTTAATGCTTGCGGGGAATCACCCGGACTATCACGTGCTGACGCCAGAAAAAGGCAAAAGCAGCTTGGGGGTCGAACCCATCCGTCAGGTCATTGAGATCCTTTACTCCCATGCGCAGCAGGGCGGTGCCAAGGTTATCTGGTTACCTCAGGCGGAGTTGCTGACCGAAGCTGCCGCTAATGCCCTGCTAAAAACGCTGGAAGAACCGCCGGAGAAAACCTATTTCCTGTTGAGTTGCCGTGAGCCATCACGTTTGTTGGCGACGTTACGCAGTCGTTGTTTGTACTGGCACCTGGCTAGCCCGGATGAGCAACTCAGCCTGCAATGGCTCAACCGTCAAACACCGGGTAACCAGGTTGATCTTCTGACCGCGTTACGTTTACACGATGGCGCACCACTGGCTGCTGAGCAGTTGCTGCAGCCGGAACGTTGGCAGCAGCGTGGGGCATTATGTGCCGCTCTGAGTGCAGCCCTGCCACAACGTGACATGTTGTCGTTGCTGCCGGTGTTGAACCACGAAGACGTCGCAGAACGGCTACACTGGTTATGCGCGTTGTTGGTGGATGCCATGAAATGGCAGCAGGGTGCGGCAAGCTTTGCACTTAACCAGGATCAACAAACGCTGGTGCACCAATTGGCCAGTGGTTTGAGCAGTACTTCACTACAGCAAGTGGTGCAACAATGGCTTAATTGCCGCCACCAATTGCTCAGTGTGGTTGGCGTTAACCGCGAGCTGCTGCTGACCGAACAGTTACTCAGCTGGGAGCAAATGCTCGACGCAACCGGCTATTCTCATCCTCATTCGCTGTAAAGAGCTAAAAATATTATGTTGTTAGTAGATTCTCATTGTCACCTGGACGGCCTGGATTACCAAACGTTGCACCAAAACGTAGATGACGCACTTGCAAAGGCCAAGGCGCGCGATGTCGGCTACGTACTGGCTGTCGCAACCACTTTGCCAGGTTATCAAGCGATGACGCAGTTGATCGGCTCTCGCGATGATGTGGCGTTCTCTTGCGGTGTACATCCACTCAATATTGACGGCGGTTACGATTTCGCGGAATTACGTCGTTTGGCGGCGGCAGAACAGGTCGTTGCTCTGGGTGAGACTGGGCTGGATTACTTCTATCAGAAGGACAATCTGGAACTGCAACAAGCGTCGTTCCGCGAGCATATCCGTATCGGCCGTGATCTTAATAAACCGGTGATCGTGCATACTCGCGATGCACGTGAAGACACACTGGCGATCCTACGAGAAGAAAATGCCCAAGATTGCGGTGGTGTGCTGCATTGCTTCACTGAAGATTGCGCTACCGCAGAAGCGCTGCTTGATCTGGGGTTCTACATTTCGTTCTCCGGTATTTTAACCTTCCGTAATGCCGAACAGCTGCGTGAGGTGGCGCGTTATGTACCGCTTGATCGCATTCTGGTGGAAACCGACTCGCCGTATCTGGCACCCGTGCCACATCGCGGCAAAGAAAACCAACCTGCCTTTGTGCGTGATGTGGCTGAATACATGGCGGTATTGAAAGGCGTGAGCCTGGAAACGCTGGCCGAAACCACCACCGCCAATTTTTCACGCTTATTTCACATCGACCTCTAATCTTTGACCTAGGCTATAGCTGTAGTCATTGATGTCGGAATTTTTTTTAAGCTCGTAATTAATCACCGAAACGGGTAATGTTCCCACCCGTTTTCGGGCGAGGCGTGGGCGTTTTTCCCTCTTTTTTGATAAAAAATAGGCAATTTAAGAAAAACACTCGGTTTTGTTCATCGAAACGTGACTGTCATCAAACATTGCGCAGCCTATTTATTTTACTCTGCGTAAAAATTCAAGGGGTGCTCAGACACCCTGAATTGCAGGGGTTTTTTCTCCCCCCCTTGCAACGCGAAGAATCGCGGAAAGTAGCAAAGCACTATTACTCAGGAGCACACTCAACTATGTTCAAGAACGCATTTGCAAACCTGCAAAAAGTAGGTAAGTCGCTAATGCTGCCGGTGTCCGTATTGCCTATAGCAGGTATTCTGCTGGGCGTCGGTTCCGCCAACTTTAGCTGGCTACCTGCGGTAGTCTCCCACGTGATGGCGGAAGCCGGCGGTTCTGTTTTCGCCAATATGCCGTTAATTTTCGCCATCGGTGTTGCCCTGGGCTTCACCAACAACGACGGTGTATCCGCACTGGCTGCAGTCGTGGCTTACGGCATCATGGTGAAAACCATGGCGGTGGTTGCACCTTTGGTGCTGCACTTGCCGGCTGAAGAGATTGCGGCCAAACATTTGGCGGATACCGGTGTGCTCGGGGGGATTATCTCCGGCTCCATCGCTGCCTATATGTTCAACCGCTTCTTCCGCATTCAATTGCCGGAATACCTGGGTTTCTTTGCAGGTAAGCGTTTTGTGCCGATTATCTCTGGCCTGGCGGCGATCGTTCTGGGCGTAGTATTGTCCTTCATCTGGCCTCCAATCGGTACGGCTATCCAGACCTTCTCCCAATGGGCTGCTTATCAGAACCCGGTAGTGGCGTTTGGTATTTACGGCGTGGTTGAACGTGCGCTGGTGCCATTTGGTCTGCACCATATCTGGAACGTACCGTTCCAAATGCAGATTGGTGAGTACACCAACGCAGCAGGTCAGGTATTCCACGGCGATATCCCACGTTATATGGCGGGTGACCCAACTGCGGGTAAACTGTCCGGCGGCTTCCTGTTCAAAATGTACGGTCTGCCTGCTGCTGCGATTGCCATCTGGCACTCAGCCAAGCCGGAAAACCGTGCTAAAGTCGGCGGTATCATGATCTCCGCTGCCTTGACCTCGTTCCTGACCGGTATCACCGAACCGATCGAGTTCTCATTCATGTTCGTCGCGCCGATCCTGTACGCAATCCATGCCATCCTGGCTGGCCTGGCGTTCCCGATCTGTATCCTGCTGGGTATGCGTGACGGCACCAGCTTCTCACACGGTTTGATCGACTTTATCGTACTGAGCGGTAACAGCAGCAAAATTTGGCTGTTCCCAATCGTCGGTATCATCTACGGTCTGGTGTACTACACCATCTTCCGTGTGCTGATTGCCAAGCTGGATCTGAAAACCCCAGGTCGCGAAGACACTGTTTCTGAGCAGGTTGCGCAGGGCGGTTCTGAAATGTCTGCGGCGCTGGTTCAGGCTTTCGGCGGTAAAGAAAACATCACCAACCTGGATGCCTGCATCACCCGTCTGCGTGTTAGCGTGGCGGACGTGAGTAAGGTTGACCAGGCTGGCCTGAAAAAACTGGGTGCTGCCGGCGTAGTTGTCGCAGGCTCTGGTGTTCAGGCTATCTTTGGTACCAAATCTGATAACCTGAAAACGGATATGGACGAGTACATCCGTAACCATTAATTCAGGCAGGGGAGTTTTGAGGGAGGCGAAAGCCTCCCTTTTTTATTGGCGAGGATTTATTTTACTGCGTGCTTTTGCAGATACTGTTCAAACACTGCCAGAGTGTCGCTAGAAATGTGGTGCTCAATCCCTTCGCTGTCCAGCTCGGCGGTTTCATTCGGTACCCCGAGACACACCAGCAGGTCAACGACAATTCGGTGGCGACGCCGTACCTTCTGTGCCAATTGCTCGCCTTCTTCAGTCAGAAAAACTCCCCGGTAAGGGCGCGACTCGACCAAGCCAGCGCTTTTCAGCCGGGCGATGTTCTTGATCGCCGTCGGGTGTGAAACGCCGAAGCGTTTGGCAATGTCGGTGGTTCTGGCCTCGCGAGTGGTCATCAACAAGTCGGCAATCAGCTCGACATAATCCTCTATCAGCGCATTAGATTGCGCCTCACGAGCGCGGGTGAAGCGCAGGGCATGTTCAGCCTCGTCCGGCATTTCAGCCACCACGGGGCGTTCGGCGTCATCTGATGCGCTTGTAACCATATTCTGAGACGTCCTTTAAACGTTAAACCAGTAAGTTGCAGGTTGATGCAGTTCCGCCATACGTTAGTCCAAAGGCGACGCATTATCAATTCGGCTGGTGTATTCGATGACAATAAGAAATATTTGTACACAAAGGCAGTGAATCTTCCATTTTGCATAAAGTGTAGCCGATGCTACATTGCTGTGAGTGTTGGGTGAAAAATAACCAGAGAAAGATTGAGGGTAAACCATGCGTGATGCGGCAACCACCACATCGTTAACCGAACGAACCAATGCGGCAATTGGTAACGCACTTGCCGGGCGCAAGCGTGGAGCATTCACGCCGCTACTGTTCGCTGGGCCCGCTGTGATTGCCTCTATTGCCTATATGGATCCCGGTAATTTTGCCACCAATATTCAAGCCGGGTCGAAATACGGCTACAGCCTGTTATGGGTGGTCGTGATGGCTAACCTGATTGCCATGCTGTTTCAGGCGTTGTCGGCCAAGCTGGGGATCGTCACCAACCGTAATCTGGCCGAGATGTGCCGCGATCAATTTTCACGTCCGGTGGTCATCGGTATGTGGTTGCTCAGTGAAGTGGCCGCGATGGCGACAGATCTGGCTGAGTTTCTCGGCGGGGCTATAGCGTTGGCCTTGCTGTTTCACATGCCGTTGTTGCCGGGAATGGGGGTGACGGCGGTTATCACTTACGCGTTGCTGATGGTCGAGAAAAAAGGTTTCCGCCCGGTAGAACTGATGATTGGCGGCTTGGTCGCGGTGATTGCACTGTGTTATCTGGTCGAAATGTTTATCGTGCCAGTTGACTGGGCGGCAGCCGGTATTGGCATGGTAACGCCACAATTGCCGGATGCACAGGCACTGACCATTGCCGTCGGTATTATCGGTGCTACGGTGATGCCGCATGCTATTTTCCTGCACTCAGGTTTGACCCAGCACCGTGCGCCGGCCAGCGACAGCGGCGAGCGGCGTAAATTGCTGCGCTTTTCCAATATCGAAGTGGTGATTGCGTTGTCGATCGCGGGGCTGGTGAATATTGCTATGGTGATTATGGCCTCCAGCGCCTTCCATGCCGGTAATAGCGATGTGGCAGAAATAGGCACGGCTTACCACACATTGACTCCGTTGTTTGGCGCTGCCGCTGCTGGCATCTTCCTGATGTCGTTGATTGCCTCCGGCATTTCCAGTTCGGTGGTGGGCACCATGGCGGGCCAGATGATTATGCAGGGGTTTGTCGGTTTCCGCATTCCGGTCTGGGTACGCCGTATGGTAACCATGATCCCGGCATTCATTGTGGTGGCGTTAGGCGTGAATGCGACCGATGCGCTGGTTTACAGCCAGGTGGTGTTGAGTCTGGCGTTGCCGGCACCGATGATTGCGTTGGTGATGTTTACCCGTCGTCGCGATATTATGGGCGAGTTTGTCAATAGCCGTCTGACCAGCCTGGTATCGATCATCGGTACAGTGATTATTCTCCTGCTCAACATGGTGTTGTTGTTGCAGACTTTTGGTGTTGCCATCCCAGGGTTGGGATAATCGATAAGCCGTACAGCCAATGCTGTCACGGCTTGCCGCCTTTCTTTATCACGCTATCTCCCACAGTGGCGTCATTTTGACGTTGGGTTTTGACCATTGGTCAGTGCTTTCTCGTCGTTAGAAATACTGCCGGTATTTGCCGCCCATACGCCTTCCTGGGTTTTGGTGACCTTCTGGTGTGAGGCATTCAGGTTTTGACCTACGGCGGCAATGTGATTGGATTCAACACCGCCGGTATTTTCCCCCCAAGGGATTGTCTGGTCGTTGGCTTGGGCTATTCCCCCTAGCACCAACGGCATTAGCAGTAGCATGGTATTAATCAGGTATTTTACTCTCATCGTCTCAGTCTCCACTTATGCGTTCTGCACCTTACTTACTGGCGGGTGCATGGCACTATCAGGAAAAAAAGTATAAGAGGGTGAGGGATAGCTAGGGTCAGTCGGGGTTTTGGCTGGCGATAAGGGATCCACAATACGCCCTGTATATACAGTCTAGGTCTAACGGTCTGCGGTGTAGTGACGTTGATGTAAACGGAGTCGCTAATTTCTAAGCGAGTATGTAGGACTGTTTCATGAGAAATAATTCGCATGCTGGCAATGAGGGAGCCCCGTCTTATTAATGTGCCTTGAACAAAATTAACTCGATCTATTTTCTTGTTTTTCGGAGAAAAGCGCACTGATGAAATCGACGAACACACGTATTTTATGGCTGCGATCGCGTAGCCTTGGGTAAAGAATATTGACAGGTGCCCCGACGGGTGACCATTCCTGCAGCACAGGTTCCAGCGTGCCTGCACGCAGGTAACTTTCTAACGTGCAATCCAGGAGATAAACCAGGCCAAGATGGTTTTTTGCCACTTCGCACAAAGACTGCGAATGATTAAAGCTCAGCAGTGGGCTGGGTGCCAGTTGGTAGACGTGCTCATTACGTATAAATTGCCACGAGTCCACCATTGCCTCACCTGAGCGTATAAAACCAAGCCGCACGTGTTCTTGCAGCTGCTCCGGGTTTTTTGGCCGGCCATGGCGTTCAAAATAAACCCTTGAGCCGCAGCACAGGTAGTGCGGTTGGAAGAGCTTGAGGCTGACCATATCTGGCACGTCATTGGCACCGATCCGAATAAACACGTCTGCACGATCTTCCACTGGGTTCACCAGTCGATCGTTCACTGAAACGCTGAGCTGTATTTCTGGATATTGTGCCAAAAATGCCGGTAGTGCAGGGGCGATATGCATACTGCTAAGCATCGAGGCGATCTCAACGCGCAAGGGGCCACGAGGCTGTTCAAACTCACCGGACATATCATTCTTCAACTGATCAAACTGCTGCAATATCTCCTGTGCTGAACGATAGCAACGTTCGCCGGCGCCAGTGAGTGAGAACCGGCGGGTTGAGCGTTTAAATAAAGGCTGTTGAAATTGCTTCTCAAGCTGGTTAATGCTGTAAGTGATGCTCGCGGGTGATAATCCAAGTTTGGTTGCAGCCTGGCTGAACCCATCCATTTCCACTACCTGACAGAAAACGCGCAGGGCGTGCAATTCATTCATTTCGGCCACATCCATTATTTAAGTTTTTAAAAGAATATTTTTAAATCTGTCGGCTGTCAATCAAGGTGGAAGTTGGGTAAATTATTTTTCGTTACCTATCGTTTAATGATGGCTTGTTATTTTCGTGGTTAAATAAAATCCGTTAAGGAAAAAATATGAAAAAATTAATCGCTGCGTTATTGCTGGCGGGACCTGGTTTATTCACTCAAACCTATGCGGCTGAAAATGATTCAGCGCATCAACGTTATAAGGTTTCTGCTGACGCTAGTGTAGCGGCGGAACAAAAAGCGGTTTACGACACGGTCAATCGCTACCAGACTGCACTTAATGCAGGTGATACCAACACTATTTTGTCGTTGTTCGCTAAAGAGAGTTACTCGCAATGGAATGATAAACCAACGGCAGATACCAGTGAAAAACGTCGGCAGCAATATGATGACTTATTTAAAAAAGAAAAATTTGAAACGGAATTTGCTTATGACAGTATTAGTGTCAATGGCAATATGGCCTATGTGCGCACTCACCATCACCGCGGTGCGACAGTAAGCCGAATTAGCGATGGTGCGACGTTAATTGATTTAAATCGAGAGGTCTTTGTTTTGGAAAAACAGCAGGGGCGCTGGAATATTGTTGTTTACACATTTAATACTAACCCCATTCAAGGTGTAGGCTGATTTATTATTAGATAAAGACCGCATTTGCGGTCTTTATCTATGGTTTGATGTGACTAAAGGTTTCTTACACCACCGTCTAACAATAATTCACTGCCGACCATAAAGGCAGATTCATCGGATGCCAGAAACACCGCCGCTTTGGCCAATTCCAGCGGTGTGCCCATACGGCCAATGGGAACCAATTGGCGGATCTCGTCACGTAATAGCTGTTCATCGGCATCTTTCAAACCGAGCTTACCCAGTGCCGGAGTTTCTGTCGGTCCGGGGCTGAGACCATTGACCCGGATGCCGCGTGGATGCAGTTCACCGGACAGCGTTCTGGCCAGTGACAGCAGACCAGCTTTGCTGGCAGCATAGACATTACTTAACGGCAGGCCAATATGCGCGCTGACCGATCCGCACAAGATAATTGACGCGGGGTTAGCTAACAGCGGCAACAACGATTGGATCAGAAAAAAGGGCCCTTTAAGGTTAATGTCCATCAAGCGTTGATAGCTCTGTTCATCCCATTCTTGTAGAGGATGGTGAGTGACGTCACCTGCATTGATGTACAGCACATCGAGGCGTGGCCAATGGCTGGCCAATTGCTGCGCTAAAACACGTTGCTGCCCAATATCTCCTGCATCGCTGCGTAACAACAGTACGTTACCCAGTTCTTTCCCCGCCGCCTCTAGGCTGTTCTGATTGCGACCGGTAATCGCTACGGCGGCGCCTTCGGCGATAAACTGACGTGCAGTTTCCAAACCAATGCCGCTGGTACCACCGGTGATCAATGCGTACTTGCCTTTAAGTCGTGACATAACGTACTCCTGTTTATTGTCGGAACAGGCATTATTTGCGCTATAGTATCTTTTGCATAGTAGGCACCTTTTGGATACTAGAGGACAAGGTGGGATGAAATGACCAAAGCAGGGCTGTCGACAGCGGAAATAAATTTAGCGGCGTTGCCAGCAGCGGGGGAATCTTGCCCAATGGTAGGCTTCGTGAATCTGGTTGCGGGCAAATGGGCTATTCCAATCCTCTACCGGTTGATACTGATCGATAACCCGGTCCGTTTTAGCGAGCTGCAGCGCGCAGTTGCACCCATTGCCCAGAAAGAGTTGACGCGTCAACTGCGGCAGTTCGAACAACGCGGTTTGGTCACTCGGCAGGTGTTCCCGGAGGTTCCGCCGCGGGTTGAATATCAAATTACGCCACTGGGTAAAACGTTGCGCCCGACACTCGATTCTTTGGCCAACTGGATGCGCACCCACGCACCCCAGTTGATTGATAACTAGTCACCGATACCCGGCGGATTGATGACGGAACGTGGGACTTTCTCATCATGTTCCCCCCAGCGGTCCAAGACCTGAGCATATTCACCGCTGACGATCACACCATTGATGGCTGCGTTGATTGCTGTAACCAGACCATTATCTTTTTTAGTGGTCACTGCCACATAGGCGACGTTCGGGCCAATGCCGACCATTTTCGTCCTGCCAGTCAGTGCTGCTTTGTAGGCACCGGTTGAGTGGGGGCCGAAGAACGCATCGGCGCGTCCGGACTGAATGCTCAGGTTAGCGGCTGCGTCATCGGTGACATAAATAGGTTGTACCGGTGCCAAGCCATTAGTCTGGTTCTGCTTATCCCAACCCAGCAAGATATTTTCCTGATTGGTCCCTGAGCCGACAATAACCCGTAGCCCGGCAATGTCTGCAGGTTGGTTAATGGAACTGATTTTGCTGGTGGATTTGACGTAAAAGCCCAGCGTATCCACGCGATAGGTAGCGAAATCAAACTTGGTTTTCCGCAGCTTGGTCACAGCAATATTGAAAATTGCAGCATCATATTTACCGGAGCTGATACCGAGAGGCCAGTCCTCCCAAGACGTTGGTACCAGGTTCAGCTCTAGCCCCAGACTGTCTGCAACCAGTTGCGCTATGTCCGGGTCGCTGCCAATCAACGTTTTATTATCTTCGGCAAACAGCGCCAGTGGAGGGGAATTTTCAGATGCCACTGCTATGGTTAGCTTGCCCGGTACGGCAAAATGATAATTGGCTGGGATCAGCGCTACAGCGGCTGGGTTTTTCTCTGCACGCAAATGTTGTTGGTTGGCCTGTAGATCAATAATGCTTTTGGTTTCAGCCACAGAATGGCCGCATATCAGCAATGCGCTCAGTGCCAGAGTTTTGAATCGCATGTTGTTCTCTATCCTTTTTAATCATAGAGTTACTATTCGCGTCGACAGCTGGCAAGTAAAGCAACAATAGTGAATATCGAAAGTGAAAAAAATCAGATGATTGCCGCCGGACGGCAACGAGAGAGGGAGGATAATCCCGAAGGGTTGTCTGATTCTGCATCACTCAACGCGGAAAGTGCGCAATCAGGTTGAAAGCAGTAGAATTTGTCACTCATACTGCGTACAGCTTATTTTCCTCTACAAGGAACGCCAGATGGCCGAAGAAACGATTTTCAGTAAAATTATCCGCCGCGAAATCCCTGCTGATGTGGTCTACCAGGACGAATTGGTCACCGCTTTCCGTGATATTTCACCTCAGGCTCCGACGCATATTCTGATTGTACCCAATGTGCTGATCCCCACCATCAACGACGTCACTGTTGAACATGAAGCTGCACTTGGCCGTATGATCACTGCCGCGGCGAAAATCGCTGAACAAGAAGGCATTGCCGATGATGGCTACCGCCTGATTGTTAACTGCAATCGCCATGCGGGCCAAGAGGTCTATCATATTCATATGCATTTGGTCGGTGGCCGCTCGTTAGGGCCTTTGTTGTCTCGCTAATCGAGGAAAGTCATGCGCTATAGCAAATCCCTGCGTCTCTTGGCGCTGGCGTTGCCCGCTGTCATTTTGATGGGGTGTAGCAGCCCACGTGGCATCGCGGTGAACGAGCGGCAGACGGTAGTGATGGATTCGCCGGTGCTTACCGCAGGCATTCTGGCCGACAACCCGTCGATTTCGAATGCCTCCGGGCGCGTGATGGCTACCTCGGAGCTCAGTAACAGCCAACCTACGCCGGTAACGGTGCATTATCGCTTCTACTGGTATGACGATCAGGGGCTGGATATCCGGCCTTTTGAAGCGCAGCGTACAATCACTATTGCACCAAATTCAGACGCCACCATTTATTCACTCAATGGCAATCTCGATGCCAAACGCGTGCGTCTGTACCTATTCTTATAACCTCTTGGTTCAGTGGGAGAGAGATGAATGAAAAAGTATCTATTTGTGGCACTGGCCGCGTTGATGTTAACCGGTTGTCTGTCGCGCCCGCCGGAACCCGAACAACCTCAGCCGCCGGTGACTGTTGAACCGGTGACGCCGCCAGTCGTTGAGCCACAACCGCCAGTCACAGAACCTGTGCCTCAACCGCCGAAAATTCAGCAGCTCGACTGGCTGAGCAGTGTACAGCCACTGGTGAATCAGATGCTGAAAGCTGATGGTGTCAATCCAGGTAGCGTGTTGTTGCTGGACAGCGTAAAGAACAACACCAATGGTGCGTTACAGACCGCGAAGGCGACATCGGCTCTGCATAAAGCGTTAGCGTCGAATCAGACGTTCTCTATCGTGCCAGAAGCGCAGTTGGCAACCGCCAAACAGACCCTGGGCCTATCGGCGGATGATAGCCTGGGTTCGCGCAGCAAGGCCATTGGTCTGGCGCGTATCGTCAGTGCGCAATATGTGCTGTATAGCGACGTTAGCGGTGATGTGAAGTCTCCAACCTTGGACATGCAACTGATGTTGGTACAAACCGGTGAAATCGTCTGGTCAGGTAATGGCGCAGTCACACACTGAAGCCGCACTGCGAAAACTGATTGAAAGCGAGCTGCCGGCGGTGAAAACCGCCGGTTGTCGTTTCAGCCCGGTACAGGGGCTGACAGGCGAAAGTTGGCGTATTGAAGGTGACGGCATACAGCTTCTGGCGCGTCAACAAAGCGCAGAGAAAAGCGCGCTTGGTGTCAGTCGTCGGCGTGAGGCGCGCCTGCTTCGCCGTAGTGGAAGAAGAATCGGCCCGGAGGTTTTAGCGCAGAATAATCAGTGGATTATCCTGCAATGGCTTGATGGTGACGTTGTCACAGAGTCCGGTTTCATTCAGCTAAATGAGTGTGGAAACTTGTCAGAGTTGATGGCAAGTTTGCATCGCCAACCGCGCAGTGGCTACCCGCTAAATCTGCAGCGACAGTTTGCCCGTTATTGGCAGCAGTTGGATCGCCAGCGTCTTACGCCCGCTTGGTTACGGCTGCATCAGCGTTTCCTGCATCGCTGTCCGCCGACACCCTTGAAATTGGCACCGTTGCATATGGATATTCATCCGGGCAATCTGATAGCACAGGCCGAAGGCCTGAGATTGATTGACTGGGAGTATGCCGCTGACGGGGATATCGCGCTGGACATCGCTGCGCTGTTTCGTGGTAACGCCTGGTCGTCAGCCGACCAACAGCGTTTTTTACAGCGCTATGCGCAGATCGGTTATCTCAATGTGCAGGTGCTGAGCGCGCAGGTGCAGCGCTGGTTGCCGTGGGTAGATTATCTGATGTTGTTATGGTTTGAAGTGCGCTGGCAACAGACCGGCGATCCTGAATTTTTGCGCTGGGGTGCCGTGTTGCACCGGCGTTTTTGTTTAACATCCCATGTTCTATACCTAAAATAATTGGCGTTGTATTGAGGCGCAGCCAACAAAGATGCAGCTTCGAGTATGACAGGTATAAATGAATAATGAAGTGAGGTGGCCGTGGGCCCAGTAATGTTAGATGTCGCCAGCTATGAGCTGGATGCAGAAGAACGTGAGATCCTAAAACATCCGCTGGTGGGCGGTCTGATCCTGTTCACCCGTAATTTCCATGACGCAGAACAGTTGCGTGAATTGGTACGCCAGATCCGTGAGGCTTCCCACGATCGACTGGTGGTGGCGGTGGATCAGGAAGGTGGCCGCGTGCAGCGTTTCCGCGAAGGTTTCACCCGGTTACCGGCTGCGCAGTCGTTCGCGGCCCTGAACTCAGCCCATGAAGGTGGTCGACTGGCGCAGGAAGCCGGCTGGCTAATGGCGGCGGAAATGATCGCGCAGGATATCGACATCAGCTTTGCTCCAGTGCTTGATATTGGCCATGTTAGTGCAGCGATCGGCGAACGTTCTTTCCACAGCGATCCACAACAGGCGCTGGTGATGGCCGAACGCTTCATTTTGGGCATGCACAGCGCTGGAATGAAAACCACCGGTAAGCATTTCCCTGGTCACGGTGCAGTGAGCGCAGATTCGCATAAAGAAACGCCTCGCGATCCGCGTCCGTTGGCTGAGATCCGCGAACATGATATGGCGATCTTCCGTGAATTGATTAACCGTCAACTGTTGGACGCCGTGATGCCAGCGCACGTCATCTATACTGAAGCAGACCCACGTCCAGCCAGCGGCTCGCCTTACTGGCTAAAACAGATTTTGCGTCAGGAGTTGGGCTTCGACGGTGTTATCTTCTCGGACGATTTGTCGATGGAAGGGGCGGCGATTATGGGCAGCTATGCCGAACGTGGCCAGGCAGCATTGGATGCCGGCTGCGACATGATTCTGGTATGCAATAATCGCGCAGGGGCGGTCAGCGTGCTGGATAACCTGTCCCCGGTCAAAGCAGAGCGTGTTAAGCAGTTATATCATCGCGGTCAGTTCACTCGTCAGGAGCTGCGTGATTCTGCGCGCTGGCAGCAGGCGCATAAAGAGCTGAATGCGCTCAGCGAACGCTGGGAGGAGCACAAACAGCGTAATGCGGGGTGAACCCAGGGCGTCGTAATGCGGCGTAAATGATGAGGGCTGCGGCACGGCCCTCAGCTTGTTGCGAGGATCCACATGATTATCTATTTGCATGGTTTCGATTCCACCAGTCCCGGCAATCATGAAAAGGTGTTACAGCTACAGTTTATCGATCCGGACGTACGCTTTATTAGCTACAGCACCTTGCATCCACGCCATGACATGCAGCATTTATTGAAAGAAGTGGACAAGGCAGTTCAACAGGAAGGGGACAAGCATCCGCTAATCTGCGGTGTTGGTTTGGGCGGATTTTGGGCCGAGCGCATTGGCTTTCTGTGTGGTATCCGACAGGTGATCTTCAACCCCAACTTGTATCCTGAAGAACATATGCAAGGCAAAATCGATCGGCCGGAGGAGTATCGCGATATCGCCACCAAGTGCGTGGACGATTTCCGAGAAAAAAACCGCGATCGTTGCCTGGCGGTGCTTTCCCGTCATGATGAGGTACTCGACAGTCAGCGCAGTGCTGAATTGCTGCATAAGTACTATGAAATTGTCTGGGATGAACAGCAGACCCACAAGTTCAAAAATATCTCGCCACATTTGCAACGCATCAAAGCATTCAAGACGCTGGCGTAACAGTTTCATAACGCCTGAAGCCGCCGCAATGATTGCTTTTTACGGGCAAAAATTGCGGCATTTTTTTGCCAAAATGCCGGGTTTTGCCTCATGGGCGACAAAATTTAAAACTGTGACCCAGCGCTAACTATTTGAATCACAATCCTCAAAATTTCCCTTCGTCCAGGCTTTAACCAAAAAAGTTTGATGTACATCAATTTTGGTATGACCAAATAACCTCGCATGCTATTCTGGCTTCAGATAGCAGGTTTATTTTACGCGAACCCTATGTATTCTAAGGATATTATTTATTTACCCTTGGATAACAATTGGTTCACATTTAGGGGGTTATTTTGACAACGCCAAAGAAAAAAATCGTCATTGTGGGCGGTGGTGCTGGTGGTCTGGAACTGGCGACCAGCCTGGGCCATAAACTCGGTCGTAAGCACAAGGCAGACATCACACTGGTAGACCGTAATCACAGCCATCTGTGGAAACCTTTGCTGCATGAAGTCGCAACCGGTTCCCTTGATGACGGCGTCGATGCGCTGAGCTACCTGGCGCACGCACGTAATCATGCTTTCAGCTTCCAACTGGGTTCGCTGACCAATATTAACCGTGAGACGAAAACGATCCACCTGGCGCAAATCTGCGATGAACAGGGCGGCGAACTGGTACCTGAGCGCGAGTTGTCTTATGACATCTTGGTCATGGCGCTGGGCAGTACTTCGAACGATTTCGGCACGGCTGGCGTAAAAGATCACTGTATCTTCCTGGACAACCCTCACCAGGCGCGACGCTTCCACAACGAAATGCTTAACCTGTTCCTTAAGTTCTCGGCGCAGCCGGGGCAAAAAGAACGGGTAAACATCGCCATCGTCGGTGGTGGTGCTACCGGTGTTGAGCTGTCAGCTGAACTGCATAACGCGGTGAAGCAATTGCACAGCTATGGCTTTGAAGGCCTGGACAACAGCGCACTTAACGTGACGTTGGTTGAAGCAGGTGAACGTATTCTGCCTGCATTGCCGCCACGTATTTCTGCCGCTGCACATCAGGAATTGAACAAACTGGGCGTACGCGTACTGACCAACACTATGGTCACCAGCGCGGATGCCAAAGGTCTGAACACCAAAGGTGGCGAATTTATCGACGCTGATCTGATGGTGTGGGCTGCCGGTATCAAGGCGCCAGACTTTATGAAAGACATCGCCGGGCTGGAAACTAACCGTATTAACCAGCTGGTGGTAGAGCCAACGCTGCAGACCACGCGTGATCCGAACATTTTCGCTATCGGTGACTGCGCTTCCTGTCCGAAAGAGGGCGGCGGTTTCGTCCCGCCACGTGCACAATCGGCACATCAGATGGCATCGCGCTGCTTCACCAATATTCTGGCGCTGATGAATGGTCAGACGCTGAAGCCGTACGTGTACAAAGACCACGGTTCCTTGGTGTCTCTGTCTCGCTTCAGTACCGTTGGTAGCCTGATGGGCAACCTGATGCGTGGTTCAATGATGGTAGAAGGCCGCATAGCGCGTTTCGTCTATATCTCACTGTACCGTATGCACCAGGTCGCTTTGCACGGCTATATCAAAACCGGTCTGATGATGCTGGTCGGTGGCATTAACCGGGTGATCCGCCCGCGTTTGAAAATGCACTAACAGCTCGCGTTGTCGACTCCACCCACGCCGGTTCGCCCGCGTGGGTTTTTTTATGGCTTATCCCGGTGAAATAGGGCAGTTATGGACTGATTGTTCAGAACAATGTCTCGCCTCTATAGGTAAAAGTCTTAAGAATCCTCCTAAACACTGGGGGCAAACGTGATTTCCGGCATCTTTGGTCATATTGTCTTATTGCGAGGTTCTGGAACATTGTGCAGACTTTATCTCGTTTACAGACGGCGCGTCGCGCACGCCGTAAACCGGAATACCACGTGCCGCCAATGCGCAAAATAATAAGCGCGGTGCAATGTCGGTAAAGTCCCCGGTACAAATGCGTGGTAACACTTTCAGGAGGATTTCCTGTGAACAAGTCAATGTTAGCTGGTGTGGGTATTGGTATCGCTGCAGCTCTGGGTATTGCTGCGGTCGCCAGTCTTGATGTCTTTTCTTCTGGTCCGCAATACGCGCAGGTACTTGCTGCAACGCCGATCAAAGAAACGATCAAGACCCCGCGTCAGGAATGCCGCAATGTGACCGTGACTCACCGTGCGCCTGTACAGGATGAGAACCGTCTTGCCGGTTCTGTTCTGGGTGCAGTGGCGGGTGGGGTAATAGGCCATCAGTTCGGCGGGGGTCGTGGGCGTGATGTTGCGACGGTCGTCGGTGCTCTGGGTGGCGGCTACGCCGGTAATCAGGTACAGGGGGCGATGCAGAATAACGACACCACCACCAGTACGCAGCAGCGTTGCAGAACAGTCTACGACAAATCACAGAAAATGCTGGGTTACGATGTGACCTACAAGATCGGTACTCAGCAGGGCAAGATCCGTATGGATCATGATCCTGGTACCCAGATTCCGCTGGATAAAAGCGGCCAGCTGGTGCTGAATAAAGCCTGATCACAGTTTAAGAATTAAACCCGCGGACAGTGTTAGTTCTGATCGTTTAACGCAGTTAAGCGAGCGGCATTAATATTGACGCGGGTTTCTGCTTTTTGTCCCCGTAGTCGTTCAAACAGCAACAACGAGATTCATAGGGTTTTAATCCCTGCCATTTGCTATCAGGCCAGTTCTGACGCGATTTCCGACCTAATGTATCCGTGCGATTTATCCGGGCATACCTTCAATAGTGCAACAGTGTTTGTTATATTATTGTGCAGTTGAGTGGGTGTGATGACGTGCATCTTGCACCGACCCAGTCCAAGCATTTAGTCTCCCGGAGACAGAGATAAAAACATGTTAGATTTTCGCTTTCCGACTGCAATGCAAATGGTACTTAGCGTGGCCGTGGCTGAGAAGCTGGGCGTGCGTTCGACCAGCGCGGTGCTTGCCGCCGGTCTGGAAGCTAACCCCAGTTTTATCCGCAAGCTGATGGTGCCCTTGACCAAAAGTGGCATCATTGTCTCGACCCTAGGCCGTAATGGCTCGATTCATCTGGGCCGCCCGGCGGAACAGATCACCCTGCGGGATATCTATCTGTCTGTTATCGATGATAAACGCATCTGGGCAGCCAGACCGGAAGGGCCGGCACGTTGCCTGGTCAGTGCCAACGCCTGCTGGTATTTCAAGTCGGTGGTGAACGAGGCGGAAGAGGCATCGCTGAACGTACTGGCGCGCTACACGGTGGCGGATTCTCTGGCTGAACTGGAGCGTGGCGATAAGCGTGCCTGCGCGGCCTATGCAATGCAAGACGTAAAAGACGAAGAAACAGCGGAAAAATAGTCTGCGGTACACGCGATATAAAGAATAAAGCAAAGAAAAGCCCGGTTTAAAAACCGGGCTTTTTTGTGGCTGTGGCAGGCGTATTATTCGGCCACGTGTTGCCGCGTTTTGCGTGTCACCATACGGCGCAGAGTAACGTAGAACACCGGGGTCAGGAACAACCCAAACAGCGTGACGCCCAGCATGCCGGAAAACACCGTGATGCCGGTGACGCCACGGACTTCAGCACCGGCTCCGTGCCCCATGATCAGTGGGATAGTCCCGGCGATAAAGGCAATGGAGGTCATGACGATCGGCCGCAGTCGCAGACGACAGGCTTCAAGCGCTGCTTCCATAATACTTTTGCCTTGCAGTTCCAGCTCGCGAGCGAACTCAACGATCAAAATGGCGTTCTTACAAGCCAGCCCCATCAACACGACTAACCCCACTTGTACGAATACGTTGTTGTCACCGCCGGTCAGCCAGACGCCGAACAGTGCCGACAGCATGGTCATCGGCACGATCAGGATCACTGCCAACGGCAACGTCCAGCTTTCGTACAAGGCTGCCAGCGCCAGGAAAGCCAATAGCACGGCTACCGGGAACACAATAATCGCCGCATTGCCCTGGGTAGACTGCTGATAGCTCAGATCGGTCCATTGAATGTTCATGCCATTCGGCAACAGCTTGTTGGCCATCACGGTCAATTCACTCATGGCTTGTGAAGAAGACAATACGCGTGGATCGGCATCACCAATCAGGTCCGCCGCCGGGAAGCCGTTGTAACGGATTACCGGATCGGGGCCGTAAGTGGTACTGATGCTGACCATACTGCCAATGGGGACCATTTCACCCTTATCGTTACGGGTACGGAGGTTGGCAATATCCTCCACGCTGTCGCGGAACTGACCGTCGGCCTGCGCCATCACCTTCCAGGTACGGCCATAACGGTTGAAGTCATTGATATAAGACGAACCGAGATAGGTTTGCAGGGTGCTGAACAGGGCGTTGAGTGGGACACCTTGGGCTTTAGCCTTATCGCGGTCAATTTTCGCATCCAACTGTGGAACATTGGCCTGATAAGATGAGATTGGGAACCCCATGCCCGGTGTTTGCATGATCGCGCCTGACATCGTGTTGACTGCGGTTTGCAGCGCGCCATAGCCCAGACCTGCACGGTCCTGAATATACAGTGAGTAACCAGAACCTTGGCCGATGCCGAGGATCGGCGGTGGCATAATGGAGAACGCGAACCCTTCCTGGATCTGTGAAATCTTGGCGTTGATCTCGGCATTAATCTGCGCCGCACTGCGCGTGCGGGTGCTTAATGATTCCAGTGCAAAGAACACGGTGCCGGTGTTAGGCGTATTGGTAAATTGCAGCGCATTCAGCCCAGGGAAGGACACCGCATCCGTCACTCCGTCAACGCTTAGACCGATGGCGCTCATTTTGCGAATCACGGCATCAGTACGTTCCAGTGATGACCCCTCCGGCATTTTCACCCCGCCAATCAGATAAAGCTTATCCTGAGTCGGGATAAATCCGCCGGGCACGGTTTTAAACATTACTCCAGCGGCACACAGCAACAGCACATACACCACAAATACCGCGCCACGTTTGCCTAAAGCTCGTGAAACTCCACGTTGATACCGTTGTGAGCTGTTGGCAAAGAATCGGTTAAACGGACGGAACAGCCAACCAAACAGTCGATCAATCAGACGTGACGGCATGTCTTTAGGCGCACCGTGCGGCTTCAGCAGCAGTGCTGCCAATGCAGGTGATAAGGTCAGTGAGTTGATCGCGGATATCACGGTTGAAATAGCGATAGTGACAGCGAACTGTTTATAGAACTGACCGGTGACCCCAGACAAGAATGCCATCGGCACGAACACGGCGCACAGGACGACGGCAATCGCGATAATCGGGCCTGACACTTCACGCATTGCCTGATGCGCCGCTGCGAGCGGTGACAAGCCTTCTTCGATATTACGCTCGACGTTTTCCACCACGACGATGGCGTCATCGACCACGATGCCGATAGCCAATACCAACCCGAATAGGCTCAGTGTATTGAGCGAGAAACCCAACAGATAGAGCGCAGCGAAGGTACCGACGATAGAAATGGGTACTGCCAGCAGCGGGATGATTGATGCACGCCAGGTTTGCAGGAAGAGAATAACCACCAACACCACCAGCAACACCGCTTCGAGCAGGGTATCTATCACTGAGCTTATTGAATCACGCACGAACACAGTGGGATCGTACGGTGATTGCCAGCTCATCCCTTCAGGGAAACGGGTCGAGAGTTCGGCCATTTTGGCTCGCACTGCATTGGACAGTTCAATGGCATTAGCGCCCGGAGCCTGGAAGATACCGATCCCCACGGCATCTTTGTTATTCAACTGAGCACGTAGCGCGTAGCTGCCCGAGCCCATCTCAATGCGAGCGACGTCGCGCAGACGTACCACTTCGCCGTTGTCGCCATTCTTGAGGATAATATTGCCGAACTCTTCTTCGGTCTGCAGGCGGCCCTGTGCATTAATCGACAGCAGATAATCGCTGCGCGTCGGCATAGGTTCCGCGCCCAATTGGCCAGCGGAAACCTGCACGTTCTGCTCTTGCATCGCGGTGACAACGTCAGACGCCGTCAGCCCGCGTGAGGCGACTTTGTTTGGATCCAACCAGATGCGCATGGCGTACTCACCAGCACCAAAAATCTGCACCTGTCCAATCCCCGGTAAACGGGCAAGCTCATCTTTGACCTTCAGGGTGGCGTAGTTGCGCAGGTAGAGCGAATCGTATTTGCCTGACGGGGAGACCAGATGCACCACCAATGTCAGAGCTGGTGACTGTTTCTGAGTGGTAACCCCTTGGCGACGGACGTCTTCCGGCAAGCGCGCCTCGGCCTGCGCCACACGGTTTTGCACCTGCACCTGCGCCTGGTCCGGATCGGTTCCTGGGCGGAAGGTGACGGTAGTGACCAGCACGCCGTCAGAACCGGCTACCGACTTCATATACATCATGTTTTCGACGCCGTTGATCGCCTCTTCCAGTGGGGTTGCCACCGTTTCAGCGATCTCTTTCGGGTTAGCGCCGGGGTATTGGGCACGCACCTGCACGCTAGGCGGCACCACGTCCGGGTATTCACTGATCGGCAGCAATGGAATAGCGATAACGCCGCCGACAAAAATCAGGATCGACAGCACCGCGGCAAATATCGGCCGGTCAATGAAAAAACGGGAAAAGTCCATGGATCAGGATCCTTTGCTGGGGCTCAGTTAAGCGCGGACGCGTCGGCGTTGATCGCCACGTTTTTGGCTGCGACCGGCATACCCGGCATAAACACTTTTTGCATGCCGTCGACGATCACCCGGTCACCCGCAGAAAGGCCCTTTTGCACAATGCGCAGCCCGTCGGCTACCCGGCCCACTTCGATATCGCGTCGCTGTGCTTTACCGTCTTTATCGACGATATAAACAAATTTGCGATCCTGATCGGTCATGACGGATTTATCGTTGATCAGCATGGCATTGAACTCGGCGCTGCCAGGCATCTGTACGCGTGCGAACAGTCCTGGGGTAAAGCGGCGCTCAGCGTTTTCCAGCAGGGCACGCATGCGAATAGTGCCGGTACCGGCGTTCAACTGGTTGTCGGTAAAATCAACAGTTCCCTGATGCGGATAGCCGTCCTCGCCGACCAACCCGACTTTCACCGGCAGTTTTTCCGTGCGTCGGCCATCATTTTGGTAACGCAGAAAAGTGGCTTCATCCACGTCGAAATAGACATAGACCTTATCGAGTGACACCAGAGTGGTGAGTACGCTGGCGCTGTCGCCTGCGGTGACCAGGTTACCTGTGGTGATCATCGCACGGCTGGCACGGCCGTCGATGGGCGCGATCACACGGGTAAAGTCGAGGTTCAACTGTGCCATATCGAACTGTGCCTGTGCCGCCAATACGTTGCTTTGCGCTTGAGCGGCAGAGGCTTTGCGTTGTTCCCATACTTCAGTCGAAATCGCTTGGCTGCCGATCAGCTTTTCGGTACGGCCGGATTCGCTGCGTGCCAGTGCAGCTTGGTTACGTGCTCGCACTAGCTCGGCCTGTGCTTGTTCGCGCGCGGCGCGGTAGGTGCGATCGTCGATGGTGAATAGCACCTGGCCTTTCTTCACTTCATCGCCTTCGGTGTAATTGACTTTATCGATATAGCCGGAGACGCGTGGTCGCAGCTGTACACTTTGCACTGCCTCGATCCGGCCGTTAAAGGCATCCCATTGACTGATGGGTTTTATCACCACGTCGGCAGTGCTGACGGCGGGCGGTGGGGGGGCAGCATTGTGTGCGACGCTGTTATCACATCCGGCCAGCAGTACAGCCAACAGCGCGACGGCTGATAGATGTCCGCTGAAACCGAAACCGCGCTGACGGCTGCGTGGATGGAGCGATGTAGCAGGCTGGCTTGGCATTATTTTTATTTCCAGTAGTAAGTGCGTTCAGGCCATACACCCGGCCCTGTTATCCGGGTAACGTCCTTGGCCTGAGATCGGCGGCAGAGCAGTTGCACCCTTCATCGGTGCAACGGTTAGGTTTTGAAACACATTGTTGTCACATTAATGTATTAATATCGGGTACATTAATTGGCTGGATTATAGAAGTGCCTCTCCGTTAAATGCAATAATAAAAATTGCATTTAGTGCGAAACTGCTGCAACGTATCTACATCGGGCAGCGGATCTACCTGCCAAGTCATGGGAGCGTCAGCATGAACAGCACGGGTTTTATTACGGATTTGATTGAGTGGATTGATAACAATCTGGAAGAAAAGCTGGATATCAATACTGTGGCGGGCCGCGCCGGGTATTCCAAATGGCATTTGCAGCGAATGTTCAAACGCCAAACGGGCTATGCGCTGGGGGAATATATCCGCATGCAGAAGCTGAGGGTGTCGGCAGAGCGTTTGGCTAACAGTGGTGAGCCGATCGTCAGTGTGGCAATTTCACTCGGCTTCGACTCACAGCAATCTTTCAATCGCAGCTTTAAACGCCACTACGGTCAAACACCGGGTGACTGGCGCCGTGCCGTGATGCAGCCTTCGATGGCAGCTAGCCGCACGCACTGAGGCGGCTGGCAGGCAACAAAAAGCCTGAACTTGCGTGCAGGCTTTTTGTGAAATAGGACTGAGAGGGAAGAGGGGATTGCCACTTTCCCGGCCGATATTACAGGCATAAAAAAAGCCCGGAGGTTAATCCGGGCTCTCTCTTTAAAATATGGCGGTGAGGGAGGGCTTGATTCGCTGCGCTCACCCTGCGGGCCGCCTTTGGCGGTCCAAAACGCATGCGTTTTGTCAAACCCTGTCGAGGATTCTCGCCCCTCCTGGTCTGTGTAACATGCATAAAAAAAGCCCGGAGGTTAATCCGGGCTCTCTCTTTAAATATGGCGGTGAGGGAGGGGTTCGAACCCTCGATACACTTACGCGTATACACACTTTCCAGGCGTGCTCCTTCAGCCACTCAGACACCTCACCGTATTTTGTTGTTGCGTACTCTCTGCTGCAACGGGGCCGTACTATAGGGAGAGTGAGCGATCCGGTCAAGCAGAATTTCTACGTTCCGGTGTGTCCGCTTAACCTGTGTTCGCTTTGCTGAAAACTGCGGCGAACCTTACGGGCGGCAGGATTAGCTCCCGTACGGCGGACAACGAGAAAGCCTGAACTTGCGTTCAGGCTTTCTCGTGGAATATGGCGGTGATAGAGGGGGTGATTCGCTGCGCTCACCCTGCGGGCCGCCTTTGGCGGTCCAAAACGCACGCGTTTTGTCAAACCCTGTCGAGGGTTCTCGCCCCTCTCAGCCTGTGCAACAGGCATAAAAAAAGCCTGGAGGTTAATCCAGGCTCTCTCTTTAAAATATGGCGGTGAGAGAGGGGTTCGAACCCTCGATACACTTACGCGTATACACACTTTCCAGGCGTGCTCCTTCAGCCACTCAGACACCTCACCGTTTTACTTCATCGCTAACGCATTGCGCTGTCGACGGGCGCTAATGTAGGAGAATCTGATCCCAGCGTCAACCCTCTTGTGACATAACCATGACTGTTTAGCTAAACTTGCAGCAATTTGCTGATTTCCCGAGCGATAGGTTGGCATAAGGCACAGATTTCCAAGATGGTCACGGGACTAAATTATCGTTAAGACTGTTATTTGTACATTTCAGTGCGAGTTAGCTCAATATACCAGCAATGACATTATCTCTGGTGCAGTTATATGCATTAATACTGGATTATTAGTCATATGTGTCGCTAAATGGAGTGGTGCTGACGTGGGGTTTTGGCAAGGAATATCACACCCCCGCGCAGGTTGCCGGGCATTGTACTGGCGATAACACAGACAGGGACTGATCTATCAAATAATAATGCAGCAGAGGTTCACTTTGACTTCATCGGATTCCACAACGGCGGCGCCACAGCGTCATGCCATCCCCCCGGGTGCCGGGGCACTGTTCTTTATCCAAATCTTCGCCACACTGGGTTTTGCCGTGCTGTACTCCACGCTGGTGCTTTACGCCACCAAGCGTCTGGGTTTCAGCGAAGGTAATGCCAACGCCATGATGGGCGTATTCGGCGCGTTCAACTACGGTCTGCATATGTTCGGTGGCTACCTGGGCGGACGTTTTCTCAGTAACCGCAATTTATTCGTGCTGGGGATGGTGTTACAGGTGATCGGCTGCGCGTTGATCGCTGTTGCAGGCGTCTGGGGCCTTTACTGGGGGTTAGCGATGTTCCTGACCGGCAGCGGGCTGAACGTCACGTGCATTAATATGATGTTGACCCAGCGCTTTAAGCCGGACGACGATCGGCGCGAATCGGCCTTTTTGTGGAACTACGCCGGGATGAACCTGGGGTTCTTTGTCGGCTTTACCGTGGCCGGCTATTTCCAACTGACCGAAAATTATCGTGCTCTGTTCTTGTTTGCCACCTTGGGTAATGCGGCGGCGATCATTGTCGCCGTCAGCCGTTGGCGCATACTGGCCGATCTCAACACGCCGCTGCATGATGCCAGTCGTTCACAATACCGCTGGCGCATGCTGGTTGGATTAGCGGTGCTGGTGGCACTGGTACCGATCATCCGCGTGATGCTGACCCATGCTGAGTTCAGTGGTCATTTTGTTATTGGCCTCGGTGTGTTGATTTTCCTGATGCTGTGTGTGGTCACGTTACGTCATCATCCGCGTGATGAACGCCGTCGGATGACTGCATATCTCATTCTGGCGTTGGGTTCTCTGGTCTTCTGGGCGCTGTATCAGCTGGCTCCGATGGGGTTAATGCTGTTCTCTGAGCACAATATCAACCTGAACGTTTATGGCATTCAGGTGGCACCACAGTGGATTCAGAACATCAATACATTGGTGATTGTGGTGGGTGGCCCGTTGATGGCCTGGTGGTTTAATCGCCTGCGCGCACGCGGTTGCAAGATTGACATCCCAATGCAGTTTTCCGGTTCGCTGTTCTGTATCGGCTTGGGCATGCTGGTACTGCCGTTAGGCATCAGTCTGGCCGGTGGTGATGGGTTGGTGGCGTTTAAATGGATTGTCATCAGCTATGTGTTGCAGAGCATTGGTGAACTGATGATTTCCCCGATCGGCTACGCAATGATTGGTAAACTGGCACCGCCGCGCTATCAGGGGGTAATGATGGGGTGCTGGATGATGGTTACCGGGGTCGCATCGGTATTGGCTGGTTACGTCTCCGGTCTGATGCCTGAAAACAGTGGCAGCACTCCAGTGATGACCAATCCCGGTTACAGCGAAGTGTTCAGTGCGCTGGGTTGGGGGGCAGCAGGCGTTGGTGTGGTGATGTTAATCTTGATCCCATTGTTACGACGGCTAATACGGCACGATGCTCCTGTTGCAGCCTAATAGTATTCAGCATAAAAACAGCCCCACTGGTCGGGGCTGTTTTCATTTTGGGCTTTAACACTTGCATCTGTCAGCGAATCGCGGAAGTCTGGTTGCAAATACATAAAAACAGACAGGAGCAGCACAGATGAACATCCTTTTTTATCACCCTTTCTTTAATGACCAGGAATGGATAGCAGGTATGTCACAACGTTTGCCGCAGGCGACGGTGCGTGCCTGGCAACCGGGCGATGATCGTCCGGCAGATTACGCGTTGGTGTGGCGACCGCCGCACGAGATGTTGGCTAACCGTGGTGAGTTAAAAGGGGTGTTTGCCCTGGGGGCGGGCGTCGACGCTATTTTAGATCAAGAGCGCCAGTACCCAGGTACTCTGCCGGCAGGTGTACCGCTGGTACGCCTTGAGGATACTGGCATGGCGCAACAGATGCAGGAATATGCACTGAGCTATGTGCTGCGTTATTTCCGCCGTTTTGATGAGTATCAATTGCTGCAACAACAGCAGGAGTGGCGGCCGCTCGATCCTCATCAACAGGATAATTTCACCATTGGCATCCTCGGTGCCGGGGTGTTGGGGAAAAGCGTGGCTCAGAAGCTGACGGCGTTTGGTTTTAACGTGCGTTGCTGGAGCCGCAGCCCCAAGCAAATTGACGGCGTGCAGAGCTTTGCCGGAGCCGAACAGCGCGCCGCGTTTTTGGATGGTGTGCAATTGCTGATAAACCTATTGCCCAATACGCCGGAAACTACCGGCATCCTCAATCAGCAATTGTTTGCGCATCTGGCGCCGGGGGCTTATCTGATCAACCTGGCACGCGGTGCGCATCTGATTGAGGACGATTTGTTGCAGGCGCTGGAGCAAGGTCAACTGGCCGCCGCTACGCTGGATGTGTTCGTCAACGAGCCGCTGCCACAGACGCATCCGTTCTGGCGTCATCCGCGTGTCACCATTACCCCGCATATTGCTGCCATCACTTTGCCGGAAGTGGCAATGGATCAGATAGCGGCAAACATCCTCGCGCTTGAGGCCGGGCAAGCACCTGCCGGGTTGGTGGATGTACAACGTGGCTACTGACCTTTCGGTGATGCACCTGCTAAGCTAAATAAATAAGAAATCGCCGCCTGCCGTTGTACTCCTGGCAGGCCGCCCAGAAGGAGAAGCAATGTACCCCGTTGATTTACATATGCACACCGTCGCCAGCACCCACGCCTACAGCACGTTGCATGATTACATCGTCGAAGCCCAGCAAAAGGGCATCAAACTGTTCGCTATCACCGACCACGGCCCGGATATGGCTGATGCACCGCATTATTGGCACTTTATGAACATGCACGTGTGGCCGCGTCTGGTAGATGGCGTAGGTATTCTGCGTGGTATAGAGGCCAACATCAAAAACCTGCAGGGTGATATCGACTGCACCGGCCCGATGCTGGATAAAATCGACGTGATTATCGCCGGTTTCCACGAGCCGGTGTTTGCGCCACAGGACAAGGCCGCCAATACCGAAGCAATGATTGCCGCGATGGCGCAGGGGGATGTGCACATTATCAGCCACCCCGGTAACCCAAGATACCCGATTGATATTGCGGCGGTGGCCGCTGCGGCGGCTAAATACGAAGTGGCGCTGGAGCTGAATAACTCGTCGTTCACCCACTCGCGCAAGGGCAGCGAAGACAACTGCCGTGCGATTGCAGCAGCGGTACGTGATGCCGGCGGCTGGCTGGCGCTGGGCTCAGATTCACATATTGCTTTCTCACTTGGCGGTTTTGAACACTGTGAGCGAATTATTGCCGAAGTGGCGTTCCCGCAGGAACGTATCCTTAACGTCAGCCCACGGCGCCTGTTGGACTTTCTCGAACGACGTGGCAAGCCGGCGATTGCGGAACTGGCCGATTTGTGACATCGTCCCGGCAAATTTTTCCGTATTGTATAAGGCATTATCATGAATGAGTTTTCCGTTGTTTGCCGCGTGCTGGGTACGCTGTTTTACCGTCAGCCACAGGATCCGTTGTTGGTGCCGCTGTTCACGCTGATCAAAGAAGGCAAACTGAAACAACACTGGCCGCTGGAACAGGACGAATTGTTGGTACGTCTGCAACAAGGTTGCGATGTCAATCAACTGTCCACTGATTTCAACGCGATGTTTGTCGGCAGTGAATGCAGTGTGTCACCGTACCGTTCTGCCTATGTTGAAGGGGCATCGGAAGCTGAAGTACGTACGTTCTTGCAGCAACGTGGTATGCCACTGGGCGAAGCACCAGCTGATCATTTTGGTTCTTTGCTGCTGGCAGCCTCTTGGCTGGAGGATCAGTCACAGGAAGACGAAGCGCAGGCGCAAATCACCTTGTTTGACGAATACCTGCTGCCGTGGTGCGGCCGTTTCCTCGGCAAAGTAGAAGCTCATGCCACCACCGGTTTTTACCGTACGCTGTCGTTGTTGGCTCGCGAGTCGATCCAGGCGATGCGTGATGAACTGGCAGAATACGAACAGGAAGAAGAACAGCCGGGTGAAGAGGACGAACAGCCTTAATGCCGTGCTGGCCGGCTTACGCTTAACGGTGAAGCCGGCTTTTCCCCCTCGTAAATGCCTCGCTACACAGGTTTTCATCCCCCATACGTAAATTGACAAAAAATCCCCTAATCTGGCGGTTTACCGGCGGTCTGGCCTTCGTATGCCTGCGCGCCCTGTTTTCTCACGCAAAGGGTAGATCATGAAAAATAACTGGATGCAGCAGATCCAATCGATGATTGGGCAAAAGACCGGTTCAATTGGCGGTTCGGAAGGCATCGGCAAACTGCTGGCCCCCACCGCGCTGGGGGGGCTTGTGGGGGTCTTATTGGCGAATAAGTCTTCACGCAAACTGGTGGGGAAATTCGGCAAGAACGCGTTGATTATTGGCGGCAGCGCAGCGGTGGGGGCGGTGCTGTGGAATAAATACAAACAGCGGGTAAAAGAAACCCATCAGAGTGAACCGCAGTTCGGTCTGCAAACCACGCCAGTAGATTTACGCGCCAAACGGCTGGTGCAGGCGCTGGTGTTTGCCGCCAAGAGCGACGGCCATATTGATGCGGAAGAAAAACTCGCCATCGATCACAGCCTGGAGCAATTGCAGGTAGGTGAGGAAGCGCAAAAATGGGTGCAAGAGGCTATCGATCAACCGTTGAACCCGGATCTGATCGCCCAAAGCGTGAAAAATGAAGACGAAGCGCTAGAAGTGTATTACCTGAGCTGCATGGTAATCGACGTTGATCACTTTATGGAGCGTGGTTATCTTGACGCACTGGCGCAGTCGTTGAAGATCCCGGCGGATGTTAAGCAGGGCATTGAAAACGACGTGAATGAGAAAAAGCGCGAGCTGGCATAGCGCTGCTTGGCAAGTCGGGGGGAATCGTGTCACTCTTGCCGTAATCAAGGTAAGCGGATGATTTAGCAATGATGACACCCCCTAAGGCGGAAAAACGTCCTTATCCCATCACGACGCACGGTGACACGCGTGTTGATGACTATTATTGGCTGCGTGACGATGAGCGCGCAGACCCGCAGGTGCTGGACTATCTGCAGGCGGAAAATGCCTTTACTGACGCGGCATTGAAACCACAGCAGGCGTTGCGCGAAACGTTGTATGAGGAGATGGTTGCGCGTATTCCTCAGCAGGAACATTCGGTACCTTATGTTCGGCACGGTTACCGCTATCAGACGCGTTTCGAACCAGGCAATGAATATGCGATTTACGTCCGCCAGCCCGAGGCAGAGAACGCACATTGGGATACACTGATCGACGGTAATCAGCGTGCTGAGCAGCGTGAGTTTTATACTTTGGGTGGGTTGGAAGTCAGTCCAGATAACCAACAACTGGCGGTTGCAGAAGATTTTCTCTCTCGTCGCCAGTACGACATTCGTTTCAAAAACCTCAGCAACGATACCTGGGCTGACGAAGTGCTGGAAAACACGTCCGGTAGCTTTGAATGGGCAAACGACTCGTCCACCGTGTACTACGTTCGTAAACATGCCAAAACCTTGTTGCCTTACCAGGTGTATCGTCATGTGGTAGGCACGGATCCACAGCTGGATGAGCTCATCTACGAAGAACTGGATGATACTTTCTACGTCGGGCTGGAAAAAACCACCTCCGAACGTTTTATTTTGATCCACCTCAGCAGCACCACCACCTCAGAAATCCTGCTGCTGGACGCCGATCGCGCCGACAGCACGCCGCAGATGTTTGTGCCGCGCCGTAAGGATCATGAATACGGTATCGATCATTATCACCAGCATTTCTATATCCGTTCCAACAAGGACGGCAAAAACTTCGGTTTGTATCAAAGCGAACAGGCAGACGAAGCGCAGTGGCAGACATTGATTGCCCCACGCGTTGAAGTGATGCTGGAAGGTTTTAGCCTGTTCCGTGATTGGCTGGTGGTGGAAGAGCGTAGCGAAGGCCTGACCCAACTGCGTCAAATCCACTGGCAGAGCGGTGAAGAAAAACGTATTGCCTTCGATGATCCGACCTACACGACCTGGTTGGCATACAATCCTGAGCCGGAAACCGAGTTGTTGCGTTATGGCTACTCTTCGATGACCACACCGACCACACTGTATGAGCTCAATCTCGACAGCGGTGAGCGGGTGATGCTTAAACAGCAGGAAGTGAAAAATTTCACCCCGGAAAATTACCGCAGTGAGCGGGTGTGGGTGAAGGCGCGTGACGGTGTCGACGTGCCGGTTTCACTGGTTTATCGCTCTGATAGCTTTGTACGTGGTAGCAACCCACTGATGGTGTATGGCTACGGCTCATACGGCAGCAGTATGGACCCAGCCTTCAGCGCCAGCCGCTTAAGTCTGTTGGATCGCGGCTTTGTCTTTGTTCTGGCCCATATTCGCGGTGGCGGGGAACTGGGGCAATTGTGGTATGAAGATGGCAAGCTGTTCAAAAAGCAAAATACCTTTAACGATTTTATCGACGTGACAGAAACGTTGATCTCCCAAGGGTACGGTGACGCTAAACGGGTGTTCGCCATGGGCGGCAGCGCGGGTGGGTTGCTGATGGGGGCGGTGATTAATCAGGCACCACAGTTGTTTAATGGCATTGTGGCGCAGGTGCCATTTGTCGACGTGGTTACCACGATGCTGGACGAGTCTATTCCGCTGACTACCGGAGAATACGACGAATGGGGCAACCCGAACGATCCGGCGTATTACGACTATATCAAGCAATACAGCCCGTACGATCAAGTTAAGGCACAGGAATACCCGCATATGCTGGTCACCACTGGGCTGCATGATTCTCAGGTACAGTATTGGGAGCCGGCCAAATGGGTTGCCAAGCTGCGCGATCTGAAGACAGACGATCGCCAGTTGTTACTGTATACCGATATGGATTCCGGCCACGGCGGCAAGTCTGGGCGTTTTAAAGCCTATGAGGACATTGCGCTGGAATATGCCTTTATTCTGGCGTTGGCGGAGTAACTTTTGGGCGGGCAGCGAGTGCTGCCCGTTTTTTTCAGCCGATCAGATAATATTTCAGCGTGTACTTCATGTCTGGGCTGAGATCATCTATGGACTTCAACATCCAGCGCAAATAGCCGGGATCTTCCTGCGCGACGCGATCAATTTCCTGCCCACGATACTTACCGAACTTAAACTTCTTCAGCAGCACTGGCTGAGCAGTGATTTGCGCCATTTGTTCCGGCGTCCAACCTGAATCCCTGATGATGCGTTGTAACAGCGCAGCGGTCACGTAACAGTCGTATAGCGCCCGGTGTGGGTAAAGCGTGGTGTCCTGCGGCAGTTGAACATCGAGATTCAGCGCATAGCGTAGATATTGGTTGCCGTATTTGATGTCCGGGTACAGGTTGCGCGCAAGCTTCATGGTGCATATCCATGCGCCGCGCATTTCTGGCAGCACGCCGCGATCGAATGCCGCATTGTGCGCGACATAATAGGGGCTGCCCAAATAACGCCCGATCGCCACAGCGATACGTGGTTTCCCGTCAACCATTTGCTCGGTGATATGGTGAATTGCCATTGCGTCAATGCTAATTGGCCGATCGGGGCTGACCAGGTCGCTCATTGGGTTAGCGATTTGCCCGTCGATCAGGTCAACAGAGGCCACCTCTACTACGCCGCCTTCCAGCCCGCAGGTTTCAGTGTCTATTACACGTAAATTCATGGTTTCCTCAGAGTGACTGTAGAGGTTTAGCTTAACTGGCAGGCGCGGCGATGCCAACCGCTGAAAGGAGGCAATTTCAGGCAATAAAAAACCCGCCTTGGCGGGTTTAACTACGGTTCGAAGTTCGCTTACTCGCCGGAAGTCTGGCCTTTCTTAGCGCGTTTGTCTGCGCGTTTCTCTGCGGGGGTTTTCAACGGCTTCTTCTTCGCATTTTTTTTGCTATCCATTCCCTTACTCATGATGGCCTCTCAGTTACCTATGGTTGGGTGGGTTGCTCAACCATTAACCCCTTTACGCCTGCCGGATGCAAGCATGAAAGCAGCTGAAATAACTAATTGATTGTTTATCTGCGTAATTTTGTTTCGCATGAACGGCTGCTTAAAAGTTATGATATGTTATAATATAACAATTAAAAATAACCGGAGAGCGCAATGAACGTTGTGACCTTGTTAAACCCACAGCAGCTTTTGGCTATGCCGGAGTCTGATTACATGAATCCGGCACAGCGGGCATTTTTCCGCCAACGCTTGCTCGACGAGCAACAAAAGCTGTTGCAGCACATTGATGCGTTGAAACGGGATATCGATGGCGGTGAGGTGTCCGGCGACGAGGCGGACAAAGCCGCCCGAGAAGAGGACTTGCGGTTGTTGTTCCGTCAGTTGGATCGCGAAAGCCGCCTGCTGCCGAAAATCAGCGCGGCGCTGACGCGATTACATAACGGCGAATACGGCTATTGCCGTGAAAGTGGTGAGCCTATTGGTCTGGCGCGTTTGTTGTTGCGGCCAACAGCGGAGCTAAGCATTGAAGCCAAAACCGCCCAGGAAATGCGCGAACCGCATTTGCGCAAACGGGGCTAACTCCCCAATTCTTCAACCATCAGATCGATAAACCGTCTGACGCGGGGTTCCAGCAGGCGTTTGTTGGGGTAAAGTGTGACTATCCTGACTTCTTCCCCTTCAACGCCGGTTAACACCTGCTTCAGACGCCCTGTAGCCAACTCCTCGTTCACCAGAAAGTCTGGCAGATACGCGATGCCTAACCCGGACAGGGCGGCATCGCGGATCGCTTCACCGTTGTCGAGACGTAAACGGCTGCGGCCCATTGCTTTGACCCAAATACCTTGATCATCACGCAGACGCCAACTCTGTTTTTGATTCCGACTGCTGAACAGCAGGCAATCATGTCCTGCAAGCGCGTCCACATCACGAGGTTCTCCGTGTTTAGCGAGGTAAGTCGGTGAAGCGCATAGCACCGTCTGATATTTGGCGACCACACGCGAGACCAGCCGGGTATCTGGTGCAGTCACCCCCATCCTTACCGCCAGATCGAATCCTTCGTCGACCAGATCGGCCAGACGATCGGAAAAACTCATTTCAACCTGCACGTCGGGCCAGGCGGCCAGATACTTAGCCAACAGGGGCAGCAACAGCAACCGGCCGAAAGCCGCGGGGACGGTGAGCCGCAGTACACCACGTGCTGTACTTTTGGTTCCGGCCACACTGGCTTCCGCGTCATCGACCGAAGCGAGGATTTGCAAACCACGCTGGTAAAACTCCCGGCCTTCATCCGTGAGGCTCAGGGCACGAGTCGTACGGTTTAACAGACGTGTGCCTAACCGTTCTTCCAGGCGGGTGATGGCTTTTCCAGCAGCCGATCGCGACAGTCCCATGGCATGACTACCGGCAATAAAACTGCCGGCATCAACGACGGCCATAAAGACTTGAATGTCATTTAGATTTGCACGCAGCATGTGCGCTCCCGGTGTGCCATAAGTACGGTTACCAATGTAGCAGATTCAATACGTTAACCGTCTCAAACGATTCGCTTCTGTGTCGACGTCCATTCGTCAATCAACCGATTATAGTCTTCAGCGTAACGATAACCGGCAGGAGAACGGATATGACGAACAGTATTACTCATTACAATCATGGTGTGGCGTGGGAAGAAGGCAACGGCGTCACCCAAGGATATTGCGTTAACGGTACCCTCTATATTTCAGGTCAATTTTCTCATGATATGCAGGGCGTATTTGTCGGCGCAGGTGATATCGAACTTCAGACTCGTCAAACGTTGGACAATCTGGACCGGGTGCTTGCGGGATTTGGCGCTAGTCGGGCCAATCTGGCTTACGTGGAGATCTATTTAACGGATGTACAGGCCGATATTGAACCCTGCTTGGCTTTGTTCAAGGCCTATGTTGGCGAGCACCGGCCGGCGGGAAGTTTGATCGGCGTGACGCGTCTGGCGTCGCCAGATCAACTTATCGAGATCAGCGCGGTGGCGCACGTCAGTTGAGAAAAACCACTGGGATTTTGCCGGCAAGTCGTATTCATTTTAAGCAAACAAACCATAACTTGTTGGGTAGAGTAGGAGTTTTCAGGTTTTACCGTTGACCAAATGGGCTGCTTCAGCTTTGATGAGGGTATGACCCACAGAGAGACGGAAGCGCCATGGAACAATTACGAGGTTTGTACCCGCCGTTAGCAGCATATGACAGCGGTTGGCTGGACACTGGAGATGGCCACCGGATCTACTGGGAGCTGAGCGGAAACCCGAATGGGAAGCCGGCGGTCTTTATTCATGGTGGTCCGGGCGGCGGTATTTCACCTTATCACCGTCAGCTGTTCGATCCGCAGCGCTACAAGGTTTTGCTGTTCGATCAGCGTGGTTGTGGCCGTTCCAAGCCGCACGCCAGCCTGGATAACAACACCACCTGGCATCTGGTGCAGGATATTGAACGGCTGCGCGAAATGGCCGGTGTGGATCAATGGTTGGTCTTTGGTGGTTCATGGGGTTCTACGCTGGCTTTGGCCTATGCGCAAACCCATCCGCAATGTGTTAGCGAAATGGTACTGCGCGGCATCTTCACCCTGCGTAAGCAAGAGCTACATTGGTACTACCAGGACGGCGCTTCACGCTTCTTCCCGGAAAAATGGGAACGCGTACTGTCGATTCTTTCAGAGGAAGAGCGTAAGGACGTGATTGCGTCTTATCGTCAGCGCCTGACATCAACGGATCCTCAGATCCAACTCGAGGCGGCGAAGCTGTGGAGCGTGTGGGAAGGGGAGACGGTCACCCTGTTGCCAAGCAGCGAGTCGGCGTCCTTTGGAGAGGATGACTTTGCACTGGCGTTTGCCCGCATTGAAAACCACTATTTCACCCATCTGGGCTTCCTGGACAGTGACGATCAGCTGCTGCGTAATGTCCCGCTGATCCGCCATATCCCGGCAGTGATTATTCATGGTCGCTACGATATGGCCTGTCAGGTGCAAAACGCCTGGGATCTGGCGAAAGCGTGGCCAGAAGCCGAGCTGCATATCGTCGAGGGTGCAGGGCACTCCTTTGACGAGCCGGGTATCTTGCATCAGTTGATGTTGGCAACTGACAAGTTTGCCGGCAAATAACACAGAGCCCGCCAACAAGGCGGGCTTTATTATTTAGACTTCGGTTCGTAAGGCAGACGTGAGTATTTGTGTGATTCAACACGGTAGTGCGCCACACGTTCGCGGAAATAATCACGCAGATGTGCAGGCTGTTCGCGTTCAACCATTTCCGGGATCACCGGCATGTTGTAGCGTTCTTTAAACGCCACGCCAGACGCCGCGAGATCAACGTTCACTTTGTCCATCTCTTCTTTGGAAAGCTCTGCCAGATTGTAACCCACCGTATTCTCCTTACTTGTTACCGCATTGGATCAGCGCAGAAGGTAATGCACCAAGAGGCGCTTGGCAAGCCTGATACGTACAGAGGTGAGGACAGAGATAATAACGTACGATAGCGAAGGTGATTTATTGCACCAATGGCAATGCAATCTATTTATTCTTTTAAATAAGAATGATTCGTTTTTTGATTAAATGTACGGATGTAAATAGTTATCATAATAATTTAAATGCATAATCATAAAATAAATCAATTTACTGATTTTTAATAAATTTAAAATTAAATCATCCGTGATGTGAATCAAGTGTTTTTATTTTGTTTTCACCAAGGCATAATGCTGAAAAATTAAATTGATACCTGCAAAATAAGGGAATGATTATGCTGACGCCTGAAATGACCAAGAAGCTGAATGAGCAACTGAACCTGGAGTTTTACTCCGCTAACCTGTACCTGCAAATGAGTGCATGGTGCAGCGATAAAGGCTTTGAAGGCGCCGCCGCATTTCTTAAAGAGCATTCTCAGGAAGAGATGCAGCACATGCAGCGTCTGTTCGAATACCTGAGCGACACCGGTTCCCTGCCGCTGCTGGGTACCATCGCGGCGCCGCCAGTTGAATTTGCATCCCTGGCTGACGTATTCCAGCAAACTTATGAGCATGAGCAACTGATTACCCGCCAGATCAACGAGCTGGCGCATGCAGCAATGACGGCTCATGACTATTCTACCTTCAACTTCCTGCAGTGGTATGTTGCCGAACAGCACGAAGAAGAGAAACTGTTTAAATCTGTGCTGGATAAACTGGCGCTGGTGGGTAACAGCGGCAATGCACTGTTCTTCATTGATAAAGATTTGAAGAAAATGGGTGCGGCTGGCGAGAACGGCAACGGCCAGGTCTAATTATTGTTGTTAAAAACCGCGCTCCGGCTTTGTCTGGTGTGCGGTTTTTTTATGCCCTGCACTTATCGTGGCTTTACAGCGATATGTGCTACTGGATCTCAAAATGCCAGTGTTCTGCTCGACTTGCTGAATGGCACTCGTTATCATTTGACGTGATACGCTACAGGGATGGTAGAGAGTTAAAACAGTGGGTTATCATAATCCTATTCTTCTTCTGTTTACCCGTGGCGCAATCATCTGCGGTGGGTTGGGGCTGCTGATACATCGCCCAGGCGGTTAGCCTTAACCCTTATTACCCTCGATTATTGCTTTAAGGGATATCACTGTGATCGGTAAAATTCGTTCTTCTTATCGCCTGCTTTCCACTATTTTCGTGCTGTTTGTTGGTTTGTCTTCACAGCAGGCGCTGGCGCATGCCCATTTGAAAGTTGAAACACCAGCAGCAGATGCCAGCGTGAGCCCGGCACCGAAAGTGCTGACGCTTAACTTCTCCGAGGGTATTGAGCCTAATTTCAGCGGCATCAAAATCACCGGGCCGAACAACGCGGAAGTGAAAACCGGTAAATTGCAGCTCGACGCTAGCAACAACACCCAGGTTAACCTGCCTATCGAAGGTGAGCTGACCGCCGGTAAATACAATGTTAATTGGCACGTGGTTTCGGTCGACGGTCATAAAACCAAAGGCCAGTACAGCTTTACCGTAAACTAATCCATGAGTCTGGCGACCCTGTTTGTCCTGTGTCGCTTTGTGCACTTTGCGGCGGTGATGCTGATGTTTGGCTCCAGCCTGTTCACCGCCTTATTGTCGCCGCAGCGCCTTTCCCCGTATCTCACCCGTGATGTGCGTCCGTTGATGGTCTCTTGCACCTGGCTTGCCGGGCTTTCTGCCGTGGCATTATTGGCTATTCAGGCCGGGCAGATGGGGGACGGCTGGGTTGATACCTGGCGTCTGGACGTTTGGTGGGCAGTACTAGGTACTACATTTGGTGAAGTCTGGCGTTGGCACTTGGGCATTTCATTACTGGCACTGCTGAGCCTGTGGCTGGCAGAACCGCGCCGTACACAACTTTTGGCACTGCTTTCCACACTGTTGCTGGTCAGCATGGCATTTATTGGCCATGCGGCAATGCATGAAGGGGGGCTCGGCGTACTGCATCGTTTTAACCACGCACTGCACCTATTGGCGGCTGGTTACTGGTTCGGCAGCCTACTGCCATTATTGGTCTGCCTGCGTTATCTGGCCCAACCCCAGAGCCGCAACGATGCAATTACCACACTGATTCGTTTTTCACGCTGGGGCCACTTGGCGGTAGCGCTGGTGGTGCTGACCGGTGTGATTAACAGTTTGATTATTCTCGGCAGTTGGCCGTTGAACGTGGATTCCCCATATCAACGCCTGCTGTTGTTCAAGACCGCACTGGTGGCGCTGATGGTAATGGTGGCGCTGGCTAACCGTTACGCTATCGTTCCTGCAATGAGCAGCATGCCACGGCTGGCACAGCGCGGCCTGGTACTCGCCTGTTGGATTGAGGTGGGGTTGGGCGCAGGTGTGCTGCTGCTGGTCAGTTTATTTGCAACTTACGCGCCGGTATAACATTCCGGCTTGCCGGATGCCCCCAAACTGCGGGAAAATTGAGTCAAAATAGCAACCTTAAGGCCATAACATGAAATCGGTATTACTTGGCATGACGCTGTTGGCAACCGCGACCGGTGCGCTGGCGGCAGACCAACTGGTTAATATCACCAAGCTGGAATACGGTAAGCAGTGGGCGTTCACCAAAGAAGAAGTGACGCTTCAATGCCGCAGCGGCGGTGCACTGTTCGTACTCAACAACAGTACCTTGATGCAATACCCGCTTAATGCAGCCGCAGAAGCGCAGGTGAAAGCAGGGCAGCAGCGTGCCCAGCCACTGGATGTCATCCTGCTGGATGATGCCGCCAATCCCGGTAAGAAAATGAGTGTTGAGCCGTACCGTGAACGTGCCGAGAAGCTGTGCGCTAACTAATCACTTATCCCACAATGGCTTAGTATGAGATAAATCTGTGGTGAAAAATCATGCGAAATTAATTTCTTCATGAAACTATCACCAAGCCTGTGCTGGCTGGCAAAAATAGCGCGGTAAGCTACTCTTAAAGTGCACGGCTGAACAAGCTTTGCAC
Source organism: Serratia grimesii (assembly GCF_900186025.1). NCBI lineage: Bacteria > Pseudomonadati > Pseudomonadota > Gammaproteobacteria > Enterobacterales > Yersiniaceae > Serratia > Serratia grimesii. Next base: position 2,064,583 of record NZ_LT883155.1, read on the forward strand.
AAAATGCCAACTTTTAGCGCACGGCTCTCTCCCAAGAGCCATTTCCCTAGACCGAATATAGGAATCGTATTCGGTCTTTTTTTGTGTGCTTGATTTTAAAGTGTTTTTTTGAGGAAGTTGAACCTCGACATTCGGTATTTCACTGCTTTATTTATTCTTTCCTCGCTTTATTTAAGCATGTTGTGAGGCCTGCACAGCCTCCTGTATGCTGGCCATAACAGACTTTCGCAGAAGGTTAATGATCGTTGAATACGAATAAATATGGTCAATCTGTAGGCTTTCCCTTGCCTGAATGGCAGCCCGCGACATTTCCGAGATTGAGTGAGTTAAACGGACAGTACTGTAAACTTTCGCCCCTTGAACTCGGTCATTGCGAAGCGCTTTTCGATGCATTTTCATTAGCAACAGATGACCGAGACTGGACCTGGCTTGGTGCAGAACAACCAGCCTGTCTGCAGGAAATGATGCTTTGGATTAAAAATAAAATTAACGACAGTAGTCTGGTTGCCTGGGCCGTGACGGAGGTAAAAAGTGGCCGCCCGGTTGGTGTTGTCTGCTATAGCTGCATTGATACTGTTAATGGCGCGCTGGAAATAGGGCATGTTACCTGGTCACCATTGATGCAACGAACCACCCTAGGTACAGAGGCCATACAACCGCTACTCAAAAATGCCTTTTCTCTGGGCTACCGCCGGGTTGCATGGCGTTGTGATTCACTGAATGTGGCGTCAAGAAAGGCAGCGGAAAGACTGGGGTTCTCGTTCGAAGGACGTTTCCGTCAGGCGATGACTCGTAAACAACGTAACCGCGATACGGACTGGTTATCTGTTATCGATATCGAATGGCCAGTTGTAGACAAGGCTCTTTCAGGTTGGCTTTCACCCGATAACTTCATTGAAGATGGAACTCAAAAGCGCAATCTTGAAACATTTTTCAAAATAACCGCAGTAGCGGGATGAGGTTAATTCATGCGCTGGCAAGGCAGCTAGAGAGCGTAGCGCTTTTAGACGTAAGATTTCAGAATTTATAAGCTGCATTAAGCCCTATTTATCGAAATAGGGCTGCCGCTTAGGTCAATACAAAACAATCAGCGGCTTGCGGGGCCGGCCTTAAACGAGTAAGTGGCGAATAAAGCTGTTACCGCCTGTTGAATTTGGGTTTGGCTGGCCGGTGTACCATCTGAGTTCAGCGTATTACTGGCGGTTCCGCGCCAGACCAGCTGTTTTTTCTTACTGTCCACCAGGTCAACCGTCAGTGTACCTTCGGTATAGCTCCATACGGTTTGATTATAACCGCCCCAGCCAGCGTAACCTCTGCGGCCAACCGGCACGGGCGCATCATTCACCTGCACTTTATTTTCTTTCATTGCACTGCTGTAGACCAATAGATCAGGTGTTGCGCTGAGTTGATAACCGCGCTGTTCCATCTGTTGTTTAATCGCGCTTTGAATGTATTTTCCGGTCAAGGTTTGGTATTGGCCCGCAGTCTCGGTGGCAAAACCATATGTATGGTATTGGGTGAAGTTAGCGCTATGGTCATAATCGCTGGTCACTTTAGGTTGGCTAGCACAGCCCGACAATAAAGCCATCGAACTCGCGATGAAAATATAAGAAAGTGAACGCATAGAAAACCCCTTTGGGATTATTGATTTCATAAAGTTAGACGCAGAAACTGTGGTTGGCAAATGGTGAACTGAAGTCATTTTGGGTTAGTAACATTGAGAAAGAGAGCACGCTCATTACTGCTAATGTGTTTCGCCGTAGTCCGTGCACATACTCAACCCATTCGCAATTCAGAACACACCGATGGCCTTGGTAGCAGCAGTTTTGTTACTATCACCTCACCTAAAGACTTAATGGTGTAGTACATTGAAAATCAAAGCGTTGTTATTTGTTGCCTTGGCCGGTCTGGCCGGCTGTAGCCAGGAGGGAGCGACAGTGAGCCAACCCGTGAAGAAAGACGGAAGCCATACGGAAGTGTTGCTGGTTAACAGCGCGCTGGTAAATTGTACGGGTGTTGCCCCGATGAGGTGCATGCAAGTGCGTCATTCTGCGCAAGAACCGTGGGGCTTGTTCTATACCGGGATTGAAGGTTTTACTTTTGAACCGGGCTACAATTATCGCTTAAAAGTGCAGGTGACGGAGGTAGAAAACCCGCCGGCCGATGCGTCTTCACTGCGTTATACCCTGATCGAACAGTTGGAAAAGAACAAAGTCTGATTGGTTTTTATCGGGCCGGGCGCATAACAGCCTGGCCTTGAAACCCGCCTAAAACTCCTCGTGCTTATCCTCATTATCCTGTCACGATGCAAGATTTTTACCGTTGCAACTGGTCTGTTCACTGTACTTGTTGCGATTCTGCCATGCACCCAGCTTAAGTATATTGAGAAAATCAGGTATATTGTCCTTCGGTTTTTAGCTACCAAGAAAAAATTACTATGATTATCAAACCTAAAATTCGTGGTTTTATCTGCACTACCGCTCACCCGGCAGGTTGTGAAGCCAATGTCCGTGAGCAAATTGCCTACGTTAAGTCACGTGGCGAACTGAAAAACGGCCCGAAAAAAGTGCTGGTGATCGGTGCTTCCACCGGTTACGGCCTGGCGTCACGTATCAATGCCGCATTCGGCAGCGGTGCAGCCACCATCGGCGTATTTTTTGAAAAGCCAGGCAGTGAAGGCAAAACCGGTTCTGCCGGTTGGTACAACTCTGCTGGTTTTGACAAGGCAGCTAAAGAAGAAGGCCTGTACGCGAAAAGCGTTAACGGTGACGCATTCTCCAATGAATGCCGCCAAACGGTTATCGATCTGATCAAACAGGACCTGGGCCAGATTGACATGGTGGTTTACTCGCTGGCTTCGCCAGTGCGTAAAATGCCAGAAACCGGTGAAGTGGTGCGCTCTGCGCTGAAACCTATCGGCGAACCGTACAAATCTGTAGCACTGGATACCAATAAAGACGTGCTGGTTGAAGCCGTGGTTGAACCGGCCAACGAGCAAGAAATTGCTGACACCGTTAAAGTGATGGGTGGCCAGGACTGGCAGCTGTGGATGGACGCATTGGAAGACGCCGGCGTGCTGGCAGACAACGTGCAGGCAGTGGCTTATTCCTACATTGGTACTGATCTGACCTGGCCAATCTACTGGCACGGTACGCTGGGCAAAGCGAAAGAAGATCTGGATCGCGCGGCTCAGGCTATCGATCAGAAACTGAAAGCCAAAGGCGGCGCGGCTTACGTTGCCGTGTTGAAGTCAGTGGTGACTCAGGCTTCTTCCGCTATCCCTGTAATGCCATTGTACATCTCCATCGTCTTCAAAATCATGAAGGCTCAAGGGATCCACGAAGGGTGTATCGAGCAAATCCAGCGTCTGTTTGCCACCAAACTGTACAGTGGTACTGCACCGGACACCGATGAGAAGCACCGTCTGCGTCTGGACGATTGGGAACTGCGCGACGATGTGCAGAACACCTGCCGTGAAATCTGGGCACAGATCGACGACAGCAACATCAATGAGCTGACTGATTACCTGGGCTATAAGGCTGAATTCCTGCGCCTGTTCGGTTTTGGTCTGCAAGGTGTTGATTACGAAGCCGATCTAAGCGGTGAAGTTAAGTTTGATGTGGTTGAGCTAGTCTAAACCTGTCGAACATTGAGGAAAGGCCGGGAGAGATCCCGGCCTTTTTTATTGTCTGTTATTCGGTAACTCATCAGTCCAGTTGATCATTGACAGCAATAAATTATCGTTTTACGATAACTTATTGCTGTTTTTATGGATGAACTTGTTATGGGCACTGTGCCACGGATCCACCTGCCGCTGTATGTACGTTGTTTGTGTTTGTTGATCATGACGATGCTGGTTGTCAGCACCGGCGTAGAAATGTTTATGATCGTCCAGGGTTGGGTGCAGGGTGAGGCGTTCAACAGCATCGTGGCCTCTTATCGTGACTATTATCCAGAGCTGAATGCTTACGCCATTCCACAGCAGGGTTGGGCGATTGGTGCAACCTTGTTATTAGACATGTGTGCCTATGTGCCTTATTACAGCGCATTGCTGTGTGGTGCGGGATTGTTTTATCAGTTTTATCGCGGCAATGTCTGGCACCGCAACAACATGTTGTTATTGCAGATCATTGGCATTTTACTGATTGTTGATGTGCTGTTTCCTTCGCTGGCAGGTATGTTGCAGGTGATGATACTGACCGCCAGTGAAAAAATGCTGCTAATAATCTATTATGGGGTCAACAGCGAGTCAGTGCGCTCGTTGGTCGTAGGCTGCGCAATCCTGGTGTTTAGCCGGGTATTCTTGGAAGCGTTGCGGCTGAATGAAGAACAGCTTTCTTTCGTGTGAGAATAGAGTGGCGATAATAGTAAGTCTTGATGTCATGTTGGCCAAAAGGAAGATGCGATCAAAGGAGCTTGCGGAGCAGGTGGGGATCACTGAGCAAAATTTGTCTCTGTTGAAGAATGGTAAGGTCAAAGGTGTCAGGCTAGAGACGCTAGATAAAATTTGCCGCATCCTCGACTGCCAGCCAGGCGATCTTCTCACCTGGCAACCGGATAACGAAGGCTAACGCACAGGCGTGCTCGGCACGCCATATCGCCATTATATTTAGACAATATTTATCCTGGCACGAACAGTCATTTTCTCTGTTTATTTTACGTTGAATTAATCCCCACATTATTTAAAATTAATGTGGTTTTTCTTGGTGTTCCTATTTTTTAATTTTAATTAATAAACTAAAAAAAGTAATTTTTTATTTACTGTTACTCATGGTTAAGTCTATTTTAAGGAGGATATATGATGTTTCGCCAGTGGATCCCTGCGTTATTAATTGTGTTGAGTGGTTGTAGTACTACCTATCCAAGCTCCTCTTATTCAGGTTGGGATCAGCTAAAGCAGGTAACTCGAGAGCAAAAACAACGTATTAGGGGTGGTGAGTCGGTCAATGCAGTATTGAATCAAGGTAGGGCCAGCATCGGTGGAACAATTGACTGGTCAAAATTATGGGATCGTTAACCGGCTAAATATATTATATCTACATATTATTCTCCTCAGTAATTCCTATTTCGATACGGTTTAGTGTTTATCAGCTAATCTATTTTTCAGGAAGCTGTTTGTTTAATTTTAAAAGGAATTCTCATAAATGAATGAAATGAGAATGTGCCTCCTCATGGGCCTTAATGGAGTTTAATATTTTGAAATTGTCTTCTGTGATGACTGCGGTATTAACGCTGCTGGCGTCTTCCTGTTGCTATTCGTTTGTCGATAGGCGCCCACCGACTTCTCCACCAGGAGAAGGTGACGTCACCATTGATTATCGGCAGCGCCTCCATGGGATGCTGCAACATGTGTGGTACGCAGAGCAAATACGCATGGAACAGGCGCAACTTGCCATTTTACGCGCTCAGCGAAAAGCGTTGGAGTCCACGCTTCAGCAGAGAAAGTGTGTAACGGCCCCGTTCGCGGCGGACCAAGCGTCGGCAGGTGTGTTGTCGACTCCGCAACCCGATTCAATTTCAGGAGTGCATCAATGAAACGGATTTTTCTTGCCTGCGTAGCGCAGTGCTTTTCCTTCTCAGCTTTGGCGTTGGTTGATTTGCAGTATCACGGCGAACAACCGTTGGATAATAAAATCTCTGAGAGCTATCAGCAAAAGCGCAGCGAACTAAAACATAAGATATGGAGCGCCGAGGCTGTGGCGCAGGCCAATGACGAAGCGATAGCACAGGAACAAGAGCGTGCAATTGCGGAACAGGCAAGTCGACAGCAACACAATACCCTGTATGGCGAATACCGCTGCGGAAAAAACAAACAGCAGCATGGTAAGCCTTGCTACCCGCGTAACGGGATGATGAACTTCCCCGACTTTAAACGCTTTCACTAAGGCCTGCCACTGGGTCCCGATGCGCTATTTTACCGCGCTTTTCTGCAACAGCGGCGGTACGTTCACTGCCAGAAAATCGACCAGTGCACGTACCGAAGGCAACATGCCACGCCGGGTCGGGAACACGGCGTGCATAATTAGCGGGGCGCAGGCCCATTGTGGCAATACGCGCACCAGCTCACCCTGTAACAGCGCCTGATGGCAGGTGATATCCGGCAGTAGCGCGATACCCAGGTGCTGATAAAGCGCACTGCGGACGATCCCCCATTCGCTGCACATCAGTCGTGGGCGTACGCGCACCGCTCTTTTTTCCCCTTCGGGGCCTTCCAGATCCCAGGTTTGTTGTTCGCCCACGTCGACCAAAGTGAGCAGATCGTGAGTGCTCAACTGTTGCGGATCGGTCAAGGGCGGGTGCTGCGCCAGATATTGCGGTGAAGCGACCAGAATCCGCACGCTTTGGCCCAGCTCACGGGCAATCATGCCTTCACTCATATCTTTGCGCTGGCGCAGACGCAGCGCGATATCGATCTTGTCGCCCACCGGATCAAAGCGGTTGTCGTTCGCCAACAGCTGCACCTGAATGCCGGGGTTCTCCGCCATAAAGGCAGGCAGGCAGGGTGATAGCAACACATCGGCCGCCAGTTTTGGGCAACTGACTCGCACCAGCCCGGAAGGTTCTGCCCGGCTTTGGTCGATAAGCTCCTGAGCAATTTCTGCCTCGTTGATCGCTATCTGCGCATGGCGCAGCAGCAGCGAACCGGTCTCCGTCAGCTTGACTCGCCGGGTGGTGCGCTGGAACAGCAACACGCCAAGACGATTCTCCAGCGCCAGCACGCGGGCGCTCAGTTTGGATTTTGGAATATCCAGCGCCCGACTGGCGGCGGAGAACCCGCCGTACTGGGCAACCTGGGCAAAATAATAGAGGTCGTTCAGGTCTTTCAATATGCCTTTCTGCATCACGTATTGTCCTTAATTCGGGAACAGTGAGTCAGAGTATGGCATCTTTTTACGCCCAATAGAGCATCTTATACTGCCCCACATCGACGCAATAGCATCAGACTCAGTGGGAGCGGATATGGAAATTACAGCAGCAGTCAGTGAGACCGTGGCGAGGGGATTTACCCTCAAGCAGTTGCAGCTTGGGGAACCTCGGGCTGATGAGGTGTTGGTGAAACTGGTGGCTACCGGCTTGTGTCATACCGACATTGCGGCACACAAGGGTGTTATACCTATGCCCGCGCCGGTGGTGCTTGGCCACGAAGGCGCTGGGGTTGTGGTGCGAGTCGGCGCCGCGGTCAATAAAGTGGTTCCCGGAGATCACGTGGTGTTGTCGTTGGCCTCTTGCGGCACCTGTGATAAATGCAGCATCGGCATGCCGACTTATTGCCGTCAGCATGTCCCGCTGAACTGGCAAGCACAGCGCGCTGACGGGTCGGTCAGTCTGCATGATGAACGTGGCGATGTGCATAGCCATTTCTTCGGTCAATCCTCCTTTGCACAGTATGCGGTTGTTAATGCCAGCAGTGTTGTGACTATCGATAAAGCAATCCCTCTGGAATACCTCGGGCCGTTAGCTTGCGGGTTGATGACCGGCGCGGGGGCAGTCATGAACACCTTGCGAGCGCATGCAGGATCTAGCTTGGTGGTTTTTGGTTTGGGTGCGGTGGGATTAGCGGCGGTGATGGCGGCGGTGATGGCGGCGCGCGTGGTGGGGTGTGGCCAAATTATCGCTGTGGATATCAAGGAGAACCGTCTGGCGCTGGCCAAAGAATTGGGAGCCACGGTGGTGATCAACCCGAAAACGGCAGACGTCGCGGAAGTGCTTCATCAACTGACCAACGGATATGGCGTGGACTACAGTGTTGAAGCCGCAGGACACGCGAGCGTAATGGCTGATGCAGTAAAGGTGTTGTCGGAAAATGGCAAATGCGTACTTACCGGCGTGGTACCGCAGGGCGAATCTTTGCCACTCGACATTATGCATTTGATTCGCGGCCGGGCGGTGCAAGGTTCCATTATGGGTGATGCGGCACCGACGGTATTTATCCCTATGTTGGCACAACTCTTTCAGCAGGGGCGTTTCCCAATCGATCGCCTTATCCGTTTTTATGACATGAATGACATCAACCAGGCGATGGCGGATTCACAGTCCGGTGAAACCATTAAAGCCGTTATTCGTATGTAACCCCTCATAAGGTAAATAACATGAAACGACTCTTTTCAGCGGCCTTGCTGGGGCTGATGGGCGCGGCTGCGTCTGCACAAGCCAATGACCATATTATCGAAAAGCAGGGATTATATTACCTGCAACCGGGATACGGTGTTAATGACGTCGCCGAATTTTACTGGCGTAGTCTGAATGGGTGGTCAGAAACACCGGGCAATGTAGCCAAATATTTTACGCCGCAAGGGGTGTTTGAACTGCCTTACGCGCCTGTGGAGGATTTCAGCTTCTTTTCCAAGGCATCCAAGGGGCGTGAAAATATAACTCGCTACTTTACCAACATGAGTGAATATCTCGGCGATCTGAAATACGCAGACTGGAAAGGGTGGAATAAAATCGTGACGGCAGAACCCGGTGTGTTTGTGTTCGAGTACACCAGCAGCGGAAAAATCAAACAAAGCGGTGGTGATTATAATCAGCAGTTTATCGCCATCGTGACCATCAGCCATGGTCAGATAGCGAACGCCCGTGAATATTGGGATCCGTACGTGGCGCTGCGTGATTTTGGCCTGATTCGTAAAACTCAATAATGGCCCATTGCTCCCCCGGCGTTCACCGGGGGACATTGGCTAGCGGCAATACTCTTTCAACATGGCAATCGCGTCCGGCTTTAACTGGTAAAGATAGACCGGCCTGCCGGTAGTGCCATAGAGAATCCGGGTCCCCAGAATGCCGCTTTCCGCCAGATAAATCAGGTATTTTCGACAGGAAACCCGTGAGATGCCGATGGCGTTAGCCAGGTTATCGGTAGAAAACTCCCCATCATGCTGTTGCTCAATCCATTCACACACCGTACTCAGCGTGATGCTGGTTAATCCCTTAGGCAGCTTTTTGCTTTCGCTGCTGCTGGGTTGGCGACGTAACAAACTGTCGACATCCCCCTGCGAAAATTCGCGTTGTGCCAGGATCTGTGATTGCTGTTGGTAGTTGCTCAACGCCTCTTTGAAACGACCAAACTGGAAAGGCTTGATCAGATAATCCACCACGCCGTAGTGCAAGGCACGTTGTACGGTGTCTACGTCGCTGGCGGAAGAGATGATAATGACGTCGGTTTTCTCACCCAGTTCGCGCAGGCCAGGTAATAGGTCTAATCCATTTTCCTGCTGCATATAAATATCCAACAGCACCAGATCGATACTTATGTCGGGGTCAGCCAGTAACGCACGTGCCTGTGCCAAGGTGGCGACCGTCGCCTGGCAGTGAAAGCCGTTGACCTGACTCAGGTAGTATTTGTTCAGCTCCGCCACCATTGGGTCGTCATCAATAATCAATACGTTAATCATGGTTCAGCCCTTGGCTTGATAGGGAATATGTACAAAGAACTGGGTCAGTTCACCCGGTTCAGATTCGAAATCAATGCTGCCGCCCAGTTTTTCCAGGCTGCTGCGGATCAGTGCCAGGCCAATACCGCGCCCGGGTCCTTTGGTGGAAACGCCTTGTTCAAAAATGCGTTCGCCGAGAGCAGGATCGATACCGGGGCCGTCGTCACTGACGATACAGTGTAAGTGATTATCATTGTGATGAAAGCTTAGGTTGATCTCATGCCCTTCAACGCCATCGATAGCGTCAATGGCATTTTCAATCAAGTTGCCCAGCACGCTGATCAGCACGTGGGTCGTTTCCGGATCGTCGGTTTCGGGCAGTAGGCTGGCTTCATCAATGGTCAATTCAATACCGGCTTCATGAGCACGGCTGATTTTGCCAATAAAGAAGCCCGCTACTTCCGGCGACTGTATTTTTCGCAACAACGCCCCAATCTCTTCCTGATAATTACTGGCGGTATTGATGATGTAATTTTCCAGTTGCTGATAGGCCTTCATGTGCAACATACCGAGGATCACATGCAGTTTGTTCATAAACTCATGGGATTGTACGCGCAACGCATCGGCATAATGCGCCATGCCACTCAGGCGTTGCACCAATTGGCTGATCTCGGTTTTATCGCGGAAGGTGGCGATAGCACCAATCACCTGGCCTTTGACGATCACCGGTACGGTGTTGGTTAACAGTTCGCTGCCATTAAAGTTGATCTGTTGATCACGCAGCGGTTTGCCACTGGCCAAGACTTCCGCCAGATGCAGTTGAGCCGGCCAATACCGGCTGGCTGATTCCAGCAGCAGGTTCTCGAATGGCCCGCTTTGGCGCAGCAGGCGCTTGGCTTCGTCATTAACAATGGTGATGCGTGACTGGTTATCGACCGCGATGACGCCTTCTTTAATGGATTGCAGCATGGCATTACGCTGTTCAAACAGGTTCGAGATTTCGTAAGGTTCAAAACCGAGCATGATGCGTTTCAGCGCTTTCACCAGGAAGAAGGTACCGAGTGTGCCGACCAGGGCGGCAAAAGCGATGGTCCAGTAGATTATCCAGCGGCTTTCGCCAACTACACGGTGTACGGTGTCGAGCGCAATGCCTAGAGCCACTACACCAATTTGCCGCCGCTCGCTATCATAGACAGGAGCAAACACGCGCAGTGAGGGGGCTAGTGCCCCACGGCTGATAGCGCTGTTGGTTTTGCCTTGCAATGCAGGTTCCAAATCGGTCCCGATAAAATGTTGACCGATCAGCCAAGGTTTGGGGTGCGAATAACGGATGCCCTTCATATCGACCACCACCACAAACAGTAATTCGTTTTGCTGGCGCACTTGTTCGGCGAAACGCTGGATTGCGCCGCTGCGATCCTCGTGTAACAGACCATCAATGACGTTGCTGGAGAGCGCCAACGTTTCGGCGATTGCCATCGCCTTCTGGCGTTGCTGATCTTGCCCCTCGTGATTCATCTGCACAAAAAACAGCGCATACACCACCAGCAATACCGAAGCGATGATGGCGGACACCATCAACGTGAGAGTAGTGCTGAGTTTCAACGGTATCCGTTGTTTTGGCATGGCGGTTCTCCGAATAGGGTATGTCAGGATAGTAGCGAGGAATGGCGTGCAGGGCAGCGACCGGCAGCAGGTTATAACATGCTGCCGCCGGGGGAGGGATTATTTTAATTACAAAAGCGGGATATCAGGGCTGATGGTAGATTTCCAGTGCCTGTTGGCCGCTGGCACCTTGATGGATGATCGCCATCAGCGCGCTAACCACTTTGGATGGATTGTTGTGTTGATACACATTGCGACCGTAAACCATACCGGATGCACCCTGTGCCATTAATGCAGCAGATTTCTCCAGCACTGCGCCCAGTTCGCCTTTCCCGCCGCCGCGCACTAATGTCGGGCAACGAGCCGCCTCAACGATGCGATGGAAGTCCTCCACACGTTCAGTAGGATCGGCCTTGATGATATCGGCACCCAGTTCGCGCGCCAGCCGCACCAGTGGCACCATCTTTTCGACGTCCCCTAGCGAACCGTATGCCGAGCCTTGGCCGGCGGGGGCCATCACCAGTGGTTCAATCATCAATGGCATGCCGTAGTGTTCACAGGCATGACGCAGGCGGCCAATATTTTCTACGCACTGGCGGAAAATGCCAGGTTCATCGGGGATGAGGTACAGGTTAACCACCACTGCCGCCGCATCCATTTGCAACGCCGCGAGGATGGGGGCTTCGGGGTTATGCAACACCGCCCACATTTCACGGTGACGTGCGGCGTTATAAGCGTTACCAACGTCGGTGCGCATCACTAACGCCGGTTTATCATGTTGCGCTGAACGTTGCAGCAAATCCGCCTGGCCGTAGTTGACCTGAATGGCGTCGGGCCGAGCGACGATCAGACTGCCCATCACGCGTTCGATATCTTCCAGACCGATTAAAAAATCGGGCTCATTGGCGATGCCATGATCAATCGCCACGTCGAGGCACTTGCCGTTATTAAACAGCCGGTTCATCCGTACCTTACTGCTGAGCTGCATGTCAGATCCTCCTGAAAATACTGTTCATTCAGTATTGTCGAGTAACGCGGGGGATGAAACAGCGGATCCGCAAACTGCGCGCTTGCTCGCATATTTTCTGAGAAACAGTGGCGCCATTTTTCATCGCGGCTGGGCATTCCGCGTAGCCTAACGCACTAAAGGAACAAGCGCGCTGGTGGCTTTTGCGTCATTTGTTAGATCCGTGTCATGTTTTTGTTACTTGGTTATTCCAAAACGCATGTTTCGCTTGTTTGGGTTAAAAAGTTTCAATAATCTCAATTATGAAATAAACATTTGATAGTGAGGTGGGGATATAAACACCCCTGTAGAATGTTTGTTTTAAGATATTGTTTCTAATCTATTTTGAGACATAGATCAAAATTCCATACACCGCCTGAATACGGTGAAAAAGCGATAAATCTGCCGTATCAAAGGGATAACATCGACCGGATTGTTGTTTGAATGTAAAAAATATTTTTCATTAGCTGTCAAATCAACAGGCCTCTTCACTCTAACAATTAAAGGGTACAGAACATGAAGCTGAAGAAACTGATCGTCACCTCGGTATTGATGTGCATGTTGCCGGCCACCGTGTTGGCAAAAGACATCAAAATCGGTGTTTCAATGGCTTATTTCGATGACAATTTCCTCACTATCCTACGTCAGTCAATGCAGAACAAAATGAAACAGGACGGCAATGTCAGCGGTCAGTTTGAAGATGCGAAAGGGGATATAGCCCAGCAGATCCAACAGATCGAGAACTTTGTCAGCCAAGGCGTCGACGCCATCATCCTCAACCCAGTCGATACCCAGGGCGTCAAGCCGATGATCAAACTGGCGGAAAACGCCAAGATCCCGTTGGTGTTTGTTAACCGCCGCCCAGAAGTCACGCTGCCTGCAGGCATGGCTTACGTTGGTTCAGACTCCAAACTGGCCGGCAAGCTGCAGATGGAAGAGTTAGCCAAGCTAATGAACGGCAAGGGTAACGTGATGATCCTGATGGGTGAACTCTCTAATGAAGCGACCCGCGACCGCACCCGTGGTGTGGAAGAAGTCGCGGCCAAGTATCCCGGAATCAAAATCCTCGACAAACAAACGGCCAAGTGGGGTCGTAAAGAAGCCGTCGACATTACTACCGACTGGGCGCTGACTGGCCAGAAAATTGACGCTATTGCTTCCAACAATGACGAAATGGCGATTGGTGCAATCCTCGCGCTGAAACAGGCGAAGAAAAGTGGCGTGTTAGTGGCTGGCGTTGACGGTACCCCAGACGCGCTGGAATTTATCAAGAAAGGCGATCTGGCACTGAGCGTGTTCCAGGACGCTAAAGGGCAGGGCGAAGGTGCGGTGCAAACGGCCATTCAACTGGTGAAAGGCGAGAAAGTGGAAAGCAACGTGCTGATCCCGTATCAGCTGATCACCAAGGCCAATTATCAAGAATTTGCCGATAAGAACAGAAAATAAGCGTTAAGGCAGCGCGGTTATATCCCTGCCGCATTTACCCGGAAGATGGCGGTAAATACGGCAGGGATGCATTGACGAACGGCGGAGGTTATTTGTATGTATCCTTATGTTCTTGAGGCTGAAGGCATCAGTAAGCAGTTTCCCGGCGTGAAGGCGCTGGATAAAGTCTCAATTAAAATCAAACCAGGCAGCGTACACGCATTAATGGGAGAAAACGGCGCGGGTAAATCCACGCTGATGAAATGTTTAATCGGCATTTATCACCCTGATGAAGGCACCATCAAAATAAAAGGCCAACCTGTGACATTCAGCGATACGTTGCAGGCACTGCATTCGGGTATTTCCATGATTCACCAGGAACTCAACCTGGTACCTTATATGACAGTGGCGGAAAACATCTGGCTGGGGCGCGAACCGGCAAAGCTTGGTTTTGTGAATCATGATCAACTGAACAAGAAAACCCGTGAATTACTGGCCCGACTGAACATCAAACTCAAGCCGGAAATGCTGGTGGGTGAATTGAGCATTGCTAACCAGCAAATGGTCGAGATTGCCAAGGCAGTTTCCTACAACGCGGATGTACTGATCATGGACGAACCTACGTCGGCACTGACCGAAGGCGAGGTAGTACATCTGTTTGCCATCATTCGTGAACTGCGTGAGCAGGGCAAAGGCATTATTTATATCAGCCACAAGATGGACGAGATTTTTGCTATCACCGATGAGGTGAGTATCTTCCGCGATGGTACGTTTATCGCCTGCGATAAAACCGAAAACCTGACTAAACAGTCGCTAATCACCATGATGGTTGGGCGCGAACTGACCCAGATGTTCCCCAAATTCAACAACAATATCGGTGAGGAAGTGCTTCGGGTCGAAGGGCTACGTCGTGCCGACTGGTTTCATGATGTCTCGTTCAGCGTTAAGCGCGGCGAAATCCTCGGTGTTGCCGGGTTGGTAGGCGCTGGTCGCAGCGAAGTAATGGAAAGCCTGTTTGGTATGCATCCGGCGGACGGCGGCAGCATTTTCATTGAGGGCAAGGCTACCAAGGTGGATTCCCCTTCACGGGCCATCGAGCTTGGGTTAGCGTTTCTCACCGAAGATCGCAAGAAGTCAGGGTTATTCCTGGTGCTGTCGGTGGTCGAGAACATGAGCATCGTCAATCTGTCGGAATATATTGGCAAAAATGGGTTTGTCAGCCATGTGCAGATGGCCAAAGACTGCATGGAGCAGATCAAAAAGCTCAATATCAAAACCCCGACCATGGACCAAATCATCAATAACCTGAGCGGCGGCAATCAGCAGAAAGTGTTAATTGCCCGTTGGCTGTTGGCTCAACCGAAAATACTGATCCTCGATGAACCTACGCGCGGCATAGATGTGGGCGCGAAGGCAGAAATCTATCGTCTGATCAGTGAGCTGGCGAACCGTGGCGTCGCCATTATTTTGGTGTCATCTGAATTACCGGAGATCCTCGGTATGAGCGATCGGGTGATGGTGATGCACGGCGGCCGTATTACCGGCATTTTGGATAAAGACGACGCGGATCAGGAAAAAATCCTGGCGCTGGCCTCTGAATAACGCAAAGGTGAACCACCATGAGTAATGTAAAAGTTGAGAAGCCGCTTGCGGGTAAAGCGCCACTGTTCTCTGGCCTGAGTGGCAAAATGCCGAAAGACACGGGCATCTTTATCGTGATGATCGGTATTGCGTTGGTGTTTGAAATTCTCGGTTGGTACATCCGTGACCAATCATTTCTGATGAACCCTAACCGCCTGCTGCTGATTGTGTTGCAGGTGGCAATTATCGGCATCATTGCCGTGGGGGTTACTCAGGTCATTATCACTACCGGTATCGATCTGTCCTCCGGCTCGTTGATTGCCTTGACCGCCGTGGTAGCCGCCAGCCTGGCGCAAACGTCCGACAGTATTTCACCGATGTACCCGGCACTGCTTGATCTGCCTGCAGCAATCCCGATTGGTGCGGGGATCGGCGTGGGCATTATTTGCGGCTTTATTAACGGATTCCTGATTACCCGCACCGGTATTCCGCCGTTCATCGCGACGTTAGGCATGATGGTGTCGGCACGCGGTTTGGCACAGTACTACACCCAGGGTAACCCGGTCAGCTTCCTGTCAGATGGGTTTACGTCCATTGGTCAGGGTGCGATGCCGGTGATTATCTTCCTGGTGATTGCGGTGATCTTCCATATCGCTCTGAAACATACCCGCTACGGTAAATACATCTACGCTATTGGCGGCAACATGACATCTGCCAGAGTGTCCGGTATTAACGTCAATAAATACCTGGTGATGGTCTATACCATTGCCGGGGGGTTAGCGGGCTTGGCGGGTGTGGTGTTGGCGGCGCGCGTTAGCAGTGGCCAGTCGAGCATGGGGATGTCTTATGAACTGGACGCTATCGCCGCAGCGGTGATTGGCGGCAGTAGTCTGATGGGGGGCGTCGGACGTATTACCGGCACATTGATCGGTGCGGTAATCCTCGGGCTGATTAAAAGTGGCTTCACCTTTGTCGGTGTGGACTCCTATATCCAGGACATTATCAAAGGCGTGATTATCGTCGCTGCCGTCTCTATCGACATGCGGCGCAACCGTAAAAAACACTGATTGCCGTGAATTTCCGCCGGAGCATTTTGCCCGGCGGTTTTTTTTACCCTGGGGAATCATCATGAAATATTTAAAAAGAATCGTGTTGGTCGCTGCGCTCAGTTGTTCCACGTCTGTGTTGGCGGAAACTATTGGCGTATCGATGGCCTACTTTGACCAAAACTTTCTGACCATCATTCGCCATTCGATCGACAAAGAAGCCAAGGTCCGCGGTATCAAGGTGCAATTTGAAGATGCACGCGGTGACGTTGGTCGCCAGGCCGATCAGGTACAGAACTTTATCAGCGCCGGGGTAGACGCCATTATTGTCGATCCGGTTAACTCGGCGGGCACGCCTGCGATTACCAAAATGGTGACGAAAGCCGGTATACCCCTGGTGTATGTGAATCGCACGCCGGGCGACAGCAAACTGCCTTCCGGCGTGGTGTTTGTTGGTTCCGACGAGAAGCAGTCCGGCACATTGCAGATGGAAGAACTGGCACGGCTGGCCAACTATCAGGGTAACGTAGCGGTGATGATCGGTAACCTGACCGACGCCGGTGCACTGCAACGTACCAAGGATGTGGAACAGGTGGTGGCGAAGTATCCAAAAATGAAGGTCGTGCAAAAGCAGAGTGCCAATTACTCGCGCAGCGAAGGGATGGATCTGATGCTGAATTGGATCACCAACGGTGAGTCTATCGATATTATCGCCGCCAATAACGATGAGATGGCGATTGGCGCGATCATGGCGTTGCAGCAAGCCGGTAAGCATGACAGCAAAGTGCTGATTGGCGGCATTGATGCGACACCCGATGGTCTGAAGGCACTATCTTCTGGCAAGATGCAGGTAACGGTCTTTCAGGATGCTGTCGGGCAAGGCAAGGCCTCGGTTGATGTAGCGCAACGTATGATTAAAGGTGAAAAGCTGGATCCTTACTATTGGATCCCGTTTGAGCTGGTGACCCCGGCCAATATGCAAAAGTATGCGGCGAAATAGCCACTAACGGCCCGCGATGACGGGCCGTTAGTACTCATAGAGCAGACAGGTGTTGCCGCACGATCTCTCGCCCAATCTCCAGTGAGGCAGTTGCTGCTGGGGAGGGGGCATTGCAGACATGCAGTGAGCGGCGACCCTTTACAAAATGGAAGTCATCCACCAGTTTCCCGTCGGCGGTCAGTGCTTGGGCACGAACCCCTGCGGGGCCGGGTTTAATGTCTTCCGGTTGCAGTGCGGGAATCAACTGCCGTGCATTTTCGGTAAAGCGCCGTCGCGATAGGGAACGGCGGACTTCTGCCAAACCTTCCCCCAAATAGTTGCCGGCAATTTTCCAAAAACCACGATAGCTGAGTACTTCGCCCAGATCTCGCAGATTGAAATCACATTTGCGGTAACCTTCGCGTTTGAATGCCAGTACAGCATTTGGGCCCACGTCGCGTTTACCGTTATACATGCGGGTAAAGTGTACGCCGAGGAACGGAAAGTCGGGATTAGGCACCGGATAGATCAGGTGATTCACCAGGTAGTTTTTTTCGTCGTTCAGCACGTAATATTCACCGCGGAAGGGTACGATTTTCATGCCTGTCTGGTAGCCCGCCAGGGCGGCGATGCGATCACTGAACAAACCGGCGCAGTTCACCAACCATTTGGCCTGATACTGCGTGTGCTGCGTGCGTATGCTTACGCCGTCGCTGTTTTCGCTGATGTCCTCGACCTGTTGTCCATAATGGATTACACCGCCACGTTGCTGAATAATTTCTGCCAGTTTTGCCGCCACCTCGCTGTAATTGACGATACCGGCGTCTGGCACCAGCAGCGCCTCGATCCCATTGACGTGTGGTTCACGTTCCTTGAGCTGTGCCTGCGACAGGCGGCTGACTGCCAGACCGTTCTGCAGCCCACGTTGGTATATGTTCTCCAGCAAATCCAGTTCCTTCAACTGGGTCGCCACGATCACCTTACCGCATTGGTCGTGATAGAGGTCGTGTTCCCGGCAGAAGGCAAACATGCTTTGGTTCCCCTGTTTTGCCAGTCGCGCTTTCAGGCTGCCGGGAGCATAGTAAATCCCCGAGTGCACCACGTTACTGTTATGGCCGCTTTGGTGCGCTGCCGGGCCGCTCTCTTTTTCCAGTATCAGGATGCGTTGTGTGGGGTTAGCCTCTTGCAGTGCATTGGCGACACCAAGACCCACCAGGCCAGCACCGATAATGATCACGTCATACATGGTTACCCTAACTCCTCACTGTCCAGGCGGCGTAATTTGCCGCGTACGTTGCTGAGATGGTTTTGCATGGCGGCTGTGGCCGCTGCCGGGTCACGGGCCTTGATCGCCAAAAACACCCGTTCATGTTCGTCGGTCACCCGTTGACGCTCGGCCTGTCGGCCCAAATTCTTGCTGAGTGAATACACCAACACACCCAAATACAGTTCGTGCATGTTATCGAGAATCTGCACGAAAAATGGGTTGTGCGAAGCCTGCATAATGGCGCGATGGAACAAATAATCCTGCCGGTGCCCAATGAGGCCGTCGTCGAGGGTGCAGCGTTTGAAGTCATTGAGTGCCCGTTCAATGGCCATAAGATCTTCCTCGGTATGACGTTCGGCAGCCATACAGGCTGCCTGTTGCTCAATCACTTCACGCATTTCCAACAGTGCTTCAACCTCATTGGGATCGGCAATTTCCATCACCAACGGTTGGTACTTGCTTAGTAACGAGTGTTGTTCAACCCGATGACCACCGCCCTGGCGTGAGGAGATAATGCCGCTGACCTCCAGTATGCCGAGTGCCTCGCGTACGGGTACCCGGCTGACGCCGAATGCTTCCGCCAGCGTGTTTTCTGACGGCAGTTTTTCCCCAACCGGGAAGGTGCCGTCGTTGATGCCGTCTTTTAACTGTGCCAGCACCTGATGAGACGCTTTCTGACGTGTGACTTTATTAACCATTCAGCGCCCCCTGCGCGTTGCTTCGCCTGAAACGTAACAGATGCGCGGAAGCTGCGGTGACAATCAACGCAGCACCGCCCAAATCGGTCAGCAGACCCGGTTTGATGAGCAGAATAGCGGCCAGAGTGAAGAGGACACGCTCCAGCCAGTGGGTTTTCATCATCCAGAAATTGGCGCTGGCAATCGACAGCGCATAAATCCCGACCAGTGCGCTGATGACCATATGGATCACTGACAGCGTGTTGAGATCGTTACCCTGCATCAGCAGCATCGGGTTGTAGACCAGAATAAACGGGATGATAAAGCCCGGTAGTGCCAACCGTACTGCGTCCCAGGACGTTTGCATCGGATCGGCCCGGGCGATACTGGCGGCGGTGTAGCTGGCCAGTGCAACCGGTGGGGTAATGTTGGATAAGGCACCAAACCAGAATACAAAGAAATGTGCTGCCAGTGGCATCACACCGGCCTTGATCAGTATCGGAGAGACCGTGACTGCAACCACGATATACAGTGCCGTGGACGGCAGACCCATGCTCAGTACGATACACACCAGCATCACCACCAGCAGGATCATCCACAGGGTATTGTTGGTCATGGCGACAATGTTGAAGGCCAGCGTCGAGCCAATGCCGGTCATGGTCACCACGCAGATAATTACCCCGATGGCGGCACAGGCAACCGTTACTTGAATCGACCCACGCGCTGCTTCGTTCAGAGCGGCGGCGATTTTCTTCGGGGTCATACGCACTGATGTATCAGGCGTGATCCAACTGGCGACGATGATTGAAATAATGCCGAGAAAACCTGCGTAAATCGGTGTTTTACCCCATAACAGGGTACCGATAACAATGATCAGCGGCAGTAACAGCAACCCGCGTGCTTTCAATACTGCCTTCACTTTGGGAATGTTTTCTTTGCTGATGCCTTTCAGACCCTGCTTTTTTGCCTCCAGATCGATGGCGATGATCAGCGCCGCGTAGTACAGCAATGCAGGGATAATGGCAGCAACCACAATAGTGGTGTACGAGATGCCGAGGAAGCCGGCCATGATAAAGGCTGCCGCGCCCATAATCGGTGGCATGATCATCCCGCCGGTGGAGGCGGTGGCTTCGACTGCGCCAGCGAAGCGGGCCGATAGCCCGATGCTTTTCATCAATGGAATGGTGAACGTGCCGGTGGTGGCGACGTTGGCGACGGCACTGCCGCTCAGAGATCCTGTCAGCGCGGAAGAGATCACCGCGACCTGCGCCGGGCCGCCGCGACGACGACCAGCAATCGCAAGTGCCAAATCGTTAAACAGCGCCGTGGCACCGCTGACGCTGAGAAATGCGCCAAACAGAATAAACACGACGATCGCGGTGGAAGCGGTGGACAAGGTGATGCCGAAGATCCCTTCGCTGGTCATAAACAGCCGATACAACAAGCGTTCAAGTGAAAAACCGCCATGGCCAAAGATGCCCATAAAGTATTGGCCGAACAGCGCATACACAATGGCGAAGGTTGCCAGACCGGGGATGAAATAGCCGGTGGTACGACGCGCAGCCTCAAACAACACACCGATACCGATCACCGCCATCACGTAGTCAGTAGTATTGGGGATGCTTTTGCGTACTACGTGCAAATCAAGATAGCTGGCATAGAAATAGCCGTAACTGACCAACGTCAGAATAATAAATAGGTAATCCCAACGGTTGAACTTGCTGGTGGCGTAGCGGCGAGAGACCGGGAACAAAATGAAACCCAGAATCAAAATGCCGCTGAGGAAGGTCGTATTGCGGTAAAACTCCTGGGTATTCGACAGCGCATTCGCATAGATAGCATACAGCGAAATCGCGATGGCCAGCGCCGTGGCCAACTGCAAATAGATGCCGCTCAACGGTCGGCTACCGGCACCGGCTTCTTTATCCAAATCGACGGCATCTTGCGGCGTTAGATTATTCATGCTCATACGGCCTCCTTATCGATTGGCAGCCAGTGTTGCCGCTTCCGGTGGGATTAGATAGTCGGGCACAGTGACCCCGGCTTCCAGATAATATTTATAGGCACCAATGTGCAGCGGAACCGAGACGCCTTTCAGTGCGTTTTCCAGTGAAATGTACTTGGCGGCACTGTGTACCTGATGAACTTCCGGCAGGTTTTCAAACAGCGTTTTGGTCAGGTCATACACCAGCTTTTCGTCGAGGCTGTTCAGGGCCACCAGAATATTAGGCTGGGCGATAGTGGCTACCGCTTTACTCTGGCGCGGATAGGTATCGGCTTTGATATCAAAGCGGAACCAGGAATTGGCGATAGCATTAATATTGGCCAGTTGTTCATCGGTGACGTCGAGAATGCGTGAAGGTACACCGCTGGCATACATGTCGGTCACCGCTGCGGCTGGTACGCCAGCGGGTAATGCCCCCCCGTCGAGTCGACCGTCGCGCATGGCCGACACGGTGTCGCCATAGCCCAGGTATTCTGGCGTCAGCGATTTTTTGCTCAGGTTAACGCCTTGCAGAATGATCAGCGTCGACTGCTCGGTGCCGCTGGCTTGTGGGCCCACGGAGAAACGGGTCCCGGCGATATCGTTGAGCGTGCCGTCCTTCACTTTGTTTTCCAGCATCACAAAATGCTCGACGTTTGGCCACAGCATGGAGATGGAACGCAAATGTCCGTAAGCGCGGCCTTCAAAATTACGCACACCCTCATAGGCTTCTACGGCGATCAGACTTTGCAGGATCGCCAGTTGAGCCTCATTTTTCTGCAGCAGGTCGATATTTTCAATCGATCCAGCGGAGGACTGACCGCTGACTTGAATACCGTCTTGTTTCAGCCGGTTGCTCCAGACGTTAGCCAGTCCGACGCCCATCGGATAATAGGTACCGCCAGTGGAGGCCGTCGCAACCGAAAGGAAAGTCTTGTCGGCGTTTTCTACCTTCCCGGCAACGGCCAGTGCCACGACGCCAACCATTGCACCAGCTATCAGTAACAGTTTGATTTTTCTATTTTTCATTATTTTCACCAGAGGTTTTTGAAACAAATAGAAAACATTTACACAAACTTGTATACAACATTGCAGCTTTTTTTACCTAGCAGGCATTGTTTGATTTGTGATCTTGATGGGTGAAAAGTGAACAAGAAATCGGGGGGAGACAGAAAGAACCCCATGACGATCGCCATGGGGTGATGTGCAAATTACCAGCCTTTAACCGCGTCGCCCTTATAGATTTCGACCGCGCTGGCGGCAACTTCATCGGTCTGATAGGCCTTGACCAGGTTTTTCACGTTTTCGTTATTTTGGTTATCCACCCGGCTGGCGAAGATATTGACGTAGGGTGAGTTCTTATCTTCGACAAACAACCCATCTTTGGCCGGTGACAGGCCGATTTGGCTGGAGTAGTTGGTGTTGATAATTGCCAGCGCAATCTTTTTGTCATCCAATGCTCGTGGCAACTGAGGTGCCTCGATCTCGACGATGTTCAGTTTCTTCGGATTGCTGACAATATCCAGCGCGGTAGGCAGTAGTCCAACACCCTCTTTCAGCACGATCAGCCCCTGTTTTTGCAACAGCAGCAGAGAACGCCCAAGGTTAGTTGGATCATTGGGTACGGCGACTTGTGCGCCGTCTGGCAGTTGGTTGAGCGCGGTGATTTTTTTCGAGTAACCGGCAATGGGGAAAACAAAGGTATTGCCCACCGCTACCAGCTTATAGCCGCGCTCCTGGCTCTGCTTTTCCAGATAAGGTTTATGTTGGAAGGCGTTGATATCAAGATCGCCATTATTCAGCGCTTCGTTGGGCAACACGTAATCATTGAATGTCACCACCTCAACATCCAGATCGTACTTCTGCTTTGCGACTTTTTGCACCACTGCCCACAATGACTGATCAATGCCGGCACTGATGCCGACTTTGATATGGTGATCGTCTTGCGCCGTAGGCCCACAGGCAGTCAGCAGAAGGGTACTGGTTATAGCCAGCGCCGCAGTGAGTTTTTTCAGTGTAAATGTCATTTCCCAGAGTCCTTGTCAAAATAGCCTGCTGGTTATCGCAGGCTGAATAGTGGCAGTGACTGTAGATAATCGCCTGGTTAAAATAAAATACTGATTCACTATGATTAATAACGATTTGCTATGAATCGTACTAAGCTCCGCGGTTGCGCCAGAACAACGCAAACAGTTCGGACTGCGTGTTGATGCTCAGTTTTGAATACAGGTGTTTTTTATGCGCTCGCACGGTTTCGATTGAAATCTGTAAGCGGCGGGCAATCTCCTTTGTGGAACAGCCAGCCAGCATCAGTTGGCTTACCTGATTTTCTCGCTCCGTTAGCTGTACACCGACAGGTAACGATGACAGTGAAAAATTGCCGTCGCCGTCATCGTTAGTGTTTTCAAAGCGGATTCGCTGGCGCATTAACGGCAGCAACCAACTTTTGACCAGCTCCAGTACGCCGATGTGGTGATCGTTATAACGTTGTGATGCGCCCAGCGACAGGCACAGCATACGCTGCGGCTCGACCAACAGGTTGAACTGCACCTCATCACCGCCAACGTTATAGTTAAAGTAGCGTTGGTAGTATTCCGTTGCCGTAAAATTGGCCGGGGCAACGTCATCCAGACGCAACAACCCACTGCGCTGTCGTGCCCAGGCGTCGAGATAGAAAGGATCGAGCAGGTACAACCCTTTTTGATAATCATCGAACAGTGCTTCATCACAACCATCACTTTCGTCACTGGCGGCAAGGATCTGCGGCGGATGCTGTGGAGAAAACAGTAACGCCACCCAGTTTTCGAACGGCAGATGGCCGCGCAGCAGGCGTGTGCAGTTGAGCCAGAAGTCAGGCCCGTCGAGGTTATCGACCAGTTGGCCAAAAGCCCGGTGCCAGGCCAATGTTTCGGTTGAAATAGGGCTGCTGTTACCCACTGATGTTACCCCTGTTATGGAATAGCCAGAACGGCTGTTTCGGGCATACTAGCATTAAAATTACTGTGTTCCCGTGTGGAGGATGATATGGAAATAACCTTGGCTCAGCTACCCAGCCGGGAAGGATGTGTTGCTGACAATTTGGCTCAGGCCTTGGCATTTATTGAACGCTACGGTCAAAGGAGCGGGGTAATCCTGTTTCCTGAAACTCACCTGACCGGCTTTGCCGCTGCGCAGGGTGACACTGATTATGCCTTGCAGAGGGACGGTGATGAGTTGGCACAACTGGTGCAGGTCAGCCGCCAATATGACGTTGCATTGGTGACAGGCTTTCTTGAGCGGACCCCCGAAGGGGTGTTTAACAGCACGGTGTTGATCACGCCCGAGCAGGGTATCTATCTGCATTACCGCAAAACACACTTGTGGCCAGATGAACGCACCAGTGTGCTCCCTGGCGATGCCTTGGTCTGTGGTGATTGGCGTGGTACACGTATTGGGTTACTGATTTGCTACGATCTGGAGTTCCCCGAAAACGCGCGAGCTTTAGCCATGATGGGCTGCCAGCTATTATTGATAACGAACGGCAATATGGATCCCTATGGTCCGGTGCATCGCCATGCGGCTATCGCTCGTGCACAGGATAACCAGATATTTGTCGCGATGACCAATCGTTGTGGTGACGGCGACGGACTGCAATTTGCCGGTGAAAGCCTGATTGTCGATCCGCTAGGGCGCGACGTTGCCGGACTGGGCCGAGACGCTGGGGCGCTGTCGGTTGAACTGGATTTCACCCTGTTGGAGCAGGCCCGTCGTCACTACCGTTATCTTGATGATCGGCGCTGGCGGTTAAGCGGTGAGGCGCAGTGGACTGAGGATAAAGCGGGACGTTGTCGGTGGCCATTGAGTAAATAAGGGCATATTTACCTTGTTTGTGCTCTGGTATTCAGTTTGTTTTGACGGAGGTTCCACCGGCTCATTATGATGACGGAAAGCCCTCCAGGGGCGCGAATAGCCAAAGGAAAATAAAAATGCAATTTAACATGTGGCGTAAGGCGCTGCTGCCGTTGGTGGTTTTGACTTGCGTATCAGCGATTCAGGTACAGGCGGCGGAGACCGTGGCGGAACCCATCCCTAAAACGTTGTTGGGCAACTGGCATGTCAGCAAGATCTTGCCGACGCAAACGGTGGGGTGCTGGGACGAACAACAGGCGAAAAGCCTGATCGGCGGTAAAATCAGCTATAAGACCGATGGTTTCAATTGGAATGGTACCGCGCTGAAAAGTGATGGTGCCACCGTCAGCACGGTAGAGGCGCAGGAGTTTGTCGAGGACAACTCCGGCAGCAGCTCTTATATTGACTTCCCAATGCTGGGGATCAGTACACCTGCGGTAGAGCGAGTCGTTATCCAGCATGCGGATACTCAGATCAAAGGTATCACCGATCAGGGCACTGACGGCGTGCCGGGGGATAATGTGTTGGTCAAAGACGCCAACACACTGATCCTATCGGTATGCAATGTGTGGTTTGAAGCACAACGCGTACGTTGAACCTGCCTGGCCCCGGTAACGGGGCCATTCCACCGTAATATCCCCGTTCATCCCACACGATTCTGAACTAAAATTATCTATAACGGGACAACATAAATGTTGCCGCGCAAGTTGGGGTCTCTATGAATCAATGACAGGAGGCGCTATGTGTTACCAACATATTGTGATTGCCACCGACCTGAGTGATGACGGCAAACGGCTGGTGGAAAAAGGCGCGAGGTTGGCCGACGCGTTGCAGGCAAAACTTTCCCTGATCTACGTCGATGTTCATTACGATACCTACCACGCGGCAATTGGCTTTTCAGAGAGAAGCTATGATGGCGTGTCGTTTGAGGACAAGATCAAAAAAGAGCTGGAACCGTTGACCCAAAACGTGAACCACCCCATTAACGAGGTGATTATTGGGCGTGGCGATTTCATTGAAGAATTGAAGAATGCCATTGTGGATAAAAACATCGATCTGGTGATCTTCGGCCATCATCACGACCTATGGAATAAGCTGTTTTCCTCCACCCAGCACGCCATTAACCAGTTGAACGTCGATGTATTGGTGATTCCGATTAAGTCATAGCCCATACCCCTGCCAGTAGCCTATTCTGGCAGGGAAACGGTGAGTTTACTGAGTGAAAAAGTCGTTATACAGCATGTAGAGGTGCGCCGCGCTCCAGGAGAAATTTGGTGCCCCCTGTTGCATACCCGTCAACGGATTGTAGTTTTCGCGGATGGGGCCGTCAGTGACCAGTCCGTCGGCGTGGTTGAAAAAGGCCTGTGCCATGGCAACGGCATCTGCGCGATAGCCATAGCTTTCCATTCCTTTAAGCCCGAAATAGAGCTGATCTACCCACACTCGTCCACGCCAGTAAATATCCGCACCAAACGCCGGATTGGTCAATGCTGCTGTGCCGAGTGGAACGTAGGTGTTGAACTCAGCGGGATCCTTCATTACTTTCACTACAGCATCGGCGTGTTGCTGGCTGGCGGCACCATTAAATAGAGGGGACCAACCTTCCGGTCCTTTACCGCGTTCGACGATGGGCTTACCGGCACAGCCATTGGGTAGCGGATTATCTTCTATGCGAATGTCATAGAAGAAGCCGCTGGGCTTATCGAACATGCAGGTATTGATATAGTCGGCCAGTTTGTCGGCTTTGCTACGGAAGGTCGCAGCATCGGCGGTGTAGCCTAAAATATCAGCCATCTTGGCCAGATACTTATTGTCGCTGTACATGTAACTGGCTTGATCTACCGACTCTTGCAGCAATGAATAACCAAGCAGAGTTCCGTCTGCGGTGCGGTTTTCAGCAAACTTCACCTGCCAGTCCTGTCGTTTGCCCCCCTTTGCCAGATAGCGGGCCAGTTGGTCTGGATCGATAAAACCAAAAGCGGCGGCGTCGTCGCGGCCCGATTCCCACGAGGCTGCAACCTGGGCGGGAATGTCGATACTGTCATAACGACCGGAACGCACGACCCGATCATAATTCTTCAGACCCGCCAGCGTTTCTTCCTGTTGGCCGCGTTTTACAGTGAACAGCATTCGGCCATCCAGCGTATTGTGTGCCTTATCCCGTGTGGCGCCGTATTCCGGTACGCCATTACCGTTATGATCCCGGTTAAGCAACCACCAGTCGTGGTAAGCGACCAGCTTGGGATACATTTCGGCTAGCCATTGCTTATCGCCGGTGGTGTTGTATACCTCCATGACCGCCCATGCCGCCAGGCTGGGTTTAGTATTGCGTTCATTCCAGTTACTGCCGTCCCCCCCGCGTTCCGGGCCAGGGTTGTAAGCGATCAGATCAGGGATAAAGCCGGCATCCCAGGGCCGCAGCGGATCGTCTGGCTGGATCTGGAAGGCAAATACAGCACGGATATTATCTTTTGCCACGTTGGGATTAAAATGCGCCATGGCGTAAGCCTGCTTCCAGGTATCCCAAGGCCAGGTCTGATTCCCTGAGAACCAGCGTCCGGTCACTGAGGGGGTCACCGAATCAAACTTCATTGCCCCGGCCGCGCCGCGCCAGTTACCGTTTAATGTTTCTATCGCTTTTACCGCGACGCGCTCTTGTGCCTGAGTGGCATGTGGGTTCGACAAACCTTTGTTTAGGTAGTTTTCCCAGCGCTGCTCGGAAGCCGCCATATAGTGCTGTGGATTGGCGAGAATAGCGGCAATCTTGCTTTGTTCCTGTTGCACTTCGGCGGCGGTGAGCAGGTGAGAGTAAGTGGTATACAGCGTGGTAGATCCTGCGATTTTAGCGCTAGACGTGAACTGATGCCCATTTACTGTCGTTTGCTGTGGCAGAGATTTGTGTATTTGGTACTCGGATTCGCCGGAGGTCATCAGTTGCGAAGCTGCTCGTACCTTACCAAAGGTGACTCGCAGACCGTCAGCCGTCGGTAGAATATGCCGCGTATAGCCCGGGAAGGCTTGCTCGATGGTTTGAGGAGACTGCGGTTTCTGCTCTTTGGCGTAGTATTTCTCCAGCAGTGCGCCGTCCCACACCAGTTCAAGTGGTGTATCGGTGGTGATTTGGGTTTCAAGCAGTGAGGTGCGTGCTGTCGCAAAACGCAGCGTCAGGGTCACCTTGATACCGGGCGCACTAAGCTGTTGAATAAGCGCGCCGGGAATGCTGTAGGCCGTCATGCTTAATGTGACTTTTTCACCGTTCTTATACAGACTCAGGCGATCGAAATTGTTGGCCATAAAATTGATATATTCTTCGGTGAGCAGAGCCGGGCCGGGGAAGCCGCCGGCCCCTTCGGGGCTATCCGGCAGTAGGTGGCCGTGCCAGGCACCAAGATCAAAGAAGGGATTAAAGCGTTGGTGTTCGTCAAAATCGTAGTCGAGCATGTAGTGAGGTGCACCGCTACGATTAATCACATTTTTGTAGTTGTCTGCTCGCAGAGCACTTTCGCCCTTAGGGTGAGAAGCGCAGCCCGAGATTGCCAGAGCGACAGAGAGTGCGACGGCCAGAGGCGGCAGTTTATTCATCATATTCATTATGTTTGCCTTATGCGTTACCAATAAAAATACTGCATCAAAAACACCGAATTGCTGGCATTGGTGCTGTCGTTGGTCATATAAAACTTACTGTCCAGTGCGGTGGCGAATTTGCTGCCGGCATACTCGTACCAAATACCGACTTGCGCGTAAGAGGTGGCGGTATCCGGTGCATTGTCCAGGCGATGGCGGGCATAACTGTAGGCCGTTGAGAAATACAACCCCTTGGTGGCCTCAACCATGGCACTTAGCATCAAGCCAGACTCTGTACCCGGGTGGCTGCCATCTCCTTTGCCGGTGTGATGCCAGATACGGCCGGCCAGGTTGTTACCTTTCAACCCCAGCAGATACAGTTGCCCCATGCCATCAGTTATTTCCAGGCCGTTTAGCAAGGTCAGGCCTTCTTGTAGATCGTATTGCGTATAACCGTTGATCATTGCGCGGTAGGTGTATTTGTCCGAATAGCGGTCATATTTGCCAAAGTGCAGCAGTGCCTTGCTCTCATCAATGCGACTTTCCGGCGCTGCGGTTACGCTGTAGCGGAATTTTCCAGTCAGGTTTTGCAGTTTTGCCGCGTAGGCGAGATCCCGGGTATTAGGGATCACATAGCCATATTCCGGGGTAAAGTCTGCCCACCATTGCAAATCATCCAGTGAGGAGTCATTGCGTATGCTAAGCATCATTTCGGTGCCGTCGTCGGTGCGGTAGCCACCGTAGAAACGGTTGATGCCGCCTTCAAAACCACCCCAGCTGTGGCCCGGTGTCCAGGCATTGCCCTGGTGGTCTGCTTGCACAGTCCAACCTTCGCCGTAGATCAGACCGAACCACTGACCGTGTTTGATTTCCAGTCCACCTTCGATGTAGGTACCGTCACTGTATTTATGTTGGTGTTCACCGTTCAAATAGACGCTGCCGCCAATACCCAGTTCGCCGTAAAAACGCAGGGCGGTAGGGCCAGAGTGTGTTAGCTCGGGTGGGGGGAGGACGTTATGTTCCGCGGGCACCACGGTTTCCTGAGCCGATAATTTCAACGGAAGAATTATCAGTAAAGCGGGTAATATTTTATTA
Source organism: Serratia grimesii (assembly GCF_900186025.1). Lineage (NCBI taxonomy): Bacteria > Pseudomonadati > Pseudomonadota > Gammaproteobacteria > Enterobacterales > Yersiniaceae > Serratia > Serratia grimesii. The sequence goes on from NZ_LT883155.1 coordinate 2,094,071, forward strand.
TTGAGTATTATTTTCATGTGGACACGCATCTGGTTTGGTTATTGGACGGCGCAGCAGGCAGGGCCTGCCAATGCAATCCGCTAACGCAATGTGGGTCGGCCCCATTTCCCTGGGAGAGATAAAATACCGCCTGAATCAGAACGGTAAACGGAGGGTATATTAGTAAAATATTTAGTAAAAAATATCGTTAAATCAGTAAATCGTTAACTTGATCACAAAGGGTGAAATCGGTATCTTCGCGAGTAGCATCACGACACACTGACCGCCAGGCAGGGTGCTATAAGGACGTTTATGGCGGGATATACCTGACGAATGGCTACGCAGGCTGTCTGGATGCAGCGTAAAATTCATTGGGTGAAAAGGGGGGAAGGATCATCTGGGCGTATACCTGGTTGCGCTGTCCCGGTAAGCTAGCGTTTTTGTCTATCCATTGAGACTTTATGGCCACACTGAAGGAAATCGCAGAAGCTGCGAACGTGTCCGTTGCAACCGTTTCGCGGGTGCTGAATGACGATCCCACTCTAAGCGTGAAGGCGCAAACCCGGCAAAAAATCCTGGAAGCCGCAGAGCGTCTTGAATACAAAGTTCAACCTTCAAAGCGTCACAATGGACATCGGCTGACGTTCGCTGCGTTGTTTACCTATAAACAGGGCATTGAGATTAACGATCCCTACTATCTGGCGATGCGTTATGGCATAGAAACTCAATGTGAAAAACTCGGCGTTTCGCTGGTGGCTTGCTATGACTTCAACGGTGAGAAATCGTTGCCCGTGGCGGATGGCCTGCTGGTGATTGGCCGACCACAGCCTGCGTTGTATGAGCAGTTAAGCCAACAAAAATTGCCGGTGGTATTCGTTGACGGCGTGGTTGAAGATCCGCAGTTCGATTGCGTCAACGTTGATTTGTTCAAGATCAGCCAAAAGGTGATCGACTACTTCATCGGACGGGGTTATTCGCGCATTGGGTTTATCGGTGGGCGTGACGATCCGGCCTTTGCCGATCAACGCGAGCAGGCGTTTGTGGAGTATGGTCGCCTGAAAAGTGTGGTACAGCCCAAGGATATTTACACCGGTGATTTTAGCAGCCAAGCGGGTTACCAGTGTGCCAAGAAGATGCTGGACGGTAACGCCGATTATCCTCCGGCGCTGTTTGTAGCAACCGACTCTATCGCCATCGGCGTATTACGTGCTTTGCACGAACATTCGATTCAGGTACCTGGGCAGATTGCGCTGATCAGCGTGAACGATATCCCGACCGCGCGCTTTATTTTCCCTGCCTTATCAACGGTTCGCATTCCGTCAGAAACCATGGGTGCTCAGGCAGTCAATTTGTTGACGGAGCGCATTCGTGATGAGCGGGCCGTCCCTTTATCTATCTTTGTTCCCAGTTCGCTTCAGCTACGCGACACCACCGTTGTGTAATCAACCCCTGTGTTACTGGCCGTTAGCCGTAGCGCAGGGGCACCCGCCAGAGTAAAAATTAACATCATGATTAAAAAAGATATTTAAAATTTAGTGTGATCCCGTCGGCATTGGGTAAATATGATCTGTAGTTTTTACTAAATATTTACTATCGTTCTCCCATTGAAAGATGTCGGGAGACGTGACGTGAATAATTGGGAAAACATAGAAAAGCAGTCAGAGAATCGCTTACCACCACGAGCGAGTTTCTTCAGCTATCAGGATGCCGAACAGGCATTGCGTTTTGACCGCAACGCAAGTTTGGGTTTCCAACTGCTGAGTGGGCGTTGGCAGTTCCGTTACTTCGAGCACCCTGATTTGGTACCGGCTGAGTTCTACAGCCAGCCAATGGCAGAATGGGGTGACATTGCCGTGCCGGGCATGTGGCAAATGGAAGGGCACGGTCAGCTGCAATATACCGACGAAGGGTATCCCTTCCCGATCGATGTACCTTATGTCCCAACGAATAACCCGACTGGCGCCTATCAACGTCATTTCACGCTGGATGCTGAGTGGGAAAATCAGCAGGTCATCATCAAGTTTGACGGTGTGGAAACCTATTTTGAGGTCTATCTCAATGGCCACTACATTGGGTTCAGCAAAGGTAGCCGGCTGTCCGCCGAGTTTGATCTCAGCGACCATGTGAAGCCAGGCGACAACCTGCTGTCTGTCCGTGTGATGCAGTGGGCCGACTCCACCTATATTGAAGATCAGGATATGTGGTGGATGGCCGGCATTTTTCGCGATGTTTACCTGATCGGCCAGAGACAGACGCACATCCATGATCTCCGGATAATCACGATCTTCGATGAGCAGTATTGCGATGCGATTCTGGCGGTAGACGTTGGGCTGCACACGCTTGGGCAGAAAGTGGCGGCGGGTTACCGTCTGACCGCGCAGCTTTTTGATGGTGAAACGTGTATTGCCGAACAGGGTGTGAACAACCTCAATATTGAAGGGCACAGCGATTGCCGATTTGAGATCCCGGTCCGTCAGCCGAAGCAGTGGAATGCGGAAGAACCCTACCTGTACCAATTACTGCTTAGCCTGTATGACAACAGCGGAAATCTGTTGTCAGTAGTGCCGCAGCGGGTGGGATTCCGTGAGATCAGCGTGCGTGACGGATTATTCTACGTCAACGGACGTTATCTAAAGCTACATGGTGTTAACCGCCATGATCACGATCATCGCAAGGGACGTGCCGTGGATATGGCAAGGGTTGAACGTGACATTGTGTTGATGAAACAGCACAACATTAACTCAGTGCGAACCGCGCATTACCCGAACGATCCCCGTTTTTACGAGTTGTGCGACATCTACGGCCTGTTTGTGATGGCCGAAACCGATCTGGAAAGCCACGGTTTCGCCAACGTGGGTGATATTAGCCGTATCACCGACGATCCACGTTGGGAAAATGCCTACGTCGAGCGTATTGAACGCCATGTGATGGCACAGAAAAACCACCCCTCAATCATCATCTGGTCATTGGGTAATGAATCGGGTTATGGCTGCAACATCCGCGCTATGGCTAAACGTTGTAAGGCACTCGATGCCACCCGATTGGTGCATTACGAAGAAGACCGGGATGCGGAAGTGGTCGACGTGATCAGCACCATGTATTCCCGCGTGGCGATGATGAATGCGTTTGGTGAATATCCTCATGCCAAACCACGCATTCTGTGTGAATACGCTCATGCGATGGGGAACGGACCGGGCGGCTTGTTCGAGTATCAGTCAGTGTTTAACCGTCATGCCAGTCTTCAGGGGCATTACATCTGGGAGTGGTGCGATCACGGATTACTGAGCCATGACGAACAAGGGCGTGAGCGCTATCAGTACGGCGGTGATTACGGCGATTATCCGAATAACTACAACTTCTGTATGGATGGACTGATCTACCCAGACCAGCGTCCTGGCCCTGGCTTACGTGAATACAAGCAGGTTCTGTGCCCGGTAGAGGTGAGTGGCGTGGGTGAAATGAAGCCGGTACTGCGGGTTAAAAACCGCTATTGGTTCAGTTCGCTTGCGGATATTACGCTGAAGGTCAGCATTAAGGCCGGTGGTCAACAACTGGCCAGCCACGAGATTAAACTGCCTCATTTACAACCAGGTGAATCCGAAGAGGTTCATCTTCCTGACGTGGTACTGGGCAGACAAGAAACCTTCATTGATATCGCCGTTTATAAAGACAGCGCAACCCGTTACAGCGAAAGTGGGGAATTGTTGGGGCAATATCAGCATTTGTTGCAACCTGCCACTGCGTCACTCAACCTACCACCGGCGGGCGATCGTGCTTCTGCGCTGCAATGCAAAGATGAAAACCACCAAGTTGTTATCACTGGCGAAAACTTCAGTCTGACATTCTCGCGCTTGAACGGTGAACTCCAGTCGTGGCGAGTCGCCGGGGACGAAGTGGTGGGACGTGCACCACACCTGTCTTTCTTCAAGCCGGTCATCGACAACCACAAACAGGAATACGAAGGCATCTGGTTGCCGAACCATTTGCAGATCATGCAGCACCATTTCCGAAGCCTGCATTGGGAACAGCAGGGCAATGACATTGTGATCGACGTTCAAACGTTGATTGCACCGCCGGTATTTGATTTTGGCATGCGCTGCCGTTACCGATGGCAGATCTCGCCACAAGGTCATGTCAGTCTGGATCTGTCAGGGACGCCTTATGGCGATTTCCAGCAGGTCATTCCAAAAATCGGCTTGGACTTTGGTCTTAGCCGCCGCTTTGAACAGGTGGCGTATTACGGTCGCGGTCCAGGTGAAAACTACGCGGATAGCTGTAAGGCCAATCTTATCGGCCATTACCAACAACAGGTTGGCGAGCTGTTTGAGCACTATCCATTCCCGCAGGATAACGGCAATCGTCAAGAGGTACGTTGGCTAAGCCTACATGATGGCAACGGCAACGGGATCTTTATCCAGCCACGACGACCAATCAATTTCAGCCTGTGGCCCTACAGCGCCGAGATGCTGCATCAGGCTCAGCATATTAACGAACTGCAAGAAAGCGACTACCTGACGTTAAACCTCGACGATCAAATTTTGGGGCTGGGTTCCAATTCCTGGGGTTCAGAGGTGCTGGATTCGTATCGAGTTTACCTGTCGCCATTCAGCTACGGCTTTACGCTGGTGCCCTTTAACCAACAAGAAACCGATGGTGCAACGCTTGCCGAATATCATTTCGCGCCAGTCAGTAATAACGCTCAGTCAGAAAAGGTGAACTCATGATTATTATCGAATCATTAGCCGAGTTTCAGCTTATTTATCGTGCAGGGAAAAAATGGCAGCGCTGTATGGAGGCCATTAACAATATTGAACGTATCGAGCCGAATGTTTTTTATTCGGTTGGCGATTCACTGGTTTATCGGCTGGCGTCTGGCCCAGGCCAGCAGCATGGCTGGTTGGAGGGGAATCGTCGTTATTTTGATCTGCACTATTACCTTGCCGGACAGGAAACGATCGAAGTTGCTGATAAAAGCGTGCTGACTTCGGTGGTGGCCTATCAGGATGAAACCGATCGTGAGTTTTTCAGTGGGCAGGGTGAAACACATCGCGTAGGGCAAGGCAACGTCGTTATCTTTGATAACCATCAGGCTCACCGATTTAAAGAAAGTAACCAGGTAAAAAAAGTCATTTTAAAAGTGACTATAGAAGACAGCTATTTCGTTAACAAATAGTTGAATAAAAATAAACCCCATAGCTTTCAAGCTGCTGGCAATAATGCTGCAGCTTGAAAGACGACGGGTATAAGTACCCTACATATTTCGGAGAGTGTCTATGGCTGTGTCGAATAGAAATACTATCGGCAAGTTCGGGTTGCTGGCAATGACGTTCGCGGCAGTGTTCAGCTTCAATAACGTAATTAATAATAATATCCAGCTTGGTATTGCGTCGGCACCGGTATTCTTGGTGGCGACCATCATCTATTTTATTCCGTTTTGTTTGATCATTGCGGAGTTCGTTTCTCTGAATAAAAACTCTGAAGCTGGCGTGTATGCGTGGGTAAAAAGCGCCCTGGGCGGGCGTTGGGCGTTTATGACGGCCTATACCTATTGGTTTGTGAATCTGTTTTTCTTTACCGCGTTGCTGCCGAGGGTAATCGCTTATGCGTCTTACGCGTTCCTCGGCTATGACTATGTCTTTACGCCATTAACGACCTCGATCATCAGTATCTTCCTGTTTGCATTCTCGGCCTATATCTCTAACAGCGGTGCCAAACTGTTAGGGCCGATGACGTCTGTGACATCTTCGTTGATGCTGTTGCTGACATTCTCCTACATCATCCTGGCCGGGGCGGCCGTGGTTGGCGGTATCGAGCCGGCGAACCCCATCACGGTTGAAGCCATTACACCAAACTTTAACTGGGCCTTCCTGGGGATTACCGCATGGATTTTCCAGGCTGCGGGTGGGGCAGAGTCCGTTGCGGTATATGTGAATGACGTGAAGGGCGGCAGCCGCTCCTTTGTGAAAGTGATCATCATTTCCGGGCTGGTTATCGGCGTGCTGTATTCCGTATCATCCTTACTGCTTAACGTGTTTGTAAGCCGTGCAGACTTGCACTTTACTGGCGGCACGGTGCAAGTATTTGAAGGGTTGTCGGCGCACTTTGGTCTGCCAGTCGTGCTGATGAACCGCTTTGTTGGTCTGGTTTCCTTTACCGCTATGTTCGGTTCATTGCTGATGTGGACCGCTGCGCCGGTGAAAATCTTCTTTACCGAGATCCCTAAAGGTATCTTCGGTGAGAAAACTATTCGGCTGAATAAGCATGGCGTCCCGACTCGCGCAGCTTGGTTGCAATTCTTTATCGTGATCCCGTTGATGCTGATCCCGACGCTGGGTTCTGACAGCGTGCAGGAATTAATGAATACGTTGATAAATATGACAGCTGCCGCATCGATGTTGCCGCCGCTGTTCATTATGTTGGCTTACCTGAACCTGCGCTTAAAGTACGACCGTGTGCAACGTGACTTCAAAATGGGTTCACGATTGCAGGGGATTGCGATTGTCAGCACGCTGATCGTTATTTTTGCTGTGGGTTTTGTCGCCTCAACATTCCCTACCGGCGCCAGCATCATGACCATTGTGTTTTATAACGTGGGTGGGCTGGTGATATTCCTCGGTTACGCCTGGTGGAAATATAACCGCTATGCGAAGAGTCTGAGTGCTCAAGCTCGCTATGATGAGGATACGCCGTTAGCGAAGATTGCGCTTGAGTCGCAGGACGGTAAAAAGAACCTCAGTGGGGATCTGGGTTGCAGTACCTTGTCATTGTGATTATCCATGCCCTTCGGCGTTTGCTGAGGGGCAGTAAATAACGACTGAGATTTTAGGCTGCTGTTCTGGTTTCCGTACAAATGTGAAAGCCATCTCTTTTCTGCGGGATGGCTTTTGTTCATGCTGCACCACAAACCGACAAAACTCTTCCAACCAAACAAATGTTAGGTTTAAAAGCTCAAAGAGCTATCCATTTGTTTTTCTAAGATTATTATAAGAATAAAATGCTGTGTTATGGCCAGTGTTTATTTTCAGCTGTTTTTAATCACTGAAACCGCATTTATAATTTGATGTTTATCACAAAATTACTGCTGAAACACTATTCATGCGCCTTACGATCGCCTTCCCAAATCCTCGCTAAAGATATCAATCTCACTTTACTGATTTTCATGGTCGTTATAAAACAAACTCATGTTTAAAAACAAACAAGTGTCCAATATGACCAGCAGAGAAAAACAGATATTGCATCTTCTGAGACGTGATCCTTTGATCCCACAGCAGGAAATTGCCGATGTTTTAGGTATTAGCCGCTCTGGTGTTGCCGGGCACATTATGAATTTAATGAATAAAGGATATATAAAAGGTAAGGGTTATATCTTGTCGGAGCACAGTTATGTGGTGACCGTCGGTTCGACAAATATGGACGTCTGTGGCTATTCCTCATCTAAATTAGTTTATGAAGATTCTAATCCAGGGAAAATAAAATGTACGCCCGGCGGTGTGGGCAGAAATATTGCGCAGAATGTCGCGTTGTTAGGTCAAGAATGCCACCTTATTTCCGTTGTCGGTGACGATTTCTATGGCGAAACCTTATTTGAACAGGCAAAACTGGCGGGTGTACATGTTGACGGCTTCCACAAATTGCACGGTGAAAATACGTCCACCTATGTCTCTTTGCTCGATAACAGTGGCGAAATGCTGGTAGCCATTAATGACATGCGGATCCTCGAAAAACTCACGCCGGCATTATTAGCCACCTCTAAAGATCTGATCCAGCATGCGGGTGTGTTAGTGGTTGATTGCAATCTTACGGAGGACGCACTGGCCTGGTTATTCGGCCATTCCGGCAGCGTACCGGTATTCGTTGACACCGTGTCGGCATTTAAAGCGCCCAAAATCCGCCGTTGGCTCTCGCATATTCATACGCTCAAACCTAACCGCCTCGAAGCCGAGATGCTCAGCGGCATGGCTATTCACGGTCCTCAGGATGCACCGCCAGTGGCCCAATGGTTCCATCAACAAGGGGTACAGCGACTGGCACTCAGCATGGGACCCGCTGGCGTTTATTACAGCGAAATTGATGGGCAAAACGGCTGGTCGCAGCCATTGGCCGTCAACATCGTCAATGTGACCGGTGCCGGGGACGCCATGATGGCGGGGCTGGCCCACTGCTGGCTGGAAGATATGACGCTGGCAGACAGTATTCGTTTTGCACAGGGCTGCTCGGCATTAACACTTTCTTGCGAATTCACCAATAACCCTAATCTGTCGAATGGCAGCGTTCAAAAACTGTTGGAGCTACAATCATGAAAAACACCCTTATTTCCCATGACTATCTGGATATTTCACCGGAGGTTGCCGAGGCTTTGGCCCATAAGCGCCCGGTTGTGGCTCTGGAGTCGACCATCATTTCTCACGGTATGCCGTACCCGCAAAACGCGCAGACTGCTCTGGAAGTTGAACAAAAGATCCGTGATAACGGCGCGGTGCCTGCCACTATTGCCATTATCAATGGCCGCATGAAAGCGGGGTTAACCCGAGAGGAGATCGAACTGTTGGGCAAAGAAGGCCATAAGGTGGCGAAAGTGAGCCGTCGTGATCTGCCTTTTATCCTGGCTGCCGGTAAACACGGTGCGACCACGGTGGCCTCCACCATGATTATCGCTGAGATGGCAGGTATCCACGTTTTTGCTACCGGTGGTATTGGCGGGGTGCATCGTGGTGCAGAACATACCTTTGATATCTCAGCGGATCTTCAGGAGTTGGCACGAACCAACGTTGCGGTGATCTGCGCTGGCGCTAAGTCCATTTTAGATTTAGGACTGACGACCGAATACCTTGAAACGCATGGTGTACCGCTGATTGGTTACCAGACATCAACGTTGCCGGCGTTCTTTTGTCGCACCAGTCCTTTCAGCGTGAGTATTCAGTTGGATGCTCCGGCGGAGATTGCCCGGGCTATGGCAACCAAGTGGCAGACGGGCCTGGAGGGGGGCATGGTGATTGCCAACCCGATCCCAGCGCAGTATGCGGTGCCGGAAGATAAAATTAATGCCGCCATTGAGCGGGCCGTGCGTGAATCGGTTGAACAGGGCGTTCAGGGTAAGGACAGCACACCATTTTTACTGGCTCGGGTAGCGGAATTGACCGGTGGCGACAGCCTGACTGCCAATATCCAACTGGTGTTCAACAACGCCAAATTGGCAGCGCAGATCGCTTGCTGTTATCAGGAAGAAGCTGCCTAAAACGACGCGTTACTCCTTAAGTTTTACCCTATAAACAATATTAAATAAAAACGCCAGCCTGAAAGGTGGAGGGGAATGCTTTTTCATTTTTCACCTTTTAGGTAGGTAAATTTACATACCCACAGGATTTTACGCCACGGCTTGAAATATGACGGGTATAAAGGGATGGATTTATGGACTTATTACGCAGCCTTTTAGGTATCTGTATTCTTCTCCTTATTGCTTTTGTTTTTTCCAACAACCGAAAAAGAATCAGTCTGAGAACCGTAGGCAGTGCATTAATCCTGCAAGTGTTACTCGGTGCGATAATGTTATACATCCCCGCCGGTAAGTGGGTGATTAATGCGATTGCCGGTGGGGTCAATAAAGTTATCTCGTACAGCGATGCGGGCAGCGCATTTATTTTTGGTGGCTTGGTTGGGCCGAAAATGAATGTCTTGTTTGATGGCGCCGGTTTTGTTTTCGCTTTCCATGTTCTACCAGCAATTATTTTTATTACTGCGCTGATCGCTATTCTTTATTACCTGGGTGTGATGGGGTGGGTGATTAACCTGCTGGGTTATGTTTTCCAGAAGATGCTACGGATTAGCAAAGTTGAAGCTTTTGCCGCGGTGACCACCATCTTTTTGGGGCAAAACGAACTGCCCGCAGTACTAAAGCCTTTTATTAACAAGATGAGCCGCAATGAGCTGTTTACCGTGATTTGCAGTGGAATGGCGTCGATCGCCGGATCGATGTTGGTGGGTTACGCTGGCCTGGGCGTACCGATTGAATATTTACTGGCGGCCTCATTGATGGCGATCCCCGGTGGGATTTTGTTCGCGCGGATGCTGAGCCCGGCAACCGAAGTGTCGCAGGTCGAGTTCAGCCAGATGTCATTTAGTGAAAAACGTCCGGCAAGTATTATTGAAGCTGCCGCGAGCGGGGCAATGCTCGGGCTAAAAATTGCGGTGGGTGTTGCCACCGTGGTGATGGCGTTCGTTGCGTTAATTGCGCTGATTAATGGTCTGATCGGCGGTGTGGGGGATTTGCTGGGATGGGAACACATGAGCCTGGAAAGGCTGTTCGGTTATCTGTTCTCGCCGTTGGCTTACATCATGGGGGTTAACTGGGACAGCGCAGGATTGGTTGGCGGTCTGATTGGGCAGAAGCTGGCGATCAATGAATTCGTCGCTTACGTAAATTTTTCAACCTACCTTAAAGACACGGTTGCAGTGCTGGATCCCAAGACTATCGCTGTGATTTCCTTCGCGCTGTGCGGCTTTGCCAATTTTGGTTCGATCGCCGTGGTGGTTGGGGCATTCAGCGCAGTAGCGCCAGAGCGAGCTTCGGATATTGCTAGCCTGGGCCTGCGCGCTTTATTGGCGGCGACGTTATCCAACCTGATGAGTGCCACTATCGCCGGGTTGTTTATCGGTCTTGGCGCCTTGACCGTGCCGTTATGAGTCCTCTCAGACTGGGGTTCTGCCTTGCGTTGAGCACCGGGGTGCTATCCGGCTGTTGGGCTTGGCTGGCGGAGACGCTGCAGTTGGCAAGCTGGATCGGCTTTTTGGGTTGCACGACCTATTTTGCCATTCCGCATAAAGGGCTGGGCGGATTGCTGCGTGGGATGGCGGCCAATATCAGCGGCGCATTATGGGCGGCCGGTGCCATTTTGTTAGCGGCACCGGCTGGCAGCATGTTGGGCGGCATTCTGACCGGTTTGATTTCATTTGCCATGTGTGTGCAAGCCCGCTTGCCGCTGTTGGGTTTTATCCCCGGCAGTTTTATGGGGGCCTGTGCAATGTTTGGTTCTTCCGACAATGGGGTGGCGGTGGTTGAGGCCTTGATCCTGGGAGGCATAATGGGCTTTTTGATGCAGACCAGTGGCCAGTGGCTGGCGACCAGTCAGTATCTTGCTTTGAAGCGTCAGTGATTATCTGCCCCTATAAACTTGCACGTTAGATAAGTGAGTACTAATGTGTAGTAATGAATGAAAATGACATCTTTAAGGCGCTGGCGGATCCAACCCGCCGTTCCATATTCGAAAAACTGGCTGCGGGCAGCATGAATGCCAGTGCCTTGCGCGAAGGTATGCTCATCAGCCAATCTGCGATGTCGCAGCACTTGGCGGTGCTGCGACAGGCTGGTTTGGTGGGGGAGGTGCGACAGGGGCGTTTCGTCAATTATCAGGTGGATCCACAGGGCCTGGCACTGATAGCCCAGTGGCTGGATAAATACCGTGCCTTCTGGCCAGCCCACATCGAAAAGCTGAATATTTTGCTTAAGGATATGGATCAATGAATCCGACTGATACCAAGCCGCAGCCATTGGTGCTGGAATATCAACTCGATGCACCGGCAGAGAAAGTCTGGCGGGCGATTGGCATCCCTGCATTGCGCGAACAATGGTTACCGAGTGCGGTGCTGGCCGATGCTGTGCCTGTCGTGGTGAAGCCGGGCACAGAAATCAGTTACCGGATGCGTGATGACCAGGCACCGTTCTTCGAAAGCACCGTGACCCTACAAATACTCCCCACCGCGGGTGGTGGCAGTCTGTTACGCGTTATTCACCGGTTGGACGACGCCCGGCTAACGGCGGCGAACGACAGTGGGCGGCACCTGATGCGCGCCGCCTGACGCTCAACTCATCATTCCAATCTGAAAACAGGAGTTCACCTATGCGTGAATCGATGCTGCTCGTCCCTATGGTGATCGAACAGACCAGTCAAGGAGAACGCTCCTTCGATATTTATTCGCGGTTGTTGCGTGACCGTATTGTTTTCCTGAACGGCGAGGTTAACGATCAGGTGGCCGAAATGCTCTGCGCCCAGTTGCTGTTTCTGGAAGCTGAAAACCCGGAGAAGCCGATTCACCTTTACATCAATTCGCCTGGTGGGGTGATCACCAGCGGCTTTGCCATTTATGACACCATGAATTACATCAATGCGCCGGTGCATACCCTGTGTATGGGCACCGCACGTTCGATGGGTTCCTTCCTGCTGATGGCCGGGGAGGCTGGGCATCGCATGGCGCTGCCCAATGCCAGCCTACATGTGCATCAGCCGTTGGGTGGTTTCCAGGGGCAAGCGTCGGATATCCTCATTCATGCGGAAGAGATGAAACGCACCAAGCATACCGTGATCCGCCTGTACGCCGAACATTGCGGCCGCAGCTACGAAGAGGTCGAGCGTGCACTTGATCGCGACCGCTTCATGAGTGCCGATGAAGCGGCAGAGTGGGGGCTGGTGGATAAGGTGTTACGGGCGCGATGACAAGCTGGCCAGCAGACGATCAAGGGCCTGCAGATACTGTTCTTGCAGACTCTGCGCCTGTAGGGAGTCTCCCCGCACCGCGACAAGGGCCAAACCACTGCCATGGGCATGATCAATCAAAATATCGCGCCACTGTAGAGGCTCTGTCGTCATTTCAGCCAGCAAGGCCGTAAGGCGATCGGTAATCTGACGGGTGACCCCGGCAAAGGCCTCCGGCGTGGCAAAGATTGCCAGCGTGAGTTGGGGATGGTAGCCAACTGCGCGGTGATAGCGAGTGAGCAATGTTCGAATTTCTGTCCGTGGATCATCCGATTCGCTCAACCCCTCCAGGGCTTCGGCATAAACGCGATCGGACAAAACTCGCAGCAGCCCGGCCAGATCACCAATATGGTGATACAGGCTCATCGGCGTGACGCCCAGCCGAGTGGCGAGGGCACGCATCGTCAACCCTTGTCCGCCACTTTCATCCAGCAGGCCAAGAGCGCAATCCAGAATATTCTCCCGTGTTACTCCTTTTCCGTTGGTCGGACGCCCGCGTGGACGGGTCATTGGGGCAATATCTGATAGTGGGATTGCACCAGGCCCGAAGGGAAGCTTCGGCTCGACAGTAATTTTAAATCAATGTCATGTTGCAGTGAGCCAAACAGAGGCCTGCCTGAACCAAGCAGTACGGGAACCTTGGTGATCATCATATCGCTAACCAGCCCCTCGCGCAGAAAGGACTGTATTAATTGCCCGCCATCAACATAGACGTTATGCACGTTCTGCGTAGCCAACTGCTCAAGCGCATGCTTTGGCGTGAGGTTGGAAAACCGGACTTTTCCTTCCAATGCCAGAGGAACCGGTTCATTGGCCAGTTGTTTGGACAGTACGAGTACCGGGAGGTCATAAGGCCAGCTATCGAAGGTGAGTACTTTTTCATACGTCCCTCTCCCCATCAGGATCATGTCTTTGTCAGCGATAAAGGCATTAAAGCCATGGTCTTCGGCAGATGTGTCGCGTTGCAATAACCAGTCGATGCTGCCATCCTGCCGCGCGATAAAACCATCCAGACTGGTGGCGATGAAAACGTGTGCAGTAACCATTGAATGCTCCATATTTATACGCTGTATATTATTGCGTTGACATGGCCCAAAATCAACACCACCGCATAAAACAAAAAATCCACGCCGGGGCGTGGATTTTAGAGTTTGCTTCAGAAGACGAGGTTTAGACGTTGAACAAGAAGTTCATCACGTCGCCATCTTTAACGATGTAATCTTTACCTTCTGAACGCATCTTGCCGGCTTCTTTAGCACCTTGTTCACCTTTGTAGGTGATGAAGTCTTCAAATGCGATGGTTTGTGCGCGGATGAAGCCTTTCTCGAAGTCGGTGTGGATCTTACCGGCTGCCTGCGGTGCGGTAGCGCCAACAGGGATGGTCCAGGCGCGGACTTCTTTCACACCAGCGGTGAAGTAGGTTTGCAGGTTCAGCAGTTCATAACCAGCGCGGATAACACGGTTCAGACCCGGCTCTTCCAGGCCCAGTTCTGCCATGAATTCTGCACGGTCTTCGTCATCCAGCTCGGCGATATCTGATTCCACAGCAGCACACACGGCAACCACGACAGAACCTTCACTGGCGGCGATTTCACGCACTTTATCCAGGTATGGGTTGTTCTCGAAGCCATCTTCGTTGACGTTGGCGATATACATGGTTGGCTTGAGCGTCAGGAAGCTCAGGTAGCGGATTGCCGCTTTATCTTCTTCGGTCAGGTCCAGCGCACGCAGCATACCGGCGTTTTCCAGCTGTGGCAGGCATTTTTCCAGTGCGGCCAGTTCGGCTTTCGCGTCTTTGTCGCCGCCTTTAGCTTTTTTCTGCACACGGTGAATAGCACGTTCGCACGTGTCGAGATCCGACAGTGCCAGCTCGGTGTTGATGACGTCAATGTCGTCAGCCGGGTCAACTTTGTTGTTAACGTGAATGATGTTGTCATTTTCAAAGCAACGAACCACATGGCCGATCGCTTCTGTTTCGCGGATGTTGGTCAGGAATTGGTTGCCCAGGCCTTCACCTTTGGACGCGCCTTTAACCAGGCCAGCGATGTCAACGAATTCCATGGTGGTTGGCAGGATGCGCTGTGGCTTAACGATCTCGGCCAGTTGGTCCAGACGCGGATCGGGCATCGGTACCACACCGGTGTTAGGTTCAATGGTACAGAACGGGAAGTTGGCTGCTTCGATACCCGCTTTGGTCAACGCGTTGAACAGGGTGGATTTGCCTACGTTAGGCAGGCCGACGATACCGCATTTGAATCCCATGTTGTTATCACCTTAAATATCTTAACTATCAGCCGGTTAGGTTTAACCCACTGCATAAAGGACGAAATAATGGCGCCATTATACACGTAATGGCCGTTTTTCTCGATCTGGCTGTGTATCTAAGGGAAATGTGCTGGCGCAGCCGGTGAGTTATTGATGTTTGAACACGTCGAGCCGGTTTTTTCACCTGGAATCTGGCTGAACAGGGTGCTTGTCACCGGTTTTGTTGGCGGTACAAAGCTTGTTACGCATTGTTGATGGACCTTAATTTACTTATATGGGGCTTGCAGAATGTGCTGTTTCCGGCGCATTGAACTATTACCGCGCGCTATTGTATTTATCTTTGGTTCGTTATTTTTAAATTTAATAATTCGACCAGTTGGTTAATAGAACCATTCATATATCATTTATAAAAATAGTTAAAACGTTGTTGTTATTCAATCAAGTAACGCACTGGTTTTTATTGATTATTTATTGTTGTCCGCGTTGTTATTTTGAGTTAGGGTTTTTAATTGTTCTTGATTGATTATTTATAGGTATTCACATAATGAATGGATTCTGTATTTTTATATTGCCACTGTTACTATTATTACTGTCATTCTTTTCTTTTTTTATTCACCGGAGGAATGTAAGGAGGCGAGCGCTATCACCGCGGTCCCGCTATTACATAACGAGAAGGACGCGGATGAAGAATTTGAGGGGATAAAATCCATGGGTTACTTCAACCTACAACGTTGATCCCTCCTGACATTATGAAACCCAGGCTGAAGGTAATCGCGCAGCTTGGGTCGAGAATTCAGTTAATCGTTTTCTATCGGCACATGCAATTTAATCCACCGCAAAGCAGGAGATATCAGAGCCCATTTTTCTCGCGCTGACGGTGTGGTGGGGATAAATGCAGCAACCCAGCCGGTTTTTTATTGAGATTTGGATCACATTTACACATACTGACACTTCTGATTAACCTACAGGAAACGTGTCGGATGTACTTCTTGCCCAGTCCACCATGAGTTGCCCCCTCCTGAGGTTTGCCGCGCCATGCGGTTCTGCTTCCCGTGCTTCGGGAATGTGTTTTATTTGTCAGAAGTGATTATTCCATGTTTAACCTGAACAATTTCAGGCTGTCAGCCGTCAAGAACGAGATGCTGGCGGGCTTTGTAGTGGCAGTGTCAATGATCCCGGAAGCGGTCGGCTTTTCATTGGTCGCGGGACTTTCTCCCATCGTCGGATTGCACACCGCGTTTATTATCGGTCTGGTGACCGCACTGTTTGGTGGCAAGCCGGGCATGGTGTCGGGCGCGGCTGGTTCGATAGTGGTTGTATTGATGAGTCTGGCTGCACAACAGGGTATGGCATATGTGTTGTGGGCAACGATTTTCGCCGGGGTTATCCAAATTCTGATCGGGGTGTTCCGACTGGGTAAATTTATTCGCCTGGTGCCACTGCCTGCTATCCACGGTTTTGTGAATGGCTTGGCGATCGTCATTATGTTGGCACAATTGCATATGATTGCGGGGCAGGGGCTGCTGATGTACGGGCTGGTGGCCCTGGCGATCCTGGTGGTGGTGTTATTCCCGCGGTTAACGCGGGCTATCCCAGCGTCGTTAGCGGCGCTAATCGTGGTTTCGGCTCTGGCGATTGGGTTTAATCTGCATACATTACGGGTTGGTGATCTGGCGGATATCTCCGGCGCGTTGCCACATTTCAGCCTGCCGATGGCACCTTTCAACCTGGAAATGCTGAAAGTAGTCTTGCCGTACGCTGTGGTTATCGCACTGGTGGGATTGATTGAGTCGCTGCTGACCATGACAGTGCTTGATGAAATGGGCGGTAAGAAGGGTAATGGCAACCGTGAGAGTATCGCCCAAGGTGCGGGTAATACCCTGTGCGGTTTGTTTGGCTGTTTTGCCGGCTGTGCGATGATTGGTCAGTCGATCATCAACTTCACCTCTGGCGGTCGTGGACGCATTTCTGGTGTCGTCGGTGCGGTACTGCTGATCCTTTTTGTCGTCAGTCTGTCTGGCTATATCGGCCTGCTGCCGGTCGCGGCACTGGCCGGAGTGATGCTGGTGGTGTGCTACAACACCTTTGAATGGAGTTCACTGCGTCGCTTACGCCGAATGCCGAAAGCGGATGCGTTAGTGATGCTATTGGTCACCTTGATTACTATCTTTACCGATCTGGCGATGGCGGTGATCAGTGGGGTAATTATCTCGGCGCTGGTGTTTGCCTGGCAGCAGGCGCGTATACGTGTGCGCCAACATCAGGTAGAAGGCGAGGTCGCCGTATATCAGTTGGACGGCCCACTGTTCTTTGGTTCCACCGCGGCCTTTTCCGACTTGTTCGATCCCAAAAATGATCCGCAAAATGTAGTACTGGATTTTGCCGGCACCCGGGTGATGGATTCCAGTGGGGTAGAAGCCATTGATAAGCTGACGGCCCGTTATCTGGCTGCGGGAAAAACCATTCGGTTACGCCACTTGAGCAGTGACTGCGTGCGTTTGTTGAAACAAGCCGGCCCGTTTTGCAGTCATGAATTGGATGATCCGCAATATTATGTGGCGGAGGAGGGTTATCAAACCGACGACGAGAGTGTTGGTGAAGAAACCTTCAAATTGAGAACCTAACACAGTCAGCAGCGGGCGAAATGCCCGCTGCAATCACTTACTATCAGGCTTGTGCCTTGAAACTGTGCAGACGGCGAACGGTTTTCTCCAATCCGTCCGTCAGCAAGAGCTCTGTGCAACGCGCCGCTTCATCGATTGCTTCATCAATCATTTTCTGCTCGCTGGCCGGTGGTTTGCCGAGTACGAAACCCACCACCTTGTTTTTATCACCCGGATGGCCAATACCGATACGCAGGCGATAGAAGTTCGGGTTATTACCAAACTTATTTTGAATATCTTTGAGCCCGTTGTGGCCGCCGTTGCCGCCACCCAGTTTGATTTTTGCGACACCGGGAGGGATATCCAATTCATCATGGGCCACCAGGATTTCGTCCGGCTCAATGCGGTAGAAATTGGCCATGGCCAACACAGCTTTGCCACTGAGGTTCATAAAGGTGGTAGGCACCAGCAGGCGTACGTCATTGCCCGCCAGGTTCAGCCGGGCGGTGTAGCCGAAGAATTTGCTCTCTTCCTTCAACTGCTGGTTGTGGCGCTGGGCCAGTAAATCGACGTACCAGGCACCGGCATTGTGGCGCGTTTGGGCATATTCGGCGCCTGGATTCGCCAGGCCGACTATCAATTTAATACTGCTCACTGGGAAATTCGCTTTGATCGACATAGTGGAAAGGGCATTAGTCTACCTTTCCAGGCACCGAATGACAAAATCCTGATGTACCTTCCGCACCGATGTGCCGTTATCGATAGAAGAAAGAATAATTCATTAGCGGAACCATTCAATTTGTTAGCTAATGACTCGAATAAGGTAAAGATTTGTCATGTTTTCTTTACCATTTGTGATCACTTCCTCAATCATCTTGTCGGGCCAGAGGCTATACTCAACTTATCAAAGTGGGTTAACCAGTTACTGAGTTATCCCAGTTGGCAAATGGCACTATGGAGGTGGCATATGAAACGCAGAAACGCGGACAGAATGGGCAACTTTTTTATGGGGCTGGGGCTGATCGTCATGGTCGGCGGCGTCGGATACACCATTGTTGCTGAAGTATCTCAGTTCAATTTACCGCAATTTTTCGCCCATGGCGCAATCATGAGTATTTTCGTGGGGGCGTTGTTATGGCTGGTCGGTGCCCGTATTGGCGGTCGTGAGCAGGTTGCAGATCGCTACTGGTGGGTAAAACACTTTGATAAACGTTGCCGTAACGATAATCATCGTCCGTCACATTGATTAAAAAGATAAAAGGGAGCTGGCACTACGGCAAAGGATATCTGCCGCGCATTAAGGTCTAAGGTCATGTTCGACTACCCGTAGAAAACCCGTTGTTGCTTATGCACCAACGGGTTTTTCTTTTTCTGCTATCGGGCAACTCATCAAGACGATGCGGCAGGGCGCCGCACCGAAAAGAGAAGTGATTAATGCTCGAACATCGCAGAAATTGACTCTTCATTGCTGATACGGCGGATGGCTTCAGCCAACATGCCAGACAGCGTCAGAGTACGTACGTTTTTCAGTGCTTTGATTTCTGCTGACAACGGAATGGTGTCGCAGACAATCACTTCATCAATCACCGAGTTCCTGATGTTTTCCACCGCGTTACCGGAGAAGATCGGGTGCGTCGCGTAGGCAAATACGCGTTTGGCACCGCGTTCTTTCAACGCTTCAGCTGCTTTACATAAGGTACCACCGGTATCGATCATGTCGTCAACCAGCACGCAGTCACGGCCTGCCACGTCACCAATAATGTGCATCACCTGAGAAACGTTCGCACGTGGGCGGCGTTTATCGATGATAGCCATGTCGGTATCGTTAAGCAGTTTGGCGATAGCGCGGGCGCGCACTACGCCGCCGATGTCTGGGGAAACCACGATTGGGTTCTCCAGGTTCTGTTGCAACATGTCTTCCAGCAGGATCGGGCTACCGAACACGTTATCTACCGGAACATCGAAGAAGCCTTGGATCTGTTCAGCGTGCAGATCCACCGTCAAAACGCGGTCAACCCCTACACTGGAGAGGAAATCGGCTACAACTTTGGCCGTGATTGGCACACGAGCAGAACGCACGCGGCGATCTTGGCGGGCATAACCGAAATAAGGGATAACAGCAGTAATACGACCTGCGGAGGCGCGACGCAGGGCATCTACCATAACAACCAGTTCCATCAGGTTGTCGTTGGTAGGGGCACAGGTGGACTGGATGATGAAAATATCACCGCCGCGTACATTTTCGTTGATTTGCACGCTCACTTCGCCGTCGCTAAAACGACCTACAGCGGCGTCACCAAGGCTGGTGTACAAACGGTTGGCAATACGTTGTGCTAGTTCCGGGGTGGCGTTACCAGCAAAAAGCTTCATATCAGGCACGAGAAGAACCTCAGGCATGCGTCCAGAGAAGATATTGTCATTCGGCCTCCGCTAAGGGGCAGTTAGCGACGCCGGCGCAATATCATACGGGTGTGTAAAAAAACAATTTGAACCGCAGCGGCGCAGGGATTACAGGGCCAGGTGTGAACGACTCTGCGCAGCGAAACGAGAACTACGGTTCAATCTGCCCGGAACGAATGCGATGTAGTGGAGAGACGTTAACGCCACGCGCTACAAAACCACGTATCCACTCCGGGGCTTGATTTAACACCTGACGGGCGGCGGTTTCTGTGTCGAATTCAGCAAACACACAAGCACCTGTGCCAGTCAGGCGTGACGGCGCGTATTCTAACAGCCAAGAAACAAGCTGTTCAACCTCGCGAAAACGTTTTCTTGCTATTGGTTCGCAATCATTTGCGTAAGTTGCCTGTAACAGCACATTTAACGGGCGAACCGGGGTATCTCTTTTTAAATCGACATCACCAAAAATGATCGGGGTGGGGATGTTGACGCCTGGATGAGCAACCAAATACCACTTTTCTTGTGGGTTCGCCGGTTGTAACTGCTCACCGATGCCTTCAGCAAAGGCGGCATGGCCCCGAACGAAAACCGGTACATCGGCGCCGAGGGTTAGCCCCAGCTCCGCTAATTGGTCATCACTCAAGCCGCAGTGCCACAGTTCATTTAACGCCACCAAGACCGTAGCCGCATTGGAGGAACCCCCTCCGAGGCCGCCACCCATTGGCAGACGCTTATCGATACTGATGTCAGCACCGCGCGGGGCGGTGTTCAGTCCGTGACTGTCGCAATACTGCTGCAATAGCCGAGCAGCACGGACGATCAGGTTTTGCTCGTCCGGCACGCCTGCGACAGGGGTCAGCAGGCGGATATTGTCATCCTGCCGTACGTCGATAGTCAGCGTGTCGCCGTAATCCAAAAATTGGAACAGCGTCTGCAGTAGATGATAACCGTCGGCACGTTGCCCGGTGATGTATAAAAACAGATTGAGTTTAGCTGGCGCTGGCCACTGGCGGATCATTTGAGTGTCCAATTATCCATTTTCAATTTGATGCGCTGGTCACCCTGTTTCAGCTCGAGGCGGCTTGGTAACTGTGGTGTGAGGCTGTTGTTGTAATCCTGGTAGTCCACGGTCCAGGTCTGGTTGCCTTGTTGGTAACTCAGTGAATTCAAGCGGTACTGGTCATCCAGCTTGAAGTCGCTGGCCTCACCTGGCAGGCCGAGCATCCATTGACGCAGGTTGTCCAGTGGAATGGCCATACCGGTCAGCTTGCGGATCATCTCTTCGGCGTTATCACTGACATAGCGCTTGCCCTGGTTATCGGTCAATTGCACCACGTTTTTCTGTACGTTGAGATCAAGCTCAGTGCTGCCAAGCGGGTTGGTCAGCAGCAGGCGATAACGTTCCGGGGAATACTGTTGCCAGAAGAAACGTGCATAGACTTTTTTCTGGTCTGACAGATAAGCAAAAGAGCCACGGGTCTGATACTGATCCAGCTGTTGCACCGCTTGTTCGTGGGCACGCCACTGTGGTGACGTCGGGCTGGTAGCTGGACCAGTCGGCTTGGTGGTAGTACAGGCCGCCAGCACCAGGCTGGCCAGCGGGATCAGGCGTAGCAAACTAACTTTGCGTATTGGCATAACTTTCTCTTGTCCTTTTGTCCTTACGGGCACGCACAGCGAAACCGTGGTATCACCATTTACGCTAGCGGGACTGCGCAGGCGCGTCAATTTTTTGCAGCATCACGTTGAATATTCCCGGCTTTGTCACGGCTATGTGGCTCGGGATTATGCGCAGTGTTTGTTGTTAAGATTAACACAATCACTCAACCATGCCGCTGCACGCACAAGAATATCTCTGGGTAAGCCTATTGCTTGCCGTTGGCGTTTAGTTGATGTCGCGAACTGTATGATGTGGGTGTTTATCGCCGGGAGGACACTCGAATATGAAGCTTTCAGTACGGATCATTATTTCGTTGTTATGCTTTGCGGGCTCTGCATTTTTCTACCTTCAGGCTAAACATGTTTTTTGCCAACAGGTCTCATTCCTTTTAGATCCTACCTTTCGTTGCGGTACTTTGGGCTGGTAAGCACCGGATGTTTGATAGCTACCGCCATACTCAGAGTGCATGTTTTACCCAATACTGTGCGGAATATCGCATACTGCACTAAAATTCAGTATGTAATGTCGCCAAATTATTATTTATCTCACTGTATTTATTACCGATTAATCAATTGATGCTGACTATTTCAGCGATTGAACGGAAGATGCGGTTGTGACTTTTATTGATCCCGCGCATCAAGTAGAATGCCGTTCAACGAGAACCCGTACCAAAAGAAGTATTACTCGAAGCAATGACCCTGCTGGCGTTAGGTATAAATCACAAAACCGCTCCGGTTTCTCTGCGTGAAAGGGTGACCTTCTCTCCAGAGTCAATCGAACAGGCGCTGACCAGCTTGCTCCAACAACCGTTGGTGCAGGGCGGTGTCGTGTTGTCTACCTGCAACCGTACCGAGCTTTATCTTAGCGTGGAGCAACAGGAACATATTCACGAACAGCTGGTTGCCTGGCTGTGTGAGTACCACCATCTGCGCCCGGAAGAAGTGAGTAAAAGCCTGTATTGGCACCACGGCAATGACGCGGTTAGCCATCTGATGCGTGTGGCCAGTGGGTTGGATTCATTGGTACTGGGCGAGCCGCAGATCCTCGGGCAGGTAAAAAAAGCCTTTGCCGAATCACAACGCGGTCAGTCACTGTCTGGTGAGCTTGAGCGTCTGTTCCAAAAATCCTTCTCTGTTGCCAAACGCGTGCGCACCGAAACCGAAATTGGTGCCAGTGCTGTATCTGTGGCTTTTGCCGCCTGTACTTTGGCTCGACAAATCTTCGAATCGCTTGCTGAACTGAATGTGCTGCTCGTCGGCGCAGGTGAGACGATAGAGCTGGTGGCGCGTCATCTGCGTGAGCATAAAGTACGGCACATGATTATCGCCAACCGTACCCGCGAGCGCGCCCAACTGTTGGCGGATGAAGTCGGGGCAGAAGTCATTACGCTGCCGGAAATCGACGAGCGTTTGGCTGACGCCGACATTATTATCAGCTCAACTGCCAGCCCGCTGCCGATCATCGGTAAAGGGATGGTGGAACGAGCGCTGAAAGCGCGCCGTAACCAGCCAATGCTATTGGTGGATATCGCCGTACCTCGCGATATTGAACCTGAAGTGGGCAAGCTGGCTAACGCCTATTTGTACAGCGTGGACGATCTGCACGCCATCATTCAAAGCAATCTGGCGCAGCGCAAGGCCGCGGCAGTGCAGGCGGAGTCGATCGTTCAGCAAGAAAGCACCAACTTTATGGCCTGGCTGCGCTCACAGGGCGCGGTGGAAACTATCCGCGATTATCGTTCGCAGGCCGACCAGATCCGTGCAGAAATGGAAGCCAAAGCGTTGGCTGCCATTGCGCAAGGCGCCGATGTGGAACAGGTTATTCACGAACTGGCCCACCGGCTGACCAACCGCCTTATTCATGCCCCTACCAAATCCCTCCAACAGGCCGCCGGCGATGGCGACGTGGAGCGGTTGCAATTATTACGCGACAGCCTCGGGCTGGATCAGCATTAGTTTTCTCTTTTAACAGGGTTTAATACCACGCATGAAGCCTTCTATTGTTGCCAAACTGGAAGCGTTACAAGAGCGCCATGAAGAAGTGCAGGCGCTGCTCGGCGATGCCGGCGTTATTGCCGACCAAGATCGGTTCCGCGCGTTGTCGCGCGAATATGCACAGCTGACCGACGTTAGCCGCTGTTTCCTGGAATGGCGTCAGGTGCAGGACGACCTGGCAACGGCGGAAATGATGCTGGACGATCCTGAAATGCGCGAAATGGCGCAGGAAGAGCTGAAGCAGGCCAAGGCGGCGACGGAAGAGTTGGAGCAACAGTTGCAGCTGCTACTGTTGCCGAAAGATCCGGATGACGAGCGCGATTGTTTCCTGGAAGTCCGTGCTGGTACCGGCGGTGACGAAGCGGCAATCTTTGCCGGTGATTTGTTCCGTATGTACAGCCGTTATGCCGAAACGCGTCGCTGGCGCGTTGAGATCATGAGCGCCAACGAAGGCGAGCATGGCGGCTATAAAGAAGTGATTGCCAAGGTTTCTGGCGATGGTGTTTTCGGTCAATTGAAATTTGAATCCGGCGGCCACCGCGTACAGCGTGTGCCGGAAACCGAGTCGCAGGGGCGTATTCATACCTCGGCCTGCACCGTGGCTGTAATGCCTGCCGTGCCGGAAGCTGAACTGCCGGAGATCAACGCAGGCGATCTGAAAATCGACACTTTCCGCTCTTCTGGTGCCGGTGGTCAGCACGTTAACACCACCGACTCGGCAATTCGTATTACTCACTTGCCGACCGGCATTGTGGTGGAATGCCAAGACGAGCGTTCACAGCACAAAAACAAAGCCAAGGCGATGTCAGTGCTGGGTGCACGTATTCGTGCAGCCGAGATGGCCAAACGCCAGCAGGCGGAGGCATCAACACGCCGAAACCTGTTGGGGAGCGGCGATCGTTCCGATCGCAACCGGACCTACAATTTCCCGCAGGGGCGAGTGACCGACCACCGTATCAACCTGACGCTGTACCGTCTGGATGAAGTAATGGAAGGCAAACTGGACATGTTGATCCAGCCGATTGTGCAGGAATACCAAGCCGACCAGCTTGCTGCGCTGTCCGCTGAGCCTGAGTAATGGATTATCAATCCTGGCTGAAGGCGGCGGTTGCCCGGCTGACGCAAAGTGAAAGTGCCCGGCGTGATGCCGAAATCCTCTTGGGTTTCGTGACTGGCCGGGCCAGAACTTTCCTGATGGCGTTTGGTGAAACATTACTGACGCAACAACAGCAGGAACAGTTGGAAAGGCTGCTGGCGCGCCGCGAACGTGGCGAGCCGGTGGCGTATCTGGTCGGCGAACGTGAGTTTTGGTCGCTGCCGCTGTCAGTCTCGCCGGCCACTTTGATCCCTCGTCCAGACACTGAATGTTTGGTAGAACTGGCGTTGGAGCGTCTACCGCCGTCCTCTTGCACCATCCTCGATCTCGGCACCGGCACTGGCGCCATTGCGCTGGCGCTGGCTAGTGAACGCCCGGACTGCAGCGTGACGGGCGTTGATTTGCAGCCTGAAGCCGTGGCGCTGGCACAGCATAATGCGCAGAAGCTGACGATCGCCAACGTGCAATTTCTTCAGGGTAGTTGGTTTGCGCCACTGACCGGGCAAACTTTCGCTTTGATCGCCAGCAATCCTCCGTACATTGACGCAGCCGATCCACACTTGGCGCAAGGTGACGTACGTTTTGAGCCTAGTAGTGCGCTGGTCGCGCAGCAGCATGGATTGGCGGATTTGTCCGCTATCGTGCAACAGGCACCACAGCATTTGCAGCCACAGGGCTGGCTTTTGCTTGAACACGGTTGGCAGCAAGGTGAGAGCGTACGTGCACTGCTGCAGGCCGCCGGTTTTATTTCGATCGCCACTCGCCGTGACTATGGTGACAACGATCGCGTGACGTTTGGCCAATGGCCGCAGCAGTAACTGAAAACCAACAAGACGCTAGCCTCGGGCTTTCAAGTTGTTACCCGGCAGCAAGTTTGCTCGCCTCCTGATGTTGGCTCAGGTAAGCCACTGGGATGCGTGAGCGTAGGTAATAACGCCGCAGCTTGAAAGACGGCGGGTATAAGCACACAGCGAATAAATCAAAGGAAGCAATATGGCAGTCTACTCGGCGTTAAAACATCTGCATTTGTTGACGGTAACCATCAGTATTGTCTTGTTTGTATTGCGTTTCTTCTGGAAGTGGCGTAATTCGGCTATGATGAACAAGCGCTGGGTGAAGATAACACCGCACATAAATGATACGGTGTTGTTTGCCAGTGGCATTGCGTTGGTCGTGATGTTCAAGCTTTATCCGCTGTTGGGTATGGACTCATGGCTGACCGAGAAGCTGTTTGGCGTTATTATCTATATCCTGCTTGGCTACGTCGCATTGGGCAAGAAGACCAAAAGCCAGAACCTACGCACACTGGCGTTTGTGCTGGCGTTAGGCTGTCTGTACCTGATAATTAAACTTGCCACGACGAAAATACCGTTTCTGATGGGATACTTATGAGTAGCATTGCTGATTTTGAATTTAACACCTCGCTGCTGAGCGAGGGCGTGATCCTGGTATCGCAGTCCGTACGGCGTGATTTCCCCGCCGTCGAGGTCGAACGTAAGCTGCAACAGCTGGTCGACGACGCGCGAGCGGCAGTGCCGCAGGATCTCAGCCAGGAACAGCAACTGGACGCGCTCATTGAATTGTTCTTCAAAACCTGGGGTTTTGGTGGTGCCAGCGGTGTGTATCGTCTGTCTGACGCTATCTGGTTGGATAAAGTGCTGGAAGGGCGCCAGGGTACGCCGGTTTCACTGGGCACCATTTTCCTGCATATTGCCGCGCATTTGGATTTACCGCTATTGCCGGTGATTTTCCCCACTCAGCTGATCCTGCGGGCAGACTGGCTGGATGACGAAATGTGGCTGATCAACCCGCTCAACGGCGAGACGCTGAACGAACACCAACTGGAAGTGTGGATCAAGGGCAACCTGGGTCTGGCCTCCGAGTTGGAAGACGATGATCTCGATGAGTCAGAAAACGTCATGGTGGTGCGTAAGATGCTGGATACGCTGAAAGCTGCCTTGATGGAAGAAAAACAGATGGAAATGGCACTACGCGCCAGCGAAACGGTACTGTGCTTCGATCCGGATGATCCTTACGAAATTCGCGATCGCGGGCTGATTTACGCCCAACTGGAATGTAACCATATCGCCATTTCCGATCTCAACTATTTTGTCGAACAGTGCCCTGAAGATCCGGTCAGCGAAGTGATCAAAATACAGATCCACTCGATTGAACCGAAACAGGTCACGCTGCATTAATTCATTTGATTTAACATCAACAAAGGCGAAAGCATGAAACAGAAAGTGGTTAGCATTGGTGACATCAACGTAGCGAACGATCTGCCGTTTGTGCTGTTTGGCGGTATGAACGTGCTGGAATCGCGTGATTTGGCGATGCGCATCTGCGAACACTACGTCACCGTGACGCAAAAACTGGGTATCCCTTACGTTTTCAAAGCCTCTTTTGATAAAGCAAACCGTTCTTCTATCCACTCGTACCGTGGTCCGGGTCTGGAAGAAGGGATGAAAATTTTCGAAGAAATCAAAAAAACCTTCGGCGTGAAAACCATCACTGACGTGCACGAAGCGTCACAAGCGCAGCCCGTGTCCGAAGTGGTTGACGTTATCCAGTTGCCGGCTTTCCTGGCACGCCAGACTGATCTGGTGGAAGCGATGGCGAAGACCGGCGCAGTGATCAACGTCAAGAAGCCTCAGTTCGTTAGCCCAGGCCAAATGGGTAATATCGTCGACAAGTTCAAGGAAGGCGGTAACGACCAGGTAATTTTGTGCGATCGCGGCAGTAACTTTGGTTACGATAACCTGGTCGTCGACATGCTGGGCATCAACGTGATGAAAAACGTCACAGGTGGCCACCCGGTGATCTTTGACGTCACCCATGCGCTGCAAACCCGTGATCCATTTGGCGCGGCTTCCGGTGGCCGTCGTGCGCAGGTTGCTGAGTTGGCGCGTGCTGGTATGGCGGTTGGCCTGGCTGGGCTGTTTATTGAAGCGCACCCAGAGCCAAATAGCGCCAAGTGTGATGGTCCGTCTGCGTTGCCGCTGGACAAGCTGGAGCCGTTCCTGGTACAGATGAAAGCCATCGACGATCTGGTGAAGAGTTTCCCAGAGCTCGATACCAGCAACTAAGCGAGTTTTCTCGTAGTAAAAAGCCCGACGTGTCGGGCTTTTTTGTTTTTTAGCGTTCTAGCGCTGCCAGCGCCTCGGGTAGCGTTGCGTAGAAATGCAGTTTCCCTTCAATCGGTTGTACCCGTGCCCGCGCCAGCGTTTTCAATGGCTGGAATGGCATGTCGGTGATCGCCAATTGCTTGCCTGGCGGCAGGGCTTCGATAAAACGCTGTAGGGCATCTAAACCACCGGCGTCCAATACGGGTACTGCATCCCACTGCAACACAATCACGTCATAGTTCTCGCTGCGCACCAGCAATTCATTGAAAATGCGCTCAGCGGCGGCGAAGAACAGCGGGCCATTCACACGCAGCACCAGACGGCCGTTTTCGGCGCTCAGTTCGCTCAGGCGGGTCATGCGTGCAATACGTCGCATGAACAGCAATGAAGCCAGCACGATACCCACAGTGATGGCAATCACCATATCAAACAGAACGGTCAGTGACATGCACAGCAGCATCACCAGAATGTCGTCTTTCGGTGCCCGTCGTAGTAGGTAAACGACCTTATGCGCCTCGCTCATGTTCCAGGCGACCATCAGCAACAATGATGCCATTGCGGCCAGTGGCAGCCAGGACAACCAGGGTGCCAGCACCAATAGTGCCAGTAACACCAGCAGCGCGTGGATAATGGCAGATACCGGCGAAGTAGCCCCTGCGCGCACGTTGGCCGCAGAGCGCGCGATTGCTGCGGTGGCGGTAATGCCACCAAAGAACGGCGCGATGATATTGCCGGCACCTTGGCCAATCAGTTCGGTATTAGAGTTGTGTTTCTTACCGGTCATACCGTCTAACACGACAGCACACAACAGGGATTCTATAGCGCCCAGCATGGCCATGGAAAACGCAGCAGGCAGCAAAGCGGAGATAGTTTGCCAGTTCAGGGCCATTGGTTTGCCATCGCCGGCGGGCAGATCCCACGGGAGCATCAATTGCGGCAGGATAGGCGGGATACCTTGGCCCTGAGTGCCGTCAGCCAATAGATAACTGAAACGTGAGCCGATAGTTGCTACGGGGTGATCAAACATCGCCAGAACGCCCATGACCGCTGTACCTGCCAACAACGCCGGCAAATGACCGGGCACCCGTAGACCGAGTTTCGGCCAGAATATCAGAATCAGCAGGGTCACTGCGCCGATCAGCGTATCGCCTATATCTAACGTAGGCAACGCTTGTACCAGCGCGTAAACCTTACCTACATAGTGTTCCGGCACCACTGCCAAGTGCAGGCCGAAGAAATCCTTCACCTGCATAGTTGCAATGGTAATGGCGATGCCGGAAGTAAAACCCAGCGTCACAGACAGAGGAATATATTCAATAAGCCGACCGAAGCGGGCTAATCCCATAAGCACTAAAAACAACCCGGAAAGCAGGGTGGCGATTAGCAACCCAGAGAGCCCGAACTGCTGGGAGACGGGGTACAGGATCACCACGAAGGCGGCAGTAGGACCGGACACGCTGTAGCGTGAACCACCACTGATGGCGATCACAATCCCGGCGACGGCCGACGTATAAAGTCCATATTGTGGGGGGACGCCGCTGGCAATCGCCAGTGCCATCGCCAAAGGGATGGCGATAATGCCGACAGTAACGCCTGCAATGGCGTCTTTAAGCAGGCGTTGCAGAGAGTAAGGTTCCCGCCAGCAGGCATCTATCAGCGCGCTGAACGGCCGGATGCCGTTAATTTCATGCGTTTTCATCTAAGGTGTAAACCAAGTCTATAAAAGAGAACGGAATGGCGGGCCGGAAAAGGTCCGTCTCGAATAGCTGATAGACACCATACGCCTGTTAGGGCAACGATTCATAGATGTACATCAATGCGGTGCTAAAAATCGGAGTTATACTCTTTCAGATTGAAGAATTGACACCAGATATTAGGCTGGCCGTGGTTTAAACGGCCATTCTAAATAGAATAAGTCTACTTTCATCCCTTAATGGACTACTGGCAGGGATAACCCGAGAAAGTGGGCTAAGGTACCAACCAGCAGATTATGGTCTTCCCGTTGTGGCGCGCCAGAAATGCTGATGGTGCCGATGCAACCGAGACCCGTTAAATTGACAGGAAAGGCGCCGCCATGAACCGAATAGTCGCGAACGCTCAGACCGTATCGTTCTTCCAGTGTTGATTGCCGCTGCTGCAGGCGCAGACCAATTGCATAAGAGCTTTTGTGGAAGTGGTTTACCACGTTGCGTTTACGCCGTACCCAGTCAGCAATATCGGGCGTGGTGCCTGGCATGGCATAGTAAAAGAGAGTCTGCCCTGCAAGCTGTATCTCTATGGCGATCGACAGGCGGCGTTGTTCCGCGGCAGATTTCAGTGCGGCCCCCAGTTCCCAGGCAGTATTATGATCAAAATGGTTAAAGGTTAACGCCGTTTCCTGTTCAGTAAGCGCGTGCAATTCATCATCAGTGTTCATTGTTGTCACCCCTCATTTGGTCGCTAACAGACTATCCTGAACCGGACACATGGGATAGATACCTTGGAAATAACATAGAACTGCTAATCTATTATTAATCTGGGTAATATCTCCGATGCTGAGCTGGATGAGACAGGGATTGGTTCTCAACATTTTTTGTTTAATCACCCTGTGATTCTCGTGGAGCATAGCGAATATTTATGACTTACGTTGCGTCAATTCCCACCCTGTATAGTGACGCTTGCATTACCTATGCCACACTGTCCATCAGCTATTTTGCTCTCAGCAAGAACGCCCCTTTTTCCTATCATTCCGAGCTATGGAAACGTCTGCTCTTTGGCGCACTGGCAGGCCTGGCGGTTCTTTTTCTAAATCAGGATAGATTAGAGTTGGTCGGTGACGTGCATTACAGCTTCGTGATGATCCCAATGATATTGGTGACGTTTTATGGTGGTGCCGTCAGTGGGTTCGCCTGTTATCTGATGTCGCTGATTTTCAGCGGGGGCTTTACTGTCGATAACCTGTTTATCGGCTCGATCATCATTCCATTATTGCTGTCGCGAGTTTGGCGGAGAAAATCGAATCGGGTGTTCTATCTCACCATTTGCCTCATTGCGCTGTATCGCATCGCGGTAGTCTGGTTTTTTGTGGATATGCGGGTGCTGTGGCCAGATGTGTTGCTGTACCAGGCTATTTCCGCCCTGTGTCTGGCCATTTGCTACCATGCGATCAACTTCAAAGAGCGGCACATTCATGCCTATTTCTCTATGCGTGATAAAGCCACCATCGACAGCCTTACCCATCTCAGTAACCGCGCCAGTGTGGACTACCGACTGATGCTGCAACAGGTGGAGCGTCGACCTTGTGGGTTGATGATTCTCGATTTGGATGATTTCAAACATATCAACGATACCTATGGCCATTTGGTTGGGGACGTGCTGTTGGCGCGAGTGGGTACGTTGTTAAAAAGCAGCGTACGCAGCGAAGATTTCGTCGGCCGCTATGGCGGTGAGGAGTTTATTGTTATTACGGCCAATTACGATCCAGCGACGATTGATGGCGTCGCAGAACGTATTCGCCGCAGCGTGGAAGCCACCACGTTTCTACTGGATGACGGCGGTGAGGCACACATCACGGTTTCTATCGGTGCGTCGCTGTATCTGCCCGGTATGGCGGTCGATAAGGCGATAGAGGTCACGGATGAAGCGCTATATGACGCCAAACGCAAAGGGAAAAATCAGGTGGTGTGCAGCCGGTTGATGCAGTTTTCACCGCTTGGTGCAGGCTTCCGCCGCGAATGATCCCCCTCCTGATATTCACAGGAGGGGAAAGGGTCAGGCTGCCAACGTATGCTCGCGGAATGCGGTCAGTAACTCCTCGGTAAACTTCAGGCGTTTCTGGCGGTCGGTCAAATCCAGCATAAATTTCAGCTTGGTTGGCCCATCCAGACGATAGATTTGTGGATTACTCTGTAGCAGACCAATCAAATAACCCGGGTCAACCAGGTTCTTCTCGCCAAACTCAATAAACCCGCCGCGTTCATTGCCTTCTATGCGTTTTATGCCCAGTTTTTGGGCATGTTGACGCAGAGCCGCACATTGCAGCAGGTTACGTGCTGGATCGGGCAGCAGACCGAAGCGGTCAATCAGCTCCACTTTCAGTTCTTCCAATTCACCGTCGTTTTTCGCACTGGCAATACGTTTATAGAACGACAGACGGGTGTTAACGTCGGGAATGAAATCATCCGGCAGCAGGGCAGGCATACGCAGCTCCACTTCCGTTTGGTTGCTGGTGAGGTCTTCGAGCGACGGCTCACGTCCGTGCTTAAGCGCATCAACTGCACTTTCCAACAGTTCCATATACAGTGAAAAACCAACGGTGGTCATCTGGCCACTCTGATCTTCACCCAGCAGTTCGCCCGCGCCACGAATCTCCAGATCGTGAGTGGCTAACGCAAAGCCGGCACCCAAATCTTCCAGCGACGCGATGGCCTCCAGACGTTTATGGGCGTCGGTGCTCATTGCTTTCGGATTCGGCGTCAGCAAATAGGCGTAGGCTTGATGGTGTGAACGCCCGACGCGGCCGCGTAGCTGATGCAACTGCGCGAGACCAAAGCGATCCGCCCGCTCAATGATAATGGTATTGGCGCTGGGGATATCGATGCCGGTTTCGATAATGGTGGTACAGACCAACACGTTGAAACGCTGGTGGTGGAAGTCGTTCATCACCCGTTCCAGATCGCGTTCACGCATCTGGCCGTGACCGATAGCGATACGCGCTTCTGGTACCAACTCGGCCAGTTTTTCTGCTGCTTTTTCGATGTTTTCTACATCGTTGTACAGGTAGTAAACCTGACCCCCACGCAATACTTCGCGCAGGATTGCTTCGCGCACGACCAAACTGTCGTACTCGCGGACAAAGGTTTTTACTGCCAGGCGACGGGCAGGTGGGGTAGCGATAATTGACAGGTCACGCATGCCACTCATGGCCATGTTCAGCGTACGCGGGATAGGTGTGGCAGTCAGCGTCAGAATATCTACGTCGGCGCGCATTGCTTTAATACGCTCTTTATGGCGAACACCGAAGCGGTGCTCTTCGTCGACGATCAACAGCCCCAGATCTTTCCAGCGCAGTTCGCTTTGCAGCAATTTGTGGGTACCAATGATGATGTCAACTTTACCATCGACGGCATCGTCCATCACTTGCTGCTGCTCTTTAGCGCTGCGGAAGCGTGACATCATCTCAATGCGGATTGGCCAGGTTGCGAAGCGATCGCGGAAGTTGTCAAAATGCTGCTGCGCCAGCAGGGTTGTCGGCACCAATACCGCAACTTGTTTGCCGTTTTCAACAGCCAGAAACGCGGCGCGCATTGCCACTTCGGTTTTGCCGAAGCCGACATCACCACACACCAACCTGTCCATGGCTAAGGGTTGGCACATGTCGCTCAGTACGGCGTTGATCGCCTGTTCCTGATCGGGGGTGGTTTCAAACGGGAAGCTCTGACAGAACAGCTGATATTGCTCACGGTTATGTTTAAACGCGAAGCCGGTTTTGGCAGCGCGTTGGGCATAGATATCCAGCAGCTCTGCCGCCACGTCCCGTACCCGCTCGGCCGCTTTCTGTCGTGCGCGTGACCAGGCATCACCACCCAGTTTATGCAGCGGGGCATTTTCGTCTGCGCCTCCCGCATAACGGCTGATAAGGTGTAATGAAGAAACTGGCACATACAGCTTGTCTTCACCGGCATAAGACAGGATCAAGTATTCGGCCTTGATGCCACCGGCTTCCAGCGTGGTTAAACCCACGTAGCGCCCGACGCCATGCTCCAGATGCACTACCGGCTGGCCGGGATGCAGTTCCGCCAGGTTGCGGATCAGAACATCGGTATTAATGGTGCGGCGGTTGTCTTGTCGACGGCGGCTGACGCGTTCGCCGAGCAGATCGCTTTCGCAGATCAGGGCCCGGTTGCGCATACCATCGAGGAAACCGCGCTCGGAGGCACCGACCATCATGTAACGGCCTGCTGGCTCGGCTTGATCGAGATGTTGGATCAACGAGGTGCCGAGCTTGATACGGCCTAGCAGGTCTTGCAACGTTTCACGGCGGCCTTCACTTTCGACCGAGAAAATAACGCTGCCGTCAAAGCTTTCAATAAAGCGGCGCAGATTATCCAGCGGTGCTTTTTGCTGCGCCTGCACGGCCAGATCGGGCAATGCGCGGTAATCCAGATTGGTGTTACCGGCTTTGGCTGGCAGCTCTTCGGTTTTTAGCGCCATGCGCGGCCAGGCTTTCAATTCGCTAAACAGCGTATCGACCCGAAGCCACAGACTGTCAGGTGACAGCAGTGGCCGCATTGGATCGACGCGGCGGCTCTCGTAACGTTGGTTAACGTCCAGCCAGAAACGTTCGGCGGCGCTTTCCAGATTGCCGGTATTGACGATCAGTGTATTGCCTGGCAGATAGCTGAACAGCGATGGCAGCGGTTGATTGAAGAACAGGGGTTGCCAATATTCGATACCGGCTGGCCAGGTCCCTTTACTCACCTGTTGATAAATATGTTCGGCGTCGCGGCGGACTTCAAACTGTTCACGCCATTGACTGCGGAACAGTTCGATAGCGTTTTTATCGGTCGGGAATTCATGCGCTGGCAGCAGGTTGATGGCGTCGACTTCGCTCAGTGTGCGTTGGTTGTCGACATCAAAGGTGCGCAGACTGTCGATTTCATCGTCGAAGAAATCGATGCGGTAGGGTTCTTCGCTACCCATTGGAAACAGATCAAGCAATGCGCCGCGGGTGGCGAACTCACCGTGCTCCATCACTTGATCGACACTGCGGTAGCCCGCTTGCTCGAGTTGGGCACGCAGTTTGTCGCGCGACAGGCGCTGGCCTTTTTTCATTACCAGCGCATGGCCGTGCAGGAACTCGTGTGGGCAAACACGCTGCATCAGGGTATTGACCGGCAGGATAATGACGCCGCGCACCATGGTCGGCAGGTGGTACAGGCTCGACAGACGCGCGGAGATAATTTCCTGATGTGGCGAGAAGCTGTCGTAGGGGAGGGTTTCCCAGTCTGACAGTGTCGTCACCATTTGATCGGTAAACTGCTGGATTTCGTCGCGCAGCCGCAGCGCATTTTGCATGTCCGGGGCGATCAACATCACCGGCCCGTTATGTCGTTCGATGATCTCGGCGCACTCTACGGCGCAGGCCGAGCCGGTCAGTTGCCCCAACTGGCGCAAATCGCCTGCACGCTCAGGCAAAGAATAACGGGAGGTTGTTGAGGATGCAGAACGCTTAGGGTTATCGGAGATGCTCATTAAGGTATCTTTAATCAATGTGTTAAATTTCGCCCCGGCACAAATAACACCGCGCCTTTACCCGGTAATACTAGCCCACTGGGCACTAAACTGACATAGGTAAAAGCGCAATGCGGCGGTCTATTGGCGTATGTTTAACCACCTGATGGCATTATTCTTGCGCCGCTATGGCGAGATAGTCGGCGATTTTGTCGACGTCAACATTACCGCCACTGACGATCACACCGACCTTTTTGCCGCGCAAATCGAGCAGCGAATTCATTGCTGCCGCTGCGGCCAGGCAACCTGTCGGCTCGACCACCATTTTCATCCGTTCCATGAAGAAGCGCATCTGCCGACATAACTGTGGGTCGCTGACCGTCAGGATATCCTCGACGTACTGCTGAATGATTGGGAAGGTCAGCGCGCCCACCTGTTGAGTCTGTGCGCCGTCGGCGATGGTTTTCGGTACCGGGATCTGTACCGGTTGGCCGCTACGAAATGCCTGTTGCACATCGTTGCCCGCCTGTGGCTCAACCCCGAACACCCGACAGTTTGGTGACCAATGTTTTGCTGCAACCGCGCTACCGGCCAACAGGCCACCGCCACCGGTACATACCAACAGCACATCCAGTGGCCCGATTTCCTCAATCAGTTCTTTGGTGGCGGTACCCTGGCCGGCGATCACTTGCGGGTAATCATAGGGTGGTACTACCGTCAGGCCGTGTTCGGCAGCCAGCCGCTGGGTAATGGCTTCGCGGTCTTCACTGTGGCGCTGGTAAATCACCACGTTGGCACCGTAACCGCGGGTTGCTGCCAGTTTGGTTGCCGGTGCGTCGTGTGGCATCACAATGGTCACATTGACCCCAAGTTCTCGCGCTGCCAGTGCCATTGCCTGAGCGTGATTGCCTGAGGAAAACGCAATCACGCCCGCTTTGCGTTGCGCAGCACTCAATTGGGCAATGGCGTTGTAAGCCCCGCGAAACTTGAAGGCACCCACACGTTGGAAATTCTCGCACTTGAAGAACAGTTGAGCACCGGTGAGATGGTCAGCTTGCTGAGAGGTCATCACGGGTGTTCGGATGGCATGTCCAGCCAGGATTTCTGCAGCGGTAGAAATATCGGCGGCGGTGATACAGTGTGGGGTTGAACTCATTGTGGCCTCGCGCAGGTGAAAGGTTGATTGATTACCCGAAGATTTTAATTTACTCTTTGTAAAGTTATTGTCAAATGGTTAAGTTGATGAGCGATATCAAGCAGGAAAACGCATTGTTACTGCGTGAAGCGGAAAAAATAGTCCAGGCATTGGGGGCCATGTTTGCACCGAGTTGCGAAGTGGTGCTGCACGATCTAACGCAACCAGGACGCGCCATTGTCGCTATCGCCAATAACCTGTCTAACCGTAGTATTGGCGATGCAGCTAGCGAAATGGGGTTGGAACGTATTGCCTCGCCGGATTTCCCTGATGTGGTACAGAACTATGCCAATGCTTTCCCGGATGGACGTCCGGCTAAGAGCACGTCAATCGGTTTGCGTAACAGCCAAGGGGTTTATGTGGCCGCAATCTGCCTCAACCTGGATGTCTCTATCTTCAACAGTGCGACCGCCATCCTGCAACAGTTAACGGCAGTGGTGCAAAGTGCGCCGCAGCCGGTGGCTGAAGGGGCGCGCTCGCTGTCGGACATCGCCTCAGTGATCAACAATTTTGCCGCCTCCTGTGCGACTGCGCCACGGGCGCTCTCTTCCGAACAGCGTTTTCAGGTGATCCAATTGCTAAAGCAACAGGGGTATCTGCAACTGCGCGGCGCAGCCACCATGGTAGCGGAAGCATTGGGTATTTCGCGGGTCTCGGTTTACAACCTGTTAAAGCGAGATGCCGGGTGACCTGCTGCTGTTAGCGCGATCGGCGGAATAAAAGGCATCAGGGTGGTTCCCTAAACGGGGTATAGCCTTTATTATCCTTGATCACTTTGCTTAAGCTACGGCCACAAAACGGATTTCATGTATCAACCTGTCGCGTTATTCATTGGCTTGCGCTACATGCGCGGGCGGGCCTCAGACCGCTTCGGGCGGTTTGTTTCCTGGCTTTCCACCATCGGCATTACGCTGGGGGTGATGGCGTTGGTTACCGTATTGTCGGTGATGAACGGTTTTGAAAAGGATCTGGAGAACAATATTCTCGGTCTGATGCCGCAGGCGTTGATCACCAGCCCTCAGGGGTCGATCAATCCTCAGCAAATTCCCGCCTCGGTGGCGCAGGGTCTGCAGGGCGTCAGCCGCGTTGCGCCGTTAACCACCGGTGACGTGGTACTGCAAAGCGCTCGCAGTGTTGCGGTCGGCGTTATGTTGGGGGTAAACCCGGACGAAGCTGATCCATTGACGCCGTTTCTGGTGAACGTCAAACAGCAACTATTGCAGCCGGGCCAGTACAACATCATCCTTGGTGAACAGCTCGCTGGGCAGCTTGGCGTCAAACGTGGCGATCCGCTGCGGGTGATGGTGCCGAGCGCCAGCCAGTTTACGCCTATGGGGCGCATTCCGATTCAACGCCTGTTTACTGTTGTCGGCACTTTCCATGCGAATAGTGAAGTTGACGGTACCCAGATGCTGGTCAATCAGCAGGATGCCTCACGCCTCTTACGTTATCCGGCAGGCAATATCACAGGATGGCGTTTGTTCCTGCAGCAGCCGCTGACGGTTGACACTCTTAGCCAACAAAAATTGCCTCAGGGCACCGAATGGAAAGACTGGCGCGAACGTAAAGGCGAGTTGTTCCAGGCTGTGCGTATGGAGAAAAACATGATGGGGCTGTTGCTCAGCTTGATCGTGGCAGTGGCGGCGTTCAACATCATTACGTCGCTCGGTCTGCTGGTGATGGAGAAGCAGGGTGAAGTCGCCATTTTGCAAACACAGGGCCTGACACGTCGACAGATCATGTCGGTGTTTATGGTACAGGGCGCGAGTGCGGGCATTATCGGTTCGTTGCTTGGCACGCTGTTGGGTGTGTTACTGGCGACCAACCTGAATAATCTGATGCCGATTCTCGGCGCATTGATTGACGGCGCATCGCTGCCGGTGGCGGTTGATCCGCTACAGGTGACGATCATTGCCGTGGCGGCGATGGCGGTTTCTCTGTTGTCCACGCTTTACCCTTCATGGCGCGCTGCCGCCGTACAACCCGCTGAGGCTTTACGTTATGAGTAACCATCTTTTGTTGCAGTGTGACAACCTGTGCAAGACCTATCAGGAAGGCAACCTGCATACCGACGTACTGCGCAATGTCAGTTTTGCTATGCAGCCGGGCGAGATGATGGCGATTGTCGGTAGCTCTGGCTCCGGCAAAAGTACCTTACTGCACCTGTTAGGGGGCCTGGATTCTCCAACGTCCGGTGAGGTCATCTACAAAGGTCAGTCACTAAATACCTTGTCTTCGGCGGCCAAGGCCGAGCTGCGCAACCGCCAGCTTGGTTTTATCTATCAGTTCCACCACTTGTTGCCGGACTTTACTGCACTGGAAAACGCCGCTATGCCGCTGTTGATCGGTGGCATGAAGCCGGCACAGGCGCAGGAAAAAGCGTTAGAGATGCTGACGGCGGTCGGCTTGGCAAAACGCAGCAAGCATCGGCCTTCAGAATTGTCCGGCGGTGAGCGTCAGCGCGTGGCCATTGCGCGTGCGTTGGTGAATAACCCGTCGCTGGTTTTAGCGGATGAACCGACCGGTAACCTGGATAAACGTACGGCTGACAGCATCTTTGATCTGCTCGGTGAGCTGAATGTACGCCAGGGTACGGCGTTCCTGGTGGTGACCCATGACCTGCAATTGGCGAAACGGCTTAGCCGCCAATTGGAAATGGCCGACGGCCATCTGCAGGCCCAGTTGACCCTGTTGGGGGCTGAGTAATGGCAGGTGCGTCACTTTCCTTCCTGACGGCTCTGCGTTTCAGCCGTGGGCGCAAGCGCGGTGGCATGGTGTCGTTGATCTCGGTGATCTCCACCATAGGTATCGCACTTGGCGTTGCCGTGTTGATTGTTGGCCTGAGCGCGATGAACGGTTTTGAGCGCGAACTGAAAAACCGTATTTTGGCCGTGGTGCCACACGGTGAAATTGAACCGGTGAAACAACCTTTCAAAGACTGGCCATCAATTCTACAGCGAGTGGAAAAGGTGCCAGGCATAGCGGCTGCGGCCCCTTATATCAACTTTACCGGCCTGATGGAAAATGGCGCGCAACTACGTGCGGTCGGGGTTAAAGGGGTTGATCCGCAGCAGGAAAATCAACTTAGTGCGTTGCCGAAATACGTTCAAGGTGACGCCTGGGCTAATTTTAAAAGCGGTGAGCAGCAGGTGATCCTGGGCAAGGGCGTTGCTGATGCATTGGGCGTCAAGCAAGGCAGTTATGTGACGGTGATGATCCCCAACAGCGATCCGCAAATGAAGCTGCTGCAACCGAAGCGTATCCGTTTACATGTCACGGGTATTTTGCAGCTCAGCGGCCAGCTTGATCACAGCCTGGCGATGGTGCCACTGGCTGACGCCCAGCAGTATCTGGATATGGGCGACAGCGTGACGGGCATTGCCATCAAGGTTAACGATGTGTTTGCCGCCAACAAGCTGGTGCGCGATGCCGGTGAAGTCACCAACTCTTATGTTTATATCAAGAGCTGGATTGGTACCTATGGCTACATGTACCGTGATATTCAGATGATTCGCGCCATCATGTATCTGGCAATGGTGCTGGTGATCGGCGTTGCCTGCTTTAATATCGTTTCTACGCTGGTGATGGCGGTGAAAGACAAGAGCGGTGATATCGCGGTGCTGCGTACTCTGGGTGCCAAAGACGGCTTTATTCGCGCCATCTTTATCTGGTACGGCCTGCTGGCTGGACTGGTGGGCAGCGTCAGCGGTGTCGTGGTTGGGGTTATCGCTTCATTGCAACTGACCAACATCATTAAAGGGCTGGAAAAACTGATGGGGCATTCATTCCTGTCGGGTGATATCTATTTCATCGACTTCCTGCCTTCGGAGCTGCACTGGCTGGACGTGTTGATTGTACTGGTGACGGCGTTGGTGCTCAGCCTATTGGCTAGCTGGTATCCGGCCAGGCGTGCCAGCCGTATCGATCCGGCACGCGTATTGAGCGGACAATAATCAAAATCAGGGGAGGCAGCGATGCCGCCCCATTTTTTTAGCCTAAGGGTGGGTTATGTACTACGGTTTCGATATGGGCGGCACCAAGATTGAGCTGGGCGTGTTCGATGCAGACCTACAACGCATTTGGCAAAAAAGGGTGCCGACACCGCGTGACGATTATCAGCAATTGCTGACTACGTTACGCGATCTGACCTTTGAAGCCGATGCGTTCTGTGGCCAAAAAGGTAAGGTAGGCATCGGTATTCCGGGGCTACCCAACGATGATGATGGCACGGTGTTCACCGCCAACGTACCCGCGGCTATGGGACAACGACTGCCACACGATCTGGCTGAACTGATTGACCGTGAAGTGCGTATTGATAACGACGCCAACTGTTTTGCACTGTCAGAGGCCTGGGATGACGAATTCCGCCACTATCCGACGGTACTGGGTATTATCCTTGGTACTGGGGTTGGTGGTGGGTTGATCGTCGATGGCAAAGTGGTCTCCGGCCGTAACTATATCGCCGGCGAATTTGGCCATTTCCGCCTGCCGGTGGATGCGCTTGAAGTGCTGGGGCATGATATACCTCGCGTCCCTTGTGGTTGCGGCCATCAGGGTTGCATTGAAAATTACATTTCTGGCCGCGGTTTTGAGTGGATGTACGCTCACTTTTATCAGCAGCACTTGCCTGCACAGCAGATCATTGCGCATTATCAGTCGGGTGAGCCGCAGGCAGTGGCTCATGTCGAACGTTTTATGGATGTTCTGGCGATATGCCTGGGCAATTTACTGACCATTATTGATCCACATCTGGTGGTGATCGGTGGCGGGTTATCGAATTTTGAAGCCATCTACCAGGCGTTACCACAGCGTTTACCTGCGCATCTGTTGCGGGTGGCCAAGTTGCCACGCATTGAAAAAGCGCGCTATGGGGACGCGGGTGGCGTACGTGGGGCTGCGTTCCTCAATTTGGTTCACAGGGAAAAGTAAGGAGAGAGTTAATGCACACTCGCCATCGGCTGTGTCAGTTTCGTAAGAGTAAGCATGTGCTGCATCAGCGCTTTCGTTCGCGGATTTTTCATCGCGATACCATGGCGGCGGCTGAGCTGAAAAAGCCGTTTGTCGTGGTGTTAACCGGGGCCGGGATCTCGGCTGAGTCGGGCATTCGTACTTTCCGCGCCGCAGACGGTTTGTGGGAAGAGCACAGTGTGGAAGATGTCGCAACGCCGGAAGGCTATCAGCGTGATCCGCAACTGGTGCAGGCGTTTTATAATGAACGCCGTCGGCAGCTACAGTCGCCGGAGATTGCCCCTAACGCGGCGCACCGCGCATTGGCGGATCTGGAAGCCTGGTTAGGGGATAACTTCCTGCTGGTGACGCAGAATATCGATAATCTGCATGAGCGTGCCGGCAGTTCACGTGTGTTGCACATGCATGGTGAACTGTTGAAAGTCCGCTGTACCAGTTCAGGGCAGGTATTTGATTGGCCGGAAGATCTCAGCGTGGATGATCGCTGCCATTGCTGCCAGTTCCCAGCACCGTTGCGGCCACACGTGGTGTGGTTCGGCGAAATGCCGCTGGGCATGGATGAAATCTATCAGGCGCTGGCCAAAGCCGATTTCTTTGTAGCCATTGGCACTTCGGGTCATGTTTACCCGGCTGCAGGTTTTGTCCACGAAGCACGCTTGGGCGGGGCGCACACCATGGAACTGAATCTGGAGCCAAGCCAGGTAGAAAGTCAGTTTGATGAAAAACACTATGGTCCTGCCAGTGCGGTAGTACCACGATTCGTGCACAAATTCCTGGTCGGGAAAGTCGAAAGAGCCGATCAACCTTAACGCCGATTTCAGGGCGCGGCCTGTTGCGCCCTGAATTCTCTAATTATTACCTCAACGTTTTCCTGCTTACCCACTTCGTACTCGCGTTCTACCGATATTGTCCAATGTTTAGCTATTGATGAACGAACGCGCACACCTGTAATTATCACTGCAATTAATGATTTCCGTTAAATCTGGGTAAAAATGACCTGTCTCAATATTTGATCCTGACCGGTTCCGCATAATGAGACGCGATATTCTGAGGGCGGATACCATGGATAAACTACTAGATCGCTTTTTTAACTACGTCTCATTCGACACGCAATCTAAAGCGAACGTCAAACATGTGCCGAGCACCGACGGGCAATTGAAGCTGGCGCGCGCGTTGCAGCAGGAAATGATTGAATTGGGGTTTGAACGGGTGTCGCTCAGCGAGCACGGCTGCGTCATGGGCACCTTGCCGGGGAACGTTGCCTGGCCCGTACCGGCAATTGGGTTTATTTCGCATCTGGATACATCGCCGGACTTTAGCGGTAAGCATGTTAATCCGCAGATCGTCGAAAATTACCGCGGTGGCGATATTGCCCTCGGTATCGGCGATGAAGTGTTGTCACCGGTGATGTTTCCGATCCTGCACCAAATGTTGGGGCAGACACTGATCACCACCGACGGTAAAACGCTACTCGGTGCTGATGATAAAGCGGGTATTGCTGAGATATTGACCGCCATGGTGCGGCTACAACAGCGTAAGATCCCACACGGTGATATCCGCGTAGCCTTTACGCCGGATGAAGAGGTCGGTAAAGGCGCACGGTTTTTTGATGTTGCAGAATTCAATGCCGAGTGGGCCTATACCGTAGATGGCGGCGGCGTTGGTGAACTGGAGTGTGAAAACTTCAATGCGGCATCAGTAACGGTGAAAATTGTCGGCAATAATGTGCACCCGGGGAGCGCTAAAGGGGTGATGGTGAACGCACTGTCGCTTGCGAGTCGTATTCAACAAGCATTACCGGCGGATGAAACCCCGGAAACCACCACGGGCTATGAAGGGTTTTATCACCTCAGCAGCCTTAAAGGGAGTGTTGAGCGTGCCGAAATGCACTATATCCTGCGTGACTTTGAGCGTGACGGTTTTGAAGCGCGCAAACGCCGGATGATCGAAGTCGCTCAGCAGGTGGGTAAAGGCCTGCCACGGGATTGTTATATCGAGGTGGCGATCGAAGACAGCTATTACAACATGCGCGAACAGGTGGCAGAACACCCCCATGTGATTGCGTTGGCGCAGCAGGCAATGCGTGACTGTGATATTGAACCGATCATGAAGCCGATTCGTGGTGGCACAGATGGTGCACAGTTATCGTTTCGTGGTCTGCCGTGTCCGAATCTGTTCACTGGCGGTTACAACTACCACTGCAAGCATGAGTTTGTTTCCCTTGAAGGGATGGAACAGGCGGTGGCGGTCATTATGCGCATTGCAGCACTGACGGCCGAACGCGCCAAATAACACCGATCACGATTATTATAATTGCTTGCCGTAACAATGATTTGCTCCTAGTGTGAGATATATTTCCAGCACAAGGAGCCGTATCATGAGCACTGAACACCGTATCGATCGCCAATGCCTTGAACAG
Organism: Serratia grimesii; assembly: GCF_900186025.1. Classification (NCBI taxonomy): domain Bacteria; kingdom Pseudomonadati; phylum Pseudomonadota; class Gammaproteobacteria; order Enterobacterales; family Yersiniaceae; genus Serratia; species Serratia grimesii. The sequence continues at coordinate 2,137,514 of NZ_LT883155.1, forward strand.
TTTGTACAGGCTATTTGGCGCCATGCCGGCAGTACGGAGCGTGAAGCCGCGCTGGTGGCGGATCATTTAGTGCAGGCTAATCTGGCTGGGCACGATTCGCATGGCGTAGGCATGATCCCAAGCTATATGGCATCGTTGGCGCAAGGGCATCTACAACTGAATGTTCATGCTCGGGTGGTGCGCGATGCGGGGGCCGTGCTGACGGTTGACGGTGGTCAGGGGTTTGGCCAGGTGGTGGCTAGCGAAGCGATGGATAAAGGGATTGAGCGCGCCCGGCAATTGGGGCTGGCGGCGGTGGCGCTGCATAACTCACACCATATTGGCCGTATCGGTCACTGGGCTGAACAATGTGCACGTGCCGGTTTTATCTCCATTCATTTTGTCAATGTGGTGGGCGATCCGATGGTGGCGCCGTTCGGCGGCAGTGATCGTCGCTTCGGCACCAACCCCTTCTGCGTCATTTTCCCCCGTGCAGATAAAAAACCACTGCTGTTGGATTTTGCCACCAGTGGCATTGCCTTTGGTAAAACGCGCGTGGCTTACAACAAAGGCCAGAGCGTCGCACCTGGTTATCTGATTGATCAGCACGGTCAACCAACGACTGAACCTTGTGTGATGCACGAACCGCCATTTGGCTCGTTGTTGCCATTTGGTGCACATAAAGGGTATGCGCTGGCCACATTGTGCGAAATTCTCGGTGGGGCGCTGTCCGGCGGGCGTACGACGCATAGCGCCACGCTGAAATCCAACAGCGATGCCATTTTCAACTGTATGACGACCATCATCCTCAACCCAGAAGCATTCGCTGCGCCGGATATGCAGAATGAAGCAGAGGCGTTTATCGACTGGGTGAAGGCTTCACCTCCAAGCGATGGGCAACCTATTGCCGTACCCGGTGAATGGGAAGAGGCGAACCGTGAGATGCGATTGCAGCAGGGTATTCCGATAGATGCCAATACCTGGCAGCAAATTTGTGCGGCCGCGCAACAGGCGGGCATGCCGGACAATGAACTGGAAAACTACCGTGTGAAGGCGTTGCTGAGATAAATCAAGCCACCCGCCGAAAAGCGGGTGGCTTGATTGAGAAAGTACTTAGCTTCAGTCTTTGAAATACCAGTAGCCGTTATTAACCAGTGCGGTCAACAGCGCCAGGAATGACGGATCGTCAACCGCGTCGCCGAGCATGGCAGCATCAACGCTGAAATTCTGGCACATTGCATCGGCAGCCTGCAGATGCTCGGTATCCATCAGTTCACCGTTCACAAAGCACTGGTCACCAACGCGTAATACGCGCAGGCCGCCCAGACGTTGTAATGGCTCACCCTGTTGCAGCAGTTCGTAAATTTCCCCAGCCTGATAAGGGGGTTCCGGTGGTGCCGCGTCCAGTTCGTGGCGCGTCTGGGAGATAAACTCGCCGAACCACTGCTGGAAGTGCTCAGGTTGCTGAACCAAATCCAACATCATCTGGCGTAGCGCGTCGACTTCCTGTGGTAACACCTCTGCTGGGTGTTCACGTAGTTGAATATCTGGATCGCTGTAGCGTTTGCTACCCAGCTCGCGTGCCAGTACGTTGTCGGCAAAGCCGCTGATCAGCTCACGACCATTAGGTGCCCGGAAGCCTACTGAGTAATTCAGTGCATTCTCCAGCGCGTAACCTTCATGTGGGAAACCTGGTGGAATATACAGAATGTCACCCGGTTCCATTTCTTCATCAATAATGGCGTCGAAAGGTTCCACCTGTAGCAAATCAGGGTGTGGGCAATGCTGTTTCATCGGCACTTTTTCGCCCACACGCCAGCGGCGGCGGCCCGTGCCCTGTATGATAAAGACGTCGTACTGATCAAGGTGAGGACCAACGCCACCGCCAGGGACCGAGAATGAAATCATCAGGTCGTCCATCCGCCAGTCAGGCAGTTGACGGAATGGGCGCATCAGTGCGCTGGAAGGCTCATGCCAGTGATCCACTGCTTGCACCAGCAGTGACCAGTTGTTCTCGCTCAGGTGGTCAAAACTCTCGAAAGGCCCGTGCGCAACCTGCCAGCGGCCGTCCTGGTGGCTAACCAAACGGCTGTCCACTTCGTTTTCCATCGCCAGCCCAGCCAGCTCATCCGGGGAAATCGGATCGATAAAGTTTTTGAAGCCGCGCTTCAGAATCACCGGACGCTTTTGCCAATAACGTTGCAAAAAATCGTTCCAGTCCAGATCTAATTGATAATCCATGTTCTATTCCAGGATAGAGGAGTGAGCCTGAGTGCGATTATAACGGAAGATTGGCCCCGTGGATCGGGGCCTGAACAACAGAATTTACTCGTGATGGTGGGAATCGTGCTGGCGAGCGAACGTGACCTGCATGCGAGCACCTCCCAACGGGCTATCGCTAATGGTGATAGACCCGTCGTACTGCTCAATGATCTCTGCCGCTACCGACAATCCCAGGCCCTGACCGGGGCGAAGCGTGTCTACCCGCTGACCGCGTTGGAAGATCAGCTCGCGTTTGCTTTCCGGAATGCCTGGGCCATCGTCGTCGATGACGATAGTGAGGAATTTATCGGAGTGGAGGGAGGTGATTTCAACGAACTCCAGGCAGTATTTACAGGCGTTTTCCAGCACGTTGCCCATGACTTCCATAAAGTCGTTTTTCTCTCCCATAAAGGTCACTTCTGGTGAGATATCCAGCGTGATCACCACGCCTTTACGTTGATACACCTTGTTCAGTGCGACGGTGAGACTGTCCAGCAGTGCAGGGACCGAATGGATTTCACGCGTCAGTACCGTCTGCCCCGAGTTGATACTGGCACGGTGCAGGTAGTAACCAATTTGTTGGGAGATACGACTGATCTGATCGAGCATGATCGGCTCGACTTCCTCAATCGTGGTCTGTTTGCCGGTACGCAGTGAGCGTAATGTGGTTTGCAGCACCGCCAACGGCGTCTTCAGGCTATGCGTCAGATCGGAAAGTGTGGTGCGATATTTGGTGTAGCGTTGACGCTCGTTACGCACCAGAATATTCAGATTGCGCACCAGCCCGCGCAACTCACTCGGGGGATTCTCGTCGAGTTGTTCACGTTCACCGTTTTCCAGTTCTCCGACTTGATTGACCAACGCCTTGATAGGGCGCAGGCTCCAGTAAGCCGCCAACCACAACAATGGCACCACCAATAGCAGGTTGGCCAGCAGCACATAGCTGAACCATTCCCATACTACGTCCGAGCGCTGGAGCTCCTGTGGAATGGTGTCGACCACCACGATGCTCAGTGCCGGTAATCTTGCTGTTGCTGCGTAGGTGTTGACCGCCACGGAGTGGGTCAGTGCGTTTTGATCATTGTCGTCATAATCCTTGAGCTGATCTTGCGCTTTGGGGTTGTTGCCCAGCACTTCGCTACTGATACGGGTATCCGTATCAATTTCGTAGAAGCCGGACTCCTCCAGCCACTCTTTATTGATGCGCTTTTCCAACTCTGGCACCTGACGCTGGCTCCACAACAGATTGCCTTTATCGTCGTAAATGAAAACCAAAGTAGGAAAGTTGAGATCAATATCCGGTGGAATGGCGATGGTTAACTTGTTGTTATTCCATTGGGCCAGGCTGAAGAACAGATTGCTTTCACCGCGTAGCAAACGAAAGGCGGTTTTGTCGAAACTGACGATATAACCCACCACTGCCACCAGACCATAAGACAGCGATAGCGCCAGGATCACCCCGGCGGTTGCCATCAGAAAGCGGGCGCGCAGTGAAAACGGTTTTTTATCCTTGCTGAACATGATGTTCACTTCGCATCAAAACGATAGCCCTGGCCACGTACTGTGGTGATCACTTCCTGCGGGTATTCCGCCTGCAGTTTTTTACGCAAGCGCCCCATCAGCACGTCGATGGTATGGCTTTCACGCAGTTCAGCATCCGGATACAGTTGCAGCATTAAGGAATCTTTGCTGACCACCTTGCCAGCGTTACGAATTAAGGTCTCGATAATCGTGTATTCAAACGCGGTCAGTTTGATTTGCTGTTCGTTGACGCTGAGCTCGCGGCGCGAGAGATCGATTTGGAACGGCGGTAAAACGATGACCTGTGAAGCAAGGCCGCTATTGCGACGCATCAGCGCCTGCATGCGGGCAATGACTTCTTCCAGATGGAACGGCTTGGTGACATAGTCGTCGGCACCGGCTTCCAACACGGCCACTTTGTCTTGCCAGCTCTCACGCGCCGTCAGCACCAGAATCGGCAGCTTCATCTGGTGGGCACGCCAGCGGCGGATCAGGCTCAGGCCGTCTTCACCGGGCAGGCCGAGATCGACAATGGCGATGTCCGGCGCATGTTCTTGCAGGAAATAGTCGGCTTCCTTGGCATCTTCCGCTGCATCAACCTGGTGGCCCATTTCACGCATCTGTACAGAGAGGTGGTGGCGCAACAAACCATTATCTTCAACAACCAGTACTCGCATGACGGACTCCTGTAGATTGGCGGGTGAACATCCTGTCACCCGCGCTATAAAAGGTAACACGCTCTTTGGCGCATAAGGGATAGCGCGGCGACCTTACCCATCTGATCGTGTTGACGTTATGGTAGGTATAACCTGCACTTATCGCAAGGGACGCAGAGCCTTGGTTAAAAATAAGCGCTATCTATTTTTTGTACGTCGCCATTATCGGCAACGCCCAATAAACGCAGGATAAACAATGGCGGGGCAAAGCTAAACCAAACTTAAACAAACGAGGCCGTTAGCAGGAAAGCCAAGGCCTTTTGATAACGTTACGCCAGGACGGGTATCGCGCTGTTCGGTTGTGACATAATTCCCTGTATTACAGTACCTATTCGTGTGGGCAACATTGGCCTACTTTTGACCCGGAGCACTATGAAGCTCAGTAGCGATAATAAGCAGCACGCATCTCAGGATGCGATACACGTGACTTTTTACCGGCATTTACGGCAAGGAATGACGCGTAGAGCCGCGCTGCATCTGACGATTAAGCAGCTCGTGATCGCCGGGACGCTGGGTTATTTGGCGAAACTGCCACCCAGCAGGGTGTTGGCTGCGCGGCTGACTATTTCGCGTGATACCGTTGAATTAACCTACGCCCAACTGGAAGCCGAAGGCTACATTGCTCGCGCCGTAGGTCGTGGCAGCTTTGTCAGTTACCAGCAAAATACGTTGATCGGTCGCGAGTTGCTGGCGTCTGAGAATGCGGAAAGTACCCTTTTGTCAGAACGAGAGCTTAGCGTTCATGGCCGCTCCTTACTGGTTGCCGCACATGCTCCACACACTCGGCGTAGTGGTGCACTGACCCCCTCATTGCCCGATTTGCGCTTGTTTCCCATCGAAAGCTGGCTTCAACTGGAAAGGCTGGCTGTGCGTCAGGGAGCCGAGCCTCTGCTTGGCTATGCCGATCCCCAAGGACTGGTGGAGCTAAGAGCGGAAATCATTGAGTATCTGCGGCGTGAAAGGGGTGTTAAAGCCAGCGCAGATCAGGTCATTGTGGTGACCAGCTCTCAGCAGGCGTTATCATTGTGTACTCAGGTACTCTTTAATCCCGGTGACAGAGTTTTTGTTGAAGAGCCAGGCTACCAAGGGGCCAAAAAATTGGCTCAGTCTGCGGGACTAATCACCCATCCGATCGCTGTGGATCAATCCGGTATGGATATTGATGCGCTGATTCAGACGGAGGAGGGAGGGCGAGGTGTTTATATCACGGCCTCTCATCATTATCCCTTAGGCCATTCACTCAGCATTGAAAGAAGGCTGAAGCTTTTGGCGTGGGCGCAACATGAAAAAGCCTGGATTATTGAAGATGATTACGACTCAGAATTTAATTATAACGGCCTGACGACCGCCTCATTGCAAGGGTTAGATCAATATCAACGCACTTTATATATCGGTACGTTCAGCAAAACGTTATTTCCTGGCTTACGTATTGGGTTTCTTATCGTTCCGCAGGCGTTAATTAAACCTATGGTGGCGGCGAAGCAATTTCAGGATGGTTATACGTCTGCGTTACCACAAATGACGTTATTCAAATGCTTAAGTGGTGATTTTTATGCCGAGCATTTAAGAAACATGCGCAAGATATATCAGGCCCGGCTTGAGATCCTGCATGCCGCGGTGCATCAGTACCTTGGCACCTGGACTCAACCGAGATTGCCGCAGGGCGGCCTACAGCTGGTGTGCCCGTTGGTAGACGCAGCCACTGAGCGGCGGTTGATTCATGCCGCCGAGGCCCAAGGAATGAAAATCTACGGGCTGATTGACTTCTATACCAACTCTCCTACTAAAGGTGCATTGGTCTTCGGCTTTGCTGCCTACACCCCGGATGAGATTGTAAAATTTATCAAAAGGTTATCATCTATTTTTAGCGAACTTTCAGCACCCGCTTCAGAATGATAGTGCCGCTAAATTGGTCTGCTTGCTGTTGTTAATTGGTCTGTATTCAGCCCGCATTGGTGGGTGTATCCTGCTGGTATTACGTTATTTTTTCTCAGGAAATCAGCGAGGATCTATGCTTCCAGTTAACAATGAAGTTGTAGTGCGAAAAATACAAAGCGATGACAAATCACAGTGGTTGGATCTTTGGCAAGGGTACCTTCATTTTTACCGTGCGGAAGTTTCAGCACAGGTCACCGATCATACCTTTGAACGGTTATGCGAAGGGCATCAGGTTTATGGCCTGGTGGCAGAAGATAAAGACGGCACATTATTGGGGTTAATGAATCTGATTTTTCATCCATCCACCTGGAGCTCTGTCGGTTATTGTTATATTGAAGACCTTTATGTTTCTCCGGCAGCGCGTGGTAAGAAAGTGTCCGAAAAATTATTTGAGCAAGCTTATCTGTTGGCAAATGAAAAAGGAAGCGACCGGGTTTATTGGATGACGCAGGAATATAATGCTCCGGCTCGTTCGCTGTACGATAAAATAGGCAAAAGAACGTCGTTCATTGCTTACGAACGTTAACGGCAAATCGCGGAGGCTTTATGGTGATCAATCAATTCGGTCAGCCGGTGGGTGAGCCATTAACCGATTGGCAAGCGGCGAAACGGCCTACAGGGGAAATGATGGAAGGGCGCTTTTGCCAGTTGAAACGGCTTGAGCCACAGCGGGATCATGCCGCGTTATTCCATGCCTTCCAGCAGGCGCCGGATGGCCGAGATTGGACGTATTTGTCGATAGAGCGGCCTGAGAGCCCAGAGGCCATGCTGCAACATCTGACAGCGTTACAGGCGAATCCTACACTGGTTAATCTGACGGTGTTTGACTGTTCAAGTCAGCTTCCTGTTGGAACGGTTGCCTATATGCGTATCGACGAAGGTAACGGCGTGGCGGAGATTGGTCATGTCAGTTGGTCACCCGCGATGAAGCAGCGCTCGAGCGCCACCGAAGCGATTTATCTGATGTTGCGACACCTGTTTGAAGACTTGGGTTATCGCCGCTGTGAATGGAAGTGCGACAGCCATAACGCACCCTCCAAACAGGCAGCTGCGAGGTTTGGTTTCAACCATGAAGGCACGTTCAAGTACGCGGTGATCACCAAAGGTCGCAGCCGGAATACCGATTGGTTCGCCATCACGGTTGACCGCTGGCCGGCAATCAAAGCCGGGTTTGAACAATGGTTAAATCCCGATAACTTTAATGCGCACGGGCAGCAGAAAAAACGATTGCAGGATTTTATGGCATAAAAAAGGCGGCCAAACGGCCGCCTTTTTTAGCGCGAAACCAAACTGTTACTTCAGCTCATCAACCATGGTCGCGGCGCGACCAATGTAGTTAGCGGGAGTCATAGCTTTCAGGCGTGTTTTCTCTTCTTCTGGCAGTGCCAGCCCATCGATAAACGCTTGCATGCCAGCGGCATCCACACGTTTGCCGCGAGTCAGTTCTTTCAGCTTCTCATACGGCTTTTCGATGCCGTAACGGCGCATCACTGTTTGGATAGGCTCGGCCAGCACTTCCCAGTTGTGATCCAGCTCGTCCAGCAGGTGTGCCTGATTCACTTCCAGCTTGCTGATGCCTTTCATGGTCGCCTGATAGGCGATCAATGCATAACCCAGGCCAACACCCAGATTACGCAGCACAGTGGAGTCGGTCAGGTCGCGCTGCCAGCGGGAAACCGGCAGTTTACTGGCCAGATGGCCCAGTACTGCGTTTGACAGGCCCAGGTTGCCTTCGGAGTTTTCGAAGTCAATCGGGTTAACCTTGTGCGGCATGGTAGAAGAACCGATTTCACCGGCGATGGTCTTCTGCTTGAAGTGATTCAGGGCGATGTAACCCCAGATATCACGATCGAAGTCGATCAGGATGGTATTGAAGCGGGCCACACAGTCAAACAGTTCTGCAATGTAGTCGTGCGGTTCAATCTGCGTGGTGTACGGGTTCCAGGTGATGCCCAGTGACGTAACAAACTCTTCACTGAAGACATGCCAGTCCACTTCTGGGTAAGCGACGATGTGGGCGTTATAGTTGCCGACAGCACCGTTGATTTTACCCATGATTTCCACGCGCTCAAACTGACGGAACTGACGTTCCATACGGTAGGCGACGTTGGCGAATTCTTTCCCGACAGTAGACGGGGTTGCCGGCTGGCCATGGGTACGGGACAGCAACGGAATATCGCGGTATTCCAGCGCCAGGCCCTTGATCGAATCAATGATTTTACGCCAGTACGGCAGTACAACATCCTGACGCGCAGTTTGCAGCATCAGTGCGTGCGACAGGTTGTTGATGTCTTCTGAAGTACAAGCAAAGTGGATAAACTCGGACACCGCCTGCAGGGCAGGGATTGCTTCCACTTTTTCTTTCAGGAAATACTCAACCGCTTTCACGTCGTGGTTGGTGGTGCGTTCGATAGTCTTGATACGCTGCGCGTCTTCTTCGCTGAACTCTGCAACGATTTTGTCGAGGAAAGCGTTTGCGTCGGCGTCAAAAGCCGGAACTTCCTTGATTTCTGCGCAGGCGGCCAGTTTTTGCAGCCAACGTACTTCAACCTGCACGCGGAATTTCAGCAGACCGTATTCGCTGAAAATGGCGCGCAGTGCGCTGACTTTATCACCGTAGCGTCCATCAACGGGTGAGACGGCGGTCAGTGAGGATAATTCCATCGGTAGCAACTCCTGGGATCTATTAACAATGAGCAACGATATTTTGCGCCTGTTTGAACAGACGATTACGGGAAAACATTAACTGCAGGCGGCTGCCGCCAACCTGTTGCCACAGCACGGCGGCGCGGATGCCCGCCAGCAGTGTGGCACGAACCTTGGCCTGCACCTGCGGGTTTTGCAGGATAGCCGGTGAACCTGTCACCTGGATGCGCGGCCCGAGCGGACTGACCACGTCGACATAAATGCCGGCCAGTGCGCTGATAATTGTGTCGGATTCCAGATCAAAATGCGCCAGCTGACGTTCAAGTTGACCAAGACGTTCCCCAAGCTGATTCATGGCCTGTTTATTGGCGTTGAGTTTGCGCTCAAGCACCATCAGGCTGATGGTGTAGCGGGTCAGTTCGGCGCCCAACCCTTTATTATTGGCATTGAGCACACTCATCAGTGTCTCAAGACCTACTTTCAGATTACGCTCTTCACCGCCGAACACCGCCAGCGTTGAGGAGGGATCCATCTGCAGCAGGCTGCTCAGCGAGGTATGAAAAGCCTCGCGATCGCATTGGCCTTCGTGTGCCAACTGCTGGACCATACGCGCGGCCTGGCTGATTCCGGCCATTGCCAGCGTAATGTCATAATAATTCTTCGCCACGATTACTCCTGTAAACGCTGTTCGATAATGCCGCCGCCGAGGCAGATTTCATCCTGATAGAACACGGCAGACTGGCCTGGGGTGACGGCGGCGACCGGCTCGTCGAAACGCACTTCAATACGTTCTTCGTCAAGCGGGGTGACGGTGCATGGAATATCCTGCTGGCGATAACGCGTTTTCACCGTGCAGCGGAAGGGGCCAGTCAGTGGCAGACGATCGACCCAATGTAACTGCTGTGCGATCAGGCCGACGGACATCAGGCGCGGATGCTCATGCCCTTGGGCGACCACCAAAATGTTGTTGGCAACGTCTTTGTCGACGACGTACCACGGATCTTCACTGCTGTCCTTCATGCCGCCGATGCCCAGCCCTTTGCGCTGGCCAAGGGTATGGTACATCAAGCCCTGATGTTCACCGACTGTCTGGCCGTCGACACTGACGATTGGGCCAGGTTGTGCAGGCAGGTAACGACCGAGGAAATCACGGAATTTGCGTTCGCCGATAAAACAGATACCGGTGGAGTCTTTTTTCTTGGCGGTGACCAGTTCAAGCTGTTCGGCAATGCGGCGCACCTCTGGCTTTTCCAGTTCACCAACCGGGAACAGGCTTTGCGCAACCTGCTCGTGGCTGAGGGTGTAGAGGAAATAGCTCTGGTCTTTGTTGCCGTCGACACCGCGCAGTAAGCGGCTTTTACCATCCACGTCCTGGCGACGTACGTAGTGACCGGTAGCGATAAAATCAGCGCCCAAATCTTCTGCGGCGAATTCCAGGAACGCTTTGAATTTGATTTCTTTATTGCACAGAATGTCTGGGTTCGGCGTGCGGCCAGCTTTGTACTCTTCCAGGAACAGTTCAAAAACGTTGTCCCAGTACTCTGCTGCGAAATTTACCGTATGCAGTTCGATACCGAGTTTGTCGCATACTGCTTGCGCATCGGCCAAGTCGGTCGCTGCGGAGCAATATTCTTCGTCATCGTCTTCTTCCCAATTCTTCATAAACAGCCCAGCGACCTGATAGCCCTGTTGCTGTAACAGATAGGCAGTAACGGAAGAGTCGACGCCGCCGGACATACCGACGATTACTTTTTTCTGGCTGTTGTCTGACATGGGGATCTCACGAACTTGAACACGAACCGTGCTGATAAAAAACAAGCGCAGGATTTTACCACGTTGGCCGCGCCGGCGCACGGCACTTATTCATCTCAGAACGGCCAGTTATAGCTGCTGACCAGCGACAGTGGATAACGTTCCGGCTGTTGATAACAACGAACACTTTCCGCGACCAGCGCAGAACGCAGGTTGGGGGCCTGCAATATTTCGTCGGCAGTCAGCCACAGACAGCGATCGATATCGCTGTCGTGAGGCTCTGTCGGCAGTTGTTGCTCCAGCTCGATAACAAAGCAAAAGCGCAGAAACGGCGTGTTGTCCGGTGCGATCCACTGATGCAGCTTGAGGAATGACTGCGGCGTGGCGCGGATGCCGGTTTCCTCCCACAGTTCGCGTTCGGCGGCCTGTACCAAGGTTTCGTCAGCTTCGAGATGACCGGCCGGTTGGTTCCATAATGCCTTGTTGTTGATGGTCTCTTCGACGATCAAAAACTTACCCGCGGCGTGAACCACGCAGGCAACGGTAACGTGCGGTTTAAACATAGCGGCCTCTTACAGCGGTTTGTTAATGTGCTGATAGATATCATCCAACTCGGCGATGCGGGTTTTGTAGCTGGCTGACAGGCAATTGACGTCACTACCGCACAATTTACGTTGCTCCAACCAGCTTTGTTGCTGGTCTAGCATATCCCCGCGAACCCCCATGGCGAACAGACCATGCAGAAACTGGTATTTGGTGGCCATTTCCACATCTTTGTCGCTCAGCGTACGGCTGGCGCAGATTGCTTTTTCATCGGCGTTGACGGCTTTGGCGCAGTCGAAACTGGCAGCCTGTGCGGCAGAGACGGAAAGCAGAGTGGTGAACAGTAGCGCGGTTAATGTTTTCATCGTTGCTGCTCCATAGGCCAATTACAGTGAATCGAGGGTTTTCCATTCACCGGGTTGCAGTTCACCCAATGAAATATTGCCCATACTGTAGCGAATCAGTCGCAGAGTAGGAAAGCCGATATGTGCAGTCATGCGACGTACTTGGCGGTTTCTGCCTTCATACAGGGTGATTTTTAGCCAGGTGGTGGGGATCGATTTGCGTTCGCGGATGGGTGGGGTGCGTGGCCACAACCATTGTGGTTCGGCAACCAGCTCCACACCGGCAGGCAGCGTGGGGCCGTCTTTGAGCGTGACACTGCTACGCAAGGGGGCCAGATCGCTTTCCTGCGGCGCCCCTTCCACTTGCACGTAATACACTTTGCCGGTGCGTTTACCCGGCTGAGTTAGCTGTGCCTGCAGTTTGCCGTCATTGGTTAATACCAATAATCCTTCGCTGTCGCGATCCAGACGTCCGGCGGCGTAAACATCAGGAAAAGGAATGAATTCTTTCAGTGTCGTGCGGCCTGCTTCATCGGTGAATTGCGGTAGCACGTCGAATGGCTTATTGAATAACACGACGCGACGCGGCCCCTGTGCTACAGCAGGTTTGGCGGGCTCAGGCTTGCTGAATCGTTTAACTTTGTGATTTTTAACAGAGAATTTTTTCATAACAGTTGAGATTACGGATGATAGGCGCATTATAACCGAATCCGTTTCGGATTGGCGCGGACAGAAAATTCCAGTAGTATCTACACGCATCTTACAAAGCATTAACAAAAATTGCGCTTGAAGGAGAGGTTGATGGAAAGCAAAGTAGTTGTTCCGGCAGAAGGTAAAAAGATTACGGTCGATGCCCAGGGTAAACTGGTTGTTCCGAATAACCCGATCATTCCGTTTATCGAAGGCGACGGTATTGGCGTTGACGTTACCCCTGCTATGATTCACGTGGTTGATGCAGCTGTGAAAAAAGCCTACCACGGCGAACGTAAAATCTCCTGGATGGAAATCTACACCGGCGAAAAATCCACTCACGTTTACGGGAAAGACGTTTGGCTGCCGGAAGAAACCCTGGATCTGATCCGTGACTACCGCGTTGCCATCAAAGGCCCGCTGACTACCCCAGTCGGTGGCGGTATTCGCTCCCTGAACGTGGCTCTGCGCCAGCAACTGGATCTGTACGTGTGTCTGCGTCCAGTGCGTTACTACCAGGGCACCCCAAGCCCGGTTAAACAGCCAGAGCTGACCGACATGGTGATCTTCCGCGAAAACGCCGAAGACATCTATGCAGGTATCGAATGGAAAGCCGGTTCTGCCGAAGCAGACAAAGTGATCAAATTCCTGCGCGACGAAATGGGCGTGAAGAAAATCCGCTTCCCAGAGCAATGCGGTATCGGTGTGAAACCATGCTCTGAAGAAGGGACCAAACGTCTGGTTCGTGCAGCGATCGAGTACGCTATCACCAACGACCGTGACTCTGTGACTCTGGTTCACAAAGGCAACATCATGAAGTTCACCGAAGGTGCCTTCAAGGATTGGGGCTACGAACTGGCACGCGAAGAGTTCGGCGGTGAATTGATCGACGGCGGCCCATGGCTGAAAATCAAGAACCCGAACACCGGTAAAGAAATCGTTGTTAAAGACGTGATCGCCGATGCCTTCCTGCAGCAAATCCTGCTGCGTCCGGCTGAATACGACGTGATCGCCTGTATGAACCTGAACGGTGACTACATCTCCGACGCCCTGGCTGCACAGGTTGGTGGTATCGGTATTGCACCAGGTGCCAACATCGGTTCTGATTGTGCACTGTTCGAAGCGACCCACGGTACTGCACCTAAGTATGCTGGCCAGGATAAAGTGAACCCAGGTTCCATCATCCTGTCTGCAGAAATGATGCTGCGTCACATGGGCTGGTTCGAAGCGGCTGACCTGATTGTTAAGGGCATGGAAGGCGCAATTGCCGCCAAGACCGTGACCTATGACTTCGAACGCCTGATGGAAGGCGCTAAACTGCTGAAATGCTCAGAGTTTGGCGACGCTATCGTTAAACACATGTAATGATGTTTTAGCGTTGAATGATAACGGGAGCCTGATGGTTCCCGTTTTTTATTATTCAAATTGCAACGGTTATCAAAACATTATCAAAATAAGTTATCAAAACGCGGCCATTTTGGCGCCTTTCAGCGTATAGACCTAAAGGTTGAGCTGCGTCTAAACTTTGCTATGAAATGGACGATAAACTACCTGCAACTGCATTTTTGGGCATGAGATAAAATTCTACAAGGAGTGTTAATGAGCTTTTTTTGGGTGAATATTGGTAGCAGTTTTAATGAGGTTAAAGAACATAATTTCCTCTGGGCTCCGCAATATGGCATGAATAAGCATGGGAAAAAGTTTAATAATGCCTCTTGGGAAACAGTGAAGGATGTAAAAGTAGGTGACGTTATCTTTTGTAATAAGGATCGAGAGATTGTCTATGTAGCGACTGCTACAGCCGATGCTGATGATGCACCGCGGCCACCTAATCGATCTTTTGATAAGTGGGAGCGTGAAGGAACCAAGGTAGATGTAGATTTGACCGTTTTAGAGCATCCAATCGATATTTTGCAGTTCAGAGATACGTTTATGGCTGTGTTTAATGAGTTAAGTCGGCCAACAGTTTTTGCTGAGAACGGGTTTTGCACGCAGACCTACATGTGCGAAATACCCGAAACTGCAGCAAAAATGATAGCAAGTTTTATTAACGATAATATTTCAATAGACTTCAATAAACAGACTGCCACGGTGAAAGAGGCGAGAGGAAGTACTAAATCAACAGTCATTCAGGCTCGCGTTGGTCACGGTCCCTACCGCGATAAATTATTTAAGAAGTGGGGCGGAAAATGCGCGGTAACAGGCATTGCGCTTGAGTCAATGCTAACCGCGTCCCATATTGTTTCGTGGTCTATCTCAAATGACAAAGAGAAAGTTGACCCTTACAACGGATTCCCCCTCATTCCTAACCTGGACAGATTGTTTGATCGGGGTATGATCAGTTTTGATGATAATGGGTACTTATTGCACAAGAAAGAATTTGCAAGTCTGCTTCGTGATTTAAAAATTCCCTTGGACTCAAAAATTGATGGGCTGTTTGGTGAGAATAAAGAATACTTAAAACGGCACCGCATAACGTTTGGGTTTGAGAAAGAGTAAAAGCTTGAGGGGGACCCTCAGTTTATTAGTTCAGACTCGACACGGCACAGAGTCAAACCCAATCCGACAGGCAGCTCTGTGCCAGAAGCGGACCTGGATAAAAGATTGTTATGTCGATTTACAAGGAGAACAGGTCAGGAACATGTGATATTTTTTAACCTGACACCTGAGAGTACAATAATTATCTTTTAATAGTTATTTGATAACCATTATCATTTTCTCTTCAGACAAAATCGAACAAGTTGAGGTTTTAATGAGCAAAAAGCTGTATTTATTTCCCGACACAAACATTTTTTTGCAATGCATACCCTTATCACAGGTGAATTTTTCTGAAATCACTAATTGTGATGAAGTCTGTGTCATCATTACAAGGCCTATTCAGCAAGAGATTGACCGTCAGAAAGGGCAAGGGAATTCACGTCTATCAAAAAAAGCGAAGAACGCTGCTAGCCTATTTTCTGAAGTAGTGGATTCACCTAACATGACTCTTGTTATCCGTGAACGTTCGCCGCGCGTTTTTCTTACTATGGATTTAAGTCTGAAACCATCTGATCAGTTATCTGAACAACTGGATTATCAGGAGGCCGACGATCGCTTTGTAGGCATTGCGGCAGGATATTGTGCTGCCGATAAAGATCATGAAGTGGCAATTATTACCAATGATAGCGGTCCGCGTTTTTCTGCGATAAAACATAATATCACCTGCTACAAAGTACCTTCTTCCTGGATGCTTGCCGCTGAGACAGATGAAAAGGATAAACAAATTAAATTGCTGGAGACTAGGCTGAAGCAATTGACTCAGTCCATGCCTGAATTCAACATTAAAGTTGCTGACGATGAGCAATTAGAGGTTTTATTTCCCTATTATACAGCCTTGTCTGAAGATGAGCTTAGCAAATTACTTTTTCGACTAACTGATGCATTTCCATTAGTGACAGATTTTAGTAAGGAACAAACCAACTCACAATCTTTTACATCCTTAGAAAAAAGCCTTAAGACAATTAATGGACAAGAGTATGTTCCAGTCTCAGCAGATGAAATTGCACTTTATAAGGATATACGTTATCCGGAATGGCAAAAGCAATGTGAGGAAATGCTGAAAATCTGTCATGAGCATCTCAATCCGAAGGTAATTAAAAACCCATTGTCATTTTTGCTGCGAAACACAGGTTATGCTATCGCTGAACGGGCAGTAGTAACGTTTACAGCAAAGGGGGAATTTGTTCTATGTGGCAATAGTTGGAAGATAAGGGAAATTTTTTCTGAAAGCAAAGAGATCGATTTACCTTCAGCACCTACTGCACCGAAAGGGAAATGGCGTAGTATATGGAGCGTAGCAGAAAAAATGGCTTTCGCGCGGGATGTTCCAATGTCAGATATAATTTCTAGACACTATAATTCCTTATTGCCTCATATTCCAGCTGCGAGAGATAAAAACGATTTTTATTACAAAAATATGAGTGACCTGCCTGTTAAAGCCGTATCACTGGAATGCGAAGAGTGGCGTCATCAAATCGAAGAAGAAGAATTCCCATTGTTAATATATACAGCCAACAAGCCTAAGGAGATGACTGGTGCGATTGAAGTTCGGGTTGATGCAAATAATCTTCTTAACCCGATAACCAAAACATTTAAATTAAAAATAAATATTGAAGAACAAAGTGCATTTTCAGTCGTGATGAAAATGGTGCATACATTCATTCAGGAGCAACAAAGCAAAAAACAGTTATCTCTTAGCGAATTACTCAAAAACTGAGGGTTTTATTCCCTCAGTACAATGTAGTAGTTACCTATATATATAGCTATTTCCTGAATATTTCCAAATATCAGTGACAGGATGACAAAACATTCCAATATTCTTTGCAGGCTTCAGATAAACCCTATCGAAGCCTATTTCTTCAAGAATTCTACTTCCGTTTTTCGCTCATAGCTGTCCTAAGCTATTCCTGAGGCGGCTTAGAGCTAACCGGGTTAACCAAAATTGAATATTTATAACACAATCAATCGCCTACTGCGCAAAGGCTTTGATCTTTGCCGTTTGCATAGGTGTAAATTAAGTTGTCTAATTTGATGCAAACAATTGTTTGTCGGTATACACTCATTGCATATACGGAGGTATAAATTATGACCATATATCGCATGCCTGCGCTTACTGCCGAAGAGATTCGCAGCATCGGAGAAAAAGCCGTTGCGGATGTAGCTCGTCAGAAGATTACTACGACAAAAGTAGAAACTTCTGGCGCACTTAAGTCGCAAGAGAACCGCCATGCTAAAGGTAGAAAAGCGGTTCATCACAAGGTAACTAACGGACTGGTGAGCCCAGGTGCTGCTCGAGTGCAAAAATCACTCGCTGGTTCAGCCTTATCGCAGTCAGAAGAGCGAAACACGGGTGCTTCTGGAGTGCAAAAATCACTCACTGGTTCAGCCTTATCGCAGTCAGAAGGGCGAAACATGGGTGCTTCTGGAGTGCAAAAATCACTCGCTGGTTCAGTCTTATCGCAGTCAGAAGGGCGAAACTTCTTCAAAGAGGCCTTTAACAAAGCACGCAAAGGCTAAAAACAATATTTTTTGACGCCCCTATATTGGGGCGTTGTATTTTTGTGGTGAGAAATGACGACGCAGCCAAAAAAATGGGTGTTCACTGAACTCGTTAAAGATTCCGACGATCCAGAACAGTTGATAGCCTATGCAATGTATAAAGCCGACAAAGATGACCGCGCCAACCAATGCCGCTCGCGTATGATGACTGATGTTCGGGTTAATACTGAACTTGAAAGCTTTCATGACGGTATCGCTTATTCCGAGCGTCAGTTGGATGATTACCGCGCCAAAGCGCGGAGAGCCGTAGACCAACTGATTTTGACGGTTAGTCAGGGCGTTGAAAGTGCTTATGAACAGCGAATAACTGATATGAAAGCGGCTCATGATGAAGAATTAAAGAAAAAATGGGTTGAATGGGGTGAGAACGCTGCTGTCTATAGCGCCAATTTAACAACGCCGCATTTTGCGAAGCGGTTTGGTTCCTGGTTCTTAAATTGGATAAGTGGTGGTGTTTCCGGACTATTGGCTACGGTGGTTACAACCATTATTTTGGTAGGTATCATTTCTCTCGTAAAACCTGGTATTCGCGATACAGCCCGTGATGCACTTAAAAATGGTGTGGACACATTAATTCCCTCATCGCCGATACCGGGTGTAACCGATGTAGGCAATATAAACGAGCCAAAACAGCCCCAGTAATGGGCTGTTTGAATTCAGCCAGTACCATAGAATGGAATCAATAGAAATTCTCGCCTACCTATATGACTTAAACGTCCGTTTCCGCTCAAAGCCGACTGTCAGATAAGATAGCGCTATATCCACGGAAACTGTCAGTTCAGGTCTCAGCTAATACACATAAAGTTATCAGCTGACTTTGATCCAATCCTTGCCCCTATCATCATGATAGCGGTCCGTCTGAGATTGTGTTTTGTGTCCCAGAAGTATCTGCGTGTTTATGCCCTGGGATTTATACAGCCTTTCGGAGAGCGAACGCTGTTCATGAAACGTTGCTGGTGTTCCATCCACCCAATCAATATCAGTTTTATCTCTGGCTTTGCTGAAGTTGGTTGTCAGCGTATTACTTGGCACTCTGTCACCACGTTGAGCCATTGATGTCGAACGGAAGTAATGTATAAGATACTGACTAACAGCATAATCTCGGCAGCGCGAGATAATCTCACGTAAGCTTGTGTTCAAAGCATCGCATCGAAGTGAAAGAGGTAATGCCAATTTTGCCCCCGTTTTCTCCTGCAAAACATGTAAGTGGTCATCCCAGATATCGCTGAATTTCATTGCTGAGATATCACCCAATCGCTGCCCTGTAACTATGGCCAATAGCATCGCATTGCCCATGTAGCGATGCTGTTTATCAGCAATGTCGAAGATCTTCTGCCATTCCTCTAAATTCAAACGCTGCCTGGTAACCTTCCTGCGTGGTTGCTTTGTTGCGAGTGCGGGATTGTAGCCAGGCGGAACCTCACCAACATGCTGAGCCTCTTTGAATACATCGATCAGCACTGAGCGAACAACCTGGCCCATACGTGGCTGTCCGGCGTCGGTGTACTCATCCAACAACGAAGCGATATCTCTGGCATCTACCTCGGGCAAGGATTTCATTGCAAATTTTTGGCGTAGAAGGTCCACAGGCTTACGTTTTTGTTTAAACGTATTAGGTTTGATATCACCAGTGCTCAGTCGTTCTTCCTGTATTTTCCAATACCGATCGAGCCAGGTACTGACTGTTATATCTTTACCCTTAATTTGTGCCACGCGATCGCTAAGTGCCAGGATCTGCCGGCTACGTTGCTCCGCTAGTCGGCTATTGGCTTCGATCGCAATCTCACGAGCTTCCTGCTCATTGTCACCAAGAGCATGGTACTTCCCTGTAACCGGATGACGGTATCGCCAGTAGACCTTATTGGCCTTGCGGCTAAATAGGGGATACAGGTTAGGAATATCAACATTGTTCTTACGCGGTCTGGCTGCCATCTTTCAGTATCCTTTGGAGCTTCGGATTGTCATCGTGCTTAATGACCGGAGTAGTGAGTGGGCCAACTAGCTCAGCATCTTCTCGCACGCGCCATAACTTGCCTTCTTTACGTGCGGGCGGGGCGAAGTGCCCCTCTTTAGCGCAACGCCGCAAGGTATTAAGAGAGGGCGGTTTGCTGCGGTATCGCTCCGCAGCCCATTCTTCTAACGTCAGCATCTGCAGCATTAAGCACCTACCTGTCGGCTATTCAGACGATAGGCAATGGCCATCTGTTCTGCATCATTCATGGCATCATGTAGAGAGTGATGTTTAACCGTAGCAAAGCATGGTTGATGGGTTTTAGGCAGATAACCCTTGGTGCCTTTGACCATTGCATCAATGTAGGTGCGAACATCGCGCTTGCCAGCAAAATGCCACGGGTATGTTAGACCGCAAGAACGGTATGCACTTTCGAGGATAGACCCATCAAAATCGGTACCGCGGAAAAAGATACGTGCGCCTGGGTGTTGTTGAATCCAAGATGTCAGATTTACTAATGTTTGACTGAGTGGTTCCCAATTTCCAGCCAGCGCCTCATGGGCATCTTCATCTTGTTTTATCCACCACTGTTGTGTTTCGGCGCTAACAGTTCGTCCTTGCATTAACTGACCAAAGGTATCAACCAACCCATAAAATGCAGACTTGGTATAGTCGGCCAGCTCAGGATTCCGAACTACGTCCATGATTGAGTCCTGCACTCCATCGACATCTTCGATATCAAATGCAAAACCACCGATAGATAAGATCACCGCTGATGCCTGAACGTCCATTGTTTCTGTGTCGATCGTGATTGTGTAGATCATCGTTTATTACCCCACACTGATTTTCGGCAAAGCGAAGCCCTGCCAGAATTGGCAACGTTTCGCAGAGAGAAAATCGGGTTTTAAGAATGGAGGCCAGACACCCGCATAGCGCTGGCTTCCGGTTAATTACTCACACATCAGGTGACGCACCGCATTGCTATGCAGTTTTTAAAATACTGCAGAACGTCACATCATATGTTTTAATGTTAAAAATTTGTACGAAAGAAACTTATTGGCATTTTAAAAGTAAGGAGTTCTCGTGGCTAAGCTAAAACAAATCCCATACGAAGGTAACGAATATTATTATGGCGTTACTATCGATCATTTTAAGAACATTGCTCTGGGTGTATCGGGTGTGCTTATTTACAACATTATTAATGGAGCTGCCAACTGGGATAATCCAGGCATGTACGGAGTATTCACGCTGATCTTACTTTCAGGTGCCGTGCATCTATTTTTAAAAAGCCATAAAAATTGGGGGTGCGGAAGGGTATCTACCTTCAAGTATAAGGAGTTTGCTGCCAAGTTTATTAACATCATCCTACTCGGTTTTTGTGGGGTATTTTGCTCATACGCCTATGACATCATGATTGTTTCCAACGATGCCCTTGGGAAAACGCAATTCGATGTGTTTACTTATATTTGCAAAGCTGGGGTTTGGATGTTGGCTTATATTGCTTTATCAAGTTTGTTCACTCATTTTGCTATTAATAAAGTAATAGAACCTGCTGATATGCAGAAAGTTTGAATCCAGCCTTAATTAAGGCTGATTTACGCAGATTTTTAAAGAGCGAAAAAAGTGCGGCTGACACCAACCCAGCGAACAGCCGCCAGGACTACACACAGCATAAATTATTGCCGGGTATCTGCGCTTGCTTTCGCTGCAGGGCCGCCAGCGCGGCGCATAAGATGTGGCGGTTGGTAAACAACCCCCCCGAAGTTTCCAGCCTGACCACATCGATATGCTCACTCATGAGTTTCTGGATACTCCACCGTTCCTAGACTTAAGGGAAAGGATGAGTGAGTATGTCGCTATTTGCCAGTTTTTAACCATAACCGGCACATAGTTATGCGATATGATTTTTAATCTAATAACAACCAGGCGAGCGTGGAGAGCAGAAATTAATATTGCTGTTTTACGGCTGGTTGAGGTGAGTTGTGATGCCCTCGAACCAACGTATTTGCACAACCAATCACCGATACATCATTGCACTCATTCGCTCCACTTTATCTTTGCCGAAGCTACGCAGCGTCATTACGTAATAACGATAATGGTGTTTCTGCGCATATTCTCTGATCTGTTCTTCCGCAAACATGCCGGTAAAAGTTACCGTGGTGACGAACCTTAGCCCCTTCACCTCATAGGTGCTGATTTCCTGCGGGGTACCGATATAAGGTGGAGGGGAAACCGTCTGGCGTGACTGACAGCTGGCCAGGAACAAGGTAAACAATAAAACGGCGGACGTTTTGCGAGAAAGCTTCATTTGGGTTTATTCCATCCTTGGGGTATTTATTAACTTTATATAGGGTTACAGATTTATTCGGAGATGTAAAACCTATCCAAGCATGATTGTGGGTTGGTTGATGTGGGCCATTGTAGAACACAGGGGGGCAGAAAAATGATTGTTCGTCTTGCTACGATAGCTGACATTTCCGTGCTGACCGCTCTCGATACTGTTGTATCCCATGGGCCGCATCGCTGTGCCCAGATCAGGGAATGGTGTGCGGCAGGAATTTGTTATCTGGCGGAAAGTAGAGGTCAGGTGATGGCTTATGGTGTGTTGAATGCCCATTTCTTTGGCTGTGGTTTTATCGAAATGTTGATGGTGGCTGAAGGTTCTCGGCGACAGGGAGTGGGTTTAAAGCTGCTCCACACGCTGATATCACTTTGTCCAGAGCCGAAGCTTTTCACATCAACCAACCGTTCGAATGTACCCATGAGAAGATTGTTGCTAGCGGCTGGCTTTATCGAAAGCGGTCATATTGAAAATCTTGATGAGGGCGGTCCGGAAGTCATTTATTTCTATCCGAACAAGTGTGCGAGGAATTAACTGACCATTGAGGTCACTTTAACTTAAGTGATACGCGTTGTTATCCCTATTGAGCCGTGGGGGGCTTATAAGGCGTAACTTGGCCAGACGCGGATAAAAAAGCGGGGCCTGAACTGGCCCCGGAATGAAGAGTACTGACGTTTCAATCCACCTTAGTGGCATCAGGGTGATTTTTACCTTCCTCGATAAAATCTTCATCGATTTCATCAGTGGTTTCTGCGCTGTCGCGGCCGGAAAGAATATTCCAGCAGGCGATGAACAGGGCGGCGATCAATGGGCCGATGACGAAGCCGTTGATGCCGTAGATTTCCATCCCACCCAGAGTAGAGATCAAGATCAGGTAGTCAGGCATCTTGGTGTCTTTGCCGACCAGTAACGGGCGCAGAATGTTATCGACCAGGCCGATGATCACCACGAAGAAGCCCACCAGGAACAGGCCTTTCCACAACATGCCGGTGGCGAAGAAGTAGATGGCAGCAGGCACCCAGATAATGGCGGAACCCACGGCAGGGATGATCGACAGGAATGCCATCAATGCCGCCCATAACAGGCTACCTTCGATACCGGTGATGTAAAAAGCCAGGCCACCGAGTGCCCCTTGCACTACTGCAACTACTACTGTGCCTTTCACCGTCGCGCGGGAAACGGCAGCGAATTTCACGAACAGGTGATGCTTAACGTGTTCGGACAGTGGTAATGCTTCGAGTGACAGGTTAACCAGATAAGGGCCATCTTTCAGCAGGAAGAACAACAGATAAAGCATGACGCCAAAGCCAACGGCGAAGTTGAACGTGCCTTTGCCGATCAGGAACACGCTACCAGCAAGGTATTGTCCGCCCTGCAGTGCCACCTCTGAGAGTTTCTTTTGTATTTCAGCTGCATTGTCGAGATTATGTTCGGTCAGAAAATGACGTGCCCAACCAGGCAGTAATCGCAGGGTGTCGGCCAGAATGACCGGGAATTGCGTGTTGTTACCTTGCAATTTGGTATAGACAACGTTGAGTTCAATGGCCAATGAAGACGCGATGATCGCCAATGGGGTAAACACGATCAAACAGATTACTGCGACCGTCAAAAGCGAGACCAGCCCATTTCGTTCGCCCAGGTATTGTTTGAGCTTCTGTTTCACCGGGTGGAAAATCACCGCCAAAATGATAGCCCACAGCACTGACGAGTAGTAGGGACCCAATACGTCCAGAAAAGCAGCGGTAACAATAAAAAGGATCAGAATAAAGAATCCCTTTGAAATACCTTTAGACATCATACTCGTCCCTCAAATGATAAGTTTGCCAGCTATGGGCGCTGGTTGAAAACAACCCTATCATTACCAACGTTTAACCGGTAGCGGATTTTTAGCCCTACAAATCCCTGCTTTCTTATGGGGTAAGCGGCAGCACTCAGGATGCATGGCAATATGACAGACAGCACAAAGATGATTAATAAAATTTATTGTTTCATTTTGTGAGGCGTGCTTGAAGATGTGTAATGCGTCACCTAAGTTTGAAGTGGATCACATTTCACGTGAATAACCAGAGGGTTTGCCGATGGCTGAGCACAAGCGTCTTAGGGTTCTTGAGACAATGGCATTGATCGCCTTTGCCGGATTATTGTTATATCTGGCGGCGAGCGGGGCGTTGTCCTTATTCGGCCTGGATCATCACTGGCCTTATCCTTCCAGATAGGGCACTTTTTACCGGAAATGATGAGCGCTTCTAATAAAAGATACACGCCATTGTAATTGTCGGTTGAAAAGGGAAGCCTTCGCTTCCCCTGGTTCGATAACATCAGGCTATGATGCCAACATGAATCTGCACTTCTTCTGGGCCGGTGAAGAGTTCAAAGTCAGACAGATAGCTGCGGACAATATCGTCACGCTGCTCGAAATATTTCCAGACCCCATCCCATGCCTCAATGATGGCCTCTGGCATTTTCCCTCGTGCTTCAAATACCAAATACTGACCGCCATGCAGCACCACATTGCTGAAGTCAGCGTTAGGCTGATTGACCAACACGCCTGCAGTGGCGTCGTAGTAGTCATTAACATCGGAAGCATAATTGGAATAAACACCCACCAGTGGCGTATTCGGCAGCCTATGAGGGACATTATCGGCCAGGTTTTTGGCGAAAAAATCCTGCCACAGGCCGGCGATCTTGGCTGTTTCCGGATTGAATTCATCCTGGTTTTTGCTTCTGACGGTCAGGCCCGACACCAGTTTGCGGGAGACGAGTATTTTTCTCGGTTTCATAACGGTAATCCTGTTCAGTGTGAAAAGGTCAATGTTGCCTGCCGGGCGGCACAGTAACGTGCTTGCCGCACAGCGATGAAACCCCGTCCGACCGAGGCCGGACGGGGCACGGATGAAGCGCTTACTTACTTAACCATTGCGCCACCGCCAGCGCGATTTTCTCTCCTATAAACTCTTTGTTTCTGCTGACGAACCAGTGGTCGCCGTGCACCAGGAATTGCTGGAACTCTTGTGTGGTTTGCTCCTGCCAGGCGGTCATTTCTTCGACCAGGGTGACCTCGTCTTCGATCGCCGAGAAGACGCTGATCGGACAAGACAAGGGTTCAGCATGCTGATATTCGTAGCTCATCAATAAAGGCATATCACGTCGCATCCCCGGCATGATCTGTTTGACGAACTCCAGATCGTCGATGTAACTCAGCAGGCCAAGGATTTTTTGTTCCGAGTTAGACGCCTTGCCCGTTTCACGCAGTGCGTCGCGGTTTTTCCACGTACCGGTCAGCTGTGGCGCCATAGTGGCTGAAGAGAAGAAGTGTACAGGCAGTTTTTTGCCAGCGGCACGCAGAGAACGATAGAGTTCGAACATCACAATGCCGCCGTAACTGTGGCCATAGAAAGCGATTTCACCGTCCCAACCGAGCCGTTTTTCATCCTCCATCAAACGATCGAACGCCTGTTCCAGCTCTTCCAGCAATGGCGTCAGGTGGGTGTGGTTGGGCTCCTGCAGACGGTTTTCACGGCCAGGGGATTGAATGGCGTAAATTTCGCAATCCTCAGGGGCGTTATACAGGAAGTGAGCGAACATCGAGGCCCCCGCGCCCATAGGGTGCATCATGAACAGCTTAAGTTTCTTCGGTTGTTCACCCTTAGCCCGCTTGAGACGCACAAAGTAATCGTGCACCACTTCAATGTCCTCCTCAGAGGTTATGCCGGAAATATCGCCGGATTGTTGTTGTGGTGATTCCCCATTGGCCAATTCTTGCTGCAACTGTTCCGCCAGCTCCAGCAGGCTTGGGCCTTTCACCATGCGCATCAGCGGGTAGTTAATCTCCAGCTTTTGCTGGATCCAATGGCGCAGCTGATTGAGCATCAGCGAGTCCAGACCCATAGAGGAAAGCGATTTTTCTGCGGAGATCTTATCCCCCGTGGTACCCAAAATACGGGCCAAGGCTTCGATAAGATGCGCCTTTAGCGCCTGCACTGCGTCGGCCTCCGCTAGCGCTTGCACCTGCTCGCGTAGGCTCTCGTTGCCACCGCCCTGGCCTTTGATCTGCAGTGCCTCATTGGACAACAAATGGGCGAAACGTAGGTCATTGCGTAAATGATCGAAGTGTTCACGGAAACGCAGCCAATCGATATTGGCCGCCATTCTCACCACGTTGCCATCCAGCAATATGCGCTCTATTTTGGCCGTTATCTGTTTTTGGCTCATCGGCAGCCAACCTTGTTTCTCCAGCAGGTTCAACAACGAATCGGCGTTTTTGGTCAGCCCGGCGAAGTGGCCGAGTACGCCAATATTGATGGCCTGGGCCGGCAGCCCCTGCATTTGACGATACAGTGTCAGCTTGTCGACGAAGTTGTTGGCCGCGGAGTAACAGGTTTGGCCGCCAAAACCAAACACCGAGGCGATGGAAGACAGCGAGAGGAAGAACTCCAGCGCCTCGTGGTGCAAGGCTTGATGCAAATGCCAGCTGCCGAGCGCTTTGGCGGCGAATGCTGGCATCAATTCTTCGCGTTGAAGATTGCCGATCAACGCATTTTGCATGACCGCTGCGCCGTGGATCACACCACCTAATGGGGCAAGGGTTTTCACCTGTTCGAGCATTTTGTTCACTGCCTTGGCGCAGGACAGGTCAACTTCCGGCAGCAGGATCTCGACATCTTGCTGCCGAAGTTGCTGAATGGCACGCCGATCCTCCTCGTTTTTCGGGCCGCTGCGGCTGGCAAGCGCCAGTTTTCGCGCACCGTGGGCGACTAGCCATTTGGCCAACACGATCCCCAATCCGCTGGCGCCGCCGGTGATCAGGTAAATCTTCTCCGGCGCTAACTGCAGATGCAATGCAGGCAGCGCATTAACCTCTTGCCCTTCCAGGATAACCACTCGGGTAGCCGTCTTATCATCGTCATTCAGCGCAGTGCTAAGGTCTGCGATCGAAACCACCGAGCAATCTGGCAGCGGCATGGGGAGATTGCCATTGAGTAAACTGACGGCCTGCGTGAACAGCTCGGCGGCCTCTTGCGGTCGTTGACTAAGCAGAGCCAGAATGTCGACGGCGAAGTAGCTCAGGTTGATCGCCTGTCGTCTAACGTTCAACGTGTTGTCGGCACTATTGTATTGGGCATTCAGCTCAATGAAGCGACCGAAGGCACGCAGGCATTTTATGCTCTGTACCACTCCTTTACCGCGTAATTGGTTCAGAACGATATCAATCCCTTCGCCCTGACTATCGGCCATGATTTGTTCGCGGAAATCAAGGCGGCTGCTGTCGTAAACCTGATTAACACCTAGTGCACGCAATCTTTCGCGTCTGGCTTCGGTGTCGGCGCTGGCGTAAATCTCGGCCCGGGTCTGTTGGGCCAGATGAACGGCGGCTATCCCGACCGGGGTGTGCGCGTTATGGATCAGCACGCGCTCGCCCGGCTTGATGCGTGCAAGGCCAATCAGCGCATGCCAGGCGGTCAGGCATGCCAGTGGCGTCCGCGCGGCCTGTTCAAATGACAGCGCTACCGGTTTGTGGATCACGCAGTGTTCGCTTACGTTCAGCGTGCCGGACAAAGCATTGTCGGCAATAGCGATCACCTTATCACCGGTTTTGAAACGTCGGACGCCGGATCCTACGCGGGTAACGACGCCGCTGCATTCGTGGCTGAGAGTGTGCGATTCCGAGGTCCTGTCGAGCAGCGCCGCGGCTTTAACGGCGATTTCAACCTCGTCGTGTTTTGGTGCCTGCGGCGTAAACTGTCGCAGCTCAACCGAACTGATTACCCCAGGTTTAGCCAGCACGGCTTGATAATGACCGCCGCTGCCAGGCAGCGTCCTTGCGGCTTGCGCCTGGGCTT
The DNA here is from genome assembly GCF_900186025.1 of Serratia grimesii. Classification (NCBI taxonomy): domain Bacteria; kingdom Pseudomonadati; phylum Pseudomonadota; class Gammaproteobacteria; order Enterobacterales; family Yersiniaceae; genus Serratia; species Serratia grimesii. Next base: position 2,165,134 of record NZ_LT883155.1, read on the forward strand.
GAACGGGATCCACTGGCTCTAACCGATGGACGAAGAGGTGCTCGCCGCGAATGGCCAGCTCGGTTTCTTTGCCCGCGCTGTCGGTAGAGGTGATCAATTGAGCGAGCAGCCGCAGTTCATCTGCATTGGCTTCGCTTAAATCCACCACTTTGCAGATAGCGAGAGGGTACTCGTTATTCATGGTGCGGCTTACGCCATACATCGGCGCCTGCACCAGATTAAGCCGCCGATCTTCCTGTGTGACCAAATCGGAGCCGCAGTTGACGGTCCACAGTATTGGCTGTAGCTCATTCTCGATGATGGCATGGTTGATATTGACGCTTTTCCACAACATGGTCTCGATGCGCGGCGCCAGGTTGTCTTCGCCTGTTTGTGACATTGGCAGCAGGTTGACGATACGATTGAGCGCAGGATAGCGAGTTTTGACTTCGCCTAGGGCATTGAGCACCGCCTGTCGCTCTTGCAGATCGACCGGCCAGTCAAACTCTGGATGCTCCCCGAGTGTGATGACATTAGCGCCTAGCCGTTGCAATTCGGCGACGATCGCAGAGTGTGGGTGTGGCGCATCGGCGATCAGCAAAACGTCCGCGCCGGACTGCGGCTCGATATTAATGTCGTTTGCCGGCTGCCAGAGGTATTGGTAACTGCCGCTGTAAGCCACGTCTTCTTCGTTACTGCGCGAGCCGGTAATGTATTTAAATCGCAGACCCATAATCTGAGCGACGACATGGCCCGCATCGTCAAATACTGTCACATTACTTTGCAGATATTCTTCATCGGCCTGCTCGATGCAGAGGTAGTTCCATAAAATATCGCCATCTGGCTCTCGGAACAGACTGTAACGGTCGATATGAACCGGCAGATACACGCCCAACTCTTCGTCGGCTTCCAGTCGGCGAGTGGCGTAAATGGTATGGATAATGGTATCCATAATGGCTGGATGGGCAAAATAGCGATCCAGATCGTGTTTGAGGCTGTCCGGAATGACGATTTTTGCCAGTAACTTGCCAGGCGCATTCCAGAAATTCTGGATATTCTTGAATTTTTCCCCGTAGCTCAGGCCGCCGCGTTTCAGGCTGTTGTACATGGGCTGGACTGGCATTCGGTCACACACTTCGCGCTGCACATCGGCCAGAGAGATCGTCGGGGGAGTGGGCAGGGCGTCCAAACAGTTCATACGCCCGCTAGAGTGTCTCACCCATTCTGCATCCGGCTTGCCGGGATCGCGGCTGACCAGCCAGTAGCGGCCTTCTGCCGGGTCAAGCTCCAGATTAATGGCTAATGGTTCTCCTTCATCGGGTAAGAACAACCCACGCTCGAAGCTGATGTCCATCAGATAACGGAAAGATTCACCAAACGCTTTTTTCGCCGCCGCCATGGCGATCTCCAGATGACCGGAACCAGGGAAGAGGATCATGTCGTCCATGCGGTGTTCGCTGAGGTAAGGCTCGGCCTGGCTGTCGAGAAACACCTTGAACACGTGTCTGTCCGGGGTGACGCCTGAAGCCTGATGCTGCGTGATATTAGGGTGCAAACTTAATTGGAGGCGATGATGTTGGTGCGCGAGGCTCTCGTTCCAAAAACGTTTTTGTTGCCAGGCGTAACGCGGCAAGTCATGCAACCGTTTAGCCCCGGGGCAGACCTTAGCCCAGTTCATAGGCTGTCCGGCGACGTACAACGCGCCCAGCGTTTGCTTCAACCGCAGCGCTTCGTCTTCCTGGCGACGGATCGAGGGGTAGATGCGTGCGTCAGCATTGAGGTTGGCGAACAGTTCCTCAGCGCCACCGCTCAGGGCCGGATGAGGGCCGATTTCGATGAAGGTGTCGAAACCGTCTTCGATCATGCGCTGCAGCGCAGGGGCGAAATACACCGGATCGCGCACGTTTTGGTACCAATAATCGCTGACCAGGTGCAGGCCGTCTTCCCGCTTGCCACTGACCGTGGAATAGAGGGCGATCTGTGCTGCGCTGGGCTGCAGGTCGTTAAGCGAACCGATCAATTCTTCTTTGAGTGGTGCCATATGATGCGAGTGGAAAGGCACGTCCACCTTCAGGAAGCGGTGGAAGATGTCCTGTTGTTCCAACTGACGGGCAATCTCCTCCAGCGGGGCCCGATCGCCGGAGAGTGTGATGCTCTCCGGTCCGTTGATCGCCGCTACCGAAACGCGGTCGGCCACCTTGGCGATCAGCTTTTCGGCGGCAACCAGATCGACGCCGACCGCCAGCATTGCACCTTTGCCAGCGGCGGCATGCTGGCCGCGGCTGCGATGGAAGATCACTTGCACCGCCTGTTCCAACGTCAGGGCACCTGCGGTGTAGGCGGCGGCCACTTCGCCGATCGAGTGGCCGATCACACCTGCCGGTTCGATACCGTTGTGTTTCCACAGTTCAACCAGGGCGATCTGCAACGCCATGATGGCCGGTTGGGCGATGCGCGTATCGCTGACACGCGATTCTGTCTTGCCGCGGCTCATTTCCTCCAGCAGTGACCAGCCGGCGATATTGACGAACAGCTTGTCGACTGTAGCGATCACGTGGCGGAAGACCGGTTCGGTATCTATCAACTGGCGACCCATGGCGTACCACTGAGGCCCTTGGCCGGTAAATACGAAGGCCAACCGTGGTTTTTTCTCCTGTGGCTGTCCGGACACCGTACCTTCCAGTGGCTCATCGCTCAGGAAAGCACTAATTTTGCTGGACAATTCCTCAGGAGAACGGGCGGCGATGGCCAGGCGATGACGCAGTGAAGATCGATGCTGGCCGGCATTGAAACAGAGGTCGTTTAGATTGATTTTTCCGGCAGACAGATAGCTCTGATAGGCGTTCAGTTGGGCTTTCAGGGCTTCCTGCGTTTGCGCGCTGCAGGTGAACAAGTTGACCTCCGGCTCAATGTCTTCGGCCAGGTCCTGTCCAACAATGATCTCACTATCCGGCACATATTCTTCCATCACCACGTGGGCGTTGGTGCCGCCAGCGCCGAAGGAGTTGACGCCACCGACGCGAGGAGTTCCATCGGCTGGGGCCGGCCAGGGTTGGTTGTGCTCGACCACTTTCAGCCGCCAATTTTCAAAGTCAATTTTGGGATTCGGTCGATTGAAATGAAGGTTCGCGGGGATCTGTTTATGGTGAAGGCAGAGCGCTAGCTTGATAAACCCGGCAACGCCGGCGGCGCCTTCTAGGTGGCCGATATTGCTCTTTATTGAACCGATGAGCAGCGGTTGCGTCGCAGGCCGTTGACTAAACAGGTTGGCGAAGGCGCGCGTTTCCAAAGGATCGCCGACCGAGGTGCCGGTGCCGTGCGCTTCGATGTATTGCACGCGCCCGGGATCGATGCCAGCGCCCTGATAAGCTGCCTGCAGCATGGCGGTTTGGGAATCGGGGTTGGGAACAGTGAAACCTGCCGGGGTATAGCCGTCGGAGTTACATGCGCTGCCACGAATTAGCGCGTAGATTTTGTTGTTATCCGCCAGCGCTTTCGACAGCGGTTTTAAATAGATCATGCCCACGCCTTCGCCGCGCACGTAGCCGTTACCGCTTTCGTCGAAGCTCTTGCAAAGCCCGTCAGCGCTCAGGAAATTACCTTTAGATAGCATGATGGTTTGTGCGGGGTTGATATTAATATTTACGCCACCGGCGACGGCGCGATCCGCTTCGCGGTGCCAGATGCTTTGGCAGGCCAGATGAATGGCCACCAAAGAAGCGGAGCACGCGGTATCCAATGAAATGCTGGGACCTTTTAAATCGTACAAATAGGAAATACGGTTTGCCAACGAGGTCAGCGAGGTGCCCATTGTTGATTGCGGGCTGATACGATAACGGTTATTTGGATCAGCTAAAATATCCTGATAATCATTGGCGAACGATCCAACATAGACGGCAGTTCTGGAACCAAGGAAATCTTCAAGGCGATCGCCAGCATCCTCTAAGGCTTCGAACGTGGCCTGCAATAATAACCGTTGTTGCGGGTCAATGTTTTCTGCTTCTTTAGGGAAAATATTAAAAAATTCATTATCAAATTTATCAATTCCGTTGATAAAGCCACCGCGTGCGGTCTTGGTTTTTCCGGCTTTATTTGTATCTGGATCGTAGAATTTGTCTTTATTCCAGCGATCAGGCGGGACGTCAGTAATTCCGTCGGTGCCTTTCAGTAACATATTCCATAACTCTTTGTGATTATTCGCATTTCCAGGGGTTTTACAGCCAATCCCAATAATAGCAATAGGTTCTCTTTTCGTAGACATAAGGTGACCTCCATTATGAAAATATAGGATTTTTTTGAATGTAAGTGGTTTGTTAGTTGACTATTTAACTAGGGTTTATTCATTAATTTACTCTGTAGTGAGATATCAGCAAACTATTATAGATAGTTAATTTTTTTTTACATTTATATTTGGTTGTTTTTAATGATCTTTTCATATCGGCATGTTTTATTTGGTTTTTTATTTTTATTGAATTCATATGATATTATTTTTTTGGGTATATATAAAAAACTTTATATTTATTCACTGCGAAGAAATATGAATAATTATCAGGTAATATCCATATTTATTATTGGTATAGCTGTGTTGGTTTTAATTTTAATGTTTAGAGTTGGTTATTATCTTTATTTCTATAATTTCAAAACAGCTTTATTTCCTTTTTTGTCTGGTTCGATGGTGAGGCACTGTGATGAGGCACTGTGATGAGGCACTGTGATATTGATACGGTATGTCATTTTTTTACGGCAGCGCTGATCAATATCATTGAAGATTACAGCCCGTCTGAGTCACACTGACAGCAGTATCCAAGGAGAGACACATGTACAGCGACAATGAGAAGAAGTTCTATATCATCCTAAACCGCAACCACGAACCTGCAACCTTGTTCAACGCGTCCTGCCATTTGACGGCAGGCATTACCGATTTGATCGAGCAGCGTGAATTCCATCATTACCCTAGCGCTATTGAAGGCGTAAGCGCCAATATGAGTCATTACCCGATCGTGATCCTGCAGGCGAAAAACAGCAGCCAGCTCAGCAATTTGATCCTTAAATGTAAGGAAGAGGCGGTGCTGGCAAACTTCTTCACCACCACCATGTTGTCACATTCCGCAGAGCAGCAGATCGCTGATACTGCGAATACAGACTATGAAAAACTGGAGTTCGTTGCTGTGGCGCTGTACGGGGACACAGAACAACTTAAGCCGCTAACGAAAAAATTCTCCGTTTATCGGTAAACCCTGCCTCCGCCATACCTCATTAACGTGCCCGATCACACAAACGCTGCCGCCGGGTTTCTTCAGGCGCATTTGGCATGATAGCTTTTATCAAAATATGATAGGAGATGAGTATGGCAGGCAAGAAAACGACCCTGGCCGCCATCGCCAGAGAGGCGCATGTCGGCATTGCTACGGTTGACCGGGTGATAAATCAGCGTGCAACGGTGCGACCGGAAACGGAACGTAAGGTCATTGCGGCAGCGCAAAAATTGGGGTTCGCCTTAGAGAAATCGCACAGGCTATTCGAAGCGGCTGGGAAACCGGTTGTCCGGATAAAAATGGGGTTTATCCTGCTGCAAAAAGAGCACTCATTTTACGCACAGCTGGCGGAAAATTTGCGGGAACAAGCCGCATTATTTCACGAGCCGGCATGTCCCCCGCAGTTCATTTTTCATGATATCAGTGCAGTCAGTGAGACTGCCGCCGCCATTACACACTTAAGCCAGAGTGTGGATGTGATTGGGGTATTGGCGTTGGATAACCCGATGATTCGCTATGCGGTTGAAGAGGCGACCCGACGAGGCGTCAAGGTGTTCACGTTGTTGTCGGATCTGTCCGTGCAGAGCCGTACCGGTTACATCGGGTTGGATAACCAGCAGGCTGGCCGTACTGCGGCTTGGGCAGTGGAGCGGCTGTGCCGTCAACAAGGAGATGTTGGTGTGATCATCGGCGATAACCGATTTTTGTGCCAGGAAACCTGCGAAATTAGTTTTCGATCCTACCTGCGTGAACATCTGAGCGCTCATCGGGTACTTGAGCCGGTACGTAACCATGAACAGGCAGAAAGTGCCAGGCAAGTAACCCAGTCCTTACTGGCACAATACCCTGATCTCGTGGCCCTCTATGCACCGTGCGGTGGCGTGGAAGGCATTATCACTGCGTTGCGGGAGAGTGGCAGACAACATGAGGTGATGTTGGTTTGCCATGGTCCGGTGGACGGAGGGGATATGGCATTGTTTGACGGCACGTTGGATTTGATGCTCAGGCACCGCATTGCCGAATTCGCCGCGTCAGTTATCACCACTTTTGTGTCGGCTGTAGCCGGTGAGTCGTCCGGTTTTATGCATGCCATTAATCGTTTTGATCTGATCACTAAAGAAAATATCTGACTGTCAGGCTCCCTGTACGGGGGCCGTCCTCCGCTTTTAATTTCCTGATACCGTCTATACGCCGTCCTGTCTTGTTTTGATAAAAAACTATCATTTAAATGATTTAAATTAACGCGATCACTATCAAAAAATGAAAATTTCATCATTGATGGTTTCGAAACGTTTGTTTGATACTGACGTCACGCCCACCTCGAAACGGAACAAAAAATGATGACTTTGCCTATCGCCAATGCACCCTGCAGTTGGGGAGTGGATGACCCTACCAATCCCTTTCTTCCGCCTTACACTACTGTGCTGCAGGAGGCGAGCGCAGCAGGCTATCACAGTATAGAGCTAGGTCCGTGGGGCTATTTACCGACGGAGACTCAGACGTTGAATGCCGAGTTGCAGCGGCACGGATTATCGCTGGTGGCGGGGACCCTTTTTGACGATTTGGTCAGTGAGTATAACTTTGGCCATATCCTTGAGCTGACGCATAACATTTGCCGCAATTTGTCACTGTCAGCCAAAGCGCAACAAATCCGCGAAACCCATTTCTCGCCACCGTTTTTGGTGATCATCGATTTCGGCGATCCACAACGGGCTAAATTCGCCGGGCAGTCCGCTTTGGCACCGCGGTTGGCGCAAGCCGATTGGCAAAGAATGATGAACCATATTATTACCGTCAGCGAGATAGCCTGGCAGGAGTATGGCGTTCGGCCGGTTGTGCATCCTCATGCAGGGGGCTGTATCGAATTTGCCGATGAGATCGAGCAACTTACCATCGATATTCCACACCAAACCGCGGGTTTGTGCCTGGATACCGGGCACCTTTATTACGCAGGTATGGATCCCGTTACCTGGCTCGATCGTTACTTTACGCGCATTGATTATTTGCATTTCAAGGACGTTAACCCGCAGGTATTTCACGATGTATTGGTGCGCGGGTTGGATTTCTTTACGGCTTGTGCAGAAGGGGTTATGTGCCCTCTGGGCCAGGGGGCAATTGATTATCCAGCTGTGCGCGAACTGTTGGCGGTGCGCGGTTATCAGGGCTGGATCACCATTGAGCAAGAACGCGATCCGCGTCAGGCGCAGGGCAGTTTGCGTGATGTAACTGAAAGCCTCAATTATTTGCGAACCCGCGGTTTTTAATCAGGAGAGACGAGATGATCAACGGCATTAAACCTTTGGGAAGATCTCTGCGTTGGGGGATGGTGGGGGGCGGCGGCACTAGCCAGATCGGCTATATCCATCGTTCTGCGGCACTGCGCGATGGAACTTTCACTTTGCTGGCTGGCGCGTTTGACATAGACGCGCAACGCGGACGCAGCTTTGGGCAAAGCCTGGGAGTGGCGCAGGAACGTTGCTACCCGGATTACGCCACGCTATTTCGTGAGGAAGCTGCAAGAGCGGATGGCATCGAGGCGGTTTCCATTGCTACACCAAACAATACTCATTTCGCAATTTGTCAGGCGGCACTGGCGGCCGGTTTGCATGTGGTGTGTGAAAAGCCGCTGTGTTTCACTGCGGACGAGGCACAGTCGCTGGTCGAATTGAGCCAAAAGCAGCATAAGATTGTCGGTGTCACTTATGGCTACTCCGGGCACCAGTTAATACTTCAGGCGCGACAGATGATCGCCGATGGACTGCTGGGTGAAATACGCATTATTAACATGCAGTTCTCCCATGGGTTTCATGCTGCGCCGGTGGAACAAGAAAGCTCCAGTACGCGCTGGCGGGTAGATCCACGTTTTGTTGGCCCCAGTTATGTATTGGGTGATTTGGCTACACATCCCTTGTTCCTGTCGGAAACCATGGTGCCGCAGCTTAAGATCAAACGCCTGATGTGCAGCCGCCAGAGTTTTGTCAAAACCCGGGCACCGCTGGAAGACAACGCCTATGTACTGATGGAATATGAAAATGGTGCTGTTGGTTCCATGTGGTGTTCGGCGGTTAACAGTGGGTCGATGCACGGTCAGAAGGTACGTGTTGTCGGTGAAAAGGCGAGTCTGGAATGGTGGGATGAGCAGCCAAACCAACTGCGTTTTGAAGTACAGGGGGAACCAGTACGCATTTTGGAACGTGGCATGTCATATCTGGATCCTATGGCGTTGGCGGATGATCGTATTGGCGGCGGTCATCCGGAAGGATTATTTGAGGCGTGGTCAAATCTCTACAGGCGTTTTGCATTGGCCATGGACGCCAGCGATCGACGCGACGAGGAGTTTCTGGCCGATCTATGGTATCCCGACGTGCATGCCGGCGCGATGGGCGTGCGTTGGGTCGAAAACTGCGTGCGGTCGGCCGATGCAGGAGCCAGTTGGGTGGAGTTTCGCTGAGGTGCCCGGTGAGAGTTCACTGTAGGTGGTTATGGCGGATAGGCAGGCAAGCCCATTGGGCTGCCTGCCGAGCAATGACAGTTCAGGCGCTGGCGCCGTCATAGGGGTGAACTTGCAACGACTTGAGTGCCAGATCGGGCACACAGCGAAGGTTGACGGCGCACATCTCCGAACCGTCCGGACCTTTCCCATAGGCAAAAGCCTCGGTACCACAAGTTTGACAAAATTGGTGCTGAATAATGTGTTTGTTGAAGGTATAACCGCGCAGTAAGGCTTCACCGCTGTTCAGTACAAAGGTGTTGATCGGGAAGAACGCCAGCAACAAGCCTTTACGGCGACAGATTGAACAGTTGCAACTTAGTGCTTCATGAGGCAGATCGGCGTGCACCGTGAAGGTGACGGCACCGCAATGGCAGCTTCCTTGAAATGACATGATGGTTCACCTGCTGAAAATCTCAATTCGTCCAATTATAGTTCACTTATTCACCCTATCGATTTGCGCTTTGCACCGGACTCAAATTGATGAACAGTCTGGGTGGCTTGTTTTATTAGAAAAATCTTTAAATTCTGTTAAGTTAGTCGTTAAGGCAATGACAAGGAGATAGCGATGTTAGAGCAATACTACCCAGCCACCATGAGTTCCAAACCGATCACGGACGAACAACATAAAAGACTGGTGGCAGTGCAAGCCGCATTGGAGCTGATTAAGGCTACGTTATCCGATACCAACGATGGAAACGGTGTTGATTTCCAGTTAAAAGCGGCCGAAAAGCACATTGGCCCGATGGCCGACGCCATTCAGGAAGCGTTGAAATAAATTCCGAAAACGATAATGAACCGCCCAAGGGCGGTTTTTTTGTGCCGTTTTGCTGGCGAACCACGTTGAGCAATCCACCGCATGATTGCTGTGATTTTTTCATTAGCGTATTGCCTTTTCTCCAGCTAGTGCTGTTTTCAGCACCAACCTACTATGCAGATCCGGTTAATTATCAGGTTTCCTGTCATGTTCCAGAACACCGTATCATCAACTTCACCGCTGCGCTTTGGTGGGATTACGCTGCTGCTCAGCTTCGTCTTGTTCTTTGCGGCTGCCGCGCAGACCAAGGGCGTGCAAGTTATCAACTTTGTCCCCGATATCGCTGGGGGATATCCTGAGAGCATTGCCTGGAATGAACGCGCCGGGGCGTTTCTGGTTTCGTCGCTGCGTGGCGGACAGATTGGCCTGGTTTATGAGGACGGGCGCTACAGGCGCTTCGCCGGCAGTCGTTCACAAATCACGACTTCCGGTATTGTCGTTGACGCAGTGCGCAACCGCGTGCTGGTCTGCAACGAAGATGTAGGCATTGCGCTCAAATCTTCACCTGGTATGCGCAATCGCGTTGCGCAGGTGCTTGAGTTTGATCTCGACAGCGGTGCACTGCAGCATGTATATGATTTTTCGTCGTTGAGCAAAGGACCGACGCTTGCCAACGATCTGGCCATTGATGCGCAAGGCAATGTCTACGTTACCGATAGTTTTCAACCACAGATTTATAAAATCGACCAGACAACCAAGGCGGTTTCGATACTGGTGCGTTCCGAACGCCTGATGCCCGTCACGACCACTGCGGCATCGGGGGCAAAACCCTATCTCAACGGCATTGTTTACCACCCGGATGGCTATCTGATCGCCGGGGACTATTCCCGTGGTCTGTTGTGGAAGGTGGCGCTCGATGGAACGCACACGCTAAGCGAAATCAAGCTGCCACAGCGCTTGAAAGGGCCCGACGGGTTACGCCTCAAAAGCCCTGACACCCTGGTGGTGGTACAGTCTTTCCCTGGCGCCGGGCGAGGTATGTCGGGGGATGTGACGCTGCTTTCCTCATCCGACGGCTGGTCTAGCGCCCGCATTACCGCGGTTGCCACGCCGCCGGGATTGGATGGACCCACTGCGGCGGCCGTCAAGGATGGCGAGGTTTGGGTCGTCAATTCACGTTATCCTCGTCTCTTTGCCGATACGGTCCATGCTGATCGTACGCGTGAGTTTAGCATCGTCAAGGTGGCGTTTGGCGATGGCCAGAATATCGCCGGCTCGCCATGAAAGGCAGCAGCGCCCACCGACGGGGCGTGGATTGGCCGCTGAAAAGCACATTGACCCGATGGCTGACGCCATTGAGGAAGCGTTGAAATAAATTCCGAAAACGATAATGAACCGCCCAAGGGCGGTTTTTGCGCATGTTGATAAGTAGAATCAGATTATTTGGTATAGAGGAAACAGGCAAAAGTCGTCAAAATCTCCGCAGGATTATCTTGGGGAATAGCGTGAGGAGAGCGTTGATGAAGGATGTGCATATCGCATTGTCAGGGGGCTGCGTGCGGTTGGCTTACCCGGGAGAGAACGTACTGGATTTCTCCGACACCCTGTCATTTGGACCGCTGTGTGCACTGGATGACGAGCCGGGTCTGCAAGCCCGGGCCCGCTGGTTTCAAGATTTACATCAATCTGTTCATGCCCCTGAATGGGACACTTCCCCCCAGCGCCTGATGGCGATGGAAAACCTGAAAATGCAACTGGCCGCGGTCAGTGGGCAGGTGACCTTGTGGATTGGTGACAATCCCGATGAGCAATTGATGTTGCGGGCGCTATTGCCTTTGCTGGGGGAGCGCTCCGTGTTTGTGGTGAATGTCACCGAACTTGTCGGCTGCGATATCACGGGATACTGCCCGATTGAAACGCTGGAAGCTTTGTGGATCCGGCGGCGCGAGTTGACATCCGAAGATAAAGTCATGCTCATTGCCGATTGGCATCGCCTGTTGCAGGACAATGCACCGGTACGAATTTTTGTTCAGGGTGAAATTCAGGGAAAAACACAGGATTTCCACGATACGCTATTGTTGCAGCATTGCCCGAACGACTATACCCAAGGCTCCAGAGTCGTGGGCAACGCGATGGTGAACTCACCTTACCGGGTTGACGATACTTTCCTGAATTTTCGCCTGTACGCGTTGATTGAACAGGGGGTACTGCAAGCGCAGTCTGTCGGCGTTAACATGAACCGGCTCCAGGTCAAACTGGCGTAATTCTGTCGATCTACATTGTGTGTTTTTGTGCTCTGAGAGGGGGAAAGCATTTTTCTTCGACGCCGGGATCTGCTTATAATGCACCATTAACTGTACAAATAAACAGGTGTAGCGTATGGCACTGGTGTTAGAAGGTGAAAAGATTGCTCGCAACCGGTTTACCGGCGAAAAAATTGAAAACGGCAGTTTTATTAACTGCGACTTTTCGGGCGCAGACCTGACAGGCACCGAATTTATTGATTGCCAGTTTTATGATCGTGAGAGCCAGCAAGGCGGTAATTTCAGCCGCGCGCTGTTGAAGGACGCCAGCTTTAAAAACTGCGATCTGTCGATGGCGGACTTCAGGAATGCCAGTGCGCTTGGTATCGAAATCCGTGAGTGCAGAGCGCAGGGCGCGGACTTTCGTGGCGCCAGCTTTATGAACATGATCACGTCGCGCACCTGGTTTTGCAGTGCTTACATCACCAAAAGTAACCTGAGTTATGCCAATTTTTCGAAAGTGGTGCTGGAGAAGTGTGAACTGTGGGAAAACCGCTGGAATAGCGCACAAATTCTCGGTGCGACTTTTAGCGGCTCCGATCTGTCTGGCGGTGAATTCGCGTCGTTTGACTGGCGTGCAGCCAACTTTACCCACTGTGACCTTACTAACTCCGAATTGGGTGAACTGGATCTGCGTGGCACCGATTTGCAAGGTGTGAAACTGGACAGTTATCAAGTCTTCCAGATGATGGAACGACTGGGTATCGCGGTTATCGGCTAAGGGTATTGCTTCTGTGGGGCCGCTCGGCCCTTGTTGGACGCGGCTGAAGCGCTTGATGTAGAGAAATAATAAATGGTGTTTATAAATATAATAATAAATATTCCTTGCTTAAATAATCTTGCTGTGTGTAAATAGCGTCATCGGTTTGTAGTTCAGACCTTATGAAAGCAGTTTTAGTAAAGCAGTTCTCAGTATTAGTGATATCCATAGATACCTCTTCTTCCGCGAATTTCCTTCTTTAGTGCCCAATAAGTTTCCAACAAAAACAGACCTCTATCGCCATATTGGCGTCTCAAAAAAATATAAAGGAAATATCTATGTCTACTAAAATGACTGGTTTGGTAAAATGGTTTGATGCAGGTAAAGGTTTTGGCTTTATCTCCCCAGCAGACGGCAGCAAAGACGTGTTCGTACACTTCTCTGCTATCCAGAGCAATGATTTTAAAACGCTTGATGAAGGTCAGCGCGTTGAATTCACTATCGAAAACGGTCAGAAGGGTCCTTCTGCCGGCAACGTAGTCGTTTTATAATATCTAGGTAATAATTTATTTCTTGCGATAGCGATGATGGTTTAAACCGGAGCAGATGAGAAATAATATAATTGCCTGAATAAACTCCGGGAATACCCGGAGTTTATCTAAATATAATTGTGTTTGAAATATTTCAATAACGCGAGTTATTGGCAACAGTAAAAAAGATTGGTGTGACCAGAGCCCTGGTTATAATTATTCAGTCTATTTTTCTGTTGTGAAAAAGTTGTGCTTAGGCTGCGTAAGGTTGGAGTGTTGGATGGACGCTTACGCCATAACATGACGGTCGGGAAAGTAACCGGCAAACATAAAAAACCCTGGCCTGCGGCCGGGGTTTTTTTATACCCAATCACCAGGCTGGTCGGTTGTCAGGTTTGTTGACCGTCTAATACTTCACTATTCTTTACTACGTCCTGCGCTTTAACATAACTTTCAATTAACCACTGATACGCCGGGAAGTTTTGGTGTAAACCTCGGTCCATCGCAGTGCATCTTCACGGTTCCAACTCCCCTCAAGTTCAGACGTCACACCAGCAGTATCAGGAGTGCTCATTGTTGTATTCCTCTGCCATTGCGATGGGTGAAGTCAGGGGGCATTGTCCCATCAGAGGAACAATGACCCTGACGGGCGACAATTTTATCGCTGAACTAAACTTAAGTTGCATGAGAGACATGCGAAACGCCGATGGCAGGGAGCGCGATCCTGTTTACTGGCTCGATGTGGAGGGCAGTCACCATGACTTATCAACATATCGTTGTTGCAACCGATCTCAGTGAAGACGCTGAATTTCTGCTCGGTAAGGGGGCGGGGTTGGCTAGTGGGCTGAATGCCAAACTGTCCTTGATTTATATCGATATTCACCATAACGGCTATTACGCCGAACTGGGAGTTGGTGAATATAACTACACTGATCGCACCTTTTCTGAACGTGTGAAAAATATGCTCAATGCCATTAAGGGACGGTCATCTTACCCGATTGAAGAGGTGATTATTGGGCGTGGTGAACTGACAGAAGAGCTGAACCGGGCGGCAAAGGACAAAGGTTTTGATCTGATCATCTTTGGTCACCATCACGATATCTGGAGCCGATTGATGTCGTCGACACGCCAGGCGATCAACAAGCTGAATATCGATCTGTTGGTTGTACCCATTGATAAAAAATAGGCAACTCCGGGCTGCCCAAGACGCGGCCCGGTTTTTCTATAACAGTTGCTTACCGGTCAGATGAAGCATAGGTCAGTTACTAAACTTATTTATTGTTGATAATACAGCTTAAAAATAATCACGCATGATTATTTTATTAACTGCATCAAAGAGTTGGCTTAATTCCGATTATGGTTACCCTGGCGCATTGAATTTACAGTGAATACCTCTTTTTGATTAGAAAACCGCACGTTTTGACTCGCCCTTACCGCCCATGAGTTTTATCCTCGGATTTAATCAGGATTTGTATGACTTATAAAAATACATTCACATGGAGGAGTTCTTATGCGTTTCGACAATAAAGTGGTCGTGATCACCGGGGCAGGCAATGGGATGGGGGAAGCAGCAGCACGCCGATTCTCTGCCGAAGGGGCAACAGTAGTGCTGGCCGACTGGGCGAAGGATGCAGTAGACAAGGTCGCTGCATCACTGCCAAAAGGCAAGGCATTGGCGGTGCATATCGATGTTTCCGATCACGTTGCGGTTGAAAAGATGATGAACGACGTGGCGGAAAAATTGGGTCGCATCGACGTGTTATTGAACAATGCCGGTGTGCACGTGGCAGGCAGCGTGTTGGAAACCAGCGTGGCTGACTGGCGCCGCATTGCAGGCGTGGATATCGATGGTGTTGTGTTCTGTTCCAAATTCGCTATGCCGCATTTGCTGAAAACCAAAGGCTGTATCGTGAATACCGCTTCGGTCTCTGGTCTGGGTGGCGACTGGGGTGCAGCGTATTACTGTGCGGCGAAAGGGGCGGTGGTTAACCTGACTCGTGCGATGGCGCTGGATCACGGCGGTGATGGCGTACGGGTGAACTCAGTGTGCCCAAGCCTGGTAAAAACCAATATGACCAATGGCTGGCCGCAGGAGATCCGCGACAAGTTTAACGAACGTATTGCGTTGGGCCGCGCTGCTGAACCCGAGGAAGTGGCTGCAGTGATGGCGTTCCTGGCCAGTGACGACGCTAGCTTTATCAATGGTGCCAACATCCCGGTTGATGGTGGGGCGACAGCCTCAGACGGCCAACCGAAAATTGTTTAATCAGTAATGGTCAGGCCCGGTGTTGCCGGGCCTGTGAATGTTACACGCCAATCCGATCTCGCAGTTGGTAGTAAGCTGCACCAATCGCGGTGAAAGGAATTTGCAGGTTGCGGCCGCCGAAGAACGGCAGGTGTGGCAGCTTGGCAAAGGCGTCAAAGCGTTCCGCATCGCCCCGCATTAACTCCGCAATCAACTTGCCCGCTAAATGAGTACAGGTCACGCCGTGGCCACTGTAGCCCTGCATGTAATACACGTTATTTTCAAGACGGCCGAATTGCGGCATACGTGACAGCGTCAACAGGAAATTGCCTGTCCAGCGGTAGTCGATATTTACCCCTTTCAACTGCGGGAAGGTTTTTAGCAGTTTGGGGCGGATCAGATTGTCGATATCGTCCGGATCGCGGGCACCGTACACCACGCCACCGCCATACAGCAGGCGGTTATCACCGGTAATGCGGTAATAATCCAGCAGATAGTTACAGTCCTCGACGCAGTAATTCTGTGGGATCAGCGACTGGGCCACTTCAGGTGCCAACGGCTCGGTGGCCACCACCTGTGTGCCGCACGGCATGCTGCGTTTAGCCAGTCTTGGCTCCAGCTTATCGCCGAGATAGGCGTTACCAGCCACGATCACATAACGCGCCTTTACCTGCCCGTTGGCCGTGCTGACGATAGCCGGGTCACCGTGTAAGATGTTGGTGACCGCAGACTGTTCGAAGATCCGTCCGCCTTGCATGCGAACGGCTTCGGCTTCCCCGAGCGCTAGGTTCAGCGGATGGATATGACCACCGCTGTGATCGAGCAACGCACCGACGTAACGATCGCTGTTGACCTCTTGGCGGATCCGCCCAGCATCCAGCAGTTCAAGTTGCGTGTTACCGTAACGTTCCCAGTTTTGTTTTTGCTCTATCAGTGCATGATATTGCCGGTTGTTCAGTGCGGCAAAGATCCCACCAGGGCGATAGTCACATTCGATGGCGTATTGCTTGATACGACTGCGAATGATCTCTGCGCCCTCAAACATCATGCTGCCGAGCACGCGGGCGCTTTCAGGGCCATAGCGCTGTTCTATCACGTCGATATCGCGGCTGTAGGAATTCACCAATTGACCGCCGTTGCGGCCGCTAGCGCCAAAGCCAATACGGGCCGATTCCAGCAGGACGACGTTGTAGCCGGCTTCCACCAGAAACAGCGCTGAGGACAGGCCTGTGTAGCCGCCACCGACGATACAAACGTCGCATTCAATCGACTCACTCAACTGTGGATAGGGCGCGTGGCTGTTGGCCGAGGCCGCATAATAACTTTTTACGTGTTCAGTCATGGTATCTGCCCTTATTCCAGCGAAATCCAGGTGGTTTTCAGTTCGGTGAATTTATCCAGCGCATGCAGCGATTTGTCGCGTCCATTGCCGCTTTGCTTATAACCCCCGAAGGGTACGGTCATATCGCCGTCGTTGTAGTTATTGATGAACACCGTACCGGCTTTTAACTGGCGAGCCAGACGGTGTGCTCGGGACAGATCGCGCGTCCAGAGCGCAGCCCCCAGCCCGTAGTCGCTGTCGTTGGCCAGTTGTATGGCGTGTTGTTCGCCGTTGAATAGCGTGACGGCCAGCACCGGGCCGAAGATCTCATCGCGTGCAACGCTCATGGCATTATCAACCTGAGTGAGAATGGTCGGGCCAAGGTAGCCCGCGTGACCAGGCTGCGGGTGTTCACGCCCATCAAGGAACAGCATCGCACCTTGACTCAAGCCTTGTTCGATATAGTCCGCGACCTTCTCGCAGTGGCCTTGGTCGATCAATGTGCCCATCACCGTTGCAGGATCGAGCGGATTGCCGGGGGTGAATGCTGCGGCATGTCGGCGCAGTGCTTGCAAGAATTCTTGTTGAATGCTCTCTTCAACCAATAGCCGAGTGCCGGCAATGCACACTTGCCCCTGATTATAGAAAATGCCCGCTGCGGCACTCTGCGCCGCTTTATCCAGGTCAGGGCAGTCGGCAAAGATAATATTGGCGCTTTTACCACCGGCTTCCAGCCATACCCGTTTCATGTTGGATTGGCCGGCGTAGACCATCAGTTGCTTGGCGACCTGCGTGGATCCGGTGAAAGTGAGGGCGTCTACGTCATTGTGAAGTGCCAATGCCTTACCGGCATCGTGGCCGTAGCCGGGGACAATATTCAGCACGCCGTCCGGTAAGCCTGCCTGTTGCGCCAGTTTGCCCAGATAGATCGCCGTCAGTGGGGATTTTTCAGAGGGCTTGAGAATCACACTGTTGCCGGTAGCCAACGCTGGACCGAGCTTCCAGCAGGCTAACAAGAGCGGGAAGTTCCAGGGTACGATGGCACCTACTACGCCAATGGGTTCGCGTTCGATTAACGCCAGTGCATCGCTCGCGGTGGGGGCGATTTCGCCATAAACCTTGTCTATCGCCTCGGCATACCAACGCAAGCAGCGGATGGCGCCAGGCACATCGTCACGCAGGCTGTGGCGAATGGGCTTACCGGTATCCAACGTCTCCAACAGCGCCAGTTCCTCTTGATGCTGTTCCATCAACGTCGCCAACTGCAATAAGGTGGCTTTGCGCTGCGCAGGCGCGGCCCGTGACCAGTCGCCACGTTCAAACACCGCACGCGCCGCACTGACCGCCAGATCAATATCGACGCTGCTGCCTCGGGATACCTGCGTCAACTCGCGTTGCCCGGCAGGATCCTCCACGGCAAAGGTTTGGCCTTCGGCGGCCTGCTGATAGCGGCCATTGATAAACAGTCGGTTCTCAATATTCAGGGCTTGCGCCCGTTGTTGCCAATACTGTAGATGGTGGAAGTCCATGCCTTGCTCCGTTGATCAGAATGTCGTCGGCGTATGGGCGCTGATAATCCGGCAAATCCGCGCCGACGTGTTGCTGAAACTGTGGGGAATGCCGGTGTTGATGGCGTAGCTCTGGCCAGCAAGCAGGTGATAAGCCTGCCCATTGACCTGCAACACCACTTCGCCTTCCAGCAGGGTGCCAATCTCTTCCCCCTGATGCTTAATACGTTCGCCGGTGGTGGTACCCGGCTCATAGGTTTCGATCATCATCGCCAGAGTGCGGTTGGGGTCGCCGTTGTGGATCAATTTCATCGACACGCCCTGACTGCCAATTTCGATCAGATCCTGACTGTCGATAACAATTTGTGGTTCATCCGGTTTTTCCGGCTCGGCGAAGAACGCCGACAGTGACAGCCCGTACACCGTCAGCAGCTTTTGTAAGGTGCTGATGGCCGGACTGACTTTGTCCTGTTCGATGGTGCTAATGGCGCTGTGGGTTAATCCAGACAGTTCGGCCGCGCGGCGCTGCGACAATCCCAGTTGTTGGCGGATTTGTGACAGGCGTTTTCCCGGTGCCAAGCTGACATCGCTCATGGGCGTTTTTCCTTTTGATAGTTCCGGCAAGCGCTAATGAAACCTTCAAACAACAGACGCGACAGGGCGTACTCTTCACTGTTCCATTCTGGGTGCCACTGCACACCCAGCGCAAAGGGCTGATCACGTAGGCTGATGGCTTCTACCAGACCATCAGCGGCGTGGGCCTCAATACGTACGCCGGGCCCCAGGTTTTTAGCCCCTTGTCCATGCAGTGAATTCACCCAGAATCTGTTGCAATCCGGTATCAGTTGCGAGAGTAATCCGCCTTCCTGAACGATGACTTCGTGGGCAGGGGCGTATTGTTGTTCAAGCGGTAGGTCGTGATCTTCTCGGTGTTCGAGCAGCTCAGGCAATTCAAACAGTCGACGGTGGAGGGTACCTTGGGTGGCAACCACCATTTCCTGCATGCCGCGGCAAATGGCGAAAAGGGGAATGCGCCTGTCGAGCGTATGGCGGATTAACGCCAGGCTCAATTCATCTCGCCCAGGATCGGCGTCAGGCTCATCGCCGTTTTCACCATAAAGGTGCGGCTGCACATTACTGGGGCTGCCGGGCAATAAAATGCCGTCGAGGTGAGGCAGCAATTCATCCAGCAGTTTCGGCTCCGCGAGTGCGTGCGGCAGGGCGATTGGCAACCCTCCAGCGGCCACGACGGCATTTAGGTACTTTTCTTGCAAGGTCTGAGTGAGGTGCCCGTTTAACCTATACCTGCACATCACTACACCGACCACTGGTCTGTTAAATATATTGCCCATGCTATCCCCTTGGTATGTTCGAAATTATGAACGATAAGCTTCTCCACTGCCGTTTTCGTTCAATATTTTATAAATCTAGCAGTCAAATGGGCAATATTCAAACTCAAAGTAACACTTGCAAAACAATTTTGTTGCATCTATGTTTCATTGGTGGACATTATATTGAGCAAGATGGTCAAAAAACATCGACGACAATAAGTGTGAGAACCACAGACAAAAACATACATGGCGGGTGAATCATGCAGACCAACATAGTAGAAGTGGAAAACTTTGTTCAGCATCATGAAGAAAAGCGAAGTAGCGCGTTCCAGCGTGAAGTGAAGAAGTACCTGGAGCGTTATCCATTAACTCAGCACGTTGACGTTCTGCTGACTGATCTTAACGGCAGCTTCCGTGGCAAGCGCATTCCGGTCGGTGGGTTGAGTAAACTGGAGAAAGGGTGTTACTTCCCTGCATCGGTTTTCGCGATGGACATTCTCGGTAATGTGGTCGAAGAAGCTGGATTGGGGCAGGAGCTGGGCGAGCCGGATCATATCTGTGTGCCGGTATTGGGGACATTGACGCCTTCAGCGGCGGATCCGCAATACATCGGCCAGGTACTGCTCACCATGTTGGATGAAGATGGTACTCCCTTTGACGTTGAACCGCGCAATGTGCTGAACCGAGTGTGGCAGCGTTTGCGTCAGCGCGGGCTATCCCCCGTAGTAGCGGTAGAGTTGGAGTTCTATCTCATCGATCGCCAGCGCGATTCGGAAGGCTATCTTCAGCCGCCATGCGCGCCGGGGACTCAGGAACGCAACACCCAGAGCCAGGTGTATTCCGTCGATAACCTCAATCACTTTGCCGATGTGCTCAGTGAAATTGACGAACTGGCGCGTATGCAGGGATTACCGGCGGATGGTGCCGTGGCAGAAGCCTCCCCCGGCCAATTTGAAGTCAACCTGCACCATACCGACAACGTTCTGCAAGCCTGTGACCATGCGCTGGCGCTAAAACGCTTGATCCGCATGGTGGCGGAAAACCACAACATGCAAGCCACCTTTATGGCCAAGCCTTACGAAGAGCACGCTGGCAGTGGTATGCATGTACATATCAGCATACTGGACAGGCAGGGCAATAACGTTCTGGCGGATGACGACGGTGAAGACTCCGCGTTACTGAAACAGGCTCTGGCGGGAATGATTGCCCTGATGCCTTCTTCTATTGCGTTACTGGCACCGAACGTTAACGCCTATCGTCGTTTCCAACCGGGCATGTACGTGCCGACCCAGGCTTCCTGGGGCCACAACAACCGCACTGTGGCACTGCGCATTCCCTGTGGCGATCGTGACAGCCATCGCGTGGAGTATCGTGTGGCCGGTGCCGATGCCAACCCTTATCTGGTGATGGCGACGATTTTGGCGGGCATTGTCTATGGGCTGGAAACAACGTTGCCTCTGCAAGAACCGGTAACCGGTAATGGGTTGGAGCAGGAAGGTTTGCCGTTCCCGATTCGCCAAAGCGATGCGCTATACGAATTTGAACATCAGCCGGTACTGACTGCGCTGCTGGGTGAAAGGTTCAGCCATGTTTACCTGGCCTGTAAGACGGATGAGCTGGTGCAATTTGAGCGCCTGATCACCGAAACCGAAATCGAGTGGATGCTGAAAAACGCCTGACCCGCTCAATGCCAATCATACCGCGCGCGTCTGGCGCATTCCGCCGGCTATCCTGTGGCCTGCGAAGCTGCGCGCAGCGGTACAGCATTTCTTCCATTTTGGCGTACAGGACGCCAGCGAGGAAATAATCATGACTGCCATAACTCAACCACCAGTATGCTTGGACGTGTGTCTGAGCCGCAGTAAATACGGACCATTTGCTGTCCGGCTTTGCCTGTCGTTGTCTCGTCCCTCCCGCCGCCTGAGCAGCAGTTTCCCCGCGGCCTCTCTGAATGACGCTAAACAGTTACCAGCAGAGGACAAAGAGGGGAAGAGCCATGACGATTAATACCATTAACGGTAATGAAGCGGCCAAGCCGCAATTGCGTAAATCCCTGAAACTGTGGCAAGTGGTGATGATGGGCTTGGCTTATCTGACACCGATGACCGTATTTGACACCTTCGGTATTGTTTCCGGCCTGACCGACGGTCACGTACCGGCCTCTTATCTGCTGGCACTGGCTGGCGTACTCTTTACGGCCATCAGCTACGGCAAACTGGTGCGGCAGTTTCCGACGGCGGGTTCCGCCTATACCTATGCGCAAAAAGCCATCAATCCGCACGTCGGCTTTTTGGTGGGGTGGTCCTCGTTGCTCGATTATCTGTTCCTGCCGATGATTAATACGCTGTTGGCAAAAATCTACCTGACAGCATTGTTTCCGGAAGTGCCGCCATGGGTGTGGGTGGTGGGTTTTGTGATCATCATTACCGCCATCAACCTGAAAAGTGTCAATCTGGTAGCTAACTTCAATACTTTGTTTGTTCTGGCCCAGGTTGCCATCATTGTGGTGTTTATTTTCCTGGTGGTGCGCGGCCTGCACAGTGGCGAAGGGTTAGGTACCGTGTGGAGTCTACAACCGTTCGTGAGTGAGAACGCGCATCTGTTGCCGATTATTACCGGTGCCACTATTCTGTGTTTTTCATTCCTTGGCTTTGATGCGGTCACCACGTTATGTGAAGAAACACCTGACGCCGCCAAGGTGATTCCGCGAGCCATATTCTTGACTGCGCTGTATGGCGGGGTGATTTTCATCAGCGTATCGTTCTTTATTCAGTTGTTTTTCCCTTCGATTCAACGCTTCCACCAGCCAGATGCGGCATTGCCAGAAATCGCGCTGTATGTGGGTGGCAAGCTGTTCCAATCGATTTTCCTGTGTGTCACCTTTATTAACACGTTGGCGTCCGGCCTGGCCTCACACGCCAGCGTCTCACGGCTGTTATATGTGATGGGGCGCGATAACGTATTCCCTGAAAAGTATTTTGGCTATATCCATCCGAAGTGGCGCACACCGTCATTAAACGTGCTGTTGGTTGGGCTGGTGGCGTTGTCTGCGTTGTCATTCGATCTGGTCACGGCCACGGCGTTGATCAACTTCGGCGCGCTGGTGGCGTTCACCTTCGTCAATTTGTCGGTGATAAGTCATTTCTATATCCGCGAGGGCCGCAACAAATCGTGGAAGGACCATTTCAATTACCTGTTCCTGCCGCTGGTGGGGGCCCTGACGGTGGGCGTACTCTGGTTGAATCTGGAAAAAAGCTCGCTAACCATGGGATTGATCTGGGCAGTTCTGGGCTTTGGTTACCTGGCGTACCTTACTCGGCGTTTCCGCCAGCCGCCACCGCAGCTGGAACGACAACCGCAGCAATAAGGCTGTTGATGAACCTATGGAAGGGCAAATCGGCCGGGGTCGAACCTGTTCGACCCGATTTAAGCCATTGATTATGCTATAGGGCGCTGCGTGTAGCGCCTCTACCATGAAACAACGGCGCATGTTGTCAGCAGTCTCAGGCGGGTTTCCCGCCTTTCTTTTTTTTCCTCCGGGCAGTAGAGTGAAAATACCGATAAAAAATAACCGATTGGATCACATCCATGTCTTCACTCCCCGTTTCGTATAAAGCCACTTTGCTCGGCCTGTTGGCGATCTTGCTGTGGAGCAGCGTGGTTGGCCTAATACGTAGCGTTAGTGAGGGACTGGGGCCCATTGGTGGTGCGGCGATGATTTACAGCGTCAGCGCGATTTTCCTGCTGCTGGTGCTCCGCTTGCCAAATCTTCGCCATTTCCCGCGAGCCTATCTGATCCTCGGCAGCGTGTTGTTTGTCAGTTACGAGATCTGTCTTTCACTGTCACTGGGCTACGCAAATACCCGGTTGCAAGCCATTGAGGTTGGGATGATCAACTATCTCTGGCCTTGTTTTACCGTTCTGATGGCACTGGTGTTCAATGGGCAAAAAGCCAAATGGTGGTTGGTGCCAGGATTGTTGCTGTCATTATTCGGTATCGGCTGGATTATGAGCGGCGAGGGCGGCTGGTCACCGACGCAAATGCTGGATAATGTGCGTAGCGATCCGCTGAGCTATTCGCTGGCGTTTGGCGGTGCGGTGATTTGGGCACTGTATTGCAATCTGACCAAGAAAATTGCGCAGGGCCAAAACGGTGTCGTGTTGTTTATTACGCTGACCGCCATTGCGTTATGGCTGAAATACGCCTTTAGCACCGAAAGTGGTATGCAGTTTACTTTGCCCGTGACTCTGACACTGCTATGTGCAGGTATCGCGATGGGGGCGGGTTACGCTGCGTGGAACGTCGGTATTCTGCATGGCAATATGACGTTGTTAGCGACGGTGTCTTATTTTACGCCGGTGCTGTCGGCGGTATTTGCTGCCCTGGTGCTGGATACTGCGTTGACGGCCAATTTTTGGCAGGGGGTGGTGATGGTCACGTTGGGATCGTTAGTGTGCTGGCGGGCAACCCGAGGAAATTAACGGAAATTATCAACCGACTGTCCGATGTTGGACTAGAATCTAACTAGCGATTCTGCATGAAGGAACATGAAAATGAGAGACGATATCCAATTCATTCAGCAGCCAGTTATTGATGACGAAAGTTACATGCGCGGTGATACCGTGCGCCTGACCACGGCCAATTTGCGCCACGAATACCAACTGGACGTCAGCATTCTGCGTCGCGAGGGCAAATTGATTGTGGGGTCGGTGATCGCTGCCGCACCCAAAGTGGATATTCCGCCCAAAGAGTGGGAGATCGCTCCCGGGCAGGAGGTGGTCTTCCGTCAGGAGAATATCGCGAAAGCATTGCCCGCCGTTCGCTGAATTTTAGCCAACGGGTGTTTTATTCCCCACTTATCACCCTAGAATTCCCCAAAATGCCAGCGCTAAAAACGCTGGCATTTTCATTTGAGCGACAGACCTGGTTACTCTTTCGTGTTGAACATAATTGGCACAGAAACTGCTTAAAAAATTACCGGGCATGACAAAAATCACAGCGAACGTGAATTTTCATGAAACATAATTTGACAAATGTGAACGCAATCGATTACCTATTCGCAAAATGCATAACTGGATCACAGATTCTTACACCCAGTGATTTCTATAATGCGCGCGTCGCCCGAGAGTTTGTAAGCGGAGGCAACGCCAGGTGTCGTCAGACTCATTGTCATCTTTTCTAACGGGCAGGAAATGGCCCTTTAAGCATGTGGTAATAAAAATGAAAAAAATAGCTCTCGCAGCAGGTGTACTGCTCGCAGCGTCTTACAGTGCATCTTCAATGGCTGATAGCAAAGACAGCCAGTACGTTTCGGATTGGTGGCACCAGAGCGTTAACGTGGTAGGCAGCTATCACACCCGTTTCGGACCTCAGTTGAACAACGATGTCTACCTGGAGTACGAAGCCTTCGCGAAAAAAGATTGGTTCGACTTCTATGGCTACGTTGACGTGCCTAAGTTCTTCGGCGTTGGCAACACGCCAGACCGTGGCATCTGGGACAAAGGTTCACCGATGTTCATGGAGATTGAACCGCGCTTCTCCATCGACAAACTGACCGGTACCGATCTAAGCTTCGGCCCGTTCAAAGAATGGTACTTTGCTAACAACTACATCTATGACCTAGGCCACAATACCGACGGCCGCCAGAATACCTGGTACATGGGTCTGGGTACCGATATCGACACCGGCCTGCCAATGAGCCTGTCGATGAACATCTATGCTAAATATCAGTGGGAAAACTACCAGGCTGCCAACGAAAACAGCTGGGATGGTTATCGCTTCAAGGTGAAATACTTTGTGCCGTTGACTCAACTGTGGGGCGGCAATCTGAGCTATATCGGTTTCACCAACTTTGACTTTGGTTCCGATCTGGGCAAAGACAGCAACTGGACCGATGGCACTGGCAAACAGGTTCGCACCAGCAACTCAATTGCTTCAAGCCATATTTTGGCGCTGAACTACGATCACTGGCACTACTCCTTCGTGGCTCGTTATTTCCATAACGGTGGCCAGTGGCAGGATGGGGCTGATATCGGTACTCCGCAGGGCCCAATTAAATCCACCGGTTGGGGTTACTACCTGGTAGCCGGTTATAACTTCTGATTTTCCGTGGTATCAGAAACAGAAAACCCCGCTTCGGCGGGGTTTTTTTTCGTCATCACTGCGCGTGTTCACCAGGTAAATGTCTTACCGGCATAAATAATCGTCCTTTGATTACATGGCATTCATTATCGATCCAACTGATGATTTGTTCACGGCTCACGCCTTCGGATTGCGCGTAGCGGTGAAGATCGCCATTAAAGTGCTGTGTGATGTATTCCATGAGGGTCATTTGCATGTCTTTTGCTCCTGAACGCCCGTCAGTTGCCACCTGGCTACCGCGGGAGGTTAAGGTTTCTCAGACGCCGAATTTAAAGTATTGGCAACTAAATCTCAACAAAAAGCACTGGCTTGGTGCATTTGATGTCAGTATTTTAGCAAAAAGAATCCCGCACGGAGTGGCGGGAAGTATTCTGAATTATCACTTTGGGTGATGAAAAATAATTTGAGGTGCGACGAAAAAGAGCAGATTCACTCTTTTTGTGACCCTTCCAAACTACGACAAGGCTTATTTCGCTGCAAGAAAAATCTCAGCTTAAATATTCGGTATTAACGAATTATTCTGCGCTGCGGGGCCGTATTCCCCGCTAGCCTGTACCATCATCTTGCGATGAGATAAATATCTCAGAGTTTTCCGCATGCTTTATGTGGAGAATTACGCCTATAGTGAAGGTAATAACCTATGCAGGAAGTCACAAAATGAGCAAGCGTCGTACTACTCTCACCGCATTAGCGCTGATTGTTTCGTTGGGCCTGTCATCCGCACCGGTTCTGGCCGATAAAGGGGGCAACGGTAACGGCGGCGGTAATGGTCATGGCAACAGCGGCAATCATGGCAACA
Source organism: Serratia grimesii (assembly GCF_900186025.1). Classification (NCBI taxonomy): domain Bacteria; kingdom Pseudomonadati; phylum Pseudomonadota; class Gammaproteobacteria; order Enterobacterales; family Yersiniaceae; genus Serratia; species Serratia grimesii. The sequence continues at coordinate 2,191,494 of NZ_LT883155.1, forward strand.
ACGGTAATCATGGTAATAACGGTAACCACGGTAATAAAACCAAAGGAAACGACGGCGACCAAGGCATGGTATCCGTCAGTATTTCCCATGAGCGTGCACGTTCTTTGGCGTTAAATTATGGGCTGACCGGATACCGTTCTTTACCGCCGGGCATTGCCAAAAATTTGGCGCGTGGTAAGCCATTACCTCCAGGCATCGCCAAGAAAATGGTGCCTTCGTCCATGCTGCATGATCTGCCTTACTATCCGGGTTATGAATGGCGTATTGCCGGCGACGACCTGGTGCTGGTTGCGCTGAGCACTGCGCTGGTGGCATCAGTGATCAATGGCGTGTTTAATTAACACGTGGTTGCACTGTTTAGAGCCTCGCTTCGGCGGGGCTTTTTATTTGCCTGAACCAAGGGATCATGGTGAACTCTTATCCTGATTGTTTTAAGTAAATAAGGACATTGTCATGTTCAGGATGTTATTGATTGCCTGTTGTCTGGTCAGTTTTTCCGCGCTGGCTGAGGGTGGCATGGCACTCGGTGAGCTGGTTAACCAGCGGTTGGCATATATGAAAGATGTTGCAGGCTATAAGGCACAACACAATCTGCCGATCGAGGATTTGGCGCAAGAGGCCAAAGTGCTGGCAAGTACGGAGGCAGAAGCGGGGCGTTTAGGATTGGACCCGCTTTCTGTGCGACCTTTTATCAAGGCGCAAATGGACGCTGCCAAGGCAATTCAGTACCGTTATCGCGCAGACTGGCTGGCGCAGCCGGAAAGTGAGTGGCAGCCACGCCCGCTAGAAAGTGTACGACCGCAGATTGCTGAACTCAGTAGCCGCATTTTACAACGACTGGCGACGGATTTGAAAAACGGTCCGTTGACGGAGAGCACGCGCAGCGCATTTATCCACGCGATTGATCAGCCCAACCTGAGCGATGCTGATAAGCAGCGTTTATTTACCGCCTTGCTGGCCGTCAGGGTTAGCAAGGCGGGGTGACGATGGGGTTAATCGCAACCCACACCGCTGCGCTGAAAGGTTAGCACTCGGCTGCGATTGGCAATCAAATCCACGCTGTAACCACGGAAGTACAGGCAAAAGCGTTTTAACCATGGGCCGTCATTGCTTTCAACCAGCATGCGGCCCTGGCCGAGTGAACTGATCGTCCCGGTCTGTGCTGCGGGGCCAACCCCAATATGCACCTGATCACCGCAAATTTCGAAAGCGGTGCGGTACTGCGGGTGATACCACAAACCCTGCACGTGTTTGAGACAGTCTCGGTTGGGTGTCACGGGCAGAAAACTGCGTGTCACATGGCCCACTTCACCTTCAACGGCTTCACCGGTCCATTTGAGCCGTATCGGCATATGGGCTGAAAGCGACACGGCGTAACCATCATCAGCCTGATACAGGGGTTCATCGCTCCCCAAATAGGCGACGTTGCCGTTCTTAACTTCCAGCCAGTAGGGTTCTGCCACCGTGGCATAAATGCCGTCAGGAATCGCCGAACTCCGTTGTGGCAGCGCTTCGTCCAGCAAGGCGGCCATGACCTGCAATGCCATGGCAAAGCTGTCACAGTCCTCACGGTTGGCGACCAATACGACGCCAGCCTGATGGTCAGGCGCCAACAAGAAATAGGTTTTGTAGCCGGCATGTGAACCGCCGTGCCCCAGCAGGCGATGTTGGCCGAGCGGGGTTTGTGCCAGTCCCAGACCATAAGCGCTGAGTTGACCTTGATTGAGATGGCGCGGCGCGCCCAGTTGTGCCAATACCCCGCGGCCAGGGCCCTGATCGGCGAGCAGCGTTTGTAACCAGCGGGTGAGGGCATTGGCGCTGCCCGTCAGGCTACCGGATGCAGAAAGGTGCAGACCTGCACTGGCGAGTTGCCAACCCTGTGCTGAACGCCAGTAACCGGGTGTTAGGCCGGGCACGACGTCAAACCAACTTTCTGGCGCTCGTAGCTGCACCTGCAATGGCTGGGCGATGTGCTGTTGCACCAGTTGGTCAAAATCATAGCCCTTGGCTTGTAATGCGGCTTCGACCAGCCGGTAACCGGTATTGGTATAGGTGATTTCACTGCCAGCGGGGTAGTTCAACCCATTTAGACCTTGCAGAAACTGCATCACCGGTTGCGCCTCGCTGCGAGTGTGCACCGAGATGCCCAGCAACCCCAAGGTTTCACGCACGTCGGGGAGTCCGCTGGTCATATCAAGTGCCTGACCGACCGTGACATCTGCCAGCGGGGCTTGCAGTTCAGGCAGCAAGTTGCCAAGACGGTCATTCAGGCTGATGGCGTTGTCAGTGGCGTTCAGTGCCAGCGTGGCGAAAATATGCTTGGTGACAGAAGCGTAGCGGACCACGCTGTCGGCGGTAAAAGGGGTGTTTTGCGCCAGATCGGCAAGACCGGCGCTGGTGGTTGCCCGAATCTGCATAGCGTCGAACAGGGTAATCGCTCCACCGGGTTGGCCGTCGGGCTGCCAATCAGCCAACAGTCGGTTGGCAACCGCCTGTGCGGCGCGCCAGTTTAGCGGGATTTCAGACATATCTAGCCTCCAGGATGCGTTATCAATTTGTGCCCCAACGGGCTTTTCGCCAGATTGTCGCGTACCACGCAATCTGCGGGCCGCTGTTTTGTGCGCTGTTCCGACCAGATACGGTGATTTTCAGTCAAAACTGCGATGCAGTACGCAAATCGAAGCGGCAGAAGGGACGGAGGCAAAATGTGTGCCACAAGATAAGGCGTTAAAGCGGGGAAATGCGAGGCAAGAGCGGTGCCTCGCATCAAACTGAGAAGACTTAGTGCGGCAAGCCGCCCCAGGAAAGCAGACTGTCGATCATTTGTTTGAGCAGGCGTTGCAAGGAGGCAGCGCGTTGTGGATCAAAAGCAAAGGGATACTGCTCGGACATGTAATTCACCTGTGCCAGCTCAAGTTGAATGGCATGCTGCTGCTCTTGCGGCTTGCCATAAGCGCGGGTGATGTAACCGCCTTTGAAACGGCCGTTAAGCACGTGAGTGAACTGTTGCTGTTGTTCACAACAGGCGACCAGACGATCGCTCAGCGCAGGGGCACAGCTTTCACCGCTGTTGGTGCCTAAATTGAGGTCTGGCAGCTTACCGTCGAACAGGCGTGGGATCACCGAGGCAATAGAGTGTGCGTCAAAGAGCAGTGCGTAACCGTGTTTCGCTTTTAATCGTGCCAGTTCATCCTGCAATTGCTGGTGATAGGGTTGCCAGATATCTTGCAGATAACGGGCACGCTCCTCGTCAGACGGTGCCTTGCCAGGCAAAAAACTCGGACGGCCGTCAAACAGCATATCAGGATACAGACCGGTAGTGGCGGTGGTGTACAGCGGCTTATCATCTGCCGGACGGTTCAAGTCAATGACAAAGCGCGAATAATTGCCGACCAATACGCTGGCCCCCATCACACGGGCAAAGTCGTACAACTGCGGGATATGCCAGTCGGTGTCAGGCAGTGGTCGCGCATCGTCGGTCAAACCGGCTTCGACCGCCGGTGTTAATCGAGTACCTGCATGGGGAATGCTGATCAGCAACGGCAGGCTGCCGGCATGGAAATCAAAAGGATCGCGAATGGTCATTGACGTACTTCTCCTCGGAAAATCACCGTACAGGGCAGTTGTCCACCCAACCAGTAAGCCAGTTCAGCCGGTCGCGACAGCGGCCAGTGTACAAAATCTGCTACCTTGCCTGCTTCCAACGTGCCATGACTGGCTTGAAGGCCCAGCGCTTTAGCCGCGTGAACCGTGACACCGGCAAGGGCTTCTTCCGGTGTCAGGCGGAACAGGGTGCAGGCCATATTGATCATCAAACGCAATGACAGTGCCGGTGAGGTGCCTGGGTTGGCGTCACTGGCAATGGCCATCGCTACACCGTGCTTACGGAACAAATCAACCGGCGGACATTGGGTTTCGCGTAACAGGTAGTACGCCCCTGGTAGCAGCACCGCCACGGTACCGGCGTCACCCATTGCTCGGGCATCTTGCTCGGTGGCGTATTCCAGGTGATCGGCGGAAAGCGCATGGTGCTGTGCTGCCAATGTGCTGCCGCCCAGAGCGGAAAGTTGTTCGGCGTGCAGCTTCACTGGCAGGCCTGCGGCTTCAGCGGCAGCGAATACTTTAGCCACCTGCGCCGGTGAGAACGCCAGGTGCTCACAGAACGCGTCGACAGCGTCTGCCAACCCGGCGGCCGCAGCCTGAGGAATAATGGTGTTGCACACCAGATCGATATAGTCGTCGGCGCGGTTGGCGTACTCCGGTGGTAGAGCGTGCGCTGCCAGGCAGGTGGTTTTCACCTCGACCGGCAAGTGTTCGCCCAGTCGGCGTGCGACACGCAGCATTTTTAGTTCGCTTTCCGGTGTCAGGCCGTAGCCCGATTTGATCTCGACGCAGGTCACGCCTTCTGCCAGCAGAGGGCGCAGTCGGAACAGAGCCTGCTCCAATAACCGCTCTTCATCGGCGTCGCGGGTGGCTTTAACCGTGGAAATGATGCCGCCGCCTTGGGCGGCAATCTCGGCATAGCTCACACCGTTCAGACGTTGTTCGAATTCACCGCTGCGATTGCCACCGAACACCAGATGCGTATGGCAGTCGACAAAACCTGGGGTGATGATGCCGCCGTCGAATTTCACTGTTTCATCCGCGATCAGCGTAGCTGGCATTGCCGCGTGTTCACCCAGCCAGACAATTTTTCCGTCACGTACGGCGATCGCGCCGTTGCTGAGCGTGTGGTATTTGCCGTCGCGCATGGTGACGATATCGGCCCCGTGCCACAGGCTGTCGCAGTGAATCTCAGAGGTCATTGCTTTTCTCCGCTGGAGCCTTGGCTCCCACATGGTTGTATATACAATTAAAAACAACCTAGCGCATTCATTGGATTGTCACAAGAGGTGGGATAAAAATTTGTTATCGAGATGTGATCGTTGTGGAAGGGCGGGTGCAAAAGCAGCACCCGCAGGGGATTATACGTCAGTGGTGAAACGGCCGAACAATTGATAACGGCTACCGGGATACAGCAGTCGCGCTGAGGTCACCACGGTTTTTCCGGACCAGGTGCGGCGATGGATAAGCAGGCCTGGTTCATGGTCTTCCAGTTGCAGCAATTCACGCTCACGGTGGGTTGGCACCACCGCCTCCACGATATGCTCGCCAGCGGTCAGCGGTGCGGCCTGTGTCAGGTAGATATAGGGCGTGACGCGATCGAAATCCTGTTTCATGTAGTCAGGTGCGATTACGGGGTTCACGCAACGGTCTTCTACCTGAACTGGAATATCGTTTTCGTAATGCACGATCTGTGAGTAGAAAAGCTGTTGGCCTGGCTGGATACCCAACGCGAGCGCTTCTTCTTCGCTGGCTGGGCGTGCTTTGAACTGTAGAATCTTGCTGCTGTGTCTATGGCCACGGGCGGCAATTTCGTCGGCGATGTTATGCACTTCCAGCAGAGCGGTGTGCGCTTTGGCTTCGGCGACAAAAGTGCCAACACCCTGCATGCGGATCAAAAAGCCCTCGGTGGTCAGTTCGCGCAGTGCACGGTTGATGGTCATGCGGCTGACGCCAAGTTCGGCCACCAGTTCACTTTCCGAGGGGACGCGTTGGTGCGGCAACCAGTGGCCTGCACGGATTTGGTTTACGATCGCCTGCTTGACCCGTTGATAGATCGGGGCGGGGGTATCGCTCATTGCAGCAGCCAGTTGCAGCACGGTCTGTTGATCAACCAAGACGTTAACCTCGTCAAATAAAAAGATAATAACACCAGTTTACTGTTGGTGTTGGCGTATGTATATGTATATACAACTAAGGGCCGGTTCGCCACAGCAATGCGATGGGCCAGTGCATTTTTCGGATGCGCGATTATCGCGCGTTATCAGCCGTTACACTAACAGTGGAATACTGCCATGCCTGCTTATTTTGCCTCACGCGCTCTGCTCCCTGAAGGGTGGGCGCATAACGTCCGGTTGGATGTTGATGCGCAAGGTTACCTGACCCAGGTGACTGCCGATTCAGATCCCCAAGGCTGCACCCATTTGCACGGCGATGTGGTACCGGGCATGCCGAATCTTCATTCTCATGCTTTTCAGCGTGCGATGGCCGGGCTGGCAGAAATTGCGGGTAACCCACAGGACAGTTTCTGGACCTGGCGTGATCTGATGTATCGCCTGGTGCAGCGGTTGACGCCGGAGCAGGTGGAAGTGATCGCCCGTCAACTGTATATCGAAATGCTGAAAGGGGGGTATACCCAGGTTGCGGAGTTCCACTATCTGCATCATAGCGCTGATGGTAATCCTTATGCCGATCGCGGTGAAATGACGGGGCGTCTCAGCCTGGCAGCGGCACAGGCGGGGATCGGTATGACACTTTTGCCGGTGTTGTACAGTTATGCCGGGTTTGGCGGTCAGCCCGCGCAACCAGGGCAAAAGCGTTTTATTCAGAATGCGGAAAGTTATCTGGAACAGCAGCAGGTGATCGCGCGTCAGCTGGCGGATCAACCATTGCAGAATCAAGGTCTGTGTTTCCACTCACTGCGTGCGGTAGAACTGAGACAGATGCAGCAGATCCTGGCCGCGTCAGACAGCACACTGCCGGTGCATATTCATATCGCTGAACAGCAAAAAGAGGTCAACGATTGTCTGGCCTGGAGTGGCCGTCGTCCGGTGGCCTGGCTGTATGAACACCTGCCGGTGGATAGCCGTTGGTGCCTGGTACACGCTACTCATCTCGACCGTGACGAACTGGAGCAGTTGGCGCACAGCAAGGCGGTAGCGGGTCTGTGCCTGACCACTGAAGCGAATCTGGGCGACGGCATTTTCCCTGGCGACGCCTATCTACAACATCAGGGGCGTTGGGGGATCGGTTCCGACAGCCATGTATCACTCAATGTGGTCGAGGAACTGCGTTGGTTTGAGTACGGCCAGCGGTTGCGCGATCAGCGTCGTAACCGGTTGACCACACCAGAGCAACCGGCGGTGGCCGATGTGCTGTACCAGCAAGCCTTGCAGGGGGGATCACAGGCTTGTGGTGCACCGATTGGGCGTTTACAAAGTGGTTACCGTGCTGATTGGTTGGTTCTGGACGGTGATGATCCTTATCTGGCTGCTGCGCCTGACGCCTCAATTCTTAATCGCTGGCTGTTCGCCGGTGGCAAAGAGCAAATTCGCGACGTGTTTGTCGGTGGCCGTCAGGTGATTGATCAGGGACGTCATGCCCTGCAACAGCAGAGCAGCGCAGAGTTTCTGCAGGTGCTGAAAACCTTCCAGCAGGAGGCGTAATGAGCCTGACGCGTTTTGATTTTGCTTCGCTGCCAGTGACGCCGTGGCGCAATGGTGGGGGGGAAACCCGCGAGATTGCCTGTTGGCCTGCTGGCGATCAGGATTTTGATTGGCGCGCCAGCATTGCCACTATCGCGCAGAACGGCCCGTTTTCGGCGTTCAGCGGTATAGATCGCTCTATCACGCTGCTGGAGGGGGACGGTGTCCACCTGTTTAGCGAAGGGCAGATTGATCATCACCTTTCGCAGGTGGGTGAGCCGTTCGCTTTCTCCGGTGATGTGGCGCTGAATGCGACCCTATTGGGGGGCAGCAGCCAAGATTTTAATATCATGACCCGACGCGGGCGCTGGGCGGCCAATGTGCAGCGCGTAACAGCAGGGACTGTATTGCCAGCGCGTCATGCTGGTGTATTGTACGTGTTACAGGGAAGTTGGTTGCTGAGTGACGGTGTCACTTTTGCGGCGGGTGACGGGGGTTGGTGGGCGGCAAGTGAGCACTCCGGCTCGCTGACGCCGCTGACGGAGGATAGCGTTATTCTGTGGGCCGACATCACACCCGGCTAAAGCGGGCTAGAGTCCAGCGCTAAGTTATGGGATTATTTGGTTTTCTATCCCACACAGAGAAGGGCGCATGGCCTCGCTGAAAGACGTTGCAAAACTTGCCGGGGTATCGTTAATGACGGTATCCCGTGCTATCAACGAGCCCGATAAACTGCGGCCGGATACCTACCAACGCGTCAAATTGGCGATCGACCAACTGGATTATGTGCCCGATCTCGCGGCACGGCGCATTCGCGGTGACAGCAGCCGTGTGCAAACACTTGGCGTGCTGGCGCTGGATACTGCAACCACACCGTTTTCTGTAGAAATGATCCTGTCGATTGAAAAAACGGCACGTGAACACGGCTGGAACAGCTTTGTAGTTAACCTGTTCGCCGACGACAACGCTGAGCACACCATTGATCTGCTGCTGGCACATCGGCCGGATGGGGTGATTTTCACTACCATGGGGCTGCGTCAGGTGACCCTACCGGCCAAGCTACTGGATAAAAAACTGGTGCTGGCCAATTGCGTCAGCCCGGAACATCGGGTTGCCAGTTACATTCCTGATGATGAACAAGGCCAGTACGACGCAATGCGTACACTGATCGCCAAAGGGTATCGTGCGCCTCTGTGCATTCACCTGCCGGAAAATACTCTGGCGGCTGGGTTGCGCCGTCGTGGGCTGGAGCGGGCCTGGCGTGAGGCCGGTGGCGACGTTGAGCAGTTGCGGCAATATCATCTTGATCTGACCGACGGCGACGAGCATTACCGCGACAGCGTGGAACTGCTGGAAAGGCACTTTTCGCCAGGGCAGCGCGACTGTGATGTGGTGGTATGCGGTAACGACCGGGTGGCGTTTTTGGTCTACCAGGTGCTGTTGGCACAGGGCTGGGAAATTCCCCAGCAGGTCGGAGTGCTGGGCTATGACAATATGGTCGGCATTGGTCAACTGTTCCTGCCGCCGTTGACCACGGTACAACTACCGCACTACGAACTGGGCCGCCAGGCGGCGCTGCACCTGATTAATCAGCTCGATCACCGGGATACGCGAAAAGTAGCTTGCCCGCTGCTGCTGCGTGAATCACTTTAATCACCCAGTGCGCGGTATACGCGCACTGGTAATGAATGGCTGGAAACCGGTACGGGCGAACATGTTTGCCCCGTTTATCCCTTGATGATGCGATGCGGCTCCCTACCTTTAAACAAGGCGATCAGTCCCAGATGCTTTCCAACGCCCAGGCCTGTAATGCGGTAAACTGCGCCTGTCCACTTTCGGCAAATAAACTGACATTGCGTGAGTTATCGGTTGGATAAATACGGCTGGTCAGACAGGCAACGCCCTGATTGACGAACACCTCCAACGATGAACGATCAATAAAGACTCGTAACGATAGTTCGGCCCCCTCCGGTAGGGGAACGCTGCGACAACCGCACAGCCCTGGCTCTTCACTAAACCGCTCCAACACCAATCGATGCACCTGGTTATCGACGTACAGCCGCGCAGCCTTACCGATAGCGATACCGTAACGTTCGGCATCACTGTCAGCCAGATTCAGCGTCAGGATTAATTCCTGCACCTCACCAGCCAACACTTGGCGTTGGTTGCACAGCGACACCGTAGCCAGAGATTGTGGCTGTCCACGCAATGCCGTTAACTCCCGAGCTGGGTTCATAAGTACGTTTCCATCGGTCGCCAGCGTTAACTCACGGGGCAGAGTAAGGGCACCGGCCCAGCCATGAGCTTTGCTCGGCATGGGTGATTCCCACATGTCCATCCAGGCGAACAGCATGCGTCGGCCATCGGCGGTGGTAAAGGTTTGCGGCGCATAGAAATCGTGCCCACCATCCAGCTCGCAAAACGGTTGGGTAACACTGAAGCCATCACCGGGCTGCCAGTGACCAAGCAGATAGCCACTTTGGAATCGGTTGCGATTGCGGTAACCCTGTGCTGCCAATCCCTGCGGGGAGAACAACAACACCTGTTTTTCCCCTAGCGAGAAGAAGTCGGGACATTCCCACATGTAGCCCTGATGCAACGTCTGTGCAGCACTCAATACGCGGTCGAACTGCCAGTCGCGCAGATCATTTGAACGGTAAAGACGTGCTTGTCCCAACCCGTTTTCCTTAGCACCAACCACCATCCACCATTGGTCAGCAGTGCGCCAGACTTTCGGATCGCGAAAGTGCTGAATACCTTCTGGAGGCGTGAGTACCGGTCCGTGTTTAACAAAATGGATCCCATCTTCGCTGGTGGCCAGACACTGCACCTCGCGCACCTGATCGTCATCACCTGCTTTGCCCAGCCAGACGTGGCCGGTATAGATCAGTGCCAGTGTGCCGTTGTCATCTACCGCGCAGCCGGAGAAACAGCCGTCTTTGTCATAATCGTCACCGGGGGCCAGAGCGATCGGCTGGTGCTGCCAGTGCACGAGATCCCGGCTGGTGGCGTGACCCCAGTGCATTGGTCCCCAATTCTCATCATACGGGTGGTGTTGATAGAACGCGTGATAGACACCGTTAATACAGATCAGGCCATTGGGGTCATTGATCCAGCCTGCGGCCGGAGCCAGATGAAAGCGTGGGTAGTACGGATCCTGACGTTGTGCGCGTAGGGCTTCGACCGCATGGTCGGCTTGAGCTAAGGCATTTTTCATTGAGTTGGCTCACTTGATTTTATCGTGGATTGAAATGAATGCGTGCTGGTCACGGTCTCGCCGCGCAGCAAAAAACAGGAAATCAGAGTGGTACTGGCCACTGCGCAGCCCATCAGCAAATAAGTGTCAGCAAAGCCGATGCGGTCGTAACCGTAACCGGCCAGCGGTGCCAAAATGCCGGCAACGATCTGGCTGATAAACTGAAAACCGACCAGATACAGGGTGGAGGACAGGCGACTGTCGAAACGTGTGGTGATGTATTTGAACATGGCTACCAGCAAGATTGGCAACTCTACGGCATGCAGCAACTTCATGGCGGAAATCATCAGTGCGCCGCTGGCAATGCCGGAGCCGAACATGCGCAGTGCCATTACGCTGCTGGCCAGCAACAGGCTCTGTTTGATGCCGATACGGTTAACCAACAGCGGTGCCAGGAACATGCCACCGGCCTCCAGAAACACTTGCAGTGAGTTGAGGAAGCCGTACATGCGATTTCCTTCCTCGTGGGTAGCGAACTGCGAGGCGAAATAGACCGGGAATTGCTGGTCAAATACACCGTAGATGCTGGTGCCGAGTACGAATACCACGAGTGCCCAAAATCCCGGTAAACGCAGCAGTGCCAGTGCGTCCTGTAGCTTCAGGTTTTCTGGTTTGCCATACTCGAGACCAGCCATGGCATTGGGTTTCAGTTCACGCACTTGCCACAGTAACAGCAGAAACACTGCCGCTGAGGCTGAGGCGATCCAGAAGTTGATGTTGGGATTGATATTGTAGTTAAAACCGGCAAAGAAGGTGGCGCTGGCCCAGCCCAGTGAACCCCACATCCGCGCCCGGCCAAATTCGAAACCGACGATGCGGCTGACGCGCTCGGTATAGGATTCCAAAGCGCCAATACCGGCGTTGAACGCCAAACTGACAAAGACTCCGCCCACCAATGCGCCAGCCACCAAATTCGTTTGCAGCAACGGTGCGTAGACATAGATAAAAAAAGGACCGGTGAGCAACAGCAGCACGCCGACAAACAGCAGCAGGTGCTTACGCAGCCCTAATTTATCTTGAATAAAACCGTATAAGGGCTGTGCGCAGAGAGCCATGATCGACATTGCGGAGAAGATGAGGCCAGTTTCTGTCCCTTTAAGACCAATTTTCTGATTCAGCCAGATGGAAATCAGTGAAAAGCTGGATGACCAGGTAAAGAAGAAGAAAAACAACAGGCCGCTGAGAAGTGCGTAATATTTTTTTGTTTCGCGGTTCATGTGAAATGCCCTGATGGATTAAATTGGATCTATTGTTAACGTTAACTTTGCATCAGATAAAGCCATCAAAGTGAGAGGTTGCGATGTTAATCACAAAAGTTAACGTTAACATTTTGCGTGTGTGATCGAAATCACTTGGCGGGAAAATAGGGCGCGCAGGGCGCCCCAAGGGGATTAACGTTCGTTAAGTGAACGCAGATGATCGTCGCGCCGGAGGGTCATCAGCGCGAACAGGCTGACAACCGAGGTAGCGACCACATAGTAAGCGGGGATGTCAAGATTGCCGGTCTGTTTAATAAGGCCGGTGATGATTAACCCCGCGGAGCCGGAAAACACGGCATTGGATAGCGAATAGGCCAACCCCAGACCGGTATAACGCACTTGCGTTGGGAACATTTCTGCCAGCATAGCGGGACCGGGGCCAGCCAGTAGGCCGACGACTGCACCGGCGATCATTACCGCGATGCCTTTGGTCAGCAGTGAACTGTGCGGGTCCTGCAACAGGTGCAGCAGCGGGAAGGTAAACAGGATAACCGTCACCACTGCCGTCAGCATCACTGTTTTGCGTCCCAGCTTATCGCTGAGGATGCCGGCGGGCAGAATGGTCAGAGCGAAACCGATGTTGGCCAGCACGGTGGCGACCAGTGCCTGCTGGAAGGTGGCGTGCAGCGAGGTTTGCAGGTAAGACGGCATGACGACCAGGAAGGTGTAACCGGCGGCCGACCATCCCATCATACGGCCAATACCCAGAGCAATGGTTTTTGCTACGCCGCTCAGTTTTACCGCCGGTGGCTGCGTCGTTGAGCTACGGGTTTGCTGTGCCTGGGTAAATGTGGGTGTTTCCTGCAGTTTCAACCGCAGCCACAATGCCACCGCGCCCATCGGCAGTGCCAACAGGAAGGGAATACGCCAACCCCAGTCATGCAATTGTTCCGTCGTTAATAATGCGGCCAACAGTGCCACTAAACCGGCACCGGCCAACAGCCCGAACGCTACGGTCAATGATTGCCAGGCACCGAACAGGCCACGTTTACCTTTCGGCGCAAACTCGGTCATGAGCGACACTGCGCCGCCAAACTCACCGCCGGCAAACAGCCCCTGAAACATACGTAACAGAGTCAGCAGCAGTGGGGCGGCGACACCGATGGAGGCGTAAGTGGGCATCACGCCAATCAACGCAGTGGCCACTGTCATCAGCAGTAATACGGCAATTAACGTTGGCCTGCGGCCAATACGATCGCCAATGCGGCCGAAGATCACGGCACCAATCGGGCGACAGAAAAAGGCCAGCGCAAAGGCGGCATAGGTGAGGATCAGGCTGGTGATTTCACTTTCACCCTGTAGGGTGAAAAAATTGGCGGCGATCACGGTAGCGAGAAAGCCGTAAACGCCGAATTCATACCATTCGATAAAGTTGCCGACCGATCCGGCCAGCAACGCCTGACGCGACTGGCGCGCGTCAATCACCGTCGTTTGTGTGCCCATCCCCATTCCCGTGTGTTTGAATTATTGTCACCCAGTTCTAAATTCTTATGACAAAACAATCAATTATTTTCAGCAGGAAGTGTGAGGGGGGATTCACCACGGTAAGGGGGCTGCCTCTCGGCCGTTTTCAGCGTAATACAAAGAGGGTAGGAATTGAGCCAGATAGCTGAATTCATTGTAGCAATGGCGCATCAGGTTAAAACCGATCTCATCCGGTAATTCGTCATGAGCATTGGTACAGGATTTCCCCAGCAGGAAGCGGCTGCGCAACACGCAACCATAAGGGGTATCCCGTACCAGGTGCAGCATTTCTCCATCGCGAGGATCACCGTTATCGTCCAGTGCTACCTGTTCACCAAAACCGATACGGGCGCAAATCGCAGCCGATAACGCCTGGGTTTCGCGTGCCTGCTGCAAGGGGTGTACAGCAAAGAAGTCTTCGGCAGCATGAAACTTCAGTCGGGCCGGTGTTGGTGGCATTTCCGCCAGCCACTCTACCGCGTCGATGCTGGCACCGACATAGCTTTCACCTTTTTTCCAATGCGAGTCCCAGCCACGATGCTCGACGTGATCGTGCGGATGCCACCAACGGATGTGTTGTGTGGTTTCAAAAAAGGTAAACCACCACTCCAGCATCCGGCCCTTGCAACCGTGCAGGTCGGTACGAATAGCTACGGTCAACAAACCATCCGTGCTACGTGTCAGGCCCATCTCCAGGCGCAGTGGTTCCGGTTTAAGCAACGCATTGATATCATTAACGCCCCAAGGGAGCAACAGCGATTGATGTGTCATAACGGTCATCCTTCTTATTTTGGAAACAACATTTGTTTCCAAAATAAGGCTATGCCGGTATGCTAGCTCTGTCAACGCTGTAGAGGAATAATCATGGCAAATGAAATGGAGACACAATCGCGCTCACGCGGAAGGCCAGCGACCCCGGAAAGCGAGCTGCATGTCGCGGTGGTGGACGCTACCCTGACATTATTACTGACACAGGGCTATGCAGCCACCACCGTGGACGCGGTGGCCAAACAGGCGGGCATGGCCAAAAAAACCCTGTACCGCTTTGCTGAAAACCGAGAGGCACTGGTGATGCAGGCGATAGCAAGCTGGCCGGACGCTTTTTTGCCGGTGTTCGAAAAAGATGCACTACAGGCGGCAGAACTGCCGCAGCTGTTGGAGCAGGGCCTACGAGCGATTGCACGACAGGTCCTGAGCGCACAGGCCGTGGGCATGTTTCGTCTGTTGCAGGGCGAGTTCCCGGGCCGGGAAGCGTTGTTGGTTATCTACCAGCGCAACGGCATTGAGCGCGGTCGGGCTATTGTGGCTGATTGGTTGCAACGCCAACAGCGGCGTGGCTGGCTACGTGAGCTGGAATGCATACAAACCAGTGATCTGCTACTGGCGATGGTCATAGCGGAGCCGTTGCGGCAAATGGCACTTGGTCTGTTGCCACCGGGCAGTGAAATTGATGATCGTATTGCGGCTGCGGTGGCGATGTTATTGCCAGGATTGTTCAGGGCGCCGTTGCCAGCGCCCTGAGAGTGGGGGGGCGTACTGCCTTATTTACCGTATTGACGTAGTACTTGCTCGGCGGCCGCAAAATCGGGTGCCAGCGGGCGATCTGTCTCAATAAAGGGGACCTGCTTACGTACCGCAGCGTAGAGTGCCTCGGTAGGTGCAGAGAGCATAAAACCGTTGTGACGTTGCTGGCGTAAATCCACGGCCTGAGCGTCGTGAACAAGCAGGATTCCCAGCAATTGATAGCTGTTATCCACTTGCTGCTGAACGCGCTCAACCACCGATGGGGCATTGGTGGCGATGTCTTCGATATCACCGGCTACCGGGAAGTAATCGAGTGACACTGGCATTGCCAGCTCTTTGTTGCGCATTGCCAGCATCATGACCGGTTTTTCCATTGCGCCAAAGGCATGCACCGTGTGGTCGGTGCCGAGAAAACGTGTCAGGCCAGTAAATGCAGGGTTATTCAGTTTGACCACCTGTTGTGCGCTGGCCAGCGAGTTGTGTGCCAATGCTAACCCTAATTGTTCGAAGGCCAACACCCACGGCAGAGGCTCAAAGTTAGCACTGGGGAGCACGGCCCCCTTCAGGTCTCCTTCACTGACGTAACCGACGGCTTCTTGCGGTCGCTGTGACGGCGCGGTCACGTTGAGCGCAACACCCGGGTTGTCGTCAGAACTGTTCAACTGCACCAGCAACTGATCGTAAGCCTGTTGGTAGCTGTGTTGAAGTTCCCCCAACAAATAGACACCTGAGCGGAAGCTAAGCGGATCCTGCAAGGGACGGCTGTCGTCGTGTTGCCATAGGCTAGAACCTGTCAGCAGTTCACGCAGGTTTTTCCCCATGGCGGCCACTTCGGGATAAGGACGCAATGCCAGGGTATTGGCGAGGAAAGGGGATACGTTGCCATTTAGCGCTTGCAAGCTGAGTGCATAGGTCAAGGTATTGACTTGCATCAGATGGGACAACGAATCTAATGCCAATGCGCCGCTGGCGGCAGAGTAAGCATTGGAGCTGAGGATCGATAATGCGTCTTTGGCATAGGGATCAATGGGGGGCGTTTGGCTGCTTTGCAATGCGGTTTTGGCTGCTACCTTTTTGCCTTGATAATATACGTCACCTTCGCCGAGCATCGCCAATCCGACATGGCTAATGACTGTAATGTCGCCTTCACCTACCGAACCCTCTGCGGGGATGACGGGTGTGATGCCTTTATTCAGGAAGGCGACATAGGCGTCGACAATCGCTGGCTGAACGCCACCGCCACCGCTCAACAGGGCGTTGAGGCGGGTGACCATGGTCGCCCGAGCGACACGAATGCTCATGGGGTTACCTATACCGCCAGAGTGGGCATGCAACAGGCCGACGTTAAATTTTTTTGATGCGTCTACCACTTCTTGCGTTAGCTTGCCGTGCACGTCGACCATAGGGCGGTCTTTGTTCAGCCCTACACCGACCGTTAACCCATAAATTTTTAGCCCGCTCTGCGCAGCTTCTATCAATACTTTATGTGACAATGTCACTCGCTCTCTTGCTGCTGGAGCGAGGGTAACCGCTTCACCATCTGCGACGCTGGCGACAATCTGCGGAGTGAGAGAGTGACCGTCGAGGGTTACGGTGGTTAACCCGTACTGGCTGTAGCCGAGTGTGAGCACGACCAGCAGCGATAAGGTAAATTTTCCTGGCATGATGAATAGACCCTTATTATTGATTTTTATGATGTTGTAATCGCGACCTGGCTCAGGATTGTCGTTGTGGACGACGGGCGATCAAATACAGGGTGATCAGTGCCAATATGCTGGCGATCATCACGTACCAGGCCGGTGCGAAACGGGTACCGGTATTCTGGGTCAACCAAGTGAGGATTGCCGGGGCAAAACCACCGAACACGGTGACAGCCAGGTTATAAGAGACTGACATGCCGCTGGCACGAACTTCGGTAGGAAAGAGGTCTGATAACGCCGCAGGTGCCACGCCGACGAACAATGACACCAGTACGCAAAACAGTGTTTGCACCAATATCAGCATCGCTGTGGTGTGATAGGCATCCAGCAGCAACAATAATGGGTAGCTGGCGACCAGCAATAGTGCGGCCCCGGCCTGTAAGATCTTCAGCGTCCCTATCCGGTCTGACCAGGCACCGGCCGCTACGCAGCACACCACCATAAAGCAGTTGCCGATCAGCGCTGCCAGAAACGCCTGGTGGCTTTCGAAGTGCAGGACGCGCTGGACGTAAATCGGCATATAAATAATCAGCGCATAGATACTCACGGCCCATAGGATTGACAGCCCGGTCCCCAGCAGGACTGCATGGCGATGGGTACGGAATAACAATCGCAACGGCATCTCTGGTGCACGTTTTTCTTGCAGTCGTCGCGCCTGTTCCTCCGCGAACAGGGGCGTCTCTTCAAGCGTTTTACGCATCCATAAACCGATCGGTGCGATTGATAGACCGATGATGAATGGGATGCGCCAGCCCCAGTCGCCCACTTGCTCGTGGCTGAGTGTCAGCGTGACGGCCGTTGCCACAAGTGCGCCGAGGATATTGGATATCCCCATGCTGGCCTGTAGCCATGAAGCGTATTGGCCCTTTTGATTCGCGGGGGCATGTTCGATCAAAAAGGCCGCTGCACCACCAACTTCACCGCCCGCAGAAAAACCCTGTAGCACTCGACCACACAGGATCAGCAGTGGTGCGCCGATACCAATAGCGCTGTAGGGCGGAGCAAAGGCAATGATTGCGGTACCGACGGCCATGGTCATGATAGTCAGCGTCAGAGCGGCCTTGCGGCCGACCCTATCGCCATAAGCGCCGATCACCAATGCACCGAGTGGGCGAATGACAAACCCGAGACCGAAGGCCAGAAAGGCTTCGAACAATTGAGTACCGGGATCGTTCGGGTGAAAGAAGTTCTGCGCGATATATACCGCAAAAAAAGCGTATACCGAGAAGTCATACCACTCCAGCGCATTGCCGACAGAGGCGGCGGCAATCGCTTTGCGGCCACTGCTTTTTATGCGTGGTGTAACACTGGCGTCTGTGGCCAACAGCGGAGATATTGATGGGGCCGTGCTTTTATTCATCGTTCTTCTCCACGAGGCAGTGAGATATACGGCAGGGATTTTTCAGCAATCTCGTCCAGTGACTCTTGATAACCGGCGTCGGCGTAGCGCATCACGCCCGTGCTGGTGTCGTTGGTCATCGACAGCTGCAGGCGTTGGGCCGCCGCGTCGCTGCCGTCAGCAACGGTGGTGATACCAGAACTGGTCATATAACCGCTGTAACCGCCGCCACCGGAGTGGATAGCCACCAGATCTGCCATGGAGGCGCAGTTGACCAAGGCATTCAGCAGTGGCCAGTCGGCGATAGCATCGGAGCCGTCCTTCATCTTTTCAGTCATGATATTGGGGTGTGTCATTGCACCGGCATCGAGATGATCGCGTGTGAAGGCGATTGGGCCGGACAAACGACCGTCCGCCACCATACGGTTCACCTCTAGCGCCAGTTCGGTGCGTTCACCGTGGCCGAGCCAAGCGATGCGTGCCGGTAAGCCCTCGAACGGAACATGCTGACGTGCCAGGGCGATCCAATTACTGACGATGCGATTGTCGGCGAAGCGTTGCAGCAGATAGTCGTCAATCACACGAATGTCATCGCTATTATTGGACAGGGCTATCCAGCGGAATGGACCGATGGCACGGCAAAACAGCGGACGCAGGAAGGCTTCGGTGAAAATAGGGATCTCGAATGCACGCTCAACACCGCCCTGATGGGCGTGAGTGCGTATAAGATTGCCGTTGTCGAACACTACCGCTCCGCGATCCATAAAACCGAGCATGGCCTGTACGTGCTGAACGATAGAACGGCGACTGGCTTCCATCAGGGCATTGATGTCTTTTTCGCGCTGTGCCACGACGTGATCGAGGCTATACCCGGCAGGGACATAGCCGTATACCAGGTCATGCGCTGCTGTTTGGTCGGTGACGATATCCGGGATTACGCCACGGGCCAGAATCGCCGGGTAGACCTCGGCGGCATTACCTAGCAGGGCGACAGAAAGGGCTTCTTTGCGCTGCTGAGCGGCAGCGATCATCGCCAGTGCCTGGTTGAGATCTGCTGCTTGATGCTGAAGAAAACCATTTTTTAGCCGTTTGTCGATGCTGGCTTGATTGACTTCGATGGTCAGAATCGCGGCATTGGCCAGGGTGCCTGCCAGTGGTTGGGCGCCGCCCATGCCACCCAACCCGGCGGTAAGAATAAAACGCCCACGTAGATCGTTGTCAAAATGCCGTTCGGCAATGCGCGAGAAGATTTCATAGGTACCCTGGATCACACCCTGCGAACCAATATATTGCCAGTCGCCGGCGGTCAGTCCTCCCCAGCAGATCAGATTCTCTTTTTCCCAACGGTAGAAGTTTTCTGCTTTCGCCCATTGGCCGACCATATTGCAGTTGGCCATGATCACCAACGGTGCATTAGCGTGGGTTTGCAACAAGCCGATTGGTTTGCCGGACTGCACCAACAACGTCTGGTCTTCGCGCATGGTTTTCAGTGCGTGAACAATGGCATCGTGAGATGGCCAGTCACGTGCGGCCCGGCCAAGAGCGGCATATACCACCAGTTCATCCGGATTCTCACCTACTGCCAACACATTCTCCATCAGGCGCAGCAGGGCCTCTTGCCGCCATCCGCGGCAGCGTAACGTGGTGCCGGAGGTCACCCCAAAGGTTCTTTTCATGCGGCATCTCCTGTAGGCAGGTAACTGCGTAGATCGATACCCAGCGTTTTTTCCACCGGGGGATAGACCGCAGGATCAGTAACCGACGACGAGAGCGGGAACTGAGAGTGATGCATATGGAAAATTACGACGTCCATTCCGGGTTTCAATTGTCCAGCGCTGATCGGGTTACCGTTGATATCCAGCGTGGTGATGACGTCCGGATAGCTGGCAATTCGCTCACCGTGCGCATCTTCTACAGCCATATGTTCATTCATGACGTGGATACGGCGTAGCCCATTGCCCTGACCGATCGTCACAATGCCGACGTCAAACGCCTCGTCGGTATAGCGTAAGCTGTTGTCGGTAACGACACCGCTGCCGATAATTTGGCCACCGGTATGGCGGCAGATCGCATCAACAACATGACTGCCCCGTGCCTTCAGAATACTTTCACCTAATGAGAGCGCCTGGCTGATACCGCCCAGCGCTGCATGTTGACGTACATAGGCGGCCGGAATCGGGTTGCGGCAACTGGCGATAAATCCCCCCGACATGTCGGCCGCTTTACGCAGCACTGGCGATACCTTGGCGGTAGCACCTTTCACGACTAACTCGATATAAGCATTCTGTGTACGGTTACCACCGACGGCGGCCTGAATCATTGGTTGCGGACTGGAGGCCAGGCCAATTGAACCCATATCACCGGTTGGATGAGCGCGCAGATCGCCGACGGCATCAACGACCTTGCAACCCAGAATCGCCGCCGGCAACCAGCCGTTGAGGGTACTGGACATGCCATTTTGACCGACCATCAATCCCGCAATAGGGGCGCCCAATTCCTGTTGTACCAGTTGAACCGCCTTGACGTAGTCGACACCCAGCATCTGCCAATCGGTCAGGCCGCCGGGAGCGCCAATTGCCGCGGCGGTGGCGATCCAGGCATCATCAGCCAACTCATCAAGAGTGACCAACTCTGGTCGGCCAATCGTCACGGCCAACCGCCCCAGCTCTAGGCCGTGGGCAACCCAGCCACCGCCGCCGCAGGCAAATACCGAGCCGCCTTTTACTGCGGCTTCTACATCATCAAGTGTTAAAACACGCCCCATGGTCTGTGCTCCTGAAAGTATCGGTGAGATTGCGCTTGAATGAATAATCTGTGAATAGTTGCGCTACCGGAATTCGATACTAGGGGGCAGATAACCAAAATGTCGCATTACTTTTTATCACCTGTATATAACAAAATGTTAACCAATGGCATGCGGGGAATAATATGCCGCAATCATGAAAGATGGCGGCAAGAGGGAGGGCGGGAAAATGGCTTAACGCGACCAGTGGATCTGCACCGATTCCAGCGTTTGGATAAATGCTTGAGCCAAGCGGGACAGCGGTTCGTACATCCCATGCACGATACTGATGGGGGTGTTTGCGGTGGGTTCTATCGGCCGAAAAACCACCTTGGTCCATACCGGTCCGTTGGCGGTAATTTCGTCGATCAAGGCTATGCCCACCCCGGCTTGTACCAGTGCGCAGGCAACGTGGATCTGTTGCACCTCGACGGTGGGCCTCAGAAGAATGTCTGCATCGTTCAACAGTTTGCGTACCAGCTGGCCGATAGGGATGTCGGCACCGTAGCCAATAAAGGGTTGATCGATTAAATCTTCGATGCTAATCACATTTTTAGCTGTCAATGGATGAGAGGCGGGTAACGCCACCACTAACCGGTTCTCGTACAATTGACGCGAATGAACGTTGGGATGACCTTCATGCAGAAAGGCGACACCCAACTCAACCTGTTGTGTTAGTACCGCTTGCAAGAGCACATCCGGGATCATGGTGTGCAGAATTACCCGAGCTTCAGGCAGTTGTGCATGAAACTTGGCGATGGCACTGGGGATAAGGCCTTGCCCCAAACTTGGGCTACAGGCTATGCGCAGGTGCCCCATGCGGTTTTGTATCAAATCCTCAGCCACTTCGTTGACCCGCTGTACCCCTTGATACACCGAGTTGACTTCGACAAACAGGTGACGTGCTTCTGGTGTTGGGTACAGGCGCCCCTTGATGCGCTCAAACAACGTCAGGCCTAACCGTTGTTCGGTATAGGCGATGAGCCGTGAAACTGCTGGTTGAGAAACGTGTAGCAGTTTTGCGGCACCGCTGATCGAGCCGGTCAACATGATGGCGCGGAACACTTCGATTTGCTTGAGGTTTAAACGCACACGTCCTCCAGAGTGGTTAACATTTTGTTATGCATGAGTGATAAACAAGCATAAGACAGAATAGATAGCCTCACCCTACACTGGCCTTGGTATCGGCACAACTGGTCGATTGATAACCTGAGATATGTGCATTTTTATGCACTTATCGTATGAGGTGTAATGTAATAAGGGGGGAGCGTTATGAATTTGAATCAACGACCAGAGCTGGTGGTAAAGGGCAATTTGGTGGATGCCGAACGGGTGACACCTGACGGTTGGCTGGCGATCGCCGGCGGTAAAATCATAGGTAGCGGCAGTGGACCGGCTCCTGAGGCACACAAGGTCATTGATGCCAGCGGTAAATGGATCTTGCCCGGCGTGATTGACGGTCAGGTGCATTCTGGCAGTCAGGCTAATCAGGAAGGGCTGGGATGGGCATCGCGTGCGGCGGCGGCTGGCGGTATCACGGTGATGGTTGATATGCCCTATGACGATCCCGAGCCGGTGGCTTGCCGCGCACTGTTGGATGCTAAGATTGCCGAGGTCGAGCGTGACTGCCATGTCGACGTAGCCTTGTTTGGCACTCTTAATGCGACCTATGGTTTTGACGCTGCCGCGGGTCTGATCGAAGGTGGCGTATGTGCCTTTAAATTCTCTACTTTTGAGGCCACGCCGGGGCGCTTCCCTCGAGTAGATGAAGATGACCTGATGCACGCTTTTCAGTTGATTGCGCCCACCGGGCTGGCCTGCGCGGTACATAACCAAATGCAGGAGCTAACGCGTAAGAATATTCAACGGATGATCGACAATGGTGATACCGGCTGGGATGCTTTTATGCGTGCCCATACGCCCTTGATTGAAAATCTGGCAACGGCACTGATTTATGAGATGGGGGCAGAAAGCGGTGCTCGCGCCCATGCGGTGCATGTTTCCACGTCACGCGGTTTCGAGCTGTACCGGATGTATCGGCAGGCCGGATATCCCGTCAGTATTGAAACGTGCGTCCAGTACCTGATGCTTAATCACGAACAGCATACGCGCCAGTTTGGTGCCAAAACCAAGCATTACCCACCGATCCGCCCAAAAGCAGAAACGGAGCTACTGTGGAGTCATATTGCGCAGGGCGATTGTACTTTCGTTTCGTCCGACCACGTTAGTTGGGGGCTGGAGCGGAAAGGGGATACCAACGTGTTCAAAAACGCGTCCGGAGGACCCGGGTTGGAGACCTTGCTGCCCGCACTGTGGACGGGATGTGAGCAACACGGCATCGCACCGACGACCGTGGCACAGCTGTTGTGTCGCAATCCTGCTCGCCATTTCCTTCTAGACGATCGCAAAGGGGCGTTTAGCTCCGGCATGGACGCTGACTTTGTCATCCTGCGGCCGGAACATTATCGATTTGACCCGGCTCACAGCCTGTCTGCAGTCAAATGGAGCGCTTTCGAGGGCATGGAATTTAGCGTGCGGGTAGAAGCAACCTATTGCCGCGGGCAGGCGGTTTTCGCCGATGGGCATATTGTTAACGCGCCGGGGACGGGCCAGTTCCTGCGTCCGCACATTGCCAGAGGAGAAAACCAATGACAGGGTTAATCAATAGTGAACGCTTATGGGCACGGGTCAATCATCTGGCACAAATGACGCTGCCGGACGTACCTTGGACACGGCGTGCCTTTACACCGCTGTTCAGTGAGGCGCGCATCT
This sequence comes from Serratia grimesii, assembly GCF_900186025.1. Classification (NCBI taxonomy): domain Bacteria; kingdom Pseudomonadati; phylum Pseudomonadota; class Gammaproteobacteria; order Enterobacterales; family Yersiniaceae; genus Serratia; species Serratia grimesii. Next base: position 2,214,837 of record NZ_LT883155.1, read on the forward strand.
GGCTCGCTGAGCAAATGCAGCTGGCCGGACTGACAGTGACGCTGGATGAGGGGGGCAATCTGATTGGACGTCGTGCTGGGTTACGCAATGATTTGGCGCCAATCGTCACGGGATCGCATTGCGATACCGTGGTTGGCGGCGGGCGCTATGACGGCATCATCGGTGTATTGGCGGGGATTGAAATAGCCCATTGTCTGCACCAACAGGCAATTGCTTTGCAGCATCCGTTTGAGGTGATCGACTTTCTGTCCGAGGAGCCGAGTGATTATGGCATTTCTTGTGTTGGTAGCCGGGCGCTCAGCGGTGAGTTGGACAGCGACATGCTGGCGGCGAAGAATGCACAGGGTGAAACTCTGGCGGAGGCCATGACGCGCATTGGTGCCCAGCCTGAAAAACTGACCCAACCGTTGCGCTTGCCTGGAGGCACCGCCGCTTATATTGAATTGCATATAGAACAGGGTCCCGTGCTGGAGCGTCAACAACTGCCAATAGGTGTTGTGACGCATATTGTCGGCATTCGACGGGTATTGGTGACGGTGATTGGGCAGCCGGATCACTCTGGCACTACGCCTATGGATATTCGGCGCGATGCGTTGGTCGGTGCTGCGCATGTTATCGAACAGGCCCATGCCGCGGCATCGCGACAGAGCGGAAACCCACATTATGTGGTGGCGACCGTGGGCCGTATCGCCATGACGCCTAATGTACCCAACGCAGTACCGGGGCGGGTGGAGTTGATGCTTGAAGTCCGGAGCGACAGCCAGCAAGTATTGGATAGCTTTCCTGAAGTGCTACGGGAGAATTGTCTTGCGCGGTTACAGGCATTGGGTTTGCAGGCGGAATTACAGCACGTTAGCCGAGCACGTCCTACCGCCTGCGCGGAAACGGTGATGCAGGCGATTGATAATGCGGCACAATCACTCGGGTTGGTCAGTCGCCGTCTGCCTAGCGGAGCCGGGCATGACGCTGTTTACATGGCACCGACCGGGCCGGTGGGAATGGTGTTTATTCCCTGCATGAACGGGCGTAGTCATTGCCCTGAAGAATCGATTACCGAGCAACAGTTGGCGGACGGCGCCAGGGTATTGGCGCAAGCATTGATTAATTTGGATAAGCAATTGGCGTAAAAAAGGGGCCTATTGCCCCCTCAGCGTGCAGACAACCTGCTGTGGGGGCGAACATGCCCCCACAAGTAAGGGCAGCATGCAGCACCCCCTGCCATTAAACCACCAGGCACTATTGTGCCCTTGCAGTCTTACAGTTTAGGGCCAGCGCCCACCAGCTTTTCACCCGCCGGTGTTACGGTGTATTTTGCGAAGTTATCGATAAAGCGCTGTGCCAGATCCTGCGCTTTCTCCTGCCACAGTGATTCGTCAGCGTAGGTTTTGCGCGGATCGAGGATCGAAGGATCAACGCCCGGCAATGCTGTCGGAACCGCAAGGCCAAAGATCGGCAAGGTGAAGGTCTCGGCGTGTTCTATCTCACCGTTCAAAATAGCGTCGATGATGCCGCGTGTGTCCTTAATGGAAATACGCTTGCCGCTGCCGTTCCAGCCGGTATTGACTAAATAGGCCTGCGCACCGGCGGCTTCCATGCGTTTAACCAGCACTTCGGCATACTGCGTCGGGTGCAGTGTCAGGAAGGCTGCACCGAAACAGGCAGAGAAGGTTGGGGTTGGCGTGGTGATCCCACGTTCAGTCCCCGCCAGCTTGGCAGTGAAACCGGACAGGAAGTGATACTGGGTTTGTTCCGGTGTCAAGCGTGACACCGGTGGCAACACCCCGAAAGCATCCGCAGTCAGGAAGATGATTTTCTTCGCATGGCCTGCTTTAGACACGGGTTTGACGATGTTTTCGATGTGGTCAATCGGGTAAGACACACGGGTGTTTTCGGTTTTGCTGGCATCATCGAAATCAATGCTGCCATCGGCCAATACCTGCACGTTTTCTAACAGCGCGTTACGGCGGATCGCCTGGTAGATCTCAGGCTCTGCCTGTTGAGACAGTTTGATGGTCTTGGCGTAGCAGCCGCCTTCAAAGTTAAACACGCCATCGTCATCCCAGCCATGTTCGTCATCGCCGATTAACTGACGTTTCGGATCGGTGGAAAGGGTAGTTTTACCGGTGCCGGACAGGCCAAAGAATACGGCAACGTCCCCCTGTTCACCCACGTTAGCGGAACAGTGCATTGACGCGATGCCCTGCAGTGGCAACAGGTAGTTCATGATCGAGAACAACCCTTTTTTCATTTCGCCGCCGTACCAGGTGCCGCCGATCAACTGCATGCGCTCGGTCAGGTTAAAGGCAACGAAGTTCTCCGAGTGCATCCCTTGCTGTTGCCAGTCCGGGTTGGTGCATTTGGCCCCGTTCATAACCACGAAATCCGGTTCAAAATTTTGCAGTTCTTCGTCGGTTGGGCGAATAAACATGTTTTTGACAAAGTGTGCCTGCCAGGCCACTTCGGTGATGAAGCGTACCTTCAGCCGGGTATCGGCATTGGCACCGCAGAACGCGTCCACAACAAACAGACGTTTTCCGGAAAGTTGGTTACCTACCAGCGTTTTCAGATGTTGCCAGATTTCTGGCGACAGCGGTTGGTTGTCATTTTTACCGGTGCCGTTGTCGGACCACCAGACGGTATCGCGCGTAGTGTCGTCACGCACGATGTATTTATCCTTCGGTGAACGGCCAGTGAACTCGCCGGTATCGACGTTGACCGCACCTAATGTTGTTAGCGTACCGCGTTCCAGTGCCGGCAGGTCGGCACGGGTTTCCTCAGTGAAGAGTTGCTCGTAGCTTGGGTTATGGACGATTTCGGTAGCCTGATGGATGCCGTAACGGGCCAGTGTTTGTGGGGTAATAGCGATTGAAGACATATCCTACTTCCTTATTAGTTCTATGCCCGCTGACGTTGAGGCCGCAGTAAAACTGCCAGCAATCAAAAAGCCGCAGGGCATATATTATGTGCCTGTTTTCTGCACGGTGCCGCGTACAGAGACAAGCTCGGGTACAGCTGACCGGATTCAGCTAATTACCGCTCCGGTTCTCATTAATAAACGCACGGATTTTTACTTCCACCTATAGCATAGCAGTGAATTTACGACTGATTATTTTAATTACAAAACGCTGACGATAATTAATTAAAACTAACATCAGCGAAGGCTCACAATATTGGATTAATAAGATGTAATTTGGTTTTGTATTTTTATTTTTTATCATATTGTCAGTGCTGTCTACTACTTTATTTATTATAAGAAATCTAACTTTTTCAAATAATGATTTGTTTTAACTCTTTAAATTACTTCACGTATCGTCAGACGATCCGCTCCATACTGAACACTTGTCAGCAGGGTGAATAATGAAACAGATAAATGCAGAAATTGCGTGTGAGAAAGATACGCCGCAGCCTGATCCATCAGGATTAATTAACCAAATCCGGCAGATGGATATCGGTGCAGTACCGGTCGCACTGTTTATCACTATTTGTGCCATTGTTGCTGTTTCGGCCTACGCCAACTTCTTGCCAAAGAATATGATTGGTGGTCTGGCGGTGATTATGACGCTGGGTTTTGCGCTGGCCCAGTTAGGGAAAAGTATTCCCGTGTTGCGCGATATTGGTGGCCCGGCGATTCTGTGCCTGATGGTGCCATCGGTATTGGTTTACTTTAATTTCTTCCAGCCGAACGTAATGGCTACCGTTCACCTGCTGATGAAAGATGCCAATCTGCTGTACTTTGTGATCGCCAGTCTGGTTGTCGGTAGTATTCTTGGCATGAATCGGGTGATCTTGATTCAGGGCATGATCCGCATGTTTGTGCCTTTGGTCGTAGGCACGGTGACGGCAGTGGTGACGGGGTTGTTGGTGGGTAAGCTATTTGGTTTTACCTTCTATCACACCTTCTTCTTTATCATTGTACCGATCATCGGAGGCGGTATTGGTGAAGGCATTTTGCCACTGTCACTGGCGTATTCTGCCATTTTGGGATCCACACCCGACGTGTATGTGGCGCAACTGGCACCCGCGGCGGTATTGGGTAACATCTTTGCCATTGTGGCGGCGGGTGTGCTGGCCCGTCTGGGTATGAAGCGCAAGGCATTAAGCGGTGATGGTATGCTCATCCGCTCGGCTCAAGAAAACGCAGTGTTTGCCATTAAAGAAACCAACGGTCATGTCGATTTCCAATTGATGGGAGGTGGGCTGCTGGTGATTTGCGCCTTCTTTATCGTCGGTGGCCTGTTCGAACACATTGTGCATATCCCAGGCCCGGTGCTGATGATCTTGTTCGCGGTACTGTGCAAATACTGCCGGGTGATACCAGCGTCAATGGAAACGGGGGCACACAGCTTTTATAAATTCGTCTCCACTGCTCTTGTGTGGCCGCTGATGATTGGCTTGGGCATGTTGTATGTGCCGCTGGAAAGCGTGGTGGCCGTTTTTTCAATAGGTTATGTGGTGGTCTGTGGTTCGGTGGTGTTGTCGATGGGGTTGGTGAGTTTCCTGATTGCACCTTACCTAAAAATGTACCCGGTTGAGGCGGCCATCGTCACCTGCTGCCACAGCGGGTTAGGCGGGACCGGTGACGTAGCGATCCTCTCGGCATCCAACCGCATGGGACTGATGCCTTTTGCGCAAATCGCCACGCGTATTGGCGGTGCTTCTACCGTAATTGGTGCCACGTTGTTATTAGGTTGGTTAATCTGAGTCCAAACGACATTATGGATACCGGGGTGGATTGCCCCGGTTTTTTTATTTGTGTCGCTGGCTAATAGTAAGCACTAAAGCGTAATGGGAAAGGGCACCGTTATTTTAATTAGAGGACGCGGTATTTTAATAAAAAGTGTCTATGCTTTTCGTTAAGGGATTATCGTTCTCATTAAGAGTGCTCATGGAGGGTGCCAGCCGCATTACCGAAATCCCCGTATTGACTCAGCACCGGACCCCGGCCATTCAGGCTATCCGTCAGTGATGCCCTCGGCTCACTGAAATGACGAATATGGAGATTTTGGTATGTCATCAAATAATCAACAGGCTAACGCTTCCGCGGAAGCTATAACCGTATTGGCCCTGCAGGGTGCTTATAAACCTGAAAGCGACTCACAACTTAATGTGATTCACCCATCAAAAAGTTTTGAGAATGCAGGGCTGGAATTGATTCGTGGCGATCGGAGCTGGCACGACAAAGGTGTGACAGAGACGGCGGTCAGCCTGAGCTATAGCTTCTGGGAACAGGCTCCAGGCAATATGTCGAGCATGGCGATCAGCGGCTTCAGCAGCTTTAATGCACAGCAGCGTGAACAGGCGAAACTTTCACTGCAATCTTGGTCAGACGTCGCCAATATCACCTTTACAGAAACCAGCAATACCCAAAGTGCAAACATCAAATTCGGCCTGTTTGATGTCAGTTCTCGTGGATCTTATGCTTTTGCCTATAATCCGGACTCATCGCCATCGGTGGCGGGACAAACCTGGTATAACGCCAAAAGTAACGTGTTCGTCAATAATTTGATTCACGAAAATGAATACGGACGCCAAACATTTACCCATGAGATTGGTCATGCGTTGGGCCTGGCAACATCCAGGGGATTACAACGCTGCGCCTGGCGTCAGCATCACCTACAGCAAAGATGCCACCTACTTTGAAGACAGTCGTGCTCACAGTGTCATGAGTTATTTCAGTGAAAGCAGCACGGGTCAGGACTTCAAAGGGGCATACTCCTCAGCGCCGTTGTTAAATGACATTACGGCGATTCAGCATTTTTATGGCGCCAATATGACGACGCGCAGCGGTGATACGGTTTATGGTTTTAATTCCAATACCGATCGTGATTTCCTCACAGCCACCCATGCACAGGACAAAATCGTTTTTACCGCGTGGGACGCTGGCGGTAACGACACGTTTGATTTCTCCGGTTTTAGTCAGAATCAACGTATTAATCTTAACGAGAAATCGTTCTCCGATGTGGGTGGCCTGAAGGGGAACGTTTCAATCGCTGCAGGTGTCACGATCGAGAATGCGATTGGTGGTGCGGGAAATGATGTATTGATTGGCAATGCTGCGGATAACCTGTTGCAAGGCGGAGCAGGCAACGACGTGCTGTTTGGTGGAGCCGGTGCTGATCACCTCTACGGTGGAGCGGGTAAAGACACCTTTGTTTATTTTGGGGCGTCGGAATCCCGTGCGTCCGCACCGGACTGGATCCACGATTTTGTTCGTGGTGAAGATAAGATCGATCTGTCGCTGTTTAATACCGGCAGCAATAGCATTGAATTTGTCAGCCAATTTAGCGGCAAGGCCGGAGAGGCTATGTTGACCTATGACCAACAGGCTCACGTCAGTGATGTGGCAATCAATATGGGCGGTGGGTTTGACGGCAGTGATTTTCTGGTGAAAGTGGTCGGGCAACCTTTGGAAACCAGTGATTTCGTGCTGGCGTGAAGCTAGATGGCAATAATAATTCGGTGTTTTGAGAAAAAACCCGACAATTCCTATTATATCCGTCATGTTAGCCTGACATAGTAATGCCCAGAAGGCCGGGCTTGCATACCTCGGGCTTCTGCCGAATCGCCAACCCTTAAGGTTGGCGATTCATTTTCCATCTTTCAGCATGTTGATCGCCGCGCCGATCAGGATCCGGCGTTCAATATCGTTGCTGTCGTCCAGTTGCTGTGTCAGGTGTCTTGCCAGCGTTTCTACCGTTAAAACCTCACCACGATGGCGTAATTGCATCACGCTGTCGCCGATCAAGCGTGCGACTTCATCCCACACGGGCTTTATCTCCTGCTCCGAGAACATCATCGTTTACCTCGGCTGGGTGATTTTTGGTCAATGTAGCAGGTGAGCCAGGGGTTCGCTACCACCGCGATCGCACAATTCTAAAAGCGGAAGTATAAAAAACAAGCCATCAGTGTTTCTTCTGGTTTTTTCATCCAATACTGACAGTGTTGAATATTTGGAGGATAAATGATGAAACTGATCGATCAATTGGCTGACTACCATCGCCGGAGTCAGCGGGCAGAGGTGCAGCATTGGTTGAGTCGTCTGTGGATACCGCAAGGGGAGGCACGAATCGCCTATCTGCGCGAGCTGCTGGAGCCTGAAGCCCAACAATCCGCAAAACGGGATCACCAATAGGATGGTGTTCGCCAGTGTCCGGCCGGACTGGCGTTACTCGAGAATATCTTCGATTTCTTCAAGCATCTGGTGACCTAAATCGGTGGTGATCATTAATATACCGCAGATCAAAATAACCAGTGCCAGCAGCAGTAAGGCAATTTGCACGCCGTTGCCATTGTGTTTTGCCATCGGTCTTGTTCCTTGCGGTTAGCCAAAGACGATCGCCGCCCAGCGTAATAACAGTAGGGCGAGACAGATCAGCAACAAAATCAAAAACATCTTCCAGTGTTTGGTGCGCATGCGTTTGGTTGCCAATGTGACCTCCTGTTTGTGTGATCAACTGAAATACCAGCCGCCGATAACAAAGATAACGATCACCACCACCGCCAGGACTTTTAGTAAGTCACTGAAGGTGTCATCTGGGTCTTTATCTGCATTTTTCATTTTACCGCCTGGCCGTAGCCATGGAGAGGATCTCGCCCACAGTATGCCTGTTGTGCTGGCACAGGCACAGGCATTTACCGTAAACGGCTTGTAAAAAATGTGGGAATAGGTCACTGCGGGGTGAATTCGGCAGGTGCAGGCAGCGGGGAATACGTTGTACTATTCTGTCTGCACAATGATTCATTCAATAAGGTATGGCAATGGCGAGCGAAATTCCGAAAAAATATGAAAACACCGAACGTTGGGCGTTTGGCAATACTGAGCAGCAGGCTGACGACATCGTTAAGCTGATCCTCAACGGCACTAAGACGGCAACCTGTGCCAATCTTGATGGTGAAGGTATCCCGCTGGCCGGTGATGTGTTTGTTGTTGTTGATGGTAAAGGTAACCCAATTTGCGCGGTAGAACTGACATCAGTAGAAATGAAAACCTACGATCAGGTTGATGAAGCGCATGCTTATGCTGAAGGCGAAGGTGACCGTTCACTGGCCTATTGGCGTAAAGAGCTGCAGAGTTTCTTTGAAGAGTATGAACTGTTCTCACCTGATATGACGCTGGTGCTGATGAATTTCAAAGTGGCAGAGACTTTCTGATTTGACACTTCCTGTTCCCTACGTCTGCCAGTGGGCGACACCTGAACTTGCAGCCGACTTGATTGCGGGGCGAGCGACGCTGGCGGATGACGCCAACTGGGCGCTCAGTGGTGCGTATGATCGTGCGGAATACATCGAATGGGCCAACCACGTCTGCGGTATGGCCTGTCTGAAAATGGTGCTGAGCCACCGCGACGGTGATGCGCCATCGCTGATGGAACTGGCACGCCGCAGCCTGCCTTACGGTGCTTACGTACGTGAGGGGGAGCGCATTAAGGGGCTGATCTACGCGCCATTTGTCGACTATGTGCGTGAACAGTTTGCGTTGGCGGCCGAGGTTCGGGTTGGGATTGAACCTGAGGCGTTGCTGCCGTTGTTAGCGCAACACCGTTATTTTATGGCCTCGGTGCATCCTGGTATTCGCCAGCCTGAGCAGATACCCCCACAACGAGGTGGTCATCTGGTACTGGTGACCGCGGTTGAGGCTGACCGTGTGACTTTCCACAATCCTTCCGGTGACAGCCTGGCGACACGCAGGCAGGTAACGTTACCGATGAGCCACTTTGGCCGTTTTTTTGCCGGCCGTGGTATCGCTATCGCATAAAAAAACGCGCCGTGTTCCTATGGGACACCGCGCGCTCTTCCGTTTACCGCCGTTCATTCCAATCGCATCACCCAGGCATCGGTCTGCCGATCATAATGTTGTTTATACAGCAGCGATTGCTTGCCATTCAACATAGCCGGGATACTGGTGTGTTCATCCCAACCGTCTAACTGCATACACAGGTCGGGATCCGACTTGCAAGGGATCGCCAGCGTACTGGCTTGCTCGGACGAAGAAGACAAATGCGCATCATCGACCTCAAAACTGCCTATTTTCACCACGGTTTTGCCCATTGGAACTCCTTGCCTGATCTTCTGGTATGAGGTGTGACCAGTTAGGTCATCAGTATCAGCATAGACAAATGAGCAAAAAATGCCACATAAAAAATACAAACTGGCAACATGCGCGAACGATAGCTACCGCATGACTTTAATATGTCACCACAAAACTGACGTTGTCCTGATAAGTACCGACCGGCGCTTCGGACTGTGCCGGATTGATGGCTGCCTTGAACGGGATGCTCTGAGTCAGGCCGGTGCCGGCACCGCTTTGCGGGTTGGTGCTGCTCCATACGGTCGATGTATTGGGCAGATAAATTTGGTACTGCAGGAAATTAGTGGTGCCATTAATCATCTGCCGCCAGCCGGTAATCGGGTTATTACCATTGGTGAAGTAGGTGGTGTAGCTCTGGCTCTTGGTGCAGGTGAGGGTAATGCTTTGGTTAATCGGATTAAATTGGCCAACCAGTGCCATACTGCCAAAGTTGACGCTGTTGGCGGTATTGATCAGACAACTTTTGGTGATAATTACCGTCACGGTGACGGTACTGGGTTGGTTTGTACCGTCCCACCAGACACAAATACCGAGTAAACCGAGGCCGCAGATATGGTAGTTCCACACCAGGTTGATGGTGTCGGTATAAGTCCCGGCGCTGACGTTCGCACCGGCAGTCGTTTTGATATACACCGGAAAGTTGACGTTGGGCGAGATAAGGATCAGCGTTAACAGATTCAGGGTGCTGTAGTTGATGGTCTGGCCCATGGTGTAGGGATACTGATAATTTGCGTCGGGATAAATCAGGTATGAGATTTTATCGCCTGAGCCATTGGTATTAAGCAATGCCATCGAGTTGGTGGTTGAGGCAATTTGTACCGTCACGGTATTTTGCGTCAGCAGTGACAGGCCAAGGCCGGTGCAGTTTAACCCTGCGGTGCCTTGGGCATTAATTTGCCCATTGTAAACAGCAAAAGAGCTGCTGCTGGGCAACGTTACCGTACCGCTGGTGGTGGTACAGTCTGCCAGTGCCCGTTGACAAAACATCAGCATCAACGCCGCCAAAACTATCTTGATTTCCCGATACATATTGCTTTTCTCCGTGTGGGTTTATTGGCAGACGATCGGCCCGATGCGTTGCATACCTTGCGGCTTATCCAGATTGAATGTGGCCTGACATGGCGCACCGCCATCGGCCGGAATAACGCTCAGGCGGTTATGTTGTTGTACCGGATCGATATAACTCATGCCGTCCCAACCCACATAGCTTTGCTGATTTGTACCGATAACGGCCACCTGGCTGCCATTGGCCAGATGTTTCCCTTGCGCATCCACCAGTTCAACGTCAGCGGCTGAAACACGTTTGACCGGGAAATCAACCAGATAACCACTGTGGTCTCGTACCGCTACTGTTTTTTCTACCGAGGGAACTGTCACATCCGCTGGCAGATTTAGAGGGTCGATTTGGAATTTGGCATGGTAATACGAGGTGACGGTAGGCACTAACAGATAGCCGTTGTCATTGGTTACGCCGATCCGTTGGTTTTCGTAACTCACCGGGATGCCGGCATAACCATCAGTTGAAATCAGTGCAAAGGCATCATTAATGGTATTGGTGGCATAGAAACTGCTGTTCATGGCAACTAGAGAGCCACTGACTTCACCCCAACGAGTGTAGTTATTGCTGTTGCCATACAGGCCTCCGCGGGTTTCAAGCAGTGACGTGCGCCAGGTGAGGTCAGCCTGTCGATAATCATTGCCACTGCCTTGGCTGTCAGCATAAGCCAGGTTCCATCCCAACCCTCCATCCGTAGGTGCCGAACGACTGTAACCCACACGTTCACTCCAGCGATTATTGGTGTCGCGGGTCGTGCTCACGCTGGCCGTTCCCCAGCTGTCGAATGGGATACTGAGTTGTATTTGCGAACTGTATCCGCTGCTGCCGATTTCACGGTTTACCGAGGCATATAAGCTAATGTTACGCCACAGCGAAAGGCTGTATGAAAAGTTGACCAGGCGTGTGCGGGTGCCAATGGCATCGCGGACGTCGAAATAACCGGCACCAATGCTACCGAAGCGATCGAGTCCAATGCTTCCGGTGAGTTGATCGGTACGGCGACTCAGGCGATAGCTGCTCTTATAGGCTGAAAGATCGCCGTAGCCTTCACTACGCAAAATCCGCTGGGCGTTCAGACTGAAAAGTGAATTGCTGTAGGTGTATCCCAGACTGGTTTGATCCCCACGCGTACTGGTGTATTGATAAATGTCGGTAGGTTCAGACGGTGTTATCGGCTGACCGGTGATTGGGTCATAGTAAATCTGCACAGGCAGCGGGGTACCGTTGAATGCGTCGCTGCCTGCCTGGCTATGGCTGTAAGAGGCGTTGAGTACCCCCCATTGCCCAACTCGAACGTCGGCACCGGCGCCAGCGACGGCCAGTTCCGCGGCACCTTCGGCACGGCCTTCCAGAGTTAACCAATCAGTGACGCCGTAACGCCCACTGCCGCTGGCAACCCACTGTCCGTAGTCACCCGAGCTGATACCGTAATTTTGCCGCAGTGCACCAGTCGATAAACTGAAATCACTCATGCCAGCCTGTAACAAGTTACTGGCGACGTAAAAGGGTACGGTAGTGCTAACCTGACGGCCAAGAGCATCGGTAGTCACTACCGTAGCTTGACCGGCACCATTAATGTAGGGAACGGTATTGAGCGTGAAAGGCCCTGGGTTTACATTCGTCGATGTATTTTTATAGCTGTTGATATACAGATCGACACTGGTGGGCACTGCGGCCTGTCCCGAAAACTGCGGTAATGGGTAGGTGATCACGTCCGGACGTGTGGCGAAGTCACGAGCCAGTTGTAGGCCGCCAATTCTGACCGCTGTTGTCCAGGGTAATGAACCCGTGGTGACATCGCCTGCGGTGTAACTCAACATGCTGTCTTCGTCACTGTAGCGCCATGAGCTGTCGTAACGGACGTAACGACTGTTTTGTTCGCTTGTACTGTCGTTATTGAAGCTGCCACGGTAAATACCGGTATTGGCGATCACGCCAAATCCGTCGAATAATCGCTGCTCGCTCCAGAGCGAAAAATACCCCGGATTGCCACTGCCGCTTTGGCTGGCATAAGCATCATAATTAAATAGAAAACCAAGGCTACTTTGGGCTTTCAGACGTTGTTCCGGATCGGTGGCACTAATGTTTTGATTCGGCAGCCAGTCGTTGGGCACATTAATCATCAGCTGTTGGGTTTCGCCACTGTAAGTGACATCCACTTTATCCAACTGGTCGACGGCAATCTCTTTCGCCTGCTTATCTGCCACGGGTAGGCCAGCGTCGATCAACTGCTGCGGGGTGAGGTAGTAGTGGCCGCCACGGTAGCTGATTGGGACCACATTGCCGGTTTGCCGCCCATTGATTACCGGCTCCAGATAGAGGGTGGTATCGGGCATAGTGATCGCATGAGGTGGCGGCGGCAGATCATCCGCTCGCGCATCTGCTAGCCACAGGTCTACCACCATACAGAGTACGGCAAGGGCTAACGGTTTTAGTCTCAATCCGTTGCCAATAGGGGGGCGTATCCGATTCAACCGCACCGAAGGCTCAATAGGCCGGGATAGTTATTGGCTGTTTATTATCGTTAACCGTTGCCTGTAGCTTACCGCCAGCAAAGCTGGCTGACGGCGGCAAGGCAAAACGCATCTGCGAGCCCGGTAATACGTAGCCCAGTAATCCTGCATCGAGAAGTTTGCCCTGCATGCTGACTTGTGAAAGCCGGGCATGCACCACACCGGTATTACGCACGTCGAGCCAGCGTTGGCTGTTTTGCTGCGACAGCCGGTAACTGAGCTGTGGTTGGCTGGCCGTCGCATAATCACGTGGATGCTCGTAATCTTGCTTGGTCCAGATCCCTTTACCGCTGACAAACAGGGGGACTGAATAACGCATTTGGAATTTTAATCCCATTTGTGCCCCTTTTTCCGGGGCTGTACCGTCTTGATCCTTAATCGGCACTTCATCGATCAGAATACGGTACGCCTGCTCTTTACCGTCCGGTGTCGGCGTTTGTCGGATTAAACGGATAAGTTGGCGCTTGCCAGGGGCGATAGTGGCAACCGGCGGGCTGGCGACCACGTTACTCTGGTTGTGGTAGTCATCTTTACCGTTAATCTGTTGCCACCCGAGAACACGTACTTGCATATAAACGGTTTTGCTGTCGCGATTCTCCAACCAGAGCGCGGTGGCCGGTTGATTGGCTTCAATGGCTGGGTCAATCGGCCAGATAAGGATGGATGCGGCGGCAAAAGCTTGTGGCTGGCTTGCGAGCAAGAGGGCTGTCATCAAAGACAGTCTAAAGGCGGTTCGCATAGTGTGATCCTTGTTAAAGCTTAATAAGTCACTGTTAATAAGACCGTATCACTATAGGTGCCACTGGTGGGCAGGATACTGGTCGACATTAAACGGGCATACATTTTGATTTCTTGTGTGCTGCCGGTGCTGGACACTGTATGTACGGTGCCACCGTTGGTACCGTCTCCCCAAATGGTTGAGTAGTTACTGTCCTGGTAGAGTTGGTACACCAGCGTTTCCAACGTGGTCGCGTTTTGTAATTTTCGGCCGGCCGAAATGGATCCGGTCACATTGCTGCCTACATTCAGCGCCAGTGTGACGCTTACATTTGGGTTGCAGCGAATCACTACCGAGCCAGCTCCGGCACTGGATACAATGCTGATATTGCTGCTGAGCGAAGAGACCTGACCGAAACTCAGGGTGCCGAATGTCGTAACATCGGTCACACCGCTCCCCAATACGCAGCCTTTGATAATGGAGGCATTAACCGTAAAGGCTTGGCTGACGGTGTCGGCAGAAGCCTCACCGGCGCTTATCAGGCCGGCTAACAGCAAGCAGGTCTTCGCGCTTTTCATTACCAATTTATTGTCACCTGCACCGTATCGGAGTAGTTACCGGTAGCGGGGGTTGTTTGCGCGGGAACCAAGCCATACACCGGTAGCCAGGTCGTTTGTCCGGTGGCTGTCATCGACACGCCGGTCACGTTGTCCCAAACCACAGTATGGGCAGCGTTGGTATAGAGGTTATAACTGACTTTTGCGCCAGCAGTGCTCTGCATATAACGCGCCGCCGTATTCCCACTCTGTCCACCGTTAAGCAACACGGTATAGCTGGTTCCATTATTGCAATTTACCTGCAAGGCCCCGGAGTTCTGCTGCCCGGTGACCTGTACAGCGGTATTAAGGAAATACACGGTGCCGAAGTTAAGCGTACCAAAACTGGTATTGCCACCGCTGGTGGTCCCCGCCACACAGGATTTAACCAGTGTGGCGTTGACTGTAACCGTGGCCGTTTTCACATCAGCGCGGCAATTTATAGCAACCAATAAGAGCAGGCAGGCACCAGCCAGGCGCATGGGTTACCAGGTTACCGTCATGGTTACCGTGTCGTTATAAGCTCCGGCGGCTGGCGTGGTGCCTGCGGCCGGTACCAGGCCATAGACCGTCAAGGGAACTACCGCTCCAGTACCTGTCCCGGCTAATACGTTTGTTGTGTTATCCCAGGTTTGAGTATGTGCAGCATCCTGATAGAGGTTATAGCTGATGTAGGCAGGGACGCTGCTGGCCATTCGGCGTTGACCACTGGAGGCGTTTAAACCGTTATCCAATGCGACGGTGTACGCCGTGCCGTCGGTGCAGTTCAGCCCAATAGAACTGCCCGCGCCGGCGGTGCCAGTGGAACTGGCGGTGATAATGTTAGACAGTGAGGAGTAGGTACCGAAACTGATAGAACCGAAGTTGTTGACGGTGCCAGTAGAAGTACCGCCGGTGACGACGCAACCATTACCGATGGTTAGTGAGACACCGAGTGTCCCCTGAATTGTGCCTGCGTTAGCTGCGCCATTTGCGCACAGCAGGGTGGCTACCGAGGTCAATGCCATCAGAATCTTTTTCATATTAGTTTCCTTGCTGTGTAAGGGAGAACCCCACAAAGTCGCCACCCGAAAATGGGTTAAACGCATTAATTTATTTACAGCTTAATTAATAGAATAAGAACTCGGAATTGTCTTGGTGAAAGATCGAAAATTTTCTTTGTTTTTGAAAGATGTCGCTATCTGTCAGCCTGTCAGGGGGATAATGCTTGGTTATGGAAATGATTAGAATAATAATATTTACGTATAGGAATATTATTAGGAGGATTAACCAGCCGGGAATTAACCGGCCAGTCAGGGCGAGAATGGGTTTATTGTTGGTGGAAATCCAACACGCCGTCACGAACCAGTTCGCGCGGCAGGTTGTTTTTTATCCGGCTGCCAATGCGTTTAGCGATACCTATCGGTTGTTGTTGGTAGGTGACAATACATTCATCGGTCTGCGGCGGTGGCTCTGGGTACAGATCTCGGCCGTGGAACCACTCTTGCGCCAGCGTAGCATCCAGTTCAAAACGCTGTTTGCTATTGTCCATCGCTAAGGCGATGACGGCTTCGTGCTGCCAGCGGTAACCCTTGGTGAAACGTTCGGCCAATTTCAGCCCGATGCGTGAGAATCGTACCTTATTGACCAGTGCTTCCAGCTCCGCTGGGAACAGCCAAATCTCCTTATCACGTGCCCACAGACGACTGGTTTCATCCCAGGCCAGCCCGGATGCGGCAGCTGCCTGAGCAATGTCTGCCGAGTCTTTAGCGGAAAGCGGGGTAAACGGAAACTTACCCAGTTTATAGTTTGGTTTTGCGAGCGGAGCAACAGAGTGGTGCTTACGCAAACGTGCCACGAAGAAGCCTTCGCTGTCGTAGATTTGTGGGAACACATGCAGGAAGCCTTCGGCAGTTAGCGCCCGTTTAGCGTCGGGGAACAGATCACCCAGCGGTTCAATGCTGACTGCATCGCCGTAGGCTGCAATCAGCCCGTTGACGATTTGCTGGTTTTCTTGCGTGTTTAGTGTGCAAGTCGAGTAGACCATCACGCCGCCGGGGGCCAAAGCATGGAAGGCACTGTCGATCAATTCGCGCTGGGTGTCAGCTATGGCGGCAACGCTTTCCAGCGACCAGTTGCTCATGGCGTCCGGATCTTTACGCACGACACCTTCACCGGAGCATGGAGCATCGAGCAATATGGCGTCAAAGCTTTCCGGCAGCGCAGCGCCGAAGACCCGACCGTCAAAGTGTGTTAGCGCCACGTTTTTCACGCCACAGCGACTGATGTTAGCGTGCAGTACTTTTACCCGACTGGCGGAGTATTCGTTAGCCACGATACCGCCCTGATTATTCATCAAGGCTGCAATTTGGGTGGTTTTGGAACCCGGTGCAGCAGCGACGTCCAGGACACGCCGTGGTGTTTCAGTGTCGGCGAACAGGGCAGTGACCGGCAGCATTGAGCTGGCTTCCTGAATGTAAAACAGGCCGCTCAGATGCTCTGCCGCGCTGCCCAAACGCAAC
The DNA here is from genome assembly GCF_900186025.1 of Serratia grimesii. Classification (NCBI taxonomy): domain Bacteria; kingdom Pseudomonadati; phylum Pseudomonadota; class Gammaproteobacteria; order Enterobacterales; family Yersiniaceae; genus Serratia; species Serratia grimesii. Next base: position 2,231,310 of record NZ_LT883155.1, read on the forward strand.
TCCTCATCTTTACGTTCGATCCAAAAGCCTTCCGTACACCAGGGAATCGGCTCCAACTGCCAGTCATAGTCCTGCACCAACAACAGAAAGTCAGCAACACTGATCTTCAGGGTATTGACCCGCAGGCTGCGGCGTAATGGGCGTTGGCAGGCGGCAATAAAGTCGTCCATCGACAGGTCGGCGGGCATGATGGCGCGCGTCGCGTCGAGAAAAGCGGGCGGCAAAAAAACGGAGGCAGGTTTGGCCACGGGGTGAGCTCTCTGGCAGCAGTCAAAATAAGGGCGGGAGTTTATCACAAACCTGAGAACAGTAGGGGCCCAGCATTTTGCTGAGCCCCTGACGGTGTCGCGAAATTACTCTTTAGGGATAGCGGTACCCCAGGTTTTCCAGTCTTTCGGCTCTTCAGCATTCAGCATAAAGTGCTTGTTCGGCGTCGACTTCGGTGCCAAAGGAATGCTTGGCGGTGTGGCGAATGCAATACCGCCGCGAATGAACTGCTGGAATGTCCCACTCTTGATTACGCCACCGGTCAGACCGAACTGCAGGTTATAGCCAGAGGCTAGCCAGAACACGCTGTTGTTACGCACCAGATACTGGTATTTCTTGCTGATACGTAGCGCGACGTGAACGCGATCGGACATGGTACCCAGATAGAAACCTGTGACAGTGCCGACTTCCACACCGCGGAACAATACCGGCGTGCCGATTTGCAGCGACCCGGTTTCTGCTGCATCGAGGATGACACTCAGACCGTCCAGATAACGTGAGTCGGTGATACTGGCTTGCTGCAGTTCAAAGCTGCGCAGTTCGCGGCCCCGTCCCGGTTCAACGTTAATGTAGGGTTGTAGCAGGGTATCGAGGTTGCTCACCCCGGCAGCGGAAATCTCCGGAGATACGATGGAGAAACGGCTGCCCAGACGCGCGAAGGTTTGCACGTATTCCGGGTACAGCACCGCTTTAGCCAGGACTTCATTGCGTTCAGGAGCCAGTTTTAATGAATCTACCTGGCCGATATCAATGCCGAGATAGCGCAGTGGCATGCCTGGTGACAGTTTACTTGCGTCATAGGTTTTCAGGATAATCTGGCTGCCTACTGCACGGGCGGCGGTTTCTGTGGCGTACAACACGCGTTTGGCGCCTTTGTCCAGCGTCACACCTTGCAGATTGTCGAAACTGATGGCCCCTTTCAGCGCACGATTGAGTGGCGATGCCTGAACCGTTAGACCGCTGCCGTTCAATTGCACTTTGGCGCCGCCTTCGGCCCAGAAAATGCTTTCGTTAGTCAGCAGCTTACGGTATTCCGGGCTGATATAAACATCGACCTCAAATTCGTTGGCTTTAGGGCGGACGTTAACAATCTCGCCCACCTGGAATTTACGATACAACACCACCGATCCCGCCTGTACGTCTGGCAGACTGACAGCCGTCAGTGTCAGGGTGGGGGTCGGGCTATTGCCGATGATGCCAGCCTCTGCTTTTTCGCTATTGCCATATAACGGATACTGGCTGATGGGGTCGCCCTTGCTGCCGGGAATGATACGCACGCCACCGTCCAGCCATTCCTGGGCACTGGCGCCAAGAACCTCCATTCCGTCGAGTCCCAGTTTGACGTCAACGCGGCTATTGACCACGAACTTACTGTCTTTATGCAACAGACTACGATATTGCGCTTCAATGGCGGCAGTAAACACCACACCGTTGGCGGTCAGAGCGCGGCTCATTACCTGACCAACCTTGACGCCATGCACGACCAGCGGCTGACCAACGTCGATGCCATAGCTTTGCGGTGCATTGAGCGTCACGGTCAGGACGCCCGGTTGTTGTAACAGTGTTTCACTGCTATCCAGAACGTTGAAATGCTGCTGTGGTTCACCTTCACCCGGCACCAGCTCTAATGTATTGCCCGTCAACAGTTGGCTGAGCTTGGCGTCGTTGAGGCTCAAGCGCGGGCTGCGCATGACGATCCGTGTGCCACTACGCATCAAATCCACAACCGAGGGATCGATAGTCAGCTCGCCGGTGACCTTGCTGTCTTGCTGTAAGGTGAGCTTGGTCAGGGTACCCACTTGTAACCCTTGGTAAATCAGCGGAGTTCTGTTTTCGGTCAGATTGTTGCCGCTCGGCAGATCCAGAGTGATGTTGACGCCACGCTGGCTGTGCGCTAAATCGGGATACAGGGTATAGCTTTGATCGGCTTTAGCTTGTGGACTGTCGAGCGGTGAGTCAAAGGCAATGGCGCCATTGACCAAGGCTGTCAGGCTTTCCATCTCTACTGACGCGCCTGCCAGGCTAAAATCGCCTTTGAAGCCCGACACATTCCAAAAACGGCTGCTGCCTTTCACCAGGTTGGCAAAGCGGCGATCGATCAGCACGTCGATAGTGACGCCTTTATTGCCTTCGGAGATGGTGTAGTCATACACCTTGCCGACGGGAATTTTACGGTAGTACACCAGCGAACCTGTATTCAGTGAACCGAGATCGTCTGCGTGCAGATGAATCATGAGTTCGCCGGTGTTGAGCCGGTACTTGGGCTGGGTATCGAGCGCGGTAAAGTGGGTTTGCGGTTGCCCGCTGCCTGGCATCATGCCGATATAGTTACCACCGACCAGGGCATCAAGACCCGAAACACCGGCCAGCGAGGCTTTTGGTGTTACCAGCCAAAACTGGGTGCCGTCGCGTAGTGAGTCTTCGAGGTCACTTTTGATACTGGCTTCGACCACGATGCTGCGCAGATCCTTGCTCAGGCTGATGCTCTGCACGGTACCGACTTCTACCCCCTGATAGCGCACAGGAGTACGCCCGGCGACGATGCCCGCCGCAGACTGGAAGTCTATGGTTACTGTGGTGCCACGCTCCTGGAAGTTGTTATAGACCAACCACCCCGCGATCAGCAGAGCAATAAATGGCAGTAACCAGAATGGCGAAATACGGCGCTTGTTTTTGACCCGCGCCTCAGTCGGTGTATTCGGCGTTTCCTGTTGCATGTGCATCCCAAATCAATCGGCTATCCAGCCACTCTACGGCAAGAATAGTTAAAATAACCGCAGACCCAAAGTAAAAGGCCGCTGGTCCCATAGTAAAAGATAACAGTTGGTCGCGATTCACCAGCGACATCATTAACGCAATAACAAACAGATCGAGCATCGACCAGCGCCCGATCCAGGTCACCAGCCGCAGCAGACGGATACGTGTTTTCAAGCTGTGCGAGGTCTTGAAATGAATGCTGAACAGCAACGTAATCAACACAATGACCTTGGTAAAGGGTACCAGTACGCTGGCAATGAAGACGATTGCGGCAATGGGCGCATTGCCAGAGGTTGCCAGCGAGACGACGCCAGAGAAGATGGTATCTTCCAAACGCGCACCATTGGCGTAAATAATTGAGATAGGCAACAGGTTGGCCGGGATCAGCAAAATCATTGCTGCAATCAGGGCCGCCCAGGTTTTTTGCAAACTATACGGCTGACGATGGCACATCGGAACATGGCAGCGTGTACAGCGGCCACGTTCGTCAGGGTAGCCGGTGAAATGGCACGACAAACAGACATGCAGTGCCGCCGGGGGGCCTTCTGGCTGTTCCTGCGGGTAATAACGCTCCCATAATTGCTCCAGGTTGACATGGATCAGCGTGAGGATACTGAGCAAGGTGAGCAACAGGTACGCAATCAGCGCGCTGCCTGCCTGGATGTCGGCGTATTCCTTGACCTTGATTGTCGCAACCGCCATGCCAATCAGGTAAATATCGAGCATGACCCACTCTTTCAATCGGTCCAGCATCAGCAGAACCGGCCGCAAATTCATGCCCAGTGCATGACCAAACCGCAGGTAAAGCAGTGACAGCGCCAGCGTCAACGGGGCGCCAATGGTACAGAATGCCACCATACTGGCGGTGATGGGATCGCCCTGACGGCTCATCTGCCAGATACCTTCCAGCAGGCTGGCGTCGATACGCACGCCCAGCAAACGGATACTGATCAGTGGTTCACTGAAAGCGAATGGCATTAATAGCAGCATCGTGACTGCCATGGCGGTGAGTCGGGTCATTGACCAGTCGCGGCCACTCACTACTTTTGCCTCGCAACGCGGGCAGTAAGCTGCCTGGTTACCGCTGAGTGGCGGTAACACGAATAGCAGGTCACATTCGCAACAACGTTGGTGGCGAGCTTTGGAAAGTGGTGCGGTGATCGCGTGTATTTTCATCATGACAAAAGCTGCCCTAAAGCCCGCCGGATTTCATAGCGTAGCTGAAAAATAAACCTGGTATAACCTGCTGATGATAAAGCTCAGGGCGGCAACGCAGGGTAAACAGGGTTTCTGCGAGGCAAACATACCTTGCCCGACAGGGGTTTGTGAAGCAACAGTTCAACAACCCTAGGGCTATTGGCATTTAATGCTTATAGCACGGGGGATCAATTGCGTGATTGTGCAGGTTGGACAATGGCTTAATAACTGCCACCGGGGGGTATCCAATACATTGATATAAAAAGAATAAAACTTACGTCACTCGACAAGGTGACTGCCGGGCTAACTTGTTGTTTCAAAACGTCTCATGATTGGTTTGGACAACCCGATGTAATAGCAATTATGCTGAGGGTCAGCCTACAGAAAAATGGCAAGACAGCAAAACTACCTGCATGATATACAATAGAAAATCAAATCTCTTGTCGCTCATGCGCATTATGACTGACCCCTGTGTTTCTTTATATTAGGCGCAGGAATAGAAAACCATGGTTAACAAATGACTAAAGAAGAGTTCTACACAGATTTAAAACGTGATTTATGTGCGCTGCTCGACGGGGAAACCAACTTTATCGCTGCGTTGTCCAACGCCAGTGCGTTGATCAACGAGCGTCTTGACGACGTGAATTGGGCCGGCTTTTACCTGATCGACGGTAAGCAACTGGTGCTCGGTCCGTTCCAGGGAAAAATCGCCTGTGTGCGTATTCCGGTGGGTAAAGGCGTATGCGGTACCGCAGTGGCGAAAAACCGCGTTCAACGCGTTGGCGATGTCCACGCGTTCCCGGGACATATCGCCTGTGACGCGGCCAGTAATGCAGAAATTGTGCTGCCGCTGAATGTTAGCGGTCAGATTATCGGCGTTCTTGATATTGACAGCACAGTTTATCAACGTTTCGACGAACAGGACGAAAGGGGCCTGGAAGCAGTGGTGGCGGGGCTTTGCGCGCAGCTGGAACAGTGTGATAGTGCGAAATATGTCACTGTGGCAGCAAGTTGATCTACGGTTAACGTGGCATTTACCGATGGCGTCATTATAATGACGCCTGTTCATGCCTGCGCTGGTTGGCAAACCCGTTGTAATCAGGAAATTTCATGGAAAATCAACCTAAGTTGAACTCTAGTAAAGAAGTCATTGCTTTTCTTGCCGAGCGTTTTCCGCTCTGCTTTAGCGCCGAGGGCGAAGCTCGCCCGTTGAAAATCGGTATTTTTCAGGATCTGGTCGAGCGTGTTCAAGGGGAAGAAAACCTGAGTAAAACGCAATTGCGTTCTGCTCTGCGCCTATACACCTCAAGCTGGCGTTATCTGTACGGCGTCAAAGTTGGCGCACAGCGCGTCGATTTGGACGGTAATCCGTGCGGTGAGCTGGAACAGCAGCATGTCGATCATGCCCGTCAACAGCTTGAAGAAGCGAAAGCGCGCGTTCAGGCACAACGTGCCGAACAAAACGCGAAAAAACGTGAAGCTGCCGGTGAATCAGCCGATGCGGAACCACGCCGTCCGCGCCCAGCAGGTAAAAAGCCTGCCGTGCGTCGTGAAGGTGGAGCCGCACCGGAGAACCGCAAGCCGCGCCCACAAACTCGCCCACAGCCAGCTCGCCAACCTCGCCCAGTAAAAGAGGAAAGCCAGCAGCGTCATGTGCCAGTCACGGATATCTCTAAACTGCAAATTGGCCAAGAAATCAAAGTCAGAGCAGGCAAGAGCGCGATGGATGCTACCGTACTCGAAATCGCTAAAGATGGCGTACGTGTGCAGCTCTCTTCCGGTCTGGCGATGATTGTGCGCGCAGAACACTTGCAGTTCTGATACGGAGGCCAACCAAGGCATGAACAAATTTGTCAGATTAACAGCAGTCGCGGGTCTGTTGTGGGCAGGTGTAAGTTACGGAGCGGACACAGCCAACATCCGCATCGATCAACTGCCTCAGCTTCAGCAGGAACCGCAACATGCTACTGTGAGTGAGCGCGTAACTTCGCGCTTCACTCGCTCTCATTACCGCCAGTTTTCCCTCGACGCGGACTTTTCAGGCAAGATATTCGATCGTTACCTGAATATGTTGGACTACAACCATAATGTGTTGTTGGCCTCTGACGTGGCGCAATTCGCTAACAAGCGCAATCAGCTTGGCGAAGAACTGAAAAGCGGTAAGCTGGATACACCATACGCGCTGTACAATCTGGCTCAGAAACGCCGTTTTGAGCGTTTTACCTATGCCTTATCGCTGCTGGAAAAGCCAATGAGCTTCACCGGCAACGACACTATCGATCTCGACCGCAGCAAGGCGCCGTGGCCGAAAGACAAGGCCGAACTGGACAGCTTGTGGAATGCGAAAGTCAAATATGACGAGCTGAACCTTAAGCTTACCGGTAAGACCGACAAGGAAATACGCGATACGCTGACCAAGCGTTATCAGTTCGCGATTAAGCGCCTGACGCAAAGCAACAGCGAAGACGTATTCCAACTGGTGATGAATGCCTTTGCGCATGAAATCGACCCACATACCAACTACCTTTCTCCTCGCAACACCGAACAGTTCAATACCGAAATGAGCCTGTCATTGGAAGGCATTGGTGCTGTGTTGCAGATGGATGACGATTACACCCTCATCAATTCCATGGTGCCAGGTGGCCCAGCGGCGAAGAGCAAGGCGATCACCGTGGGTGACCGTATTGTTGGCGTTGGCCAGGCAGGCAAACCTATGGTTGATGTGATCGGCTGGCGTCTGGATGACGTGGTTTCCCTGATCAAAGGGCCAAAGGGCAGCAAAGTGCGCCTGGATATCCTGCCAGCAGGCAAGGGTACTAAAACGCGGGTGGTTACACTGACCCGTGAGCGTATCCGTCTGGAAGACCGTGCAGTGAAAATGACCATCAAGACTGTTGGCAATGAGAAAGTTGCGGTGATGGATATTCCCGGCTTCTACGTTGGCCTGACCGATGATGTGAAAGTGCAGTTGCAGAAAATGGCCAAGCAAAACGTCAAGAGCCTGATCATCGATCTGCGTACGAACGGTGGTGGTGCTCTGACTGAGGCGGTGTCGCTGTCTGGTCTGTTCATTCCGAGTGGTCCGGTTGTGCAGGTACGTGACAACAACGGTAAAGTGCGTGAAGACGCAGACACCGATGGCGTGACCTATTACAAAGGACCGCTGGTGGTACTTGTTGACCGTTTCAGCGCCTCGGCATCCGAAATTTTTGCTGCGGCAATGCAGGACTACGGCCGCGCATTGATCGTCGGTGAACCAACCTTCGGTAAAGGTACTGTTCAGCAGTACCGTTCGCTGAACCGTATTTACGATCAGATGCTGCGTCCTGAATGGCCGGCCCTGGGCTCTGTGCAGTACACCATTCAGAAGTTCTATCGCGTAAATGGCGGCAGTACTCAACGTAAGGGTGTGACGCCGGATATCCTGATGCCAACCGGCGTTGATCCAGCAGAAACCGGCGAAGCGTTTGAAGATAACGCGATGCCATGGGACAGCATCAATGCTGCGACCTACACTAAAACCGGGGATTTGAAGCCGTTCGAGCCTGAATTGCTGAAAGATCATGATCAGCGTATCGCGAAGGATCCTGAGTTCCAGTACATCGCGCAGGATATCGCGCATTACAAGGCACTGAAGGACAAGCGTAACATCGTTTCACTCAATCTCGCCCAGCGTGAGAAAGAGAACCACGATGATGATGCTACCCGCCTGCAGCGTATTAATGACCGTCTGCAGCGAGCCGGTAAGAAGCCGCTGAAGTCACTGGATGATCTGCCGAAGGATTACCAGGAACCAGACCCATACCTGGATGAAACAGTGCATATCGCACTGGATCTGGCGCACCTTGACCAGGCGCAGCCAGCGGCGGCAAAGTAACGCAGTCGAACATCAGTAAATGAAAAGCGCACCTTCGGGTGCGTTTTTTAATGGGCGCTCCTGAGGCGCTTGTCGACGTTAAACACGCGGTGGGGTCAATATGATGAGCAACCTAACGCCTACGATGCGTATCCTGCTGCGGCTTGAAGCGCTGCTGGTTCTGAGCCTGTCTGTCGCGATATATCATTACCAACACTATAGTTGGTGGGTATTTGCCGGTTGTTTTCTGCTGCCTGACATTTCATTTCTCGCCTATACACGGGGTAAAAAGGCCGGGGCGATAGGGTATAACATCGCACATTCCTATATAGGTCCAATACTGTGTGGGCTGGTGTTTGTATGGTTCCAACAGCCGGTTTGGTTGATGGTGGCACTGATTTGGTGTGCGCATATCGGCTTTGACCGCACGTTGGGTTATGGGCTGAAATACGCTGAAGGGTTCGTTTATACCCACCTCGGGCGTTTGAATAGCAAACAGCGCTGAATTTCCGTAGAAAACCCACCGCTTTACGCAACAATCGTTTACAATTTGAAAAGCATTGCTTGCACACCATTTTTGTAAAGTTTCGTATTTTTAGTAGGTTAATGGCGTGCAACTCTTGAAACTGTGACGAATGCCCATACGATCTAGGGTATCCGAGACAGCGTTTTGTTAACATTTATGAGGAAGTAAACATTTTATGATGCGTATAGCTCTGTTCCTGCTCACCAACCTGGCGGTGATGTTGGTTTTCGGGCTGGTACTCAGCCTGACGGGAATCCAATCCAGTAGCGTTCAGGGCCTGATGATCATGGCTGGTCTGTTCGGCTTCGGCGGTTCGTTTGTCTCATTGCTGATGTCTAAATGGATGGCGCTGCGCTCCGTTGGCGGGGAAGTGATTGAACAACCGCGTAACGAAACTGAAAACTGGTTGCTGGAAACAGTACGCCGTCAGTCACAACAGGCAGGCATCGCCATGCCGCAGGTGGCGATTTACCATGCACCGGATATTAACGCCTTTGCTACGGGGGCACGCCGTAATGCGTCGCTGGTTGCTGTCAGCACCGGTCTGTTGCAGAGCATGAGCCGTGACGAAGCAGAAGCGGTTATTGCCCACGAAATCAGCCACGTTGCCAACGGCGACATGGTCACCATGACGCTGATTCAGGGCATCGTGAACACCTTCGTAATCTTTATCTCACGTCTGATCGCACAGGCGGCCGCAGGCTTCCTGGGCAACCGTGACGGCGAAGGGGAAGGTAACGGTAACCCGATGATCTATTTCGGTGTGTCGATGGTATTGGAACTGGTGTTCGGCATCTTGGCCAGCATCATCACCATGTGGTTCTCACGTCACCGTGAGTTTTACGCCGATGCCGGCTCTGCCAAACTGGTTGGTCGCGAGAAGATGATTGCGGCATTGCAACGTTTGAAAACCAGTTACGAGCCGCAGGAAGCGGGCAACATGATGGCATTTTGCATCAACGGCAAATCCAAGTCGTTCAGCGAACTGTTCATGTCGCACCCGCCGCTCGATAAGCGTATCGAAGCGCTGCGTTCAGGTCAGTACCTGAAGTAGTCCTGATAACGTTTAAAACCCCGGCAAGCCGGGGTTTTTTTATGCCTGCTATTTGGCTTGTTGCTGACTTTCTGCCGGTTGTGCTCGCGGTTGGGTAATACGCAAGCTGCTGACCGCCGCCGCCAAAGTGGCAAAGGTGCCTGCCAGGATCAATGAGGCGTGAGTACCGGAGGTGGGGAACAGGTTAAACATCAGCGCCACCAATGCAGCGCCAGAAGTTTGCCCCAACAACCGTGCAGTACCGAGCATACCGCTGGCACCGCCGCTACGGTTACGTGGGGCGGCGGAAATAATCGTGTGGTTATTGGGCGATTGGAACAACCCAAAACCGGCACCGCACAGAACCATACGCCAGATAATATCCAGATCTGACGGGTTATGCGGCAGCATCGCCAGCAGGAACAACCCCAATGCAAATACCGCCAGGCCGATACATCCCAGCAGCCCGGCGTGGATATGTTCTACCAGCCGCCCTGCAAGTGGTGCCATGACGATAATTGCTAACGGCCAGGGCGTTAGCAGCAACCCGGTGGCGACCTCATCACGACCTAACGTGCTTTGCAGAAAGAAAGGCAACGAGACCATTGCCAACATCTGTGCCGCGAACGAACAAATTGAAGTGCCCATCGACAGTGCAAAAATGGGGATGCGCAGCAGATCTACTGGCAGCAAGGGGAATTCCTGACGCAACTGACGGCGAACGAAGAAGAAGCCAATCACCAGCAATGCAGCGATTTCACTGAAAATCAATGTCAGGCTCTGGCCTTGAGCAAAGCCGCTGATAGCGGTAATCAACAACCCAAAGGTCAGAGCGTTCATCACGGCGCTAGTCGGATCAAAACGCTGGTTAGTGCTTTTCTGGCTATTGGCCGGGAGATATTTCATCCCCAACAACAGCGCAACGATGCCGATCGGCAGGTTGATGGCAAACAACCATTGCCAGGACGCAACAGACAGGATCGCCGCTGCTACGGTGGGGCCTGCCGCTGAGGAAAAGGCGACAATCAGCGAGTTGATGCCCATACCACGCCCAAGGAAACGCTGCGGATAGATAATGCGGATCAATGCGGTGTTGACGCTCATGATGGCGGCGGCACCAAAACCTTGCAGAACGCGGGCAATGGTCAGTGTCGTCAGTGAGTCGGACAGGGCACAAAACAGTGACGTAATACTGAAAACCAACAGGCCAGCCTGGTAGATTCGGCGATAGCCAATCAAGTCACCGAGTGAGGCCAACGACAACAGTGAAATGGTAATGGCCAACTGATAGGCGTTCACTACCCAGATGGAGCTGGCTGGACTGGCATTCAGATCACGGGCGATGGTTGGCAGTGCCACGTTGGCAATCGCACCGTCGAGCACTGAAACAGTAATGCCCAAGGCAATGGCAAGGATAGCCCCATAGCGCTGCGGGACGGGGAGGCCGTCAGTACAAGGACGCATGTTGATCTCGGCGGTATTAATTCGGGGGAGTATTACCATGCTAATCATATTCGTCTGCGATTGCATCCACAGTTTCGCACGCAATTGTAATAACCAATGAGAGCAAAACGCCGAACCCTTTCCTTCTCAGGCATTTATCCCTTGGCTAGATTGCATGGTCTCTGAGGTACCGCGTATACTGAAACTCTTGTTCAAATTTCTTAAAAACAGAAGCTGGGTAGGATATATGGTTAACGCAGATCCAGATAAGCAACCGGATGCCGTGTCATCTGTGCTAAAGGTTTTTGGTATCTTGCAGGCGCTGGGCGAGGAACGCGAGATCGGCATTACTGAGCTTTCCCAGCGGGTGATGATGTCCAAAAGTACCGTCTACCGTTTTTTGCAAACCATGAAGTCCTTGGGCTATGTGTCGCAGGAAGACGAGTCGGAAAAATATGCGCTTACTCTGAAACTGTTTGAACTGGGCGCCAAGTCGTTACAGAGCGTTGATCTTATTCGCAGCGCTGATGTCCAAATGCGTGAGTTGTCGCATCACACCCGTGAAGCCATTCACCTTGGGGCATTGGATGAAGATAGCATTGTCTATATCCATAAAATCGACGCCATGTATAACTTGCGTATGTACTCGCGCATTGGCCGGCGTAACCCTCTGCACAGCACCGCAATCGGTAAAGTGCTGCTGGCCTGGCGTGACCGGGCGGAAGTAGCCCAAATCCTGTCTCAGATTGAATTTACCCGCAGTACCCCGAACACCCTGACCGACGCCACCGCGCTGCTGTCGTTGTTGGATCAGGTGCGTGAACAGGGTGTGGGTGAAGACATCGAAGAGCAAGAAGAAGGGCTGCGCTGTATTGCGGTGCCGGTATTTGACCGCTTTGGTGTGGTCACTGCGGGTCTGAGCATTTCGTTCCCTTCAATTCGTTACTCCGAAGACGCCAGAGCAGATTACATCCAACGTCTGCATACCGCCGCGCGTAACATTTCCGAGCAAATGGGTTACCACGACTACCCATTCTGATCCTGTCTGTCCGAGGACTTAAAGGCGTAGCCATTCACGGCCGCGCCTTTTTATTTTGGGCTTACATTTGCGTATCGACCTCAATACGCAGGCTGTCGTGACGCCAATATTCGATGTCGAAATCGAGGATGCGGCCTTGCTGATCGTAATTCAATCGTCGCAGTAGCAGGGCCGGCAGGCCAACCATCGCACCCAATGCGGTTGCGGCGTTGTGTGGCAGAGCGGTTGGGTAAAACGACAGATGCATTTTGTGGTAGGTCAGGTTGTAGTGTTGCTGATAAATTTCGGTCAGGCTGCCATTGAGATCTCGGCGAAGTAATTCCGGCACTCGTTCGGGCAGACAGTGGTTTTCGCAGTAACAAATTGCCCGGTCATCGGCATAGCGCACACGACGTAGCAGATAGATTTTATCTGATGGCGATAATGCCAGCGGTTGCATCACGTCATGCGGTACCGTGGTTTTTTCAGCGGATAATAGTGCGGTGCGAGCCATGCGCCCTTGTTCCTGACACAGCCGGTGAAAGTTGGTGTTCTGCGTCGGATCCAACCACAGCCGTTCTGGCGTCACAAACCACCCCCGGCGATCGGCACGGTAAATGGCCCCGGTCGCTTCCAGTTGCGCCAGACTTTCACGGACGGTGACCCGGGTTGTGGAGAAAATAGCGCACAACTCGCGCTCAGAAGGCAGTTTATCACCCGTCTGTAACTCGCCAAGGGTGATACGCGCCTGTAACTGATCCTTGATTTGCAGGTAGTGGGGTATCTCGCTCTGATGCTCTTTCATTTCAACTCGCTATGACATTTCGGCACGTGCTCATTATACATGCGCAGATGAATTTTTTGTTTCAGCTGCGGTTGTCGTTTGACCCGAGCGTAAATTTACCGCCACTATACCGCAATCTGGTATAGACCAATTGGGTGAATGAAATGTCTGAACATAATTACCTGTTGTTAACGCCTGGACCACTGACCACGTCAAAAACGGTGAAAGAGGCCATGTTGTTCGATAGCTGTACCTGGGATGAAGATTACAACCTGGGTGTAGTGCAGAGCATCCGTCAGCAGTTGGTGGGGTTGGCGACTCAATCAACAGGCTACACCTCGGTGTTATTACAGGGCAGTGGCAGTTTTGCCGTAGAAGCGGTGTTGGGAACGGTGATTGGCCCACAGGACAAACTGTTGATCGTCAACAACGGCGCTTACGGTGCACGCATGGTTGAAATGGCCAGGTTGATGGACATCAATCACCATGCATTTAACTGCGGTGAAGTGAACGAGCCGGATGTGGACGCAATGGAAGCGGTGCTGAAAAGCGATACGCGTATCAGCCATATCGCCATGGTGCATTGCGAAACCACGACGGGAATGCTCAATCCGCTGCAGCGAATCTCGGGCTTGGCGGCGCGTAATGGTAAAACGTTGATTGTGGACGCAATGAGCAGTTTCGGTGGTATTCCGCTGGATGTGGATGCATTGGGCATTGATTATCTGATCAGCTCTGCCAATAAATGCATTCAGGGCGTGCCGGGTTTTGCTTTTGTGATAGCCCGACATCGCGAGTTGGAAAAGTGCATTGGACGTTCCCGTTCGCTGTCGCTGGACTTGTATGCCCAGTGGCGCTGCATGGAAGATAACGCCGGCAAATGGCGTTTTACATCGCCCACTCACACCTTACTGGCTTTTGCGCAGGCGCTGCGCGAGCTGGAGCAAGAAGGGGGCATTAATGCGCGTAACGCCCGTTACTGCGCTAACCAGCAACGTTTAGTCGCAGGGATGCGCGCACTGGGGTTTGAAACGTTGCTGGATGACGAACTTCACTCACCGATCATCACTGCCTTTTATTCGCCTAAGGCAGAAAGTTACCGTTTCTCAGAGTTCTATCAGCGCCTGAAGCAACAGGGCTTCGTTATTTACCCAGGGAAGGTATCGCAGAGCGATTGCTTCCGTATTGGCAACATTGGCGAAGTGTATCCGCAGGATATAGACCGTTTGCTGGCCGCGGTCGGGCAGGCAATGTACTGGGAGCGATAAGGATAAGTATGAACCAGATTAATGCAGTGATTCTCGATTGGGCTGGCACGACGGTGGACTTTGGTTCTTTTGCGCCGACGCAGATTTTTGTCGAGGCCTTTAAGCGGACCTTTGATATCGACATTAGCTTGGCTGAAGCACGTGTTCCAATGGGGTTGGGCAAATGGCAGCACATTGAAGCCTTGGGTAAACTGCCGGCGATAGATGCACGCTGGCAGCAACAGCTCGGCCGTTCTATGAGTCATCAAGATATTGATAGGTTATACCAAGCCTTTATGCCGTTGCAAATTGCCAAGGTCGTCGACTTTGCCGACCCCATTGAGGGGGTTCCGCAGGTGATTGCAGCGTTACGTGCACAAGGGATCAAGATTGGCTCGTGCTCGGGTTATCCACGTGCGGTAATGGAGGTGCTGGCACCTGCGGCGGCGCAGCGTGGTTATGCTCCGGACCACTGGGTGGCGACGGATGATTTGGCCGTTGGCGGCCGTCCCGGTCCGTGGATGGCGTTGCAAAACGTGATTATGCTGGGTATTGATGCTGTGGCGCATTGCGTTAAGGTGGACGACGCCGTGCCAGGTATCAGTGAAGGCATCAACGCGGGAATGTGGAGCATCGGGTTGGCTCTGTCTGGTAACGAATTCGGCGCTACCTGGGAAGAATACCAGCAAATGGGTGGTGCGGAGATTGAACGGCGACGAAAGCTGGCGGCGGACAAGCTGTATGCTGCTGGGGCACACTATGTGATTGATACATTAGCACAACTGCCGGGGGTGATTGCCGAAATCAATCAGCGGTTGGCGAGTGGCGAACGGCCATAGTCGTTTCGCAAACATAAAAAAACCGGGGCTGATGAAAGCCCCGGTTTTTTTAGTGCTGACGAAATTTACTGGTGAGCCAGTTCGACTTCGTCTTCGCTGTCCATAATGGACTTGTCAGTTTGCTTCATCAACTGGCTGGTGATGGTACCGGCAGCCATAGAACCGTTAACGTTCAGTGCAGTACGACCCATGTCGATCAGCGGTTCAACCGAGATCAGCAGGGCAACCAGGGTAACTGGCAGGCCCATTGCCGGCAGAACGATCAGTGCGGCGAAGGTTGCACCGCCACCCACACCGGCAACACCAGCAGAGCTGATGGTGACGATACCGACCAGGGTGGCAATCCACACCGGGTCCAGCGGGTTAATACCGACGGTTGGGGCAACCATGACTGCCAGCATCGCCGGGTACAAGCCCGCACAGCCATTCTGGCCAATAGTGGCGCCGAACGAGGCCGAGAAGCTGGCAATGGATTCCGGAACGCCCAGACGACGGGTCTGCGCTTCCACGTTAAGTGGAATGCTGGCAGCGCTGGAGCGGCTGGTAAAGGCGAAAGTGATGACCGGCCATACCTTGCGGAAGAACTTCAGCGGGTTAACGCCGGTGAATGCCAACAGGGCGGCATGCACTGCAAACATGATCGCCAGACCCAGATATGAGGCGACGACGAAGCTACCCAGTTTGATGATATCGTGGACGTTAGAGCTGGCGACCACTTTGGTCATTAGCGCCAATACGCCGTATGGCGTCAGCTTCATCACCAGACGTACCAACTTCATTACCCAGGCCTGCAGGGTATCAATCGCCACCAGCACGCGTTCGCCTTTAGGCTTGTCGTCTTTCAGCAGTTGCAGCGACGCCACACCGAGGAAGGTCGCGAAGATCACCACGCTAATGATCGACGTTGGGCTGGCACCGGTCAGATCGGCAAACGGGTTTTTAGGAATGAAGGACAGCACCATCTGCGGTACGGTCAGATCAGCCAGTTTGCCCACGTAGTTGCTTTGGATCGCTGACAGACGCGCGCTTTCTTGCGCCCCTTGTACCAGACCTTCAGCGGTCAGGCCAAACAGGTTGGTCACCAGCACGCCCACCAGTGCCGAAATCAGCGTGGTGAACAACAGGGTACCGATAGTCAGGAAGCTGATTTTGCCCAAAGAAGAGGCGTTATGCAGCTTGGCAACCGCGCTCAGAATAGAGGCGAATACCAGCGGCATCACAATCATTTGCAGCAGTTGCACATAGCCGTTACCGACAATGTTGAACCAGCTGATGGATTCTTTCAGTACCGGGTTGTCCGAGCCGTATACCAGTTGCAGTGCCAGACCGAACACCACGCCCACGACCAGGCCGACCAGTACTTTTTTCGCCAGACTCCATTGCTTATGGCGGGTTTGCGCCAACAGCAAAAGGAGGGCGACAAAAATCACCACGTTAATAACGAGCGGAAGATTCATCCCCAATGTCTCCAATATTTTTTCTTATATAAAAATGGCTATGCACCATGGCGTAGCAATACTAAATATCGTAACAGTTTGCGCAGTGGCTCACTTATATCCAAATGGAATTTGATATAACTCCGCGCATTAATTTGTTTAATTAATGTACTCAATGGGTATTAAGTGGCCACTTTTTTGTGATCACAGTCTGATATTTTTTATTTGCTCAAAATATGACTGCACTGGGATGGTGCACCCGCCTTGCCAATAGATAGCGAAAGCCACCAGGCATAGACACAGAGCACGCTCAAGTTGATTGCCTTTCTGAGAATTGAGCAGTGGCAAGCGAAAACGCCAACGGCAGGGCCAAAGTAAGGGCACACCAGCAGGGGTAAGCATATCTGCCAGCAGGTGACTGAAGTAACCAATGATCATAGCGTGCAGTACATCGGGAGGGATAGGCCAGCTGCGCGGTACATCAAGCTGGAACAACGCCATCCCACCCGCGATCGCCAGTAAGCTATGGGTAAAGCCACGGTGGCCAAATGCGCGTGAAATGGGAATGGCAATCCAGCGCAGGCGCTGACCCAGCACCGATTTGGGGTGATCGATATCGGGGAGTAACGACGTCAACAGCGCGGCAGGGATGATATGCCACCAGTCGCCGGTGGCCAGCTCCGGTGTTACCTCGGCCTTCTTGGCGAAAATCGCGCAAGCGACAGAGAAAATAAGATGTCCTTCCGCGGTCATACTGCTGTTCCGGCTGATAAACTGTTAATTTATCCAGTATATGGGAAAATTCCCAGTAGTGGAAGCAGTTACCCTGTAACCAATTGTTTATTTTACCCGGTTTTACAAAGGCTTGTTGCCTCTCAATGATTAATTATCGGCCATTTTTCCAGGACAGGGTTTGTAACGCGGGAGAAAGCGCCGGGCGGTAGGGTTAGGGTGTGTGGCAGTGACAGCCTGCGCCAAACGCCCGGTACTTTCTTATTGCTCCAGCATAAAGAGGGCGGCACAGTAACTCAATAAAAATGAAATAACGTTTTATTTATTTTATGACGAAAGGCGGGTTTTATAAATTAACTGGTGCGTTTTAGGTGGGGCAAAGACATGCATCATGGCATCGGGGTAAACCGATGCCATGAAGATTACGCCAGGTGGTCGGGTGTCAGCTGTTCGAGACTTTCCAGCTTATGGTCCGCCAATGCCCAGCGTGCATCGTGCCGGTATTCGTGCGCAGGGATAACAATTGAACGCATTCTCGCGGCCTTGGTGGCAATCATACCGTTAAATGAATCTTCCAGCGTAATGCAGTGCAGCGGATCGCTGCCGAGGCGTTCGGCGGCGATCAGATACACCTCCGGATGCGGTTTGCTGTAAGGCAAATATTCGGCGGATACCAGTTGGTCAAAGTAGCCTTCGAGATCAAACATCTTCAGCACCTGCTGCTGCATGTGCAGTGGCGAAGCCGAAGCCAAACCGATATTCAGATCCAGACTGCGGCACAGCTCCAACGCTTGCTGTACGCCCGGCAGTAATGGCCGTCTCTCACGGACTAACTCGATGGCACGCTCGATAATCCGACCGGAAACCTCTTCCTGTGAAGCGCCTTGCCACGGCATGGCTTGGTACCACATTTTCACCACCAGATCGATGCGCAGACCCAGGGTATCTGGCAATTTGTGGCGGTCAGATAAATCCAGCCCCAGTGCGCCAAAGATATCCAGTTCCGCCTGTAGCCACAGAGGTTCTGAATCAATCAATAAACCGTCCATATCAAAAATAGCGGTTTCAATACGTTGCGAATAGGCCATTAGCGGTTAACTCCTGCCGACGCCGGTGAATGTGCCCGACACTTTACCATCGCCCGTGATGAGACTAAAACTTTTGCCTGCGCGGTTGAGCTTTGCCGTAGCGCAGAATCCGCCACATGTCCTGCAATTTTGGCCACCAGCGCTGGTGTTGACGTTCGGTAACTTGCTGTAGCATCCGTGCATAATCCAGCACCAACCCCGGTGTCCAGGTCATGCTTTCTCCACGGCTACGCAGGACCGCGAGCATCCACAAGTTAGGATCGAGTATCAGCAACAGGAAGCGCCGCCACAGATGTTTATCGCCCAGCACGCCTTCCAGTGCACTGTCGAGCGCCAAAATGACCGTGGTGGAACAGTTACGACGGGTCAGATTGTAGGTGGAGTCCTGATGATAGCGCTGCCAGAACGCGCGTAGCGCCGTGGGATTATAGCGATGGAACTGAATTTTCTTGTCCGGTGGGCACCAGGCTGCTACTTCTTGTTGCAAGTCCGGTAGAAAGCGGCCGTCAACGTTGTTTTTCTCGCCGGAATGCAGCAACTGGCGAAAGTCCTGTGCAGACTGGCTGATATCGTTAAGTGGGTAATGGCTGATATATACGTCCGGTGCCAGCGCCAGGGCGGCGTGACCGGTAGAGATATTACCGTTGCCGTCGACGGCAGCGATGTAGCGATCGACGATGTAACGTCGGCGGGCATCTTTTGCTGAACCTATCGGCGTCCAGATATACAGGGTGAGTGGGGTGGCTTCATCTGTCCCCGAAGACGTGGGGTGTGCTGGCTCGTGGTTCTTATTCAGTGCAAAAGTCTCTAACCGTCGGGCAATACGTAACAGTGCCCAACCGGAAAGCAGAATCATCACACCGAGGCAAAAAGGCACCGTCATCCGGTGAGGTACGGGCCAGCCGATAAAAATCATCAATGAAAGCAGGATTTCGCCACCCCCTGCCAATGCGACTGTCTTCCAGCGGCTGTGTTGGATGACCGTGGAAGAGGCAATTCGCACGGCACCGTCGAGCAGCAACGCGCTGCCAAATACCAGAGTGGCGACGATGTTATCGTCGGCTGGCACGTCCAGCACTAGAAAGGCCAGAAACAAGAAGCCGAGCCCCTTCAACAATACCGGGCGGCTGGCGGAGGAGCCAACCACCAGTGCGGCGGAAATGGCCACCAGTCCTTCGAGCGCCAACAGTACCGCCAGTGCATCCAATGCCAGTACGGAGCGGCCGTCCTGCAAAACGTCGAACAGCATCAGTGCACCGACAGCTATCCAAAACCAGCCAAACAGCACCAACATGCGTCGCTGGCTGTGCAGTGCCTTCGCACCCAGCAATAAGATAATCAGGCGAATCATGCGGGCTCCCGTCTAAACGAACTCATTTAACTATATAACGATTTAATGGTAACGCGCGGTCGCTATTAATCTGTCGACTTTGGATTATCCCGGCTACGCTTGTAGCACAGTAACGCTGAAGAAAACGATGGGCGAGCTTCAGTAACTACAGGTAGACTTAGGCAATTACGGTTACGTCACTTACAAGGGGAACACATGACGTATCAACAGGCTGGGCGGATCGCCATTATAAAACGTATTCTTGGTTGGGTGGTTTTCATCCCTGCATTGCTATCGACGCTGATCTCTATGTTGATGTTTGTGTATCAGCATAGTGAAAAGACGAAAGGCATTAATGCGGTGATGCTGGATTTCGTTCACGTAATGGTAGATATGGTGCGCTTCAATACGTCGTTTCTGAATATCTTTTGGTATAACTCGCCGGTGCCGGACGTTGAGAAAAGTTTGTTCAGTGGTTCTAATCTGATGTTCATCATCATTTATATTCTGATTTTTGTCGGGCTGGCACTCCAGGCTTCTGGCGCGCGTATGTCGCGTCAGGTGAAATTTATTCGCGAAGGATTGGAGGATCAAATGATCCTCGAGCAGGCCAAGGGCAGCGAAGGCCATACACGTGCGCAGCTGGAAGAACGTATCACTCTGCCGCATCACACCATTTTGCTGCAATACTTCCCGCTGTACATTTTGCCGGTGGTGATTGCTGTGATTGCCTGGTTTGTAATCAAGCTACTCGGCCAGTTGGCTGGCGCGGCTTGAAGTCAGATGAAGACAAGGCGCTGCGTTCAGCGCCTTGATGTTACTGTGGTTCAGGATGCAACAATACATCCACTGCTCGCTGAGCCCTGACCAAATGCTGCCCACCAAACAGATTGCTACGGTTAAGCAGATAATACAGCTGATACAGCGGCTGACGTTCGATAAAACCGCTCTCTAAGGGCCATACGCTCTGGTAGCCATCATAAATCTGCGGTGGCAACTCCGGATATAACGGCAGCATTGCCAAATCACATTCTCTGTCTCCCCAATAACAGGCCGGATCAAACAGCAGCGGACCGTCAGCGGTCATAGCGCAGTTAGCGGGCCACAAATCGCCGTGCAGCAGAGAAGGCTGTGGCTGATGGTGTTGGAGCCGCAGATAGACGATGTCGACAATTTCATCAATATCACCAAAGGTCATGCCTTTTTCCGCCGCCATTTGTAACTGCCAGCCAATGCGTTGTTCGGCAAAAAACTCTGACCAGCGTCGTTGCCAGGCATTGGGTTGGGGGGTAGTCGACAGATCGTTGTCGAAGTCGAGGCCGAACTGCGGTTGCTCACTCCACTTATGCAGAGAGGCCAGCTGTTGGCCAAGACAGTAAGCGCCGTGGGCGTCAAAGGGTTTAAGGGGGTGGTATTCCAGTAGTAGGAAACTGTAATCACGATCGCTGCCAACGCCGTACACCTTAGGTACCCGCACGGTTTTACTGCGTGCCAGTAATGCCAATTGGTCGGCTTCAGCGGTAAAGATGGGTAGCAGTTCCCGCGCATCGCATTTGACAAAGACCTGCTTGTCACCGTAACTCACGCGCCACGCCGGGTGAATATCGCCCCCGGGCAGTTCGATTCTTTCGCGAATTTCTGCGCTGCCAAGATGTTCACTTAACAGACGACTAACGGCTTGCCACATGGTACACCCCCTCTGTGCTGCCTGCGAATTCATTAGGTTAGCGTCTTTAGCCTTGTGAAAACACGACCTGGCGCACAGCTGGCACCAACAATCGGCGATTTTCTCGCCATCCGTGTTTGCTCAAAGTATATACGCTATTGATTAATTTAAGCACTGTGCATGTTGCAACTTGGTGGCATGAGGGTGATGTTTATTAGGCTGATTGCATATGTCGCAACAATAGAACCTTTAGATAGTCTTCGTTATCAATGAGATGAGAACAAATGGAGCCAAACCAGCAATGGCAGCGCGGTGAATACCTGATCACCTGTGATAAAGGCGATTTATGACTCACGTTACTGGAAAACATTCTGAGTGATGAGTGAAGCGATAAAATTTAAACAATACGTTATCTTTGTAGTGCGCGCTTATTTTCTACTGTCTCAAAACTCTTGGCATAACGTCATAGGAGTGTTCACTATTAAGTAATGTGGTTTGTCAATGGTGAGTCATTATGTATCGCTACGCCTATACGTGATTGGTTATCAATGGCACAACATAGATGGATTTTTTCTTCGTTAGAAAAGTAATAGCATCATAGAGCGATATTCAGATGCTGTTATTTTTTTAAGGAGAAAGTATGAAGCTTAAATATGTTTTTTTGATTTGGCTGATGAGTTGTTTCACATCCTCGGCGTTTGCAAATGAGAGTATCAAGTATTATGGTTATGACTGGTTGGATTTCTATGAGGTCGGAAATTCCTCTTTTAGTGCTACTGAAGCGTTTAATTCAATTTATGGGGCGGGGTATAGCGCAACAAACCTTAATGTTGTTCATTCAATTAAAAACTTGAGTCTGCCAATTTGCGCTAATGGAATGTGTGCGCTTAACATTCAAGCTGGCTCAGGTGTACCGGCTGGTTCACCGTTTGTGGATATCTGTCCCGGAGCAACCTCTAACAGCGAGTGTCAGGCTGCGGGTTCCTGGAAAAACATTTGGAAAATAATTCAGGATATTAGCACCGCCAAAAATAGACCTTCGGCTATTTATTTTATTGATGAACCTTTTGATGTGCCTGCATTACAGACAAACAAAACCTATGATGCTTATCAATATGCCAGTTATGTTTGTACATTAAGACAGGCCATGAAAAATTATGGGGTTTCCATCCCTATTTATACGATACTTTCATATCGTCACTCAAAGATCCCTGCATACCTCAATGAAATACAGAATGGAGCGCCTGCGTCAGCATGCCCGGCTACAGATAAAAGTACACCTGATTGGGTTGGTGTTGATAACTATGATTGGTCTTTGGCTGATATGTGGGAAACATATAATCGTATAGCACCTCAGTCTAATAAGGAAAGCCCTAAATGGGTATTGGTTCCGCCATCTACAGCATCATTAGGTATGAACGATGAAAAACTATCATCACAAATAAAGTTATATCGAGATTTTATTGACCAATATCCTAATGCACCTGTTGTTTATGTAATGAACTGGAGATTTGATCGGGATGTGACGGAGAAACGCGAAGTCTATAAGAAATCGACGGCGTTACTTTCTTGTATGGCTAACGCCATTGTTCTGAGGCTGAAATAGAGAAATGGTGGTGCCTTGCTGGAGTCTTTAACCTTGTGAAAACACGGCCTGGCGCACAGCTGGCACCAACAATCGGCGATTTTCTCGCCACCCGTGTTTGCTCAAAGTATATACGCTATTGATTAATTTAAGCACTGTGCATGTTGCAACTTGGTGGCATGCGGGTGATGTTTATTAGGCTGATTGCATATGTCGCGACAGTAGAACCTTTAGATAGTCTTCATTATCAATGAGATGAGAACAAATGGAGTCAAACCAGCAATGGCAGCGCGGTGAATACCTGATCACCAGTGATAAACGTGATTTAAATGTCGTCTTTACGCATGCTTTTTTGACCACTTCAACGTGGGCGAGTGGTATCTCGGTGCAGACGGTGCAACTGTCAATCGACAACAGCCTGTGTTTCGGTTTGTACCATCAGCAGCAACAGATTGGTTTTGCCCGTCTGGTGACGGATTACGCCACTTTCGGTTATTTGTGTGATGTGTTTGTCTCCCCGGATTATCAGGGGCAGGGGTTAGCGCGTTGGCTGATGGATTGCACGTTGGAACACCCTGTGCTGCAACGGTTACGACGGATTATGTTGGTGACGGGCACTGCGCCGTGGTTGTACAAAAAAGTGGGTTATGAAGCGGTGAATCGCGAAGATTTTGTTTGGCATATTGTTCGACCGGATATCTACCAGCAGCACTAAGAGAAGCGGCGGTGCCATGTTGCACCGCCGCCTGTTTTAGGGTTTTTCGCTGAGCAAACCTTCCTCGTGACGTTGTAACGGTTTAAGTTTGCTGTAGAGCAGGGCGAAAACGAACAAGATTGCCTGGACGATCACAATGCAGGGCCCTGTGGCACCATCGATGTGGAAGCTGATCAAGATGCCTAGCACGCAGGAGAATACCGACACCACCGTGGCAACGATCAGCATGCGATCGAAACTGCGGCACAGCATAAAGGCAATAATGCCCGGTGCAATCAGCATCGCAATCACCAAAATTACCCCCACCGCCTGTAGCGAAGCGACAATGGTCAGCGCCAGCAGACACAGTAGGCCGTAATGTAGCAGCTTCACTGGCAGGCCAATAACTCTGGCATGGTTAGGATCGAAACAGTAGAGCATCAGGTCTTTGCGTTTGAGCAACACCACAACCAGGGTGATACCGGCCATCACCAACGTTTGTTTCAGCTCTGCA
This sequence comes from Serratia grimesii, assembly GCF_900186025.1. NCBI lineage: Bacteria > Pseudomonadati > Pseudomonadota > Gammaproteobacteria > Enterobacterales > Yersiniaceae > Serratia > Serratia grimesii. The sequence goes on from NZ_LT883155.1 coordinate 2,255,322, forward strand.
TTGGTAATGCCCAGCATGTTGCCGAATAGAATGTGGCTCAGGTGCTGATCGGTATCGACACGGGAGAACAGTACGAGTCCGAAGGCAAACATGCCGGAAAAGACGATGCCCATCACCGTGTCTTCTTTCACCCGACTGTTCTCTTTCAGGTAACCAGTAGCCACTGCGCAGAAAATGCCGGAAAAAAATGCGCCGATAACCACGGGAATGCCTAGCACGAAAGCCACCACAATACCGGGAAGTACCGCATGTGAGATGGCATCGCCCATCAGGGACCAGCCTTTAAGCACCAAATAGCAGGACAAAACGGCGCAGACGACACCGGTCACGATGGCGGCCAGGATCGCCCGTTGCATAAAGGAATAGGCGAAAGGCTCGCTAAACAGCTGATACAAGGTTTCCATCAGTGGCCTCCGGTCTGTTCATGCGCCACACGTCGTTTGGACGCCAGCAAGCCATGTTTGGGCGCGAAGAAAAATGCAGCCAGGAACACCAGCGTTTGCAAGGTTACGATCACGCCACCGGTCGCGCCGTCGAGGAAGAAGCTCAAGTATGCACCGAGACCACTGGTTAGGGCACCGATAATGATGGCAATGATCACCAACCGGCTGAAACGGTCAGTCAGCAGATAGGCGGTGGCACCTGGTGTGATCACCATGGCAATCACCAAAATTGCGCCAACGGTTTGCAATGCTGCGACGGTACAGGCGCTGAGAAGCGTGAAAAACAGGATTTTCAAACGTAGCGGTGACAGGCCGATAGACACGGCGTGGTTTTCATCAAAGAACACGGCCAGCAAGTCTTTCCATACCAGACAGAGAATCAGCAGAGAAACACCGATGATAATTTCGACCTGCAATACGTCTTCGTCAGCAATACCGAGAATGTTGCCGAAGATAATGGATTGCACGTTAACCGACGTTGGATTGAGCGAAACGATCAGCAAGCCTACGGCGAAGAAAGTGGAAAAGATAAAACCGATAATGGCGTCTTCGCGTAGGCGGGTGGCGTGACGTACCAGCGTCATGGCCAATGCGGCCAGCATACCGGTGAAGAAGGCGCCGGCAGCGTACGGCAGCCCAAGCGCATAAGCACCTGCAACACCGGGCACGACGGAGTGCGATAGCGCATCGCCCATCAGTGACCAGCCTTTCAACATCAAGTAGGCCGAAAGGAATGCACAAGCGGCACCGACGATAGCACTAACCCAAATGGCCTTGACCATGTAGTTGTAACTGAAGGGTTGTAACAGAAGTTCCAGCATCAGGGTTGTTTCTCCTTTGGCTGGCTCTGCGCGGGGGGATCGCTCTTGGTATGTCCATAGAACACCGCTGGGCGCTCGTCGTCGGTCAATACTGTTACGGTACGCGGGTCGTTATCGTCGTGCAGATCTGGGCCTGAGAGGTTGATATGACGTAATACGCCGCCGAAAGCCTGTTCCAGGTTGCTCTGGGTAAAGGTGGTTTCGGTCGGCCCAGCGGCCAGCACGGTACGGTTAATCAGGATGACCCGATCGCAAAATTCTGGCACGCTGCCCAGATTGTGGGTTGAGACCAGAATCAGGTGTCCTTCATCGCGCAGTGCACGTAGCAGGTCGATAATGGCGTTTTCGGTCTTGACGTCGACACCGGTAAAAGGCTCGTCCAATAGGAGTACAGTACCTTGTTGGGCCAGAGCCCTAGCCAGAAAAACACGTTTCTTCTGGCCGCCGGACAGTTCGCCAATCTGGCGGGTGCGCAATTCGCTCAGGCCAACGCGCTCTAATGCTTTATCGACCCGCAACCGGTCTTCCTTTGACGGAATACGCAGAAAGCTCATTTTGCCGTAGCGGCCCATCATCACCACATCTTCCACCAGCACAGGGAAATTCCAGTCGACGTCTTCGGTTTGTGGGACGTAGGCGATAACATTTTTCTTCAGTGCTTGCGCGACCGGCTGCTCGTTCAGTTGCACACGGCCGGTGGTGGGGCGAACCAGCCCCATGATGCTTTTGAATAGCGTTGACTTGCCACTGCCGTTGACACCAACCAGCGCGCAGATTGCACCGCCACTTAAGCTGAAGCTGGCGTTGTGGATCGCGGTATGACCGTTGTTGTAGGTCACGGTAACGTCGTCCACGCTTAACTCAGGGCGGACAAAAACCTCAGTGGTCATTGATCAAATCCTTTGGCGATGGTTTGTACGGTAACATTGAGCAGGTCGATATAGGTCGGGACCGGCCCGTCCTGAGTGGACAGCGAATCGACGTACAGCACGCCGCCATATTTTGCACCGGTTTCTTTCGCCACCTGTTTGGCTGGCTTGTCAGAAATGGTGCTTTCGCTGAATACCACGGGGATATGATTAGCGCGGACGGCGTCGATCACTCGGCGAACCTGCTGCGGTGAGCCTTGCTCATCAGCATTGATGGGCCACAGATACACTTCTTTTAACTGGTAGTCTTTCGCCAGATAGCTGAAGGCACCTTCACTGGTTACCAGCCAACGCTGGGCTGCTGGGATGCGTGCCAGGCGTTCGCGCAGCGGTGCGTCCAACGCGGCAATTTTGGCGGCATAGGCTTTGGCATTGCGGTTATAGGTTTCAGCATTGGCCGGGTCGTGTTGCACCAGTGCCTTGCGGATGTTTTCGATATACACCAGCGCGTTGCTGGCAGACATCCAGGCATGGGGATTCGGGTTGCCGTTATACGGGCCTTCACGGATCGGGAGCGGGGTGATGCCTTCAGTCACTACGGCAGCGGGCACCTGTTTAATGTTCTCGAAGAAACGTTGGAACCAGCGTTCCAGGTTCATGCCGTTCCACAAAATAAGATCTGCATGTTGCGCTTTGACGATATCGCGTGGTGTCGGTTGATAATCGTGGATTTCGGCGCCTGGTTTGGTAATTGACTCTACCACGGCAGCGTCACCGGCGACGTTTTGAGCGATGTCTTGAATGATGGTGAAGGTGGTCACCACGCGCAGTTTTTTTTCCGCTAACGCAGCATGGCTAGTAAGACTGACGGTCACTAATAGGCACAGCAGTGCGAAAGGGCGGCAACATGTCCACACCCGAATAATTGACAGGCGTGGAAAAGTGTGTTCTTTCAAAAGCATGGTGACATCTCCTGGCTCAAATGAAAATGATTATCAATATCAATTAGAGCAAAGTCAAGCGTCACCTGCAGATTCACTGCCGGTTATTTCCTCAACAGAAAAAATAATACCGTCCGGTAAGTTATAGCATTTTATGTATCAGTATGTAACCGCTTAACGTAGTCGTCATAGGTGACAATTTCGACCTCTGGGGTTTTTCGCAATGCCACCTCGCCAAGCTTCTGCGCCAATAACAGCACATCCTTTTGATCCAGTGGGGTTATTAACGCGAAACTGTTACTCCCCAGCTCGTGCGGAACGCCCTGTTCGTCAGTCACTGACGTGACAAATCCCTGAAGGGTTAATTGTCCTGTTAGCTTGGCTAAATCAGCTAATCCTTCTTCCTGATAACGAAAAGTCACCACAAAACACGTCGTTGCAGATTGACTCATAATTCACCTCTTGGTATACGAGTAGCTTGAGAGTAGACCAAAAAAAGCGTACAGGCGTCCTTACAAGTTGTATATGCTACGCAACTCATTGAAAGGAGTGAGGGATTCTGTGAAAACCAAAATAGGTTGCCTGACGGCAATTTTGCTGTTGTCGGGGTGCGCCAAAGACCCGCAAACCGCAAACAATAATTCAAGCAGTGGCACAACGCGTGGCGGTTGGTTAAAGACTCCCCCGCAGGCTCCGGTAAACCGCACAGGGACACCGATAGCTTATAACGATTACATTCGTCAGGCCGCCAACAGTTATGGCGTTGACGAAACGCTGATTAAAGCGATTATTCAGGTGGAGTCCGGGTTTAACCCGAACGCAGTCAGCACCTCGAACGCAGTGGGATTAATGCAGCTGAAACCTTCAACCGCCGGGCGTGACGCCTATCGACTAAAAGGAAGAAGCGGGCAACCAAGCTCGCGTGAGTTGAAGGATCCGGCGGTCAATATTGATCTGGGAACAGCCTATATCAATATTCTTCAAAGCCAGCAGCTAGCCGGGATCAATGATCCACAAACGTTGCGTTATGCCACCATTGTTTCTTATGTGAATGGGGCAGGTGCCATGTTACGTACCTTCTCATCCGATAAGCGCGTGGCGGTAAACCGCATCAATCAAATGAGCCCGGATGAGTTTTATCAACACATCCAGAAAAAGCACCCAGCCCCACAGGCGCCGCGCTATTTATGGAAGGTGACGACGGCCTACCAGGCAATGTCACCCTAGTTCAGCTGTCTTTGCTAAACCGGCCCCTCAATGGGGCCGTTTTTTTTAGTGGCGCGAAGTCAAATCGCGATGTATCTCTCATTTTTCGTTATTTCCCATCCTGTTACCTAAAAAACCGCACGAATAGTTAAATTTACATTAACAGCCAAATCTTTACGTTCATTCAATAAGTTACCGGTAACATTATTGCGTTTGATCACTTTTTGGCCTTCAATAAATGTACAAATAGGTAACAATTTATGTTTAAAACCCGCATCGACCGCAAGGTTGAGGTTAAATAGTTGTGATTATCTTTGGATGGAATGTGATATGTCGGACGATAAAACTAACAATTCACGGCGCGATTTCCTGTTGAAATCGATGACTTTAATCCCCGCAGCGGTAATTGGTGGCAGTGGCGTTAGCGCGCTGACAGCCACAATGCCGGCGGTTGCGGCAACAGATACCCCTAAACAAAATGACTACCAGCCCACGTTCTTCACCCCGGAAGAGTGGGCGTTCGTCAAGGCGGCGACGGCGCGGTTGATCCCTGCTGACGATCGCGGTCCTGGTGCGTTGGAAGCCGGTGTACCAGAATTTATCGATCGCCAGATGAATACCCCGTACGCGACCGGTTCTATTTGGTACATGCAGGGGCCGTTTAACCCGGATGTGCCGAAGGAAATGGGTTACCAACTGCCATTGGTGCCAAAGCAAATCTATAACCTCGGTATCGCTGATGCCGATGCTTACAGCAAGAAAACTGCCGGCAAAGTCTTTGCCGAATTGGACGCTGCACAGCAGGACGCCATGCTGCAGAAGTTTGAGTCCGGTGATGCAGAATTCGAGCAGCTACCTGCCAAGTTGTTTTTCTCCTACCTGCTGCAAAACACCCGCGAAGGCTTCTTCAGCGATCCGATCCATGGTGGCAATAAAGACATGGTCGGTTGGAAGCTGATTAATTTTCCGGGCGCGCGCGCCGATTTCATGGACTGGGTTGAGCGAGGGGAACGTTATCCCTTACCCCCGGTTTCAATTCGTGGGGAGAGGGGGTAACAATGGCAACGGTAATGAAAAAAGTAGACGCGGTGATCGTCGGCTTCGGCTGGGTTGGCGCCATTATGGCCAAGGAACTGACCGAGGCTGGCCTCAACGTGGTAGCGCTGGAACGCGGCCCGATGCGCGATACCTACCCGGACGGCTCCTACCCGCAGGTGATCGACGAACTGACCTATAATATTCGTCGCAAACTGTTCCAGGATCTGTCTAAAAGTACCGTGACAATTCGTCACAATACCAGTCAGACGGCAGTGCCTTATCGCCAGTTGGCGGCATTCCTGCCGGGTACCGGCGTGGGTGGTGCAGGCCTGCACTGGTCAGGTGTGCATTTCCGTATCGATCCTATCGAGCTGCGCATGCGTAGCCATTACGAAGAGCGTTATGGCAAAAGCTTCATTCCGAAGGACATGACCATCCAAGACTTCGGCGTAACCTATGACGAGCTGGAACCCTTCTTCGACAAGGCTGAGAAAGTGTTCGGCACTTCCGGCACGGCCTGGACAGTCAAGGGCCAAAAGATGGCGCCAAAGGGCGGCAACCCTTTCGCGGCAGACCGTTCCGACAACTTCCCGTTGCCCGCGCAAAAGAATACGTTTTCAGCACAGTTGTTTGAAAAAGCGGCACGGGACGTGGGTTATCACCCTTACAATCTGCCGTCAGCCAATACTTCAGACTCCTACACCAACCCGTATGGTGCGCAGATGGGGCCGTGCAACTTCTGCGGTTTCTGTAGTGGCTACGCCTGCTACATGTATTCCAAAGCGTCGCCAAACGTCAATATCTTGCCGGCGTTGCGGATGGAAAAACGCTTCGAGCTACGCACCAACGCCAACGTACTGAAGGTGAACCTGACTGACGATAAATCTCGTGCAACTGGCGTGAATTATATCGATGCGCAGGGCCGTGAAATCGAACAGCCGGCCGAGTTGGTGATCCTGGGCGCGTTCCAGTTCCACAACGTGCATTTGATGCTGCTGTCTGGCATTGGCAAGCCTTACGACCCCGTGACGGGTGAAGGTGTGGTAGGACGTAACTTTGCTTACCAAAATCTGACCACTATCAAGGCGTTCTTTGACAAGGACGTGTTTACCAACCCGTTCATTGGTGCCGGCGGTAATGGTGTGGGTGTGGACGACTTCAACGCCGACAACTTTGACCACGCAAAAGAAGGCTTCGTTGGTGGTTCGCCGTTCTGGGTTAACCAGGCAGGGACTAAACCTATCTCTGGATTGCCAACTCCTCCAGGCACTCCGACGTGGGGCAGCAAATGGAAAGCGGCGGTGGCGGATGCTTATACCCATCATGTCTCGATGGATGCCCACGGCGCGCACCAGTCATATCGCAGTAACTATCTGGATCTTGATCCTAACTACAAGAACGTGTTCGGCCAACCGCTGCTGCGTATGACGTTTGACTGGCAGGAAAACGACATCAAGATGGCGCAGTTCATGTTCGATAAAATGGCACCGATCGCCAAGGCCATGAACCCGAAACTGATTTCTGGCAGCCCGAAAAACGCCAACAGCCACTTTGATACTACCAGCTACCAAACCACGCATATGAATGGCGGTGCGGTAATGGGCGAAGATCCGAAGACCAGCGCGGTAAATCGCTACTTGCAAAGCTGGGACGTACATAACGTGTTCTCGATCGGCGCATCGGCTTTCCCGCAGGGGCTGGGTTACAACCCGACCGGCACCGTAGCCGCGTTGGCTTACTGGTCTGCACGCGCTATCCGCGAGCAGTATCTGAAAAACCCAGGCCCTTTGGTGCAGGCATAAGGACGGCGACTGATGAAAGCATTTGTTCCCGCACTGGTTCTCAGTGCACTGAGTTTCTCCGTCTGGGCGCAGGACGCCACGGTCAGCAGCGAGCTGATCAAACGCGGCGAATATCTGGCGCGTGCCGGTGACTGCGTGGCCTGCCATACCAATGGCAAAAGCGGTAAAGCGTTTGCTGGTGGTCTGGCGATGGAAACGCCGATCGGCACTATTTACTCCACCAACATCTCACCGGATAAGAAAACCGGCATTGGTGATTACAGTTTTGAAGACTTCGATAACGCAGTGCGTAAAGGGGTCGCCAAAAACGGCAGCACCTTGTACCCGGCAATGCCGTATCCGTCGTTTGCTCTGGTGAAAGAAGACGATATGCGTGCCATGTACGCCTATTTCATGCATGGCGTGGAACCGGTGGAGCAGGCTAATAAGGATTCCGACATTCCTTGGCCGCTGTCGATGCGTTGGCCGTTGAGCATCTGGCGCGGTATGTTTGCGCCATCGCCGGCGGACTTTGTGGCTGACGCTAAGGCCGATCCTGTGATTGAGCGGGGTCGTTATCTGGTAGAAGGTTTGGGCCACTGTGGTGCTTGCCATACGCCACGCAGCATCACGATGCAGGAAAAAGCACTGAGCAATAACGACGGTGACAACTATCTGTCCGGCAGCAATGCGCCGATCGACGGTTGGGTTGCATCCAGCTTGCGTGGTGACAATAAGGACGGACTGGGAACCTGGAGTGAAGCCGAGCTGACCGAATTCCTGAAAACCGGTCGTAATGACAAGTCGATCGTATTCGGCGGCATGAGTGACGTGGTCGAGCACAGCTTGCAGTACCTGAGCGATGAAGACCTGACGGCGATCTCGCGTTACCTGAAAACACTGCCGCCGAAAGATGGTAAGCAGCAGGCTGCGCCAGTCGAAGACAGTGTCGCTAAGGATCTGTGGCGTGGTAACGACAGCAAGCCAGGCGCGGCGTTGTACGTCGATAACTGTGCCGCCTGCCACCGTACTGACGGCATCGGCTACAAACGTGCGTTCCCGGCGCTTAAAGGCAACCCGGTCGTGCAGACTGAAGATGCGACATCGTTGATTCACATCGTGTTGACCGGTAACACTACGCCGGCGGTAAAAGGGGCTGTATCCAACATCACCATGCCGCCGTTTGGTTGGCGTCTGAATGACCAGCAGGTGGCGGATGTGGTTAACTTCATTCGCTCAAGCTGGGGCAATAGCGCCAAGCCTATCAGCGCCTCTGACGTGGCCAGCGTGCGTAAAGACCGTTCGATGATCCGCGATGAGAAGGAAATGGGTAGTGCAGCGGTGCCGGAACACCCGGACGCTAACAAGTAACTCCTACTGAGGCCTCGTAAGAGGCCTCAGCTTTTTGTGCTCCCCGCGGCGATTTTTAGCGCGATAATTGTTCACGAAGCAGACAGTCAGCAAGCGAAAGATAGACCCGGACAGCATTTTTAATTATCCTTTGCCGTCCTTTTATCAGGCATAAGAATGAAATTCTGAGTTAATCCACTGATTATTATTAAAAATTCGCGGAGAAGGATATCCCGTTAGGCGCAATCGTTGTCGCCGCAGATTAAGGTAAGCTTTCCTATGAGTACGATTTCTCCCGATTCAGGCACGCTGGCTTCGGCCCAGCCGGGCAAATGGAATAAGACTGACACCGTCTGGATGTTTGGTCTTTACGCCACTGCGGTGGGTGCAGGCACGTTATTCCTGCCAATCAATGCCGGGTTGAACGGCCCGTTGGTTCTGGTACTGATGGCGTTATTTGCCTTCCCACTGACCTATTTACCCCACCGCGCACTGAGCCGTTTTGTACTTTCCGGCTCCAGCCGCGACGGCAATATCCATGATGTAGTGGTTGAGCACTTCGGTGTACTGGCCGGCAAAATCATCATGGTACTGTACCTGATGGCGTTCTTCCCGATTGTGCTGGTGTACAGTATTTCGATTACCAACGCGCTCGACAGTTTCCTGATCCATCAGTTTCATATCACGCCATTGCCACGTATCTGGTTGAGCCTGGTCGTTGTGGTTGTGTTGAACCTGGTTCTGTTGCGTGGCAAAGACGCCATTGTTTCGGCGATGGGGATGCTGGTGTTCCCGCTGCTGGTGTTTTTGATGGGTATTTCACTGTACCTGATGCCAACCTGGCAAACGGCCAACTTTGTCAGTGGCCTGGCCAACACGCAATTCAACAGCCCTGATTTATGGCATTCATTGTGGTTGGCTGTACCGGTAATGGTATTTTCTTTTAGTCATGCGCCGATCATTTCGTCGTTTGCCTCGACCCAAAAGAGCCTGTATGGCGATCTGGCTGAACGTCGCTGCGCACGTATCATGCGCTACAGCTACGTCCTGATCTGCGTCACGGTACTGTTCTTTGTCTTCAGTTGCGTGTTAAGTCTGTCTCATGAGGATATGCAGCAGGCAAAAGAACAAAACATAACCGTGCTGACCACGCTGGCGAACAAATTCTCTAACCCATTGATCGCCTATCTTGGCCCGATGATGGCGATGTTGGCGATGGCCAAGTCTTATCTGGGTACCTCACTGGGCGTGACCGAGGGAGCGACCAGTCTGATTGACGGCGTGACACGTGCTGTTGGTAAACCCTTAAGCTCGCGTATTACGCACCGAATTTCCGCTGTGTTACTGTTCCTGCTGACCTGGGCGGCGACCGTCTGGAACCCAAGTGCGTTGCATATTATCGAAACCATCAGTGGCCCGCTGATCGCAGCGATCCTGTTTATTCTGCCGATGTATGCGGTACGCGCGGTACCTGCAATGCGTCGCTATCGTGCGTTAAGCAATATCTTCGTACTGGTGATGGGGCTGATTGCGTTGTCGGCGCTAATATACGGCCTGATTTAATCTCAGTGGTGCGCCGGTTCCGGCGCACCACCTTGTTTCTGTTCACATCTCTTTTCAATTAACCGAAAACTCGCCTGGCGTTCTCTTTGATAATGGGAGCAGTTCTCATTATTATTTCTGGATTAATTTCCTACGCTAAGGAGTGTTACGTGCACCGTCGAATGACCTTGTTGGCTTTAGCCTGCGCCTGTGGTTTGTCTGCTCAGGCGATGGCGACCACTTATCCGCTCACCCTGACGGATACCGCCGGTCAAACTCTGACCATTAAACAAGAGCCTAAACGCATTGTGGTGCAGGACGGTCGCGATATTCTGACCCTGGCCTTGCTTGACCGCGCCGATCCCTTTAACCGTCTGGTGGCGTGGAATAATCTGCTGAAGAAAAGTGATGGCGAGACCTGGAAAATCCTGCAAAGTAAGTGGCCTGAAGCAAACAACATTATTGATATGGGGTTCAGCGACAAGGGCGAGGTTAATCTGGAAAGCGTCATCGCTAAGCATCCCGATTTGATGGTGGCGCAGCTGCGTTCTAAACCGTCCCTGAGCCAGACTGGCGTACTGGACAAGCTGCAAGCACTGAATATCCCGGTGTTGTTTATCGATACTATGCTTAAGCCAGTGGAGAACACCCCGAAAAGCATCACCCTGTTGGGGGAAACGCTAAACCGTGAAAGTGAAGCGAAACAGTACACGGACTTTTATCAGCAGCACTATCAGCGCATCCTCGATAAAACCAAAACGGTAGAGCCAAAGCCTCTGGTATTTATTGAGGCGAAAGCCGGCCTGAATGGGCTGGAGTCTTGTTGTTTCACGCATGCACATGTCGGCTGGGGTGGGATGATTGAAGCGGTAGGCGCACGCAATGTGGGTTCGGAACTGTTACCGGGCGCGACGGGCGACGTATCGCTTGAGAAAGTGATCAGCATGAAGCCAGATGCCTATATTGTTTCCGGCTCCCAGTGGGCCAGTAAAACCAACGCCGCAGTGCCTTTTGGCTACGGTGTGACGCAACAGCAGGTGGATGATGCGTTCAACAGAATGAAACAGCGTCCGGGCTTTGCCCAGCTTTCCGCGGTAAAAGACGGTCGCTTCTATGGCATTTATCACAACTTCTACAATCATCCGTACAATATCGTTGGACTAGAGTATCTGGCGAAGTTTATCTATCCGAATCAGTTCAAGGATTTGGACCCGGCGAAAACCTACAGTGAGATCCTCAGTCGTTTTACCGAAGTGCCGGAAGGTAAGGGGATTTTAGGCGCGCAGGCGCCGGCAGGTAAATAAGTGAAGCGGGCGCGGCAATCGCGCCCGTTAAACGGATTAGGCGACGGCAGGGGTGTAGGTAGAGATGATCTCCAATATGCCGTTGATAATAAATTGCACACCCATACACACCAGTAAGAACCCCATCAGTCGAGATATTGCCTCAATGCCACTTTGACCCACGAGACGCATGATAGCGCCGGAGCTGCGCAAGCAGGCCCACAGGATCAACGAGACCGTCAGGAAGATAGACACGGGGGCGACCAGCAGTACCCAGTGTGCAAATCCCAGTGTGTTTTCTTTCACACTTGAGGCCGAACTGATGATCATGGCAATGGTCCCCGGGCCAGCGGTGCTGGGCATCGCTAGTGGGACAAAAGCGATATTGACGGAGGTTTTCTTGCGCAATTCGTTATTCTTGGTTTCAATCTCGGGCGCCTCTTCCGCGTGTTGTTGAGGGAACAACATACGAAAGCCAATAAATGCCACGATCAACCCACCGGCAATACGCAAGCCGGGAATAGAAATCCCGAAGGTGTTCATGACCAACTGACCGGCATAGAACGCCACTGTCATGATGAAGAACACATAGACTGACGCCATCAATGATTGTTGATTGCGCTCTTCACGCGTCATGTTGCCCGATAGCCCGAGCAATAGCGCGACCGTGGTGAGTGGATTGGCCAGCGGCAGCAGTAGCACCAAACCCAGCCCAATGGCCTGGAATAACTGCAGAATACTCGTCATGGATCAGACTTCCTGTTTTCAGTGAATATTGTGACGCAGCATAAAGTCATACCCTAACTTGTCGCGCGTTCAGCGGCAACGGGAGGGAAATCGACCTGTAAATATAGAGGAATGGTGTTCGCAGCTCATTATCCCTGAGTGCTGGAGGGGGTTAGCTCAGGAACAGCGTCAGTATTTGCATCATCGTCATTCACACAATCGCTGGTTATCTCTTGTGTATCCTCACACTCCATTGGGGGTTCGTTCACCGCAATGGCTCTTGGGTGGCGGTCTGCCCCCAGGTGCAACAGCGCAAAAATAGCCACTAACACGATGCAGGCACCAACGAGTAACTTCAATAACCGATTCATGATGCGGGATGCTGTCTCAACTCTGCCGTTAATGGCATCAGGATAGCGGGAGCGGGGCATGTTCGCCATAGCTGATTTACGCAATATTCTTGCTTGTCTACTCTGAACCGATTTGGGGTGGCGACATCCAAAATTTCGGTGTGTTGGCATCCTTGTCTCTAGATCCCAATTTAAGAGGTTAGGGCTTTGTAACTCACACCTACTGATTACTATTAAATATTTTATTTTAGTGCGGTGAGGCCAGGTGCCTTGATTGCAGAATAGACACTCTGGCTTAGACGGCCTCTTACTTTCCCCATTAGAAGCGTGGCAACAAACTCCGGGTAGATGGCGCGCTAATCATAGTGTTACACTGTTCGTTCCGTTATGGCGTCGCACCATGGCACATATGCATTATGTGTTCATGAGGGCATATATTCGGCAGGGTAAAGTTGAATAGCGTTCATAACATAATGTATTTAAACGATTTTGTATTTCTTCATGTGATCTGTCGTGTGGGTCACCACTGTAGATAAGGAATTATTAATGCCTGTTATTACTCTTCCTGACGGAAGTCAGCGTCATTTTGACCGTGCCGTTTCCCCCCTGGATGTTGCCCTTGATATCGGCCCTGGCTTGGCGAAAGCCTGTATTGCTGGCCGTGTAAACGGTGAATTGGTTGATGCCAGCGATCTGATCGAATCAGATGCGCAACTGGCGATCATCACCATCAAGGACGCCGAAGGTCTGGAAATCATGCGCCACTCCTGTGCGCACCTGTTGGGCCATGCGATCAAACAACTGTGGCCAGACACCAAAATGGCTATCGGCCCAGTGATTGACAACGGTTTCTACTATGACGTTGATATTGACCGTACCCTGACGCAGGAAGACCTGGATCTGCTTGAAAAGCGGATGCATGAGTTGGCTGACAAAGATTATGACGTCATCAAGAAAAAGGTTAGCTGGCAAGAAGCTCGCGACACCTTTGCTGCGCGTGGTGAAAACTACAAAGTGGCGATTCTGGATGAGAATATCAGCCATGACGACCGTCCTGGCCTGTATCACCACGAAGAATACGTCGACATGTGCCGCGGCCCGCACGTGCCGAACATGCGTTTCTGCCATCACTTCAAATTGCAGAAAACGTCTGGCGCTTACTGGCGTGGCGACAGCAAAAACAAAATGCTGCAGCGTATCTATGGTACTGCCTGGGCAGATAAGAAACAGCTGAATGCCTATTTGCAGCGTCTGGAAGAAGCGGCTAAGCGTGACCACCGCAAGATCGGCAAGCAGCTTGACCTGTACCATATGCAGGAAGAAGCGCCGGGTATGGTGTTCTGGCACAACGACGGCTGGACTATTTTCCGTGAATTGGAAGCCTTTGTGCGTATGAAGCTCAAAGAGTACCAGTATCAGGAAGTGAAAGGGCCATTTATGATGGACCGTGTGCTGTGGGAAAAAACCGGCCACTGGGAAAACTATAAAGATGCCATGTTCACTACCTCGTCGGAAAACCGCGAGTATTGCATCAAGCCAATGAACTGCCCGGGACACGTGCAGATCTTCAATCAGGGCTTGAAGTCTTACCGTGATTTGCCACTGCGTATGGGTGAGTTCGGCAGCTGCCACCGCAATGAGCCGTCAGGTTCACTGCATGGCTTGATGCGTGTGCGTGGTTTTACTCAGGATGACGCCCATATCTTCTGTACAGAAGAGCAGGTGCGTGCCGAAGTAAACGAATGCATCCGAATGGTCTATGATGTGTACGGCACTTTTGGTTTCGACAAGATTGCTGTGAAGCTCTCAACCCGCCCAGAGAAGCGTATCGGTACTGACGATATGTGGACTCGTGCAGAGGAAGATTTGGCTGCCGCGCTGACTGAAAACGGGATTCCGTTTGAATATCAGCCGGGTGAGGGTGCCTTCTACGGACCAAAAATTGAATTTACTCTGCATGATTGTTTGGATCGTGCATGGCAATGTGGTACCGTGCAGCTCGATTTCTTCTTACCGGGTCGTTTAGGCGCGTCGTATGTTGGCGAAAACAACGATCGCGTGGTTCCGGTAATGATTCACCGCGCTATTTTGGGCTCCATGGAGCGTTTCATCGGTATCCTTACCGAAGAATACGCAGGGTTCTACCCGACTTGGATTGCTCCGGTGCAGGTGGTGGTGATGAATATCACCGACAGTCAGTCTGATTATGTCCAGCAATTGACCAAAAAACTGCAGGACGCAGGTATTCGCGTGAAAGCGGACTTGAGAAATGAGAAGATTGGCTTTAAAATTCGCGAACATACTTTACGACGGGTTCCTTACATGTTGGTGTGCGGTGATAAAGAGGTCGAATCAGGCAAAGTTGCCGTTCGTACCCGCCGTGGCAAAGACCTGGGAAGCCTGGACGTAAATGAAGTCGTAGACAAGCTGCTGAAAGAGATTCGCAGCCGTAGTCTTCATCAACTGGAGGAATAAAGTATTAAAGGCGGAAAACGAGTTCAACCGGCGCGTCCTAATCGCATTAACAGAGAAATTCGCGCGCAAGAAGTTCGCCTAACCGGCGTCGATGGCGAGCAGATTGGTATTGTCAGTCTGAATGAAGCTCTTGAAAAAGCTGAGGAAGCGGGTGTTGATTTAGTAGAAATCAGCCCAAATGCCGAACCGCCAGTTTGTCGAATCATGGATTACGGCAAATTCCTCTACGAGAAGAGCAAGTCGACAAAAGAACAGAAGAAGAAGCAAAAAGTTATTCAGGTCAAGGAAATCAAATTCCGTCCTGGTACCGATGATGGCGACTATCAGGTAAAACTACGCAACCTGATTCGCTTTCTTGAAGATGGCGATAAAGCCAAAATCACCCTGCGTTTCCGTGGGCGTGAGATGGCGCACCAACAGATCGGTATGGAAGTGCTTAACCGCGTCCGTAAAGACCTGTGTGAAGATTCTGATTTGGCCATTGTCGAATCCTTCCCTACGAGGATCGAAGGCCGTCAGATGATCATGGTGCTCGCACCGAAGAAGAGGCAGTAAGGCCTCCAAGTAATAGAACTCACGCAGCGCTTGCGTTGTGTGGGTTTTATTCGCCTAACTGATTCGTTGTTTAACAATGCGAAGTGGATTTAATTAAAATGCCAAAGATTAAAACTGTACGTGGTGCAGCCAAACGCTTCAAAAAAACCGGCAGCGGTGGTTTTAAGCGCAAGCATGCTAACCTGCGTCATATTCTGACCAAAAAAGCAACCAAGCGTAAACGTCACCTGCGTCCGAAAGGCATGGTGTCTAAAAACGATCTGGTCCTGGTTACCGCGTGCCTTCCG
Organism: Serratia grimesii; assembly: GCF_900186025.1. Taxonomy (NCBI): domain Bacteria; kingdom Pseudomonadati; phylum Pseudomonadota; class Gammaproteobacteria; order Enterobacterales; family Yersiniaceae; genus Serratia; species Serratia grimesii. Next base: position 2,270,989 of record NZ_LT883155.1, read on the forward strand.
TACGCATAAACCTTTTTTTTTGAATCTAGAATAAGACTTTAGGAGAGAGCATATGGCTCGCGTAAAACGTGGTGTAATTGCACGCGCACGTCACAAGAAAATTTTAAAACAAGCGAAAGGTTACTACGGTGCCCGTTCGCGCGTTTATCGTGTTGCCTTCCAGGCAGTAATCAAAGCAGGTCAGTATGCTTACCGTGACCGTCGTCAACGTAAGCGTCAGTTCCGTCAGCTGTGGATTGCACGTATCAACGCAGCTGCACGTGTAAACGGCCTGTCTTACAGCAAATTCATTAACGGCTTGAAAAAAGCTTCTATTGAAATTGACCGTAAGATCCTGGCTGATATCGCAGTCTTCGACAAAGTGGCCTTTGGCGCACTGGTTGAGAAAGCGAAAGCAGCACTGGCGTAAGTCAGTTATAAAGAGGGAGCTTGCTCCCTCTTTAATCTTTGTTTTTCAGCTACACACATTGACTTTTATTGACCACCGCTATATCACTGGTGGACAATCATTGACTAGGTAACGCAATCATGAAAGCTGCTATTTTTCGTTTCTTTTTTTACTTTAGCGCCTGAACTCAGGAGGCTTTGCGCGTAAGAAAAGAAACGAAAAGTAGCGCCTAAGCCTCCCTTGTGGAGGCTTTTTTGTTTCTAGCCATCTTCATTATTGCCTGACGGCAAGTTGAAATGCTTTGGAGATGCGCTAAAGGCGTGTTCGAATAATAGATAACAATTACTTAGAGCCATATCGGCCAGAGGAAGAGGAAAGCAATGCCACATCTCGCAGAGCTGGTTGCCAATGCCAAGGCAGCCGTAGAAGATGCCCAGGATGTTGCCGCGTTAGATTTGGTACGCGTCGAATATTTAGGCAAAAAAGGTCATTTCACCTTGCAGATGCAATCGCTGCGTGACGTGCCGGCGGAAGATCGCCCGGCTGCCGGTGCCGTGATCAACCAGGCGAAACAGGCGGTGCAGGAAGCGCTGAACGCGCGTAAAAACACGCTGGAATCTGCCGCGTTGAACGAGCGTCTGGCCGCAGAAACCATCGACGTCTCTTTGCCGGGCCGCCGTATGGAAAATGGTGGATTGCATCCGGTGACGCGTACTATCGATCGTATCGAAGCTTTCTTCGGCGAATTGGGCTTCTCCGTGGAGACCGGGCCGGAAATTGAAGATGACTATCACAACTTCGACGCGTTGAATATCCCGGGTCATCACCCGGCGCGTGCTGATCACGATACCTTCTGGTTCGATGCTACGCGCTTGCTGCGCACCCAGACTTCCGGCGTGCAGATCCGTACGATGAAGAACCAGCAGCCGCCAATCCGCATTATTGCACCAGGTCGTGTGTACCGTAACGATTACGACCAGACGCATACCCCGATGTTCCATCAGATGGAAGGCCTGATTGTTGATAAAGACATCAGCTTCACCAACCTGAAGGGGACGCTGCATGATTTCCTGAATAACTTCTTTGAAGAAGATTTGCAGGTTCGTTTCCGTCCTTCTTACTTCCCGTTTACCGAACCTTCCGCTGAAGTGGATGTGATGGGCAAAAATGGCAAGTGGCTGGAAGTTCTGGGCTGCGGCATGGTTCACCCGAACGTGCTGCGCAACGTGGGCATCGATCCGGAAATTTATTCTGGTTTCGCTTTCGGTATGGGTATGGAGCGTCTGACGATGCTGCGTTACGGCGTTACCGATCTGCGCGCGTTCTTCGAAAACGATCTGCGTTTCCTCAAACAGTTTAAGTAAGGCGGGAATATCACATGAAATTCAGTGAACTCTGGTTGCGCGAGTGGGTAAACCCGGCCATCAGCAGCGAAGCATTATCCGATCAAATTACTATGGCCGGCCTGGAAGTGGACGGCGTGGAGCCTGTAGCTGGTGCCTTCAATGGCGTAGTCGTGGGCCATGTTGTTGAGTGCGGTCAGCATCCGAACGCGGACAAACTGCGCGTAACCAAGATTAACGTGGGTGGCGATCGTCTGCTGGACATCGTCTGCGGCGCACCAAACTGCCGTGCTGGCTTGAAAGTGGCTGTTGCAACCGTGGGTGCAGTACTGCCGGGTGACTTCAAGATCAAAGCCGCTAAGCTGCGTGGCGAACCCTCTGAAGGTATGCTTTGCTCGTTCTCCGAACTGGGGATTACCGACGATCATGACGGTATCATTGAGCTACCGGAAGACGCGTCTATCGGAACAGATATTCGCGAATATCTGAAGCTGAACGATAACGCAATCGAAATCAGCGTAACCCCGAACCGTGCAGACTGCCTGGGGATTATTGGCGTTGCACGTGATGTTGGCGTTTTGAATCAGGTCGAGCTGATCGAACCGGATATGAGCCCGGTAGCCGCCACCATTAATGATACGCTGCCAATTCGTGTTGATGCGCCTCAGGCGTGCCCACGCTATCTTGGCCGCGTCGTAAAAGGCATCAACGTTAAGGCTGCCAGCCCTCTGTGGATGCGTGAAAAACTGCGTCGTTGCGGCATCCGCTCCATTGATGCCGTGGTTGATGTGACCAACTACGTACTGTTGGAATTGGGGCAACCCATGCATGCCTTCGATCTGAGCCGCATTGAAGGCGGTATCGTGGTGCGTATGGCAAGCGAAGGTGAAACCCTGACGCTGCTGGACGGTAACGAAGCCAAACTGAACGCCGATACTTTAGTGATTGCCGATCACCAAAAAGCCTTGGCGATGGGGGGCATCTTCGGTGGTGAACATTCCGGTGTCAACGAATCCACCCAGGATGTACTGCTGGAGTGCGCATTCTTTAGCCCGTTGTCCATTACCGGACGTGCGCGCCGCCATGGCTTACACACTGATGCATCACACCGTTACGAGCGTGGCGTTGATCCTGCGTTGCAATATAAAGCAATGGAGCGTGCGACTCGTCTGTTGATTGATATCTGCGGCGGTCAGGTTGGCCCGGTCATTGATGTGACCACTGAAAGCGAACTGCCTAAACGTGCCACCATTACTTTACGTCGTGAAAAACTGGATCGCCTGATTGGTCACGTTGTGCCAAGTGAACAAGTGAGCGACATTCTGCGTCGTTTGGGCTGCCAGGTGACCGAGCAGGGCGATAACTGGCTGGCGGTTGCGCCAAGCTGGCGTTTCGATATGGAAATCGAAGAAGATCTGGTGGAAGAAGTGGCGCGTGTTTACGGCTACAACAATATTCCTGACGTACCGGTACGCGCTGATCTGATCATGACCAAGCACCGTGAAGCGGATCTGACGCTGAAGCGTGTGAAGACCATGCTGGTCGATCACGGTTACCAGGAAGCCATCACCTATAGCTTTGTTGATCCTAAAGTTCAGGCCTTACTGCACCCGGGCGAAGAAGTCTTGATTCTGCCAAGCCCAATTTCGGTAGAAATGTCTGCGATGCGTCTGTCTCTGTGGACTGGCTTGCTGTCTGCGGTCGTCTATAACCAGAATCGTCAGCAAACGCGCCTGCGCATGTTTGAAAGCGGCCTGCGCTTTGTACCTGATACTGCGGCAAATCTGGGTATCCGCCAGGACGTCATGCTAGCAGGGGTTATTGCGGGTCATACGCATGAAGAACATTGGGATCTGGCGCGTAAGCCTGTCGACTTCTATGATTTAAAAGGGGATCTGGAGTCTGTTCTGGAGCTGACCGGTAAATTATCCGAAATTCAGTTCAAGGCAGAGACCAATCCGGCATTGCACCCAGGGCAGAGTGCGGGCATTTATTTCCAAGGTGAACGTGTAGGTTTCATCGGTGTAGTTCATCCGGAACTTGAACGTAAACTGGATCTTAACGGCCGTACCGTGGTGTTCGAACTGGAGTGGAACAAGGTCGCAAGCCGCGCCGTGCCTCAAGCGCGGGAGGTTTCTCGCTTCCCGGCAAACCGCCGTGATATCGCTGTTGTGGTGGCTGAAAACGTCCCCGCAGAAGATATTTTGGCAGAGTGTAAGAAAGTTGGCGCAAATCAGGTAGTTGGCGTAAACTTGTTTGATGTGTACCGTGGCAAGGGCGTGGCAGAGGGTTATAAGAGCCTGGCTATCAGTCTGGTATTGCAGGATACCGCTCGTACACTGGAAGAAGAGGAGATAGCCGTTACCGTTGCAAAATGTGTAGAGGCTCTAAAACAGCGATTCCAAGCATCCTTGAGGGATTGAACCTATGGCGCTTACTAAAGCTGAAATGTCAGAACACCTGTTTGAAAAGCTTGGGCTTAGCAAACGGGATGCCAAAGACCTGGTAGAACTGTTTTTCGAAGAGGTCCGTCGTGCTCTTGAGAACGGTGAGCAGGTGAAACTGTCAGGTTTTGGCAATTTTGATTTGCGTGACAAAAACCAACGTCCGGGGCGTAACCCGAAGACCGGCGAGGACATTCCGATTACGGCGCGCCGCGTGGTCACTTTCCGTCCGGGACAAAAGCTGAAAAGTCGGGTAGAGAACGCAAGCCCGAAAGAGTAAGTTACGTGCAACCAAAAAAGGCCGCTTTTGCGGCCTTTTTCTTTTTGTGTATTAAACCCAGTTTATTCTTAAATTAAAATGGAGGAAATATTCTCAAGTATTAATTGTTGATGGGATTTTTAGCTATAAAATAATATATCGTTTGCGGATTATTCTTATGGTTATTTTTTATTATTGATCATTATAAATAAAAGGGGCCGAAGCCCCTAATAATCAATAATGGTTGTAGTAGTGACCTGGGCCACCGCCTCCCCGGTGTCCACCACCGTAAGGCCCGAAGCAACAGGCGCTGAGCGCCGTAGTCAGCACAGCGACGGTCAGCAGCAGTACAATACGCTTAATCATAATAATATCTCTCTGGTGGGTGTCAGTTTAATTATAAGTGTCGGTAGGGTACCCAGTACGTCAGCTATTCGTTAAACGTTGTTAGCAGCTATAATTATTTAAATAACGGAAATTTGACTGTATGGATTGTGTAAGGGAGATGAAAACGATCTGAAAATAGGCTTTGGTGAGATAGGCGTGAAATAAACGTGCTGATATAACCACCTCAGCGAGAAAATAAAGTAGGAGCGTAAAATGAAAAAGATCCTGTTGCTGGTGTGTTTACCGCTGCTGCTACCGCTGGTGGCACAGGCGGATGTCTCTATCGATATCAACGTACCGGGTGTTGCGGTGCACCTGGGGGATCAGGACCGTCGCGGCTACTATTGGGATGGTTACGACTGGCGCCCACCACAGTGGTGGCATGAACACCAGGGCCGCGGTGTAGGGGAACGCAACAACCGTGGTATGTATTGGGATGGTGGTCGTTGGCAATCCTCGCCGCCGCGCGGATATGATCATCGTGGCCCTGAGCGGGGCGGTAACCCGTTCCACGGTGAACGTGATAATCGTGATAACGGCAATCATCATGACAATGGTGACCGCGATAATGGCCGCGACCATGACAATGGTCACGGCAAACCCTATCCGCAAAACAATAACGACCCACGCCGCTAATTGATTTAACGGCGGCTAATCTTGCCATCACCTGCGGGTAGTGGGCAGGTTTAGCCGCTGTTTTCCTGCTGTTATCCTTATGCAATGCTTTCCCTTCTGAGCCTAACCCCCTAATATTTGACCCAGACGTCAATTATTCGGCCGCTGATCACGGCTTGCAGGGAATCGCCACACTTATGTCAACCCGCCAGACTTTTACCTTATTGCTGCACAAGCAGCGTCATCGCGATAAACGGCATCTCATGTTGTTGACGTTGGGCGTTGCTGTTGCTTTTGTTTTCAGCCTCAGTGCAGGTGATGTATGGCTTTGGCCCACGCAGTGGTCGAGTGACGCGGCGCAGCTGTTTGTCTGGCAATTACGCTTGCCCCGTGCGCTGGCGGTGATGTTGGTGGGAGCGAGTTTGGCGGTTGCTGGTGCGGTAATGCAGGCGCTATTTGAGAATCCGTTGGCTGAACCCGGTTTGCTGGGGGTTGCAAATGGCGCTGGCGTAGCGCTGGTGCTAACGGTGTTGCTGGGGAACGGTCTGCTGCCGGTGGCGATGATGAGCCTAAGTGCTATTGCCGGTGCACTGATAATGACGTTCCTGTTGCTCAGCTTTGCGCGGCGCAAGCGCTTGACCAATGCGCGTTTACTGCTGGTCGGCGTTGCCTTGGGGATTGTGTGCAGTGCCGTGATGACCTGGGCGGTATATTTCAGTTCCAGCCTGGATTTGCGCCAGCTGATGTACTGGATGATGGGAGGATTCGGCGGCGTTGACTGGCGGCAGAAATGGTTGGTGTTGGCGCTGTTGCCCGTATTGTTGTGGTTGTGCGTTCAGGGCAAGGCGCTGAACTTTATGGCGCTGGGTGAAGTACAAGCACGCCAGCTTGGTCTTTCTCTGCACCTCTGGCGCAATCTGTTGGTGTTAGCGATTGGTTGGTTGGTGGGGGTTAGCGTCGCCTTGGCGGGGGTGATCGGTTTTGTCGGGTTGGTGATACCGCATATACTGCGCCTCAGTGGCCTGACCAATCAACGTTATTTATTACCGGGTTGTGCGTTGGCCGGTGCCGGCGTATTGCTTGCGGCCGATGTCATGGCGCGCATTACTCTGCTGTCGGCTGAATTACCCATCGGCGTAGTGACCGCTACGCTGGGTGCACCTCTATTTATCTGGTTACTGATCCGGGTAAAAAGCGTAAGGTAGTTTCTCTGTTCATCTGCAAACAAAACAAGAGGATAAAATCCATGACTCAACCGATTTATGACATTCCACTGAATACCATCCAAAACCAATCCACCACGCTGGGTGCGTATAAAGGCCGCGTGTTACTGGTGGTTAATGTGGCATCTGAGTGTGGCCTGACGAAACAGTACGAAGGGCTGGAAGCTTTGTATGAAACCTATCGGGAACAAGGCTTCGAAGTCCTGGGCTTTCCGTCTAACGAGTTCCTGGGGCAGGAGCCAGGGAGCAACGAAGAAATCCTGGCTTTTTGCCGTGGCACCTTTGGCGTCCAGTTCCCGATGTTTGCCAAACTCGAAGTCAACAGTGAAAACCGACATTCGTTGTATCAGGCATTGATTGCTGCAAAACCTCAAGCCGTTGCACCGCAAGGCAGTGAGTTCCTGGCGCGAATGAGCAGCAAGGGCCGGGCACCGAAGCAAACCGGTGATATTTTGTGGAACTTTGAGAAATTCCTGATCGGGCGTGATGGTACTGTGATTCAGCGTTTCTCCCCGGACACGACGCCGGAAGATCCTGCCTTGGTTGCCGCTATTAAACAGGCGTTGGCCAAATAAAAAGAAGGAGTGGTAATTAAGCATGCTGCAACTCAGTCAGGTTGGGGTAGAAGGGCGTTTTGCTCCGTTTTCAGCACAGGTCGATGCTGGGTTGCAGTTTCACCTTATTGGTCCGAACGGTGCCGGTAAAAGCACGCTGCTGGCGCGACTGGCGGGGATATTGCCAGGTACGGGGGATATCTTGCTCGCCGGGAAGCGATTGGAAGACTATCAGGGCAATGCGCTGGCGTTGCGCCGTGCCTATTTGAGCCAACAACAACCTCCTGTGGCGCTCATGCCCGTCTTCCAATATCTGGAACTGCATCGACCGGCGGGTGCTGCAGAAGAAGCTCTGGAAAGTACCATTCTTTATCTCTGTCAGCGTTTAAAACTGATGGACAAATTGTCCCGTATGTTGACTCAATTATCCGGCGGAGAATGGCAACGGGTGCGTCTGGCGGCCGTATTACTGCAAGCCTGGCCGACTGTCAATCCTCGGAGCCAACTGCTACTGCTGGACGAACCGACGAACAGTTTGGACGTGGCACAGAAGGTTGCTTTGGATAGGTTGTTGCGAGAGTTTTGTCAGAGTGGGCGCAGTGCATTAGTTTGCGCGCATGACCTCAATCATACGTTACAGCAGGCTGACCGAGTTTGGTTATTGCATGCAGGCCGCTTGGTTGCCCAAGGAACCACGCAGGAAGTGATGGAGCCGTTATTGCTTTCAACAATTTATGACGTGGATTTTCACCTGCAGGCGGTTGGCGATCAACGTTGGATTATGACCAAAACAGCATAGTTTGTTAGTGCGGTTAAAATTCGTGCTAAACGAAAATTAAACGGACCCGATATAAATAGCCGGGTAACGACCGGCGTTATTTCCCTTTTTGCTTAAAATTGTCTATCCAATCTTGAAAACCGTCGCTGACGTGCTACGATGATTAAGTTCAAAAACAATAAGTAAATAATTATATATAACTATAACTAATTGATTCTTAAATCAATTTAATTTTATGATGATGGCCCTCGCAGATCAGATAGTTAACTGATAATAAATCGCATCTTAAGGTTTAGTTAAGCTTGCGGCCGTACATTGGCAGTTAATCCACCAGGAACGATTCTCTCTGGCGTTTAATATTCGTTAAATAAAAGAGATCTACAGTGTCATTAAAAGAAGTTTGATACGTTTGGGGTTAACTATGGATCAATTTTTACCTTTCTCACGCCCAGCGATTGGCGATGAAGAAATCGCGGCGGTAGAAAGGGTATTGCGCTCAGGTTGGATTACTACCGGGCCGCAAAATCAGCAGTTGGAAAGTGAGTTTTGCGCTACCTTCGGCTGTAAACATGCCATTGCTGTTTGTTCCGCCACCGCTGGTATGCACATCACCCTGATGGCTCTGGGTATTGGCCCAGGCGACGAAGTTATCACACCCTCACAAACCTGGGTTTCTACCCTCAACATGATTGAATTGCTCGGCGCGACGCCGGTCATGATTGACGTTGATCGCGATACACTGATGGTCAGCGCCAGCGATGTTGAAGCTGCAATTACTGCAAAAACCAAAGCTATTGTTCCGGTACATTACGCTGGCGCGCCCCTGCAAATGGATGCATTGCGCGATGTGGCTCAACGCCACAACATTCCCCTGATTGAAGACGCCGCCCACGCAGTTGGTTCCCGTTACAATGGTGAGTGGGTGGGTGCACGTGGCACGGCAATTTTCTCATTCCACGCGATTAAAAACCTGACCTGTGCCGAAGGTGGCCTGATTGCCACCGACGATGACGAATTGGCGGATCGCCTGCGTTGTTTGAAATTCCACGGCCTGGCCGTTGATGCTTTTGATCGCCAGCAACTGGGGCGCAAACCTCAGGCCGAAGTGGTTGAGCCTGGCTACAAGTACAATCTTTCTGATATTCATGCAGCCATCGCCGTGGTGCAACTGGCCCGCTTACCGCAGCTTAATGCTCGCCGCAAAGCGCTGGCGCAGCGTTATCTCACCGCGCTGGAAGGCTCGCCTTTCTTGCCGTTGGGCTTGCCGGATTACCCGCATGATCACGCGTGGCATCTGTTTATGGTACGTGTTGACGCCGAGCGTTGTGGGATCGACCGTGACCAACTGATGGAGCGCTTGAAAGAAGTGGGTATTGGCACCGGTCTGCATTTCCGCGCGGCCCACACTCAAAAGTTTTACCGTGAACGTTATCCGCAGCTGTCCTTGCCGAATACTGAATGGAACTCGGCGCGCCTGTGTACCTTACCGTTATTCCCTGATATGACCGACGACGATGTTGATCGCGTGGTCAAAGCCTTGTCTTCTGTTGTGGAGTCGTTACGTGTCTCGCGTTGAACCGATTAAAAAAGTTTCGGTGGTTATTCCGGTATACAACGAGCAGGAAAGCTTACCTGCTTTGCTTGAGCGTACCAGTGCTGCCTGTAAACAATTGACCCAACCTTATGAAATTATCCTGGTCGATGACGGCAGCAGCGACAACTCTGCTGACATGTTGACCGCCGCGGCTGAACAGCCAGGCAGCTGTGTTATTGCTGTATTGCTTAACCGTAACTACGGCCAGCACTCGGCGATCATGGCCGGTTTCAATCAGGTGAGCGGCGATCTGGTGATTACGCTGGATGCCGATTTGCAAAACCCGCCAGAAGAGATCCCGCGTTTAGTGCGCGTGGCGGAAGAAGGCTATGACGTTGTGGGCACCGTACGTGCTAATCGTCAGGATTCCTGGTTCCGAAAAAGTGCCTCGCGCATTATCAATATGATGATCCAACGCGCTACCGGCAAATCGATGGGGGACTACGGTTGCATGCTACGTGCCTACCGCCGCCATATTATCGAGGCAATGTTGAACTGCCACGAACGCAGTACCTTTATCCCTATTCTGGCTAATACCTTCGCGCGCCGCACCACAGAAATTGAGGTGCTGCATGCTGAGCGTGAATTTGGCGATTCCAAATATAGCCTGATGAAGCTGATTAACCTGATGTATGACCTGATCACCTGTCTGACAACAACACCGCTGCGTTTGCTCAGCGTGGTGGGCAGCGTGATAGCTCTTTCAGGTTTCGTATTGGCAGTGCTGTTGATCGCTCTGCGTTTGATTATGGGACCTGAATGGTCAGGCGGCGGGGTGTTCACCCTGTTTGCCGTATTGTTTACCTTTATCGGCGCCCAATTTGTCGGCATGGGCCTGCTGGGAGAGTACATCGGTCGTATCTATACCGACGTGCGTGCTCGTCCCCGTTATTTTGTTCAGAAAGTGGTCGGCGAACAACCGACTCACAATACTCAGGAAGAAGAATAATGAAAGCTATTGTATTTGCTTACCATGATATTGGCTGCGCAGGTCTGAAAGCGCTGACTGACGCAGGCTATGATGTTCAGGCGGTATTCACGCATACCGACGATCCTGGTGAGAACAACTTCTTCTCCTCCGTTGCCCGCTTGGGTGCAGAATTGGAGTTGCCGGTTTATGCGCCGGATGACGTTAACCACCCGCTGTGGATCGAACGTATCCGTCAGATGCAGCCGGACGTTATTTTCTCATTCTATTATCGCAATCTGCTGAGCGACGAACTTCTGTCACTGGCACCGAAAGGCGGTTTCAACCTGCACGGTTCACTGCTGCCACACTACCGTGGTCGCGCACCAGTGAACTGGGTGTTGGTGAATGGTGAAACCGAAACCGGCGCGACGCTGCATAAAATGGTCAAGCGCCCAGATGCAGGTGACATCGTTGGTCAACGTAAAGTGGCGATCGCCGCGGATGACACTGCCCTGACGTTGCACAAAAAAGTATTGGAAGCAGCGCAGGTACTGCTGAAAGATGAGTTGCCAAAACTGAAAAACGGCACAGCCACTTTCACCGCGCAAAATGAAGCCGAAGCCAGCTATTTTGGTCGCCGCACTGCGGCAGACGGCGAAATTCTGTGGCATAAATCCGCTCAGGAAATCAACAACCTGGTGCGTGCTGTTACCGAACCTTACCCAGGTGCTTTCAGCTATCTCGGTCAGCGGAAATTGATCGTCTGGCGCGCCCGTGTACTGGATACTCAGCATGACAAGCAGCCGGGTACCGTGCTCAGCACTTCTCCGCTGATCATTGCCTGTGGTGAAGGTGCACTGGAAATTGTTGCTGGCCAAAACGATGTGGGCCTGTACGTGCAGGGCAGCCGTCTGGCACAGGAAATGGGTATCGTCACCGACGTGCGCCTGGCCGCGAAGCCAAACGCAGTGATGAAGCGCAGAACACGCGTGCTGATCCTCGGCGTTAACGGTTTCATCGGTAACCACCTGACCGAACGTTTGTTGCGTGATGACCGTTACGATATTTACGGTCTGGATATCGGCTCTGACGCTATCAGCCGTTTCCTGGATAACCCGCGTTTCCACTTTGTGGAAGGTGACATCAGCATTCACTCCGAGTGGATTGAGTATCACATTAAGAAATGTGATGTCGTTCTGCCGTTGGTGGCGATTGCGACGCCAATCGAATATACCCGCAACCCACTGCGTGTGTTCGAGCTGGATTTTGAAGAAAACCTGAAAATCGTCCGTGATTGCGTGAAATACAATAAGCGCATTATCTTCCCGTCCACCTCCGAAGTGTATGGCATGTGTGACGATAAGGAATTTGACGAAGACCACTCACGCCTGATTGTGGGTCCAATCAACAAACAGCGTTGGATTTACTCGGTGTCCAAGCAGTTGCTGGATCGGGTTATCTGGGCATACGGTGCCAAAGAAGGCCTGAAGTTCACACTGTTCCGTCCGTTTAACTGGATGGGGCCTCGTCTGGATAACCTGGATGCCGCGCGTATTGGTTCTTCCCGTGCCATTACCCAGCTGATCCTCAATCTGGTCGAAGGTTCTCCAATCAAATTGATGGATGGCGGGGCGCAAAAACGTTGCTTCACTGACATCAACGACGGTATCGAGGCACTGTTCCGTATTATCGAAAACCGCGATGGCCTGTGTGACGGTCAGATCGTTAACATCGGTAACCCGACCAATGAAGCCAGCATCCGCGAATTAGCAGAAATGCTGCTCGAAAGCTTCAATAACCACCCGTTGCGCGATCGCTTCCCGCCGTTTGCCGGTTTCAAAGATGTGGAAAGCAGCAGCTACTACGGTAAAGGTTATCAGGACGTTGAGCACCGTACGCCAAGCATCAAGAATGCACGTCGCTTGCTGGATTGGCAGCCGACTATCGCGATGCAGCAAACCGTTGCTGATACGCTGGATTACTTCTTGCGCACAACCGTTCAGGAAGGTGACGGTGCATGAAGAAAGTCGGTCTGCGAGTTGATGTAGATACCTTCAGCGGCACCCGGGAAGGGGTGCCGCAGTTGCTGGAGTTGTTCGATAAGTACAATATTCAGGCCAGTTTCTTTTTCAGCGTAGGACCGGACAATATGGGGCGCCATCTGTGGCGCCTTTTGCGTCCGAAATTCCTGTGGAAAATGCTGCGTTCTAACGCTGCATCACTGTATGGCTTGGATATTTTGCTGGCAGGTACCGCCTGGCCGGGACGCAATATCTCCCGTCGGCTGGGTCCGTTGATGAAACTTACCGCAGAGGCCGGGCATGAGGTCGGGTTACATGCCTGGGATCACCAGGGTTGGCAGGCCAAAGTTGGCCGCTGGTCTGAGGCTGAGCTGACGCAGCAGGTTCAACTTGGTGTGGACGCACTGGCTGCCAGTACCGGTCAGCCGGTTAAATGTTCGGCGGTTGCCGGCTGGCGTGCAGATACGCGGGTGTTGGAAGTGAAGCAGCGCTTTGGTTTTCACTACAACAGCGATTGCCGCGGTACGCATCCCTTCCGTCCTGTGTTAAGCGATGGTCGCCTGGGAACCGTACAGATTCCCGTCACGCTACCGACCTTTGATGAGGTGATTGGTAGTGAAGTGAGTATGGCTGACTTTAACGATTACATTCTGCGGGCCATTGAAAGCGATCAGGGTGTGCCGGTATATACCATTCACACTGAAGTAGAGGGTATGTCACAGGCAGCAATGTTTGAGCAGTTACTGCAGCGGGCGCAACGGCAGGGCATAGAATTCTGTCCGTTAAGCGCACTGTTGCCCCAAGATTTGGCTTCATTGCCATTGGGCCGCGTCGAGCGTGCTCCTTTCCCTGGCCGCGAAGGTTGGCTGGGCTGTCAAACCGATGTGAAGGACGATTCATGAAGGCGCTAAAAGGATCATGGGCCATTTTATTGGCCATTTTTTTTGCTTTGGTTTACCTGATTCCTCTCAACGGTCGCCTGTTGTGGCAACCGGATGAAACTCGCTATGCTGAAATCAGCCGAGAGATGCTGCAGCGTGGCGACTGGGTCGTGCCGCATTTGCTCGGTCTGCGCTATTTTGAAAAACCGGTCGCCGGCTATTGGTTCAACAACATCAGCCAATGGTTGTTTGGTGATACTAACTTTGCGGTGCGCTTTGGTTCGGTATTTAGCACCGGCATGACTGCGTTACTGGTGTTTGTACTGGCAATGCTGATGTGGCGCAATGCCCACCGCGCTTGCCTGGCGGTACTGATTTTCCTGTCTATGGTGCTGGTATTCAGCATCGGCACCTACAGCGTATTGGATCCGATGATATCGTTGTGGCTGGCTGCAGCCATGGTCAGTTATTACCTGACGCTGAAATCCACCACGGTTAAAGGCAAGCTGGGTGGCTACGTGCTGCTGGGCTTAGCTTGTGGAATGGGCTTTATGACCAAGGGCTTCCTGGCACTGGCGGTGCCGGTGATTGCGGTGATCCCGATTGTTATTCAGCAGCGGCGGATTAAAGATCTGTTGATTTATGGCCCTGTGGCGATCGTGGTTGCGGTACTGCTGAGCTTGCCTTGGGCGCTTGCCATTGCTCAACGTGAGCCGGACTTCTGGAATTACTTCTTCTGGGTTGAACATATTCAGCGTTTCGCTGAAGACAACGCCCAGCATAAAGCACCATTCTGGTATTACATCCCGATTCTGATGGCCGCCGTATTGCCATGGCTGGCACTCTTGCCGGGGGCGCTGCTCAAAGGCTGGCGTGAACGGGTTCAACGACCTGAACTGTTCTTCTTGCTGAGTTGGGTGATGATGCCGTTGATCTTCTTCAGCATCGCCAAGGGCAAGTTGCCAACCTATATTCTGCCATGCATGGCGCCGATGGCGCTGTTAATGGCGGCTTATGCTGAAGATTGCGTGGCGGCACTGCGCAGTAAGGTCTTCAAGGTTAACGCCGTATTAAACGGGTTGTTTGGATTGATCGGCATCTTGGCGCTGGTGGTTCTGGGCTCCGGGTTGTTGCCTAAAGTGCATTTGTTTACCGCACAAGAGTGGCCGAAGATCGTCATCGGTATTATCGCCTTTGCCGGTTGGTTGCTGTTTGCTGTCGTATCGGTGCGTAATAACGCAAAACGCTGGAGCTGGGCGGCGGCTTGTCCGTTGTTGCTGTGCCTGCTGATTGGTTATGCTATTCCACAACAGGTCACTGACTCCAAATTGCCGCAAAACTTCGCGCAGGCCAATATGGCGGAGTTAAGCCACAGTCGCTATGTATTGACTGATAGCGTTGGCGTGGCTGCGGGTTTGGCCTGGGAATTGAAGCGCAGCGATGTGCTGATGTTTAACCAGAAGGGCGAAGTTTCCTATGGGTTGGACTACGCGGATGCGCGTAGCCATTTCGTCAGCGATGCTGATTTCCCGCAGTGGTTGGCTCAGGCACGCAAGCAGGGTGATGTTTCACTGGTCTTGCAGTTGTCCCGAGGCGAAAGCATTGACCAGCAAAATCTGCCGAAAGCAGATAAGGTGCAGGTAATGAATCGTCTGGCATTGTTCTGGTACCAACAGCAGCCATGATCATCGGCTATCTGTTGGTCATTGTGGTCAGCTTGCTCACCTGTGGTGGGCAGCTGTGCCAGAAACAGGCCGCTCAGTGCTGGCAGTTAGCTCCCGCCGTCAGGCGGGGGCCAACGCTGCGTTGGCTGGCACTGGCGGTATTGCTGTTGGGGCTAGGTATGGCGGTGTGGCTTAACGTATTGCAACGTTTGCCGCTCAGTTTGGCCTATCCGACACTCAGCCTGAACTTTGTGCTGGTGACGCTTGCCGCCCGCTGGTTGTTTAAAGAACCGACTACCGTACGGCATTGGTGTGGTGTAGGTTCGATTATGCTGGGGATCCTGCTGATGAGTATAAATCCATGAGAGGTTATGCCTGGGGCGCTGCCAGCGTATTGCTGGTTACGCTGGCACAGCTGTTAATGAAATGGGGGATGTCGCAGATCCCACTGATGTCATTTGCTGATGTTACTCTCAGTTTGTTTAGTCAATATTGGCTACCGCTTCTGGCGGTCAGTGGCGGTATCTTTGGCTATGCATTGTCGATGCTATGCTGGTTCTTCGCGCTCCATCATTTGCCCCTTAACCGCGCTTATCCATTGCTGAGTGTCAGTTATGCATTGGTCTACCTGGCAGCGGTGATTTTGCCATGGTTTAACGAATCGGCCACCTTACTGAAAACATTGGGTACGCTGTTTATCCTGTTTGGCGTGTGGTTGATTAACAGCCAGACTAAGGTAAAAACGCCCCAATAACACAAAAACTGCCGCTAATACGATTATCTCCTTCACAGCGCTTGCCTTTTTCCCCCGGTGGGGGATAAATTAGCCCAAAATAGCGATCTCCTTACGTGGTGCCAGCTTTGCCTCGCAGGCGGTATGCTTTACCGGACGGCATGATGCGGCAGCGTGTTCAATGAAGGGATATATGCGGATGCGTATTTGGTTTTTACTCGCCAGTTTAATACTGGCTGGTTGCAGCAGCCATGCACCGCCTCCAAGCGGCCGGTTGGCGGACTCCATTGTGGTGGTGGCTCAGTTAAATGAGCAGCTGCGCCAATGGTACGGTGCACCTTATCGTTACGGTGGAGTGGATCGGGGCGGCGTTGATTGCTCCGGGTTCGTCTATCGCACCTTCCGCGACCGTTTCGATATGCAATTACCTCGCTCCACAGCAGAGCAAACGTCTCTGGGTACCAAAGTGTCACGTGATGAGCTAATGCCGGGCGATTTGGTCTTTTTCAAAACCGGTGCTGGCGAGAACGGTTTGCACGTGGGTATTTATGATACGAACGATCAGTTCATACACGCGTCCACCAGCCGGGGCGTGATGCGATCGTCACTGGACAACGTGTATTGGAAGAAAGCCTACTGGCAAGCTCGCCGCATTTAGTCTTAACTCTTTGATTTGGTGTATCATGGTGGTATCACGTATTTAACGGTGACCGCCATGACACGTTTACGCTTACTGATTTCCGATTCTTACGATCCTTGGTTCAATCTGGCTGTGGAAGAATGTATCTTCCGCGAAATGACGACGCAGAAAATTCTGTTCTTATGGCGCAACGCCGAAACAGTGGTCATTGGCCAGTCACAAAACCCGTGGAAAGAGTGCAATACCCGCAGGATGGAGCAGGACGGCATTCGCCTGGCTCGGCGTAGCAGCGGCGGTGGCGCGGTATTTCACGATCTGGGGAATACCTGCTTTACCTTTATGGCGGGCAAACCCGATTACGATAAGACGGTCTCCACCGGGATTATTTTGCAGGCGTTGGCACAGCTGGGTATTTCCGCCACCGCATCCGGGCGTAATGATCTGGTGATCGAGACCGCAGACGGCGTACGCAAAATCTCCGGTTCGGCCTACCGAGAAACGCAGGATCGCGGGTTCCACCACGGTACGTTATTGCTGAACGCCGATCTTAACCGCTTGGCGGACTACCTTAATCCGGACCCAAAAAAATTGCAGGCTAAAGGCATCACGTCCGTGCGTTCTCGCGTTGCCAATTTGTCCGAGTTTCAATCCGGTATCAGCCATGAGCAAGTGTGTGACGCCGTGACTCAGGCGTTCTTTGATTACTATGGAGAGACTGTCTCGGCGGAGATCATCTCACCTGATGTTTATCCCAACCTGCCGGATTTTGCCGCGCAGTTCGCCAAACAAAGCAGTTGGGAATGGAATTTTGGTAAAGCGCCGGCGTTTAGTCATTTGCTGAATGAACGTTTTGTCTGGGGCGGAGTAGATATCTTCTTTGACGTAGAAAAGGGACTCATCTGTCGGGCGCAAATCTTTACCGACAGCCTTAGCCCGGCACCATTACAACGTTTAGCCGAAATGCTGATTGGCTGTGCCTACCGTAGTGATGCATTGGCAGCTTGCTGTGACAGTCTGATTACCCAGTTCCCAGAACAGGGGACTGAATTGGCCGAGCTGCGGCAATGGCTGGTAGAGACGATTAAATAACATTCAGGTTCTGAATCTTCTGGGATGAGGCAACTCATCCCTTTTTTATGCCAGAAAGAAGGAGATACTGTCTTCCGTTATCCCCTCCTTGCTAAAAAATGCAGTTAAAACACTGGGGTAGCATAGATTTCTTAGAAATCAAGGTGGCATTTTTTTACAGTTTCAATGCAAGGAATAACGGGTGAAATTGATGCGTAATTAAATTTAATCAGTTTATGTGCTGCTTGTGCTTATGCAGGTTGTATGCCGTGTTAATAGATTACTGTCTTTAGGATTTTCTTTAATGAAAACAATGATAATAAGTCAAATTTTCAGCGTGACTATATCACTTAAGCTAAATATCGCTTTGGTTTTGGTGTAATGCTCGGGTTTTCCCTTAAGCCAAATTGTTTTTGTTTCAGTCTGTTGTAACCTGGATATAGCTTTAATCTATCAATTAAATGATAAGTTATGGATAACTGCATTGATATTTCCGATTAATCTCAGAGGGATTGATCGATAAAATATATTGATATACGATGAGGTGCTCGCCATTCAGCCTGTGGCATTGAAATGAAAATCCAATTCGAAGCTGACTTTATTAGTAGCTATGTTTTTCAACCTGTTTACTCAATGGAGGGCAGGCTGTTAGCGGTAGAAATCTTGAACCGTTTTAATAGTCTGGACGGTGATTTGGCTATGCCGGCTGACATTGGGATTAATTTATTGACCGCTGAGCAAAGGATTGAGTTATTTAATGAGCAATTGAAATTGGCAGAACAGAATGCATCCTGGTTTGCCGAAAACAACGTGTTGTTGACGCTTAATATCGAAGAAACTCTTGTCGATCTGATTCTCACTGATGATCAACTGTGCGAACGCATCAGGAAATGGCCATTTATTGCCTTTGAAATCAGTGAAGGTTTTCCAAATCTTTCGGCAGGTAAAAACAATGAAAAAATCTACCAGCTTAGCGAGAGGTTTTCGCTGTGGTTGGATGATTTTGGTTCTGGTCAGGCAACATTGACCGCATTGTATGATGGTTTGTTCGACTATGTGAAAATTGACAAGCGTTTTTACTGGCAGTTGTTTACCCATCAGGGATATGACGTGGTCATTGACTCGCTATTAAAAAATATCAATCTGCTGTGTAAGGGGGTGATCGTCGGAGGAATAGAGAAAGAGGAATACTTTAATAAGCTCAGACATGCTGGCGTTTTTGGGCTGCAAGGTTTTTTATGGCCTAGCGTCGGTGTGGGTAATCTGGCAGCGTTACGGGTAACACCCGATGAGTTTAAAAACAATAATTGAGAGTACTGCACACAACGGAGCCAATAATGGACTGGATGATTTTTTCTGTGATTCCGGCGCTGTTATTCATTATCATTTTTTCGCTGATTAAGTACTTTATCTACCAGCGTAAAAAAGCATTTAAGCCGTATCGGCATAAACGCTGATCTCCCCGCATCTGCCCACGTTTCAGGCAGATGCGTTCTCCCTACATTTCCTCTGTGTTAATCGCTCCGTCCTGGCTCTACACTAGCGGTAACGGAGGGCCTATGCCGCAGTTTGAAAATGCTTACCATCATCAGTTACCCGGTTTCTATACCGAATTGAATCCTACGCCGCTGAAAGGTGCCCACCTGCTGTATCACAGTGAGCCGCTCGCACGCGAGTTAGGGCTGGACGAAAGTTGGTTTACCCAAGATAAAACCGCGATTTGGGCGGGGGAAACGCTGTTGCCGGGGATGAAGCCGTTGGCTCAGGTGTACAGTGGGCACCAGTTCGGTGTTTGGGCTGGACAGTTGGGCGATGGACGCGGCATTCTGCTGGGTGAACAACGACTTGCCGATGGCCGCAGTATGGACTGGCATCTAAAAGGGGCCGGAATGACGCCCTATTCGCGTATGGGCGATGGCCGCGCGGTGCTACGCTCGGCCATCCGTGAGTTCCTGGCCTCTGAGGCAATGCATCATCTGGGTATCCCCACTACGCGAGCACTGACCATCGTGACCAGTGAGCAACCCGTCTACCGTGAACAGCCGGAACACGGCGCGATGCTATTGCGTGTAGCGGAAAGCCATGTCCGCTTCGGCCACTTTGAACATTTCTACTACCGCAAACAGCCAGTGCAGGTGCAACAATTGGCTGATTTTGTCATTGCCCGCCATTGGCCGCAGTTTCAAGATCAGAGTGATGGCTACTTGCTGTGGTTTACCGATGTCGTCGAACGTACCGCACGGCTTATCGCCCATTGGCAGACCGTTGGGTTCGCACACGGTGTGATGAATACCGATAATATGTCGATTCTTGGTATTACCATCGACTATGGTCCGTATGGCTTCCTCGACGATTACCAGCCCGACTATATCTGCAACCATTCTGACCACCAGGGTCGTTATGCATTCGACAATCAGCCAGCAGTCGCATTGTGGAACCTCCATCGCCTGGCACAGACTTTGTCTGGGCTGATGAGCACTGAACAGCTACAGATGGCGCTGGCGGCCTATGAGCCGGCCCTGATGCGAGCCTATGGGGAACAAATGCGGGCCAAGCTTGGTTTCTTCACGCAGTCACAGCAGGATAATGACCTGCTTACCGGGTTGTTGAGCATGATGGCGCAAGAAGGGCGGGATTATAGCCGCACCTTCCGTTTGTTGAGCCAAACGGAACAACAACAGGCACAATCGCCACTACGGGATGAGTTTATTGATCGCGCTGCGTTCGACAGTTGGTATCAGCAATACCGCCAGCGTTTGCAGCAAGAACAGGTGAGTGATGCCGAACGTCAACAGGCAATGAATGCTGTGAATCCTAAGTTAATCCTGCGCAATTATCTG
This sequence comes from Serratia grimesii, assembly GCF_900186025.1. Taxonomy (NCBI): domain Bacteria; kingdom Pseudomonadati; phylum Pseudomonadota; class Gammaproteobacteria; order Enterobacterales; family Yersiniaceae; genus Serratia; species Serratia grimesii. Next base: position 2,291,331 of record NZ_LT883155.1, read on the forward strand.
GCGCAGCAGGCGATTGAAAGTGCTGAGCAGAATGATGTCAGCAAACTGGCACGTCTGCATCAGGCTTTGCTGACGCCGTTTGCTGATGCCGCACAATACGATGATCTCGCCGCATTGCCACCGGATTGGGGCAAACACCTGGAGATATCCTGCTCGAGTTGATTGGGGAAAGTGTCGGGCACGGTATACCGAGCCCGACACCAGGCACTATTGGCGTAGATATACTTGCGGTAAGGCAACTTCCGGATGATGTACCACACCCAAATCCGCCTGGTACCAGCGGGTGAGAATATCGGCCTGTAGGACTTCTTGTGGTGTTCCCGAGGCAACCAACTGCCCTTGATGCAGCAATAAAATACGATCTGCATACAGTGCGGCTAAATTGAGATCGTGAAGCACGCAACACACGGCAATGGGCTGTTGGCGTGTCAGTGTACGCAGCAATCTCAGCGTATGTTGCTGGTGGTAAAGATCCAGTGCTGAGGTTGGTTCATCAAGAAATAACCAGGCTGGCGTTGGTTGTGGTTGCCAAAGTTGAGCCAACACACGAGCAAGTTGCACTCGCTGCTGCTCACCGCCGGAAAGTTGGCGATAATCTCGTTGTGCCAAGTCGAGACAGTCGGTTTGCGCCATCACCTGTTGTATTGCTAGCTGCGCATCACGCTTACCATGTGGCGCTCGCCCCATGCTGACCACTTCCTCTACGGTAAAGGGAAAAGCCAAATCGCTATGTTGGCGCATCACCGCACGCACTTTCGCCAGTTGCTGGGGTTGCCACTGTTCCAACGGACGTCCAAGTAACTGGCATTCGCCACAGCCTGGAGCTAAATACCCGGTTAACAAACGCAGCAACGTCGATTTACCCGCACCGTTAGGTCCGATAATTGCGACCATTTCACCACTGTTGATGCTGAGTGAAACGTCGTTGATTAACCTGCGTGAACCCAGGCTGTAGCGTAATTGCTGCGCGGTCAGACTTGATGTGTTATCCACCCACACGCTCCCGCTGGCGCATAACCAGCCATAAGAAGTAAGGCCCGCCAATCAGACTGGTCATCAAACCGACGGGCATTTCCGCCGGTGCAACCAGCGTGCGTGCAAACGTATCACTGACCAACAACAGGCAGGCTCCCCCCAGAGCAGAGCAAGGTAACAGCCAGCGATGGTCACCGCCAAGGCGCATACGCACCAAATGCGGCACCACAAGGCCGATAAAGCCAATAACACCGCTCATCGCGACTGCCGCACCAATCAACAAGGCGCTCAATAACAACAACTGCAGTTTGGCACGTTGGACATTTACACCAAGGTAATGGGCCTCTTCATCACCCAGTTGCAATAAGTTCAGTCGACGTGCCTGCAACAGTGTGAGTAGGGTGGCGGGTAAGATAAGCGAGGCGGAAACGGCCAGCGTAGGCCACTGTGACTGGCTCAAGCTGCCCATCATCCACAATGAAAACTGACGCAATTGCTGATCATTACTGAGGTAAGACAGCACGCCAATTGCTGCCATACACAGCGCATTAATGGCAATGCCTGCCAGTAGCAGACGCGACAGGCTGCCGTGGCCACTGCGACTGATCCCGTAGATCAAGATCGATACCAGCATACTGCCGAGAAACGCTGCCAGCATGTGGCCATAGAGGGCGATCACCGGTGGCAAGGCCAGCGGCATGACAATAATCAGCGCGACAAACAGTGCGCCGCCACTGCTGATACCCAATAGACTGGGGTCCGCCAACGGGTTGCGGAACAGCCCCTGCATGACGGCGCCGGATACGGCCAACGCGCAACCAATCACCACCGCTAACAGGACGCGCGGCAGGCGGATATTCAACCAGATATGCCAGGTTGTGTCGCTAAAGGGTTGTTGCCACAAAGTGCGGAATGACAACGTCAGTGCCCCCATATTGGCGGCGCCCAGAGCCAGCACAGCCAGCAACACCAGCAGACCGGTAATCGCCAGGCGTGGGGAAGTGCGGCTGTGCATTACTTTTGCTCCGCCGCATTGCGCAATTTAGCCAGTGCGGCAGGTGTTTCTAACCCAAAGCCGAGCAGCGCCATATCATCAACGATCAGCACACGATGTTGTTTACCTGCGGGCGTGAGGGCGATGCCGGGTAATTTCCAAAGCTGTTCCTGTCCACCGAGAGTTTTAATGCCGTCAGTAGTGACCAGCAGCAGGTCGGGAGCGCTGGCGATCACGCCTTCCTGCGACAGTGGGCGGTAGCGGCTGAATCCTTGCATGGCGTTTTTCAGACCTGCAGCGGTAATGACAGCATCGGCCGCGGTGTGCTGCCCGGCAGCCATGGGTGTAATACCGCCATGGCTCATGACGAACAAGACCCTAACCGGCAAGGCATCCGTTTTTATCGCCGCCAGTTGTTGCTGGTAGCGGGTGTTTAACTGCTTACCTTGGTCGGTTCGTTGCAGCGCATCGGCGATGACGGTGATTTTTTCCGGCACGCTCTGCAACGTTGTATCGCCTGGAATGCGCACCACTTTAACGCCGCTTTCTTCCAGCTGTTTGAGTACCAGAGCCGGCTCGGCCAACGCAGTAGTCAGTACCAGCGTGGGTTTTAACGCCAGAATGCCTTCGGCATTGAGTTGGCGCATGTAGCCGACATCCGGCAGTTTTTTGACGACTTCCGGTTGCAGACTGGTACTGTCTCGCGCTATCACTTCATCGCCCGCGCCCAGTGCGAAGGCAATTTCGGTGACGTCACCACCTATCGAGACAATACGTTCGGCCGCTGACGCGGTGAACGGTAACGCCAGCGTAATACACAACGCCAGGCGACGGATCAATGAAGGTTTCATGCGGCAATGTCCTTAGGCTCAAGTGCGGCGACTTGTTCACGCCACTGGGTTTGTTCAGGTTGACCCTCAGTACGTTGGCCATAGAGCTGGGCAATTTGTGTGCCGTCAGCAGCGAACAATTCCAGGCTGGTGACAAAGCCGTCTTTGGTCGGTTTACGGGTGATCCAACTTTCGGCGATTGCATCTTCGATTAGATGCAGGGTAAAGCGACGGTTAAAGACGTTAATCCAGCCTTCCTGTGGCATCAGACGTTCAATCTGGCCGGTGAATATCTGCACGCAACCACGGTTGCCGACAAAAATCATGATCTCGTTTTGTAAGCTGTGGGCGGCATCAAGCAATTGCGCCAAGGCGCTGTTATCGACCCGATAAGCCAGATCATTACCGACGGCCTTGAAGGCCTGCTGGCGCGTCAGTTTGTTGCGGCTCAACAACTGGAAGAATTGGTGAACATCGGTCATTTCACGCCATTCGCGGTCGATCTTTTCGTTGTCCGGTGCGGCGTTACTGACGGTGGCGTCCGGGGCTTTCAGTTCCAACGTCGGATTGTCTGCACTCAGGTGACGTTCCACCAGTGCCATCCAGGCGGCCAGGTCGGTTTCGTCGGTGGTGTATACCTTATGCAACGCGTCCCCCTGATGATCGAAGAACTGAATGCTGTGACGTACACCGCGCTTGTTGGTTTCGCTCATGGCGAATACGCTGGCCCATTGATTGAGGAACAGCCGCAAATCCAATTCACGTGGGTTGAGGATCAGTCCAGCGTGGCCGTTCAGGTGCTGGTTACGGTACCGGCCCATTTGCTCATGCACTGCATAGCTGTTGCGAGTGATGGATTTGGTGACGCCAACCTGCTCCAGCTCGGTCAGCAGGGTACGAGCATCGGCCTGCAGACGACGAGTATCCTGACCAACGCGAGCATGGGTCAGTTCCGCTTCGCTGACGCCAAGCAGCTCGGCCAGATCGCGCGCGTATTTGCCTGGGTTATCAATTTTGGCCTGCTGGTAGCATTCGTAGAGGGTATTGCTCATAGATAGTTCTCCTGTGTGAGGTTCAATCGGCGGGCATTCGGGTTGCCCGCCGGAATTAAAACGTTACCACTGATAGCTGACCAGCAGTTTTGCGTTACGGCCATCCTGCGGAATGCCCTGTGGCGAGTAGTATTCTTTGTCGAATGCGTTACCCAGAACTACCGTAGTAGTGATGCCTTGCAGGCGTTCACGCCCTTTATAGCTCAGATAAAAATCGTTGATGCCGTAGCCACCTTGTTCTGGTGTGCCGGTTTCTACACGACTAGCGCGTTGGGTGAGAGTGGCTACCCAACCGGTTGACAAGCCTGTTTCACCCAGCGGGATATCCAGTGTGCTCGTGACGGTATCCGGATTGATGCTGTTTAGCCATTCGCCACTGGTTTCGTTCTTGCCGCGAGTACGGTTGTATGCCAAGTCCCAGCCAAAAATTGAAGTTTTATAACTCAGCATGGCGTCCCAACCCCAGATTTTTGCCCGGTCAATGTTGGTCGAGAAAGTGGTACAACTGATGCAATAAGGGCCACGCGGGCCACGACCCAATTCCATGGTGACATCTGTTGTGATGTAGTCCCGGGCCTTGGTGTCGAAGTAGCTGGCTTTGAATTGCAGGCTGTCATCAGCCAACAGCAGGTCGTCAAAGCGTAATCCGAAACCATATTCTTGGGTCGCATTGGTTTCAGGTTTCAGGTTTGGGTTGGGCACCCAATTGTTAGTAATAGTGGTTGGCCCCATAGGGATCGAAAAATGCTTGGAGTCGTTGTACATCTCACCCATCGTTGGGGCACGGAAGGCCTGCGAGTAGGAACCGAACAGCATCAACCAGTCAGTTGGCGTGATGCTGACTGCACCACGTGAGGACCACTTGTCGGCATCCACATCTGCATACCCGTCGCTAGAGCCTTTATAATTATCGTAACGCGTCCCAGCAAGCAGGGTGATTGGCAAATCACGCAAGGTAATTTCGTCTTGTAACCAGCCAGAAGCAAAGTTGATTTTTGCCTGTGGGAAGCTTTCCGTTGCGCCGCCTGGCGTTTGTTCCTGCTTGTAAGCTTCACTGCCGTAGGTAAACAAGTGGGAAGCGAAGGTGTCCGCGAACAATCGCGTGCGGTTTTCCAGCTTCGCACCACGGGTGGTTTGTTTGCGAGCCTCATCTTCACTGCCGTTGGTGTGCGCGTTAATCTCTACTTCGGAATAATAGACTTTGGCTTCTGCATCGAGCCAGTCTTGGTCTACAGGTTTCAATTTGTAGCTGAGTTGACCGTCACGTTGGATTGTCGAACGGTCAGTCATCCGGTTACCGCTGCTACTGGCGGACTCTTGCGGGTTTTTGGGCTCCTGAGCCCGGTTATTGTAGTAACGCAAATCCCCGCTTAACGACTGGTTCTCATCGAGCGTCCAGGTTCCTTTAGCCAGTACATTACTAATGGTTTCATCATTCGGCGCATCAAAACCGTTACCCTGGCGCAGATTACCGACATCGCGGGTGCCGAATGACAGCAGGCCGTCGAGGTTGTCAGTCTTGCCGTAGGCGCTGGCGCCCATACCCAGGCTGTGATCGCCGCTGCCGGCGGTGCCATAAACCCGGTAGCCGCTATTATGGCCTGGCAGCAACAAATCAGCGGCATTCACCGTTTCATAGGCAATTACGCCACCCAGAGCACCGCTGCCATACAGCAGGGCCGAAGGGCCTCGTACCACTTCGATACGTTTTACCAACGCAGGATCGAGGAAGGTCGCACCAAGGTGTCCTGTGTCGGTACCCTGACGGATGCCATCAACTAATGTCAGTACGCCATTTTTACCGTAACCGCGCATAAAAACGTCCTGGCCATTACTGCGGCCGGTGCCATTGACGGTAATACCCGGCACGCGGCGTAGCATATCGGCGGCGCTGGTGGCGGTTTGGCTTTGCGGCGTATCGCGATCGATCACTGTCACCATCATTGGGGCTTCAAAGCTGCTTCGCGCGTTGCCGGTGGCGGCCACGGTCATTGTTTCGTCGCTGGTTTTGTCCTTTTTCGCTGGCGAAGCCGCCGTCGTAGAAAGAGAAGAAGTCGTGCTGTTGGTTTGTGCAAAAGTCACCGTCGGCAGAGCGCAGGCAATCGCCAGACTCAATGCGGATAAACGCAGCCGGGTGTAAGGAATCAGAGGCATGTCGCAACTCTCCGTATGTTTTTAACATATCAATAGATTTGCTGGCTGCCTGGATCAAAAACGATCGGGGTGGCTGGCGTTAAGGGATAGGTATTACTTGGTCAGGATCAATTTCCCGGCTTTAGTCTGCCGCAACTGGTAGCGCTGGCCCTGATGGATGATGATCGCCACACCGTCAGCGTCGAGCAGTTGTACGCTGTCGTAGCAGGGAGGTGAGACCAGATCGCTGTCAGCGGAGGACGCGGTTTTGGCAGGCTGGTTGTGGTCGTTATGATCCATCGTCATGTGTGTATAAAGCCGATTTTAAATGGTAATTAATATCAAATTGAGAATCATTATCATGTGAACGAAAGGTTACATCAAGGAAAATTTTCTTACCAATGGAACCTTTTTGCAGGAAAGTGATGTGATACGGGCTGAGCAACTCAGCCCGTAAAAAATGCGGTTATTTCAGCAGAGTTTCAATGCGGTCAAATAAACGTTCGGGTTTGGTGATCGGTGCGAAACGTTTCACACGTTGTCCGTCGGCTGTCAGCAGGAACTTGGTGAAATTCCATTTGATGCGCTGGCTACCTAATACACCCGGTGCCAATCGCTTTAATTCGTTAAAGAGCGGGTGTGCGCCGGGGCCGTTTACCTCAACTTTACTGAACAACGGGAAGCTGACGCCGTAGTTCAGCGTGCAGAAGTTGGCAATTTCCAGTGGATCGCCGGGTTCTTGCGCCCCGAATTGATTGCAGGGAAAACCCAGTACCATCAGACCGCGCTCGCGGTAGTATTGCCAAAGGTTTTCCAACCCACGGTACTGCGGAGTAAACCCGCATTTGCTGGCGGTATTCACCACCAAATAAGCCCGGGCGGGAAAATCACCCAGGGTTTTGTGTTCCCCTTGCAATGTAATGCAGGGGATGGATAACAGTGAATTGCTCATGCAGGGAACTCCATATCCTGTGACAGAAGCGCTCTATAGCGCTGCAATAGGCATAATTATAGATGAGTCGCAGGCGGGTGGAAAAGCCGGGGCGGGCGCCCCGGTTAGTGGATCAGAAGCGGGTGTCTACCGCATCCGCGAGCATGGCCAGCAACTGTTCGCTGTCGGACCAGCTCAGGCAAGGATCGGTGATCGACTGGCCGTAGGTCAGTGGTTGTCCTGCAACGATTTTCTGTGTGCCTTCGACCAGGAAGCTTTCTGCCATCACACCGGCAACGGCGACAGAACCGGCGCGGATTTGCTGGCAAACATTTTCTGCCACTTCCAGTTGGCGACGATGCAATTTCTGGCAGTTGCCGTGGCTAAAATCGATCACCAGTTGCTCCGGTAAATCGAATTCGCGCAGGCTGTCGCAGGCGGCGACCACATCGGTAGCGTGGTAGTTCGGCGTCTTGCCGCCACGCATGATGATGTGGCCATAAGGATTGCCGCTGGTCTGATAGATTGTCATCTGGCCGTGCTTGTCCGGTGACAGGAACATATGGCCGGCGCGGGCTGCACGAATGGCGTCAATCGCAATACGGGTGTTGCCGTCGGTGCCGTTTTTAAAGCCTACCGGGCAGGACAGTGCCGAGGCCATTTCACGGTGGATCTGGCTTTCGGTGGTCCGTGCGCCAATCGCGCCCCAACTGATCAAATCAGCAATGTATTGGCCGACCACCATATCGAGGAACTCGGTGGCGGTTGGCAGGCCGAGTTGGTTCACTTCCAGCAGCAGTCTACGCGCCATTTCGATCCCGCGATTGACCTGGAAGGTGCCATCCAGGGCCGGATCGGAGATCAGGCCTTTCCAGCCCACCACGGTGCGCGGTTTTTCAAAATAGGTGCGCATCACGATTTCCAGGCGATCCTGATAACGAATGCGCAGGGCGTTCAGTCGGCCGGCATAATCAATGGCAGCGTCAAGATCGTGGATAGAGCAAGGACCGATAACCACCAGGAGACGGCGATCCTCACCGGTCAGGATTTTCTCAATTCGCTTACGTGACGCTGTCACGTTGTCAGCGATTTCCGCCGAGATCGGCAACGTCTCTGCCAACGCTTGCGGCGTCACGAGGCTGTCGATGCGCGCGGTCCGCAGTTCATCTGTTTTGTGCATGATTTTCTCTAAAGACTTTTCTTCGCTGCGGCAGGAGTGCCGGGAAGTGATGGCGATCACAATAACGTAAAAACCGATGAATTCAACCGGAGAAACAGTGTTCTCTTGATCAAAGCCGCGAAAAAAAGCACAAAAAATATGGGCCGTGAGGAAATCATCAACAGATGGCAGGGGGCTTCCCCGCCATCAGATAATCAGAACATGCGACGGCTCATTCCCAGAATATCCAGAATTTTTGTCGAGATTTCTTCTACCGAATAATTGGTCGTATTCAGATAGCGAATTTGATTTTTGCGGAACAGCGCTTCAACTTCAGCGAGTTCCATGCGGCACTGACGGATAGAGGCATAACGGCTATTCTCACGCCGTTCTTCACGGATCGCGGCTAAACGTTCCGGGTCGATAGTCAGGCCGAAAAGTTTGTGCTGAAACGGCTTCAGCGCGGCAGGAAGATGCAAATTGTCCATATCGTCGGCGGTAAACGGATAGTTGGCGGCGCGAATACCAAATTGCATCGCCAGGTACAGGCTGGTGGGGGTCTTTCCGCAGCGAGACACACCGAGCAAAATCACCTGAGCTTGATCGAGATTACGCAACGAAATTCCGTCATCGTGTGCCAACGTGTAGTCAATGGCGGCAATACGAGCGTCATATTTCCCAAGGTTGCTGGCAGTCAGCCCGTGGGTGCGGTTCGGTACTGGGGTCGGTTCCACATCCAGTTCGCCCTGCAGCGGGCCAACCAGCGCTTGCACGATATCCTGGCAAAACCCTTCACTCTGAGTAATCACATTGCGCACTTCCGGCGAGATGATCGAGTAAAACACCAGCGGCCGTACGCCTGTATCACGATAAATCTCGTTAATCTGCTGACAGACACCGCGGGCGCGCGCTTCAGTTTCCACAAAGGGCAGCGTAAAGGTTGTGGCCGTCACCGGAAATTGCGACAACACCGCATGACCCAAAACCTCGGCAGTGATCGCCGTACCGTCCGAAATATAAAAAACGCTTCTTTCCACCCTAGGCTCCTTACCTGAAACAGTGACGCAATTATCACACCTGCTTATCCTTATCATGGGCTCCAGATAATCCAGCGGTAAAGGGGCGGGCAGAAAAATTGTGATAATGCGGACAGAGTCGGTCATTAATTCTGCAGGAAGAGGGGGTGATGACGGGTAAAAACTTCAGTGAAACACTATTTCAATTTTAATGAAAAGTTTGAGATTATTTCCCCTGAATAATTATTCTTCATTATGGTGTTATTTTGGCCTAAAGCATGGCAAAGAATAGGGTTTTTAAAACTGAAGTTTAAAAAATACTTAATTTGTTGAGTTTTAAGCTTTTAGTGCGACAGGGAACGATTCCACCGTCATTTTCCCTTTCAGGAAGTTTTCCTAAAATCCACTTTCTTCACCGGGTTGATCGATTCACCTTTCCATTTCCTATGGATCATTGTGCTAGTCTGATTCGGCACCGTTTTAGCGGCGCTGAGAAAGCAAGCGAATTAAATCCGTCTATACCCTACTGATAGCAATAAGGATTGTCTCGATGTCCAACAATGGCCCAGACTTGCGTAATGTGCTTTGGTACAACCAGCTCGGCATGCACGACGTTGACCGTGTCGGCGGCAAAAATGCCTCCCTCGGTGAAATGATCACCAATCTTTCCGATTTGGGCGTTGCCGTGCCAAACGGTTTTGCCACCACCGCGCAGGCGTTTAACGATTTCCTCGAGCAAAGCGGTGTTAACCAGCGCATCTATCAGTTACTGGATCAAACTGACGTTGACGATATTGCTCAATTGACCAAGGCGGGCGCACAAATCCGCCAATGGATTATCGACACGCCATTCCATGCGGAATTCGAGCGTGAAATTAATCTGGCTTATCAGCAACTGGCTGACGGCGAGCCGGAAGCGTCATTTGCCGTGCGTTCTTCAGCGACCGCAGAGGACATGCCGGATGCCTCTTTCGCCGGCCAGCAGGAAACCTTCCTCAACGTGCAGGGTATCGACGCCGTCATGGTGGCGATTAAGCACGTATACGCCTCCCTGTTTAACGACCGTGCTATTTCCTACCGGGTGCATCAGGGTTATGACCATCGCGGCGTGGCCTTGTCGGCCGGCGTTCAGCGCATGGTGCGTTCTGACCTGGCATCTTCCGGCGTTATGTTCACCATCGATACCGAATCCGGTTTTGATCAGGTGGTGTTTATCACCTCCGCTTTCGGCCTGGGTGAAATGGTGGTACAGGGTGCGGTAAACCCTGACGAATTCTATGTACACAAACCGACGTTGCTGAAAGGCAAACCGTCGATCGTGCGCCGTAACCTTGGTTCGAAAAAAATACGCATGGTGTATGCACCTTCGCAGGATCATGGCAAGCAGGTGCAAATCGAAGACGTGCCAGAACAGCAACGCAATCGTTTCTCTCTGACTGACGAAGAAGTGCAAGGTCTGGCACATCAGGCACTGCTGATTGAAAAGCACTATGGCCGCCCGATGGATATCGAGTGGGCCAAAGACGGCCATACCGGAAAGCTCTTGATCGTGCAGGCGCGTCCGGAAACAGTGCGCTCTAACGAGCAAACCATGGAGCGCTACCAGCTTAATGGTTCCAGCCCGGTGCTGGTGGAAGGGCGTGCTATCGGTCATCGCATTGGCGCCGGCCCGGTGAAGGTCATCCACAATATCAGCGAGATGGATCGTATCGAGCCAGGTGACGTTCTGGTGACTGATATGACCGACCCGGACTGGGAACCGATCATGAAAAAGGCCGCCGCAATCGTCACTAACCGTGGCGGTCGTACCTGCCATGCGGCGATCATTGCGCGTGAACTGGGCATTCCGGCAGTGGTTGGCTGCGGTAACGCGACCGATCTGCTGAAAGAGGGCCAACAGGTCACCGTTTCTTGTGCAGAAGGCGATACCGGCTTCGTCTACAGCGATATCCTCGATTTTGACGTGCAGAGTTCCGAAGTGACCGAATTGCCGGTTCTGCCGCTGAAAATCATGATGAACGTCGGCAACCCTGATCGTGCCTTTGACTTCGCGCGTTTGCCGAATGAAGGTGTGGGCCTGGCCCGTCTGGAATTTATCATCAACCGTATGATTGGCGTGCATCCGAAAGCGTTGCTGGAGTTTGATCAGCAGACGCCAGAGCTGCAAGCGGAAATCAGGACGCTGATGCAGGGCTACGACCATCCGGCCGAGTTCTATGTCGGCCGTCTGACGGAAGGGATTGCTACGCTGGGTGCGGCGTTCTGGCCTAAGCGTGTGATTGTGCGTCTTTCGGACTTTAAGTCCAATGAATACGCCAATTTGGTTGGCGGTGATAAGTATGAGCCGCACGAAGAGAACCCAATGCTGGGCTTCCGTGGTGCCGGTCGTTATGTTTCGGATAACTTCCGTGACTGCTTCGCGATGGAATGCGATGCGGTGAAACGAGTACGTAATGAAATGGGCCTGACCAACGTTGAGATCATGGTGCCGTTTGTCCGCACCGTGGCACAAGCAGAAGCCGTAGTTGCCGAATTGGCGCGCCAGGGTTTGAAGCGCGGTGAGAATGGCCTGAAAGTGATCATGATGTGCGAGATCCCATCCAATGCGCTGTTGGCGGATCAGTTCCTGGAACATTTCGATGGCTTCTCAATCGGCTCTAACGACATGACTCAGTTAACGCTGGGGCTGGACCGTGACTCGGGTGTGGTATCTGAACTGTTTGATGAGCGTAACGAAGCAGTGAAAATTCTGTTGTCGATGGCGATTCAGGCGGCGAAGCGTCAGGGTAAATACGTTGGTATCTGCGGTCAGGGGCCTTCTGATCACGAGGACTTTGCGGAGTGGTTGATGGATCAGGGCATTGATAGCCTGTCACTCAATCCGGACACCGTAGTACAAACCTGGGTTAATCTGCCTAAGAGAAAGTAATTCTCACACGCTGATTTATCCCTAGCCATAAAGCCGTAACTTTGTTGCGGCTTTATTATTTCTGAATGTAAATAGAAAGGGTGAAAGGAATAATAACAGTCAAAAAAAGAATAAAAAAAAGCCCATCATAGGAGACGGGCAAAGACTACACACAGCAATTCACATGTATGGCATTACATTGTTTGGAAATCTTGCTTTAAATCAGGTATTTGAAGCAATATATGGCAATCATACTAGATATTTAAACACCATTAGTCATTAAGAATCATCCTAATCAATATTCATATTCCCATTTATTTTTAACACGAGTGAATATTATTGGGCTGAAAAAAAGATGCATTTATTCGGTATGTTTAATGTGTGCTCAAAAGAAAGTCACGGCGGTGATTTTATTATAGTGATCGGTTAATTCAGAAAAGCTGGTGAGATGCAGGGGCGAGGGAAGATCTCTGCCCGGCAGCCCGGGCAGAGTTGAGAGTTACATTTGTTCCAGGTCTTTAGCGACCTCTTTCACATCGGCGGTGGGTTCTGGCGCTTCGCTCATCCAGGCCGTGAGCAAGCGATAGGATACCGCCAACACCACTGGGCCGATAAACAGGCCAATCATACCGAACGCCAGTAAGCCGCCAATAACGCCAGACAGGATCAGCAACATCGGCAAATCGGCACCCATGCGGATCAGTACAGGACGCAGCACGTTATCCAGCGTGGCAACCACACAGCTCCACACCAGTAGCACAGTGCCCCAGGTCGTGTCGCCGCTCCAGTACAGCCAGATAATCGCCGGCACCAATACCAGTAGCGGTCCGAGCTGGGCAACGCAGCAGATGAAGATCAGCACGGTTAGCAGCGTCGCGGCAGGAATACCGGTTACTGCCAGGCCAATGCCGCCCAAGACTGACTGCACCAGCGCTGTTACTACAACACCCAGCGCTACTGCGCGGATCGCCTGTCCGGCCAGTACCACTGCCGCATCGCCGCGTGCTGCACCGAGACGTGTCGCAAAGTGGCGGATACCCAGAGCAACTTGCTCGCCGCGAGCATAGAGTAAAACGCTAAACAGCAGCATCAATGTGCAATGTAACAAGAGGCGGCCAATATGTGCCGCTTGCGCGACAAACCAGGTCGCTGTCTGACCGAAGTAAGGCTGGACCTTTGCCACCAGGGCCGTTCCGCCTGCACTCACCAGCGTGTGGTAACTGGTGTAGATCTTATCGCCGATCATCGGGATCGATTGCAGCCAGGCCAGATCGGGAATATGCAATTTGCCAGGCGTGCTAGCCCAGGCAACAACGGGAGCGCTGTTGTCCACTACGCTGCTCACTAGCAGAGATATCGGCAGTATGAACAGCAGGATCAGCAGTATCGTCATCACGACCACCGCCAATGAACGTCTGCCCCAAAGTATTTTTTGCAATTTAATGAGCAATGGCCACGTGGCGATGACCACCATGCCAGCCCAGGCAAAGCCGAGAATAAAGGGTTGAATGACCCAAAAGCAGGCGACGATCATAATGGCGATAAACAGCACGCCAAAAATAATCCGTGGCAAATCGTATCGGGATTGCGGGATTGTCATGAATGAGTTCTCATCCTGGTAAGTTAACTCCTTGGGACCGTTTAATCATGGTGCATATTGGTCAAAAATTACAGGGCGGCGCACCTTTTGTTGCGGGCCAATCTGCGGCAGGGCAATTGCAATAATGTGCATGCCTTCACTAAACGAGTATGTTAGTTTTTATCTCTAATAAAAAATAGGGCGGGTCTGAATAAAGGCCTGATTCAGCGTTCATTAACGCATATAAAACAGACAGACAGGGTCAAAAATCGAATGATCCCACAGATTTCTCAAGCGCCCGGCCTCGTTCAGCGGGTGCTCGACTTTTTGGAAGCGTTAAAGCAAAACGGATTCAACGGCGATATCGCCACCAGCTATGCCGATCGGCTGACGATGGCGACCGACAACAGTATCTATCAGTTGCTGCCCGATGCCGTCGTGTTCCCTCGTTCAACTGCAGATGTGGCGTTGATTGCGCGTCTGGCGGCAGAGGAGCGCTTCAGTGCACTGACCTTTAGCCCGCGCGGCGGCGGTACCGGCACTAACGGCCAGTCACTCAACACCGGTATCGTGGTGGATATGTCACGCCACATGAACCGCATTCTTGAGATCAATGTGGAGCAAGGCTGGGTCAAGGTTGAGGCGGGGGTCATTAAAGACCAACTTAACCAGTATTTGCGTCCATTCGGCTATTTTTTCTCGCCGGAACTTTCTACCAGTAATCGTGCCACGCTGGGCGGTATGATCAACACTGACGCCTCAGGTCAGGGATCCTTGGTGTACGGCAAAACATCGGATCACGTGTTGGGCTTGCGGGCCGTGTTGCTGGGTGGCGATATGCTCGACACGCGCGCTATGCCGACGCCATTGGCGGAAACGATTGCTCACGAAGATACGGTTGAAGGCCGGATCTACCACACTGTGCTCAATAGCTGCCGCGATCAGCGAGCACTGATTCTGGAAAAATTCCCCAAACTTAATCGCTTCCTGACCGGGTACGATCTACGGCACGTATTTAGCGATGACATGCAAACCTTCGATCTGACACGTATTCTGACCGGTGCAGAAGGGACGCTGGCCTTTATTACCGAAGCACGGCTGGATATTACGCCATTGCCGAAAGTACGCCGCTTGGTGAATGTTAAATACGATTCGTTTGATTCCGCACTGCGCAACGCCCCCTTTATGGTGGAAGCCAAGGCCCTGTCGGTCGAGACCATCGATTCCAAGGTCCTGAATCTGGCACGTGAAGACATTGTCTGGCATTCGGTGAGTGAATTAATTACCAATGTGCCAGATAAAGAAATGCTTGGTCTGAACATTGTCGAGTTTGCCGGGGATGACAAGGTGTTGATCGACAGGCAGATGGAGGATCTCTGCCAGCGGTTGGATGAATTGATCACCGAAAAGCAGGGCGGTGTGATCGGCTATCAGATCTGTGGAGATCTGGTCGGTATCGAACGCATTTATAACATGCGTAAAAAGGCTGTCGGGTTGTTAGGCAACGCCAAAGGGCGCGCCAAACCTATCCCGTTTGCCGAAGACACCTGTGTGCCACCACAACATTTGGCCGATTACATTGTCGAGTTCCGCCAGTTGTTGGACAGCCATAACCTTAGCTACGGCATGTTTGGCCATGTGGATGCCGGCGTATTGCATGTGCGTCCGGCACTCGATATGTGCGATCCACAGCAGGAAGTGTTGATGAAACAGCTTTCTGACCACGTGGTGGCGCTGACTGCCAAATATGGTGGGTTACTGTGGGGCGAACATGGTAAAGGGTTCCGTGCTGAATACAGCCCTGAATTCTTCGGTGATCAATTGTTCATGGAGCTGCGGCGTATTAAGGCCGTGTTTGATCCGAACAACCGTCTCAACCCCGGTAAAATCTGTCCGCCGTTAGGTGTTGATGCGCCGATGATGAAAGTGGATGCAGCCAAGCGTGGCACACTTGATCGTCGTATCCCGGTTGAAGTACGCACTTCGTTCCGTGGTGCAATGGAATGTAACGGCAATGGTTTGTGCTTCAATTTTGATGTACGCAGCCCAATGTGTCCGTCGATGAAGATCACCGGTAGCCGTATTCATTCACCCAAAGGTCGGGCAGCGTTGGTGCGTGAATGGTTGCGTTTGCTGTCCGAGCAGGGTGTCGATCCACTGGTGCTGGAAAAACAGCTGCCGCAACAACGTCTCAGTTTCCGGACTCTGATAGAGAAAACACGCAATAGTTGGTATGCCGGTAAAGGCGAATATGATTTTTCACACGAAGTGAAAGACGCCATGTCAGGTTGCTTGGCCTGTAAAGCCTGTTCCACCCAATGCCCGATTAAAATTGACGTGCCGGGCTTCCGTTCACGGTTCTTGCAGCTATACCACACGCGCTATTTACGGCCGGCACGCGACTATATGGTCGCGGGTGTGGAGAGTTACACGCCGCTGATGGCGAAAGCGCCGAAAGTGTTCAATTTCTTCTTCCGCCAGCCCTGGGTTCGTGAGTTAAGCCGTAACACCATTGGCATGGTTGATTTGCCTATGCTTTCCAGCCCGACATTGCGTCAGCAGCTTTCCGGTCATGGTGCCATGACGATGACACTGGAGCAGCTTGAAGCGCTGAGCGTGGAAAAGCGTGAGCAGTATGTACTGATCGTACAGGATCCCTTTACCAGCTATTACGACGCCAAAGTGGTGGCGGATTTTGTACGGCTGGTGGAAAAACTCGGTTACCGACCTGTGTTGTTGCCGTTCTCACCGAATGGCAAGGCCCAACATATCAAAGGGTTCCTGACAAAATTTGCTCGCACGGCGCGCAAGACTGCTGATTTTCTCAACCGAGTGGCAAAGCTTGGCATGCCGCTGGTGGGGGTCGATCCGGCGTTGGTGCTGTGCTATCGCGACGAATATAACGAAATCCTCGGTGAGGCGCGTGGGGATTTCCAGGTACAACTGGTGCACGAGTGGCTTCAGCAACGGTTAGCTGAACGTGCAGAACAACCTGCGACGGGCGAAGCCTGGTATTTATTCGGTCACTGTACGGAAACCACGGCGTTGCCGGCAAGCGGCCAACATTGGGCGTCCATCTTTGCGCGCTTTGGTGCAAAGTTGGAAAATGTCAGCGTCGGTTGCTGCGGCATGGCGGGGACTTACGGGCATGAAGTGAAGAACCTACAGAATTCACTCGGTATTTATGAGCTATCATGGCATCAGGCATTACAACGTCTGCCGCGGCAACGTTGTCTGGCGACCGGTTATTCCTGTCGCAGCCAGGTCAAACGTATTGAGGGTAACGGTGTAAGACACCCATTACAGGCACTTCTGGAGATGATTGAGTGAAACTGTGGAAACGAGAGACGACGCTGGAACAATTAAACCAGGCCGGTGAAGGCTGCATGGTCAGTCATGTGGGGATCCAATTTACCCGACTAGAGGACGATTACCTCGAAGCGACTATGCCGGTTGATCAGCGCACCCGCCAGCCGTTTGGCTTGTTGCACGGTGGTGCATCGGTAGTACTGGCAGAATCGATGGGATCGATGGCCGGTTACCTGTGTAGCGAAGGGGAACAGAAAGTGGTGGGGTTGGAGATCAACGCCAACCATCTGCGGGCGGTATTTGAAGGCCAGGTGCGTGGCGTGTGCCGTGCGCTGCATGTGGGCCGTCGTCATCAGGTGTGGCAGATAGAAATCTTCGATTCACGTGATCGTCTGTGCTGCACTTCACGCCTGACCACGGCCATTATCGACTAAGTTTACCCCGCAGGTAGCCTTACCTGCGGGTATTTTTGCCGTTCAGTCAGCTCATAGCTGAAACGGTACCCGCTTAACGAAGTCTTTCTGGAAGGCATTGGCCTTCTCCCAGGTACCTTCCATCGCATATTTCTGACAGATTAAGGTCAGAGTATGACGGGCAAAATGATAGCTCTGAACCCGGAACAGCTGACAACGCTGTGGGTTGTTGATTTCGACAATCAATCGGTTATGCAGTTTGCTCAACGCATGCAGGTAGCTTTCATCATCACCGTTCTCCAGACACAGATTGGCCATATTCAGGCTGACACTGTTGTAGCGTTTCAGATGGTTGATATTGCACTCCGGCCGTTTAAGTGACGCTTCCGCCATGTAGAAATCTACCGTGGCGTCGCGCACGCTGAATTTATAGTCATCAATTTTGCCCAGCAGCCACGCATTCATCGAGATATTCATTTGCCCGCGCTCAATTAGAATTGAATGATAATCATTATCATATTTATTGGTGCGTTCGTGATCAATCATTCTGTTGAAATTTTTATCGTCAGCAGGGGATGCATTAGGGTTGCGGCAACCCAACATAGTCAGTAGCGACTAAACTTTAATCAGAGAGAACCGCGTTTGTGGGGATGGACTGAAAGGCAAAAGGGCGGGAAATGCAGTTAATTGTCGATAAACGCATTTTTAAGACAGACAAAATTCAGAAATAGGTATTTTCTATGAATGTTTAAATCGACATTAAAAGCCCGGCTCTGTAAAGCGTTCGAGCCAGCGGGTAAGGGTTATGGTGTGACAGGATGTACTGTAAATTCATAAGGATAAAATGATGCCATTTCTCACCGGCAGCGTCTGACGCGCTGACTGTCCCACGCCGTTGCCGCACGGCGAAGCAAAAATCCGGGCTTTTGGCGGATAACCCCGCAAAACAAACGGTTGAAGTGATAATCGTTATCACTAACATAGTAGCAACCCAGATTGGCTGTGGTAAAACACGAGTGTGAGGTAGGCCATATGCAAACGGAAAATGTCGGCACTTTTTCTCTGGACGAAAATGTCTGGCAAGGCATTTTACTCAGTGACAACGCCGTACAACAAATAACGAAACTAATGCAGCAGGATCCACAAGTGAAGGGGCTGCAACTCGGGGTGAAGCAGTCAGGCTGCGCCGGGTTTGCCTATGTGCTGGATCTCACCCGTGCACCTGCTGACGACGACCTGCTGTTTGAGCGCGATGGCGCCAAATTGTATGTGCCGTTGAAAGCCATGCCGTTTATCGATGGCACCACGGTAGATTTTGTCCGTGAAGGGCTGAATCAGATATTCAAATTTAATAACCCTAAAGCTCAGCATGCCTGCGGGTGTGGCGAGAGTTTTGGCGTTTGAGCGATGCAATCAACATGACACGAAGCAATGTAGAAATGCCTAATGAAGTGCAGGCTTGGGTCAGCGAAGGTCGCTACAAAGAAGGTTTTTTTACCCAACTGGCCACTGATGAGTTAGCGAAGGGCATCAATGAAGACGTGGTGCGCGCCATCTCGGCCAAGCGTAATGAGCCTGAGTGGATGCTGGAATTCCGCCTTGAAGCGTACCGCGCCTGGCTGCAAATGGAAGAGCCACACTGGCTAAAAGCAAACTACGACCGGCTGAACTACCAGGACTACAGCTATTACTCAGCGCCGTCCTGTGGCAGCTGTGATGACGCTTGCGGATCGCAGCCCGGCGCTGAACAACAACCGGGCGCGCCGACAGATAACAACTACCTAACCAACGAGGTTGAACTGGCATTTAACCAGCTCGGCGTCCCTGTGCGTGAAGGCAGTGAAGTCGCGGTCGATGCGATCTTTGACTCGGTTTCGGTCTCGACGACCTACCGCGAAAAGTTGGCGGAAAGCGGGGTCATTTTCTGCTCGTTCGGTGAGGCTATCCACGAATATCCGGACCTGGTGCGTAAATACCTCGGTCGCGTCGTACCGTCCAACGACAATTTCTTTGCCGCGCTGAACGCGGCCGTGGCCTCCGACGGTACCTTTGTCTATGTGCCGAAAGGCGTACGTTGCCCAATGGAATTGTCGACGTATTTCCGCATCAACGCTGCTAAAACCGGCCAGTTCGAACGCACCATTCTGATCGCCGACGAAGGCAGTTATGTCAGCTATATCGAAGGCTGCTCGGCTCCGGTCCGCGACAGTTACCAGCTGCATGCAGCAGTAGTAGAAGTGATTCTGCACAAAGATGCCGAAGTGAAATATTCGACTGTGCAGAACTGGTTCTCTGGCGGTGACAGCAAGGGCGGCATCCTGAACTTTGTGACCAAGCGTGCGTTGTGTGAAGGTGCGGGGTCGAAAATGTCATGGACTCAGTCGGAAACCGGCTCGGCGATCACCTGGAAATACCCTAGCGTGATTCTGCAGGGTGATAATTCTATCGGTGAGTTCTTCTCGGTAGCGTTAACCAGCGGTCATCAACAGGCCGATACCGGTACCAAGATGATCCATATTGGCAAGAATACCCGGTCAACCATCATTGCCAAGGGTATCTCTGCCGGGCATAGCGAGAATACCTACCGCGGCCTGGTGAAGATCCTGCCGGGAGCAGAAAACGCGCGTAACTTTACCCAGTGTGACTCGATGTTGATTGGGCCGGACAGTGGGGCCCATACCTTCCCGTACGTTGAAGCGCGCAACAACAGTGCCCAGTTGGAGCATGAAGCTACGACATCAAAAATTGGCGATGACCAACTGTTCTATTGTTTGCAGCGCGGCATCAGCGAAGACAATGCTATTTCGATGATTGTTAACGGATTCTGTAAGGACGTGTTCTCTGAGCTGCCGCTGGAGTTCGCCGTCGAGGCGCAGAAGTTATTGGCTATCAGCCTGGAACACAGCGTGGGCTAAACGCCGGATTTACAGCGCGACAGCGCGATCTAAGGACACTGCATGTTAAGTATCAAGAATTTAAAAGTCAGCGCGGAAGGCAACGAAATCCTCAAGGGATTGGACCTGGAGATAAAACCGGGTGAAGTGCATGCCATCATGGGGCCGAATGGTTCAGGCAAAAGCACGCTTTCGGCAACGCTGGCAGGGCGTGAAGAGTACGAAGTGACCGAAGGTGAAGTGACCTTCAAAGGTAAGGATCTGCTTGAACTGGCTCCGGAAGACCGGGCGGGTGAAGGGGTATTCCTGGCGTTCCAGTATCCGGTAGAGATCCCTGGTGTCAGCAATCATTTCTTCCTGCAAACCTCGGTCAACGCAGTACGTAAATACCGCCAACAAGAACCGCTCGACCGCTTCGACTTCGCTGATTTTATTGAAGAAAAAATTGAATTATTGAATATGCCGCCTGATTTGCTGACCCGCTCGGTCAACGTCGGTTTCTCTGGCGGTGAGAAAAAACGTAATGACATCCTACAGATGGCAGCGCTGGAGCCGGATCTCTGTATTTTGGATGAAACCGACTCTGGTTTGGATATTGATGCGCTGAAGATTGTCGCTAACGGTGTTAACTCGCTGCGTGATGGCAAGCGTTCGTTCATTATCGTTACGCACTACCAACGTATTCTGGACTACATCAAGCCGGACTACGTTCATGTTCTCTCTCAGGGGCGCATCGTCAAGTCCGGCGATTTCTCTCTGGTGAAACAGTTGGAGGAGCAGGGTTATGGCTGGCTTACCGACGAACAATAACGCGCGCGCGCTGCAACAACTGTATAGCCTGTTTGAAGCACGCGGTGGTGAGCACTCTGCCCATGCATTGGCGCACTGGCAACAGGCTTTGCGCCTGGGCTGGCCGACCCGCAAACATGAAAATTGGAAATACACCCCGCTGGAAGGTCTGCTTGAACAGCAGTTCCTTGAGCCGCTAGTGGAGCAAGTCACGGCCGCTCAGTTGGATGCGCTGGCGCTGGAGATCGACGCTTATCGACTGGTCTTTGTTGACGGGCGATTTTGTGCGGCGTTGAGCGACAGCGACCTGGGTGTTTATCAGTTCGACATTGCACCCTACGGGACGCTACAGGCGCTACCCGAACCGATCCAGCCCGAGATTTTCTTGCATCTGACGGAAAGTCTGGCGCAGGAAACCAGCATTATTCGCGTAGCCGCCGGTAAAATCGCGGCGCGGCCGCTGTACCTGCTGCACATCAGCAGCGGACGTGGGGCTGAAGGTGAGGTTAATACCGTGCATCATCGGCATCACCTGGATATCGCGCGTAATGCGCAGGCCGAGGTGATAGAGCATTATGTCAGTCTGAACGAGGCTGCACATTTCACTGGTGCACGTCTCACCGCCAACATCGCTGATAATGCCCAATTTCACCATTGCAAGTTGGCGTTTGAGAGTCAGCCGAGTTACCACTTCGCTCATAACGATCTAGTGATTGGCCGTGATGCGCGGGTGAAGAGTGACAGTTTCCTTTTGGGTGCAGGGCTAACACGGCATAACACCAGTGCACAGCTTAATGGTGAAGGCTCTAATCTGGTGATCAATAGCCTGGTATTGCCGGTCGGTAAAGAGGTGTGCGACACCCGTACTTACCTTGAGCATAACAAAGGCTATTGCGAGAGCCGTCAGTTGCACAAAGTGGTGGTCAGCGATCGCGCTAAAGCGGTGTTTAACGGCATGATCAAAGTGGCTAAACACGCGATTAAAACCGATGGGCAGATGACCAACCATAACCTGTTGTTAGGTAAGGTGGCGGAAGTGGATACCAAGCCGCAATTGGAAATCTACGCCGACGATGTGAAGTGCAGCCATGGGGCTACCGTCGGGCGCATTGATGAAGAACAGCTGTTTTATCTGCAATCGCGTGGCATTGACAAGCATGCAGCGCAGCAGATGATCATCTTTGCTTTTGCCGCTGAGCTGACTGAGGGTATTGGTAACGATACTCTCCGTGAATCGGTGCTGGCACGCATTGCACAGCGCCTGCCGGGGGAGGCAGCATGAGTTTTCCGATTGAACGGGTACGCAGTGAATTCCCGCTGTTGGCGCGCGAGGTCAACGGTCAGCCGTTGGCTTACCTCGACAGCGCTGCCAGTGCGCAAAAACCGCAGTCGGTGATCGATCGTGAGCTGGATTTTTATCGTCATGGCTATGCGGCGGTACACCGTGGGATCCACTCCCTGAGTGCTGAGGCGACGCAGGATATGGAAGCCGTGCGTGAAAAAGTGGCGACGTTTATCAATGCCGCTTCGGTTGAAGAAATTGTGTTCGTTAAAGGCACTACCGAAGGCATTAACCTGGTGGCTAACAGCTTTGGCCGTCATTTCCTGCAACCCGGTGACAGCATTATCATTACCGAAATGGAGCATCACGCCAATATCGTACCTTGGCAGATGCTGGCGCAGGAACGTGGGCTAAATCTACGCATCTGGCCGCTTCAGCAAGATGGCACGCTGGATCTGGCGCAATTGCCTGGTCTTATCGACACGTCCACCAAATTGCTGGCGCTGACCCAGGTTTCTAATGTGTTGGGGACGGTGAACCCAGTGCAGGAAATTACGGTACTGGCGAAGGCTGCGGGTCTTAAGGTGTTGATCGACGGAGCACAGGCCGTGATGCACCAGCAGGTAGACGTACAGGCACTGGATTGTGACTTCTACGTGTTCTCTGGCCATAAGTTGTATGGACCTTCCGGTATTGGCATTCTTTATGGCAGGCAGGCCCTATTGCAGCAAATGCCGCCGTGGGAAGGCGGTGGCTCGATGATTCAGCAGGTCAGCCTGACACATGGCACAACGTATGCTGAGCCACCGTGGCGCTTTGAGGCGGGTTCACCAAATACCGCAGGCATCATGGGGTTGGGTGCGGCGATTGATTACGTGAATGCGCTGGGGCTGGCAGCGATTGGTGATTATGAGCAATCTTTAATGCATTACGCTCTGGAAGCCTTGCAACAGGTGCCAACACTGAAAATTTACGGCCCGGCAGAACGCGCCGGTGTTATCGCCTTCAATCTGGGGGAACACCATGCCTATGATGTTGGCAGCTTCCTGGATAAGTATGGTATCGCCATTCGGACCGGGCACCATTGCGCGATGCCATTGATGGCATTCTATAATGTACCGAGTATGTGTCGCGCTTCATTGGCGCTCTATAACACGCGTGATGAAGTGGATCGGCTGGTGGCCGGGTTACAACGCATCCAGAAACTGCTGGGATAGGGCGATCGGCGTGTGTGCTCCGCCGAGTGAATGAAAGGCTGTTGTATGAGACATGGGGTCGGCATGCCGACCCCTAAATTATTGAAAGGATCCTCATGGCGAACTTGCCGGACAAAGATAAGTTGGTGCGTAATTTTTCCCGTTGCCTTAACTGGGAAGATAAATATCTGTATGTCATCGAACTGGGTGCGAAGCTACCGGCGCTGGATGACTGTGAGCGTCAGGCGGAAAACCTGATTTCCGGTTGTCAGAGTCAAGTGTGGATTGTGATGCAGCTTGACGAGCAAGGGCACGTTGAATTTCACGGTGACAGCGATGCGGCGATTGTCAAAGGACTGCTGGCAGTGGTGTTTATTCTTTATCACCAGATGACGCCAGAGCAGATTATTGCATTGGATGTCCGCCCGTTTTTTGCCGAATTGGCGTTGAGCCAGCATTTGACACCTTCGCGCTCGCAAGGGTTGGAGGCAATGATCCGTGCTATCCGCGCTCAGGCTGCCAAGCTCTGACGTGCTGTAAGACTCATTGATACGTTGTGTTTCCTTGTGTCAGTGAGTCTTTACAAAGACCTGCCTACCTCTCTATTCATCCCGCAAATTAGTGACATATCAGCAGCTTACCTATTGACGTTATGTTGACAAATGCACAAAGCGATTACGTTATAACATGTTGATTTTTAGAGGACTTATTGCCTTTGACGTCAGCATTGCTAGTATTAATCAGGTCTTGTCTGATTTACCCGCGGTCAGGCGCCAGATAGCCTTGTGGCCGAACCGTAATAAGCATAATAGGGATGATAATGAAACGTGCGTTGAGTTTAATGGGCATGCTGTTTGCCACCGTACTGACCGGCACCCAAGCCGCCAGCGCGAGCGAATACCCGCTGCCACCACCAGACAGCCGCCTGATTGGCGAAAACACCACTTATACCGTACCGAACGACGGGCGTCCGCTGGAGGCCATTGCGGCTGACTATAAGATTGGTCTGCTGGGTATGTTGGAAGCCAATCCTGGTACAGACCCGTTTTTGCCAAAGCCGGGAACGGTATTGACCATCCCGACCCAAATGCTGTTGCCAGACACCAAGCGTGAGGGGATCGTGGTTAACCTGGCTGAGCTGCGTTTGTACTACTACCCGAAAGGTGAAAATAAGGTCATCGTTTATCCTATCGGTATCGGTCAGACGGGGATGCATACGCCGTTGCAAGTGACCTCCGTCAGCCAAAAAATCCCGAACCCGACCTGGACACCGACAGCCAACATCCGTAAACGCTATCAAGAAAAAGGTGTGACGTTGCCTGGCGTGGTTCCGGCCGGTCCTGAAAACCCAATGGGGTTGTTCGCTATGCGTTTGGCGATGGGGCACGGTGAGTATTTGATCCACGGTACCAATGCTAACTTCGGTATTGGCATGCGCGTGAGTTCCGGTTGTATCCGCTTGCGGCCAACCGATATCGAGGCGCTATTCAATATGGTGCCGCGTGGCACGCGAGTTCAAGTGATCAACGACCCGGTGAAAATTTCCGTTGAGCCGGACGGTAAACGCTATGTCGAGGTACATCAGCCGTTGTCGAGAGTCGAAAGCGATGATCCGCAAACCATGCCGATTACACTGTCTAAAGCCGAAAAAGCGTTTGTTGGCGATGCACAGACCGATCAGGCAGTGTTCGATAGTGCGGTTGTACGCCGCTCTGGCATGCCGGTACTGGTTAACCTTGGTCAGAACCCATCTGATGTTAGTTTAACGCCTGTAGCCTCACAGGAAGCGAATAAGGGCCTATTCAAGGGCGCACCTATCAGCTCGGTGAATTAAAACGCGGTTATAATGGATATTACAGAGGGGTTCAGCATGCTGAGCCCTTTTTTTTCGCCTGGTGGTAAGAGGGGACTCATCGGGGGAGCGACAGGCAAAAAAAACGGCGCACAATGTGCGCCGTTTTCATTAACCGAAGCTAACTTACTTTTTGTAAGCGTGAGCTTGGTTGTCCAGGCGCTGGTTAGCACGTGCTGCGTCGTCTTTAGCTGCTTGAACGTCAGAACGGATTGCGTTCACGTCGTTGCTCAGCTGGTCAACTTTAGCGTTCAGAGTCTGAACGTCAGAAGACAGTTGATCGATTTTAGCATTGCTAGAGCAGCCTGCCAGCAGAGTGGAACCCAGGATTACCGCGCCCAGTACCAGTTTAGTACGATTCATTATAACACCCTCTAGATTGAGTTAATCTCCATGTAGCGTTACAAGTATTACACAAACTTTTTTCGAAAGAGAATAATTTTTTTGTATTGGAGTGCTTTATTTTGATCGTTCGCTCAAACTTGCATCTTCTTTTGAGAAATAGTTAAAAAATGTAGGGAAAACAGCCGGATTCCATGGGACAACTCCGATTTATAATTAGCCAAATAATGAGCAATCGATGGTTGCGTTTTTGAGAAAATAGTTTACTACTGCTAAAAAAAACGCCGCAAAGCGGCGTTTTTGACAAAAGAATTATGTCACGTTTTATATTAGAGCACGTGAACCGAGGCAGTATTGGTGGTGCCACTTGGTACCAGGGCACCAGAAACCATCACCACAACGTCGCCTTTTTGTGCAAGACCGCTGGCCAACGCCGCTTCTTTACCAATGCGGTAGAAATCGTCGGTAGAGGCGATTTCCTTAACCATCTGTGGAATCACGCCTTTGCTCAGAATGAGCTGGTGAGCGGTGACTTCATTGGTGGTCAACGCCAGGATCACTGCGTTAGGGAAGTATTTACGCACGGATTTGGCTGATTTACCGCCGCTGGTGGCAACAACGATCAGTGGCGCATCCAGTTTTTCTGCGGTTTCAACAGCACCACGGCATACTGCTTCAGTGATGCGCAGTTTGCGGTTGTCATTCAGGCTGTCGATACGGCTTGGCATTACGCGATCTGTGCGCTCACAGATGGTCGCCATGATGGTAACGGCTTCCAGTGGGTACTTACCCTTGGCGCTCTCACCTGACAGCATGACAGCGTCGGTACCATCCAAAATGGCGTTAGCAACGTCGCCAGCTTCTGCGCGGGTAGGGCGCGGGTTTTTGATCATTGAATCGAGCATCTGCGTTGCGGTGATAACCACTTTGCGTGCACGATTACATTTTTCGATCATCATCTTCTGCGCGAAGATCACTTCTTCTACCGGAATTTCCACACCCAGATCACCACGAGCAACCATGATGCCGTCAGACGCTTCGAGGATCTCGTCGAAGTTGTTCAGGCCTTCCTGGTTTTCGATTTTAGAGATGATCTGGATTTGCTCACCACCGTGGGCTTTCAGGTGTTCACGGATTTCCAGCACGTCTGAACGTTTACGGATAAAGGACGCAGCAACGAAGTCCACACCTTGTTCGCAGCCGAAAATCAGATCGCGTTTGTCTTTTTCTGCCAGTGCAGGCAACTGAATAGAAACGCCTGGCAGGTTAACGCCTTTGTTCTCGCCCAGGTCACCGCTGTTCAGCACCTTACAAACCACTTCGTTTTCGGTCACGTTGGTGACTTCCATGCCGATCAGACCATCGTCTACCAGCACGGTGTTACCAATTTTTAGGTCAGCACTAAAGCCTGCGTAAGTGACTGCAACACGTTCGCTGTTGCCGATAACGCTCTGATCGGTGGTGAAAGTGAAAGTCTGACCGGCAACCAGTGCAGCGTCTTTGCCGCCTTCCAGTTTCATGGTGCGGATTTCCGGGCCTTTGGTATCCAACAGGATACCCGCGTTCTGACCGGTTTTCGCCATCACGGCGCGCATGTTCTTGATGCGGTTGCCGTGCTCTTCATAATCACCATGTGAGAAGTTCAGGCGCATTACGTTCATGCCGGCATTCAGCAGGTTGGTCAGCATTTCTTCCGATTCGGTTTTTGGACCGATGGTACAAACAATTTTGGTCTTTTTCATGACGGATTTTTCTACAAGTTGTGATGGATAAAGAAACGAATAAAACCAGCGGTCAGGCCACTGATAAGGGATTTGAGTCGTGCCTGGTGATGCAAAACACAGTTAAGGATAGGTGACCAGAGTCGAAATGGGGCGGAAAAATTCAGCCCGCGCCGGGATGCGGGGATGCTGCGCAACGTGATGAGGTGAAAATGTGTTGTTATTGCGTTTTCGCAGATCAAGGGCTGAAACCATTCAACTGAAAGACGTTGCGCATTATAAAGGCTAAGCGGCGGGAAACAAAATAAAAAACCGATGCTAAATCGCGGAACCGTCAAATCAGCAGCAAATGTGGCGCAAATGCAAACCAACAGCAGGTGTTTGTTGCGCAAATAACCCTTCTGTAAATACAAGTATTGCAGAAGGTTAGTTTGACGTGATGATTTCCCACAACGTACCGGCAGCCAAACAGAAGCAACCACTCGCGGTATTCGCGGGGATCGTGACGGTTTCACCGGCGAGCACTATCTGGGTGTCACTGCCTACAGTGAATTCAAACTCGCCCGAGACTACCCGTGTTTGCAAGGCGTGGGCGCGTTTTTGCAGCTGGCCGAAGGCGCCGGCGTCGAATTTTACTTCTGTGGCACGGGCGCCGTTGTTCATTATCCCTTGTCGGCGGGTGAGGCCGTTGTCGAGCTTCTCAAACGAAGTCTCTGCGGTAAATGTCAGCATGGGATCTGTCCTGATAAGGTTTTCGCCTTGATGATACAGTTTGCGATGGCAGAAGCTAAAGTATGGGATCGCGCTGGCGAGTTAACAATAGGGTGAGTGTTGAGCTGATAGGGCAAGTTTGAGAAAACAACGCTTTGGTGCGTCCGAGTGGACTCGAACCACCGACCCCCACCATGTCAAGGTGGTGCTCTAACCAACTGAGCTACGGACGCACTGCACTGCTTTAGAAATTTGGTGCGTCCGAGTGGACTCGAACCACCGACCCCCACCATGTCAAGGTGGTGCTCTAACCAACTGAGCTACGGACGCACTGTACTGCTCAGGAATTTGGTGCGTCCGAGTGGACTCGAACCACCGACCCCCACCATGTCAAGGTGGTGCTCTAACCAACTGAGCTACGGACGCATCTTTTCCTGTCTGTCATGGCTGACAGCGGGGACGAATATTAACGAGCTACCCGCTTGCTGGCAAGGAGAAAAACGTAATTTTATCCGGTATTTCACGCGATTGCTGCGCTTGTGTGCAGTGCGGTGGTTTTTTCTGCAAACTCTGGCCATGAAGCCGTCGGCCGGTTTAGCGACCGGCCGACGGTGATGTTTAGCGAGTCGAGCGTTGCAAGATGAGTGCGGCCGGTTGTCTTTGCAGCCAGCGCATACGCAAGGCCATCATAATGGCGGCAAAGGTGAGGCCAATGATAAACCCAATCCAGAATCCGCTTGGTCCCATTGCCGGTACAACGATATCGGTTAGCGCCAACAGATAACCACTCGGCAGACCCAGCACCCAATAAGCGATAAAGGTGATGAAGAAGATCGAACGGGTATCTTTATAACCGCGCAGAATACCGCTGCCAATCACCTGTATGGAGTCGGAGATCTGATAAATTGCCGCCAACAGCATCAGGTGTGACGCCATGGCCACAACGGCTGGGCTGTCGTTGTACAGCAAGGCAATGTGTTCGCGGAAGGTGGCGGTAAACAGCGCGGTACAGCAGGCCATCAAGATACCGACGCCGATCGACGCATAGGCGGCAATGCGTGCGCCTTCAACCGATCCTTCACCCAGTCGATAACCAACGCGAATAGTGGCACTGACGCCCAGTGACAGCGGCAAAACGAACATCAGGGCGCTGAAGTTCAGTGCAATCTGGTGCCCTGCGACGGAAACAATGCCGAGCGGTGACACCAACAGGGCAACAATCGCGAACAGCGTGACTTCAAAGAACAGAGCCAACGCAACCGGCAGGCCAATGCCGAACAAGCGTTTTATCGCTGGCCAGTCTGGTCGTTTGCTGCTGCCTTCGTGCGGTATAATATCGCGCTGCGACGGTGCTCGTCGGACGTACCACCGCATCGCCAGGAACATAAACCAGTAGACGCTTGCCGTTGCCACACCGCAACCGACGCCACCCAGTTCCGGCATACCGAACTTACCGTAGATGAAGATATAGTTGATCGGGATGTTGACCAACAAACCGAGAAAGCCAATAACCATACCGGGTTTGGTTTTTGACAGCCCCTCACATTGGCCACGTAGGACCTGGAAGAACAGATAGCCTGGCGCCCCCCACATGATGGCGTGCAGATAACCTACGGCTTTGTCTGCCAGCTGTGGATCAATGTTGTGCATCATGTCGATAACAAACTTGCTGTTATACAACACAGTAATCACCAGCACAGAGACGGCTCCAGCCAGCCAGAAACCTTGACGGACCTGATGGGCGATACGATCGCGTCGACCTGCACCATTAAGTTGTGCAATTACTGGTGTCAGTGCGAGCAACAAGCCGTGGCCGAAGAGAATGGCCGGCAACCAGATAGAGGTACCGACGGCTACGGCGGCCATATCTGTGGCGCTGTAAGCACCGGCCATGATGGTATCGACTACGCCCATTGCGGTTTGCGATATTTGCGCGATGATTACCGGGATTGCGAGGGCCAATAAGCTACGCGCTTCAATTAAGTACTTCTGCACGCATACACCTTTTCTATTTATTTATGATGAAGGGAAGGGTCGTCGCGAAAGGACAACAATTAAAAATAGCGGAATTTTGTCAAAAATATTGTACCCGCTCGGCGTCGTTAAGCAAATGCTGCGATGAAATAGTTATTAAATGCGCAGGCGCAGATTTTTTGTCGCCTCGGGTTTGGTTTTCCTCGCCAACTGGGGCAAACTGCCTCAAGCGCTTTAAACATTGTAGAAAGAAGAGGCCCACATGTTCACCGGTATCGTACAAGGCACCGCGCCGCTGGTCGCCATTGATGAAAAATCCAACTTCCGCACTCACGTTATCGATATGCCTACTGAACTGCTGCCAGGGCTAGAACTCGGGGCATCGGTGGCGCATAACGGCTGCTGCCTGACCGTCACTGCGGTGGAAGGCAACCGCGTCAGCTTTGATCTGATCAAAGAAACGCTGCGTTTGACTAACCTCGGTGATCTGGTGTTGGGGGATGTTGTCAACATTGAGCGGGCAGCCAAATTTAATGATGAAATTGGCGGTCACCTGATGTCCGGCCATATTATCTGCACGGCGGAGGTGGCCAAGATTTATACCTCTGAGAATAATCGCCAGGTGTGGCTGCGGATGCCAGACGCCGAATTGATGAAATACGTTCTGCATAAAGGCTTCATTGGCATCGATGGTATTAGTCTGACCATAGGTGAAGTCGTGAATAATCGTTTTTGCGTACATCTGATCCCGGAAACGCTGGAACGCACCACGCTGGGTAAAAAACGCCTGGGTGATAAGGTGAATATTGAGATCGACCCGCAAACACAGGCGGTGGTGGACACCGTTGAGCGTGTTTTAGCGAGCCGTGAAGCGGCGATGGCGGCGGCGAGCGCGCTGTCGCAGAAGATCTGACGGACGACAAACCAGAGAGGAGCAAACGCGTGAAGTTTTATGGGAAAACGTTGATGTTAACGGCGCTGTTGGCGCTGAGTGCTTGTAGCAGTTCGCCTGAACAGGGCGCAGCCAACCCGGCCGTGGACGCAGAAAATGATACCTGCGGTGCGGCACAGTATCAGAGCTATGTAGGTAAACCGCTGTCAGCGCTTGAAGGTGTGCGGATTGACTCACAGGTGCGCGCTATTCCGTATAACTCAGCAGTTACGATGGACTTTAATCTGCGCCGTCTGAACTTCCTGGGTGACAGTGATGATAAAATCATCCGCGTTTATTGCGGCTGATACCTATTAGGTCATCAAGGTATGAAAAGAACCCCGGCTGATTTACCGGGGTTTTTTATTGCGCAGTGTTATCGCGGAACGCGGATACCACCTTCAACGCCTTTCGGGCTGAATACCACCTGCCACAGTTGAATATCCCGCGCGCGAAATGCGCCGGCACAGGCGTTCAGATAATAACTGAACATGCGTTCGAAGCGATCGGAATAACGTTGGGCGAGTTCTGGCCACGCTTGTTTGAATCGCTCGTACCATGCCATCAGCGTGCGATCATAATCAGCGCCAATATTATGCCAGTCCTCCATCACAAAATGCCCTTCGCTGGCTTGGGCGATATGGGTAACGGAAGGCAAACAGCCATTCGGGAAGATATATTTGTTGATCCACGGGTCAACATTCATATCTGTCCGATTCGAACCGATGGTGTGTAGCAGGAATAAGCCGCCCGGTTTTAAATTACGCTCAACAACATTGAAGTAGGTGCGGTAATTTTTGGGGCCGACGTGCTCAAACATGCCGACAGAAACGATACGGTCAAACTGTAGGTGCAAATCGCGATAATCTTGCAGCAGAATTTCGACGTCCAGCCCGGCACAGCGCTCTTGCGCCAGCTTTTGTTGCTCGGCAGAAATGGTTACGCCCACCACGGACACGCCAAAGTTTTTTGCTGCATAGGCGGAAAGCCCACCCCAACCGCAGCCGATATCCAGCAAACGCATACCCGGTTGTAGCTGCAGTTTTTCGCAAATCATCCGCAGCTTGGCATCTTGCGCCTCTTCCAGCGTAGTTGCCTCTTTCCAGTAGGCGCAGGAATACTGCATATAAGGATCGAGCATCTGCGTAAACAGGTCGTTCCCCAGATCGTAATGCTCTTTACCGACAATCCAGGCGCGTTTTTTCGATTGCAAATTGGTTAATCGCGCAGCGGCAATTCGGAGAGTATCTTTTAGATGGCGGGGGAGTTTCTTTTCCAGACCGGCGCGGACAACATGTTGAAAGAATATATCCAGCCGTTCACATTCCCACCAACCGTCCATATAGCTTTCGCCAAGGCCGAGAGAACCCTCCTGTAGAACGCGTTTAAAAAAATCGGGGTTTTTAATCTGAATATCGAAAGGGCGTGAGCCGTTTATTTCAATACCGGCCATGCTGAGCATTTCATGAGCGATACGGTACCATTGGTTGTCCTGGATGCTCACATCTTCTATACACGATGAACTCATAGCTTCTCCATCACCTTCTTCTGACTTATGACCCGCCAAAAAATAGCTTAGACAAATTCTGCGGGTGCATACGTTTACCTACGGTAAAAAGTCCCGTGGCGTCTGATATCCGACTATGAACAGAGGAAAATTTTAAGAAGGTTCCAGCGCAAGAAACGCGGGAAAGACAATCCTTAAAAAAGTGTGACGCCATGCGCGTACACAACAGCAATTTGTGATAAAGAAATTATAAAAGTGTTATTTTAAAAGGTCGTTTTGAGTATAGGCTTGCCGAGGCGCTTACTCAACTGTAAATCGCACTCGGCAAAAATATTCTTTAAGTGATTATTAATAATGACAATTATGACGCAGAGTTAGCATGTTCCTGTCGCGTTGTCTGACTGTCATCCACCACTTTACCGCGTTGCAGCATATAGCCCATTCCAGCCAATACTACCGTCGACACCATCACCGTGACTGTTGCCAGCAGGGGTTGGGCAATAAATGCCGAAACCAGCATACTGGCGACAAAACACAGGCCCAACTGCAAGGTGTTTTGCAGGGCTGCGGCTTTACCTGTGCCTTCTGGGAATGGCGTTAGCGCATTCGCCACTACGATTGGGTAGGTGGCTCCGTTGACCAATGCCATCACGCAGAACGGAATCAACAATGTGGTCAGTGTCGGCTCAGTCAGCGTGGCAACCAAGTACAGAGACACCATACTCACACCATAAGCTACCAGCAGCCACGGCAGTAACGTGTTGCCATTAATGCGATTTAATGCGGTACGGCAGCCATAACCCCCTAATAAGAAGGCAAGGGTCTGCGGTACATAACTCAGGCCAATATCATTTGGGCTGTACCCCATATCACCAAGAATAAACGGTGAACCGGTCAGCCAGGCAAAAAATCCGGCCGAACAGGCGGCAAAGATGGTGACGTTCCCGCTAAAGGCCGGTGATTTCAACAGTTGCAGGAAGGTCAGGCTGTTTTTCTTTTCGGTGGTGGGTGCCGCCTTGGCGCTTTCTTTCAATAGCAGGGTAGGCAGCAGCAGTATAACGGTGATGCCCAGCAGCACGGCGAAAATAGCGCGCCAACCCATATGGTTTAACAGCCATGCCCCGACCAGCGGTGCCAGTGCGGGTGAAAGCGCCACCAGTGGCATAATAGTGGCGAAAACACGGTTTGCCTTACCTTCACGGTAACGGTCAATGACGAGCGCTTGCCAGGTGACCGCGGCGGAACAAACCCCAATGGCCTGGATAAAACGCAGCGACCAGAGCTGAACGGCATTCTCTACCCACAACATGCCCAGGCAACCCAGGGCAAACAGGGCCAGACCAATCAATAGTACGGGCTTGCGGCCAAGGTGATCGGAAAGCGGGCCCCAGAGTAATTGTGCAAAGGCAAAGCCGGCCAGGAAGATACTCAGGCTGGCGCTGATCGCCCCGGCAGAAATTTGCAGGTCTTGCTGCATCACACCAAAAGCGGGCAAGTACATGTCGGTAGCCAGGTAACCCAGCATACTCAGACCGGCAAGATAGAACATAAAACCAAAGGAATTTCGCATGGTATTTCTCGTTAATATTTTATTGTCGCAGGTTTTTAGCGCCGGCAAGTGTATCCGGCTGGATCTCTGCTTGTGAAACGGTAATATTTGCAAAGTGCTGTTAAAAAAATTGAAGGCAAAACCATGTGGTCTGAATATTCTCTGGATGTAGTGGATGCTGTTGCCCGAACCGGTAGCTTTAGCGCAGCGGCGCAGGAATTGCATCGGGTACCCTCAGCGGTAAGTTACACCGTGCGGCAACTTGAGCAATGGCTGGCGGTACCGTTGTTTGAGCGTCGTCATCGTGATGTGGAGCTGACGCCTGCGGGTGTGCTATTTATTCAGGAAGCGCGTGGTGTCATCAAAAAAATGCTCGACACCCGACGGCAGTGTCAGCAAGTAGCCAACGGCTGGCGTGGTCAGTTGAAGATTGCCGTAGATATTATCGTCAAGCCACAGCGTTGCCGTCAGTTGGTGTTGGATTTTTATCGGCATTTTCCTGACGTTGAATTATTGGTTCAGCCAGAAGTGTTTAATGGCGTGTGGGATGCATTGGTGGATGGCCGTGCTGACATGGCGATAGGTGCGACGCGGGCCGTGCCGGTCGGTGGTGGGTTTGCCTTTCGCGATATGGGCGACATGCGTTGGTTATGCGTCGCCAGCCCCCAGCACCCGCTGGCCGCTTTAGAGGGGTTACTGAACGATGACCAGCTCCGGCCTTTCCCGTCACTGTGTCTGGAAGATACCTCACGTAATCTCCCCAAGCGGGTCACCTGGACACTGGATAACCAACGGCGGTTGGTAGTGCCGGACTGGGCGTCGGCGGTGGATTGCCTGTGCGCCGGATTGTGTGTGGGGATGATGCCCGCACATCAGGTCTTGCCGTTAGTAGAACGTGGGGAACTGGTAGCGCTACAGTTGCAGCAGCCGTTTCCTGCCAGCCCCTGTTGCCTGACATGGCAGCAAAATACGCCATCACCGGCGATGGCCTGGCTATTGGACTATTTAGGCGACAGCGAAACGTTGAATCAGGAATGGTTAAGTGAAGTGACGCCGGAAACCGCAGTGGCTTCCGGCGTGAATGACTAACGGCGGTAATCGATAAACGGACCGTCAGCAACCGAACGGCGCTCAACCAACTTAGGATGAACCTCGATCACCTGTGACTCTTCACGCTTGCTGATGATGCGGTCCAATAACATGGTGAATGCCATCTCACCCAAGCGCTCTTTAGGTTGATGAATCGTGGTCAGTGCCGGGGTGAAATAGCGCGCATTGCGCACGTTATCATAGCCAATGACCGAGATATCTTGCGGCACGCGTAGCCCAAGCTCATCGGCGGCACAGATAGCCCCCATTGCCATGATATCGCCGCCACAGAATACCGCGGTTGGACGCTGCTTCTGCGACAGTATCTGGTGCATGGCCTTGTAGCCGGATTCTGGCTCAAAGTCACCCTGGACGACCCACTCGTCGCGCACGTCGATATTGGCTTCTTCCATGGCTTTTAAGAAGCCCTGATGGCGTCCGCCCCCAGTGTTACGCGCCAGTTGGCCGGGAATGGCACCGATATCGCGGTGTCCGCGCTCGATCAGATAACGT
Organism: Serratia grimesii; assembly: GCF_900186025.1. Lineage (NCBI taxonomy): Bacteria > Pseudomonadati > Pseudomonadota > Gammaproteobacteria > Enterobacterales > Yersiniaceae > Serratia > Serratia grimesii. The sequence goes on from NZ_LT883155.1 coordinate 2,326,980, forward strand.
CCAGCCAGATAGCCACCTTCGAAGGCATTATCAATGATGGTATCAGTAAAATCACCGCGTGCTGCGCCCCAGTCCATCACGACCATCGGGATGTTGCGATAATCTTCCAACATGCCGAGCAATTGGTCTGGGTATTCTGAACACATCACCAACAAGCCATCGACGCGCTTTTGCGCCAGCATCGCCAGATAGGCGCGCTGTTTGTCCAAATTGTTGTGCGAGTTACACAGAATCAGCGTATAGCCTTTGCTGTAGCAACTGTTTTCTACCGCTTCGATCACTTCAGCAAAGTAGGGCGCTTCACTAGAGGTTGCCAGCAGACCAATCGATTTGGTGTGATTGACCTTCAGACTGCGCGCCACAGCACTGGGTGAATAATGCAGCTCTTTAATCGCGGCACCCACGGCCGCTTTTGTCTCTTCGGCGACGAAACGAGTCTTATTGATGACGTGCGAAACGGTGGTGGTGGAAACGCCAGCGCGTTTGGCCACATCTTTAATCGTTGCCATGTAAAGAATGACTCCTGAACTCACATGTTGCAGTATGTAAGTGTGATGTTAATCGTTTGCCTGCGTAGATCCTTCTCCAAAGAAGCGAAAACTGAGTTTTTAGTGTGTTGAAGTCGTCAGCGCTTGGTCAGGAGGGGCATTTTGCCGGTACACAGTTGTGAACTGCGAATTTTGTCCCATATTGAGCAAAAGGGGAAGAGGTAATCGGTATTATAAACCGGGAAATGATAACAAGATTTTATTGGCCAACTGTGTGAAAATGGTTTGACGCATTAATTGTGTGCCTTTTATCCTTGGGAAAACCAATCTGAAAAGGAGTTGTAATGGATACCGATCTGAAAATGTCACTGTTCACCACTGTCTGTGCGCTGGCCGTGATTATTGCTTTTAGCTTCACCGCAGCATTGAACTGATCCCCGAAGTAAAAACAGGCGCAGCTTAGTGCGCCTGTTTGCCTCAACCCGCGTTATGCCAGGTTTTTCTCCACAAATGCCCAGTTAACCAATGCCCAGAAATTCTCCAGGTAGGTCGGGCGTGCGTTGCGGTAATCGATATAGTAGGCGTGTTCCCACACGTCGACGGTCAGTAACGGTTTGTCTTCACCGGTCAGCGGCGTACCAGCGTTCGACGTATTAACAATAGCCAGCGAGCCGTCAGCCTTTTTCACCAGCCAGGTCCAGCCGGCGCCAAAGTTTTTGATTGCAGCCTCGCTAAATTGCTCTTTGAAGGCGGCGAAAGAACCAAACGCCTGATTGATAGCGGTAGCCAATGCGCCCTGAGGCTCACCACCGCCCTGTGGCGATAAGCAGTGCCAATAGAAGGTGTGGTTCCATACCTGAGCGGCATTGTTGAAAATGCCGCCACTGGACGCCTTGATAATCGCTTCCAGAGATAACCCGTCAAACTCGCTACCTTTCAGCAAATTGTTCAGATTGACCACATAGGCGTTGTGATGCTTACCATAGTGGTATTCCAGTGTTTCTGCTGAGATGTGGGGTTCGAGAGCGTTTTTCTCATACGGTAGTGCAGGTAGTTCAAACGACATTGCTTCCTCCTTATACAGGATCCATCCGGTACTCAATTACCTGGGTAACAGGTTGGCCTGTTTTTATTGTGGGTATTTAGCTTAGCAATTTTCGCAATAAAAATCAGTGATGAGTCTGAGAAAGGTACAGGTACGGCAGTAAGCGTTGGAGAATTAAACCGAAGAGAGCGGCTGGTAAGGCCAGCCGCAGAACGAATTATCGAATGGTTTTCGGTGTCACTACACGGCGTGCGCCGATGTAATGGTTTTGCCAGTAGTCATTGTCGAGCTGGCTGATACGAATTTCTTCACCGGTGCGCGGAGACTGAATAAATTTGCCGTTGCCCAGATAGACACCTACATGGTCGGCTACGCCGCGATTGTTAATGCGGAAGAACACCAGGTCACCACTTTCCAATTCATTTTTCTTGATCGGTGCGGCGTCACGCAGGTGATACATTTCGTTAGCGGTGCGTGGCATTTTGATTTTTACCACGTCTTTATAGGCGTAATAAATCAGACCGCTGCAGTCAAAACCGGTTCTTGGTGAAGTACCGCCCCAGCGGTAAGGTTTGCCCATTTGGTCCATCAGCTTGGCCATCGCGGTTTGCTTGGCGTGCTGGTAGCGTTTCTTATGTGCTGGGGTGAGCTTCAGCGGTTTTTCATCACGTGCCAATTTAGCGGTTGCCATACCGGCTTCACGATGACGACCATAGCCTTTTTTGTAACCCTTTTTCGGCGGGGTCACTTTGATTTTGGCGATTTGTTGAGTTTTGTGTTTCGATTTGGCGCTGACGATCTTTTTAGCGGCTTTTTCTGTTTTGGCTTTGGGAACCTTGGCTGTTTTTTGCGGGGTGGTGACTTTTACTTTTTTGCTGCTAGCCTTAACCGCTTTCTTTTTCTTACGGTCATCTGGCCGGGCTTCGTTTACGTGGCTCTTGCGCTGCTCAGCGGCAATACGCGCCTGTGGCGCTGCGTGCGCCAAATTGAAGAATAGCTGTGTAAACAACAGCACAAAAAGCGTAAGAATTAAACGCATGTCGACGTTACCAACCTTGGCCCCGGAACAGATATCGAAAGAATGACAGTATTCCCGAATTTCGCCATATAAAACAGCGAAGAACTCATAAATGATAATCCATATTGTGAGAAAACGTTAATGGCATTTTTTTTGCCGAAAAATCAAACCGTTAATGTATAAAAAACCAACAGAAAACGCGTGGGGAATAATTAAACGACGTGTTTTGGTGAAAAAATATATTAGTGAAATGGCCAGATTAAAAATGTTATTCTGTCCATATGTTTTGGTCGGAAAGGCCTTGCCGGTGATACGCGACTGACAATGGGGAATGCCCTTGCAAAAGATGGCGTTTTCTTGTGACGGTTTCAGCCGCTACAATAGCCCGTGTGATGCATGTTGTAGCCATGAGATTTGGCTTGAGGAAGCAATATAATGACGACGACGATTGAAAAAATTCAGCACCAGATCGCTGAGAACCCAATTTTGCTGTACATGAAAGGTTCACCGAAATTGCCAAACTGTGGTTTCTCCGCACAAGCCGTGCAGGCATTGTCTGCCTGTGGCGAGCGTTTTGCCTACGTTGACATTTTGCAGAACCCGGACATTCGTTCCGAGTTACCGAAGTATGCCAACTGGCCGACGTTCCCACAGCTGTGGGTCGACGGTGAGCTGGTCGGTGGCTGTGATATCATCATGGAAATGTATCAGCGTGGCGAACTGCAGCAGCTGATTAAAGAAACGGCAGAGAAGTACAAACAGCAGGAAGACCAGCAGCCATAACAGGCTTGGTTTTATTGTTGGACGAGATCGGGCGGTGCCAGCTAATACTGGGCCGCCCGATTTTTTTCTCTAAACGCGTCGTTTTTCTGCTGCTGTGTACAACGTTCTTGCAACAGCAGAGAACGTTGTCCGCCAGGCCGTGATATGTAATTTAGATATCTTCGTCGGTATTGGTGGCCGCTAGAGGCCAGCCACCAAGGCGCTTCCAGCGGTTAACCAGTTCACAGAACAACTGAGCAGTTTGCTCTGTGTCATATAATGCTGAGTGCGCTTGGGCGCTATCGAATGGAATGTTGGCGGCAATACAGGCTTTAGCCAGCACGGTTTGCCCGAGTACCAGTCCGCTCAATGCTGCAGTGTCAAAGGTGGCGAACGGATGGAAAGGGTTGCGTTTCAGACTGGCGCGTTCCGCCGCGGCCATCAGAAAGCTGTGATCAAAATTGGCGTTGTGCGCCACAATAATCGCTCGGTTACAGCCCCGGTCCTTAATACCTTTGCGCACGGCTTTGAAAATAGCGTGCAGCGCATCGTGCTCGCTGACGGCACCACGCAACGGGTTACTGGGATCGATGCCATTAAAGGCCAGCGCTTCTGGTTGCAGATTCGCGCCTTCAAAAGGTTCCACGTGGAAGTGCAGGGTTTCGTCCTGCTGCAACCAGCCGTTCTCGTCCATTTTTAACGTCACAGCGGCAATTTCCAACAATGCGTCAGTTTTGGCATTAAATCCGGCGGTTTCTATATCTATGACTACGGGGTAAAACCCACGAAAACGGCCACTCAGGGCGTTAAGATCACTTTTTTCGGCCATCAGTTTCTTATCTTCATCGAATGCAGCGCGCATTATGGCAAATTTTGCGCCCGGTTGCAGGCGGTTATCACGCGGATAAAAACAAGGGCGCAAAAAGCGCCCTTGTTGATCGATCTCAGTGGCCGAGACCATGGCCTGCGTGTTTATTCTCGATCAGCTCAATCTTGTAACCATCTGGGTCTTCAACAAAGGCGATGACCGTGGTGCCACCTTTGACAGGGCCGGCTTCGCGGGTGACTTTGCCGCCGGCTTTACGGATGCTGTCACAAGTCGCAGCTACATCGTCAACACCCAGTGCCAGATGACCGAACGCGGTGCCCATTTCGTAGCTGTCGGTGCCCCAGTTATAGGTCAGCTCAATCACCGCTCCTTCGCTTTCATCGGTATAGCCCACAAACGCCAACGAGTATTTGTATTCAGGGTTCTCGCTGGTACGCAGCAAGCGCATGCCTAATACCTTGGTATAGAAGTCGATGGAGCGTTGTAAATCACCGACGCGGATCATGGTATGGAGTAAGCGCATAATTCCTCTGATTGGATGTGCCGTTGCCAACGGCGGATGGATTGAAGCGAAATCCAGTATAGCGTTGCCGCATAAAGGATTTCAATGTACGCCACGGTAGGGCGCACAATGCGCCTATAGTGACATTGTCACTTATTATGACTGCGAGGAGATAAACGCACACTTTGTCGCCGAAAGGATCCTGAAAATCGCTACTATAAGCATTGTGAAGCACCGTGCGGCCTGACAGCGAAGTAAAGCCTGGGTTGGACTGGGTTAGTTCATTAATTAGGATCTTGTTTATATGGTTGTTTATTTTTCCAGTGTTGATTTACTCCCCTTGCTGGAGGAGCCAACAAATGGATGAAATGCTGATACTGGTTGATGCCGAGGACAACGTTATTGGTTCGCAAACCAAAATGCTGGTGCATCAGCAGGGTTTACTGCACCGGGCATTTTCAATATTTATATTTGATAGCCAAGGGCGTTTGCTGCTGCAGCAGCGGGCTTTCAGTAAATATCACTCGGCTGGTTTATGGACCAACAGTTGCTGCGGTCACCCACGATGGGGAGAGCAAACGGTAGCAGCAGCGCAACGTCGGCTGCATGAAGAAATGGGCTTCAGCAGTGAATTGCAGCAGGTAGCCAGTTTTACTTATCGTGCAGAGGTTCCAGGCGATTTAATTGAGCACGAGTTCGATCATATTTACGTGGGGCTATTTAACGGCGAACCGCAGGGGCATCCTGCAGAAGCGAATAGTTGGTTGTGGATTGACCTTCAGCAATTGACGAATGAGATGCAACGTAATCCAGGTGAATTTACCGTTTGGTTTAGAACAATAATGGAAAATGTCGATGCCAGTGAAATAGCACGCTGGGCGGCTCTGGTGGCCCGTTAAATTCATCTCTGAAGATTGCTCTACCTATGCTCACCAACACGGTCAGTTCAGCAAGGCGCGCATTCATCGATATAAAAATGGGCCACATTTGTTATGTGGCCCATTTATTTTATGCGTCTTATTTTTCAGATAAGAAAGGGTAGTCGGTATAACCCTCAGCACCACCACCGTAGAAGGTAGCAGGTTGCGGTTCGTTCAGTGCCGCATTTTGTTTGAGACGCTCAACCAAATCAGGGTTGGCAATATAGCTGCGTCCAAAGGCTACCGCATCGATAAAGCCTTTAGTGATCAGCTCTTCTGCTTTTTCAGCAGTGTAAGCACCCGCGCCGACAATCACCCCTTTAAAGTGGGCACGTACCGAGTCGCGGAATGCATCGGAATAAGGTTTACCACCAGCCCAGTCCGGTTCGGAAATGTGCAGGAAAGCAATGTTACGTTTGTTCAGTTCTTCAACCAGGTACAGCGCTGCGTCTTCCTGATCTTCACCGTTATCCAGGCCGTTAAACGGACCCAGTGGTGAAATACGGATACCGACATGTTCTGAACCCCACTCAGCAATGCTCGCATCAACCACTTCTAAGGTCAGGCGAGTGCGGTTTTCAATGCTACCACCGTATTGATCGGTACGCTGGTTAGATGCTGGAGCCATAAACTGGTGCAGCAAGTAGCCGTGCGCGGCGTGCAGTTCGATAAAGTCGAAACCGGCTTCACGTGCGTTGGCGGTTGCCTGGCGGAAATCGTTAATGATGCCTGGAATTTCTTCGGTTTCCAGCGCGCGTGGAGTAGAGGTTGGGACACGCACCCAGGCACCTGTTTCGTCACGTACGGTGGTGCGGGTTTCTGCATTGATCGCAGATGGGGCAACTGGGGCTTGCTGGCCCGGTTGCAGGCTGTTATGGGAAATACGGCCCACGTGCCACAGCTGAACGGCGATATGGCCGTTTTTGTCGTGTACGGCCTGGGTGATCTTTTTCCACGCGGCGATTTGTTCTGGAGTATGCAGCCCTGGTGCACCGGCATAGCCTTTCGCCTGGAAAGAGATCTGGGTTGCTTCAGTGACGATCAATCCCGCACTGGCACGTTGGGCATAATACTCTCCCATTAGAGGGGTAGGAATATCGCCCGGTTCAATGCTGCGCAGACGCGTCAGTGGGGCCATAAACACGCGGTTCGGCAGAGTTACAGCGCCAACCTTCAATGGGGAGAACAACTTTTCAATCTTCATAGCACATCCTATATTAATAGACCGGTCGACTAGTAACGGGCGTAGAATTGCCCAACAGGGTAATCCTTGGTAAATCCATTGTTGTTTGTTTAGGGTTGCGCTGGGCGCAACAATAACTCAATACTTTCCAGCGCGCTGGTCAGCGGGGCTAACGAGCGGCGGATTTTGGCGCGCAGTGAAGCACCAAGCCACAGTGAATACAACGTTTCTGCCGTTGCCGCCGGGCTCATGGCAATTGACAGTGAGCCCTCACGAATACCACGTTCAATGGCGTCCTGCAGATGGCCAATCACCCGGGCTGTGCCCGTTTCCAACGCATGGCGCATAGGCTCTGACAAATCGCTCACCTCAGCGGATAGCTTTACCGCAAGACAGGCGTTATGGCATTCGCTGCGGCAATGGTAGCTAATCGCCTGGGCGTAATAACTCAGCAACTGGTGGCGAGCATCCGTTTTATCATCGGCGAACAGCTGCTGCATTGCTGCATCATAGTGTTCGAAATAACGCTGTAGCATTGCTTCACCAAAGACTTCCTTCGAGCGGAAGTAATGATAAAACGAGCCTTTCGGCACACCCGCCGTTGTCAGTAGTTCACTCAATCCCATGCCGGTAAAACCGAGGCGCAGGCTGAGCGTCTCGCCAGTAGCGAGCAAATGTTCACGGGTATCTGTGGGGCAATGCGCATGTTTAGTCATAATGGATGCTAGCATAATAGACCGATCAGTCTAGGTCAATAACAATAAAAAAACCGGCGTAAAAACGCCGGTGACGATGAAGGGTATTTTGCCCGAGCGGGGCGCAAAAGTTAAGCCTTTATGCCCCAGTGCGGCAGCGTTGCAGGATATCCAACTGCGGCTGGTATTCACGCGTTTGTACGTTCAGCATGCCGATCATGGTGTGGAACAGGTTATCTTGTGAGACGTCATCTTTCTCAGCCAGGGTGCTCAGGCACTGACGGTCAACCTTGAAGTTGCGCTCATAGTCAGCGGACATCCACATCAGGAAGGGAACATGGGTCTGCTGGCTTGGGGCGAAGACATAAGGCGTACCGTGCAGATACATGCCATTTTCACCCAGTGATTCACCGTGGTCAGAGAGATACACCAGCGCCGTGTTGAACTTGTCGCTGTGTTTTTGTAGAAGTTTGATGGTGTCGTCCAACATGGCATCGGTATACAGCAGGGAATTGTCATAAGTATTCATCAACTGCTCATGCGTACAATCCTGGATCTGATTACTGTCGCAGGTTGGCGAGAATTTCTGGAACTCTGGCGTACTGCGGCGGTAATAAGCTGGCCCGTGGCTGCCCATCTGATGCAACACAATCACGCCATCGTCTTTCAGGCCGTTGATATAGTCGTTCAGTTTGTACAACAACACATTATCCATGCAGACGTCACCGTCACAATCCTGCGGTAGTTTCATCTTGGTCATGTCGACATGTGGTACGCGATCGCAGGCTCCTTTGCAACCCCCATCGTTTTCACGCCACAGTACGTTAACACCGGCATGTGCCAGTACATCAAGCATGCCTTCCTGATGCGTCGCCAGAGTCGCATCGTAATCCCTGCGCGGCATGTTGGAGAACATGCAGGGCACGGAAATCGCGGTTTCAGTCCCACAAGAGCTGGCGTTTTTAAAGTACACCACGTTGTCCTGCTTAAGACGTGGGTTGGTTTCACGGTCATAGCCGCCGAGTGAGAAGTTTTCAGCTCGCGCAGTTTCTCCCACGACCAGAATCACCAGCGTTTTCTTTTGCTGACCAGCGATCAACGGCCCTTTACGTGCATCTTCACCGATTTTCACCAGCGGGAGATTCCGAGTGAAATAACGTTGCTGAGTAAATTTGATGGTGCCGGAAACGAAGTTCGACGGCGTCAGCATTTTCACCACGCTTTTGTTATTACGGATCAACGACGCGTAATCTTTATAAAACAGCGCGGCGATAATCAGGATCACCACCACGGAAAGCATCACATTGGCGGCGCGTAACCCAACCATATACCACCATGGGCGCGTTTGACGGATATGGGTAAAGCAGACAAGGATCGCAGGCAGAATGCCCAGCAGAGCCAACCATAACCCCATGCGAGGCGTTAACAGCGCAGTGGCTTCCTGCGGGTTGGTCTCGAAGGCGTTCTGCATCATATTGCCATCGATCACCACGCCATAGCTGTACATAAAGTAGTTCGCAGCGGCACTGCCGAGCAGGAAAAAGATCATCAGCGGTTTACGCAGGAACGGTACCGTCAGCACGCTGAAAATAATATTCAGCGCACAGAAAATCACGACCGGCATGGTAGCGGCGAAAATAACGCTGTGGACGTTATCGAAGGTGATATACGACCAGGCTTTATGAAGGAATAACGCGTTTTGGAACAGAGTGAAGAACAAGGCGCAGGTGAGGATAAAACCTAAGCTGTTGCACTGTAAGCGTTGACGTAACCACATTGCCAAATCTAAATCCTGATATTGAGTAATGCGCTGAAATTTACAGGATGAAACTTAAGAAAACCTTAGAGATTCAGAAAGGTGGCGAGGTTGTTTACTTTTGGTTTAGGTAGGGAGATGCCAGACCCTGAGGTCTGGCGATGCGATTAATAAGCGGCGGTAAACTGTGCTTTGATAAACTGCGGTTTTTCGATCTCATCGATAATGGCTACAGACAGATCTTCAACCGAGATGCCGGCGGGTGCCTGGCCGTTCATCAATAATTTAGTGGTGCCAAGACGGAACTGGCCGGTGCGTTTGCCGGGCTCCAGTAATGCTGCTGGGGACAGGTAGGTCCAGTCGAGTGACGATTCATTACGCAGTTTGTTACGTAAGTCACGCACGGCCAGTGCACCTGGGCGGATATTGTCCGGAAACTCTGGGGTATCGACCAACTCAAGACCAGGTGCAACTTCCAGGCTGCCGGCCCCGCCAACCACCAACAGACGTTTGACACCTGATTTTTTCACTGCGTCCAGGATCTGCTGCGCGCCTTTGCTGGTTTTGTCGTACAGGTTGTCTTCAGCCCAACCCGGGTTATAGGCGCTGATCACTGCATCTTGACCGGCTAACTGTTTCGCCAGCCATTCTGTGTCGGCCACATCGCCCAAGGCAACAGTCAGGTTGGCATTGTCCGGTAAGTCTTTTTGCTGACGGGCAATGGCGGTGACGTGCAATCCACGGGCAAGTGCTTCCTCTACCACGCGACGACCTACAAAACCGGTTGCTCCAATAATGGCTACTTTCATCTGTTTGCTCCTGTCAGGAATACGTTCAGTGCGAAGTGTCAGGCCAGGTTGACCTGAGCAGGTGTATACACTGTAGTACTTAACAATAGCGCTGATTAGTGCCATATTCATGCTTTCTTGATTAAGTAAAACTTCATAATCATGGATAAATTGAATCGAATGGCAGTATTTGCCACTGTGGTGGCGGAGGGGTCGTTGGCTGGCGCAGCGCGGCGACTGGGCATGACGCCATCGGCGGTCAGCCAGCATATGCGTTCACTGGAAAAAGTGCTTGGCGTACCTTTGTTGCACCGTTCTACGCGACGGTTGGCGCTCACCGAGGCGGGGGCCGCCTTTTATCCTGGCTGTGAGGCCATGCTGTTTCAGGCGCAGCAGGCCGAACAACGGTTGGCAGAGCTGCGCGATACGCTGGTGGGAGAGCTGCGTATTGCCACCACCATTGGTATCGGCGGGCGTCCGCTGGCAGAAGCCATGGCACCGCTGTTACAAGCGCATCCCAAGCTGACGTTAAAGGTGCTGGCGGATGACCGAATCATCGATATGATCGAACATCGGATCGATATTGCACTGCGGGTTAATCGTCAACTGGCGGATGCCAATATGATCGCCCATCCATTGGCTGAATGGCCTATGGTACTGTGTGCTGCACCGCGTTATCTCAGTCAGCATGGCGTACCGGAGACACCACAGGATTTGGTGCAACACCGTTGGATCTCCGGTGCTTTCAGCGGTGCGCACTTGGATTTACACCACCAAGGGGGTCAGCAGCTTAAATTGCGTCTGGCGGAAGGGCAGATTGTTAGCGACAGTATGAACGTGATGCGCGCCTTTACTCGCAGCGGTCTGGGGATCTCGATTCAACCACTCTATGAAATTGAGGATGAACTGCAACGCGGCGAACTGATACAGCTGATGCCAGAGTGGCGACCTGCACCGTTACGGTTGCATGCGATGACGTTGGAGCGGGCAATGCCGGAGAAAACACGCCAGGCGCTGCGGTATCTACGCGATTATTTTCACCGTCATGCCGAAAAGTCACTTGCCAGCAGCAGCGATGGCGTCTTCAATTAGCTTAAGAACGCAGGAGGACGTGTGCCGCAGCAGCTTGAGTTTTTTGACATTCCCAGCCCGTGTCGTGGTATTTGCCAGGCCGATGAACGCGGTTTTTGCCGTGGTTGCCTGCGCAGCCGCGAGGAACGCTTTGGCTGGATGCAAATGAGCGATGCGCAAAAGCGTGACGTGCTGCGCTTGTGCCACCAGCGCTTCCTGCGCATGAAGCGTGCCAATAAACAGCCTGATGATCCGCAACCCGAACAACCGTCATTGTTCTGACGCATTCCTGATCTGCCGCACGTAAGCGCGGCTTTCCGCTTCCCACTGCGTTATCTGCTTGTGTATGCTGGCTTTAAACAATGTCATGAGGTTTCAATAATGGTAAACCGTATTCAACTTGCGCCGCAGGGGCCTGAATTTTCTCGCATGATTTGCGGATATTGGCGTTTGATGGAGTGGGGCATGTCACCGCAACAGTTGCTGGCTTTCATTGAGCAACATATCGAACTGGGGGTGACGACTGCCGATCACGCTGACATCTATGGTGGCTATGCGTGTGAACAAGCCTTTGGTGAAGCGATGCGCCTTAAGCCTTCGTTGCGTCAATCGATGGAGCTGGTGTCAAAATGCGGTATCGCGACCACTGCTAAACCGGGCAATCCCATTGGACACTACATTACTGAGCGTGAACATATCGTTGGCAGCGCGGAGCAGTCATTGGCGAATCTGCACACCGATTATCTTGACCTGTTACTGATCCACCGCCCAGACCCACTGATGGATGCTGATGAAGTGGCTGAGGCCTTTGTGGCGTTGCACAAAAGCGGCAAAGTCCGCCACTTCGGGGTTTCCAACTTCACACCAGCACAATTTACATTGCTGCAATCACGTTTACCTTTCTCGCTGGTAACCAATCAACTTGAAATTTCGCCGATCCACCAGCCAAGTATTCTTGATGGAACCTTGGATCAGTGCCAGCAGCTGAGAATCAAACCCATGGCGTGGTCTTGTCTGGGGGGCGGCCGTCTCTTCAATGATGCTGAGTTCCAGCCACTGCGTGACGAATTGCAGACCGTTGCGCAGGAAATTGGTGCAGATACGATTGAACAGGTCGTTTACGCTTGGGTTATGCGCTTGCCATCTGCACCGTTACCGATCATCGGCTCCGGCAAGATTGAACGCGTGCGTTCGGCGTTGAAGGCGCAAGCGTTGACGCTCAATCGCCAGCAGTGGTTCCGCATTCGTAAAGCGGCACTGGGCTACGACGTCCCATAATCGTTGGCAAGAAAATGGGCAGCAAGGCTGCCCATATTTTTACGCCAAAACGACCTGTCCGTCCGACAAGCTGTTCAACCCAAGCCCGACGAGCGTGACTGTATTGCCGCCAAAGTTAAACACCAGATTGTCGTTCACTTCGGAAACAAAATCGCGGTAATCACCGCCCGAACTGCTGCCTGGTGTCCCCATAAAGACCAGTTTGTCTTGCGCCTGATAGCCATAAATCTGATCTTGGCCAAAGTTGCCACTGAACAAGAAGGTGTTGTTGCCACCCTGACTGTGCATGATGTCATTGCCAGCGCCCCCGACAAACACGTCATTGCCTTTGCCGCCGAACAGTTGGTCATCCCCATCAAGACCGAATAACCAAGAGCCTGTGTCTTTCGCAGTCAGGATGTCATTGGTTGCGCCCCCTTTTTCCGAGCTGGCATAAGCAGTCAGCCCTTTATCGGAGAGCAACCCGTTGTCGGTGACCTGATGAGCAACGTCTTTGGTGAAAATTAGCAGGGATGACTCCGTGCTTTTCAGCGTATTAATCGATGTTGCCAGAGTGATATCGCCGTTAGTGTCGCGTAAGTAGAGGGTATTACCGTCGTAGGCAACTTCAGTCTTTTTTAAGGCGTGTTGCAGATCCAGCGTGTTATTGCCTTCTCCGCCGGAAATGATGTTAAAGCCGCCACTGTCGCGGAATGTGTCATTGCCGGCGCGGCCTTCAAGATAATCATTGCCTGCACCGCCCTTGATTAAATCATTGCCGTCACTGCCAACAATAAATGTCGGACCGCTGTGTTTTTCCGCGTTGCGGTTGAGATCCTCTACCCAGGTATTGCCACGCGTGACATCGGAGAGGTTAGAGACGATCACTGTCGAATCTTTACTGGTCAGAGAATAAAACTCGGAGTTCAGCACCCGCATTAACGCATCCTGATAAAAGAATGGCAGATGAGATAGCCAGGTTGGAACATTCAGAATGGAGAAGGGCAGGATATTCCAGGCTGCAGAGGCGTAGTGATCGTTAAAGTTAACGATATTATTGGTGGCAGATTCTTGTGGTGCATCGTGTACACCTAACGTGGATGGTGTGAGCGTTGACCCGTCAAGCGCGCGAAATACAGGGTCGTTTTCGTAACCGATGTTAATCACTTTGCCGCCCGTCTCGTATTGCGTCGGGGAGGCAAAGGCCACATAGCTCGATTGTGAATAGAAACCGCCCCAATTGCTGTCGCTGAGCGCTGCCATGCTGTTCACTGCCAATCCGCCAAGACTATGGCCGCTGATCGTCACATCGTCACCGCTAAGACCGTGCGCCTGGGCAAATTTGGCCACATCGGCCAATAGGGTGCCAAAGGCTTTCAGGCTGTAGTTGTCCGCGTAACCCTTTGGTCCGAACCCGGCCAGCACGTCATTGATCAAGTCACCAATAGTATCGGTGATTAACGATTCTCGCGGGCCACTGGTGCCACGAAAAGCAATGCCAATACCGGTGAGATGACCTGCGTCGTCATATTTTCCCAGCACCTCGGCTTGGGCTGTGGTATAGCCCAGCGTCTCTCCATAATAGGTACCTCGGGAATCTGTCTTTCCCTGGTAACCTAATTGATCAGCGCCAATCAAAGACCAACCGGCGTTATTTACCGCTGCCAGTGCTGCCTTTTCCGAATCAGGATTCCACGGAATACCGGGCAACCCGCCCTGTGATTGTGTGCTGCCAATCAACGCTGTCACCAGCGTTAACGGCAAGCCCAATCCAAAACCGGTAGTGTGGTAGCCTTCGTCAAAACCATTATCGATATTGTGATAGGCATAGGTAGAAATCGCCATGGCATCGGTAAATAACACTTTGGATTTCGCCTCATCGAGGCCTTGATAATTAAAGATTCCCATATCAGTTCCTTATGAATTTGCTGCATTGCCGGGTTAATCTTTGAATAGCCTTTGCAGCGAGTGCAGGTAAGCAGAGTGTATCCAACGACATCTGGTCAGAGGACCGACATCGGTAGAATTATTATTAGTATGAATTATTAATAATGCGAATTTGATGGTCGAAATTGTGCCTATTTTGAGTGGTGGCGTCACACATTCCCCTATACTGAATACTCACAGCTATTCAAAGGAGATTGATTAATGAAACATTATTGGTATGCGGCCTTCGGCCTAATGGCCTGCGGAGTCGCTCAGGCGGCGACGGTAGATGTTGACATGAATCTGGTGACCGGGCAGGGAATTGGCCAGGAGATTGGTAAAGTGACAATCAGTGAAACGCCTTACGGCCTGATGTTTACACCGCAACTAAAAGCGTTGCCGCCTGGCGTGCATGGTTTCCATGTACATGAAAATGGCAGTTGTGAGCCAGGCATGAAAGAGGGCAAGGCGGTTGCTGCGCTGGCAGCGGGCGGGCACTTTGACCCACAAAAAACCGGCAAGCACCTTGGCCCCTATGCCGACGGTCATTTGGGCGACCTGCCGGCTATTTACGTGACGGACGACGGTATGGCTACATATCCGGTGCTAGCGCCACGGCTGAAAAAAATCAGCGAAATAACCGGCAAGGCATTGATGGTGCATGCGGGTGGCGATAATAATGCCGACCATCCGAAACCTCTGGGCGGCGGCGGGGAACGCTTCGCCTGCGGTGTCATTAAATCATAATGTCGGTTAATGGGCGGCGGGCACCGCGGTTGCCGTGTCTGTTGGGGTAATCGCCTGTTGTAACTGTTGCAATGAGCAGTACAGCCGCCAAATGAGTCCGGCAAGATCGCGTGCCGCCTGATCCGGGTGGTGCGCTAGTGCGTTGCTCATGCGTAGCAACTCCTGCAACGTCGCATCCAGCGAGCTGTGCTGCACACCTTTCTCCGTCATAATGCCTCGCAAGCAGTGAATGCAGACGTCACGCACCGCTGAAAGCGGATCGGATCGAGTCTGCCAGTCACGTAATTGCCAGACAATATGGCTGCAGTTGAGTAACACGACACCCCAGCGTAATAACCAACTACGCGCTTCTTGATCCTGACTTTGATTCAATTGGCTGATGCGGTGATAAATCAGCGATTCAAACTGACTTTCGCTCTGCTGTGGTTTCTTACTCAATTGATCGATAAAGTCGCGCCGCAGGGCACGGATAATTCGCCGGCTTTTGCGTTTGTCCGAACTGGGCCGCAAGATCTGGAATGCCAGACCAGCCAGCAGTACACCAACAATCTTACCGATACTGTCATTAATAAAAGACTGATAATCGTAGCTTGGTGGGTTGGTGACGGAAAGGAAAGAGCCCATAAACACGATCAGTTGGCCCCATAATGCCGCGTAGGATGGATGTTGCAGCTTGAACATCTGCATGGTCACCAATACCGGAAACAGAAACGCGCAGAACAGCCAAAAATCATCAATCTGAATCATCAAACCGAACTTCACTACAAAACAGGCGATCGACAGCAGTAGCACGGCTTTTAACAGCGTCGTGATGCTGTTGATGGGAGAGGGTGTGGAGGAATACAGTACACAGCTGATAGCGATCAGTGTCAGGGCTGAGCTACCCGCGTCCCATTGGGTGTTAATCCAATAGGCGCAGCCGAGGACGATAGATAAGAAGGTGCGCAGGCCGTTATAGGCGGCCTCGTAGCTATCGGTATGACGTGCCAGCGAGGTCACACGCGGGGGTTGGATATCGCTGACAGGTGTTGCACTCTCGAGCCGCAGTAACCAACGGCTACAGTTCAGGTACAACCAACAGAAATGCCGCAGGCGTAGCCAAAAGGCGCGATGGCGGTAATCAGCCGGATCCTGTGGGGCGATCTGCTGCAAGATGCGTGCAAGGCGGTATTTGTCGGTGTCGGGATTACGGAGTTCGGTCAGCAATTGTTCTAAAACAGCCGCCAGATTCGCCGGGCGATCCGGCCAGTTCAGCAGCATACGGCGCAGGCTGGAGATGACGCTGGTAATGCGTAATTGCTGATGCAACATGTAATTGAGCAGGTTATTTTGCCGACGCAACCGGTAGTGACTCCAGAAGGCCTGAATACGCAACAGATTCATGGTCAGAATCTGGCCGATCACCCCTTCATGCGATGTGCGCATTTGCAGGGTGATTTCCGGCTGCCACAACATTGCGGCATGTTCCAGCAAGCGTAAATGCATGCGCCTTAACGAGGTCAACAGTGCTTCACCGTCCGAGGTGCTGGGTAAGATCATCATCATCAGACCGCCACACAGAATACCGGTGATCACTTCACAAACGCGCGCTTGCGCGATATCGAAGATTTGCTGGGTATCCGTCACGTTAACCGTGCTGAATGCAATGATAGCGGCGGTGTAGCCCGCGAGAGCAAAGGCGTAAGAGACGTTGTTCTGATAATGGTTGGAAATGTACGTGCACAGCCCGATCCACGCCGCAATAAACAGGGTGAATAGCCAAGGATCGTTCAGGCAATGCCCGGCGATGGCCACTGACGCTGCGGCGCCCACCAGGCTACCGAAAACGCGCCCAATACTTTTACTTATTACGCCGCCGACAGTGGGAAAACTGACCACCGCCGCCGACGTTAACGCCCAGTAAGGTTCATCAAGATTAAGGACGAATGCCACCCAAAGTGACAGGCACATTGCCAGTGAGTTGCGCAGTGCATAGCGCCATTGACCACCGGTGGCTTTTCCCCAAGGGGTACGGTTCCATTCCAAAAAGGGCAGGTTCACTCGTTAGCCTTACTGATGAATGGAGATGGTACAGGTCGTACCGGCCACTAACGGTAAATCAGCGGGTACGTTCAGCAATTTTATCCGTACCGGTACGCGTTGCGCCAAGCGAACCCATGGCACGTTGGGTTTTACGTCCATTAATAAATCACTGCTGCTTTCAACACTCTGATCGTAAATAGCGCGGCCAATACTCTCCACCTCGCCTTGAAGTGGTATGTTGCCATTATATAAAACGATATCCGCTTTATTGCCTTCTTTTATATGTTTTAGCTTGGTTTCCTCAAAATAACCGAGCACATAAAACGAGTGCACATCGACCAGTGCGACCAACGGAGTGCCCACGCTGGCATAGTTTCCAACCCGAGTTTGTAAATTGGTGATATAGCCATCGGTAGGGGCATAAATTTTAGTTTTACTTAAATTCCATTTAGCCTGTTCCAGATTAGCTTGGGCAGCTTTATATGCGGCTTTCATTGCCTGGGCCGCTAAATTTGACTCGTCCATATCTTCAGCAGAAATAACATTTTTCGGCAGACCGCGGCGTCGAGCCGCCTCATGGTCAGCCTTGGCCATGTCGGATTGCGCTTTTGCCAATGCGGCCTCAGCATTGTCGAGTGCAATCTGGTATGGCACGGGGTCGATCGTAAAAATCAGACTTCCCGCAGGTATGAACTGATTGTCATGAACAGTTATTTTCTCTAATCTTCCAGAAACTTCTGGTGTGATATTGACGAGCTCGGCACGCACCTTTCCATCACGGGTCCACGGGGATTGCATATAATAATTCCAGAGCCACCAACCGGCACAGATGGCAATGGCGCAGACGATTACCGTAGAAAAGTATTTTAATGTTTTATGCGTCATGGGTTACCAACTCGCTAAAATCCACAGGGAGCCGCTGACGGCGATGACGAAAATAGACAAGTCCATCAGCATGGGGTGCCAAATTTCACCAGAATAAATCCAGTCTCGCAACAACTGGTGTACCAGCAGCCATAAAACGAGTCCGAGCAAAAAAGCCTTAAATATGGGCGGAAAATAAAGTGAAGCGCCCAGGACCAAATCGGGCAGAGGGGAAGAGGCATGGAGCCATGAAGTATTCACATTAACAATCCCGATGAGTGAATATGCTGAGTATTTGCATAGATAATAAACAATAACTGATCAAAATGGTGGCTATTTCCACAATATACATTATATACATTTGTGTTTTTAATGTGAGTTACTCAAAATAGTCTAAGCTCTGGGAGGGTATGTTAGCATGCTAATTATAAGGAGGGGGAAGTGGAGTCAACATTAGGTTCAGATCTAGCACGATTAGTTCGTGTTTGGCGCGCGCTCATTGATCATCGGCTCAAGCCGTTGGCGCTTACGCAAACACACTGGGTTACTCTGCACAGTATCAATCGTTTGCCGCCGGAGCAGTCACAGATTCAACTGGCCAAGGCGATCGGCATTGAGCAACCATCATTGGTTCGTACGTTGGACCAGCTGGAAGAGAAGGGGCTGATTACTCGCCACACCTGCGCCAACGACCGGCGTGCTAAGCGTATCAAACTGACTGAAGCGGCCGACCCCATTATCAGGGAAGTGGACAGCGTCATCAGCTCTACGCGTGGTGAGATTCTGAGTGGTATTAGCATTGATGAAGTGCAGCTGTTGGTTGGTTTGATTGATAAGCTGGAACAAAACATAACTGAACTGCAAAACAAACAATAAGATATTCTTTCTTTTTTACGATTAGATTTCACAGCATCGGAAATGAAACCGGAGGCCTCAAGCCTCCGGTTTTACTTGATACGCTAAGCTTACAGCGGGGATACGGTAATGGTGTCGCCAGTGCGAGCCATACGAACGCGTTGACCCGGGCTGAACTTGGTATCACCTGCCTTCTGAACCACCACGATGTTCTCTTTCTGGTCGGTTTTGATTTCCAGCTCGTAGCCTGAAGTACGACCGGCCGCTTCGCCGATGCTGTTACCTGCTACACCACCTGCCACTGCGCCTGCAGCTGTCGCCAAGCTACGACCTGTACCGCCACCCACGGTATTACCGAGGAAACCACCCAATACGGCACCACCAATTGCGCCAATGGTATTCGACGTTTCACTACCCTGGATCTTGACCGGACGCACTGAAACCAGCGTACCGTAAGTCACGGTTTGCACCTGTTTGGCCTGCGAAGCGGAATACACGTCGCCGGACATGGAATCATTAGCACACCCTGCCAGCGTAACTGCGGCGATAGCAACGACGAGAAGACGCTTGATCATATAAAACTCCTGTTGGTAGTAGTCCATAACCTGGGGAACCTTTCCAGGCCATATTCAGTGAAAAAGATAGATAAAGTATGGCGTAAACGTGCGGATATCACCATGACCTGTTACTGCACGCAGCTTAACTTTGCACTGTTCAACCAATAATAAACGGTGGTTTAGCTTTATAACAGTATAGGAAGAAATTCCGTCGCAAATTGAGCTGTTGTTTAGCTGTGGTTATCACTATTAGAGAATAGGCGAATAAACAGGCGTATTGCTCACAGAGGTGAAAAAAGACATCATAATTCATGGCGTTAATGTTTCAATTCTGGTTTATTTATCAAGTCAAAATTTTGCTTCCCCGTCTGGGGTAAGGGATGTTGCTATGAGGTCAGGCCGCTATATAGGTGTTATGTCTGGCACCAGTCTGGATGGCGTCGACGTGGTGCTTGCTGCGATCGACGGACGAGTGGTCGCGCAACAGGCCAGCTACAGCCATCCGATACCGATTCAACTAAAACAAGACATCCTTGGCATGTGCCAGGGGCAGCAAACCACGCTTTCTGCGGTGGGGCGTCTAGATGCTCAGCTTGGCACACTGTTTGGTGAGGCGGTGCTTGGCCTGCTGAAACAAACAGGTATGACGGCTCAAGACATTACTGCCATTGGTTGTCATGGGCAGACGGTATGGCATGAACCCGACGGGGATGCACGTTTCTCTATGCAACTGGGCGACAATAATCGTATCGCCGCGCTAACCAATATCACCACCGTTGGTGATTTTCGTCGGCGCGATATGGCTTACGGTGGCCAAGGTGCTCCGTTAGTGCCAGCCTTCCATCAGGCACTGTTGGCGCATCCGGTTGAGCGCCGTATGGTGCTCAACATTGGCGGGATTGCCAATCTTTCGATGCTATTGCCGGGGACACCGGTACGTGGTTTTGATACCGGGCCGGGCAATATGCTCATGGATGCCTGGATATGGCGTCATCGCTCCCAGGCTTACGATAAAGACGGTGGTTGGGCTATGGAAGGGCGTGTCTGCCTGCCATTGTTACAGCAAATGCTGTCCGATCCTTACTTTGCGCTGCCGGCGCCGAAAAGCACGGGTCGAGAGTATTTCAATGCGGCCTGGCTGGAACGTCAATTGGTGGGACTGGCGGCGGTCAGCCCCGTTGATGTGCAAACGACGTTGGCGGAGCTGACGGCGATCACCATCTGTGAACAGGTCCAGTTGGCGGGAGGGTGCGAGCGGCTGCTGGTTTGTGGTGGTGGGGCACGTAATCCGTTGCTGATGGCGCGGATGTCAGCATTGTTGCCTGGTACAGAGGTGTGCCTGACGGATGATTTCGGTATCAGCGGGGATGATATGGAAGCGTTGGCCTTTGCGTGGCTGGCGTTTCGTACGCTGTCCGGGCAGTCCGGCAATCTGCCTTCAGTCACCGGTGCAAGCTGTGAAACGCTGCTGGGTGGGATTTATCCGGTTTTGCCTTTAGGGGGGCGTTAGCTCTGTTAGGATAGAAATCGACAGGTTTCCCTAAGGAGCAATCGCATGAAAAAAATCATTATTTCTGCCGGCGTACTGGCACTGGCTGGCTGTAGCTATGTTTTACCGCAAAACAGCCAGACGTTACATTACCAATGTGGCACCACGCCGTTGACGGTGTCATTGGACGGTAAGGAGAGCACCGTCAGCATGTTGATGGACGGTGAACAGCTGAAGTTGAAACAGGTGCTGGCCATGTCCGGTGCCAAATACAGCGACGGCAAATACACCTTTTGGTCGAAGGGCCAAAACGCCTATCTTGAGCGTAATGGCAAAGTGATCATGAGCGACTGCACGCTGGCTAATTGATCCAGCGGTTGCGGCGTCAGAGCGATTGAGATCCTGACGCCGCTGGCGCAGAATAGAATCACGATTTTTCAGTTGGTTGATAACCGGATGATTGAAAATAATGAGTTTGATGTTGCGGACCTGCGCCGTGAATACACTCGTGGTGGCTTACGCCGCAACGATCTGACTGCTAATCCATTAACGCTGTTTGAACGCTGGCTGAAACAGGCCTGCGACGCGCGTTTGGCCGACCCAACAGCGATGTGTGTGGCGACCGTGGATGAGAACGGGCAACCCTACCAGCGTATTGTGCTGCTGAAGCATTATGATGACAAAGGACTGGTGTTCTACACCAATCTGGGAAGCCGTAAGGCGCAACAGCTAGCGAACAACCCACATATTAGCCTGCTATTCCCGTGGCACATGCTTGAGCGCCAAGTGATTTTCCTCGGCAAAGCAGAGCGGTTATCCACTCTCGAAGTCATGAAATACTTCGCCAGCCGACCGAAAGACAGCCAAATTGGCGCATGGGTGTCGCAGCAGTCATCACGTATTTCTGCGCGTGGAGTATTGGAAAGTAAATTCCTCGAGCTGAAGCAAAAATTCCAACAGGGCGAAGTACCGCTGCCGAGTTTCTGGGGCGGATTCCGGGTTAATTTCGATTCCGTCGAGTTTTGGCAGGGCGGCGCCAACCGTCTGCATGACCGTTTCTTGTATCAACGGGACGGGAATGACTGGAAAATTGACCGACTGGCACCCTGAAGACCGAAAATCCCCCTTAAGCGCTGGTACTGATGTCGCCAGCGCTTTATTCTATGCGTTATTCTGAATTTAATATTTCGCCAGTGGGCGAAAGGTCGTGTACCGACAAAGGTGCATTCGTTTATACATGGAGTCATTGATGGCAAGCAGCAACTTGATTAAACAACTGCAAGAGCGGGGCCTCGTTGCCCAGGTTACGGATGAGGAAGCGTTAGCAGAGCGACTGGCGCAAGGGCCAATTGCACTGTATTGCGGTTTCGATCCAACCGCTGACAGCTTGCATTTGGGCCATCTGGTTCCTCTGTTGTGCCTGAAGCGCTTCCAGCTTGCCGGTCACAAGCCGGTAGCGTTGGTGGGCGGTGCTACCGGCTTGATCGGTGACCCGAGCTTCAAAGCGGCTGAGCGCAAGCTCAATACCACCGAAACGGTGAACGAGTGGGTGGATAAAATCCGCAAACAGGTTTCTCCGTTCCTCGATTTCGACTGTGGTAGCAACAGCGCAATTGCCGCCAACAACTACGACTGGTTCGGCGGCATGAATGTGCTGACCTTCCTGCGTGATATTGGTAAGCATTTCTCCGTCAACCAAATGATCAACAAGGAAGCGGTGAAGCAGCGCCTGAACCGTGACGACTCGGGTATTTCGTTCACCGAGTTCTCCTATAACTTGCTGCAAGGTTTCGACTTCTCCGAACTGTACAACCGTCATCAGGTTGAACTGCAGATCGGCGGCTCTGATCAGTGGGGTAATATCACCTCCGGTATCGATTTGACCCGTCGTATGCACCAGCAGCAGGTCTTCGGCCTGACAGTACCGTTGATCACCAAAGCTGACGGGACCAAGTTCGGTAAGACCGAAGGCGGCGCGGTCTGGTTAGCGCCAGAAAAAACCAGTCCTTATAAGTTCTACCAGTTCTGGATCAACACGGCCGATGCTGACGTATACCGTTTCCTGAAGTTCTTTACCTTTATGGATCTGGCAGAAATCAACGCGCTGGAAGAAGAAGACAAGAACAGCGGCAAGGCGCCACGTGCGCAGTATGTGCTGGCGGAAGAAGTGACCGGTATGGTGCACGGTGCTGAAGGCCTGGCTGCGGCCAAGCGCATCACACAAAGCCTCTTCTCCGGCGCGCTGCACGACATGACCGAAGCGGACTTTGCCCAGTTGGCGCAAGACGGTATGCCTACGATCAAACTTGATGGCGATGCGGATCTGCAACAGGCGTTGGTGAATGCCGAATTGGTGCCTTCACGCGGCCAGGCGCGCACCATGATCGGTTCCAATGCGGTAACCATCAACGGTGAGAAACAGTCCAACGCGGAATACACCTTCAGCGATGCCGATCGCCTGTTCGGTCGCTACACACTTCTGCGTCGTGGTAAAAAACATTACTGCCTGGTGGATTGGAAGTAATCAAAATTGCAGCAAAGGGGCCCTCAGAGGCCCCTTTATTTTTAAGGCGTCAGGGCAGGTTTTTGATGAAAAACATTCTTTCTATTCAATCTCATGTTGTTTTTGGCCATGCAGGTAATAGTGCTGCAGAGTTTCCGATGCGTCGCATGGGGGTAAACGTTTGGCCACTGAATACCGTACAGTTTTCTAATCATACTCAGTATGGCAAATGGACCGGCTGCGTGATGCCAGCCAACCATCTGACGGAAATTGCACAAGGCATTGCCGATATTGATCAACTGAAGCATTGCGATGCCGTGCTGAGTGGCTATATCGGTTCACCGGAACAGGGCAGCCATATTCTGGATATCGTGCGTCAGGTCAAGCAGGCTAACCCGAACGCCTGGTACTTTTGCGATCCCGTGATGGGCCACCCGGAAAAGGGGTGCATTGTGGCACCCGGCGTGGCGGAGTTTCACTGTCAGCAGGCATTGCCATGCAGTGACATGATCGCTCCCAATCTGCTGGAGCTGGAATTGTTGAGCCAGCAGACTATCGCAAACGTTGACCAAGCGGTAAGTGCTGCGCGCGAATTAATTGCCAAAGGGCCGAAAGTGGTGTTGGTCAAGCATTTGAGTCGCGCAGGTTATCATGTTGACTGTTTTGAAATGTTGTTGGTCACGGCCGATCAGGCTTGGCACATTAGCCGCCCGCTAGTGGATTTTGGCTCGCGGCAGCCTGTGGGCGTGGGCGATCTGACCAGCGGCTTGCTGTTGGTTAATTTGCTGAAGGGTGAGGCGTTGGATAAAGCGTTGGAACACGTGACGGCAGCAGTCTATGAGGTCATGCTGACCACGCAGGCAATGGGTGAGTACGAGTTGCAGGTAGTGGCGGCGCAAGACCGCATCGTACAACCGACTTGCGAATTTAAAGCGGTAAGCGTTTAACCCTGATACAGCGCCCCGGCAAGTTTTCTCGCCGGGGCGTGGGGATTATTTCAGGCCTTCGGCACTCAGCGTTGCATCCACCGCCGGTCGTGCGGCGACGCGATCAAAATAAGCCGATAAATGGGCGCGTTTTTTGAGATCAAACTGCATAGCAATTGCCCAGCGCAGGATGGTGAACAGATACGCGTCAGCGACGCTAAAACGAGCCCCTAACAAGAAATGCTGCGTCGCCAGCACTGAATCCAGATAGTCGAACTGCTTATCCAGCTTCTCCCGTGAAAGGGTTTTGTATTCTTCCGGTGTTTTCGGGTTAAACAGCGGGCTGAAGCCTTTATGCAACTCCGTCGCGATATAGTTCAACCACTCAATGGCATGGTAGCGTGACAGCGTGCCTGCCGCCGGGATCAGCCCGCGATCCGGGACACGATCAGCAAGATATTGCACAATCGCTACGCCTTCAGTCAGCAAGCTGCCATCATCAAGCAGCAACGCCGGCACTTGTCCTTTCGGGTTGATTGTCAGGTAATCTGCACCGCTTTCGGTCTTCTTCAGCGCGAGATCAACCTTTTCCGCCGTAAAATCCAGGCCCGCCTCACGCAGAACGATATGAGGGGACAGCGAACAGGCACCGGCTTTATAGAACAGTTTCATCGGAAGCTCCTTGATAGTGATAAGTGACAGGCATGCTTAACCTCTGATCCTAGCTCTATAACGTCAAAATTACAGCGGGTTAACCGACAAAATTAACTTATCAATGCCGCTTCCGGTTCCAGTAGAGCCAGGGTAGCGGCAATTTGCTGCTGCAATGCTTGCGGTACGGTTTGCATTGGCGAGCGCAACTCATTGCGGATAAACCCTTGTTGAGCTAATGCAGCCTTGACCGGTGCGGGGTTAGGGAAACTGAACATTTGGTGGATCATCGGCAACAGTGAGTAGAAGTTTGCACGTGCGGCAATCAGATCTCCGTCGGCAACCTGCTGCACCAGCTGCACAAAGCGCTCCGGGTGAATATGCGCTGAGGCGGAGATGGCACCCGTGCCGCCCAGGCACAGCGTGGTGAGGATCAGATTATCTTCACCTGTCAGCACGTCTATCTCACCATCGTTAATGAGCGCCATGGTTGTGTCCGGATTACCGCCGCAGTCCTTAATGGCTTTTACCTGTGGATGGCGGGCGATCTGACGAAGGGTGGCCAGTTCGATCACAATACCGGTGCGTTGCGGAATGTTGTACAGGATAACCGGCACGTTTGAGGCGTCGGCAAGCTGGGTGAAATAGTCTACCAGACCACATTGCGACGGGCGGATGTAATAGGGCGCGGGGATCAGTACACCAGCAATGTCACGCAGTTGGATCGCCTGCTGCATTTGCAGTGTGTCACTCATGTTATTACCGGACAGCCCCATCACCACTTGATGGGCCGGTGTCACGGCCAGTACCGCGTCGAGCACTGCCAGCTGTTCGTCGTTGCTAAGCGCGGCCGCTTCACCGGTAGTACCGCAGACGACCAACCCGTCGACGCCAGAGGCGATCAAGTGTTGAGCCAGCCGTTGAGTCGCAGGCAGGTCGACGGCGCTGTTATTAAATGGGGTAACCAGTGCAACCCAAATACCGGAGAATGAGGCCATATTAATTTCCTTCAATGCGTGCAATAAGAAGCCAGATGAGAAAACAAGAGAGGAGACGAGTCGCGTACCGCCCTGTCAGCTCATCTGACGGGACACTACGCCCCAGTCAAATGAGCGTCTGTTTCTTCGAAATAACCGCCAACAAACCATCAAGGCGCAATGTCGACATCTGAGGAGCGTCATTGTTGTTGAGGTTGGCCATAGCAGTCTCATGAAAAGTGGATATGCGATGATAATGAATATTCTGCATGATGCTGTCAATTTACAACCGCTTGATAACACGGTTATTCATGATTACGACGGGCTGATGAGTTTGGCTAATAAACCATGGGGGAGCAAAACCCCGCCAAAGCGGGGTTTAGGGGCGCGTTAGCGAGGGCGGCGTGTGCTGTTGATTGAGGCTGTCCAGCTAAAGGTTTCCCCAGTAGGTTGAATGCGGTTGGCTTTGCGCTCGGCACGCGTCGCTTTTTCGATTTTTGCGCGGGCGGCGGTGATGCGCGCGACAATTTCGTCCTTGATCTTGTTATTTTCGGCATTGGTTAATGCCCGGCCGAGGCTTTTGCGTGCCTTGTCCAGCTCGGTTTTTACTTCACGTTGCTCGCTTTCCGTCATGTCTTTCAGCGTCAGTTTTTTCATTATCGTCGTAGCCTGGTCAGTGAAGATAGCTGTCAGTGTACAGCAATTAGTGAGCCGAAGATGCCGCTGCCTTAACGGAAATTCCAGACTGGGGAAATTATCTGGTCACACTTCTTCCAGCAAATCGCTAAGGAAGCGTCGCATACGTTCGGTGCGCTCTTGCGCCATTTTTTTTCCGATGGCGGTTTGAAAATCGTCTTGTAGCTTGAACAGCTTGGTTTCGAAGTGGTCCAGCGTAAAACGTTTATCGTCATACTGACGATGGTGTGCCAACGGGTCGGCTGCATCGTACAGTGCGCTGCGCATGCGTCCACCAATATAAAAGCAACGTGCCACGCCAACCATACCGATGGCGTCCAAACGGTCTGCGTCTTGTAGGATTTTTGCTTCCAGTGTCTCTGGAGTAATAGCGGCGGAAAAGCTGTGTGCCTCAATGGCGTGAGCGGTTTTGGCGATATCTTGCATGTCCCAACCCAGCTGGGTCAGTAGCAAACCGGCTTTTTCGGCCGCCATGCGTGAGGCCAGGTGCCGCTGTGGCGAATTCTTTTCCACTGCCACACAATCATGCAGTAATACGGCAGCACATAGAATGCGGCGGTCACCGCCTTCATGTTGACTGATCTTGCAGGTGTTTTTCCACACTCGGTGCAAATGAGCCACGTCATGTGAGCCATCATCGGAATCGAGAGTCAGTGGCAGCAATGCTTGCGCCAGTTCCTGATAGGGTGAGAACGGCTGTAGTAGTGCTTGCGGCAGGGAAGAATGCACGTTTTGTTCCTTGTTGTCGGACAGCATCAGATTATAACAGCCGTCAATGAGCCGGTTATGACAATGCAGCAAAAGAATTGTTTACTATACTGCAACGGACTATTGCCATAATTGCGGTTTTTGCACCGGAATAAGCAACTTACAATGGCCTTATTCCGGTCATCCCCGCTTGGTGTAAACCTGTGTCCGTGGGGTATGGCCGGGATATCCCGCTCACGCCACCGGAGAAATGTCATGCCAACGAATCTTGAAATTGTACGCGCTACTTATGAGGGCGGCAGTGCCGAAGATAATGGTCGCAACCTGCTGGCGGCGTTAGCGCCTGATGCGGAATGGACTGAAGCCGCAGGGTTCCCTTATGCCGGTACCTATATTGGCCCACAGGCGATCTTTAAAAATGTTCATCAGCGCTTAGGAACGGAATGGCAGGGTTATCGTGCGGATGTTGACCATTTCTATGATGCGGGTGAGAACGTGATTGCCCAAGGATTCTATCATGGTACTTATGGTGCCACCGGCAAGTCTTTCACCGCATCCTTTGCGCATATCTATCAGTTACGTGAGGGGAAAATTGTGAAGTTTGTGCAAATAGTAGACAGTGCGAAAGTACTCGAGGCCATGCAGAGCTAAAGGCCACTGTGCTTGCCAAATTTGCGATCGTACTCCCGTCGGTAACCGCGCGCTTTGTTACGATCGCGGATCCATAAATACCCGCATACCAGCGCAACGGCGCCTGAAAAGGTAATGTTGCGCATATCCCGGTCATAAAAAAACACCAACACAGCGTCCATCGCCGCGATAAAAGCAATCCACTTATACATATGGGATTGCCGTCGCGTGGCGGCGTTGAGGCGCTTTAACTGTCTGGCTTCGTGCATAACCGGTTTTTGTTGCATAACGTCTCGTCGGTAATAAATTTCTTAGTGGTAAATTAGCAGAATATTCCTGATGGCGGCAAAGCTTAACGCATGCAGCGCCTCTGTTTTTCTTGCCGTCGGTACCCTATTGAAATTTTTTGCGCTGACTGGCGAACGCTTCGGAATGCATGCTAGTTTATTTATGCAGCATTGTGGGGTATTTATTCATTTTGTTGAGGCGTATGAATCTGCGAACTGACGTCACAAAAATGCAGCACGATAGCGTTAATGTGAAAGGTTCGGAGCGTATTGGGCGGAATTGATAATAATTTAGCTTTTACGAAGGGGCATGATGAACAATAAAACAGTACGGCCAGAAGACGTAGTTCAGCAGCAACTTGATGCTTATAACGCGCGTGATATTGATGCTTTTATGGCGTGTTGGGCGGAAGATGCACAGTATTATGAGCATCCGGATACATTGTTGGCTAGCGGCAAGGCGGAGATCCGCGAGCGTCACATCACTCGTTTCAAAGAACCCAGTTTGTACGGTGAGCGTATTAAGCGAATGGCTTTGGGGAGCATGGTCATTGATCAGGAAGTGGTGACACGCAATTTCCCACAGGGGCGCGGCAAAATGAATGTGATCGCCATTTATGAGGTTGAACAGGGCAAAATTACGAAGGCTTGGTTCAAAATTGGCCCATGTGAGCTGGATGAGGGCGCTTTATAGCGCCCCAATCTCATAGCGCCACTACGGCCTCGATCTCAACGCTAACCAGCGGTGAGAATAGTGCGCTGACCGCAACCAGTGAACAGGCTGGCAGCGCACCATCGAAATAATCAAACAGCACTGGCCGAATGGTCTGTAGATCGCTGATATTAGTTAAAAATACCGTTATTTTAATCAGCGCTTTTAGATTTGTGCCTTCCGCTGCGGTGATGGTCGCCAACTGTTCCAAAATAGCTTGTGTTTGTTGTTGCGTTGCTTGCCCTTGTGCCTCAGTGGCAAATGCCGTCAACCCGGAAATATACAATGTATCCCCATGGCGTACAGCATGGACATAGGGGGCGCCTGGTGTGGGCAAATGCGGATAATTAATGCGCTTCAATGATGTCATGATAAAAACCCCGAGAGATTAATTAAAAAAATAAACAAACTTGGTTAGGATGGAACGGTGAACATCGGAAGTACGCTGAGATCTATTGATTCCTAATAGTATCACTAACATTCATTTATAACTGTGAAGGATATTTCAGGGTAATGAATCAGGCCTTAATTCCCTATATGCAACGTTGGCAGTTGCAGCCCGACGGCCAGGCTTTTGAAACCCACAGCAGCTTGCTCATGCCGGTACGGTATCAAGGTGCCCCAGCGATGTTGAAAATCGCGCGCGAACAGGAAGAAAAATTCGGCGGACTATTAATGTGCTGGTGGCAGGGTGAAGGCGCGGCGCAAGTTCTCGCGTGGCACGACGATGGCATTTTGTTAGAGCGTGCGCAAGGGACGCGTTCGTTGGCACAGATGGTTCGTGATGGTGACGATCAGCAGGCAACGGCAATCCTTTGTCAGGTGGTTGCCCGCCTGCATGAGCCTCGTTCTAAACCATTGCCAGATCTTATCCCCTTACACCAGTGGTTCAATTCTCTGTGGCCAGCGGCTCAGGCCCACGGTGGCATGCTACGCCTCAGTGCTAGCGTGGCGGCGGAATTGTTGACCAGTCCGCGCGAACAGAGTGTATTGCATGGTGATATACACCATGACAACGTGTTGGACTTCGGTGAACGCGGCTGGTTGGTGATTGACCCAAAACGTCTCTATGGCGAACGTGCCTTCGACTACGCCAATATCTTCTGCAACCCGAATTACGGTGTCGCGACCGATCCTGACATTTTTTCCCGCCGGGTTGAACAGGTTTGTCAATTGGGCGGGTTCGAACGGCAGCGATTGTTGCAGTGGATCCTCGCTTGGGCAGGCTTGTCCGCGGCCTGGTTTATGGAAGACGGCGAGGCGGCTGATATTGATTTTCGTGTTGCCGAGCAGGCAGCGCGAGCATTAGGTCTCACGCTACCGGAAGGCGACTTAGGGTTCATCCTGCCAATAATCGAGCGACGCTGAAGGGCGTTGTATGTAACGCACCTGTTCACCATCTCCATACTGGGCTGCCGCCAAAAACTTTCCTGAGTCCGGATATTCCACCAGTTCGGGCAGTTCACGGGTGCTGATGGAAAGATATTTCAACGGCGCGTCTGACGTGTTGATGATTTGATGCGGGTATTCCGGTCCCGGCGGGATAAAAATAACGTCGCCGCTTTTGATCGGCAGCTGCTCTCCGGCAACCCGCAAGGTACCGGTTCCCTCAAGTACAATGAACATTTCTTCCTGTGCATAGTGGAAATGATAAGGGCAGGAGCGCATGCCCGGCGCCACAACGTCGATGGATGCCCCCAATTTGTTGGCAGCAGTGCCGGTACCCAAGCGAGTACCTATGCTGTCATAGAGTGGCGGACGGTGATCGTGCGTTTTTTCAACCTGCTCAATATTACGGATCAGACGCTGAGCTAACAGTCTGGCTTGGTCATTCATAGATTATCTCGTGACGGTGTCACCTAATGGTTAACTATGGCGATGGAAAAACCATCCCAACCCTTACTGCCTACGGTCTGTAACGCGGTGGCACTGAGCCGAGGTTCATTGGCCATCATGTCAAAAAAACGTCGTACACCCTGAACCCGTTCGTCACGGCTTGTTGGATCGGTGACTGCGCCATCACGTACGACGTTGTCGCCAATAATCACTGTTCCAGGGCGAGATAACGCCAGCGCCCATCGCAAATAATCCGGATTATTGGGTTTGTCGGCATCAATAAATATCAGATCAAAAGGCGCTTCTTGCTGTAATTGTGGCAGGCTATCGAGAGCCGGACCGACTCGTAACACGACACATTCACTCAGTCCTGCGCGGGCAATATTTTGTCTGGCTATCTCAGCATGGCGTGGATCGGCTTCCAGCGTCACCAATAAGCCGCCCGGCGGTAATGCGCGTGCCAACCAAATGGTGCTGTAACCGCCTAAGGTACCAATTTCCAGAATACGCTTGGCATTCACCATCAGGGCAAACAGATGCAGCAATTTGCCCTGATTTGGCGCTACGTCGTGTTCAGGCAATCCTGCTGCACTGTTGGTAGCCAACGCATGCAACAGAGCGTCATCCTGTTCTACAAGTTTGTCGACGAGATAAGCGTCAACCTGTGCCCAGCGGTTACTGTCTTGCATTGTTCACCTGATGTTGTTGGCTATACCAGCCAGGTCGGCGTTTTGGTTGTGGCCAGAACAGAGCACCTTGGCCGCCGCCAGGTATTTGCCACACCGCGCAGTCATAAATAGTGAAGGCATCACCAAATTTATCTACGCGCAGGCCACAATATCCCTGCGCAATACCTTTCAGAGTGACTTTATCCAGCAATTGCTGACGCTCTGCACGGTCTGTCGGTGAAGCACTCAGTCGTGAAGGCAATGCTATAAATTCATCAAAGGAATAACCAAAGCAGTGCTGAGCACAGTGGTTGGCATAGACAAACAACGGATCGTCGCCATCTGCGTGAGCCAGCAAGCTGTAAGGCGCTTGCTGATGTAGCCAGGATAGTCGCTCGTCAGCGATTGTCTGTGGACCGGGTAAACCATCGCCTGTCCAGTGGCGGTAGGCGGCGTCTATTTGTTGAATCAGATCAATTTGCACGGAAGATGGCATAGTGGCTCCCTTAACGGTCCAGTATGGGCAACAAGCTTTCCCCACTCTCAGTTAAGCAGAAGATTGCCGAAGGGGAAAATGACGTTCGTATATCTGGCGCGCACATTTGTTCCAGACGCTCGTGAGGACATCTGCTATATGAAAGGTTGGCTTAACAAAAATAGGGTGGCGATGAGCAGCTGGATCGAATTAAAGAAAGACCGGCCGACTGGTATAGAGTTGATTCGTGCCCATTTTGGCGGGCATGCGCATGCCTATGATCCCCACTGGCATGATGATTACCTGGTGGGGGTCACCGAACAGGGGGTACAGCAGTTCCATTGCCGGAGCCAACGTCATCGCAGTACGCCGGGGCAGGTGTTTTTGCTGGAGCCTGGAGAGCTGCATGACGGTGATGCACCGGCAGAAGAGGGTTTTACCTACCAGATGCTGTACCTCAATCCACAATGGTTGGATTTGCAGCTACGTCAGTTATTTGCCGAAGTTCCTGACAGCTTCTGCCTCAGTTTCGCTGCCACGTTATCCGACGATCGGCTCCTGGCGCAGGTGACGATGCGGGCTTTCTCGCAGTTACAGCAACCGGTTGAGGGCGAATTACAGCGTCAATTTGCGTTGGATAACCTGCTGTGTGCACTGACCCGTCATGTGCATTGGCGACGATCGTTACCGAGTGAAACCTCCGGTTATCAGGCGCGGCGAATTCGCGATTATCTTCATGCCAACAGCCATCAGGATATTCGTATGGAAACGCTGACAGCGTTAACCGGGCTGGATCGATTCCGACTGACCCGCTTGTTTCGCCAGACTTATGGTTTGCCGCCACATGCGTATTTGGTCCAGCTTCGGTTGGCGCAGGCGCGGCGGCTGTTAGCCACAGGAGCAAAACCCGTTGACGTTGCAGCACAGCTGGGTTTTGCCGATCAAAGTCATCTGGGCCGCTGGTTCCAGCGCGCCTATCGCCTCACACCAGCGCATTACCGGAAACAGTGCACAAATCTTCCAGATTAAGCCACTGCGGCTGGGTATCCTGCAGGCTTACTTATCGACAGGAAACCCAATGATGGAAGATCTCTCCTCAAAAACAACTCTCGCCGAGCGCTGTGTAATTGTGCTTAATCAAGACTTGCCGCTGGGTAATATTGCCAATGCGGCAGCGGTACTGGCGCTCACGCTGGGACAGCGTCATCCGATGCTGGTGGGTGAGGTATTGGCTGACAGTCATGGGCAATGTTGGCCGGGGTTGATCCCGATAGGCATCAGTGTGCTGGCTGCCAGTGAGGAACAGTTGAGCGCATTGTTGCAACAACCGCACGCAACGGAGGTCGACCGTATCCTGTTCCCGGTTGATGGCCAGCAAACGACCAATTATGCCCAATTCCTTGCGAGCGTCGCCAACCGGCCAAGTTCCGAATGGCGTCTATTGGGCATCGCCTTGGCCGGTGAGAAGAAAACCGTGCGTAAGTTGACAGCTAAACTCAATTTGTTGAGTTAGTTGTCCGTTGCGGCAACGACAAGATGATATGAGCGAGCGCGCCACCAATAATTCCCCAAAATGCAGAACCCACACCGAGCAAGGTCACACCGGACGC
Organism: Serratia grimesii; assembly: GCF_900186025.1. NCBI lineage: Bacteria > Pseudomonadati > Pseudomonadota > Gammaproteobacteria > Enterobacterales > Yersiniaceae > Serratia > Serratia grimesii. The sequence continues at coordinate 2,360,433 of NZ_LT883155.1, forward strand.
GGTGATCAGGAAGGCGATCAGTGCGGCGTCACGCTGCTTTTCATCTTGCAGTGCGCGTTGCAAACTGCCTGCGATAGTGCCCAGCAGTGCAAGTCCGGCAATGGTATGGATGAGCGCTGTAGGCAATGCGCTGAACAGCATGCTGATAACTCCGCCGAACAACCCGGCCAGTAGGTAAAATCCCCCGGCTGCCACCGCAGCCATATAGCGACGCTGTGGGTTCGGGTGTACGTCTGGGCCCATGCAGATGGCGGCGGTAATTGCGGCAATGCATACCGAAAACCCGCCAAACGGTGCTAACAACAGGGCAACCAGCGCCGTCCAACTGATCAGCGGTGAAGTGGGAACGCTGTAGCCAGCGGCCTTTAGTGTGGCAATTCCGGGGGCGTTTTGTGACGCCATGGTAACCACAAAGAACGGCACGCCAATCCCCAGCAGTGTCGACCAGCTAAAATGCGGTGTCATAAATTCCGGTATGGCAAGGGTCAGTGGTTGCTGTGAAAGATGAATATTGCCTTGCAGCGCTGCAATAGCCAGTCCGGCCAGCAGCGTTAACACAATCGCATAACGCGCCAAATAGCGGCGGGTGACTAAATATACTAACCCCATCCCCGCGCTGAGCACGAAATTGACCTGAAATGACGCGAAGGCGTCGAGACCAAAGCGCAGCAGAATCCCTGCTAACATCGCCGCCGAAATTGCTTGTGGAATATAATCCATGAGCCGGGCGAACAACCCAGTGACACCGCACAGCAGGATCAACCCGGACGCAAAGATAAACACGCCAATGGCTTCGTTGATCGGCGTACCGGGCAGACTGGTTACCAGCAGTGCCGCACCGGGAGTCGACCAGGCGGTTAAAATGGGTGTGCGGTAATACAAAGAAAGTCCCAGGGAAGTTACTCCCATCCCCAGGCCTAACATGCTTAACCAACCGCCGATCTGCAATGGTGTCGCCCCGGCGGCGGCGGCGGCCTGGAAGATAATGGCAGCAGAGCTGGTGTAGCCTACCAAAACCGCAACAAACCCAGCCATGACAGCGGGCAAAGACAGGTGACGCAGAGAGATGGCAGGGCGCATAGCACACTCCGATAGCAGTTGTGCGTTATAACGCACGGAGGGAGTGAGCATAGCATCGTGCGTTATAGCGCACAAGTGGCTATAATCAGCCAGAATTTCAGGGGAGACAAACATGCAGGAACTGTCCAGTCATCTGGCTCAGACACTCCGATCTTTGCGTATGCATCGCGGCTGGAGCCTGGCCCAGGCAGCTGAAAATACCGGTGTCAGTAAGGCCATGCTCGGACAGATAGAGCGCGGCGAATCCAGCCCGACGGTGGCGACACTGTGGAAGATAGCAACGGGCTTTAATGTGGCATTTTCTGCTTTTTTGGAAATATCACCGTTGCAACAGCAGGCGACACTGCACCGTTATGGTGATGCGCCAGTGTTCAATCAGAACAACGCCGATATGCGAGTCGTACCACTGTTTCCGTTCGATCGGCAACTGGGCTTTGATATGTTTGTTATCGATCTGGCCCCAGGAGCACTCAGCGAGTCTTCAGCGCATGAACCGGGGGTGATTGAGCATGTGATTGTCATCAGTGGTGAACTGGAGCTGGCGGTTGACGGGCAGTGGTATTCGCTGGCAAGCGGCGATGCGATGCGCTTTCAGGCCGATCGCCCACATGCCTACCGCAATGCCAGTCAGCAAAGCGTACGTATACATGATCTGATCCACTATCCTAAATTTTGACTCAACGGTAGGGGCACAAGCTTTGACTCTGTGTTGTCAAACACCTACTTTATTGAAAATGAGTCTTATTTATCCAAGAGAGGGAGCTTGATTTTGACGGTCACTAATCGACGCCAGTTTATTAAACTCAGTGCACAAACCGCAGGAGCCGTATTCGCGATGACTTCATTACCCAACAGTATCCGCCTGGCGATGGCAGCAGAAGGGGGCATTCATGCCACCGATGAGTTCCTGTGGCTGGAAGAGTTGCAGGGCAAGGCCGCACAGACGTGGATAAAACAGGAAAACCAGCGTACCACTGCTCGCTTTGCTCAAAGCGCAGACTTCCGGCAGGTGGAAACGCAGGTGTTGGACATCCTGAATAAAGACAGCCAAATTCCGTGGGTCGCCAAACGCGGCAATTACTATTACAACTTTTGGCAGGATCAAACCAACCCGCGAGGCTTATGGCGACGGACCACGCTTCAGGAGTACCGTAAAGCCAAACCCGCCTGGGAAACGGTGTTGGATATCGATGCGCTGGGCAAGGCAGAGGGCAAAGACTGGGTATTCCACGGTTCACAATCACTGGCACCCGAATACCGTTATTGCCTGGTAGAGCTGTCACCGGACGGAGGCGACGCCACTGAGATTCGCGAGTTTGACCTTGTCAGCAAACAGTTTGTGAAAGACGGCTTTGCCTTGTCAGTGGCGAAAAGCCAGGCTTCGTGGATTGATAAGGACACGTTGTTTGTCGCCACCGATTTTGGTGCGGGATCGATGACCCAGTCCGGTTATGCGCGCATTGCCAAGCGCTGGAAGCGCGGTACACCTTTGAGTACCGCCCAGACGCTGTATGAAGCGCAGCCACAGGACATGGCAGTGTTTGCCTATCACGACCACACGCCGGGGTTTGAACGGAACTACGTGGGTCGCAACCTGGATTTCTACCGCCGTGAAACCTATCTGCTGACCGCGCAAGACCAACAGGTCAAAATTGATATTCCCGCTGACGCTGAGTTCAGCACGCACCGTGAGTGGTTGTTGATTAAACCGAGCAGCGACTGGGACGTTGGCGGTGTGCGTTATCCTTCCGGCGCTCTGCTGGCGACCCATTTTGATGATTATTTAGCGGGCAAGCGTGAGCTGACAGTATTATTCACCCCGACGGCACAGGCTGCGCTGAGTGGTTACAGCACCACGCGCGACCATTTGATCCTCAGTATCATGGACAATGTGGTCAACCGATTGGAAGTACTGACGCCACAGGGCACAACCTGGCAACGCAAACCGCTGGGCAAACCTGGGGCGATCAGCACCATTTCGGCCGGTGGTATTGATGATGAAACCAACGATTATTTCCTGACCATCAGCGGATTCCTGCAACCAACTTCGCTGTATCTGGGCAATCTCGATGGCGGTGACGCCGAACTGTTGAAGCAGGGGCCACAGGACTTTGATGCCAGCGGTTATCAGGTCAGCCAGCATTTCGCTGCTTCTAAAGACGGTACACAGGTACCGTATTTCCAGATCGCGGCCAAGGGCATTAAATTGGATGGCAGCAACCCGACGCTGTTGTACGGCTATGGCGGATTCGAAGTGTCGTTGTTACCGGGCTATATGGGTGCGAAGGCACCGACCTGGCTTGAACGTGGTGGCGTATATGTAGTGGCGAATATCCGTGGTGGCGGCGAATATGGTCCCGCCTGGCATCAGGCTGCGCTAAAACAAAACCGCCACCGGGCTTATGAAGATTTTGCCGCCGTGGCACAGGATTTGATTGCCCGAAAAGTGACATCGTCACAACATCTGGGTGCGCGTGGTGGGAGCAATGGGGGGTTATTGGTAGGTAATATGCTGACACTTTACCCGCAGTTGTTTGGGTGTATTGTCTGTGAAGTGCCACTGCTGGATATGCAACGGTATACCCAGTTGTCTGCTGGTGCGTCGTGGATCGCTGAATATGGCGACCCGAGCAAACCGGAAGAGTGGGCCTACATCAAAACCTTCTCGCCGTATCACAATATCAAAGCCGGTGTGTCCTACCCGCCAGTGCTGTTTTACACCGCCACCAGTGACGACCGGGTTAACCCATCACATGCACGTAAAATGGCGGCTCGCATGCAGAATATGGGCTACCAGCAGGTCTACTTCTATGAAAACACAGAGGGTGGGCACAGTGCTGCGGCGGATAAAAAACAGTCCGCGTTTCATGGGGCATTGGTCAGTGAGTTCATGTGGGTCAATCTGAGCGCTAAAGCCACTGTTTGAGCCGCATAAAAAAGCCGGGGCAAATTAATGCCCCGGCTTTCTTTTACCTGTCTGAAACTGTCGTCAGCGATTAGTTGGCTACAGCAGCAGCCTGCGCTTTCTTATCGGTATCTTCTGCGGTATCCAGCGTCATGCGGTACAGCTTCGGCGCGGTCAGCATCATCAGGATGGCGATCACGGCGGTAGCAATACCGATTTGCATAAATACGTGGCTATAGATGGCCAATGAAGCGTGAGCATCGTTGATGTCGCTAGGAACGGCCGTCAACCCGGCAACCTTACCGGCGATCAGTGCAGCTGCCGCGGTGGTCAGGAACCAAGAGCCCATGATAAAGCCCATCAGGCGTTGTGGTACCAGTTGCGCCACCATGGCCAGACCCAAACCGGAAATCATCAGCTCACCGATACTCTGCAACGCATAGCTCAGGATCAGCCAGTTAACGGAAACGATGCCTTGGTCATTGGCAAAGCTGGCACCCCACGGCAGCACCAGGAACGCACCCGAACACAGAATCATGCCGAAAGCGAACTTGTGTGGCATTGGCAGACGGTCGCCCATCTTGTTATACAGGGCCGCCAGAATCGGGCTGGCCAGCATGATCCAGAACGGATTCAGCGCCTGATATTGCTCAGGTTCAAATGCCAGGCCGAGAATGTTGTGCTCAACGTTGTGGATGGCAAAGAAGTTCAGAGAGGTTGGCATCTGGGCGTACAGAACGAAGAACACCACGGCTTCCAGCATCAGCAGGAAGGCAACAATCATCTTACGACGTGCAGCACCGTGCATCGCAAAGGCTTCTTTGGCGAACACAATGACGATACCAACGGAGATAATTGCCAGTGCCCAACGTGCAATCACCTGGTTATGCAACAGCCAGCTTGAAATGGCGACCAGTGCAACGACACCTACCAGCACCATCAGCAATTTCTGCATGTGCAATGGTTTAAAGTCAGGCTTGGAACCGTGTTGTTTCACCCACTTGTGGCAAACCATAAAGTTCACCAGGGTGATCAGCATACCGACCACGCTCAGTGAGAACGCGACGCTCCAACCATATTTCACTGCCAGCCATGGCGTAGCCAACATTGACAGGAAAGAACCGATGTTAACGGACATATAGTACATGGTGAATGCACCGTCCAAACGCGGGTCGTCTTTCTCATAGCAGGTTGACAGCAGGGAGGATGGGTTGGCTTTGAACAGGCCGCTACCCACGGCGATGGTTGCCATACCCAGGTACACCCAGAAAATCTCATGACCGGAATACGCCACCATGGCATAACCGACGGCTAATACCAGCGCACCCAGCACGATCACGCGCTTGGAGCCCAGCACTTTGTCCCCAAGCCAGCCGCCGATGGCGACGAAACCATAGACCAGCGCACTGAAGGAGGAGAACAGGGTAATCGAGTCGGCTTCACTCAGGCCAAGCATTTTGACCAGGTAAACTGCCATGATGCCTTGCAGGCCGTAATAACCAAAACGTTCCCAGAGTTCGATCGAGAAGATCAGGTAAAACGCCTTAGGTTGTTTGAAAGCGTTCAAACTGACGCTTTCAGGGTGTTCACTGTTGTTGTTTGCTGTTGACACTGGTACCTCTGATTTTTCACTGCCCCGTCCCAGAGAGACGAGAAATTGCAAAAGGTGATGCAGGACTGCATCCTTCTGCGTTGTTATAGGATGGGATGACGGCGGTTAATGTTCACTATCTTTGTCAACGAGGCAAGGTGTTTGTCATATCCTGTTACATATAACGTTCGCGAAGTGAAACAACCATGTTACAAATGTTATGCAGCATTAACGTTCGACTTTATTTGTTTTGCCGAGTTTTTGTTTTGATTAAAAGCTATACGTAATTTAAACAGTGATATATTCTGCTGTAATGCATTTTGATAGTTCATATCAGTAGGTGGGGTGATTAATCCATTGGATTGTTGTGCATATGGCGGGTTTTGTAAAATTATAGAAATTTAGGAAAATGGTGCTGGTGGTTGTGACGATAATGTGATCGTCAAAACGTGAAGTTTGCCGCAATTTTTGACTAAATTTTCGCTTGAAAATAAGCGGGAAGTGGGTTTTCTACTGAAATCCTCGATAACACCAAGGTTACTGCTGTTTGATATCACATTTCTGATAAAAAATAGGCTGATGGTATCGGCGTGATGAAGCATGGGCGCGATGTTGGCGCCCAACAGGATCAGGCGTCAGGATAAACCTTCTCTTTAAACTCACAGAGATCTTCAATGATGCAGGAGCCGCAGCGCGGTTTACGTGCAATGCAGGTGTAGCGGCCGTGCAGAATCAGCCAGTGATGGCAGTCAACCTTAAATTCTGCGGGTACAACCTTTAATAGCTTCTCTTCAACCAAATCGACATTCTTGCCGGGTGCGAAATTAGTGCGATTGCAGACGCGGAAGATATGGGTATCTACAGCAATGGTTGGCCAGCCAAAGGCCGTATTAAGCACCACGTTAGCGGTTTTTCGGCCAACACCGGGCAGGGCTTCCAACGCTGCGCGATCTTCAGGTACCTCACCGCCGTGCAGCTCCAGCAGCATGCGACAGGTTTTGATCACGTTCTCGGCCTTGCTGTTAAACAGGCCGATGGTCTTGATATAGTTTTTAACGCCGTCGACACCCAATGCCAGCATCGCCGCCGGCGTATTGGCGACCGGATAAAGCTTGGCGGTCGCTTTATTTACGCTGACATCGGTGGCCTGTGCGGAAAGCAGCACTGAGATCAACAGTTCAAACGGCGTGGTGTACACCAATTCGGTGGTTGGCTGTGGGTTGTTGTCGCGCAGCCGGGTAAGAATTTCCAGCCGTTTTTGCTTGTTCATTATGCTTTCTCTGCCTGTCCTTGACCCAACACTGCTTCGGTAGTTAGCGCTTTTGCCGTGCGTGCTTTCATCCGTTCATCAATCAGGTATTTTACGGCCAACAACAATCCCAAACCGATGAAGGCTCCAGGTGGCAACATGGCCAGCAGGAAAGGACTGTCGAAATGAACGACTTCAATACGCAGTACCTTGGCCCAGCTCCCCAACAACATATCGGCACCGTCAAACAGGGTACCATTGCCCAGGAGTTCGCGCATTGCGCCCAAAGTTACCATCACACCGGTGGCGCCCAGACCAATCGCCAAACCATCCAGCGCTGAAAGACCAACCGGTTTTTTAGAGGCTACGGCTTCGGCACGACCTACCACTATGCAGTTGGTGACGATCAGCGGAATAAAGATCCCCAATGACTGGTAAAGGCCAAAGGCATAGGCGTTGATCAGCATTTGCACGATGCTTACCGCCGCCGCGATGATCATCACATATATCGGGATACGCACTTCATTGGGTACCCAGCGACGCACGGCAGATATCGAGGAGTTGGTCAGTACCAGGACCAGCGTAGTCGCCAATCCCAGCCCGAGGGCATTGGTCACCGTGGAGGTGACAGCCAGCAGTGGGCACATCCCCAGCAATTGCACCAGCGCGGAGTTATTCTTCCACAACCCTTGGACAATCAGATCTTTGGCTTCACTCATTCGCTGGCTCCACAAGCAGGTAAGCTATCAAGTTTAGGCGGCAGCGTTTCCATATACAATGCCGTACGCCGAACCGCATTGACCACTGCACGTGGGGTGATGGTGGCGCCTGTGAATTGATCGAACATCCCGCCGTCTTTCTTCACTGCCCAGCGTTTATCATCCGGGCCTTCAATCTTCTTGCCGCTGAAGAACGAGATCCAGTTCGAGATACGTAATTCAATTTTATCGCCCAGTCCTGGGGTTTCGTGGTGTTCCACCACTCGCGATCCGAACACGGTGCCCGTGAAATCAGCACCGACCAAGAGTTTAATGGCACCGGAGTACCCATCTGGTGCGGTGGTTTCCAATGCGGCTGCGACGGGTTGGCCGTTCTTCCGAGCCAGATACAAGCGATGCGGGGCGCTATTACCCAATGCCGGATCGCTGACCAGAAAACACTCGGCTTGCATATTGTTATCGTAAATTTCCGGCGGTACAACTTGATCGAGCAGCGCCTTTTGCTGCAAGGCTGCCTGGTGAGCGATGGTCTTCTGCGTCAGACTATGTACCACGGCAGTCAGGCCTGTGGTTACTGCGGCAAACACCGCCAGTGTGGTGCCATGCTTCCTCATTGAACTCAGCATTATGGCTCCTTAGCGATGGCCATACACGCGAGGCTGCGTGTAGTGGTCGATGAGCGGTACGGTAATGTTGGCCAGCAGTACTGCGAAGGCAACACCGTCCGGATAGCCACCGTAAACGCGGATGAGCCACACCAGAACGCCAACCAATGCGCCATAAATAAGGCGACCTTTAGGCGTTGTCGAGGCGCTGACCGGATCGGTAGCGATAAAGAACGCGCCCAACATACTGGCACCCGAGAACAGATGAATCAGTGGTGAGGCTTGCTGCGCTGGATCAAGCCACCAGGCCAGACCGGAGCACACTGCGATGGCTGCCAGCATGCTGAAAGGGATCTGCCAATGAATCAGTCTGCGGCCAAGCATAAACAGGCCGCCAGCCAGGAAACCGAGGTTGACCCATTGCCAACCGATACCGGCGAGCGCAGCACCGAAGAGCGGTTGTTGTAATACCTGCTCGACACTATGGCCGCTGCGCAGGCCGGTTTTGAAACCGTCCAATGGCGTCGCCTGGCTGATACCATCAATGCCCATTTGCAATTCATGGATAGTGGCGCCTTGTGCAGTATGGCCACTGAAAATAGCCAGCAGAGTATCCTGGAATGACAGTGCGGTGGCACGTAACTCATCCGGCGGCAACCAACTGGTCATCTGCACCGGGAAAGCAATCAGCAATACGACATAACCCACCATTGCTGGGTTAAATGGGTTTTGCCCAAGGCCGCCATACAGCTGTTTGGCAATGACAATGGCGAAGAAAGTACCGATAACAATCATCCACCAGGGTGCCAACGGCGGCAAACTGATACCCAGTAGCAAGGCGGTTAGCAGGGCAGAGTTATCCGCCAGCCGGGTGCGTACCGGCAGTTTACGCAAGGCGAGGATGGCACCTTCCGCCAGCAGTGCGACGATCATCGCCAGAGCGGTTTGAACCAAGGTGCCATAGCCAAAAAACCATACCTGTGCGGCAACACCGGGAATGCAGGCCAACATCACCCACAGCATAATACGGCTGGTGCTTTGCTGGTTGTGGGTGAAAGGAGAGCTGGCGATGTGCAAGCCTTTGGCGGCTGTGGGTTGTACCGGCCTGAACTTCATAGAATAACTACACCTATCTTTACCGTATATTGGCAAGTTCAACGCACCTCTCAGCGGAGGCGCAGGAAAAATTATAGCGCTGCATTCTACCTGAATCACTGCAAGGGTAATACGTCTTAATTGTAGGGCTATTAAGCTTTTAGCACGGTGTGTATGCCTTGGCGTAATGGGCAAATGGCGCGATTGGATTTTTCTTGATGAAAAAACCGGGATAGCTTGGTGTGGCAATCGTTAAACAGTCGTCATCACTGACCGGCGACAGGCGATAACCTTTAGATTAGCATGGGATTTTAGACCCCATTTTTCGCACAAAATAACAACTTTTGCATAATCTATGTGGGTTATTATCCCGGGTATTATTAAGTTAGTGAATGTATATTAATGACTAATGAAGATGTATTTTTTATTGAAGAATTAATTGAGTGGGTTGAGATACATCTGGAGAAACGGCCAAACCTGGACGAAGTCGCGCGTATTTCCGGCTATTCCAAGTGGCATCTGCAACGCAAGTTCAAACGTATCACCGGTATTCAGCTTGCCACCTATATTCGCTCACGCATTTTGACGCGCGCCGCGGTCGCGTTACGTATTACCCATCGTTCTATTATCGATATTTCAGACGAACTGGGTTTCGATTCCCAGCAGACTTTCACCCGGATGTTCAAACAGCGCTTCGACACCACACCTAACCGTTATCGTTCGATGGAGCGGTGGGATGTGAAGAACCTGATGCCACGCTTTAGTTTTGATGCCAACTTTGCGGCTGATTACTACCCGGAGGTTAAGCGCCTGACTTTGCCGGACATGCAACTGGTTGGTTTCTCGCGTCAGTTGGATTTTGTCGGCGAAACGGGGATCGAACATTCGTCTTGTATGGCGATGAAAGATGAAATCTTTACCGATTTCTTCCGTGGTCTGAATGTCGATTGCCACCGGGTTTACAGTATCCACTCGGTCCGTAATCGGGGGGGCAGCGAATGTTCCACGACGCACATCATGGCGGTGGATCCTGAGAATAAAAAGGACATTTTGTCAGGTTACCATATTGATAATATCCCTATTGCCGGGCGTGAATATATCTCTATCAATCATTTAGGCACAGCGAAAGAGTGTTCGCAGTTCTTTGCTTATCTGAGTACTCACGTGATGCCGGGATTACGCCATGAGGTAAAGGGGAGCGTTGAGATGGAAATTATTCAAACCAAAGAATGGAATCAGGATTCAAAAATGCGTCAGATTGACGTTGATTACACCTATCTGATCTCTATCGATTAGGCTACACCCTTGTAAGACGGGCCACAAGTTTTGCTCAGCTAGCCTCACGACTCGCACCGTGCTACGTGCTCAAATGGCCGCCAGCGGCATTCACGAATAATTAAGGAACAGAGGCACCTTGGGTTCTGCAAGGCGCCCCTGTTCGTTACTCTTTATCCATCTCTGCTGTAGACAGACTTTGCGCCGCTTTTTTAGCTTTGACGCGGGCGATGGCTGCTGCGACTGCTGCCTTACGCGGATCCTCTTCTGGTGCTGTGGCAACGGGCTCAGACGGTGTTTCAACCGGTGCTGCCTGCTGCGCGGCTTTTTTGGCCTTGGCACGCGCGATAGCTGCTGAGACTGCGGCCTTGCGCGGATCCTCTTCTGGTGCTGTGGCAACGGGCTCGGTCGGTGCTTCAACCGGTGCTGCCTGCTGCGCGGCTTTTTTGGCCTTGGCACGCGCGATAGCCGCTGCGACTGCGGCCTTGCGCGGATCCTCTTCTGGTGCGGTGGCAACGGGCTCGGCCGGTGCTTCAACAGGTGCTGTCTGCTGCGCGGCTTTTTTGGCCTTGGCACGCGCGATGGCCGCTGCGACTGCGGCCTTGCGCGGATCCTCTTCTGGTGCGGTGGCAACGGGCTCAGACGGTGTTTCAACCGGTGCTGCCTGCTGCGCGGCTTTTTTGGCCTTGGCACGCGCGATGGCTGCTGCGACTGCTGCCTTGCGCGGATCCTCTTCTGGTGCGGTGGCAACGGACTCGGCCGGTGCTTCAACCGGTGCTACTTGCTGCGCGGCTTTTTTGGCTTTGACTCGCGCCAATGCCGCAGCTACTGCTGCTTTACGCGGGTCGTTTTCTGTCTCTGTGGCGGCTGACTCGGTGGGTGTTTCAGTCGGGTCTGCCTGTTGTGAGGCCTTTTTGGCTTTGACTCGTGCTAATGCCGCAGCCACTGCCGCTTTACGTGGGTCATCGCCTTCTGCGGCAGACGCCACAGCACTTGGTGTAGAGGTTGTTTCCTGCTGGGCACGGCGCTCACGCGCTTGTGCTTTGCGGGCTTCGCGGGCAGCGATCATTTCGCTATTATCCGGTGCGTCACCGCTGATGGTGCCGGTTGCCGGTGCGGCGTTTTTACTGCGAACGCGCGCCAGGGCAGCCTGAACTGCATCTTGATCACCGTCGGTCAGCTTCACTGCGGCCTTCTTATGGCGCTCTTCACGCGCCAGTTTTTCACGTTCCAGACGTGCCAACTTGGCTTCGTAACGCGCTTTGGCTTCGGCGGTGCGTGCAGCTTCTTGATCAATGGCTTTGATTTCAGCCTTTTCCTGGCGGTAATACTGCACCAGTGGGATATTGCTCGGGCAGACAAAAGCACAGGCGCCGCACTCGATGCAATCGAACAAATTATGATTGCGGGCTTTTTCGTGTTCTTCCCCGCGGCTGAACCAGTAAAGCTGCTGCGGCAACAAACCCGCCGGGCAGGCGTCAACGCATAAACCACAGCGAATGCAGGACTGCTCAGGCTCCTGCGGTGCCATTTCGCTGACGGAGGGGGCCAGAATACAGTTGCTGATCTTCACGATCGGCACGTTAAGCGCGGGGAGGGTGAAGCCCATCAGTGGTCCGCCCATGACGACCATTTGCTGAGCCTGCGGCTGAAAACCGGCAAAATTCAACAGGTGTTGCACTGGCGTACCAATGCGCGCCCACAGGTTGCCCGGTTGGCTCAGGGCTTCACCGGTCAGGGTCACTACACGTTCGATCAGTGGTTCGCCATCGACAATGGCGCGTTTAATCGCAAAGGCGGTGCCGACGTTCTGCATTAGCACGCCAATAGCGGAGGAGTGCTTGCCGTGCGGCACTTCCTTGCCTGTCAGGATCTTGGTGAGCTGCTTGGCGCCGCCGGAAGGGTACTTGGTCGGGATCACGCGCAGAGCGATACCAGGCTGGTCACGTAACGCAAGTTTTAACGCGTCGATCGCTTCGGGTTTATTGTCCTCGATACCGATCAGCGTGACCTTGGGTTGCAGCAGGTGGCGCAGGATCTGCGTGCCTTCGATAATTTGATCGGCATGTTCCTGCATAAGACGATCATCGGCAGTGATGTACGGTTCACATTCTGCGGCATTCAGGATCAGGGTTTCCACCCCGTTCATACCACCTTGCAGCTTGCTGGCGGTCGGGAAACCGGCGCCACCCAGCCCGGCGATACCGGCCTGATGAATGCGTTGAATCAGTTCGTTCGTTGCCAGTTGACGGTAGTCTGCCACCGGTGAGCGCTCACACCAGCGGTCTTCGCCGTCAGGCTCAATGATCACACACAGTTCCGCCAACCCTGATGGGTGAGCAGTGATATGCGGTTTGATGGCGCTAACGGTACCAGAGGTTGGGGCGTGGACGGGCACGGTGCGGCCACGACCCACGGTCAGCGGTTGACCTTTAAGTACCCGATCACCCGTTTTGACGCACAGCTCGCCTTCCGGCCCCAGATGTTGCTGAAGCGGGATAACAAAAGTATCAGGCAGTGGAGCGATACGCAGCGGCACGCCGCTGGACAGGGTCTTCATTTCCGGTGGGTGGATCCCGCCGTCGAAATCCCAAATCCGGTCTTTTTTAAAGGCGGCGAACAGATTAAGCATGTTGCTCCACGTGAATCACTTGCACCGGGATCGTCTTCATATCCCACTTCCAGTTGGCGGTAGTGGTGGCGACCGGCCTCATTTCAATACAATCGGTAGGGCACGGCGCAACGCACAGGTCGCAGCCGGTACAAAGATCGGTAATGACGGTATGCATGGCGCGAGTGGCACCGACGATCGCGTCCACCGGGCAAGCCTGAATGCACTTGGTGCAGCCAATGCAATTGGCTTCGTCAATATAGGCAATCTGACGCACGGGCTCGATAGCCGCTTCGCTGCCCAGCGGTTGCGGTTCGACATTGAGCAATTCGGCCAGTTTCAGCATCACTTGCTCGCCACCCGGGGCGCATTTGTTGATCATCTCACCGTTAGCCACGGCCTCAGCATAGGGGCGGCAACCGGGATAGCCGCACTGACCGCACTGACTCTGCGGCAGGATCTCATCGACCTGCTCGGCTACAGGGTCTTCTTCTACTTCAAAACGGCGTGCGGCAAAGCCCAGCACCAGACCGAACAACAGGCCGAGGGCGCTCAATGCTGCAATCGCAATCCATAACGCAGTCATTAGAATTTCACCAGCCCGGTAAAGCCCATAAAGGCCAATGACATCAGCCCGGCGGTGATCAGTGCGATGGAGGAACCGCGGAAGGGGGCCGGTACGTCGGCGACGGCCAAGCGTTCGCGAATCGCGGCGAACAACACCATCACCAGTGAGAAGCCTGCGGCGGCGCTGAAGCCGTAAACCGCAGACTGTAGGAAATTGTAACCGAGATTGACGTTAAGCAATGCGACGCCAAGTACCGCGCAGTTGGTCGTGATCAGCGGCAGGAAAATACCCAGAAGGCGATACAGCGCCGGACTGGTTTTGCGTACCACCATCTCGGTAAATTGCACCACGACGGCGATCACCAGAATAAATGACAGCGTGCGCAGATACACCAGATCCAACGGAACCAGGATAAAGGTGTTGATCACCCAGGCACTGACGGAGGCCAGCGTCATAACAAACGTGGTAGCCATCCCCATACCAATGGCGCTTTCCAGTTTCTTGGAAACGCCGAGGAACGGGCACAGGCCAAGAAACTTCACCAGGACGAAGTTATTCACCAGTACGGTGCCGACAAACAGGAGCAGGTATTCGGTCATTGCGATGCCTAAAAAAATAAAAGCCGCCTATTATCGGGAATTGGCGGCCTGACCACAACATAGGGATAGCAGGGTTATTGCCCTTTTTGCCCATTTTTGGCGAATATTTACACAATTATCCGCACAAAACGTGCCACAACGAAGGTTAGCGCTCGGTAAAGGTGCCTTTGACCCGTTGTGAACGCTTCATATAAGGCACCAGCAATGCCGCCATTAACAGTGGCCAGCCAAGACTGCGCACTGCCAATTCATCCGGTACCGGCGCAAAGGCGAAGGCTTTCACCGCCAGCAACACGGTAATTAATAGCCACAACAGGAATAACTTGGGGAACCGCAGTGAGCGGTGGCAGAACAACCAAAGTAGCCACAGGGTAAAGCACCACATCGCCAGTGTGGTCAGCACAGAAAAATACCACTGCATGCTAAACGCCTGGGCGTTGGTCAGCAGGTATTCGCGTGATTCCGGCATGAAAATAGCCATGGCATACAGGAGCAGCATCAGGCTGGCACTAAGCAGGGTGACGATCAGATAGGCCATCGGGGCCAGCAACCAACCGCCGATACGGGTGTATTCAGCTTGAGACATAAACGGCTTCCTGGGTAAGTCATGATTCAATGTGACAGCCGCATAGCTTAGCGGGTAATGCGGGCTTAGTCATCAATATCAAGCGGATGGTCGGGTGCGAGGCGGCAGTGCAGCACGTTTGGCTACCGGTAGGCGAGTTTGCCACCGGTAGCCGGGCGATTAATGGCGATTAAGTTGGTAGTAAACTTCGTTCCAGCGCAGCTCGTTTTTGAACGCTGGCAAGCGGGTATCCTGGTCAATCAGCAAGAACTCGATGTTATGCATTTCGGCATACAGCCGCAGCATATCGGCATCCAGCGCTTGGGAGAACACCGTGTGGTGAGCACCGCCCGCCAGGATCCAGGCTTCGGCGGCAGTCGCCAGCGTGGGTTGGGCCCGCCAAATAGCGCGTGCCACTGGCAGTTTGGGCAGTGGATGCGGTTGTTCCACCGTATCCACCTGATTGACCAACAGGCGGAAGCGATCGCCCATGTCGATCAGGCTGGCGTTGATCGCCGGGCCGGCCGGAGTAGAGAAAATCAGCCGCGCGGGGTCTGCCTTGCCACCGATACCGAGCGGTTGGATATCCAACAGCGGTTTGGCTTCTTTGGCGATCGACGGGCAGACCTCCAGCATATGCGAGCCGACCACCAGATCGTTACCTAGTTGAAAGTGGTAGGTGTAATCTTCCATAAACGAAGTACCACCGTTTAACCCATCGGCCATCACTTTCAGGATGCGCAGCAGCGCCGCAGTTTTCCAGTCGCCTTCGCCGCCAAAACCGTAGCCCTGCTGCATCAGGCGTTGTACCGCCAGTCCAGGGAGCTGTTTCATGCCGTGCAAATCTTCAAAGTTGGTGGTGAAGGCCTGGAAGTTACCCTGTTCAAGGAAGCGCTTCATGCCCAGTTCGATCCGCGCAGCATCAAGCAGGTTTTCACGCTTTGCCCCGTTGATCTTCGCGGCGTCACTGAGTACATAGCAGGTTTCATACTCTTCAATTAGCGTGTCCACATCGCCACGGCTGACTTCATTGATCACGCTGACCAGATCACCGATGCCATAAGCGTTAACCGAGTAGCCAAACTGGATCTGTGCGCCGACTTTGTCGCCGTCGGTCACCGCCACTTCACGCATGTTGTCACCAAAACGAGCCACCTTCAGTTGTTGGCTGGCCTGTTTGGCTGCGGCTGCGCGCATCCACTGGCTAATGCGCCGGTGTGCTTCGGGATCTTGCCAGTGACCGGCAATCACATTGTGCTGCTGGCGCATACGGGCGCCGATAAAGCCGAATTCACGGCCGCCGTGGGCGGTTTGGTTGAGGTTCATAAAGTCCATATCCATACTGTCCCAGGGCACCTGGGCGTTGAATTGGGTATGGAACTGCAACAGAGGTTTGTGGAGGATAGATAATCCTGCGATCCACATTTTTGCTGGTGAGAAGGTGTGTAGCCAGGCCAGTATGCCAATACATTGCGGTTGATAGTTGGCATCACGACACAGGGCGGTGATTTCATCCGGCGTGGTGACCAGCGGTTTCAGCACCAGTTTTACCGGTAAGCCGGCTTCGCGGTTGAGACTGTCCACCACCTGTTCGGCGTGTGCCTTGACCTGTTGCAGGGTTTGTGGGCCGTATAAATGTTGGCTGCCGATGGCGAACCAGACTTCCCGCTGCTTGAATGCATTCATTAAAAAAGACTCCTCTGTATTGGATATAGGCTTAATTTGCTGAACCGGAGGTCGGGGCGTAGCGCGGCTCGGCGGCCTGGCACCATTGTTGATAGCGCTGATAAAGTTGTTGGTAGTGAACGACACGCTGTGAGTCTGGCTCCAATGTGCGTTCGATACCGCAGGCCATTTGGCGCTGAGCTTCGGGCACACTGCCAAAACGGCCCGCGGCAACGGCGGCGAAGATCGCCGCACCTAATGCGCAGCACTGATCAGAGGCGACAATGTGTAGGGGTCGGTTCATTACGTCGGCGCAGACCTGCATGATCGCCGTTGACTTACGTGCGATACCCCCCAAAGCCAGCACGTTATCGACGGGAATATCCTGCTGTTCAAAGCATTCCATAATGGCGCGGGCACCAAAGGCAGTGGCGGCAATAAATCCGCCAAACAGGGTTGGCGCATCGGTACCGAGATTGATATCGGCTATCACGCCTTTCAACCGCTGGTTGGCGTAAGGGGTGCGGCGGCCGTTAAACCAGTCCAGCACCACCGGCAGATGGTCCAATGAAGGGGCCTTGGCCCAAGAGCAGGTCAGCGCCGACAGTAAGTCCGTTTCAATTTCTTGCAACTGTGGCTTCATTTCAGGGTGATTTTTCGCGGCTTCAAGCAAAGGCCAGCTCAGTAAACGACTGAACCAGGCATACATATCGCCGAAAGCTGATTGCCCGGCCTCCATGCCGATCATCCCCGGTACCACGCTGCCATCAACCTGGCCACAAATGCCTTTAATGGTACGCCCATCTGCCCGATGGCGATCGGCAATCAGGATGTCGCAGGTAGAGGTTCCAATTACTTTCACCAAGGTATAAGGCTGGGCACCTGCACCGACAGCGCCCATATGGCAGTCAAAGGCACCTCCGGACAATGCCACCGTCGGCGGCAAGCCGAGGCGCGTGGCCCATTCGGCGCTCAACGTACCGACTGGCAGGTCGGCGGTGTAACAATCCTCAAACAGTGGCCAAGGCAAGTGTTCAACCAACAACGGATCGAGCGCAGCAAAAAAAGCCTTTGGCGGCAAACCACCCCAGTCCGGGTGCCATAACGTTTTGTGCCCCACGCTACAACGCCCACGTTTTAACTGATGCGGGGCGGTGGCACCGGCAAGCAGTGCCGGTATCCAATCACACAGCTCTACCCACGAGGTGGCTGCCTGACGTACCCCGGCGTCTTGACGCGTGATATGCAGGATTTTGGCCCAGAACCACTCCGAAGAGTAAACGCCGCCAATATAGCGGGAATAGTCGGGGAACTCGCCGCTGTGGCATAAACGGTTAATAGCCTCGGCTTCTTCAATGGCGGTGTGATCCTTCCACAGAATGAACATGGCGTTCGGGTTGTCGGCAAACTCTGGCCGAAGTGCCAGCACCTGGCCCTGTTCGTCAATCGGCGCCGGTGTGGAGCCTGTTGAGTCAACGCCAATGCCAATCACCTGCAGCCGTTGCTGCGGGGTCATACGTTGTACCAGACCAACAATGGCCTGTTCCATGGCTTCAATATAGTCGAGTGGGTGATGACGGAAACGGTTCTCCGCCGCATTGCAGAATTCACCTCGTTGCCAGCGGGGATAATAAACCACCTCGGTATCCAGTTCCGCGCCGTCTTGGCAGTCAACCGCCAACACCCGCACTGAATCGCTGCCGAAGTCTAATCCCAGGGCAATAGCACCTGCCGTCATGTGTTGGCTCCTGATGTGTTAATACGCTGTGACAACGATAGGAGCCGAAGGGGTAAGCAGGTGAGGAGCCGTTAGCTGGAAGTATGCACTTTTCTGCTTCACGCAGTGGTTTTGTGATGGCTGTCATAAGTTCTTGCTTGGCGAAATTCGCTAAATATATGCACATATCTGCTGTATTCCACGGATGTGATAGCGCTCTACATTTAAGTAACAAATACCCGCTAAAACTTAAGCCGTCTTACCCCTGTCGTGGGTTGGTGCCGCGTTATATGCGACACATCGACGGCAAAAAACCTAATGATAACGTTTTCACCGCGAGCGGGTTTCGTCGCTAAAGAGAACAAAATAGCGGAGAGCATCATGCATAAATTCACTAAGGCGCTGGCGACACTGGGTCTGGCGGCCGTTATGTCACATTCAGCTATCGCCGAGACGATGAAACTGGGTTTTTTGGTCAAGCAGCCGGAGGAGCCATGGTTCCAGACGGAATGGAAATTCGCTGACAAGGCCGGAAAAGATCTCGGTTTTGAGGTGATTAAAATCGCCGTGCCGGATGGAGAAAAAACACTGAATGCTATCGACAGTTTGGCGGCGAGTGGGGCCAAGGGCTTCGTGATTTGTACGCCGGATCCGAAGCTTGGATCGGCGATCGTTGCCAAAGCGCGCAGTTATAACCTGAAAGTGATTGCCGTGGATGACCAGTTTGTCACCGCTAAAGGCAAACCTATGGACACGGTGCCATTGGTGATGATGGCCGCCACAAAAATCGGCGAACGCCAAGGGCAGGAACTGTGGAAAGAGCAGAGCAAGCGTGGCTGGAAACTGTCGGATACCGCTGTGATGGCGATCACCGCCGATGAACTGGACACTGCCCGTCGCCGTACAGGGGGTTCAATTGCTGCGCTGAAGGCTGCCGGTTTCCCCGAAAAGCAAATTTATAAGGTACCGACCAAATCTAACGATATTCCAGGGGCGTTTGACGCCGCCAACTCAATGTTGGTGCAGCATCCGGAAGTAAAAAATTGGCTGATTGTCGGTATGAATGACAACACCGTGTTGGGAGGCGTGCGCGCTACTGAAGGCCAGGGGTTCAAAGCGCCAAACGTGATCGGCATTGGTATCAATGGGGTGGATGCGGTCAGTGAATTGTCCAAGGGGCAGGCGACCGGTTTCTACGGCTCACTGCTGCCAAGCCCGGATATCCATGGTTATAAGAGCATTCAGATGTTGCATGACTGGGTGGAAAAGGGCGTAGAACCACAGAAATTCACCGAAGTGACGGATGTTGTGTTGATCACCCGTGACAACTTCAAAACCGAACTGCAGAAAAAAGGCCTGATGTAATAAGCGAGCCGCCCACAGCACGCTGTCGGGCGGCATTTTTGACTGCAGGAGGAACACACTATGACCGCTGCATTGCCGTATTTGGCGTTTAAAGGCATAGGTAAGACCTTCCCGGGCGTGAAGGCGCTGGATGACATCAGCTTTAGCTGTCAGGCCGGGCAGATCCACGCGTTGATGGGGGAAAACGGCGCCGGGAAATCCACGCTACTGAAAATTCTCAGTGGCAATTACGCACCGACCCAGGGGGAAATTCAGTTGCAAGGCCGGGCGGTGCAGTTCACCAACACTACCGATGCGCTGAATGCTGGGGTCGCAATTATCTATCAGGAACTGCATTTGGTGCCGGAAATGACGGTGGCGGAGAACATTTATCTCGGTCAGTTGCCGACCAAACGTGGGCTGGTGGATAGAAAACTGCTGCGCTACGAATCTCGCTTGCAGCTGGAACACCTCGGGCTGGATATTGATCCGGATACGCCGCTCAAATATTTGTCGATCGGCCAGTGGCAGATGGTGGAAATCGCCAAGGCGCTGGCGCGTAATGCCAAGGTGATCGCCTTTGATGAGCCCACCAGTTCGCTGTCTGCCCGAGAGATTGAACAACTGTTCAGGGTGATCCGTGAGTTACGTGCCGAAGGGCGGGTGATTTTGTACGTTTCGCACCGTATGGAAGAAATCTTTGCCCTCAGCGACGCCATCACTGTGTTTAAAGACGGTCGTTATGTGCGTACCTTTGACGATATGCAGCAGGTGGATAACGCGCAGTTGGTGCAGGCGATGGTCGGGCGTGATCTGGGTGATGTGTATGGCTACCAGCCACGTGGGCTGGGACCGGTGCGGCTGGCGCTCAAGGGGCTGAAAGCGCCGGGCGTTAAAACCCCGATCGATTTGAACGTACGGGCCGGGGAGATTGTCGGGTTGTTCGGCCTGGTCGGTGCCGGGCGCAGTGAACTGATGAAGGGCATTTTTGGCGCTACGCGTATCAGCGGGGGGCAACTGGTGCTTGATGGACAGGCGATCACCATTCGTTCGCCGATTGATGCTATCCGTGCCGGCATCATGCTGTGCCCGGAGGATCGTAAAGCAGATGGCATCATCCCGGTGCACTCGGTGCGCGACAACATCAATATCAGCGCACGTCGTAACAGCATTCGTGCTGGGTGCCTGATCAACAACGACTGGGAAACCAGCAATGCCGAACACCATATCCGCGCGTTGAATATTAAAACCCCAAGTGCCGAGCAGCTCATTATGAATCTGTCCGGCGGCAATCAGCAGAAAGCCATTCTCGGCCGTTGGTTATCGGAAGAGATGAAAGTGATCCTGCTGGATGAACCGACACGTGGCATAGACGTGGGCGCCAAGCATGAAATTTACAACGTCATTTATCAACTGGCGCAGCGGGGCATTGCTGTGTTGTTCGCTTCCAGTGATTTACCCGAAGTGTTGGGATTGGCGGATCGCATTCTGGTAATGCGTGAAGGCGCCTTGTCTGGCGAATTACTGCATGATACTGCCAGCGAGGAAAAAGCCCTCAGTCTGGCAATGCTGCGCACCCCTGATATTGCCCCCGATGCTGCTGCGGCGGTGGCCTGATTGTGAAGGAGAAAGAGATGTCGACCCTAACGACCCATTCCGTTAAAAACCGTAGCGGCCAAGGGCTGGCGCGGATTTGGGACAGCTACGGCATGCTGGTGGTGTTCGCTGTACTGTTTATTGCCTGCGTGCTGTTTGTGCCCAACTTCGGTTCTTTTATCAATATGAAAGGGCTGGGACTGGCGATATCCATGTCCGGCATGGTGGCCTGTGGCATGCTGTTTTGCCTGGCTTCCGGTGATTTTGACCTGTCTGTCGCGTCAGTCATCGCCTGTGCTGGTGTCACTACCGCAGTGGTGATCAACATGACCGAAAGCCTATGGATCGGCGTGGCCGCTGGCCTGTTGTTGGGTATGGTTTCCGGATTGATTAACGGCTTTGTTATCGCTCGGCTGAAAATCAACGCGCTGATCACCACCTTGGCAACCATGCAGATTTTTCGCGGGTTGGCCTACATCATTTCTGACGGCAAGGCGGTGGGCATTGAAGACGAACGCTTCTTTACCTTGGGTTATGCCAACTGGTTGGGGTTGCCTGCGCCGATTTGGATCACCGTTGCCTGCCTGATCTTATTTGGTTTCTTGCTCAATAAAACCACCTTTGGGCGCAATACGCTGGCGATTGGCGGTAATGAAGAGGCCGCACGTCTGGCGGGGGTGCCGGTCGTGCGTACCAAGATCGTGATTTTTATGTTGTCTGGGCTGGTTTCCGCTGCCGCTGGCATCATCCTGGCGTCACGTATGACCAGCGGGCAGCCGATGACGTCGATCGGTTATGAATTGATCGTGATCTCCGCCTGCGTGCTGGGTGGCGTTTCCTTGAAAGGGGGTATTGGCAAAATTTCCTATGTGATCGCAGGTATTTTGATTCTTGGCACGGTGGAAAACGCCATGAACTTGTTGAACATCTCACCGTTCTCGCAATATGTGGTACGTGGTGTAATTTTGCTGGCTGCGGTGATTTTTGACCGGTACAAACAACAAGCCAAACGTACGGTCTAGAAAATTGAGACTGCTGTTCACAGTTCTGTTATCTGCCCGGGTTGTTATCCACCGGGCCGCTAAGCTATAGGATCGTTACCTAAGCCGTTCCGGGAGGACAGATGTATCATCGTATGGCACAGGAACCGCAACCAAACCCGTTGTTACCGGGTTATACCTTTAACGCCTATCTGGTGGCAGGGTTGACGCCGATCATGGCTGATGGCCCACTGGATTTCTTTATCGACCGCCCCGGTGGCATGAAGGGCTATATTCTTAACCTGACTATCAAAGGTCAGGGCAAGGTATTTGACGGTGAAGACACTTTTCACTGTAATCCCGGCGATCTGCTGCTGTTTCCTCCCAAAGCGGCCCATTATTACGGCCGATCGCCAGACAGCGATTGTTGGTATCACCGTTGGGTGTATTTTCGTCCACGTGCCTACTGGGCCGACTGGCTGGAGTGGCATAGCAAAACCCATGAGGTCGGGCGGTTGACGTTGCCGAACAATAACCTGTTGCTGGAGTTCGACCGGCTGTTCGCCAATATCGAGCAAACGCAACGTTCTGGTCGTCGGTTTGCCGAAGAACTGGGGATGAATTTGCTGGAGCGTCTGTTGCTGCGCGCGATGGAGGAAGACCCGCTGAGTCCGCAGAGAATCATGGATCCGCGGGTGATTGAAGCCTGTCAGTTTATTACCGGCAACCTGGCCGGGGAGCTGCGCATTGATGAAGTGGCGCGCCACGTCTGCCTGTCGCCATCGCGGTTGGCGCACTTATTCCGTGAGCAGGTGGGCATCAACATTCTGCGTTGGCGTGAAGACCAGCGGGTGATCCGTGCCAAGCTGCTGTTGCAGACCACGCAAGAGTCTATTGCCACGATCGGCCGGATGGTGGGTTATGACGATCAGCTCTATTTTTCCCGCGTATTTCGCAAACGGGTGGGCGTGAGCCCAAGTGATTTCCGCCGTCGCAGCCTGGAGATAAATTATCCGGTCAGAAATCAGCGCGAATCGCCCCATGTAGCGGTCACAAATTAACATTAAATTTACTTCTTGTTCCTGCCAGCATCATGGTGTCAAATCTGATGGGTCTATTACGAGCCAGTAAGAGGAAACACCATGGCAGAAAAAATTCGGGTTGGGCTGGTCGGTTACGGCTATGCCAGCAAAACCTTTCATGCGCCGTTGATCGTCGGTACGCCAGGCGTAGAACTGGCTGCCGTGTCCAGCAGCGATGCAGGTAAAGTACAGGCTGACTGGCCGTTGATGACGGTAGTCAGCGATCCGCAGGCGCTGTTCAACGACACCTCTATCGATCTGATCGTCATTCCAACCCCCAACGATACCCACTTCCCGTTAGCACAGCAGGCCATGGCTGCCGGTAAGCACGTGGTGGTAGATAAGCCTTTCACTGTGACGTTGTCACAGGCTCAGGAGCTGAAACAGCAGGCGGAACAAAGCGGCAAATTGCTGTCAGTGTTTCACAACCGTCGCTGGGACAGTGATTTCCTGACGCTCAAGGCGCTACTGAAAGAAGGTGTACTTGGCGAGGTGGTTTACTTCGAGTCTCATTTTGATCGCTTCCGGCCAGAAGTGCGTCAGCGCTGGCGGGAGTTGGGCGGTGCGGGCAGCGGCATTTGGTACGATTTGGGGCCGCACCTGATCGATCAGGCACTGCAATTGTTCGGCAAGCCAGACACGCTGTTTGTCGACTTGGGCGAACTGCGCCCAGGCGCACAGTCGGTGGATTATTTCCACGCGGTGCTTAATTACGGCAAACGTCGTGTGGTTCTGCATGGCACAGTGCTGGCTGCGGCAGAAACCGCCCGCTATATCGTGCACGGTACCCAAGGCAGCTTTATCAAGTTTGGGCTGGATCCGCAGGAAGACCGTCTGAAGGCTGGCGAGCGTCTACCGCAAGCTGACTGGGGTTACGACATGCGCGATGGTGTAGTGACGTTGTCACGTGATGGTGTGTTGGCGGAGAAGCCGTTGCTGAGTATTCCTGGTAACTACCCGGCTTATTATGCGGCAATCCGTGATGCGATTAACGGTGAGGGTGATAACCCGGTACCAGCGGCCGATGCCATCCAGGTGATGGAACTGATCGAGCTGGGTCTGGAATCGGCAAAACAGCAAAAAGCGCTGCCGGTAGCCTAACTGTCGTGCTTCATTTTCCGGGTTCGGCTTGCTGAACCCGTTTTACTCTTCGAGGGATCCCGATCCATGTCCTGGTTGCAGCGTCTGCGTATTGATAAATTTTTGCTGGTATTGATTCTGGTGGTGATTGTCGCTTCGGTTTTCCCCTGTGAAGGCGTGTGGAAGACCTTCTTTGATCACCTGACCACTGCTGCTATCGCGTTGTTGTTCTTCATGCATGGCGCCAAGCTATCACGTGAGGCGATCATCGCCGGGATGAGCCACTGGAAACTGCATTTGATGGTGTTTCTCAGCACCTTTGCGTTATTCCCGTTACTGGGCGTGGCGATGAACCTGATGGTGCCAGGCTTGATGACACCCACGGTGTATCTGGGTTTCCTTTACTTGTGTGCGCTACCAGCGACGGTTCAGTCGGCGATTGCCTTTACCTCGGCGGCGGGCGGTAACGTGGCTGCGGCGGTATGCAGTGCTTCGGCATCCAGTATTCTTGGCGTTTTTCTCTCACCGTTGCTGGTGGGGGCACTGATGCATACACAAGGCGGTGATACTGACGTGTTGCACGCCATTGGTTCAATCATTTTGCAATTAATGGTGCCCTTTGTGGTGGGCCACCTGGCACGACCGTTGATTGGCAAATGGGTCGATCGTCACCGCAAGCTGATCAATATCACTGACCGTTCATCCATTCTGCTGGTGGTGTATACCGCCTTTAGCGCCGCGGTGGTGGAAGGCATTTGGCACAAGATTGACGGCTGGTCGCTGCTGACCATTTTGGTAATGTCATTGGTGCTGCTGACGGTAGTGTTGGTTATCAATACTTATACTGCGCGCTGGTTAGGCTTCAGTACGGCTGACGAGATCACTATTGTGTTCTGTGGATCGAAAAAGAGCCTGGCGAATGGCATTCCAATGGCCAATGTGTTGTTCCCAGCGGCGGCAGTGGGGGCAATGGTGTTGCCGTTGATGATTTTCCATCAGGTGCAATTGATGGTGTGCGCCGTGTTAGCGCAGCGCTATGCGCGCAAAACCGCCAAACAGCGGGCAGAAGTGCTGGCGACGAAGTAAACAATGGTTTCGTTGACTGTTTCATTGTAGAGGTGTTGCACGCTGCGCCCAATTGCATAATCAATGGGTTAAATTAGGGCGAACCTGCTAGCCCCCAACCGGTTTAGCCCTGACACAGGTTTGTCATCTGTCTGAATGGGGGCATCTATACGCCCATTGTTAACCTCAACTCCCATAATGCTATCTCCAAGTTAGCGGTTATCAGATTATTGTCACACAGCTTGGCTCCCAACCTGGAAAACTGTATCGCGGTGGACATGTCGATGTTTCGAGCAAAGGAGAGCGAGTTACATTACCGTTAGTAGATGTTCAGAAAATTCATGACTATATTCTTGTACCGCCGGTAGAAAGTGGCCTTGACCCAATTTATGTCATGTTCAACAAACCACGGAAGAAGGCCGGAAAGGATGACAAACCCGTGTTTGTCAAACCTCGCAAAGGAACCGCAGAACGTGGGCATGAATATCACCCAACACCAAAGACGGGTGAAATTAAGGGGTTGGGAGAACTTAAACCAGGTAGACCAAAAACACCCAAGCAGTCAGGAGGAGGACTTCGGGCACGGTGGTATGGAGATAAAGGCCGTAAAATTTATGAGTGGGACTCACGGCATGGTGAGCTGGAAGGATATCGTGCCAGTGATGGTGAACACCTGGGTGCCTTTGATCCAAAAACTGGCAAACAGTTAGAAGGTCCAAATCCTAAACGTAATATTAAAAAATATTTATAGCGGAGATAATTGTCTTGGGATTAAAACTGCGGCTTACATGGTTTGACAAGAAAACCGATGAGTTTAATGGTGAAGAATACTCAAAAGATTTTGGGGATGATGATGCGCTCATTGAGCGTTTGGGGCTCCCTCTAGACGAGACAATGAACAACGGTGAATTTGATGTAGCAAAAGGTTGGGTGCCACTTATTCAACCCTATTTTAAAAATCAAATCTCCAGCGAAAAATTTGATTATTTTTTGGCATTCAATTACCGAGATAAGTGGTAATAGTTTTCCGTAATTGATGTGCAATGCCCAATAGTCGCTAGATGTTGGGCATTTTCATGTCTGAGGATTTTAAGTAACACATGGGAAGCAAATAAAAAAGGCCAATCAGGTATGACTGACTGGCCCTATGCGTTTATTAACTCATTCTTCAATTAGCCGCGAACTTTATCGCGCAGCGCTTGCTTTTCCTGCTCGCTGAGGAACGCCATTTTCAGGCCATTTTCTTGAGCGGTGCGGATCTCCGCCTCTGTCAGCCCGGCCTGTGGTGCCGCGACCAGGTATTCATGCTCAATTTCGATGCCCTGAACCGCCGGGTCGTCGGTGTTGATCGACGCCATTACGCCGTGGCGCAAGAATTTCGCCAGCGGATGCTGCGACAGTGACGGCACAGTGCTGGTCTGAATGTTAGAGGTCAGGCAGGACTCGATACCAATACCCTGTTCCGCCAGGAAATCCATCAATGCCGGATCTTCAACGGCTTTCACACCGTGGCCGATGCGTTCGGCACCCAGCTCGCGGATCGCCTGCCAGATGCTTTCCGGACCAGCGGCTTCACCGGCGTGCACGGTGATGCGCAGACCTGCATCACGGGCACGGTTGAAATGATTGAGGAACAGGCTGCCAGGGAAACCGAGTTCGTCACCGGCCAGATCCAGCGCGGTAATACCATCACGGTGTGCCAGCAGGCCTTCCAGTTCTTGCAAACAGGCGGCCTCGCCGAAGGTACGGCTCATGATGCCGATCAGGCGCACATCAATGCCCAAATCGCGAGAACCGGAACGAATGCCATCAATCACCGCTTCTACCACCCCAGCCACCGGTAACTGGTGTTTCATCGCCATGTAATACGGCGAGAAACGCAGTTCGGCATAGTGCAGACCGGCGTTGGCAGCATCTTCAACATTTTCGTAAGCGACGCGACGACAGGCGTCTAAATCGCCCAACACTGCCACACCCCAGTCCAGCTTTTGCAAAAAGCTGACCAGATCCGGTTCGGCATGGGTAATTTGCACGTGTGGACGCAGGGCTTCCAATTCGTCGGCCGGCAGGGAAAGGTTAAACTGACGGCCCAGATCGAGGATGGTTTGCGCACGGATGTTGCCGTCGAGGTGACGGTGGATATCGGTCAGCGGAAGGCGGGAGTCAATCATGATGTGCACTCGTTATTTTGTTGTAGGTAAAGTGCAGATCAGTATAAAAACAAAATGATGAAAATTGCCATGTCGTTGCATAAAAAAGTGACTGCAATCACATTAATTGCGATTGATGTCCCATTTTCAAACGAAGGCGGGAGGAAAATACTCCCGCGTCCTGGTGGACCAAGGCGCCTGAACACCTCAACCCACTTTCAGTTTGACGACATTTCCATCGGCCTTATCACCCACGCCATGTTGCATCAGCCAATCTACCAGCCGGTCGATCTCCAGCGGGAGCGCTTGATCAACGCGGATCACCGGGCCGATGGCCATCGGCATGGCACGTTCGGCCAGTGCCCGTAACTCTGGCAAGTATTCTGCGCCGGGGTGACCTGTCGATCGCTGGCCGAGGCGAGCAGCATAGCGTTCGGTCGCCAATTTTGCGGAGATCTGATTCCATACTTCCAAAACCTGAGTCACGCCCGCTTCGCGCAGGTATTGACGCAGCAACTCTCTGGGTTGAAAACCGTACCAGGCGTCAATCACATAGATACAGCGCTGCGGTGCCTGCTCCACCATAGACCAAATGGCCTGATAGGCGGCGTAACCTAGCCGACGGTTAAGCTCACGATCCACGTTGTCCAGTTGCTCCATAAAGGGCTCCTTGATGCTGTCGAGGCTCAAATAAGGCAGGCCAAAGTGCTGCGCCAGCGCACGGGCGAGGGTGCTCTTGCCAGAAGCTGGAATGCCATTGACCAAAATAACGGTTTTGCCGTCGCTGTCAGTTAGCGCAGTCATAAGATTTCTACCACCTCTTGCCACAGTTTGGCGGTGCGCAGTTGATCGAGCCGCTGTTTGTTGTCCAGCAACTCGACAATCGCCCGGATGCCTTCTTCAATATGCCGGTTGCTGTCCGTCGCGCCGAACAGGATGACGATATCGGCCTTTTCACTGTCCTGAAAGGCGATGGCCTGGTCCAGCAGCACCATGCTGAAGCAATTTTTGATCACGCCACACTCGGGCCGGGCATGGGGGATGGCAATCCCCTCGTCAAACACATAATAAGCGCCATGGGCAAGCGTATTGCTGATCACCGCCTGGTGATAGGAAGGGGAAATATAGCCGTTCTCGATCAGAGGCCGTGCCGCTAACTCAATCACCTTTTTCCAGTCCGTTTCCTGCACACCGACTTGTATTGCTCCGGCCTCGATCAACAGTTGTTTAATAGTCATTATGTTCCCTCAAAGAGACTTCCTGATAATATTGCGCAGCTCGTCCATTTTGATAAAAACCACATCTATTTCCTGGCGGTGATTTTTATTTTTGGCATAAATCTTTAATGCCCGATTATAGGCCAGCATTAATGTTTTATGAATTTCGCCATTTGCCGGCGTTGCTGCCAATTGCTGCTCCAATAAAGTAATTTCGGCTGATATATCATTGGCTTCAGCCTCATTGTGCCCGTCGGGTGTCGATTGTTTTTCGCGTAGACGTTTGATGAAGTTAAGCATGATTGTCTCCAGCCCTGACGGGTGCCAGGGCACCAGGGTTATATTAAAATGAAAGTAGAGTAGTATTTATCTAAACAGGCCGATTTTTTCCGTTAATACCTGAGTGACGGCATTATTGGCCGGGATCAGGAATTTACGCACGCTGTCATTCACCTTGCCCTTTTCGAATGTCTGCATGCAGCGGCCGACCCATTGTACATTCATTTCTGTGCCCACATTGACCTTTTCAATGCCACCTGCCACTGCTCGTCGCATGTCCTCATCGCTGACCCCGGTACCGCCGTGCAGGACCAGTGGGGTACGGGTGGCCGCGGTGATTTCCGCCAATCGCTGATGCTGGATATGTGCCTTCCCGGTGTACATGCCGTGAACGGTGCCGACCGAGACGGCTAACATGTCGACCCCGGTTTCATCGACAAAGCGTTTGGCGTCTTCCACTGTGGTAAAGGTGATGTCTTCTTCCGCGACCGCTTTGCCGTCCTCCGAGCCGCCGATAGCCCCCAATTCGGCCTCCACCGAAACGTTGCGCTGGCGTGCAATGTCGATCACCTTGCGGGTATTGGCGATGTTCTCGTCCATTTCCAGGTGCGAACCGTCGTACATCACCGAACTGAAACCGGCGTCGATCGCGGTCACGATGGAGGCGATGTCCGAGCAGTGATCCAGATGCAGGCACGTTGGCACATCTTCGCTTTCTGCCAGTGAGCGTACCGAATCAACCAGCAGTTTGTAGCCCAGATACTCGGCGGTGCCAGTTGAAATCTGGATCATCAGCGGGCTGTGGGTGTCCTTGGCCGCTTTGAAAAAGGCCGGCAGCATCTCCAGACAGTGGAGGTTGAATGAACCTATTGCCTTGAAATTACGGGCTTTAGCTACGGACAACAGCTCGTTGAAGTTATAGAGTTTCATGGACTTTTTCCTCATGGTGCTTGGTTGATTTACCGTTAACAAACCACGCAATCAGCGTGACGAAGATGATGAACAGAGCGATGAACAGCCAGTTACCCTGGAAGGCATGCCCCATTACCAGGCCGCTACTGATGACGTCGGAGTCGCTGAAGGTCACGCCGACAAAACCGTAGCTTTCCAGCATTGGCACCAGAATGGCGGGCAGGAAGGTGATAAACAGGCCGTGGACCACGCCGCCGATCATGGCACCGCGTCGGCCGCCAAGTGCGTTGCCGAAGATGCCTGCGGTTCCTCCTGCGAAAAAGTTGGTCAGCAGGCCGGGCAGGATCATTGCCAGCCCGAACATTGGGAAAACGATCATGCCGATGATGGAACCCAGCGTGGTAGCCAGGAAGCCAACGATCACCGCGTTAGGGGCGTAGGGGAACAGTACCGGGCAGTCCAGTGCAGGTTTGGCATCCGGTACGATGCGCATGGCGATACCACGAAAGGCCGGGACCAACTCATTGAGCAGCAGACGCACACCGCTGCAGAGGATAAATACCCCGGCGACAAACTGGATGGCCTGCATAAAGGAGTACATCAGGTAGTTCATGCCACCGGCATACTGAGCGATGTACTGCGGACCGGCTGCCAGCGCGGGGATCAGATACATCGGGATCATCACCACCGCCATCGACAGGTAAGTATCCTGCAGGAACTTGAAGTTGTCGGGCAGCTCCAGATCTTCGGTTGAGCGTGAGCCTTTACCGACCACCTTGGCGACCGCAGCCTGTACCAGATAACCGATGGTGCAGAAATGCCCCAAAGCTACGTCATCCGAACCGGTAATCTTACGGACTACCGGCTGGGCCAACGCCGGCATTAACACCGCCATCACGCCGCCAAATATGCCGCCGGTCAGGATCAGCGGCAGGCCGGTGAGTCCCGCTTTATAGCCGATCACCGCCCCTATGGTGGCCATCCACAGCAACGCCTGCCCGGTCAGGAAGATGTATTTGAACGGGGTGATACGCGCAATGATGATATTCACCGCGAAAATCACCATCAGTGTCATCGCCACTTCCGAGCCGAGCTCGCGGTTGGCCAGGCCGGCAATGGCGGCGACGTCGGTGATGTAGCCGGTCATGCCGAAGCCGTGGGTGAAGATGCTGTTCAAATAGGTCAGGGCGCCGACAATAATGTTGATGCCTGCCATCATGATCAGAAAGCCCAACAGGGTTTTAAAGGTACCCTCAGCCACTTTCCCGTTGGATTTTTTCTGCAGTATCAACCCCAGCATGGCGATAAAGGCGATCAGGATCGAAGCCTGACCGAGCAGGTCCTTGACGATAAAGTCAATCAGGCTATTCATGGTGGGCTTCCTTCATATCGCGCTCTTTCAAAAAGGCCACAATCTTTTGCTCAATTTCTGCCTTATCGGTGAGCCGGTGCAGAATAATCACCCGTTTCTTTTCCTCTTCGCTGGCGTCGGCATTTAAAATATCGGCGAAGGTTTTTTGGGTGAGAATAATATCTGATTTAAAGGCACTGGCCTCAGAGATAGTGGTGTGATCAATATCTGCCTCAATCTCTAATTTCTTCAGCACCGCTCTTGCGCTCATTTCGATAGCAAAGCTGGAGCCGAGGCCACAGCCACATACGCACAATATTTTAAGCATGAGTCTCTCCTCAGATTATATTTAATTGCCTGGCGAGTTTATAATGGTGTCCTTCGGTATCAACCAAACGTTTTTGCATGCTGATTAAATCAATAGGGATGGGTTGGTTAGCGGAATTAATAATGATCGCCTTGTTTTTCATGCCGGAGTGAATACAGCGAACCACTTCGCTGGCCATAATAGTGCCCTGATAAATCTCTTCACAGGTAGGGTCGCCATTGCGCAGGCCATAACCCATAATGGTTTTACGAATACGTACACCAATTTTTGGCTCAAGCTGTTTAATCATGGTGTCGATGGCACCCTGAAAACCCGGTGAATATTCTTTGGTATATCCCTCTGAACATAAAATAATAACGCTGTTTTGTTGTTCCAGACGCTGACTTATTTTCTCCGCCAGTTGGCTTAAGGCATATTGGCATTCCGGGATCAGGGCAAAATCCGCATTGGATTTGATCGCCGCCTGTAGCGTCAG
Source organism: Serratia grimesii (assembly GCF_900186025.1). NCBI lineage: Bacteria > Pseudomonadati > Pseudomonadota > Gammaproteobacteria > Enterobacterales > Yersiniaceae > Serratia > Serratia grimesii. The sequence goes on from NZ_LT883155.1 coordinate 2,392,536, forward strand.
TTCCCCGCAGTAACCGCCAAGCAGTTCAATCATGAACACGCGTCCAGGCAGGGCGCGCCCGGTGTTACGCAGTTTGGAAACTTCTTTGATCACCTGTTCGCAGGCGGTGGAAAACCCAATGCTGTAAAGGCTGCCAAAAACATCATTGTCGATGGTCATACCCACGCCAAAACAGTTAATGCCAAATTCGCTGAGGGTATTTAAAAACTGCAGCGAACCGTCGCCACCGGCCATAATAAGCACATCAATGTGCAAAGCCTTAAGCTGTTTGCTGATGATTTCATATTCACTGGCGACCAGTTTTTTGGCCGTGCGACCGGAAGACATTATGGGCATCGCTGAAATAGCGTAATCAACCAGATCACGTCGGCTGATAGCCTGGTGCTGATTAGTCAATAGTCCGGGTATTCCGCCGTTGAACAGAATGATATCGGCCTGCGCCAGCCTGGCAACCTGGAAAATAAAGTTATTGATGCCGGTGACGTCGCCGCCGCTTATTACTACACCGATTTTCATATAGCTGCTCCCAATCTGTTCCGTGGAGCTTATTGTCATTTTTGACATCGCTAAAATTTGCAGGCGATATCACAAAACAATCACAAATATTTTCGTGAATGACCTTGACATGCTGCTGGGTGGTAATGTTTTTGAGAAGTTGATCTCGTTTTTATTTAGGGGGAATGACGGGGTTTTAAATACTATTTATTAATAATCATCATGTTACCTCGGAATCGCTATAGAGGTATTTGCCAAGGGGGAAATGACTCTTCGGGAAAAAATAAGTTTAATGAAGTGTGATTGCTCTCGCATTTTTATCCGCTGCACAGAGATTAACAGTAATAAATACGCGGCCAGGATTAATAACCGCATATTTATTAAGTCATTTAATTGAGGGGTTACTCAAGCCTTAATCACCGTCACCCCGGCTTGTTCCAACGGGGTAATCAGTGTGGCATCGGTCGAGCGTTCGACAATAATGCTTTGCGCCAGGGTGATATCACCAATCGCATATTGTGAGGCGGCATTCAGCTTGGCGGCAGAGGCCAACACCACGGTTTCGGCCGCTCGCGCCGCCAGCGCGCGTTTAATATAGGCCTCTTCAAGATCGCCGGTGCTCAGGCCGGCGGTGGGGTGTACGCCGGTCACACCCATGAAGTAGATATCGGCACGAATGTGCGACATCGCCTCAACCGCCGCCGCGCCTACGCTGACGATCGAATGTTTGTACAACCGCCCACCAATCAGGATCACTTCCACTTTGGGGTGATCAACCAGACCGACCGCGACGCTGGGGCTGTGGGTGACAATGGTGGCCTCAAGCGTGGGCGGCAGGTGTTTCACCAATTCAGCGGAGGTGGTTCCACCATCGAGGATCACCACCTGTCCGGGGGCGATCATTGCCGCGGCGGCTTTGGCGATCGCCCGCTTGGCGGCGGATTCCTGGCCGTTTCTTTCGGCAAAGGTAGCAATGGCAGGGGAGACCGGCAGCGCCCCGCCGTGTACGCGTTGCAGCAAACCTTCACTGTCCAGTTCGCGTAGATCGCGTCGCAGTGTGTCTTCAGATAACCCAAACATCTCACTGAGTTGTTTGGCCAGAACCTGTCCGTCTTGGGCCAGTTTTTCCAGAATGATCTTTTTACGTTGGCTGGTGAGCATGGCGTTTCCCCGTTAAATTTGCTTTGCACGAAATATCTTGATCATACACGAAATTGCACGATAGTATCAATTTCCTTTCCTGCCTGTGGAGTTAACCAACATGACTGCTACCCAAGATCGGGTTCGTATTGTCGAAACCCGAGTGCTGTCCGATGACTGGTATCTGCTGAAAAAGACCACCTTTGATTTTTTACGACGTGATGGCGTATGGCAACGACAGAGCCGTGAAACCTACGATCGCGGTGACGGTGCGACTATTTTGTTGTTTAACCGGCAGGCGCAAACCGTGGTGTTGACGCGCCAGTTCCGTTTCCCGGTGTTCGTCAATGGCCATGATGGCATGCTGATCGAGGCCGCTGCTGGTCTGTTGGACAATGCATCGCCGGAAGAACGCATTCGTGCCGAAGCAGAAGAGGAAACCGGCTATTTCGTGCAAAATGTGCAAAAAGTATTCGAGGCTTACATGAGTCCCGGTTCGGTCACCGAGAAATTACATTTCTTTGTTGGTGAATACCACGCAGACAGCCGGGTCGGTGATGGTGGTGGAGTGGAAGCCGAAGGCGAGGATCTTGAAGTGCTGGAACTGCCGTTAACGGAAGCGTTGCAGGCAATTCGGCAGGGGGTAATCGTTGATGCTAAAACCATTATGCTATTGCAGTTTGTTGCTCTGAATCACACGCTGGACAAAATATGATGAAAGCTCAACTGATTTTGATTGCCGGTCCTTATCGTAGCGGCACGGATGGTGAACCCCAACGTATTGCCGCTAATTTGCAACGATTGGAGCAGGCCGCGCTTGAGGTGTATCAGCGTGGTCATGTGCCAGTGATTGGCGAGTGGTTGGCACTGCCCTTGGCAGCAGCGGCAGGTTCTACGCAGCATGGCGATGCTATTTGCGAAGAATACCTTTATCCGGTTGCCCACCGTCTGATTGCTCAGTGTCAGGCGGTTTATCGTATTGAAGGGGCGTCGGCAGGGGCTGACAATGACGTGCGGTTGGCCAATGAGCGTGGTCTTGCGGTGTATCACCGGCTGGCGGATATCCCCCAACTCTTGGCCTAAGCTTGCACTGGGTTCCGAGTGATATGTCTCCCTCTCCTAAAGGAGAGGGAGTTAACCGTGCGGGTATATCAAGCCTGTGCCAGCACAAACGTCAGTCCGCTAATCAGCTTGTCCATCCCGGCTTCAACCTTACTGCGCGGACAGCCGACGTTTAAGCGTAGGAAACCACGGCCTTCTTCACCGTAGGTGAAACCGGGCATGATGGCGACCTTCTCGCGCTCAATCAGCACCTGTTGTAACTGACGATCGTCAATACCTAACGGCCGCAGATCGATCCAGGCCAGATAGGTCGCCTGCGGTGGTTGCCAGCCCAGTACAGGGAATGCCTGATTCAATCGCTCTGCAACGTAGGTAAGATTGTCCTGCAGGTAATCGCGTAATGCATCCAGCCAGGGTTCTCCGTGGCGATATGCGGCAATATGCGCTGCTACAGCTAACACGGCGGGTGACGATAACCCATCGCGGGCCTTCAACTGTTGAGTGTAGGCATCACGAGCAGTGTCCTCGCTGATAAAACCGTAGGCGCCGGTCAGAGCCGGAATATTGAAGGTCTTGGAACCCGATGTCAGCAATGCCCAGGGAGTGGTTGCGATCTGGCTCCACGGGGTATGACGCTGTTTTCCCCATACCATATCCATATGGATTTCATCGCTGATCACACGCACATCGTGGCGCTCACAGAGCTCCGCCATGTGTTGCAGTTCCTCTACGCGCCACACTTTGCCGGTCGGGTTATGTGGGCTGCACAGCAACAAAATTTTGGTTTGAGGCCGTGCCAACAAGGCTTCCAGGTGCGCCATATCACACTGCCAATCATTGCCGTTTTTATGCAGGGGACAGGCCAGCAGTTGACGCTGATTCCCGAGGATTACCTTATAAAAAGCGTCATAAGCGGGGGTATGAGTGACCACGTATTCACCCGGTGCCGACCACTGGCGAATCAATTGTGCCACCATGTAAATCACCGATGGCCCATAGACCGCCATGTTGGTATCGATGGGGGTATTAAACCGCTGCTGATACCAGTGACGGACTGCACCAAGGAAATCTTCATGCTGCCAGCGACTGTAGCCGAGTACGCCATGCTGCAGGCGCTGTTGCAGCGCCTCAATAATGCAGGGGGCGGTGGCAAAATCCATATCGGAGATAGTGAACGGCAGCAGGTCATCGCTGCCAAAACGGTCGGCGATGTAATCCCATTGCGTGCACCAAGTGCCGTGCCGGTCGACCGGGGTAGAGAAATCAAACATGTGATGCTCCCTGCAAGGGTGCAGCAGGTTGTGCTGCAGCTATCAGTGAGTCTAATTCATCTTTCACCGATTGCACCTGCGGGCCGATCACCACCTGCAGATTGTGTTCATTGAGGTGTACCACGCCAATGGCGCGATGGGCTTTTAGCGCGGCGTCATCCACTTTGGTCATATCGTCGACCGACAGACGCAAACGGGTGATGCAGTTATCCAGTGAAATAATATTCTCACTCCCACCCAGTGCCGCCAGAATAGCGGGCACGTTGTAGCCTGACTTGCCGACTGAGCCCACAGGTGCGCTTTGGCTACCAGCCGTTTCGCTCTCGCGGCCCGGTGTCTTGATATTAAAGCGCTGAATGGAGAAGCGGAAAATGGCGTAATAGGCAGCGAACCAGATGGCGGCGACAAGGGGGACCAAATACCACTTTGTGGCGGTGCCGTGCAGGATGCCGAAGACGACAAAGTCGATAATATTGCCGTCGGTATTGCCGATGGTTACTCCCAGCAGTGCCATTACGGTAAAGCCCAGTCCGGTTAGAATGGCGTGAATGAGGTACAGGAAAGGTGCGACAAACAAGAACAAGAACTCGATCGGTTCGGTTGTACCGCCGACCACGCAGGCTACCACGCCGGAAATCAGCAGGCCTTTAATTTTATGGCGGTTTTCCGGTTTGGCACAGTGGTACATCGCCAATGCCGCACCTGGCAGCCCACCGAGAAAGGCTGGCATCTTGCCCTGTGACAGGAAGCGGGTCGCACTTTCGGCAAAGCCGGTCGTGGTCGGGCAGGAAAGCTGTGCCTGGAAGATAGTCAGTGCACCGCTAACGGTATGACCGCAGACATCCAGTGTGCCGCCCGCTTCGGTAAAGCGGATCAGCGCCACCAGAATGTGATGCAACCCAAACGGCAACAACAGTCGCTCGCCAGTGCCGAAAATCATCGGCCCAAAAGCACCAGCACCATTAATCACCCAGCCCAGACCGTTGATACCTGCGGCAAACCACGGCCAGATCAGCGGAATAACCAGCCCACACAGGCCCAGCACGACGGTCGTGACGATAGGTACAAAGCGGGTGCCACCGAAGAACGCCAGTGCATCCGGTAAGCGAATGGTATTGAAACGCTCATGCAGCAGATAAACGATAATCCCGACGATCACCGCACCCAGAATCCCGGTATCAATAGATTGAATACCGAGGATATTCTGGATGTTGTTGGCTTTCAGCACTAGCGGATCGGTCGTAGGCAAAATGCCGGTGGTAGTCAGGTAAAAGTTGGTCGCCAGGTTCAATACGGCGAACCCGACAAAACCGGAGAAGGCGGCAACCCCCTTGTTTTCACGCGCCATGCCCAACGGAATGGCAATGGCGAACATCACAGGCAGGAAGCTGAAGGCAAAGGAGCCGATCTTGCTCATCCAGGTGAACAGTAACTGAAAGGCAGGATGACCAATAAACGGCAGTAGGGTGATGACATCGCGGCTACTCAGCGAACTGCCGATCCCCAGCATGATGCCGCAGAACGACAGCAAGGCGACGGGCAGCATGAATGTCTTGCCCAGACTTTGGAAAAACTCCCAAAGCGTTATTTTTTGTTTTTTAGATGCTGGCATAACCGGCTGCTCCTGGCGAAAAAGCGTGCAAAAGTAATGTGTACCCTGTTAGGTAAAAATAAGATAAAACGTTTTACCTAGCAAAAATGCGCCGCTAATCACAATTCCAGCGTACGCTTTGCGGTGACAATGGTGATGTCAGTAAAACGTTTTACTGGCCAAACAGATTCGGTATACCATTTGTTTCAAGAGACATATTCCGTTGTCTTTCACGGCCTTGCTAAGCCGTGTAAGACGATGGGGACAAAATGCCCAGGATCGGGCTCGCAGAGGTTATGACCATCAAAAAAATCACCATCACCGATGTCGCCCAGCAAGCCGGTGTCTCTGTTACCACGGTTTCGCTGGTGCTCAGTGGCAAAGGGCGTATCTCATCTACCACCGTGGCACGGGTGAATCAGGCGATTGAACGCTTGGGCTATGTGCGTAACCGCCAGGCTGCGACACTGCGCGGCGGAGAGTCGGGCGTGATTGGACTGATTCTGCGTGATATATGCGAGCCCTTTTACGCAGAAATGACGGCGGGCTTGAGCGAGGTACTTGAGGCGCATGGCAAAGTGCTGTTTCTTACTCAAAGTGGCCGTGACGGTAAGGGGTTGATGCGGTGTTTTGATACTCTGCTAGAGCACGGGGTGGACGGCATTGTGCTGGCGGGGGGCGTCCGTCTGGCCGAAGGGCTGAAGGAAAAAGCGGCAGAACAGGGGGTGCCTTTGGTCTGTGCAGCACGCTCCAATGGGCTCGAAGGGGTTGACGTAGTGCGGCCCGACAACATGCAAGCGGCCAAAATGGCGACTGAATTCTTGATCAAACGTGGGCACAGCCAAATCGCTTATCTGGGCGGTGAAAGCAGTTCTCTGACCCGTGCCGAACGACTCGGAGGGTTTTGTTCCACGCTGGTACAGTATGGCCTGCCTTTCCGCTCCGATTGGATTATTGAGTGTGACTGCCATCAGCGTGCGGCGGCTGAAGCGGCTGAACGTTTGCTGCGGCAACACCCGAATATTAGCGCTCTGGTTTGCCATAAGGCATCGGTCGCGTTGGGCGCCTACTTTGGTATCGTGCGCAGTGGGCGCAGTATTGGTTCGGAAGGGGTAGACACCTACTACGGTCAGCAGGTGGCGTTGATTGGTTTTGGCGACGTGCCCGAAGCCGAACTGACCGAGCCGCCGTTGACATTGGTTTCCAGTTCGGCACGGGAAGTTGGCCGCAGTGCCGCTTCACGCCTGCTACAGCGGATTACGGATGCCGAACTGCCGCCGCAAAACGTCATCCTGCCACCGATGCTGATCAAACGCGGCTCGGCCTGATCTCAATCCTGCTCATCGTTGGCCTGTTGCAGCAGCCAACTGACAAACATTTTCATCGCTGGCGTCATATCGCGTGATTTCAGGTGGGTGAGCCAATACCCACCCAGATTCGCTTCGGCGGCGAAGGGGCGTTGCAAGACGCCTTCCCGGAGTTCTCGGGTAAACATACGTGCCGGGGCTAACGCTACACCGCTGCTGTGAATTGCGCCTTCCACCATCAGCCGAGACGAATCGAACACCGGGCCGTTAATACGCCACGGTGTGATCCCTGCTGCGGTGAACCAGCATTCCCATTCGTCTTTGCGGTAACTACGCATCAGCCGCTCATTTTGCAGGTCTTGCGGTGTGTGCAGGCGTTCAGCGACATCGGGTGGGCATAACACCGTCAGTGGTGCATCAAACAGTTTAACGTTATGGGTTGCCGGCCATCGGCCCTCACCAAAGCGGATAGCAAAATCCATCCCGTCAGCCGACAGATTGACCAGGTTGTTATTGGTCAGCACCCGCAAATCGATAAACGGGTGTGCTTCTCTGAAGGCTGCCAGGCGGGGCATTAGCCAACCGACGGCAAAGGTACCGACCACGGCGACTGTCAGCACCTCATGGAAATGCCCACCTTCAAACTGTTGCAACACTGATTCAATGCGGTCAAAAGCATCCGTCAATATTGGCAGCAGTGCCTGTCCTTCCTCGGTCAGATCCAGCCCACGCGGCAGGCGGCGGAACAGCTGAATACCCAACTGTTGTTCGAGTGTGCGTACCTGCTGACTGACAGCGGCTTGGGTCACACTCAGTTCCAACCCAGCGCGCGTAAAGTTCAGATGACGAGCGGAAGATTCAAACGCTCGCAGGGCATTCAGGGGAAGTCGGTTGCGCATAATGTTAGCCATAAGTTTTTCTTTATGCTGGCTGAAATTATTATCGCTTGTCAACTCAAGGCAAAACCACGATATTTTGCGCAGCTTTTGCGGTAATCACGCAGTCAGAAAAGGAATCACATCACCATCCAAGGATATTCGCGTGTTGAATGACAACAAAATCTTTTGTCATCGGCCGATACCCTGCAACCCATGAGCTTTTACATGATGAAAATAAATCGCCTGGCAGCTGCGCTGCTCGCCACATTGATCCTGCCTGCTGGCCATGCTGCCGATAAAGCAGACATTGACGCCATCGTTCAACCATTGATGCAGAAGTACGGTGTGCCGGGCATGGCAATCGCCGTGTCGGTGGGGGGAAAACAGCAGTTCTATCACTACGGCGTTGCGTCCAAACAGACGGGTAAACCGATCACCAACCAAACGCTGTTTGAGATTGGGTCATTGAGCAAGACTTTCACTGCCACACTGGCCGCGTATGCGCAAAATGAGGGCAAACTGTCGTTCTCTGAGCCAGCCAGTCGTTATCTACCTGAACTGCGCGGTAGCGCATTTGACCATGTCAGCTTGCTGAACCTGGCGACGCACACTTCCGGATTGCCATTGTTTGTGCCCGATGAGGTAACCAACAACACACAACTGATGGCTTATTATAAAAACTGGCAACCGCAGCACCCGGCAGGTAGCACGCGCGTATATTCGAACCTGGGTATTGGCATGCTGGGGATGATCACGGCGAAAAGCCTCAACCAGCCGTTTGCTCAAGCGATGGAAAAGACTTTGCTGCCGGCATTGGGCATGACGCATACCTATATCCATGTACCTACCGCTCAAATGGCCAATTATGCACAGGGCTACGACAAGCAAGATAAACCGGTGCGTGTCAATCCAGGTCCGTTGGACGCCGAATCCTACGGTATCAAGTCCAACGCCCGCGATCTGATCCGTTACCTGGACGCCAACCTGCAACAGATTAAAGTGACAGAAAAATGGCGTAGCGCACTTGCAGCGACTCATGTCGGTTACTACAAGGCAGGGGTTTTCACCCAAGATTTGATGTGGGAAAATTATGCTTACCCGGTCGATTTAGCTCGCCTGACCGAAGGCAACAACGCGGGGATGATCATGAACGGCACCCCAGCAACGGCTATCACGCCACCACAACAGGAACAGGCCGCCAGTTGGTATAACAAAACCGGCTCGACAGGCGGCTTCTCAACCTACGCTGTATTCATCCCATCGCAAAAAATCGCTGTGGTGATGCTGGCTAACAAATGGTTCCCGAATGATGATCGGGTTGCGGCGACCTACCGCATTGTTCAGCTACTAGATAAGCCGTGATCACCACAGGGGCGCCGTGGCGCCCCTGTTCTTATATTAACTCCAGCCTTTTTTACCGCGACGCAAATAAGGTAAAACGGAGGCTAATGCCAATATGGCTAATACCATCCCAATCCACAATGCTGAACGCAAATCATAACCTGATGCGATCGCCATACCGCCTAAATAGGAGCCACCACCTAAACCAATATTAATGACCGAGGTATGCACGGCATTAACCATTGGTCCCGGATGAGCTACGCTGACAATTCTCGCCATCATGGCAGGATTCATTGGTACGCCGGATAACCCAATCAGAATTACTGCGATAATAGCGATTGCTTGATATTCCGCGAATAACGCCATGCCCAATAAAGACAGACTCAGAATCGTTAATCCTACGACCATAATCGCCAGGCTGTGACGATATGCCAGTCGGCCCGTTATCATATTGCCCACGATATTGGCTAATCCATAAAGCATTAAAATAAAGGGCACGGCTTGCATACTAAAATTGCTTACATCGACCAATACAGGGACAAAGTAACTGAATGCCGCAAAGCTAGCACCCAGAATTAAACAGCTTGTTGTGCAGGCTTTCCAATAGGCTTTATTTTTAAATGCGTTGAGTTCCTCTGCCATTTTTAGCGTTCCACCTGCGGCCAAAGAAGGTAACAGGCGAGCCAGGGCGAGCAGGCAGATGAAAACCAGAACGGCAACCAGACCAAAGCTTATACGCCAGCCCCAGTGTTGATCAATGATGGTTGCAAGCGGGACGCCGAAAACGTTGGATACCATAAAACCAGCGATGACAACCGAAGCGGCGCGAGGGCGATGTTCGATAGGCACTAACGCCATGCTTGTTGCAAGCGAGAGACTCAAACATCCAGCACACAAAACGCCCGTCACAATTCGGATCGCAACTAAAAGGGAGTAATCCGAGATAAAGGCGCTCGAACCTTGCACGACGACATACAGAGATAATAGCCACAATAATGTGGTTCGATAGGGGGCTTTAAACTTGAGGAAAAAATAGGTTAATACAGGACCACCCAACATGACACCAAAGGCATAATAAGAGATCAAATGACCGACTTCACCTACTGTGATCCCAAAGGCTTCGGATAAGGTAGACATCATGCCTGCCACCATTAATTCGGCCGTGCCAAGTGAAAAAATAGACAGCCCCAAAACATACACTGCTAACGGCATAGTGTTAATATTCTCCTGGTATTTGAATGATCGTTACAAAAATAATTAATAAAATGGGTGGTTTTTTTATTTTTGTTTTATAAGTTGATTAACAGGCCAGCGACGACATCTTCGAGGGTATTTCTATCCGAAATGTTTTTATTCAACACACGTAAACCGTAATAACCGGCCATAAAGCCTCTGGCCATTTCAATTGCCGATGCGCGGGTACCGAGCTCTCCGTTCTGTTGGCCTTCGATAAACACGGCGACCAGTGTTTGTTCCAGGCGTTGCCGATATTCTTGATTCAGACTGGCGACCGCTTCATCTTTACTGCCTCGTTCCAGCGCGGAGAACAAGACCATGGCATCATGTTGTTCGGGCTGTGAGAGATCTTCGGCAATACCCCATAGCAGAAGAGTGCGTAATCGTTCTTTTACTAACCCCGGTTGTGTGAGAATCGCTAGTTGTGCTGACATAGTGTGCTCATGACTGCGCAACAACGCCTGCTCATACAGAGCTTGTTTGCTACCAAAGGCATTATATAAGCTTCCTCTCCCCAATCCGGTCCCATTGCATAAATCTTGCGCAGAAGTGCCAGCATAGCCATTGGCGCTAAAGACGGCCACGGCGGCATCAATGACATCCTCATCTTCGAACTGTCTTGGACGGCCTGGATAGATAGGTTTTTCAGCACTCATGGAGGATCGGGGGGCTTGAAATGAGTTGAGGCCGTATAGTATTGATTGTGGAACGATCAGTCAAATAATTTTCCATCTTATTCATCATGTTCCATGAAGGTTGTTTTTATTGTTATTTATCAATGTGTTGATTGTTTTTCATTATCTTTAGGCCTTGAGGTTGTGCTGCTGAGCCCGCTTCTCACGCATAAAATCAATAAACACCCGTAGCTTGAGCGGCATGTGTCGATTGGCGGGAAAGTAGATGAAAAAGCCGGGGAAGTCACTGCTGTAATCCGCCAGAATTTCCACCAACTGCCCATTGTTGAGCTCGTGCTGTACGGTACTGGCAAAGCGTTGGGTGATGCCCAGGCCTGCGAGCACGGCGTCTTTAATCAGCCTGTCTTCGTTAAATATCAGGCTGCCACTGGCTTCCAGTGTGAGTTGCCCGCCGTCCTGCCTGAAATACCAGGGCTCAAATTTTCCGCTGCCGGGGAAACGGTAGCGCAGGCAGTTATGCTCGCTCAGGGCCTGCGGTGTCTGAGGAGTGCCGTGCTGTGCCAGATAGCCCGGTGTGGCGATGATCACACGCCGTTGGTTATTGTCGATAGGCACCGCAACCATGTCTTTTTGCACCATGGCACGCATACGGATACCGGCATCGAAATTGTCTAGTACCAAGTCAGAAAAGTGGTCGTCAGTAAACAGCTCGAGCTGTACCTCAGGGTAACGCGTCAGAAACTCCGCCAGATAGGGCATAACTAATAACGAAGCGGCTAACTGCGGCAAAGTAATGCGCAACAAACCGGAAGGGCGGCCGTGCAGGCTGCGGACGTCATCAGCAGCCACGTCTATTTGTCCCATAGCCGGGGCCACTCGCTGGTAAAAAAGGCGTCCTTCATCGCTCAGCCGAACCGACCGGCTGGTACGATTAAATAATCGGACACCTAAACGTGTTTCCAGAGCCTGAATGTTTTGCGATACAGCAGGTGGGGTTACCCCAAGGTGATTGGCCGCCTGGGTAAAGCTGCCTAACCGGGCCACGGCTTCAAAAAATGGCAGTAACTGCAACAGTGAGCTCATCTATTGGTAATCCCTGCTTAATGATTCGTTAAGTAACCCGGTATTTAATTTTATAATAATCACTTTAGACTGATTTTATTACCCCTCAGAGAGCAATAAAACATGTCGACAGTGAATCCGTCATTAGCAGAAAGAGTTCAGGCGGTCAGCCTGCGGGCGATTGAAGAAGAGCGTATCGTCGGCAGTGTGGTGTTGGTGGCGCAACATGGCACAGTCATTTACGCTGAAGCCAACGGGTACGCTGACCGTGAACAACAGCGACCTATGCGGCGTAAGACGCAATTCCTGCTGTCGTCTGTGTCCAAGCCCTACATCACCTTGGCGGCGATGCGCATGATCGAACAGCAAAAACTGAGTTTGGATGATGCGGTCAGTCGCTGGTTACCTTGGTTCACGCCAAAATTGCCCGACGGCCGTTGCCCAGAGATTAAAATCCGCCATTTACTGAGCCACACATCCGGGTTGAGTTACCGCTTTAATCAGCCAACAGATGGGGCATATCAGCGCTTGGGCATTCAAGACGGTATGGCGCTGTCGTCATTGACGCTGGAGCAGAACTTGCGCTTGTTGGCGCAGGCGGACTTGTTGGCCGAACCTGGTCGCGAGTTTAATTACTCACTGTCTATCGACGTATTGGGGGCAGTGCTGGAGCAGGTGGTAGGTAAGCCATTGCCACAGTTATTCAATGACTGGGTCGCACACCCGTTGGGATTGGAGAATACCGGTTTTTACACCACCGATGCCGACAATCTGGCAACGGCTTATTACGATACGGCTGCCCGTCCAGAGCCGATTCGTGATGATATGCGCTTGGCATTGCCGGAAGGTTTTGGCTTCGATATTGAATTATCGCCCTCACGAGCGCGTGATCCTCAGGCCTATGCCTCCGGTGGAGCCGGTATGGTCGGTGATGCTGACGACGTGTTGCGGCTGGTGGAAACATTGCGCAACGGCCGCGAAGGTATTTTACAACCGGCCACAGCAGAACTGATGCGCCAACCTCATGTTGGGGCAGAGGCCGAAATTCAGGGCCCGGGTTGGGGTTTTGGTTTCGGTGGCGCGGTGTTAGTGGACGCGCAGTTGGCGGCGACACCACAGCATAATGGTACTTTGCAATGGGGCGGCGTGTATGGTCACAGTTGGTTTTATGATCCGCAGACGGCATTCAGTGTGGTGGCGTTGACCAACACGGCATTTGAGGGAATGAGTGGGCTCTATCCGCAGCAGATCCGCGATGCGGTGTACGGGATTTAGCGATAAAAAAAGGGCCCGCCAAGCGGGCCCCAACTTATGCGAACAGAGAGTTATTGGGCTGGAGCAGGCACTGCGTCCTGCGCCGGGGCACCGTCATCAGCTGGAGCACCCAGCAGACCGAACGTGCCGATGAACTCCTGCAGTGACATCTTGTTGCCGTTTAGATCAACCTGGTTGTCGGCGTAATGGAAGCTGCTGCCGATCACGCCGTCTTTCAATGTGGTCAGTTTGAACATCTGTCCCATTGCTGCCAGTCCTTGCACCTGTTGCTGCGCCAGTTTCTGTGCTTCTTCGGCACTGTAGCCCTGCAGTAACGCAGTTTGTGAGGTGGTTTCAGTTGCCATCGCGACAGGAATGCTCAGGTTCGCATCCAGTTTTTTCACTGAACGCGCAATCAGTTGGTCTGGCGACTCTGCCGGAGAGCCTGCTTGTGCAGGGTCGGTCAGGTCCAGGTTCAGGGTAAAGGTACTTTCACCCTTGCTGTTTTTCCAGCTCAACGGTGCGACGCTAATGGTCGGGTTGCCTTTCAACAACAGCGGCAGGTTTTGCAGCAGGATATCGGTGGTTTGTTGCTGATAGGCGACCGGATCCATCGTTTGTGCCTGTTGCAGCATTACCATCGCTTGTTGGTTGTAACGGTCGGCGAACTCTTTCAGTGATTTTGCATCCAGTTTGTCGATTTTCAACGTCAACTTACCGGAGCCGAAGTCACTGTTTTGGATCTTCAACGCGTCCATGGTGTAATCGATCTGGCCGTTCAGATTACTGTCTTTTTCACCGAATTGGCTTGCTAATTTAAAGCCGTCCAGCGTCAGGGTTTCTTTACCGTCAACGGCAACCTTGACCTGTTTCACGGCCATATTCTGGTTACCCAGGCTGAGATCGAACTGACCCGCGTGGGTATTGCTCTTCAGCGTAGCGCCCTGCAACTGGACTTGTTCGATTTGACCAAACTGGTTCGGGCCACTGATCACGGCGCTGTCGCTGCTGGCGTCCAGAGTGATGGCTTTCATATCGCGTGATACATCGGCATTGATGGTCGCACCGCTGAACTTCAGTGCTGACTTGTCTTTTTGGTATTCCAGCGGGATCACGTCAATAGCAGACGAGGTATCGCCTGAGTAAGAAATGCGTGATTCAGCGGTGAACAACGATTTGCCCTTGGTGATCTCAAACAGGCCTTTGGTTGCTGGGGTGTTTTCCAGTTCGGTATGTACCGATGCCATGCTTGGCAGCAGGTTGAATTTCTTTAATTGGGCCAACGGGAAGGGACCATGGTCAATGGTTTCCATGAACGCGACTTCGTCACCGGCTTTCAGGGGAGCATCGTCAGTCGTAACGCTGCCGTCAGCGCGCAAGACATAGCGAATTTTGCTGCTGAAGATACCACGTTGGTAATTTTCATAACCCAGTTTGACACCGGCTTTTGGCAGATAGGCTTTGAGTTGGCTGTTGGCGTTATCAACCACTTCACCCATCCGTTGTTCGATCAGTTTGCCGGTGTACCAGGAAGCCCCGGTCCATGCTGCGCCAAGAACCACAATGACGCTAACAGCGACTAACGATTTTTTCATAGTTCTGTTCATCCTTATTAAGCCATCTGTCTTAAGCAGATGGATGGGCAAGTTTGGGCCAATAAAAAAACGCCCGCAGGCGTTTAATTGTGAAGGTAAGCCACTCTTTCAGCAACCAATTTGCGGAAATTTACCGAGCGTTTACGACAACAGGTTATAAACACGGGCGATTCGGCCCGAACCACTGACGCTAACCGGCGATTCAAACGCGCCGATAAAGCAGGATTCACCCGGTTTCAGTACCAATTGCTGGTCTTGTTTAGTTAGCACGGCTTCGCCGTCAACGCAGAACAAGATGGCTGCGCTATTTTGTTTCAACGCCTGTGGATTGGCGGAAAGATCGTGCAATGAGAACGCGAAATCGTCAACCGGGATAGGGAAGAATAGCTCATCGCCGCGTTTTTGTGGCTCAGTCAGCAGGCCGGCAGCGGGTTGCGGGCGGAACTGTAGATTAGCCAGTAATTCTGGGATATCAATGAACTTTGGTGTCAGACCGGCACGCAGTACGTTGTCCGAGTTGGCCATTACTTCCAGTGCAACGCCTTTCAGATAAGCGTGTGGGGTTTCGGCATACAGGAACATGGCTTCACCTGGCTTGAGCTGAACCACGTTCAGCAGCAATGGTGAGAACAAGCCGCTGTCTTCCGGGTAGAAACCTGCGATAAAGCGCACGGTATCCCAAGGTTCACCCTGTTGGTTGTTCAACGCGGCTTTCAGTACGCCAAGCGCCAGCGCTTTTTGCTCGCCGCTCATCGCCAACAGGCTGGCAAACAGCGCTGACAAGTGGGTGACGTCAGGTTGTTGCAGGAACGCCGCAATATCGTGATGTGCACCGGCAAGTGGCTGCAACAGGGAAACAATATCGGACAATTCACGGAAGCCGTTCATCGCCAGGAATGGTGTCAGGGCAAACACCAGTTCAGGCTTGTGATTGGGATCTTTATAATTGCGCTCGGCCGCATCCAAAGGAATGCCCGCTGCGTTTTCTTTAGCAAAACCCATTTCAGCTGCGGACTTGCTTGGATGCACTTGAATCGACAGCGGCTGATCGGCGCACAGCACTTTAAACAGGAACGGCAACTCGCCAAAACGGCGGGCGACGTCGGTGCCCAACTGCTTGGACTGATCTTCATCAATGACATCGCGCAGTGAGCGCAAATTGCCGTCGGTACCCGCTACGCGTGAGCTGCTCTTCGGATGAGCGCCCATCCACAGCTCGGCCATCGGTAACCCTTGTGGGTTGGCGATACCATACAGCTGCGTTAATGCGTCGTGACTGCCCCACGCATAGTTTTGCACTGCGTTGATCATTTTTTGCATCTTGATAAACATCCTTTACGTTCGCCGCCGGGTGACGGTAAGTAGCTGACTGATTTATCCCCTTTGGTTTTCACGCTGCCATTTGAAAGCCAGAAGGGATAAAAGGCTAAAACAAACAAATTAGGTGAGCCCCATCCTACACCCGAACGACAGCGCGAAAGTGGTGTGTGATCAAACATGTGGCTCATCTGTGCCGCTGCCCCGCGGCGGGCAAAGTATAACGTGAGAGCACCAACAGTCACAATTCCCATATCCCTTGGCAAAGACTGCGGTGGCACAACAGAGCGCGGGGGAGGCGGAAAAAAAAGTGTGTTGCTACGGCACAGTTTAAATCTGATATGCATACCAAAATAAATATTATGGGCGCAGTGTTTTCCTCCAATATATTTCAATCTGTGTTTTTTGACGTGAATTATTACCGGGTGAATATATCTTTCATCTTAATTATTTCGATTCCATCTGCAATCACACAAATGGCTTAAATTGCCTAACAGCGTCGCTATACAGTGCACACCAATAAACCGACTCTTTGATAATTACTTACGCTGAGGCGCTAATGAAAAAACTTTTACTGGCTCTGGTTCTGTGCACATCGGGTGCTAATGCGGCTGTTGTTGTTACCCATGCTTATGGTTATGGCGTTGCCAGGCCCGTGGTGGTCGCGCCCAGACCGGTGATCGTGGCACCACGTCCGGTGGTCGTTGTACCGCGGCCGGTGGTTGTGACACCAGCACCTGTGGTGGTGACTGCCGCGCCGGTGGCAACAACCACGGTCGCTCATCCAGTCGCTGCGGTGGCCGGTGCTGTCGGTGTGGGAGTTTATCGTCATAATGAGCGTCAGGATGCCTACGATGAAATCAACCATCTGCAAGACCAAAGAATTAACGCCTATAATCAACACCACCATTAATACTGTAATAAGAGCTAAATATTAAGAGCGCCAGATGGCACTTTTTTATTATTCAGTGGTGTCAGGTCCAAAAAAGAGGCGGGAATAGGCTGTCAGAAAATAATGCCCGCACACTGTCTATGACAATGGGGGAAAAATGCTGTGAGGCAACTCTCTTAATGCGAATAGTTATTATGTCACTATACTGGATGGGTGTGCCGGCGGGCTTGAGCACGTTGGCGTAATCGTACATTTTTAGGAATTGTACTAAGGAGATCGTGATGGCAGCCGTTCGTATTGAAAAAGACTCTATGGGACCTATCGAAGTGCCGGCAGATCGGCTATGGGGCGCGCAAACGCAGCGTTCTCTGGAGCACTTTCGCATTTCTTCTGAAAAGATGCCGACCGCTTTGATTCACGCGCTGGCATTGACCAAGCGCGCCGCGGCCAGCGTGAATATGGACCTGGGACTGCTGCCGGCCGAGCGGGCCAATGCGATCATCCGCGCCGCCGATGAAGTGCTGGCTGACCAGCATACCGATGAATTCCCGTTGTCAATCTGGCAGACCGGCTCTGGCACCCAGACCAACATGAACATGAATGAGGTGTTAGCTAATCGAGCCAGCGAGCTGTTGGGGGGCGTACGTGGCGAAGAGCGGCGGGTGCACCCGAATGACGACGTCAACAAGAGCCAAAGTTCCAACGACGTGTTTCCGACCGCGATGCATGTCGCCGCTGTGATTGCTGTGCGTGAGCATCTGATCCCCGAATTGAAAGTGCTGCATAAAACCTTAAGCGATAAAGCGGATGCTTTCCGCGATATCGTTAAAATAGGCCGCACCCATCTACAGGACGCCACGCCGCTGACCCTTGGTCAGGAAATTTCCGGGTGGGCAGCGATGTTGACGCATAATTTGCACCATATTGAAGCCAGCATTCCACATATCTGCGAACTGGCGTTGGGCGGCACCGCCGTGGGCACCGGGCTGAATACGCATCCGGAATATGCCGTTCGGGTTGCCAAGGCGCTGGCCGATCTGACGCAACAGCCGTTTGTCACGGCACCCAACAAATTTGAAGCACTGGCAACCTGTGATGCGTTGGTACACGGTCACGGTGCACTCAAAGGGTTGGCAGCTTCGCTGATGAAAATTGCTAACGATGTGCGTTGGCTGTCATCCGGCCCACGTTGTGGCATTGGTGAAATCTCCATCCCTGAAAACGAACCGGGCAGCTCTATCATGCCGGGTAAGGTGAACCCGACTCAGTGCGAAGCGATGACCATGTTGTGCGCTCAGGTTCTGGGCAACGACGTCGCGGTGAATATTGGTGGTGCCTCTGGCAACTTTGAGTTGAACGTGTTCCGCCCGATGGTGATCCACAACTATTTGCAGTCCATTCGCCTGTTAGCCGACGGCATGCAAGGCTTTAACGAGCATTGTGCGGTGGGTATTGAACCTAACCGTGATCGCATCAGCCAGTTGCTGAATGAATCGTTGATGTTGGTGACAGCGCTGAATACGCATATTGGCTATGACAAAGCCGCAGAAATCGCTAAAAAAGCGCACAAAGAAGGACTGACCCTGAAGGCATCGGCGCTGAAACTGGGTTACCTGACAGAAGAACAGTTTGATCTGTGGGTACGCCCAGAAGAGATGGTTGGAAGTATGAAGAAGTAATTGATTGTCTCAATGGCGCAGGGCTTACTTAAGGTAAGCCCTTTTTTATGGAGAGAAATAGATGTCACGTACCGAGCGTTTACTCGATCTGATGCAGATACTGCGGCGGCATCGCTACCCGGTTACCGGCCATGCGTTAGCGCAGGAAATGAAGATCAGTATGCGTACGCTGTACCGCGATATTGCCACGTTGCAACAGCAAGGGGCTGAGATAGTCGGCGAGGCGGGTGTCGGTTATGTGCTGCGGCCTGGTTTTATGTTGCCACCGCTGATGTTTTCACAACAAGAAATAGAAGCGCTGGTCTTGGGGATGCGCTGGGTAGGTCGCCGTGGTGACAGTCAACTGGCGGGGGCAGCCAATAACGCGTTGGCGAAAATCGCCGACGTATTGCCTGCGGCGCTGCGCGATGAGCTCGAGTCCAGCACGTTACTGATTGGCCCGATGGATTTAGTGAAAGTCGCCGATGAGACGCTGGTGCTGATTCGTGGCGTCATCCGTCAGGAGCGTAAACTCGCGGTGGATTACTGCGATCGCGATGGTAAGGTCAGTGAACGTATTCTTTGGCCATTTGCGCTGGGGTATTTTGAACAGACGCGAATGCTGGTTGCCTGGTGCGAGCTACGCCAGTCATTTCGCCATTTCCGACTCGACCGCATTCACCGGGCGACGCCAATGGCGCAGCGCTATCCGAGAGGCCGCCGCTTGTTGATGAAAGAGTGGCATGAGGTTCATGGGATCCCTCCGCAGTAAATCATCACTGCTGCCAAAAACTGTCAGCAGACACGTTTAGCCTTGGGTTATCGGGAGCCAGTCGGTTCCCTTCAGCCATAAGGTGAGTACGATGACAACGCCGAATATGACCCTCCTGTACGTTGATAATCCAGAAAAGAGTGCTGCTTTTTACCGCCGGTTATTGGGGCTGGCACCGGTGGAACTTTCTCCCACCTTTGCGCTGTTTGTGCTGAGTAACGGCTTCAAATTGGCGATGTGGTCGAAACATACCGTGGAACCTGCCGCAACGGTTACCGGTGGTGGCGGAGAAATCGGCTTTATGTGTGAAGAGTCGCAACAAGTGGATGCGCTTTACCAGCAGTGGCATGAACAAGGACTTGAGATAATTCAGCCACCCGTGACGCTGGATTTTGGTTACAGCTTTGTCGCCATCGACCCGGACGGCCACCGTCTGCGAGTTTACAACCTCAGCGAGTAGGGACGTCGGTATAAAGATGCAGTCGTTTAACCAGCAGTCGTAGCGGTTTTGCGTCTGGCTTGTATTTGTGTTTGACCGCAGCGGCGTCGTAATTAAGCAATTCGCCAATTTTTGGCACCTTGGCGCCGTGTTCTACCTGACACAGGGCAATCAGCGGCAGCGGGCAGGGGTGTTGCACCTGCTTTTGCTGCGGTTGATACCAAACCCGAGCGATGGGCTGTACTTTTACCGGGCGTTTGATTTTTAGCGACGCTTGCTGTGGCAGACGGCTGACGTCATCGATCTCGCGGCTGACCAATTCGGCCCATTGCTCGCGATTATAGGGCGGGACTGCGCGGCCAGCCTTCAGACTTTTTTCCAACTGAGCCAGAATGTCGTCGCGTTTCACGTTCTTGATAATATGCTTGTTGGCCCAGCCGAAACGAACCGAATCCGGGTTCGTCAAAACGGTAAGAGTACGATAGGCGCTGAGGGTGATCAGGCCATGCAGGTGAGTGTGAACAAAGTCAAAACGTTGTTCCGGTGCCAGGCCTGAGTCGACGGTAATAATCTGCTCCAGCTCGGCCTTGAGCCGGTTAATCAAAGCAACGTGTTCTTGTATTCTCAGGTATTCCGGTTGTTCCACCGCCAGGCAGATCACGCCGGGCAGGCGTACCGCCGCTTTACTGCTGACATTATGCTTGTTGTGGTGGATAAACAGCCGTTGGAAGTGCTCTAGCGCTAAATCACGCGCAGTTTGGCCTAGGTGCTGTTCGACAGCGATCTGCTCCACTGTCACATGCTCTTTACCTTTTTCGATCTCCGGCAAACTGAACACCCGCCCAGCCAACAATCGCAGAGGAAGGATCTGCTGGTGGAGAGCGGCCAGCGCCTGTTCCAGCTCATTGAAACAAGCATTCATCCTGCTGATTAAATCGTACTTGTCCATCATTCACCTCTCATTTTAGTTACAACATACAATAAGAGAACAGCAAACAAAAGGGCAACATCAGCCACTGTGATGAATTTAACCTCGCGTTGTCCAAGTCTGGCAGGGGAATCAAGGTCACCGCCCGCATGAGTTAATCACTGGCAGGCGGTGAACAGAGGATTAAATGCGTGCGGCTTCCGGTAATTTCTTCAGGTAATGCACGACCAATAAAGCCAGCAGCAACATCACGCTGATAAACGCGACTACGCCATTCCAGCCGAAACTGTGCCAGAAAACGCCGCCAAGTGTCCCCGCGACGCTGGAACCTACGTAGTAACAGAACAGATAAAGCGAGGATGCCTGGCCTTTGGCCCGGCGAGCGCGACGGCCGATCCAACTACTGGCGACAGAGTGGGCGGCAAAGAAACCCGCAGTGAACAGCATCATGCCAATAAAAATAACCGCTACCGGAGCCAGGGCAGTGATCAGAATCCCGATCAGCATAATCAGCGTTGAAACCAGCAGCACGGGCCCGCGACCAAAACGGCTGGTCATGGCACCGGCTTTCGGTGAGCTGTATGAACCGGTCAGATACACCACCGACAGCAGGCCGACAATCGCTTGGCTGAGATGGTAAGGGTCCGACAGCAGGCGGTAGCCGATATAGTTAAACATGGTCACGAAGCTGCCCATCAGTAGAAAACCTTCGGCGAACAGCAATGGCAGCCCCTTGTCGTGCCAATGCAGACGAAAGTTGATCAGCAAGGTGCGTGGACGCAGTGAACTGGCGCGAAAATGCGTTGAAGCGGGCAAAATACGCCAGAACATACAGGCGGCGGCCAGGGCAAATAATCCGATTACGGCCAGTGACACACGCCAGGAGAAGAAATCGGTCAGCACCCCAGTCACCAAACGACCACTCATACCACCGATCGAGTTACCGCTGATATACAACCCCATTGAAAAAGCGACGAAGCTAGGATGGATCTCTTCGCTCAAATAGGTCATGCCGACGGCAGCGACACCGCTCAGTGAAAGCCCTATCAACGCGCGCATCAGCAGGATGCCTTGCCAACTGGTCATAAAGGCGCATATCAGGGTGCAGATTGCCGCCAGCAGCAGTGCCACAACCATGACCGGTTTGCGACCGATGGCATCAGAGAGTGGGCCGGTAAACATCAGGCCGAGTGCCAACAAGCCGGTGGAAACCGACAATGACAGGCTACTTTCGGCGGGGGAGATGCCAAAGTCTTGCGATAAAACCGGCAGAATCGGTTGCACACAATATAGCAAGGCGAACGTCGCCAGACCGGCAGAAAACAACGCTAGCGTGACACGTATAAATTGCGGCGTTCCGCGTTCGATGTAGGGAAGTTTGTTCAGGGTGGAACGTTGGGTTTTTGGCGCAGCAGCCGCATCGTCGTTGGCGGCTAGCGTCGACGGCATACTGGCCGTAGAACGCACAGGGGTTGTCACAGTTTTTCCTTACCGAACTTGGTGTGATTGATACCCGTCATCTTTCAAATTACAGCGTTGTTACCTGCATTCGCTTACGCCAGTCGCTTACTCAAGTAAGCGTTTGGGGATGTGCGAGCTGGGCGCCTGGCTGCAACTTGAAAGCTATTGGGCATATATCAGCATTTAATGAGTTAACAAAATCATAGGGAGAGGGCAGTTTTTTGTCTAATATATTAATAATTAAAATTGAGATGTTTAAAGTATGAATATTGAGTTGAGACACCTGCGTTATTTTGTCGCCGTGGCGGAAGAATTGCATTTTGGTCGTGCAGCAGAACGCTTGCGGATTTCACAGCCACCGCTTAGTCAGCAAATCCAGGCGTTAGAAGAAATGGTTGGTGCGCGTTTGTTGGCACGTAACAACCGCAATGTCAGCCTGACGCAGGCGGGAGAAATGTTCCTGAAAGAAGCTTATCAGGTACTCGATCAGGTCGGCCGGGCGGCGGAGAAAGCGGCCCGTTTGGAGCGCGGGGAATTGGGGGAATTAACCATAGGTTTCACGTCTTCAGCCCCTTTTATCAGCGTCGTATCGCGTAGCTTGCGGGCTTTTCGGCAACAACACCCACAGGTGCATATTAAAATGCGCGAAGTAAACACCAAACAGCAGATCGAACCCTTGCTCAATGGTGAGCTGGATCTGGGTGTTATGCGTAATACGCGTTTACCAGACGCATTGAAACATCAGCTTTTGCTGTGTGAGCCGTTGGTGGCCGTGGTGCCGGAAGGGCACCCGTTAACCTATGTTGCACCAGGCACATTGCGCTTCCAACATTTAGCCGAAGAGCCTTTCGTGTTTTTCTCACGTGAGGTAGGCACCGCGCTGCATGACGAAATTTTATCCTTGCTGGCCAAAGCGGGGATCATCCCTTACATCACGCAGGAGGTTGGCGAGGCGATGACCATTATCGGTCTGGTGTCTTCCGGATTGGGTATTTCTATTCTGCCGGCGTCTTTCGCACGCGTTAAAATCGACGGGGTGCAATATTTGCCGTTGGCAGAACCGGACGCAATGACGGAAGTGTGGCTAGTGCACCATCGACAAAGGCCATTGACCGCAGCGGCCAAATCGCTGATGACATTGCTGTTAACCTGAATGTCTGGCTGGGTAAATAAAACACAATCCGCAGTGAAAGTGGGGTGAATTTGTGCAGCAAATCACATAACGAATCAAATAGTTGACGCTGTATTACAAAAGCCCCACCATAGCCGATAGTCTTTATTTAGAAGCGCGAAAAATAGTAGGAGCAGGTTTGTGATTGCTGTTGGGCAGCCTGGGCATATTGATCAAATCAAGCAAACAAATGCAGGGGCAGTTTATCGGTTAATCGATCAACTGGGCCCCATTTCGCGTATTGAATTATCCAAACGCGCGCAGCTCGCCCCCGCCAGTATCACCAAAATCGTTCGCGAACTGCTGGAAGCGCATCTGGTTAAAGAAACCGAATACCAAGAAGTCGGCAGCCGTGGCCGTCCTGCAGTGGGGTTGGTGCTGGACACTGAAGCCTGGCACTATCTGTCCGCTCGCATCAGTCGTGGCACCATTACGCTGGCGCTGCGTGATATCAGCAGCAAATTGGTGGTCGAAGAGCTGTTGCCTTTAGCCGCCGAGCATCCCGACCCCCTGTTAAAACGTATTCTTGGTGAAGTTGACCAATTCTTCATTCGTCATCAAAGCAAGCTTGAGCGGCTTACGGCTATCGCTATTACGCTGCCAGGCATGGTTGACGCTGTTTCTGGTGTCGTGCACCGCATGCCATTTTACGACGTAGAAGACATGCCCTTAGGTCCGGCGCTGGAAACGCGTACCGGTCTGCCGGTTTATCTGCAACACGACATTAGCGCCTGGACAATGGCCGAAGCCTTATACGGTGCATCACGCGGCAGCCAAAACGTAATTCAGGTGGTGATCGACCACAACGTCGGGGCGGGTGTGATCACCGGTGGTAGAGTCCTGCACGCCGGTAGCCACAGCGTGGTTGAGATTGGTCATACTCAAGTGGATCCTTATGGCAAACGCTGTTACTGCGGTAACCACGGTTGTCTGGAAACTGTAGCCAGTATCGAAAACATGCTGGAAATCGCGCAGCAACGTCTTGGCACGTCGATGAGTTCAAGTCTGCATGGCGCACCACTGACGGTTGAGTCGTTGTGTGATGCCGCGATGGCGGGTGATCAACTGGCGAAAGACATCATCCTTGGGGTTGGACACAGCGTAGGCCGGATTTTGGCTATCATGGTCAATCTGTTCAATCCGGAAAAAATTCTGGTCGGTTCACCGTTGAACCGGGCGGCGGACATTCTTCATCCGGCAATTGCCTCCTGTATCCGCCAACAATCGCTACCGGCTTACAGTGAGCATGTGAAGGTAGAATCCACGCAGTTCTTCAATAAGGGCACTATGCCGGGTGCCGCGCTGGTAAAAGAAGCGTTATATAACGGCTCTCTGTTGGTGCAGTTGTTGCAAGGATAGGCCATATATCCTCATTACCAATCAGTAATTCTTATCGTTTAACGACAAAAGGTTGAGCTACCTCAAGCCCCGTCGCCCCGGCATCCTCTAGACTTTTCCCGTTCGTCTCTTTCGCCGTCTTTGCGGTGATATTTTGGTTAACGGTGCATCTCGGGGCAATTAAGTCATGTTAACGCGTTTATTTGTTACAGGTACGGATACCGATGTCGGTAAAACCGTGGTTTCCCGCGCTTTGTTGCAGGCATTTGCTGCACAAGGCCGCTCTGTGGCCGGCTATAAGCCTGTTGCCGCACGCTGTCAGGAAACCAGCGAAGGCCTTCGCAATAAAGACGCTTTGGTTTTACAGACATCCTCAACCATGCCGTTGTCGTATCAAGAAATTAATCCCATCACCTGCCTGGAAGAGGTGTTTCACGCCCAGCCTACCGACGACATCAACTACGGCGTGATGAGCAGCGGTTTGCAGCATTTATCCGCGAAAGCCGATACCGTGGTGGTTGAAGGAAGTGGCGGTTGGCGTGTGTTGATGAACGACATGCGGCCTTACGCCGAATGGGTTATCCAAGAGCAATTACCGGTGGTTTTGGTGGTAGGAATTAAACTGGGTTGTGTTAGCCACGCATTACTAACCGCACAATCCATTATCAATGATGGTCTGCCTTTATTGGGCTGGGTGGCAAACCGCATTAATCCAGGTTTGGCGCACTACGCTGAAACCATCGAGGCGTTGCAGCAGCGCATTCCTGCGCCGCTGCTGGGGGAGATTCCTTATTTGCCGCGCGCTGAGCAGCGTGAGCTGGCGCATTATCTGGATATTACGCCTCTGCTGGGCCGTTAAGCATTGTGATAGACCGATACTGAACGTAAGCCACGTGACACGGTGGTTGCGATCACGCAAGCCAGCAAGATGCCAGGCAGCAGCGTATATTCGCCGGTCATTTCGAACACCATTAATGCAGCCATAATTGGCGCGTGGGTGGTTGCAGCCAATAGCGTGGCCATGCCGGTTAACGCCATCAGAAGCGGCACCGCACTGCCTAATTCCGGCCAAAGGGCACACAATTGCCCAACCACTGAACCGAGTGCAGCGCCAACAAACAGGGTAGGCGTGAACACCCCGCCAGGCGCACCGGAACCGCTACTGGCGAGTACAGCCAGCAACTTGCAGAGCAGAATCGCGCCAACCAATAATACCCCGGGCGGCGCGCTAAGCAGTGACTGCACCACGCTGTAGCCGTTGCCCCACACTTCAGGAAACAGTAACGAGAGTAATCCCACAATCAACCCACCGAGCGCCAATTGCAGTGGCGGCTTCAGACGCAATGAGCGGAAAGCATGGCCGGAAGCCGACATTGCCCATAAAAATAGCGGCCCGCAGACACCGGCTAATATGCCGAGTAGCGCCATTAGCAGATATTGTATTGGCCAAGGTGCGGGCAAGGGTTCGACCAAATACAGCGGCGCTTGGCCACCATTGAGCAGGTTGGTTACCAGCAGTGCGCTGACGGCGGCAATGACCACCGGGCCGAGAGAGGCCAGCATCAGTGTACCAAACAGTATTTCAGCGATAAACAAGCTGCCTGCCAGTGGTGCATGGTAGGCGCTGGCCATCCCGGCTGCAGCGCCGCAGGCCACCCATAGCTTCCACTCTTTCTCGTGAGTGAAGCGTTGGGCAAAGACCGACCCCACCAATGCTGCCAACAGAATCATCGCGCCTTCGCGACCGATAGCGCTGCCGCTCGATACCACCAGCAGTGAAGCCAGACATTTGACCAGACTGGCGCTGACGTCGAGTCGGCCGTCGCCCGTTTCGATCGCTTCCATATAATCGGTGGGAGCTATCTGCCGCTGGTGCTGATAACGCTGATAAATCCACAGCAGCAAGCCGGCGGCCAGGCCACCCAGTGCAGGCGTTAATGCTCTGCGCCAGCCAGGTAACGCGGCTGCGGCAGCCACCAGGCTGCCTTCACCATGATCAAGCAACAACCACTCTAGCCCGAGCATTGCACGGTGAAACAACCAAACCACCAACGCGGCGGCAATACCAAGAAAAATGGCAATAAACAGACGGCGCAGCAGGGCGCGATAGTGGTGCAGGTGGACCAATCGTTTCATGCGTCAATAAAATCGTGAGAAAAATGAAAGGTTCAGCTTTGCATTGTGCTTGGCGGCCCGACCGAAGGCCAGAGAATCTTTACAGATTCGCCGATAGCTTCGCGCTTTGTTGGTTATGTAGATAAATTATCCTGACTTACAGTGACACTGTCACTATGCGTTCAAATGGTGCGCTTTACGCCAGTAAAAACAGCTAAGTAGACTCAGATAACGGCAGCGTTTCTTTCGGCTGGTATAATTGGGTGAAAATAAGAATCCACGGTTTGTAATAACGCTATGACAAATAACGAAGTATCTGCACCCATCGCACACCGTCCCTTGATCCTGATTGCCTGCATGTTGGCGATGTTTATGTCAGCGATTGAAGCAACCATCGTCGCCACGGCGATGCCGACCATTATTGGTGATCTTGGCGGGTTTTCCCTGCTCGGTTGGGTATTTGCGGTCTATTTACTGGCCCAGGCCATTACCATTCCAATTTATGGTCGACTGGCGGACCTGCTGGGGCGCAAGCGGGTATTTTTCTTTGGCGCATCGCTGTTCTTACTGGGTTCGGTACTGTGCGGTTTCTCGCCGAACATGTACTGGCTGATTGGTTTTCGGTTGCTGCAAGGGTTAGGAGCCGGGGCTATTATGCCAACAGCGACCACCATTATCGGTGATATCTACAGCCCTACCGAGCGGCCAAAGGTTATGGGCTACATTTCCAGTGTTTGGGGTGTGTCGGCGATTATTGGCCCTTTGCTGGGGGCGTTTATCGTCCAGCATTTACCTTGGGCGTTGGTATTCTGGGTAAATTTGCCGATCGGTCTGTTGGCGATGTTTTTCCTTGCTCGTTATCTCCCTTCTCGCCAACAGGTACGTAAACACGCGCTGGATCTGGCGGGTACCGCCTGGTTGACGCTATTTGTTACCGCGCTGCTGCTGTCACTGTTGCAGGCAGAAAACCTCGGTTGGTGGGTATTGCCTTTGTTGGTATTAGCGGCCGTCTCACTGATGTTACTGATCCGCCAGGAACGACGCGCACCAGAGCCTTTATTCCCGCTGGCGCTGTGGCAAAGCCGGGTAATTGTGGCCGGTAATATTGGGGGGCTGGTGATTGGTGCTGCGATGATGGGGATCAGCGCCTTCCTGCCAACCTTTATTCAGGGTGTGATGGGGGGAACGCCGTTGGAGGCCGGTACCACGCTGGCATTAATGTCGATCGGTTGGCCGTTGGCCAGCACCTTTAGTGGGCGGTTGATGCTCATGACCTCTTATCGAACCACTGCATTGCTGGGGGCTTTGCTGTTGTTGGCAGGGGGACTGATTCTGTTGCTGCTGCAACCTGCCGGCGGTCTGTTATGGGGAAGGGTCGCGGCCTTTATGGTTGGTGCAGGTATGGGGTTGTGCAACACGACATTTTTGGTGTCGGTGCAAAACGCTGCGCATCACAGCATTCGCGGTATCGCCACCGCCTGTACGGTGTTTACTCGAATGATGGGCTCAGCCATTGGTACCGCTATTTTGGGGGCGACGTTGAACATCAATCTGCAAATTCGTTTGCCACAAACGGTCGATCCAGTGCAGCAACTGATGGAACCTGCAGCGCGTAGCGCGATGACGCCAGAAATACTGGTGGATATGACGCAACAGGTTGCCGCTTCGCTACACTGGGTGTTTTTGGTTTCTGCGCTGTTGTCATTGCTGGCGCTGGCGGCGGCGATGCTGATCCCGGCGCGGCACCGGCCACAGGGTGAAGGTGAAGAGGCGGAACAGGCGTAAAAGAGAAAGGGCGCCTAGCGCGCCCTGAACGGCAATTATTGCGAGGTTTTTGTGTCCTGACTGGTGCCGGTTTGCGCCGCATCACCATTGTCATCACCGTTACTTATGCGGGTATAGACAATCTTCTGTGTGTCATTTTCGCAGTGGCCTACCACCAGCCCGCCAGCTTGTTGGGCCTGGTCATTAGGCACAATATCCAGCTTGAAACCGGATTCTGGCACACCGTTATTGACAATTTTCTGTGATATATCAGCCTTCACGCTCTCGCACGAGGCCAGGGCAGCTAGCGGTGCTGAGGCCATCAGCAGTGCACCCAGGATAAGCGCTTTTTTCATCAATTCATCCTTATTTGAGAATGGGCTTCCTTTATCAGGATAGCAGCAACGGTGTCGTGGGGTAACGACCGCCGCGTGCTGCGGCAAGATTAAGGATTAATCTGACGGCCCGTCTGGCGATCCAGGCACTTACGGGTGTTGGGTTCCCAGTAAGCATTAACATTCAGGCTGTCATCGCAGCGCTCTTCGTTATCAATGGCCTTATCTACCTTGTCGAACTCTTTCTCCACGCGGGTGTTGACCTTGTTGCGCAGGGATTTGGTGTCGTTGAACTGCTGTTTGCTCTGGCGAGCCGCTTCGGTGCTCATGGCACCGCTGTTACTGCCATCGACGGTAACGCAGGTACTGCCCTGAGTGCAGGTGGCGGCCAGTGCCGGCGCCTGCCAGGCACCCATCAGCATCAGCATAGCGACCGGCAGCATCCCGCGCAGCAGTCGTTGAGTCGAAAGTGTTTTCATCGTTTCATCCTTATGAGTTAGTGTTGCCTGAAAACGGCAACACTGGCTTACTGCGCCCTCTGGCGTGTTGATAAATATACCATCGCGCCCTTAGACTGCACCAGCCAAGCACGGCCTCGTTTACTTTATAGAGAGAAAGCTTTCCCATGGTCAAGACCACACTGTTATTTTTCGCCACGGCATTGGCCGAGATCATTGGCTGTTTCTTACCCTACCTGTGGCTGAAAAAAAGTGCCAGCGTCTGGCTGCTGCTGCCGGCGGCGGCGAGCCTGATGCTGTTTGTCTGGTTGCTGACGCTGCATCCTGCGGCCAGCGGGCGAGTGTATGCGGCTTACGGCGGTGTTTATGTGGCGACTGCGCTGTTGTGGCTGCGGGTGGTAGACGGCGTTAAATTGTCCGCGTTGGACTGGCTGGGGGCCGGTGTGGCCTTGGTGGGGATGTTGATTATTGTTTCCGGCTGGCGTACAGCCTGATAAACGGCGGCAGGGCAAGCCCTGCCACACACAGGATCAGGCATCGCGGTGGATGTTCAACCCGGCAAATGACTGACTAACCGGCATGATTTCCAGCGAGTTGATATTGACGTGACCCGGCAAGGTTGCCACCCAGAACACCGACTCGGCGATATCTTCAGGCGTCAATGCGTTGGCTCCGTCATATACCTTGTCAACTTTGCTGTCGTCACCTTTGAAGCGCACGTTAGAGAATTCGGTGCCACCTACCAGGCCCGGTTCAATGTCGGTAACGCGGATGCGCGTGCCGTGCAGATCGGCGCGTAGGCCGAGGCTGAACTGTTTCACGAAGGCTTTGGTGGCACCGTAAACGTTACCGCCTGCATAGGGCCAGTTAGCCGCGACGGAGCCGATGTTGATGACATGACCGATGTTACGTTCAACCATGCCAGGCAGCAGGGCGCGAGTCATGTTGACCAAACCTTTGGTATTGGTGTCGATCATCGTTTCCCAATCGTCAGCATTGGCTTTATGGGCCGGTTCCAGACCTAACGCTAGCCCGGCGTTATTCACCAGCACGTCAATTTGGCGGAGTGCCGCAGGCAGTTCGTCAATCACTTGCTGAATTGCCGCCCGGTTGCGTACGTCCAGGCGGACGATATGCAGCGGATCACCCAATTCGTCTTTCAATTCTTCCAGGCGTTCAATACGACGGCCGGAGGCAATCACCTGATGGCCTTCTCGGATAAAGCGTCGTGTAATAGCTTCGCCAAAACCGGATGTGGCGCCCGTGACAAAAATGATCATGTTGCTGTTCCTCAACTGTTTTTACCCTACATGCTAATAGGATTAGCATAATCCCACTTCAAGTGGCAGTGGTTATCGGCATCCACGATGAAAAACCGCCATCGCTGCTGCCAGACGGGCGGTTTTCGCTCAGTTTATCATGTGTGTTTTAAAGCCGGGCGAGTAGAGCGACCCGATAACGTGATTAGAGCTGTGGGGGAACGTGATACACCACGCAGTCGTATTTGGTATTTTCACGTCGACCGGCCACTACACCACCTAAAGATTCGGCGATGCGCCGACTC
Organism: Serratia grimesii; assembly: GCF_900186025.1. Lineage (NCBI taxonomy): Bacteria > Pseudomonadati > Pseudomonadota > Gammaproteobacteria > Enterobacterales > Yersiniaceae > Serratia > Serratia grimesii. The sequence goes on from NZ_LT883155.1 coordinate 2,423,615, forward strand.
GGTGTATTTTGCTCTGCCACCGGATAGATAAAGTGTTGCGGGTGGTAGCGTTCACTGGCCCATACCGCCATAGCGTGGACAATTTCACGGCCATAACCTTTGCCGTGCAGGTTCTCTTTTACCCAGATGCCCAGCTCAGGCGTAGTGCCGTGCAAATCGTGTACGCCACCCACACCAACAAACTGTTTGCTGTCACGCAGGCGAGCGATAAAAATCATTTCCTCGCCTTCGCGGATTAACGGTAACCAGCCTTGCCACACGTTCTCAAACGCCTCCGGCGACTCCTCCGGTTCAAAATTCATAAAGCGCGTCAAGGTAGGGGTGATCGCCTGGTAAACATCGTCGGCGTCTGCTGCTGTAAAGGGGGCAATCAACAACCGGTCGGTGTTAACGCGGCACTGAGAAAGGTCACTGTGAATCATTATTATTACCTCGCTTTTCAGGCCAAAACGGCAAAAAATCCGCACCGGTGAAATGGGGCGGATCATCGATACTACGTTGATTGGCAGCAGATGCGACTTATTTTTGCAATCGTTGAGGTGCGTTCGTCAGTGGTGACTCTGGGGATTTTCTTTGACGAACCTCGCTACCGGCGTTTGCATTCAGGGTTGCACTGTCGAATACGGCCACCAGTGCAATCACACCGATGACCACAAATGCCCACTGAAAATCGGCCAATGGGATACGCTCAGTTGACTGTGGCATCAGCATCTCCGCCACTCGCAACGCTAGTGCGCCGATGGCAATACCCAGGCCGCTGCCCATTTGTTGTGACACATTAAACAGGGTGTTGGCACCGCTCATCTGTGATTGTGGTACTTCTGAAAATGCCAGCGTATTGAGTGCGGTGAACTGCATGGAACGCGTCAGCCCGCTGACGAACAGCAGTGCCAGAATCAGCCAGGTCGGGGTTTGTGGCGTCAGCAGGGCACAGGCGAAAATAGTGGCGGCGTTCAACAGGCCATTGACCACCAGCGTGGTGCGAAAGCGAAAACGGTACAGCACCGCCGAGGTAAACGGCTTCATCATCAGGTTACCGGCAAATACCGCCAGCACCAACAGCCCGGCGTCGAAGGCGTTCAGGCCAAAGCCGATCTGGAACAGCAGCGGCAGCAGGAAGGGCACGGCGCCAATGGCGATGCGGAACAGCGTACCGCCCCAAATAGTGACGGCGTAACTTTTTATGCGCATCGCCCACAGATTGATCAGCGGGTGCTCAGTGCGTTTGGCGTGACGAACCGCCAGTGCGCCTAATGCCAGGCTGCCGATAATACAGAGTGCAGGCACCCACCCGGAAAGTTGCGGGTGGTTGATCAAATCCAGACCGAACATCAGGCCGAAACAGGCAATCCCGGTTAACACGAAGCCGAGCGCGTCAAATGGCACGCCTTTCTGCGATCTTTCCTGTGGGATCAGTCGCCAGGCCAGCCACAGGGCGGCGATGCCCAAAGGTACGTTGAGAATAAAAATCCAGTGCCACGAGGCATAAGTCGTAATAAAACCGCCGACGGGGGGACCGAGAATGGGGGCAACCAATCCAGGCCAGGTAATGGTGGCAATGGCTTTGATCAAATCGGGTTTAGCGGTATTGCGTAGCACCACCAATCGGCCAACCGGCACCATCAGTGCGCCGCCAAAGCCTTGCAGGATACGGGCTGCGGTGAAAGTGGGCAGATTAATACTGGCAGCACACAACACCGATGCCAGGGTAAAAATCAGCACCGCTGCGGCAAAAATATTACGGGCGCCAAAACGGTTGGCAATCCAGCCGCTGGCGGGAATAAACACCGTTAACGTCAAAATGTAAGCAGAAATACCGATGTTCATGTCTACCGGTCGTACGCCAAAAGCCGCTGCCATCTGTGGCATGGCGGTAACAATCACTGTGCCGTCGAGATTCTCCATAAAAAAGGCACCGGCCACCAACAAAGGCAGTGCACTTGCACGTGAAAAAAAACTCATGGCAGAGCGCACCAAATGGCGCACAGACGGAATGCAGACATGACAAAAACCCCGTTTCAAAAATGTTAATGCCGGAAGGGTTTTTGAGCATAGCGCATTGGGCAGAGGTTAAAAAGAGGTTAGGTGGGTGATTATTAGCGGGCGCAGCGATTGCGCCCGCAGGGGCTTAGAACTTCACAGAGCCTTGTAGATACAAGGTACGTGGTTGGCCGATGTACAGCCCTTTATTATTGTCGTCATAAGCACGAGTGAAATACTCATGGTTAAACAAATTCTTAACGCCGACGCCCAGGTTCAGCCCAGCCATTTCTGGCCCAAAGTCATAAGCGGCGCGCATGCCCCACAGCATATAGCCAGGAATGCGCCCGGTGCTGCCGTCAGCACTTTCGGCTACAGTGTTGGCGTTATCGGCAAACTGACTGGACTGGAATTCACTGTTGACATTAAACAGCCAATGTCCTGGGTTGTAATCCAGTCCCAGCGTACCCTTATGTTTTGGTGAGAACGGCACCTGATTTCCCCGGTAAGCACCATCTTCACGGATGGTTGCGTCGACATAGGCATAGCTGGCGTATACCGTCATATCATCAAGTGTCGGTGTCAGCTGTGACAGATCATAACGCAAGCTGCCTTCCAACCCGGCGTGACGGGTTTTGCCGCGCGCGGTGACGCTGTCGGTGACCTGATTGGAATCGTACTGATTATTGAAGTTGATCAGGAACAGGCCGATTTCCCCCTGCAGCGCATCGCCCTCATAGCGAGTTCCCAGCTCCCAGGTGCGCGCTTTTTCCGGCTCGATATTACCGCTGTCGACCGCTTTACCCATCTGGCTGTATTGCACGGTACCGAATGAGCCTTCAGTGTTCGCGTACAGATTCCAGTATTCATTCAGGTGATACATCACGTTCAGCGCTGGCAGTGGTGCGTTATAGCTCACATCCAGACGGTTATTCTTGATGTAGTTGTTCTGATACGAGGTGATATGTTCGTAACGCATGCCCGGCGTGATGGTCCAGTCGCCGATATCGATACGGTCATCGATATAAAATGCGTGGGCATCGGTACCGGATTGGGTATCACGATCGTAAGGGCTACTGGTTGACGGCAGTATGCCGTTGCTGGCCTTGCTGTAATAACGCAGCTCGTGAGTGGACTCGCTAACATAGCGGTAGCCCACACCAACTTCATGCGCCGATTGTCCCCAACGGAAGCTTTGGCTGTAACGGGGCTCCACGCCGCGAACCCAGTATTCACGTGGGGACAGTGTCAGGTTCTTGCCCTGATCCAGATAACCGCTGCGCAGGGTATAGGTATAGAAACTTTGTACGTCGAACTTGTGTTGCTGGTCCGGCTGGTACTGATAGCCGAAGTTTGCCAACTGGCGGCGGCCCCAGAATTTGTCGTACGGACGCGTCGATTGAAATGGGTTGGCATTGTAATCTGCCCGGCTCAGACCGCCTGGCATGTCCGCTTCACCTTCATAATATTGCAGCAGGCTATTAAAGGTGTGTACGTCGTTGGGGGCATAGCGGCTTTTCAGCATCACGTCGTCGATTTTGGTCGAACTGTGTTCGCGCCAATCGCTGCCACGGGTGCCGGAATAAAGCAGTGCGCTGCCAAAACCGTTGTCGGCGGTGCCGCCAATCATCAGGTTACTGGTACCTTTCGGATGATCCTGACGGGACGTCGGACTCAGTTGACCTTGCATCCCAGCTTCCATACCGAAGGTCTTCGGGATAGCGCGAGTAACAAAGTTGACTACGCCACCGACGCTCTGGGGCCCATAACGAACGGCACCGCCGCCACGCACCACATCAACGGCATCCATATTGCCGAGGGAAACTGGCGCCAGCGACAGCTGTGGCTGGCCATAAGGGGCGAAGGGAACCGGAATTCCGTCCATCAGTACCGTTGAACGACTGGCCAGACGCGGGTTTAGGCCGCGAATACCGAAATTGAGTGCCATATCGTGGCTACCGGTGCCATTGTTTTCTGGTGCAACAACGCCAGGAACGCGGTTTAGCACTTCACGTAGTGTAGTGGCACCGGTTTTGGCGAACTCTTCTCGGCGGACGACGTCACGTGCTCCTGCGTGTTCGAACACGTCAATTTGTCGGCCTTCAGCCAGCCAGTCGCCCACGACGGTGATGTCTTGTTCTTTCTGCGTGGTTGGAATATTGATCAGGGTGTAGCCATTGCCACCGAGCGCCTTGGCTTGCAAACCGCTGCCGGCCAGCAGTGCGTTCAACCCTTGGTCGAAGCTGTAGTTACCATTCAATCCCGGCGAACGTTTACCGGCGGTGAGTTTTCCGTCGACCGACAGCGCAATCCCGGCATGAGCAGCAAAGGTATTCAACGCGCTATCCAGATCACCTGCGGGAATATGGTATGCAGCAGCTGTTTGTTGTTCTGCTATCGCCGGTGCTGCGAATGCCAGACCTATAGCCATAGCCAGTGGCTGAAGTGGTTTTCCCCAAAAATTGGTCATGCTTTCTCCTGAATTATTCTATTTTTTGCTGCAGTGTTTTATCTGGAGTCGGATGAGAATGGAAAAGGGACAATCAAGAATGCGATTTTTTATCATTTTCATTTAAATAAATTAGGCGGGAACAATTTTTACCCAATAACGGGTAAAGCTTTGTACTCGTATCGGCAGGGTTTGGCTGAGTAAAAGAAGGGCGCGATCGGGGTCCCTCAGCGGGAAGCTGCCGCTGACACGCAAGTCAGCGACGGCGGGGTCGCATTCCAAACGGCCATGGCGGTAACGTGCCAGTTCGGTAATCACTTGGTCCAGACGCCATTGGCTTGCGTTGAGCACACCGCGGGTCCAGTCATCACCGGTATCCATTGCCTGTTGCGGGTTAAATGCTGTGGCACTAAAGCTGATTTTCTCGCCAGCGTTAACCCGGCGTTTTTCCTGTGGATGTTGTGCCAATTGGGCCTCGACGGCATGTTCAAGCACGGCCAACTGAGTGTGCCCTTCGGATTCACGTACCAGAAAATGGGTGCCAAGAGCGTGCATTGCGCCTTGCTGGCTCTCTACCCACAGTGGACGTGGGTCACGCCCGGTTATAAGGCTAATTTCACCGGTGTGCAGCAGGATCAGCCGCTTTTCAGTGGTGTAGTGCACATCGACTGCACTGGCGGTGTTGAGCACCAGTTGGCTGCCGTCGCTGAGGATGATCGGTTTGATTTCACCCGTGGCGGTGCGGTAGTCGGCACGCAGCTCACGCCCCAGCGGAGACTGATAGCCTATCCAACTACCTCCAACGCCGAGCAATAGGAGCAAGCTTTTCAACAGCGTGCGGCGATCCAGTGTGCTATGGCGATCGGCCTGGTCGAGCGTGCGATAGCTAAACTTGCCAGGAACGCCCTGTAATTGACTTTGTAGCGCTTCGACGCGTTGCCAGGCCCAACGGTGGTCATCATGTTGTTGATGCCAAGTCTGCCATTGCTGTCGTTGGCGCTCGGTGACATGTTCATCGCATAACAGGGCAAACCAGTGGGCGGCCATTTTTAGTGCATGGCGTTGTTCGGGGGTGATGTTGTGACTCATTACAGATATTCGTTTTCCAGGCTGAACAGCAGGCAGTGCTCGGTGGCTTTCGCCATATATTTCTTCACTGAACTGACCGACACACCAAGCCGCAACGCGATGTCGGCATAACCCAACCCTTCAAGCTGCGACAGTAAAAACGCCTGTTTGATTTTTGGGCCCAGTCCGTCGAGCATGCTGTCGATCTGCTGTAGGCTTTCCAGCAAACATTGGCGCTGTTCAGGTGAGGGGGCAAGCGCTTCCGGGGCTAATGCCAGCATATCCAGATAGGCACGTTCCAGTGTTTTACGACGGAAAAAGTCGACCATTACCCGTTTGGCCAGGGTGACCAAAAAATCTTTGGGTTCACGGATGGCGGTGGCGGAATCACTTTTTAGGATCCGAAGGAAAGTGTCTTGCGCCAAATCGTCAGCATCAAATGCGCAACCTAGTCGACGGCGTAGCCAGCCCTGGAGCCAACCATGGTGGGTCGCATAAAGGCGTGTGAGCGCATCAGAGGGAGAAGGGGCTGTGGCTGACATGGATTCCGCGCTGCCGGTCAATAAAGATGCGCGGATGATAATTGAGAATGGTTATCGTTTCAAGTTTGATGCCGTCCCTGGCAGGGTGTTCCTCAACTTTCACTCAATCGTTGCCCTGTCGCGGCGTCAAACAGGTGGATTGCATTGCTGTTGGGGGCCAACCACAGCAACTGACCGCTGTCTGCATTCACCCGTCCGCTGAATTGGACATGCAGGCGATAACTGCCCCAGGTGAGATGTAGCAGGCTGACATCGCCCGTGATCTCCATCAGTCGCAGCGTGGCGGCCGGTTGCTCGCTGTCTTCCACTAAGCGGAAATCATGCGGACGCAAGCCGAGGATCACTGCGCTGCCAGGGATGGCTTGATGCCATTTTGCGGGCAGTGGAAACCACAATTCACCACAGGCCACACCGGGCCGATCGTCACGTGGTGTGACGATGCCTTCCAACAGATTCATTGGCGGTGAGCCGATAAAACGCGCGACAAAGGTATCAGCAGGTGCATCGTAGATTTCCAGCGGTTTACCTTGCTGCACGATATTACCGTCTTTCATCACCACAATTTGGTCAGCCAGCGTCATCGCTTCGATCTGGTCGTGAGTGACATACACCGTGGTGGTTTTAAATTGCTGATGCAGTGACTTGATCTCGGCGCGCAGCTCCATACGCAGTTGGGCATCGAGATTGGACAGCGGCTCATCAAACAAAAAAACCTTAGGATTGCGAACCATTGCACGTCCCATCGCCACGCGTTGGCGCTGACCGCCTGACAATTCTTTCGGATAGCGCTGTAAAAGATGGTCGATCGCCAAAATACGCGCAGCTTGTTGTACCTTGGCCTGCTGCTCGCTTTTGGCCACTTTCATCACCTGCATGTGGAACGCCATGTTTTCCGCTACCGTCAGGTGCGGATAGAGCGCATAGCTCTGAAACACCATGGCGATATCGCGATCGGCCGGGTCCAGATCGTTAATTTTTTGCTTATCCAGCAGGATTGCGCCGTCGGTAAGCGTATCCAACCCGGCTAACAGACGCAGTAGCGTGGATTTTCCACAGCCGGAGGGGCCAACCAATACGGTAAAACTGCCGTCGGGAATGGTCAGGTTCAACGGGTTTAGCACGCGTTGTTTACCGTAGTATTTGGCTACTTTTACCAATTCTACACTTGCCATCAGACCATTTCTCCGGCGCAGGTTTTCAGGGTGTTCCAGTCCAGGTACTGGCGCGGTGAGCTGCTGATGGCATGACTTGCGGCATGGATACCCCAGCGTAATGCTACCGCGGAGGAATGGCCGCACAGGCAGGCGGTCAGGAATCCCGCGTTAAAACTGTCGCCGGCACCGATGGTGTCGACCACCTTTATCGGATGTGCTGCCGCTTGCAACAAGCGTTCGCCACACCACATACGTGCGCCGTCTGGGCCGCATTTCACCACACAGGCGGCATCGGTCGGTTGTTGCCGGTTTAGAGTGCGGGCGGCAGTGTACAGATCTTCATGACCGGCCATACCGCAGGTCTCCACTTCATTGAGCAACAGAATGTCGCAGAACGGCAGCCAGTCGGCGATCTGCCCGCGCAGTGCATCACTCCACCCCTGTGGCGGCCAGCCGGTATCAACCGCAATGCGATAGCCGCGTTGGCGCAGGGTTTGTAGCAGCGCCGGATATTCCGCCATCAAGGTGGTACACAGGAAGGTGCCGCACAGCAACACGGTGTCGCCAGTGCCGGCGAACAACGGGATCTGATGTAATACGTCGTCCTGACTCAGGCGGGTTATATGGCCCTGATTGCTGAAAAAGGTGCGCTCGTTATCGGGGTGCGTGACACCGAAGGTCAGTGAGGTTTCGCAACTGTAGGTTGGCCAGTACAACGAACTTTCCGGGAACAGCTGTGCCAGCCAAGGGCTGAAATAGTCGTTGCCCTGGTTGGCCACCAACCGGTAAGGAGTTTCCAGCGCCGCCAGCGCGAGTGCGCAGTTACCGGCCGAACCGCCCGGGCGCAGTTCGCTGTGATCCAGCATCGCCTCGGTACCTTTTTGCGGCCACTGTTGCAATGTGCTCATGATTACATCGACGTTAATATTGCCAACCACATACAACGTGGGTCTGGTGTTGGTGTTCATCATATTAATTTCCCTGAATAAATTAGCCCTTGCTGCCGCCGCTGGTTAAACCGCTAACCAGCGTTTTTTGCAGCCAGATGGCAATAAAAAGAGGCGGAATGGCGGCCAGAATGCCGACGGCGGCGATCAAACCGTCATCGGTGGCGCGTCCGGCGGTGAAACCGGCGATGGTCACCGGTAACGTCTGTGCCTGAATATTGCTGGTGAACAACAGCGCGTAAAAAAACTCGTCCCAGGCCAACAACCAACCGAATAACGCTGAGGCGCCCAGTGCCGGTTTGGCCAATGGCAGGGTAATGCGCAACAGCACCTGCCACTGACGCAGTCCGTCCAGCCGCGCGGCTTGCTCGATGTCTATTGGCAGGGCATCGAACTGGTTTTTCAGCATCCAGGTGAGGAACGGCAGGATCAGCGAGCAGTAGACCAGTACCAGACCGATATGGGTGTTCAACAGCGCCAACTGCTGCAAAATAAAGTACAGCGGCAGCACAAAGGCCACGGGGGGCACCATGTAAATGGCCAGGCTGGCAAACAGCCAGCCATCGCGTCCTGGATAGCGTGAAAAGCTGAACGCTGCGGGGATTGCCAGCAATAATGAAATGAGCGTAGCGCCGCAGGCCACCAGCAGGCTGTTGAATAGCGCATGCAGGAACAAGGTGCCCGGCTGGCCTGGCTGCATTGAAAGCAGGCTGTCGTAGCGTGAAAAGTCCCAATGACGCGGCAACCATTCCAGCGGTACACGAGTCAAATCAGCCGAAGAACTGACGCTCATCAGAAACAGCCACAGCATGGGGGCAAGGATTGAAACCGCCAGCAACAGCGCGGCACTGTAGCGCAGTACCAAACGAATTTTACGCTTCATCGGCGAGGCTCCTTTTGCGCTGACGGAACAGCATCAGCATGTACAACGCGATCAGCAGGCCGCATAGCAATGTCATCAACACCGCATAGGCTGCGCCGCTGCCGGCCCGCAGATAGCTGAACGACTCCTGGTAAACGAAGAAGCTGAGGGTCTTGGTACTGTCCATCGGCCCGCCACGCGTCATCACGTAAACGATGTCGAACACTTTGAAGGCATCAATCGTCCGTAGCACCAAGGCCACCGCCAGCGGTGCCAGAATGGCGGGCAGGGTGATGGCTTGGAACCGTCGCCAGGCAGTGGCACCGTCCAGTCGCGCAGCTTCGTACAGATCGTCAGGGATGGATTGCAACGCTGCCAGCGTTAGCAGGGTAATCAACGGGTAGTTCTTCCAAATATCCGCCAGCATCACTGCGTTCAGCGCCGAAGCAGGATCGCCCAGCCAACTGCGATAATGGTCAATCACCCCTAGTTGGGTTAACAGCGCGTTGATACTGCCGTAATCCGGGTTGAAGTTCAGCCGCCACATCGTGGCGTTGACGATGGTGGGTAGCGCCCAGGGCAAGATAACCAACACCCGCAGAACGTTACGACCATAGAATTTCTGGTTAAGCAGCAGCGCAACCAATACGCCAATCACGCCTTCAAATACCACTGACACCACGGTGAAATACAATGTGCGCCACAGTGCAGCCTGGAAATCCGGGTCGGTCAGTGCGTAGAAAAAGTTATCCGTACCGACCCAGGCGGGCGTTACGCCGTCGCCCACCAGCGCCACGTCGGTAAAGCTCAGCCATAGGGTGCGAGCCAACGGCCAGGCGGTTAACAGCAGCATCATCAGCAGCATGGGTGCCAGCAGCACCCATGCCTGACGCCGCTCACGTTGAGGTAAAGTGAGCATCGTCATCGCTTAACGCAGCCGTGCAGCGCTTTGGGTCGCGGCATCCAGCCCGGCCTGCGGCGTGACCTTGCCCTGCAAAATTTGCTGCAAATCCTGTTGCAAACCGTTGGACAAGCGGGAGTAGTCAGCGGTTTCAGGGCGCGACAACATCACGTTCAACGATTGTTTGGCGGCGGCGATCAACGGCTCCTGATCCTTCTGCACTGCCGGATCATCGTAGGACGATTTCCAAATCGGCAGGCTCAGCTTGGCGTATTTGTCTTGCACCGGCTGTGAGGTCATATAGCTGATGTACTGCCAGGCCTGATCGGGATGGGCGCTCGCCTTGGCGATACCAAGCCCCATCGAACCATTAACCGCAGAGACCTGACCTACCACCGATCCCGGAGCCGGGACAATCCCGACGTCACCGGCCACTTTGCTTTGCTTCGGATCGTTAGCCATGTTGTACATGTAGGTCCAGTTGAGGGCGAAGGCGGCATCACCGTTGGAAAACGCCTTGCGCACGTCTTCTTCCAGATACTCGCGGGAGTTTGGGTTGGTCAACCCTTTATCCAGAGACGCTTTCATATAGTCGACAGCTTGCAGTGAACCCGGCGTAGAGAAGGTTATTTTCCCTTGCTGGATAAACTGTCCCTTAAAGGCAGACACCAAGGTGGTGTAGTCGCAAACCAATGCCTCTGCCTGTGACCAGCTCCACACCAGCGGGTATTTGACCACGTTTTTCTGTTTCAGGATTTCTGCCTGTTGTGCCAGCTCCTGCCAGGTTTTCGGTGGGGCAGTGATCCCGGCCTTGGCTAGCATGGCTTTGTTGTAATACAGGTATTTAGTGTCGAGTATCCACGGCATGCCCCAGCGTTTGTCCTTATAGGTAACGGTGGTCATGGCTCCGGCAAAGATCTTGGCGCTGTCGTCGGCACTGATGCGCGAGGTAACGTCCTGCAACAGGCCGAATTTGGTGAATTCCGCCGGCCAGATAGCATCGAACAACACCACATCGTAGCCGTTGCTGCCGGCACCGCGCGCCGCGACGATTTTGTCGTGCAGCGCTTCGTAAGGGACGAACTCCAGGTTAACGGTAATATCCGGGTGTTGTTTGCTAAAGTCTGCGGTCATGGCACGGATATCATTTTCGCTGTACGCCGCTTGAGTCATAAACAACGCGTTGATTTGCGTCGGGGCGGCATAGGCAGATGACAGGCTAAGTGCCAGGGCAGAAAGGGTACAGACTGCCGTAGCGGCAAGGGTATGGCTTTTCATTGTGCGTTCTCCGGTGTTGAAAAAGATTCTTAAATCAATTTGATTGCTTTATTGGAGGGCACCATACTGCAAAGACGATTTCCCTTTCTGCATAGGCAGTTATGACGACTTCCGGCACTAACCTTGAACATGCTCGTGCACACAACCGGCGCGTAGTGATAGAGGCTATCCGTCTGCACGGTGAACTGACCCGTGCTGAAATTGCCCGACTGACCTCACTGACGCCGCAAACCGTTTCAAACATTGCAACAGAACTGGAACAGGCCGGAATTCTCTCCTCGCACCTGCCGCGTCGTGCCGGCGGGCGAGGTCAACCGGCTACGCCTTTGACCCTGAACCCAGACAGTGCGTATTCCATCGGCATCCATCTGGATCACCAGTCATTGCTGATCATCGTGGTTGACTTATCAGGCAGCGTTCGTTTCCACCGGCTGATTATGGTGCAAAAGCCGCAACCTGCTGCGACCTTGAAACTGATTTGTGATGTACTGCAAGAAATGCGCCAGCAGCCGGATCTGAGCTGGGGAAAAATGTTGGGGATCGGTGTCGTGATGCCGGGGCCGTTTGGCGTAGAAGGGATCTCATCTGTCGGGCCGACTACGCTTAACGGCTGGGAAAATATCGATGTAGTGGCTGAACTTAACGCGCAGAGTGGCCTGCCGGTGACGCTGGAAAACGATGCTACCGTGGCGGCCATTGGTGAGCGTTTGCACGGTGTAGCCAGGCAGCTTAACTCGTTTATTTATTTGTATCTTGGCACCGGTCTTGGTGCAGGGATTTTCACCGATGGCCGAATTTATACCGGCCATGCGCACAATGCTGGTGAAGTCGGCCACATGATTGTGCAACCGGGTGGGCGGGCGTGTTATTGCGGTAACCAGGGGTGCCTGGAACGCTATGTTTCATTACAGGCGGCCTATGAAAGTTGCGGGCTGGATCCGATGCGCGCTATGCCGCAAGACCTGCTGACGTTACCGCAGTCGCAGATCGACGCCTGGCTGGATACGGCGGTGCCGGCGTTACGTCAGGCGATTAACATTATCGAATGCATGTTTGACGCTGAAGCCGTGATTATTGGCGGTCTGATGCCGGAAAGTCTTGTTGAGCAACTGATCAAACGGCTCGCGCCATTGCATCGCTCTGTGCGCAGTAAATACCTTGACGGTCTGCGTGTACGACTGGGGACCACCGGTGCGGATACTGCCGCATTAGGTGCGGCGGCATTACCCTTGTTTGATGAGTTTAACCCACGTTATGAAGTGCTATTGAAGTAATAAAACCCATTCCTCCATTTGTATTCTTGCCCAATATTGGTGCGCGCACACAATTAACGCAATACAAGCAAACGGTTGCTATTTAAATGCAACCGTTTGCTTATTCCTGGCTTATTTCCATTGATTCAGAATGTTGTGTGATTTGTTTTTATTGCTTTGTTTTTAAAGGTAAATATTCAATAAAAAACCAACTGGCACGCTGATTGCTATTCTTAAATCAACACCTGCGATCGATAAAAAGACCGCGATCATTCCCTGGCCTGAATTGACTCAGCCGGGAGCTGTGCGCTGGTCGGTAAAGAAGGAAAGCAAAATGAGCATCCCATTCACCACGGCAATCCGTGGCAATTTTTTCGATATCACTGCCTGTGTGGATAATCCGCAACAGTTGAGTCAGCAATTACGCCATCTTCCTGACGGATTAATTCTGCTGAATGAAGGCACCATTGCCTGGTTTGGTAGTTGGCAGCAAGGGGAGTCGCTATTGCCGCCGGGATGTGAGGTCACACACTATCAGGACAAACTGATCGTGCCGGGTTTTATCGACACCCATATTCATTACCCACAAACCGAAATGATTGGCGCCTACGGCGATCAACTACTGGCGTGGCTGAAGCGTTATACCTTCCCGACAGAAAGCCAGTTCTGCTGCGAACATCATTCCGACAAGATGTCTGCGTTTTTTCTACAACAACTGTTAAGCAATGGCACCACTACTGCGCTGGTGTTTGGCACCGTGCATCCGCAGTCAGTTGAAGCCTTGTTCAGTCAGGCCGCGGCACTGAATATGCGCTTGATCGCCGGCAAGGTGATGATGGACCGCCACGCGCCGGACGAACTGTTGGAAACCCCGGAACAGAGTTATCAACAAACACGTGCGTTGATTGAACGTTGGCACGGTAAGCAACGGCTGAGCTATGCCATTACACCGCGTTTCGCTCCTACCAGTACACCGGCCTTGTTAACTCAGGTGCAACGGCTGCGTGAAGCCTTTCCAGATGTGTATTTGCACACCCATCTGAGTGAGAACCTCGATGAAGTGGCATGGGTGAAAGAACTGTTTCCGGACAGCCGCAGTTATCTGGATGTTTATCATCAGTATGGAATGACGGGAGAGCGGAGCGTGTTCGCCCATTGTCTGCATTTGGAAGAACAAGAATGGGACTGCTTATGCCAGACCCGGTCGGCGATCGCCTTTTGTCCGACCTCCAATCTGTTCCTTGGCAGTGGCCTGTTCAATATACAAAAGGCCTGGCAAAAACAGGTGAAACTGGGTATCGGCACCGATGTTGGTGCGGGTACCACGTTCAATATGCTGCAAACGCTGGGTGAGGCCTATAAGGTTGGTCAGTTGCAGCGTTATCAACTTTCTGCCTGCGAGGCGTTTTACCATGCCACGCTGGGCGGAGCCCGCGCACTGTCGCTAGAGGATAAAATCGGCAACTTTGACGTCGGCAAAGAGGCGGACTTTGTGGTGCTGGATCCTGCGGTGTCACCGTTGCAGAAGCTGCGCCATGAAAACAGTCGCGAACTGGCGGAACAGCTGTTTGTGCTGATGACGTTGGGAGATGATCGCAACGTTTACCGTACCTACGTCGACGGTAAAGTGGTCTATCGACCAGCTACGCATCAGGAGGCGGCATGATCCAGTTTCTGCTTAATCAAACGCTGAAAATCGAAACTGCGCTCGATCCCAACACCACGGTGCTGAACTATCTGCGTCGCGATCTCGGCCGTTGCGGTACGAAAGAAGGCTGTGCTTCTGGTGACTGTGGTGCCTGTACAGTGGTGCTGGCGGAGCCGGACGGCGAGCAATTGCGCTACCGTAGCGTAAACGCCTGTCTGACCTTTGTCAGCGCACTGCATGGCAAACAGGTGATCACCGTAGAGGATCTGAAACAGCAGGGAGAGTTGCACAGCGTGCAACAAGCGATGGTTGACTGCCATGGTTCACAGTGCGGTTTTTGTACGCCGGGGTTTGTCATGTCGATGTTCTGCCTGCAAAAGAACAGTGAAACCTACCAGCGTGAACAGGCGCAGCATGCGCTGGCCGGTAATCTGTGTCGTTGTACCGGCTACCGACCAATTTTGGCGGCGGCGCAGCAGGCCTGCAATACCAGAACACCTGACAGTTTCGATCGCGACCAGTTACAAACACGGCAGCGCTTACAGGCGATCCGCGCGGCGACTTTGGTGGCGTCTGCGGGAAAACGCTGCCTGTTGCCACAAACCCTCGATGAACTGGCGACGCTTTATCAACAACACCCCCAGGCCAAACTGTTGGCCGGTGGCACCGATCTGGCCCTGGAGGTGACACAACGCCATCAGGATTTACCTTTGATGATCGCCATTGGGCAGATTGACGCGCTCAAACTCGTCAGTTGGCAAGGTGATCGTCTGATCATTGGCGCCGGGGCCACGTTGAGTGACTTATCCCCGCTGCTGGCCAGCTATCACCCGGCCTTTGGCGAACTGCTGGGGCGTTTTGCTTCGCAACAAATTCGCAATCAGGGCACATTGGGCGGCAACATTGCCAATGCGTCCCCGATAGGTGATGGTGCACCGCTACTGTTAGCGTTGGATGCACAGCTGACTTTACGCTGTGGTAGCGAATGTCGTGAACTACCGTTGAAGGATTTCTTCCTGGGCTACCGCCAGACCGCATTGCAGCCGGGTGAATTTATTGAAAACATCGTGCTGCCAGCCCGTGCGCCGACTGACTTCCGTGCCTGGAAAGTTTCCAAACGGTTGGAGGATGATATTTCAGCGGTGTGTGGTGCCTTCAATCTGACCATTGAACAAGGCGTCATTCGTGACGCCCGCTTGGCGTTTGGGGGGATGGCTGCAACGCCGAAGCGTGCCTTGCTGAGTGAACAAAAACTGATAGGGCAGCCGTGGCAGCGTGCAACGGTAGAGCAGGCAGCGAAGGCGTTGGCACAGGACTTTACGCCGCTGAGCGACTTTCGCGCCAGTAGCGCCTACCGTTTGCTGGTCGCGCAAAACCTGCTGCGTCGCTATTTCATAGCGCTGACCGAGCCACAGATGGCAATCGAGGTGACCTCTCATGAGTCATAACAAACACAGCGAACAGACGCAGGCACAACTGGCCGAACGCTTCCGTCAGTCGTTAACCAGCGGTGTGGGACGGAGTCGTAAACACGAAAGCGCCGACAAACACGTCAGCGGAGAGGCACAATACATTGACGACCGGCTGGAGTTTCCCAATCAATTGCATCTGGCGGCCAAACTGAGCGAACGAGCGCATGGACGTATAGAAAAACTGGATCTGTCCGCCTGTTACGATTTTCCCGGTGTCGTGCGAGTAATCACCTGGCAGGACGTGCCAGGTGAGCTGGATATTGCCCCGTTAACGTATGGCGATCCGCTGTTGGCGAAGGAAGTGGTGGAATATGTCGGACAGGTGATCGCCGTGGTGGCCGCGGAAGATCCTGAGATCGCCTGGCGTGCCGCTCAGGCGGTCAACGTGATCTATCAGGATTTACCTACCCAGTTGGACGTCACGCAGTCTCTGCGTGACGGTTTTGTCGTGCAGGAGGCACATCATCATCAACGTGGTGATGTCGAGGGCGCGCTGGCACAAGCGAAACACCGCATCCAGGGAGAATTGCACGTCGGTGGTCAGGAGCATTTCTATCTGGAAACCCAGATAGCCTCGGTGTTGCCGGTCGAAGACGGCGGCATGCTGGTCTATTCATCAACTCAGAACCCGACCGAGATACAAAAACTGGTCGCTTCCGTGCTCAACCTGCCAATGCACAAGGTAACAATCGACATGCGTCGTATGGGCGGTGGCTTTGGTGGCAAAGAGACCCAGGCCGCAGGCCCTGCGTGCTTGTGTGCCGTGGTGGCGCATCTCACCGGACGACCGGTAAAAATGCGACTTAATCGCCGTGACGACATGTTGATTACCGGTAAGCGTCATCCGTTTTATATTCGGTATGACGTCGGCTTTGACGACAACGGCGTGTTGCACGGCGTGAAAATCGACCTGGCCGGTAACTGTGGTTACTCGCTAGATCTTTCAGGTTCTATCGTCGATCGTGCGATGTTTCACGCCGATAACGCCTATTTCTTGCAAGATGTATTGATTACGGGTCATCGATGTAAAACCCATATTGCGTCCAATACCGCCTACCGTGGTTTTGGTGGGCCGCAGGGCATGATGGCTATCGAAGAGATCATGGATTGTATCGCGCGCTATCTTGCGCTCGATCCACTGGCGGTGCGTAAAACCAACTATTACGGCAAAGATCAGCGCAACGTCACCCATTACTATCAACCGGTGGAGCAGAACCTGCTGCAAGAGATCACCGCCGAACTGGAACACAGCGCCGACTATCAGGCGCGGCGTCAGGCAATTCGGCACTTCAACAGACAAAACCCGATTTTGAAGAAAGGGTTGGCGCTGACACCGGTGAAGTTTGGCATATCCTTTACCGCCAGTTTCCTCAATCAGGCAGGGGCGCTGGTACTGGTTTATACCGATGGCAGTATTCAACTCAACCACGGTGGTACCGAAATGGGACAGGGACTGAACACCAAGGTGGCACAGATTGTCGCTGAAGTGTTCCAGGTCGAGGTGGAGCGTATTCAAATCACCGCCACCGATACCGGTAAGGTGCCGAATACTTCGCCGACGGCGGCGTCGTCTGGCACGGACTTGAATGGCAAGGCGGCGGAGAACGCAGCCCTGATCATTAAGCAACGTTTGATCGACATGCTGAGCAAGCAGCATCACGTCGATGCTGCGCAGATCACCTTCAATAATGGTCAGGTTAAGGTGGGAGATCACTATTTCAGCTTTGAACAGGTGGTTGAACAGGCTTATTTCAATCAGATTTCACTCGCCAGCACCGGCTATTACCGCACGCCGAAGATTTTCTACGATCGTGACCAGGCCCGCGGCCATCCGTTTTATTACTTTGCTTACGGAGCAGCCTGTGCGGAAGTCGTGATTGATACCCTCACTGGCGAATACAAGTTGTTGCGCGCCGATATTCTGCACGACGTGGGCGATTCACTGAATCCGGCGATCGATATCGGTCAGGTTGAAGGGGGATTTGTGCAGGGAATGGGGTGGCTGACCAGCGAAGAACTGGTGTGGGATGAAAAGGGCAAGTTGCTGACCAGTGGGCCGGCCAGCTACAAAATCCCGGCGATTGGTGATGTGCCTGCCGATCTGCGAGTCACACTGCTGGAGAACCGTAAAAATCCGGAAGACACGGTGTTTCATTCCAAAGCCGTGGGTGAGCCGCCGTTCATGTTGGGGATCTCGGTCTGGTGTGCAATCAAAGATGCGGTGGCTAGTCTGGCGGATTACCGCCTGCAACCTAACATTGATGCGCCGGCGACGCCAGAGCGCGTGCTGTGGGGCGTACAGCAGATGCTAAGTAGTGACATTGTCACTAATTTGGTGCGGGAGAACGGTGATGGATGAGTGGATTGAGGCTCTGGCCGACCTGCGACGGCGCGGAGAGCCCTGCGTATTGGTGACGCTGGTGGACGAATTGGGCTCCACGCCCCGTAACCGCGGAACTAAAATGCTGGTAACCACAGAACGGGCGGTGAATACCATTGGTGGGGGGCATCTTGAGTTTCAGGCGCTGGCGATAGCCCGTGACATGCTTAAACAGGGGACTGCCATGCTGCGGCTGGAGCATTTTCCTTTGGCGGCGCGGCTGGGACAATGCTGTGGAGGAACCACCAACGTGCTATTCGAACCGCTGATACCCCCTCGACCACGGATTGCGCTGTTTGGTGCAGGACATGTGGGGCGGGCGTTGGTGAATATCCTTGCTACGCTGCCGTGCCGGGTGCAATGGGTGGATGGTCGCGCAGCGGAGTTCCCTGCTGTGATCCCGGAGGGCGTTCAACAACAGATCTGTGAAGACCCTCTGGAGATTGTCGATGCCATGCCCGCAGGAAGCTATTTCATCGTCATGACCCACGACCACGCGCTGGATCTGGCGCTGGCGGAACGGATTTTACGCCGTGGCGATGCCGGTTACTTCGGCCTGATCGGCTCGCTAACCAAACGCAAACGCTTCGAATATAAATTGGGTCAACGTGGTATCAGTGAACAGATGATTGACGGCATGCGTTGTCCACTGGGTCTGCCGGACGTGAAAGGTAAACTGCCAGCGGAAATTGCTGTGGCGGTGGCTGGGGAAATTATTGCCTGTTATGGGCGCTCACACGCTTAGTCAATCTTGGCATAATTTCCCTGCTTCAGTACGGGACATTGGATGCTTTTTGCTATTTATAAATAAATTAACGAATGGCGATATTAATTAATTTACAAAATCGCCATTGTTGTTAATTAACTAACGGTATGTTTTATATTTAAATTAAAAATCGTTAAGCCAGTCACAAGTTCCCATCAATAATTTTGCGGTTTCAATTCCCTCTATGTATATCTCTATTCATTAACATATTAATGATGAGTCTTGCGTCATGGCGCAGACATCGAAAACGTGCCGGTCGGTGCCAGTGCCCACGCCGTCTGGTCTGAGAAAACGCCAGTCAGGAGCAGGTATGAATTCCTTTACCGTACAAGAGAGTGCTGAACAGCCAACGGAAAGTGATCATGTCATTATCCGAAAACTGTTCAGACGTCTTATTTCTTTCTTATTTATCTTGTTTGTATTTTCTTTTCTCGACCGGATTAATATCGGTTTTGCCGGATTAACTATGGGCAAAGATCTTGGCTTGAGTGCCACGATGTTTGGCTTGGCAGCCACGCTTTTTTATATTACTTATTCGACATTTGGAATTCCGTCCAATGTCATGTTGGGGATTGTTGGCGCCCGACGCTGGATTGCGACCATTATGGTGTGCTGGGGAGTAGCGTCCACCCTGACAATGTTCGCCACAGGACCACTATCACTTTACGCTCTGCGGATGATTGTGGGTGTCGCAGAGGCCGGCTTCTTCCCCGGTATCATGCTGTATCTCACTTACTGGTTCCCGGCTTACTACCGGGCTCGTGCCAATGCACTGTTTATGGTCGCTATGCCGATCACCATGATGCTGGGCTCCATCCTCTCCGGCTATATTTTGGCGTTGGACGGTGTAATGAACCTGAAAGGCTGGCAGTGGTTGTTCTTGCTGGAAGGGCTTCCTGCGGTGGTGTTGGGCGTCGTGACCTGGCATTTTTTGGATGATGGCCCGCAGCAAGCGAACTGGTTAACCGCTACAGAAAAGATGCGGCTGAGCGAAATGCTTGCGGCAGAGCAAGACAGAGGTGTCGCCACAGCACAACGGCTCGGTCTGTGCTCGGTGTTCACGCCTGTAGTAGTGTTGTACGCACTGGCCTACTTCTGTCTGACCAATACCCTGAGCGCGATTAATATCTGGACCCCACAAATACTGCAGAACCTGAACCAGGGCAGCAGTAATCAAACCATTGGTCTGTTGGCGGCTATCCCACAGTTTTGTACCGTTCTGGCAATGGTAGGGTGGAGTCTACGCTCCGACCGTTATCGAGAACGTAAATTTCACACTTGGTTCCCTTTTGCCGTTGCGGCAGCAGGTTGGTTGGTGACGATCATCTCTGCCCAGCCATTTTGGCAACTTACCGGAATTATTCTTGCGTCTGCGGGTTCCTTCACCGCCATGGCAATCTTTTGGACAACCCCAGATCACGTGATCGCCGCGCCATCGCGCGCGCTAGCCATTGCACTGATATGCGCGATCGGCAATCTCGGCTCGGCATTCAGTCCGGTGCTACTGGGCGTTCTGCATGACATGACAGGCAGTTTTTCTGCCGGGATTGGTGTGATGGGTATATTGCTGTTAGTGGGGGCCGCAGTGATCACGGTTATCCCGATGACGGAAACACCTTTACCGAAGGGCAATGCATCAGACTCGGTGTTCAGACCTCGTTGAGGCAACCCGCAGCTGATTGGATAGGTTAACAACGGAGAGGTAATGATGGGAAATACAGCAACCACCGGTCAGACCATGGTTCGCTCGCTTATCGCGCATGGCATAGATACGGTATTTGGTATCCCGGGTGCACATATGTACGATTTCAATGATGCCCTGTATCAACAGCGGGAGCAGATTCGATTCATTCACACTCGTCATGAACAGGGCGCGGGCTATATGGCTTATGGCTATGCCAAATCTACGGGACGCATCGGTGCTTATACCGTGGTACCCGGCCCAGGCGTGCTTAACTCCGGAGCAGCATTGTGTACCGCTTATGGTGGCAACACCCCAGTATTGTGTCTGACGGGCAATATCATGTCCCACCTGATTGGTCAGGGGCGTGGGCAATTGCATGAGTTGCCGGACCAACTCAATACACTGAGTGGAATAACCAAGGTCGCCCGTCGGGTCAACCATGTAACCGAAGCCGCTCCGGAAATGGCCGAGGTGATCGGCCATATGTTGTCGGGACGACAAGGACCCGGCGCTATCGAAGCCCCGTGGGATGTATTCGGCATGCAGGGGGTGGAGACGGAGTTACCCTTAGCCAATCTGCGCCCGGCGCCGGCGATCAATCCTGCGGCGATAGAGGCGGCCGCGAGCCTGATAGCACAGGCTAAAAATCCGCTCATCATGGTTGGCGGTGGTGCCGTAGCGGCAGGGGACGCAGTGGCCGAACTGGCCCGGCGATTACAAGCTCCGGTGACGTCACATCGTTCCGGTAAGGGTGTGGTGCCTGACGACTCGCCTTATGCGCTTAACTTTGTCGCGGGCTTCGACTATTGGCAACAGACCGATCTGTTAATCGGTATTGGCAGCCGGCTTGAACTGCAATTTATGCGCTGGCGCTGGCTGCCGAAGAATTTGAAAGTGATACGCATTGATATTGACCCAACCGAAATGGTCAGGCTCAAACCAGACGTCGCTGTTGTCGCGGATGCACAACAGGGTGTTGAGGCGTTATTAGCGGCACTGCCGCCCGTGCAGCCGGTGGATCGGCGTGCGGCGCTGAGTCGGTTGAACCAGCAGGCCAGAGAGCGTTTCTCCTGTGTACAGCCGCAGGTTGATTACCTTAATGCCATTCGCGCTGCGTTGCCGAGGGATGGTTTTTTTGTAGAAGAAGTCAGCCAGGTAGGTTTTACCGCTCGTTTCGCTTTTCCGGTGTATGAGCCGCGTCATTATGTGACCTGTGGCTATCAGGATAATCTGGGGTTTGGCTACAACACGGCACTGGGCGTCAAAGTGGCGCATCCAGATAAGGTGGTTATCTCAGTGTCCGGTGACGGCGGCTTTATGTTTGGGGTGCAAGAGCTGGCGACGGCAGTGCAACACGGCATCAATGTGATCGCCATCGTGTTCAATAATGGCGCTTATGGCAATGTGTTACGCGATCAGCGGGATAGTTACCAGGGGCATTACCTGGGGTCTGAGCTAACAAATCCGGACTTTGTCAGACTGACGGAAAGTTTTGGTGCCTTGGCCTATCGTGCGACGACCCCTGATGAACTTAGAGTGCGGTTGGCGGAAGCGATGAACGCCGAACGTCCCGTGGTGATCGAGGTGCCTGTTGAGAGAGGATCAGAAGCCAGTCCTTGGCCGTTTATCCACCCTCAAGCACCGCAGTAACATGAGCAAAATTAGGCAGGTATCACGTGTAACGCTCGCGCTATTGAGCTTTTTGCAGCCAAAGGCTCAACAGTGCTGAAACGAAGGCACTTAGTGCACAGAGTAACAGCAGTGACGGCAAGCTTTACGGCGTGATGCCGACACCATAGTGAAATGGCACTGCGTGCCGTGCTGGCGAGGGTAGGATTCGCCATTTTGTCTGAACCAGCCTGTCGACATTTTTGGACGATGGCAGAGTGCAGCAAATATCACTGGCGTTGCCGCCTGCGCCGTTGCTGTTATTTGCCTGCCAAAACATGGGCGCTGTTGGACTTTATGAAACAGCGGCTCGATGTCGACCGAATCTTCTAATCACTTGTTTTTGCTCAAACTGCCAACTGCGCCTAAGCTAGGATGTGACTCAAGGGGAGATGAGCTTCCCGCGACATTATTCTGTGAACATGGAGGAGTTTCGATTTGATGCGTTTATCAACATTGGTGCTGGCGATCGGCATGGCGCTGGGCACTCAGGCACAAGCAGAAGAGACCAACTCGCACGCGGATCATAGCGCGTTGCCAAGCGGCCAGGCGAAGGAGGCTACCGTGACCGGCGAAGCCAACAAACACGACAATAAAAAGAACGAAAACCCGTTCTTCTACCAAAGTCGCCTGCCATTCCAGGCGCCCCCCTTCAATGAGATCAAAGAAAGTGACTATGCGCCGGCGATTGACGCCGGTATTAAGCAAAAGTTGGAAGAAGTGGAGAAGATCGCCAACAATCCAGCCAAGCCTGACTTTAAAAATACCTTCGTAGCCTTGGAGCAAAGTGGCGCATTGTTGTCGCGAGTGATGAATGTGTTTGGCGCCATGACTTCGGCCAACACCAGCGACGCATTACAGAAGCTGGATGAGGAAAGCTCACCGAAGCTGGCAGCGTTGGACGATGCCATTATGCTCAACAGTAAACTGTTTGCACGCATCAAGGCTGTTTATGAACAGCGTGACGCGTTAAAACTGGATCCTGAATCACGTCGACTGGTGGAAGTGACCTACAAGAACTTTGAGTTGGCAGGGGCTAATCTGTCTGATGCTGATAAAACCAAGCTGAAGGCGCTGAACCAGGAAGCGGCAACGCTGAGCACTCAGTTTTCCAACAAATTACTGGCAGCGACCAAAGACGGCGCGCTGGCTATCGCCGATAAAGGCAAGCTGGACGGTCTGTCGGAAAGCGAACTGGCCGCCGCAGCCCAGGCCGCCGGTGAACGTAAGCTGGATAAACAATGGTTGTTGGTATTGCAAAACACCACCCAGCAACCAGAGCTGCAGAGCCTAAAAGATCGTGATACCCGCAAAGCACTGTTTGATGCGTCCTGGAATCGGGCAGAAAAAGGCGATGCTAATGACACACGCCAGACTATCGCTCGTCTGGCCAAGGTCCGTGCTGAACAGGCCAAGCTGCTAGGCTTCCCAAATTATGCTGCCTGGAAACTGCAAAACCAGATGGCCAAAACACCGGATGCCGCACTGAGCTTTATGCGTAACATCGTCCCTGCGGCGACGGCCCGGGCCGAACGTGAAGCCAAAGACATTCAGGCCGTGATCGACCAGCAGAAAGGTGGATTTAAAGTCGAAGCCTGGGACTGGCAGTTCTATGCAGAGCAGGTCCGTAAAGCAAAATATGACCTTGATGAGTCGCAGATCAAACCTTATTTCGAACTGAATAACGTGCTGAACAACGGCGTGTTCTATGCTGCGAATTTGCTGTACGGCATCAGCTTCAAAGAACGCAAAGATATCCCGGTTTACCAACCGGATGTGCGGGTTTATGAGGTATTCGATAAAGACGGTAAATCATTGGCATTGTTCTATACCGACTTCTTTAAGCGCGACAACAAGGGCGGTGGCGCCTGGATGAGCAACTTTGTTGAACAGTCGAAGCTGAAAGGCACCAAACCGGTGATTTACAATGTTGCCAACTTTACCAAGCCTGCGCCGGGCCAGCCTGCATTGCTGTCATATGACGATGTGATCACCATGTTCCACGAGTTTGGTCATGCGCTGCACGGCATGTTCGCCGATCAGGAATATCCAAGCCTGTCTGGTACCAACACGGCGCGTGATTTTGTGGAATTCCCATCACAGTTCAACGAGCATTGGGCCCGCGATCCTAAAGTTTTCGCGCACTTCGCCAAGCATTACAAAACCGGTGAAGCGATGCCGCAGGAACTGGTCGATAAAATCAAAAAAGCCGATAAGTTCAACAAAGGCTATGACATGACGGAGCTGCTGTCTGCGGCGCTGTTGGATATGCACTGGCACATGTTGAGTGCTGATCAACCGCAACAGGACGTGGATAAGTTCGAAGCCGAATCGTTGCAAAAAGACAAGATCGATCTCAGCTATGTGCCGCCACGCTATCGCTCCAGTTACTTCAAACATATCTGGGGTAACGGCTATGCCGCTGGCTATTACGCCTATCTGTGGACCGAAATGCTGGCGGATGACGCTTTCCAGTGGTTCACCGAACACGGTGGCCTGACGCCAGAAAACGGCCAGCGTTTCCGCGACATGGTGTTGTCACGTGGCAACAGCCAGGATCTGGAAAAACTGTACATCGACTGGCGCGGCAAAGCGCCAAGCATTGAGCCGATGCTGATTAACCGTGGCCTGAAAGACCAGTAATAGGTTACGTTGGGTGCTGAGGCTGTTTGATGCTATACCCGTTGTCAGACGTTTAACCAAGTTCGTTATTAGGGAGAGCGTGCCGAAGGGGTCGTAGCAGCTTTAGCTGCCGGAGTCGCCCCTCGGTGCGCTAGGCCCGGGTATCTCGGGATCAAAGACAACTTTGTCATCAAATTAAGGACGCAAGCTTGCTTGCGTCCTTTTTTATTCCACGGGGACATGGCCGGTGTGATCGTTTATTATGCGCCGGTTATTTTTGACCCGTGAGCAATGAAGATTAAAATTCCCCTAAAGCGCAGTGTCGCCCTGATTATGCCATTGCTTATTTCCGCCTGTGGCACGCTGTCGCGCATGCCGACCGACACATCGTCGCTGGAAAGTCAGCGTCTGGCATGCAGTGGTGATCTACGCGCTGAAGTCGACAGTTTGGCGCAGCCGCTCATTGACGGTCAGCAGACACCGGGGCTGGTCGTCGGGGTGCTGACGGCAGATGGGCAAGCGCGTAGTTTTGGCTATGGCATGACGGACGCGCAGCAGCGCTATCCGGTCAATGGCAAGACGCTGTTTGCCGTGGGGTCGGTCAGCAAAGGGTTCATTGCCGAAGTCACCGTGGTGTTGGTTAATAAGGGCGTCCTGAATTGGGACGATACCTTGGCGACGTTGCTGCCCGTTGGTACACCGCTCAGCAAGGATGCGGCCAAAATCACCTTACTGCAGTTGGTGACACACACCTCTGGGCTACCGCGCCAAATGATGACGCCGGAGATGCTTGGTGCATTTGTCCGCTACCTGTTTACGGGGGATAATTTTTATCGCTCTCTGGATACGCCAAAATTCCTCGATTACCTTGCACAGTTTGAAGCCCCTTCAGTGGAGGAACCGCGCTATTCCAATCTGGGTTATGCGCTGCTGGATTACATTTTGCAACGGCGAACTGGAAAAACGGTCGATCGCCTGACAACGGAAAATATCCTCCAGCCATTGGGGCTGACGCACACCAGTTACGGTGCCCAGCAGTTGCCGGGTTACGCGCTGCGGGCCATTGGTCATGCGGGCGATCAACCCAAGTTTATTCGACGCGGGGAGCCGGTGCCGGATTGGCAGTTTTCTTCTTATATGGTCGGTGCCGCAGGGCTGTATACCGATGCCGATGATCTGCTGCGTTATGCGCAGGCGCATTTTGTCCCTACTGGTTCAGCGGCGTTGAACAAAGCCCTGAAAGATTCGTTGACCGTGCACTTTGCACGTACAAAAGAAGCCGCGGCCATTGCCTGGGTAGTGGATGATGTGGGGACTCAGCAGATTACGTATCAGGTCGGGTTTATCGGTGGTTACTCCAGCTATATCGGTATGGATCTGCGCCATAAGACGGCGGTAGTGGTGCTACAAAACAGTTTCAACTGGAGCAATAATATCGGCCACCGTCTATTGCAACGTATGGGCGAAGCCGCGGACGGGCATTTTACTTGCCAATAAGCCGGGCTCCGCGAACGGAGCCCAACACCCTTAGCGGTTAACCACTTTAGCGGGCAGAGCAATCACCAGTAACGAACTTAACAGCAAGCAACCGGCGAACGCCCAGAGAGCACCACCGCTTTTGCCAGTCAAGTCCAGTGCCAGCCCCATCAGCGAGTTACTCACCAACCCGGCGATATTCGCCAGTGAGCAGGCCAGCGCAAAACCGGTTGCCGCCGCAGTGCCGCGCAGAAAGGTGGCTGGCAGGCTGAAAAACACGGGTACTGCACCGATGATCGCCGCCTGAGCGACAGAGAACAGCAGCACGGTGGCAATGACGTTATGTGTGAAGAACGTGCTGCCCGCCATTGCCATTGCACCAACAATAAACGGCACGATGATATGCCAACGTCGCTCACGCATGCGGTCGGAGCTGGCACCGATCAGCAACATACCCAACAGGGCAGCGACGCTCGGCAGCGCAGTTAACATGCCGATGGTGGTAATGTTGGTCACTCCGGCGGTTTTGATAAAGGTCGGCATCCAGAATCCCATCGCATAGGCACTCAGCAGGATCGAGAAGTCTATGCCACCCAGCATCCAGACCTTGAGATTAAAGAAGCCATCACGGAAACGGTGTTTACTGTGGTCGGCCTCGGCTTCATCCTGTGCCAAATCATCGGCAATGCGCTGTTTTTCCTCGTCGGATAACCATTTGGCCTGCCCAAAGTTATTCGGTAATACCCAAAAAGTCAGCACACCCAGCAGTACACTGGGAACACCTTCCAGCAGGAACAGCCATTGCCAGCCGTGCAACCCGTGGCGCATATCAAAATGCCCCATAATCCAGCCGGAAATTGGGCCACCGATCACGCTCGACAGCGGTAGGCCAATCATGAACAGCGCAATAATGCGACCGCGACGGTAAGTCGGGAACCACAGCGTCAGGTAATACAACACGCCAGGCAGAAAACCGGCCTCTGCTACACCGAGAAGAAAACGGATAACGTAAAACTGATTAGGGGTAGTGACGAACATGGTGCAGGCAGAAAGCAGACCCCAGGTGATCATAATACGGGCAATCCATACCTTGGCGCCGACGCGCTGTAAGATCAGGTTGCTCGGTACCTCAAAAAGGATGTAGCCAACAAAGAACAATCCTGCACCCAAACCAAAGGCGGCTTCGCTCAATTGCAGTTGGTCGGCCATCTGCAACTTGGCTAATCCGACGTTGATACGGTCGAGGTAAGCCGCCAGATAACACAAACATAGGAATGGGATCAGCTTCCAGGTTATTTTGCGGTACAGAAGCGATTCTGCGCCCGCTTTCCCGGTTAACGGGGTTTCAACAATGGCCATGATGATGTCTCCAGGTGGTGCATTGTGGCCTCCGGAGGAGGAGCGTTGTGTGTTTGCTTGGAAGCCGCCCTGTCTCGGGCGGTCACCTGAGGCGCTTGCCGCGCCTTCTTTATTTTCAGCTCTCCGTGCAGGTGAAACTCTGGATTACAGCCGGTTCAGATAATCGATAGCCTCCTGTTTTGCCACAACGTCGCCGTATTTATTGTCGATGTCGAACAGGTTGGCCTCATGTGGGCCAGGGTGACGATCGCCCACACATTCCCGTACCACTATGGTACGGAAGCCGTGCTGTACTGCGTCCACCGCACTGGCGCGGATACACCCGCTGGTGGAACAACCGACTAACAGCAGGGTATCGACGCCGAGTGCCACTAGCATTGAGGCTAACGAGGTACCGAAAAAAGCGCTGGCATATTGCTTGGTCAACACCACTTCCGTTGTCCGCGGTGCCACCTGTGGGCAAAACGCCGCCAGCGGGTTACCGTCCACCATGTCCTTCATAACCGGTGCTTTTTTCACCCAAATACCACCATTGGCAAAATGCCCTGCATGATAGCGGATATTGGTGTGGATCACCGGAATTCCCGTCTGGCGAGCGGTAGCCAACAGCGCGATGCTTTCTTCGACCGCACTGACTACGCCGGGAGCGAACAATGGGGCACCCTCGGTGGTGTAACCCTGCATAAAGTCGATCAGTAGCAGGGCCGGTCGCTGGCCGAAGCCAATACGGTTGCCCCAAACGCCGCTGTAGTTATCGCTGAGCGAGTCATTGGCTGTGGATGCCATGATTCCTCCTTAATAGGCGCCGGACAGCAGGGCACCGGCGCCGGGAACGATCGGTTCCAGTTCCAGTGCAGTTAGCATGGCGTAAGTGGTGGCGATAGCGGCCGTCAGCACCGGTTTTCCGGTTTGCGCCTCAACGGTAGCGACTGCCGGCAAGGACGGCATTTGCACGCAGGCGGACAGCACGATGGCGTCAACGTCGTTCAGATCCATCTCAGCGACAATACCGGGCAGTTTGGCCGGATCATGACGGCCTACGGCCAGGTTGTCGGCAATTTCCAACGCCCGCCACACCGTGACCTCAATGCCTTCGTGCTCGATATAGTCCACCACCATTTGGGTCAGTGGCTTCATGTAGGGGGCCACCAGCGCAATGCGTTTGGCACCCAACACCTTCAGGCCATTGACTAATGCCCCTGCGCTGCTAATCACCGGGGCCCCGGCGTTATTGTCCTGGGTAACCTGCGCCAGCCGGGCCTGAGATTCACGGTGATAACCTAAGCCCATCGACATGATCGCTACCAGGCAGGCATACCCCAGTACATCTACCTGGGCGTCGGAAAGCTCCAGTGCGCAGCGGTCTGATTCGGCATCCATCGCCGCCAGTTCTGCCTTGCTGACGTGCTTCATACGCATGCGGCTGGAGTGAAAGGTAAAGCGTTCCGGGCGGATCAACTGGCGTGCTGTCAGCATTGCTGGGATCTCGGTTTCCATCGTGGTGTTGGAACTGGGCACTATCTGGCCGATACGGTAATTTTTACTCATGACAACGCTCCTTAATTAATCCAGAAAATCGCCCAGGGCGCGGAAGAAACCGTCAAAGTCGTCCCACGGGATCATATGTCCTGCATTTTCAACGTGTGTGATAGTGATCTCCGGTTGCAATGTGCGGATCTCCGCCTCGTCTTCCGGTTGGATCACGCCTCCCAGGCCTGCCACCATCAGCAAGGTTGGCATGTGCAGCGCGGGGTAATCGCGATGGCTGTCAACCTGATGAAAATCTTCATAGGCGCGCTGAATCGCCGGTTCATAGCAGGTGTGCAGCCACTCGGCACGCAGTTGACGCTGTTGTTCGCTCCAGGTCGGGCAGTAGGCACGCATCTGTTCCGCGTCCATTCCCAACAGCGACTGACGAATCGAATCCACGTACCAAGGCCATTTGCCTGGATATTCACGACGGCCGGGCCCTGAAACAGGCGGATCGACCAATACCAATCGCCGAACGCCAACCGGTTGCAGTGCTGCGGCGCGCAGGGCAAAGCGCGCCCCCATTGAATGGCCGAGCAGGGCGTAGTTTTCCAGATTTAGTGCTAGGGCGAAGGCGTTGACGTCTGCGGCGCAGGTTTCGGCGTCA
Source organism: Serratia grimesii (assembly GCF_900186025.1). Classification (NCBI taxonomy): domain Bacteria; kingdom Pseudomonadati; phylum Pseudomonadota; class Gammaproteobacteria; order Enterobacterales; family Yersiniaceae; genus Serratia; species Serratia grimesii. The sequence continues at coordinate 2,453,261 of NZ_LT883155.1, forward strand.
TAGGCTAGATCCGGGCCGCTGGCAGACAGACCACGGCCACGCACGTCCAGCACGTAGGTGTCGTAGCGCTCGGCCAGGCGTTTGGCAACAAAACCCCAGGTGATCGCTGGGCTCGTGATGCCGGGGATCAGGATCACTACGGGGCCTTGGCCGCCATAGCGCAGGTAGTGTTGACGAATGCCGTTAGCCTGCACGTTGGCGCCATACAGAAAGTGGCTCATGCGGCGTTCTCCGACTTCAGCGTCTGTGCGTACAGGTCATAACCATAAACCCAGGCCGGATCTTCCTGAGTGCGCAGGAAAGTGTTGGCATTGGAGACAGCCTGGACGCGGGAGGCGCGCTCTTTACGGTTGGCTTCATACAGTTGGAAAGCGGTGCGGTAGTCAGTCAGACCAGTTTCCTGCAGACAGCGCGCCAGCATAGCGGCGTCTTCGATCGCCATCGCCGCGCCTTGCGCCATGTGTGGTTTCATTGGGTGGCAGGCATCACCGAGCAGCACCATGCGGCCTTCGCTCCACAGCGGTAACGGTTTACGGTTCAACAGTGGCCATTTGGTGACCTGCTCGCTGGATTCGATCAGCGCTTGCACAATCGGGTGATAGCCAGCGAAGGTTTCGTACATTTCTTCGCGGCTGCTGTCGATAAAACTGCCCTGAAAATCCCATGCAGGGTGTGGTACACCGCTGACATAGTAATATTCGTCACGTTTTTGAGTGGTGTAATAGACCATCAGGTGACGATCTGCCGACCACCATTTCACGCAGTCTTCAAAGCTCAGATTGTATTTGGCCAGCTTCTCACCGCGGATCAACGCGCGGTGGGCAACCCAACCACTGTAGGTTGGCGCTTCTGCCCCCAGCAGATGTTCGCGAATACGGGAGTTGATACCATCGGCACCAATCACGATATCGGCGCTGGCCTGGGTGCCATCGGCAAAGTTCAGCACCACTTCGTTGTCACGCTCCTCAATTTTGCTCAGACACTTGCCAAAATGCACAGTGCCCGGTTGCAGGGCCGCCATCTGCAACGCCTGTAAATCGCCCCGGTGCACCGTCACGTAAGCGGCACCGTACTCTTTACGTGCAAAGGCCCCCAGTTCAATCCGCGACAGGTAATCACCGCTTTCGGCATCGCGGCTGAACCAAAAATCCGGATGCGAGGCCATTTGTTCCAATGGTTGCTCGATACCGAGACGGCGGAAAATCTTCAGTACGTTTGGCCCCATATGGATGCCGGCTCCCAGGCGGGAAAACACCGGACTCTGTTCGTACAGGTCGACGGTAAAGCCGGCTTTCTGCAGCAGACCCGCGGCGGCGGCGCCACCTAAACCGGCACCCACCACGGCAATGCGTTGTTGTTTGCTCATCATTTATCCCCTGACTGTTGGTTTTTTACCTGGGCATCTTAAGTGATGCCAGATGATCGATTTATAGTGTATACGCTAAATAACGCAAAGTTGCACAAGTGTTAATTTAGATCTGGCTCACGCTTATCCATGGCCGATTCCTGTTAATATCATGTTAATCACAGGATTGTCAGGGGTTAAAATAGGATTTGCTTATGGTCGACTCCGACGCCTTGCTTCCTGGTTGATTTTGGTCTTAGATAACTAAAAGAGTGTATTCGCTTTAATTTGTGCAAAATAACCTCACCGACACTGGGTGTGTCGGCCAACCCTTAGCGAAACAGGAGATACACCATGGCGGTCCATGATAGTCAGTTGGTTCAACTGTTCGAGCAGGTGCTTACGCTGTCGAAGGTTGATGCATCGCAAAGCGTAGCGATCCTGAAAAGTCACTATTCCGATGCGCGTACGGTGCGTGCCGCCACCGATGCAGCACTGCGCCTGGGTGCCAAGGTTTATGCGGTAGAACTGCCATCGTTCAACCATCCGCGCGCCATGGGTAATGACATGACGGCTTACTGTGGTGATACGGCACTGACCGGTAACCACGCGGCACAACGTGCACTGGAGGCAGCCGATCTGATTGTCGACACTATGATGTTGCTGCACTCGCCGGAGCAGGAGCAGATCCTGAAAACCGGCACGCGCATTCTGCTGGCCGTTGAACCACCGGAGGTATTGGCACGGATGTTGCCTAATGCAGAGGATAAAGCGCGGGTGCTTGCAGCGGCTGCGGTGCTGGAACAAGCAAAGCTGATGCAGGTGAAATCCGCCGCTGGCAGCGATTTCCGTGCGCCAATAGGGCAATACCCGACAGTGACTGAGTACGGGTATGCCGATGAACCGGGGCGCTGGGACCACTGGCCGAGCGGCTTCCTGTTTACCTGGCCGAATGAAGAACAGGCGGAGGGGGTGCTGGTGTTAGAAGTGGGCGATATCTTGCTGCCATTCAAAAGTTATACGCGTGAACGCATTACGTTGGAGATCGACAAGGGCTTTGTGACGCGTATTCACGGTGGTTTTGAGGCTGAATATCTGCGGGAGTACATGAAATATTTTAACGATCCGGAAGTGTATGGCATTTCGCATATCGGCTGGGGCTTGCAGCCGCGAGCGCAGTGGACGGCAATGGGGCTGCACGACAAAAATGACGGTATGTGCATGGATGCCCGCGCTTTCTACGGCAATTTCCTGTTCTCCACCGGGCCGAATACTGAAGTCGGTGGCACGCGCAAAACCCCGTGTCATATGGATATAGCGCTACGTCATTGCGACATCAGTCTGGATGGCAAGACGGTGGTGGCGGATGGTGAAGTGGTAGCGCCGGCAGCATCGCGAGTCAGCCAGGGTTAACTTGCTGCCAAACGCGGGGGTTTGTACTATTCTCGGTGGTTTCCATAGATGGTGAGAGTAACGCAATGACGCCCCCCGAATACCCGACTGCTGATAACGGCAAGACCGAAAATTATCATTTTACCGAACAGGTCGGGCACTTGCTGCGTAAGGTTTATCAGCGCCATGTGGCGATTTTCCAGCAAAACGTTGGCGATTCGCAACTGACCGCCGTGCAGTTTATTACCCTGTGCGCAGTGCGCGATATGGGCCCAAGTTCCTTGACCGAGCTGGTACAGGTGACGGCGGTCGATCAGGCCACCATTCGCGGCATTATCGAGCGGCTTAAAGCGCGCGATTTGATCACCGTAATGCCGGATCCTGTCGATCGACGCAAAGTGGTGGTTGGGCTGACTGATACCGGCGCCGCGCTGCTGGTGGAAACGGTGCCGCATGCGGCGACGATCACAGAATTAACTTTCGGTAAGCTTAATCCGGCCGAACGTATAGCACTGATGTTCCTGCTTAATAAAATGCTGGAAGACCAGCCGTCTGACTGATTCGCTACCCGCAACTGCGGTTGTCTGGTGAGTGCGGTGGCGGCGAGGTCACAGCCCACAAGACATACCCTATAGCTTTCAAATTGCAGCCAGGTGACCAACTGCGGTTTGAAAGATAACGGGTATAACCAGAGCGCAGGCGGAGACGCGACAATGGCGATAGCTGAAGTGCAATTGCCCAGGGAAGGCGCGATAAAAACACTGACGGAGCATCCGCTGATGCTGTCAGTCAACGGGGAAAATACTCATACCCGGGTCATGGCGGATACCCCTCTGCTATTGGTGTTACGTAACGATCTGGCGCTCAACGGCCCGAAATACGGCTGTGGCCTCGGTGAGTGCGGCGCTTGCACCGTGTTGGTCGACGGCATTGCCGCACGTTCTTGTGTGATCCCAGCGCTGGGTATGACCGGCCGCGCGGTGACCACGCTGGAAGGTTTGGGCGATCGCGACTGCCTGCACCCTGTGCAGCGCGCCTTTATCGAAGAACAGGCCGCGCAGTGCGGTTACTGCCTCAATGGCATGATTATGACCACCAAAGCCCTGTTGGATCGCAATCCGTCGCCCAGTGATCGCGAAATCCGCCAGGCGCTGTCCGGCAATCTGTGCCGCTGCGGCACCCATATTGAAATTCTGCGTGCGGTTCAGCGCGCCATCATTCTCTGCCGCAGTGAGGAAACCTCGCCCCATGACTGACGCCCATTCCTCATTACCGAGCCAGGCTGAATTATTACAGCGTCATGGCACCTTGCTGATTATCGATCAAATCCAACCGCCGCCGGGCCTGGTACCGAAAGGCCAGACGCCGAGCCTGAAACCCAAAGAGCAGGGGCTATTTATTGCTATTTGCGACAGCGGTGAGGTCTACGCCTTCAACGGCCATGTTGATCTCGGCACCGGTGTGCGCACCGCGCTGGCGCAAATTGTCGCCGAAGAACTTTACCTGCGTATGGAGCAGGTGAGCATGGTGTTGGGCGATACCGAAAGCACGCCGAATCAGGGCGCGACCATCGCCAGCGCTACGCTGCAAATTTCTGCCGTGCCGCTGCGCAATGCCGCCGCCGAGGCCCGTCGCTGGTTGCTGCAACAGGCTGCGCAGCATTTTAACGTCACGGTTGAGCAACTGACATTGAGCGACGGTATGGTTGTCAGTCCACAGGGACAGGTGGTGAGCTATGGCGAGCTGGTCTCAGGTGTACATATTGAACTGCCGATTTCCGGCGATGCGCCGCTCAAGCCACAGGCCGAATATCGCCTGGTCGGCACCAGCACCGTGCGCGTTGATATCCCGGCCAAGGCCACCGGCGAATCCACCTATGTGCACGACATGCGGTTGCCGAATATGTTGCATGGGCGGGTGGTGCGACCGCCGTATGCTGGTTATGACAGTGGTGAGTTTGTCGGTACCAGTTTGTTGGCGGTGGACGAGCGGTCAATCGCACATATTCCCGGTATCGTTAAACTGGTGGTGATCGGGGATTTTATCGGCATCGTCGCCGAGCGCGAAGAACAGGCGATCAAGGCAGCAGAGGCGTTGCAGGTCAGCTGGAAGGACTGGCGGCGTAACCTGCCGCAGATGACCGATGTGGCGCAGGCGCTGCGTGATAACCCGCATTCGACACGGGTGGTGCATGACACCGGCAATGTGGATGCGGCATTGGCCGCTGCCGATCGTCGCTTTACCCGTAGTTATCTGTGGCCGTACCAACTGCATGCCTCGATCGGCCCCTCCTGCGCATTGGCGGACTACCAGCCGCAGCAGTTACGGGTGTGGTCAGGTAGCCAGAACCCGCATCTGCTGCGTGCCGATCTCGCCTGGTTGCTGGAATACCCGGAAGAACAGATCGACATTATCCGCATGGAAGCGGCGGGCTGCTATGGCCGCAACTGTGCCGACGATGTCTGTGCCGATGCGGCGTTATTGTCGCGTGCGGTTGGTCGGCCGGTGCGGGTGCAGCTCACCCGCGAGCAGGAACACCTGTGGGAACCCAAGGGCACGGCACAGTTGATGGAGGTTGACGGTGGGCTGGACGCCGCCGGCCATCCGGTGGCCTATGATTTTCGTACTTATTATCCGTCTAACGGCGCCCCCACGCTGGCGTTGTTGCTGACCGGCATGGTGGAGCCGGTGCCGGTAGCTTATGAGATGGGGGACCGCACCTCGGTGCCGCCATACGAATACCCGGAACTGCGCGTCAGCATTGAGGACATGGCACCCATCGTGCGAGCCTCCTGGATGCGCGGGGTGTCGGCACTGCCGAATACCTTCGCGCACGAGTCCTATATTGATGAGCTGGCCATGGCTGCCGGTGTGGATCCGCTCGAGTACCGCCTGCGTTATATTAAGGATCAACGTGCCACGGAACTGATGCTCAGCACCGCCGAGCGTGCTGGCTGGACGCCGCATACCGAACCGATGCAAACCCCTGCGGAAGATGGTGTGCTGCGCGGGCGTGGTTTTGCCTATGCGCGCTATATTCACAGCAAGTTTCCCGGCTTTGGTGCCGCCTGGGCGGCCTGGGTCGCTGATGTCGCTATAGACAAGGTCAGTGGCGAAGTAGCGGTTACGCGTATTGTGGTCGGGCACGACGCTGGCATGATGGTCAACCCGGACGGCGTGCGTCACCAAATCCACGGCAATGTGATTCAGTCGACCAGCCGGGTGCTGAAAGAGCGGGTGACTTTCGAAGAATCGACCATTTCCAGCAAGGAATGGGGCGCTTATCCGATCCTGACATTCCCGGAGGTGCCAGAGGTGGATGTGGTAATGATGCCACGGCCCTATGATCCACCGCTGGGGGCTGGGGAATCCGCTTCGGTGCCTAGCGCTGCAGCTATTGCCAACGCTGTGTTTGACGCCACCGGCATTCGTTTTCGTGAGTTACCGATCACATCCGATCGACTGCGCGAGGCGCTGAACGGTCCGGATAGCGCCCGACAGGAATCCGCATCAGTGACTAAACCCAAGAGAAGTAAATGGTGGTTTGGCGGTGCGGCCGGTATTTTCGGTGCGGTGTTGGGCGTAGCGGCTACGGCACTGCCATGGCGTGCTGAGATTGCCCCAGTGGCAACACCGGGTTCCGGTACCTGGTCGGCAGCCACCTTGGAACGCGGCCGTCAACTGGCTGCTGCCGGGGATTGCGCGGTGTGCCACACCGCCTCCGAAGGGGCGACCAACGCCGGGGGATTGGCGATGGCAACGCCGTTCGGCACGCTGTATAGCACCAATATTACTCCGGATGTGGAAACCGGTATTGGCAACTGGTCGTTTACTGCTTTTGATCGGGCGATGCGGCAGGGCATTAGCCGCGATGGGCGTAATTTGTACCCGGCATTTCCTTATACGTCGTTCAGCAAGATGACCGACGGTGATATGCAGGCACTATATGCCTACATGATGTCGCAACCCGCAGTTTCGAAGAGTAATTCAGCTAATCAGATGCGTTTTCCGTTTAATATCCGTCCACTGATGGCCGGTTGGAATGCACTCTTTTTGCGCCAGGGCGAGTTCCAGCCAGACGCTGCGCAAACTGAACAGTGGAACCGGGGTTCTTATCTGGTTAATGGTTTGGGGCACTGTGCGGCTTGCCATTCACCACGCAATTTGATGGGAGCGGAAAAGGGCGGCGCCAGTTTTCTGGCAGGTGCGATGGTGGACGGTTGGGAAGCCCCGGCGCTGAACCAACTGGCCAATGCTGATAAACCCTGGGACGAGGAGCAACTGTTCCAGTATTTGCGCAGCGGTCACTCTACCGAGCACGGCGTTGCGGCTGGGCCGATGGGGCCGGTCGTCAGTGAACTGGCTACATTACCGGAGTCCGATGTGCGCGCGATGGCCAACTACCTGATATCCTTGAGCAACCCGGTTACATTGAACGTAGAGCCGCAGGTTAAGCTGACCACTAATCTGCAACCTGTTCTGGGGCAACAGGTCGGTGAACGCCTGTTTCAGGGGGCCTGTCAGGCCTGCCACAGTGCCGCCAGTGGAGGGCCACAGCTGTTTGGTGTCAGTCCGGATTTGGCAAACAATACCAATATCTTCAGTGATCGACCGGATAACCTGATCAATGTGATCCTACAGGGTATCGCCAAACCAGCCACCACCGATCTTGGTTTTATGCCGGGTTTTAAGGATAGTTTCACCGATCGTCAGGTGGCTGATTTGGTGAACTATCTGCGCCAGCGCTATGCCAGTGATAAACCGGCCTGGCGTGACGTCGAGGCGCAGGTAGCCAGATTGCGAGCTAATCCGGGCAGCCATTAGCAGTTACTGGCGATTGACGTTATTGCGTTTGCAGGAACGCGATCAATCGTTGCGCCGGTTACGGTAACTGGCGCGTGGCCCAGGGGTTGGTGTGACAACATGCGTTGCCGGGCGCATTTTGGGTAAAGAGATGATCCAGGATGAATCGGCTTATTCACCCGTCTGGTGTTGGGCGGCAACGCTTCTTTTGGCTGTAAAGAGGAAAAAATCAGGCCAGCGGCCCACCCATAATGGTTTCTTTCATGCCAGAGAGAATGCGTTCGCCGGTTTCGGTTTTCAGCTCTTCATACCAACTATGGGTGATCTCCATTTCTTTGCCGTGCGTCACATCGCAACGTTTACGTGCTTTGAGCACCAAATCCTTTACGCGATAGCTGCGTTTTTCCTGATAGCGCAGCAGTGCGTCTTCAATACCCAGTGAATTTGTCTGCAAGGCAATCGCCAGTACTACGGCGTCCTCCATTGCTGCGCATCCACCTTGGCCGATATCCGGTGTGGTACTGTGTCCGGCGTCCCCCAGCAATGCCACGCGACCGCGTACCAGTTGTTCGAAAGGTTCGATATCGTGGATTTCAATGCGGTTGATGGTGTCGGGGTTGATCGCCGCGATCAATTTTTGCACCGGTTCAGCCCAGCCCGAGAAGTAACGCTGTAGATCGGCCCGCGCGGTGCTGCGATCTTCCGCCAGCCCCGTGGGCAGTGGAACGTCGAAGAAAAAGTAGAAACGGTTGCCGGACACAGGCATTAGCGACACGCGTTTGCCTTCGCCGACAAAGGTGGTCCACTGGTCAGCCGGTGCGATGGATTCATCAATGGTTACCAGCCCGTTCCAATTGACGTAACCGGCATAACGGCGATCAACGCCATGGCCCAGCACATACGGACGAATGACGGAATGGGTGCCGTCGGCGGCAATCAGGAAATCACCGCTGACCTGGCTACCGTCTTCGAACCAGGCCGTCACTCCTTCCGGCGTTTCTTCAATACCGCTGACACGTTTGCCAAAACGTACCTGATCGCGGCCATAAGTATCGAGTAACATAGCTTGCAGTTCGGTGCGGGCTACCGGGTAAGGGCGTTCGCCAACGCTGGCGATGAGCGGATCCAGGCTAAAGCGCGTCAACGTCTGGCCGTGCAGATATTCCTGATAGGCCATGTAGTGCATGGTGCCGCCGAGCGCGCGCAGCGGTTCTTTCATCCCCAAATAATTGAGGCATTTGACTCCGTTGGGCCAGATGGAAATTGCAGCACCAACCGGTTTGATCTCTTTGACGGCTTCAAAAACTTCGGTGTCGATGCCACAACGCTTTAATGCGATTGCGGTGCACAGACCGCCGATGCCGCCACCAATGACGATTGCCTTCATATTCTTCTCCTTCATAGCCATGCTGAGGAGAAGCAATTTCCATACCAGTCGGTGAACAAGGCACTGGCGCGGTATCAAGCGACGGATTGATGCAAAGTGGTGCAATGCATGAATGCGATAGTGCATTTTTGCACCAGAAAAGCCAACACGCTAAGTGCGATCCCGGTTTGCCAACTGGATAGCCAGGTTTTCAATGCGCTCTGCCATTTGTTTCGTCAGGGCGGTTAATTCTGTGTTTTGTTTTAACAGCGCCAGTAACTGATCAGATTGCTGCGCGGCGAGCGTTTGCCGTTGTGCCATGGCCTCATCCAAATCCTCACGGTGCTGAGCATCGGTCAGCGCATGCGCCTGATCGCGCTCGGCCTGACGGGTCTGTGCAAGCAAGATCAATGGGGCGGCATAAGCGGCCTGTAAGCTGAACGCCAGGTTAAGCAAAATGAATGGATAGGGGTCAAACTTGGTGAAACCTGCCAGATTGAGATAAATCCAGACGGCAACGACGACGGTCTGGCCAACCAAAAACGTGGGTGTACCGAAAAAACGGGCGAAGGCCTCAGCCTTCAACGCAAACCATTGGTCACCAAAGGTGTGGGTTAAGCTTTTCAGTGGGCGATAAAAACGAAACTTTTTATTGGGTTGCGACATGGCTTTCACACTCGTGGATATAATGAAGAGATACCTAATTTATAGCATGGGGGCCGAAATCCCCACGCAATACACAGCACAAATCCACCACAGAAAACCCCGCCTGAATGTTAAATAGACAAAATAATAGACTACGCTAACTATTAGTCCGTTGTGCTGGTGCATGCAGACGGTGCGTATAAAAAGAATGACTTCGCCGCATTGATTAAGGTTGATCGGCATTTTGGAGCTATGAGCAATGAATCTACCCGAAGTCCCGCTTACCCGGCGGCGTTTTATCGTCGGCGCCAGTGCGTTGGTGATCGGTGCCTATCTGCCGTCTACCGGCGCTCTGGCCCGCTCATCATCGGCTACCGCGCCTGAAATCAATCCTCATGCAGCCAATGCTTTTGTGCAGATTGACCAAGAAGGCATTGTCACTGTGATCAGTAAACATACCGAGGTGGGTCAGGGCGTATATACCGGCATGGCAACGTTGGTCGCCGAAGAGTTGGACGCTGACTGGGCACAGGTGCGGGTCGTTGCCGCGCCGGTTGACACCAACGTCTACAAAAATCTGTCGTTCGGTTTCCAGGGCACCGGTGGCTCCAGCTCGGTAGCTAATGCCTATGAGCAGATGCGTCGCATGGGCGCCATGGCGCGGGCGATGCTGGTTCAGGCCGCCGCGCAAAGTTGGAAAACCTCGGCGCAGGAAATTACCGTGCAGGCGGGCAAGATCCGCCACGCGGCCAGTGGACGTGAAGCGGGCTTCGGTGAGTTTGCCGTGTTAGCCAGTCAACTGCCACCCCCCGATCCCGCTACATTGACACTGAAAGATCCCGCCAATTTTACCCTGATCGGCAAGGCCAGTGGCCTGCACCGGGTGGATTCATTGGCGAAGACCAACGGTACTGCGCAATTTACTCAGGATATTCATGAGCCGGACATGCTGACGGTGACCATCAAAAAGCCGCCGCGCTTCGGTGGTAAAGTGGCCTCATTTGATGCCAGCCAGGCGCTGGCAGTGCCGGGTGTGGTTACGGTGAAATTGACCGATACCGGCGTAGCGGTGTACGCCAAAAACACTTGGGCGGCGATCCAGGGACGTGAAAAGTTGCAGGTGGAATGGGACGACTCGCAAGCTGAACGCCGCAACACTGAACAGATCTTTACTGAGTTCCGACAGGTGGCCCAGAAGACCGGCGTTGTAGCGAAAAGCCACGGCAATCCGGATGATGCTTTTGATAAAGCCGATAAGGTCATCGAAGCTGAATATACCTTCCCGTATGTTGCCCATGCGCCGATGGAGCCACTGGACGGCTACCTGTTCTGGGATGGCGAAAGCGTCAAGGCACGTTATGGCTGCCAGATCCAAACCCTCGATCATAAACAGCTGTGCGATCTGTTCCAACTGCCACCGGACAAGGTAGAAATTGAAACCATTTTGGCGGGCGGCAGTTTTGGACGACGTATCGATTTGGGCAACCCGACGCTGGGGCCGGATCTGGCAGCGGATATGGCGGCAGCAGCCAAAGCCATTGGCCCAGGTCACGGAGTAAAGGTGGTATGGACGCGTGAAGATGATATTCGCAATGGGTGGTATCGCCCGATGATTTTGCACCGGTTACGTGGTGCGATCCGTGGCGGTAAAGTGGTGGCCTGGAGCGATACCATCGTCGGTCATTCCTGGACGCTTAACAGCGCGATGACGGCACTGGTGGTTAATGGCCTCGACCAGATGATGGTTGAAGGCGCCAGCGAGGTGCCTTATAGCTTTGAAAGTTTCCGCTGCGACGCACATATCGTACCGGGCAAGGTGCCGACGACGTCATTGAGATCGGTCGCCAGTACTCACACTGGCCATGCGGTGGAAAGTTTTATTGATCAACTGCTACAGGAGACTGGGCAGGATCCTGTGGAAGGGCGTTTGGCGTTGATGGGGGATGCGCCGCGTGAGGCCGGCGTGTTACGGGCGGTAGCGAAAGCGGCCAACTGGCAAGGCGCGAAAGTGGTGGATGGTCGAGCGCGTGGTGTAGGTGTTGCCAAGGCGTTCGATACCCGGGTGGCGCAAATAGCCGAGGTCTCTATCGGCGAAGGCGGTATTCCACGTGTACACAAGGTGTGGTGTGCGGTGGACTGCGGCGTGGCAGTGAATCCCGATGTGATTCGTGCACAGATTGAGGGTGGCATCGGTTATGGCTTGAGCATGGCGCTGTACGGCAACATCACATTGAAAGATGGCGTGATTGAACAATCCAACTTCAACAATTTCCGCCCACTGCGCATTGATGAAATGCCGGAAATAGAAGTGATTATTGTGCCTTCAACCGAGAAACCTACCGGCGTGGGTGAATTAGGTGTACCAACGATTGCACCTGCGGTTGGCAATGCGTTGGCGTTGCTCGGGCGGCCCCGAACTTCGCTGAGTCTGCCTTTACATCGACCGAACCGCGACGCCAGCGTCTGATCAAGGAGAACAGCATGATAACTTTAACCGTGAACGACCAACCGCTGACGTTTGATGGCGATCCCCATATGCCTCTGTTGTGGTTCTTGCGTGATGAAGCCGGGCTGACCGGCACCAAATTTGGTTGCGGCATTGCGATGTGCGGCGCGTGTACCGTCCATTTGGACGGCGTGCCGGTGCGTTCTTGTATGACACCGGTCTCTGCCGCAGAAGGCAAGAAAATCACCACCATTGAAGCGATTGGCGAGACGCCGACGGGCAAAGCGGTGCAGGCGGCTTGGGTCAATCTGGACGTAGTGCAGTGTGGTTACTGCCAATCCGGTCAAATTATGAGTGCCAGTGCACTGCTGGCCCAGAGCAAAAATCCGAGCGATGCAGATATTGACGCGGCGATGAGCGGTAACGTTTGCCGCTGCGCTACCTACGTGCGCATTCGCGCCGCCATCCACCAGGCCGCCAAGGCGTTGGATTAAGGGAGAAACCCATGAGCAACGCCCTGAGATGGCTGTTATGGCTAATTGTCGCGGTAGTGGTGTTAGCAGGCGGTTACGCGCTCTATACCTTGTTACGCCCGGTCGGCCCCGAGCCCGTAGCACCTATCGCCGGTGCACCTGCGGGGATAAGCGATAAATTAGCGCGTGGCGAGTATCTGGCTCGTGCCGCCGACTGTGTGGCTTGCCACACGGCGCCTGGCGGTAAACCCTTTGCCGGTGGCTTTGCCTTTAAGCTGCCGTTCGGCACAATTTATGGCACCAACATTACCGCCGACGCAGAAACCGGTATTGGTGGCTGGAGCGACGATCAGTTTGTGCGTGCGGTGCGTGAAGGGGTTGGGCCGCAGGGTAATCTGTATCCTGCCATGCCTTACACCTCATACACTGCCATGAGCCGCGACGATGTGTTGGCGATCAAAGCCTACCTGTTTAGCCTGCCACCGGTGAAGCAGGCTAATCCGCAAAATGGATTGTCGTTTCCGTTTAACCAACGCTGGGGCATGAAGTTCTGGAACCTGGCATTCTTCAATGAAAAACGTTTTGAACCTAACCTGAATCAGGATGAACAGTGGAACCGTGGGGCTTATCTGGCAACTGCGCTGGGGCACTGCAGTGAATGTCACACGCCACGCAACCTGGGCTTTGGTATTAATCAAAGTAAAAACCTCAGCGGTGAGGTGATCCAAGGGTGGTTTGCAGGCAATATTACGCCGGACCCACAAACAGGTATTGGGGGCTGGAGTGAGCAGCAACTGTCGCAGTATTTGGCAACCGGTCATGCGGAAGGTCGTAGCAGTGCTTCCGGCCCGATGGCCGAAGCAGTAGAAAACAGCCTGCAGTACCTCACGCCGGAGGATAATCAGGCGCTGGTGAAATACCTGCGCTATATCGAACCTATCGCCACCGACAGTGCCAGTACGGTAAACCTACAGCCGAAAGGAGCGTCATCCTCAAGTGCGGTATTACCGGGTGGGCAAGAGGATTCGCTGGGGCGCCGCTTGTTTGCGGGAGACTGCAGTGGTTGTCATCAGTGGAACGGTACAGGCCGCCAGAGTAAATATGCGTCTTTGGTCGGCAGCACCGCAGTAAACGATCCACAGGGCCGCAGCGTAGTGCAGGCAATACTCAAAGGTACGCGTATCAGTATCGGTGAACAGCACGAATTTATGCCGGATTTTGGCGCTCAATATTCGGATGAGGAAGTGGCTGCAGTAGCCAACTACGTGGTTGGTCAATTTGGTGAAAAACAAGGAAAGGTAACGGCCAAGCAGGTCGCGGAACAGCGTAAACAGTAGCCGTTGGCGAGGGGGATTGCTCCCCCTCGCTATCCATCAACGCCTGCGTCGAGACATCACCAGTTTATCCTTGGGGCGATCTTGCCAGTCGGCAATCTGATTATTGAAGTTATCTGCCAGAAGATAGGCCGGGGTTTTTGCCAGCCAGTCAGACAGCGAAATATCCTGGTAAATACCGTTATCCAATACAATTAACACCTTTAGATCCTCATCACCCATATTCTCAATGTAATGGCCAAAACCTTGCGGGACATAACCAACGTCGGTGGGTGCGTATTCTGCGGTCTGCGCGTGGCCGTGTGAGCTAAATACAGTCATGCGACCCTTGCCGGAAATATAGTATTGCCACTCATTGGCATTGGGGTGCCAATGTAATTCCCGCACGGCACCGGGCTTGACGATTTCTATAATGCCGGTCATGGTGGTTGAGATTGGGAATTCTTTTGACGATACTAAATGAACGCTGCCTGCATCATTTTCAAAAAAAGGTTTTTGTTTCATTAATTCATAACGATGAGCCAACGGGGCATTATTCAAACCGCCGTCGTTGGCGGGCAGAGGGAGAGCTGGGGGGATTGAACCGCCGACAATATAGGCCTCACCCTGTTTTGCTTTGGAAAATACCGATGCCGGCATATTGACGCTTTTTTCCAACACTTCTTTGGGCATGTGCGCTACCCAATCGGTAATGCTGAAAGTACCGAATTCGGAAAAATGGCCGTTATCAAAGGTCAAGACAAAGTGCGCGCCGTCTGCCAGCGCTTGGATCGAATGTCCGTAGCCTTTGGGGAAATACCAGACGTCACCTGCGCCGAAATCCGCCACTTCGCACTTTCCTTCCGGGTCGATGATGGTGATGCGCGCATGGCCTTCCAGCATAAATGCCCACTCGGCGGCAATGGCGTGCCAGTGCAGTTCACGTACACCGCCTGGTTCCAGTGTCATATCAACCCCGGCAACACCTTCAGAAATCGGGAACTGTTCGACGGTAGCCTCTCTGGCCCAACCGTTGGGCAGGCTGCGCTTTTTACTGTTGGCAAAGACATACTTATAAACGTTTTGCGCATCGGCTGTGGGTTGGAAAGTACTGGGTGGGACAATATTACGATGTTCGTCGGCGCTGGTAGATTTAATCATACCACCCATGACGCTGGCTGCCGCTGCGCTGAGCGCAGAGGCTTTTAATATATCACGACGCGATAGCATATAACTTTCTCCAATATAGACTGCCTGCCAAAATACCGGCTTGGTTTATCGGTTTCTTATTGTCTACCAGTGTTGATTACTGAGTTTGAAATGTTCGGTGACGGTTAAATCATAGTGGGTTAAGCTGCGTTCGCAGCGAATAATTTATTTGTTTATGTTACCAATTGAGTGTGGTTGTAATTATTGATTTTGTTTTTAAATAATAATCTATCGTTATCAATTTAATTACATTTTTATTAAATAAATCATAAACGGAATTAACCCATTAGGCCGAGATTTTTATTGTTGGTGTTATTTTAATCGGTTAGTTCAACCTCGATATGTTCACGTGGGGCGTGGCGAACAACATTGCAGTGCATTTCCGAAAATTAGTGATGTCAATCACAAAGCTTAACGCAGGCTATTGCCGAAAAATCACAACTATGACGATACTTTCGCCGCGATCTTAGCGATCGCCAGACATTTTTATTACGGCGTGTTACTGCTCAGGCAGGCAAGACCAAAATAGGAATGCACCTCTCATTGCGATGAGGCGCATTTTGATTTTGGTCTTTTTTTTGCTTTTTTACCGGGGAAACATGATGGATTACAAACAGCTGGGGTTAGAAATACTGGCGCGGGTCGGTGGCAAGGGTAATGTCAGCAAACTGACACACTGTGCCACCCGTCTGCGTATGGAATTTAATGATGACAGCAAGGTGAAGGCGAAGGCTATTGAGGCATTGCCGGGGGTGATCAGCGTGGTGGAACGCGGTGGCCAGTTCCAGATCGTGATCGGCAACAACGTGCAACAAACCTTCCGCACGCTACAAAAAGAAATTGGCAATCTCAGTGGCCGTCAAAGCGAAAAGACATCTCAGGCACGAGGTGGGGTCATTTCGCAGATTATCAGCGTGATATCTACTACGTTCACTCCCGTGATCCCGGCGATTACCGGGGCGGGGATGATAAAAGCGCTGCTGGCGATCCTCAAGCTGACGGGGGTGATAGATGCTGCCAGCCCGACCTATCATCTGCTAGACACCATAGCCGATGCGGCCTTTTTCTTCCTGCCGGTGCTGCTGGCATATGGGGCGGCGATCAAATTCGAGTGCAACCCGATCTTGGCAATGACCATCGCCGGGGTGTTGCTGCACCCCAATCTGGCACAAATGCTGGCGGCAGGCACGGCGATTGATTTTATCGGCGTTCCTGTGCGTTTGGCAGATTACGCAGGCTCAGTGCTGCCGATTATTTTCACCGTATGGCTGATGTCTTATATCGAGCGCTTTGCCGAGAAAGTCTCACCGACGATGATCAAGTTTTTCACCAAGCCAATGATTATCTTATTGGTCACCGCACCGCTGGCGTTAGTGGTGGTGGGGCCGTTTGGCATTTTCCTTAATGACCTGGTTGCGGCTGGTGCGGCAATCGTTGACGGTAAAGCCAGTTGGTTGATTCCGATGCTGATGGGGGGATTACAGCCTTTCTTGGTGATCACCGGCACCGCCTGGGCCATGACGCCGATCGCCACTGGTCAGTTGAGTAAGAACGGTTTTGAAATGATCAATGGACCTGGCATGTTGGCATCTAACATTGCACAGGGCGCGGCAACTTTGTGTGTGGCTTTTCGGACTAAAAATAAAAACCTGCGCCAACTGGCGTCTTCTGCCGGTTTCACCGCGCTGTTGGGCATCACCGAGCCTTCGTTGTATGGCGTTACGCTCAAGCTGCGCAAGCCGCTGATTGCGGCGATGATCGGCGGGGGCTGTGCAGGCATCTATGCCGGTTTGAGCGGGCTGGTTCGCTATGCCTTTGTCTCCCCTGGGCTTGCTGCACTCCCTGCGTTCATTGGCGAAAACCCGATGAATATCGTCCATGCATTGATTACCTGCGCCATCGCTATTGTGGTGACCTTTGCACTGACCTGGATACTGGGTTTTGAGGATCCGGTCGATGAGCAAGACGTTAAGACAGCAGAGCCACTCATTGACGGAGAACTGCAGATTTTCAGCCCAATGTCCGGTCAACTTGTGGCGTTGGATCAGGTGAATGACGATGTTTTCTCTCAGGGATTATTGGGCCAGGGTGTCGCTATACGGCCGCAAGAAGGGGTGCTACGCGCACCGCTTGACGGCGAGGTCGTGACCTTCCTGCCGTCGAAACATGCGGTCGGGCTCAAGGGTGACAACGGCGTCGAACTGCTGGTGCACATCGGCATTGATACCGTCAATCTAGCCGGTCAGCATTTTAGTTCTACCTTGCAGATTGGCGATCGGGTCAGGGTCGGGGACGAATTGGTGTGTTTCGATCTGACGGCCATCACCGATCTGGGGTATGACGTCACCACGCCGGTATTGGTGGTCAACAGTGAGGCATTTCCACAATTGAGTTGTCGACTGCCTGGTTCTGTGGGCTTTGGCGAGCAGATTATCACTCTCAACAATGCGAAACAGGGGCAAGCATGATTTATCAACGACTGAATGATTTCCCTGCAAATTTTCTGTGGGGGGCTTCCACTTCAGCTTATCAGGTGGAGGGCGCCTGGGACGAAGATGGTAAAAGCCCATCGATCGTGGACATGCTCGATCATCCGAAAGAGACCGCTGATTTTAAGGTCGCCAGCGATCACTACCACCGATTTCGCGAGGACGTTAAGTTATTTGCCGAACTCGGGTTAAAGGCCTACCGTTTTTCGATCGCCTGGTCGCGGGTATTGCCTAATGGCACGGGTGAGATCAACGCTGTCGGGCTGGATTTTTACCGTCAATTGATTGATGAGCTTTTGAGTCAGGGTATAGAACCTGTAGTGACGCTGTATCACTTTGATTTGCCTTATATACTGGAACGACAGGGCGGCTGGTCTCATCGCGCCACCATCGACGCCTTTGTCGAGTATGCCGGGGTATTGTTCGATGCCTTTGGCGATCGGGTGAAGTATTGGCTGACTATCAATGAGCAGAACACCATGATCTTGCACCCGGGCGCCATTGGCATGCCTAAAGGGGGCGAGTTGCCGTCCAAACGGGTGTTGTATCAGCAAAGCCACCATATGCTGGTGGCCCAGGCCCGCGTGATGACGTTATGTCACCAGCGCTGCCCGGGCGCTAAAATCGGCCCGGCGATTAACACCACTTCCATGTATCAGGAAACCTGTAACCCGCTTGACGCTATCGCTGCCCACAACTGGGAGACACTTCGTTGCTGGAGTTTCCTCGACGTGGCGGTACATGGTCGTTATAACCCGCTAGCCTGGCGTTATTTGCTGGATCGTGAACTGGCTCCGCAGATGGATCCGGGCGATGCGGCGCTGTTGCTGCAGGGCAAACCGGACTATGTAGCGATAAACTACTATTCTACCGCCACCATTGCCGCCAGCCGCGGCGACGCCTCCGACATCAGCGCACGTGCAGGCGATCAGCAAATCATGCTGGGAGAACCGGGAGTTTACCGTGCAGCGGAGAATCCGTTTGTTGGTAAAACCCGCTACGGCTGGGTGATCGACCCAGTTGGGCTGCGGTTAACCTTACGCAAAACCGCTGAACGTTATCATTTGCCAATATTAATTACTGAAAACGGCATCGGTGCCCCGGATGAATTACAGGCCGATGGTACAATTGACGACAATTATCGCATTGAGTTTATGCGTCAGCATGTCGAACAGATGCAGTTGGCGATCAATGACGGGGTAGAACTGATCGGCTATTGCCCGTGGGCGGCGATAGACGTGGTCAGCACTCATCAGGGCTATGCCAAGCGTTACGGGTTTATCTATGTCAACCGGGGTGAGCAGGATCTGAAAGATCTGCGGAGAATTAAAAAGCGCAGTTTTGACTGGTATCAACGGCTGATTGCCTCCGGTGGCCGGCAACGCTAAAAAATAAAGGGTGATGGCCGCGACGATGAAAGTCATTAAGGTACTCAATAATAGCCTGGTGCTATCGACGGATGGTGATAACAATGAAGTTATCGTTATGGGCAAGGGTATAGGCTTTAACAGCAAAGTGGGTGACATTCTCGATCCTGACGCGATCGAAAAAGTGTATGTGGTGCAAAATGGCCAAAAGGGTCGAGATTACCTGCGATTGATAGAAACGACGCCGGAAGAGCATATTGAGATTGTGCAGATGATCCTCGCAGAGGCCAATCGACAGCTCAACGGACGGATTAATGAGCAGATTTTCTTCACCTTGGCGGACCATATCAGCTTTGCTATTGAACGCTATCACAAAGGGATCGCGATCCAAAACCGGCTGTTATTTGAAGTAAAGCGTTTTTACCCGCAGGAGTTTGCGGTAGCGGCGCAAGCGCTGGCACTGCTCAACCAGAGGCTGAACATTAGGCTACCGGAAGAAGAGGCGGGTAACATCGCTTTCCATTTGGTTAATGGTCAAACCGATGTGCAAAATATGGAGCACACGCTGCTGGCGGTGAAGATGTTGAAAGATATATTCAACATCATCAAATATCACTTTCGCATCAATATCGACACCGATTCACTGAATTACGCACGTTTTTTGGTACATATGCAGTTTTTTATTCAGCGAATGGTAGAAGGACAACAGGTGGTATCGAAAGACGACTTTATTTTTGAGCAGGTAACCAAAGAATATCCACATGCTTATCGCGGTGCGTTACTGATCCGCGATTACGTGAAGAATCTGCTGCAGATGGAGATGTCGAACGATGAACTGCTGTACCTGGTGATCCACCTCACGCGTATTACCGACACACAAGACTAGTCAGTCGGCTGCTCACTGACCGCCTCTGTCACCAGATCGCGAAAGCGTTTGATGATGGCGGAGGCGCGATTGCTGCGTAATGCCAGGTAAAGTGGCGCACTCAACTGGGCACGATCGCTAATCGGCCGATAGATAATGCCATCTCCCCCCAAACGCCGCATCGAAGCAGGCACGATGGATAGCCCCAAACCGGCACCGACCAAACTGAGGGTTGCGGGCAGGCGCGGGGCTTCCTGAATGACGCGTGGGCTGAACCCTGCGCGGTGGCAGGCTGCCAGAATAGCGTCGTATAAACCCTGGCCCGCAGGTCGTCGATAAAGGATAAAGGATTCGTGGGTTAGTGCCTCCAGCGGCAGGGGTTGCTCACTGTTGACAGCCAATGGGTGCCCGACCGGCAAAGCGACCAGCATGGACTCACGTAACACCGGCTCAATCGTTAGTCCTGGAATGCCTCCCACCGGCGAACGCACAAAGGCAACGTCAAGCCGTTCATCCACCAACGCGTCCAGGAGTTCTCCGCTGCCGGCCTCTTCCAACTGGGTGGTAATACCGGGCAGGATCTCACGATAGCGGCGCAGCAGATTGGGTACAAACGGATGCAGCGCGGCGGAACTGGTGAAGCCGATGGCAATATGCCCTTGTTCACCACGAGCTGCGCGGCGCACTGCTTCGGTCAAGTGTTCTGCACGCGCCAACAGGGCTCGTGCCTCATTGAATAGCACGCTGCCAGCCTCTGTGACGCGTACCCCGCGTGGCAGGCGTTGCAGCAGTTTGACCCCCAACTCATCTTCTAATCCTTGCAACAGCCGGGTCAGCGGTGGTTGCTGAATAAATAAGCGTTCGGCAGCACGGGTGATATTACCTTCTTCTACCACAGTAACGAACGCCCGCAAGCGGCGAAGTTCGATCATAGCCATACCTTATAGGTATCCTTATTGCTTCCGAAATGCATTAGACATCATGGCATGGCGGCGCGCATCATACCAGTCATCACAATAAGCAATGTGGAACGGACAATGTCTGAATCTGATGCGGTAAAAAACGATCAACTTGCGACCCCGCCAGGCAATGGTGAGTTGTTCTTGGGTTTTCTGATGCTTGGGCTGATTGGCTTTGGTGGTGTATTGCCGCTCGCGCGCAATATGCTGGTGGAAGATCGGCGTTGGCTGAGTGGCGAACAGTTCACCGAGCTGCTGGGATTGTGCCAGTTTTTGCCTGGGGGCAATGTGATCAACCTTTCGGTGGCCGTGGGGATGGAGTTTCGCGGCCTGCGTGGTGCTTTCTGCGCATTGCTGGGGCTGATCAGTGCGCCGACGGCGATAGTGGTCGGTCTGGGTATGGTTTACGCCCGGTTCCAGAACGATGCTCATGTGCAACATGTCTTTGCCGGATTGGCAGCGGCAGCGGCGGGTTTATTGCTGTCTACTGGAATCAAAATGCTGTTACCGTTACGCGGTAAATGGTTGGCGCTGGGGATTGTCGCACTCAGTCTGATTGCCATCGCCTGGCTGCGTCTGCCGTTACTCCCGACCATGTTGGTGCTGGCGCCGCTGAGTATTCTGCTGATGTGGTGGAGGAGCCCATCATGATCGGTGTTTTGATTTCGCTGGCGATTATCTTCACTGAATTGTCACTGTTGGCGTTCGGTGGTGGTATGACTATTTTGCCGGAAATGCAGCGTCAGGTGGTGGAGGTTCATCAATGGATGAGCGCGCAAGAATTCAGTGCACTGTTTGCTATGGCGCAGGCCGCGCCGGGACCGAATATGATGATCGTGCCGCTGATTGGCTGGCATGTGGCCGGTTGGGCCGGGCTGTTGGTGTCATCCGTTGCCAAATTCGGCCCATCGTCGATAGTCACGTTGCTGGTGATGGGCGCCTGGCGTCGCTTTAAGGATAAACCTTGGCGGCGCCGCGTGCAGAGTGGATTAGTGCCGGTTACCGTTGGGTTGGTGGCGGCGAGCGGAGTGTTGATTGCTGAGGCGTCAGCGCCCAGTTGGCCGTTGGCGGTGATTATTCTATTGGCAACGGTGTTGAGCATGAGCAAACGTATTCATCCGCTGTGGGTGTTGGCGGGCGGGGCGTTAATGGGATTGTTAGTAGCGTAATGAAAGGGCTTAGGCGGCAGAATAGTCACACTGCCGCCACGTAAACAACTCAGTGACTATGGGCGAGGTGTTAGCGTAAAACGAGCTTTGCCAGTGTGATTCATCACTTCATAGTGTTTTGGCGCGGTCAGCGCCAGAAACGCGACCATGCTGCCATCGGCATTGGTCAGTGTCATGCCGTCCGGTGTTGGGCGCCAGGCAACCGGCAATTCTTTAAGTGCCAGTGGGTGCAGGCATTGCGCGGAGGCAGTGAAGCGATAGGCATTAGTGCCTTCAATGGGGTCATCACTAAGTTCAACGTTGCAGGTGGCGGTCTTGTCCTCAGCGTCGATCAGTTGCCAGTGTCCCTTCAGTGCCGAGGGGGCCAGCAGAGGCAGTGAGCTGGCAAAAGTACTGTTGCTTAACATAAGGCTCATAACAACTCCTGTCAGGGCAACGCGCCGTAATGCGCGTAAAGAGATAAATCTCGGCATCGGCCACTCCTTACTAAAATCCGTTAATACCATAGCACGATCCCCGGTAATGGGTGAGTGAAGGGTAAGGGATTTTGATCCTCGTTTATTTTGTTTGTCTGATACTCTCATCAGTCTTATCGCTACCAGAATTAGGGCCATTTGGCCCTTTCTTTCCGTTTAGGAGCCGTCGATGCGTTATTTCTCGCAATTTGAGTTCGATACCCGTCTTGAATGGGGAGAAAACGCCATCGAGCACATGGCAGGTGATGCTGACTGTGTCATCATCGTTGATGTAATGTCATTTTCAAGCTGTGTGAGCGTTGCAGCCGCGCGCGGGGCAACGGTTTATCCTTACCCATGGAAAGATGCCACGGCAACGGAGTACGGTGACGGGCTAGGTGCTATCACAGCCAGTACTACTCGCCGCTTTGAAGGTGAAGGCTATTCTTTGTCACCGGCTTCGCTGGTAAAGATCCCCCCGCAGACTAAACTGGTGCTTCCTTCGCCTAATGGTTCTGCGTTGGCTTTTAAAGCAAGAGATTCAGGGGCGGCCGTGTTTTGCGGTTGTTTACGTAATCTTGAAGCGACGGCCATCGCTTGTGCGCCATTTCAACATATTCTGGTGGTCCCTTGTGGCGAAAAATGGCCGGATGGCCGCTTGCGGCCGGCACTGGAGGATTGGGTTGCGGCGGGAGGGATTATTTCTCACTTGGCAAAGAGAAATTTATCGCCGGAAGCACAGGCCGCGGCAGCGACCTTCCGGGCGTTGCCGATGGATGTATTGCGTCGGTGCAGCTCAGCCTGCGAATTGGTTGAACGTGGGTTTACCGCTGATGTTGACCTCTGTCTGGCAATAGATACAGATGACAAGGCTTGCCGGTTGCAGAACGATCACTTTGTTTATGTCTAGCCGTTACTTAGCCTCGCTGGCTTCTAACGCGAAAGAACCCGTGGTGATGTTACCGGCGCGCTGATAGTGCGCGATGATCACCCCACTGGGTGAGATAACGGATTTAACCAGTTTGAAGGCGGCCGGTGATGCGCCGTTACCGAACAGACGTTTACCGTCGCCCAGCACCAGTGGGTAGGTCAGTAGACGCAGTTCGTCCACCAAATCCTCCGACAACAACAGTTGGATTAACTCGGTGCTGCCCTGAACCACCAGAGTCGGTCCTTGACCGGCTTTGATCTCTCGCAGGCGTGCGGCGACATTCTGACTCAACCATTGGCTGTTTTCCCATGTCAGCGTCTCACCGTGGTGGGTAGCCACATATTTGGTCGCCCGATTGAAGGTGTTGGCAATCTCTGCGTTGATCTGTTCAAAACCCTCTGCGTTGGGATCGGTTTCGATACGTGGCCAGTGTGCGGCGAAAATGTCATATGTTTTACGACCCAGCAGCAAATCAAACGGCTGAGAGAAGGTATCACCCATTGCTGCGGCAATGCTGTCATCCCAATAAGGTACTGTCCAACCACCAAACTGAAAGCCACCCGTCGTATCTTCTTGTGGGCCGCCAGGGGCCTGCATCACACCGTCGAGGCTGATAAACGCGCCAACAATAATCTGTCGCATGGTCGTCTCCGCTTCTATTGCTGTCTGTAGCGCAAAGTTTAGGCAGGCGTGGACGACAGATCCAGCTTGCGGATGCTTAGCGTTGTAATGCCTTAATCAGCGCACTGTTAAATTGTGCCGGCTCCTCCATCTGAGGAGCATGACCCAATCCGGGGAATTCGATCAGGTTGGCGTGCGGAATCAGCTTCGCCACCTGCTTGCCCAGTACGTTGTATTTGCCAAGGGTGGCTTTAATCGCTGGTGGCGCGATGTCACTGCCGATGGCCGTGGTATCGGCGGTACCAATCATCAATGTGGTCGGCGTTTGCAGATCTTTAAACTCGTAGTACACAGGTTGGGTGAAGATCATGTCGTAAATCAGTGCCGAGTTCCAGGCGACCACGCGATGGCCTGGCCCATTGTTCAATCCGGCCAACATATCGACCCAGCGGTCATACTCTGGTTTCCAGCGGCCCACATAGTAAGTCTTCAACTCATATTGTCGAATCCCGGCCGCAGAGGTTTTCAGCTCGCGTTCGAACCACTGATCAACGCTGCGCCACGGCACGCCTTTAGCTTTCCAGTCTTCCAACCCAATTGGATTTACCATTACCAGACGTTCAACTGCCTGCGGATACATCAGGCTATAACGCGTCGCCAGCATGCCACCGGTGGAGTGGCCGATAATCACCGCTTTACTGATTTTCAGGTTATTGAGCAACGCGTGAGTATTTTGTGCCAACTGCTGAAAGCTGTATTGATAATGTTGCGGTTTTGTCGAACTGCAAAAGCCGATTTGATCCGGGGCAATCACCCGGTAACCGGCTTTGCTCAATGCCTTAATGCTCTCCTGCCAAGTGGCTGCACAGAAATTTTTGCCATGCATCAGCACCGCCGTGCGACCGTTGGCGTTGCCTTCTGGCGGCACATCCATATAGCCCATGCGTAAAGTTTGTCCCTGAGAGGTGAAGCTAAATTGTTGCAATGGGTACGGGTAGTGAAAGCCCTGAAGCTCTTGGCCATATTTTGGTGTTTCTGCGGCTGTCGCGGTCGTTGCGAACGTAATAAGGGCCGCTGATAACAGCCAACGATGAGAGAATCTCAGCATCCTGATGTCCTTATGAAAAATCGGCAGAGTCTGAGTATAGCCCCTAAGGTGCTGGTCTTTAGGATGAAAAGGGGATGTTCGCGATAACCGCCAGTGCACTGGCGACGGGTTTCAGTAAAACGGAACCACTATAGCCAGCCTTTGGCGCAGAAGTCATGACGAGTTTTGGCGACAAAGGGGAGTGCCGAGCGAAATGGGACACAAGGCCTCTAAAAGAGAGATGAAAGAAAACATGCCAGTTTTTAATGTGTCGATTTTGCTTAATTAAAGTTAACTGGTGCACTAGAGTGCACCGACATGACTAGGTAAGTAACTGCACCAAACAACGCTTTTACTTGTGCCATTTTGTGTCTGTTGAACTGAAACTGCCCCCCGAATTCAGACGGTTGTCCAGCATTCGGGGGCATACGTTATTAAATCTCTTTATTAATAATATCGGCAACGCGCAGAGCCATCGCATACCCGGTCAGGGTCGGATTAACTACGGTGGAGCTGGGGTGGACGCTGGTGCTGGTAATAAAGAGGTTGGCATGATCGAAAGAGCGGCATTCGTGATTGACCACCGAGTCTCGTGGATCGCTCCCCATGATGGTGGTGCCCATAATATGGGAACTGGGCACCCAGGCGTGGATATCATTCAGCACTTCAGTCGCGGCGAATAGGTTTTTGAACTGATCATAGTCTTTATACAATCTGGCCATGGCGTTCATGGTGTATTCATGGGCAATATCATAGTTGATACGTGGGGTGGGCAGATCGAGTGCATCCCGCCGATTGCTTAAGGTAACCCGGTTTGCCGGGTCGGGTAATACTTCAACATACGATGCAATCTTCAAATAGCGCGCGGAATTGTGTCGAATCAAACGATCGAGCGTCGGGCCAACAATACCCTGATCCAGCAAGTGTTGGGTGATCAACTCATTAGGAACGGTGTTATCGAGGAAATGTCGAATCGCCGCATGTTGGTGCCGGAGTGGCGTGTCGCGCCAGGTGTTGATACTGCCTTGTTGGGTAGGCCCCCGACCAGCCCAAACGGGATCTTTTGCCAGCATAGAGATAGCCCGACCGGTGTGGCCCATCATGTTACGGCCGACCTGATCAGACGAATTACCGATGTCTGACATCAACATCAGCTTCGGTATTTCCACCCCATGTGCCGCCAGGACGAAATAACGTGCAGTCAGACGCGTGCTTTCCCCTTGTGGGTTTTTATAATGGATGGCGGTGATCTTGTTATCCGGCCCTTTTTCGATACGGTAAACCACTGCATTCACTAACAGTTTGGCGCCGTGCTGTTCGGCCCATACGACAGGTTTATCTCCAGAGAACTGTGCTCCAATTGGGCAGATAGGTGCGCAGTTGTTATTACCTGCACAAATGGGCCGCCCTTGGTATGGCGTCGTCGCGCGTGCATTCGGCTCGTCAACAAAGTGATGGTTTACGGTTGATACCTTTTCCGCCACTTGGCGAGTGAGATAGGTCCAGGGTTGCATTGCCATAGGGTAGGGCTTGGATCGCGGAGGATAGGGCGTTTTCCCTTGTCCTCGCTGGTCGTCGGTATCCGAGCCACTGACCCCAATTTCTTCTTCAGCCCGCTGATACCAGGGCTCCAGCATATCGTAATCAATCGGCCAGTCGCGGCCATGACCGTACAGCGTTTTCAATTTGAAATCGCTGGGCAAATTGCGCCAGGTTGCGCCGCCCCAATGCCAGGTCGTGCCGCCCACTAAACGTAGGAAAGCCGGTTTTTGAGTGATTGCACCGACGCTCTCAATATAATCGTCAGAATATTTTCCCGTGGAGGACTTAGGCGCCCAAGGGACGTCCGGGTAAGGGCCGTTATAGTCCGACTTATTGCCGTACTGGCGGAATGCCTCCAGGATTTCCGAGCGCTTAACGCGCGGGCCTGCCTCTAAAATGATCACTGACCGCTGCTGTTTGGCAAGGCTATTGGCGATCGCGCCGCCCAGAATACCGGCACCCACGACGATAATGTCGCAATCATATTCAATGGACATAGTTTTACTCACTATTGATCTTTAATTATCTAAATTTGGCGTAGCAACCCAGTAATTAGGTCGGGCGCGGATATAGGTTGGGATGACGGTGACATCAAGGGTTTGTTGGAACATCAAGGCCTTTTCGTAACTCACGACGACGGCTTGGCGTCCACGACCAACATTACCGGTATAAAAACTTTCTATGATAAGCAGCGCGAATATCCGATCTTCATCCTCATTGGGCAGTGCGGAGATAAAGGATTGCACGTCCTGCGCACCGTTTGCCGCCAGCCTTTTTTCTAATGCCGCCAGCCTGACGCCAAAGTGGTCCGTGTGGGAGGCCAGGGTTGAATACATGGCGGTCGCAAATGCCGGATCGAGTTCCGGTCTGTTGGTCAACCGCTGGGCCAGTTTAAAAAAGGTACCCGCTGAAGGTTTATCCTCAATCGACGTGAGTGGGGCTGATGCCGTATTGAACGACAGCAAGGCGGCCCCGACGATGGCGGTGCTTTTCAGCAAATGCCGTCGGGATAAACCATAGCTGGATTTACTTTTGCGCTCATTTTTCATAACACGACGTCCTAATTGCTGGTTCCACGGAGCTTTTTAACCTGATCAGAAGTCACCGTAAGCGGGTGCCCATCGAAGCTTTGCACCAGATATTCGGCCAGTTGTGCCACTTGTTCATTGCTTAATTGGTCAGCAAACGCGGGCATAAAGTAGTGGTCCTTGCCATTGTTGACTTCGGCTCCGTGCAAGATGACCTGAAGCAGATTGTTGGCGTCTGTCGCGCCGACCACGCTGTTGCCGACCATGGACGGATAATAGCCGTCGGCGGTTCCTGCACCGTCTCTGCCATGACAGCTGGCACAATTATTCAGGTAGATCTTGGCCCCCGGCATTGCGTTTTGCTGTGTTGTTTGAACCTTGGAGGAGCGTGGTCTGCTCTGCTCATCGCTAACGGCTTTTATGTCCTTCAAATACAATGCAATAGCAGATAGGTCTGCATCTTTCATTTTGCTGAAACTGTGTGTGATGGCTTCTGCCATAGAACCGGCCGCCTGGGCTTTAAACGGGACATTGCCTGTTTTTAGATATTGCACGACGTCTCGCTGCGACCAGTTACCGATGCCAGAGGCTTTGTCGCTGGTGATGTTAAAGGCTTCCCAGCCGCCAATTTTCGCACCGGATAGAAAACCGTCCTGGCTTTCGTCATAAGCTTTTTCTTGCATACCCAGCCCACGTGGCGTGTGGCAAGAGCCACAGTGCGCCGCACCCTGCACCAAATAAGCACCACGGTTCCACTCTGTGCTTTTATCAGGTTTATAGTGATAAGCGCCTTTATCGAGAAACAGGGTGTTCCAGGCTATCAGTGGCCAGCGCATGGTAAGTGGCCATGGGAAATCGGGCGTTTTATTTGGTTGATTAACAGGTTCTACCCCATGCATAAAATAAGCATACAGATTGGCAATGTCTTCATCGGTCAGTTTGGTATAAGACGGGAACGGCATGGCAGGATAGAGATTTGAACCGTCGGGTTTAATCCCCTCGCGCAACACCTTCTTAAAATCATTCAGTGAATACGTGCCAATACCGTAGGTTTTATCTGGGGTGATGTTGGTTGAGTAGATATTCCCCATCGGCAGAGGCATTGCCAGACCCCCACTAAATGGCTTGCCGCCGGAGGCCGTATGGCAAGCAACACAGTCGGAGGCAACGGCTAAATAACGGCCTTTTTCCTGTGGAGTATCATTGCCTGTATCGACAATTTCAGCGTAACTCAATGAAGAGGATAAAGATATTACGGCGACGGTGACGCCGGCACAGATCTTTATGCCTAAATGAGTGTTTTTATTGCTCATTTTCATATTCCAAACCAACAAGTTGATATAAGTGGCTTAACTAAACCACAATACTGTAACGGTTTAGTATTAACTGTATTGATTTGTCGTTACGACTGTCAACGCTTACTTCTGGCGTGCCGCATTAATTGTTAATTCTTTGTGGGTTATATCGAGGGGCCAAAAATTCACATGGGGAATTGTTGATGTTTGGGCAAGCGCCTTACAGGAAGGCGCTTGATACTTAAACGGTCCTATGACGCCATAACGCACTCAACATGCCGGGTTTGGCGAACATTACCAGATTACCCAGCAGTATCAGGCACAGACCAACCACCGCATTCAGGTGCCATTGATACCCCTCGTAGAGTGTTGAAATGCTCAACGCGACCAGCGGGAACAAGAGTGTACTGTAGGCTGCTGCTCCGGCACCAATACGGCCCAGCAGACTGAAGTAGGCTGCAAAGGCAATCACTGAGCCAAAAATTGCCAGATACAGCAATGAGCCGATATAGCGAGTGTTGAATTCAATCTGGAACGATGCTCCCTGAGACAGGGCGATCAATGCCATCAGAACTGCGCCGTAGCTCATCGCATAGGTATTGGTGGAGAGAATATCCAGCCCGCGCCGCTGGTGGCGAGCACTGATCATATTCCCCAGAGAAAAACCGTAGGTACCGAGTGCGCTCAGCCCAATGCCTTTCAACAGCTCTGGTGCCATTTGCGTGGCTGCCAGATCTTGCCAGAACAGGGCGACGATGCCGGTTAAGCCCAGGACTGCCGCCGGTAACAGGTTTGGGCTAGGGCGTTGGCGAAAGAAAATCATGCCGTTAACGGCATTGAACAGGACTGCCATTGAAAAAATCACCGATTCCAAACCACTGCTGATATAGGCTGCAGCATGGTAGAAGCAGTAAAAATTAAACCCGAACACGCAGCAGCCTTGCAGGATGCAAAACAAATGGTCTCGTGGGGCAATACGGCGCAAGCGTCGCATGAATAACAGAATGACAAACATCGTTATGGCGGCGACCACAAAGCGATAACTGATGGAAACAGGAATGGCCACCGGCCCTGCCTGCTGTAAGGTAATGGCAATCCAGGTGGTACCCCAAATCAGTACCACGGCAAGGTACAACAGCGCGTTCATAATAGACTCCGACAAAATAGACCGGGTCAGTATCCGTCGTGGCACGTTATCGCGCTTTCAGCGCATTGCGCGCAATTGCATATTCTTGCGCTTTTTTTGGCAAAAGCGTGGGCCAGCGTCTGGTGTGGCACGGCACCACTCACTACACTGGAAACATTGAAGAAAGCGGGGTTAGGTGATGTCCAGGTACAAAGCGTTTGAAACACTGCGGGAACATAACGCGCGGTTGCACAACAGTGTGCAACTGGGGTCCGGTGTGGAAATTGCGGCCTGGTCCAACTGTAACGATCGCATTACTCAGGAAAGTGCCGATCACCACACTTTGAGTCTGTATGTTGCAGATGGGTATGAGTGTTATCAGAAAGTGCCCGGTGGTTGGAAAAATGGCGGAGGGCCAGACCGCTTCTGTATTATGCCGCGCCAGTACGAGTCCACCTGGGATGTGCGCAGCGATTTATCTTTCGTACACCTTTACTGCACCGATCAGCACCTGCGTCAGGTGGTGGAGCAAACCTGGGATCGTAGCCCAGCCACGATTAATCTCGATCAGCGTGCGTTTGGTGAAGATCCAAAGATTACGCTGCTGTTCCGCCAGTTTCTTCTCAACTGCAACTGGCAGGAGAATGCCAATCAGCTGGTGCTCAGCAGCGCGACAACCCTCTTGATGTCGCATTTGGTGCAGCGCTACAGCCAACTGCACTGGACGTTGCCGCAGGTGCGAGGTGGGTTGGCACCTGCCGTCGCCAAGCGGGTGAAAGCGTATATTGAGCAACATCTTGACCAACCGTTGCTGTTGGCCGATTTGGCGGCGGAGGCCGGGCTGAGTGAATTCCACTTCGCCCGTATGTTTAAACATGATACTGGTTTGGCGCCGCACCAGTTCGTGATGCGTGCGCGGCTGCAACAGGCAGAAAGGTTGCTGTGCCACAGCGTACTGTCACTGACGCAGATTGCGTTGGAGTGCGGTTTTAGTTCGTCCAGCCACTTCAGCAATCGCTTCAAAGCGGCCTACGGATTTTCCCCAACACAAATGCGCCGGGGGCGTTGATACCCCCAACAGGAGAGAACATGGAACAGCAGTTCGCAGGACTGGGTGTGTTATTTATCGCTGGATTCGGGCCTATTACTCAGCAGACGGATAGCAGCAAAGCATTGTATGTTGAAGCACTGGGATTGCCCCTTAAACCAATGGAAGGCAATGCCGACTATCTGTTAACCGAACATGGTGCACTGGCAGGGGTGAAACACTTTGCGCTTTGGCCGCTGGCGCAAGCTGCACAATCGTGTTTCGGCAATGATCAATGGCCGGCAGACTTGCCGGTGCCACAGGCCTGGATGGAGTTTGATGTTGCCGATATGGCGGTGGCGACGCAAGGGCTGATAGATCGCGGCTATCGCCTGTTGGTTGCCAACCGTGAAGAGCCGTGGGGCCAACGTGTGACCCGTTTACTCAGCCCGGAAGGCTTGTTGATCGGCGTGACTTATACTCCTTGGCTGCGGGATTAATCGCTGCTTATTACATTCCCTTTCTGCTGGAGAGGGATATCTTCTTTTTAAGAATACTTTTTTATTAGCTTATAAAAAAACGGATTTAAACACTTCCTATATCCGAACTATCCCCCCAATTAACGAAAGTAACTCCTGTTATTAAGATAAAATCAGCACTCATGGTTCGTTATTTCCTGTTCGTTGAAACAAAATTAACATAGCAAGTTAATGGTTACTTTTATCTCAAAATGAAATAGAGACAATTCTTATATTTCCTCTTCTACACTGAAACAATAATGATTCTTGTTTTCAACTATGAAAGGGAAGAGGGAACGATGAGAAAATTACGGATGGCAGGGATTGCAGCAGTAATATCCTTGGGGCCGACAATGATATTACCGGCGGCAATGGCGGGAAATATCACCACATCTAATAAGGATGCTAGGGTGCAAAAGAATAATTCGAACTTTATTGCCGTGGGGAAAATCGTACAGGTCACTTTCGGTGAGTTTGCCTTCACGTTGGACTTTACTGATGACAAAACCATGACCTTTACTGGCATCGGAGCCGCATCTCAGGGGGTGACCGACACCGTGCAGTATACGGCGGTCGAGATACGCCCACGGGTGTATATGGTGTACTGGAGCGAGCCTAAGTCTGGCGATAATGTCACCCATGTTGAAGATTTCGAGCGCGGTGAGGTCTACACCAACATTGCCAGTAAAGACGGTACATTTACCCATTTGAAAGGGCAGTTAAAGATTGTAGGTCATTCAGGAAAATAAAGGAGCAGTAATGAAAAAGGCATTTATTCCGTTACTTATCGTCGGCAGTATGCTTGCCAGTTATCCTGTTCTTGCCGTTGAAAACAATGCGCCGCAAAAGCGAACTGGGAAAAATCATCTGCACAGCCAGAAGAAATTAAAGGTCGTTGAAGATCTGTATGCCGGTTTCTTTAATCAGCATGACATCAGCGTGGCACAACGGTTGATTGTAGAAAACTACAAACAGCATAATCCGTTTGTCGGCGACGGTATTAAACCGTTCCTGGACTTCTTCAGCCAAAATTTTAAAGATAACCCGCAGTTCAGTGCAAAAATATACCGCAGTGCGGTCAGCGGTGATTTGGTTTTCGTCCACGTGTTGTATAAAAACAACCCGCAGGATCGTGGGACTGCCAGCGTAGATATTTATCGTGTAAATGATCAGGGAAAAATTACCGAGCATTGGGACGTCAATCAGGAAGTGCCTGAGAAATCGGCTAACGACAATACCATGTTCTAGTGCAACAGGGCCGCTGCTGCGGCCCCATTGATCACGCCGGGTCACCCTCGACTTTTTTAAACTGACTGCGAACTTGCAGGCAGTTGATCAACACCAGCACTGCCGTTACGGCGAATACCCAGCGGAAACCCATCAGTGCCGAAACACCTGAGCCTATCAGCGGGCCGACCACATTACCCAGGTACATAAATGACTGGTTATAACCAAAGATACGGCCAGTGACTTGATCGGACGAATACTTCAGCAGCAGTGTCTGTACGGCAGGCATCAAGGCACCATCAGCAAACCCCAGCATAAACCTTAAGATCCCCAGTTGGAGTGGCGTTTCTACCCAGGCCATGATCGCGAACAACACCGTTGTTAACCCCAGCGCTGCTAACAAAATACGTGAGGTGCCGATACGATCGCCCAGCCGGCCGAGGCGCGGAGCGGAAATCAAAGCCGCAATGCCAGGAACGGCGGCAATCATGCCGCTAATGAAAGCAATGTTGCTGCTATCACCGGATAATTCCTTGATAAAAAGTGTCAGGATTGGGCTAATGGACGAGTTGGCTAATTGGATCATCAGCGTGCTGACAAACAGCGTTACGATCAGCGTTGGATAGGGCAGCGACTGGAATACCGCCTTGCCGCTCAGCCGATCGGCTTTTTTGACTTCGATGCGATGTTCTTTTATCAGGAACAGGGTAATCAGGAAACTGACAAACATCAGCCCGGCAGTGACAAAAAACACCACGCGTAAGCCCAGATGGTCGGCCATCAGGCCCCCTAATAGTGGGCCAACGATCACCCCGGTCACCGGGCCGGTAGATAAGGTGCCTAAAGCCCAGCCGCTTTTATCACGTGGCACCTGCGAGGCGACCAATGCCATTGCGTTGGGGATATAGCCGGAGGTTAGGCCCATTAACGCCCGTAATGCAAAGAGTTGATAAACGTTAGTGACCAAGCCTTGCAACGCAATCACGATCGCCATCCCCAGGGACGCACGCAGCAACATCAGTTTACGGCCTTTGCGGTCCGCCAGGCTGCCCCACAGCGGTGATACCAATGCAGATACTAAAAAAGTGCCACTGAATACCAGACCGGACCAAATACTCAGAGATTGATGGCCGCTAACACCGAGCTGTTCGACATACAGCGGGAGAAAAGGGAGGATTTGGCTCATTGCCAGCCCGGTAAAGAAACAACCGAGCCAGACCGAAATCAGATTGAGTTTCCACGCTTCCATCAGCTTGTCGTACCACTTTGAATTAGGAGGGAATTATTGAGCAGAATAATAATAACACCAGTTATCAGACCGTGCCGGGTGAAATAAGTGAGCAAAAGTAAAACCCGCCGGGCGGCGGGGAGATTTACGGCTGGTTATCTTGCTCTACGGCGTCGTAAAGTCGCTGCAAAATATCAGGGAAGGCGGACTGCACACGGTTCCAACTCGGTACAAAAGGCTTATCGCCGGGATTTTCGCTAAAGGCGTGGCCCGCCTGTGAAATCACGCGGGAAAACAGTTCGACCGCCGATTCTTCGCTGTGACGATCGAAGCTCAATCCATTCATTTTTGCATCATGTTCGAAGGCGTCGATCATATCCAGCGCAGTGCGATAATACGTGGCGCGCAGTACACGGAAAGAATCGCTGGTAATCGGCACACCCTGTATCGCCAATTTGCGATACAGCGCTTTGGTAATGTCATTCGCCATACGTTGCAGGCCAGTATGCGGATCATCCTCTGACATGGGTTGATGTTTGTGGTCGTAATGATCGGCAATGTCCACCTGGCAGATGCGGTTGGTGGCAGTGTTGCGGTGGATTTCTGATAATACGCCGATCTCCAGGCCCCAATCGCTGGGAATACGCAGGTTGTTGAGGATATGGGTGCGCATGGCGAATTCGCCGGAAAGCGGGTAACGATAGCTGCGCAGATAATCGAGAAAATCCGAGTTGCCGTAGACTTTTTGCAGCGATTTTAGCAGTGGAAACACCAGCAAACGGCCCACACGGCCATTAAGCTTACTGCCAGCCACCCGGGCGTAATAGCCTTTACAGAAATCGTAATGGAATTGCGGATTGGCTACGGGGTACAGCAAACGTGCCAACATGCGCCGATCGTAGGTGATGATGTCGCAGTCATGCAGTGCTACGCAACTGCTACGACGCGATGCCAGGGTGTAGCCGACGCAGAACCATACATTGCGGCCTTTACCCGGTTCGTTGGGCGCCAGACCTTCAGCACTAAGCTGCTCGGCAATTGCCGTTAGACGCAGTCCGTCATTCCACAAAATGCGATGGCGTTGTGGCAGGCGCGAAAAGAAATTTTTGGCATGTAAAAACTGCTGATGGTTGGCACGATCCAGGCCAATCACGATCTCTTCCAGATAGGGCACTTGCGCCAGGATATCGACAATCTTGTCCAGAGCAGGACCTTCAAGCTCGGAATAGAGCGAAGGTAAAATCAGCCCCATGGTGTTGCGCCCGGAAAATACCTGCAACTCGTATTCCAGCTCGGCCAATTCACGCTGGGCGAGGTTATGGAAGTTGGTGATGATGCCGTCTTGGTAAAATTCACTCATGGTGGGCACTCCCGTTTAGCAGAAAATAGTCCAACCCTTCGCGCCACCCGTGTGGGCCTTGTTGCCGAGTGCGGTACAGACGACCGGCGAAGTCGCCCGGCAAGTCGAGTGGTTTGGCTTGTTGGCCGCGAATCAATACCGCCAGATTGCTGGCGTACAGCAACGAGAGATCATTGGGGCCATCGCCCAGACTGAGGGTAATTAGTGGGAAACCTTGGCTTAATGGAAAGCGTGCTGCCAGCCAGCGAGCGGCATTGCCTTTGCTGATCTGTTTGCTCATTACGTGATAAAAGCGCCCGCCCTGAGTCAGGTGTAAATCATGCTGTTCCAGCAACCTGCGCAAGCATTCTAGCTGTTGGGCAGTGCCTTCCCAGCGCAAGGGTTCGGAGCCCGTACGCTGTCGTGCCTGATGTGCTTGCGCCAGTGTCAATCCAGTCCATTGTGCTACCGTCGCGTCATCCACGTCAGCAAACCCCAGAAAGGCGAACCCCGTCTGGCGGCGCAGTTCGTGCAATATTGCCGTCAGGTGGGTGTAATCCATGCCCAGGGTTTTCGACGGGTAGTCGGGATCATTGTGCCAGCCTTCGGGGAAAACAATCTGCGCGCCGTTTTCAGCGATAAAGGGCCAGTGACTCAGCCCCAGTTGCTGTTGCAACGTGCAGACTTCGGCCGCGGTTTTACTGGTGGTAATGATCAGTGGCGTCTGAGCTCGTGCCAGACGATCAAGCCAGGATTGTGCCGGTTGCCAACGGTAGCTGTGATGGTCCAGCAGTGAGCCGTCCAGATCGGTAAAAATTTACAGGTTGGGACTCAGCTTCAGCATTTCATCTCCATTCTATCGTGCACAATTCACTGATAAATAGGCGGATTACTTTGTTATTAACCGGGAAATCGACAGCGATATCTTCGCCGTAAGGACCCTGGAATTGTGATGCAAGTCACAGTTAACCCTAACGGCTTCTCACCGGTGGTGCAAGTTTGCCGATTGCCGGCGGTTATGCTGTCATGGTGCTATAGCAAGGAAACAACGTTGATCAGGAGATGCGGGGCATGACATTTAAGTTGCGAGAAATGGGGGCGGCCGATGTGGTACCAGCCTATTCACTGTCGCAAAAAGTACAGTGGCCTCATCGGCTTGAAGATTGGCAGCAGTCGTGGTCATTGGGGGCTGGGGTTATCGCTGAGGCTGACGGCGTGCTGGTCGGTTGTGCTCTGCGTTGGCTGTGGGGCGAGCATCGTGGCACGCTAGGATTGGTGATTGTGGCTGAGCAGCATCGCGGGAAAGGCATTGCCAGGGCGATGATGCAGAGATTGATGGCCCCGTTGGGCGACTATCAGCTTCAACTGGTGGCTAGCGACCAAGGGAAACCGCTGTATCGGCAGTTGGGGTTTGTCGATAAGGGCCCCTTGGCGCAACACCAATACCGGGCGTTACCTGCGCGTATCACCGCGCCATTGCCTAAGGGGTTAAGCCTGCGTCCCGCATTACCGCAAGACATTCCTGTGTTGAGTGCGTTGGACTTTTCTGCCAGCGGTATGCAACGTCAGCCGCTGTGGGCCGCATTGTTGGCAAGTGCAGATCAAGCGTTGGTGCTGGAACGACAAGGTATTGTGGTGGGGTTTGCCCTGCGGCGTCGTTTTGGTTATGGCAGTATGATCGGCCCCGTCGTTGCACCTGAACTTGCGGGGGCCATAGCCCTGATTGATGCTTTGTGTCAGCCTTGCAGCGGCCAGTTCTTGCGGGTGGATACACCGCTGGACAGTGGTCTTAGCGAATGGTTGGTTGGGCGGGGGTTGCCCTGTATTGATACGCCCACCATCATGGTTAGAGGCGAGTCTTATAGACCGAATTACGATCTTGCACAGACGTTTGCATTGGTTTCGCAAGCGCTGTCATAAAATTGAAAATCAGTGGTTCATGGCAGTGCATTGCCAGATGCATTGCCCAAATGTTGTGCAATAGTTATCAACTGATGACTATGTTGTAACCGTTGGCGCTGCTGTTCCTGCACCGCTGTACGCCGCCGCGCGAGAATTATTCCCCAGCTATTCGCAATTGGCACAGGCCATGCATTGTCATCATCAGTCTTTGTTATCTGAGTAACAAAGGGTGGCGTGATGACAACTCAACAACAGCGGGCGAACTATGGCAGAGCATCCAGATGTAATCGCACAAATCGAAGCGTCCTTTGCAGTACAGACCCCGACCGGGAAACGTATTGCCGGATATCTGCTGGCCAATTTGGCACAGGTGCCGTTTGAAACCGCCGACAGTATCGCCCGCAGCACAGCCACCAGCGGCATTTCAGTCGGACGCTACCTACGCAGTCTGGGTTACCGCAATCTTGACGATTTTAAACGCACGCTGCGTGAACAGGGTACGGCGCTGTATCAACCTTGGGGCGTGACCGATCGCCTGGGCGCTTATCGCCAACGACGCGAACAGCCACAGCCGCAAAAACTGCGCCAGTCGCTAACGCTGGAGCTTGAAGCGATCGAGCATGTGTATCAATTAGCCGGTGGTGATGCTTTTGCCTTGGTCAGTCGACAGTTGGCGCAGGCGGAAGCGGTGTTTGTGGTCGGTATTCAGTCCACACGTGGCATTGCCAACGCCTTCTACAGCCATTTGGAATACCTACGGCCCAAGGTTTACTACGCCGATGGTCTGTCTGGTACCTACGTAGAGTCACTCAATTCAGAATTCAACTCACCGTATCTGGTGCTGACCGATACCCGAGCCTATTCCACTATCGCTCAGAAATACTGTCAGGCGGCCTGCGCGCGTGGGCTGCGGCTGGCACTGATTACCGATATTTACTGCCCCTGGGCACGAGATTATCCCATTGACCTGTTGCAGGTGAAGACTGACACCGGCCAATTTTGGGATTCATTGGCACCGCTGAGCTGCTTGTTCAACCTGCTGCTGTCCTCCGTGCTGGAACAAGGGGGGGCGGCGGTAGAACAACGACTGGCGAATAACCGCATCCTGCAAAAAGAATTGGGGCAATTTGAATCTTAATCGCTATGGGAAAATGCAATGAGTGACAATGTAACGTTAATCAATCTGGCAGCCACATTCCCCGACTTGCCGATTGATCTTAAATACGCCACCGCGGACAACCTGACCGGTCGGGCAATCTACCGTGAAAGCCGCTGCTTGCTGCATCCTGATGCAGTGAAGGGGTTACGGCGCTGCTTGTTGGCTGCACGTCTGGCCGGTTTTTCTCTACAAGTGTTTGATGCTTATCGACCGCAGCAGGCGCAGGCACTGTTGTGGCTGGCATGTCCCGATCCACAGTATGTCACCAGCACACAAACCGGTTCACATCACAGCCGCGGTGTTGCGATCGATGTGACGTTGCTGGACACCAACGGCGTAGCGCTGGATATGGGCACTGGATTTGATGAGATGAGCGAACGTTCTCACCCGTTTTACCCTGACTTCTCTCCGGAGGTGCAACGCAATCGGCTGCTGCTGAATGCGGTGATGGCCGCCGGAGGTTTTCGCGGCATTGCCAGCGAATGGTGGCATTTTGAACTGCCTAACGCCGGTGATTACCCGCTGTTGGCCGATCAATTCGGCTGTTTTTCTTACGATTAAAACAACACACATTCAACGCATCAGGAGCTTTGTTTATGAATAAGATCAAATACGCCGCTCTGGCGGCTGCAGTGACGTTGGGCATGGTAGTCATGGGCCAGGCGCAGGCAGCGGTACCCAAAGACATGCTGGTGATTGGCAAGGCGGCCGACCCGCAAACGCTGGATCCGGCGGTGACGATTGATAACAACGATTGGACGGTAACTTACCCAGCTTACCAACGGCTGGTGCAGTACAAAACCGAGGGCGGTAAAGGCTCGACTCAGGTTGAAGGCGAACTGGCAGAAAGCTGGACGGCTTCAGACGATCAACTCGTCTGGACCTTTAAACTTAAACCGGGCAACAAGTTTGATGACGGTTCGGATGTCAATGCCGATGCTGTGAAATGGTCGTTTGAGCGCCTGATGAAGATTGGTCAGGGGCCGTCCGAAGCCTTCCCGAAAGACTTGCAGGTTACGGCGGTGGATCCGCTAACCGTGCGGTTCACCCTGAAAACTCCGTTTGCGCCATTCCTGTACACCTTAGCCAACGACGGGGCCGGTATTGTTAACCCGGCCATTGCCAAGGCTAATCCGGCCGATGAAGGTAAAGCCTGGTTATCGAATCACAGTGCAGGTTCCGGCCCGTACAAGCTGGATCGCTGGCAGAAGGGACAACAACTGGTATTGGTGCCGAACCCTCATTACAACGGAGCCAAACCGGCGTTTAAGCGTGTGACGGTCAAAATTATCGGTGAAAGTGCCACCCGTCGTTTGCAACTGACACGCGGCGATCTGGATATTGCCGAATCACTGCCGATCGATCAGCTCACTGCGTTGAAGAGCGAAAATAAGGTAGCGGTAAACGAATATCCGTCATTGCGGGTGACGTATTTATATCTCAACAACGGCAAAGCACCGCTGAATCAGGTGGATCTGCGCCGTGCCATCTCTTACGCGGTGGATTATCAGGGCATGGTGAAGGGGATTCTCGGCGGTAACGGCAAACAAATGCGTGGCCCGATCCCGGAAGGTATGTGGGGCTACGATGCTACCGCGCAACAGTACAGCCAAGATGCAGACAAGGCCAAAGCAGCGCTGGCGGCGGTGAAGGATAAACCCGCGTCGCTTAACTTCTTGTATTCGGTCAGCGATCCTAACTGGGAGGCGATTGCGCTTTCGGTACAAGCCAGCCTGGCGACAGTGGGCATCAACGTCAAACTGGAGAAATTGGCGAACGCCACCATGCGTGACCGCATCGGTCAGGGTAATTACGATATTGCGATAGGCAACTGGAGCCCGGACTTTGCCGACCCCTACATGTTCATGAACTACTGGTTCGAGTCCGACAAGAAAGGGCTACCCGGAAACCGTTCGTTCTACAGCGATCCGCAGGTCGATGCACTGTTGAAGAAAGCGGTATCGGTGTCCGATCAACAGATACGTACTGCTGATTATCAGGCGGCGCAGAAAATCGTTATTGACCAGGCGGCTTATGTCTATCTGTTCCAGAAAAACTATCAGGTAGCGATGAACAAAGAAGTTAAGGGCTTTGTATATAACCCAATGCTGGAGCAGGTATTCAACGTTGGGCAGATGAGCAAGTAATCTTCTTCGGGCAGCCGTTTGGCTGCCCATGCACCATGGGAAATCGCTATGAACGTTTGGAGCCTTATCCGTCAGCGTTGCTGGGGACTGGTGCTGGTGATGTTCGGGGTGTGCGTGATCACCTTTACCATCTCACACTTGATTCCCGGCGATCCGGCACGGCTGTTGGCCGGTGATCGGGCCAGTGAGGAAATCGTCCAGCACATTCGCCAGCAACTCGGGCTAGATCAGCCGTTATATGTGCAATTTGGCCGCTATGTGCTGGATCTGCTGCATGGCGATCTGGGGACATCTATCCGCACCGGGCGGCCGGTATTAGAGGATTTACGTGCCTTCTTTCCCGCTACATTAGAGTTGGCTTTTTGCGCGTTGTTGCTGGCGATCGCGTTGGGAGTTCCGCTCGGCGTGGTGTCGGCAGTTTACCGTAATAAATGGCCCGACCATTTGGTACGGCTAATGTCGGTGACCGGCATATCCACCCCGGCTTTCTGGTTGGGGCTAGGGGTGATCATTTTATTTTACGGCCAACTCAATCTGTTGCCCGGCGGCGGCAGGCTGGACGACTGGCTAGACCCACCCACGCATATCACCGGCTTTTATCTGCTTGATTCATTGCTGACCGGCAATGGCGAAGCATTTTGGAACAGTCTGAGACATCTGATTTTGCCAGCACTGACCTTGGCGTTCGTACACCTCGGCGTGGTGGCGCGGCAAATCCGCTCGGCAATGCTTGAACAGTTGGGGGAAGACTACATCCGTACCGCGCGTGCCAATGGCCTCTCACACTGGCGGGTGGTGCTGGGCCATGCTTTGCCGAATGCGTTGATCCCTTCGGTAACGGTGTTAGGGCTGGCGCTGGGAGACTTGTTGTACGGCGCGGTGCTGACTGAAACGGTATTTGCCTGGCCAGGTATGGGGGCTTACGTCGTGGACTCCATTCAGGCGTTGGACTTCCCTGCGGTGATGGGCTTTGCCGTTGTGGTGTCCTTTGCCTATGTAATGGTCAATTTGATCGTCGATCTGCTCTATCTGTGGATCGACCCGCGAATGGGGCGCGAGGGATAATGACGATGACTCAAATCGAACAACCGCCCGTGGCGGAAGTGCCGTTGCGTTTTGTCAGCCTGCGTCGTGCCTGGTACCGGGTACGTCGCAGTCCGCTAACGCTGTTGGGGGCGGCCATCATGATTGCTGTACTGTTTCTGATGCTGTTTTCGCCGTGGCTGGCACCGCATAACCCAGACGCTATCGATCTCACTGCACGGTTATTACCGCCTTCAGCAGAACACTGGTTTGGTACCGATGAGGTAGGCCGCGATCTGTTCAGTCGGGTGCTGGTTGGCAGTCGGCAGTCTGTGGCCGCCGGGTTGGCTGTTGTAGTGCTGGCGGGCGGTATTGGTTCATTGCTGGGCTGTTTTTCTGGTGTGATGGGGGGCACGGTAGATGCGCTAATCATGCGTTGCATGGACATCATGTTGTCAGTGCCCTCGTTGGTGCTGACCATGGCATTGGCGGCGGCGCTGGGTCCCAGTCTGTTCAACGCCATGCTGGCGATTGCCGTGGTGCGCATCCCATTCTACGTCCGGTTGGCGCGCGGGCAGACATTGACGCTTCGCCATCAGGCCTATATGCAAGCGGCACGTACCTTTGGCGCCTCACGCTGGCACCTGATCAGTTGGCACGTACTGCGTAATGTGATGCCACCGCTGGTGGTGCAGGCATCATTGGATATTGGTACCGCGATTCTGATGGCGGCCACGCTGGGCTTCATCGGCCTGGGTGCGCAGCAGCCAACCGCCGAGTGGGGCGCGATGGTGGCCAATGGCCGGAACTATGTACTCGACCAATGGTGGTATTCGGCGTTCCCC
Organism: Serratia grimesii; assembly: GCF_900186025.1. Classification (NCBI taxonomy): domain Bacteria; kingdom Pseudomonadati; phylum Pseudomonadota; class Gammaproteobacteria; order Enterobacterales; family Yersiniaceae; genus Serratia; species Serratia grimesii. The sequence goes on from NZ_LT883155.1 coordinate 2,495,602, forward strand.
GGGACGGCGATCCTGATCACCGCCACGGGGTTCAATCTCTTCGGCGATGGTCTGCGTGACCTGCTGGATCCTAAAACCCGGGGGCGTTGATGAGTGAAGCTACCGTTTTATCTATTGATGAGTTGCAACTGGAATTCCCGGTTTACGGCGGCAGTATCAAAGCGCTTAACCGTGTGTCGCTGCAGGTGAAGGCTGGCGAAATTGTTGGCGTGGTCGGTGAGTCTGGTTCCGGCAAGTCGGTGACGGCGATGATGACGTTGCGTCTGTTGGCTGAGGACGGCTACAGCGTTACCGGCGGCTCGCTGGAAATGTTGGGCACTGACGTGCTTAACGCCAGTGAACAGCAAATGCGCCAACTGCGTGGCGCACGGGTGTCGATGATTTTTCAGGAGCCGATGAGTGCGCTGAACCCAACGCGCAAGATTGGGCGGCAAATGTGTGAAGTGATCCGCCTGCATCAGCAGTTATCTTCGCAAGTAGCACGAGACAAGGCGATCCAACTGCTGCGTGAGATGCAAATTGCCGACGCGGAACGGGTGATGGAGCGCTACCCGTTTGAGTTGTCTGGTGGTATGCGCCAGCGAGTGTTGATCGCCATGGCGTTCTCTTGCGAACCGGAACTGATCATCGCCGATGAACCGACGACCGCACTGGATGTCACGGTACAGCGGCAGGTACTGCGTTTGCTGCAACAGAAAGCGCGTGCCAGCGGCACGGCGGTGCTGTTTATCACCCATGATATGGCCGTGGTGTCGCAGCTGTGTGACCGGGTGTACGTGATGTATGCCGGCCACGTGATCGAAAGTGGTACCACGGCCAGGGTGATAGACAACCCCCATCATCCGTACTCTATCGGATTGTTGTTAGCCGCGCCGGAACGTGCCGAACCACGCAGTCTGTTACGCGCTATTCCTGGCACGGTGCCCAATCTTAGTGCGCTGCCGACCGGGTGCGCCTTCAGTAATCGCTGTAGTCATGCTGACGCTCAGTGTCTGCAAACACCGCGGTTGATGCCATTAACGTCTGAACCCACCCAGCACGTGGCCTGTTGGCATCCGCAGTCTATTGATTTGGAGGGGCGAAATGAACGTTGAAGCACTACTTGAGTTGCGCGATGTGCGTCTGCGTTTTCCTGCCAGTTATAACTGGCGTGGCAAACCGCAAGAGTATGTGCATGCACTCAATGGGCTGGATCTCAATATCATGCGTGGCGAAACGCTGGGTATCGTCGGTGAATCCGGCTGTGGCAAAAGTACCTTAGCGCAGTTGCTGATGGGATTGTTAAAACCGAGTAGCGGCGAATTGCTGCGTGCACGCAACGAGGGTTCTTGGTTTGGCAGCGGTATGCAAATGGTGTTTCAGGATCCGCAGTCATCGCTCGATCCACGCCTGCCGGTGTGGCGCATAATCACTGAGCCGGTGTACGTGCAGCAGCATAACAGTGTGGCACAGCGGCGATCACTGGCTGCGGAGTTGGCACAGCAGGTTGGCCTGCGGCCGGAGGCGATTGACCGATTGCCGCATGAGTTTTCCGGTGGGCAACGCCAGCGTATCTCCATTGCGCGAGCGCTGTCTTCGCAGCCGGATATCATCGTGCTGGATGAACCGACCTCTGCGTTGGATATTTCGGTACAGGCGCAGATCCTCAATTTGCTGGTAGAATTGCAGCGCGAACGCAATCTGACTTATGTGCTGATTTCGCACAACGTCTCGGTGATTCAGCACATGAGTGATCGTGTGGCCGTGATGTATCTGGGGCAAATCGTCGAACTGGGGCCGACCGCACAGGTACTGCGTCAACCGCAGCACCCCTACACGCGGTTGTTGTTGGATTCGGTCCCGCGAGCAGGCCGTTCGCTGAGTGACAGCGCGATTGAAGACCGCAAGGGTGAGCTGCCGGGTAATCGCCAATTACCGCCAGGCTGTTTCTTCCGCGAGCGATGTCCGTATGCCGGTGAGGGGTGTCAACTGCCGCAAAGTTTACGGATTAATCTGGGGGGATCGGCGGTACGTTGCCATAAGGTGACATGACGGCCATAGCGGTTCCATGCCATTCACAGCGCCCCCTATTAAAATCTGGGGCACTGTGAATGGATGGGTGTCAAACAGAGGCTCAACGTGAAACGCAATCAGTTATTGGTTTCTTCATTCAATATGTAATAAGACACAGGAACAGTTTCCATCTTATTAGCTTTGTCGGTCGTCATCTTTCGTGCTAATGCGGCATCGACATTAATAAGCTGGCGGCCATCTTCATTGAACAACATTTTACTTATTTCTTCGTCATTATACGTGGTGCATTGTTTATACACGTTGCGGAATAACGCATTGTAACCGTCGGAGAACTGCTTAATTTGTGCTATTTCGTTGGGCTTTAAATAGTCTTGCTTGATGTTTGACGCGGCAGCGGGGTGCAGCATAAAACTGGCGGCGGGCATGGCGAGCCTTTCTTTACCGGCACAATAGAACATAGTTGCCGCTGAACCAACAAACGCCGAGTTAATCGTGGTAATGGGTACCGGTGAGCTCTTGACTGCCTCATAAGCCATGTAGCCGCTGGACATATCACCGCCACCGCTGTTGATATACAAATACAGATGTTTTAATTCTGGGTAGGTGGCGTTAATTTCATCGATGGAGGCAATCAGTTCGGTGACACTCTTTTCCGTGACATTGCCGACATACAGAATTTTGGCGGATTCGACGTTATTGTTTTTTATATTGCTCTTTTTGACGACAGATACAGTCGCAAAAGAGGTCGTTGAAAATACCGCTGCGCAGACAAGTGTTATTATTTTAAAGGTGTTTTTATGCATTTGAATATTCCTTATTCAATTAATTCGTGCACTATTGTAAAGCGAGTTGGCGAACAGTTTTTGAATTAATTAGGTTGGTTTAGTGTTTATTTATCCCTACGAACAATACGGAAAGAATATAACATTGGCAACCGAGGCCAGTATTCACGACAGGCAAAGTGCAACGCACTCCACCTGTCTATCTATGCGGTTTCAGGGCATAGGCCAGTCGGTAGGGGTGTTGCTCACCACTTCGACATACATATCCCACGCGTTTGACCAGAAATGCACAAATCCTTCCTGGCTGAAACTGATGCCCATCAGGCCCATAACAAACCAACAGGTGGTAAATAGCCCCAGGCTACTGAACATAAATGCCATACCGTTGCGGCTGGTCTTACGGCAAACGACATTTAGCTGACTGGCCAAAAACATCATAACAGCGCTCAGTAACTCCCAGCGCATCATAATAAAACCTGTGGCTATGGTACTCATCGAACATGATCCTTGGTGAAAAAGCCGCACCCGGCGGTGCGTCGGGAAATCAGTGCGGGCAAGGGTAGGTTAGTGTGATCTGTGTCACATTGTAGCATCGCTGCAAATCATCGCTCAATCCCTGAGCGGGAGAAAAATCGGCATTTGGTAACATTCAAACATGCTGAAACATTTATGCCATTTCATTAGCAACCTTTTAATGGGGAGCGTTAGCCAATAACGCTATGCTTGCCGACTTTTCACTGCCCTGATTTATCTTGGGAAAATGTGACGTCAGACAGGTAACTCGCCACGTATGGCCCTATTAAAAGATAAAATTCGTGACCATTCCGCTGAGGAAATGTTGTTTATTCGCCGTGCTGGCGTGGCGATGGTGTTGGTTGTCGCCTGTTTTGGCGTGTTGATCGCAAACCTGTACCGCCTACAGGTTAAACAGCATGCTTTTTACCAAACACGATCCAATCAGAACGACATTAAAATGGTGCCGATTGCGCCGAGTCGCGGGCTGATATTTGACCGTAATGGTATCCCATTGGTGCGTAATATTACGCTGTACCAGATCCAGATTATCCCCAGTAAAATTGACAATATGGCTGCACTATTGCAGGCGTTGACGCCGATTGTCGATCTGACCCCCGAAGATATCACTGCTTTTCGCGATGATATGCATCACAACGGTCGCTATAAACCGGTGACGCTGAAAACGGGCCTGACAGAAACCGAAGTGGCACGTTTTGCGGTAAACCAGTATCGCTTTGACGGGGTGACCATTGATACCTATCAGCAGCGTGAATATCCCTACGGGGCCGAATTAGCCCATGTCGTGGGCTACGTCTCGAAAATCAATGACAGTGATTTAAAGCGATTGGATAAAGCTGGTTTGAGTGAGAACTATGCTGCCGACCGCAATATCGGTAAGCAGGGCATCGAGGCTTACTATGAGTCTGAACTGCATGGCACGACCGGGTATCAAGAAGTGGAAGTGGACAACCATGGCCGCGTGATTCGCCTGCTGAAGGAGCAACCGCCACAGGCCGGAAAAAATATCTATCTGACGCTGGATTTGTCTCTGCAACAGTACATCGAGTCGGTATTGAAGGGGCAGCGTGCGGCGGTGGTGGTTGAAGATCCGCGCGATGGTGGCATTTTGGCCATGGTTTCCAGCCCCAGTTACGATCCCAATCCTTTTGTGAAAGGCATCAGTTATAAAGCCTATAAAACACTGCTGACCAACCCAGATTTACCGCTTATTAACCGCGTCACGCAGGGATTGTACCCACCGGCCTCCACCGTGAAACCGTACATGGCAACGTCGGCGTTGTTTGCTGGTGTTATCACCCCCAACACCACTTTTTTTGGTGCGCCGACCTGGACACTGCCGGGCACCCAGCGCCGTTATCGTGATTGGCTCAAGAGCGGACACGGTATGTTGAATGTGACCAAGGCCATTGAGGAATCTGCCGACACCTTCTTCTATCAGGTGGCGTTTGAAATGGGTATTGACCGCATCCACAGTTGGCTAAGCCAATTTGGTTACGGACAGGCGACGGGGATCGATCTGAACGAAGAGTATCGGGGTGTGCTGCCAAGTCGTGAATGGAAACAGCGGGTGCATAAGAAGCCTTGGTACCAAGGGGACACCATATCGGTTGGGATTGGTCAGGGGTATTGGGTTGCCACGCCTATCCAGATGGTGAAAGCATTAACCACGTTGATCAATAACGGTAAGGTGAAAACGCCCCATTTACTGTATTCCATGCGGCAGGGTAATCAGGTAACGCGCTATTTGCCACCGAAGCAGGCGGCACAGGTAGGTGATGCCAAATCGCCGTATTGGGGCATCGTACGCAATGGGATGTATGGTATGGCCAACCTGCCGAACGGTACCGGCTATAAGCTTTTCCATACAGCACCGTACCAGATTGCCGCCAAGTCCGGGACTTCACAGGTATTCGGTTTGAAAGAAAATCAGACTTATAACGCCAAAATGATCCCGGTGCGGTTACGTGATCATATTTTCTATACCTTGTTTGCCCCTTATAAAAATCCACGAGTGGCAATGGCGCTGATTCTGGAAAATGGCGGGGGTGATGGTGTGGTGGCAGGGCCAACCGCGCGGGCGATTCTCGACCATATTTTTGACCCGGCTAACGCGCCGCAGCCTAACGCGGACCAGAAAGTTAAACCGGAGTTAAACGACAGCGCGGATGTGCAACAGTAAACGCGTTTGTTTTTACTTTCTTACAAACTGCAATCTTCTAAAGATTTCCGTCAGGTTAGACTGAAATAATTACATAATCCGAATAAAAACGCAGGGTTAACAGTGGCGCCATCAACAAAAAAAAGCGGTAAAAATTATTCAAGTCTTCGCTTTGGCTGGATTTGCGGCGGGATACTGGTGTGCTTTTTTCTGCTGGCGTTCAGGGTCGGTTATTTGCAACTGATGGAGCACCAGCAGTTGGCTGACCAGGCGGACCAACGATCGATCCGCACGCAAGTGGTGCCAACCAATCGGGGAATGATCACCGACCGCAATGGTGAAGCTTTGGCGGTGAGTGTGTCATCACGAGATATTGTGTTGGATCCCAAGCATATTCTGGATACCAATACCGATACCAGTAATGAGCGCTGGCAAAGTCTGGCTAACGTACTGAAAATGCCGCTGAGTGAAGTGCAGAAACTAATACAGACGAATGCTCATAAGCGCTTCGTCTACCTGGCACGTAAGGTAGAAGACGATAACGCAAACTATATCAGTAAGTTGCATTTGACCGGTGTGAGCACAGAACAGGACTTCAGTCGCTTTTACCCGATGAGTCAGGACGCTGCCGGGCTTATCGGTATTGTCGGGCAGGACAACCAGGGGTTGGAAGGCATTGAACTGGGCTTTAACCACCTGCTGCAGGGCAAAAATGGTCTGCGGGTATATCAGAAAGATGGCAGCGGAGCGGTGATTGGCGTAATCAAAAGCGTCGATCCTGTGCCGCCACCGAACGTGACACTGAGTATCGATAAATTCATCCAGTATGTGTTGTACGCACAAATTCGCGACGGTGTGGTAGCCAACCAGGCTGATTCCGGTTGTGCAGTGCTGGTGAAAGTGAACACCGGTGAAGTGTTGGGGATGGCTAGTTACCCGTCGTTCAACCCGAACAACTATGCCAATACGCCGGCAAAAGATATACGCAACGTGTGTAGCAGCGACAGTTTTGAACCGGGTTCCACGGTGAAACCGGTGGTGGTGATGGTGGGGCTGGAACATCGTCTGATTAAGCCGGATACCGTACTGGACACTACGCCTTATCGGGTCAACGGTCACTTGATCAAAGACGTGGGGCACTGGTCGAAGCTGACCATTACCGGCGTGCTGCAAAAATCCAGTGACATCGCGGTATCACATATTGCGCTGGCGTTACCCGCAACCGTATTGCCCGCTGTTTATAAGAGCTTTGGCCTGGGTATGCCGACGGATCTGGGCATTGGGAACGAAAGCAGTGGCTATTTGCCGCAACACCGCGAACGTTGGGCGGATATTGAACGTGCGACCTTCTCCTTTGGCTACGGCTTGCGCGTGACACCACTGCAGATGGCTCGTGAATACGCCACTATCGGTTCCTATGGTGTGTATCGTCCCTTGTCGATTACCCGGGTTACGCCACCCGTCATGGGGCAGCGTATTTTGCCGGAAGATACGGTAAGAACGGTGGTGCATATGATGGAAAGTGACGCTTTACCTGGTGGCAGTGGGCTCAGTGCCGCCGTGCCGGGTTACCGGTTGGCGATTAAAACCGGTACGGCAGAGAAGATGGGGGCTAACGGTAAATATGATGGGGGTTATATCAACTACACCGCGGGTGTGGCACCCGCCAGCGATCCGCAAGTAGCCTTGGTGGTCATGGTCAACAATCCGAAAGCCGGTAAGCACTTCGGCGGCTCGGTGGCGGGTCCGGTGTTTGGCAAGATTATGGCTCAGGTGTTGGAACATATGAATATCTTGCCTGACGCACAACCGCTGAACGTGGTGTCCCAGGTTAAGGGATAGCGCAATGCCCCCCGGTAGGTAGGGGGGCGGTCTGATTAGAAGTAGTAGCCGATGTTCAGGTTAGTACGGAAATACCATTTATTGCTGCCGGAGGACTGGGTGCTGGTCCAACCGGTGGCATTCTCGGCACCGCCCCACGGGTTGGCGTTTTGCGCCCAGGTCAAATCAACCCACACCATCACTGGCAGGGCAAAGACCTGCACCCCAAGGGTATTCATTTTAGAGTCAGAACCGCCGTCCTTATCTTTCCACAACACGCTGTAGTCGTTATAAAAACGCAGTTTTTTCACTGGCCCCCAGGGTACCTCGACATCACGCGCCAGGTTGATTGATGCCGTGGTGGCCTGCGCCGGAATTAAATAGGCAGGCGTCAGGCCGTTACCCCCCATTAAAATTACCGAGTTGTTTGCTCCCTCAGGCCCTTTGGCATCATAAGAATAACGGATAATTTGCGTCGACAGATGCCATGGATCGTGGTTCACCAAAGCATGCAGGCCCGTTGCCCAGAAGGTGCCATTATCCCCGGTGTCATGATTATAGAGTCGGGAAACGGCCAGCGAACCGCCGAGCTCGTTGTTCCAGTCGCCCTGATGGAATTCACGTGCCAGGCGTAGGTTTACCTGGTCGCGTTTCTCGTTAGCTTGCAAATGCTGCGAACCGTAGTTGGTATTTTTCAAATCGTCGAAATTGCCCACTTCCGGCGCATAGCGCACCCCTGCCGGCATCATGCGGGGAAAATAGGCGGCATCCAGCGCCCAGCCATTGTCATGGAATTGGTATTTGGCACCTAACCCGTTATTGACCCCGAAACCGAGATAAAATGGAATGCCATAGGACCAGCCGAACTGTGGGTAAGGCTGTAAGCCAAAGGGTTTGAAAGGTGCGCCCAGCTGCAGGTCAGAATTCCCGCTCAGGTGATAACCAACATAGGCATGGTCGATGGCGTATTTCCGGTGGTCCTGAAACCAAAAGCCGGAGTCGAAGTAAGCTTCATTATAATTGCCACTGGTATCGATACGAAAGGTATCAAAACGTAAGTGGGGTGGGTTGCGATAATTACTGCTGCCCCAGTCTTCATAACGATAATTGGCGCGCAATGCGCCACCGATATCAATGTTTTTATTATTATCCTCACTCTGCCAATGCAGATGTGGGAATGCCGAACTACTCTTCTTTTCCTCAGGCTTTGTGACGGGTTTCTCACTGACTGGCGTGAGGGTGCTTGCGTAACTCATTGGTGAGATTAGTAAAAATGCGATAATGGTTTTGCGCATAACGTTCCCCTGATGCTATCTGGTGTTTAAAAAGGCGAGAGTATTCCGCCATGAAATAATGGAGTTGCTCGTTTTGTTTTATATGTGAGACAAGTTTTAGTTAAGTATTTATTATTTTTATTCGACAAAGTTTCAAATGTGAAACTTTGTTTCAAATTTCTTGTGAAAACTATAATCCTGACGTTCTGTAAGTCAAGAAATAAAAATAACCGGGCTGGGGAAGCGGTAACATCGGTTGTGAAGACGTTGTAAATCGAGGGCGAGTGTTAGCAGGGCTGGGGTGATATTATAAATGAGATTTATGGTTCCGGCTTTATTTTGTGGGAAAATAAGAACCGCTGACATTATTAATGTGTTAATCAGAAATGATAAAAATAATAGATTAGAAAAACTTTCAGGTCGGTTATTTATCTTTAGCCCATAACCGACCCGAAATTTTATTTTTCTTGCAGGGATCAGCGACTGGTCTGGTGACCAATGATGCCGCCCAAGGCCGCACCACCCAGGGTTCCCAGTGTACTGCCATCAGTCAAGACTGCACCACCCAGTGCGCCGACGCCAGCGCCGATAGCGGTGTTGCGATCGCGGTGAGACATATTCCCACAGGCAGTCACGGAAAGCGTTGCCATGATAACAACCATTACGCCTGCGGCACGTTTAAGGTTCATAAGAGTTTCCTGGTAAATTGCCTAATTAACAGACAAAGAAAGTACTGATTAATCGGCCAGTAAAAGTTGAGATGAATGTATTCTTCCGGAAGAAAATAGAATAGGTAAATATTCTTAATTTTGAGAAAGCGCTTTTATTTAGCCACTGCTAAGTGCGTGCTTGGTGATTAAAACATCAGCGCCCCCTTCAGTGGGATGGGCTGGGAGGTCATTCAAATCCGTTAAAAATCCGAAGGCTCGTCATTATTATGACTTTTCAGAGCGTCGGGTGGAGAGGCCGTAGGGGCGGATCAAAAGCCCTGGAGAGAGCATTTTTTTGCATTGCGGTAATGCAACTGTGTAAGTTACATTAGCGACGTAAGGTTGTGATCTCCATCACAGATTGAAATCAAGCAAAAATAACCTTAAGAAATTCCAGGGAAATACCCCTTTCTGGAAGGGTATTCCTCTGCTTCAAAACCAGGAGAAAACGATGTTAGAAATGATTGAGAGTTTGGCAACCGTGGTGATCCTGGTGCCGGTAATGATAGCCGTGTTGCTCGGCTCGATTTATGGCTTGGGTGAGTTGTGCAATATTTTCTCTGCCATTGGCAGAAAAAAAGACTGAATTTAATGCTCTGGGGGCGCAATGCCCCCCGATGCAGGTTTAACGCAACGTCGTCACAAAGTCGTATGTTTTTTGATACAACGGCCTATCAAATGTCGGTTATAGCCTAGCCGGTTTTCTTGCTTTTCCCTGACTTATCAACCAGGCAGTGGATGATACGTACTCATGGAATAAATTTCCCTGCATTACGCCGTATTCCTCCCATGGGTAGATGACAGAATCATCGCCATCACGTTTTTGAACATGCTGCTATCAGGATTCGCCAGTGCGTTTACCAGCGTAAAATGATTGCTATGTCTGTCTTCCAGTAGCCTGACGTTGAGGCCTTTTTCTAGGCAGGCGTTGTAATAGGCCAACGTTTGGTTTTTAAACCCTTGTGTTTCATGGGCTCCGACGTCGAGCAGAATCTGCGGTGCATTCGCATTATCCGGCAGCATAAACAGTGGGCTGAGTGTTGCTGCTTGCTCAGGCATGAGACGCATCCAGTCGTTGACGTAGATATCACATAATGGGCGAATGTCGTACAGACCGCTCAACGCCAGTGCACCCTTGATCACATTGACCGGGACCCGGTAAAGATGCTGCCAGTCATCGGCGATCAACATGCCACTAAGATGGCCGCCAGCCGAACTGCCGCTGACAAAAATTCGCTCGGGATCGATGCCATATTGGCTGGCATGGTGATAAAGCCAGCTAATTGCGCTGCGTACCTCACGGACGATCTCAGCGAGTGTGGCTTCCGGTTGTAAGGTGTATTCCACTGTAGCGACCGCCACGCCATGGTGCGTGAAACTGGCAGCCATTGAACAGGCTTCTTCTTTACGTTGGGAATGCCAATAGCCGCCGTGAATAAAGACCAATAGTGGCGAAGGCTGGTTGGCTGCCGGGAACAAATCCAGCCGCTCTGCGGCACCCATTCCGTAATGAATGTCATAGATCCCCGGCGTTTGCGCTTTGGCCTCTGTGGCCAGCGCTGAGTATTGCGCCATACAGGCGTCAAAATCGTCAACCGAGGCACGGGCGTTGTATTGCACGGCGCGTTCAGCAAGGTCATTAAACATCAGGTCGATTTTCATCATGCCTCCTTGAGCAGGTTCTCCCATCATCTGCCTGAAGAGGTTTTGGTGCTTGCGCCTTAATGCGGGTCTATTTAGACAATGGCATGGCGTTCTATGCACTAATAAACTGCATGTGCTGCGTCTTCCGCCATGCTCTGTGCTGGAATAGGCTACTGAAAGATTCTTTCAGGAGACAACGCGATGAAGCGCAATGTTCACTATGCTACCGGCAATACAAACTCAAGCGGGATCCTCATCAGCCTTTCCCTGTCGATGCTGGTTTCATCGCTGGGTGCCAGCATTGCCAATGTGGGGTTACCCACGCTGGCACAGGCATTCAATACCTCTTTCCAGGCAGTTCAGTGGGTAGTTATTGTCTACCTGTTGGCCATCACTACATCCATTATCGCCATCGGTCGCCTGGGGGACCGGATGGGGCGGCGTCGTTTGTTGTTGTTGGGAATTGCACTTTTTACCTTGGCGTCTGGGCTATGTGCCGTTGCACCGGGTATTTGGCTGCTGTTGGTGTCGCGCATTGTGCAAGGCGTGGGAGCAGCAGTCATGATGGCGATGACTATGGCGTTGGTGGGAGAGACAATCGATAAAGAAAACACCGGTCGTGCCATGGGACTGCTTGGCAGTATGTCGGCGATCGGCACGGCACTGGGTCCGTCTCTCGGCGGTGCGTTGCTTTTTGCTTTTGGTTGGCGGGCGATGTTCCTGGTTAATATCCCAATGGGGTTGCTGGCGTTTATTCTGGCCTATCGCTACCTGCCGAGGGGACATCAGCCGTCACAAAAAGATCGCGGCAGATTTGATTTGCCTGGCACCTTGCTGCTCGGGATGACGCTGGCCTGCTATGCGCTATCTATGACGCTGGGGCGTGGTGATTTCGGTGCCATTAATTTGGCATTGCTGCTGTGTGCTGCGTTGGGGATCGGGTTATTTGTGCGGTTGGAAAACGTCACGGCATCTCCCCTAATACAACTGGCGCTGTTCCGGCAACCGGGGTTGGGTATTGGGTTGGCAATGAGTGCACTGGTGATGACAGTGATGATGACAACGCTGGTCGTAGGACCATTTTATCTGACGCGTGGGTTGGGATTGACGGTGGGGCAGGCCGGATTGGCAATGTCTGCCGGGCCGACCGTGGCGGCTTTGCTCGGCGTACCGGCTGGCCGATGGGTAGACCGTTTGGGTGTGTACAGAGTCACTGCTGCGGGTCTGGCGATCATGGCCGCAGGGGCGGGCGTGATGTCGATGATGTCGGTAAAGCAGGGCATCTTGGGTTATCTGGTACCACTTTGTTTGATCACCTTGGGATACGCGTTATTTCAGGTCGCCAACAATACGGCACTGATGAAGCATGCTGCTCCTGAGCAACGCGGTGTGATTTCCAGCATGATTAATCTCTCACGCAATCTTGGGTTGATCACCGGTGCTTCCGCCATGGGGGCATTGTTCATGCTGGCGGCGAACACCAGTGACATTAAACTGGCAACAGCGGATGCCGTGTCAAATGGCATGCGTGTGACATTCCTGGCGGCCGGCGTGTTAGCTGTTATCGCGCTGGTGATGACCCTCTGGACCCAAACAGCCAGTAAGCAGGGGGGCGATTACAGCAGATCACCTCGGTAGGCGATATGAATTTTGTTGCCATCAGCGTCGCGGCTCAATGAGTGATAAAAAGCGAGAGGCGACGAAAACAGCCTGACGTTATCAGGCTTTCTGTAATTTCGTGCTAATGGATGTGGTTCCAGCGCAGTCTTTACCTCTCGTTATTGCGCAGCCACGCCACTGTATCTTTAAGCGTTTGCTCCACCGGACGGAATGTCAGCCCCAGCTCCCGTTCACTTTTGGTGTGATTGAAATGCGAGCGATTAGCCTCTTTTACCATCAGACGCACTGTTGCCATACTGAGCAATACCGGTTTTCCGCTGAGACGGGCATAGGCCTCCTGGAGCGTTGCCACTAAGTACAGTAACGGCAGTGGCAGTGTGCGCGTTGGTGTTTTGACACCGGCAATGTTCCCCAACAGCGGTACCAGTTCGTGCATGCTCATATGGCGTCCGGCAGCCAAATAGCGCTCCCCGCATTTGCCCCGTTCTGATGCCAGGATCATGGCCAGAGCCACATCCCGTGCGTCAACCACGGAAAAGCTACCCGAGACTAATCCCGGTAATTTGCCATGTATTACGTCATTCGCCAATTGACCGGAAGAGGTGGGACCAAGATCGCCTGGTCCCCACATCCAGCCTGGCAAGATCAGGCAGCCGTTCATCTCTGGATACTGTTGCAGGAACTTTAACACCACGTCATCTGCCAGTATTTTACTGCGGTAGTAATCATCCGCATCTTCGGGGCGTCGCAAGCAGGTTTCATCGATCGGCATGCCGGGTTCGCCGTTGAGCACCGCGATAGAGGATGTATGCACAAAACGGCGGATGCCCGCGTGGTACGCCTGTTCAAGAAGTTGCGCGGTGCCATCGACGTTGATCGCTTTCAGTTGCGCCCAGTGACTACCGCCCTTGTAGTTATCACGGAAATACGCCGCGGTATGGAATAACACGTCACACCCTGGCAGGTGTTCGGCGAAGGCGGTTACGTCGGTCATATTGCCCGCAATCAATTCGATACTGTCTGTCGTTCCAAACTGTTGGCGACCTTTTTCAATCGAACGTACCAACGCTTTGACGTGATATCCCTGAGAAACCAGCTCACGTACCAGGTTGTTGCCGAGCAATCCGGTCGCGCCGGTGACAAACGCCGTTTTTATTTTCATCATGATTAAAATCTTACGTGGCTTTCAAATTTCAAGTGATATTTAAATCTAGAGCTAGAGCTTTAAAATATCAAGTGATATCTTGAATGCTTATAAGACAGCGTTAATCAACGTAGATTTGATACCTATGAGAATGATAAAAAAACGATTATCTCGCGAAGAGAGCCAGCAACAGACTCGGGAACGATTGATTGAAACCGCACGCCAATTGTTCACTGTCAGGGGATATGGTGGCACCTCTATTCGAGATATCGCCAGCCAGGCAGGTTATTCACAAGGGGCTTTCTATTCCAACTTTGCTTCCAAGGAGGATTTGCTGTTGCAGCTTTTACAGCGGCATATGGAGTCAGAAGCAGAGCAACTTACCCACCTGACCCAAAGTAATACTGGCAGCGCGGAGCAGGTGTTAGACGCGTTGGCGACCTGGTCGGCCACGTTAAACCGGGAAGTGGACTGGTGCATGCTGTCGATAGAACTGCAACTCCATGCTCAACGCAGTCCGTCCTTTGCCGTTGAATATCAAACCATCTGGGATGCCCACCAGGAAAGAATTGGCACGGTGATAAACTCCCTGTTTCAACAGCTAGGCAAGGTACCGCCAGCAGAACCCAATGAGTTGGCTGCTGCTTTTATGGCGATGGCACATGGGTTGGCGTTGCAACGCACGCACGCGCAAGCCGATCCCTCCGGCCGCTTGATTATGCTGTTTCTGCGCAGTCTGCTGACGGCGCCACCAGCAGACTGATCACGTTTTTATCCAACGGCAGACAGCGAAAATCGGTCATGATTTGCTGCTCTCCTGCTGCACTGATCGCCGTAACATAGCGTTTTCTGAATTCTGTGGGCGTCATACGGCAATATTTATTGAAGGCGAAAATGAGCTGTTTGTGGCCACTGAAACCGCAGCTGTAGCTGATCTCGGTAATCGGGATATTGGTGTCTTTTAACAACAGTTTGGCTTTGTTTATCCTGATCATGGTCAGATATTCTTTAAAGTTGTAACCGCTGATCTTTTTGAACGTTCGTGAAAAATGGTGGTAACTGACACCGGCATTCTCAGCAATAGTTGCCAGATTGAGCTCATCGTCAAAATGTTGGTTGATAAACGCGATGCCATATTTGACCAGCTGTTGATCTTTCTTTCTGACGGTAAGTTGTTGCCGTACAGACATTGTTTCCCCCGCAGACAGCAGTGCGCCAAGTAGTTGATAGACCAAGGCAATACGGGTAAATGACGGTTGTGAACCGATCACATGCTCCAGCAGAGCGATGACACTATGCTTAACCTTCAAGTCTGTCTCGCGTTCTTTCTGGGTTGCCAACAGCGCATAGTCCATGATGGGGGCTGGGTGTGTTTCATCGAACAAGTTGGGGGAGAATTGAATCGTCAGTAATTGACTATTGGGTTTGTGTGCTTCTAACGAATGAATTTCGTCCGGGTTGATATAAAGCAGGCTGCCTGCGGCGGCAACCGAGGTGGCATGTCCCAGGGTGACAGAGAACTCGCCCGACAGAATGCAGATCAGCTCGGGAGCTGAGTGCCAGTGGGGTTCGCAATAGTAAACTTCGGCAGCGAACACATTCAGTTTTTCTGCGTCAAACGAGATCAACTCATAGCCGCTCCCTTCATGGATCGCCGTAGATGCTTGCCGATGCGATTTTAGCCTTGGCTGTTGCGTGACAGAAAATGGAAACATCAGCTCGGTTCTCCATGGGGTAAAGTAGGGCGCGTTATGTTGCGCCCGTTAGCAACTATGTCCTAACGCGCGTATCCACGTCAGGGTCTTGCAGCGCTGCGGCTAACTCTGACCGGGTTATATCAATGGCAAGGAATTCCGTTAGGGCAATAAACAATCCGCAAAACAGATCTGGTGCAATGGCTATCAATTTTTCTCTTACCTGTGATTCTGGCAAGGCATTTTTACTGACGAGCAGTTTAACCACACGATCAAAAGCAGGCGGGTTATTGATCAGTTGTTGCAACGAATTGTCTGCTTTTAGTGGCAGATAATAGGGTTTGACGCACAGACTGACTGTTGTGCTGATCGCAATATCTCGTGATGAACGTGCGACGTGAAGGTGATATTCACCGGCGTCCACAACCCAGGCAGCAAGAGCAGGGTGGAAACAGGCAAAATCTTGCCAGTTAAGCACCAACGTCACGGTTTTGGTTTCGCCCGCGTTAAGGTGAACTTTGGCAAAGGCTTTCAAGGCTAGTGCTTCGCGTGTCAGCTCCCCTTGAGGGGCGGACAGATATAGTTGCACGATTTCTTTACCCGCCATTTTGCCGCTGTTGGTCACGTCAACACTGACGCTTAACGCATTGCCTTCCAGAAGTTGTGAAACCGAGGTCGTCAGATTGGCATAACTGAACTGGGTGTAGCTCAACCCAAAGCCGAACGGGAATTGTGGCGTGAGTTTACGCCGGTCATAGTAACGATAACCTACGAATATGCCTTCGCTGTAGTGATGCCGCAGGTTTTCTCCAGGATAACTGAGCCAAGCGGGCGTCTCTTCCAGCGTGTTTGGAACTGTTATCGTCAACTTACCGCTGGGGTTGGCATGCCCGAACAGAATGTCGGCCACTGCGCGGCCCATACCTTGTCCAGCAAAGAAGGTTTCCAACAATGCCTTGCAGTCCGATAACCAAGGCATGACCACGGCATCGCTATTTGCAAGCACCACCACCACGTTAGGTTGTTGTCGGGCGACGGCACGAATCAGCGCGTCGTGGCTAGGCAAGATATTCAGATCTTTGCGATCGCCATTCTCCCCATCTTCGCCAATGGCGGTGCTGACGAAAACGATCGCGATATCGGCGTTTCTGGCCACGTCGACGGCGTGAGCTTGGGCGTCTTCATCGATACTGTTATCTTCAGGAGTTCCGATGGCATATTGGATCGTGAAATCGTCACCAGCCACGTCAAAAATTTCATCGAGGGGGCGGTCGAGCCTATAAGGCACCGTTGTCGCACAACCTGAGCCTTGGATCACCGGTTCTTGCGCCGGCTTACCTAACACCGCGATGGTAGTTTTTCTCCCGGCTTGCAGTGGCAGAATATTGTCTTCATTTTTCAGCAGGACAATCGACTCTGCGGCAAGCTGCTGCGCAAGTCGGTGATGCTGGTGGTAATCAGCTTTGACGCCCACTTTGCGGTGTTGCTGTACTTTGTCGACCAACGTCAGCATCCGCATGCAGGACTCATCGAGGACGTTTTGTGGAATTTCACCCTGATTGATCGCCTGCAATAACGTCTGCTTATCGTGTTGAGTTTCCGGCATCGCCAAATCGTTCCCAGCCAGCAGGGAGGCAGGACGGTCTTTGATGCCGTACCAATCTGACATGACCAACCCTTGGTATTGCCACTCATGGCGCAATACATGCGTCAGTAACCAGGGATCTTGCGACGTCTGCGCACCATTGAGCAGGTTATAAGACGACATCAGGGTCCAGGGATTGGACTTATCGATGGCACGCTTGAACCCAGACAGATAAATTTCACGTAGCGCACGCTCTTCAACCACTGAATCCATTTCGGTTCGCCGGTATTCCGAGTTGTTTGCAGCAAAATGCTTCAGGCTAGCGCCGACGCCACCGTCTTGTAAGCCATTGATTAACGCGGCGGCAATATCGCCACTGACGACGGGATCTTCCGAATAATATTCATAGCCGCGGCCAGCCAAAGGTGTTCGCCGAATATTGATACCCGGTCCGAGTAAAATACCCACGCCCATTTCCTGGCACTCTTTGGCTAAGGCTTCACCCATTTGGTATACCAAGTCAATGTCCCAACTGCATGCCAGCGTGGATCCATTAGGGAAACATGTCGCTGGCTTTGATTGGCTAAACAGCGCTTCAGAACCGCCTTTTTGTTCCTCTTGTTCAACGTCACCAGCACTTTGCCCAATCACGGCAAGAAAGTCAGTGATGTTCCAGTTTTCCCCTTGTTCAATCTGGCTGGTGCTATAGCGGACGCCATAGGTACCATCAGTCATGACAATGTCACCAATACCATGTTGCGGGAAGGCCGCTGTACGCCACAGGCCGCTGCCGGTGAGCAGCGCCACTTTTTCTTCAGCAGTCATGGCGGCTATGATGGTGTGGAAATCTTTTTTCATGTGAAATACCTGTAGGTTACTGTGCAACAAGCTTGCGTGATTCGATGTCTTTGATGATGTTGCGATAGGTGTTTTCATCCAGCGCATAGAAGAAAATAAACACCATACCCAGTGCAAACATCAGGCCGGGGAACAGGGTCATCATCAGATTGATGCCGTTTAACGCGTTGGTGCTGATATGGTCAGAAGAGTAATCAAAGTAATCGAGCATCAGCCCGGCGCATCCACCACCAATCGCCATGGCAATTTTGGTGATGAAATTAAAGAAACCATAAATCGCGCCTTCGGTACGTACCCCATGTTTCCATTCGGCGTACTCGACGGTATCGGCGATCATCGACCACATCGCCACGAAGCCCATTCCCAGCGTAATACTGAACAGACACACGCCTGTCATCACCAGGTAGCTGTTATCGCCCGCCATAAAGTACTGGAAAGACACGCCGGCAATCCCCACCAGCAACGCCAGTAACACCATTTTCTTTTTGCCCATCAGGCTAATGAGTTTTTCTGACAGGATCGTGCCGACCACATAGGCCGCAGACTGAATAGCAAAAAACTTGGCGGTAAAGGCTTCATCACCCAGTTGGTACTTGATGAAGTAAATCGCGATAGCCATCCACACCGTGTAAGCGATATAAAAAAATACCGTGAACATCGACAGATTAATGAGCGGTAAATTGCCTGAAACCGCGGTAATCATCTCTTTGAGTGTCGGTGGTTTTTGATCGGGCAGGCTAACGACTCGCTCTTTGGTCATGCCAAAACATGCCAGGAAAAAGAAGGTCGCTAATAAGCTGAAACAGCTGACGGCGAACACATACCCCATTTTCTGATCGGTAAACTGCGAGATCAGCAAGTCAGCGCTGGTAGAGACAATCAGATAACCGACTATAGCAAGCACAAAACGGTAGACCGACAAGGAAGCTCGCGACCCTTCATGTTGCGTTAACATATTGGTCATGGCGGAATAGGGTGTATTGACGGTGGTGTAGGCTAAACAGTAGACAGTGTAAGAGATCAGCGCGTAGTAGAACTTGAACTCGCTATCGAAGGTGCTGAAACACAGAACGGTCAGGATCCCCAGTGGCACTGCGCCATACAGCAGGTAGGGACGGAGCTTGCCGTGGCGGGTGTGTGTTTTATCAATAAAGTAGCCGATAAAGATATTAAACAACGCGTCAAGAATACGCGCGATAACAAAGATTAAACTCGCCTGGACCGCAGTAATGCCATAGATGTTGGTATAGAAGAACAGCAAGAAAAGAGAGACAAACCCAAACGAAAGGTTAGAGGCCAGGTCGCCAAACCCATAACCGATTTTTTCTCGAACGCTGACCTTCACATAGCTATCAGAGGTGATTTCAACTGCTGCTTTCATATTGCTCGCTCATTCAGATTGGCTTCGTCATGAGTATACCGAGGGGGCATTTGGCAGCTTGCCACCCTTTGTCGAAACAGTTCCTACTTTTTGCGCCAATCTGGCTTTGTGATGAAGTTGTGAATGCCGTCACAGGTGGGGGGGCGATATGACTTCTGCATGTGCATCCCACAGCTTCATCAATGCCGTGACGGCATCATCCAGCACTCGGTAGTGGATACCGTCACGCGCCAGCGTCGAGACGCCCAACAGGAAACTGTCAAACAGGGTAGCAATGACGGCAGGATCCGTCTGTTTCACCAGTTCGCCGGTCGCGATGCCTCTTTGAATACAGTGAATAAAACCGTTCAATGTACGTTGGCGAGAGTCTGTCAACGGTTTCAGCACGGCCGCATGTTCATCTGCCCCTCCGGACATTACGGCCAAAGCCACCATACAGCCTTTGGGATGATGCTCTTCGCATTGCATTTTAACCGAGCGTCGCAATGACGTTTCAATGGCTTGTTTTGGCGGCAGTGAATCATCCCACAATGCATCGTTGACCCGTCCATAGCTATTGAGATAGCAAGACACCGTCTCTTTGAACAGGGCTTCTTTAGACCCAAAAGCGGCATAGAAACTGGGTGCGGTAATGCCGCCGCCAATGTGCGCCTTAAGTTGTGCCAGAGAAGTGGATTCATAACCGTGCTGCCAAAACAGATGCAGCGCTTGTTGGACGGCCTGGTCCCGATCGAACCGGCGAGGGCGACCCATTTGTGCCATAACTGACTCCCTGTGCGCTAGTTATATACTGATCAGTATAAATGTGATTGACACCCTTATCATACCCGCTTAGCATTATTATACCACTCGATACATAAATCAATTTACGTGACGGACCTCTGTCTTGAACGTCAGTTCTACCGTCAGAATCCTGATAGCTCTGGCGACACACTGGCGCAGATAACTGTTGCCAATATATATACCGATCGATACATAATGAGGTTATTGATGAGCCAGATTCCAATGAGGTGTAGTGAAGAGAGGGAGATATCCGGGCAAGCACAGCGTTTGCCCATGGCGGCGCTACTGGCACTGGCCATGACGGGTTTTATTTGCATTGCTACCGAAACCTTACCCGCAGGCTTGCTGCCGCTGATCGCTTCCGGTTTACAGGTATCGCCTTCGTTGGCCGGGCAGATGATTACTGCCTATGCATTGGGTTCCGTGTTAGCCGCGATCCCGCTGACTCTTGCCACTCAACGTTGGCGTCGGCGTCGTGTTTTACTGCTGACTATTGCGGGTTTCTTTGTCTTCAACACGATCACTGCCTTGTCATCCCACTATGTAGTTACGCTGATCGCGCGTTTTTTTGCGGGTGCTGCTGCGGGGTTGGCGTGGAGCCTGCTCGCGGGTTATGCACGCAGGATGGTAGTGCCGCATCTGCAAGGAAAAGCCATGGCGGTAGCGATGGTCGGCACCCCCATTGCCTTATCACTGGGGGTGCCCTTGGGAACATGGTTGGGGGCGGTTGTGGGTTGGCGCACAGCCTTTGGTGTGATGTCAGTTATGACGCTAGTGCTCATGGTTTGGGTGCAGGTAAAAGTGCCTGATTACCCTGGCCAAGTTGGGCCACAGCGGATGCCGCTGTATAAGGTATTGATCACACCTGGCGTCAGGCCAGTACTGGGTGTCGTTATGCTGTGGATGTTTGCGCATAATATTCTCTACACCTATGTTGCCCCGTTGGTGACACCCGCAGGCCTGGTGAATCAGGTTGATGTGGTACTGCTTATTTTTGGCCTGTCGGCGTTGGTCGGGATCTGGCTCACCGGACGGGTGGTCGACGGCCATTTGAGGAAAACGGTGCTGGCTAGCTTGGCATTATTCGCGGTGACGACGCTGTTGTTGGGGATTGGCATTCACTCTGCGGTCGTGGTGTATGGTGGAATGCTGCTGTGGGGCTTGAGTTTCGGTGGTGCCGCAACATTATTGCAGACCGCGTTGGCAGATACCGCCGGTGACGGTGCGGACGCTGCGCTGGCAATGAACGTCGTTATTTGGAACAGCGCTATTGCCGTCGGCGGTTTCTTTGGCGGTATCTTGCTTGATCGCTTCGGGGCCGAGTCATTCCCTTGGGCATCGTTGATCTTAATATTGGGCGGTTTGGTGCTGGTGCTGGCGGCCAAACGCCATGGTTTCTCTGCTGAGGCACGCCAAAGCTAATTGCGGCAGGCATTTCAGATGGCGCTAACCGGGCGCCATCTGATCTCAGACGTTATCCACTCGTGGGTTAGAGTGGGTCGGTTGGCTAGGATACTCAACCTGGTGCTTATGCAGATAGTCGCGTATGAGCTGACGGATCACCTGAGAAGGGGTGACGTCTTGTTGCAGACACAACTCTTCCAACGCTTTTTTCTTATCCGGATCAATGAGTACGGTCAAACGCGCCGTTTTCTTTTCCATGAGGGTGACTCCAGAGAATGATAATCAAAGGGTAATAACAAGCGCGCCGAGTTGCCTCAGCTAAAATGCAACCGCTCAATCTTGCGTGACAGATAACCAAGATCGCAATTGAAGCTCGGTCCAATCTCGGCAGAAAGGCGGCGCAGTAAGCTTAGCGGTGTTTCGACATCGGCAGGTGATGCATAGATAATCACATTACCGCTTGGCGCTACACAGTACAAAACAGTGTTAAATACGCGGTGTAAACTATGGTATAGCAATGAGTCCTCATCGGGGACTTCATGGTAATTCAGCACCAGCCAACCCTGTGGTGAAAGCCGCGCGGCACATTGTTCGAGAAAGTGCTGGGTACCCTGTTGAGGATCCATCGTAAAGGCGCTGTAGAGGTCAGAAAAAATCAAATCATAATACCGCGTTGCGGCAGCCTGCAAAAAATCGGCGGCATCCGCGACGTGCAAAATCACCGTTTGGTCCGCAGGTAGCGTGAAATACTGACGAGCAACAGACACGACTGCCTGACGCAGCTCTACCACTTCCAGCAGCATATTGGCGTCATAGGCGTGCAGTGCACGTACCAAACCGCCACCTCCCAGCCCCAGAATTAGCGCAGCAGAAGGCGGTTGCCAGGCCACAGCCATCAGCATGGTTTTAATGTAATTGTGAACCGGCACCTGTGGTGCGCTGATACACATTTTGCTCTGTTCGCAGATGCCGTCAAAACGCAGGGTCCGGTAGCCTTTATGGTCGGACACAATAATTTCACCACAGTGGTCTTGTTCCCGGGCGATCACCTGACCGCGAGGAGTGAAATCCAGGGTATTAAGCAATTTATCAACCAAAGACATAACGTTTCGTTGAGCCTCCATCAGAAAAAACAACCTTACTTACGGGCACACATAAATTCGGCAGTACAGATACGACGGCCATTGACCGTGGCGCGGCCAGTAAAGCGTGCAAGGCCCGAACGTTGTCGAACAAAAGCGACGTCCATACGAAGTTGGTCACCGGGGCGGGCAGAACGGTAGAAGCGGGCATGATGAATGGCCGCAAAGTAATAATGTTCACCGGGGAGCAGCGGCTTTAGAAAGTAGTGTGCCAGCAGCCCTGTACTCTGCGCCAAAGCCTCCACCATTAATATGCCGGGGAAGACGGTTGTTTGGTGATGACCAGTCCAAAATGTGGGTTCATTGGCGGTAATGTTTTTGATGGCGCTTAGACGACCCTCCGAAATAGAGGTGCCGTCAGCCAGAATACGATCGACCAGCAGACAGGGAAATCGGTGTGGCAGGATGGATTGAACGTCCTGGTACTGTAGTGGATTACCATTCAGCGGCATGATTGATCTAGGTCCTGTCAGCGGAAGAGTTCAGCTTGCGCCAGACTCTGCGCTTGTCGAAGTGTAATAACATTATAATGTTATTATCATTAGATGGCACTAAGTGAAATTCGAAAAGTGATAGCGATGCACCTTTAGGTGACGGCGTCACTTTAAGTAGGCGATAAAGTACATATTCAATGAATTGATTTTTAATGTTTTATTTTAACAGAAGGCAGAGAGGTAGCCGCCATTGGGACATGGCGGCTGAAGAGGCTCAGTGCTTGTAGCGTGTCAGTTTATCGAGGTAACCCATGACGAATGCGGAGAGCACAAAGGTGAGGTGGATGATCACATACCACATCAGCTTATTGTCCGGCACATTCTTGGCATCCATAAACACGCGCAACAAGTGAATAGAGGAAATGGCGACAATTGACGCGGCAACCTTGTTCTTCAGAGAGGTTGCGTCCATCTTGCCCAACCAGCTCAGTTTTTCTTTGTCGTCGCTGATATCGAGTTGCGAAACAAAATTCTCGTACCCCGAGAACATCACCATTACCAGCAGGCCGCCAACCAATGCCATGTCGATCAATGAAAGCAGAGTCAGAACCAGGTCTGCTTCGGCGATGGAGAAAATGTTCGGCAGAACATGAAGGATCTCCTGGAAGAATTTTATCGACAGTGCCAACAAGGCCAAAGACAGGCCAAAGTAAACTGGAGCAAGCAGCCAGCGAGAGGCGTACATGGCATTTTCTAGAAAGCGTTCCATAGTCATCTGAGTTCGTTACAAAAAGCGGGGCGTAGTATAACGCAAGAGGCCTGGAAAAATGCAAGTTGCCGTGGCTCGATTGAGGGGGCCATCCCTGGAGATGAACACGTCCCGGCGCCATTGAGTTATTCACCCTAATAATAAGATATTAAAAAGATGATTACTCCATCATAAATTATTTCATCAAAATATATTGAGGTATCTGAAAATCATACTAGCATTTAAATGCTGCGATATGATGTTGCGGTAATTCTATATATCGAAATTTTATTTCTATATAACGGAAATGAATTAACCTACTGGAGATGGATATGGACAGTTCCCTAAATGGAAAGACCAGCGGTTGGGATGATGTTAATGATTTGCTGAATTATCATAATAGAGGTAATGATTTAATCATCAATAATAAGCCTTCTTTCGGTGTGGAAGAGGCTGGCAAGCAAATAGCGCGTAGTGAACAAACCTGGAATGGTATTCATGTTACTGGCAAAGGCGCTACCGTCACTTACTCATTCCCAGACTGGGATTATAATCAGAGTAATTTAAATTTCCGATTTGGCGTCAACAATCAAGATACCGGACTTAGTGCCTTTACTGCGGAGCAAAAAGCTCAGGCCAAACTTTCTCTGCAATCTTGGGCTGATGTCGCTAACCTTAAGTTTGTTGAGGTTGCCCCGGATCAAAAGTCCAATATTACCTTCGGTAATTATGAGGGTTCTGGCCAGGCTTATGCAATTAAGCCCTTTAGCGGTGCGGGTAACGACTATCGTGGGCATAATACCGATGGTCAAAGCTGGTTCAATATCAATTACGACTACGCTGATCCCCGAGATGGGGTTTACGCCAATCTGCATCCTGAATTGGGTAACTACGGTCGTTTGAGTATCACCCATGAACTGGGGCATACGTTAGGGCTGGATCATCCTGGTAAATATAATGCCGATGAAAATAACCCACCCAACTATAGCATGGCGAATTACGCCGAAGACACGCGTCAATTCAGTGTAATGAGTTATTGGAATGAGTCACTCACCGGTGGCGATAACGGCGGTCATTATGCCGCAGCACCGTTGGTTGATGATATTGCCGCTATTCAGTACCTCTATGGAGCCAATACGACTACGCGCACCGGGGATACGGTGTACGGGTTCAATTCTAATACCGGAAGGGATTTCTACACGCTGACGGACAGCAACCAGAAACTGGTGTTCTCTGTCTGGGATGCAGGCGGTAATGATACGCTCGATTTTTCCGGCTATTCACAGAACCAACGCATCAACCTGACAGAAGGTTCCTTCTCTGACGTTGGCGGTTTGAAGGGCAACGTGTCCATTGCTCTGGGCGCTATCATTGAAAATGCCATTGGTGGTTCCGGCAATGATGTTATTGTCGGTAATAACGCTGCCAATATTATCCACGGTGGTGCCGGTAATGACGTTATTTACGGTGGCGGTGGGCAGGATCAGTTATACGGTGGTAGCGGTAACGATATTTTTGTTTTCTCAGCGGTAAGTGATTCACCTTTCAAATCGCCTGATAAGATCATGGACTTTGAAACCGGTATCGACAAGATTGATCTTTCCTTCTTTAATCACGGCGATAAAGGTGCGGGCTTTATTCATTTTGTTGACGATTTCAGCGGCCAGGCAGGGGAAGCACTGCTGACTTATAATTCACAAAGTAATTTAAGTGAACTGGCGTTGAATATAAATGGTCAGGCCGCACCAGACTTCTTGGTTCAAATTGTAGGGCAGGCGAATACGGCGACAGACTTTATTGTTTAACTCTTACACGGTGGGTTATGCCCACCGTTTCCCTGTGGATTTCTAATCCCCGCACCCCGTAACATTCCTCTCCTACCCAGGTTCGTGCCGCCTTGTAAGAATGGCGTAAGCCACTGGGAATTACTCATTCTATTATTTCAATAATTCTGTGGCGATATTAGACGATCAAAATACGGTTCATGTACGTAACAGGCTTAAATCGATCCGCCACTTATTAATTTTGTTATACAGCGTGGTCCTCGATAGCCCGAGTAAACGGGCCGCCTGCCGCAGGTTACCACCGCTGGACTCAATCACCTGAATGATATGAGCACGTTCATTATCTTCGAGCCGGCTTGAAGGTGAGGCGTCCGGTTCTGGCGATATCCGCGTGATGTCTTCGGGCAGGTCGGCAACATCTATCAGTAATCCTTCACACAGGTTCACCATGCGTTCCACCAGATTTTCCAGCTCACGCACGTTGCCGGGCCAGTGCCAGGCATTCAGGTAAGCCATAGCGTGCGGTGAAACCTGTGGTGGAATCTTTTTCATCCGCGTGCTGAGCTTGTGAATAAAGCCATTGATCAACCCGGCAATGTCTTCCCGCCGTTCACGGAGTGGAGGAACCGGGATGGAGAGTACGTTCAACCGGTAATAAAGATCGCGACGAAACGCGCCTTTCTCGACCGCTTGCACCAGATCACAATGGGTGGCCGCAATAATGCGCACATTCACTTTTACCGGATGCGCCGCACCTATGCGCAACACTTCACTCTCTTGCAGTACGCGTAATAGACTGGTTTGCGCATCTAATGGCATTTCGCCGATTTCATCGAGCAACAAAGTTCCGCCGTCTGCCAGCTCGAACTTGCCCGCAGAACCCCCGCGTCGCGAGCCGGTAAATGCCCCATCGACATAGCCAAACAGTTCACTCTGTACCAGGTCGCGGGGTAAGGCACCGCAGTTGA
Organism: Serratia grimesii; assembly: GCF_900186025.1. Lineage (NCBI taxonomy): Bacteria > Pseudomonadati > Pseudomonadota > Gammaproteobacteria > Enterobacterales > Yersiniaceae > Serratia > Serratia grimesii. The sequence continues at coordinate 2,522,086 of NZ_LT883155.1, forward strand.
CCGCAACAAAGGGTTCATTACTGCGCGAACCACCGTTGTGGATCGCTTGGGCAAACAGCTCCTTGCCGGTGCCGCTTTCGCCGGTGAGCAGCACCGTGCTGTCACTGCGGCTACAGGTCCGCGCCTGCATGATTGCTTCGCGCATGCGGCTGGCATGACCGTAAATCATCTCGAAGGTATAACTGGCACTGACGCCCATTACGCGGCGGGTAATGGCACGGATACGTTGATTTTCACGCACTGAAAGCACGCGCCCGTCATCCGGCGCGGGCATCAATGAAATGACACAGGAAAGAGCGGGTTTACCGGCTGGCATAAACACCATTTCACGATCGTTACAAAATGGCATGGTCAGCAGCGATCCCGATTGTGGGCACAACAGTGCGTCGATGGGAATATTGCCCGGTTCCAGGCCATCGAAAATCTGGCGGGCATACCGGTTGACGGTTTTCAGTCTGCCATGGCGATCACAGACCATGACACCCTCATTCAGCGTTTCCAGAATGGATTGTTGTTCTGCCAACAGTCTGTGCAGTTTTAGCTGCTGGCCAACGGCTTCTGCCGCGGCCTGCACAGTCCCCAGAGTATGGGCATTGAAATTGTCCGGTGTGGCGGTGAGTGTTAACACACCAATCATGACTCCCTCGGCGTTACGCACAGGTGCTGCGGCACACTGCCTATGGCGTTGGCGCAGGCCAATCTTCCAATTCTCACCGCTGAGTACATACACCAAACGCTGTTCCAGCAGGCAGCGTGCGGTGCAGTTGGTGCCCTGAACCTCTTCACGCAGGATACTGCCGACCGGTGTCATGTCTGCACCGCAGTAGTGGAGGGTGACACCATTAGCATCGGTCAGATTGATGTGACCATCGGGGTTATAAGCCAACAGGTTCTCCATGATGCTGCGCGCCACGGTAATAAGCTCGGCATTGTGCGACAGAATGGCCTGCAGTTGGTCTGCCGGTGGCGCGTGATAGACAAACTCATCGGGATCGATGCCGTATTCACGCGAGCGCCGCCAGGATTGTAGTATGGACTTGCGTATCCAGCCTGGTTGCCCGCCATCGTTAAATGCCTGCCATCCTTGCCAAAACAGGCTGTCCCATTCGCTGGCTTCCGGTCCTTCCGGCAGACTGAAAATCGGATCGCTTTCATCTTTGATTGGCCTCAGGCCTGCGGCGGTATGCATTGGCATCTCCGAATCGGAATGTAATGTTCATTTTATTGACATGTGAAATTGACATGTCAATTTAGTTGTCACTTTGTTATGGCTATCTGTGCAACGCCTCACAAATTCCCCGCGTTTTAAGCTGGCATCCCCTTTGCAATACCCACAGTGCACTCCGTTGCCCAATAGGGCGCTACTTCACATAAGGAATCACTATGAGTCATTCATCCCAACCCCTGCGTGTTGGTCTGATCGGTGCCGGCAGAATGGGCACCTTCCATGCAGAATCGTTGGCACGACGCGTGCCGGGCGCAGTATTGGCAGCGGTGGCCGATCCTTTGCCGGGTACAGCGCAGCGGCTGGCAGAACGCTTGGGCGTGAAAGCCTACAGTGATTTGCAGGCAATGCTGGATGATCCTGCAATTGATGCCGTAGTCATCGCTTCACCGGCACGCACACATGCGGAGTGGGTGATCGCTGCGGCTCAGGTGGGCAAGCATGTATTTTGTGAAAAGCCGATGGCCATCACGCTAGATGAGGCGGACCGAGCTATTGCCGCAGTAAAAAGGGCGGGAGTGGTTCTCCAGGTGGGGTTTAACCGCCGTTTTGTCAGTGGGTTTGCTGCCGCCATCGCCACCGTGAAGTCGGGGGAAAATGGTACCACGCAGCTGTCTCGTTCGGTGACGCGCGACCCCTTGCTGCGCGATCCGGCGCCGATCCCGGCGTGGACCATCTTTCTGGAAACCTTAATCCATGACTTTGACACACTGTTGCATTTCAATCCGGGCGCCAGGCCGGTAGACGTCTATGCCTTGGCGGATGCGTTGGTGCGCCCGGACTTCAAGGACAAGGGATTGCTGGATACGGCCGTGGTCACGATTCGCTTTGATAACGGAGCTATCGCCACTGCCGAAGCCAATTTCCAGGCGGTCTACGGTTACGACGTGCGTGGTGAAGTGTTCGGCAGCAAAGGGATGTTACAGGCGGGCAATATCAACCTGAATAACTGTGTGCGCTATCACGCTGGCGGTATCGCCATTGAGACATCGAGGCAGGATACCGACTTGCTGCACGACGCCTACGTGGCAGAACTGACCGAATTCGCGCACTGTATTCAACAGGGTCAAAGCCCACGCGCGACCGGTCAGGATGCACGTAATGCGTTGGAGATCGCACTTGCCTGTATTGAGTCGGTACAACAGGGCAAACCCGTCACACTGAGGGGGCAATGATGGCGCGTTATCAATTGTCCGTTTGTGCCGAGATGGTGTTTCTCGATCTGCCCTTTGTTGAACGTGTGGCACGTATTGATGCACTTGGCTTCGGCGTTGAAATCTGGAATTGGGCCAACAAAGACATCGATGCGTTGGTCGCTACCGGCGCGCGCTTCACGTCAATGACCGGCTATCTCACCGGCAACCTGACCGATGACGAAGAAATTGCCCAACTGCTACAAACCGCGGAACAGTCGCTGGCGATAGCACAGCGCCTGAACTGCCAAAACCTGAACCTGCACGGAACCGGTTTAGATCCGCAGGGGTTACCGGTAAAACCGGTGGAGACAGTGACTGGCGCAATGTGGTTGAAAGCAGCCGATACCCTGAGCGGCTTAGCGCAGATGGCGGAGCGCGCCGGGAAAGTATTTACGCTGGAAAACCTCAACTTACCACGGGATCACCCTGGTACGCCTTTCGCCAAAGCCTTCGACACCCTGACTCTGGTGGAGGCAGTTAACCGCCCGGGGCTGAAAATGAACCTCGATCTTTACCATGCGCAAATTGGCGAGGGTAACCTCATTGAACTGATTCGCCGCTGTGGCCCAGCCATCGGCGAGATCCAGGTGGCTGACGTACCGGGGAGGCAGCAGCCCGGCACCGGTGAGATCAACTACCGTGCAATAGCGCGCACGCTGGAGGAGATGGGTTACCAGGGCGTGGTGGCGATGGAAGGATGGGCCTCCGGCGACAGCACTGAAGCATTGCAACAGTTCCGTGACCATTTCACTCGTTGATCCAAATAAAACCGGGTATTGGCCTGTTGCCCGGTACAGGCAGTGATGCGTTGATTTTAATAATAAATAAACCTCAACCTACAGGATGTCATCATGAAAACGAAAACGTTACTTTTGATACTGCTGAGCATGGTTATGGCTTTCAGCGCCCAGGCGAAAACTTATAAAGTCGGCGTAGCGCTGGCTAATTTCGATCTTAACTTTGTCTCTATTTTACGTTCGCAAATGGCGAGTGAACTTAAGCAACTGAATATGGATAGTCAGTTTGCCGACGCGAAAGGGGATGTGGCGCTACAGGTGCAACAGGTGGATGACTTTATCAACCTTGGGGTGGATGCCATCATCCTCAATCCTGTTGATACACAGGGCGTAAAGCCGATGATGGACGCTGCTGAGCGCGCTAATATTCCGCTGATTTTTGTCAACCGCAAGCCGGAAGTGAAGTTGGGTAAGGATATGGCCTATGTGGGTTCAGACTCGGCGGCAGGCGGTGAAATGCAAATGGAAGCGTTGGCCAAGAAAATGAATTATCGCGGCAACGTGGCAATCCTGATGGGGGCGTTATCGAACGAAGAGGCGCGCGAGCGCACCCGTGCCGTAGAAGCGGTGATCGCCAAATACAAAGACATGAAGGTATTGGAAAAACAGACTGCCAAATGGCAGCGCAATGAGGCGGTGGACGTGGTGTCCGGCTGGTTACTGAATGGTCGCCCGATTGACGCTATCGCGGCCAACAACGACGAAATGGCCATTGGTGCCATCATGGCGCTGAATCAGGCCAAAAATAAAAGCATCCTGGTGGCGGGGATCGACGGCACGCCGGACGGTCAACAGTTTATTAAAAATGGCGGCATGACGTTAACCATTTTCCAGGACGCCAAAGGGCAGGCCATCGGTGCTGTGCAGGTAGCCAAGGCGCTGTTGGAAAAACACAAGGTCGAGCCGTATAACTGGGTGCCTTACAAAACGATCACTCAAGATAATGTGGCGTCGTTCGTGGCGGATAATCAGAAGTAGATAGTGTTATTGCAGTGGTCGGCAGATTGAATAAGAATTACTTTCATTTGCCGACCGTTATGCCATAGTGAAAGCCCTGTTGCCCGCTATCTGAACACGCGTACACCATGACAACCATGCCGTCTTTCGCAGTACAACATCAGCCCATCATCACGCCAGTTCCGCATCCCGAACGCCTAAAATTTGCACCGCACATCCTATTGCATAGTGGTACCTTGCTGGAACAGCAGTCTGCCTGGGAGGATGATCCGTTGATCAACGGTATCAAGTTGGCGTTCGTGCACAGTGGCGAGATGCAATGCCGGGTTACAGGGCAGGCTGAACGGCATATCGCCGAACCTTCACTTTGTGCATTCAGTAACCTTGGCAACTTCGCAGTGACACACCGTTTTAAACGGGATACCCCTCTGCGCTACACCATTTTGCAATTGGAGAGCGACGGCCAGGATCAACATGCCGAATTGTTTCCCGCAGCATTAACGTCTCGGGCAGGGCAGCCGCCGAAAATGGTTATCGGTCCGGCCCCCAAACTGTTATTGGCGTTGTCCACACAGATTGCCACTTGCCCGTTGCAAGGGGCCACGCGCGATCTGTATTTGGCGGGCAAGGCGATGGAACTCATCGCGATGAGCCTGCAACACCTGTCCGATGTCCCGTCAAAGGCAGTCGTTCTACGGCTCACTCGTTCGGACATTGAACGCCTCCACGCCGCGCGCGATCTATTGATTTCCAACCTGCCACATCCTCCGGGGTTGGATCGTTTGGCAGCACAGGTGGGGATTAACACCCGCAAACTCACCAACGGCTTCCGTCAGATCTTTGGCAACAGCGTGTTTGGATGGTTGCAAGAGTATCGTCTGCAACAAGCCCACCGCATGCTCAGCACTGAGGAGGCCAATGTGGCCACCATCGCCTATCGTGTGGGTTACAGCCCAGCACATTTATCCATCGCATTCCGCAAGCGCTTTGGCATTTCCCCCCGAGCGGTGATGGCGCGCTAACCGGCGGGCTAAATAAAAAGTCCCGCTGGCAAAAGTATCCCCACCTGAGCTCACCTGATTTTCCGCTATCGTAAGGTATGGAATTTTAAGGAGAGATCACGATGAAAGGGGCATTACATCGCCTGTTACGGCCGTATTATCGGCCATTGGCGGCGGCCATATTTTTGCAGGCGTTGGCAGGCATATGTTCATTGATACCTTGGATCCTGCTGGGATATATCGCAGCAGAAACTCAATCTGTTGCTGAAATTCGCTGGCTGTGGCCTATCGCCGTCAGCGGTTTGGTGTGGTTGTTCGGTCAAACATTGGCGTTGTATCTGACGCACAGCGTGGATGCCGGGCTTTGCCATCAACTGCGCTTAGCCCTGGCGGAAAAGTTGCAGCGTTTGCCGCTGAACTGGTTTGTACACCAGGGCCAGGATGGCGTAGCCCGTTACGTTGAGCAGGACGTAAGAGCACTGCATCAGCTGATCGCACACGCACCGACGGATTTGGTGAATTTGCTGATTGTCCCGTTGGTGGCCTTTGGCTATTTGTTTTCACTGAATATGTCGCTGGCGTTGTTTGCGTTATTGCCTCTTTGCGCTGCAGTTGGGTTGTTCCTGGCGATGCGAGCCTCTCGGTTTCGTGCCGATGTCGAACAACGCGACCGTACGATGGAGGAGATGCTGGAAAGCTACGGTACGCTGGCCAGTCATCCGGTGGCAGTGCGGCAATATCCGCAGGCCGGGGTACAAGCTCAGGCACAGGCGGCAACCGATCTTTTTGTTACGGCATTCAGCCATTGGGTACAGCGTATCGGCCGTTTGAGCGCGGGTATGCAACTGTTGCTGGGAGCGCCACTGCTTGGCGTTTGGGTCATCGCTGGCGCGTTGGGCTTGGGTGCGACGCCATTGCCGGTCGCTCAGTTGTGCGTATTTTTGTTGTTGGTTAAGGCAATTGCCGCGCCGCTGCAGGCGATGGGCCACGGCGGTGATGCATTGCGCAGTGCCCGACTGGCGGCGGAGCGGTTGAATGCGTTGCTGGCTACGCCAGACATGGTGAACGGAACACAACAGCCTGATCTGAACGCCCCAGCCGATATCGAAGTACAGGCGCTGAGTTTCCATTACGATAATCAACCAGTTCTACAGAACATCACTTTTTCGCTGCCAGCCGGCAGTGTCACCGCGATTGTTGGGCCATCGGGGGCAGGGAAAAGCAGCTTGCTGTTGCTATTAGCACGGTTTATGGACCCGGACTGCGGGCAAATTCGGGTCAGCGGTCACCCTTTGGCGAGTTTGTCTTCTGCTGGTCGTTTTCAATTAATCACCCCGGTATTGCAACAGGGATGTGCGCTGGCACGACCGTTGGATCAAAACATTGCGCTCTATCGTCCAGATGCCGATCAGGCCACCATCCATGCCGCGGCAAAGGCTGCCTGTCTGCATGAGGACATTATGGCACGGCCACTTGGTTACCAAAGCATACCGGGCCAAGACTTGCAGCTTTCAGGCGGTGAACTGCAACGCCTGTCTATTGCGCGCGCCTTGCTGTCACCAGCGCCAATTTTGTTGCTGGATGAACCCACGTCGGCGCTTGATCCGCAAACCGCCGCAGCCTTATTAGGTCGCCTACGCCAGCGATCTGGCACCACGGTGATCGTCAGTCACCGATTGGCCGATGTCATGGATGCCGACTGTATTTTGGTGCTGGAACGTGGGCAGTTGGTCGCCAGTGGCAACCACCGGCAATTATTAGCCGCCGGGGGGCTTTATCGCCGGCTTTGGGACAGTCAGGGAGACATTTATGGCTATTAATATGGCGCGCTTGAGATCTTTGGCTCCGCAGGATCGGGCTTCGCTGATGAAAACACTGCTGTGGATGACGGCGTGCGCCATGCTGGACGGTGTCGCTGGTCTGATGCTAGTGCCACTGATTGTTGCCTGGTTTAGTGGTGATATCGCGCAAATTTGGCCGGCATTGTGGGGCTTGCTGGCGACCACGGCGGTGTATGGTGGCGTGATGTTTTGGGCGACGCTGAAAGGGTATTTGGCCGGATGCACGGTAGTACGGATGTTGATCGGTGCCTTGATCCTGCATATCCCGCGAATTCCCGCTAACCTGCTTGGCCGGGTGCACTTGCCGAGTTTGGTACGTGGGCCGGTGTTGACGACCATGGCAATCCCGGCGCATTTGTTGGCTCCACTGATTACGGCGGTAGTGACCCCTGCAACGGTTATTATTGGATTGGCGTTTATCGATTTTCCACTGGCCTGTTGCCTGTTGATCGCCGCTGTATTGTTAGGTGCGTGGCTACGCTGGGGAGGGCGACGGACGCTAACCCTGGAAGATCAGCTGCATCAGGCTGAGCACGACAGCGCCACACAGTTGGCTGAGTTTGGACAACAGCAAGCGTTACTGCGTACCACGGGACTGAATCAACAGGCAGGACAGCGGTTGGTACAGGCACTGACCGCCCAATACCAGAAAGTGGTGCATCTCCAACGACGCTCATTACCCATCACGTTGGTCTTTGCGGGTGCGGTACAGGCGGTATTCTTGCTGGTGTTAGTACTGGGGGCCTGGCGTGTCGGTATTGGTGCGCTGACAACCCCATTGTGGATCGCCGAAATGGTGCTGTTAGTCCGATTTATCGAACCCTTGGCGGCAATGACGCAGCTCGCCCAGTCGCTACGTAATGCCTGGCAGGCGCTAATGCAGGTATTCATGGTGTTGGAAACACCCGCGCTTCAATTTGCGCAGTCTGGCGACATACCGGCGGACAGCCATGTGATTGCGCGACAGGTCGGCTATCGCTTGCCGGACGGTACAGCACTGCTTAGCAACATTGACCTTGATATTCCACCCGGCAAATTACTGGCCATCGTCGGTCCATCTGGCGCCGGCAAAAGCACCTTGCTGGGTATACTGGCACGTAACACCGACGTGACAGACGGACAGGTGACTATTGGCGGAGTGGATATTCGTCAGCTTGATGCCCCAACATTGGCAGGGTGTCGCAATGTGTTGTTGCAGGATACGCCGCTGTTCCGGGGAAGTGTTCGCTGGAACCTCCAATTAGCTAACCCTGCGCTAAAAGAACATGAAATGCAGGAGGCACTGTCGGCGGTAGGTTTGCAGCAGGAGATCGCCCGTTTACCGCACGGGCTAGACAGCGAGGTTGGCGTGGGGGGCGCTGCATTGTCCGGCGGGCAGCGGCTGCGCCTGTGTCTGGCACGAAGTTTGTGTGCCAGGACACCAATACTTTTGCTGGATGAACCGACCGCAAGCCTTGACTCACTCAGCGTTAACCGCGTGATGGCATTGCTGGCACGTCAGCGTGGACGAACAAGCTGTATTTATGTCACGCATAACCCCCGATTGGCGGCTCTGGCAGAGGATATTGTCATTGTGGCAGCAGGACGGTTACGTCGCAGGGGTAGCCATACTCAGTTGTTAGCCGAAGATAGCTGGTATCGTGAGTTTTGTGCCGAAAACAGCCAAGAGGCCGAGTGACGTTAAAATACAATAGCCGCAGACGTTGCGGCTATTTTTAGACGATCTACACCATCAGGCTGCGGCTCGCGAGGGGGCCTTGACCAACATCCGTAGCACTAATCCTCCTGTCGCCACCACTGTTGCTAATGCGATCACACCAGACCAACCGGCACTTTCCAGAATCTTGCTCCCTAAAGCAGCACCGGTCGCCATGCCAATAAACACCAGAGTAAACATGATGGCATTAAGGCGACTGCGGGCGGCCGGATTAATGGCGTAAATAATCGTCTGATGCGCCACCAGTGTAGCCTGTATCCCGAGATCAAAACCTACCGCGCTCAAGGCGATCAGAGCCAACTGTGCGGGTACTGACAGTAATGGCAGCAGAAACATCAGGGCAAATGAACACACCACCATGGCTGCGCCGATTTTAGTGACGTAATCAGGGCCATGACGATCGGCCAGTGCGCCTGCCAAGGGAGCAGCCAGTGCACCTGCCGCGCCCGCCAATCCAAAAGCACCGGCTACTGCGCTACCTAACTGATACCGCTCTGCCAGCATTACTGCCAGTGTTGACCAGAAAGCACTGAACGCAACTGACAACAAACCTTGCGCCAGTGCTGCACGCCGCAATTCCGGGTACTCTGCCCACAGCTTGCCTAATGAACGCAGCAGCGCCGGGTAGCTCAACGTGGTGTTGGGTTTAAAGCGCGGTAATACAGCCCCAATCGCGAAGGTAATAATCAACACGCCAACTGCCGCCAGGAAGTAAACGCTGCGCCAGCCAAAATATTCCGCGACCACACCGCTGAAGACACGCGACAGCAAAATGCCAGCTAACAGCCCGGTCATTACTGTCCCCACAGTTTTGCCTCGGTTGGCGTCAGAAGCGAGCGTAGCGGCTGCCGGTATGATGTCTTGCGCTACCGTAGCGGCTAAACCGATCGCCAGACTGCTGATTAGCAGCAACGGGAATGAAGAGGAAAAACCACAAAGCAGCAAGGTCAGCGCCAACAGTACGCCTTTAACCCGGATGATCTGCCGACGATCGTGACGATCCCCCAGCGGGGCCAATAATAAGATTCCCAGCGCGTAGCCGACTTGTGTCAGTGTCGGTACCAAGCCGGTATCACTCACCCCGGCGTGGAATGCATCCCCCATAATGCCCAGCATAGGTTGGCTGTAGTAGATGGATGCCACACTCAGACCAGCGCCCGCCGCCAGCAGAAAGACAACGTTGGGGGAAAGCGTGGTGGTGTTATTGGTTGATGAAAGTAGGCTCATGTTGGTTATCCTGAACTCGTAAAGTGCGGCTATTTTTGCCGGGCTTCGCCGCAAACTGTAGCCCCCGTACAGGTAAAACTGTTATACGTATTACGTATGAATAAAAACTCATTTCCGAATGGCGACCGCATAGCCATGTTGCAAACGCTGGTACGTATTGTTGACAGCGGCAGCCTCTCAGCTGCGGCGGCGCAAATGCACACGTCACAGCCCACTGTCAGCCGGCGCCTACAGGTGCTGGAACAACTGCTGGGCGTTAAGTTAATCCAGCGCACGACACACACCATGAAGCTGACGGATGACGGCGAACGGTGTTATCAGCATGCGCGTAAGCTGATTGAACAGTGGCACATCATGGAAGATGAGCTACGTGGTACACGCGATGAGCCGGTCGGCATATTGCGGGTGAGGGCGCCGCATGCCTTTGGTCAGGATCAACTGATTGGGCCGCTGGGCGATTATTTACAACGTTATCGTCAGACCAGTGTGGAATGGACGCTCAATGATCACTCGCCAGACTTCATTCCTGAAGGCGTGGACTGCGCGATCCACGTCGGTGCAGTGACCGATCCGTCGGTGGTTGCCGTATTATTGGCGGAAGTGCCGCGCATCGTGGTGGCGTCACCTGAGTTATTAGCAGGTAATGCGCCACTGAGCCAGATAGGCGATTTAGCGCAACTGCCTTGGCTGGCGCTAAACAGTTTTTATCGCAATGAAGTCACGTTAACCCATCACGACAGCGGTAAGTCCTGCCGTTTTGACATCGCGCCAAGGTTAAGCACTGACAGTCTCTACGCAGTGCGTAAAGCCGCGTTAAACGGTGTTGGGGTCGCAATGTTGTCATCCTGGGTGGTTAAACAGGATCTCGAACAGGGCCGACTTATCGCATTGATGCCGGACTGGCGGGCAGCCCCATTACCGATATATTTGCTTTACCCGTACGCCAGTTACTATCCGGCACGCCTGCGTAAATTCCTGGCGTTAATGAAAGAGGTGATGCCGCGTATCACAGGTGCGCAACCGCCTGTTCCGTGAAAAGGGCGCACAGCGGAATTGGTCGTTATCGAAGGAATAAACAGCGCAAATGTAGAGTAGCAGTGGGTGGATTCAACCTGATTAGCAGCGGTATCTGTTTGATAATCGAAACAACAGTGACCGTCCTTTCCAATAGAGAGAATCGCCCATGCACTTTACCCAAGCCATTGCCAGACTCCCTGCTGATAGCTGCGCCAGCGGCCAAACCACGGCCCAATTGGGCGCGCCGGATATTGTCACCACGGGCCAGCAGTTTTTGGCCTACGTGGACACCTTGCTCCGCCTGGGATTAAAAGTGACAGTGTTACCTGCTGCACCGGTATTTCCTGACGCACACTTTGTTGAAGATACGGCAGTCGTGATGCCTGAACTGGCGGTGATCACCCATCCCGGTGCACCAAGTCGCCAGGGCGAAGTTGACACTATTGCCCCCTTGTTTGACGGTGAGCGGCCAGTGGTGCGGATGAGCGCACGCGGTCATCTTGATGGTGGTGATGTGCTGTTGGTCGATCGTCAGTTTTTTGTCGGTCTGACGTCACGTACGGACGAAGTCGGTATTGGCGAATTTGCCGCAGCGGTGGAACCCCATGGTTACCGAGTGACTGCGATTGAGGTGAGCGCCGGGCTGCACCTGAAATCGATAGTCAACTATGTTGGCCGCAATACCCTGTTGCTGACAGAAGCTTACCAGCACCATCCAGCCTTTAGCGCTTTCAACAGCATCGTCATTCCAGAAGTGGAGTCCTACGCCGGAAACACACTTTGGATCAACGATACGTTGATTACCCCCAAGGGCTATCCACAGACCTTGGCGCAAATCGAAAAGTTAGGGATGCCGATCGTTCAGCTCGACACCAGTGAATTCAAAAAAATGGACGGCGGCCTGACCTGCCTGTCACTTCGTTTCTAGTATTTTCTTTCACCGGGGATCTCAGCCATGAAAAAAACATTAGCCGTTTTATTGACTAGCCTGGCACTGGGCGGCCCAGCAGCGGCCCAGACTTTTGACACCATCAGTTTTGGCGTTGACGGCGGTTATCCACCCTTTGATGTGCTTGCGCCCAATGGTGAGATCACCGGTTTCGATATTGATATTGCCAATGCGCTGTGTACCCAACTGCATGCCAAATGTGTGTTCGTCAAACAACCTTTCGAAAGCATGATCGCCGCGCTTAACGCACATAAGTTCGATGCGATTATTGCTTCGCTGACCATTACTGATGAACGTAAAAAGGAAGTGGACTTCACCGATCGTTATTACCGCAGTTCTGCCCAGTTAGTGGCACGTAAGGGCAGCGATTTATTGCCAGACGTCGCCAGCCTGAAAGGAAAAACGGTTGGCGTACAGACCGGCTCAATCCATGAAGCCTATGCGAAACAGCATTGGGGCGGAAAGGGCGTAAAAATTGTCTCTTATGCCAATCAGGATAATGTCTATCTGGATCTGATGTCCGGGCGTATTAATGCGTCGTTACAGGATAACACTCAGGCTGCCAGCAGCTTTATCGACACGCCTCGCGGACAAAAGTTTGCCTTCGCCGGTCCGGTGATCAAAGACAGCAGTATTTCCTCCGACGTGGGCATCGCCGTAGGCAAAGACAACCCAGCTCTACGAGATGCGCTTAACGGTGCGATCAAAGCCATTCGCGCCGACGGCACCTATGCGGCCATCCAGAAGAAATATTTCAGCTTCGATATTTACGGTGACTAAGCCGGCTCCGCTAACGCCGGCTGACCCGGCATTCAGTCAAATATGGGAGGCCGGGAATGGTCGTAGAGTATTTACCGTTGCTGGTACAGGGTGCGGCGTTGTCGTTGTGCGTGATGCTGGTTTCACTCGCCGTTGCCTTGGTGCTTGGGCTGATTAATGCAGTGATCAAACTGTTCGGTCCGCGTTGGTTGCGTTGGGTTTCAACGGGCTATACCACACTGGTGCGTGGCATTCCTGAACTGGTGATCATGCTGCTGTTGTTCTTTGGCGGCGAGATGCTGGTTAACGGCGCGCTTGGTCTGTTGGGGCTGGGGCCACTGCATTTCAACACCTTTATCTCCGGTGTACTGGCAATAGGCTTCGTGTTTGGTGCCTACTACACCGAAACTTTCCGTGGCGCATTTCTCACCGTGGAGCGCGGTCAACTCGAGGCGGCGATGGCGTATGGCATGAGCCCCGGCCAAGTATTTCGACGCGTGCTGCTACCGCAAATGCTGAGTTTCGCCATTCCCGGCATTAATAATAACTGGCTTGGGTTGATGAAGGCCTCGGCGTTGGTGTCGATCCTCGGGCTGGAAGACATGGTGTGGTTGGCGGAGCAAGCGGGGCGCGCAACGCAAAAACCTTTCTTGTTCTATTTCCTGGTGGCGCTAATTTATATGGTGATCACCGCGATCTCCAGTTGGGGATTTAGCCGGCTATCGCGGCGTTATGCGCTGGCGTCGTCGAATTCGGCGGGAGTACGCTGATGAACCTGCAAAACATGCTGGAAGCCGTGCCGAGCTTTTTGTGGAGTGATGGCTCTGATGTGACCGGACTGGCAATGACCGCCAGGTTATTTTTGCTGTCGGTTGTACCCGGTTTATTGCTGGCGATGCTAATGGCGATCGGCCAGGTTTATGGTCCACGCCCCGTGGCTTGGCTCATCCGCAGCATCACCTATTTTTTTCGCAGTACGCCGCTCTACCTACAGTTAATGCTGATTTACTATGGCCTGTCGCAGTTTGATGTGGTGCAGTTGGGCTGGCAGAACGATCAGCCATTCTGGTTGCTGTTTCGTGATGCGACGTTCTGCGCCACGCTGGCGCTGGTGCTCAATACCAGCGCCTACGTCGCACAGTTGCTGGCTGGCATGATGGAAACCTTCCCGCGCCAGGAGTGGATTGCCGGCGAAGCCTATGGCATGAGCCAGTGGCAGATCATTCGCAGGCTGGTCCTGCCTGCAACGCTGCGACGTGGCATTCCTGCGCTGAATAACGAAATGGTCTTCTTGCTGCATGCCACATCGCTGGCCAGTACCGTTACGCTGTTGGATATCACCGGGGTGGCGCGCGCGCTTTATGCCGCAACGTATTCGCCTTTTGTTCCGTTCCTGATGGCAGCGGCGCTGTATCTGCTGTGCACCTTCCTGCTGATTTTCCTGTTTTCACGGGCAGAACGCCGCTGGCTGGCGTTTATCCGCCGTGATTGATCCGGCTCAGGAACGTTTAATGGATTGTAATTCGGTCAGCGTCACGATTTTATCCACCCGAAACTTTTTGCTGGTTAGCCAGGTATCGGCCAGTAGCCGGTAGTTTTCCATGCTGCGACACCCGATACGCACCAGAAAATCGAAATTGCCGCTGACCAGCCAGCAGTCCAGCACTTCCGGCGTATTGCGCATTTCCTGCTCGAACGCCGGTTGGGAATGGCCATGGTCGGCCAGCGCAATCTGCGCCTGAATGACAAACGCATGTTCCGGCTCAGGCAATTCGATAATGGCGCTGTAGCCACGAATAATGCCGTCACGCTCTAACCCACGAACCCGCTCCTGGCAAGGGCGAGCGGTCAGATTGACCTGCTCGGACAGCTTTTGATAGGAAATGCGGCCATCCCGGCACAGTATTTCGAGGATCTTTTTGTCGATGCGATCAAGCCGGGCTTTTTTTTCCACAGATAGGGCGTCCAATGAAAAGTAAACATCATAAGTTACCTGAACATGCCTTGGGTGGGCAGCGCCAATTTACCAGTTTTCATTTCGGCGAGTCGGGTAAAGGCGAAAAGATCTACCTGCAAGCCGGTTTACATGCCGATGAACTGCCCGGCATGCTGGTGTTGCATTATCTTAAAAGATTACTCAGCCAGGCGGAACGGCGCGGGGAACTGCAAAGTGAAATAATCATTGTCCCGGTCGCCAACCCGCCGGGATTGGCTCAGGTGCTGCTCAATGGCGGCGTGGGGCGATTCGACCTGGTCAGTGGTCGTAATTTCAACCGAGACTTTCCCGACTTAACCCAGTTGTTACTCAACCACGCGTTCAGTATTGATGAATCCTTACATCAGCAGGTGCGTGCCGCAATGCGTGAAGCTTTACTGTCAGCACTCGACACCAGCGAAGTCACGGCACTACGTCGCCAATTGTTGCTGTTGGCCTGTGATGCTGATGTGGTACTGGATCTGCACTGCGATGACCGAGCGATCTTGCATATGTATGCCGACCCGGCCTGGAGTGAACAGGCTGAAGTATTGGCGTGCTTTATGGATATTGGCGCAGTGCTGCTTTCACAAGACAGCGGTGGCGGATCCTTTGATGAGGCTTGCGGCCTGCCTTGGCACCGTTTGGCGACACAACATTTTGCGCTAAAAGACCTGACACCCGGCTGCATGGCGGTCACGCTGGAGCTGCGTGGGCAACGAGATATTAGCCACGAACTGGCCAGTGTTGACGCTGAACGTCTCTATCGTTATTTACAACACCGGGGTGCCGTTGCCGGTGAGTCACCCGAGATCCCCCAGCGAGACGTGGCAATGCTACCGTTCGCTGCCGGAGAGATCGTGACAGCACCTGCCAGCGGTATTCTGTTGTTGCTACGTCAGCCGGGGGAGTGGGTAGAGGCGGATGAGGCCGTGGCCGAAATTGTCGACCCGATCACCGATACGGTAAAAGCGGTGCGCGCCAAGGCTGGCGGGCTCATCTACGCCTGCAGGCAAGCTCCTTTTGTCACCTTGGGGGCCGAAGTCATGAAGATTGCCGGTAAGACGCCATACCCAGGTGGCGGCGGGTTGGCGTCTTGATAGGGCTCCAACAGCCGATATTTATCGCACCAGCACTCGGCTAATTTCCGGGCCATAGCCGGTAATTGATAGCTTATCGCCGTCCAGCTCAACCACGGCGAACGGCAGCAGTTCGTCGCCATCGACCATGCCCTTTAGGGTGATGAAATCGGTATTCCCCACGCGAACATAATCACCCAAATGATAATGACCGGCAAAGTAAGCGCGTACCTGATAGCGGCATAGCAGATCCACCAGCGCATTGCAGTTCCACAGGTTATGTTCATTGGCCGGTGCTAATGGGTAGTGCCCAAACACCACAACGGTTTCCCCTTTGCTTTGTGCGTCCGCCAGGCTGCACTCCAGCCAACGCAGTTGTTCATCACCGACGGCGCCGTTCCAGCTTTGCGCTTGCGGTTGATGCTCGGCACGGATACGGGCCAGCAACTGCTGTGCTTGTGCGTGTTCATCACCGTTGGCTTGATTGCAATACAGGCTGAGGTCATTACCGTCAATCACGATAAAGCGATAACCGTTCAGGCTGAACTGGTAATAGTGTTTGGGCAGTGCCAGCACAGGGGATTGCGTTGCCAGATGGCGGGATATCACATCGGCATCATGGTTGCCCATAATCACCGCATGCGGATGACGTAACTGCTGGTACACCGGCAACAGTTCGGCGTAACTGCTCCAGTTATCATCTACCAAATCCCCGAGGGTGGCGACAAAAGCCAGCGGCAAGTCATTAAGCTGAGTAATGGCCTGGGTCAGTTTACGCAGGCTGTTACGGTAGTAGCGGTTATATTCCAGATTGGGATCGGCATTGGCATATTGTGGATCGGCGATTAAGCCAAAGCGCAGGGCGCCCGACGCCATGGGCTCGCCCGAGAATTGGGGTTGCTGGTAAAGAGAGCTAACCTGACCCAGGGCCAGAGACTGTGCTTCGGTGAGGTGTGAAGTCATGGGTTACCTGCTCAGCGCTAGCGAATGCCGGCGCGCATAAAGGATTGAACAAATTGACGCTGAAACACTAAAAACAACACGAGTAACGGCACAGAGGTCATCAGCGTCGCGGCCCCTATTAAGGCCCATTGCACGCCTTGCTCCGGTGCTGAAAATAGCTGTAGCCCCACGGTCAGCGGCCGTACGTTAACCGAATCGGTAATGACCAGCGGCCAGAGAAAATCATTCCAGTGAAAACTGATTGAGACCAAGGCAAATGCGACATACACCGGTTTCGCCAGCGGGATATAAATACGGCGTAATATGTAAAACCGGCTGGCACCTTCGACAATTGCCGCTTCTTCCAGTACCAATGGGATGCTTTTAAACGTCTGTCGCAACAGGAAAATAGCGAATGCTGAGGCAAAATAAGGCAGGGCAATCCCCAAAAGGGTATCGCGCAGCCCCAAGGCGCCAATGGTCTGGTAGTTATTCAGGATCAGCACGTCCGGGCTGATCATCAACTGCAAGAGCACCAGAGCAAACAGTATGCCTGCGCCTTTGAGCCGGAACCGTACCAGGGCATAGGCTGCCATGGTAGCCAGTATCAGTTGAAAGAAAACAATCAGCAGTACCAGCGAGATGGTGTTGAGGAAATAGCGTCCAAAAGGGGCGGCATGCCAGGCATTGATAAAGTTTTGGGCGGTTAAAGGGGCGAAAAGGGAAAAACCGCCTTGATCGGCGGCGGGATGAATCGCTACCCAGGTCGCGACCAGGATCGGGAAGATCCACAGTAAAGCGGCCCCCCAGGTAAGTAAGTTCCAGCCAATACGGCGTAACGACACGGATTGTGTCGGCGCAGCGGTGAGGGAAAGGCTCATTGATAGTAGGCTCGCTTATCCAGCAAATTGAATTTAATTAACGCAATTGACGCCAAAATGACCAGCAACACGGTGGTCATTGCTGAGGCGTAAGGCAGATCCCAATAGCTGAACGCCGTACGGTAGATGTAGAACAGCAGCAGGCTAGTGCTGTTGTCCGGTCCCCCGTTGGTCATGGCGATCACTTGGTCGACAATGCGGAAAGCATTCATCGAGGCGTTGATCAGGATAAACAGTGTGGTTGGCATCAGCAGTGGCCATTGGATCCGTCTAAAGAAGTAGCCGCGTGACGCCCCTTCGATCTCGGCAGCTTCAGCCAGTTTGGGGTCAATCTGCTGCAGCGCGGCCAGATAAAAAATCATGAAGAAACCGGCTTCACGCCACACCGACACGGCCATCAGGCAATACAGCGCAGAGTCCGGATCGCCCAGCCAGTTCA
This sequence comes from Serratia grimesii, assembly GCF_900186025.1. Taxonomy (NCBI): domain Bacteria; kingdom Pseudomonadati; phylum Pseudomonadota; class Gammaproteobacteria; order Enterobacterales; family Yersiniaceae; genus Serratia; species Serratia grimesii. Next base: position 2,540,088 of record NZ_LT883155.1, read on the forward strand.
CTGCTGGCAGCGAAAACATCGCCAACAGTTGATTCAATAACCCCACTTGAGGGGTATAGAAGAACAACCACAGATTGGCGATTGCTACCATCGGTAGCAGTGACGGAATAAAGAAGGCGGCGCGGGCAAATGCGGTACCGCGCATGCGCCGGTTTACCGCCAAGGCCATCAACAACGCTAATCCAACAGCCAGCGGAATGGTGATTGCCGCATACAGCAGGTTATTGCGTAAGGCCAGAATGAAGGTTTCGTCGTCCAGCAATGCACGGTAGTTTTCCAGCCCAACGAATTGGGCCGGTCGGTTATTGTGCGCTGCGCTGAAGACGCTTTCCCACACCGTAGCCAGCGCCGGATAATGGGTAAAGGTAATCAGAAAAACCAATGCCGGCAGAACCAACAAATAGCCATAAAGCTGTAAAGAGAAACGCTTATGGCGGGCGGCGGGCAAAGCAGAGTGCGATATGGTCATGCCGGCCCCGGTTATTGGTAACGTTGCAACAGGCGATCAGCCTGCTTTTGCGCGCTTTCTAACGCCTGCGCCGGGGTTTTGCCTTGCGTCACAGCCGCCTCTACGGCGCGGTTCAGCAACTCCTGAATCTGCACGCTGTTATAGGTTGAGAGCTCCGGTTGCGAATAGGCTAACTGCTCACGCGCGACAGTCGCTTGCGGGACATTGACCGCATATTCTTTCATGGTTGCGGTTTCCCATGCGGCCGGTGAGGTGGCGACATAGCCCGTGGCGATGCTCCAGCGAGCGGCTTGTTCTGGCGCTGAAAGCCAGCGCATAAAGGTCACGGCGGCTTTTTGTTGTGCCGGACTTGTCCCTTTGAACAAATACAAGTTGCCGCCGCCGGTTGGGCTACCGCGCTGCGTTTTCTCTGGCAGCATGGCGACCCCAAATGGGAACTTGGCGTTTTCACGTACGGTGGTCAGGTTACCGGTTGTGGTAACCATCATGGCGGTTTTGCCGTCGATAAAGTCCTGCGGCGTTGTACTCCAGGTAATGGCACCCTTTGGCGATACTTGATATTTCTGTGCCAGATCGGTCAGCCAGGTCAGTGCTTCAACGTTAGCAGGGGTATTAAAAGTCACGGCCGTTCCCTTGCCATTATCCAAATGACTGCCATTGGTGGCAGCAATCCCCTGGAAGGTCCAGTAGCCAATCGGGGTGGAAGGGATCTCAATCCCCCATTGCTTAACCTCGTTGCCATTGCGCACTACCAATTTTTGACCAAAATCAACCACCTGTTGCCAGTTGGCTGGTGGGGTTTCGCCATTTAACCCCGCTTGCTGAAATGCCTGTTTATTCCAATACAGCACCACGGTAGAGCGCTGGAAAGGAATGCTCCAAACCTTGCCCTGGATTTTGCGAATAAATGCCGGGTAGAAACCGTCGATCCAGGCTTTACCAGCCTCATCATTAGCCAAATCACTGACCGGTAAAATGGCACCCGCGTCAATCAATGAATAGGCTTCGATATCGCCAATCACGGCAATTTGTGGGGCATTGCCGCCGCGGAAGGCGGTTAATGCTTTAGTCACTGTGGTGGCGTAGTCACCGGTATAAACGGGTTGAATACTGATATCTGGGTGCAGTTTCTCGAAATCAGCCACTAACCCTTCAACGGTATGGCTAATTTTCCCGCCGACGGCAATCGGATAGTACATTTGCAGCTTCACGGCATCCGCTGCCAGGGCAGAAACAGAAACGCCAAACAACAGCACGGCAGCGCTTAATGTAGATAAACGGATAGAGACGGACATGGTTTTCCCCTGAAGTAAAATAGTGCTTTTGATTATTGAACTGCGTATTGATACGTCACTGTCTGAAAGGCGTGTTCCAGGTGGTGGCAACGCTCACCACTGCTGGTTGAAAATAGGTACTGCGCCGCTGCTGCCCATTGCAGGCCAACCAGGCTGCCTTCGGTAAAATGTTGCATGCCGGGTATTTTGACTGTGATCTGCCCCGGAACCGCAGGCAGATGGCAAACGGCGAGCGTATCGGCGCCCATGTATTCCGCACTGAGGATCTGGCCGGTGAGGTTGCCGCTGCCCGGAGCGCAGAGACGAATGTCTTCGGCGCGGATACCTAAACTCAGAGCCGTCTCCTGATGGCCAGGTACGACGGGCAGCGGGGCGTTACCGATATGGTGTCCACCGCCTTTGCGAGTTAGGGGGATGATGTTCATCGGGGGGGCGCCAATAAACTGAGCGGCAAAAATGCTGGCCGGGTTGTTATATAAATTGTCTGGGGTATCGTGCTGCTCAATGCGGCCATCGTTCAGCAGAATGATCTTGTCCGCCATACTCATGGCTTCAGTTTGATCATGGGTGACATACAACATGGTCAAACCCAGTTTGCGTTGCAGAGCACGGATTTCTCGGCGCATGCTCTGACGCAGTTTGGCGTCCAGGTTGGATAAGGGTTCGTCCATCAGACACAGTTTGTTTTGGGCTATCACCGCACGGCCTAATGCCACACGCTGTTGCTGTCCACCGGAAAGCTGTGCCGGCAGGCGATCCAGCAGCGGCTCTAACTCCATCAGCTTACTGATCTCCGCCAACCGAGCGGCAAAATGCTGCTTGTCTTCGCCCCGAGCTCGCAGGCCAAACAGCAGGTTCTCACGCACGCTGAGGTGTGGGAATAACGCATAAGACTGGAAAACCATAGACAGCTTACGTTGGGAAGGCGGCAGGGCCGTCACGTCACGTTGCTGGATCTGAATTATGCCGCTGTCGGCGTTCTCTAACCCGGCCAAAGTTCGCAGCAGGGTTGATTTTCCACAGCCGGAAGGGCCCAGAAGTGCAACAAAGTCACCTTCCTGCACGTCAAAGCTGACGTCATCCAGCGCGGTTTTGTCGCCCCAGGTTTTTTTGATGTTATTGAGTGATAAATAGCTCATGGCGCTTCTTAAAGTGGCGTGTTCTAGCCACCCTAGCCGCAGCATATTTATCTGGTATGAATAATTAATGACAGTTGTATGTCGCCCGGTGTAAACACCCAGGCAGGAAAGATGGCTTGCCGACCGTCGTCCATGTTAAATTTAACACCGAGACTCCGTAGCCCCTGATGACAAAGAGAATTTAACATGAAGAACGGCTATTTTTGTTCCATTGCGATGGGCGTTTCAGTCGGGTGCATGCTGACCAGGATGTGTGACGTGGCTATGCCACTACGGGCGGTTGAATATCATCGATAATCACGCTGAGTCTGAGCCGTCAGTGACTAAGCGCACAGCCAAACCACGCCGCCCGCACGGACGGTGGGTCTACTATATTCTGCATGAAGATATTCTGTGGCCTTGCCCGGTAAAGTGGGAGTGGGAAAGCAGTTACCATGCCTGGCTGCCTTTTTACTATTCACCGACGCTGGAGTTTGTGGCCGGCAACCCTGCCAAAGCGACAAAAATCACGAAAACCAAGCGTTAATCTTTATTCTCGCTTATAAGCCCTGTTTGTCTCACTCGCTAACCATATAGTTTAACTCCCTGTTTTTAAACAAAACAGCGCATACCTTGCCCTCAGCAATTACAGTAACTACATTAACAACTGGACTTTCAACGTAACCTGAGAGGATATGCCCTATGAAAGCTGCCGTAGTCACCAAAAACCACAGTGTAGATATTCAGGAAAAGCAGCTTCGCCCATTGAAGCACGGCGAAGCGGCACTCAAGATGGAGTGTTGTGGGGTGTGTCATACCGATCTTCATGTCAAAAATGGGGATTTCGGCGAGGTACCCGGTATCACCTTGGGCCATGAAGGGGTCGGGGTTGTCACTTCGGTTGGCGAAGGTGTGACCTCGTTAAAAGTGGGGGACCGTGCCAGTGTTGCCTGGTTCTACCAGGGCTGCGGCCACTGTGAATATTGCGTCAATGGCAACGAAACCCTGTGCCGTTCGGTCAAAAATGCCGGTTACAGCGTTGATGGCGGCATGGCAGAGGAATGCATCGTAGTAGCAGATTACGCTGTCAAGGTGCCTGATGGCCTGGACTCTTTTGCTGCCAGCAGCATTACCTGCGCTGGGGTCACCACCTATAAAGCGGTGAAGATTTCCGACATTAAACCTGGGCAGTGGATCGCAATTTATGGTTTGGGCGGTTTGGGTAACCTGGCTTTGCAGTACGCCAAAAATGTGTTTAACGCCAAAGTGATCGCCATTGACGTTAACCAAGGGCAGTTGGATTTCGCAAAAGAGATTGGTGCGGACCTTGTGATCAACTCTAAAACTGAAAACGCCGAAGAGATTATTCAGCAAAAAGTCGGAGGTGCCCATGCTGCCGTGGTCACCGCCGTGGCGCGCTCTGCCTTTAACTCTGCCGTGAATGCCGTCCGTGCCGGGGGCAAAGTGGTTGCCGTGGGGCTGCCGCCGGAGAGTATGGATCTGAGTATTCCACGCCTGGTGTTGGATGGTATTCAGGTGGTGGGCTCGCTGGTAGGGACTCGGGAAGACCTTAAAGAGGCTTTCCAGTTTGCCGCTGAAGGCAAAGTGACGCCGAAAGTGACGAAAAGGCCGCTGGGAGATATCAACGCGATCTTCGAAGAGATGAAGTCAGGTACCATTCGTGGCCGTATGGTCATCGATCTTTCCGCGTCTTAATGTAATAAGCAAACGGAAGGGGTAATGCTTGTCGGTTACGGCGGGCAAGCATTACTTTAACAGGATCTACCTTGGGAGCAGCCGGTTCCGCTGTTCTCAATCACTCGGGCGCGCCAGTATTGATAGCGCGACGCGCAACCCGATCAATCATGCGATGAGCAACCCGCGTCACGATTGTCAAAGCGAATCACACGATAGCCTTTTGCCACCAGACTTTCACAAAATAACACCGGCCAGCGGATCATCTGCGTGCCAAGACCGGAGATTAAAAGAAGTGGCTCGGCATGCTTATCGCCGAAGCTGTCACAACTCAGATTGATGCCATTTACATTGAACGTCTTCATTTACCCGTCCGATTCGATACTTCAGGACACATGCACACAGTATTTACGGTGCAGACATCAATAAGCGCCTTGCTTCATACCTGATCGTAGGCCGCTAAACTCATTGCGTAATTGCGAATGTCAGTAGGCCATTTGGCAGTAAGTTGGATGAATTTTTCTGAGTCCCCCGCGAACAATGCTCGTGAACTTTCTTCGAAGCCGGGCATATTGCCCGCCATTGTCGACATGAACTGGTAAGCACGTTCCTGCGTCCTGCGCTTATCGTCACGGTCCACGGTGTTGCGCCTGGCCTCTTCAACGAGTTTGCGTAAGGCGACAGAGGCCCCTCCCGGCTGTGTCGACAACCAATCCCAATGGCGAGGAAGTAGCGTAACCTCGCGTGGGATCACGCCGAGCTTTGGTCTGCCACGGCCACGTGGCTGAAGTGAGGATTGAGCGCTATCGATGGATTCAGATGCTTCTATAGGGTCTTTGGCTAACCGAGTGATCGCTTCAGCGTCTGTTCCACGAATATCGACCTCTTGGACTCGGCCTGTACGGTCATCAAAGATCAATACCGGTTCAGTGGAACCTGACGCTATAGCCCGCTTTACAGCCAGCACGTTGGTTTCCAGGTTGCCACAGGCAATGCGTTTTACACCGTCAAAGCTGGTGAAGGAGGGGGTATCTACAGTTTTCATGGCGATATCGTCAGAGTTTCAATGTTGTATAATTATATCCGGGTAAAATTAAACATCAATTAATACCCGGATAAAATTCAAAATCGGCTTTGTTACTGACGATGTTGAGCGCCCCTGAAAGCATCAAACGCAGCGGAGACACAGCGGTGTGGGTTGCAAGGGACCCTGTTTTGGGTCCCTTGCCAGGTAGAGGTGTTATAGCTGAGGTCTAGAGACTAACGAACAGACATTTGGCCTTATCCCGACAACAAATTAAAACAGCCCGAGTGGTTTTGCGTCGTAACTGACTAACAGATTCTTCACCTGTTGGTAATGCGACAACGCCACTTTGTGGGTTTCGCGACCGACGCCAGAGTTTTTATACCCGCCGAAAGCAGCATGCGCAGGGTAGAGATGATAACAGTTAGTCCAAACACGCCCGGCCTTAATGGCACGTCCCATACGGTAGGCACGGTTGACATCACGGGTCCACAGGCCGGCACCCAGCCCGAACTCACTGTCGTTTGCCAGTGCCAGAGCTTCGGCTTCATCTTTGAACGTGGTTACACCGATCACCGGCCCGAAGATCTCCTCACGGAAGAAACGCATGCTGTTATTACCGGTAATCAGCGTCGGCTGAAGATAGAAACCGCTCTGCAATGTCTGTTCATGGCTGGCGCGTTCACCACCGGCAATGATTTTCCCGCCTTCATTTTTGGCGATCTCAATATAAGAGAGGATCTTGTCGAACTGCTGTTGAGACGCTTGTGCACCAATCATGGTGTCGGTATCAAAGGGGTCGCCCTGGCGAATGGTAGTGATACGCGCCAATACTTTCTCCATAAATTGTGGGTAGATCGACTCCTGGATCAGTGCGCGTGAAGGACAGGTACAGACTTCACCTTGGTTAAAGAAGCCGAGGATCAGCCCTTCAACAGCTTTGTCGATAAACTCCGGTTCGGCCTGCATAATGTCTTCAAAGAAGATATTAGGCGACTTGCCGCCCAGCTCCACGGTGCTGGGGATAATGTTTTCAGCTGCACAGGCGAGAATGTGCCGGCCCACCGGCGTTGAACCTGTAAAGGCGATTTTGTCGATGCGTTTGCTGGTCGCCAACGCCTCACCGGCTTCTTTACCAAAGCCCTGAACCACGTTGAGAACCCCTGGTGGCAGCAGATCGCCAATCATTTCCAGCAGCACACAGATGCTGAGTGGCGTTTGTTCTGCGGGTTTGAGTACGACGCAGTTGCCAGCTGCCAGCGCCGGGGCCAGTTTCCAGGCGGCCATCAGCAGCGGGAAGTTCCAGGGAATAATCTGTCCAACCACGCCCAGGGGCTCATAAATATGGTAGGCCACGGTATTTTGGTCGATCTCAGCGGCAGTACCTTCTTGCGCGCGCAGGCAACCGGCAAAATAGCGGAAATGGTCAATCGCCAGAGGGATATCAGCATTGAGCGTTTCGCGGATCGGTTTACCGTTATCCCAGCTTTCAGTCAACGCCAGCAATTCTAGCTGCGACGCCATGCGATCGGCGATTGCCAGTAACACGTTGGAACGTTCCTGTACGCTGGCTTTGCCCCAGGTTTCTGCTGCGGCATGTGCGGCATCCAACGCCAGTTCGATATCTTTTGCATCTGAGCGCGGAAACTCTGCGACTGTTTGACCTGTCATTGGGGAGGTGTCAGTGAAGTAGTTGCCTGAAACGGGTTCGACAAATTTGCCACCAATATAATTGCCATAGCGTTTTTTGAAAGACACCAACGAGCCAGGTAAACCGGGATGAACGTATTTCATGTAAACACCTCTCATGGGAACTGACACTGTAGGGTTGACGCCTGAATGCACGACGCCATCGCAGAAACCATAAGCATTACCTATGCCACATTGTGATGACACAGTACTCCATAAAAACAAAAGTATTTAATATCATAAAGTTAAAGGTATAAAATACCTGCTCGCGACAATAAAACCGTTGTCTTATTATTCATTTCTATTATTTTTTGTGTTCCATGTCGCAACGCATGGGACACATTCATGATACAAAAATGCAACACTTTATTTGGCGGGAGTTGGGTATGTTGCATAAAGACCAGACCACCCAGACCGGGTTTTCCTCTGATAGCGATAATCTGTCACTCCCCAGTACACTCTCAGAATCCTGGTTACGTAGCCAACACTATGGCTTGAACCGAGCTGACGATCTGGTGCCTTTTGTACGGCCTGCTTTGCTCAATGAAGTGCGTGGTCAAAACGGTTGGGTTGCGCAATTGGCACAGCCGCTGATTGCGCGTTTAGGCAACGAAATTAACCGCCAGCCCTCCATTGTGGTGGTCTCTGATGCCTGTGGATTGGTGTTGGAGACCTGCGGGAATACTGACTTTCTACATAAAGCGTCGCGCATCTCTCTGGCTCCAGGCAACTTGTGGGGGGAACAAGAGCGTGGCACTAACGCCATAGGTACTGCGCTGGCGTTGGGGAGCCTGTGCGAAGTCAACGGTGATGAACACTTCCTTAATCAGAATACAGGGCTTTATTGTTCGGCAGCGCCGATTTACCGGCCCAACGGCGTGATTGCTGGGGTGCTGGATATCTCTACACCGGCGCAGCGCCCATATAATAATGCGCGCTCACTGATATTACAGGCGGTCAGGCATATTGAGCATCAGTGGGTGATGAGTGGCGTGACTGCTCAGCATTGGACGCTGCGGCTGCACAGTGATGCGCGTATGCTCGGCAGCGCACAAGAGCTGGTATTGGTGTTCCAGGACGATATTCTTACCGCTGCCAATCGACTGGCGATGCAAGAGTTTAATCTCTCGGTGGCTTCTTTTGGCACGCTAGACTTTGCCTCACTGTTCCCGGATATGTCACGACAGGCGATGAATGCGCCACGCCAGACGCTGGCGATCAATAATCGCCACTATTACTCACTGTTGCAGATGCCGGAAAGGCATTCGCAAGTCGTTAAGCCGCTGGCACCGCCTTTTGATCGTGATGGCGCTGACAGGCAGAAAGCATTACGTATTCTAAATGCCGGTCTGGCGCTCTGTATTCGTGGGGAAACCGGCTGCGGCAAAGAGTATTTCAGCCAAAGGTTATTTGAGGAAAGTCGGCGTCGGCAGGGAAGTTTTGTGGCGATTAACTGTGCGGCACTGCCTGAAAGCCTGATTGAATCCGAACTCTTTGGCTATGCGCCAGGGGCGTTTACCGGTGCTAATCCCAAAGGGTACATGGGCAAAATCAGAGAAGCCGACGGTGGCGTATTGTTCCTGGATGAAATTGGCGATATGCCGCTGGGCTTACAAACCCGACTGCTGCGTGTGCTTCAGGAAAAAACGGTTACGCCGCTCGGCAGCCACATCTCCTACGCGGTAGATTTTTCGCTGATCTGCGCCACCCATCAGGATCTGGATCAGCAGGTTGCCGCAGGAGCCTTCCGCGAAGATTTACTGTACCGTATCCAGGAATTCAATCTGCGTATATTGCCGCTGCGTGAACGGGCACACGTGGATCGTTTTATTCTTAATCTTTGGCGTGAACTGGGGGGCGAGCAGCGTGGTATCAAGCTGGGGCCTGATGTCGTCGCGGCGTTGGTGCGTTATCCGTGGCCAGGGAATGTGCGGCAGTTGTTGAGCATGCTCAAGGTGTTGTTGGCTCTGACCGATGATGGCAATCTGATCACGCTTGACGATCTACCTGAGCCGTTCAGCGCAGTCTCGTCATCTAGCACAGAGACCCTGACGGCACCGCAAGACATGATTGATGCCATCAGACATGCCAACGGTAATATCAGCCAGGCGGCGAAACGGCTGGGGGTATCACGCAGTACGCTTTACCGCAAAATGGAGAAAAGCAGGGGACGTGTGGCGGACTGACGGTAACCAAGGCCCACGCGTTGGGCCTTGGCGTTAGAATTACTTATCTCCCAATCCCAAAGGGTTAATTTCAGAATGTTCGATTTTCTCGTCGCTTTCTGCCCAACGATCCAACACTTTCAGGTAACTGCCATTGGCAATTGCACTATTGAGTGAAGCTTGCACGGCATCAACCAACCCATTGCCTTTTTTTACCGTGACCGCAATGTTAGCACTGCGTGGCCACCCGCCAGGCACGATGCCAACCAGCGTCGTTTTACCGTTTAACTTCGCCTGATAAGCGCCGGACACGTTTGGACCAAAGGTCGCATCCGCCCGACCAGACTGGATGGCCAGCGTCGCGGCAGCCTTATCAGTGACGTAAATCGGCTGAAGGGCTGGTAAACCTTTCGCCTGGTTCTCCTTATCCCAGGCAAGCAGCACGGCCTCCTGATTAGTGCCGGAATCCACGATGATCTTTTTACCGGCAATATCCGGTGCCGATTTTATCGAGGTGATTTTACTGCCGGTCTTCACATAGAAACCCAGCGTATCCTGGCGATAGGTAGCAAAGTCGAATTTGGTTTTACGTTCCTGAGTCACGGTAATGTTATAAATCGCCGCGTCGTATTTCCCAGAGGTGACACCCAGTGGCCAATCTTCCCATGAGGTCGGTACCAGCTTGAGTTTCAGTCCCAGTCCATCGGCAACCAGCCGCGCAATATCCGACTCACTGCCAATCACCGTTTTATTATCACGGGCGTATAACCCAAATGGCGGGCCGCTGCCCAAAATTGACACCGCTACGGTTAAGGTATTGGGTTCGACGAATTTAAACCCTGCCGGAATTTTGGCCACAGCCTCGGCGCTTTTCACCGTATTAATGGGTGTTTCGTTAGCGACCAGATCAATGCCCGGCGCAGCATTAGCCAGGGAGGAAAGGCTCAAGAGTGCCGCCGCTGCGGTGAGTTTTGCTCTATACATCATTATGATTACCTGCATTATTATGTTGTTGGGGCGGTCAAGGCACTATCCTTTAAGCCGTTAAATCTGTGAACGAACAAAATTGGCTAACTAATTTTAGAAATGTCACGTTGTGCCCGCGTTGCGGCGCAGAGTGGGCTTGTGACCCTTAACTGAAAAAGAGAATGCAACATGAGAACTATTGCCATTGTAGGCGCGGGGCAATCTGGCCTGCAGTTGGCGCTTAGCCTGTTGGCTGAAGGCTATCCGGTTACGTTGATGACCAACCGTGATGCGAGACAAGTGCGTGACGGCAGAGTCATGTCCAGTCAATGCATGTTTCACGACGCACTTGAGGCTGAGCGGGACCGGCAACTAAACTTCTGGGAGGAAGATGCCCCGTGTATTGAGGGGATTAGCCTGACACTTGCTGAGCCTCAATATGCGGAGCTGCCGATATTGCATTGGCGCGGCGACCTGGATCAATACGCGCAATCTGTGGATCAACGGTTGAAAATGGCCGGCTGGATGGAAGAGTTTGAACGGCTCGGCGGCAAGTTAGTGATTGCTGACGTCGGGATCGAGGCCTTAGAACGGTTGACGGCCAGTCATGACTTAGTGCTGTTAGCTGCGGGCAAAGGTGACATTGTTAACCAGTTTGGGTTGGATACGCAGCGCAGTCGGTTTGATCGACCACAGCGCGCGCTGGCGCTGACCTATATTCATGGTATGCGTCCAATGGAGAGCGGGGATCAAATTAACTTTAACCTGATTCCTGGCGTGGGAGAGTACTTTACCTTTCCAGCGTACAGCCTGAGCGGCGTTTGTGACATCATGGTGTTTGAAGGGATTCCAGGTGGCCCAATGGACTGCTGGGACGGAGCTAATACGGCGGAACAACATCTGCACACAAGCCGGGATATCCTCAAACGCTGGTTACCTTGGGAGGCGGAGCGCTGCAAAGACATCGAACTGACCGATGCGCAAGGCTTTATGGCGGGGCGTTTCACCCCTTGTGTACGCCAGCCAATACTGACATTGCCTTCCGGTCGTCAGGTCTTGGGTATGGCGGATGCATTGGTATTAAACGATCCTATAACCGGTCAGGGGTCTAACAGCGCGGCCAAATGTGCACGCCTTTATCTGGCACAGATTATCGCCCGCAGCGACGCGGCGTTTGATGCGGATTGGATGGAGCACACCTTTGAGCTTTATTGGGATTATGCCCGCCACGTTGTCAACTGGACCAACAGCATGCTATTACCGCCGCCACCGCATGTGATGGAGTTGATGTTTAATGCAGCTCATTCGGATGTGCTGGCGGACAAAATTGTCAATGGGTTCAACGATCCTACCCAATTTGAGCCCTGGTGGTTCTCGCCAGAGCGGGTACCTGGACTGCTATCTGAGTGACTCGACAGTAATACCGACCCTATTTTTGACCTTAAACGCAAAAGGAGGCCAAGGCCTCCTTTCAACAACATCATCGTTGATGTGCCTGAGTTACTCAGGAAATAACGTTGATGTATGGGTCAAACCAGAAATAGCCTTTGCAACTGCCATCTACAAATAGCGTGAACTCAAGCCCGTAATTCAGAAGCCCGATAGAATCCCCGATATCGAATGTCACGTAAGGGTGGAAGGTGCGCGGCGTCGAGGAGGTGCCGTCCTGCCCAGCTATCACGCCGCCATCCCGCCAGTATGTGGTGAATGGTGCGTTATCATCGGCCCACTGAGGCTGCGTGGGCGCGTAATCGAAACTATATTCATCGTTGTGTCTTTCCATGAATGCAGGCAGGTCGAGCGGTTTGTCTTCCCCGAGTATATTAATCTGTGTATTAGGATCGGTAGGCGTACCGGTCACGAAGGTCTTAGGCGTTTCATTTCCCACTTTCCAGGAATGCGCGACGAAACGCACTGGCGCAATAATGATGTTTGGTTGACGGTTCAGATCCTCCAACCAGATCTGGATCTGCTCTTCCTGAGAGACCGGCACCGGATAATCACCATCGAAATTCTGCGGGGTGGCTTTATCTTGGCTGACGAGCATTTTGGGATGATCAACCGCCACGGGGTTATCGAAGGTACCACCTTTAGCCGGAAGCGTACCCGTATCAACAGTAAAAATAATCTGTGTTCTCATTTATCACGATATGAAGGCATCCCGTTCGCAAGATTTCTGGCGTGTTGACATTATGAGGGTAGTTAACGCTCATCTGTTATTGTCATTACTCAGACGGTCTTGCAAACTTTCAACATTCACCCTTTTACAAAATAGTTAATATTTATCAGCACATATCGCTTTTAACGATATGAAGCTGACGTATTTTTTCGCATGCTTGAACACGAACTACTGTGAAAGGCGTTTTTCGGTATCATTACCACGTGATTTAAATAAGAATAATCAACGGGTAGTCCCGAAAGATATTCTCGATCAGTGATTCATTAATGGTAGTAAGTTATCTCTCACAATAATATGTGAGGGAGTTGCCATCATGAGTAAAATGATGGTTATTGAAAGATAGAATAGGCACGATTGAATATCAATGGCGAAAAGTAAATATAATTAATTAACGCAGGTGTGAAATGATTAAAATGAAACAAATAATGATGATATTAATCTCATGATGAATGATTTGCATGCCTGGTTAATTAACAAGCTAAAAAACCTTGTCAGAGTCAAATGAAACTGTATGAATAAAATTGTAATTGTCTGTTTTTAAATTGGTTTTTACATTAAATTGAGTTCGGGGTATCCCGGTTATTGGCCGTTTTTACTTAGGTAAGATTTACTCCAGCATGTTGTTTTGCGAGCATTTTTCCGTTGAGCAGTGGATTTTCTTAATGTGAAAATCCATTTTTTTGCGTCGGGAATCATTAAGGAAACGAATAAAAACATGCTGTTAAACAGCCTTTCTAAGGATATTTGGTATTACGCACCCATCAATTTTATATATCGTTTTTTAAACTCATGAGTATAGATAATAACTTTTTATCATTGACTTGCTCTATTTTTAGATTGAGTGTGGTTGTGACTTTTGGTGTTAAATAAGTGACATTGCAAGAGAGGTGATTACCTTATTCTAAAAAGTATCGGGATAATAATATCCTGCGTGGTGATAGGGGCTGCCCGGTATTACTGTCCGGGCTATGTTTATTCGCTCACAGGTTTAAAGTGACATTTTGTCGCAGCATGTTAAGCACTTTTGGCGCCTCAACGGCCTGACTAAAAAGAAATCCCTGCCCAAGGTGATAGCCTGAATCACACAACGTCTGGCGTTGCTGTTCGGTCTCAATGCCTTCTGCAATGATATCAATCGACAACTTTTGCCCCAGGATCCCCATGCTTTCCACAATGCCCAGAATGGCCGGCTCGTGATTCATACGCCGGATGAAGTCTCGGTCCAGCTTAATGCAGTCCAGAGGGTAGTCCATGAGATGTGTAAAGGATGAATGCCCGGTACCAAAGTCATCAAGTGCTATTCTGATCCCCATTTCCTTGAGCATCTGCAACGCGCGCAGTACATACTTCGAACCATGTTTGTTGAACGCATGTTCGGTGACTTCCAGCTCAATCAGGTGATGCGGAATGTGGAACATCTGCAAACGTCTCAGGAACGTTTCAGCGTAGTTATCACGTAAAAACTCGATGGGGGACGCGTTTAACGATACCGGCAAAACTTCGATACCGGCGGCTAACCAGCCAGAAATATCGGTAAAAACCTTCATCTGCATGGTTTCGCTGAGTTTGGTGGCTAATTCGTAATCGTTAAACGCCTCACTGACCGTATCAGGCATCTGCATCCCCTTTAACGGACAATACCACCGCAGCAGGGCTTCAAAACCAATGATTGCGCCATTGTTCAAGCTGACCTTGGGCTGATAACTGGGGCGGATCAGATTATTACGGACAATTTGGCGCGCGTGATTAAGTTGTGCAGCACGTTCCTTTGCCTTATCCATCATTTGCGGATTAAACATATAAACGCCACCGCGGCCGCCGTCTTTGAGTTCGTACAGGGCGGTATCGGCGCATTTCATCAGTTCTGACGCATCACGGGCATCTTGAGGGTAGATCGCACCACCGATGCTCATACCACAATGCAGCGCCTTACCCCCATATGTGATCGGTGATTCAAGCTGCATCAAAAAGGCATTGGCGATCTTGAAAATATCTTGTTCGTTTTCGACGTCGCTAATCACTATCGCAAATTCATCGCCCCCTAAGCGGGAGACGAAGGAGTTGTTGTTCAGGTATGCCGTTAATCGGCGGGCTAAAACGCGTAACAGATGGTCACCTGCGGCGTGTCCAAGGGTATCGTTAACCAGCTTAAAGTGATCAAGATCCAGCAAAATCAGCCCCAGGGACGTATTGTTGCTCAAGGCTTGTTTCATTTCTTGTTTTAATTTCTTCTTAAATAAACGTCGATTGGGTAAGCCGGTCAATTCGTCATATTCACTGGCGATCAATAACCGCTTTTCAGCTATTCGCTGGGAGGTCACATCGCGGGAAACACACAATATATTTTGTATCTGTTCATCTTTGTCGAAAACGGGGCTAAGGATATTATCCCAATGTTGAAGCGTGCCCGTTGGTGAGGCACTGAGACCGGCGAAGCGGGCATTTTTCCCGTTTAATACTTTGCGCAGCGCCTTCCTGCCACGGTTGCGTACTTCGGGTTGCAGCAGCCCCAGCCAAGGCATGCCAAATTGTTGTTGGTTCTCATCCAAGCCCAAAGCGAGGTTACCCGCTTTGTTCATGTGCAGTACCGAACCGTCATTATTAATGACTTTGATACAATCGACGCTGGCGTCGAGCATATTTTTCTGCGCTGCCAATGTTTCTGCCGTTA
This sequence comes from Serratia grimesii, assembly GCF_900186025.1. NCBI lineage: Bacteria > Pseudomonadati > Pseudomonadota > Gammaproteobacteria > Enterobacterales > Yersiniaceae > Serratia > Serratia grimesii. The sequence continues at coordinate 2,555,359 of NZ_LT883155.1, forward strand.
ATTGCTTTTTCAGCATTTTTTCATGGATATCGGCACAGCTAAGATACCAATGCACTAGCGTAGAGCCCTGATCTTTTTTTGCGCCGAACGACAGTAAAAACCAACGATACTCACCGCTGCAATGGCGCAGCCTGGCTTCCTGAACGAACGAATCGGCGCTGAGCATAGACTGTTGCTGCAACATAGTAATGTGGGCATATTCGTCGGAGTGTAGGGCTTCTAACCAACCGACGTCATTGTGATCAAATGAAGAAAGACCGGTATATTCACACCACAATGTATTGAAATGTCCTCCGAGTCCCTTACCAACGCCAATGAGATTTGGTAAACCATTGAAAATTTCATTAGCGATATCAACAGGATGATTTTCATCGCTGTGCTCGGGTAAAACATTCATCTGTCATTTCCTCTGAGAACCGTCCGACATTTACGCTAAAAGAAACCATTTTAATAATATTATAGTCAGCGGCAAATCGCTCTATAGCCTAGTCTGTGCGATAAAAAGCCGCCAGAGAGAATGAAATATAATTCCGAGCAACACATTAGGAATACTCTCGTATTTAAGCGTTAAATTACTTCCATTGATTGCGTCTCGTTTATGATTAAATATCACGAATGCGTAGGGGACTGGATATAAAAAAGCCCCCGCGGTTAGGCGGGGGCGGGAGATTTTCATGCGCGTTGAGATTTACTTATCAAGTGCATAGGCAATGACGTAGTCGCCACGATCGGGTGACTGACGCGCGCCACCGGCGGAAATCACAATGTATTGCTTACCTGTGGTTGGTGAAATATAGCTCATTGGTGTACCGCCACTGCCAACGGGCAGGCGCGCTTTCCACACTTCTTCACCTGTCGAAGAGTCAAATGCTCGCAGATAGTAATCTTGAGTACCTGCAATGAAGACCAGGCCGCCCTGGGTCGCCAGAGTACCACCCAGTGTTGGCATACCCACGGGCATTTGCGCCCGCATCTTGATACCAAACGGACCGGTATCCTGCACGGTTCCGGCCGGGACTTGCCACACCACTTTTTGCGTTTTCAGATCGATTGCCGACAGGGTACCAAATGGTGGTTTCTGGCACGGGATACCCAGTGGGGACATAAAGCGGTTTTTGTTCACGCCGTAGGGTGTGCCTTTCAATGGAACGGCACCCATACCTGTGTTGACTGACTCACCGCCATTGCTGGCCGGTGTATTGGCATCGGTTTTCTGTGGGATCATCTGTACCCACAGGCCCAATCGCATATCGTTGGCGAAGATATAATGGTTGTTAGGATCGGTCGACAGACCTCCCCAGTTCATGCCGCCCAGCGAACCGGGGAAACTGAGTGAGATGTCGGTGTCCGGTGCGGTGAACAACCCATCGTAGCGCATCGATTTAAAACTGATACGGCACATCAGTTGATCGAACGGCGTTGCGCCCCACATGTCGGATTCAGTTAGCTTTTCATTGCCAATCTGCGGCATGCCGACTGAGAACGGTTGAGTGGCTGAGTATTGTTCTCCGGGAATAGTACGCGTTTTCACAGGCAGCTCTTTGACTTCTGTCAGTGGTTTGCCGGTGTGGCGATCCAAAACAAAAATCTGCCCAGTTTTCGCACCAATCACGACGGCGGGTTTGGTGGTGCCATCTTTCATTGGGAAGTCGATCAGGCTAGGCTGCATCGGCAGGTCGAAGTCCCACAGGTCATTATGAACCGTCTGATAAACCCATTTTTCTTTGCCGGTAGTGGCATCAAGCGCCAGGATAGAGGCACCGTATTTGTGATCCAATACGTTACGGTTCGCGCCCCACAGGTCAACTGAAGAGCTCCCCATTGGTAAAAATACGGTATTCATCGCCGGGTCATAGGACATAGGTGCCCAAGAGTTCGGCGTACTGCGCACAAAGGTCTGACCCGGCTTCAATACCGAGTTTGGATCTTTATTGCCTGGATCGAACGCCCAGCGCATATCACCCGTGATCACGTCGAAACCACGCAATACGCCGCCAGGCATATCAGTTTGCACGTTATCGGCCACGCGACCACCAACCACAATGGTCGTGCCGGCCAGCGTTGGCGCAGAGGTGAGTTGGTATTTTGGATCGGCGGCATCGCCCAGACCCGCTTTCAGATCGACCACGCCTTGCTTGCCAAAGTGTTGGCAGAACTCGCCGTTATCAGCATTGATTGCCACTAAACGCGCGTCGATAGTGTTCATCAGAATACGACGCTGACAGCTGTCACCGGCGGCTAAAATTGCCGGTGTCGCAGGCGTTGAACCTGGAACTGTTGGCTGTTGCAGTGGTTTTGTGGCATCAAAATAGGCCAATCCACGGCAACGGTTCCAGACCTGGGATTTCGCATTGACTTCACGCTGCCAGATTTCTTTGCCGCTGTCAGCATCGACGGCAATCACGTTGTTGTGCGGTGTGCACAGGAAAATGCGGTTGCCAATTTGCAGCGGCGTTTGCTGATCTTCTGCGCCATTGCCGTCTGGACTTAGCGGAATGTCACCCGTATGGAAGGTCCAGGCAACCTTCAATTCTTTCACGTTGTCGCGGGTGATTTGGTCCAGCGCCACGAAACGACTGCCGCCTGGCGTGTTGCCGTAGTTGTCCCAGTCTTTCTGTTGTTTGGCTTTATCCACGGGGATTAACGGCAGCTGTTTGCCACTGAAAGCGACGGTAGGGTGTGGCTGGAACATCTGTACGAATGTGCCGACCATGCCAACTGCCAGTACGGCGCTGAACAGGTAGGACAGTGTCGCCAGTGGGACTTTACCTTCTGATTTACGCAGCGCAGGCCAGCTAAGGAAGGCCAGTAGCATTAAACCGGTAGGCACCATAAGCCGTGATACTAATGGCCAGAAATCAAACCCGGCATCGCACACTGACCAAATCAGTGTGCCAATGAAAACCAGCAAAAACAGTATTACTGCCGAAGATTTACGACGGAAGAATTGCACAGCTGAAAGCAGGGTGACAATACCTGCGATCAGGAAGTAGCTACTGCCGCCCAATGAGACTAATTTGCCACCGGCAATGGCAAAGAACAGGCCGACGACAGTAAGGATTATCCCTAATAAACAACATGATAATGTAAGTTTTATACCCGGCCGGGTATTTGATTCAGGCATAGCGAAAAGACTCCAAGATAATGTTTTTCTTCATGTTTACCCCGAGTGTTTACGGTCATACATTCCCTGGTTGGGTGAAGACTTTGAACGTAAATCAAACGATGGAATTCCAGAATTGTACCATTTGATTCGTTATAAGGTTAAGGATATGTTGCTTTTTGAGCGGAAATTGTTAGACCTGCCTGCGAGCAGAGATGACAGCGGCGACGTTATTGACGTTATTAAAGGGGCAATGTTGTTTGTGCCACGACTAACATGCTGTATTCACCCGAACTATCACCATTATTATTTGTTGCACGACGTTATAATTAGACTAACCCTTATGAGGTATATCAAGTGATGGGGAAAGCATTTAATCGTCCATTAATTACCTTTGAAGAAAATTGGCATACCATCTTGTTTTCTGGATTAAACCAGTTTGCTGGTGAAGAGGTTAATGATTACTTCCTAAGCCCTGATGAAATCAGGGGGTAATAAGGATGCCAGCCTCTATGTGCAGGTAATATACAAAACATCGCTTATATTTTGTGTCATGGATAACTGTGGTGGATTATTTATTCTCTTTTCAGTTTCTTTAGTTACATAAGGTTAGAAAATTTAGTTCATTACGTTAATATTAGTATTCCACTATGCAGTGCTTCGATTGATTGGGCGTCATCGTTTTACTGTACTGCATAGTGGTCACTCGTAGATTAAGATTTATTTTTCAGAGAAAAATCAACACCCCTCTCTTGCGCATAAATAATCGCCATTTAACTTCTTCTTCATTAATTTAATAATACCGTCGCCGATGACATATTTGCGTCTATCTCTTCAGATATTTATCACCGAAAAACGTTGTTTAACAACACTCAATACAAATTGCCTCAACCAACGATGAGCGGGATCTGCCTCTAAACGGGGGTGCCACATCTGTGACACGGTAATTCCTCGGGTTTTTACCGGCAACTCAAAAACATAGAGTGTGGCGCCAGGCTGATCACCCGTGGGGTGATTTAACAAGAAGGAGGCGGGAACCAGTGCAACCAAGTCGGACGCCTGAGCTACCGCCAGCGCGGCGGGAAAGCCAGGCACCACGGCGGCAATCTTCCGTTCCAAACCTAATGCAGCCAGCGCTTCATCTACTGGCCCGGTTAATAAACCACGACGCGAGGCAACGACATGACCACAAGCGGCGTACTGTTGGGCGGTAACCTCGGGTTCTTGCTCAAATGGGTGTCCTTTTCTGACGACAGCAACAAAGCGGTCACGAAATAACGTCTGTAATCGAATTTCTGGCCCCATGTCTCCCAACACGCCAATCTCAAGATCGACCAATCCTTCGCGTAAATGTCGTGAGCTCTTTTCTGGCTTAGGAGCAAAACACAGACGCACCAAAGGGGCGACCTGCGCAGCCGCGGCGATCAGCGCTGCACCAAATGCCTCGACAAATCCTTCATTGGCACGCAGGGTGAAGGTGCGATCCAACGCGGCTAAATTCAATTCCGTTGCCGAAGGGCGAAGGACCGCGCGAGCCTCAAATACTGCGTTTTGCGTACGCTCACGTATTTCCTCAGCATAAGGAGTTAACACCATATGGCGACCCGCTCTGACCAGTAAAGGATCGCCAGTGACTGCACGCAGGCGGCTAAGTGTGCGGCTCATTGCTGAGGCGCTTAGTTTAAGGCGGCGTGCAGCACCCGCCACACTGCCCAGGGTAAGAAGCGCATCGAGAGCAATCAGTAAGTTGAAATCGGGTTCTGTCATGTCTGGCATCCTGAGCTATAAATGAATGTAGGCGTCTGGTGCATGTTATAAGTGCAAATGCTGCTTCTTCCGCAATCTACTCCGCATAGTTATATTTTCTACACGACAAAACAACAGAAATGCAGAGGAACTGAACAATGGCAACACCGTCTTCACAACAAAAAACTGTCCTGCTTATCGGTGCTTCCCGTGGTCTGGGGTTTGCCATGGTGGAAGAGTGCTTAAAACGTGGTAACAAAGTGATCGCCACTGGGCGTGCATCGTCTAAAGACGCTCTTTACCGTTTGGCTGAAAAGTACCCTGAAAATCTTGAGGTAGAGACCACGGATATCACGGAGCCTGAGCAGGTGAGTGCCTTACATGAACGACTCCGCGATCGGCATGTTGACCTGTTGTTTGTTAATGCAGGCGTTAAAAATGACGATCGTGAAACAATCGCAGACGTCTCGACCGAAGAGTTCACTCGGGTAATGGTGACCAATGCACTGAGCCCCATGCGTGTCATCGAAACCTTTAAGGACGTGGTCGTTCCTACAGGCACGATTGGCGTAATGTCCTCTGGACAAGGGAGCCTAACGAATAACACCAATGGCAAGTTTGAAGTCTATCGGGCCAGCAAATCCGCGCTAAATATGCTGATGCGCAGCTATGCGGCACGTAACAGTGACGATCCTCGGACTCTGCTGTTGATGGCACCCGGCTGGGTGCGTACTGAATTAGGTGGGTCAGAAGGGCGTCTGAGCATCGAAGAAAGCATTCCGAATTTGCTCAATACTATCGAAGCGTATCACGGGCGTTCAGGGCTGCATTACCTCGACTATCTGGGCAAAGTTGTGCCTTGGTGATAGGGAAGCGTCAGCCCGCCGCCTCGACGTGTGGGGCACGGGTTTATGGGGGCTGGAAAGTCTACGGCTGCAGCTCGTTGATAAGAAAGTCGATAAAAGCCCTTGTTTTTGCAGGTAAATGTAATCGTGAGGTATAGACCATATTGACGGCCAGTTTGGGGAGTTCCCAGTCGCTTAAGACGGGGATTAAGCGACCTGATTGCAGATCCTCATGAATGACATAGGTGGGTTGGGCCAAAATACCCAGATTTTGCAGTGCGGCACGACGAATAAGAAAACCATCATTGGCTTCAACATAAGGCGTGAGAAATGTGGTGACTGACTCGTCGCCCCGTTGAAAAACCATTTTATAAGGATCGTTAGCGTAGGAATATAGCAGTAGTTGATGCTCAGCCAGTTCTAACGGGTGATTAGGGTAACCGTGGTGTTTTAAATATTCAGGTGTTGCGGCTAAAACGCGTTTTGTTTCCGTTAATCTTCGCACAATCAGACTTGTGTCGGGTTCATTTTCTCTGGTGCGAATAGCGATGTCGATATTATCGTCAATAATGTCGTAATAACGGTTCTCTGCAACGATATCTAAGCGGACATCGGGATAGAGTTGTTTGAACTTAGGTATTAAAGGGAAAATTAACTGAAGGCAAAGTGATAATGATCCCGTCACGCGTAACACCCCAGCGGGTTGATCTTTACTCGCGGTAACGGCGTCGGTTGCATTTTGCATTGCGCTGAGCGCAACTTTGGCATTCTCGTAAAACTGCCTACCGACCTCAGTAACAAATAGCCTACGGGTGCTCCGTTCTATCAATCTTACGCCGAGTCTATCCTCCAATGCCACCAGGTGGCGGCTTGCTGCCGCGTTCGACAAACTCAGCGCTTCTGCCGCTTTACTGATGCTACCCAACTCGGCAGTTTTCACAAAAAGCTCATACTCTGTCCAGCGGTCCATTAGCCTTTTTCCATTGGTGGAAATGTGATTTCCAGAATAAGACTTTTTCAATGCGATTGGAATTGACACTATACCTGCAGCCTTATAGCGAAGGTTATCGACGCTGAAGATCACGAATATGGAGCTATGCATGACGGATATTTTACGTGTTGTAAAAGACTATTTTTCAATATGTGTTGATGGCAAGAATGTAGAACGGGTTTCCGACTTCTTTGCAGATAATGTCGTTATTCACAGACCTGACTGCGCCGCGCCTGTTGTCGGTTTGGCGCCTTTCAAAACAGCATTGCGCGCGAATGTCACCGATCGCTATGAATCCATTCATACGACGTTTCAAAAAGAAGTTGTCACCTCCGACACCGTTGTCGTGGCATTAACTCATGTGGCAAAAGGATCTAATAGTTGGCACGGCTTTGATGTCACTGGCAAAGATGTGACCTGGACATCGTTAACTTATTTTCGGTTTGGTGACGATGGGAAAATCATTGAGGAAATTGTTGAGCGCAATGAGTTGTTTATGGCAAAGCAATTAGGGATTATCGATTACGAATAAGGCAGTTTTAGTAATAAAAAAGCCGATAACGGGAATGTTATCGGCTTTTCACTGCGGGTTAGGGCAGATTAGGCGGCAGGCAACTGCTGTGCAGTTTTATCCACTAGCGCCAGCAGGACTTTGATATCGTCCAGGCTGACCGTTGGGTTTAACAACGTCATTTTCAGGCAGGTAACGCCATTAAATTCGGTCACCCCAACGTTGGCACGGCCTGACTCCAGCAACGCATCACCAATCCGCTGGTTCATCAACGCGACTGCCGCGTCGCCGCGCGCAGTCAATGTTTCAGGACGGTAGCGGAACAGTACGCTGGCCAATTGTGGTTGCATCACCAGTTCCAGCGCCGGTTGGTCACCGATATAGTGTGCAACTTGCTGTGCCAGCGTCACGCCGTGATCGATGATCGCTGCGTATTGCTGTTGTCCCAATGCCTCTAATCCCATCCACAGTTTTAAGGCATCAAAACGGCGGGTGGTCTGCAAGGATTTAGAGACCAGGTTAGGCACGCCCTGAGCTTCGTCAAACTCGGAGTTCAGGTAAGCCGCCTGATAACGCATCAGTTCATAGTGACGGGCCTCTTTCAACAAGAAAGCGCCGCAGCTGATGGTTTGGAAGAATTGTTTATGGAAGTCCAGAGTAATGGAATCCACCAATTCAATACCATCCAGGTAATCACGGTACTTCTCGGAAAGCAGTAACGCACCGCCCCAGGCGGCATCAACATGCACCCAAATCTGGTGCTCCGCAGCCAATTCTGCAATACCGCGCAGTGGGTCGATCGCCCCGGCATCAGTAGTACCTGCAGTGGCGACAATCGCCAGGATCTGCTCGTCATTGGCCTTGGCTTGCGCCAGTTTTTCGGCCAAATCGTTCAGATCCATTCGGGCGAATTGATCGGTTTTCACCAGCGTGACGGATTGATAACCCAGACCGAGCAACGCCATGTTCTTTTGCACAGAGAAATGGGCATTCTCAGAACATAACACTTTAATCTTACGCAGATTACCCACCAAGCCATCCTGTTGCACAGAATGGCCTTGTTTGGCGAAGAAAGCATCGCGTGCCAGCATCAGACCCATCAGATTGCTCTGAGTGCCACCACTGGTGAACACGCCTGCATCGCCAGGCTGATAACCTACCTGGGTGCGCAACCATTCAATCAGCTTCATCTCGATGATGGTGGCTGACGGGCTTTGATCCCAGGAATCCATGCTTTGGTTGGTGGCGTTAATCAACACCTCAGCAGCTTGGCTAATCACCAGGCTTGGGCAATGCAAATGCGCGACGCACTGTGGGTGATGCACCGACAGGCTGTCTTTTAAAAAGTACTCAATCGCACGTTCGATTGCCGCCTGGTTACCCAGGCCCTGAGGATTAAAATCAAGCGTAATGCGTTCACGCAGTTCGGCAACGGTTTTCCCTTGGTACATCTCGGGTTGTTGCAGCCACTGCACTACCGCCTGGCTACTTTGCTCGATCGCTTGCTGGTATGCGTCGGTGCTTTGCGCCGAGGCTGCCAGAATCGGGTTTAACCGGGACATCGAATTCACTCCATACCTACAGGCTTAACGCCTGCGGCTAACAGGGCCTGTTCAAATTTGTCCAGGAAAATGCCCAGTTCATCGTTAGAGATCAGCAGGGAAGGTAATAGACGCAGTACGTTACCGTTACGGCCACCACGCTCCAGGATCAAGCCTGCATCGAAGCATTTTTTCTGCAGCAGAGCAGACAACTGACCGTCAGCCGGGTAGCAACCCATATGATCCTGCGCTTCGTTTGGTTTAACGATTTCCATGCCAATCATTAAGCCCAGACCACGCACGTGACCAATCACCGGGTAACGTTTTTGCAGCTCGGCCAGTTTAGCTTTCAGCCATTCACCTTGTGCGGCAACCTTATCCGCAACGTGGTTATCTTTAAGATGCTGCAGGGTGGTCAGGCCAGTGGCCATCGCCAATTGGTTACCACGGAAGGTGCCGGTATGGTGGCCAGGCTCCCAGGCGTCAAACTCTTTCTTGATACCCAATACTGCCAGTGGCAAACCGCCGCCAACAGCTTTGGACATCACAATGATGTCTGGCTCAATGCCTGCGTGTTCGAAAGCGAAGAATTTACCCGTGCGGGCAAAACCAGCCTGAACCTCGTCGATGATCAGCAGAATGCCGTGTTCCTGAGTGACTTTGCGAATACGTTGCAACCACTCTACAGGGGCCGGGTTAACGCCACCTTCACCCTGAACGGCTTCCAGAATAACGGCCGCAGGTTTGCGCACGCCGCTTTCGACGTCGTTAATCAGATTTTCGAAATAGTAAGTCAGTGCTTTAACGCCAGCTTCGCCGCCGATGCCTAGCGGGCAACGGTACTCATGCGGGTAAGGCATAAACTGGACTTCCGGCATCATGCCGTTGATCGCTTCTTTCGGCGACAGGTTACCTGTTACCGCCAGCGCACCGTGCGTCATGCCGTGATAGCCACCGGAGAAGCTGATCACACCAGAACGGCCGGTGTATTTTTTTGCCAGTTTCAGTGCGGCTTCTACCGCATCTGCGCCCGATGGGCCACAGAACTGCAGACAATATTCCTGGCCCTGTCCTGGCAATAAAGAGAGTAAATAAGCTGAGAACTCATCTTTCAACGGTGTTGTCAGATCGAGTGTATGTAACGGCAAGCCGCTGGTAATGACATTTTGGATGCTTTGGAGGACGTCAGGATGGTTATGACCCAGAGCCAGCGTACCCGCACCAGCCAGGCAATCAAGATATTGATTATTCTCAACATCCGTGATCCACACGCCTTGGGCTTTCGCAATTGCTAACGGCAATTTGCGGGGGTAACTCCTGACATTCGATTCAAATTCAGCTTGCCTCGCTAAATATGTTTCGTTGTTTACATTTTTTGAACTCACACCTAAATTATCAATACGGACTTTATCCGTCATCATATCTCTCCTACAACTGGGGGTATCGATACCGCCCGAGTTGAATTATTGAATGCAACAATTAACTACCGTGAGAAAAACGCGCCCAATATATGGCTTTTTACCCCCCGGCTCAATAGTTATTTAGCCGGGGGGTAATTATTGTTTTTTCGATAAAAATCAATAAATTGGTGCTTTATTAGCCAATAATGCCACCGTATGGACGTAACGGGAAAGTTGACAAGGCACGTATTGCGCCCGCAATAAAAGTAGGGGTACTAACCCAATGCACTTATTTTGCTGACAATTTTCTGATCGTAGCCAGGTTTACGCTTGGGTGTTTTTTAAGCAATAACTTATTATAAATAAATCGTTGCTTAGAAATTGAGCGAATTTAGGATGGCATAACCATAGTAAACGGGTGGTTATTGTCGTTAAATCTAAAATATAGGGGGTTTTATTGATGTTTTGTCTGCATGATTAATTCTTCTCCTGAGTCAGTAAAACCAGCAGAACCGTCTAAGCTGAATGAAATAAGTCAGTTACGGTGCGGTGTTAAGCCATTAAGGGTAACGGCTAGCCATGCAGGTTGTGAATCAGCATCGCCCAGTTATAAGCCGGAGTAACCTATGTACGAACCCTGTTTTCCAGAAAATGAAACCGAACGGCTATCGGTTCTGCATTCACTGAACATACTGGACACGAATTCAGTAGAGAAATTAGACCGGCTCACGCGCCTGGCCGCCAAATATTTTGGCGTCAGTATTGCCCTGATTTCGTTAATCGATCGCGAGCGCCAATGGTTCCTTTCTCGCTCGGGCCTGGAGGCACGGGAAACCCCACGCAATATTTCGTTTTGCGGTCACGCCATTTTGCAGCGTGACGCGTTGGTGGTGCCGGATACTGCGGTTGACCCGCGTTTCTTTGACAACCCCTTGGTCACCGGCGGGCCCAAGATCGGTTTTTATGCCGGGCAACCCTTGTTGTCACTGGACGGTCTGCCGTTAGGCACCCTATGCATTATCGACGGTCACCCACAGGCGTTCTCCTCAGAGATGGTGCATGATTTACGCGATTTTGCCGCCGTTATCGAAGAGTATTTGCACAGTATTGAGCGTGATATCTATACCGAGAGTCTGAAATCAAACCTGCAACGTACCGAAGCCCTGTTTGAGCAGACCTTTGCACAGGCGGCAGTGGGCATGGCTCTGGTCTCGCTGGAGGGATATTGGCTACGGGTGAACCCGCGGATCTGTGAAATGCTGGGATATTCTGAGAGAGAATTGCTGGATCGCACCTTCCAAGACATCACCTATCGCGAAGACCTGCACACTGATCTCGGGCTGTTGAAACAACTGTTAGCCAATGAAATAGACACCTATTCGATGGAAAAGCGCTACATCCGCGCTGATGGTTCAACAATTTGGGTTCAACTGACGGTGTCGCTCAATCGTTTGCCGAATGGAGAGCCTCATCATTTTATCTCGGTCATTGTCGATATCAGCGAGCGTAAAGCGGCCGAGGCTGACCTCTATGCACTGCAACATGAGCTGGAAGACAGGGTAGTGACACGTACCCGTGAGTTGAATTTTGCCGTCAATAAACTCAATCATGAGATTGCCAATCGGGCACTCACCGAGCTGCAACTGAGTAGTGAGAAAGAACGCCTGCGGGCCATTACCGATAATATGCCGGCCTTGATCAGTCAGATTGACGTCAATGAGCGTTATCTGTTCGCCAACAGTGCTTACAAAAGCTGGTTTGGTCTGGATGAATCTCAGCTCAATACGATGACCGTACAGGCATTTATGGGCGACGAGGCTTATGCCGTAGCCAGACCGATGATCGAGCGGGCGTTACAGGGGGAAACCGTCAGCTTTGAGAATGAGCTGCAAACGCGCCAGGGGACAGCGATCATTCATACCACCCTGGTACCCAGTGAAACCCAGGGCTTCTATATTCTGTCCATGGATATTACCGAGCTTAAACGTTTGCAGCGGCGGTTAGAATACGACGTCTCTCATGACATGCTGACCGGGCTAACCAATCGGCGGGCTTTCCTGCTCCGGTTAGGCGCAACGCTTCAGGCTTGTTGCCCACAGCAGCAGATGGCGTTGTTGTTTATCGATCTTGATGGTTTCAAAATGCTTAACGACAGCTTTGGCCATGATTTCGGCGATCTTATTCTGAAAACCTTTGCAGAATTGCTCAATGCCTGTGCCGGGCCTCATCACAGCGTTTCACGCCTCGCCGGTGATGAGTTTACGGTTATCCTCTGGCCTTTGGCACACCCACAACTGCAGGTCAGTGCCTTTTGCGAAAGTGTACTGGTCAAGCTGGCGGCAATGGAAAGGGTCGGCAATCAAAAAGTGAATCTCTCCGCCAGTATCGGTGCAGCCATTACTTCTGGCGGTGATATTACCGCCGAGGCCCTGCTGACCAAAGCGGACGATGCCATGTATCGGGCAAAATCCGCAGGTAAGGGGACCTATATTATCCGTTAATCAGAGTCCACGCTGGTGGCAGCCCAAACCAGGATAGTTGGGCTGCCGATAATGGGGACTAAAAGGTCAGCGAATCATAGTTTTTGCGCCGGTAATTCAGCGCGGACAATGCCCACAGCAGCACAAACAGCACGATAGCGGCGTAACCGACGCTGCCCATATGGGCATTGAGAATCTCAACACCGTGCCAAAGGCCGCCTTGTAACCCCAGTTTGTCGGCCAACAAACCTAAACCTTCCAGGCCCCCAATCACCAAAGCAATCACCCCGCTGGTGCCGGTAATGGTCATATTGTAATACAGCTTGCGGATCGGTTTATTGAAGGCCCAGCCATAAGCGCCGACCATCACAAAGTTATCCAGTGAGTCGATCAGCGCCATGCCGCTGGCGAAAAGCAACGGGAACAGCATAATCGACCAGACCGACAGGCCGGACGTGGCGCCTGCCGCGGAGATACCCAACAGACCGACTTCGGTGGCGGTGTCAAAACCCAGACCAAACAAAAAACCGACCAGATACATATGCCAGCTTTTATTCACCAGATTAAAAGCAAAGCGATACAGGCGTGTCATCACACCGCCGCTACCGTTAACCAGCAGAGCCACATCTTGTTCCACCAATTTTTCTCCGCGTTTCGCCTGACGGAAAATTCGGTAAACATCGCGGAAAATCAGCCAGTTTAATAGCGCCATGGCCAGCAGGAACAGTGAAGAGATGAGCGTGCCCAGTGTCGCACCATACTGATGCAGCCAGCCAATGCGGTCGCCAAAGGCCAATGAAGTGGCGGCAATGGCAATGCAGGCCAGGATCACAATGCTGGAGTGGCCCAAAGAGAAGAATGCGCCGACGGAAACCGGGCGCTGGCCTTGCTGCATCAGTTTGCGCGTAACATTATCGATAGCGGCGATATGGTCAGCATCCACCGCATGACGCAGCCCATAGCCATAAGCGAGCAAAGCGGCGGCGATTAACGCCGGGTAGCGATGGAAGGCGGCAAAAGCGGCCCCCCAGGCCAACAGATTTAGCGCCACCAGCGCCAGTAATAACCAAAAGGCGCGGGTATGGGTGTGGAAAAACTCGCGGTTTAACATGTCAGGTCCTGTCAAAGGTAGAAGAAGAAGCCGGAGAGTGTTGGGCGCAGGCGACCAGCGCCTGACCCAGCGCCAGCCCGCCATCACCCGCAGGCAATTGCTGTGGCAGCAGTATTTGCAAAGGGGCCAGATGGTGCTGCAGAAGTTGACGCAGCAGACGGTTGTGCAAAACACCACCACTTACCGCCACATGCTTAATGCCATGTTGAGCAGCAAAATGTTTGGCCATATTCGCAAACCCTTGCGCCAACGCATCATGGAACGCCCAAGCCTGTTGCGCGGCGGGGGCCTGCCAGCCCAGCCATTGCTGCCAGAACACGGATAAATCCAACTGATTACCGTGAAGCGGTAACGTAACAGGGTGAGGGCAAGGCTCACTTTGATGGGCAAGAGCTTCAAAAATGCTGGCTGCTTCTCCCTCCCAACTTTGCTGTGCAGGGGCATAACCCAGCGCCGCTGCTGCGGCATCAAACAAACGACCGCATGAAGAGGCTAACGGCGCATTAATACCGGCGTTAATTGCGTGTAGCAGCGGTTGCCATGGGGTTTGCAGCAACGGTTTAGCCTGTGGATAGCGTTGCCAGTCCGGTACGAAACGTGCAAAGTGCGCGAGCTGATTACGCCAAGGTTGTTGTGCGGCACGATCGCCGCCGGGCAGCGCGACTGCCGGCAGGCCACCCAGATGGCGGCAACGACGGTAATCAAATAACAGGCATTCTCCACCCCACAAAGCACCGTTCTGCCCATAACCGAGACCGTCTAACGCCAGGCCGATCAGGGCACCGCCGTCCAGCGGCCAGTGATGCTCAGCCAGACAAGCGGCCAAATGTGCATGATGGTGCAACACGGGTGTCACCGGCAGCGATTGCCGCGCAGCCCACTGGTGGCTGACATAACCGGGATGAGCGTCGCTTGCCAGCCGCTGCGGTTGGCAATGGTATAAGCCGATGAAATGCTGCATTGCCTGTTGCCACTGTTGCTGGATATCCTCCCGTTCTAAATCACCAAAATGCGCGCTGAGCAGGGCGTTATCTCCTGCGATCAGGCAAAAAGTATTTTTACGATCGCCACCCACGGCCAACAACGGTTGCTGAGCAGGAAAGCCTGGCGGTAGCGGCAGGGCGTCAGGCACGAATCCACGCGCCCGGCGTAGCATTTCATGGCCATTCGGCAGCAAACGAACGAGAGAATCGTCCGCACGTTGTACGATCTCGCGATTGTGCATGAGCCACAGATCGGCAATTCCGGTCAGCTCGGTTAACGCCTGGTCATTCGTTAATACCGGCGCATGGCCTGCAGCATTGCCAGAGGTCATCACCAACGGCCGTTGTATTTCTTGCATCAAGAGATGCTGAATTGGGTTAGCGGGCAACATTAAGCCCACTTCATTCAATTGTGGGGCAATAGCCTCGGACAACGGTGACTCGGCAGACAGTGCCGTCAGGACGATAGGCGCGGCAGGCGACGTCAATAATGCCTGTAACCGCGGCAGGTCAACGTCAGCGGAACAGCGCTCCAGCCAACGGGTATCCGGTAACATCACCGCCAGCGGTTTGCTCGGTCGCCGTTTCCGTAGGCGAAGGCGATCGACGGCCTGGGTATTGGTGGCGTCACAAGCCAGGTGAAAACCGCCCAGACCCTTGATTGCCACAATGTGTCCGGCAGCCAAGGCGACGGTAGCCTGTTGCAACGCCGCTTCGCCTTGATACTGTGGCTCTCCCTGCGCCCCACAGCAGAACAGCTGTGGCCCACATTCGCTACAGGCCACGGGTTGTGCATGAAAGCGTCGGTCTTGCGGGGCGTGATACTCCCGATCGCAGCGCGGGCAGAGAATGAATGGCGCCATGCTGGTTGCCGGACGATCATAAGGCATCGTGCGAATAAGGGTAAAACGGGGGCCACAATGCGTGCAGTTGATAAAGGGATAACGGTAACGCCGATCCTGCGGATCATTCATTTCCTGTAGGCATTGTGGGCAGGTCGCCGCGTCCGGGACGATGTGCGTAGCCATAGCGCCGGACTGACTGGGGCGGATGCTGAAATCATTGGGGGCGTGCAGCCAGGTAAAGGGCCATTGCTGAATGCGATCGATCTGCGCCAACGGAGGCGCCTGTTGGTGCAATACATGCAAGAACAACTCAAGTTCGACGGGCTGTACCAGACGAATCTCCACACCAGCACTGTCGTTCCAGACTTCGCCACGCAGGTTGAGCTGTTCGGCCAGTTGCCAGACAAAAGGTCGGAAGCCGACGCCCTGTACTTTGCCGCTGATGCGCAGCAGTAATCCTGAATGGGACATAGTTAATTACCTTCTGCGGGTTTTGTAGGGGCGCTGCATGGCTGCGACCGGGTTATCGGGGCGAATTATTCGCCCCCTACAAAGTTGACGGTGCCGCTTTAGAACACATCTTCTGCTGCGCGACGCAGGCGGGCCTTCATGTCGCTGTAGCTCTGTTGCGCATAATTTTCCGCCCAGTTCTGATCGCTAATTGCCGCCAGTTTTACCGCGCAGTACTTGGTTTCTGGCGTTTTGGAGACCGGGTCCAGATTTTCTTGAGTCAGTTCGTTACAGGCCCCAATCCACCATTGGTAGGTCATATATACCGCCCCCAGATTGATGCGTTCGTTATAGTTGGCGCGACTGATGACCTTGCCGCGGCGCGAGCTGACCCACACCAGTTGCTGATCGGCAATACCCAGCGCTTCGGCATCCTGTGGATTGAGCTGCACGAAACCGGGTTCATCAGCCAGAGTTTGCAACGCGGCGCAGTTACCGGTCATCGAACGGCATGAGTAATGGCCGACCTCACGCACGGTACAGAGCACCAGCGGGTAGTCTGCATCCGGGATTTCCGCTGGCGCACGCCAGGTGGTGGCAAATAATTGGCCCTTACCGGACGGCGTGGTGAACTGATTGCCCTGATACAGATAAGGCGTTCCCTGGCTTTCCAGCGTGGTACAAGGCCATTGAACATGGCCAAGTTCGCCCATTTTTTCGTAAGTGGCACCGTAAAACAGCGGGCAGAGTTCGCGCATTTCGTCCCAGATCTGCTGGTTATCGTCGTAATGCATCGGATAGCCCATCTCGGTCGCCAACAGACTGATGATTTCCCAATCGCGTTTGACGTTGTACTGCGGCTCAATGGCTTTTTCGAAACGTTGGAACCCGCGATCGGCACAGGAGAATACGCCACCATGCTCACCCCAGGAGGTGGCAGGCAGGATCACATCGGCCTGTTCGGCGGTTTTGGTCATAAAGATGTCTTGCACCACGACAAAGTCCAATGCCTCGAACGCGCCACGCACCAGGCTCAGATCGGCTTCGGTCTGTAACGGATCTTCCCCCATGATGTAATAGGCCTTCACTTT
Source organism: Serratia grimesii (assembly GCF_900186025.1). NCBI lineage: Bacteria > Pseudomonadati > Pseudomonadota > Gammaproteobacteria > Enterobacterales > Yersiniaceae > Serratia > Serratia grimesii. The sequence goes on from NZ_LT883155.1 coordinate 2,572,456, forward strand.
ACCTTCGTGCACCAAATGTGGGATCTCGGTAATGCGGTAACCGACGTTGGGATCCATCTTGCTGGCATCAATACCCCAGGCCGCAGCGAATTTGGCGCGGACGCCAGCGTCGGTGACGGCCTGATAACCTGGGAACTCATTGGGCAGGACGCCCATATCACAGGCACCCTGAACGTTGTTCTGCCCACGTACCGGGCCAACCCCCACATTAGCGCGTCCCAGATTGCCGGTAAGCAGCGCCAGACTGGCAAGGCCTTTGACCACATCGACAGCCTGACCGAATTGAGTCACGCCCATGCCCCACATGATGGTGGCGGAAGGCGCACTGGCGTAGGTGCGCATCGCCTGGCGAATTTGCTGGGCGCTAACGCCGGTCAGATGTTCCACGGCTTCTGGCGCATAATCCGCTAACTGTAGGCGGTAAGCCTCGAAACCTTCCGTGTATTTCGCCACGTAATCGCGGTCATACAGGTTTTCTTCAATCAGCGTATAGGCAAAGGCATTCACCAGCGCCATGTTACAGCCGTTTTTGATCTGCAAATGTTGGTCGGCAATACGTGCGGTTTCGATACGGCGCGGGTCACAGACGATAATTTGCGCGCCTTTCTCTTTGGCCTTCAGCACCCGGCGAGCCACGATAGGGTGCGAATCGGCACAGTTGTAACCGATGACCAGCAGGCATTTAGAGTTTTCGATATCGCCAATCGAGTTGCTCATTGCGCCGTTGCCCAAGGTGGCCTGCAAACCTGCCACCGACGGGCCATGACAGACACGGGCGCAGCAGTCAACGTTGTTGGTCCCAATCACCGCACGGGCAAACTTCTGCATAACGTAGTTGGTTTCATTACCGGTGCCACGTGATGAGCCGGTATGCATGATCGCGCTGGCACCGTGTTTATCTTTGATCTGTTGTAAGCGTTGCGCGGTATAACGAATCGCTTCATCCCAGCTGACCGCCTCAAACTTGCCGCCTTTCTCACGGCGAATAAGCGGCTGGCTCAGGCGCGGGGTCAAGAGTTTGGTATCGTTTAGAAAGTCCCAGCCGTAATAACCTTTCAGGCACAGCTCGCCCTGATTGGTCACGCCATCAGCCGCCTCAGCACGGATGATTTTCCCGTTGTCGACCACCAGTTTCATTTTGCAGCCTGCACCGCAGTAAGGGCAGACGGTTGTGATTTTTTTCATCGGTTCAGTTCCTAAAACAGTGACGACAGGGTGTCGAGCGCGGCGCGACGACGTTTCTCGGCATTCATTTCTTGCAGCATATTGCGGTCAACGCAGTGCAGTGCATTAGTTGGGCAGGTTTCCATGCAGGCGGGGCCGCTATCACGACCGATACACAGGTCGCATTTATGGGCTTCGGCTTTCTCGGTGGTGGCACTCATCACTGCGCCGTTCTGGCGGACAACCGGGCGGGTGATCACTTCCATCGCGCCGTAAGGACAAGCGACGACACAGGTTTTGCAGCCGATGCAGCGTTCTTGCATCACCAGTACCATGCCGTTGGTGCGACTGATCGCACCGTTGGGGCACACATTGGAACAAGGTGCGTCTTCACACTGGCGGCACAGTACGGCGGTACTGACGTTAACGCCTTTGATCACATGCAGTCGCGGGGCGAAGCTGGCGGGATTTAGCGCTGAAATTTCCTGGCTTTCACTGTGTGCCATCACACAGGCGATCTCACAGGTACGGCAGCCGATGCATTTTTTGGGATCGGCGATGATAAACCGGTTCATCAATAACTCCTGGGTTACCCTTCAGCAGGGTATGGCAGTAGAAACGTTGTGACTTCTTTTAGGCATAAAGCATGCCAATTATTAAAATCCATTAAAAACATAGGATTAGTGAGGATGTGACGATATGACCGACCACGCATCGACATAATTGACGATGCCGCGTCAGACATTCGTCACCACCAGTTGTGGGTAGCCGCCCTGGTGCGGCCAGTCATGCAGCCGCTGATGCAGGGTGGTTACTGCCTGCCTTACTGCCGCGCCGATCGGGTAGTAAAACGCCACCACCTCCGGCTGAATGCCGATAAAGGTAATATCCGGCACCGTTTCGCGCAGTTGGTCGATCAGGAAGTTGAGCGGCAGGTTATGGGTAGTCATGATGAACATGTCGGCAATGTCTTTTTCATCGATCACCCGGGTTTCACCCGCGGCCAGCCCCATGTCGGTGGCATCGACAATCACCAGCCGATCGGGGTGCAGCTCGCGGATATGGCCAATGTCGTTTTCCGGTGCGGCGCCGCCGTCAATCACCGTCCAGCCGTCGGGGGGATTGCCGGCACAGAGTTCTGCCAGCAGCGGTCCGGCACCGTCATCACCCATCATGCAGTTGCCTACACACAATAGAACGTCAGTCATCATGCCTCCGGACCATTAGATAAATGGCAGGTTCGTTTTCAATCGATTGCAGCAGGGCGATCAGCTTCTGGCTCCAGTCTTGCTGTTCCACGGTCATCTGCGGCGCTGCGGTACTCAAGGCAGTGGCTAACAAGTGGGTATGGCTGCTGTCGATACAAATTTCCCCAAAGCGATCGACCCCTTCAAGCTTGCGCCGGGCGGTGCTGCCTACGGGCAGGTGGGCCACCCATGCGTGGAACCCGGTCAGTGGGCAACTGAGTTTGGCCTCCAGGCAGTCGATAACACCCAGATGGTGGCCGATAGCCAGGCTGTAATAGATCACCTCTTGGGCTTTGGGTGGGGCCTTTTTCTCTTGCACGAACTTACGGCTTAGGGAGTAAAACACCACTTGAGCCTGAGAACCGGTCATAGTCGCAACTCTCCACGCAGTACCCGCTGATAGATACCTTGCAGGTTGCCGACAATCTCGCTCAGACGTAGATCGTCTTGTTGTTGCAGGTAAGCGCTAATGCGTTGTTCGACGGGGAGTGCACTGTCTGCTGCCAGCAATTGCATGAACTGGTCGGCGATTTGGCGACCATAGCGGTAGCCGGCCATCCGCCTGGCTTCCCGATCCAGTAATACCCTTAACGGTTGGGGGAGTTCAGGATGCAGCAAATGTGCCGCTTCACCCTGGGTTTCATCATGCTGACGGCCTTTGATTTTCTGATCCAACAGACCGAGCGCCATGGCGAAACCGTAAATGGTCGCGGCGGGTGTTGGCGGGCAACCGGGGATATAGACATCGACCGGTACGATGCGATCGGTGCCGCCCCATACGCAGTAGAGATCGTGGAAAATGCCGCCGCTGTTGCCGCAGGCACCGTAAGAGATGCTGATTTTCGGATCGGGTGAGGCTTGCCAGGCACGGATCGCCGGGATACGCATGGCGCGGGTGACAGCCCCGGTAAACAGCAAAATATCGGCGTGACGAGGTGAGGGAACCACTTTAATACCGAAGCGTTCGGCATCGAACAGCGGCGAAATGGCGGCAAAAATCTCTATTTCACAGCCATTGCAACCGCCGCAGTCCACCCGGTAAACATAGGCCGAACGGCGGATATCCTTCAGCAGGGTAGTTTTTAGCTTGGCGATACTGTCGTCGAGGGTGATCGGCACCGGCAGGCCATTTTCATCGCGTGGGCCAATCAGTGGCGGATTCATGAGATGACCTCCCGGGTCAAATGACGGCCAATGTCAATGCGATCGGCCTGGGTCAGGTTTTGCTGTTGTTTACAGGCAGGACAGGTTTCAAACTGCGGACGGCGGGCGGCCATTTCTGCACTGCTCAGTCCAAGCAGCGCAATCGCATAATCGATTTCTTTTTGCGACGCATAGGCTTTGCCACATTGGCGGCAATGGCAGAGGGCAAAGTCGGCGTGTTCGTACAGATCCTCTTTGCGCCACACCGCCAGCTCGAATGCCTGTGAAAGTCGGATGGCGGTGGTTGGGCAGACCTCTTCACAGCGCGCACAGAAGATGCAGCGACCAAGAAAAAACTGCCAACGTATTGTGCCGGTGGTCAGGTCGGTCGACATGGACAACGCATTAGACGGACAGGCGTTAGCACAAGCCCCACAGGCAATGCATTGCTGCGGGTTATATTCGGGTTTGCCGCGAAAATTCGGGTCAATGACCAATGGTTTGGCTGGATAGGCCACGGTGGCAGGCCCGGTGTTCAGCACTTTTTTAATCAGTTTCAGCATGATGGGCTCCGGTTAGAACGGTTTGTTTTTCCGTTCGATGCCATAACGCTCAATTTCTTTGTACGGCACGATGATGGATTGGCGCTTACGCACGTCGACGATGGTCATCCTGTCGGTACAGGAATAGCAGGGATCCAGGCTGCCAATGATCAGCGGGGCGTCAGAAACGGTATTGCCGCGCAGCATGTAGCGCAGGGTTGGCCAATTGGCATAGGTTGCGGCACGGCAGCGCCAACGGAACAGTTTCTGGTTGTCGCCGGTCATGCTCCAGTGGATATCATCGCCACGCGGCGCTTCGGCGAAGCCCAGGGCAAAGCGGTGTGGAATGTAGGTGAATCCCTCCACGGCCAGCGGCCCAGTTGGCAAGGTTTGCAGACCAAACTCGATAATGCCAAGCGAGTTGAACACTTCGTGAATACGTACTTTAAGCCGGGAGTAGACGTCACAACCGTCCTCAACGCACAATTCCACCGGCAGTTTGGCGTAGCCGGCAAACGGATGATCGAGACGAGTATCACGTCGGTGGCCGCTGCCACGGATCATCGGCCCCACGTTGCTGTAGTCACGAGCCACCTGAGGATCAAGACGGCCAACGCCTCGGCTACGTTGTTCGGTATTCGGCGTACTGAGCAAGATATCGACCAGATCCACCAGCTCACTGCGCATTTGTGCCGCCAGCCGCAAGGTTTGCAACATGTCGTCTTTCAGAATGTCGCGACGGATGCCACCAATCAGGTTCAAACCATAGGTTTTACGCGCGCCGGTCAGTATCTCAGCCATCTTCATCGACTGTTCACGCACCCGGAAGAACTGCATAAAACCGGAGTCAAAACCGACAAAGTGGCAGGCTAGCCCCAAATTCAGCAGATGGCTGTGCAGGCGTTCCACTTCCAGCAGGATCGAACGGATCATTTGGGCACGTTCTGGTACCTGAATACCCATCGCGTTCTCTACCGAACTGGTGTACGCCACACTATGCGTAAAACCGCAAATGCCGCACACGCGATCCGACAAGAAGGTCACTTCGTTGTAACCCATGCGGGTTTCGGCCAGTTTCTCCATCCCACGGTGTACGTAGAACAGCCGGTAGTCGGCATCGATGATGTCTTCACCGTCCACGAACAACCGGAAATGCCCCGGTTCATCTGACGTAATATGCAATGGGCCAATAGGCACGACATTGGCTTTGCTACCAGCCAGGCTCTGGAACGGATAGGTTTCCACGTCGGTGGTTGGTGCGGGGCGTTGACGATAGTCCATGGCGTCTTTACGCAACGGGTAGAGATCGTCCGGCCAGTCGTCCGGCAGCACCAGTCGGCGTTCATCTGGCAAACCCACCGGGCGCAGGCCATACATATCGCGCACTTCGCGTTCACCCCAAACGGCAGCAGGTACCCGTGGCGTCACGGAAGGAAACTCCAGCGTTTGAGCATCAACTTCGGCGCGTACCGTGATCCAGCATTTTGTGCCTTGCTCCATCGACAGCACGTAATACAGCGCGTAATTGCCACACAGCGTGCGTTCGTCGTTACCAAACAGCACCGACAGCCAGCCGCCCTGTTGGTAATACAGCCATTCCACTACTTCCGGCAGTGCGTTGAGTTTGACGGTCACCGTCAGTTGGTCGGCCGTTTGCCATTCCGCCGCCAGCATGGCAGCGGGGAATTGTTGCTGCAATGCCGCCAGATAGTGCTGGCCTTGATGTTCGTTAGTCATTGTTGATTGCCTTAATCATTATTCAGCCGACGACCAGCCAGGAAACCAGCGCCAGAAACGCCAGTCCAAAACCGGTCCAGGTGGTGTAAGCGGTTTTCAAGAAACGCAAACGCGCCACGCTGTTTTCGATAACCGCAATCAGTGCCACGGCACACAGCAGCTTGAACAGCGCCAGTACCAGTCCAACCAATAATTGCGAAGCGTTGAGTTCTGCCGCTTGCCCCCAGGGCAGGAAAACGCCGAGGAACAATTGCAACACCACCAGTTGTTTGAGGCTGATGCCCCATTTCAGAATGCCTAGCTCAGCCCCGGAATATTCCGTCAGCGGGCCTTCCTGTAGCTCTTGTTCCGCTTCAGCCATATCGAACGGCAATTTGCCCATTTCGATGTAGGTGGCGAACGCACAGGCCAAGCCGGCCAACAGCAGCGGTAACCCGGCGTGGTGTGGCAACCCCAACACGCTTTGCACCATCGCGCTTAGTTGGGTGGAACCCGCAACCAATGCCGCTACCCACAAACCGAGTAGTAAAATGGGTTCAACCAAAATGCCCAACACGGCTTCGCGGCTGGCACCGATGGCGGTGAAGGGGCTACCGGTATCCAATCCTGCGATAGCGAACACAAAGCGCACTACGGCGAACAGATAGATCAGTGTGATCACATCACCGATGGCGGGCAGCGGTGAGGCGGTGGTCAGCATCGGTAGCGCACAGGCGATGGCCAGCAAGGTGCCGGTCAACAAATAAGGCATGGTACGAAAGGTCAGGCCGGAAGCGCCCGGTGCCACGCTTTGACGCTTGAGCAGTTTGGCGATATCACGGTATTCCTGTAATACGCCGGGGCCACGTCGGGTGTGGATGCGGGCTCGCAGCACCCGGCTGATCCCGGCAAACAGCGGGGCAACGGCCAGTAACAGCAGGGCCTGTACCAAGCCGAGTAATACATAGGGATAGGTCATCGTTATCTCCTCAGGCAAAAGCCACAACCAACAGCACCGCCAACTCTACGGCGGCCAGACCGCGGCAGAAGGTAACGAATACGTTACGGTGTAACCCATCACTGACTTTCTCAGGCAGCCAGCGTCGCAGTTGATACAGCGGGGCAAACATTACTCGCAACGGCTGAGCAAAGCCGGTAGCGGTGATCACCATTGCGTCTTCATGCCCATAACCGCAGGCCCAGGCACTGCCTTGCACCCGATGAGGCTGGCGACGAGTTTGATAACGCGCCGCGATCAACAAAGGCAGCAGTGGCATCGCCAGCAATAAAATGGCGATCAGCGGAGTAGAAACCAGCGCATCAGTCACAGACAGGTTGTGTTCCGGCAGGGTGCCAATCAAGCGGGCAAACAGCGGGACGATCCAGGGGGCGCCCAGACCGCATAGCAAGCACAGTAATGCAGGCAGTACATGGCTGAGCGTCAGCCACAGGTTGGCCTGAACCGCATTCTTGGCAGCGGCGCTACGCGGCGCGCCCAAGCAAGCGACACCAAATACCTTGCTGACGCACATCACCGCGAGTGCACCGGTCAAGGCTAAGGTCACTGCCAGCAACGGGCCAAACAGATGCCCGATAAAGCTGGGTGCTGCGCTGAAACGGAAGAGTCCCTGATAGATTAGCCATTCACTGGCGAACCCATTTAAAGGAGGCAGTGCAGCCATCGACACCAGACCAATCAACAGGGCAACCGCGGTCCAGGGCATCAGCCGCGCGAGTCCCCCCATTTTTTCCATGTCTTTCAGGCCGGTTTGTTGCTCAATGGCACCCGCCGCCAGAAGCAGTGCGCTTTTGAACAGGCTATGATTCAACAAGTGGAACAGACCGCCGATCAGGGCGAATGCGGTCAATAGCGGCATTTGTAGCGCCATGCCGACCATCGCACCACCGATACCCAACAGGATGATGCCAATGTTCTCCAGCGTGTGATAAGCCAGCAAGCGGCGCAGGTCGTGCTCCATCAGCGCATACAGCCCGCCGAAAAACGCGGTCCCAGCGGCTAACAGCAACACCAGTAAGCCCCACCAAAGTGGCGGTGTGCCCAACAGATCCATACCTATTTTCATAATTCCCAGCAGGCCGACTTTCATCAGTGCACTGGAAAACAACATGGCGGCGGAGGCCGGTGAGCTACTGTGAGATTGAGGAACCCAGGCATGTAATGGCATCACCCCGGCAAAGATGCCGAACCCGGTGAGTGCCAACAAAAACACGCCATTACGCAGTGCGTCCGGCAATGGCGTAGCGCGGATCACGCTGAAGGCCAAACTGTGGCTATGGGTATAAATCAGGGCGAAAGCGATAACCAGTAACAAGGTACCCAAGCGCATCAGTAAGAACTGGTTATGCCCGGCACGCAGGCTTTTGGCTCCTGGGGCATGGACTATCAGGAAATAGCCGCACAACGCGGCCAGCTCCAACAGTAACAGCAGCGCCAATGCATTATCAGCCATCACCGCGGCACTTAACGCCGACAGCATCAGGTTGGTCAGACCACCAATTCGCCCGCGAACGCGCGCGTTTAAGCTCAATATGCAGCCTACGTGATACAGCGCGGTGCAGATACCGCTGAGGGCAATCACCAGTAGTAACAGTGCGTTAGGGCCACTGATTTCCACGGCATAATTCAGCCAGGGTAAGCGGGCGCTATGCAGCGGCGTAAACAGCATAGATAAGGCCGCCAGCAATGTGGCTATAGCACACAACAAGCTGCCGCCACTCAGTAGCTGGCTAACACGTGGCCAAGGAGAGATTAGCCAGCTCAACAGGGCGCAGAGCAAGTACCCCGCCAATGCCAATGTCAGAAGCAACAGTGGATCGGGCGTAATGGTATACATCATTAATTCGGCTCCTTGCGGGATTCAGGGGCGGCAACGAACGGTAACTCGGCACTGAGCGCCTGCATGGCGTTACGTCTTTTTTGCTCGCTTGCATTACGTACGTCATGATCAGTCACCAGACGGATGGCCTGGGTAGGACAGGTACGGATACACGCGGGGCCATCGGCACTGAAGTCGCAGAGATCGCACTTCACCGCCACGGCACGGACACCGGGTACGCAATCCAGGAAGGGGCTGATCGGGCGCGCTGCTTTGGGCGCGGGCAATGCCAGCGGGGTGTTGCAGTCCGCAGGGATCGCCAGCGGAGTACTGCCCCCGAAACCAATGGCGCCGAACGGACAGGCAATGCCGCACAGCTTGCAACTGATGCACAGGCTTTCGTTCAGTACGATGGCGTCATCTTGGTGGCGGATAGCATTGACCGGACATACCTGTGCACAGGGGGCGTCTTCACACTGGTGGCACATTGCCGGTGCAGAGTCGCGGGCGTTGCGTATTACCTGCAAGCGGGGTAATGCCTGCAATCCATATTGCCGGTGTTCCGCAGAACAACTTGCCATGCAGGTATTGCAGCCAATACACAATTTAGGGTCCGCAATAATAAAGCGGTTCATGCACACTCCTTGCTTCGTCATTTATGACGAAATCGTCAGTAAAAAATGACGTTTCGACAGTTTTCTGTCAGTGATTAACGCCGACAGTCAGACGGGTAAGGTTATTTTCTTCAGTGCGTCATAAATGGCATTGCCATCATGAAGAGAGTCAAACAAGCATTGGTAAATAACGGCTATCTTATCCAGATAATGTTCAAATACTGCCTGCGTATCACGGTTGTTTATTTTCCCGTCGACATTGCCGCTTTCATCCAGTGTGGCATGTGCAAAAGGGGCAAAATTTTCCGGTTCGTGTGCCGTCGCCAAATTAATGCGGTAGCAAATATCGCGACTGTAGAACCCCTCGCTTAATTGAATGCTGACAATAAAGTGGTTGAACAAAACAAAGCGCAAGTCGTCTTCCTGCCCATAAGTAAACTGATGATTAATCTTCTTTTTGGTGGTGGTAACTGCTTTGATTAACGTGCTGTGGTAGGTCTGCCACTGTGCCATCAGACGGTTGCTTTTGCTGGCGATATAATCGGCCTGGCTGGTTACTTCACTGATTGTACTCATTGTCCTCACTCAAAATTGATGATCATTGTCGAAATAGCTCCTGGTCAACGAGTTAAAGCATAAAGTGTGCCAAACATTCTAATTCCTCACTAATCCCTTTTATTTCAACCGTTGGCGATAAATTAAATGCGTAGCCAGCCCGTCGGCGACTGATGTAATTACTGTCGACGACATGACGCTCGACAAATATGTCAATTTCGGCTTGGCATCATATTTGCAGTGTTATTAATACAACGCGTTTTATCACCTTTGGTGGAGACCAGATGCACGAAATAACCTTGTGCCAACATGCGATGGAAATAATGCAGCAACAGGCTCGCCAGCATCGTGCCCAGCGTATTACAGCAGTGTGGTTTGAAATTGGCGCATTTTCCTGCGTGGAAGCGGAGTCTTTGCGCTTTTGTTTCGACATGGTGTGTCGTGACACCCTGGCCGAAGGCTGCGAACTGCATCTGGTGGAACTGAAAGCGCAGTGTTGGTGCCATGACTGCCAGAGAGATGTCCAGTTGCTGATACCGCAGGTTTTGGTCTGCCCGCACTGTAGCGGACGAAATCTGCGGGTACAGGCCGACGATGGCTTGCAAATAAAACGCCTGGAAATTGAATAACAGAGGGGAATGAATATGTGCAGTACCTGCGGTTGTGCCCAGGGTGAATTGACGATTGAAGGAGAAGTAAAAGTGCCATTCCGTCCGCAACGGAACAGGCAAGGCGATTTGCATTATGGTTTGGGGCTGGCCGGTACCCATGCGCCAGGTATCAGTCAGCGCCGTATGCTGGACATTGAAACCCGGGTGTTGGATAAAAATGATCGCCTGGCAGAACGCAATCGTCAGTATTTCGCTGAACAACATATTCTGGCGCTGAACCTGGTATCCAGCCCCGGTTCCGGCAAAACAACGCTGTTGACAGAAACGCTGCTGCGGTTGCGTGGTCAGCACCCGTGCGCGGTGGTGGAAGGCGACCAGCAAACCACCAACGATGCTGAACGTATTCGCGCCACGGGCGTGCCGGCGATCCAGGTCAATACCGGTAAAGGCTGTCATCTGGATGCCCAAATGGTGCATGAGGCCGCCCAGCGCCTGGAATTAAAACCCAATAGTCTGTTGTTTATCGAGAACGTCGGCAATTTGGTTTGTCCGGCCAGTTTTGATTTGGGTGAACGCCATAAGGTGGCGGTGCTGTCGGTTACCGAAGGGGAAGACAAGCCACTCAAGTATCCACACATGTTTGCCGCCGCACGGCTGATGCTGCTGAACAAAATCGACCTGCTGCCGTATCTGAACTTCGATTTGGCGGCCTGCATCGACAATGCCCGCCAGGTGAACCCCACCATTGAAGTGATTACCCTTTCAGCGACCAGCGGTGAAGGCATGGATCACTGGCTGACCTGGCTGGAGAAACAGTTATGTGTATAGGCATTCCTGGGCAGATCGTGGCGTTGGATGAAAACCACCGTCAGCATGCCTGGGCCGACGTTTGTGGCGTACAGCGTGAAGTGAATATTGCGTTAGTTCGCAAAGACGATGAACCGAGAGAAGCCATGATCGGCTGTTGGGTGCTGATCCATGTGGGCTTCGCAATGAGCCGCCTCGATCAGCACGAAGCCGAAGAGATGTTGGCGGCACTGCAAGCGATGGGGGAAGTCGAACAGGACGTGGCGCTGTTTTTAACGGGGGAAGGTCAACATGCACTACGTTGACGAATTCCGCGATCCACACCGGGTAAAAGCCCTGTTGCAGCATATCCGACACCGTGCCGCCCAGTTGCCGTTTACCGCTGAGCGACCGCTACAAATCATGGAGGTGTGCGGGGGGCATACTCATGCCATTTTCCGTTTTGGCCTGGATAAACTGCTGCCGTCGCACATTGAGTTTATTCACGGACCGGGTTGTCCGGTATGTGTGTTGCCGATGGGGCGCATAGACGCCTGCTGCGAGATTGCCGCGCACCCGGAAGTGATATTTTGCACCTTTGGCGACGCGCTGCGGGTACCGGGAAAACAGGGATCTTTATTGCAGGCCCGTGAGCGCGGTGCCGATGTGCGGGTGGTTTACTCTCCACTGGACGCTCTGACACTGGCACGGCAAAACCCGCAACGGCACGTGGTGTTCTTTGCCCTTGGTTTTGAAACCACCATGCCGGTTACGGCGATCACATTGCAGCAGGCACGGCAGGAAGGGCTGAAGAACTTTAGTGTGTTTTGCCAACACATTAGTTTGATCCCGACGCTGCGCAGTTTGTTGCAACAGCCAGATGTGCGCATCGACGGTTTTCTGGCTCCCGGCCATGTCAGCATGGTGATAGGGACCGAGCCTTACGGTTTTATCAGTCGGCAATACGGTAAGCCTTTGGTGGTGACCGGCTTTGAACCGCTGGATATCTTGCAGGGGGTGATGATGCTGGTTGAACAGTTCATTGGGCAGCAGAGTCGGACCGAAAATCAATATCGCCGCGTGGTGCCGGAACAGGGAAACCTGCTGGCTCAGCACGCCATGAGCGAGGTATTTGTGCTGGGAGGCGGCAGCGAATGGCGCGGCCTTGGGACCATTGCCGACTCCGGTATTGCCTTAACACCGGCCTATAGCGACTTTGATGCGGAACGCCGCTTTCGGCCACAACATCGTCAGGTCGCGGACGATCCTCTTGCCCGTTGTGGTGACGTGCTCACGGGACGCTGTAAACCACGTGATTGCCCGTTATTTGGCCGCGGTTGTACGCCGCAAAATGCTTTTGGTGCCCTGATGGTGTCTTCAGAAGGCGCCTGTGCCGCCTGGTACCAATACCGCCGTGAAACAGAGGAAATCCCCGCATGAATAACGTGATTACTATGGCGCACGGCAGTGGCGGTGTGGCGATGCAACAGTTACTGGATACGCTTTTCTTACCTGCCTTTGCCAATCCACTATTGGACCAGCGTGAAGATCAGGCGCGGTTAAATTTGGCAGAGTTAACGCAGCAGGGCGATCGACTGGCGTTTACCACCGACAGTTACGTGATTGACCCCATCTTTTTTCCCGGGGGGGATATCGGCAAGCTTGCCGTTTGTGGCACGGCGAACGATCTGGCAGTCAGCGGTGCCTGTCCACGGTATCTTTCTTGCGGGTTTATCCTCGAAGAAGGCTTGCCCTTGGCTGATTTGCAACAGATCGTTGCCTCAATGGCGGCGACTGCCCAACAGGCCGGCATTCGCATCGTGACCGGGGATACGAAGGTGGTACAACGTGGCGCTGCTGACAAAGTGTTTATCAATACTGCCGGTATCGGCGTGATCCCGCCCGATCTCAATTGGGCCGCTCAACATATTCGGGCCGGTGATGTCATCATTGTCAGCGGCACATTAGGTGACCATGGGGCAACTATCCTCAATTTACGGGAAAGTCTGGGGATGTCGCTGGACGTCATCAGTGATTGCGCCGTATTAACCCCTTTAATTACGCCCTTACGCACTATCAGTGGCGTGCGTGCGTTGCGTGATGCTACCCGCGGTGGTGTGAACGCCATTTTGCATGAGTTTGCTCGTGCAGCACATGTCGGTATCGAAGTTGAAGAGAGCCTCTTACCGATAGCGCCAGCGGTAAGGGGAATTTGTGAGTTGCTGGGGCTGGACGCCATCAATTTTGCCAATGAGGGCAAGCTGGTCATCGTCGCCGCACCTGAAGCCGAACATGCGGTTTTGGCCGCATTGCAAGCCCATCCCCTGGGAACCAACGCGGCGGTCATTGGCCGAGTGACGGCAGGGAGACAAGTGAGAATGCAAGGGGCTTACGGCATCAGCCGCTTACTGGATTTGCCACATGCCGAGCCTTTGCCACGCATTTGTTGATCCTGTCGGGGGAGAACCTTGTCGCCCAGCGTTACACTTTGTGACGTGACTCACTAAAATCATCATCGCGACTCAGGCAAGTGATAAACAATGTCGAATGCTCAATTAGAAAAACAAGAATTACTGGAAATTACCCGCACGCTACTCAGTCAGCACAACTTCGCCAATTTGCTGATGCAATTGCGTCAGGTGCTGCAACGTCAGCAACTGGCAGACCATGTGACGCTGGTGCTGTTTGATTTGTACAGTGAGCGAGTCAGCTTTCATGGGCTGGATGCGCAGCGGCAGCCGGTTATTTATCAGGATGAAACTCTGCTGTCCAATGGGCCGGTGAGCCGACTGCGACAAAGCCCGTTGCCGCAACGCTGGCAGAGTGATGATCTGCATGCGCGCTACCCACAAATCAGTGCGTTGGCGTTGTATCCACCCTTTAAACAGTATTGCCTGATGCCGCTGCACGCTGGCGGTACCCTGATCGGCGGTTGTGAACTGTTACGCAGTAGCCCGCAACCCTTCAGTGATGCCAGTCTGGTGCAGTTACAGACCCTGATGGAATTAGTTGCGCTGGCGGTGGAACGGATCAGGTTGCGTGAGCAGGCGGAAAACCGCCAACGTCAGTTGCGCCATGAGCGCGACGATTACCGTATTTTGGTCGATGTCACTAACGCGGTGCTGTCGAAGCTTGATCTGGATGATTTGATCGGCGAAATCTCCACGGAAATTCACCGTTTTTTCAAGATCGACGCCATCAGCATGGTGCTATGTGACGATAAAACCGATCAGGTGACCATCTACTCCACCCATTATCTGCAAGATGACGTGGTTGAACGGCAGCAATACAGTGTGCCGTTGGCCGGTACGTTATCGGAACAGGTGATGCAGAGCGGTGAGATGCTGCTGTTAAATCTAAAGCATTCCGATCGCCTGGCGGCTTATGAACGTCAGTTGTTCGATCTGTGGCATGACCAGATTCAAACGCTTTGCGTACTGCCATTGGTGTTTGGCAAAAAGACCCTGGGCGTACTGAAACTGGCACAATGCCAACCGGACAACTTCAACGCAGCCAATCTGCGCGTGTTGCAACAGATTGCCGAACGTATTGCTATCGCGGTCGACAACGCACTGGCCTACCAGGAGATCAACCGGCTTAAAGAGAGCCTGGTACATGAGAACCTGTATCTGACCGAGCAAATTAACGGTAACAATCCAGATTTCGGCGAGATTGTCGGGCGCAGCGTAGTGATGTCTGCGGTGCTCAAACAGGTTGAAATGGTGGCAAAAAGCGACTGTTCTGTGCTGATTCTGGGGGAGACCGGCACCGGTAAAGAATTGATTGCGCGCGCTATACACAATCTGAGTGAGCGCCGTGAACAGCGTATGGTGAAAATGAACTGTGCAGTGATGCCAACAGGATTGCTGGAAAGTGATCTCTTCGGTCATGAAAAGGGCTCGTTTACCGGAGCCACAAACCAGCGGATGGGGCGCTTTGAACTGGCCGACAAAGGCACCTTGTTTCTGGATGAAGTCGGGGAAATTCCCGTTGAGCTGCAACCCAAGTTGCTGCGGGTGTTACAGGAGCGTGAGTTTGAGCGAGTCGGGGGTAACAAAGTAATTTCGGTTGATGTGCGTCTGATAGCAGCGACCAACCGCGATTTGCAGCAGATGGTGGCCGATCGGGAATTCCGCAGCGATCTTTTCTACCGGCTGAATGTGTTCCCGATCGTCATCCCGCCATTGCGTGAACGGCCGGAAGACATCCCGCAATTAGTGAAATTCCTGACCTACAAAATCGCAAGGCGGATGAAACGTACCATCGATAGTATCCCGGCGGAAACGTTACGTTTGCTGAGCCAAATGCCATGGCCAGGCAATGTGCGTGAATTGGAGAATGTCATCGAGCGCGCCGTATTACTGACACGCGGTACCGTACTTAACCTGCAACTGCCGGAGATTCAGTATCCTGTACCTTCGATGGCGTTGCCTATCCCTGCGGCGGAACCCATCCAGCCCGGCGAGGACGAGCGCCAGAGGATTATCCGCGTACTGAAGGAAACCAACGGTGTGGTTGCCGGCCCACGTGGCGCGGCACAGCGGCTGGGTCTGAAGCGAACCACATTGCTTTCCCGGATGAAAAAATGGGGGATTTTGGTCAAGTAAGGGGAGTATAAAAGGCCAGAGCCCGGTGCTATCGGACTCTGGCATCGTTAGAGGCTTGATCTTAACTGTTCAGCTTTGTTTCGTCGTCAATATCAAGCGGCCTTTGCTTGCGGAGTAAATGCAACAGTAACGACACGCGTCGCTCTGTCCGCTCCGGCGTGTCCGGCGGCAAGTTATAGCGCAAGGTATAACGCTCGTTTTTTTCATTGAAGAATTCGATGACAAGCACGGGGACCGAAGCCCCGACGACTTGTTGATAGTTCAATGAGATAGATGACAGGTCTCTTTTCATGAAAACACTCATTATCCATCAGCTCACGACAACGGTACGACGTGTTGATACCGCAATCCGGCCGATACCAAAACTCAGTGCGGCACCCAATAGCAGTATTAGTAAAGAACTCCATGCCGCACGGGAGACTTGTTTGGCAGCCACGTCCGCAGCTTCACGGGCTTTCTGCTCAGCCTGAGCTTTAAGCTGTTCGACTTTTTGCACCGCCTGCTGATAAGCCTGGGCGTAATTATCAACGATTTGGGTTGCTTCGGCGTGACTCTTACCGGTACGTGCAGCAACGATGTTCACCAGCGCATCCTTATCCGCGGCGTTCAAAGCAGGTTCACCCGATTGCTTAACGCGTTTGAACCATTGCTTGAGCTCTGTGGCCGCCTGCGTTGGGTCAGTGGTTGCATCCGTGGCTGATTGCTTGCCGTCCGTCGCCGCTTGTTCGGTTTTTTGCGTCAGCTTTGACGGGTCTAATTCAGTCTTACCGGTTTGCTTGAGTGTGGTAGTCAACTGATTCTCCAAATCGTCCCAGTCCAGACTAATACCTTTCTTATCAAGCTGCTGTTTGACGCTATCACCAATACCCGGTGCTGCTGCAGCAAGACCGTTACCCGCCAGAGATAGCCCTTTGCCAACGGCATTGCCGGCTAAACCGACAACGCCACTCGCCAACGAAATAACCAACCAGGTAGTCAGCAACGTGGTAACCGCCCAACTCAACAGGCCGTGCAAGCCACCGCGGTCCGGAGCCGTACGACCGGCGATAAATGCCCCTGCGGCCAAGGCGATCAGCGTGGAGACAAATAGCCAAATTCCGGTCCCAACACCGAAGCCGCTTAAGGGGTTGCCTTCATGCATCGGGTCCACGGCAGATGCGCCAACGGCGGTACCCAGAACGCTTAATATTAGATAGGTCACCAGCGCCATGGCACTCCCGGCCAATATTGAGCCCCATGAAACGTGAAACGCAAAGCGATTGGATTCATAGACAGTGGTCATTGTTATTCCTTATATTTACTGGACAAGTGGTTGTATGCGCAGCAGTCAACCGCGCCGACTAAATCAGTCTGCCGCTCTGCACCACTAACCGTCCCGGTTCATTTGCACCGCTAGACCTAGTGCATTCACACCCCGCGAATGAATGACTTACGCACTATGCTGATCGTGAAGTCGCGTAACTTACAGGAGCTCCGATCGCCGCTCGGCGGCCCGAGACCTTTCGCCTTTTGGAGAAAACATGAGCCAGGCCGTTCTTGCCAGCGAAACTAACCGTAGCCAGTTACAACAGATCATCTCAGGGCTGACTGAAGGGGTGATCCTGATTGAAATCGACCAGACTATTCTGTGGGCGAATGAAGCCGCTCTGAACATGCATGGATTGAGTCATCTGAGTGAGCTGGGGGCAAATGCCCGTGAGTATGGCGAGCGTTTCGCTTTGCGCTATCGCAACAATCATCCTTTAACGGCGGATCAATACCCGATTAACCGGGTTGCCAATGGTGAGACATTTAGCGACGTACTGGTGGAGGTGAAACCCAGCACTGAGCCAGATTTTATTTGGGTGCACCGTTTACGCAGCCTGATTATCACCGATCACCAAGGACAGCCTGAGTTACTGGTTTTGATCTTGAGCGATGCGACAGAATGGGCAAGTGCAGAGGCGCGTTTTGAGAAAACCTTCAACGCCAATCCCGCACCCGCAGTCATCTGTAGCCTGAACGATCTGCGTTACATTAAGGTCAACCAAGGGTTCCTCGATATGACCGGCTATAGCCGCGATCAGGTCATGGGCAATTCGGTCTACGCATTGGATGTACTGGAGCAGGCAGAGCATAAAGAACAAGCGGTGCAGCGCCTGATAGACGGGGAAACTATTCCGCAGATGCAGGCTGAACTGAAACTGCCTGCCGGGGGAACTAAACTGGTGATCGTCGCCGGCCAGCCGTTAGACATTAATGAAAAAGATTGCATGCTGTTTACCTTTACCGATCTTGAGCCACGTCGTAAGGCAGAATCAGCATTGCGCGAGAGTGAAGAGCGCTTTGCCAAGTCCTTTCGTCTGAGCCCCGTTCCTACGCTGGTATGCACCGCCGACAAGCAGCAGGTGTTGGATATCAATGAAGCTTTTATGAAGACTACCGGCTATGCCGCTGATGAGCTGATCGGTAAGTCGGTTGATGACATCAATTTTATCGACGGGCAAGGAGAATGTCAGCGCTTGTTTACCACGTTGGGGAAAACTGGCAACGTCGAAAGTCAGGATTTTAAAATCCGGAAAAAGGGCAATGAGGTGATCGACTGTGTGGTCTCAGCGGATGCGGTGAGTATTCAGGATGCCCCTTGTTACCTGCTCGTGCTGATGGACATTACTGAGCGTAAACGTTCAGAACTTGAGTTGGTCGTTGCCATCGAGGAAGTGATGCAAGATGCGTCTTGGTTTAGTCAAACTCTGCTCGAGAAGCTGGCCAATGTAAAAAGTATCAATAAGCCCAACCTGTCTGCATTTTCCTTCACCGATCTTACCGCCCGCGAACGCGATGTATTGGGGCTAATCTGCGAAGGCCTGCCGGACAAGAAAATCGCCACGCGGCTCAACCTTGCCCCCAATACCGTTCGCAATCATGTGGCTACGGTGTATTCCAAACTTGATGTGCATAGCCGCAGCGAAGCTATCGTCTGGGCCAGAGAGCGGGGGCTGTTTGCCGGCGAGCGACAGCCTAAAAATGGCAAATAGGGTGCAAATGAACTAGTCCTGCCCATGCAAACTGACCTTATGAACCATTGACTGCCAGATTAATATTGGGGAACCCGTACAGGTATCGGCGTGTAAAGACGCCGATGTGAACCTAACCTCAGGAGAGCATAATGAACAGCGATAAGATCAATGGTGTTATGGACAAAGTTGTGGGTAAAGCGCAAGAAGCGGCAGGTGACATGACTGGCGATGAACAGTTACAAGCCGAAGGTACCGCCCGCTACGTTGCTGGGACAGTCCAAGAGAAATATGGTGACGCTCTAAACTGCATCAGCGATGTGGTCAGGAAAAAACCCATCACTACCTTGGCAATCTTTGCCGGTGTGAGTTTATTGGCCGGCCTGTTGTTACGTCGTCGTTAAGATTGATTTAACTGCCATTTATTTCTGATATCGCCCGCTTTTTGCGGGCGAACTGTTGCCAAATAGGCTTGTCATTGATAGCCAAATTCACTCATCCTCTATCGTCTACGCAATCATCTTTGTCAGCTATCCTTCCTTGAACAGAACCAAAACCATCTTGGGCTCTGTTTTGCGTCTGACGCATACGTCCTATATATTTATTAATAGGCCCAATGGCCGTTAGGGAATAGTGATTCTTGATCCAACTAGTCACCGATTACTAGGAAGCTATCATGCATAAAAGAACACTGGCGACATTGCACTACGAGAATATGCCTTACGACGGGGTGTACTACCATATCTTAAAACGTGAGGCGCAAGGGCACACGGCGCTGTTGAAACTTGATGCTGGCAGTAAGCAGTCGGCCCGCATGCATCCGGGCTGGGTTAAATTGATGGTCCTGTCCGGTGAGCTCAAAATAGGGGACCAGACTCTTCAGTCTCATGAAATGTTGATGATCCCGGCCAAAACCGCGTATACGGTAGAAGCCATAACGGAAGTTTTCTGTCTGGCGATTTCTGAACTCGATGGGGTTGAACTGGCCCGTTAAGGATTGTACTTATCAGATTGGCCTGGTGGGCGTCATGGCTTATCTGATGGAATTCCCCGTTCAAGCTACGGGGAGTTCTGATTTAGGGCGGTAAACGGCCTAAAACCCAATGAAAGACATCGGTTTTGCCTGCTGACATCCGCTTGCCATCGTTTTTTGAACTGATATAACCCATCCAATCTATCCTGCCAGTTTCAGAACATCCCAATGTCCATGCCTCTCACTGCAACGTCTTGAGCCATCAACAGAGAAGGGATATAAAACATTATTGTGACAAAATGACAAATTAGTCACTCGTTGTGAATCAAGGCGCACAGAGATAAGCTATACCGATGAATGAGAAAATAAATACACCACAGACGCGGGGCCCCTCGGACCACAGTGTTCGCGATCAGGTCGTGGCAGCCGCTACCGAATACTTCGGACACTACGGTTATGAAAAAACCACGGTGTCCGATCTGGCTAAAGCTATCGGCTTTTCGAAGGCTTATATCTACAAATTCTTTGAATCCAAACAGGCGATTGGCGAGGTCATCTGTTCAAATCGGCTGGCGATGATTATGGCGCTGGTGGACTCAGCAATCATCGATGCACCTACTGCTTCAGAGAAGCTGAGACGCTTGTTTAGGGCCTTGTCAGAGACCGGTAGCGATTTATTCTTCCATGACAGAAAACTCTATGATATCGCCGCCGTCGCTGCACGCGATCAATGGCCGTCTGTGACAGCGCACGAGACGCATCTGTTGCAAATCATCCAACAAATCCTCCGTGAAGGGCGTGAGTCTGGAGAGTTTGAACGCAAGACCCCTTCGGATGAAACCGCCAGTGCGATTTATTTGGTTATGCGTCCCTATATCAACCCCGTACAGCTGCAATATAACCTGGAAACCGCCGGGGAAGCCGCGGTGCTATTGTCGGCCCTGATATTGCGTAGCCTATCGCCTTAACACAATACTATCGCCTTAACACACCAGTGACCATTGACTTAATTGGTCACTGGTCGGAGAATGCGGTTCTTGTCTTGCCAATGACGTAAGGGAACCCCATGCTTCGGCTCAAACCTGCCACCATTGCCGCTTGCCTGTTACCGCTGGGCCTGGTGGGCTGTGATCACGTATCGACCGTCGACGATCCACGTAATAAGCCGCCGTTAGTGAGAACAGCGGTGGTTGAAGATGCGGTCGATATCTCCCGTGCATTCACCGGCGTCGTGGTCGCCCGAACTCAAAGTGATTTGGGATTCCGTGTCTCCGGCAAAATACTGGAACGTCTGGTCGATACCGGTCAGTCCGTCAAGCGCGGTCAGCCGCTGATGCGACTGGATCCGGTTGATCTTGGCTTGAAGGCACGAGCACAGCAACAAGCGGTGGCGGCCGCCCGGGCGCAGGCTCGGCAGGCGACTGCCGATGAGACACGTTACCGTGGGCTAGTCACAACCGGCGCTGTTTCGGCTTCAGCCTATGATCAGATCAAAGCGGCTGCGGATACCGCAAAGGCGCAACTCAGCGCCGCAGAAGCTCAGGCAGATGTTGCGCATAATGCGTCCGAGTATGCTGTTTTGCTGGCTGACACCGATGGTGTGGTGATGGATACGCTCGCCGAGCCAGGACAAGTTGTCAGTGCAGGGCAACCCGTAGTGCGACTGGCACGCGCGGGGCAACGAGAGGCCATAGTACATCTACCGGAAACGTTGCGTCCGGCCATCGGCAGCGTGGCTATGGCCCGATTGTATGGCCACAACGCGGGAGAGGTTCCTTCAACATTACGCCTGCTTTCTGATGCCGCCGATCCTTCCACCCGGACGTTCGAGGCAAGGTATGTACTTAACGGTCCGCTGGCAGGGGCGCCCTTAGGAGCGACCGTAAGCCTCAATATTGTCAAAAATGAAAGTACGGCGACAATGCGTCAGGTCCCCATAGCAGCGCTGTTTGATCCAGGCCAGGGGGCCGGCGTATGGGTTATCGCTGGTAAGCAGGCAACCGTATCCTGGCGCCCCATACAAGTCCTTAGCATCAGCGACGATGTCGCGATGGTTACCGGCAATCTTAATGCAGGTGAGCAGATCGTGGCATTGGGAGCCCATTTGCTGCGAGACGGTGAACAGGTAAGGGTGACATCCGCTTTACCGGGAGCCGTCTATGAGTGAAGGACGCTTTAATCTCTCGGCGCTTGCCGTTCGCGAACGGGCTATTACGCTGTTCCTGATTCTTCTTATCGCAGTTGCCGGTATCCTTGCGTTCTTTGAACTGGGACGGGCGGAAGATCCTCCATTTACGGTTAAACAGATGACGGTTATCACCGCCTGGCCGGGGGCGACTGCACAGGAAATGCAGGATCAGGTCGCCGAACCGCTCGAAAAACGGATGCAGGAACTAAAATGGTATGACCGCACCGAGACTTATACACGCCCAGGGCTAGCTTTCACCCTAGTGTCACTGGCAGACAAAACACCGCCATCCAAGGTGCAGGAAGCTTTCTATCAGGCACGCAAGAAGCTGGGTGATGAGACTAAAAACTTACCCGCGGGCGTCATTGGGCCAATGGTCAATGACGAGTTCTCTGACGTGACCTTTGCGCTGTTTGCACTAAAAGCCAAGGGAGAACCGCAGCGTCTGTTGGTTCGTGATGCAGAATCTTTACGCCAACGTTTACTGCATGTATCCGGTGTTAAGAAGGTCAATATCATCGGGGAACAGGCCGAGCGCATCTTTATTTCATTCTCTCACGATCGGCTCGCCACATTGGGGGTTACCCCTCAAGAGATTTTTTCTGCGCTAAACAGTCAAAATGCCTTAACGCCCTCGGGGTCGATTGACACCCACGGGCCGCAGGTCTTCCTCCGCCTTGACGGTGCCTTCAACACCCTGGCCAAGATTCGCGCCACGCCCATTGTGGCGCAAGGACGAACTCTGAAGCTTTCGGACGTCGCAACAGTGGAGCGCGGCTATGAAGACCCGGCGACCTTTATTATTCGCAACAACGGCGAACAGGCTTTGCTGTTGGGTATTGTGATGCGTGAAGGGTGGAACGGACTGGATTTAGGGAAGGCGCTTGATGCTGAGACTACCAAGATAAACGCGGATATGCCGCTGGGTATGACGTTCACTAAAGTGACCGATCAGTCAGTTAATATCCGTTCCGCCGTTAATGAGTTTATGGTGAAGTTCTTCGTTGCACTTCTGGTAGTGATGGTAGTTTGCTTCGTCAGTATGGGGTGGCGAGTGGGCGTTGTCGTCGCGGCTGCTGTCCCCTTGACGCTGGCAGTCGTGTTTGTCGTCATGGCAGCCACCGGCAAAAACTTTGATCGTATCACCTTGGGCTCGCTGATACTGGCGCTGGGATTGCTGGTTGACGACGCTATCATCGCCATTGAAATGATGGTGGTGAAAATGGAGGAAGGTTACGACCGTATCAAAGCCTCCGCCTATGCCTGGAGCCACACCGCCGCCCCTATGCTGGCGGGGACGCTGGTGACAGCGATTGGATTTATGCCTAACGGTTTTGCGCAGTCAACGGCTGGTGAGTACACCAGTAATATGTTTTGGATTGTCGGTATCGCGCTGATCGCCTCTTGGGGGGTTGCGGTGTTCTTTACGCCGTATTTAGGGGTTAAGATGCTGCCGGACATCAAGAAGGTTGAAGGCGGGCACGCGGCAATCTATAACACTCGCCACTATAATCGTTTCCGCCGCTTACTGACCCGTGTCATCACTCGTAAATGGTGGGTGGCCGGTGCGGTGATTGCCGCCTTTATCGTGGCCATCCTTGCTATGGGGCTGGTAAAAAAGCAGTTTTTCCCCACCTCCGACCGTCCTGAAGTGTTGATCGAGGTGCAAATGCCTTATGGTACCTCCATCGAGCAGACTCGTGTTGCCACCGAGAGAATTGAAACCTGGCTGAAAAAACAAGGTGAGGCCAAGATCGTTACGTCCTATATCGGTCAAGGCTCACCACGCTTTTATCTGGCGATGGCGCCAGAGCTGCCCGATCCATCGTTTGCAAAAATTGTGGTGCTCACCGACACCCCGTCAGCCCGTGAGGCATTAAAATTCCGCCTGCGAGCGGCGGTGGCAGATGGACTGGCCGCAGAAGCGCGAGTGAGAGTCACCCAGTTGGTGTTTGGCCCGTATTCGCCATTCCCGGTTGCGTATCGTGTTATGGGACCGAACGCCGATAAACTGCGTGAGATTACAGGCCAGATCGAGGCCGTGTTGCAAGCCAGCCCAATGATGAGAACCGTCAATGCCGACTGGGGAGCACGCGTGCCGACGCTGCATTTCTCTTTGGATCAAGACCGGTTGCAAGCCGTGGGGTTAACGTCAAACAGCGTGGCGCAACAACTGCAATTTCTGCTCTCAGGTGTACCGATTACTACGGTGCGCGAAAACATTCGTGCCGTGCAGGTTGTAGGACGTGCGGCAGGGGACATTCGACGCGATCCCGCCAAGATTGAAGGCTTTACTCTGGTGGGGTCTGCCGGGCAGCGTATTCCGTTGTCGCAGGTGGGTGAAGTCGATGTACGGATGGAGGATCCCATTCTGCGGCGACGCGACCGTACCCCAACGATGACTGTGCGAGGGGATATTGCAGAAGGGCTGCAACCACCAGATGTTTCCACAGCGATACTAAAAGAACTCCAGCCGGTAATCGACCAACTGCCTGCCGGTTATCGCATCGAGCAAGCGGGGTCGATTGAGGAGTCAGCCAAAGCAACCAAAGCAATGTTGCCACTATTCCCAATCATGATTGCGCTGACGTTATTGGTCATCATTTTGCAGGTACGCTCTATGTCGGCAATGGTCATGGTGTTTCTCACTGCGCCGTTGGGCCTGATTGGCGTCGTCCCCACATTACTGCTGTTCCAACAACCATTTGGCATCAACGCCTTGGTAGGCTTGATAGCACTGTCGGGTATTTTAATGCGAAATACCCTGATCCTGATTGGGCAAATTGCTCATAATCAAAAAGCAGGCATGGATCCGTTTAATGCCGTGGTGGAAGCCACAGTACAACGAGCCCGTCCGGTGTTGCTCACGGCGTTGGCAGCCATATTGGCGTTTATCCCACTGACCCATTCGGTATTCTGGGGCACACTGGCATACACGTTGATCGGCGGCACCTTCGGTGGAACTATCATGACTTTGGTATTCCTGCCCGCCATGTACGCTATCTGGTTTAAGATCTGTCCTGACAAGGCATAACGTGATGACATTGTCACTTGCTTGCACGGTAGAAGACTTCACTGGGCGAGGCCAACAATGGAGAAGGTCAAGATGTTGAAGAATATGTTCACACATTTTCCTGACGCCGCACTTAAGGCCGAAGCTGAAATCTTCGAGACAGTGTTATCGCAACCGAATGTGCATATTGAACGCATCATCTCTACCGGGCAATCAAGCCCGCCGGACTTCTGGTATTGCCA
The DNA here is from genome assembly GCF_900186025.1 of Serratia grimesii. Classification (NCBI taxonomy): domain Bacteria; kingdom Pseudomonadati; phylum Pseudomonadota; class Gammaproteobacteria; order Enterobacterales; family Yersiniaceae; genus Serratia; species Serratia grimesii. Next base: position 2,597,690 of record NZ_LT883155.1, read on the forward strand.
GCCGCAAAGTGAGTGGGTCATCGTATTACAGGGTTCTGCCGGCTTGCGGTTCGAGCATGAATCGGAGATACGGGTAATGAACGTCGGCGACTTTGTGAATATTCCGGCACAAAGCCGCCATCGCGTTGAATGGACAGATTTAAGCGGGCCGACGGTTTGGTTAGCGGTTCATTACGGGTGAGCAAATCCCATGAAAATAATTCTTAAATTTTAAATCGCGTCGGTCGATAAATTTCAGGAATGGCCAGGTTCTTGCCGGAAATCAGTTCTTCACTGACCATTCGCCCTACAGTGGCTGCACAGGTCACGGCAGGGTGCATAACAGCAACATAAACGCCTGTGACGCCACCCACGAACCCCATGACGGGATAACCGTCATGCAGCATCGGACGTTGACCCACAGATTGTCGGAGTAAATGGACTGATTCCGTCCCTTTCAGACTCTGTTTAATTGCTGCTAATGTTTCCAAAGCCACGTCTTCTGTACTGCCCGTTGCTGGATAATCCTCTGCCGCCAGAATATCGCCATTCCGGGCATGACGAACCTCAATATCATTCCCCGAAATCAGAGTATTAACAACACGTTCACTGATACCGTATCGTAGCAAAATGGCTGGCGAAGCCATGACCGGGAGCGAGATCCCAATGGTTGTTAGCAGGGGAGAAATGCCTGTTCCGCAAGCCAGAATGACACTATCAGCGTTTACTACTTCGCGTGGTGTTTGAATGCCAGTGATTTGGCTTCCCGTTTTGATAAACCCGGTTACGGGGGTTTGAGTTTTCACTGTTGCACCAAGACTCCGGGCTTTATTCAATAGCACACGGGTAGCGTCTTCCGGATCAACAGCGCCATCTTGTTTCGCATAATATGCCCATAGCGGGGGAGCATTCATCGCGGGTTCAAGTTGGGAAATGTCAGACTGTTTAAGTATTTTTTCTTTATCTTGTTGGCCTGATAAAGCATCACCGTAACTCAGTGCGCCACCCCAGTGAACCGAGAGTTCCGGCACTTCTTGCTCAAGCCGATGCCAGTCTTCCACCGAAGCGCGACGAAGAAGTATATCTGGTGCATCATCGCTCACGGTTGTGTGGATCCAACCAAAAGAGCTGCCCGTTGCGCCTGATGCAGGTTCACTTTGATCAATGACAGTCACTTTGACACCGCGAGTGGCCAAGTGGAAAGCAATGGAGGCGCCCACAATCCCTGCACCCACAATAATCATATGTTTTTCAGCGCTGTACATACTGGCTTCCTGGCGTAAAAGGGGGCCTGACTATCTCATAAAATAGCCATTTCGTGGATAGAAATACAGGAATCGTTTTTTGATTTATGCGTATGTAAGGCATTCACTAAAAAAGGTGAGTAGCGCTCCATTTTAGTGACAGCGTCACGTTATTAAGTTAAATACACACGCATTCAAGTGAGTAAAAGGCTGGCATGTTGACCGATTCAGCGGAATGTATGAGACCCGCCATCAACAACGCATGTTCTACGTCGTCTGTCTGAGCGCCTGGAGGATAACGTTGAATGCTGCTGAGGATTGTAAACGGCTGGTGTAGTACAAGTAGTACTCAGGATAAGTGATACAAAATTCGTCCAATACTGTGACAAGTTTGCCTGCATCGATGTGATTTTGTGCTAACACCTTGGGAACAAAAGCAAAACCATAACCATCAACAGAAGCCTGAAGCGCCTGGTTGATACCGTTGACGACGATTTGCCCGTTTACCCGCAGTTTGTGCTCCTGCCCGTCAATGGCAAAAATCCAGGCTAAAGGTTCATGCGTGGGCAACAGCAAATTGATGCAGGAAAATGTCAGTAATTCACTTGGGACCGCGGGAGAATTGTGTGTTGCAAGGTAGTGCGGGGAGGCGATCACCACCATCTGATGTTTGTTGCTGATGGGTATGGCGATCATATCTTTGGCGATCAAACCACCACGCCTTACGCCCGCATCAAAACGTTCTTTGGCGATATCAACCAAACCATAATCCGTGATGAGTTCCAATTTGACGTCGGGGTAATTTTTAAGGACCGGGGATAATTTAGGCCATAGGATTTGTTGAATAGCGTACTCATCGGCCGAGATACGTACCGTACCAGCAGGTTTTTCTCGAAGATCAGCTAATTGTTCAAGCCCTAATGAGATCTCTTCGATAGCCGGACCGATAAGGCTGAGCAGTCGCTCTCCGGCATCAGTCAGCGTAAGACTTCGGGTGGTTCTGTTCAACAGTTTAAGCTGTAGCCTGCGTTCCAGGCTGCTGATCGTTTGGCTGACGGCAGATTGCGACGTACCCGCTTTTGCTGCTGCGCGAGTAAAGCTCCCTTCCTGAGCGACCGCCATAAAGGTAGCCAGATCATTGAGGTTCTCTTTTATCATTTTATAAGCCCAACTTATAACTGAAATCTGATTATCCCCGCTAATCAAAATGAATGTCCAGTCTTAAGATGACTCATGCCATCAGTCAGTAGAAAACAAAAGTTTTACTGACCGCCGAACACTCATGAGGAACGTGATGATGAACCAGAAGATAAGCTTCATTAATACCAACAACCCGATGATCTCTTTATCCGCTGTTATCTATTTCCCACCAGAGTTTAATGAAAACCGTCAATATCCAGCGATTGTCATTTCACATCCTGGTGGTGGTGTTAAAGAGCAAACCGCTGGCACTTACGCCAAAAAATTGGCAGCGCAGGGTTTTGTCACCATAGCCTATGATGCCTCTTATCAGGGCGAAAGCGGCGGCGAGCCACGCCAGTTGGAAAACCCTTACATTCGTACCGAAGACGTCAGCGCGGTGATTGATTATCTGACTACGCAACCTTACATCGACAACGCACGCATCGGTGCCATGGGGATCTGTGCTGGGGCAGGCTATACCGTTAATGCCGCCATTCAGGATCGCCGCATCAAGGCTATCGGTACCGTCAGCGCAGTCAATATCGGTTCTATGTTCCGTAACGGTTGGGAAAATAATGTGAGCTCCATTGATGCATTGCCATTAGTGGAGGCGGGTTCCAATGCACGTACACAAGATGCCAACAGTACCGATATCGGCACCATGCCGCTGGCACCGATGAAGGAAGCTGATGCACCAAATGAGGAGTTGCGCCAGGCCTGGGAGTATTACCACACGCCGCGAGCGCAATGTCCGACTGCACCTGGATTCGCCACACTACGCAGTCTGAACCAAATTATCACGTATGACGCTTACCACATGGCAGAAATCTACCTGACGCAGCCGTTACAGATTGTGGCCGGTAGCGTGGCTGGCAGTAAATGGATGAGTGACGATATCTACGACCGCGCAGCCAGCGATGATAAGCGTTACCACACTGTCGAAGGTGCTAACCATATGGATATGTACGATGGAGAAGGCTATGTCACAGAGGCTGTTTCTGTCCTGGCAGCGTTCTTTGAGGAGACACTGTAATGAAAAATGTTCAAATCCAAAATGCAGATATGGCTTGGCACATTGCAGCCAACATTCATTTACCGGCGGGCTTTGATGAGTCGAAGAAGTATCCGACGATCGTTAGTGTACATCCGTTCGGAAGCTGCAAAGAGCAGACTTCGGGTAATGTTTATGGCAAAGCGTTAGCCGAAGCCGGCTACGTGGTGATTGCCTACGACGCCAGCTTCCAGGGGGAGTCCGGTGGATTTCCTCGCTGGATTGAAGATCCCACTCAACGTGTAGAAGATATCAGCCGGGTTATCGATTATGCCGTGACTTTGCCGTATGTTGATGCTGAACGTATCGGCGTGCTGGGGATTTGTGGCGGAGGCGGTTATGCCATCAATGCCACCTTGACGGAGAAACGCATCAAGGCAGTAGTGAGCATCACGGGTGTTAACGTAGGCAGACTCTTCCGCGAAGGCTTCAGCAATTACGATCCACTCGGTGCGTTACAGGCCATGGCAACACAGCGCACGGTGGAAGCGCGGGGTGGAGAGCTCCAGATCAATGAATTACTTCCCGCCAATCCAGAAGTGGCCAAAACGCACGGCCTGACAGAGCGTGATGTTTTTGAAGCCACGGATTATTACAAAACGCCACGCGGGCAACAGCCAGGAGGAACCACGCGCATGCTGTTTTCTCACGCACAGAAAACGTTAGCCTGGGACGCATTTGCTTTTGCAGAAACGCTGCTCAATCAGCCAATGATGGTTGTCGTTGGTGAGAAAGTCGGTGCCTTTGGTGCATTCCGTGATGGCATGGAGGTGTATGGCAGGGCGACAGTATCGAAACACCGCGAGCTGGTTTCACTGCCTGACTTTTCCCATTACGAACTGTACGACAAACCCGAAGCGGTTCGTGCAGCGTTGGACAAGGTGATACCGTTCCTGGACACGCATTTGACCTAACCATTTACAACCGCGAACAGGCGGGCATTTGCCCGCCAAACTACCAAGATTGCTTATTTGTGCTAGGCTCCCGGCCCAATAAGTTGCCGTTGGATTTCCGCCCCAGGCATCATCGCCAACAGTCCCTCAATCAACATATCACCGGCGTCATGCAATGCTGATAAGGGCATTTCTGGCAGGCTTTCCAGGATAAACCACATCTGCTGACTTTCTACACTAAGGCGCGTTCTTACACCTTGGCGCCAGTTCCATCGCCGGCAGGTCACGCCCACATCATCACGCCATATCACTTCGCCAGATTCTGGTGACTCATAAGCAGGCAAACCTTCCTTCATGGTATCGAACTGTTCGCTTGCGTCTGCCAGGGTCAACCGTGGTGTGCCAACATAGGCTGCCAGATTTTCTCCACCCACCGGGATGGCATAACGCAGACTGACTGCATTATAAAGATCAACGATAGGATCGAGCCCCGTCAGCTCACCATCACGGAGCACTCTTTTACGCAGTGCTTCGGCAGAACAGGGGGTGCGCTTAGGTTTAGCACCAAAGCGTTTGAATACTTCGGCCCATGCTGCCAAGTGGGCTTCTGCCCATTCAGGTTCGCCAACGGAAACCGCTTGGCAGGCCTGTTTCAGCGCAAGCTCACCCATCTCAGGATGGGTTACTGGCGCGGCTTTAACCAGGATGCTGAGCGCCCGAAACCCCGGAGCCATATTGGCAATATCGGTATCAATTGACGGAATAACAGAAAACATCGGATAATCCTATAATGACTAATTTATTTCATGATATCGACCAATGACCAATAAAGTCAATAAATCGACCGACTCTGGCGCGGACATTCATTTAGTCAGCGAAGCCGTCGCTGAGCGGATTAAAGCCTTTCGTAAACAGAAAAAACTTTCACTCGATGAGCTTTCACGACGTGCCGGTGTCAGTAAGGGCATGCTGGTAGAAATCGAAAAGTGCCAGGCCAACCCCAGCATTGCCATGCTGTGTAAGATCGCGGCGGCTATGGGGTTGTCGGTGGCAGATATTGTCGATGTGGCCAGCAAGCCGCCGGTGCATCTGATCCAGAAAGAGGAGATCCCAATTTTATGGACAGGCGAAAAGGGGGGAAGTGCCCGATTGCTGGCTGGCACCAGTGGTCCGGATATGGTTGAACTCTGGCGTTGGCACATGCATCCTGGTGAACAGTTTTCTTCTCCTGGGCATCCTGTCGGCACCTGTGAGCTGTTGCATGTGGAAAAAGGGACACTCCAACTTTCTGTCGGCGATACAACGTTGATCGTTCCAGCCAGTTGTTCAGCCGTAGCCAAAACGGATTTTCCACACCAATATGCCAACAACAGCCATGAAGAGCTTGTCTTTACTATGACAGTTGCAGAATTGCACGCTTAAAACTGCACTGTAAGCTCGTCTACTGTGGGGGCATTTCACTTAGGCTGACCGTTGCCGTACGCCCGGCGATCAAGGTTATGCCGCTGGGCACTTCATCAATGGCAACACGCACCGGAATACGCTGAGCCAAACGGATCCAGCTGAAGGTTGGATTGACGTTAGCGAGCAGATTGCCAGTGGCAGTGGTGCGTTCACTGTCATTGATGCCAGCGGAAAGTCCATCGACATGGCCATACAGTGGCCGTTGTTCACCCATGATGCGAATAATGACCTTATCACCGTTTTGAATTTGCCCCAGTTTGGTTTCCTCGAAATATCCGGCAATGTAGAAGCTGTTGGAATCTACCAATGCCATGATCGGCTGGCCTGCGGTCGCGTAGGCACCAGGCCGTAAAGAGAAGTTGGTGATGACACCATCTACCGGCGCATAGAGATCGGCACGCTGCAGGTTGATACGTGCTAACGCCTGATCGGCCAGGGCTTGGTCCAGATTGGCCTTGGCCAGCGACTGTGCATCACGGTGGTTGTCGCGCTCCTGCTGCGAAATCGCCGATTGCAATGCCTGATAACGCTGGTTCTCACGTCGTGAGGAAGCCAATTGTACGCTGGCGCGTTCCACGGCGGCGTCTGCCTGTTCCAGCGCGTTACGTAGACGCACTTTATCCAAAGTGAGTAGAAGCTGCCCTTTGTGCACCACCTGGTTATCGTGGATATGTACAGTGTCCACTTTACCGGAGACATCCGTAGCCAATGGCACCACGTCGGCGCGGATCTTGCCGTCACGGGTTTGCGGCGCATAGGTGTAATAGAGGTAAAGCTGCCACAACACCCATAACGCGGCCAACACGGCAATAAGGGTCAGCGCGGGGCGCAGAAGGACGACGGTACGTTCACGAAACATGGAATCCTCAGGGAGTAGTTAACAATTTAAGGCCATAGAAAAACAGTCCGGCCAAAATGAGAAATAAGGCGGTGTCGAATAATGGGCGCTGTGCCACCAAACGGTAGACCCCCGCGACACTCAACATCCATGACAGCACCATGCGCAGGAAAAATGCGCATACCAAACACAGCAGCAGCGGCGAAATGAAAACGCCATCAATATTGATTTCACCAATCATATTATGGGGTCCAGTGCAAAGCCGTAGGGAAGTGCAGCAACCGTAGTCGCGTGAGCGGCCGCAACATACGCCGGTCATTTTGCTGCCAGGCTTGTTGCAGCCCAGCGTCGATCTGGCTCAACAGCGTCGACGGTGTTTCTGCGGACAGGGATAGTTGGCGGAACGCAGTAAGTAACCCAGCGAGCCACACAGTACCGTTGTTGAATTCACCGGCTTGCTGCAACCGAATCAGATCGATGCCGGTCTTTAATCTGACCAACAGCTGCGGACTGCGATCGGACTGACCGATGGCGGACAAGCGACTTCCCAGGGCTGTAATGCGATCTAAGGTCCGTGCCTGATAGCGCTGCAAGTCTCGTTCGGAAACGTGCCGATTGATGCGCAGCATCTCGTGAGCATCTTGTCGCATCAACCGAACGACTGCCTGGTCGGTACCCCAGCGTCGGAACAGCGCCGCGCACAAGAAAGCGACATAGACGCCGATCAACGTACCTGTGGTACTTTCCAGATACAGTCCCATATTGTTTGCTGCGTAGTGCCCCTGAAAGTTGACGTTGCTGAGTGACAGCGCGATCGCAAGCGTAGCCAGCGGATTGCTTGCAGCCCACACACCCAGTGGCAATAGAAAAAGGCCCATCACAACCAGGAAGCTGCCGTAATCTCCGGCCAACGGCAACAACACGTAACTGAGCAGGGCGCCAAGGGCCATGGCGATGGCAGCGAAACGTCCAAAGGTCGCAATGGTGGTACCGGGGTTATCGCCAGAACCGAAGAAAGCAATAGCGACGATCCCCATCAGCACCATGTTGGCACCCTGTTCCCAGCCAGTGAAATACCATAAGCCGCACAGCAGGATGTAGGTTGTCAAAATACCAGCGAACATACGTACTGCCATGCCAGTATCTGGCGGCGGTGAGAATACGCGGTTGCGCATCATCTGCGACTGAAGTGCCGCAGGCAAGGGTTCGCCATCAAGAAAAGCATTCAATTGTTGAACCTCGGTCCATAGCGTCAACCATTGATCGATGTGTTCCACCAGTTCGTCGACAATCAATTTCTCCCACGGCGAAAGTAATTCGTCGGAGGGTAACAGGGCGAACAAGGGCTTAGATTTTTGCGTGTTTTCGCCGGCCTGATGGCGTACACCATCCAACCAGGGGCGCAGCACCGGACGTAGGCTTATTGGCAAAGCAGCAATGCTGCTACCTATGGAAGAAAGCAGCGGCACGATTTGCAATACTCGCTGCTGTATCGATATTGCCGCCTGGCGGGTGCTTTTATCGACCGAACTGTCATAACCGAGAGTGGTCATCATCTGATTAAACGAAGCGATATCGCTCAACAAGCGAATGCGATCCGCTTCAGCCTGTACGTCGCCAGTATTGCCATCGAGACTGTCTTTTTGCCAACTTTCCAGGTCAGATAACCAGCCTTTCAACCGTGTGCGCAATACTGGCGCCAAAGACGAAGGGAACAGCACGCTATCTACCAGCGTTACCGCCAGGATCCCTAGGCAGATCTCTGTGACGCGGGTTACCACCATAGTGAACATGGTGTCTGGGTGGTTAATGTAGGCAATGGCAACCAGCATCATGGTGATGGCGCCCAACTGAAAGAAGTAAGCACGCGGCGTGCGATCGAGGTAAGAGATACTCAGCATCACCGAAGAGGACAAGCCAGCAACAGCAATCAACAGCACCGGGGTGTTGCTGAGAAAGGCCGAGATCGCCAGCGTCAGCACGCCAGCAAATAGGGTGCCGCAAAAACGGTAGGTAGCACGGGCGCGCACGGCGCCACTGACCGGATTGCTCAGCACGCAGCAGGTTACCATTGCCCAATAGGGATTTTGCAGACCGATGTTTTCCGCCAGCGCAAAGGCCAACATGGCCGAAATAAATAGCTTTACTGCATATAACAGTTGCGGTTTGCCTACTCTCATTCCTCATTGCCAGCTTGTTGCAGGTATTGACTGGCGCGATCTTCGAACAGACGCAGAATGCGTGTGGCAGTTTCGATATCTTCCAACGGCACGTCGTGCATCAGCTCGACCCGCAGTTTGTCCGCTGCGGCTTCGATTTTTTTTGCCAATTCGGCACCGGCAGGCAGGATACGTAGGGTTTTAAACCGACGATCGCCTGCCGATTCCTGTCGTTCAAGAAAGCCTAGCGCCGATGCCTGATCCAGCAGGCGCACCAGCGCACCAGGATTGACGCCGACTTCTTCCGCCAGATCGCGCTGATTAATACCTTGCGGATTGCGGTGTACCCATACCACGACGGTTGCCAGCGACATAGAGATGCCGGATTTTGCTATCACCAACGTCGCAGCTTGCTTCCACACTCGGCGAACCGGTTGCAGTGCATTGGTGAGGGCATAGAGGGATTTTTCTTTTGATAACATGGGGGACCTCAATAAACGGTGCATATAGATTAAATGGCAACAGTTGCTTTGGCAATTAATTTTACACATCAAAATCAGTGATCATCGAGAGTGAAAAACGCGATAAAAGTGACGACGTCACATAAAGTAGATCTTAAGTGAATTATGAACCCATCGTATTTATCAGCTCTGAATGTCAGCTGTTATTAAATGGGCACTGTGTACTCAACGTGACTATTGACAGACCTATCCTGATGAGGAATTTTATAATGAACAAAGATTAGCTTTATTCATTACCAACAACCCCATGATCTCTTTAATAACCGGAAGCGGTACGTTAAGCATTGGGCAAGATGGCCCCGAGTTTGAACATATCGCTGGTCTGACACAGTGATAAAGGTAGGTTGGTACGGCGCGTTTTGAAGAGATCTGCAGAGGGATGAGTGCCAAATGTTTTCAGATTTCACGTAGCGCGATCAAAAAAAGGAGGGTGTTTTGACCGATTCGACACAACTATTGGCATTAATCCAATCCCTGGAAGTTAAGCTGCACCAGTCAGCAACGAGAAACAGCATCACGTCGGTTAGTGAGTTGCTGCATGATGAATTTGAAGAGATTGGGCGTTCAGGTAATTACTATGATAAACAGTAAACTCTGGCAGCACTTCAAATAGAACGTGGTCAGGCACCGATTTATTCCGAAGGGTTTAAGCTAGCCATCATTGCCGAAGGTGCGGTATTGCTGACGTATCGTAGCTTTCATCGCAGTGATGATGGTGGTGTTACTCGATGCACATTGCGCTCATCGATCTGGTTGTTATCTGCAAAAGACAATGGCGATCAATGGCAGATGCGTTTTCATCAGGGCACGCCGACGAGTTGTTGACACGGTAAATGTTGAGCCACAAATAATCACCAATGAATTGACGTTGGGTTGCTGACAGAACCGCTAAAGAGAAAAGTGAGGCGAGTTATAGCCAGAATGGACAGCCTGGTGCGTAGCTATCAATGTAATTTAACATAATATACATTATGCGCACCATAGTGGCGTTACGTGATATCTACAGTTTTGGCTTTGTCATGGCCTTCATCCATGTAATGTTCAGGCTGTTCTTTGCGCCAGCCACACTGTACGACCTTGGCATTCAGGATCTTCAAAAACCATATACACGATATCAAAGCCATTTTCATGCAGTAACTGCTGATACTCTGTTGGCGCCAAACTTGAATGATACAGTGGCTCCCCTTGAAACTCGCCAATGGCTTCGCCATCGCTGGTGCCGCTGGTAAACATCAATGCCGCTTTACTCTTGGCATGTGCTGCGAAAATTTTAAACATCTGGCGTTGGTCATCACGCGGTAAATGAAAAAAACTATCCCAGGCGATCAGCCCATCAAACATTTCATTGAGCGCTAATGTGCGCATATCTATCACGCGCCACTGCTGATGTGGGGATTTTTTCTGGCATGCATCAATCATCGATTGCGAACTATCAATCCCCATAACGTCGAAACCCCGCTGACTAAAATATGCAGCAATTGGCATGCCGTTCCCACATCCGATATCCAGTAACTTCCCGGTTACTGGCACCAAACTCAAAAATCTGTCCAACCATGGCTGCTCAAAGAGATCCGTTGGTCGTAGTTTTTCCCAGGCTTCGGCATGCTGCTCATATAATGAGATGATTTTCCCTGCTGAAGAATGTGTCATTTACCCTCCCATATTTTCAACATGTGCTTGAATCGACGGAATTTTATGATGACCGGACATAAATTTACTGTTATCTGCCTCAACCCTTGGTTACTGGCTTAAATATAGCCTCAAAACCCGCTCTTTTTTGATCGCGCTACGTGAAATCTGAGACATGTTGGCTGTATTATCCTTGCAGAATTCACCAAAACGCACCGTTATAAGCATCTATTGAAAGCATAAAATGAGGCTTTTACATGACTGTGTATCAGATGCCTTAACTGAAAGATGCGTTCTAATTTGGAACAACAAGAAAGGTTTTGTGACGTTGTCACATGGCTATCTGCCAGGCAGATTCTCTGTAGCCTACATACTCAGGATATTTGTGGTCTATTACGGGTTGAATGCCAACTAAATCAGCATTAATTCGGATGGATTTAGGTGACCTTGTCACTAAAATCCATCCTGTTACCTACTTTATAGATACAGTCCTTACCGGCTCAGTTTCAGATTACATATGAAAGCAAGAAGGTCATTCCCAGTGCCAATACTGAAGCGATAAAGGTTGCTGTGGTGTAGTATTTGAAGGTTTCATTTAGCGTCGCACCACAATATTGCTTCACCAACCAGAATAACGAATCCGTCACGATGGTACAGCCTATGGCGCCAGAGCCAATGGCAATCGTCACAATCTCCGGGCTAACATTGGGATAAAGCGATAACATTGGCGCGACAATCGCTGTCGCCCCCATCATGGCAACGGTGGCGGAGCCCACGGCGGCATGTAAAATGAGTGCAACCAACCAAGCCAGCAGAATCGGATGCATATGCAGGTTGGACAGCATCAGTGCCAGGGTGTCCGCTAACCCGCTGGTTTTCAAAATACTATTGAATGCCCCGCCAGCACCGATGATCAACAAGATATTGGCGATAGAAGAAAAACCGGTTTCTGTGTGGCTCAACAGGGCGCTCATCCCCATATGGCGGCGTATCCCAAGCACGTAATAAGCCACGAACACAGCAATAAACATGGCGATAATCGGGTTACCGATAAACTCCATTGCAGCAAACAAGTGCCCTTCTTTACTCAGATTCAGCTCAGCGACCGTTTTAACAAGCATCAGCACGATCGGCAGCAAAACGGTAAACAGCGTTGCGCCAAGGGATGGTAATGTATGTTCTTCCCGCACGGCCAGATTTGAAAACTCTGGCGGTACCGCTTTAAACGGCAAGCGTTTACCCAGCAATTTCAGGAACAACGGCCCCCCGACCAGTGATGCCGTCAGCCCGACGATCAGCCCATAGACAATCACCGTGCCCACGTCTGCACCCAGCTTGTTTGTTACAAACAACGCGGCTGGATGAGGAGGAACGACGCAGTGCACCGCCATCAGCGCAGTACACAAAGGAATCGCCAACTTCAGCAATGAGGTATTGGTTTTTCTGGCGATGGAGAATGCCAATGGGATCAGTAAAACCACGCCCACTTCAACAAACAGGGTGATGCCGCAAACCAAGCCGACCAACACCATAATGACATCGACAGAAAGCCAACGGCAACGCTGCAGCGCAATACCAATTCGCTCTGCCGCACCAGAAACCTCCATCATCTTGCCCAGGATGGTGCCCAATCCTATGACAGCAGCCAAGAAACCTAACGTGCTACCAATGCCATTTTCGATGGCATTGACCATATCAATCGGTCCCATGCCCATCATGCCACCGACAAAAAAGCTCGCTAGCAACAACGCCAAAAATGGGTGAAATTTAAATTTAACGATAGTCAAAATGATAAGCGCAATACTGGCGATCAGCGTGACAGCAACCCAAACGTGTGAATCCATAGCCTCTATCCCCTGCAATTAACCTGCCTTCATTGGACAGGAAAACGGCGATCGGTGACAAACGATAAAAATCCACGCTCACATGAGTAAAACAGAATCAAACGAGTGACTTACGCCAAGAAATGGTGCAATTTAGCGACATGGGTCAAGTTTACTCACCAGACTAGTGCGCTAAGCGCAGATATTTTTTAAGTTCCAGGGGGCGTTATGGCGGTAAATCACCTGCTAACAGGTCAACATCGTTCACTTAATGGTTGGCAATTATCACGGTTGTATACGTTTGAAGTCGCTGCGCGTCATGAATCTTTTGCGATGGCAGCTGATGAGCTTTCAGTCAGTCCTAGCGCGGTCAGTCATAACATTAATCAACTTGAGGCAAACCTGGGTATTCAGCTGTTTGTCCGCTCTCATCGTAAGGTGGAACTCACCACAGAAGGCAAACGGGTTTTTTGGGCGCTGAAGTCTTCATTCGGTACTCTGAACCAAGAGATTTTGGATATCAAAAATCAGGCGTTGTCAGGATCGTTAACCGTTTACTCACGGCCGTCGATTGCCCAGTGTTGGATCGTGCCGGCACTGGCGGATTTCTCTCGCCGTTATCCTGCCATTAATCTGACCATTCTAACCGGTAATGAAAATGTGAACTTCCAGCGGGCGGGGATCGATCTGGCGGTGTATTTTGATGCGACGCCGTCTTCACAGCTCCATTATCAATACCTGATGGATGAGGCGATTATTCCCGTATGTAGCCCGGAGTACGCAAATAAATTTGAGTTGGTCAACTTTCCAGGCAACCTCTCCCATTGTACTCTGCTTCATGATCGGCAAGCCTGGAGCTATGACTCCGGTACCGATGAATGGCACAGTTGGGCGCAGCATTTCGGCGTGAATCTGGATACATCTCCGGGCATAGGATTCGATCGTTCCGATCTGGCCGTCACTGCGGCCATGAACCATGTCGGCGTTGCTATGGGTCGTAAACGTTTGATCGGTAAACAACTCAGTACCGGTGAACTCGTGGCACCCTTCCCCAAAATGGAACTGAAATGCGATCAACACTACTATGTGTCGACGCTTTCCGACCGCCAGTGGCCCAAAATTGATGCGTTCATTATTTGGTTAAAGGCATTGGGAGAACAACCCGCGTAATTGCCGGCTCCCCGCGAAAATATGCGTTGAGGTTATCGAGAACCAACTGCGCCGTTGCCGCTATCGCTTCAGGTGATCGTCCTGCAATATGCGGTGTCAGAATCACATGGGTAGACTGGGTTAACTCGATATGTACCGTGGGTTCACCCTCCACCACATCCAGCGCGGCGCCAGCAATCCGATGGTGCTTGAGGGCATCAATCAAGGCTGACGTGTCCACCACACTGCCGCGGGCAATGTTGATCAAAAATCCGCTGGGACCGAGAGCCGTCAACACTGCTGCGTCCACTATATGCCGGGTAGCGCTGCCGCCTGGCGTCGCGATAACCATAAAGTCAGCCCACTCCGCCAAGGCAATCAAGGTCGGGAAATAGAGGTAAGGTGTGTCTGCGCGCGGCCTACGATTGTGGTAAGCCACCGGCATGCCAAACCCCATGGCTCCTCGGTGAGCAATTTGCATACCGATGTTGCCTAGCCCAAGAATGCCAAGCTTTTTATCGGAGATCATGGGCCGCGCTTGCCGTGCTTGCTTCCATTCGCCTTTGCGCACTGCTGCATCAGCCTGCGGGATCCCACGAGCAATCGCCATCAGCAACGCAATGGCGTGATCAGCGACCGAGGCATCATTCGTACCGTGACCGTGGGTCACAATAATGCCGCGCGCTTGCGCTGCAACAACATCAACATTCTCATAGCCAGCGCCCTGCGCACAGATGATCTCCAGGGCTGGCAACATAGCCATTTCGTCTCTGCTAAGCCCTGTAGAACCGTTGGTGAGTACGGCCTGGATCTTGGCAGCAATATTTGGCGCTAGCATGACCCAATCTGCCACCGAGGTCGCGGTATGCACATAAAAGCCAGCCCGTTCCAATTGCAGTCGAAACTCGGGCGCCAGTTCAACAATGATCAGCAGATGACGACGCATGGGAATACTCCAGCAAAGTGCTCATATTCAGCATAGCGTAATGATCCTCATGCCTCACGACGGAAAGTGCGAACAGCCAGGGGCAATCATACAAAAAGTAATGTCACACTTCCTAAAGCAAGTATTAATTTCCGTCGCTGATTATCGCGTCATTTACCTTGATACTTTCGATGAAAAATCCATCAGCGAAGTTATAACACCTATTTTATTGCCAGTATTATTCGCCAATGTAATCAAGGTGACTATTAATGCTCAAAATGGTTGATAACGTGAGATGAATGGCATTTTACTTTGCGAATTAGCTAACTATGCATAAAATGTTTTAACATTTGCAGCATAAAACAGTACAATCCCGCCCGTTAATATCACGCTATTTTAGGATATATGTGTCGTTAATTCGAACTGCCACATCGCGAAGCTATCTCCCAGCCTGTTTGGGGATTTTTGCGATCCTGATGTTGTTCATCGCTCCGGTGATCTCTCGATCGCTGGAGCATGCACGCGTCGGGCAGTCTGAATCTGCGGGTATGTCTGATTGCGGTATGGATATGTCGATGCCCATGCATCATGAGCCGCCGCCAGCCCAGACCAGTAAAGTCAACTCGCACAGCATGCCGATGTCCATGCAGACCGGCAGCCACAATATGGCGATGATGATGGATGACAGCGCCTGTGGATATTGCGTATTGCTTATCCATGTGCCGCTGTTGGACCTGGCATACTCCCCTCTGTTTTGGTCAGGTTCGTTGCTGTCACGCGCACCACCCGCTCATTATATCTTTCCATTATTCGCCCACGTGATTCACGCCGAGTCGCAGCCGCGTGCTCCACCAGCATCACTTCCTCTGATTTAAAAATTAATAGACCGCAGCCAAATAACACCTGTTGAAATGATTCAACCAGGCGGGTTAATCACGCCTGTAGATTCTATTGCTGCAAGTCATTATTCATCGCAACCCTTCTGACGTTATTTTTGTCGTCAGAACTGGGCCAAGATTTTATTAACGGCGGCGTTATGCTCCGGGCATATTTACGTCTCAATAATAATCTGTTGCGGTGAAAGCTATTTTTAGCGTCAAAATTTGCATTAAGGAACGATGATGTTCGGAAAAACCAAAAATTATACCAAGCGCCCTCTGTCACTGCATATCAGCGCGGCAATGCCCCTGTTTATCCTGGCGGCCTTCAACAGTCATGCGGCAGAGCAGCACCAGCATGATACGGCCGTCAAAACGAATGACGGCGACGTGATCACCGTAACCGCACCGCTTTATTCACCAATGACCATAGTGACATCACCGAAAACGCCACGTCAGCCAGTACCCGCCAGTGATGGCTCGGACTATCTGAAAACTATCCCAGGCTTCTCGCAAATCCGTAATGGCGGTACCAACGGCGATCCCGTGTTCCGCGGCATGTTTGGTTCACGGCTAAAGATTCTGACCGACGGAGGGGAAATGCTGGGAGCCTGTCCTTCAAGAATGGATGCCCCAACGTCTTATATTTCACCCGAAAGCTACGACTTGCTGACCATAACAAAAGGCCCGCAAACAGTACTCTGGGGTGCCGGCTCATCGGCAGGCACGGTGCGTTTTGACCGTGAACGTCCACGCTTTGATCAACCTGGCATCAAAGGCAATGCCAGCGTATTAGCCGGTTCTAATGGACGTTGGGACGAAAATATCGACGCCAGTTTGGGTGGCGAACAAGGTTATCTGCGCCTGATGGGGAACAAATCTCGCTCCAATGATTATCAGGACGGCAATAGCCAACGCGTACCGTCGCGTTGGGACAAATGGAATGGCGATCTGGCGCTTGGCTGGACGCCAGACAATGACACCTTGCTGGAAGTGACCATGGGCCGCGGTAACGGTGAAGCCCGCTATGCTGGCCGCAGTATGGATGGTTCACAGTTCAAGCGTGAAAGTTTGGGCATGCGGTTTGAAAAATCCAACATTGGCGAGGTGTTGGATAAACTTGAAGCTCAGGTTTATTACAACTATGCCAACCATATTATGGATAACGTCACCCTTCGTTCCCCCGGTCAGGGCGGCATGGCGATGGGACACATGGGCATGGGGATGACGATGCAACTGGATCGCCGCACCGTCGGCGGGCGCGTAATGGGTACCTGGTTGTGGCAAGATTTCAAACTGGAAAGCGGTGTGGACACCCAAACTAACACTCATCGCAACAAACAGGGCGACGGCTGGCAGAAGGATGCGCAATTTCATAACTACGGCGCCTTTGGCGAGCTGACCTGGACCGCAACTGAACAAAGTAAGGTCATCAGCGGTGCACGCCTTGATCGCAGCCTGGTCGATAATTATAAATACGGTAATGACACCGAGCGTTCGGACACCTTGCCGAGTGGTTTTACGCGTATTGAGCATACGCTTACCGGCATGCCGCTAATGGTGTACGCCGGGATTGGCTATACCGAGCGTTTCCCTGACTACTGGGAGTTGTTCTCTCCGACCTTTGGCCCGGACGGCAGTAAAAAACCGTTTGATAGCGTGAAGAGTGAAAAGACCACGCAAATCGATATTGGCGCGCAGTACACAGACAAACGCTTTAACAGCTGGGTTTCGGCATATCTTGGCCACGTGAATGACTTTATCCTGTTCAAGTATGATCCGCACCACGCGCGTATCAGCCAGGCCGATAACGTCAACGCCACCATTATGGGGGGTGAGATGGGTATGGGTTACCAACTGACCGAACATTGGAAAACGGATGCCAGCCTGGCCTATTCCTGGGGCAAAAACACCACTGATAACCAACCGTTGCCGCAGATCCCACCGTTGGAAGCCCGCTTTGGCTTGACCTACGAGCGTGGCGACTGGAGCAGCACGGGTCTTTGGCGCGTGGTCAGCAGCCAGCACCGTGTGGCGATCAACCAAGGTAACGTCGTAGGTAAAGACTTTGCCGATAGCCCGGGCTTTGGCGTGCTTTCTGCTAATGTGGCGTACAAGGTTAATCCACATGTAAAACTCAGTACCGGGCTGGATAACATCCTCAACAAAACCTACAGCGAGCACCTCAATCTGGCAGGCAACAGCACCTTCGGTTATTCATCGAATACTTCGGTAAATGAGCCAGGGCGTACCCTCTGGGCCAAGGTTAATGTAACCTTCTAAGCAGAGCCGGGCGATGCATCGTCATCGCCCGGCAGCACTGACCGACGCGACAATATGCTCACGTAGCCATTGGTGTGCCGGATCACGATGAGCACGCTCATGCCACAACATGGTCATTTCGAAGCCCGGTATCTCAACAGGCGGTTCAACGACCTGCAACGCACTATTATTGTGCACCAGGCGTGAAGGTAGCATGGCCACCAGCTCCGAATTTGCCAGCACCGAGATCACAAACAGAAAGTGTGGCACGGAAAGCACCACCCGCCGAGTTAAACCGGCGTCTGCCAGTACCTTGTCGGTGATACCGAA
This sequence comes from Serratia grimesii, assembly GCF_900186025.1. NCBI lineage: Bacteria > Pseudomonadati > Pseudomonadota > Gammaproteobacteria > Enterobacterales > Yersiniaceae > Serratia > Serratia grimesii. Next base: position 2,616,017 of record NZ_LT883155.1, read on the forward strand.
AAATCCCCCGCCGTCCGGCGACACCATTACATGCTCCAGCATGCAAAACTGCGCCAGTGACGGCGTTTTTTGCAAGCCTGGGTGCCCCGCACGACCGACCAGCACGTAACGTTCGCTAAACAGGATCCGTTGACGCAGATTAGGCGGTGAGCCTTCACGCGTATGAAAGGCTAAATCAATCTCACCCAATTCTGCCTGCTTCGCAATGCGTGATGGCACCGTTTCAATCACAGCCAGCCGACTATACGGTGCCGCAGCCCGTAACCCCATTAGCGCCGGTTGAACAATGGTCGACTCACCATAATCAAAAGCCGCCACGCGCCAGATGTTGTCCGCAATACCAGGATCAAAGGGTTCCGATGGTGATACCGCACGCTCCAGGGCTTCAAGCGCCAGGCGCAGCGGTTCTCGTAATTCATCGCCGCGCGCGGTCGGTCGCATGCCACGCGGCCCCGGCATCAACAAAGGGTCGTTAAAGATATCCCTGAGTTTAGCCAGATGCACACTGACCGCAGGCTGTGACAGGTTTAAGCGCTGTGCCGTGCGGGTCACATTGTGCTCCGCCAGCAAGGCGTCCAGCGTCACCAGCAGATTGAGGTCCAGTCGTCTGATATTATTCACAGTAATACCTGTAATATTAGCAATTCATTTCTAGTATAACTGATAAGCGCCTACCCTGACTTCCATCAACCAATGGAGGTCCTGCTATGAATGTTTTACTCGTCTATGCACACCCTGAACCGCAGTCACTGAATGGTTCACTCAAAGATTTTTCAGTCCAACGTTTGGAGGCTGCCGGGCATCAGGTACAGGTTTCCGATCTGTATGCCATGCAATGGAAAGCCACGCTCGATGCCAATGACAGCACTGTCTCCCCATTAGGCACACGCTTTGATCCTTCGCTCGATTCCCAGCATGCATTTGCCAATGGATTACAGAGCCAGGACATTGAGCTGGAACAGGAAAAGCTGCTCTGGGCCGATACGGTCATTTTGCAGTTTCCCCTGTGGTGGTTCTCAATGCCGGCAATCCTTAAAGGCTGGGTTGAGCGCGTCTATGCCTATGGATTCGCCTATGGTGTGGGGGAACACTCTGACTCACGTTGGGGGGACCGTTACGGTGAAGGAACGTTGGCTGGCAAACGGGCAATGTTGATTGTTACTACTGGGGGATGGGAGTCTCACTACGCGGCACGGGGTATCAACGGCCCGATTGATGACATTCTGTTCCCTATTCAGCATGGGATCCTGCATTACCCCGGCTTCGACGTGTTACCCCCTTTTGTCATTTATCGTACCGGTCGAGTCGACGAGGCCCGATTTGCCGAGATGAGTCACGCCCTGGGACAACGTCTGGACAACCTGGCGCACACCGCACCGATCCCCTTCCGCCGGCAGAATGCAGGGGAATATGAAATCCCGGAATTAATCCTGAAACCCGATATAGCCCCTGAGCGGGTAGGTTTTAGCGCGCACATCAAATAATGATTAAGTGCACAGCATCTATCATGCTGTGCACCGTACTTTAATCAAGCGGGGAAATTACTGTGCAATTGAGCGAGAATCCGTAGAACAGCGAATAAATAGCTGCTCCGTCATCTGTTGGCCCCATTGTGTACCCGGTTGTTCATCTGCAAGCACGAAACCGACGCTTTCATACAGGTGCCGGGCTGCATCCAGCCCTTTGAACGTCCATAGGTGTGTTTCATCAAAACCCTGTTCATCACAGAAGCTCACGGCGTGGTTCAAAAGCTGACGGCCAACACCACGACCACGTAAACTGTCATCAATAATGAAAGCGCGCAGATGGGCGCGGTTATCTCCAAGAGTTTCACCATCAATGGAAACAGAGCCAACAATACGTTCCCCACTCACTGCGGACCAGGTTTGATTCTGTGGATGTGATAGCCGGTTCGCGAGTTCGGACAGCATCGAACCGACGGTAGCTTCAAAGAAGGCACCAAAGCCCACGGCACGTGAATAATATTGCATGTGCATTTCGAGCGCCCTGCCGACGAATCCCGGCAAATAACCGCTAACAATCTCAATAGCCGGAGGAGCAACTGATGCTTCACCCAAACGATGCGCGCGCAACGCAGCAGCATAATGCTGTAAACCGTCGGCGATGTCGGCGCTGGCTCCTGCCGGCAGCTTAGCCAGGGCATTAAGTACCTGATGTTCAGCAAACCGATTAATCCCGGCCAGTGTCTGCTGCCCTTTTTCCGTTAACCGCAGTAGCTTTTCTCGAGCGTCACGCTCACTGGGCTGTGTGACTAGCTCGCCGGTTTTGATCAACTTGTTCAACATGCGGCTGACACTGGATTTCTCCAGATTGAGCACGCTACACAGTTCTGCCGCGGTATCCACATGCCGATCACCTATTTCAATCAATGCATGCACAGCTGAAGGAGGCAGATCCGTCCCTGCAAGGGTACTGCCCATAAAGCCCAGTTCACGCACTAAGTGGCGTGATGCATCCCTGATGGAGTGTAAATATGGACTTGGTTGAGTTATCGACATGATTGGCGCTCTGATATAGTTGTATCACGCAACCATATCAGAGTTGTTCACGAATTCAAGCGGTCGTTACGGCTTGGCCAAAAAGTACAAATGCAGTGTGTCTGGTGTAGCATGACATGGTTCAAGAAGCGATTTCAGGCATAGTAAACAGTAAACCCTAGGCATTACCCTCACCTTTTTTTAACTCTTTCAGGTATTTGTACACAGTTGCGCGGCCAAGGGATAACACATTGGCGATATAATCGGCGGCACTTTTGGCTTTGAAGGCACCTTCTTTATACAAATCGATCACCAGCTGCTTTTTCTGCTCACGGGTCAATGAACCCAGCGATGTGTTTTGTAGACGAATCCACTCATGCAAGAAGGTATTGATCTTCTCCTGCCAGTCATCTTTAAACAGCTGTTGAGGCTGTGGCTGCAAACGCGTAACCGACAGAAACATGTCTAGCGCATTCCTGGCGTCTTCAAACATGGCCGTGCTCAGATTGATGCACAAGAGATAACGGGGTAATCCCTGCTCATCCCGGGCGGCAATACTCACAGAACGCATTTTTTTGCCGTCCCAATTGAGCTTTTCGTAAGGTCCCGTTACCTGGCCATCGCTGTCGATATCAAAATCTTCCAGACCGGCGTCATCGCCAGGTTTGCGTTTTGACAGATTATTGGCCAGATAGGCGATTTTGTTGGTAGAGACATCGTGAATCACCACTTCCACGTTGGGAAAAAACAGCGCAGCGATGCCATCAGCGACTGACTGCAATAATTCAAGTTGGGACGTGGTTTTCAACACTTTGCTCTTTCTCCGTAGCGATTAAGCCATGATGATATTGGCCAATTTCTATCATCTGGTCAGCCGCTTAGCATACCTTAATTGCCCTTGAATGCCGAGCAGGAGAGCGGTCTTCCGCCCTCCTGCCAGTATCATTCTGCCTCTCGACTGCGTTGGTAAAACACGTAGCCTTCCCGAGCTACACTGTTTTTGATTCGGAAGCGCCAGACAACCGCCAGAGTGATAAACCACAGTGGCATGCTGCACAGAGCAATCAACGTGTCACGGTCAAATATCATCAGTACCAGCGTGAAAGCAAAAAACGCCAGTGTTAGCCAGGTCATGATTACCCCGCCAGGCATCTTGAAGGTAGAGCGTGCATGCAGTTCAGGCCGCTTTTTGCGATAAACCAGATAGGCCACCAGGATCATCCCCCAGCTGTAAACCACCAGTATCGCTGCCACGGTAGATACAATGGTAAACAACGTCATCACGTTTGGCATCAGAATGAGCAGCATCGTCCCCACCACCATGCAAAAACACGAGAACATCAAACTGCGGATCGGAATAGCGGTATTCCGCGAAAGTATTTTGAACTGCCCGTGTGCATGCTTTTCCATCGACAAGCCATACAACATACGCGTACTGGAATATACGCCACTGTTAGCCGAAGACATGGCCGACGTCAGTGCCACAAAGTTAATCACCGCAGCAGCAGCGGGTAAACCTGCCTGATCGAAAAGCATAACGAACGGGCTACTGTCCGGGGAAATATGGCTCCATGAGGTCACGGCGATGATCGCCAACATGGAAAACACATAGAAGATGATGATGCGCACCGGGATGACGTTGATCGCCTTAGGCAGCACCTTTTGCGGGTTCTTGGTCTCGGCCGACATAGTGCCCAACAATTCGATGCCGGTGCAGGAAAAAATGGCAATCTGGAAACCGGCAAAGAAGCCGAAAATACCATGAGGCATAAAAATAGCGGGATCTGTGATGTTGTTGACCGACGCCTTAACACCGTCCGGCGAGGTCCAGCCAATGAAAACCATCCAGGCCCCTGTAACGATCAACGCAATAATGGCGATCACTTTGATAATGGCAAACCAGAACTCTGCTTCACCAAACATCTTCACCGACAGCATATTAAACAGACACAATAGCCCCAGCGTCAGTAAGGCCGGTAACCACGGCGAGACCTCCGGATACCAATACTGTATGTAGCCACCGCACACCACCACGTCGGCAATGCATGTGACCACCCAGCTCAACCAATAGGACCAACCGAGAAAGAAGCTGGCTTTGGGCCCCAGGTATTCGGAGACGAAATCAGCAAACGAACGATAGTCGAGCTTGGTCAGCAACAGTTCCCCCATTGCCCGCATGACCATAAACATAAAGAAGCCGACGATGACATAAGTCAAAACGATAGAGGTCCCAGAGAGCGCAATGGTTTTGCCTGAGCCCATAAACAAACCGGTGCCAATGGCGCCGCCAATGGAAATAAGTTGAATATGGCGTTCGCTTAAACCGCGTTGCAAGGTTTGGGCGCAGTCGGGCCCCTCGGTTGAAAGGGTATTCAACCGATGTTGCTTACTTTTTGTCATGGTGTTACCTGTCCGTCATTAAGGCGATTAAGCAGCTTGTGCCGCTGCAGCAGGAGTGAAACGCACCGGGCGTTTTACCGGCAAAAAAGAGATTCAGGCAAAACGAAGCCCGCCCTTTTGTTAAAGGGAAGTAAATATCTGTACACATCTGAAAACGGCTATTCTAACTGCGCTGTCGCCCACATTTAGCATGCGAGGCATGAGCGTGGCGGGTAATTGCTTTACTATCAGTTTGTTATAAATATTCTCGCTCAAGAAAAAAACGCTGCAAGCGCCGATTTAACATGAATTTAACTCTGGCGTCAGGAAACGGCATTGTCAACATGACACTTAAATAAAATGAAACTTTTTGATCACATTCAAGGTTCTGAAAAATAGATAAAAACGGGTTTTATGCATTTTTTATGCATAAAGTATGCGTAGTCAGCTAACCGCTTCTGAAAAAGTAATTAACTATTCATTTTTACGGCTCAAAACCCGCTGGCAACCGGCTTCCAGCCCGATGAGGGGGGGCTAACAAGCGGCATTTTTAATGGTAAATTTAGCGTCGCAAAAGTGTTATGCACTTAGTAATCCACGGTTAAACAAAATAAATACCTCTATATAAAAAAGGTTGGTTATGGAAAAGCTATCCTACGCTTCAGAAAGCAGCACAACGGCCTGGGCCACCTATCTGCAACAAATCGACCGCGTTGCGCCTTACCTGGGTGATCTGTCGCGTTGGGTCGATACCCTGCGTCACCCTAAGCGTGCGCTGATTGTCGATATCCCACTGCAGATGGACGACGGTTCAATCCGCCACTTCGAAGGTTTCCGCGTTCAGCACAACCTGTCACGCGGCCCGGGTAAAGGCGGTATCCGTTACCATCCAGACGTTGACCTCGATGAAGTTATGGCGCTGTCAGCTTGGATGACCATCAAATGTGCGGCAGTTAACCTGCCATACGGTGGTGCCAAGGGGGGGATCCGCGTCGATCCTTTCAAACTGTCTGAAAGCGAGCTGGAAAGATTGACCCGTCGCTACACCAGCGAAATCGGCTTTATCATCGGGCCACAGAAAGATATCCCTGCACCAGACGTGGGTACCAACTCTAAAGTGATGGCCTGGATGATGGATACCTACTCCATGAACCACGGCACGACCATCACCGGCGTAGTCACCGGCAAACCTATCCATTTGGGTGGTTCTCTGGGTCGTGAAAAAGCAACAGGTCGCGGTGTGTTCGTGACAGGTTGTGAAGTGGCTAAGCGTTTGGGCGTACAAATCGAAGGTGCTAAAGTTGCAGTTCAGGGCTTTGGTAACGTAGGTAGCGAAGCCGCTCGTCTGTTTGTTGGCATCGGTGCGCGTGTGGTAGTGATTCAGGACCACTCAGCAACGCTGTTCAACGCTAACGGTATCGATCTGACTGCATTGACCGAATGGCAAGCCAAGAACAAGCAAATCGCCGGTTTCCCTGGCGCTAGCGAGATCGAAAGCGAAGCATTCTGGTCTGTTGATATGGACATTCTGATCCCAGCTGCGCTGGAAGGCCAGATTACCCGTCAACGTGCAGAGATTCTCAGTGCCAAACTGGTTCTGGAAGGCGCTAACGGCCCAACCTACCCAGATGCGGACGACGTTCTGCGTTCACGCAACATCACTGTGGTACCTGACGTTATCTGTAACGCCGGCGGCGTAACCGTGAGTTACTTCGAGTGGGTTCAGGACATGGCCAGCTACTTCTGGAGCGAAAGCGAGATCAACGAGCGTATGGACAAGATCATGACCGACGCGATGATTCACGTTTGGAACAAATCCGAAGAGAAAGAGTGCAGCCTGCGCACCGCGGCCTATATCGTCGCTTGTGAGCGTATCCTGACCGCACGTAAAGAGCGTGGCATTTACCCAGGTTAATGCATTATCCCTCCCGGCTTGCTCTGCAGGCCGGGAGTCTTTTATAAGTGCCCCCTTCAACGCAACAGTCGTTTCAGCACCTTCCCGGTACTGGTCATCGGCAACCGCTCAACAAACTCGACGATACGCGGGTATTTAAACGCCGCCAACCGCTCTTTGGTCCACGCGATCAACGCGTCTTCACTCACCGGTTCGTCCAGATCCTTCATCACCACCACAGCTTTAATCTCTTCGCCAAGTGATGGATGCGGTACGCCAATCACTGCCACAAAGGACACTGCCGGATGGCGGATCATCAGCTCTTCCACTTCTCGCGGATACACATTGAAGCCGCCGCGAATAATCACATCTTTTGACCTGTCGACAACAAAATAGAAGCCATCGGCATCACGCCGTGCCAAATCACCGGTTCTAAACCACCCATTCTCCAACACCTCAGCCGTCGCTTCTGGGCGGTTAAGGTAGCCTTTCATCACGTTGTGACCACGCACCGCAATTTCACCAACCTGATCTATGCCTTCTATCGTTTTACCGGTGACATCAACCAACCGCACTTCAATACCCCAGATAGGCTGGCCAATAGACCCCACTTTGTTGACTCGCCCCGGATGGTTAAAGGTGGCAACCGGGCTGGTTTCCGACAACCCATATCCTTCAAGTATGTTGACGCCAAAACGCCGGGCAAAATCCTCAATGATTTGGACTGGCAAACTGGCGCCACCGGACACGGCCATGCGCAAATTTTTACGTAACAGTGGCAGGTCTGCTGTATCGTCCAGCGCGTTCAATAATGCCCAGTACATTGTGGGGACGCCGGCAAAAAAGGTAATGCCATGCTGTTGCATCAGCACGATAGCCTGCTTCGCATCAAAACGCGGTACTAACACCAGTGTCGCGGCCAAGGCAAAACCGGCATTCATCTGCACCGTGGAGCCAAACGTATGGAATAGCGGCAACGTGACCAAGTGACGATCGGGACGTTCCACGGAACTGTTGAACAGTTGTACTGAACCTAGTGCATTTAACACCAGATTGGAATGGGTCAGCTCCGCGCCTTTGGCACGGCCCGTGGTGCCACTGGTATAGAGGATTACCGCAGTATCAGACTCCACCGTGGTGGCACTGTCAAAATGGGTGGGTTGTGTACTGATGGCTTGGCTGAAGCGGTCACCTGTGAGCGGTATGCTGTCGCCAATAATAATAAACTCACGGCAGTTTTCTGCGGTTTCGAAGGCGCGCCGCGCCTCTTCCCCCAGGGGCAATCCCTGACTCCCTTCGAAACAAAAGAAGGCCACCGCCTGTGAGTCTTGCAGGTAATACTCAAATTCACCGGCTTTCAACAACGTGTTCAAGGGTACGACTACCGCACCGACTTTGAGCACGCCATAATAAATGGCCGGGAACTCCCATATGTTTGGACAAGCCAGCGCCACCCTTTCTCCAGGTTGCACCCGCAAAGTGACAAGCAGATTGGCAACCTGATTGGCTCGGTGATTAAGCTCAGCATAGGTGAGTTGGAATGTGTCTTGTACCAGTGCCAAACGATCTGGAAATGAACGCGCACTTTCTTCAAGCAATGTGGCCAGGTTTAGCATGTGATGTACTCGTAAGCAGAGACCGGGGATCTCCCGGCGAGCCAATGGATGAGATACTGCGCCACCTCGCTGAGGTTGCTCTCCCTGAACAGCCTACGGCGGAAAAAGCCACGGCACCAAAAAGTATAGACAAGGTCATACCTGTGTACAGGTTCGCGTTCCCCTGTTCAATAGTCTATATGTTAGGCATTCTTTCCCTCCCAGAGGACTGCCCCCATGAGTAAAAAAAAGATCCTGATGCTGGTCGGCGACTATGCCGAAGATTATGAAACCATGGTGCCGTTTCAGGCATTGCAGATGATTGGTCACCAGGTTGATGCAGTTTGCCCCGACAAAGTTAAAGGCGACTACATTATGACGGCGATCCATGATTTTGACGGTGCACAAACCTACAGTGAAAAACCCGGTCATCGTTTTATCTTAAATGCAGACTTTGCAGCAGCAAAAGAGGAAAACTACGACGCCTTGTTGATCCCCGGTGGCAGAGCCCCTGAGTATCTGCGCCTGAACCCGCAAGTCATTAAGCTGGTACAAGCCTTTGATGCCGCCCGTAAGCCAATCGCAGCCGTTTGCCACGGGCCACAACTGTTGGCCGCCGCTGGTATTTTAAAAGGCAGAACCTGTAGTGCCTATCCGGCTTGTGCACCAGAAGTGCAATTGAGTGGTGGCCACTATGCGGACATTGGCATTGATCAAGCGCATGTTGACGGTAATCTGGTAACGGCTCCGGCATGGCCTGCACATCCGCAGTGGTTGGCAAAATTTGCCGAGTTGCTGGCTTAATAGCACCATAAGAAAGGCCCGGTATTAACGCCCGGGCCTTTCTTTGTTATTTATATGCGATAAATACCACGTAATGAATTTGGCCACGAACACACTATTTTATTCAGAATGTCACCGCGTCACTTTAGTTGTTCTATCAGAAAATGGATGTCATACAACCAACGTTTGGCCCGGGCAGATCGCACCAGCATATAAACATACAAGGGCCTGATCCTTTCTATTTCAAGATCCCAGTGATTACTGCGGCGCGTTGATGAAGAAAATAACAGTGCTGATTTTGATGCCTGCCGAAAATATAACTCATGATTGTAATTGCTGCTATCGATAAGAAAAGCGTCGAAATAGCCACGCATCAACGTCTCCGACACCGGTAACGACAGATTGAGCTCTTTGTTTATTTCCGTATTAAGAGTAACGGCTATCCCCCGTTTGAGGAGGCTGGATGGGTTATATCGCTCAATTACCGAGATCACCTGTTGCTGAATATCACTTTCCATTTCAACCTCAAACTATTTGGCTGCGAGAATGATGCAATATCATTCAGACCCTGATGATTGTTACGAGTTCTTTACAGCGAGGTTATTTTCCTTTTCTTTACACTTTCACCACAGAATGGATATAACAATACGCAGAGCGGAGTCACTCCACCCTGCGTAATAGCGTTATTGTCGGCGATAAAATTTATTGGGTTAGCGAGGCATTATTGGCGATCACACCGTCACTCTGTTTTTCTGCGGTAATACCGCCCCCCAAAACTTTATACAGCGTAATCAGGTTCTGATACTCAGTTTGCCGGGCGGTAATCAACGACTGGCGGGCGGTATACAATGTCCGTTGCGCATCCAGCATCGTCAGATACGTATCCACACCCTGTCGATAACGCAGTTCAGCGAGGCGGTAGTACTCTTGTGACGCCGCCACATAGCCAGTTTGCGCTGCCAACTGTTCCTGAATAGTCCCCTTGCGTGCCAACGCATCGGCAGTTTCCTGGAAGGCAGTCTGTATCGCTTTTTCATAGGTGGCGACATACAGGTCTTTCTGCGCTTTGGTGTAATTCAACTGCGCGGTGTTATAGCCCCCGGTGAAGATCGGCAGACTGATGCTTGGCGCGAACGACCAAACGCCAACACCTTTGCTAAACAGTGACGACAGTTCCCCACTCCCCACTCCGCCGCTAGCCGTCAGGCTGATCGACGGGAAGAACGCCGCACGAGCAGAGCCAATGTTGGCATTGGCGGCTTTCAGGTTATGTTCGGCCTCCAGTACGTCAGGCCGGTTCAGCAACACTTGCGATGACACGTTAGCCGGCATGTCTTTCATGATGCCTGACAGTGCTTCAATATCCGTTGGCAGCAGGTTTTCTGGCACGCTTTGCCCCACCACCAGATCCAAGGCATTCTTTGCCTGTGCGGCACTGGTGGTATAACTGGCCACGTCCGATCGTGCCTGTTGATACACCGTGTCCGCCGAGGCGACATCGACCATCGACAAAATGCCGTTTTGTTGGTTTTTGCGTGTTACCTCCAGCGACAATCTGGCGCTTTCCATGGTGCTTTTAGCCACGGCGAGATTACTGCGTGCAGCCGCAACATCGACCCAATCGGTGACAATATCGGCGATCAACGTCAGGCGCGTGCTTTTCGCCGCTTCTGATTCCGCCAGATAGGTTTCAAAGGTAGAACGCGACAGGCTGCGATTTTTGCCGAATAAATCCAATTCAAATGCACTGGTGCCTGCCGTAGCTTCGTAGCTCTGGCTTATTGCGGTGGCATTACCGTTGCCGGTCAGCGCACGACCACGACTGCCATCCACTCCGGCATTAATGGTTGGGAACAAATCAGAACGCTGTTCGCCGTATAGCGCCCGCGCCGATTCGATATTGGCAATTGCTTCACGCAGGTCACGACTGCTGCTCAGCCCCATTGCCACCACCTGCCGTAACTTGGCATCGACCACATAGTCATGCCAGGGGATATCCGGGTAGCTCAATGACAATTTACCGGAAGGTGCGGCATATGCCGCACCCTGCGGCAGATTGGCAGGAACCGGCGCTTGTGGGCGCTGGTAGTCTGGATCCAGCGAGAGGCATCCCGCCAGTAACAGCGGAAATGTCAGAGTGATTATACGTTGCAGCACATTATTCTCCTGCCTGTGGCGCAGTATTTTTTACCGGTGTAGCGAGGGTCGTTTTGCGTGAAAACATCCGGCGCACCAATACATAGAACAAAGGAACAAAGAAGATGGCCAATAACGTCGCCGTGATGGTGCCGCCAATGATCCCTGTACCAATGGCGATCCGGCTGTTGGCCCCTGCACCAGTGGAAACAGCCAACGGCAAGACACCGGCGCTAAACGCCAACGAGGTCATCAGGATAGGTCGCAAACGCATGCGGGATGCTTCAATGGCTGCGGCGATCAAGGTTTCACCCCGCTGGTATTTCTCTTCGGCAAACTCAACGATCAGGATCGCGTTCTTGGCCGACAAACCGATAATGGTCAGCAACGCTACCTGGAAGTAAATGTCATTTTCCAGACCGCGCAGCGTGATCGCCAACAGCGAGCCAACCACACCCATCGGTACCACCATCATCACTGCAAACGGAATGGACCAACTCTCATACAGCGCAGCCAGGCACAGGAACACAACGACCAGCGAGATAGCATACAGCGATGCCGCTTGCCCACTGGTCAGCCGCTCCTGATAAGAAAGGCCGCTCCACGAGAAACTGCTGGCGGAGGAGAATTTTGCTGCCAGCGTTTCCATCTCATCCATCGCCGTGCCAGAACTGACACCGGGTGCGCCCTCACCGGTGATTTCAAAGGACGACAAGCCGTTGTAACGAGATAAGTTTTCCGGTCCGTAGATCCAATGGGAAGCGGCAAAGGCAGAAAACGGCGTCATGCTGGTGGTACTTGTGCTGGATGTCCCGCGCACAAACCATTTATCGAGATCTTCTGGTTTGGAGCGATATTCCACGTCACCTTGCATATAGACTTTCTTCACCCGGTTGCGATCGATAAAGTCGTTGACGTAGGTGCTGCCGAACGCGCTGGACAGGGTGCTGCTAACGTCGCTGGCGCTTAGACCTAACGCCTGCAATTTGTCGTTGTCGATTTCCACTTGCAGCTGCGGCGTATCCGGCAACGTGTTGGCACGTACGGCGCTCAGGTTCGGATTTTTCCCCGCGGCGGCAATGATCTGATCGCGCATCACCTGTAGCTCCGCACGGGTGGTTGCCCCCTTGGCCTGCAACTCGAAGGTGAAACCGTCAGACTGGCCAAAACCATCAATCGCCGGCGGACTCATCGAGAAGACTTGCGCGTCGCGGATAGTGGCGAAATGCGCCATTGCACGTTTGGCAATCGCATCAGCGGTATTCGCACTGCCGGTGCGTAGACTCCAGTCTTTCAGGCTAACGAAAGCCATACCGGCATTTTGCCCACTGCCGCTGAACCCAAAACCGTTAATGGTGAAAATAGTGCTGACATTGGCCTTCTCGTCGGTCAGGAAATAATCTTTCACCACGTCACTGACCGCAGCGGTACGGGCATTGGTTGCCCCGGCCGGTAACGTATACTGCACCATCACCACACCCTGATCTTCGTTGGGCAAGAAGCCGGTCGGCAACCGCATATACATCACTGCGGCGGCGATCAACAAAAGGCCATACAGCAGCAGATAACGCATTGGGCTGTGGATCACCCGGCCAACTTTGTCTGCGTACTTTTCCTGCAGACGGTTATAGCCGCGGTTGAACTTGCCAAGCAGACCTTTGTTGGTCAGATCGTCATGGGCAGGTTTCAGCAAAGTCGCACAGAGTGCCGGTGCCAGCGTCAGTGCCAGGATCACCGACAGCACCATAGAAGCCACAATGGTGACGGAGAACTGGCGATAGATCACCCCGGTCGAACCACCAAAGAACGCCATTGGCAGGAATACCGCTGACAGCACCATGGCAATACCCACCAATGCGCCAGTGATCTCCGACATCGATTTTTCCGTTGCCTCGCGCGGTGGCAGTTTTTCTTCTCGCATCACGCGTTCGACGTTCTCTACCACCACGATGGCGTCATCGACCAACAGGCCGATCGCCAACACCATACCAAACAGGGTCAGCGTGTTGATCGAATAGCCGAAAGCGGCGAGCACGCCAAAGGTACCCAGCAACACCACCGGCACGGTAATGGTCGGGATCAGTGTGGTGCGTAGATTCTGCAAGAACACAAACATCACGATCACCACCAACACCACTGCCTCGATCAGCGTTTTCACCACTTCTTCGATCGAGATGTTAATAAAGTCGGTGCTGTCTTTCGGGTAAGCTACCTTGTAGCCATTCGGCATGGACGTTTGGTATTCCGCCACTTTTGCCTTAACCAATTTGGCGGTGTTGAGCGCGTTGGCACCGGCAGCCAATTTAACCGCAATGCCGGACGCAGGATGACCATTCAACCGAGCGCTGGAGGAGTAATCCTCATTGCCCAGCTCAACCCGTGCCACATCGCCCAAGCGTACCAGCGCCCCGCTGCTGTCACTTTTCAGGATGATATTGCGGAACTGCTCCGGCGTTTGCAGACGTGATTGCGCCTTCACGGTAGCGGTCAGTTGTTGATCGGCTCCCGACGGCAAATCGCCGATCTTACCGGCTGAAACCTGGGTATTTTGCGCCTCAATGGCCGTTTCTACATCAGATGGCATCAATGAATAGGACGCCAGCTTGGTTGGGTTCAGCCAAATGCGCATGGCATATTCTGAACCGAATACCTGCACGTCACCGACGCCCTCAATACGTGACAAGGGATCTTGAATGTTACTCACCAGGTAGTCAGAAATATCCGCAATGCTGGCCTTGTCCGTCTCGTCATACAGACCGACGATCAGCAAAAAGCTGCTCTGGGATTTCTTAACCGTCACCCCTTGGGCGGTGACCTCGGTCGGTAAACGGCTTTCCGCCTGCTGTACCTTGTTCTGTACCTGAACCTGGGCAATATCTGGGTCCGTGCCTTGATCGAAGGTCACGTTAATACTCACTGAACCGTCGGAACTGCTGGTCGCCGAAAAATAAAGCAACCCATCCAAGCCGGTGAGCTGCTGTTCAATCACCTGAGTAACGCTATTTTCCAGGGTTTCCGCATCTGCGCCCGGATAAGTTGCGGAAATGGAAATCTGCGGTGGCGACACGTCAGGATATTGCGAAATGGGCAGCGAATTGATCGACATCAGGCCGCACAACATGATGATGATCGCAATCACCCAGGCAAACACCGGGCGACGAATAAAGAATTGCGCCATGGTTACTGTTCCCCGCCGTTAGCCACAGCGGTATCCGCCTGTTTTTGCACGTCAACCGCTTTGACCTCAGCGCCGACAGCCACCTTGCTGGTGCCTTCGACGATCAACCGGTCACCTTCACTCAGCCCTTTACTGACCAGCCAACTACTGCCAATAACTTGCTCGGTAGTAACAGTGCGCTGCTCAACCTTGTTCTGTGCGTTAACCACCAGCGCGGTCGCCTCACCCTTAGCGTTGCGGGTTATGCCCTGTTGTGGCGCCAGAATCCCCTTGGGGTCGACACCGTTATCAACTTTGGCGTGAACATACATACCGGGTAATAATTCGTGTTCTGGATTGGGGAATACGGCACGCAGCGTGACGGAGCCCGTAGACTCATCTACCGACACTTCTGTCAGTTCAAGTTTGCCTGAGTGAGAATAAGGCGTACCGTCTTCGAGATTGATGGTTACCGGCGTGACATCGTCACGTTGTAACGAAGCCTGCTGTTTGCGTAATTTCAGCAGTTGGCTGCTGGACTGTGTGAGATCGACGTAGACAGGATCAAGCGCACGAATGGTTGCCAGTGCATCTGTCTGGCTGGCAGTCACCAACGCACCAGGGGTAACCGAAGAAATACCGATACGGCCGGAGATGGGCGCACGCACCTGTGTATAGGCAAGATTTATCTTGGCCGTTTCCAGTGCAGCCTTGTACTGTGCAACAGCGGCAACGGCTTCCAGATAGGTCGCCATTGCATCATCTGCATCTTGCTTGGATACGCCATTCTCTTTAACCAAAACAGCGTAGCGTTGCGCTTTCAGACGGCTGGAATTCACCGTGGCCTGGGCACTTTTTACCTGTGCGGCCGCTTGATCATAACTCGCCTGATAGGTCGCTGGATCGATTTGATATAACACCTGACCGGCTTTGACCTCCGCACCTTCGGTAAATAGGCGACGTTGGATAATGCCTTCCACCTGAGGACGGACATCCGAGGTCATGGTGGCGTTCACTCGACCGGTCAGATCACTGCTCAGCGTTACAGATTGACCATGCAGTGTCGCCACCCCAACCTCCTGCACGCCACTGGCGCCTGTGGGGGCGCTGCCACTTTGGCCATCACAGGCGGCCAGTAACAACGACAGGCTGACAAGAAAAACCTTTTTCCTTTGCATCGACTTTCTATCCTATTGAGAACGTTTATTCTCAATATATAGAAAGCGACGTTTTTAGTCTGACAGGGTTGCGTAAGGATTCAGTAAAATTGCATCGCAGAGCATGAAGAGAGCCGGCGCGCGCTTACGACGCACCGGCGAACAGGCTATTTCTTCCGAAGTGGGATATCTTTCAGCAACCAGGTTAACGCAAAGGCCAGTGCCATCACCACGGCGGCAATTTGGTACACCGAGTGAATCGCACCACCGAATGCCTGCAAGTAGTCCTGTTGCAGCGCTGCTGGTAGATGATGCACGGCAGTTGCCCCCAATGAGCGAGGCAACTCAGCACCTTCAGGCAGCAGACTGGACAGACGGCTGTGCAATACGTTGGTAAAGATCGCGCCAAATACGGCGACCCCAATAGACCCCCCGATAGAACGAAATAGCGTGGCACTGGAGGTCGCGACCCCCATGTGTTTCGGCTCTACGCTGTTTTGTGCCGCGAGGATCATTACCTGCATCACCATACCCAATCCTAGCCCCAACAGGCTGATGTAGAGATACAACAAATGCACCGGGGTCGAGTTTTTCAGCGTACCCAGCAGTATCATCCCTGCCAACGCACATAACGTGCCGATGATCGGAAAGATGCGGTATTTACCGTGCTTACTGATCAACCGTCCGCTGATGATCGAGCTGATCATAATCCCGCCCATTAGCGGCAATAATTGCATCCCAGCCTGGGTCGGTGTGGAATCCTTCACCACCTGCAAATACAACGGCAGGAAGGTGACCGAGCCAAACAGCGACATGCCGACAATAAAGCCTATTAACGCACATAACACAAAGGTGCGATTACGGAACAGCCCTAACGGGATGATCGGCTCACTCGCCAGTCGCTCTTCGTAGATAAACCCGCCTATCGACACCAGGCCAAAGGCTAAAATGCACCACAGTTGGCCGTCGGACCAGGCCATTACGGTGCCGCCCTGGCTGGTAAACAAAATGATGCAGGTCAATGCCGCCGCGAGATAGCTGGCCCCGAGAAAGTCAATTTCATGTTTAACCCGATTGACCTTGGACTGGAATACCGCGCCAATCACCAACAGCGCAAAAATCCCCAGCGGCAGGTTGATATAGAAAATCCAACGCCAAGAGAAATGTTGCACCAGCACCCCACCGATCAGCGGCCCAACCACCGTTGCCAGACCAAAGACCCCGCCAAATAAGCCTTGATAGCGCCCACGATCGGCCGGTGGGATCACATCGCCAACCACGGCCATGGTTACCACCAACAAGCCACCCCCGCCCAGTCCTTGCAACGCACGCATCAGGATAAGCTCCGTCATATTCTGGGCTAACCCGCACAGCACGGAACCGAGTAAGAACACCACAATAGCGATCTGCAATACGATCTTGCGACCGAACAAATCGCCGAACTTGCCATACAGCGGCACCACAATGGTCGACGCCAGCAAATAAGCGGTCACTACCCACGACAGGTTCTCCAGACCACCGAATTCACCGACGATGGTCGGCAACGCAGTAGAGACAATCGTCTGATCGAGCGCCGCCAGTAACATGACCAGCAGCAGTGCTGAGAACAACAAACGGATCGAGGGGGCCTGTTCCGACACCCTGCCGTTTTCTTCGTTGCCTGCTACGTTATCAGTACCCATTTAAGTGAGCCCGCTTGTAATTAATTAATCGAGTAATTAATATATGAGTTATTCTTTTCTCCGGTCAATGGATCTCACCGCGATGACAGCACAAAACGTTCAAAAACCACGACGGCCCGGCCGCCCTAGCGGCAGCGCTAATGGCGCAGAAAAACGCGAGCATTTGCTCGACACGGCGCTGAATATGTTTGCCCGTCAAGGCATTGCTGATACATCGCTGAATGCCATTGCCCGCGAGGCCGGCGTAACCCCTGCCATGCTCCACTACTATTTTCACAACCGTGAACAGCTATTGGATGTGCTGATCGACGAACGTTTTCTGCCGGTAAGGCTTGCCGCTGGCAGTGTGTTTGACGCGAATACAGACGACCCGGTAGCCGCCTTCACCCAACTGGCGCAGCGGTTTATCGATATCTCGACTGATCATCCGTGGTTTGCCCCACTGTGGTTGCGTGAAGTGATGAGCGATAACGGCGTTCTGAAGCAGCGCATGAACGAACGTTTTGGTGATGCGCAACGCAAAACGGCGCTGCAATCGATCACTCGCTGGCAGGCAGAAGGCAAGCTGAATGCAGGCCTGGAGCCATCACTGATGTTTATTACCCTGTTTGGCATGACGCTGTTGCCATTAGCCACTGCGCCAAAATGGCAGCGCAATGACGATGATCATCCATTGAACGCTGACGTTATTGCCCGTCACGCCATCACGCTGCTTACCCAGGGGCTGGGACCACAACGCTGAAAGGTGAGATCGCTTGGAAAATGGGAACGAACGATTTGCGTTGGGCCGTATAGATGAGAGATTGTAATATAACGTCTTTGAGATCGAAGGGATTAACGATGAAACAGGAACGGCGTAAAAGATTGGCACAGGTCGCAGGTATCTCTTTCGCAGTCTATTTGATAACACATATCGGGGAGTTTCATTTTCCCAACTCCCTGATTAAAGCCTGCTTTGCTTCAATCATCATCACCCTGCTTTACGCATTCCTTTCAAGCCATTTCTGGAAAAAGTATGTTTTAAAACTAAAGGATTATCAATAAACTACTACTTCTCGAGCGGGTTTGTGGAATACACTGACAAGCCATCAGAATTATACAAACAGGGCCAAAAGTGGCCCTGTTTTGCGAATGCTATTTACACTGCCGGCAGTTGGTTGGTCACGCAGTGAATCCCCCCGCCGCCAGCGGCAATGGCGTCAATATTCACCTGTACCACTTCACGCTCAGGGTAAAGCTCCGTTAATAAATTCAGTGCTTCGGTGTCTGCCTCAGGGTCACCAAACTCCGGGGCAATAACCGCACCGTTGATCACAAAGTAATTGATATATCCCGCAGCAAAATCCGGATTGCCCTTACTGAAACGACTGCGACGTGGATCCATCGGGGGCGACATCGTATGGATCTTTAACTTGCGACCATCAGCATCAGTTGCCTGTTTGAGGATAGCCAGATGGGCCTGCGTCACCTTGTGGTCGTAAGATTCAGGATCGGTATCCAGATTGGCAACCACGACCCCTGGACTGGCAAAGCGGGCATAAAAATCAACGTGGGCATCCGTAATATCTTTACCTTTAATTCCCGGCAGCCAGATGATTTTGCGCAGGCCGAGCATGTCTTTTAACTCTTGTTCCACCCGGTCACGGCTCCAGCCAGGGTTACGGTTAGCATTGACCCAACTGCTCTCGGTCATGATCCCGGTGCCATGGCCATCCACCTCTATGCCGCCGCCTTCACCCACCAGTCCGCTGCGCCGTATATTGGCGACGCCGTAATGTTTCGCTTCAAATGCCGCCAGGCGCGAATCGTAGGTATGCTGTTGTTTGTTACCCCAACCGTTAAAGTTGAAGTCCACGGCCCCCAGCTGACCTTTATCGTTAATCACAAAGTTGGCGCCAATGTCGCGCATCCAAATATCATCAAGCTCAGTGATAATGAAGGTCACATTGTGAGTACCGCATTTCTCTTCGGCCAATTGCCGTTCTTTCTCTCGGCAAAACACCGTTAACGGCTGATATTGAGCGATTGCACGGGCCACTCGCCCCAAAGCATCTTGTACGCCCGATGTGTAATCAGCCCAAATCGCCCGCTGCGCACCAAAGGAGATAAACGCGCGCTGTTGCACTTCTCCTTCGTCAGGCATGCGCCAGCCTTCTCCACGTATAGCCTGTGCCGCATGGGCGGGTAACGACAGCCCCATAGAGGCTGTTAGGCTCATGCCGGCAATCAGGGATGCCTGCTTAATAAATTCGCGACGCGTTGACATGGTTTGCTCCTGTATTGCCGTCATTGAAATAAGATATTCTTTTCAGCTGAAGACGGCATGATTTTGATGTAATACATGTTAAGGCTTCCAATACAGCCTGAACAAACGATACATTTAGCAGACACGTGATTAGACAGGCTTATCGATAATGTTAAAACACTGGCCGCCAATGAATGCATTACGCGGGTTTGAAGCCGCCGCCCGGCTAGGCAGCTTCCACCAGGCCGCAGACGAACTGCACCTCACCCAGTCAGCCATCAGCCAGCAGATACGCAGTCTGGAGGCCTTCCTTGAACAACCTCTGTTCTTTCGCAGTGGTCGCAGCGTCAGCCTTACCGACGCCGGCCACGATCTCTATAGCACCGCACAGGTGATGCTTCAGCAACTGGCTATCGGTATTCGTCGTTTAGAGCAGTACCGTAAACCTAATCAACTGATCGTCAACACTACCCCGGCGTTTGCCCGTCACTGGTTGGTACCACACCTGAAGAGTTTTAATCGACTGCATCCAGATATCGACGTGTGGTTGTTCACGACCTTTGATCCGCCGGATATGGCGACAGAAACCGTCGATCTGGCGATCCGCGACGATCTCAGTGCCCAAGCGGAATGCAGCTTCAGAATATTGCATCAGGATCGGCTCTATCCGGCATGCCACCCTGACTTGCTGAACGTTGAGGCCGAACAGCGCACCACTTTGCATGGTGAACGCGAAATGGACTGGAGCCATTGGGTCCTTCAGGGCGGCATCAACATCGGGCAAAGCAGTCATGGGCTGAATTTCTCAGACCCAGGGCTGTTGCTGGATGCCGCCTGCGACGGTCTTGGCATCGCATTGGTTAGCCAACTGTTGGCACAACACGCGCATGACAGAGGGTTGCTGACCTCTTTGACGGAACAAAATGTACGTGGTCCCAATTGGGCATGGCTGATTCATCGCGACAGTGAGAACAACCCGTTTACACAACATTTTTGTGAGTGGTTGCTAACCCAATTACCCCACGCGGTTTAACGTTCTAGCTCACGGTTCCAGACGGTGAATAAAGCACGCCGGATTGTGCAGTGCTACTTTCAATCAAGCGCCCACAGAATGGCGCTAAGTGATTGTTGAGATTGAATTCACCTGTCATCGTTCAATTCGAAAAGGAACCGCTATGCATTCTGTCATATTGAAAACATTAGCACTTGGCGTGGCGCTTGCCACCTTCAGCCCCTCGCTATTGGCCGTGAATTTGAATGCCGGTGCCGTGGCGGCACCGGATCAATACGGCGCAAAAGTGGCCGCACAAATTTTGCAAGCTGGTGGCAATGCGGTAGATGCTGCGGTAGCTACCGCATTTACCCTGGCGGTAACCTACCCAGAAGCCGGTAATATTGGTGGCGGTGGCTTTATGACGCTGTACGTCGACGGTAAACCCTATTTCCTCGATTACCGTGAAATTGCCCCAAAAGCGGCCACCAAAACCATGTACCTGAATAAAAACGGTGACGTTATTGAAAATCTCAGCCTGGTGGGCACCAAGGCGGCCGGTGTACCAGGCACGGTGTTAGGCCTGTGGGAGGCACATAAACGCTTTGGCAAATTGCCTTGGGCAGAGCTCCTGACCCCAGCTATCGGCTACGCGCAGCAAGGGTTTAAAGTGGCCGATCAGCAATATCAGTACCGTGAGGACGCCAATAAGCTGTTTGCTGGTCAAACAAACTTTGGTGATTACTTTGGCAACATGAAACCCGGTGCGGTGTTTAAACAACCTGAACTGGCTAAAACGCTGGAACGCATCGCCAACAAAGGTGCCGACGACTTCTATCAGGGTGAAACTGCCAAACTGCTGGTGGCACAGATGCAGCGTGATGGCGGCCTCATCACGCAGTCTGATCTGACTGACTATCGGGTGAAATGGCGCGATCCGATGCAAATCGCTTGGCGCGGTAACATTATCTATACCGCTCCGCTGCCCAGTTCCGGGGGGATCGCGCTGGCGCAGCTATTGGGGATAAAAGAGGACCGCGCTGCCGATTTCAAAGGTGTAGAACTGAATTCCGCACGTTACATTCACCTGTTGTCTGAGATTGAAAAACGTGTATTTGCCGATCGCGCAGACTATCTCGGCGATCCGGACTTCACTCATGTGCCTGTCGACAAGCTGATCGCCCCGGACTACTTGCAAAAACGGGCGGCGGAGATCAACCCAATCGCGATTTCACCGACCGAAAAGGTGCGCCCTGGGCTTGAGCCCCATCAGACCACCCATTTTTCGATTGTTGATGTCCAAGGTAATGCGGTCAGCAACACCTACACGTTGAACTGGGACTTCGGCAGTGGCGTGGTGGTGAAAGGCGCGGGCTTCCTGCTGAATGACGAAATGGACGATTTTAGCGCCAAGCCGGGCGTGGCTAATGCCTTCGGTGTCGTAGGCAGTGACGCTAACGCCATTGAACCAGGCAAGCGCATGCTCTCTTCCATGAGCCCGACTATCATCACACGTGACGGCGACGTTAGTCTGGTCATTGGTACGCCGGGTGGCTCACGTATCTTCACCTCGATTTTCCAGGTAATCAACAATATCTATGATTACCACTTACCCTTAGAAAAAGCGGTTGCTGCGCAGCGCGTTCATCATCAGTTGCTACCGAAAGACACCATTTTCTACGACGGTTTTGCCCCATTGACTGGCAAAGTGGCCGAACAGCTGAAAGCGATGGGTTATAAACTGGAGGATCAAGGCTGGTATATGGGGGATATTCATGTAATACGCGTTAACGGTAACACACCGGAAACCGCATCTGACCCACGGGGCCGCGGCATGGGACTGGTGGTGAAAAAGTAATATGATATGGCCGACCCACGATTCGACGTGTGGGTCGGCCATCATTCAGTTATTGCTTACGCGTCCATGCGTCATTTTGGTCATTCTTGACCACTTCAATGAAGGATTCAGGCAGCAGATTGCGGAATAACCCATTATCTTCTTCAATAACGCTGACCATTTTGTCGACCATCTCCTGTGGATCGAACTGATCAAATGGAAACTTGAGTTTGCTATGGTCGATGAAGTTCACCTTTGGGTCATACCACTTTCTGAAACTCTCCATCATTCGATCGTTAAAACCTGTCAGATAAGGCCCTGGGTTTATCGTCGCTACTTTTACGCCGAAATCAGCCAGTTCCATACGCAAGGATTCGGCGATCGCTTCCAATGCATGCTTAGATGCACAATATGCACCGGTAAAGGCTCCGGTAAGCAAACCTGCAACCGAAGAAACGAAAACAATCTTGCCGCTCTTACGCTCTGCCATTTGTTTAATGAATCCCTGGGTCAGTGCCATACTGGAGAACACATTGGTTTCAAACTGGGCACGCAGCACGTCAATGGGCATTTCTGCGACAGCACCCGCCTCAGCAATACCAGCATTATTGAACAAGACATCGATATTCCATTTCCACGCGTATTCTCGATCACGGTGATCCAAAATATCCAACTTTTCGACCTGTAACTCGACGCCCCGCTGTTTTGCCGCCTCGAGCAGTTGGGTTACCTGTGGCGTGAGTTGCACACCGGCAATGACTTTATGCCCGCGAGCGGCCAACGCCAATGAAACCTCTCGGCCAAAACCCGATCCTGCGCCTGTCACTAATACCGTTTTTTTAACCATCTGATTATTTCCTCTATCCACATTAATATGATTTGCATTAACGGTCATTGCGGGCAATACCGACGTTGCCGCGACCACACCGCTACTGATAATAAATTTCCTTCGGGTTATTCCATACATGCGCCCTCCTTCTGCATAAGCAGAATGATATAAGCCAGTAAATAGTTACTTAATTAACGCGATGAGTAATGAGTATTATTTTAAGCAGGTTTCTGCGATATAAGCATCCTCATGAGATTTAGCGCCTGAAATGCCAATTGCGCCAATGAATTCATCTGTGGATGAATAGACTGGTAGTCCACCAGCAAAAGAGGCCAAGCCCTGATTACTGTGTTCGATAGACCATAATTCCTGACCAGAACCTGAAAGCTGCCCCAGATCGGCACTAGGTATGCGAAATAACGCTGACGTTTTCGCTTTCCTTTGGGCCAAATCAATGGCTCCCAGCGGGGTATTATCCATACGTATAAAGGTAATCATATTGGCACCGTCGTCATAGACACAAATGCAAACGGCCACTCCCTGCTGCCGAGCTGCCGCAATCCCTCTGGCAATCAATTGCTGGGCATAGTCCAGCGATAGCGATCCTGACATGGTGATTCCCCCCTATTAATGTAATCTTGGGGGAAACTATAAAGTTGCGCTAGGATGTGAACAATACTCACTCACCTGACAACAGTTGTTAGTTTATCTTATGAATAGACAAGACCCGCTTAACGGCATTCACTTGTTTTTGACCGTGGTCGAGGCTGGTAATTTTTCCCGTGCCGCGTCGATGCTGGGTGTCACACCTGCCGCAGTAAGTCTGAGGATCGGGCAGTTGGAAACTGAACTGGCGGTAAAGCTGTTTCATCGTTCAACACGCAGTGTCAGTCTCAGTGAGGCGGGTGAATGGTTCTATCACAGCGTTGCACCTTTTTATCAACATATACTTAATGCCCGCGAAGGCCTGCATCAAAACCAAAACCTGCCGTCAGGCCATTTACGCATCACCGCTGTACAAATGGCCAAAGAACTGCTCAAAGCGCCCTTGTTAGCCGAATTCAACCGCCGCTATCCACAAATCACATTGGAAATAAATTACGAAGATCATCTGGTGGATATTATTCAGGAACGCATTGATGTGGGTATTCGACTCGCGGATAAATTACAACCCGGTATGGTTGGCGTGCAGATCACCCCGGAGCTGCCATGTGCACTCATCGCTTCACTCAGTTATATTGAGCAATATTCTGCCCCAGAGACCATTTCAGATTTGCAACAACATCGCTGCATACGCTTCCGCTTCCCTGATCGCGGCGTATTGCATAAATGGGCGCTGACCGAGGGTGGAAAAGATCATGACATTGACATGCCGGGCGTATTTATTACCGACAATACAGAGGCAGTTATAGAGGCTGCTCGAGCGGGAATGGGTATTGCCCATGTATTTTTACGTCACCGGATAAAAAAAGAACTCGAAGCAGGCTCGCTGGTTGAAATAATGCCAGGCTCTTGTCGTCCTTTGCCACCCATGTGGGTCTACTACGCCAATCGGAAATATGTACCGAAGAAAGTCAGAGTATTTATCGATGAATTAAAACGTCACAGTCAGATGCTGTCATGGTAAAACAATGTCCCATTGTCCGACAGACAACAATGGGACATGAACACGATTACCCGCTGGTTTTATTCACCGCACTGTTCGCCAACTCGCCGTAAACCACCTGCCCGCGGAAACCACGACGCACCTGCTGGAATAACTCGCGGAACGCCGGATAATCCTGCGCCTGACAGAGGGTAGCTTCACCGTGAATGGCATTCAGCTGCAACCTGTGATTGACCATCACCTGTTGTCCATCTCGCTGCCATTTAACCTGATAATCACCCGCCGTATTGCGGAATTGCTGATCTTTTGGAATAGCAATAATGGGGATATTCGCAGGCAATTGCAGACGATAGGTTTCATCATAGCGTTGCGCATTGCAATAGAATGGCGTTTCGTTCGTTAACGCGGCAGTGGTCGTATAAAGTGTGCGGAAAGACTTGCCGCCCGGCGGATTGGGCACGGTCATCCCACCCACAACGCCAAAATCGACATAGTCATCGGCTTTGAAACGGAAGCTGTAACCAAACTGTTTTTTAAGATCCAGCGGATCACCGCTCATCGCCACCTGCCCGCGCCCGTCGATGCCGGAGGAAGACATGATGGATTCCTCGGTCCGCGCCCGATTATGCGGATTAACTTTAGAGAAATAACCTCGCAGGTTGATCTCATCAACTTCACTTAATTTTCGTTCGGTTTGCCCACGCATTGTGCCCGACTGATCGAACACAACGTCAACATTGAGTGGGCTTTCAGTCCGTTGTGCATCATTGTTCGGGGTATGTGCCAATTTCGCTTCACGCGTCAATAACACCGGAACGCCCAGATCACCCTCCGGCAATTGACCAAAGCGTGCCCAAGGACTGGTTGAATCCAGATACACATCAAACTCAGGCACGTAAGTGATGGCATGGTTAAAGCGACCCAGCAGGGGCACTTCAGGCAGAATCGGTCCTTTCATCATGCCAATTAACACCGGCGAACTCTCTATCCCCTTGGCAGCCAACAGCGCCTCCAACAGCACCACATGATCCTTACAATCGCCATAATGGTTGTCGAGAATACTTTGCGCAGAATTAGGCTCCAATCCGCCGTTACCCAGGTACACGGCAACATAACGGATATTCTGTGCCACCCAGCGATAAATTGCTGCGGCCTGTTCACGGCGATCGTCAATGCCGACGGTGATGTTTTCTGCCATTGCCTGCACTGCCGGAGTGACCTTTGCCGCTTCACTGGCCTTCAACTGATAGGCTTTGGCCAGTTGTGGCCACTCGCGGTAGGTACTGGCCATAATGGTTGGGCTGAATGTCCAGCGATCTGCCGCCCAATTCTGCGCCTTCAGTGGCACGCTTCGTTGGTAATGCCAACGCCAGTAAGCCTGCCCATTACGGATCTGCGGCTTATCACTACCTTCTACATCCCGAATATAAATATGCATTGGCAAATCTGCCGGCGCCTGCAAATTGACCTCTGCATCGTCAAATTGCTCGAATACACTAAAGGTTTCCCACAGACCAAAATAATCTGGGAAGTAAGGGACATTTTGGGTTTGGCGCAGCTGATATACGATACGAGACCCTGGTGCCAGGTTGGGGAATACGATCACTTTCACTTTACGGTCGGCATACACGGCGGCTGAAGCGCTGGAGTAGCTTTCCTGGGTATAAATGCGATCAGGTGCCACATCATGACGTTGACCGTCAGCCGTGAGCGTATAGGCCGAAACCACCTCCAGCGTTTCCATTTTCTCGCTGTAACTCAATCGAATTTGACTGAACTTCTCAACCGCTGCCTTGGTTTTAAGCAAGACCTCATAACTTTCGGTTTTCACGCTGTGGGCATTGGCAAGAACCTGATAGTCAGCACGGTAACGTACAAAGCTGAAATCATTGCTGGCTGCCGCTTCCTGCCCTGTGGGCAAGGTCGAATCGGCGGCCAGTAACAAAACAGGGTGTGCCGCCGTCAAACTGGTGAGCAGCAGTATCGATGGGATCGCTATTTTCATTCTCATTCCTTTGACAAAGAGTAACCGGCCATAAGGCACCGTATCCATAGAACCCTGGCACAACACTATGACAATCATTCATGTTCAATAAACATCGGGTCAACCCGGATGCATTATTTCATCAATGCGCAAAACTACCCTTGCTCTATCAACATGACCGCCGTGGTATCCGCTTCCAGGGCTTCAAAGATGTGCTCTCGATCGGCAGAATAACTGATGTAGTCCCCCGCGCTCAGTTCCACTGGTTGTTCTGTCGGTCCAATTCTCGCTCTACCGCTACTGATAATCACATGTTCGATGGTGCCAGGCATATGCGGCCGGGAAATACGTGATTCTCCCGGCTGAACGCGCAGACGGTAAATATCCCTTTGCGCCCCCGGAGGGCAAGTCGCCAACAACGTTGCGGCATAATTAGCGTGTTCAGAAACGGTAGTGACCCCTTCATTAGCGCGGATCACCTGAACGTGCTGGCGCGGTTGTGAGATTAACCGACTGACGGGTACATCGAGCGCCATTGCCAACGACCACAGCGTTTCCAGACTGGGATTACCACTGCCGGTCTCCAGTTGAGAGAGTGTCGATTTGGCTATGCCCGCCCTGCGGGCCAGTTCGGTAACCGTCAACCCAATTCGTTCGCGCTCACGGCGGATTGCGGCAGAAAGCAGGCCAATGGGTGTTGCGTTATTACTCGCATTATCGCTCATCGTTCACCATATCATCCGTTTGTTCGACTTGACGAACACCCTGAGGGTGTTCATCATAATGTCCAGTTGTTCATTTTAATGATATACACCAACATCGGCAAGCGCTGAGCAGATCAGGGAGAAAACGAATGAAAATAAAAACCAGCGGTGTGCTGCAGATGGTCCTTGCCATGGTGATTTCTGGCACCGTGGGTTGGCCTGTCATCTTACTGGGGCAGCCGGCACCCACAGTGGTTTTCTGGCGCTGTGCGTTTGGTGCGCTGGCAATGCTTATTGTCTGTGCCTTGCTCGGCCAGCTAAGAAAAGACGTGCTAACTCGTCGCCAGGCGGCCATTGCGGTACTGGGGGGTATAGCACTGGTGTTGAACTGGACGCTGCTTTTCGGCGCCTACTCTTACGCTTCGATTGCTGTGGCTACGGTCACCTATCACGTTCAGCCTTTTATGTTAGTCGGGTTGGGGGTGCTGCTTTTTGGTGAAAAAATGACGGCGAATAAACTCGGTTGGCTGCTATTGGCCTTTGGGGGAATGTTGCTGATCATTATTGGCAAACAAGATGCCGGTAGTTCCAATGTCCATTACCTTACCGGCGTGTTACTGGCACTGGGCGCTGCCTTTATGTATGCGGTAGCTGCAGCCATCGTCAAGCAATTGAAAGGCGTGCCGCCGCATCTGCTTGTGCTCATTCAGCTCACCGTTGGCATGGTATTGCTGGCACCATTCGCCGGTCTGACTTCTCTGCCACCAACAGCCCACACGTGGCTACTATTGGCCACCCTTGGCTTACTGCATACCGGGTTGATGTCATCGTTGTTGTACAGTGCGATCCAGAAAATCCCCACCAGTCTGATCGGCGCATTGTCGTTCATCTACCCGCTAATGGCGATTATCGTCGACTGGGCTGTATTCGGGCACCGCCTTGGCTTAATGCAGTTGTTGGGCGCTGCCGCCATATTGTTGTCGGCAGCCGGCATGAACTTTGGTTGGCGGCTATTGCGAGCGAGTAAATCCGCCTCACAGGCCGAAGATCACTAACGGCTGTGACATCTACCAATGAGCCTCTTCGCTGTCGAATCGCATGTTACGGCTCGCTGTTACCGGTTTTACCCCCTCGGTCACATTACCGGTAACACCCTTTTTTAACATCCTTCAGCGTGATATCTGTCGCAAAACCGTCTGTGGAAAACCGCTTTTATAGCAATAACGACGTAACGCTATTTTTAAACAGGTGAAACCATGACGACCCATACGCCCGATGAAGTGCTGTTAATTGCCCCAGTAATGGAAAACCTGCTTGCTCGCCTTGATGCCACTTTTGTCGTGCATCGGTTATATGAACAGGCGGACCCGGTCGCCTTCCTGTCAACGAATGGGCGTACTATCCGGGCTGTCGTCACCCGTGGGGACATCGGTGTCACAACGCCGGTTCTCGAACAGTTACCGCACTTGGGGCTGATTGCCGTGTTTGGCGTAGGAACTGACGCCATTGACCTGAACTACACCCGCAAGCGCGGTATTAAGGTCACCATCACCTCCGGCGCATTGACAGAAGACGTGGCCGATATGGCACTCGGGCTGCTGCTGGCAACCGCGCGTCAACTGTGTCACAACGACCGCTTTGTTCGTGATGGCCGCTGGTTACACGAAGCGCCAGGCCTGTCGGTACAGGTCAGCGGCAAACGACTGGGCATTTTTGGCATGGGGAACATCGGTCGGGCCATCGCCCAGCGTGCAGCCGGCTTCAACATGCGCATCCAATACGCCAGCCACCAACAGGACAGTTCACTGCCCTACACCTATTATCCGGATCTGCTGGCATTGGCGCGGGAAAGTGACTTCTTTGTGATTGCCATTTCCGGCGGTAAGGACAGCGCAGGTCTGGTGGATAAAGCGGTGTTCGATGCGCTACCGTCTCATGCGCTGGTGATCAACATTGCTCGCGGCAGCATCGTCAACGAAACGGATCTGATCGCAGCGCTGCAAAGCGGTGCCATTGCCGGTGCCGGACTCGACGTTTATGCCCACGAACCGCAAGTCCCTGCCGCGCTGATCGCTATGGATAACGTTGTACTGCAACCGCATATCGCCAGCGCTACCCAAGAAACACGGCAAAAAATGAGCGATATCGTGTTTACCAACGTCGAAGCCTTTTTTGATCATGCACCGTTGCCCCACGCCATTGAATAAATAACGCGTTTTCTTTCGATTTTATTACCGCCGAATAACAGAACCTCTCTGTCTGGAGGTTCTCCCTGCGCCCTATAAAGAGAGATCGCCATGGATAATAAAATACCCAACACCCGCTGGCTGCGGGTCATTGCACCGATCCTGATTGCCTGCATTATTTCCTTTATGGACCGGGTAAATATCAGTTTTGCACTGCCCGGCGGTATGGAAAGTGATCTGGGCATCACCAGTCAGATGGCCGGTTTGGCCAGCGGCATCTTCTTTATCGGCTATTTGTTTTTGCAGGTTCCTGGTGGACGTATTGCGGTTAACGGCAGCGGTAAACGCTTTATTGCGTGGTCACTGTGTGCCTGGGCAGTGGTTTCAATAGCAACCGGTTTTGTCACCAATCATTATCAACTTCTGGTACTGCGCTTTGTCTTGGGGATTTCTGAAGGCGGCATGTTACCGGTCGTACTGACCATGATCAGCAACTGGTTTCCAGAAAAAGAGCTGGGCCGAGCCAACGCCTTTGTCATGATGTTTGCGCCGTTGGGAGGCATGCTGACTGCACCGATCTCTGGAGCCATTATTAACCAACTCGATTGGCGCTGGTTGTTTATCCTCGAAGGTTTGCTGTCGTTAGTGGTTTTAGCCGTGTGGTGGTTATTGATCAGCGATCGACCACAAGAAGCACGTTGGTTACCGGCCCGCGAGCGAGAATATCTGATAACAGAACTCACGCGAGAACGTCAGGCACGCAGCAGAACACAACCTGTCAGCAATGCCCCACTGAAGGACGTATTCCGTAATAAAGGGCTAATGAAGCTGGTGTTGCTGAACTTCTTTTATCAAACCGGTGACTACGGCTACACCCTGTGGCTGCCCACCATTCTGAAGAACCTCACTGGCGGTAATATGGCCTCTGTGGGCTTCCTGGCAATTTTGCCTTTCGTGGCAACGTTGTTGGGGATTTACCTCATTTCTGTACTTACCGACAAAACCGGCAAGCGCCGTCTGTGGGTGATGGTTTCATTGTTCTGCTTCGCTGCCGCTTTGTTGGCATCGGTAGTGTTACGCCATAACGTGGTGGCCGCCTATATCGCGTTAGTGGTTTGTGGTTTCTTCCTGAAAGCGGCGACCAGCCCATTCTGGTCAATGCCTGGGCGTATCGCCTCCGCAGAAGTGGCCGGTGGCGCACGTGGGGTGATTAATGGTTTGGGCAACCTGGGTGGGTTCTGCGGACCTTATCTGGTGGGTGTGATGATTTATCTGTATGGGCAAAACGTTGCGGTTTGCGGATTGGCGGTGTCACTGATCATTGCCGGGATCATCGCATGGCGCTTGCCAAAAGAGTGCGACCTGACCGACAGTGAAACAGCGCATGACGCGTTGCTGGACAAGGCCAAACGAGCCTGAGTGACAACGAAAACCACAAGCGGGCAACGGCAAAATTTGCTATGTTAGCCCGCTGATTAAGGTCTGTTGTTACTCGCTGGATAGGTCTATGTTTACCCATAAAGCAATTGCCGAACTCAATACACTGGAGTTGATGGTTTATAACTACGTCATCAAGAATAAGAACCCAGTGATATACATGACCATTCGTGAGCTGGCGGAGGCCGCCGGGGTATCCACGACCACGGTACTGCGTTTTTGCAAAAAAATGGGCTGCGACGGTTATTCAGAATTTCGTATTCGCTTTAAATTGTATCTTGAGCAAACCGAAGCACCGCCGATAGATTTCGGCACCAGCGAAATAATCAGTTTCTTTAAAAGTATCAACAACGACGAATTTAACCAACTGCTTGACCAAGCGGTACAATATATTGCTGCCGCAGAGCGTATTATTTTTGTTGGCGTCAGCACGTCGGGGGCGTTGGGGAAATACGGTGCGCGTTTCTTTTCCAATGTAGGAAAATTTAGCACCCATATTGATGATCCTTATTATCCTATCAACAGTGATATGTATAAAAGCGCGGTCGCCATTATGCTTTCCGTGTCTGGCGAGACAGAAGAGATCCTGCGCCTTGCCAGCCAGTTCAGCCTGCATAACTGCAAGATCGTCAGCATCACCAACAATGAAACCTCATCACTGGCACGTATGGCAGATTTCAACCTCTCCTACCATGTTCCCCCGCAGCTGATTGCCGGACAACATAATATCACGACCCAAATCCCGGTAATCTACATTATTGAAACCATCGGAAAACGGCTGGGTCATATTAGCGCCACAAAATAAAACAACCTGTTTTTTTAATGTGACACGTCACCTGAAAGGGTGATTTGTTATATCGTGACATTCAATTTCAGCTTGCTACTATATTCTCAGACGTGACCTTTCATTAATAATGGAATGAGAAACCAACGATGAAACAGCAACAGTTACCGAAAGATTTTCTGTGGGGGGGCGCCGTCGCTGCGCATCAGGTTGAAGGCGGTTGGGATCAGGGCGGTAAAGGCCCAAGTATCGCTGACGTATTGTCGGGCGGTGCACATGGCGTGGATCGTGTGATGACTGACGGTGTGCAGGAAGGCTATCGCTACCCTAACCACGAAGCGGTGGATTTCTACGGTCGCTACAAACAGGACATCGCGCTGTTCGCAGAAATGGGGTTCAAATGTTTCCGCACCTCAATCGCCTGGACGCGCATCTTCCCCAACGGGGATGAGCTTGAGCCGAATGAAGCCGGCCTGCAATTCTATGATGATCTGTTCGATGAACTGCTGAAATACAATATCCAGCCGGTAATCACCCTGTCGCACTTTGAGATGCCCTATCACCTGGTGAAAGAATATGGCGGTTGGAAGAACCGTCAGGTGGTCGATTTCTTCGTGCGTTTCAGCGAAGTGGTGCTGCGCCGCTATCAGCACAAAGTGAAATACTGGATGACCTTTAACGAGATCAACAACCAGAGCAACTATCAGTACCCGCTGTTCGGCTACTGCTGTTCCGGCGTTGTATATACTCAGGAAGAGAACCCTGAGCAGACGCTGTATCAAGTCTTGCACCATCAGTTTGTCGCCAGCGCCCTGGTAGTGAAACTGGGTCACCAGATTAACCCGGAATTCAAAATTGGCTGCATGCTGGCCTGCGTCCCCTTCTACCCGTACTCCTGCAAACCTGACGACGTCATGTACAGCGTCGAAGCCATGCACTCACGCTACCTGTACACCGACGTACAAGTGCGAGGCTACTATCCGTCGTATCTGTTGCGTGACTGGGAGCGCAAAGGTTTTCAGATTGAAATGCAACCTCAGGACGCACAAACCCTGCGCGAAGGCTGTGCGGATTACATCGGCTTTAGCTACTACATGAGCAACGCCCTTAAGGCGGATGCGGTAAGCACGGGCGATGCGATGTTCGACTTCCCTGGCAACGTACCGAACCCGCACGTAAAAGCCTCCGACTGGGGCTGGCAGATTGACCCGGTTGGGCTGCGTTATTCACTGAACGTCCTGTACGAACGCTACCAGAAGCCGTTGTTTATCGTTGAGAACGGCTTTGGTGCTTTCGACAAGGTCGAAGCAGACGGTAAAATCAACGATGACTATCGTATCGACTACCTGCGTGCACATATCGAACAGATGAAAAAAGCAGTGATCGAAGACGGTGTTGATTTGATCGGCTACACCCCGTGGGGCTGCATCGACTGCGTTTCCTTCACTACCGGGGAGTACGGCAAACGCTACGGCTTTATTTACGTCGACAAACACGACGACGGCACTGGCACGCTCGAGCGTTCGCGCAAAAAGAGTTTTGACTGGTACCGAGGGGTGATCGCCAGCAACGGCGAACAACTTTAATACGTCAGTCCCTCAGGTGAGCCACATCTTGTGGCTCATTTTTATTGAGTCACTTCACAGCGCACCCACAGATTAAAGCCCCCAGACACTTCTTTTACACTGATTTCAATGCTCTCCCTGTCGAAGCATGATCCCTAACACCTGAAGACGACCTGACCTGTGTCCCGTTGATGAGCACCCTCTGATGTTAGCCATGTCTTCTGATCCAGTTTGGGTTCGACTGTAGATACAAGACTTATCTATGGCCATGCCTGAAAGAAACAGGCCTGATTCGGGAGGCTGCGGGCCGGGGTATTTATTTTTAAACGTTTCCCTCCAAAAGATGGTAGAAAGCATTTCTACAGTTAAAATAAAGGGATAGATGATGGGCACACGCGTTCACCAAGCCATAATGCAGGAGCAACAAATGCAAAACGAGACAACACACTCGGTCGGAGATGACGTCAAGGTGCACCTTGTGAACGCATTTACCCGGGATAATTCTGGCGGCAACCCCGCCGGGGTCGTTCTCTACCCGCCAGACCTGAGCGCCGCGCAAAAAGTAGCAATCGCGCGGCAGGTGGGCTTTTCCGAGACCGCATTTGTCTATGCCGGTGAGGACACAGATTTCAAGGTGGATTTTTTTACGCCTGAAGGGGAAGTGGATTTCTGCGGACACGCGACATTAGCCGTTTTTTTCACCCTGGCTTCACTCAATCTGCTTACACCGGGCCAATACATGCAAAAAACCAAGGCCGGTATTCTGAGTGTCGCCGTCAGCCCCCAGTGTATCGTTATGGAGCAAACCTTGCCGATCACGCGGCCAGGGCCTGATGTCAAAGATGTCGCACTTGCCCTCGGCGTTCACCCCGAGGTCATTGCAGGGACTGGCTTGCCCATCGCGGTGGTTTCAACAGGGTTACCGGACATTATTATTCCCGTGCAATCCGGCCATTTAGATAGCCTGCGACCCGATTATGACGCGATCGCCAACCTGAGCCGCACATTCGACGCTATCGGCTTCCACGTATTTGAACTGAGTCGCCATGCTGCCATCACAGCCCACTGCCGCAATTTCGCACCGCTTTATGGCATAAATGAAGAGTCCGCAACCGGTAGTGCCAGCGGCGCTCTGGGGTGCTATCTGAACCATCATCTCCAGCCCGGCGAAACGCACTTCCTGTTAGAGCAAGGGCGGGCCATGGGATGTTCTTCTCTGATCCAGGTGACGATTGAGACGCAGGCGCAGGCAATTAGCCGCGTTAGCGTCGGCGGACAAGCAATGATGGCCGGTACAAAAATGGTTAGACTTTAAAAGATAAATGAACGCGTTCTGCACAAATACGGGGTAAACCAGAAGAAAGGTGGTCTGCCCCTGAATGAGATACTACGCGCAGTGAGTCATGTCAGAACCTTCGCTCTTATACCCCCCATTTTTCCATTTTGGGTATATCGCCTTTACGTTCTTGGGGTTAGTAAAGAAGCGAACCCATATCATTACATAACCTTAGGTTATGTAAAATACCGCTAAATTTCACTTTATCGTAACACTCTGGCTTGCGAGACTCAGAGTGGGGAATGACATTCACGCCCCTTCGCGCTGACACAACAATAAAACAGATCAGCCCTCTGCACCCTGCCCACGCCATGAGGATTTCCGCATGAGCCAGATAAATGAACTGTACCATCGCAACTATGATCTGCATCCGCCGGTCCTGGTGCCGGAATATAAAACCAGCGTACTCCGCTCCCCCAAAAATGCGCTGATATCACTGCAAAATTCGCTCTCCGAGATCACTGGCCCCGTATTTGGTCAACATGAACTCGGCGCACTGGATAACGATCTGATCCTGAATTACGCCAAGCAGGGTTTGCCCATTGGTGAACGTATTATCGTGCACGGCTATGTCCGCGATGAAAATGGCCTCCCCATGCGCAATGCGCTGGTCGAAGTGTGGCAAGCCAATGCTGGTGGTCGCTACCGCCATAAAAAGGATCAGTATTTAGCACCGATAGACCCGAACTTTGGAGGCTGCGGACGCATGCTGACCGACAATAACGGTTATTACTTTTTCCGTACTATCAAGCCGGGCCCTTACCCATGGCGTAACCGGGTTAACGATTGGCGTCCGGCACATATTCACTTTTCACTGTCCGGCGATGCCTTCGCCCAGCGGCTGATCACCCAGATGTACTTTGAAGGCGACCCGCTGATTGCCAGTTGCCCAATTGTCCGTGCTATCAAAAATGACGATGCCGTGCGCACGTTGATCGCCGGTCTGGACAAAACGGCTTCGGTTCAACTCGATAGCCTGGCCTATCGTTTCGATCTGGTGCTACGCGGTCACCGCGCCACCTTATTTGAAAACCGTTTGCAGGGGAAAGCATGATGCCGCAAAACTACCTACCGGAAACGCCGTCCCAAACCGCCGGGCCTTATGTACACATTGGCCTTGCTCCCCTTGCCGCGGGTTTTGAGATCTTCGAAAACAACTTTGGGCACGTACTGACCCAACTGGAAACCCAGGGTCAACGCATAACACTTGAAGGACGGGTGTTCGACGGCAGCGGCACACCTATTCGTGACGTGTTGTTGGAAATTTGGCAGGCCAATGCCCATGGACGCTATAACCACCCAGGCGATCAACAACCGCACAAACCGCTTGATCCCACATTCCGGGGTTGGGGACGCAGCTGTTCCGACTTTGAAACAGGCCTCTACCGTTTTGACACCATCAAGCCGGGTGCTGTTTGTGGTCGTGATGGGCGGATGATGGCACCACATATTAACCTGTGGATTGTCGCTCGCGGCATCAATATTGGGTTACATACCCGGGTTTATTTTGCCGACGAGGCTACAGCAAACCAACAAGATCCTGTGCTGAATCTGATCGAACTGGAGGTACGCCGTAAAACGCTGATTGCCCACCCAGAACGTCGGGATAATGAGGTTGTGTATCGCTTTGATATTGTGATCCAGGGCGAAGGCGAAACGGTCTTTTTCGATCTGTAATTTCTGCCTGCCTGTGGCCGCAAAGAATCTGTACGCCAGTACAAATTTGCGGCCACCATCACTTGTTACCTCTGGGGAATTCTTCCTACACTGAGGTATGAAAAAAGCCAATTTATTTATCCAACGCATGCGTTTACGCCACATCAACGGCTTTGTTGCCGTGGCGCAAGAGCGCTCGTTGAGCCGTGCAGCCGATAAGCTGAGCCTAAGCCAGCCTGCACTGTCAAAGACGCTTAACGAATTGGAAGCGTTGACTGGCAACCGCCTGCTGGTACGTAACCGCCAGGGAACACGGCTGACTGAACAAGGGGAGCAGTTTCTCGGCTATGCCACTCGCGTGCTGGAGGCACTCACAGCGGCGGGACACGCGCTCGACCGGCTCGATGACGAACCTGCACGCGTATTGCGTGTCGGCTCGCTGCCGACCACCGCACTGGGCATGTTGCCGCAATCCATCGGACAATATCAGCAGGCGCACCCTTATTCGCGCATTCAGGTCGTCACCGGTAAAAACACGGAGCTGTTAGCACAGCTTAAAGCGGGCGAAATTGACGTGGCAATAGGTCGAATGGCCGATCCCGAAATGATGAGTGGACTGGCGTTTGAGTTATTACTGTTGGAATCGTTGTTGATGGTGACCCGGCCCGGACATCCATTGTTAAGTGAAACCATCACCCTTGAGCGTGCACTGAACTATCCAGCCATTATTTCACCAAAGGGCACGGTGCCGCGCCATAATACTGAGAACCTGCTTTCAACACAGGGATTCAGTCTGCCTGGCCAGTACATCGAAACGCTATCCGCCTCGCTGGCACGACAGATGACACTGCAATTCGACTATCTGTGGTTTGTCCCCTCCAGCGCAGTGAAAATGGATATTTCCTCCGGTCAGCTTGTCCCATTGCCGTTACCCACGCAGGGAATGGAGGAGGCCGTCGGCATTCTGACACGTAACGACGGTGAGCTGAGCGAGTCCGTACTGGCATTTATCACGACGGTGCGCCGTATCGCAGGCGCTGCGCGAAACGTTTAATCGGCTTCCCGGTCCTGCTCGGCAAACACTTCCGCTGCCAGATGGAACGCCGAATTTGCTGCCGGCAGACCGCAGTAAAGCGCGCTTTGCATCAGCACTTCTTTGATTTCGTTCCGGGTCACACCGTTGTTTACTGCCGCTTTTAAGTGCATCCGCAATTCGGCTTCCCGATTGAGCGCGATCAGCATCGCAATGGTGATCAGGCTGCGGCTATGGCGCGCCAGCCCCGGCCGCGTCCAGATCTCCCCCCAGGCGTAGCGGCTGATAAAATCCTGAAACTCTTCGTTTAACGGTGTGAGCTGGCTGAGGCTGCGATCAACATGGGCGTCTCCCAGCACCGCTCTGCGCACGTCAATGCCCTGTTGGTAACGTTGTTCATCGTTCATCTTGATGTGCTCCTGATATTGCAGCGGCAGCCTGTGCAAGTACCTGCTGAGTAAAGGCGTGTGCACTGCCGAGGTATTGCTGCGGATCTAACAGTTCCGAAAGCCGCTGTGCCGACAAATGCGCCATGACGACAGGATCCTCAAGCAGCACATCTAGCAGTGTTAGCCTTTGCGCCAACGCGTAATGGCACTGTTTTTCTATGTGTTGATGCGCTTGTTGACGCCCCATAACCTCACCCAAGGCCATAGTGACGGCTTCTGCCATAATTACGCCATGAGTTAACCTCAGGTTATGCTGCATCTGTTGTGGAAACACCTGCAAGCCGGAGATCAGATCACCCGCAGTATGCAATGCTCCTGCTGACAGCATCACTAACTCAGGCAGGCTTTCCCACTCTGCATGCCAGCCGCCCAAACCGCGTTCGTGTTCTTGCACCATGGCGGCATACAACCCACCGATCAACGCTGGTACGCGATTAGCCGCCGAGAGGATCACCGCGCAGGCCACCGGATTGCGTTTGTGCGGCATTGTGGATGACCCGCCACGGCCCACCGCTTCCGGCTCAGCCACTTCCGCCACTTCCGTTTGTGTCAGCAAAGCGATATCACGTGCCAATTTACCCAGCGTACCGGTTAAGCCCGCATACCAACCCGCAACCTCCAGCAGACGATCACGCTGGCTATGCCAAGGCGCATTAGCGGCGGTCAGTTGCAATCCGAACGCTAACGCGTTCACCAGCCGCTCACCGTTATCCCCCAACGATGCCAACGTACCGGCGGCCCCACCTAATTGCAGTGCTAACACTCGAGGCGACATTTCATTGAGCCGGGAGCGGTAGCGCAACAACGCATCCAGGGTACCCGCCAGTTTTAAGCCCCATGTGGTCGGTAGTGCATGTTGCATCCAGGTCCGTCCAACCAGTATGCAATCCTGATGTAACGTAATGTGCTGCACCAGTGCCGCAATTAACCGGTTCAAATCGCGCTGCGTCAGTTCAATTGCTCGCCGCAATTGCAGCACCAATCCGGTGTCGATAGCATCTTGGCTGGTCGCCCCCCAATGAACAAAGCGTGCGGCTTCGGCCTGCTGCTGCGCCACGATGAAAGTGAGCTGCTTCACCAATGGGATCGCCAGATTACCGGCCTGTGCCGCCGATTGAGCCAAAGCAGCCGCATCAAATAAATGGCTGTGACACGCAGCGGCAATATGCTGCGCAGCTTCCGTGGGAATAATGCCCAAGTCAGCCTGAGCGGTGGCCAATGCGGCTTCGAAATCCAGCATTCCTTGCAGCGTCGCTGCATCACTGAAACAATGGCTTACCGCTGAAGGCCGTAGCAGCGGCGTCAGTAATTCCATAAATCCTCCAGGCAAAGGGCTGATTCTCCCGATGATGGCGTGACGTCGTCGGCAGCGTCAAGAACGATAAACGTGACCTTGGGCGATTGTCGAAACATTGGCCAATTTTATTGGTTTTTGCGATTCCGCACGGATTACATCATCTGAAACGGTGAGCCGACGTAGTTTTCTGCCAACATCGTCATCGCGCTGCGCGACCTTACGGTGTATTGCAGTTCCGACAGCTGCAAACGCTGCTGGAATGCACTGTCGTCCTGATGGGTGTGCAGCATATTGGTCATCCACCAGGAAAAATGCTCGGCACGCCAGACACGTTGCAATGCATCATCGCTGTAGCTATCCAGCCGTCGCCAACTTTTGTGTCGGTAAAATTCATCCAAAGCCTGTGATAACAAGCAAACATCTGCCATGGCCAGATTTAACCCCTTAGCCCCGGTCGGCGGCACAATATGCGCGGCGTCCCCCGCTAACAGCAGCCGTTTACAACGCATTGGCTCAGTGACAAAGCTGCGCATGCCAACCACGTTTTTTTGGAATATCCGCCCTTTTTTCAGTGACCAACCGTCATGATTTTCCAACCGGCTTTCCAGTTCGTTCCAAATACGATCGTCTGACCATTGATCGACATTTTCCGCCGGGTTGCACTGGAAATACATGCGCTGCACCCCCGGTGAACGCGTGCTTATCAATGCAAAACCACGCGGGTGCCGTGCATAGATCAATTCATCACTGGACGGTGGTGCCTCCACCAAAATGCCGAACCAACCAAAGGGATAAACCCGGGTATAATCTTGTCGCAACCCGCCCGGCATCGCGGCACGACTGATACCGTGAAACCCATCGCAACCAATAATAAAATCGCAGTCAAGCCGCTGTTGTTGACCATTGTGGCGGTAATGTACCTGTGGTCGATCCCCATCCAGTTCCTTAAGCTTTACGTCTTCAACCTCAAAGTAAAGCTGCCCTGCTACCGCTTGTCGCGCGGCAATCATATCTTTCAACACTTCGTGTTGGGCGTAAACGGTGATCGCCCGGTCGGTTAGCTCAGTCAGGTCGATCCTGTGTTGCTGGCCACCAAACGCCAGACGGATCCCATGGTGCTGCGTCCCCTCTTTGCGCATGCGCTCGCCCAGCCCGGTTTGATTGAGCAAATCCACGGTACCCTGTTCGAGCACGCCAGCGCGAATAGTGGACTCCACCGCCTGTTGGTCACGTGTTTCTAATACCACCGACTCAATCCCCTGCAGATGCAGTAAATGCGACAACATCAATCCTGCTGGGCCCGCGCCAATAATCGCAATCTGTGTACGCATGGTTATCTCCTATAACGCCTTGTTGAGTGAGCCGGACAATGCCGTCGCTTTTGCAGAAATGTGTTTGATCACCAACGCCAGCGCAGCCACCAGTGCCGGGATCGCCAGGAGTGTGAAAATGGTGCTGAACGTCAACTGCATTTGCATCAATACCCCCCCGCTCATCGCGCCCAGAATGCCGCCAAACCGCCCTAACCCCAGCATCCAGGCCACACCGGTTGCTCGCCCCTGTGTCGGATAGAAACCAGCAGCCAATGCCGGCATTGAAGACTGTGCACCATTCATGCAGGTACCCGCGATAAACACCGTCACGGCCATCAGTATCGGATCCGTGTAAACGTACCCAATGGCGCAAACAAGCAGCCCGGTCAGCAGGTAGCCAACGGCCACGACTTTGTGCGGATTCATGCGATCCATTAACCAGCCGATAATCAGCACACCAATGCCACCACCTAAAGGAAATAACGCGGTAATCAAAGAAGCCTGACGGATAGAAGCGCCCGTTTCCCGGATTAACAGCGGCAGCCAACTGGTCAACAGATAAAAAATCATCAACCCCATAAAGTACGTCAGACACAACATCAGGGTACCCAACAGATAACGCGGGGAAAAAATCACGCCCAGCGCCGACCTGGCTTTCACCTGGCCCTCTTCCACCAGGCTAAACAATGGTTCTGTGACATTGAGTGGTGCGATACGCTTAAGTACGGCAGCAATGCGCTGTGCCGGGTAACCATGCACCACCATAAAACGCGCAGACTCAGGTAGCGCGACAATCAACACGACCGCCAGCAGCAACGGCATCACGCCCCCCAGGATCATCACGCTCTGCCAGCCGAAATGCGGGATCAACCAAGCGGAAACAAAACCGCCCATTGATGAACCCAGCGGGAAACCACAAAACATCAAATTCACCAACAGCGCGCGCTTGCGCTCCGGCGCATATTCCGACATCAGCGTGGCCGCATTCGGCATCGCGGCTCCCAGACCCAATCCGGTCAAAAAGCGCAGCAGTGTGAGCATCGGTAGCGTGGTAGCAAATGCCGTCAACAGGCTAAAACCACCGAAGAGGATCAACGAGAGCACCAAAACCTTTTTGCGGCCGATGCGATCTGCCAACGGGCCGGCAGTCAGCGCACCGACGGCCAGTCCCACTAGCGCAGCGCTCATCACTGGCCCCAGTGAAGTTTTTTCAATCCCCCAGTCTTGTACCAATGAGGTGGCGATAAACCCGATGATTGCAGTGTCGAAACCATCCAGTGCCACAGTTAAAAAGCACAGAGTCAGGATCAACCACTGATAGCGGGAAAAGGGTTTTTCATTAATAAATGATTGAATTTCTATGGTGTTTTGCTGGGTCATAGAGCGCTTCCTAGGTTGGCCTGGCGAATTAACCCCGGCGGGAGCGGCCAGGCGTTTCCCTGGCAAAACCGCTAGTTGTGCGATTATCGAAACTTGGTTCGTTAATCGCCTTTTCATCAAAGCATCGCCAACAAAAAGTTTCAATATTGTTAAATTAATTAGCGTGCGATAACCGAACGGGAAAACAATGAAAACAAAGGAAGGGTTTAATTATCAGAAAGATGCATGGATTTTTCATCCATAGGGAACATGGGTATTTTGTGAGCTGATTAACATTGATGAAACATGGGACCACAGCAGCGCATCGGTCTGAGCTGCCGATGCGCTGCTGCGCTCAGTTCAAAGGCCTTTGGCG
Source organism: Serratia grimesii (assembly GCF_900186025.1). Taxonomy (NCBI): domain Bacteria; kingdom Pseudomonadati; phylum Pseudomonadota; class Gammaproteobacteria; order Enterobacterales; family Yersiniaceae; genus Serratia; species Serratia grimesii. Next base: position 2,658,285 of record NZ_LT883155.1, read on the forward strand.
ACTTCGCGGGGGGCCAACTGCGCCTGACGATTATATCCTTTGGCACCCTTCACAAAGATAGCGCAGGCGGTGATTAACGCCGGAATGGCAATAATGGCAAAAATGCGGTCGACCCCCCACCCCAGCGCCAACATTTCCGCGCCGGCGAAGGCACTCAGGATGGCACCAATACGCCCAACGCCGTGCATCCAGCTGGAGCCGGTAGCCCGTGCTTCTGTAGGATAATAATGAGCGGATAGCGCATTCATGCCGGTATTCGCGCCGTTCAGGCAAAAACCACAGGCCAATGCCATCACACCAAGCATGACCGTGTTATGGGCTGTCAGCCCAATCAATAATGTGAAACACGCGCCCAACAAATATATTACGCCTAACGCCCGATGCGGATTCACACGATCCATTAACCAACCGGTAATCAGGGAACCGAAGGTGCCACCCGCCTGGTACAACGCGGTGATGACCGCAGCCTGCGCCACACTCAAGCCAATACCTTTAACCAACGTCGGTAGCCAGCTGCCCAGCAAATAGACCAGAAACAGCGCCATAAAATAGCCCAGCCACAGCATTACGCTACCGAACCCATACTGTCGTGAGACCACAATCTGCATTGCGCCTTTGCCCGGTTCCACCTGCGTCGGTAAGGTGTAACGCGTATTGGCATCCGTACTGCCGGGTGCCAGTTTTTCCACAATGTTGCCAATGCGTTGACGGCTGGCGCGTTTGGTCACCAAAAATCTCACTGATTCCGGTAGCTTGGCGATCAACAGTGGCACGCACACGAGCGGCAGTACGCCACCAAGCAATAACAGAGCATGCCAGCCTCTGTGTGGAATGATCCAAGACGCAGCAAATCCCCCCAACGCAGCACCGAAAGTAAAGCCGCAGAACACCACGGTGATAACAAACGAACGTTTCTTTTCTGGTGCATATTCGGAGATCAACGTGCCCACATTCGGCATCGCCGCCCCCAGCCCCAATCCGGTCATAAATCGGAAGAAAATCATTTGTTCAATATTGTGTGAGAATGCAGTGACCAGCGTCCATACACCAAAAAAGAACACGCTATTGATAATGATCACTTTGCGACCCAACCAATCTGCCAGCGGGCCGGACAGTAATGCACCTATTGTCAGGCCAACCAGCGCTGCGCTGATCACCATACCAAGCTGATGATTACCAACACCCCATTCATTTTTCAGCTCAGGGGCGATAAACCCCATCAAGGTAATATCGAAGCCATCCAGAGCGATAACGATGAATCCCAGCAAAATGATCAGTTTCTGGTAACCACATATCGGACGATCGTTGATCAGCGTTCGAACATCTATTTCGTTTGAAACCACAATTTTTCCTTCGCGCAAACGCCCAACATGCCCATGCTCAATAATCGAACAAACCGTGAAATACCGTGCTGCTACTGTAAGAATTCCCGCGTGGGTCAGCAACGGAGATTATCGATAATCTGATGATTATCGAACCGTTAGGTACATTCACAACAAGAATAAATGTCACCCCATCACCACCAGTCAGGACATTACGCTGCAAGCTTATCCCTTACCTGGTCTTACCCTCCGCAAAACTTGCAGTTATAAGGCGAAAAATAATCTTGTTTAATGGCTTTAACGACGACTATTATTGCCACGAAATTTACATTCTCGTAACATGATGCCGTTCACAAAAGCGCAAATGCGGCGGATTGTATTGCCGGGTCACCCCGGTTACTCTTAACCGGTGTCCCCACAAAGATAAGTGACTGATGTTTTGAAGAATGATGAGATCCCCGCAACCAAGCGCAAAAACGACCCCGTCGGCCTGAAGCAACGCATTTTCACTGCGGCACTGACTGAGTTTGCCGAAGCGGGCCTAAAAGGTGCTCGCATGGAAAACATTGCCGAGCATGCTGCGACCACCAAACGTATGGTGGTTTATCACTTCAAAAACAAAGAATCGCTCTACCTGGAGGTACTTGAACACGTATATCAGCATATACGTGCACACGAAACGGGGTTGGATCTACAGGCACTGCCCCCCGTAGAGGCCATGACCCGACTGGTAGAAGAAAGCTTTAATTACCATGCAGAGCACCCTGATTTCATCCGCGTAATCTGCATGGAAAACATGATGCGCGGCCAGTATATCCGTCAGTCACCGCGGATTAAGGCCTTGAACCAGAGTGCATTGACACTGCTGGAGGAGATATTGCAGCGCGGCAAGCAAGACAGGCAGTTTACTCCAGACGCCAGCGCCGCAGACGTGCATCGATTAATCAGTAGTCTGTGTTTCCACTATGTCGCCAACCAGTATACTTTTAATACATTGTTTGAAAGCCATGAACCGCCTGAAGATCAGGTGATCCATAACCGTCAGTTAGCGGTTGTGGCAACCCTGCGCTATCTGGCGTTGTAGGCACTGTCCCTGGGAGACTGTGATGACCAAGATCTCTGCTGGTGAAGAGATTGCCGCGCCTGATAGTTCACTATCCGCCTCCCGTGGCGATCCCTTCCGGGGTGACCCCAATTTTATGGCGTCACTGGCGCGGGGCCTTGAGGTTATCCAGGCTTTTACTCCGCAGCGCCGTCTGATGTCCATTTCACAAATCAGCCAGAAAACAGGCATTCCGCGTGCTGCGGTACGCCGTTGCCTGTATACGCTGAACAAGTTGGGGTTCGTTTACGCACAGGACGGAAAAAATTTTGAGCTGCGTCCACGTATTCTGGCATTGTCTCATGCTTATCTCGGTGCCACACCACTGGCTACAGCCACCCAGCCAGTGCTCAAGCACATCAGCCAATTGCTGAATGAATCTTGCTCTATCGCCACGCTGGACGGTGACAACATTCTGTATATCGCGCGTGCTTCTGCCGAACGCATTATGACTATCGACTTGAACATTGGCAGTCGTCTGCCCGCGTTCGCCACCTCGATGGGACGTGTGTTACTGAGCCATCTCCCGGCAGACAAGTGCGAGGATTATCTGCAACGCATTACTCTTATGCGCTATACGCAATACACCATTGGCACGATCGATAAACTGCGCGACGAACTGGATAAAGTTCGTGCGCAGGGTTATGCAATTAACGATCAGGAACTGGAAATCGGCCTGCGCTCCATCGCAGTGCCGATTATGTCGATCAACGGCGGTGTTACCGCCGCGCTAAACGTGGGAGTGCAGGCTGGTCATGTACCCTTGGAAGCACTGACCGAACGTATCCTGCCGATCCTGGTGGAGGGGGCACAAGAGCTTTCGCTGCTGTCACACTAAACAACCTGTTGTGCGTTAGCCAAATACTTGGCCATTTCCACTTCGGGCACCATACCGCCGCCTGTGGCCCATACCAGATGGGTTGCATTCTTCATCTGTTCTTCATTCAGTCCCTGACTTGCCAGCCACTCGGTATCTGCCGTGACGCACCATGGCCCAGGCATGCCGGCCAGGGCTGAAGGCTCAAGCTGAATGTGCTCATGACGATCCAACAGTCCCAGGAGTGCAAACATCTCGTCATCGCTGAGCGTGTAAAAACCGGAAAGCAGACGCTCCATCGCACGACCAACAAAACCGGATGCTCGCCCAACCGCCAGTCCGTCTGCCGCGGTGTGGTTATCAATGCCCAAATCCTGTACGGCAATGCCATCGTGCAGTCCGGTATGTACACCAAGCAGCATACAAGGTGAGTGTGTCGGCTCGGCAAAAATGCAGTGCACATGGTCACCAAAGGCCAGTTTCAATCCAAAAGCGACCCCGCCTGGGCCACCACCGACACCACACGGCAAATAAACGAACAGCGGATGTTGGGCATCAACCTGAATACCACTTTCGGCAAACTGACGCTTCAAGCGCCCGCCGGCAACGGAATACCCCAGGAACAGCGTCTGTGAGTTTTCATCATCAATAAAGAAGCAGTGTGGATCCTTCGCGGCCTGCAAACGCCCCTGTTCCACAGCAACGCCATAATCTTGCGCGTACTCAACCACGTTGACGCCATTATCACGCAGCTTCTGCTTTTTCCATTCACGGGCATCCGCCGACATGTGCACACTGACGCTGAAACCCAGTCTGGCACTGATAATGCCGATCGACATACCCAGGTTACCCGTCGAACCCACAGCAATGCGGTAGTTGCTGAAAAATTCGCGGAACTCCGCTGAGAACAACGTGGCGTAGTCGTCCGTCAATTGCAGTCGCCCTGCTTCCAGAGCCAGTTTTTCTGCATGTGCCAGCACCTCGTAAATCCCCCCGCGGGCTTTGATCGACCCGGAGATTGGCAAGTGACTGTCTTTTTTAAGCAATAAACGCCCACCCAGCGGCTGGCCATAGCGCTGATCGAGCGCCGTTTGCATCGCAGGAATAGCCACGACATCAGATTCAATCACCCCGTTGGTGATGCGTGTTTCGGGGAAAGCAGCGCTCAGATAAGGGGCAAAACGCATTAACCGTTGCTCCGCATCAGTCACGTCGGCAACACCGAGGCCGACAAACGGCAGTCCAGCCTTCAACGTGGTTGCTCGTGGGTTGAACCAGGTCACCGGTTTAAGGTCGATCAGTGCCTGCACCAGCGGGAATTGGGTAACCAATTGCTGAATCTGTGTCTTTTCCATTTTTGTTCTCTACGCTGCATAAAGGTTAGCTCTAGGGTGCAGCGATTCGTCGACGCTGACAAATGATAAAAATTCAGCCCTGCATGAGCAGGCTTGATGCAAAAAGGTGATTTGCGTCAATTTACAACCCACAATGACGCCTTGCATTACATTGAATCACCTAAATACCCCGCAACCGACATGGCTGCGGGGCTTCATGCGGTGTGATTGTTACCCACGAGCCGCCGCTTCTAACGCCGCAACATCCAGTTTAACCATCTGTAACATCGCCTCGGTTACCCTTCTCACCTTCATGGCGTCAGGGTCGCTCATAAGTTCTGTCAGTCGCTTGGGAACAATCTGCCAACTCAACCCCCAGCGATCGCGCAGCCAACCGCATTGCTCAACACGACCACCGTCACTCAGCGCATCCCACAGGCGATCAACCTCCGCCTGATCTGCGCATTCGACCATAATGGAAAAACTGTGGTTGAACGGATCCAACGGGCCGGCCTCTATCGCCGCATACCGCTGATCACCCAGCGTAAAAGCCGCCAGCTTTACGCTGCCTGCAGGGCCACTGGGAGTATCGGCGGGCAATGTGGAGTGCCAGGTCAGGGAAGAACCGGGGATAAGATCAATGTAACAACGTAGCGCTGCTTCCATGTCTTTCTCAAACCACAAGTGTTGGGTTATTTTCACAATATCCCCTCCGCTACTGGTCCAGGATAGATTCGAAGCCGCCGAAGATCATTCGCTTACCGTCAAACGGCATTTTATCGCCAAATGCCTTCATCCGCGGATCGGTCATCATCTTCTGATTCGCCTCATCACGTACGGCCTTAGACGGGTATTCGATCCAACTGAACACCACGACCTCGTCAGCTTCAGCCTTAACCGCACCGCGAAAATCAGTGAGTTTGCCATCGGGGACATCATTACCCCAACATTCGACGATCCGCGTAGCACCGAACTCTTTAAACAGGGGTGCCGTTGCGGCGGCCAGTTTTTGGTACGCCTCCTTATTGGCGGCTGGCACCGCCACCACAAAGCCTTCAACATATTTCATCGGAGATTCCTCTTGTCTGTTCGACAGTCGGTGTGGCGCAGGCGGAGTTGCCCACGCCCTCTTCCATTTTAGACGCCATTGGCGGGAGCAACCATTGACACCGTCGGGAGAAGACTCAGAGGTCGGGGGAGTTTCGAGGGAGTAACTCTGGCGTAGCGACCCGGTTTCGGCCACTGTTTTTGGCTTTGTATACCGCTAAATCTGCGATTTTCAGCAGGTTGTCCAGATTCTGTTCGGAACCGCCAATACAGGTGACCATGCCGATACTGACCGTGATTTGCAAATGGTTACCGGCTGGCATGGTAATAGCTTCAATTTCAATTCGTCGGCGCAAGCGTTCAGCCAGCGACATCGCATCCTGCGGTTGTTCGATCGGTGCGACGATCGCGAACTCCTCCCCGCCCATGCGGCCAAACAGATCCTGATCGCGCAGATCGCCCATAATGGCGCGGGTAAAGGACAATAACGCCACATCGCCGCCAGCATGACCAAAACGGTCATTGATCGATTTAAAATAGTCGATATCCAGCATCATAATGCAAACCCGTTCCCCTTTTTGACTGACCAGGCGAGTGCCTCGCTGCATAAAGGCGCTACGGGTTAATACGTGGGTCAGTGCATCGTGGTTCGCCACGTGCTCTAATCTGCGTAACAGGGCATTTCTGGCAAAGTTCATGCTGGCGACAGCGATTGGCCCCAGCGCCAAGAGCGCCACACCCAACCGCATCGACACCGTGTTTTGCAATAACGTCATGTCGAGATTAATCGTGATCAGGCCCAGATCAATCGCCAAATGGCACCACAGCACATAAGCCAACACGGCAATCATCGTACTGAACAGTGAGAACGTCATCGCCAGCCACAACAGGATTGGCATAGGGAAAATCACTGCACCTGGCCCCCCGATCAAGATGCTACAGATGCAGGCCAACGTCAGCAGGATTAACACTGCCACTTTTGTACAGGTGTTGTACCACTGACTGCGCAAGGTCACTGCCTGCGTAATGCCGCGTAAGTACCCTTTCCAGTCCACCGGGAAAGCCAGAATAAACGGCATCAAAGTGATGTAATTGGTGAACTCAGAAGACAACCACAACGCCAGTGAAGGCAGATATTGACGACCAAACAGCAACACTGAAGCGCCTGCCCCCAGCAACCCTGTAGCGGTCGCGCTCGCCAGGCAGATAGCGAACAGGTAAATGCTGGATGAGGTACGTTCCAGGGCTCGTATTTGCGGCGACAAACGCATAAACAGATAAAATCCGACCGCCACACCCGCAATATTGGCGCCATTGAGCAATATGGCTTTGCCCAGCGTACTGCCGGTGATCAGATCCGCTGCCAAATAACCCAGTATCGCCATCAACCAACCCACAGGGCTGGCGAGTTTAGGGTAACGCACCAGAACGGCCAGCAACACGGCATTGGTCGGCCAGAATGTCGCCAAAAGGCCGGTAGGCCGGCTTTCAATGCCAAAGATACAGGTAGCGAACACCAGCAAAAAAACGATCACTGCATGCTGCAATTTTGTCGCGCCAGATAACTCGGTGGTGTGCATCTTGCTTCCAGAAGCTTGCGAAGAGTACGGATAAAATCCTGCCTGCACAATGGCAGCGGATAGCCCGTCCATCATGCCCGGCGGTGCACGTAAAGTGAGCAGCCAGACTCACATTATTGCCACTTTTAGCGGACTGAGCACCCGTTAATTGACGGTTTCAAAATACTATTATGTATCAATCTGTAGCGTCATGGCGTGGCCTGATTCGTACACCCTTCGTCTGAAGATAGTAGAACCCAACGGAATGAAGATATTGCCAGATTGCGCTCCGCCGTGGCGCAATCTGTCTGAGCCAGACATCAAAACATTTTGCGATAGACGACAAAGCCCGATTTCTCCGCCAGCTTGTCATACAGCTTCATGGCGGTCAGATTGGTTTCATGCGTGTTCCAGTAAACACGCGGTAACCCAAGACTTTTCGCTCTTTCATAAACTGCCGTGATCAATGCTCTCGCCACTCCTTTTCCCCTCAGAGCTTCGACGGTGAACAAATCTTGCAGATAGCAATTGGGCTGGAGCTGGATGGTGCTGCGGTGCAAGATGAAATGAGTTAGTCCAACCAAATCGCCCTGATATTCCGCCACCAATCCCTGCATGGGTTCATAGGCATCAAAAAAACGCGCCCAGGTTGTTTGTGTGATCTCATCCGGCAATGCCGTATGACCTTTACGGCCATAAAATGCGTTATAGCCCTGCCACAATCGATTCCATGCGTCAAAATCTCGTCGCTCCAGTGCCCTGACCTTAATCGCTTCGCTCATGATTTTTCTCTGTTTATTGATGTTCAATGTTCAGAATAGACTACCAAGAGTAAAAGAGCGGCGCGGTGCAAAAAGGTTTTGTGTTCGACGTCGCCTGACTGTCCTCACCACAATCAGACAAACATTCACTATCCAAATGGTGCATACGCAAATTATAATAATAATGATAATCGTTTCTATTTATTAATTTGATATGGAATTGTATGCACCAGGTAGAAAGTCATCGTCTGAATAAAACAAAAAAGCGTCAGGCTCTTCGTTCACTCCCCTTCCTTGTCAGCGTCTTACCGGCACTGCCTTTTACCGCAGCCCTGGCAGAGGAGGATTCACTCACCGTCACAACCAACGCATTACCCGCAGAAGGCTACAGCACGGATACTGCCTCCACAGCCAGTAAAACCAACACACCACTCAGCGAAGTGCCGCAATCGGTCAGTGTTGTCACACCCGAGATCATTAACGATTTCCAGGTCAAAAGTGTCAACGATGCCATGAAATTCGTCAGTGGCGTGACACAGGGCAACACGCTGGGCGGCACTGAAGACGGGTTCGTCAAACGTGGTTTTGGTGTCAACTCGGACGGTTCAGTATTCATCGACGGTGTGCGTAGTAATCAGGGCTTGAGCATGGATGCCACCACTGACCGTGTTGAGGTGCTCAAAGGATCAGCTTCGCTGCTGTATGGTATTCTCAGCCCGGGCGGCATCATCAACCTCATCAGCAAAAAACCGCAATATGACTGGAACACCCGCATTAGCGGTGCCACTAACAGTTTTGGCGGCGGCAGCGGGACTGTCGACGTCACCGGGCCACTCGGCAATGGTTTTGCTTTTCGTTTTATTGCCGAACGTCAACACGAAGATTACTGGCGCAATTTTGGCACCGATGAGCACACGTTGATTGCGCCCTCGCTCAGTTGGTTTGGCGATAAAGCGTCATTCAACATTGCCTACAGCGAATACAAGTACGACATCCCATATGACCGTGGCACGGCCTTTATCAATGGCAAGCCTGTCGATATTCCTTATAACCGTCGGCTGGACGATTACGCCAACCATGCGTGGGGCAAGAACAAACGCCTCAACGCACATTATGACTACGCACTCGATAGCACCTGGACCACCCGTTTCAACTATGCCTGGATGCAACGTCGCTACGACAGTAATGAGGTGCGTGCCACTGCGATCGACACCGCAACAGGCATTGTTTCGCGCCGTGCAGATGCTAATCGCGGCTTCAACCACCAGACCGACTATTACTCCTGGGATGTGATCGGGTCACCGACCGCACTTGGCATGCAACATGACCTGTTGGTAGGCGTAGACTATGAGAAAAATGAAACCTACAAGGCCTACTCCTACCGCGGTAAGGTGTCAAAAACCTTTAATATGTACAACCCGGTCTACGGTGAAACACCTGTGACCAACAGCAGTACTTACAATGATGCCCTGAGTAATCTACGCAGCACCTTGTACAGTCGTTCGGTCTACGCCAAAGACAGTATTCATTTAACGGACCAGTGGATTGCCGTCCTCGGGGCCCGTTACCAGTCTTACTACCAAAACAACAGTAACGGCTTCCAGAATCCAAAAAACACGCTGAATGATAAGGATAATAAATTCCTGCCACAGGCCGGTGTGGTGTATAAGCTGACGCCTGCTGTTTCTCTGTATGCCAACTACAGTCGTTCTTTCACCCCGTCTACGGCCGTGGATGACAACGGGAATGTTGCTACACCTGAAACCGGCACTACCTACGAGGTCGGCGGTAAATGGCAAGTGACTCCGGTGGTAGATGCTACGCTGGCGCTGTACCGCATAGACGAAAACAACATGTCGATCTTTATCAACGGCGTAACTCGCAGCATTCCAAAAGCGCGTTCTACCGGCGTTGAACTGGAGCTGAACGGAGAAGTCGCACGCAATTGGGATTTGACCGCCAACTACAGTTACGACAAAACCGAGATCGTCGAAGATAACCTCAACCCGGATAACGTCGGTAACCGCCTGGTTAATGCGCCCACCAACATGGGTAGCCTGTATCTCAGCCATCGCATGACGCTACCGTTGGTGCCTGGTGATGTACGACTGGGTGGCGGTGGCCGCTATGTGGGCCGCCGCGCAGGCGATCCGGAAAACAGCTTTACCATGCCGGCCTACACCGTGGCAGATGCCTTTATCGCTTGGGACAGTAAGCTGGTTGGTAAACACACCCAGATCAAGCTGAACGTCAAAAATCTCTTCAACCGCGAATATTATGAGTCCAGTGCGGGTAATCTGCGTGTGATTGAAGGTGAACCGCGCAGCCTGAGTCTACAGGCAACGGTAGATTTCTGATCGTTATCCCCCGGACGCTGTCCGGGGAATCTTTTTCTGTCAGCAGAGCCTAAAGAAACACCCTGTGGGTACACAGGGTGACAAAATATCATCCGTGGGTACGGTGTTATTTCAGATTAAGCATTTTCCCGAGCAAAACATCTGTTGATTCGAGCATGTCCGTATCAATACCTGCGGAAGGTGTGAAGGTCAGCTCGCCAAAAATAGCTTTGCCGTTGGAGATATAGAAATCAACGCGTACAAACTCAAAGGGTTCAGATAATTTTCTCGCGTACTCAAAGAGCTCGTCATAACCATCAGGTTTCACAAACGCGTCAATTTCTTCCTGGCTGAGCGCCAGACAGTCTTGGCTATAACACAAAAATTTAAAGTCTTTATCAAAGAAGTAATATTTCGGCATGCCGGAATCCCTGTCCACACACAGCAGTGTGCAGTATGGAACACCATGGAAACAGTATATTTTATAGTCATCAGGACCCTGACCACTCGATGACTCGATGAATTTTTCGCCTATGATTTTTTTATTGATATTCTTATAGTTTAACTCTGCATAGACTTTCCAATAGTCACTTTCCATCCAGTTTTCAATGGTTTTAGAGGCTTGCACAATGTCTAGTGAGCGCTTGTCCTGGCAAATCAAATTGTAACCGGAACCGTGATTGCCCTTAATCACGAATTTTTCAGGCAACGAATCCCAAGGAATTTCATGAACCGAATCGCAGGCGAAATAGAGTTCATTAAGAATTTCCTCGCACCCTTTCTCTTTTATATATTCCCTAACCGCATATTTATCTGCACATTGCGTGATCAGTGCATTGTTGCTGTAATCGTTCAGCTTCAGGTAGTTTATCTTTTCGTTCCATGTGGCCGGAGGGTTTAAATTTAACGATTTCCCGAAGGCCTTTTTGTATATGTATTTCGCTTTAAAGGTCGGCGAGAATGTTGCCAGTTGATTCATGATAAATTTATTAATGTGTTTTCTCATACAACCTGTCTCATCATTTGATCAAAATATTAAAACGGCTCCCGACAGGAGCCCAATAATGTCAAAACGATTAACCGTTATGACTCACTGCGCCATTGAATAATCGCCGGGGCCGTACTCAAATCAAATTGGTCTTGACCGATAACCCGGTTAAGAATGCGGGCAGCTCGCCAGGCCATCAGGCTGAGTTGAGGATCGGCAATACCGTGGTGGTGCATGCTCGCATTGACGGCAAACAAACAGTTCTCATGCGCCCCTTCTCGCTCAAGGGTAAAATCAGAGGCAATACGGTACTGCCCATCATCCGTAGTTGAAAAACGTTCAGATAAGGCGTCAAGAAACTCTGGGCGGGCCTGTTCATAGCCAGTGGCAAAGATCACCACGTCCACATCAAAAGCCTCTCGTCCCTGATCAAGATGATGTTCCGTCTCTAACTGATAAAAATTATCTTTGGTGTTTAGGGACGTCACTGAACGACTGGGAAGCAGGCGTACCCATCGTTTATTTTGAAGGACATCAAAATGGTGGTACATGGCACGATAAATGGCTAAAAGCGACTCACTGGTGATCCCATCAGACGTCATTTTTTGTTCACGCAGCATGTGTTGTTTGGCTGAGCTGCCGAGGGTGTAAAAATTCTCGACATAATCAGGCGTAAAGTACTCGTTAGCAAATGCAGCTTCATCAAGCGCGTTGTAGTTGTTACGCCGGGATATCCAATTCAGTTGTTCTGGCTGACCCCATTCCCCCTGAAAAATATTGAGAAACAGATCGGCACCGCTTTGTCCTCCGCCTACAATTGCCACGCGCTTCCCACTCAGATTGGGTTTGCGGAACATCATTTCGCTGGCGTGAAAACACTGATCATTTTGCTGGGTCACACAGTCTGGCAATTTGATTTTTTTGCCAATACCTACACAGACATGCTTCGCGTAAAACACATCGTTCTGGGTGGTAACAACAAACTGCCGCTGATTTTCATCAAAGTTCACTGCGTGGACGTTCTGATTGAACGCTAACGAATCCAAGCCCGTTGCAGCCCAACTGAGATAATCGGCAAACTCTTCACGCGACACCGTATGTTGTTCTGTATTGAGGAAGCGGTAGAATTTCTTTCTTTTCACCAGATAGTTGAGAAAACTATAAGGGTTGGTTGGGGAAACGGCCGTCACCAAATCTTTCAAAAAGTTGGTCTGCATACTGCAGTCCGCCAGGATCATGCCTGGATGCCAAGAAAAATGCGGTTTACGCTCGAGGAATTTGCAATTAAACCCTGCGATTTCGCTTCCAAGTGCCGCAATACTGAGGTTGGACGGACCGATGCCAATACCGATAAAGTCCAAACACTGGTTCATTGTGTGTGCTCCTGAGTGAATACTTAGATTTATAGCGCTCTATTTTTAGTCTTGAAAATAACGGAACTGCAATCATTCATGACATTAGGATAATTACCCATCGAAACTAAATGCCCAATTAAAATCGACACCATTACCCTTCAACCCAGACGTCACACCATGACGGTCATAGGACAGGATTATTATAATGGTTACAGTATTCCGTCATCTCTCGCTCATAAAAGAGCCAACATATCTTACTTTTGATAACTCATTTTCATTTTAAATAGACGTTGCAGAGTCATAAAAAAAGAATGCTTAGGAAAAGAATCTCGAGGAAATAAAACAAATAGGTTAACAAAGGAGTTCATAACATGTCCCTATGTTAATCTCCATATTCCACATAGCATCATCCTTAATGAGACATTGCCTGACCAGACTAGCGCTAAAGCGGCTTTCTGGCATGTGAAAAAAGATAATATCAAAGCACGTACGAGCGTTGTTAATGTAAAACTAAAAGTGAAATCGTAAAAAAATCATAAAACTTCACTTTCGTTTAAGCTCCATTGCAGCTAGGCCCCATCGATGGAATACATCACAATGAAAATATAATCATTTACTATCAATGACATAAAAAACCAAACACATAACCAATGGAACCCGCATCCCGCGACTTCACGAGATCTGTATAGATTCTGCTCACTGACGTCATCGTCTTCAACATTTTGCAAGATTTGATATTCAACATAGCACTCACTGGCCCAGTTCACCTTTTCGTGAGCACATTATCCAAAATTTTCTCGTGGCAGGAAGCAATATGCGCCGTGAACACGTACTTAATTGACAACAATAAAACGAGCACAACCTGTTCCGATAAAAAAGAGGAATAATGACAAGTTCAAAAAGGCGCTTTTCGTGCGGTTTTTGATCAGACACTTGGGGTTAGGATTTTTAATTTTCGTCGTTTTTGTCAAAGGAGTTTTGAACTTGCTGGGTAGTCAGCCTGTATTTTAATTTTTAGTGTAAGACGTTGGCTGGGTGAACGGCTCTCTGATGTGGTACCTATTGCAGAGTTGTGATGAATTATAGGTAAATTTCTGAAGGTTATTCCCCGAACACAATCACTGTATCCGGGGAAGATTTTTAATGATTCAATCAATACTGAGATTCTCTGGCCATTGGTATATCCTGGCTTCATAAGGGCGAAGGAATTGTTGCTCCTCATCATGACAATAATTGCCCAATAACCGTTGCCCCTTTTCCAAAGCCAACACGTGTGGCGCTATTTGCAGTAATTCACTACTCAAATTGCACAAGACCAATACCTGCCGTTCGTCCAGGGTGCGGGTATAGGCGTATATTTGCGGGTGCGTCGCCAACTGTAATTGGTAACGGCCATAGACCCATACGGGATCCTGTTTACGTAGTCGAATTAATGCCCGATAAAAATTAAGCACAGAATCCGATTCTTCTCGCTGACGGGCCACGTTGATTTGTGCATAGTTCGCATTTACCGCAAACCACGGTTCGGCACAGCTGAAACCGGCGTTTGGTCCGTCGTCCCATTGCATCGGCGTTCGAGAGTTGTCACGCCCACTGCGCCCCAAAAACGCCAGGATTTGCGCCTCATCCATCCCCTGCTCACGTAACATGGCAAAGCGATTTCTGGCAGCAATATCGTTAAAATCGCTCAGGCTGTCGAAGCGAGTGTTGGTCATCCCCAGCTCCTGTCCCTGATAGATAAATGGCGTTCCCTGCATCAAAAAATACATCGTTGCGATGGCGGTGGCACTTTCACGCCAATAGTGCTTATCGTCGCCCCATTTCGATACCACGCGGGGAATATCGTGATTTTCGACATACAGCGCATTCCATCCTTTGCCTTCCAATAATGTCTGCCAGCGGGTAAAAATGCTTTTTAACCCCATAACGTCCATCCCGGCATCCTGCGTCTGCTGATGCCGGGTTTCCCACAATTTGACGTGCTCAAACTGGAAGATCATGTTCAACCGGTGATGTTGTTCGCCCACCCAATCTTCACCCTGTTCCGCCGAAGCACCGTTCATTTCCCCCACGGTCATGATGTCATAGCGGTTAAACACCTGTTCACACAGGTCATCGACATAATCCAGCAGGCCGTCGTAATTAAGGTGTCGTTCGAACGACGGAACGTAACGTAGGCCCTGTGGGTTGGGCATGTCGGTCAGCCCCGGCTGTTTTTTCATATGGCAGATGGCGTCGATGCGGAAACCATCAATACCCTTATCCAGCCACCAGCGCATCATGTCATACAGTGCCGCACGCACCTGTGGGTTCTCCCAATTCAGGTCCGGCTGACGTTCTGAGAACAGGTGCAAAAAGTATTGCTCGCTGCCGGGATCATACTTCCAGGCAGAACCGTTAAAAATGCTTTCCCAGTTGTTGGGTTCTGCACCCTTTTTACCGTCGCGCCAGATATACCAGTCACGTTTAGCGCTGGATTGGGATGATCGGGACTCAATAAACCACGGATGCTCGTCCGAGGTATGGTTCACCACCAAATCAAGTATGAGCCGCATGCCCCGCGCATGCACTTCCGCCAGCAGGCGGTCAAAATCCGCCATGGTGCCAAATTCCGTCATTATGGCCTGATAATCACTGATATCGTAGCCATTATCGTCGTTTGGCGAGCGGTACATCGGACAGATCCAAATCACGTCGATGCCCAGCCATTGCAAATAATCCAGCTTGGTCGTAATGCCATTCAGATCGCCAATACCGTCCCCGTTGGAATCCATAAAGCTGCGTGGATAGATTTGATAAACCACCGCCTGTTTCCACCACCGTACCGTTTGTCCGCCGCCCATACCCATTTCCTTTAATCAATTAATGCGTCTGTTCTGACGCCAGAATGCGCTGAAATGCCCGCCCCTGGCGATCGAACAGATAACAACACTCCACCGGCAGGCGAACGCCCACGGTATCACCGGCCTGAATGGTCGAACGTTCAGGATTACGCAATACCCAGGGTTCGCTGGCATTGCCGTTATCCAGATAGAGATAGGTTTCATTGCCCATATGCTCAACAAACATCACTTCCCCCTGAAACTCGCACTGTGCCTGCTCTCCGCCGCGAATATGCTCCGGTCGGATACCAACGTTGACACTTTGCCCCTCGGCCTCAGTGGGTGTCGCGATCGGCAATATCAATACCTTACCGTTGTCCAGTTCCACCACACTTTGACGCTCACCGGCGCGGCGCAGAATTGCCGGAATCAGGTTCATCTTGGGCGAACCAATAAACTGGGCGACAAATTCATTGGCTGGCTGATCGTACAGTTCCAGCGGCGTTCCTACCTGTTCAACATGCCCCTGATTCAGCACCACAATACGATCCGCTAACGTCATGGCTTCGACCTGATCGTGAGTGACATAAATAATGGTCGATCTTAACCGCTTGTGCAGCGACGCCACTTCCATGCGCATCTGTACCCGCAAGGAAGCATCAAGGTTGGATAGCGGTTCATCGAATAAAAACAGTTTGGGCTCACGCACGATGGCGCGGCCAATCGCGACCCGCTGCCGTTGTCCACCTGAAAGGTCTTTTGGCCGGCGTTCCAACAGCGGTTCAAGTTGCAAAATACGGGCGCTTTCACGCACTCGTCGGTCGATCTCTTTTGCCGAATGGCCCGCTAATTCCAGTGCAAACGCCATGTTCTTATAGACACTCATGTGCGGATAAAGCGCGTAAGACTGAAACACCATGCCAATGCCGCGTTCTGCCGGTGTATCGTCGTTGACGTAGTTACCATCGATATACATGCCACCGCTACTGATCTCCTCCAGCCCCGCTATCATCCGTAACAAGGTGGATTTTCCACAGCCGGATGGGCCCACAATCACCACAAACTCCCCGCTGTTGATATGCAGATCCAATGACTTGATAACCTCTGCATTAGCACCATAGCGTTTTTGCAGTTTTTCTAGCGTTAGTTGCGCCATACCCCTCCCGTTCGCACCACAATAGGCATCTCACGGGGCGCAAGTTCACGCCCCGTTATCCGGCTTATTTCAAGTAATCAAGCCACGGCCCCTGACGTGAAATCATCACGTCGACCAGTTCGGGGATTGCGCGGCATTTGTCGTTGACCGAATCCACCAGTAACGCCTGGATCACCAGATCGCGCGAGCCTTCAATCACCGCATCGGCGGTCAGATCGTGGATAGCAATCTGATTACTGAGCAAACCACCAATGCCTGCTGGCATATTCACTTTTATGCCATGCACGCCTTTGCGATCGATAATGGCTGGCACCTCGACGGCAATAAATTCCGGCAACTGTTTAATAAATCCAAGGTTGGGGATATTAACCGCCGACTCTTCATAGCCGGCATCGGTCAGGATCCCTTCCATGATCGGCACCACGCGCTCTTTCAGTTTCAGTTCGATTTTCGGCTGCACATGCCCCAGGTAATTGCGATAGAAGGTGTAGAAATCGAGAATGCCGCGATGATCACTGACTTCACTTGCCCAACGAATGTACTCACCAAAGTGGCTATCACTGGTGATCGGCAAGTGATGAAACTTCTCCAGGATCTCTTTAAACAGTGTACGGTCAGCCCAAGGATAGGCACTGTCTTTGCCACCCAGCGCATCACGCTCGGTACTGCCTTCTGTTTGCACCAATTTGCCGTGAGTACGGGTGTAGGCCAGAATGTCGCTGTAACCCGGCAAACGGGAAAAATAATCCGGTGCCTTGGCACGCACGTCGCCATACGCATCTTTACCGCTGTCTTTGTAGCTGGCCTCTAACAAGACACTAAAGTGGTTTAACCCGGCAGCACGCAGTGACAGATTTTCGAACGTGGTGCCGAGCATTTCCGGTAAATAACGTTCCAGTGAAGCTATTTCGTGACACATGCCGACAAAATTAAGCTGCGGGAAGCGACGATGTACGGTAGTACAAATGCGGCTCATCGGGTTGGAGTAGTTAAATACCCAGGCATTTGGGCAAATATCGGCAACGTCAGAACAGATATCGAGGATCGGTGGAATAATTCGCAGTGAATGGAACAGGCCGCCAGGACCGCCATTTTCACCGTACACTTGCTGAATGCCATATTGCTGCGGGATTTGCCAGTCGAGATCCCACAGCGCAAAGCGATCGCCCACCTCGATGGAGATAATCACAAACTCCGCACCACTCAGTGCGGTTTTACGATCGGTCGTGGCGCTGACTGTAAAGGGCAGATCCTCCACTGCCAAAAAGTCTCGGGCGGTTTTCTCGGTCACCGCCAGTGCCGCAGGGTTGATGTCATGCAGCACAATCTCACTGCCGTACAGCGTCTTGCTCTGGAAGATATCCCCCAGTGTGCCGTAGCCGAATTGCGCGCTGCCTGCCCCCACTAAAACGATTTTTGTAGCCATTGCTTTTCTCCTGCTTCAGGGTTAATCGAAAATCAGCCTTTTACTGCGCCGTTGGTTAATCCGCTGACGATTCGGCGCTGGAAAATCAGAACCAGTGCGATGATCGGCAGTGTGACGATGACCGAGGCCGCCATGATGGTGCCCCAGGGAAGTTCGAACTGAGAGGCGCCCTGCAACATGCCGATTGCCACAGGAACAGTGCGCTTGCCGCTGGAGATGACAAACGTCAGGGCAAACATGAACTCATTCCAGGCACCGATAAATGCCAGTAACCCGGTGGTCACCAGCGACGGTCCCATAATTGGTGCAAAGATACGGGTGATAATGATCCAGGTGCTTGCACCGTCGACGATTGCCGCCTCTTCCAATTCTGCCGGGATCGCTTTCATAAAGGTGGTCAACACCCAAACGGTAAACGGCAATGAGAAGGTGGTATAGGACAATACCAACGCCCCGAGTGAGTCATACAGCCCCATAAAACGTACCAACTCGAACATGCCGGACAGTACTGCCACCTGCGGGAACATCGAGACGCACAAAATGGTGAACAGCAGGTATTTGCGACCGCGAAAACGAATGCGCGCCAGGGCAAAAGCGGCGGTAATAGAGACCAACAAACAAATGCCCACCGTCAACGTTGCCACGGCGATGGAATTGAGCAGGCTGCGGGCAATACCGTTATCCATCAACGCTGTCACGTAATTGCCCCAATGCAGGTTGCTTGGCAGATAAGCAACCTGGAACAGATCCTGCCCCGAGCGCAGTGAAGTGATCAGCGCGTAGTAGAACGGGAACAGGCAGATGACGCTGGCCAATGTGGCGCTGGCAAATATCAGCATTTTATGACCGTAGTGTTGCTGTTGGCGGTTCAGTTTCATGCCTGTTTCCCCTTGTCATTCAGGCGCCCCAACGTGAGGAAACACGCAGCGATACCCGCGACCATCATAAATACCAGCACGGAGGCAGCCGAACCGGATCCCATCTCCTGATAGCTGACCATGCGATCGCGAGCATAGCCGGACACGGACACCGTCGCCTCGCTGTTGGAGGTCAGCACATAGATCAGATCAAACACCCGCAATGCGTCCATCACCCGAAAAATCAGTGCGACAATCATCGCCGGCATAATCAGGGGCAACGTGATACGGCGAAACCGCTGCCAGGCATTGGCACCATCGACTCGCGCAGCTTCATATAAATCACCTGGAATGAGTTGCAGCGCTGCCAGCAGCATCAAGGCCATAAAGGGCGTGGTTTTCCAGACATCGGCAATTACCACCGCCCACATTGATAACCCCGGCTCGGCCACCCAGGCCAATGGGGTCGCGATGATCCCGGTCTTGAGTAACAGGTCATTCACCACACCGTACTGATCATGGAACATCCACCCCCACATTTTGGCGGACACAATGGTCGGGATGGCCCAAGGCACCAGGATGGCGGTACGTACCAGCCCTTGCCCAGGAAACTTTTGATGCATCAGCAACGCCAACAACATGCCAAATACCAGCTCCAATGAAACAGACAGCAAGCTAAACCGCAGCGTATTACCCACGGCCAACCACCACAGTGGATCCGCCAGCACGCCGTAATGGTGCCCCCCTTCGGCCAGGTCCAGATAATTGGCGAAACCGACAAAGCGGTACTCATCTGGCGCATCCAGCATGGCGTCGGTAAAACTGTAAAACAGTGTGCGCAGTAGCGGCCAGCCTGCGACTGCGGCCAACAACAACATTGCCGGGGCCACCAATAACCAGGCGATGCGACTACGCCGTTGCTGGTGGTTCAGCTTGCTGCGTCTGGCGGAACGTACCACTTTTGGTGCTGGGGTGGCCGTTAGGGATAAAGCGTGCGTATCGCGTTTCATGCATCAGACTCCAGCGGTTAATGGGTGATTGCACTGCCTTCAACGCCATCCTCTGGCTTTAATCCGTTCCAGTCGCTGCTGTAAATCCGCCATGGCCGTGACACCGTCACTATCTCCGCGTAATACGTTAAAAGTGGCGTTGTAGATCGCCCTCGATACCTGGGCGTACTGCCTTTTGGTTTGGGTCGCCGGACGTGGCATCGACTGCGCGAAGATACTTTTGAAATCGGCTAAATAAGGCGCCTGCGCCAAGACTTGCGGATCGTCATACAACGCGACCCGTGAAGGTGCCTGGCCCATTAATGCCAGCGCCCTCTTTTGCGATTCAGCATCACTGACAATTTTCAGCAGCGCGATCGCCGCCTGGGGATTCTTGGTATAACCGTTGATTGCCCACTGCCAGCCACCTAATGCACTGACGGATTCACCCTCTGCGCCTTTGGGTAGCGGCATTACACCGACTTTGCCACGTATGGCACTGCTGCTGTCCTGCGCCAATACGTAGGCGTAGGGCCAATTACGCATAAACAGCGCATCCCCATTTTGAAACACTGCCCGGGACTCTTCTTCCATATAACCGAGCGCGCCCTTTGGCGTAATTTTGCCTATCCATCCGGCCGCCATATTTAACGCCTGTGCCGCCTGCGGATTGTTAATGGTGATATTGCCTTGGGCATCAATAAAACTGCCGCCGTTTTGCGAGGCCACCCATTCGAGCGCGTTACACGTCAGTCCCTCATAGGATTTCCCCTGGAACACGAATCCCCAAAAGTTTTTATGACCGGCGGCACGCTCCCCTTGTTGAATGCGCGTTGCTATACGGGTCAAGTCATCCCAGGTCACCGGTGGCTGCTCGTCGTATTTTTCCAATAAGTCTTTGCGATAATAGAGTGCGCCACTGTCCAGATAAGCGGGTACCGCTTTAACCCGGCCATTAACCACATTGTTTTGCCAGGCAGCAGGAAAGAAATCCTGTTTGATGTCACTCACGCTGTCGGTCAGATCCAGCAGATGTTTGTTCAGTACGCCGATCCACACGGTATCAGCCTGGAACAGATCAATTGCGCTGGCATCTTTGGTAGCAAACAGTTGCTGAAATAACGACAGTTTTTCATCAGAGGCCGGGGGAAGATCGATAAATTCCAGGGTATGGCCGGTCTGAGCCTCAAAACGCTGCTTGATCTCATTGCAATATTGGCGCCCTTCTTTGCTGGGCGCACATTGCATCCGCAACGTATCGGCGTGCGTCTGACCGGACATCAGCGCCAATGTGGCGGCAACCATACTCGGAATCAGTCTTCTCATTGCGTCCTCTCTGGTGGCGGCTGGGAATACCGGCATAGGAGCAAGCTATCGAAGGCGGGTCATTGGCGGAAATCGTTTTTCATCGCTACGATATAGAAACTTTCTATACCACCAGTGGAAAATATGATCGTGGACAAAATTCTGCGGCAGTTTATCGAAGTGGCAATGTTCAAAAATGTGAGTCATGCAGCAAACAAACTTTGTTTAAGCCAGCCAACATTGACCCACAACATGAAGAAGCTGGAAGAGAATCTGGGAGTCCAACTGCTGGAGCGCACCTCTACAGGCGTGAAAACTACAGAATACGGTGATTTGCTGCTGGAACAGGCGCAAATGATGCAACGTATTTATGATAATACGTTGATTAAAATGGCGTTTATTAAAACACGCCAAGAGCAAAGTCTGCGAATGGGCACGGGCCATGCGTGGTGGTACATGTTCGTGCGCGACAGCTTCAATGCCTACCGTAAGTTGCACCCAATGGTGAATATTCATGTCGATCTGGGCAATCATCTGCGTTTGATGGATCTGCTGTTGGGAGGCGATATCGACTTGTTTATCGGCCATGAAATTCAGGGATTGAACCCCAAGGCCGGCATCAGTTTTTTGCCGCTATTCAGTACCACTGACAGTATGTTTGTCCGGCGTGGGCACCCGCTGCTGGGCAAACCGGTAGGCCCGGATGCACTGCTGGATTACCCCTGTGTTGAGCTGACGCCGGATGAAAGCCGCTATCATCATATCGTGGAGGATATGCAGCCGAAAAAGCTGGCACGGAACCGTCTGCATCTGGCGGAACGGGTGATTTGCTCAACCAACTCAATGATGTCGGCTGTAGATATGATTAATGACTCTGATGCAATTTTGTTGGCGTATCCCTCCTGTATGGCGGGCTACTTTGCCGATTACGGCATTGAACCGCTGCAATTGACGCAGAATAGCCACCGCTGCACCGTCGGTATTTACCTGATGCGCGAAAAAGCGGATGCCCCCCACCTGATGCAGATGCAGGCATTAATGCAGCAGCACCTGGAGCAGATCCGCCCTCTGTTGGTGTAATTATTTTTCGCCGCTCAATGCGACCAGTGCCTGGTATAACGGCCGGGCATTCCCCGGACCTACCACCAACTGATACTCGGTGGTCTGTTGCGGCGTTTCCACCTCCAGCAATGCTTTAACGCCTGGCAGTTGCGTCATGCTTTGCCGTTTCAACCCTGTGCGATCACGCAGTTCTGCTCTGATACGACTGGCACAGTAACGCAGTTTGGTCAGGTTTTCAGCGCCGCCAAACGCGGCGAGTACTGATGCTGCCAACGGATGTTTTTCCATGATGCCTCCTCAAAAAATAGCCCTATGCCACCGCAGCATAGGGCCGCTGAGCGGCCAAAGTGAAATTGGTTTATCCCGGGGTGATATAGATACGTTCTATAACGCATGATTGGACGCTCTCAGCGCCTTACAGTGCATATACTTAAGAGAGTGTTCAGATCGGAGGTAAGTGAGATGAAGGCAATGATCCCCCTGTTTTTGATGCTGATGCTTTCTGGCTGCATCGGTAAAGGTGGCCCACAAGACGTGCCACCACCACCGGTGCATAATGATCCACAGACCTGCAATAATACTGACGCCAGCGCCAACAGCGATTGCTCCCAATCTGTAGTACCAGCCATGCATTGAATGACATCGGCCCACCGTACATGGTGGGCCTTTGTGCCACCCACCGATTACGACGACTGTTCTTCGTCGTTGGCCATATTTTTCGCCTGTTGCTTCATAAACACCACTTCCTGCGGGCTGGACATATTGACCCGTTGCGCGCGCAGCAGTTTGAGAATATTAAACAACAGCTCACTTTTGGTTGCCCCCACCATGCGCGGACTGGCCACATAGCCGGTCACACTGAGGATAATGCCGTCCGGACCGAGCTGGCTGAAACGCACATACGGCGCAGGCGCCTCCAGGATAGCGTCATACTCCTGGTAGGCACTCAGCAAAATATTGCGTACCTGTTCCGGATCGATATCCGTTGGGAAGGTCAGTGCAATCGTCACCACCCCTTGCGCATTCCCCATCGTCGCGTTACGGACGTTTTGTGAGATTAACTGGGAGTTAGGCACAATCATTGTCGAGCGGTCACTGAGTTGGATCTCGGTGGCACGCACGTTAATACGACGCACATCCCCCTCCACACCGCCAATACCGATCATATCGCCGACTTTCACTGGTCGTTCGGTCAGTAAGATCAAACCGGAAATAAAGTTCTTTACGATCTCCTGCAAACCAAAGCCGATACCGACCGACAACGCACTCACGATCCACGCCAGATTGTTCCACTGAATACCCAGGGCTGCCAGAGTGATCAGGATCAGTAACACATAACCAACGTTACTGAATAACGTGACCAACGAGGCGCGAATACCGATGTCTGAAATGGTTTTTGGCAGTAACTCCTGACTGAGCCAACGCTGCGTCACCCGCAGAATATAGATGCCAATAGCCAGGCAAATTACCGCGTTAATCAGATTACCCGGCACAATATTCAGCCGTTGCAGCCCTTCACCACTCAGGATGGCGATAATTTTATCGAGTAGCGAGTTGGGCGTGGTGGTACCGAAAGAACCGTTAAACAGCGAGACAATCATCAACAACAGCAGAGAACATTTGGCAATGGCGGTAAAGATGATTGCCATTTGTTCCAGATGACGATCTTTAAAGTTAAAGGACTTTTTGAGCATCTTGCCGCTGGCGGTCTGCGGCGAAAAAATTGCGCCACACAGATCGGTAGCGAACAGCAACAGAAAATAAAACGCCATTAATACCAGGGCTATCCAGATCACCTGATAGGTCAGGAAACGGGCGAAAGCGATATACCCCACTAACAATGAAAATAAGATCACTATCGAGCATACCAGGGTGCTCATGTGCAGCAATCCACTGATAGTAGAACGTTTCTCTACGTGTTCGCCCTGCTGTTCCAACTTACGGCGGATACGCTGAGAACGCAGCGGCATCGCCAGTAACACCATGCCGATTAAGCCAGCGACCAAACCATTACCGAAGATGGTGGTTGCCAGGCTGGCGCTAACCACATTGTTGATCAGCTCTACAGAACCAAACGCCAGAGCCAACCCGGCCAATAGTGGTGAGAAATAACGCAGCCCGGCGGCAACGGCATCATCCAGCGAAGCCAGACGCCATGAAGGACGGTTAAGTGACAACGACGCACGACCCAGTCCGGCAATCAGCGCACAAAAGATCCCTAAGCGGTAAAAACCTTCGGCGAAATCTTCCAGCATCACGGGCAGCGGCTCTACGCGGGTGAATGTGAGATACAGCAAATTCAACGCGATACTGGTGGTGATTACGGTGACGGTGACTGTCATCATCGCCATAAAACTGCGGCGCAAACGCCCGTCAGGCAGAAAACGAATGCTGGCCCAAGCCAGAAAACGCTCGGAGAAGTAACGCCCCCATGACCAGATAACCACGGCCAGCACCAGTA
The DNA here is from genome assembly GCF_900186025.1 of Serratia grimesii. Lineage (NCBI taxonomy): Bacteria > Pseudomonadati > Pseudomonadota > Gammaproteobacteria > Enterobacterales > Yersiniaceae > Serratia > Serratia grimesii. The sequence goes on from NZ_LT883155.1 coordinate 2,682,984, forward strand.
AACCGAGAGTGCCGTAACGCGAGTCCTCTTGCCAACTGGCATCCCAGGCCTGTTTCATTGCAGCATTAAACTCATCCAATCGCTGCATGTCACTGTCGGAAGGTTGCACCACAGGCGACCAAAACTTGGCGCCCAGCACACTCCCCGTGTTCAACGCCAACTGTGTTTTGAACGCCACACGGCGCAGATCGCTGATTTGTTGTCCCAGGTCGATCACGCTGGCTTTCATGGCCTGCGCCCGTTTTACAGCATCATCGAGTTGTTTTTTGCTGCTATTCAACGCATTACGTTGTTGCACCACGGCTGCGGTTTCAGCCAGCGCCCCAGCAGCAGGTTGCGGACCCAATACGTCCAATTGCCCCTGCAGCTTCTCCTGCGCCGGTTGCAGGTCGGTAGCCAGTTTCTCCAGGCCTGCCGCCAGATCGTCAGTCGCCAACTTCAACTTGCTGAGTTGGTTATCGTTACCCGCCTTCGAAACCTGCTGTTTAATGCTGTCTAACTGCTTCTGGAAGTTTTTCAGGGCAGCCGCGCTGTCCGGTGGGCTTTCGGCAACCGGAGTATCATCCTGTGCGGCAACACTGGTCAACGGCGCCCACTGCAAGCCAAGCAGTAGAAGCAGGAAAAACACAATTTGACGGGGCTTTAACATAAATTCGGTGCTCGACGTTTGCATGATAGACAGACGAAGCAGGCGGGTCGGTATTCACCGACCCGCCTGGCTAATCATAAACTGTAGTTATGATAACTGCTTAATCTCCGCTTAAATATCAGTATTACTCCCATTCAGCACGATTATTGATGCCGTCGAACCACGCGGCGTCCAACATGTTGAATTACAGCCCGCTTTTCCGCTTACTCTACTGATAATTCAAATGATTCACAGTGGCATAACCTACCAAAGCGTTTTATACTCAGCTCACTCATTAACCAACATTATAAAAGGAGGATTACTATGCCGATGTGTGAATTGTTTTTTTACTCACACTTCTATAGTAATTGCCGCCGCTCAAGCATTACCGGTATCGTGCTGCGATAACCCAGGCTTGAGCGAAGCTTACTAAAATTGAGTCCCTTCCCTCCGGCTTACCGGGTTGTCGTCAGCGATGTTTGACGATAGGCATTTGCATGCCTGTAACTCTTGAGTAAGCAATGAGCACATTATTATCTGCACAATCTGTCGGTTTCGACAACGCGTTCGGCCCTCTGTTGGTTGAGGTTTCTTTCAGCCTGAAAAAAGGCGATCGCATCGGTTTAATCGGCCACAACGGCTGTGGCAAAAGTACCCTGCTAAAGATCCTTAGTGGTGATCTGCCTGCCAGTACCGGCAGCGTGACGCCTGCCCACCAGTGTCTGATGGCACGGGTAGAACAACACCTGCCTGATGAACTGCACGGCTGCACACTGCTTGATGCAGTACTGGCGCGACTGCCAGAAAACCAACGCGTCAGCGAAAGTTGGCAGGGAGAAGTCCTGCTCACCAGCCTGGGATTTGCGCCACCGTCATGGACGCTAACCGCCGGCACCTTGAGCGGTGGTCAACATACTCGTCTGCTGCTTGCACGTGCGTTAATCCGCCAACCGGACCTGCTACTGCTGGATGAACCCAGCAACCATCTGGATCTTCCTACCTTGCTGTGGCTGGAGCGGTTCTTGCAAAGCTGGTCTGGCAGCTTTGTACTGGTATCTCACGATCGCTACCTGTTGGATCAGGTCACCAACTGCACCTGGATTTTGCGCGACAAAACGCTGCAATTCTTCCGCTTACCCTGCTCTGCAGCTCGCAAGGCGTTAGAGGAACAGGATGCCGCAGATGCGCATCGCCGTCAGGCGGAGCAGAAGGAGATCGACCGGGTAGCCAAAAGCGCCCATCGATTGGCCATTTGGGGCAAGGTTTACGATAACGAAGACCTGGCTCGCAAGGCTAAACAAATGGAAAAACGCGTTGATCGGATGAAAGAAGAGCAAACTACGTTGACTGCGGGCAGCCAATGGCGGCTTAGGCTTAAAGGTGAGGCACTCGATGCCGATCGCCTGCTGGCCTTGCCGCAGTTGGACGTCCGTCCGGCTGCTCATGCACCGGTGCTGTTCCGTCTGGAGCAGTTGCGGGTCAAAAGCGGTGATCGTATTGCCATCGTCGGACGTAACGGTTGTGGCAAGTCTTCACTGCTGCATCATTTGTGGCGGGAATACCAAGGTGCGACCCGCCGGGACGCGGTTTTCCATCCTCGGGTGCGCCTCGGTTATTACGATCAAAGCCTGCAACAACTGAGCGATAACGACACGCTGAGCGAAGCATTAACCCATTTCGCGCCACTGACCGAAGAACAGCGGAAAATGGCCCTGATTGGTGCCGGCTTCCCTTACCTGCGTCATCAACAACGTATCAATACGCTGAGCGGCGGTGAGCGTTCGCGCCTGCTGTTTGTCGGACTGACACTGGCTAACCATTCGTTATTGTTACTCGACGAACCGACCAACCATTTGGATATGGAAGGTAAGGAAGAACTGGCCGATACCCTGCGACAGTTTGAAGGCGCCGTGATGTTGGTCACTCACGACCGGATGTTGATCGAGAGCAGTTGTAACCGTTTCTGGCTGATTGATAACCAGCAATTGGAAGAATGGCACGAGCTGGAACCGGTCTACTCCCGAATGGCTGAAACACCTGAGGTAGTGGCAATGACAACGCCGGACAAGGCTCTCGCTACCAGTGAGTTACACCATGATGACGAAGAAATGCTTCTTGCCGCGCTGTTTGAACTGGAAAGCAAACTACAAGAGGATCTGGCCCGTAAGCCTAAGCATCAAAAAATGCACTTGCAGCAACAGTGGCGCGGGGAAATCGCAACCCTCACCGCCCGATTGAATCTGGACTAACCTTCACAGGCCGCCTATAGGCGGCCTATTCCTTTTAGGAGGTGATATGAATCTTAATCTCAGGCTGGCAACCCGTGAGGAACAGCCACTGCTGGCGGCCATGCTGCCCGACTACCTGCAAGAATTAGGCGCAGATGTCGACTACCCGCATTTGTCACATTATTGGCGCGAAAACGGCCGGTATCCCTATTTGATTTTAAATCAGGAACAGCCAGCAGGGTTTGCTTTGGTCCGCACGTTGGATCCCACCCCGACAATGGAAATGGCAGAGTTCTACATCACTAAACCCTGTCGCAAATACGGCATTGGTAAAAGTGCTGTGCGGGCATTGTTTAGGCTGCACCCGGGCCATTGGCAGTTGTCCGTGCTGGCAGATAATCCCGGTGGTCTCGCCTTTTGGCTGTCAGTGGTCCCCCCGACAGCGTACCGTTCGTGGATTGAGCAAGCGGGTAATCGGCCTCATTGGCGACTGACATTTTCGGTAGATATGACGTCCTGATAACCCCATGCACGCAAAAATAGCGCAATCGTAGTTGTCGCCAACCGGTGTAAATGGGCCTTATCCGGTATGTCGTCAGTCAACAACGCCGCAGGTAATGGGTACCCCATCACGGCCCCCAAAAACGCCTTGGCCTGAAGTTCAACGTCTTTGACGTCCAAAGCTCCTCGTTGTTGTGCCTGTTGTAATAACGAGACCAATCCTTGCAATACACGCCCAGAATCGCGTTGTTGCAACGTAGCGTATAACTCCGGCCGCTGCTGTAACAGTTGGATCAATAATCGCTGAAAATGGAGATTTTTGGTTTGGAAAAAATGATCCTGCACCACGGTCGCAAAACGCATCAGGACCAAAGAAATGTCCTGCGTATCACCCGCCAGAATCGCGTTGATCGGGGGCTGCATCATGTCCTTCATGTAATTGAAGGTCTCCAGCACCAGTGCATCTTTCCCGGGGAAATGGTTATACAGCGTTTGCCGCGTTGTGCCGGCCTCGGTGGCAATCACATCCAACGAAATATCCAACCCTTGAGTCAAAAACAACTCGCTGGCAGCGGCTAATATACGCGGTTTAGCCTTCATCGGGCGCCCTGGTTGGCGGTTGTTCATGGTGAATTTACTCCTGCCCCGCAGATATCATTACAAAGGATTATTTTTTACTTTTTATGCGTGCTAGCCCTTGTTTCACCAGCACAAAAAACAACGGCACAAATAACAACGCCAACAGTGTGCCAGAAATCATGCCACCGATCACCGCAATACCTATTTCACGACGGCTTGATGCACCGGCCCCGACCGACAACGCCAACGGGATGACCCCAGCGACAAATGCCAGTGACGTCATAACGATAGGACGTAAGCGCAGACGCGCCCCCTCCAGCGTTGCCGCCATCAGAGCCTGCCCCGATTTCATCTGCGCTTCAGCAAATTCAATAATCAGGATCGCATTCTTCGCGGACAGCCCGATAGTCGTCAGCATACCCACCTGAAAATAGATGTCATTTTCATAGCCGGCCAGTCGTGTTGCGAGCACGGCACCGACAATTCCCAAGGGGATAATCAGCATCACGGCAATCGGTATCGACCAGCTTTCATACAGCGCAGCCAGACACAAAAAGATGAACAGCACAGACGCCAGGTAAATCCACAGCGTTTGGCCCGCAGCTACCTGTTCTTGATAGGACAATCCACTCCACTCAAGCCCAAACCCCGTTACATTGGCAATAATGCCCTGCATCTGAGCCATGGCCGTGCCTGAGCTTTCCCCTAATACGGAGGAGCCTTGAAGCTGGGTCGCTGATAGCCCATTGAAACGTTGCAGCATTTGCGGACCAGAAAGCCAGCGCGTGTTAGCAAAGCTGGCAAATGACGCCATACTGCCGCTACTGCCGCGCACGAACCACTGATTGATGTCATCAGGTGCAGATCGCGAACTGGCCTCACCCTGCATATAGACGCGCTTCACCCGTCCACGATCGATAAAATCATTGATATAGGCACCGCCCCAGGCAGCAGACAAGGTGTTGTTAATATCCGCCTGCTGCAACCCTTGTGCACTGGCCTTCTGCTGATCAACATCCACCTGGAGCTGCGCTTTATCTTCCAGGCCATTCACGCGCACTGCGGTCAATAATGGATTCGCACTGGCAGCGGTAATCACCTGCTGCTGGGCTAATTGCAGCTCATCATGACCGGCATTGCTTTGATCCTGTAGCCATAGCTCAAAGCCGCTGGATTGCCCCAAGCCGCGCACCGCAGGAGGAGACAAGACATTAACCTGCACATCCCGGGCACCTTTAAAATACTGGTTGGCACGCGCAATGATCGCCTGAGCGGTGTTCTCGCTACCATTACGCAAATCCCAATTTTTCAACTCCGCAAACGCCATGCCGACATTCTGGCCACTCCCCGCATTGTTACGTCCGACCACCATAAAAATAACGCTCAGATTATCTTTTTCTTCGGTCATAAAATAGTTGGCAATGTTATCTGCGGCTTGTTGTGTTCGCGCCATTGGCGTACTAGGCGGTAACGTAAATTGCACCATAACAGAACCCTGATCCTCGACCGGCAGGAATCCCGTCGGCATACGGAAGTATTGCCATATCATGACACCGGTAATCAGTAGCGCCACCAGACTGTAAAGCCCTTTGTGCGCCAAAATATGCGTTAACCCGCGGCCATATCCCTGCTGGCTGCGATCGACGACGCGATTAAAACGAATGAAAAACCAACCGCGCTTGCCATGGGATGCTGGACGCAGTAAACCGGCGCACAATGCGGGCGTTAGCGTCAACGCGACTAAAACGGATAGCACCATGGATGAAACGATGGTAATCGAAAACTGACGGTAAATAATCCCGGTTGATCCGCCCAGAAATGCCATAGGAATAAACACCGCAGACAGGACCAGTGCGATGCCGATCAACGCACTGTTGATCTCGCTCATCGATCGCAGCGTTGCCTGTTGCGGGGGCAATGCTTCCTCTTCCATCACCCGCTCGACGTTCTCAACTACCACGATGGCATCATCAACCAACAGGCCGATCGCCAATACCATGGCAAACAACGTCAGGGTATTAATGCTGTAACCCAGCAGCGCCAGAATGCCAAACGTCCCTAGCAAGACGACTGGCACGGTGATCGCCGGAATCAGCGTGGCGCGCCAGTTCTGTAGAAACAGGTACATCACTACTACAACCAGGATAATGGCCTCGATCAACGTCTGCACCACACCTTCGATCGAAACGGTGACAAAAGGCGTACTGTCACGAGGGTAAGCCACGTTTAACCCGGCAGGAAACTGCGGAGCCATACGTTCAACTTCGGCGCGCACGCTTTCCGCGACGGCCAACGCATTAGCGCCAGATGCCAACTGAATGGAAATACCCGCGGCCGGATAGCCGTTCAGGCGGGTTTGGTTCTGATAATTCTCTGCACCTATTTCAACCCGGGCAACGTCCCGCAGATAAACCGCCGAACCGTCAGTGTTGGTACGCAAAATAATGTTGCTGAACTGCTCTGGCGTTTGCAGCCTGGATTGTGCCGTAACGGTGGCATTCATTGCCTGGCCCGGTTGCGTAGGCAGCGATCCCAGTTCACCACTGGTGACCTGCGCATTCTGCGCCTCTACTGCCGTTTGCACTTCTGAAGGCATCAGTCCGTAACTGGTTAAACGGAGCGGGTCCAACCAAATGCGCATGGCATATTGCGCCCCGAACACCGTCGTCTCGCCAACCCCGTCCACCCGACTCAGTGGGTCCTGCAAGGCACTGACGAGATAATCATTGATGTCGACGTTATCCATTTGTCCACTGGTGTCGTACAACGCCACCACCATCAAACTGTCGCCCTGTGACTTAGTGACGGTGATCCCCTGTTGTTGCACTTCCTGGGGTAAACGCGAATTGGCTTGGTTCACCGCATTCTGAACCTGAACCTGTGCGATATCCGGATTGGTTTGCTGATCAAAGCTCAGGCTAATGCGCGCCTGCCCGGCGGAACTGCTGGTCGAGGAAAAGTACAGCAGTCCATCAATCCCCTTGATTTGCTGCTCAATTACCTGGGTCACACTGTCTTCCACCGTTTTGGCCGCCGCCCCAGGATAGTTAGCCGTGACGGTAACACCAGGGGGTGCGATATCCGGATATTGTTCCACCGGCAGTGTCAGCAATGCCAGAATGCCCGCCGCCATAATGCAAATAGCCAAAACGGCGGCAAATACCGGGCGAAAAACAAAGAAATGCGCCAGCATGGCTCAATCTCCTCTCTGAATGAAAGGAGTAAACGGCAAATGACGCCGTTTCAGGAGGCAGTACTGTACGGACAACTGAGAAGGGATATTCATCGCATGTATCACCGGCTTATCCAATTTATTTACTTTACAGTAAAGTAAATAAATTGGATAAACAAGAGACCGAAAAACATCATCGGCGGTAAACACGCTAGACTTCCCAGAAGACTTTAAGTGACGCTGTCACACAATTAATGACGCAACAGGCTGCTGCCGGGTACACACCAGGCAACAGCCCACATCAGATATACGCAAGGAGCCGTCAGATTCAAATACCGGGCTTAGGCTTAATGGGTTCCACATGCCCCACTGCCCGCGAAATCGTCGGATAGCGTGCGCGCAGTTGACGTTCGATGCTGTCTACCGCAGCGTGAGCTGACACAATGGAGGCCGCCGGGGATACCCGACAATGGAAGTTGACGATGATACCGCCGGTAGTTTTACGTGCGCGAATGTTATGCACGTCCTGCACCATGTCGCCACTTTCCACTACCGTTTGCAGTATCTGACGAATATTGGCTAATTCATCCGGTGCAACATCCTCGCTGGCAATCCAGTGATGTGTTTGAGGCTCCAGATGAGTCTCGATCTCTGTGTCTTCACCAATCGCCTGTCGTAACAACGTTTCAATTTCGCTGGCGATGTCGTGTGCCTGCGCCACACTGGCGCTGGCCGGGACCGCGAGATCCATACTGATCGACATCCGTTCAGGCAATTGTTGTAGCGCCAGATTTTGCACTACGGCGCCATGGTTGGCAGCAATCACCCGGATGCGAGTCGCCATATCTTCGTCACTTCGAGTTTGTGGGTTGGCAATCACCGTGGCTTCGGCATGTGCGTACTGCTGTTCCAGGCGTTCAGCAATAGACTGTTTTAACGCATTAATGCGTTCTAAAGGTAAAGTACGACAGACGGCGACAGTCACTTCAATGAACAGGCTGGCCCCAGCGTTACGAATACGAATACTCTCGGTCGCCAATATCGCTGGGAAGGTGTCGAGCAATGCACTGATTTCTTCCTTGGCGCCGGCGGGTGCCGTGTCCATTAAAGAATCGAAAGAACGCTTGCCCAGTTTTAGCGCCGCGACCACGATAAAACAGGCCACGATCAACGCCGCAATGGCATCTGCACGGTTGAAACCCAACAGAACAAAGACCATCCCCAGCAGCACAACGGCAGAGGCCAGCATATCGGAGAAAAAGTGCAGCGCATCGGCTTCCAATGCCGCACTGTCTGTCGCCTTTGCGACACGGTTCAACGCCTTGACGCGGAAAAAATCGATCACGATCGAGATCAACAGCACAGCGATCACCACTGGCGCGGCGACTATTTCATGGGCTTCACCCAGTAGGCTTTTACCCGCCTCATAAACAATCCAGCCTGCCGCCCCCAGCAACAGCAACACCTCAAACAATGCCGCCAGGTTTTCGACCTTGCCGTGGCCAAAATGGTGGTCATCATCGGCAGGTTTATCGCTGATACGTACCGCCAGCCAGGTAATGCTGGTGGCAACAAAATCGGTAAGAGAGTGGATCCCTTCTGAAATAAGACCAATACTCCCGGTAAAAATGCCGGCAGTAAATTTACCGACTGCCAATAGCCCGCTTGCTATCATGGAATTTCTGGCAACGGATTGCTTTTCATTTTGCATATTACGACTCACATTCAAAGGGTAATTCATTTTTTTATTTTAGTAGACCATTGCCAGACAAAAGCAACCAGCAGCATAGTACCCGAGAATGTCAGCATTAAACTAGAAAGGAATTCTGATTTTCCGGTTGAATAAAAATAAATCTCATTCACACCGACAGAGATCATCAAAATGGCATAAAGTAAGCCAAGAATAGAAATAATCATTATCATTATACTCCGAAACCCGCATCCAGCGGTCAGTATTTAAGCGCATCCTCCCCGTAGTAAATACAACACGTCGTGGAGGATGCATCCAGGCGGATCTTTAGCGTTCATTAATCATCCCATTTCGTGCTCATATAGGCAGCTAACAAGCCCAGTGAGCTGATAACACTCAGGAATCCTACAAAAATTGTCATATTTCCCATTACTTCGCCCTCGGTTAATTATTATCGATAAAAGCCTCTTTAATTAAAAAGCGGATTAGGTCATTGCTCATGGATATTTACGCGCCTCCTGTTTTGTCAGATAAAATGCCCGCTCCGGCAGTGACACGGAGCGGATAGGTATTTAAATCTCCAGAATGTACTGGGCGATTTTGAAATAAATAATCAGACCGGTGCCATCAATAAAGGTGGCAATAAACGGCGCCGAGACCACTGCGGGGTCGATGCCCAGGCGTTTGAGCAGCATGGGTATAATCGAGGAAACAATGGCACTCCAGACGGTAATCGCCACTAATGACAGGCTGACGACCAGCGTCACGTCCATCCCCACGCCCATAATCCAGGCCCGCACCCAGGCTGCAACACCAATGGTGATGGCTATCAGTAATGAGGTGGACACTTCCTTGCGAATCACTGCCCCCAGGTTGCGCAGACTCACCTCGCCCAACGCCATGGCACGTACCAATGTAGACGTGATTTGAGTCCCGCTGTTACCGCCAGTCCCGATCAGTAACGGGATGAAAAACGCCAATGCGATCGCGGCTTCCAACTGCTCTTCAAACGCCTTTAATACATTGCCGGTATAGGCTTCTGCGACAAATAGCATCAGCAACCATACCGAACGCTTGCGCCATAACGCCCAAGGGCTGGTCTCCAGATAAGGTTTATCCAGTGGAAGACTGGCCCCCTGACGCTGTGCATCTTCAGTGTTCTCATCTTCAATCAGCCGGGCAATTTCTCGTTCACCCAGCACGCCCACCAACGTATTGTTCACGACCACCGGTACCACATCCAACCCGCCCTTAGCCAGTAAATGGGCGACATCATTGCGATCGTCATCGGGGGATACCTGGAAATAACTGTGATTGATCATCACCCCAACGGCTTTATCATGATCTTCACACTGCAATAACTTTTTAACCGACAGTGTGCCACGCAAATGATAATCGTCGGCGGTAACAAACAGCTGCGTCGGAATTTCTTCGGTTTTCAGTTGCGAAAGAAAATGTTCTTTTGCTTTATTAACCGTCATATTTCCTGGAATAGTAATAAAATCGGCATTCATATAACCTGCAACCGAAGACTCATCAAGAGTTTCAGCAGAGGTTAGCGCCTGAGATGGGTGATTTTGATGTAACTTCATTATGTTAGTCCCTATTTCTGTTTGAACTTCAACAGCGAATCGCATAGGGGCGTTAACCACAGAGGGAGTGCAGACAGCCTATCTCCGCGTCCAGGTTTTAGCACTATACAACGTATCTGATGTATTCATCAGAAGTTACCTTGGGCTGAACCTTAATCCGATAAAGCCTGTCTTAACCTTGGGCATCTCTCGATGTCGTCAGATCAGTAACCTGTGTTTGTATAGGAGCCTCGCCAAACGAGATACTGCATATAAACTACGGGGGCAGTATAGGCGCGGTTTTTTATCACTGAGGAGAAAGTTGGCTAACCGTTTATGAAACATTTAGAAAAAAGTTTCGCGGCGGAATAATAAAGTGCGGGCCAGCACCCTCCCGACCCACGCTTTATTCTGACGTTAATGAGCAAGAATATACGCATTCTTGTCGTACAGCGGCCCCTGTCGGGTAAAGTCGATGCCTTTCACGTAGGGCTTGACCAGTGTGGCGTTTGCTTCGTAGTAAACCGGTGCCACCGGAGTGTCTACCGCCAGCACGTCTTCAGCCTGTTGGAAGTATTGTTGTACCTGCTGTGGCGTCTGCGCCGCGGTCGCCTGGTGCAACAAGCGATCGTAATTTTCGTTGGCGTATTTGGCTGAGTTTTCACTGCTGGTCGATCGGAACACGTTCAGGAACGTGGACGGATCATTGTAGTCCGCCAACCAACGGCTGAAAGCCACGCTGTACTGTCCGTTGTTGATATTGTCCAGCACTACCTTTCGCTCCTGATTCTGCAAGGTGACGTCCACGCCCAGGTTCTTTTTCCACATCGCACTACTGGCGATCACTATTTTCTTGATGGTGGCGTCGTTGCTGTACAGCAGTGTGAAACGCAACGGATGCTCCGCATTAAAGCCCGCTTCCGCCAATAATTTTTTTGCTTGTGCGATACGTTGCTCGCGTGACCACCCCGCCTCTTGACCCGCTTGCAGTGTAAAGCCGCCAGCACCGGTTGGCGTAAAAGTCCAGGCTGGCTGCTGACCATAACCCAGCACTTTGGTGGCTATGATCTCTTTATCCAATGCCAGATTTAATGCCTGACGCACCCGAATATCATTGAAGGGAGCCTGTCGGTTGTTAAAGGCAAAGTAGCTGGTCGACAGCAGTGGATAGGTGATCAGCTGCTTATCACCCAGGCTGCTTTTTAACTGTTGGTACAATTCCGGCGGCGCACTGTAGCCCAATTCAATTTCACCGGCCCGGAAACGGGCCACTTCAGGGAACCCCTGTAACGGCAGGAACGTCACTTTATTGAGCACCGTGTGGGCGTTATCCCAATACTGGCTATTACGTTCCACCACCACTTTCTCATTCACCACCCACTGCGTCAGCTTGAACGCCCCGTTGCCAACAAAATTCTGCGGTTGAGTCCAGTTTTTACCGTATTTCTCCACCACTTTTTGGTTTACCGGCAGCACAGGAAAATGCACTAACTGCTTAAGCAAATAGGAGTTCGGTTCAGCCAGTGTGACTTGTAGTGTGTTGGCATCCAACGCTTTTACACCCAGCTCGGTTGGCGGTTTACTACCGGCGTTAATCTCTGACGCGTTTAACACATAAGCCGAAGCCAAATAACTCCCGTAGGGGGACGCTGTTTTGGGATCAGTGAGGCGCCGCCAGCTATAGACGAAATCATCAGCAGTCACCGGATCGCCATTTGACCATTTGGCCTCCGGCCGCAGATGGAAGATCCAGACATTGCCTTGCTGCGTCCATGTTGTCGCCAGCGCGGGGATCACCTCACCGTTTTTACCCACCCGCAGTAACCCTTCAAATACGTCATTGAAGATATAAAACTCCACGTTGCTTTCTGCCAGATTCGGATCAAGCGTTGCCGGCTCATAACCATTGGCCCGAACCAGTTCCTGGACAGTAGCCAGTTGAGCCCCAGTAGGTACGTCAGCAGCGTTAACCGACACTACTGCCTGTAAAGAGAAGATGATTAGACCGGCCAATCCATTAAGTTTGAATGAATACTTCACGTCGATATCCCTTATTGGTGTTTTGTCGACGTATATATACAGCGAAGCAGTTGAATAAATTAAATGATTAAAAGCTATGACTCATAACCAAAAAAGCACAAACCAAACAACATGAATTTCTTTCATAATCAAATAAATACCCGCCATCTCGGCGGGCTTTTTTACAATGACTGAAACAGCGTCAACTGTAACCCGGCCGGGGCTTCCAGTCGGTTATTGATTGAGTTAAACGGCGTGACTCGGGGATCAGACAAAACCAGCGCCCCACCTTGAGCCAAACTGGCCGTGGTAGCCGCAATATCTGTCACCTCAAACGCCACCCGCACCCAGCCGGAGACACGTTTCCCCACTTCAATACTGTCGATATAAGCCGCTGTCGTCGGCTCTACCAGCTCCAGCGTGGCCTTGCCCGCTTCCAGGATAGCTACTCTGCCGTTGTCCGGAGGAACAGCGTCAACCTGAGTCAGCCCTAACCGATCGCGATAGAAAGACAAGGCGTTATCAAAATCGTCGGTGGTGATCACCAGACGAAGCTGTTTTACCGATGATGTAGACATAGTTATCTCCCGGGCACCTGGCTGAATAATGTTCATTTTTTAAGCTCAAGAAAGAAGATATCGCGCCGCCATGCCTTTTTTCAAAGTCATAGTTTTCAGCTAAGGGTGAAAAGAATTCATCAATGCCACTGCCGCCGATAGACGTCATGGCTGTCGGTACGGATGGAAATCAGCGAAGCAGAACCCGCTGTCAACGATGTGGCAGGATAATGATTGCCCGTAATCCATGGGCATGGCGGCGGCTGTCCGCCAAGGTGAGATTCCCATCCAGATGGCTCAGTGTGGCTGCGACGATGGAAAGCCCCAGGCCCGAGCCGTGCTGCCCGCTCCCTTCAATTCGATAAAACGCATCCAACACCCGTTGGCGATTTTCAACGGCAATACCCGGCCCGTTGTCCTCGACCGTCACAATGGCCTTGTTGCCCACTACCCGGACCTGTAAATCAACGATGCCACCATGCGGGGCGTAACGTAGCGCATTTTCAACCAGGTTCCTCAGCAGGGTAAACATGTCAGCTTCGTTCAGGGTTAAATGAACCTCGGTCGGCTGCCAGACCCCGAGATCAATCCCCTTGGCCTCTGCCAGCGGCAACAAATCTTCGATCACACTACGGAATACGGACTGCACCGACACCGGCGTCATCGGACGTGGCACATTTTGCTGCACCCGTGCCAACGACAGTAATTGTTCCAGCAGGTGTCTGGTGCGTTTTATGCCGTGTTGCATCCGCCCAAGGCGCTGCTGAGCAACTTCCGGCATCTCTGCTGTACTCAAGCGCTCAGCCTGCAAGGACAGTGCCGTCAACGGAGATCGCAGTTCATGAGCCGCATCGGCGACAAATCGGCGCTGGGTTTCAACACCGCCGGTAACTTTGCCAAATAAACGATTTATGGCTGCAATAAAGGGCGCAATCTCTCGAGGAAGTTCATTGACTGGCAACGGCGTTAAATCTTGTTCGCCACGTTGTTCCAGCGCATGGGCAAGGCGGTGAATGGGTTGCATGCTTTTTTTAATCAAGTCAGCCACGACCAGCAACAGTATCGGAATTAAAACCAGCAAAGGAATCAGCGTTCGCCAGGCACTTTCCATCGCAATCTCGTCACGCTCAGATGTACGCTGTGCCACCGCAACCCGTGTTTCAGGCGAGAGGGTGCGTACCAGTACGCGAAAAGAAACACCGTCAACCGACAGCGTCTGGAAACCTTCGTTTAACGGTACGTTTGGTAGAAAATGTGCCGTTGTCACTCCTGTCGAAGGGAGTAACTGCACGATGACCGCAGCGTCATCCTCCTGACGCGCAGTCGCATCAGGTTGCCGCAGGCCAGAAAGCGTATCGCTGCGGACCAACCTGGCAATCTGTGCCAGCGTAGTGTCTTGCAGCTCGTGGGCTTCCTCAAACGAGGCATAAAAAGAAAAGATCCCTGCCGCCAGAGCGACCACAACAATCGCGCTGCTCAGACCCAAAGAAAGCTTGAGTTGCAGGGAATCCATTACGCGTTTTTTGCAACCATCCATCCTACGCCCCTGATGTTTTTTATCGCTTCTCCGCCCAGTTTTTTGCGCAGTGCGTGAATGAGGTATTCCACAGCGTTGCTTTCCACCTCTTCCCCCCAACCATAAATCCGCTCTTCAAGCTCGCTGCGTGAAAGTATGCTGCCAGGGCGCAGCATCAGCGCGTATAACAGGGCAAACTCACGGCTCGACAAGCGACAGCGCAGGTCATCGTTGATCAGACAAGCTTCATGTGACGCGGGATCCAGCCAAAGCAGGCCATTAGTGAGCACTGGCGCGGCATTACCGCCCTTGCGACGTAAAACGGCACGCATACGCGCCAGGAGTTCTGAAATATCGAAAGGTTTGAGTAAATAGTCGTCAGCGCCGCTGTCCAGCCCTTTTAACCGTTCATCCAGTGCATCTCTGGCGGTAATGATCAGCACCGGTAATGTGTCACCTTTAGCACGCAACGCGGTCAACACGCTGAAGCCGTCTTTATCCGGCAGACCGAGATCCAGCAGTAACGCGTCGTAATGCTGGCAAGCCAACGACGTGAGTGCGGTCTGTGCATCATTGACCCAATCCACGGCATAAGCGGCATCCTTCAACGCGTCTTGAATGGCTTCGCCGATCATGCCGTCGTCCTCAACCAGTAACACCCTCATGCAGGCTCCCGCGCTTTCCGTATTAGTACTGTAATCGCTTTTGCATCAGCGTCAGGTAAGTGACGAGGCTGATAATGATCGCCAAAAACAGGCCACTGGTACCGGCTGCACCCAGCCCCAGACCGCCATTACCAGCGGGCTGCGATAACAAATCACCGCAAGAGGCGCCCAGTGGCCGCGTCAAGATATAGGCGATCCAGAAACACAGCACACTGTTGGCGTTAAACAGATAATGTGCCGCTGCTGTGATACCAATCAATACACCAAACAACAGTGTTGAATAGCCGTATCCCAGTTGTAACCCTTCAGCAACCCAGTCACCGGCGGCAGTACCAAGGGCAAAGGTAAACAGGATTGCCGCCCAGTAAAACAGCTCCCGTTTCGGTGTATCGATGGCGTGAATCGACAGCGTACGTTCGACGTTGTACCAAACCATAAAGGTAGCGACCAACATCACGCTGAACAAGGCGGTGGAAAATGCCAACGAAATACCGAAGTGATCGGTAAGGTTATCGGTAATCAACGTACCAAATACGCTGATAAGCACCACGGCGATCCAGTACAACACGGGAACATAGCGTCTGGCGCGAATTTGGAAAAACAGTGCCACCAATAACAACCCACCCGTTATCAGTGAAGTATTGGTCAAACCAAAGTTGAGATCCATGTTGAGGTAATCCGCCGCAGTTTCCCCCACGGTGGTGGACATCATTTTGATCAGCCAGAAAAACAAGGTGACTTCTGGAACTTTATTCAGCCAATTAATGGCAGGTTTTTCAGTGATTAAGGACATATCCAACTCCTGTGAATGAAAAATACAGGAGCCAGTATCGCAACCCACACTTAGCGCTGACTTAGGGCGCAAGTTTTGTGGCAGCGTGCTTTCTTAGCCCACGAATACCTTGTGCATGAATTGGCGCCTGGTGCTTAAACATAATAAATACTGATGAAAATCAGGCATCAGGGCAGATTATTCAGGCTGAAACTTAATTTTTCCTTAGGGTGAGATAATTAGTGAGCAAAATATAAAAATAAATTAATACGAATCGTTTTCACTATCATTATTAATGTTCTTATATACAATCAGGGCAGCCCAACGCCCGTTAGGCATATTTCGCTTTTATTCTCTGCACTCTCTAAACAAAGGATGACTGTATGAAGCTGCGTTTCTCTTCTCTCGGCCCGATTGCCTTGTTGGCATCGTCCATGATGCTGGCATTTTCGGCCAATGCAGCATCCCAGGATGAAGGCATCGTTATTTATAACGCGCAACACGAAAATCTGGTGAAATCCTGGGTTGACGGTTTTACCAAAGATACCGGCATAAAAGTGACCTTGCGGAACGGCGGCGACAGCGAATTAGGCAACCAACTGGTGCAAGAAGGCACGGCATCTCCAGCCGATGTTTTTCTGACAGAAAACTCCCCTGCGATGGTGCTGGTAGATAACGCCAAGCTGTTCGCCCCTCTGGATGCTGCGACACTGGCACAGGTTGAACCGCAATACCGTCCACAGCACGGCCGTTGGATTGGTATTGCTGCCCGCTCAACGGTGTTCGTCTACAATCCGGCGAAACTGACTGAGGCACAGTTACCTAAGTCACTGTTGGATCTGGCCAAGCCAGAATGGAAAGGTCGTTGGGCCGCGTCACCTTCAGGTGCAGACTTCCAGGCAATCGTCAGCGCATTGCTGGAGCTGAAAGGCGAAAAAGCCACATTGGAATGGCTGAAAGCGATGAAAACTAACGCCACCGCCTATAAAGGTAACAGTACCGTGATGAAAGCGGTCAATGCCGGTCAAATCGACAGCGGCGTTATCTATCACTATTATCCGTTCGTCGATGGTGCAAAAACGGGCGAAAACAGCAAGAACATCAAGCTTTATTACTTCAAACACCAGGATCCAGGCGCGTTCGTCAGCATCTCAGGTGGCGGTGTTCTGGCATCCAGCAAGCACCAAAAACAAGCACAAGAGTTCGTTAAGTGGATCACCGGTAAAAACGGCCAAGAGATTCTGCGCACCAACAACGCCTTCGAATATGCCGTCGGTGTGAATGCTGCCTCCAATCCAAAACTGGTCCCCCTGAAAGAACTGGACGCACCAAAAGTTGACGCTTCATCGCTGAATGGCAAGAAAGTGGTCGAGTTGATGACCGAAGCCGGGCTGCTGTAAGCCGGTTTATCAGTACAGAGAGCTTTTAACCCTATGTCGAATATAGGTTTCAATGCCGCGGGCTCAGCCCCGCGGTACGCTTCGACCCGGCGCCATCATCGGCCGGGACTGTTTATCGTGGCAACGGCCATTTTACTTTCCCTGTTGGCGCTATTGCCGCTGGGGTTTGTCATCAGCGTGGCATTTGAAACCGGTTGGCAAACGGTTAAAACTCTGGTATTTCGCCCCCGCGTGGGCGAATTGCTGTTGAATACTCTGCTGTTAGTGGTTTTCACATTACCCATCTGCGCCCTGCTTGGCGTGACGCTGGCCTGGCTGACTGAACGTACGACGTTGCCGGGGCGCCGCATCTGGTCTTTATTGGCAACAGCACCGCTGGCAGTTCCCGCGTTCGTGCAAAGTTACGCCTGGATCAGTTTGGTGCCCTCAATGCACGGACTGGGCGCGGGTGTCTTTATTTCAGTGATTGCCTACTTCCCGTTTATTTATCTGCCGGCTGCCGCGGTATTGCGCCGCTTGGATCCCGGTATTGAAGACGTCGCCACCTCGTTGGGTAGCCGACCGTTGGCGGTCTTTTTCCGTGTGGTGTTACCACAGCTAAAACTGGCCATTTGGGGCGGTTCACTGCTGATCGCACTGCATTTACTGGCGGAATACGGTCTGTACGCCATGATCCGTTTTGATACTTTTACCACCGCCATTTTCGATCAATTCCAGTCAACCTTTAACGGCCCAGCCGCCAACATGTTGGCCGGCGTGCTGGTACTGTGCTGTCTGGGGTTGTTGATGCTGGAGGCTGCCAGCCGCGGTCGGGCGCGTTATGCCCGTGTCGGCTCTGGCAGCGCTCGCAGTCAGACCGCGTATCGGCTTGGGAGGGTGACCACCCTATTCGGCTTGCTACTGCCACTGTGTCTCACGGCGCTGGCGCTGGGTGTGCCCTTTATTACACTGGCCCGATGGCTGGCTCTCGGTGGGCTTGAGGTATGGCGTAACACCGAGTTATTGCCTGCCTTGCTGCAAACATTGTCACTGGCCGCCAGCGGCGCGTTACTGATCACCCTGTGTGCCATTCCAATGGCCTGGCTGTCGGTACGCTACCCGGCAAGGTTGTATCGGGTGCTGGAAGGCTGTAACTATGTTACCAGTTCACTGCCCGGCATTGTGGTGGCGTTGGCGTTGGTGACCATCACCATTCACAGCTTCCGCCCCATTTACCAAACTGAAATTACCTTGCTGCTGGCCTATTTGTTGATGTTTATGCCACGGGCCTTGATCAACCTGCGCGCCGGTATTGCTCAGGCACCGGTTGAGCTGGAAAACGTGGCTCGCAGCCTCGGACGTTCACCGGCACAAGCGCTATGGAGTACCACGCTGCGTTTGGCTGCCCCGGGTGCAGCTGCCGGTGCGGCACTGGTGTTTCTGGCCATCTCAAATGAACTGACCGCCACACTGCTGCTGGCACCAAACGGGACGCGCACGTTGGCTACCGGTTTCTGGGCATTGACCAGCGAGATCGACTATGTCGCAGCGGCCCCTTACGCTTTGATTATGGTGGTGCTGTCTCTGCCATTGACCTGGCTTCTTTATTCTCAATCCAAACGCACGGCGGGATTATGAGTACGCTTGAACTACACGGCATCAGTAAGTCCTATAACGCAGTTAAGGTACTGGAGCATATTGATTTACAGGTCGAACAAGGCAGCCGTACCGCGATTGTCGGCCCTTCCGGCTCTGGCAAAACCACCTTGCTGCGCATCATCGCGGGTTTTGAAATACCGGACAGCGGCCAAGTTATGTTGCAGGGCCAGGCGATGGCCAACGGTAACGGTTGGGTACCGGCACACCTGCGTGGCATTGGATTTGTGCCACAGGACGGCGCGTTATTCCCGCACTTTACCGTGGCCGGCAATATTGGTTTCGGTCTCAAGGGAAGCAAACGTGACAAGCAACTGCGCATCGATGCATTGATGGATATGGTGGCGCTGGATCGCCGTCTGGGAGCACTGTGGCCGCATGAGCTATCCGGCGGGCAGCAGCAGCGGGTGGCATTGGCGCGTGCCTTGTCACAGCAGCCCAAGCTGATGCTGTTGGATGAGCCCTTTTCCGCGCTCGATACCGGCCTGCGTGCCGCGACCCGCAAAGCCGTGGCAGAATTGCTGGCGGAAGCTAAAGTTGCGTCAATTCTGGTGACCCACGATCAGACCGAAGCACTGTCGTTTGCCGATCAGGTCGCGGTGATGCGTAATGGTCGTTTGGCGCAGGTCGGCCCGCCGCAAGACCTCTATCTGCGGCCAGTGGATGAACCGACCGCCACCTTTTTAGGGGAAACGCTGGTGCTGTCCGCTGAGCTTGAACAAGGCTGGGCCGATTGTGCACTGGGGCGAATTGCCGTTGATGACCGTCAGCGCCGTGGCCCGGCTCGCATCATGCTCCGTCCTGAGCAGATCCAGATTAACCAGTCCGAGGCACAACAGCAGAGTCAGGCGGTGGTGACCGGTATTGATTTCGCTGGCTTCGTCTCGACCTTAAACCTGCACATGACCGGCAGTAATATGGCGATAGAGATTAAAACCATCAGCCGCGAAGGTCTCCGTACCGGTTCTCACGTTAATCTGAACATCATCGGCCAGGCGCATATCTTTGCCGAGTAGACCCTCAAGGGGGCTTACCGCCCCTTTATTCCTTAATCTTGTGCCGACTCGCCCGAACGATAAAACCTATCGCAGCCATCGTTGAGTAAAAACCCTTTCATCAACTACGATTAATCTGTGACCGGTGCAAGCATTCACCCGTCCGGAGATAACCCACAGAGGATTATCATAATTATTCATGTTGTTTGAGTCGCTTCTCTTTAACGCGACTAAGAAAGGTTAATTATGGCACGTACTACCCCCCTCGAACGCTACCGCAATATCGGCATCTCGGCGCACATTGATGCCGGCAAAACCACCACCACCGAGCGGATTCTATTTTACACCGGGGTCAGTCACAAGCTGGGCGAGGTGCACGACGGCGCAGCCACCATGGACTGGATGGCACAGGAACAGGAACGCGGTATTACCATTACCTCGGCGGCAACAACCTGCTTCTGGAACGGCATGCAGCATAATTACCCGCAACATCGTATCAATATTATCGACACCCCAGGCCATGTGGACTTTACCATTGAGGTCGAACGTTCCATGCGCGTATTGGACGGCGCGGTCATGGTGTATGACTCAGTGGGCGGCGTGCAACCGCAGTCAGAGACCGTCTGGCGCCAAGCCAATAAATACAAAGTGCCACGTCTGGCGTTCGTCAACAAAATGGACCGCGTCGGTGCTGACTTTTTCCGCGTACGTAAAATGATGATCGAGCGCCTGAAGGCGAACCCCGTTCCGATCGTCATCCCCATTGGCGCCGAAGATCACTTCACCGGCGTGGTGGATTTAGTCCGAATGAAGGCCATTTTGTGGGACGAGGCAACGCAAGGCATGAGCTTCAGCTTTGAAGAGATCCCCGCTGAACTGCGCGACATGGCCCAAGAGTGGCGAGATAAAATGATCGAGGCCGCTGCCGAAGGTTCGGAAGAACTGATGGATAAATACCTCAATCAGGTGCCGTTGAGCGAAGAAGAGATCGTTCACGGCCTGCGCCTGCGCACCGTCGCGGGCGAAATCCAGCCCATGTTGTGCGGTTCTGCATTCCGCAATAAGGGTGTGCAGCGCATGCTCGATGCGGTGATCGAACTGATGCCCTCACCGCTCGACGTTCCCCCAATGGAAGGTCATGACGAGCACGACAATATTGTTATCCGCCGGGCGTCTGACGACGAAAAATTTTCTGCGTTGGCGTTTAAACTGATGACCGACCCTTTTGTCGGTCAACTGGCCTTTGTGCGCGTCTACTCCGGCGTGCTCACCAAAGGCAGCAGTGTCTACAACCCGATCAAAAGTAAAAAAGAGCGTATTGGCCGCATTGTGCAAATGCACGCCAACGATCGCAAAGATGTCGAAGAACTGCACGCCGGTGATATCGCCGCCTGTGTGGGGCTCAAAGACGTCACGACCGGTGATACCCTGTGCGATCCTAATGCCATCATCACGCTGGAAAAAATGGTGTTTCCAGAACCGGTTATCGCACAAGCCATTGAGCCGAAAACCAAGGCCGATCAAGAGCGAATGGGGATTGCGCTGCAACGACTCTCCTCCGAGGATCCTTCTTTCCGCGTGCGCACAGATGAAGACTCCGGCCAGACCATTATTTACGGCATGGGAGAATTACACCTGGAAATCATCGTTGACCGCATGCGGCGCGAATTTGGTGTAGCAACCACCACCGGTAAACCACAGGTATCTTACCGTGAGACCCTACGTAAACGCGTGACCGACGTAGAAGGTAAATTCGTGCGTCAGTCTGGCGGTAAAGGCCAGTACGGTCACGTGGTGTTTACAGTAGAACCCAATGAACCGGGCAAAGGCTTCGAGTTTATCGATGAAATAAAAGGCGGTGTGATCCCGGGGGAATTTATTCCGGCGGTAAAAAAAGGCGTACTGGAAGCACTGAACAATGGCGTATTGGCCGGTTATCAGGTGGTGGATGTTAAAGTGCACCTGACTTTCGGCTCATACCACGACGTTGACTCTTCAGAGCAAGCTTTCCGCATGGCGGCGATCTTTGGCTTCAAAGAAGCCTGCCGTCAGGCTGACCCGGTCATCCTCGAGCCGATCATGTCGGTAGAAGTAGAAACGCCTGAGGACTACGCTGGTAGCGTGATGGGTGATCTGTCGTCTCGGCGCGGTATGGTGCAAGGTATGGAGGATCTCCCGGGCGGCGGTGGCAAGGAAATTCACGCCAAGGTGCCGCTGTCCGAGATGTTCGGCTATTCAACCACCCTGCGATCGATGTCGCAGGGCCGCGCAACCTACACGATGGAGTTCAGCCATTACGCTGAAGCCCCCCGGAATGTGGCCGAAGAGATCATCCACCACAGTAAACGTTAAGATCAGTGCCTGCCGTGGTACCACGGCAGGTGCTACTCCTTAGCAGCCAGTGACACCACCACCGGCTGTGGCTTAATCCGCATCGCGTACACCACGCCAATGATCAGGCAGGCAATGCCACCCACGGTCAACAACGGTGGCCACGCCTGACGCAGCATAAAGGTATAGGCTAGCCCTGCCAGAATTTCGAATACGATCAACGGCCCTACCAACACTGTTGGCAAACGCTGGCTCGCTTCATTCCAGCACAGTGCACCAATCCACGAGCACAGCATGCCAATAGCAATCATCAAAGGAATAAACACATCCGGTCTTGGACCAAACGGCAATGCAAATGCTGGCTGGGTCATCGCCAACTGCCCACAAACCAACAGATAGCCCACCAGCGCCAGCGGCAACGTCACCACCCCCTGCGCCGTCGCCCAGGTTGCAGGTCTTTGATTTGGGTTTTCCCGCAACCAGCGGGCATTGCGCAGCGGGAACCAGGTCCAACACGCCACTGCCACTAACGCCAGTCCCAGGCCACTGCTATAGCGCCAAACGTCGATCGGCGTCGTATTGCCTTGCAGTTCGGCAACATTAACCAGCGCCAATCCACAGGCGATCAACACCAAGGCTGGTGTCAGTTTGCGCCAGGAAAGTCGGCCATCGTGCCGGCTGTAAAACAGATTCGCAGTTACCGAAATCACCACCGGCAATGTGCCGATAATCATGGTGGAAACCGGTGCGCCAGTACGTTGTATTGCACTAGCCAGACACAGGTAATACAACAAGTTACCGATAGCGGTCAGTTTTAACGCTTCCAACCAATCGTTACGTCGTAACTTTTTTAACCGATGGCGATCCAACCACGCCAGGGGTAACGCGATTAGGCCAAAAGCCAGGTAACGCCCGGTAGACTGCAACGCCGCAGGATACTCAGGGATCAATACTGGGCCGACAAAGATCAACCCCCACATCAGCCCAGCCGATAAGGCAAATAACACGCCAACAAACATAGTGACTCCATCAACAACCGGGCGAATCAGTCTGAGCCCGTGAAAAAACCTGGGGTCAGCCTAGCCCACTGATGCGAGGAAATATTGTATCAGGTTGCTGTTTTAGCGGGTCGTAACCTGTTTTTGATAACGCACAGGTGTGACACCGTAACGATTAGCAAAGGCGCGCGTTAAATGTGCCTGATCGGTTAACCCTGTCGCTGCGGCGACCTGTGCCGCAGGCATACCGCGTCCCAGCATCTGTTTGGCCTGTGACAAACGAATTGCCATCAGCATCTGCTGGGGCGACACATGGTATTCAGCTTTGAATTTACGCAGAAAATGATAGGGACTGAGGGAGACCAACGATGCCAATTGGTCCAAGGTAATAACAGCGGAGAAGTTGTCGTGCAGGTAACTTTTGACGATCTCAAAACGGTGCGCCGGCTCCGCCTTCAATGATTTGGCTACCTGGATATGAGGGCGAAAAATAGCGATAACCTGCAATAATAGACTGTCAATCGTAAGCGGATCATGAGTTTGCCACAGTGCTGCCAGCGTGGCGGACAATTGCCGTGCCGCCTGAGGGTCCTGACGCACCGCATCGGTGAACCAAAACCCCTGCTCACCGGACAACAGCTCCAGCGTCGCCGGTTCCAAATAGAGCATGCGGTAATTCCAACCGCCAACGGTTTCCGCCTCGCCGGTATGCAGTTCATCCGGGTTCATCAACACCAGCGACCCCGGCGCTGCCAGATGTTGCGCCCCACGGTAGCGGAAACGCTCGGCACCAAAATCGACGGTCCCGATGGCAAAAGCGTCATGTGTATGTGGTTCAAAAGCATAGCGCTCAATATGCGCGTGATAAAGCTCTACGCCCGGCACCTGAGACAACTGTCGGAACTGTGCGTTATCTTTTTCGAAAGGAAATTGCTGAGGAACACCCTGCACCGTACCGCCCCGTCTGTATGCCACTTGTGGTTGTATGATAGTCAAAGTGACGCAGTTTGAGTAGTGTACCGCCCGGTACTCTGGACGCTGCGGCGCATTCAGCGTAGGGTATTTTACCCAGTGTCTGGTACCTGCAATTGAGTACCGGCCTATCGATTATCCCGCCGAAGAGTGGGAACACAGTCTTTAACCCCCTGAAAGTAAGAGGCAACAATGTATCCAGATACTCAACTCTATATTGATGGACAATGGCGCAACGCAGTTGCTGGCAAAACCACACCCGTCACTAATCCCGCTACCGATGAGGTTATTGGCAGTGTGGCACACGCCACAGCAGCCGATCTCGATCTGGCGCTGACCGCAACCGAGCGCGGCTTCAAGATTTGGCGTGAAACCTCTGCCTATCAGCGGGCAAACCTGATGCGTAAAGCCGCAGCATTATTGCGTGAACGTGCAGAGAAAATTGCCGTGATCATGAGTCAGGAACAAGGCAAGCCGGTGGCACAAGCCAAGGTTGAGATCCTTAACTCGGCGGACGTAATTGACTGGTTTGCCGGCGAGGCCAGCCGCACCTATGGCCAGATTATCCCATCTCGTAGCCAGGACGTTCAGCAGCAAACGCTGAAACTGCCGGTAGGACCGGTTGCCGCATTCACGCCGTGGAACTTCCCGATTAACCAGATTGTACGCAAACTGTCCGCCGCGCTGGCAGCCGGGTGTTCAATCATTATTAAAGGTCCGGAAGAAACCCCAGCCTCACCGGCTGAGCTGATTCGCGCCTTTGCCGATGCGGACATTCCTGCTGGCGTGATCGCGTTGGTATACGGCACCCCAGCAGAAATCTCCGAATACCTGATCCCACACCCAACCATTCGCAAGATCTCGTTCACCGGTTCCACCCGCGTGGGCAAACATCTGGCGGCGCTGGCCGGTCAGCATATGAAAAAAGCCACCATGGAGCTGGGCGGTCATGCCCCGGTGCTGATTTTTGACGATGCCGATCTCGATGCCGCCGCTAAAGAGCTGGCACTGGCCAAGTTCCGCAATGCCGGACAGGTCTGTATTGCCCCGACCCGCTTCCTGATCCAACAAGGCGTTTATGAAGCCTTTGTCGAGAAATTCACAGCAGCAGTACGCGACATCAAGCTGGGCAACGGTCAGCAAGAAGGTGTGACCATGGGGCCAATGGTGCTGCAACGCAGCGTAGATGCCATTGAAGCCTTCGTGAAAGATGCCATCTCCGAGGGGGCCAAAGCCACCACCGGCGGCAAACGTGTAACGGGTCCCGGCAATTTCTTTGAACCGACAGTGTTGCGCGATGTCCCCTTGAGTGCTCGTGCGATGTCCGAAGAGCCGTTTGGCCCGGTCGCCCTGCTGCGGTCATTTGCGACCTATGAGGAAGCTATCGCGGAGGCCAATCGCCTGCCTTACGGTTTGGCGGCCTATGCATACAGCCGCAGCATTGCGACCGTGAACGCGCTGGGACGCGATGTGGAAAGCGGCATGCTCAGCATCAATCACATTGGTTTTGGCCTGCCTGAAACACCGTTTGGCGGGGTCAAAGACTCCGGTCACGGCACCGAAGGCGGCAGCGAGGCGATCGAGTCCTATCTGGAAACCCGCTTTGTCACCGTGGCTGGCCGTTAATTAATGTAAGCGACAAAAAAATGCCCCGTTCTTACGGGGCATTTTTATCATCGGGCTTTATCGAACAGTTCTCGTGCCGCCGGGGTTAAACCCAGCATATGAATGCAGGCATGTACCATGCCCGGCAGCCGTTCACAGCGAACCGCGACCCCGTCCTCCTGCAAACGCCTGGCATAATGCTCCGCCTCATCGCGCAGCGGGTCATACTCGCAACTCAAAATGGTTGCCGGTGGCAATCGGCTTAACGTTGCTGCATGCAAGGGTTCTGCGTAAGGATCGCAATTATTGTGCTCTTCAGGCAGATACTGACTCCAGCAAAATGCCATCACTTCCCGTGTCAGGAAATAGCCTTGTGCGTAATCGGCATAGCTGGTCGTATCCATAGCCCGGCTCAGTGCCGGGTACAGCAATAACTGATGATCAATCTGCGGGCCATCCCGGTCACGGGCCAATAACGCAACGGCCGCAGCCAAGTTGCCACCCGCACTGTCACCACCAACCGCGATACGTGTGGCATCGAACCCCCACTCATCCGCCTGTTCAATCACACCGCACAACGCCTGATACACGTCATCTAACGGCCGTGGGTAGGGGTATTCCGGCGCCAGACGATAATCAACCGACAGGATCATTCGGCCAGTAGCATTGGCCAGCGCCTGGCAAGGCCGGTCATACAACGCCAGTGAGCCCAGACACCAGCCGCCACCGTGGGCGTACAACATTGCCGGTATGGACTCACCGGTGTCCACTCCCAGCGGCGTGTAAGCACGAATGG
The DNA here is from genome assembly GCF_900186025.1 of Serratia grimesii. Lineage (NCBI taxonomy): Bacteria > Pseudomonadati > Pseudomonadota > Gammaproteobacteria > Enterobacterales > Yersiniaceae > Serratia > Serratia grimesii. The sequence goes on from NZ_LT883155.1 coordinate 2,709,614, forward strand.
CAATATCGTGACCGTCGTTGGCAGTGACCCATCCATTTTTAATCCCCCCACTGGCTTCCGCCTCGCCTTGCAAGTGTAACAGCCCGCTTTCTGCCGCAGCACGCATCTCAGACAGAGACTCCGGTGCAGCTGCCTGCGCCGCGACGGACAAGAAGTGGGCAATCTGCGGATTAAGCGGCATCAGCGTTACCCTCCAGCAAGAAAGGTACCACCAACGCAATAAACGCCTCATGAGACTCTTCGGTAATGAAATGTCCACACCCAGCGACCGTTTCACCACGCAGGTTAGTCGCGTTATCGCGCAACGTTAAAAAAGGCGCATCAGCGGTAGCATGCTCAGCTCCTATGGTCATTACCGGCATGGTAAGTTGAGATTCTGCGCGGCGTAGATTTTGCCGAATGGTCTCCGGAATGGCGCGGTAGTAATCAAAACCGGCTCGTAAGCTACCCGGTGCCGAATAGGCTGTGATATAGGTTTCCGCCGCGACCCGATCACGGCGATAAGACCAACGATTAAAGATATAGCTGAGGTACTCTCGCTCACGGCCCAACGTCAATGCCTCCGGCAGATCCGTCAGTTGGTTGAACATGAAATGCCACAGAAAAATGTTTTGTTCCGCGGGCACAAAAATCGGCGGTGCGGGCGCCAGCCCAGGGATCACCGCCTCCGTCAATACCAGCCCCGTAACCGCCTGTGGGAAGTCACTTGCCATCGCGTAGCCGATCCACATCCCTATATCATGTCCGACCAATTGATAACGCGCATGCCCCAATTGCAACATGGTTTGGTGCAACGTGGCTGCGACGCTGCCGGTGTCATAGCCGCCACGAGGCTTGTCTGAATCCCCGATACCCGGGGGATCCACCGCGATGGCCTTAAAACCGGCCGCCGCCAGTGCCTGCATGACATAACGCCAGGTGTACCAGGTTTGTGGCCAGCCGGGAATCAACAGCACCGGTTGACCTTCGCCGAGCGTGACACAGTGAATACGGTTGCCATTTACTCGCACATAGACGTGTTCGTGTTCAGGTCCATGTTGCATGGACCCGTTATTTTGCAGTGTCATTGGTGTTCTCCGTGAAGGAATATTGTGGCTCAGCGCAGGCCAAGCAACGTATTGATTTGCTGTTGGTCAACCGGCGCACCGGCAAAATCATCGAACACCTTGTCGGTAACATTGATGATATGGTCATGTATAAAGGCCGCCCCTTCTCGCGCCCCATCCAGCGGGTGTTTCAGGCAGCATTCCCACTCCAACGTTGCCCACCCTTGGTAACCATGCTGTGTCAGTCGCGAAAATATACCCTTGAAATCCACCTGTCCGTCGCCCAACGAACGGAAACGCCCCGCGCGTTCAGTCCACGACTGATAACCACCGTAAATACCCTGTCGCCCGGTCGGGTTAAACTCCGCGTCCTTAACGTGAAACATACGAATGAAATCCTTATAAATATCTATGTAGTCCAGATAGTTAAGCTGTTGCAGCACAAAGTGGCTTGGATCGAACAGTATCTGGCAACGCGGATGACCGCCAACGCGTTGATGGAACATTTCGAAGGTCACACCGTCGTGCAGGTCTTCGCTGGGATGGATTTCATAACATAAGTTAACCCCTTGCTCATCACAGGCATTGAGCACCGGCAACCAGCGTTTGGCTAACTCATCGAAAGCCGTTTCAATCAACCCCGCCGGCCGCTGTGGGAACGGGAATAAATAGGGCCAGGCCAGTGAGCCTGAAAACGTGCCCATCTCGCTCAGCCCCAGTCGTGCAGAGGCTTTAGCCGCCAACAGCAACTGCTGGTGCGCCCACTCACCGCGTGCCTTTGGATTGCCGTGCAAAGCCGGTGGCGCAAAACTGTCACATAGCGCATCGTAGGCCGGATGTACCGCCATCAACTGACCAAAAATGTGGGTGGTCAGTTCGCTGACCTCAAGTCCGTGTTCTGCCAACATACCGACCAGATCGTCGCAATATGTCTGGCTTTCCGCGGCAGTAGCCAAATCAAACAGGCGGCTATCCCACGCAGGGATCTGTAGGGCTTTAAAACCGGTTTTTGCGGCCCAGTCGGCAATTGCCGGCAGGCTGTTAAAAGGTGCAGCATCGTCACTAAATTGTGCGAGGTGCAGGCTTGGACCTTTCAGGGTTTTCATCGTAAACTCCTATTGTTTGTCGATTAACAAACAATAGGCTCAAATGAATTCTTCAGCAAGCGAATTTTAAAAAATCGTTGGTGTTACAGTGGATTTAAGCGATCCTATTTCACTGAAAGTTCGATAAACAAGGGCAGATGAATGGCAGGCAGACCACGTGAGTTCGACCGCGAACAGGCATTAGTGAAAGCACGCGACCTCTTTTGGCGACAGGGATATGAAGGCACATCGATGTCGGATTTAGTGGCCGAGCTGGGCATTGCCTCCGCACGTATTTACAAAGCGTTTGGCTCGAAAGAGCTGTTGTTCCGTGAAGCAATCGCCTGTTACGAAAGCCATGAAGGCGGGTTTGCCGATCGTGCATTCAGTGAGGAAAGCCGTGTACATACGGCAATAAAACGCATGTTATACGACGCGGTGGCGCTCTACAGTCGTGCTGATTTGCCACAAGGCTGTATGGTGGTTTCTTCTGCGGCCAGTGTCAGCGACGAAAACGCCGATATCAAAACCTGGTTGGCAGAACACCGCCGGCTACGCACTCAGGGCATTATTGAACGCCTACAGACTGCGGTAACCGCGGGCGAACTGCCAGCCGACACCGATGTCGAAAGCCTCGGTGATTATTTTGCCGTCTTCCTGCACGGCTTGTCGGTACAAGCTCGTGATGGTGTCAGTCGGGCCAGATTAGACGCCGCGGTGAAAATTGCGCTATCGCCATTGGAAAGCAGCCGTTAATCACTCCGGCATATCAAAAATCACCAGGGTGCCGTGGCTGCCCGCCAGCACCCGGTGAGGTACACCAGCGGCTGCCTGATACAATTGGCCGGCGTTGACCGTAATAGCCTCGCCCTGCACTTCAAGCCGCAACTGCCCAGCGATCACCAACAATCCTTCATGATAATCATGAACTTCATCGGCAATTGCCTGCTGATCCATCCGTAACACTTTGATGTTGGCCGAACCGACGCGTCCCAATATGCGGGAACGCCATGCCTGCGGTAAATCGGCCGCCAACGCGGTAAGATCGAACAATGACATAAATTATTCACTCGCAAGCAGCGCCCATCGCGCTACCGCAATTTACGCCCTCACGCGCAAACAGTTAAATAACCAATACTTTTAACCTATAGCCAAGCGGCTCAAACTGGCACTCTGCGGCTGATTTCAACAACCTGATCGCTGGGCAGATAGTAATAATCGGTCACGTGCATACCATTACGCACCATCAACGCAAAAATGTTGCGCTGCCACGCCGGTAATCGGTCATTGGCTTCGCGGCGTACCACGGTTTCATGCCCCAGGTAATAGGTCGCGTCATCAAAATTCAGCCCGGTTTTCTGCGCCTCCACATGGCGTAATAAGCGGGGAATATGAGGCCGCTCCATAAAACCGTAGCTGGCGATACCACACCAGAAACCCGGCGACTGTTGTCGGATGACCAGCCGTTCAGCATTTGCCACACGGGGTTCGTTGACGATCATGATATTCAATGTCAACACGGTGGCGTGCAGCGAACCATTACGCTTAACGTGCCATTTCATCACCGGCGGTGTGCCGTTTAGCGTACGAGTAAGAAATATTGCCGTGCCCGGCACTCGAGGGATTTTTTGCTCTTCAAGGTGTGCCAGAAAATCCGTCAGCGGCACGCTCTTTTCTCCCAATGTACGAGAAGCCGCGAGCACCCCGCGATGCCAGATTAGCATCACGCCGTACACCAGGGTGGCCAACAGCAATGGGACATAACCGCCCTGCATCACCTTGCTAAGGTTGGCCAACAGGAAGCTGAGATCAACGATAAAGAAGCCGCCTGCCACCAGCAAACTGGTGACCACTCCCCATCGCCATACCTCACGCATCGCCACAAACAGCAGCCCAGTGGTCATGATCATGGTAAGTGACACAGCGATACCGTAAGCGGCAGCCAAATTATCGGACGACTTGAAGAACACCGTCAGGAACACCGTTACCGCCATCAGCAACCAGTTGATGGCACCAATATAAATTTGTCCGTAACTTTCCTCTGTGGTCTGTTTCACCTGCAAGCGTGGCAGCCAGCCAAGCTGGATCGCCTGACGGGTCATTGAAAAAGCCCCGCTGATAATAGCCTGGCTTGCGATGATGGTGGCCAAGGTCGCCAGAATAACCAGAGGGATTTGCAGTAACGGCGGACACAAGCGGAAGAAGATATTTTGAGTCACGTCAGCGCCCGACAGGATTAGTGCAGCCTGCCCGGCATAGTTCAGCAAGAGGCTGGGGAAAACAATGCCAAACCACGCGAGCCATATCGGCTTTTTGCCAAAATGCCCCATGTCGGCGTACAGCGCTTCTGCACCGGTGACGCAGAGGAAAACGCCGCCCAGCACCAGAAAACTGGTCACCCCATTAGAGAACAGGAAGTTAATGCCGTACAAAGGATTCAACGCCATCAGCACCGCAGGATGCTGGATAATCCCCCAAATGCCCAAGGCCGCGATGGAAAAAAACCACAGTGTCATAATCGGCCCAAACACCCTGCCGATAAGTGCAGTGCCCAGCGGTTGAATAGCGAACAGGCTGACCAGAATCACCACCGCTGCGGGTAAAATATAGGGCTGCGATTCGGGCAGAACAATATTTAACCCTTCCAACGCCGACAGCACCGAGATCGCCGGGGTGATCGCCCCATCGCCGTAGATCAACGCCGCACCAAACAAGCCGGCAAACAGCACCATTGGGCGGGTGCTTGTCTTACTGACCAACAGCGACATCAAGGCCATGATGCCGCCTTCGCCGCGGTTATCAATACGCATAGCGAACATCGCGTACTTTAGCGACGTGACAATCACCAGTGTCCAGAAGATCAGCGATAACAAACCGAGAATCACGGGTACGGAGGGTGCATCACCAGAGAGAAATAGCACCGTTTTGAAGGTATACAACGGGCTGGTACCAATGTCGCCAAACACCACACCCAGTGCGCCGCCTGCCAACAGAGTTAAACTCGATTTGTTGGGTTGTTCCGTGTCACTGCCGGCAGACATAACGTAATCCTCTTTGAAAATCGAACGGCCATCCAGTCTTAGTCTATGAATTATTATCGCTTCCCCCCAGCAAAGCTACTGCACGGGCCACGATAATCAGAATTGTCATCTGTCACCGGCACAGTGTGGCATGACAGCAACAGAAACGACGTCTGCTGAGTAACGGTTTAAAAATGCCGGCGGATAATGGGCTATAGTCGTTGTGCTGCCATTACTCTCAAAACTCTCCCCATTCTGGTTTAAAGAGAGGTTAGATGAACGTCAGGCTCAATACGCACGTCTCCGCCCGGCGTTTGCTGCCCAACGGGTGGGATGTTATCGCCTTCCCGATGATTATCGGCACTATCGCGATGATGGCTGTTGGCCTGCATCAAACGATGCAGCCTATCATGACGCTAAAAACCCAGGCCATCTCCCTTGATCCCGCTAATCTACCGGAATATGCCCTGCGCACCACCTTGCGCATGCTTATCGCTATGGTTGCCGCGCTGGTGTTCTCCTTGGTTTACGGCACACTGGCAGCCAAGAGCCGTCGTGCGGAAAAAGTGCTGGTACCTATTCTCGATATCCTTCAGTCGGTGCCGGTACTCGGTTACATCTCTTTTACCGTGACCTTCTTTATTGCTCTGTTTCCCGGCCGGGTGTTAGGCGTCGAACTTGCCGCCATCTTCGCGATTTTTACCAGCCAAGCCTGGAATATGACCTTCAGTTTTTATCAATCACTGCGTACCGTGCCACGTGATTTGCTGGAGGTGTCGCGCGGCTTTCATTTGAGCCCCTGGCAGCGTTTTTGGAAGCTGGATGTACCGTTCTCAATGCCGGGTCTGATTTGGAACATGATGATGTCAATGTCTGGCGGCTGGTTCTTTATTGTGGCGTCCGAAGCCATTACTGTCGGTAATAACACCTTTACGCTACCCGGTATTGGCGCCTATCTCGCTCAGGCAATATTGAGCAAGGATTTGCACGCGGTAGGTTGGGTGCTGGTCACCATGACCGTGGTGATTTTGGCTTATGACCAGTTGTTGTTCCGCCCATTGGTGGCCTGGGCAGACAAATTCCGCATGGAAACCACCCGTTCAGCCAATGCGCCAAACTCCTGGGTATTGAACCTGATGCGCCGCACACGGCTCATTCACCTGCTGCTGACACCGTTGGGTGCACTCCTGGCCAAGACTGCACGCCTGCGGCTAAATCTGCCCGCAATAAGACGCCGCCGTGTCAGCAACGCACAACGGCAAAAACGTTCACGCCTTATCGATCTTTGCTGGAACAGCCTGGTGATCCTGCTGACGATCGCCATTGCTTATCATGTGATTCTTTATGTGCAGACTGGGGTGACGCTGGCGGACGTCGGTCATGTGTTGATGCTGGGGCTCATTACGCTGCTGCGCGTCACCGTATTGATTGCGATCTCATCACTGATCTGGGTTCCGCTAGGGGTACTGATTGGTCTGCGCCCCGCGCTGGCCGGTAAAATTCAGCCTGTTGCCCAATTTCTGGCCGCCTTCCCAGCCAACCTGTTGTTCCCAGTGTTCGTCATCACCATTGTGCACTTCCACCTTAACCCGGATATTTGGCTGTCCCCGCTGATCGTGCTCGGTACCCAATGGTACATCCTGTTCAACGTGGTCGCGGGAACCAGTGCCTTTCCCAACGACTACCGCGAAGCCGCTGCCAACTTCCATATTCGTGGTTGGCAATGGTGGCGTCAGGTCATGTTGCCGGGCATTTTTCCTTATTACATCACCGGGGCCATTACCGCCTCAGGTGGCGCATGGAACGCCAGTATCGTGGCAGAATTTGTGCAATGGGGCAGCACACAGGTAACAGCACATGGGCTCGGTGCCTACATCGCACAAACCACCACCGCGGGCGACTTCCCTAAAATCATTTTGGGCATCGCCGTGATGTCGTTATTTGTCACCCTGTTCAATCGCCTGCTGTGGCGTCCGCTGTATGCCTACGCCGAATCCCGATTCCGCATCGATTAAGGAAGCGTTCAGATGTCAGATCCAAAAAACAGGGTTGCGCCAGTCGCCGGCACGGAAATCTTAGCAGTAAAAAACATCAACCACGGTTTTAACAAGGCACACAGCGAACAGCTGATCCTCAATGACGTTAATCTGTCTTTGCAGGCCGGGGAGATTGTCGGCTTGCTGGGGCGGTCTGGCTCCGGTAAGTCAACGTTGCTGCGTATTATTGCCGGGTTGATCGAGCCTACATCAGGCGCGGTAGACTATCTTGGCAAACCGTTAAATGGCCCGGCCAAAGGCATTGCCATGGTGTTTCAGACCTTTGCCCTTTTCCCTTGGCTCACCGTATTGCAAAACGTGGAGGCCGGGCTGGAGGCCCTGGGCGTTGCAGCCAATCAACGACGTGAACGCGCGCTGGCCGCTATTGACCTGATCGGTCTGGACGGTTTTGAAAACGCCTACCCCCGTGAACTGTCAGGCGGCATGCGTCAACGGGTAGGCTTTGCCCGGGCGTTGGTGGTGGATCCAACGCTGCTGCTTATGGATGAACCCTTCTCCGCGTTGGATGTGCTGACGGCGGAAACACTGCGTACCGACCTGCTCGATTTATGGAATCAAGGCCGTATGCCGATTAAGTCCGTGTTGATCGTGACGCATAACATTGAAGAAGCGGTGTTTATGTGTGACCGGATCCTGGTGCTGTCCTCCAACCCTGGGCGTGTGGTAGCCGAAATAAAAGTCCCCTTCAACCACCCGCGTAATCGGCTGGATCCTTTATTCCGTCGCCTGGTAGACGACGTTTACGCCAAAATGACCGCCCGGCCGATGGATGAGAGCATTAAAAAAGGCCTGAAGCTCGGCACGCGTTTACCGCATGTTTCCACCAACCTGATTGCCGGTCTGATCGAAACGTTGGCTGCCGCGCCTTATTTTGGTCGTGCCGACATGCCGGACATCGCCCATTCGTTGCACCTGGAAGTGGATGACCTTTTCCCGATTGCCGAAGTCCTGCAATTCTTGGGGTTTGCAGATGTCCGTGAAGGGGATATCTTTCTGACACCTTCAGCGCGAACATTTGCTGAGTACGATGTCCAGGCGCGTAAAGTCATGTTCGCCGAGCATTTACTGCGCTACCTGCCGCTGGCCGCGTTGATCAAAAGTGTGTTGGACGAACGTCCAGGTCACCGGGCGCCCCGTATGCGCTTCGAGCAGGAATTGGAGGATTCGTTGTCCGACGCCGCAGCAAAAGAAACGCTGGACACCGTCATTAACTGGGGCCGTTATGCGGAAATCTTTTCCTATAACGATCAGACCGAGTTTTTCAGCCTGGAAGACGTCGAATTCTGAATCACATCCGGCGCGGGGTATTCAAACCCCGGCTTCTTTCAACAGCCAGCGTTGCAGATTCAGTCCTTCAGGGGACAGTTCATTGTCTTGCCGCACGCACAGGTAGTAATCCCGGCCATCATCGATCGGCAGATCAAACAGCTTAACCAGCTCGCCACTGTTAAGGTAAGGGGTGATCAAGGGCTCACGCATCAGGGCGCACCCCAGTCCTGCCTGCACTGCCGCTAACGTCAATAAGCCATCCTCAAACATTGGGCCAGTGCTGCGCAATGGACGCCTGGCTCCGGCCAACTGAAACCACTGCATCCAAGTCGTGCGTTCTTCATCATGCAAAAGCGGCAGTGGTGAGAGTTGGTCTGGCGTATCGAGCACTCCGTGAAGCTTGATAAAACTACGGCTGCACACGGGTACCATTTTACCGGACATCAGCTTTTCACTGCGATAACCGGTCCATTGCCCCGCGCCAAAACGAATCGAAATATCAGCAGCATCACTGAGATAATTACGGTGATTAGCGTACACCACGTTAATGTCGATCTCGGGGTTCTCACGTAGAAAGCCGTGTAACCGGGGAATAAACCACCCCATGCCAAACAAAGGGATCAAACTGATGGTCACCTGTCTGGATGCTGACTGTTCACGCACCTGCTCCGTCGCCTGACGCAGTACGTTAAATGCCGAGCGGATCGAACGGTAATATTCCCGCCCTTCATTACGCAGGATCAGCTTGCGCCCTTGGCGCTCGGTCAGTGGCATCTGCAGAAATGCTTCCAGTGTTTTGAGCTGATGGCTCACCGCCGAGGGAGAAATCCCCAGTTCTTTCGCAGCACCGGTAACGCTGCCCAAGCGAGCAATAGCCTCAAACGCCCGTACAGCACGAAGCGGAGGATCATTCGGTAGCGACACTGCATATTGTTCTGTTTTTTTCATATATTGATAATTTTGGCGAAAATCCTGTAAGGGTTATAATTTAATATACAAATAAATCAAACAATTAAAAACACACGTTTTTTGTATAAGAAATTATTTTTCCGTATTTTACAATTTTTTTTAATTCTCTACTGTGAGCGTCCTGAATCATTATTTTTCGGGACTCTCCCCTATGGATACGCTGATACAGCAGACCGTCAACGGCCTGATGCTCGGCAGCATTTATGCGCTGATCGCCCTGGGTTACACCATGGTTTACGGCATCCTGCGCATTATCAATTTTGCCCACGGCGATGTGTTGATGGTGGGTGCACTTAGCGCACTGTCCGCCATCGGTGTGTTGCAGCACCATTTCCCTGGTCTGTCACCGTACGTCGTGTTGCTGCTGGCAGCATTTACCGCCATGGCGGTATGCGCCTTAGTATCGATGAGTATTGAACGTCTGGCTTATCGTCGCCTGCGTAATGCGCCACGCCTGGCACCGCTGATCAGCGGAATTGGGGTTTCGCTGCTGCTGCAAACGTTGGCGATGCTAATTTGGTCGCGTAATCCGTTGATGTTCCCACAACTGTTACCCATGTCACCTATCGCCCTCACTCAAGGTAGCGCCGAGCACGCACCGGCCGTGATCACCGGGACGGGTATCGCCACATTGGTCGTTGCCGTGCTGGTGATGGTCGGGCTGCTCTTATTGGTTGAACATTCACGCTTTGGTCGCGCCATGCGCGCAACCGCGGAAAACCCACAGGTCGCCAGCCTGATGGGTATCGATCCCAACCGCATCATCATTCTGACCTTTGCCCTTGGCGGTGCACTGGCGGCAGTGGCAGGCATCATGATGGCCAGTAACTATGGCAATGCCGGTTTTTCCATGGGCTTCTTGCCCGGTATCAAGGCCTTTACAGCTGCTGTACTGGGTGGGATCGGTAATCTGCGTGGTGCGATGCTCGGCGGATTACTGTTAGGGCTGTTTGAATCCCTGGGCACCGGGTATCTCGGTGAACTGACCGGCGGGACCTTCGGTAGCAACTATCAGGATGTTTTTGCCTTCCTGATTTTGATTGCCGTGTTGGTATTCCGCCCATCCGGGCTGTTAGGCGAACGCGTCGCTACCCGCGCCTGAGGACAAAAATGACTATTCTAACCACAACGATCAACACCGACAGCCCACACCGCGCCAAACTCGGCGTAGTATTGTTTATGCTCGGCCTGCTGCTGGCGCCTTGGGTGGCGGGTGCTGCAGGCGGTAACTACTGGGTGCGGGTGATCGATTTCGCGCTGTTGTACCTGATGTTGGCTCTGGGACTGAACATCGTGGTCGGCCTCACCGGCCTGCTGGACATGGGGTTTATCGCCTTTTATGCGGTGGGGGCCTATCTGACCGCGCTGTTGTCATCCCCACATCTGACCGAGCAGTTCCCATTGTTATTGCAATGGTTCCCGGATGGCCTGCATCTGTCGATCCTGTTGCTGATCCCCTTAGCCGCACTGCTGGCGGCGTTGTGTGGCATTTTGTTGGGTGCACCAACGCTGCGACTACGCGGTGACTATTTAGCCATAGTCACACTGGGTTTTGGCGAGATCGTCCGTATTCTGATGCGCAACCTGGACCGCCCGCTTAACATTACCAACGGTCCGAAAGGGATTTCCGGCATCGATCCGGTCTCTTTGTTTGGCCTGAAGTTTTCCGGCATGCACCAATGGTTTGGTATCCGCTTTTCGTCGCTGTACCTCTATTACTACCTGTTCGCCGCGTTATTGTTGATGATCCTGTTTATCTGCCTCCGTCTGCAACATTCACGGGTTGGCCGTGCCTGGACCGCCATTCGCGAAGATGAAGATGCAGCACGGGCAATGGGGATAAACACACGTAACTTCAAACTGTTGGCATTTGCCATCGGTGCCACCTTTGGCGGTATAGCTGGGGCGCTGTTTGCCGCGTTTCAAGGCTTTGTCTCGCCAGAGTCCTTTACCTTGCAAGAGTCGATCGCCGTTTTGGCCATGGTGGTACTAGGCGGTATGGGCCACATACCCGGTGTGATCCTCGGCGCTTTGCTGCTGGCTGCCCTGCCTGAATTACTGCGTAGCACCATGGGACCTCTGCAGCAGGCGTTGTTTGGACAGGTGTGGATCGATCCAGAAATTATCCGCCAACTGTTTTACGGGCTGGCATTGATTCTGGTGATGTTGTATCGCCCTGCGGGCTTATGGCCGGCACGTCATCAACAGGGGGCAACATCATGACGCCACTCCTTACACTCAGCCACGTCAGTAAACGCTTTGGCGGGCTCACCGCTGTTGATGACGTCAGCATCAGTATTCACCAGGGGGAGATTTACGGTTTGATTGGGCCGAACGGTGCGGGAAAAACCACCTGTTTTAACCTGATCACCGGTCTGTATCGCGCTGACAGTGGCGAGTTCCGCTTACAGGATCGCCGCTACAAACCACAGGCCATAGATAAAGTGGCGCAAGCCGGTATTGCACGCACCTTCCAGAACCTGCGGTTGTTCAATGAGATGAGCGTATTGGAAAACGTGATGGTCGGCTGCCATCTGCGTACTCGCAATGGGCTCTGGGCGGCAATTTCACGTCACCGTCGTGCCCGGCAGGAAGAACAGGCAACACGGGAGAAATCCTACGCGCTGCTGGAGTACGTCGGCATCAGCCAATTCGCCGATTATCGCGCCGGCGATCTGTCCTATGGCCATCAGCGTCGGTTGGAAATCGCCCGCGCCTTGGCCACCGAACCCAAATTGCTGGCACTGGATGAACCGGCAGCCGGTATGAATGCCGCAGAGAAAGTCGCCCTACGCGAGCTGTTGCAACGTATCCGTGAAAGCGGCAAAACCCTGCTGTTGATCGAACATGACGTCAAGCTGGTAATGGGATTGTGTGACCGCCTGACCGTGCTCGACTACGGCAAAGTCATTGCTGAAGGCGAACCGGCGCAGGTCCGACGCGAACCTGCCGTGATTCGCGCTTATCTGGGAGGCGCAGCCCATGTCTGAACCTTTACTGACAGTCAAACAATTAAAGGTGTCCTACGGTGGCATTCATGCCGTTAAAGGCATCGATTTTACGGTAAACAGCGGCGAACAGGTGACCTTGATCGGTGCTAACGGTGCCGGAAAAACCTCCAGCCTGCGTGCACTAACGGGCCTACAGCCCTTCGACGGTGAGATCTTGTTTGATGGCCGCTCTATTCGTGGTGTGCCACCGCATCAGTTATTGCAACAAAGGCTCGTCATGGTGCCGGAAGGACGCGGTATTTTCGCTCGCATGACGGTGTTGGAAAACTTGCAACTTGGTAGCTATTCGCGGCGCGACAAAGCAGCAGTACGACAAGATTTGGAGCAAGTTTGCACTCTTTTTCCACGCCTGCGTGAACGGCTTCAACAGCAGGCCGGACTTCTTTCCGGCGGCGAACAGCAGATGGTCGCCATGGGCCGAGCTTTGCTCAGCCGTCCCCGGCTGTTGGTGTTGGATGAACCCTCGATGGGCTTAGCACCCATTATGGTTGAGGCCATTTTTGAGGTCATCAAAAACCTTTCACGTGACGGTGTCACGCTACTTTTGGTGGAACAAAATGCCCGGCTGGCACTGGCATCAACTGACCGCGCCTATGTGCTGGACAGCGGCAATCTGAGCCATTGTGGACGCTCTGCCGACATGTTGGATGATGAAAAAATCAAACAAGCCTATTTGGGTGAATAACCTTTTATTTTTAATCACACCGGGAGCTTTACATGAACAAGATAACTCGCTTTAAGCCGCTGGGGCTTGCCGCCGCCGTTTTAGTTAGCCTGAGTGCGGCATCACCGGTTCTGGCCGATGAAACCATTCTGATTGGCCTGGCTGGCCCGTTGACAGGCCCTTCCGCTCGCATCGGCAAAGATCTTGAGAACGGTGCACAGTTAGCGATCGCCGATGCTAATGCCCAAAAACCCACGCTGAAAGGCAAGCCGGTCATTTTTAAACTGCTGTCCGAGGACGACCAGTCCGATCCTCGCACTGCCGTTGCCGTAGCCCAACGTTTAGTGGACGAAGGTGTCGCTGGCGTGGTGGGTCACTGGAACACCGGTACCAGCATACCGGCAGCACGCATTTACCACGACGCCGGCATTGCCCAGGTCGCTCCGGTCGCCACCGGCCATGGCTATACTCAACAAGGGTTCGACACCAGTTTCCGCGTAATGGGCCATGACGATGATGGCGGCAATTATGCTGGCGAATACGCGGCCAAGGTACTGAAAGCCAAGCGTATTGCGGTAATAGATGACCGCACCGCCTTTGGCCAAGGGCTGGCTGATGAGTTTATCAAGTCGCTGGCGGCTCAGGGCCTGCAACCGGTAGCGCGGGAGTATGTCGACGATAAGACCGTTGATTTCAGTGCGGTACTGACCACCGTGCGCAGCAAAAACGCCGATCTGATCTTCTTCGGCGGTGTTGATTCACAGGCCGCTCCGCTGGCCCGTCGCATCAAACAACTGGGGATGAATACCCCATTGATGGGCGCCGGCGGGTTTGTCAGCCAGACCTTCCTGACGCTGGCCCAAAAAGAAGGTGAAGGCGTAGTCGCACTGGAACCGGGTTTACCGTTGGAACAGATGCCAGGTGGCAAGGCCTTTGAGCAGGCTTATCGCGACCGTTACAAAACCCATATCGAACTGCATGCGCCGTTCGCCTACGACGCCACCCGGGTATTGATTGCCGCCATCGAGCAAGCGGGGTCTGCCGATCCGGCCGATTACCTGCCGAAATTACGGGCCATTCATTACCAAGGCGTCACTGGCACTATTGCATTCGATTCGCAGGGCAACCTGCAACAGCCGAGCTTCACCCTTTATCGGGTCGTTGACGGCAAATGGCAGCCGCAGAGCGTACTGGGCGGCGCCAAAACACAATAAAAATCAGTAAGGCAATGAGGAGCAAGGCGATGAACGATGCAAAAAACGAGTTGGGTATTCTGGCCAGACGGCGCATAGAGGCGGAAATCATCAAACCGATCTATCAGATTCTGGTGCGTGAAATTGGCAAGGAACGCGCACAGGCGGTGATAGGTGAAGCCATCGAAAACGCCGCCATTGAGGCGGGCAAAAACTTTGCGGCACAGGAACCGAATGGCGCAGATTTGCAGAGTTTCGCCGCCTTGCAGTATCTGTGGGAAAAGGACGATGCGCTGCAGGTCAAGGTGATCTACCAGGACGAACAGCATTTCGACTACAACGTCACCCGTTGCCGCTATGCCGAGATGTATCACCAGATGGGATTGGGTGAAATCGGTCATCTGCTGTCCTGCGCGCGCGACAGCCAGTTTATTGTCGGCTATGCGCCGGATGTCGAGCTACAACGTACCCAAACCATTATGTCCGGTGCATCCTGCTGTGATTTCCGCTATGCAACCAAACCACAGGAAGAGAAGAAATGACACAACGGGTGAATGGTGAGCGCTTGTGGCAAAGTCTGCGTGACATGGCACAGTTCGGCGCCATCCCAAAAGATGGCGTTACCCGGTTGGCTCTGAGTGAAGAAGATCGTCTGGCACGTGACCAACTGCGTGACTGGGCGCTGGAAGCCGGTTGCAGCGTGCGGGTCGATCGCATGGGCAACATGTTTTTGCGGCGTGAAGGTTCTCGCCCAGAGCTGGCACCGGTGATCACCGGTTCCCACGTTGACTCCCAACCCAAGGGGGGCCGTTTCGACGGTATCTATGGCGTATTGGCTGGCCTGGAGGTGATCCGAACGCTCAACGATCATCAGATCATCACCGAACGCGCCGTTGAGGTCGTCAACTGGACTAACGAAGAAGGCGCACGCTTCGCCCCGGCGATGATTTCCTCTGGGGTGTTTGCGGGCGTATTTGACCTGGCGTACGGCCTGTCGCGCAGCGATGATCAGGGCGTCAGTATTGGTGAGGCATTGCAGCAAATCGGTTACGCGGGCGAACATCCGGTTGGCAATATGCCGATACACGCCGCCTTCGAACTGCATATAGAGCAAGGCCCGATCCTTGAAGCAGAGAACATTGAAATTGGCGTGGTGACGACCGCACAGGGGCAACGTTGGTATGAGCTGGAGATCACCGGTTTTAGCGCCCATGCAGGTACCACGCCGATGGATCGCCGGCGCGATGCCCTGCTCGGTTTTGCCGCCATGGTCATTGCCGTCAATAACATTGGCAAAGACTTCATGCCTGACGCACGTGCCACGATAGGCATGGCGCAAATTACCCCAAATTCTCGCAATGTGGTGCCCGGTAAGGTGTTTTTCAGCGTCGAATTCCGCCATCCGCAAGAGGCGGTGCTGGAACAGATGGAACTGCGACTGCTGGCGGCCGTTGCCAAGATCGGCAGCGACGGTCTGAGCGCCCACGCCGAGCGTATTTTCCAGTACCAGCCGATACGCTTTGATCAAGGCTGCATCGACAGCGTACGCCAAGCCGCGCAGACACTGGGCTATTCTCACCGTGATATGGTTTCCGGCGCCGGTCATGACGCCTGCTATCTGAGCCGGGTAGCTCCGACAGCGATGATTTTCATTCCCTGCGTGGATGGCATCAGCCACAACGAACTGGAAAATATCTCCAGCGAATGGTCGACAGCCGGTGCCAACGTGCTGCTTAACGCATTACTGGCACACACCCACGCTTGAGTACACTGCCCCGGCTCGTCAGTCGGGGCATTAAAAAATATTCAACAAACTGGTAGAATATTCGCCTGCCTGTTCTATATTCAACCATATGGTTAAATTATCTTCCTCACAGCTGGACGCCATTTTCCGTGCGCTTTCTGATCCAACGCGTCGTGCGATATTACGTACATTGGCCGATGGAGAGCACAGTGTTGGTGAACTGGCCGCGCCGTTGCAGATGTCGTTTGCCGGCGCCTCCAAGCATATCAAAGCACTGGAGCTTGCTGGGCTGGTGCAACGCACCGTGCAGGGAAGAAACCATATCTGCCGGCTTGAACCCGAGCCAATGGCACAAGCCATGCAATGGCTGCAAACCTACGAGCATTTCTGGACAGAGCGGCTGGACGCGCTGGAAATAGCGCTGCTGCAGCCCGAACCGAATCCTCCCAAGGAGTGAACTATGAACGACTACGGCATGATTATTGAAACCGGCACGCTGCGTATTCAGCGGCTGCTTCCCGGCCCGATCGAGCGGGTGTGGGCCTATCTGACGGAATCTGACAAACGCGCCACCTGGCTGGCAGCCGGTGATATGAAATTGGAAAATGGTGCCCAGGTTGAACTGGTGTTCCGCAATTCCGATTTGACTGGCGTGCATGAGCAAACGCCAGCCAAATATAAAAACCTCAGTTGCAGCGTCAGCAACATCGGTCATATCACTTGCCTTTTCCCACCGCGGCTACTGAGTTTTACCTGGGCAGAACAAGGACAAACACGCCCTTCTGAAGTCACTTTTGAACTCACAGAACAGGGCAATGCCGTGCTGTTGACGGTCACCCATCGCCGTCTGGCCAACCGTGACGAGATGCTTAGTGTGGCCGGGGGCTGGCACACCCATCTGGATATCCTGGTCGATCGCCTGCACGATCGTCAACCACAGCCATTCTGGAGTACCCACGCCAAGCTGGAAGAAGAGTACCGGGCCAGACTCTAGTCAGCTTTCATCCCGGCGTCTGAACGCCAGATAGCCGGTCACCAGCGTAAAACCGCCGACCAGCAACACCAGCAAAATAAAGCCGTGGTGATTGCTGGCCAGCGGGATCCCCCCCACGTTCATCCCGAAGAAACCCGCAACGATATTGATCGGCAGCGCCAGCACGGTGATCACTGTCAGGGTGTAGAGCGTACGGTTGTTCTGTTCCATCTGCTTGGCACCAATCTCTTCCTGCAACAGACGAATACGCTCGGTCAGGCTGGCGAGATCGTTCAACACCACGGTAAATTCCTCAGTGAACTGGCGCAAATCTTGTACTACGTCGCGACTCAACCAGGCCGGTGGCCGGTTCAGCAAACGGAACAGCGCCGCAGGTTCCGGTGCCAGCAAACGCTGAAAACGTAGCAGCATACGGCGCATACGCCCCAGTTCAGTACGGTTACGTTTCACGTGACTGCTCAATAAACGGTCTTCAATGGTATCGACATATTGGTTAGCCTGCCGCACCAACTGCTCAAGGACGTCTTCTTGTTCTTCCAGCAGATGCGCCAACAATTCGGTGGACGATGTCAGTTGTAGCGGCCCCAACCGGCTAAGCAGCCGTTCGATCAAACGCAGCGGTTTGTGTCGTACCGTGACCACCAGCCCGCTGCAACAGTACAGCCACAATGTCGCGATCTCAGGGTTGTTTTCTTTCGGGTGGAAAATCACGTCGTTGAGCACGGCAAACAGATCATCTCCCTGCCGTTCAATGCGTGTGGTGTGCGAGCCATGACGGATTTCGTCGAAGAAAAAGTCGGAAATCGCAAAATGATTTTTCAGCCATTTTTCCGCAGCCGCATGATTCAAATTGAGATGTAGCCAGAGAAACCCCTCACCCGGCGACAATGCCTGATAAGCCTGACAAGCCTGCTGCGAAGAAACGCGCAGCGGTGGCTCTGCCGTGCGGAATACGTGACCGTAAATCAGCCCGGTGACTTCATCATCAAAATCAAGTTTGTGTAATTTTTCCGCAACCGTTTGAGCCATAACTCTTTATCCTGAATAACCGCACCAATTAATCATTAGCTCCAGCCTTTATATCAACCTTTAAATGCCAACGTTAATTATTTTCACTTTTCCTGATGATTAATATTAGCGTCATAAAAAAGTCACATTATTTCCCAATACTTTGATGGCAACAGCGTACGGCTCCGTCAGCATTCTAATGAAGTCTATCGGGAAGGTCCTTTATGAGCGAAAACAGCGCCGTTCAAGCGGGTGCGCCATCTGCACCCAGCCTGCCAAAAATCTATCAAAAGAACAGTCGACTCACTGTTCTTTTTTTTGTTTTTTTATTAGTACTGGGGATAGCTTTTGCCGGGGTTAATTTATTTAACGACGTGAGTGATGCCGGTGCAGTATATACCAGCTATGTCCCGTTCCTTTTATTGGGGTTAGCGCTGTTGATTGCGCTGGGCTTTGAATTTGTTAATGGTTTTCATGACACCGCCAATGCGGTTGCCACGGTTATCTATACCCACTCATTGTCACCGATGGTGGCGGTTGTCTGGTCAGGCTTCTTTAATTTTCTCGGCGTGTTGCTTTCCAGCGGCGTAGTGGCGTTCGGTATCATTTCACTGTTGCCAGTTGAGCTGATCTTACAGGCCGGCACCGGCAACGGCTTCGCCATGGTGTATGCCCTGCTGTTCTCGGCGATTATCTGGAACCTCGGCACCTGGTGGCTCGGGTTACCTGCATCGTCATCCCATACTCTGATTGGCTCAATCATCGGTGTTGGGGTAGCCAACGCGCTGATTCACGGTCGTACCGGCACCAGCGGCGTGGACTGGGGACAAGCGATTAAAGTGGGCTACGCTTTGTTGCTTTCGCCAGTGATCGGCTTTGTGTTTGCCGCGCTATTGCTGCTGGCACTGAAAGTCTTCGTCAAAAATCGCCAACTGTATACTGCCCCCAAAAACGACTCACCACCGCCGTTGTGGATCCGCGGTTTACTGATCCTCACCTGTACGGGGGTATCTTTTGCTCATGGTTCTAACGACGGGCAAAAAGGTATGGGTCTTATCATGCTGATCCTGGTCGGTACCATGCCCATTGCCTACGCACTCAACCGCTCAATGCCACCCGAGCAAATCCCGCGGGTCGCTGCACTGGCAGAAGTCACCAAAAACCAATTGCTGAACCAGTTTCCAGCCGTCAGCCAGGCACAACCACGCGAAGTACTGACCGGTTATGTACGGACTAACGAATTGACACCTGAAGTCGTGCCTGCATTGGCCCAACTGACTGGCGCCATCGGCGATCAAATCCGGCAATACGGTTCGGTCGACAAGATCCCCGCTCAGGCGGTTTCTAATACCCGTAATGACATGTATCTGGCATCTGAGGTCATTAAACACCTGAAGTCGGAAAAACAACTTCACATACCTGCTGACTCGCAGCGCAATCTGGATGCCTTGAAAAGCGATCTGGACAGCGCCACCCGCTTTATCCCGTTCTGGGTCAAGGTAGTTGTGGCCATTGCTCTCGGGCTGGGCACCATGGTGGGTTGGCGGCGTATCGTCGTCACCGTGGGCGAGAAGATCGGCAAAAGCCATCTCACCTATGCTCAGGGAGCCAGCGCCGAACTGGTGGCGATGACTACCATAGGTGCTGCGGATATTTTTGGGCTGCCGGTTTCCACCACTCACGTTCTGTCATCCGGCATCGCCGGCACCATGGCAGCCAACCGCTCCGGTCTGCAAATGTCCACTCTGCGCAACCTGCTGATGGCCTGGGTCTTGACGCTACCGGCCTCGGTGCTGCTTTCCGCTGGGTTGTACTGGATTTTCAACCATTTCTAAACCGGGCTAACACGGAGAATTAATTATGGCTATGCATGAATTTAACCGCGACGACAGCTTCAACCAGCGCCTGCTGCAAGAATTTTACGACAGCTATGATGAAGAACTGGAAATGGAACTGGACGATCTGCGTTTTGACGATACCGAAGTGGACAGCGATCCGAAAAAAGCCTGGCGTAAACAGTACTTTCGCGAGTTGCTGCGTCTACAGGGTGAACTGGTGAAACTGCAGGACTGGGTTATGCGCACCGGTCATCGGCTGGTAATTATTTTTGAAGGCCGTGACGCTGCTGGCAAAGGTGGAGTGATCAAACGCATCACTCAGCGCCTGAATCCGCGCACCTGTCGTGTGGCTGCACTGCCGGCACCCAACGACCGGGAACGCACCCAGTGGTATTTCCAACGCTTTATTGCCCATTTACCGGCAGCAGGCGAAATGGTGCTGTTCGACCGCAGTTGGTACAACCGTGCTGGGGTGGAAAAAGTAATGGGCTTTTGCAACGACGAGGAATACGAAGAGTTTTTCCGCAGCGTGCCGGAGTTCGAGAAAATGCTGACACGCAGTGGCATCCAGATAGTGAAATACTGGTTCTCAATCACCGATGATGAGCAAGAGTTGCGTTTTCTCAGTCGTATCCACGATCCACTGAAGCAGTGGAAGCTCAGCCCGATGGATCTGGAAAGTCGTCGACGCTGGGAAGACTATACTGAGGCCAAAGAAGTCATGTTGGCACGCACTAACATTCCTGAGGCACCATGGTGGGTAGTTCAGGGTGTCGACAAGAAAAAGGCACGTCTGAACTGTATCAGTCACCTGCTTGAGCAACTGCCCTACGAAGAAGCGGAAGGCAACGTGATCACCCTGCCACCGCGCAAGCGCAGCCCGGATTACAACCGTCACCCGGTTCCGGACACTATGGTGGTCCCAGAAGTGTATTGATGCTTATAGGGAGGCGGTACACCGTCTCCCTGCCTCTTACCCACAGCTCTGTCACGCCAAGATTGCCGCCCCGTTGAATCATCACCCTATTTTCTCCACATTTGCTGTGCAGACTCTTACTGATATTCATTCATCAGTCAGGATCATAGTTACGGTAGCCATGTCTTTATTTAATTCCATCGTTCGCACTCCCGCACGCCGCTTAGGCGCCATTTTGGTTCTTACTCTGCTTTTCATACTGCCTGCCGCACACGCCGCTGCGCCACTGGCTCTACACTCAACATCGGTGTTGGTAGTCAATCAACGTACCGGTAAAATCCTGTATCAAAAAAAAGCCAACCGCGTACAGCCCATTGCCTCGCTGACCAAGTTGATGACGGCCATGGTTACGCTGGACAGCAAACGTCCACTGGGCAACAGGATGCAGGTCACGCCATCCGACCGTGATCTGTTGAAGAAAACCCACTCACGCCTGACCATAGGTTCAACTCTCAGCCGTCGCGATATGTTGCACATCGCCCTGATGTCATCGGAAAACCGTGCCGCATCGGCGCTGAGCCGCAACTATCCCGGTGGTCGCAAAGCCTTTGTGGCGAAAATGAATCAGAAAGCACGTGCCATCGGCATGAAGCATGCCCGCTTTTACGATCCGACCGGGCTGACACCAAAAAATGTTGCCAGCGCTAACGATCTGCTGAAAATGGTTAATCATGCCTACCGTTATCAGACCATTCGACGTTTTAGTACTGACAAACAGCAAATCGTACACCCTGGCCGAGGCCAGTTGGTTTATCGTAGCTCCAATGGGCTAATCAACAATCCCGCCTGGAAAATCCAATTACAGAAGACCGGGTTCACCGACGAAGCGGGCCATTGTCTGGTCATGCGGACACTGATCAAGGGGCAGCCGGTGGTAATGATCCTACTCGGTTCACAGCAACGTTACGGCCACTATAGCGATGCCATTCGCCTGAAAACCTGGCTGGAATCCTGACCTGATACGGGCGCGTTCATTACGCGCCTCTTTACCGTTCTGCGCATATCTAAATCCGTTTTTTATCAATGGAATATCCTATCCCCAATCAGTATTACGCCCGGGGCGTTCGGCATGATATTTGTCGTGGATAATTGATGATAAAGGAGCAGGAAAATGGCTTATGCCCTGAGCGTGTTGGAAAAAAGTCCGATAGCCGATGGAGAAAGCGCTGCACAAGCGCTTACACGCACGCTGCACCTGGCGCAGCAGGCTGAAATTTGGGGTTACCGCCGTTTCTGGCTAGCAGAACATCACAACACCGTGCAACTTGCCTGCCCTTCGCCCGAAGTACTGATTGCCTATTTACTCGGGCAAACGTCACAGATCCGCATCGGTTCCGGCGGCGTCATGCTGCAGCACTATAGTGCCTATAAAGTAGCGGAAAACTTCAATCTCTTGGCGACACTGGCGCCAGGCAGAGTCGATCTGGGGGTGGGCAAAGCACCGGGTGGACTGCCACTCTCGACCCAAGCGCTACAGGCTGCTCACGACCAGCAGAATAAACCGGATTTTCCTCAACAGCTCGCGCAGCTAAACGCTTATTTGAATGATGATGCGCAACCGGGCCTGAGCGCCACGCCGCAGCCGTCACAACCCGCACAGCGCTTTCTGCTGGGTGCCAGCGAAGAAAGTGCCCAGTTGGCAGCCGAACACGGCTGGGCCTTTGTGTTTGCTGCTCACCTCAATGGCAATCAGGACGACATTAAACGGGCGCTAGCACATTACGCCACGCAAAGCGGCGGGCGCAAAGCCCTGCTGGCTGTCGCGGTGATCGTCGCCGATAGCGCCGAGCAGGCTAATGCACTGGCGGCGGGGATCCAGCAATACCGAGTGCACGTCACCGGCGGCCAAAGCGTGACTGTCGGCAGCCTGGAACAGGCAGAGAGTTTTGTGCAACAAGCCGGCGCAACCGATTATCGCATTGAGCCCCGCGAAAGCCACATCTTGCGGGGCACCGCTCAGCAAGTACGCCAGCAGTTGGACCAATTGCACCAGCAATATGGTGTGGAAGAGTTTGTGATTGATACCCCCATAACCCAGCCCGCTGCCCGTCTGACCTCTTTACGGCTATTGGCGCAGGCTTGATTCTGGGATTATTCAGTTCACCACGGTACCCGCACCGATCGCGACAATCAGATCCTGCGCCAGCGTTTCCAGTTGTGTTGAGATCAGGTTAGCCAAACTAACACGGATCGCCGGGCCGCTTTTCAGGCGGAACGGCTCACCACTTTGTACCAACCATCCGCGCTGCGCCATGATTTGACTGGCTGCGGCCTCTGAGCGTACCGGCAGCCAGATATGGACGCCTTCCCCCGGCGGCAAGGGAATGCCGCTCAACGTATGTAACCGTTCCGCCAATGCATCACGCCGTTGCTGATAGGCATGTTGCGCACGCACCAGTAAACCATCGCGCTGCGCTTGTGCCCATAATTTAACGGCAATTTGCTGCAAGATATGGCTGACCCAACGCTCGCGAATGTATTGATCCGCACGCATCGCCTGCATCAGTTGCGGCTTGCCGCAGGCCAGCGCAATACGCAGATCCGGGCTGAGAAACTTACTCAAAGACAACACGTACAAACCGTTATCCTTGGCACATGGCAAATGCAAAGGCTGCTGTGACAACGGCCCCCAGAAATCATCTACGATCGCCAGACAAGCAGGATTTTTCGCTAAAAATTCACGCCAACTTTTGGCGCGTGCGGCGCTTAATGACATGCCTGTCGGGTTCTGTGCTCGCGGCGTCAGTATCACCGCACACCCCTGCTTGCTGGCGTCTTTCTCCGGCAAGCAACATCCTTGAGCATCTATCGGCAAAGGCAGCGGTTTGAGGCGAAGATGCCGCAACAGCGTCAGTAACGGCGGCCAGCATGGGTCTTCCACCCACACTGAGGCTCCCGGTGCCGCATGGCTACGCAGTGCCTTCTCAATAGCGTCAAGCGCGCCAGAAAACACCGACACCTCGCCTAACGATGCCCCTTGTTGGGATAACCATTCGCCAGCAAGTTGACACAACGCAGGCAAATCACCGCTAACGTCATAGCCATTCTGCTGTGGGAATGCATCATCTGCACTCAGCGACAGTACCGGTAACAGTGTGGCGTCCAGGTTGCCGCTGGCCAAATCACGCATGCCTTCAGGCACTTGACGAACATTGCGCACGGCCATTAATGGTTGCTCAAGCACTTGTGTCCCTGCCCGGCCGCGGGTGGCGACCAAACCGGCATCTCGTAGCTTGGCATAGGCGCTGGCAACCGTATTGGGGTTCACCCCCAACTCACCGGCCAGTTGACGCACAGGTGGCAGTAAATCACCCGGTTGCAAATCACCCTGCTTTATCTGCGTGCTGAACTGTTCAGCAATCTGGACAGCACTGCCGCCTTTTGCATACAATGAACCCATACATAAAACCTTTTTGTATTAGTTCAAACAAGATTACCTGTTTCGAACGGAAAAGTTAAGGGGTAAAGATGGAAAAACATTACGTACTCGATATTCAACATGACGGGAAAGCTTTCGCCCGTTTACAAATGCTCACGCCTTGGGCGGAGACTCAACTGCAACAGGCGCAAGCGCTGTTTCCCGCCGAACAGGGTTACCAGTTACAGATCAGCCAAGTCAAAGAACGCCGGATAGTTTATCAAAGCGGTATCGGCGGCATCACAATTTTGGGCGACACCCTGGAACTTGAACCTTATCCCAACACCACAGAGGTACAACAATGAAGAAAGTGGTCGCTATCAGACATGTCAATTTCGAAAATCTCGGTATTTTAGGTTCACTGCTTTCATTACGTGGCTATCAGATTGATTATTACGATGCCGGTCGTGACGATATCCGCGCCATCAATAATGAGGAAACCGATCTGTTGGTGGTGCTTGGCGGGCCGATCAGTGCCGCGCAACATTTTGCCGGCCAACAACACTATGCGTTTCTCAATGACGAACTGGCACTGGTAACACAGCGGTTGCAGCAAAAACGGCCTACACTCGGCATCTGCCTTGGTGCACAAGTGATGGCTCAGGCCTTGGGGGCCGATGTCGTCTCGCTCGGTGTGAAAGAAATTGGCTTCGCCCCACTGACCTTAACGGCAAATGAAGACTCAGTGCTGGCACCGTTGGGCGCAACGCCAGTGCTGCACTGGCACGGTGACATGTTTATGATCCCTGAGGGGGCTACCTGTCTGGCAGGTACCGAGATTTGCCCTAATCAGGCGTTTGAATACCAGGATTTTGCCCTTGGGCTACAGTTTCATTTGGAAGCCGATCACCACGACATTGAGCGCTGGCTGGTAGGCCATGCCTGTGAGTTGGAGTTAGCGGGTATCCTTCCGCAACGTTTACGCCAACAGGCTGCTCGTCACGGCACAGAATTAGAACAGCGCGCTCGGCAGGTATTTGCACAGTGGCTGGATAAAATTGAACTAAGGAAGTCCTAGATGCATCAGATTTCTCAACTACAACCACCGCAGATTGATGTGATCAGCATTCAATCCCAAGTGGTGTACGGTAGCGTCGGCAACGGTATCGCCTACCGAACCTTACTGAAAAAAGGGCTGGAAGCATTACAGGTACCCAGCGTGCTGTTCGGTTGCCCGCCTTATTACGGTGCTCCCAGCGGCGGTGTCATTTCCGCAGAGTGGTTCCGTGGTTTCCTGGAAGATTTATTGACCCGCGGTGTGATGTTGCGCACCCGGGCCGTGATTGTTGGTTATCTTGGCGATGTCAGTCAGTGCCACATACTGGAAAGCTGGTTGCAGCGCGTGCGTGCTATCAATCCGCAGATAAAGATTTATATCGATCCAGTGATGGGCGATTACGGTGAAGGCGTTTATGTCGATGAGCGCATCGTCGGTTGCTATCGTTCACCCTTTCTGGCATTAGCCAATGGCCTCACCCCTAACGGGTTCGAGCTAGAGCAGCTTTGCGGACACCCTTTGCTCAGCCGCGAGCAGACGCAGCATGCCGCAGAGGCATTATTGAATGACACCACCGAGTGGGTGTTGGTGACCAGTGCGCCGGGCGTGGCAGAAAACGACGATGAAGTGGGGTTACTGTTGGTCAGCCGCCACGAAGTGCAAAGCTACACCCATCCTAAAATCCAGTCGAAGGTCAAAGGCACCGGGGATATGTTCACAGCATTGCTCGTCAGCCATCTGCTGCACGGTAAAAACCTCAACGACGCCATCGTTACCGCCAGTGGCGAGGTATGCGACGTGTTGGCAGAAGCGGAGCATTTTGGTTGGGAGGAAATTGGGAGTTTACGTGCCTTGAAATAGGCCGGTGTGACGGGGCAGCCAGCTGCCCCACTCGTCTTCTTAACGCTTTTTCTTCTTATTGAAATCCAATTCGAACGCAAACACAGCACTCTGAATTTTTCTTTCCATTGCCAAACCCAATTTCATGAAACGGCATGACAAGCGTGAAAAACGCACCAATTTGTCGTCGTCATCCAACTCTTGATCTTCATTGATCACCACCAGCTCCATATTGACCTTGAAGCTGCCATAGCTGCCAAGATCCAATAACGCCTTTTTGAACTGGAACCCGGGCTGGAGGTTTTCCGGCAGTGGACCATCCACGCGCAAACCGACGCCACCAGCAGAGAGATCGTGGATCCTCAACTGGTACTCGCTGCCGTCGGCATATTCGCCGCTGCAGAGAAATTCACGCCAGTGTGGGGTAGTCACGCGAAACTGACGACGGCGCTGGATGTACACCAGTTCCTTCGGCAATTGAGTTGAACATGCATTAACGCCCTGATGATTCGTGGTTTCTGCCCGACCGACAGAGAACTCGATCTTCGCATCATGGCTTTCGATCACAATGGTACATTCGCCATCGACAACCGTCTCCGCCTCATCGCCACTGAACACGATATTATCCGGTCCGACACTCAGTAACAGACTCTGAAACTGTTGTCGCTCATTGACGACTCGCAGTGGCGTGCGCTGTTTACAAATTTCGCGCAAAATCGCCAGCACTTCAAAGCGCTCCTGCTTGATAAACAATCCGTTATCATTTTGCTCCACTCGTCGCTCCTGACTCTTCCCAATGACGATTTACACTTTCCTTACAGATATCATCACTGGGAATATTCCTAAAGTCAAATTTGCCAACGATACCAAGCCTGTGGCAGCAGTCTGGCAAAGCGTTTTGCCCAGTCTTGCTGACCTTGTTGATCGGCAATCAGATCCTGGCGGATCTCAATGCCGACGTAGGGGAGCTGCCGCCGCTCGGCATGCACCGGCAAAGTGTAATCCGTGGCATCAGTCATGGCATAAGGTTCGTTGACGCCCACGTCCAAATCCCCTTCTTCTCGCAACAGCTCGGCCAATAGCAAAGCGAACTCCGGTTGGCGATTAAACAACAGTCCCACTTGCCATGGTCGCGCATTCCCTTTAAATACCGGCGTAAAACTGTGCATCGCAATAATCGCCGTCGGTAGCCCGGCACGTTGACGCGCGTCCAAGGTGTCGGCAATGGTTCGATGATAGGGCAGAAAAATCTCATGCTCGCGGGCTAAAGTTTGTTCAGCCTGTATACCGACATTGCCGGGGATCGGCGTCAACTCGGACACCTGAGGGATCGAGCTGGCGATACCGGGCGTACGATTACAGTCAATCACTAATCGTGAATAGCGCTGGTGAATCAGTGTGGTATCCAGTTGGCGGCTGAGATGACGTGAAACGTTTAGTGCGCCAATGTCCCAGCCGATATGGCGATCAATCTCCCCCGGTGGTAAGCCCAGATCCCCCAAACGTTGGGGTATTGCCTGACCTGCGTGATCGCACAGTAATAAAAAGGGTGCAACACCCTTTGCTGTTTCAACCGCCACAGCGGCGGGATCATCAACGGTTAATAAAGACGGGACAAACGACTGTGGCATGAAAGACTCCGACGCTGGAACAAAGCCTTATCTTAGGCTATATCCCACCGCCGGCGCCAAGCCTCGGATTAGATCAAAAATGCATGAATGAGAAGCGAATCAATCTATACATGCATCCTGTGGCTGATGTACCGCAATGTAACGCTGGAAACGCGCCGGTTTAAGTCGGGTCAGATCGACCAGTACCAGGCCGTCAATGCAGTTGTTGAAAGCCGGATCAGTTCCGAAATCAATAAATTGCACCCCGCCTGGCTCACATAGCTCGGTATATTGTTTATACAGCGTAGGTATCGAACAACCGATGTTGCTCAGCAGGCTTTTCAGCCTGATCAGATCTTCCTGATAGTTATCGCCGGCAAACTGCGCCAACACCTGCGGCAACGAGGCAGGATAAGGCTGACGAGACTGCGCCAACGCATGATTAGGCGAGAAATACAGTCGATAGAAGGCAATCAACAGGTCACGCGCCGTCACTGGCATGCCACCGGAAATGGAAACCGGGCCAAACAGATAGCGGTACTGCGGATATTTTGCCAGGTAAGCGCCAATCCCCAGCCACAGGTAATCCAGCCCACGTTTGCCCCAATAGGCCGGCTGAATAAAGCTGCGGCCCAGTTCGATGCCTTGCGCCAGAATCGGTGCCATATCGCGGTCATAATGGAACAGGCTATTACTGTAAATGCTTTCCAGCCCTTTACGCTCTAACTGTTCGGCGGTAGGGATAAAGCGGTAAGCACCGACAATCTCCAACTCGTCCGCGTCCCACAACACCAGGTGGTAATAGTCGTCGTCATAGCTATCCAGGTCCCGACGACGTCCCGACCCTTCGCCAACAGCCCGGAAGGCGATTTCGCGCAGGCGGCCCAGTTCACGCAGAATAGGCGTACGAGCCTCATCCTGACGGCGATACAGGAAGATCTCTTTGCCGTCCGGTGTGACTCCTAACCGTTCACAGTTTGCCAGCGCCTTTTTCAGTTCCAACCGGTCTTCCGGCAAGGCGATCGGTGATTCACTGGCAAACAGTCCTTCTTTCCCCTGACCCAGTCGGTATACGTGACGACGGAAGCGTTCCGCCAGATCTTTAGCACTGGTATGCCCATCATGCCAGTTGGCGAACGGAATACGTCCGCCAACGCGGATTTTAATGCGTCCCCCTTGCTGTTGGAACATTTCCCGCACCAGCAAGAGTGTGGACAAAGGGCGATAAACCATCGACGTGAAATAAAACAGGTTGCTGTTACGCGCACTGATGTGAATTGGCACAATCGGCGCTCGCGCCTTAGCGGCCAAGCGCAAGAAACCGGTATGCCAGTGACCATCACGTATGCCTTTCGGGCTCATGCGCGACACCTCGCCCGCGGGGAACAGGATCAACGCCCCCTGCTTATCCAACTGGGCCTGCATGCCTTCAATTTGCTTACGGTTGGTCTTGTTACCCACGTTGTCCACCGGCACAAACAGGTTGCGCAGTGGTTCTATGTAGGTCAACAGTTGGCTGGCGACCACCTTAACATCCGGGCGCACTGCCGCTACGGCACGCAGCAGCACCAGTCCGTCCAGCGAACCAATCGGGTGGTTGGCTACCAGCACCACCGGCCCCTGGCTCGGAATATTTTCCAGGTCACCATCGACCAACTCACAACTGAGGTTAAAGTAGTCCACCACCTGCTCGATCAAATCCAGCCCCTTCAGGTGTGGATAGTCGGCGGCAAACTGTTTGAATTCTTTTTCGAAGAGTAAAGTTCTCAGCAGGCTACGCTGCCAGGCAGGGGTTTTGCGGTGTGGAAATGCATCATGCAACAGAGAGTCCAAGCTAAACATCGCGTTATCTCCTGGCTTAGTCGCTGCAAACTTAAGCCAGCGCTATGACCCTAACATGTCAGTATCATGACAAAAAAATGAAATCCCTCGACCTATCAGGTATAGCAAATAATTGAAAACTTGGTGGCAACGGTGTGTACCGCGCCACCTGCGTCGCATTTTATGCCACTGACTACAGCAAGGCTTCGATACGTTTGTTGACCGCTTCACGTAATCGCAGCAGTGGATCCGCCTGGTGCGGATAGCGTTTAAACGTGATGCGCATCCCCAGTTCCTGTTCAATCAGCGCCTCTACTGCTGTGCGATCGGTCAGGCTTTCCAACAGCTGTAGAGCGCGCATGTCTTGCAACCCCTGATGCAACACCCGGAGGCGTAACGACTCCACGGGTTCCAGATTATCGCCGGGATAGACCACAAAAGCATCACCGGACGGAAATGCATTCCGGCAGTCCGTCACGGCATAGGGATTCAGTTTTTCTCGTGAATGGCCGCTGTTATAGAAGTTGAACCCCCAATGTAAAAAACCGGTGATGTTGTACAAATAAAGCTGTATACCCAAAATACGATTACGTGCCGAAGGCTGAGCGAAGAAACGGTTGGCTACCTCTGTTTTTTGCACACAGCAGTAATAAGCCCACAACCCCGGCACCTGGTTTTCAATAAAAGGCGCGATATGATCAGTGGCGGCGACCGGCGTTTCCACCAGCCCCTGCTGGTAAAACGCATAGTCTGATAAGGCGTCAAACGTATGGAACCCCGCCAATAGTGGGCGTAACGTCGCACTGGCGCGTTGATAAACGGCTATGTTTTCCAGTGTCGGTTCATCCGAAATGTGGAACCACACGCGCTGCTGTAATTGCCGTTCGCGGAACCAGTCGGTCAGCGCCGGCAACAGTGCCTGTAGAAACTGTTGATACTCTTCGGCGTGGGCGTCGGTTTGCCAGCCGAACAGCGGACTCAGTGTGCCGTCTATCTCCACCATAATTTTCGGGGCGTGCGCCGCCCCCCACTGGGTAAACAACGGTGCAATCTCAAAGTGTTCAATGCCCTCTTCCTGCGCCATTGCCACCCATTGCGCCAGACGTTGGAAATCAAACCGGTAGCCCTGCGCAGACCGCTGTACGCCTACCAGTTGTACTGTGGTGCGCTCACCGCCGATGGCGGTATCAAGAGGCGGCGTGAAGATCGGTGTCAACAGCATGTTGACCCCACTACTGACTGCGCAGCGGACATAATTACGTACCGCCAGCCAATATTCGGGGCTGAACACCCTGAGGTGATAGTAGTCCGCAAGGCAGTCAGAATGCAGCCATTCGGTATGCAATAAGGTTTGCGGTGGCAGTGCCGCGGGGACGATATGCAGCGTCAGTGTCGCACTTGCCAGCACAGCATCAGTCGCAACATCAAACAGTGTCAGCGTTAACGGATAGTCACCACCGGCAACCGGTGTCAGCGGTGGGGTAAAGGTCAACCAGAGGCTGCCATAATAATGGCTGGGGGCAAAGAAACGACGATCGACCATAGGCGCCAAAGGATCGGGAAATAACCCCGGCTCAGTACGCAGGTAGTTCTCATCGGTCTCGGCATAACAGGGAAAATGGCTGGGTACCGATTGAACCTGACGCACACTGATATACTCTGCTAGCGGCCCTTCAAGGCGGCATCCTAATTCTCTTCGCGTTTCATTACCTACCGGGTGTAAGCAATAGACCCCTTGCCAGGAAACTATTTCGTTACTCAAGCCACTTAGTGTATTTATCTGTGAAACCTGTGGTGCATTACGGCTATGAAATACTTTTTCCAGACAATGGGTAAAGGTCAATGAAAGGCGCATAACATTAATCTCTCTTTTATTTCAAAATACCGGTGAGTAATTTTTAAGCTAAACCCTTTTATCGTCACAAACAATAGTCTCAATCAAAAATCGACGATGAGCCTGTTCAGATGTTGCGATATACAATTTTTTTGTTTATTTGCATCACAAAAATGAAAGATAGCCAAGCCTGCACAATAATAATGTTTTTAATCCCCATTATGGTGCAGGGGTTATCACTTATTCCTATGACCTCAGCAGGCCGTAAATGGCGTACGGCAGGGCTAAAATCGGCTCAAAAGGTTAACGGATTGTGAACAAGTGACGCTTTCGGTTTAGGCTTCAACCCTTTCGATCTTAACAACAGTGAAACATTTATGCCCCATTTTTGGGCAGATCAGGGTGTATTGACACATTGAAAGTTAAGGGATAGAAAGAATTCACGTTACGAAAATATTTATTCGTCGTCCACCGAGGGGAAAGCAATGTCACCGATAAAAAATACCGGCCGTCTTCTTGTGCACTCTGCCATCGCGGCTGCATTATTATTGCCAACCATGCTATATGCCGCAGACCAAATAACGTTACGTTATGCCGTGTGGGACAGAAACCAATTACCTGCCGAACAGGAAATTGCCAAGCGCTTTGAAAAAGAAAACCCTAACATTAAAATAGCGATAGAATTAACCCCATCAGCACAATACTTTGTTAAATTAGATTCAGCTGCAGCTGGCGGCGTTGCCCCTGATATATTCTGGATAAACATGCCTTATTTCGTGCAATATGCCAAGAATGGCATATTGCAACCCTTAACACCTTATATTACCGGCAGTAATGTTAATTTAAATAACATCGTGACCAGTTCGGTAAAAGCGTATCAGTATGACGGTCAGCAGATGGCCATCCCTCGTGACGTAGATTCCATTGCCGTCTGGTACAACAAAAAGCTGTTTGACCAGGCTGGCGTCAGCTACCCCACCAACGACTGGGATTGGGACACGCTGAAAAGCAAAGCGGCAGCACTGAAAGCCGGCTTGAAAGGAAGCGCCTTCCCCTTGGTGATGGATCTGAGCATTGACGGCCAGGACAGCTACATGAACCTGTTGTTCCAGAACGGGAACCACATTGTGCCAAAAGACGGCCAGCCGACCGACATCGCCAATGATAAGTCGATCTGGGTATATCAGCAGCTGCAATCAATGATGAAAGACGGGCTGATGCCAAGCGCTCAGCAAATGAGTGAAGTCAAAACCGAAAACATCTTCCAGTCCAACCGCGCGGCGATGGTGTATGCCGGCTCATGGTTGGCGGCGCCCTTCGCCAACAATCCGCTGATTAATGATCATATCGGCGTGGTAATGATGCCAAAAATCGAACGCCAGTCCGGCGTAGCGCACAGTCTGGCATTTGCCATGTCCGCCAACAGCGCCCACAAGCCGGAAGCCTGGAAATACATCGAGTTTATGAGCTCTGAAGCCTCACAGACTGAGTTGGCAAAAGCGGTGATCCCGGCCAACAAACTGGCAGCCAAAGCCTGGGCGGCGGAGATCAAAAAAGTCGATGTCACGCCTTATATTGACACCCTTAACGTGACCGAAGCCTACCCTACTGCCGGTACCAATACGCCGAAATGGCAAAACATGTGGATTGCCAGCCTGAAGAAAATATTTATGGGCGCGGACGCCAAAGCCGAGATGGACAAGTCGGTCAAGAAGATCGAACGCGTCATGGAGCAGTAATCACCCCGTGCCGGTAGCGCCTGCCCGAAGGCGCACCGGCTGCGGAACACCGCAGAGCAGTTACAGGTGAGGAATGGCAACATGTCGCTGGCAGAAACGGCTACGGTCACCCTAAAACAACAAAAAAGTGTCCCACGACCGGCACTCAGCCGCCTGGAGCGCGCCGAGCGCTTCTGGGGATGGGTAATGATCTTACCGCTGCTGATTGGGTTGATAGTTTTCTATTTCATCCCTTTTTTGCAGAACATCTTTTACAGCTTTACCGATCTTAATCAGTTTATGCGCTGGACTACGCTCAGCGTTGATAACTACGTCAATCTGTTCGAAGACGACGACTTTTATACCGCCGCCGGTAACACCTTGTTCTACGTGGTGGTGTGCGTCCCTGTCAGCCTGAGTCTGTCACTGTTGCTGGCAATTGGCTTGAATCAGAACATCCGCGGCAAAGCGGTGCTGCGCACTTTACTGTTCCTGCCGGCAGTCACCATGCCTGCCGCTGTGGCCATGGTCTGGCAGTGGTTGTTCAACAAAGACTTCGGCCTGATTAATCAGGCGATTGGCTTCTTGGGTATTTCACCGGTGGCCTGGCTGTCCGATCCGGACGTGGTGCGTATCAGTGTTTCCATCATCATTATCTGGTCATCACTGGCGCTGAAAATCATCATTTTGCTGGCCGGATTACAAAGTATTCCACGCCAACTGTATGAGGCCGCTGACATTGATGGTATCAGCACCCTGCGCCGATTCTTCTGTATCACTCTGCCGATGATGGTACCGACGCTGTTCTTCGTCTCGGTAATGAGCTTTATCGAGATCCTGCAAGTCTTTGACGTGGTGTTCCTGATGTTTGACCGTGCATTGGTTGAAAGTGACGTGATGACCGTCACCAACCTGTTCTACAAATACGCCTTTTACCTGCAGGAGAAAGGTTATGCCTCTGCCATTACCGTGGTGTTGTTCGCCGTCACCCTGCTGATCACCCTGATTCAAATGATGATTGGCAAACGCCTGAAAGTCAGCTGAGGAGCCATGACGATGAGCATAAGTAAAAAAACACTGGTTTATCTGTTTATGGTCCTGGCGGCACTCGCCTCCGTCGTCCCTTTTATATGGATGCTGGTTACCTCACTGAAAACGCAGGCCGAGAGTATCCAGATCCCGCTGACATTGCTGCCGACGCACCCCAGCCTGCAAGCCTACAGCAAGATCATGCATGAAATTCCGTTTACTGATTTTTATGTGAACTCGCTGTTGGCGACATTCTTCACCGTCACACTACAAATGGTCATCGCCACCATGGCCGCTTACGGTTTCTCGCGTCTGCATTTTCGCGGCCGCGATGCGGTGTTCCTGGTCTGTATTTCCATTCTGATGGTGCCTGGTCAGGCGTTTCTGATCCCACAATTTCTGGTGGTGCAGAAATTAGGCTTAGTGAACAGCATCACCGGGCTGGTTCTGCCCGGTATTTTCAGTATTTACGCCACTTTCTTGCTGCGTCAGTTCTTCCTGGCAGTACCAAAGGAGATGGAGGAAGCAGCACTGATCGACGGTTACAGCTACTTCGCTATCTTCTGGCGCATCATGCTGCCCCTGATTCGCCCCGGAATTATCGCCTGCATCATCATCAACGGTCTGTGGAGCTGGAACAACCTGATGTGGCCACTGATCGTCAACACCACAACCGAGAAGCTGACGCTGCCCGTTGGACTGGCATCGCTGTCCAGCCGCGCCGGGGTGGAATATCCGTTACTGATGGCCGGCGCACTGATGGCGGTAATCCCCATGCTGATGCTGTTCATTCTTTTCCAACGCTACTTCATCCAGGGCATCGCCAGCGCTGGGGTAAAAGGCTAACCGCGAACACAAGGTAAATAACATGGCCGGTATACAGTTAAACAATGTGAAAAAGGTCTATCCCAATGGGTTTAATGCCTTGCATGGGGTCGATCTGGACATCAAAGACGGCGAATTTATGGTATTTGTCGGCCCATCAGGCTGCGCAAAATCCACCCTGCTGCGGATGATCGCCGGTTTGGAAAGTGTCAGCGAAGGCCAGATCCTGATTCACGACCACTGCGTCAACGACACCATGCCAAAAGATCGCGGCATCGCGATGGTTTTCCAGAACTATGCGCTGTATCCCCATATGACCGTCTACAAGAACATGGCATTTGGTCTGATCGGCAAAGAAAGCAAAGCTGAAATTGATCGCCGTGTACGGGATGCGGCCGAAAAACTGGAAATCACCAATCTACTGCAACGCAAGCCGGGTCAGTTATCTGGTGGGCAGTGCCAGCGTGTGGCGGTCGGCCGCGCCATCGTGCGTAAACCCAAGGTCTTTCTGTTCGATGAACCTCTGTCGAATTTGGATGCCAAGCTGCGCGTCTCGATGCGCGTGCAATTGATCGAACTGCATAACCAACTCAAGCAAGAAGGTGCCGCTGCCACCATGGTCTATGTCACGCACGATCAGGTTGAGGCGATGACCATGGGTGACCGTATCTGTGTGATGAACCGTGGCGCCATCATGCAGGTAGACAAACCAATCAACCTGTATCACCAACCCGCTAACCGCTTTGTCGCCGAATTCATCGGCAGCCCATCAATGAACCTGCACGATATGACGATTACCCGCACAGCTCAGGGGATTGGGTTAAGCATCGGTAGCGAATATCCACTTAACCTGCCACCGGCGCTGCAACAGCAATTAGAAAAATACCCACACCCGCGCGTATGCCTTGGCATTCGCCCAGAGTCCTTGCGGTTGTGTGCTCCCGGCAGCAGTAACTGCTTCCCGGCGAAGATTGTCACCATCGAACGCATGGGCAACGAAGAATTGCTGCACTGCGAACTGGCTGAGCTGCGGTTTGTACTCCGCATGGCGTCGCAGCCTGACTGGGAACCGCGTTTGGGAGAACAGATCCACCTGGCTTTCGATCTGTCCCGCGCACACCTGTTTGATGAAATCAGCGGCCAAAACCTCAAATAACAAGATCGGAGAATGTGCAATGTCGTCATCTCAACAAAATGATTATGCCGGTCGCCCGGTGAAGGTACTGGTTATTGGCGCTGGAGCTCGCGGGGAAATTTACTCACGATACGCGTTGGCACATCCGGATTTAATGCAAGTGGTGGCCGTGGCAGAGCCGCGGGATATCTATCGGCAACAGTTTGTCGAACAGCATGGCATAGCGGCAGATAACGTATTCACTGACTGGCAGCAGGCTGCCGACGCCGGCAAACTGGCCGATGCGGTGTTGATCTGCACCCAAGACACGCTACATCTCGAACCCGCGCTGGCCTTCGCCAAGCAGGGTTACGCCATGCTGCTGGAAAAGCCGCTGTCACCGGATGCCAGTGAATGCCGCACCATCGTTGAAGAAGTGATACGTCAGAAGCTGATTTTCTCGGTTGGTCATGTGTTGCGCTATACGCGTTATACCCAGAAACTGAAGCAACTGCTGCGTGATAACGTGATTGGCGACATTGTCAGCTTGCAGCACCTGGAACCGGTAGGTTACTGGCACCAGGCCCACTCCTTTGTCCGCGGTAACTGGCGCAATGACGGTGAAGCCGCTTTTATGCTGCTACAAAAATCCTGCCACGACATCGACTGGATCCGCTACATCATGGAATTGCCTTGCGAGCAGATCAGCTCATTCGGCGGTTTGCGTCATTTTCGCCAAGAAAATCAACCCGCCGGGGCAGCGGATAACTGCCTGGACTGTGCGGTGGAAGCCAGTTGCCCCTACTCCGCCAAACGTATCTATCTTGGCGACGACCACAAAGCGACACCGGGCTTCCTGCGGGTGTTAACCCCAGAAGTCAGCCAGCCGCATCTGCTGGCGGCCCTGCGCGATGGTCAGTATGGCCGCTGTGTCTACCGCTGTGACAATAACGTTGTTGATCATCAGGTGGTCAACATGCAATTTGCCGGCGGACGTACGGCCTCCTTCACCATGACGGCATTCACCCGGTTGGAAGATCGCCAAACCCGCATTTTCGGCAGCCACGGCTGTATCGAGGGTGACGGGCGCTACATCCGCATTACCTCATTCGTCGATGACAGTGAAATGGTCTGCGACGTCGATGAGGCTGAAGACCTGCATACCATGTCCGGTCACGGCGGCGGCGATTACTATCTGATGCAGCATTTCATCGACGCTATTCGCACTAACGATCCTTCACAAGTGCTGTCAGGCCCAGCCGAAACGTTGGAAAGCCATTTGATGGTGTTTGCGGCTGAACGTGCACGCCGTGAATCTGCGGTGATCACCCTGGGCGGAGCGTAAATACGTGGAAATATCACAGATGCGGTACGGCTTCGACATTGGCGGTACCAAGATCGAAATGGCAGCCTATGACCGACAGCTTAAGCAAGTGTTTTGCCAACGCGTCAGTACTCCTACAGGCAATTACCGTGAGTTCTTGTCCTGTATCCACCAATTGGTGGATCGTGCTGACCGCGAATTACAGACCCAAGGCAGTATTGGCATCGGTTTACCCGGTGTGACCGACCCACGCAGCCGTAAGCAACTGGCCGTGAACGTACCCTGTCTAACCGGTCACTGTCTGGCTGACGATTTGGCTCACGAGCTAGCACGGCCGGTTGAAATTGAAAACGACTGCCGATGCTTTGCCCTTTCCGAGGCCAGCACCCCGCAGACCGAGCATCTGGCATTGGTGTTCGGCGCGATCATCGGTACCGGTGCCGGCGGTGGTCTGGTCATGAACAAGCAGTTGCATAAAGGCCGTAATGGGCTGGCCGGTGAATGGGGCCATACACCGATCTCCGCTCAGTTGGCACAACGCTATGATTTGCCGCTATTTACCTGCAACTGCGGTCTGACTGGCTGTTTTGAGCGCTACGTATCCGGCAGTGGGTTGTTGGCGTTAAGCCGCCATTTTGGCCACCCTGCCGACACGGTACCGGCGCTGATTGCCAGCTACCGTCAAGGTGAACCCATGGCGCAGCACCTGATGCTTATGTACGTCGATATTCTGGCCAGTGCGTTAGCCGGGCTACAACTGTTATTGGACGTGGACGCCTTCGTGCTCGGCGGTGGGTTGTCAAACGTCGGGGAGCTGTATGCACTGCTGCCACCCGCCATGGGGCATTGGTTGTTACCCGGCACTGAACCGGCAGCGATCTACCCTCCGGTGCACGGTGACAGCAGTGGCGTACGCGGTGCCGCGTTATTGCGTCAAAGCTGGCAATAAAAAAAACAGTGAAAAGACAGGCGGCAGAAAATGAATGACACAGCTTTCATCCTGCTTTTGGTAAATGACACCAGGCAGTGAATTGTTGCCTGATTAATAACGGATTACGAGTTTTCACTTTATTTATTCGTTGCTTTCGGTTGGACGACAACCGAAAGACAAAATAAACATAACCAGTTGATACATAAGATTTTTTATAAAATAACCGATTGCATTTCACTGTTTCGTTTGCTGTAATTCGACACGAACAACTGAAAGCACTCCTGTCAGATTAGCTGCGACGCATTGCGCCGCGGCCGGGTATGACTACAGCTAAATCAGGAGTCACGCGTTAATGATCAATACCGTAAAACGACGGGAATTAATTATCGACCAGCTTTGTCGTGAAGGCTCGGTGCGCGTCGAACAACTCAGCGCCCAGTTTTCGGTTTCCAGCGTCACTATCCGCAGTGATCTGCGCCAACTGGAAAAAAGCGGCTGTGCAGTGCGTGCTTACGGGGGCGCAATGCTCAATAAGCAATTTGCCTTCGATCGGCCATTGCAGGACAAGGGCCGTATCAATCGCGACGTGAAATTCGCCATTGCCTGCGCGGCAGCAGAATTAGTCAATGACGGCGATGCCATCATTCTCGATTCAGGCTCCACCACCAGCCAAATGGCACAACAGTTAGTCGGCAAAAAAGATCTGGTGGTGATGACCAATGCATTAAATATCGCTTTCGAACTGGCCAACAACGAACAGGTGGATTTGATGGTGGTCGGTGGCAGCGTGCGACGTAAATCCTGGTCGCTGTATGGCCCCGCGGCAGAGCAGCATATGCGTCAGTTCCGTTTCGACAAGCTATTTCTCGGCGTTGACGGCTTTGATCTGCTCAGTGGTATCACCACGCCAGACCCCGGAGAAGCACAACTCAACCGCGCCATGTGCGATGTAGCACGCGAAGTAATCGCCGTCGCAGACGCCAGCAAATTTGGGCGCACCAGCTTTTGCATGATCCGTGAAATCGGCCAAATCCAACGATTGGTCACAGACAGCCGCATTCCGGAAAGCTACCTGCATGCGCTGAAGCATTTAGGGGTCGACGTCATTATCGCCGACCGTTAACCGACGTTTTTTAAGGAGTTTTCAACATGAATGGTTATTTTGCCTACGATGCGGGCTGGTTGGAACAACGGCATGCGCTGCATACCGCACGTGAAATCTGGCAACAGCCGGACCTATGGGCTGCCCTGCATCAACAATTACAAACGCAACAGACGCAGTGGCAACCTTTCCTTGCCCCGTTGCTGTCAAATCCTCGTTTACAGATTGTGCTTTGCGGTGCGGGCAGTTCTGCCTTCGCCGGTCGTGCGCTGGCTCCGTGGCTACGCGAGAAAACAGGCCGTGATGTGGTGGCTTATGGCACCACGGATATTGTCGCTAATCCGCACCAATACCTCGATTTGACGCGCCCTACGCTGCTGGTTTCTTTTGCCCGTTCCGGCAACAGCCCAGAAAGCGTGGCGACAGTGGAATTGGCCGATCAGCTGCTGCCCGAAAGCTATCACCTGATGCTGGTGTGCAACCCGGACAGCAAGTTAGCGCAGTACGCACACCAACGCGATAACGTCTGCTCCCTGGTGATGCCACAAGGCTCCAACGATCAGAGCTTCGCCATGACGTCCAGCTTTAGCTGCATGATGCTGTCCGCAGCGCTATTGCTTGGCCCACATTCCCTTGCCGAGACACAACGACCACTGGCCGCCATGGTGGAACGCTGTCGTGAGCTTCGCGAGACACTGCAACCTCAAGTGAAAACGCTGGCTGCCAGTGGTTTCAGACGCTACATCACTCTGGGTGGAAGCTGTTTCACCGGGCTAGCGGAAGAGGCATCACTAAAGATGCTGGAACTGACGGCCGGTCAGATTGTTACTCGCTACGACTCGCCGCTCGGTTTACGTCACGGCCCCAAATTTATGGTCGATAGCCAGACGTTGGTGCTTCTGATGTTCTCCAGTGGCGATTATGCCCGTCAGTACGATCGTGATTTGTGGAACGAACTGCAACGTGACGGTCTGGCAATGCAAATGGTTGGTTTGACCGGCAGCGCACAACCACTCAGCGACATGATACTGAACCTGCACCATGCCGAAGATGACGTTTGGTTGCTGTTCCCCTACTTGCTATTCACTCAGATGCTGGCATTTGAAAGCTCGCTGGCATTGGGCCTGACGCCGGATAATCCATGTCCGACCGGTGAAGTTAACCGCGTGGTGAAAGGCGTCACCATTTACCGCTATCCGTCATCTGTGGCGTAAGGAGTCTCTATGTACCTGATATCCAACCGCGAAATGCTGTTAAAAGCGCAGCGCCAGGGTTATGCCGTGCCGGCATTTAACGTTCATAATCTGGAAACCGTACAAGTGGTGGCAGAAACTGCCGCAGAGCTGCGATCCCCGGTAATCATGGCCGGGACACCCGGCACGTTTAGCTATGCCGGCACCGACTATTTGATCGGCATCTGTCAGGCGGCAGCACACCGTTACGATCTGCCCTTAGCACTGCACCTCGATCATCATGAAAAAATGGATGATATCGAATTCAAGGTCAAAAGCGGCATCCGCTCAGTGATGATTGACGGTTCGCACTT
Organism: Serratia grimesii; assembly: GCF_900186025.1. Classification (NCBI taxonomy): domain Bacteria; kingdom Pseudomonadati; phylum Pseudomonadota; class Gammaproteobacteria; order Enterobacterales; family Yersiniaceae; genus Serratia; species Serratia grimesii. Next base: position 2,750,597 of record NZ_LT883155.1, read on the forward strand.
GCCCTTCGCACAGAACATCGCCAAGGTCGCCGAAGCCGTAGCGTTATGTCACCGCTATGGGTCCAGTGTGGAGGCAGAGTTGGGTCGCCTGGGTGGCCAGGAGGATGACTTGATCGTCGATTCCACCGACAGTTTCTTTACCGATCCAGCCGCCGCGCGGGAATTTGTCACCGCTACCGGTATCGACTCGCTCGCTGTAGCCATTGGCTCCGCGCACGGGTTATACCAGGGTGAACCCAAACTGGATTTCGAACGGTTGGCACTGATCCGCGAGCAGGTCGATATCCCTCTGGTACTGCACGGTGCTTCCGGCATTCCTGAGGCTATGGTAAAGCGCGCCATTTCACTGGGTGTCTGCAAGGTCAATGTGGCCACTGAGCTGAAAATTGCCTTTGCCGATGCCGTGAAGAGCTATTTTTCCCAGCACCCCGACGCCAACGACCCACGCAAATACATCGTACCTGGCAAGTTGGCAATGAAAGAGGTGGTGGCCGAGAAAATTCGCATTTGCGGTAGCAGCGGCATGCTGTAACCCAGAATAACGCTTCATGTCTGGTCGCAATGGCAATAGCCACTGCGGCCAGGGGGGTTATTATAGTGACCCAGTTCACAGTACATCCGCCACGTTCGCCTGCTAATCATTAAGCCGCCTTCACTATGATCTAAATCATGGTTTTAGCCACACCCCCTCCCTATTATCAAATTCGCTAGCACGAAGAATTAAGAATAGTATATAAGTCATTCAAGATTGACATGCGCAATAATTGTTCGAGAGTCGTCATTAACACCTCCGCTTGATTTTTATTTAATTGGCACCACTTATTTATTTATTTCATTTTAGAAAAGGAGTTAATAATGAAGTATTCTCTTATGGCACTCACACTATTGGCCTTTCTCCCAGCTACCTTACAGGCAGCAACAGGCCATGGCCACCCAGTGGCATCAGGTACCATTCGCTTTATTGGCGAAATCACAGCACCCGCCTGTACTATCAAACAGAGAAATGAAGGGCTCATTTCCAATTGCTTTGGTATAGGGACATCGAACAACAATGGTGCTGTCACAACGTCATTAAACAATATGCCACCTGAATTAGTTTCCAACGTGACAACCGAATCGGTAAATAACGATCATCGGTTAAAGAATATCACAATAAGCTACAAGTGATTTACCGTGGCATTTATTATTAAAACCTTTTTAACAGATAAAATAATATTTATATTTTATAAATTTATTTTATCACTTTGCACCATAACACCTGTTTTGTTCACATCATTACGTTGAGATGGGCAACCCCGGTTGCCCATCTTCATGTCCGGAATCCGCCATCGCTCCACTGCATTTCGTGTAATAATCGGCCCATCAAACGGGAGGAGTGATCAAAATGCAGACTTTTTTTATTGATCGTATGGCGACGCCAGTGGGCGAGCTGGTTCTGATTGCCGATGAACAGGATCGCTTACGCGCCATCGACTGGACAGAACACGAAGCGCGCCTGATGAAGCTGCTGAATACGCATTACCGAGCCGATCGTTTTCAACTGGTAGACAAGCACAATCCTGGTGGCCTGACTGACATCATGCAGCGGTATTTTTCGGGTGAACTGGACGTGATCGACAGCGTGCCGGTAATGACCGCGGGCACAGAATTCCAGCGCACTGTTTGGCAACAGCTGCGTCAGATCCCATGCGGTGAGATCATTACCTATGGTGAATTGGCAAAGCGCATTGGTCGCCCAACGGCCTCACGTGCGGTCGGCATGGCAAATGGATCTAACCCAATCAGCATCGTGGTGCCCTGTCATCGTGTGATTGGTTCACAAGGTGCATTGACCGGCTATGCCGGCGGCGTTCAGCGCAAAGCGTGGCTGCTGAAGCACGAAGGGTATTTACAAAACGATCTGCTTTAATCGTCGGGATATCGCAGTAAAGTGCGATATCCCGACGCTATTAGCGTGGGACGTAGTCCGGAGGCGCCCCACGGTCCGCTGGCGTTGGGTAATAATCCGGCGGTACCGGCGAGGCTTGTTGCATGTCCGCGCTGCCATAGCCATAGGGCACCGGTACTTTATTACCTTTGGCATACATACATTGGCTGTAGACCGTATCGTAGTGATCTTGTAAATCGCCCGTGCTACCCGACGCACTGCTGCTGGCTATTGAACTGCCTACCAGTAACCCACCACCAGCACCAATAAGCGCACCGGGCCCAGCATCGCCAGATGCCGCGCCGATTAATGCGCCCGCTGCCGCACCAACCAGTGTGCCCGCCGCTGCCGTGCCTGCAGCATTGTTAGCCGCCGTTTGGGTACCGCCATTCACGCTATTTTGCGCGTAGCCGCGGCACAACGCCTCATCACGATTAAACTGTTCATAACTCTTGCCCGTGCCCGGTAAAGCCATGACATCCGGACCGGTAGGCGGTGAAACGCAACCACCCAGCCCAGTAGCCAAAGCCAGCAACGTGAAAACAGGAAGTAATTTCATCACTGATCCGCCTTAGAGTCACCGAGATGTCGGGCCGTCTGTTACCACTTTCATCCAGCCGTCAGGGCAACGTGCCACTTGCGGGTAATAACCCGCTGGACGCCGGCAGTAGTACGCGTAATTGGGTGCCTTTTCTATGTAATTCTGTGGTGGAGGCGGTGCTACATACACCACCGGCGGTGGCGTATAATAGACCGGCGGCGGGCCCCAAGGGATGCCAATCACCACATTGGGACCGTAGTATCCATGCCCATAATATCCGTGACCGTAATAACCATGCCCATAGTAGCCGTGTGCAAACGAGGCAGCGCTGGCCGACATTAATGCTCCGGCCGCCAGCATCAATAACATGACCTTTTTCATCATTCACTCCTGAATCTGATTGTCACCGCACCCATAGTGAGCAAGATAACGCCACTGTGCGTTTTATCTGTGGCAACGATTGGGATGAATGCGATCAGTTTTCGCCAGTAAATGTGTACAAATATTGACTTGATACGGCGGAAAACACCTTGGGTGAACAGGGTTAAATATTGCTTACCTAAAAATACGCGGTGTGGACCGGGCTTTCTCTATGAGCCGCGGTCACCCGCGTATCGGCTATCCACCAGTGTAAGTAACAAATAAATCAAAACATTTCAGGTAACTACAGAATAATCGGCGGTATGGTTGTGTGAAATTCGCACAGAATGCCCCCGTTCTTATTAATGCTACCCTTATCACCTGCAGGAAAAGATGTTAAAATTGACGCATATCAATTATTGAATGAGCGTAATCTATGATCCCGGAAAAACGCGTGATTCGTCGTATCCAGTCTGGTGGTTGTGCGATCCATTGTCAGGATTGCAGTATCAGCCAACTGTGTATTCCTTTTACTCTTAATGCCCATGAGCTAGACCAGCTCGACAACATTATCGAAAGGAAAAAGCCTATCCAGAAGGGCCAGACCCTGTTCAAGGCCGGCGATGAACTGAAATCGCTGTACGCTATCCGTTCCGGGACAATCAAGAGCTACACCATCACTGAACAAGGTGATGAGCAAATCACCGGCTTCCATCTGGCAGGCGATTTGGTCGGTTTTGATGCCATTGGCGGATTAAAACACCCGAGCTTCGCTCAGGCGTTGGAAACGTCCATGGTCTGTGAGATCCCCTTCGAAACGCTGGATGACCTCTCGGGTAAAATGCCTAACCTTCGCCAACAAATCATGCGTCTGATGAGCGGTGAGATTAAAGGCGACCAAGACATGATCCTGTTGCTGTCGAAGAAAAATGCCGAAGAGCGCCTGGCGGCGTTCGTCTATAACCTGTCACGTCGTTTTGCTGAACGCGGCTTCTCACCACGTGAGTTCCGCCTGACTATGACCCGTGGCGATATCGGCAACTATCTTGGCCTGACGGTAGAAACCATCAGTCGCCTGCTGGGGCGCTTCCAGAAAAGCGAGATCCTGAGCGTTAAAGGCAAATATATCACCATCGAAAACGTCGATGCCCTGTCGGTGTTGGCCGGCACGCCGCGTATTAACGTGACCGTAAACGCCTGATCCTATTGCTGGGTTAGTAATTCCGCAGAATTATTGACCCAGCACAACCTCTGCTGCTGTTCTGTTTTTCAATGTTGGGTTACTCTGTAAATTGACAGACTGTTGATTTTCAGCTGTAAGGAGGCCCTATGGCGAAGTATCAGAATCTTCTGGTGGCTATTGACCCCAATCAGGACGACCAGCCGGCATTGCGTCGCGCGGTGTACCTGATAAAACGGAATGGCGGGCGCATTAAGGCCTTCCTGCCTATTTACGACTTCTCTTACGAAATGACGACCCTGCTCTCTCCAGACGAAAGAACGGCGATGCGGCAAGGCGTTATTAGCCAACGCGCCGCATGGATTAACGAGCAATGCCGTTTTTACCTCGACGAAGGCGTTCCTATTGAAATCAAAGTGGTCTGGCATAACCGCCCTTATGAGGCGATTATTCAGGAAGTGATCGCCGGCAAGCACGATTTACTGCTGAAAATGGCGCACCAACATGACCGCCTCGAATCCGTCATTTTCACCCCAACCGACTGGCATCTGTTACGCAAATGCCCTTGCCCGGTGTGGATGGTTAAAGATCAACCCTGGCAGGACGGCAGTAGAGCCGTGGTTGCCGTCAACCTGGCCAGTGAAGAACCCTACCACGATCCGTTGAACATCAAGCTTGTACAAGAAACGGTTGAACTGGCGCAAAACGTCAACCAAACGGAAGTTCATTTGGTCGGTGCCTACCCTGTTACCCCCATCAATATCGCCATCGAATTGCCTGATTTTGACCCCAGTGTTTATAACGACGCCATTCGCGGGCAACATCTGATCGCCATGAAGGCGCTAAGACAAAAATTCTGCATTAAAGAAGAATTTACTCACGTTGAAAAAGGCCTGCCTGAAGAGGTTATCCCCGATTTAGCTGAGCACTTACAGGCGGGTGTCGTGGTGTTGGGCACCTTAGGCCGCACCGGCATTTCGGCGGCCTTTATCGGTAACACGGCAGAACATGTGATCGACCATCTGAAATGCGATCTGTTGGTCATTAAACCCGACAACTTCAATTGTCCGATCGAAGCTGATGAGGACGATGAGCACGACGACGAAGATTGATGTTTGACGCATAAAAAAACGGGCCGAAAGGCCCGTTTTTATTTTGATGACAAAACTGCCTTTGACCCCGAGATACCTGGGTCTGGCGCACCGAAGGGCCATTATGGGACACATCCATGTGTCCCACCCTACGGGCTGACTGGAAGTCGTTCCAATTTGCTCCCGGCAAATTGGTCGGCGGACAAGCCGCTACGGCCCCTTCGGCACGCTCTCCCTAATAACGTGCCTTACGCCTGCAACGCACGCAGTATCGCTTCCACACTCTCTTTGGCATCGCCAAACAACATCTGAGTGTTCTCTTTAAAGAACAGCGGGTTTTGCACGCCAGCATAGCCGGTGTTCATCGAACGTTTAAAGGCAATGACATTCTGCGCTTTCCACACTTCAAGCACTGGCATACCGGCAATTGGGCTGCGTGGATCTTCCAGCGCGGCCGGGTTCACCGTGTCGTTAGCTCCGATCACCAGCACCGTATCGGTATCGGCGAAATCGTCGTTGATTTCGTCCATCTCCAACACCACGTCGTACGGCACCTTGGCTTCCGCCAACAGCACGTTCATATGTCCCGGCAAGCGCCCAGCGACGGGATGAATGCCGAAGCGTACTTTGATGCCACGAGCACGCAGTTTCTCTGTAATTTCTGCCACCGGATACTGCGCCTGCGCTACCGCCATACCGTAGCCTGGAGTGATGATCACCGAGGTGGAGTTCTTCAACTGCTCGGCCACTTCTTCCGCTGTGGTTTCGCGATACTCGCCCATTTCTTCCGCATTGCCGGTCGAAGAGCCGTCGGTACCGAAACCACCGGCGATCACGCTGATAAACGAACGGTTCATCGCCTTACACATAATGTAAGACAGGATGGCCCCCGAAGACCCCACCAATGCACCGGTCACGATCAGCAGATCATTGCTCAGCATGAAGCCTGCCGCTGCCGCTGCCCAGCCCGAATAGGAGTTGAGCATCGACACCACCACTGGCATGTCGGCACCGCCAATGGAAGCCACCAGATGCCAGCCAAATGCCAGTGCAATGGCAGTCATCAGCACCAATGCCAGAGCCTGCCAGCCCACGCTGTCAGCACGAACAAATACCACCAGCAACAGGAAAGACACGACCAGTGCAGCCAGGTTCATTTTATGACGATTTGGCAGTGCCAGCGGTTTGGATGAGATAATGCCACGCAGTTTACCGAACGCGACGATCGAACCGGTGAAGGTCACTGCACCGATAAAGATCCCGAGGAAGACTTCGGTCAGATGGATATTTTCCATCACCGGCTCCATCGGTGCACCGTGATCCAGGTAGCTGTTTAAGCCTACCAGCACCGCCGCCAGACCAACAAAGCTATGCAACACCGCCACCAACTCTGGCATTTCAGTCATTTCGACTTTTTTCGCCAGATAGACGCCAATAGAACCACCGATAATCATCGCGATGATGATCCAGCCTACGTTGCCGGAGTCCGGCCCGAGGATGGTGGCGATCAGCGCAATGGCCATCCCGGCGACGCCGAACAGGTTGCCCCGTTTTGACGTTTCATGGCGCGATAGGCCTGCCAGACTGCAAATAAACAAAATAGCGGCAACAATGTATGCAGCTGTAACTAATCCTCCAGACATGTGTTACCCCTTAGTTCTTGCGGAACATCTTCAGCATGCGCTGAGTGACGGTGAATCCACCAAAAATATTGATGCTGGCGATCAGTACGGCGATAAAGGAGAGGAAACTCACCCAACCACCGTGACCAATCTGTAATAGCGCACCGACCACGATAATCCCTGAGATCGCATTGGTGACCGACATCAACGGGGTATGCAATGCATGGCTGACGTTCCACACCACGTAGTAACCCACCACGCAGGCCAGCGCAAACACGGTAAAGTGAGACAGGAACTCTTTCGGTGCAGCATTAGCCAACCAGCCAAACAGAATAATCGCCAACGCCATCAAGCCATACTTCAGCCAAGGCGAAACGGGTTTTTCCACGGGTTTGGCGATCGGGGCTGCTGTCTGTGCCTGTTTAGGCTGGGCAGAGACCTGGATTGGCGGTGCCGGCCAGGTAACTTCGCCACTGCGCACCACGGTCACGCCGCGGATAACGGTATCGTCAAAATCGACATCGATTTCACCGTTTTTCTCTTTCGACAGCAGCTTCATCAGGTTGACCAGGTTGGTGCCATAAAGCTGTGAGGATTGGGTCGGCAGACGGCTTGGCAGATCGGTATAGCCAATGATTTTCACGCCGTTGTCGGTCACTGTCACGCGATCGGCCACGGTCAGCTCACAGTTGCCACCGTTTTGCGCGGCCAGATCGACGATCACGCTGCCTGGCTTCATCGAAGCCACCATCTCTTTGGTGATCAACTTCGGTGCAGGTTTACCTGGGATCAACGCCGTGGTCACAATAATGTCGACCTCGGCCGCCTGTGCAGCAAACAATGCCATTTCGGCCTTGATAAAGGCTTCGGACATCACTTTGGCATAACCATCACCACTGCCAGCCTCTTCCTCAAAATCCAGCTCGAGGAATTCCGCGCCCATGCTCTGCACTTGCTCTTTGACTTCCGGACGGGTATCGAAGGCACGAACAATTGCCCCCAGACTACCTGCCGCGCCAATGGCTGCCAGACCTGCGACACCAGCACCGATGATCATCACCTTGGCAGGTGGAACCTTACCGGCTGCGGTGATCTGACCGGTGAAGAAGCGGCCAAATTCGTGGGCGGCCTCAACAATTGCCCGGTAGCCCGCGATATTGGCCATTGAGCTTAACGCATCCATAGACTGCGCTCGTGAGATACGCGGTACCGAGTCCATCGCCATCGCTGTGACATTGCGTGCAGCCAGCTTCGCGATCAATTCAGGATTTTGCGCCGGCCAAATAAAGCTGACCAGGGTGCTGCCCTCACGCATTAACGCGATCTCGTCCTCAAGCGGCGCGTTAACTTTCAAAATCAGATCTGACTGCCAGACATCGGCAGTATCGGTAATCGTCGCCCCAGCGGCTTCGTAAGCGACATCGTCAAAACTTGCCAGTTTACCCGCCCCGCTTTCGATCGCGACGGTAAAGCCCAGCTTCAGCAGTTGTTCCACCGTTTTCGGCGTTGCTGCAACCCGAGCTTCATTGGCCAACCGTTCTCTTGGTACACCAATACGCATAATGTTCCCTTCTCACCTGTCTTTGATGATGTTTATTATCTTCTAACCCATAGCGATGGCGCCGGCTGACAAGTTTTTTCTTAACCTTGTCGGCAGCGAATTAAGGCGTCATCTATAACCTACTGAAAATATGATCGATGATCCATAATTGCTTACGCATTCAGGTCTGTTTTTACATAAAAATCCAGACAACGTTATGACAAATCGCAATTTAAAGTTAAAAAGCCCGCTGGAATGCCGTTTTCACGGGCACATTGTGACTATCGCTCTTCGGACAACATCTTGCGTTGCGCGGCTGGAACGCATGAAAGTTATAAAATTGTGAATAATTAACACTTATGACATCAAAGGCTTTATTATTGAAACTTATGGTGATTCTGCACAAAATAATCGGCACAATCCTTAGCGGGATTTGTCTCATGGGATGACATAAAATGCTGAGACACTGGTCGAGATTACATGTAATAATCGGCGGCTGAATTACACCTAAACAGTTCAGCACGTTATAAACGTTAATGCGCTAGGCGAAAGGATTTTTTATGAAGCTGAAGAACACGATCATCGCATCAGCCTTGTTATCACTCACTGCCCTGTCTGCTCACGCAGCGCAAGAGTTAACTCCTGAAAAAGCAGCGGCGTTGAAGCCGTTTGATCGCATCACGATTACCGGCCGCTTTAATGCCATCAATGAAGCTGTTGATGCCGTATCTCGCCGTGCAGACAAGCTGGGTGCAGACTCCTTCTACATTCAGGATAGCAATAACAGCAATAATGGCGGCAACTGGCGCGTCACCGCAGATCTTTATCATAAAGATGCGCCAGAAGTGAGCAAAGAGCCCAAGTACCGCGTTATTAATGGCGTCACTGAACTGCCAAAAGAACAAGCCTTCCTGCTGGAACCTTACGATACAGTGAGCGTCAGCGGTTTCTACCGCAGCCAACCAGACATCAACGATGCCATCACCAAAGAAGCGAAAAAGAAAGGCGCAGCTTCCTTCTTTATCGTACGTCAGGTTGATGCCAACCAGGGTGGCAACCAGTTCATCACGGCATACATCTACAAAGCCGATGCGCCTAAGCGTGTCGTTCAGAGCCCGGATGCCATCCCTGCCGACTCTGAAGCCGGTAAAGCTGCATTGGCTGCCGGTGGTGCTGCTGCTGCCAAGGTTGAAATTCCGGGTGTAGCATCTTCAGGTTCGCCAAGCCGTGACGTAGGCCGTTTCTTCGAAACGCAGTCTTCTACCGGTCAACGTTATACTGTCACGCTGCCGAATGGCACCAAGATTCAGGAAGTGAACAACGTGACTGCCGCACAGATGGTGCCGTTTGATTCTGTGACCTTCACTGGCCACTTCAACAGCATGACTGACGTCTCCACCGAAGTGGCGAAACGCGCAGCCGAGAAAGGTGCCAAGTACTATCATGTAACTCGCCAGTGGCAGAACAAGAGCGGCGGTAACCTGACCGTCAGCGCCGACTTGTTCAAATAAGCTCCACTTTAGGGTTTACCATCGGGCAGCCATTGAGCTGCCCTTTTTTTTGTCGCATGTTACCTCACCCAATTGAATAGTTTTTTGTAAATTTCGCATATTCAATCATTGCATCAACACCGATCCATCCGTAGAATTTGCGCCAATTTTTAGGGCTATTGTCTATTTGTTCAGTAATTGCCATTACGTTGTTACTGCCAAGCAGTTCCCTCCCAGTTGTTTATTCTGCGTTCAGGATCCGTCATTGGAAAAAAAACTAGGTCTTACCGCGTTAACGGCATTGGTACTCAGCTCCATGCTGGGCGCCGGCGTTTTCAGCCTGCCGCAAAACATGGCACAGGTCGCCAGCCCGGCCGCGCTGTTGCTGGGTTGGGCGATTACCGGCGTGGGCATCCTGTTCTTAGCATTTGCCATGCTGCTGCTTACCCGTCTACGTCCTGATCTGGACGGCGGTATCTTCACCTATGCGAAAGAAGGCTTCGGTGAGCTGGTGGGCTTTTGTTCTGCGTGGGGTTACTGGTTATGTGCGGTAATCGCCAATGTTTCTTATCTGGTGATCGTGTTCGCTGCACTGAGTCTGTTCACCGATCGTGGCGGCGAGGTCATTCTGGGTGACGGTAATACCTGGCAAGCATTACTGGCTGAGTCTGTATTGCTGTGGATCGTGCATGCATTGGTGTTGCGAGGCGTACAAACAGCCGCCAGCATCAATCTGGTGGCGACGTTGGCCAAATTGTTACCCCTGGGATTGTTCGCCGTCTTGGCAGCGATAGCGTTCAAAATGGATGTCTTCACACTGGATTTCCATGGCGTCGCACTGGGTAAGCCCGTGTGGGAACAAGTAAAAAATACCATGCTGATTACCCTGTGGGTATTTATTGGTGTAGAAGGTGCCGTGGTGGTTTCTGCGCGGGCACGGCATAAGAAGGATGTCGGTCGTGCCACCATGCTGGCGGTGGTCTCTGCGCTGGCCGTCTATTTGCTGGTTACCCTGCTGTCATTGGGTGTGGTGCCACGCAGTGAACTAGCCGAGATGCGCAACCCGTCAATGGCCGTGCTGATGGTAGATTTGATTGGTCCCTGGGGTGATGTGATCATCGCTGCCGGGTTGATCGTGTCGGTCTGTGGTGCCTACCTGAGCTGGACAATTATGGCCGCAGAGGTGCCTCTTCTTGCCGCACAACATGGCGCCTTCCCCAAAATATTCCGTAAGCAAAATAAGAACCATGCGCCGTCAGCTTCCCTTTGGCTGACCAACCTTGCGGTGCAATTCGCTCTGGTATTGATTTGGTTGACGGGTAGCAACTACAACTCGTTACTGACTATCGCCTCAGAAATGATTCTGGTGCCGTATTTCCTGGTCGGTGCCTTCCTGTTCAAGGTGGCACTCCGTCGTCAGGATAAACGTTTGATGTTCGCTGCGACAGGCGCCTGCCTGTACGGTATTTGGCTGCTTTATGCATCAGGATTGATGCACTTGCTGATGTCGGTTCTGTTATATGCACCAGGGTTGTTGGTGTTCATCTATGCCAGACGTGGGCATGATGACGTCAAGCTACTGAATCAACTGGAGAAAGGCAGTATTTTGCTGTTACTGGTGGCTACGGTGCCAGCTGGCTGGTTTATGTTGCAATAAATAGTGTATGGCCGGGTGGGACCACCCGGTCAATTACCTTGGGAGATGCGCAGACTGATAGTCATGCGTTCTTCAACCTGAGAAATGATAACGCCCTCAACACACTCTTGTTGAATGGTCGCCAATTGCTGCGTATCTAACGCATACGGCAATTTAATTTCAAATACCGCCAAACCCTGCTGCTGAGCCAGATCTATCAGGCGCACAATATTGGCTTCGTCGCTGACCTGGGTGGACACGACCTGTAACGCCAACGCCTTCAAATGCTCTTTCCGCGTTTGTGTGGCACTTGCCTGAGACTTCAATACCATGCCAAAAAATGGCATCACACCATAGATTGCATCAACAAAGCGCCAGTGCTTCTTGCACGATGCAGACAGAAATTCCATGTAATCAAAGCAGATTTTTTCACTGCGGGCGACGGGTGCAAGGTGACTGCTGTTCATCCCTTCCTCTCATTGCCTATGTATTACATCCTGAAATGGATAATCGATGCGAAGCTTTAACGAATTTCCGCCGTATAATGGCATAATTCCCCTATTGTTTGCCAGTCTGTCCAGGAGCTTTAATCAATGGAACATCACAACTCAGCCCCAGTGCTGATAACAGGCGGCGCACGCCGGATTGGTCTGGCACTGGCCAGGTCATTCTTGCAACGCGATATTCCCGTTATTATTGCCTACCGCAGTGACTACCCGGCGTTGAACGAGCTAAAAGGACTGGGAGCAATCTGCATTCAGGGGGATTTTTCAACGCACGACGGTATTTACCGTTTCGCCGAGCAAGTCCGCCAAATCGCGCCTAAACTGCGTGCAGTGATCCACAACGCCAGCGCCTGGCAGGCAGAATCGCCAGAAGTGCCACCGGAGCACGTCATGGCGGCAATGTTGCAAATTCACGTTTACACGCCTTATCTGCTGAATCAATTGCTGGAATCCTGCCTGTTGGGTCAGGGGCAAGCCGGTGCGGATATTATCCACCTGACCGACTATGTGGTGGAGAAAGGTAGCGATAAGCACATTGCCTATGCTGCCAGTAAGGCCGCGTTGGACAACATGACTCGCTCATTTGCCCGCAAGTTGGCGCCTGAAGTCAAAGTGAACGCCATCGCGCCGGCGCTGATTATTTTCAATCCGGGTGATGATGAGCCTTATCGCCAGCAAGCACTGGCAAAATCACTGATGAAAATCGCCCCCGGCGAGAGTGAAGTGGTTAACCTGGTGAACTACTTGCTCAGCAGCCGTTACGTCACCGGCCGTACCCATGGTGTTGATGGCGGACGTCCGCTGCGTTAGCACAAAGATCTGCATGGCGTATCGCGGAGCCCCGCGTTATGCTGAACGTCGTTATTCTGATAAAACCGCTGAATATGCATAAAATTGTTTTTGTAGAAGACGATCCTGAAGTCGGCAAACTGATTGCCGCCTATCTGGGCAAACACGACATTGAAGTGTTGATTGAGCCGCGTGGCGACAGTGCGCAGGCACGCATCGAGCTAGAACAGCCGGATTTGGTGCTACTCGACATTATGTTGCCTGGTAAGGACGGCATGACGCTGTGTCGCGATCTGCGCCCGACCTTCCTTGGCCCGATCGTTCTGCTGACCTCACTCGACAGCGACATGAACCATATCCTCTCCCTGGAAATGGGCGCTAATGATTACATACTGAAGACCACGCCGCCTGCGGTGTTACTGGCGCGGCTGCGACTGCACTTGCGTCAGCACAGTAATCAACCCAAGGAAGAGTCGAGCCAGCCGATCACCCAACACAATGCGTTGCACTTTGGGCTGTTATGTATTGATCCGGTCAACCGTCAGGTGACGTTGGGCGAAGAGACCATCACCCTTTCTACCTCAGATTTTGATCTGCTGTGGGAATTAGCCACCCATGCCGGTCAAATAATGGATCGTGAAGCCTTGCTGCAAAACCTGCGTGGTGTGAGCTATGACGGCCTTGACCGCAGTATAGATGTGGCAATTTCGCGCCTGCGCCGCAAGCTGTACGACAATACCCTTGAGCCATTCCGCGTAAAAACCGTGCGTAACAAAGGTTACCTTTTCGCCCCGAACGCGTGGGAGTTCGTGCAGCAATGAGAAAGCTCTTTGTCCAGTTCTTCCTCTTGCTTTTCGTGTGTTTCCTGGTGATGGCGATGCTGGTGGGGCTGGTGTACAAAGTCACCGCCGAACGCGCCGGTCGTCAGTCGATGGACGATTTGATGAAAAGCTCGCTGTATCTGATGCGCAGTGAGCTGCGGGAAATTCCACTGAAAGACTGGAATAAAACCATCGCTACGCTGGACTTAAATCTGTCGTTTAAGCTGCACATCGAACCACTCGGCAAACAGGATCTGAGTGAGGATCTGAAAAAAAGGCTTCGCCTCGGGGAGATCATCGCCCTCGACGATCAATACACCTTTATGCAACGCATTCCACGTAGCCACTACGTGCTGGTCGTCGGTCCAATACCGTATTTATTCTATCTGCATCAGATGCGACTGCTGGATTTGGCGCTGCTGGTGTTTATTGGCATGTCGCTAGCGTTACCGGTATTTCTGTGGATGCGACCGCACTGGCAAGATTTGCTTAAACTTGAAAACGCGGCTCAGCGACTCGGTGCGGGGCATCTTGACGAGCGTACCCATTTTGACCCGACGTCCAGTCTGAACCGGCTGGGGGTGGCGTTTAACCAGATGGCGGATAACGTCAATACCTTGATCGCCAGCAAGAAGCAGCTGATCGACGGCATCGCCCATGAATTACGTACACCGCTGGTTCGGCTCCGCTACCGATTGGCGATGAGTGAAAACCTGTCCGATAGCGAACAACAAGCACTGAACCGTGATATCGGCCAGTTGGAATCATTGATCGACGAGCTGCTGACCTATGCACGGCTGGACCGTCCGCAGGTCGCACTCAATATAGAACCGCTCGATTTGCCCAAATGGCTAGAAGATAAGGCTGACGATCTGCGCCTAATCCACCCTGAACGTGAAATCGAGCTGGATATCCCACACACCGGTGATTTTGGTGGCGTGGATTTGCGGTTGATGGAACGGGTGCTGGATAACCTGGTAAACAATGCGCTGCGCTATTCCGAACAACGCCTGCGTATCGGCCTGTGGTTTGATGGTGACGACGCCTGTCTGCAGGTAGAAGACGATGGGCCAGGAATTCCGCCGGAAGAGCGAGAGCGGGTATTCGAGCCATTTGTCCGTCTGGATCCAAGCCGTGATCGCGCCACGGGTGGCTGTGGGCTGGGGCTGGCCATTGTCCACTCTATCGCTGTCGCCTATCAGGGCCAGGTTTACGTTGATGCCAGTTCTCTCGGCGGCGCCTGCTTCCGCTTCTGCTGGCCGGTGAAACCCAATTTCAATTTAAAAGCAGACCCGGTGTAACCCCGCCTACGCAGCAGCCTGAAAGGCTTAACGGGTTATCCGGATTACAATAATATGGAGCTAAACGATGACATCTGCACATACCCCTTCACCTTCATATGACGAACTACGCGCCCTTTTCACCCGATTGTCACGCTTCGGTCATCTCTCAGCCATTGCCGGTTGGGACATGCAAACCATGATGCCATCGGGCGGCAGTAAAGCACGGTCAGAAGCGCTGGCTGAGCTGAGTGTCCTGCAACACCAAATTTTGACGGCAGAAAAAACCGGTCGCCTGTTTGAACGTGCCCAACAGGAAACGCTGGATGACATAGATCAGGCCAATCTGTTAGAAATGCGCCGCCAATACGACAACGCAGTGCTTGTGCCTGAGTCATTGGTTGAAGCCAAATCGCTGGCAGGTGCACGTTGTGAACACGCCTGGCGTGCTCAACGTCCAGCCAATGATTGGGACGGCTTTTCAGAAAATCTACGTGAAGTGGTCAAACTTAGCCGCCAGGAGGCACAGATCCGTGCTGAAGCGGCAGGAACGAGCCGATATGACGCCTTGCTGAACCTGTACGAACCAGGCATGCGCAGCAGCGATATCGACCGTATCTTTGGCGATCTGAAAACCTGGCTGCCTGATCTGCTGCAAAAAGTGGTGGCCAAACAGGCTCAGGAACCTTGCCTTATTCCGCAAGGCCCGTTCAATGTCGATACCCAACGTCAACTGAGCTTGAGCGTGATGAAATTGCTCGGCTTTAACTTTGATGGTGGCCGTGTGGACGTCAGTGCACATCCGTTCTGCGGCGGCGTTCCGGAAGATGTTCGTATCACCACGCGCTACAACGACAAAGAATTCCTGACGGCCCTGCTCGGTATTGTGCATGAGACCGGCCATGCCCGTTATGAGCAAAATCTGCCGCGTGAATGGCTGGGTCAGCCCGTCGCACAGGCGCGCTCCACCGCTATTCATGAGTCACAAAGTCTGTTGTTTGAAATGCAACTGGCCCGCAGTAGCGATTTCCTAAAGATTCTGCGTCCACTGATCATCAAACAATTCGGTGAGCAACCGGCGCTAGAAGAAAATAACTTCATCCGCCTCAACCAACGCGTGAAACCTGGTCTGATTCGCGTAGACGCTGACGAGGTGAGCTACCCGGCCCACGTGATTCTGCGTTATGAGATTGAGAAAGCCTTGGTCGAAGGTGACATTGAAGTAGAAGACATCCCTGCGCTGTGGGGCGAAAAAATGCACCGTTACCTTGGTTTGGATACTGTCGGTAATTATCGGAATGGTTGTATGCAGGATATCCACTGGACCGACGGTGCCTTCGGTTACTTCCCTACGTACACTCTCGGCGCCATGTATGCAGCTCAGCTTTTCCAGACCATCGGTAAAGCGCTACCGACACTGAACAATGATATCGCCGAAGGTAACCTGACCCCACTGTTCCAGTGGCTGAAACAGAATATCTGGCGTCATGGCAGCCGTTTCCCTACCGAAACACTGATCACGAATGCAACCGGCGAACCCTTGAATCCAGGCTATTTCCGTAAGCATCTGGAAAGCCGCTACCTGTAATATAATCCATTCCCCAGGCACGGCTAACCCGTGCCTTTTTCCCCCTGCTTAACCTTCATTCTTCCATAACGCACAACCCCTGCCTGCGACGCTGTAGCTACAGAGTGCTGGGTAGTTAATCACAATATGTATGTTGTAACTAAAATGCGTTTGAAAGGCACATGCCATACGCTGGGTTCAACATTGCGTTCATCGCTATTCACTGCCGGTACAACGTACGTCGGTGAATGGCTGCCCGCCACACAGAACCCCAAAACCTACGATGTACATTAGGTTACACGCCGAAACCAATCACTCACGGAAAGCATTCCGCTGTTTGCCTACTATCTTAACACCGGCCCCGCAGTGGGCTTGATACATGACGAGTAATTTGAGGAATCAACAATGAAAAAAGTATTAGCTCTGGTTGTTGCCGCTGCAATGGGTCTGTCTTCTGTTGCTTTCGCTGCTGACGCTGCCACTACCACCACTACTGCACCTGCGGCGACCACTACCACTACGATGGCTGCACCGGCCAAAACTACTCACGTGAAAAAACATCACGCGAAGAAAGCCCCGGTACAAAAAGCGCAAGCGGCTAAAAAGCACCACAAAGCCACCGCTAAAAAAGCCCCTGCTCAGAAAGCGCAGGCAGCCAAAAAACACCACAAAAAATCCAGCCATAAAAAAGCTGCGTAACAGCAATCTGATGTGAGGCTCCCCTCACCAGTCCAGGCTTGAGTTTTCCAACACCCGGTTCGCCGGGTGTTTTTTCATCGGGGGTTCTCATCATGCTGCGTCGCTACTTATTTGAAATTATTCTGGCCACTCTGATCCTCTGCGGACTGATCACCGCCTTTTTTTATCTGTAGCTGCACAGCCTTTCTGGATTAGAAATTATTGAAAAATCAATCACTGCCCATCCACACGGCAACGAAATCAGTCTATAGTTACCATTCAGTGTGTTTATGGATGACCCGTATTTTCCAGGCAAGAAACTTATGCGCATAACCGTTTTGTTGTTGCTGTGCTCATTTCCGCTCGCACTCTCCCTCTCAGCTCGGGCAGATAGCCCATCCGATGCGTCGGCCGCTGAGCAAACCCGCCTATTTTTTGGCAAAGATGAACGCGTTAAGGTCACGGCAACCGACGGTTGGCCGTGGCAAGCGATTGGACAAGTGGAAACCGCCAGCGGTAACCTGTGCACTGCCACGCTAATATCCCCTCATCTGGCTCTCACTGCCGGTCATTGCGTACTGGCACCACCGGGCCAACTGGACAAAGCTATCGCGCTGCGTTTTGTAGCTGGTAATAAAACGTGGAAATACCAAACAAGCAATATTGAAACGTTGGTTGACCGCAAACTGGGTAAAAAGCTCAAACCTGATGGCGATAGCTGGATCGTTCCACCCGCGGCGGCGGCCTATGATTTTGCGCTGATTCGCTTGAAGGATAAAAACACCTTGCCGATTAAACCGCTGCCACTGTGGCAAGGCGACAGCAAGGCGCTGACCCAGGCGATGAAGCAAGCCAAGCGGTTAATTACTCAGGCTGGATATCCGGAAGATCATTTGGATGACCTTTATAGCCACCAAAACTGTAAAGTGACGGGTTGGGCACAACAAGGCGTTCTGTCGCATCAGTGCGACACTCTCCCTGGCGATAGCGGCTCTCCGTTACTGCTGAAAACAGCCGATGGTTGGTCGTTGATTGCCATTCAAAGTTCAGCACCGGCGGCCAAAGATCGTTACCGTGCCGATAACCGAGCACTGGCAGTCACCGGCATTCGTGATGCGCTCGACGCATTGGCTGCCGGAAAATAAGCTATTCCCCTCCGGCGTGGGTGCCCACGCCGGTTTCTTCTCTCTCATCTCCTTTCATAAACCGCTTGGGTGTTGTGCCGGTAAACTGGCGAAAGAAAGCGATAAAAGCACTGTCACTGGAAAAACCCAAACGCTGCGCCACTGAACTGACCGATGGCATTTCCGCCAACAGCTCAATCGCTCGCATCAACCGCCATTGCTGACTCCATTGCTGATAACTCAATCCGCTCTCGCGTTGGAAAATGCGTGTCAGCGTTTTGGCATGCAGATTTAGCTTCTGTGCCAATTTCGCCAACCCCGGCAATTCATCGCACCCGTCAAGTTTTTCCAGCCAATGTGCCAGACGTCGGTCTCGGGGCAGCATCAGGCCAGTGTTCTCCAACCGCGCTGCATGGAGCTCATTCACCAGGACCGGCAGCAAGTCCTGCGCCGTACGGCACTCCATAGCCAAATTGAATGGCCAATAGGCTATACGCTCCACCACTGCTGCCAATAAAGGATTGACCGCCAATACAGCACATTCTTGCGGCATAGCCGGCACCAATGACGGATCCAGATAGATCGAGCGGTAGGCAACCTGCCCACGAAGCTGAACCCGATGCCGGATACCGCCGGGGATCCATAAACTGCGCGTTGGCGGCAAGATCAACCAACGATCGGCCAGTGTCACCGTCATGCACCCGCGTGGCGCATACAGCAACTGCGCACGTTGATGCACATGATCTTCCGAGTCATGCCGGACTAACTCCGCCGCGATACCTAACACCGGCGCCAACCAGGCGTCTGGGTCAAAAACAGCCTGCTGGGTAATCAATGCCATCACCAATGTCCTTTTTTCGTTGTTTTTTGTTCTTATGATTGTAATTGAACATTTTGTCTTTCCCTATACTGACGCGATTATTCACCACAAAGGTTCATTTCCATGTCACGCTTCCCCCTGCCATTGATAGTCGTCACTATCATGGCCCCACAGGTGCTCGAAACCCTCTACAGCCCTGCGCTCACGGCAATACGCGTCGATTTCAATGTCAGCGCCGCTCAGGCCAGCCAAACACTGTCGATCTATTTCTTTGCTTTTGCTTTCGGTGTCGCATTCTGGGGGGTAATGTGCGATCGACTTGGTCGCAGGATAACTATGCTGGCGGGTTTGGCGATTTATCTTGTTGGCGCGGTTATCGCGTTGCTGAGCCAGCATTTCACCTGGCTGTTGAGCGCTCGCGCTACCATTGCTTTCGGCGCGGCGGTCGGCTCCATCGTGACGCAAACCATGCTGCGTGATGTCTATCAAGGGTCTGCGCTAGGCAATGTTTTCTCGACCGTTGGTATCGCCTTGTCGGTCAGTCCGGTACTGGGCATGTTAGCCGGTGGGATGCTCGTCGGTTGGGGCGGTAGTATGGCGATATTTGCCGCTCAGTGGTTGCTGGCGTTGATTTTATTGGTTTGGTGCTGGTACGCCCTGCCGGAGACGCGACAGACTGCAGTCGCAATCAAGACAACAGCGGCGGGCAATGGCTGGGCTATCTTACGCGACAAACATATCTGGTATTCCGCGTTATTAGTCGCCGGTTTTAATGTCATGGTGTTCAGCTACTTCAGCCTGGCACCGTTCATCTTCGAACAACTGGGCCTGAGCAGCCAGCAATTCGGCTACTCTGGCATCGCATTAGCGTTAGGCAGTCTGCTTGGCGCATTACTGAACCGCTATTTACTGTTCAAAAGTATCAGTGCAAAAAAACAAATCCTGCTTGGCAGTCTGCTGGCGCTCAGTGCCGCACTGGCCTTGGTTTTCTGGCAGCACAGTCTGATGCTGCTGTTGCCTTGCACACTCATCACCGTGGCTTTCGGGTTGGCGATCCCCAACGTGTTAAGCCAGGCACTACACCGTTACCGGCATCAGCTCGGCACCGCCGGAGCCGTTTTCGGCCTGCTCTACTATCTGTTGATTGGCGCCGGACTGTCTTTAGCCGCCGTAGGACAAAGCCTGGCCGCAACCCTGTTATGCTGCAGCCTGCTATGCCTCTGCTGTACAGGCTGCCTTTTTACGCCGCTTAGCCTGAAAGCTGCTCGATAGTCTGCAAGATACGCTTGTCCGAGATAGGATAAGGCGTACCCAATTGCTGAGCGAACAAGCTCACGCGCAGCTCTTCTATCATCCAGCGCACCTCTTTTACCTCATCATCCTGCTGTCGCTTCGGCGGCAGCTTATTCAGCCACTGTTGCCAAGCCTGCTGCACCTGCTCCACCCGTATCATCTGTGCACGATCGCGGTGTGGATCGATAGCCAGCTTCTCCAGACGACGTTCAATCGCCTGCAGATACCGCAGCGTATCCGGCAAACGCTTCCAACCGTTGTTGGTCACAAAACCGCGATACACCAAGCCACCAAGCTGGGCTTTGATATCCGACAGCGCCAGTGCCAACGATATATCCACCCGGCCTTTCAACCGTTTGTTGATGTTAAACACCGCAGTCAGGATTTGTTCAACTTGTTTGGCGACCCCAACTACTGTTTCATTCAACTCACCGCGCACCAATTCCTGCAAGCGGGCGAAGTTTTCCTCTTGCCACACCGGCCCGCCATGTTCTGCGATCAATTTGTCGATGCCACATGAAATGCAGTCGTCGATCAAATCCAACACTTTGCCGTAAGGGTTGAAGTACAGCCCCAACTTGGCTTTGTTAGGCAGTTTTTCATGCAGATATTTGATTGGCGAAGGAATATTCAGTAACAGTAAGCGGCGCGTACCTTGCCACATTGCTTGTTGCTGCTCTTGTTCGCTGTCGAACAGACGGATTGCTACGCTATCTTTTTCGTCCACCAGTGCCGGATAAGCTTTCATCGAATAACCGCCGCGTTTCTGCTCATAAAACGCCGGCAGTGTGCCAAAACTCCAAATATGCAGATTGCTTTGTTCCAACCCATCGTCCGCCACCGCAGATAGCGTTTCCTGCACCTTGTCTTTCAATTGCAATTTAAGTGCCGTCAGATCTTTACCTTCAAGCAGGGTTTTGTGTTTTTCACCCACAACCCGGAACGTCATCTTAAGGTGATCGGGCACCTGATCCCATTGCCAATCTTCACGTGACACCGTCACGCCTGTCATGCGACGCAGTTCGCGCTCCAACGCATCAAGCAACGGCAATTCCAGCGCAGTTACTCGCCCAAGGAAGGCTTCGGCGTAATTGGGCGCCGGTACAAAGTTGCGGCGCACGGGTTTTGGTAACGACTTAATCAAGGCAATCACCAGTTCACGGCGAACACCCGGAATTTGCCATTCAAAGCCCTTTTCTTCTACCTGATTAAGAATTGGCAACGGAATATGTACCGTAACGCCGTCGGCGTCGGTGCCCGGTTCAAATTGGTACGTCAGACGTAATTTGAGATTGCCTTGATACCACGTGTTCGGATAATCCAGCGCGCTGACCTGATTGGCACCGTCCTTGATCAACATCTCTTTTTCAAAGCTGAGCAGATCCGCATTCTGCTTACTGGCGTTTTTCCACCAATTGTCAAAATGGCGTCCGGACACCACATCATTCGGGATGCGCTGGTCATAGAAGTTGAACAGGGTCTCGTCATCCACCAGAATGTCGCGGCGACGCGATTTGTGTTCCAGCTCTTCGACTTCGGCTCGCAACTTGAGGTTGGCACTAAAGAACGCATGTCGCGTTTGCCAGTCGCCCTCTACCAGTGCATGGCGGATAAACAATTCGCGGCACAATAAAGGATCAATGGTGCTGTAGTTGACCGCGCGCGCAGCGACAATCGGCAAGCCGAACAGCGTCACTTTTTCACTGGCCATCACCGCGCCCTGGGATTTCGACCAGTGCGGTTCGCTGTAACTGTGCTTCACCAAATGCTGAGCCAGCGGTTCTATCCACTCAGGCTCGATCCGCGCGGCAATACGTCCCCACAGGCGGCTGGTTTCCACCAGCTCAGCCACCATGGTCCACTTCGGTGGTTTCTTGAACAGGCCTGAGCCAGGGAAGATCGAGAAACGTGCGTTGCGGGCGCCGGTGAACTCCTGTTTGTCAGCATCTTTCTGGCCGATGTGTGATAGCAAGCCAGTCAACAGCGCGGTATGCACGCTGCGATAATCAGAAGGCTCACTGTTGACCGGCAGCCCCAACTCTTTCACCACCTGACGCAATTGGGTGTAAATATCTTGCCATTCACGTACCCGAAGGTAGTTCAGGAAGTCATTGCGACACAGCCGGCGGAACTGGCTGGAAGAGTGTTCTTTTTGCTGCTCTTTCAGCCAGTCCCACAGATTAACGTAGGCCAGGAAGTCGGAGTCTTTATCAGCGAAACGGCGATGCTTTTCATCCGACGCCTGCTGTTTGTCCATTGGACGTTCACGCGGATCCTGGATCGACAACGCCGCGGTGATGATCATCACCTCGCGCACGCTGCCACTCTTTTGTGCCTCCAGCACCATACGGGCTAACCGTGGATCAATGGGTAACTGCGCCAATTGACGCCCTTGCGGCGTGAGCTGGTAATGGCCATTTTCCGCTGTTTTAATCGCCCCCAGTTCTTCCAGCAGGCGCACGCCATCCAGAATATTGCGCTTATCCGGTGCTTCTACGAACGGGAAGGCCGCGATGTCGCCCAACCCGAGTGAGGTCATCTGCAAGATGACTGACGCCAGGTTGGTACGTAGAATTTCTGGATCGGTAAACTCAGGCCGTGACAGGAAGTCTTGTTCCGCATACAGGCGAATACAAATACCGTCCGATACGCGGCCACAACGGCCCTTACGTTGGTTGGCCGAGGCTTGCGACACCGGTTCGATCGGCAGACGCTGCACCTTAGTACGGAAACTGTAGCGGCTGATACGTGCTGTGCCCGGGTCAATGACGTACTTGATACCCGGGACAGTCAGTGAGGTTTCTGCCACGTTGGTCGCCAGCACAATACGCCGACCATGGTGCGACTGGAAGACTCGGTTCTGTTCGCTGTTCGACAGGCGAGCATACAGGGGCAAGACTTCAGTGTGTGGCAGATTCAGGCGGTTCAGCGCGTCGGCAGTATCGCGGATTTCGCGCTCACCGCTCATAAAGATCAGGATATCCCCCGGTCCTTCGCGGCCGAGCTCATCCACCGCATCGAAAATCGCCTGCAGTTGATCGCGATCGGTATCATCTGCATCATCCACGACAGGACGATAACGCACCTCCACCGGATACGTACGCCCGGAGACTTCGATAATTGGTGCGTTATTAAAATGACGCGAAAATCGCTGTGGATCGATAGTCGCCGAGGTGATGATCACTTTAAGATCTGGGCGCTTTGGCAACAACTCACGCAAGTAACCGAGGATGAAGTCGATGTTCAGGCTACGTTCATGCGCCTCATCGATGATCAGCGTATCGTACTGCATCAGCAGCCGATCCTGTTGGATTTCAGCCAGCAGGATACCGTCGGTCATCAGCTTGACCAGGGTATTTTCCCCTACCTGATCGTTAAAGCGCACCTTATAACCGACGCTCCCGCCCAACGGCGTTTCCAGCTCGTCGGCAATACGGTTTGCGACAGTACGTGCTGCCAAACGTCGTGGCTGAGTATGGCCAATCAGCCCCTTCACCCCACGCCCTAACTCCAGGCAGATCTTCGGTAACTGGGTGGTTTTCCCCGAGCCGGTTTCACCGGCGACAATCACCACTTGATGGTCGCGGATGGCCTGCAGAATATCCTGCTTTTTCTGGCTGACGGGCAGGTTTTCCGGGTAAGTGATTTTTGGGCATGTCGCCGCACGAGACTGCACTTTACGCAGCGCAGTGGCTATGTCACTTTCGATTTCAACAGCCGCTGTCAACTGAGCTTCGGGATTTTTGATTTTTCGTGCGCCCTGCAGCCGACGTTGCAGGCGTTGTTGATCACGGAGCATCAGCTCGCCCAGTTGGGCAGACAATGCCGCGAGCGGAGATTTCACGTTCGGTATTCCTTGTCTCATCGCTGCTGTATCAAGCATTAGCAACGGTATAATGATGTTTTAGCCATTTTTCAGCTTTAGCCGCGCAGAATATCACAAGCCGCTTTCTCCCCATAATCCCGCAGTTTATGTCTCAACAGCTTATTCAATAAAATCGAACAAAGGTCTCGAAATATTGCGCTATCACTGGTGAAAAAATGTGAATACAGTGTACTGCATGCAAGGGACGCTTCGTCCTGATGTCACTGTCATAACGTAAGGAATTACCGATGAGCAAAGTATTGGTTCTCAAATCAAGCATCCTGGCGGGCTATTCTCAGTCAAACCAACTGGCCGATTTCTTCGTTGAACAGTGGGCCAATACCCATGGCAACGACACCATCACCGTGCGTGACTTGGCTGCACAGCCGATTCCGGTGCTGGACGGTGAACTGGTTGGCGCGCTGCGCCCTTCCGATGCGCCGCTGACTCCGCGTCAAATCGAAGCACTGGCGTTGTCCGATGAGCTGATCGCTGAACTGCAGGCCAATGACACTATCGTTATGGCAGCACCGATGTACAACTTCAACATCCCGACCCAGCTGAAAAACTATTTCGACCTGATTGCCCGTGCCGGCGTCACTTTCCGCTACACCGAAAATGGCCCTGAAGGCTTGGTGAAAGGTAAACGCGCCATCATCCTGACCAGCCGCGGCGGCATTCACAAAGGTACACCAACTGATCTGGTAGAACCTTACCTGCGTCTGTTCCTGGGCTTTATCGGTATCACTGACGTTGAGTTCGTGTTCGCGGAAGGCATCGCCTACGGCCCAGACGTCGCGACTAAAGCGCAAGCCGATGCCAAGGCCGTGCTGGCACAGGTTGTTGCTGCCTGATGACCCGCGCAGGGGTGTTATGCCCCTGCGAAGCTACAACAGAATGACCCAAGTCCTGTCAAACCTGCACTACCCTCATAAAAATCCAATGCTGTATTTTATTGCGCGCCTGATGGCGCGCTTTTTTTATTTTTTCAGCCACTGGCCATTAATGCCCCGCACATACTCCCCAGCGGGGGCACGCGATACCAATTTCTGACCCGCCATACGCGCTACATCATCGATAGCAATATGGTTGCCATCCGCGACTTGCTGGTATTTCTCGGTGCGCCCGGCATTGATATTTTTCACCAGTGTCAGTGTTTCAGCATCCTGCTTCACCGGTGCGATATAACCGCTGAGCGTTTCACCCACACGCCCCTGCTGTTTGGCCTCATCAAGTGTCAGTGCCATCGCCATGCTGCTGAACAACCAACCGGCGCCAATCAAGCCTAAGTAACGTTTTTTCATGTTGGCTCCTAGAACAAACCGCTTTGGTCTTTCAGCAGATTCTCTACATCTTTATCCACTTTGATGTGAATTTCGTGTTCGATCTTCACGTTCATGTTGATGGTGATCGGATCTTTAGGTGTCGCGACCTCGATGCGCGGCACGCAGCCACTCAGCATAGACATGCTCAGCGCGGCAACCAGCAAAGGTCCGCTAATAATTTTCATGGTTGTTCCCCAGGTTTTGAGAGGGCCTGCTCAAGCCACTCCTGTAAATTGTCGCCAAAGCGCAAACTGCGCCAAAGCTGAAACACGTTTTCTTGATGGCTATAGTTCAGGATAACCTCTCGTTTGGCGCTTTTTTGCGGATTGACGCCGTCAATTCGGGCTTTCAGCGTCAACTCACCGAGGTTGTCGAGATCAACGCGAGCCTGAGAGCGATTGATCTCCATATAGCGCAGCCAATCAATCGCTGCACCGGTCGCCAGATTATTGCTGCCAATCGCATCGGCCATGTCCTTGTCCAGCCGTAGCGTCAACATGCCTGAGTTAGCGATCCAACCGTTATGTACCAACCATTTAGGGTGATTCAGGTACAAGGGTAACTCGCCATCAACACGTCCAGACATCGCAAACTGTTTTGGCTTCAGCGCGGTAAACAAAGCACTGAGATCTACCTTGTCTAACTTCAACACCGCAGCGTCATGCTGCGGCATTCGCAGTGCCGACAGGCTGATATGCCCATTCAATGCGTCCATACCAACATTACTCAACGTCAGCGGCGCGGGATCGCTATAAGGATAGGTACCTTGAAGATCGGCAGTGATATTCTGCATATCGAACAGGTTACTGAACGATTTGATCCGCAACATTACCGGTCGCTTGGCACCCAACTGCCACAGATGATTTTTCAGCCGGTAAGACATGACAAAGTCCAGCCCACTCATCTCGCCGTCTTTCAGCCACATGCCACCATTTTTCACCACCCAGTGACCGCCAGCTTCAAAACCTTGTTCCCGCGCCGCGGAAAATGCAGATTGGGCATAAAACTCGCCATCGCGCAGTTTGATATTCAGATCGGGTGAAATCAGCGGCTGGAACACGTTCAGTGATTGTTTAGGCCACCAGCCTTCTCCGCGTAAACGCTCACCGTCCCAGCGGCCACGTAACGCGATCGGCCCAATTTTCTCCGCTTGCAGCTTTCCTTGTAATTGGAAGCTGTCCGGCGTTTTGCCCTGGAGTTGCAGTGACAGTACAGGGGCCGGCAAATACCCCCCGTTGGTGAAACTCACCTTGCCTGAAACCAGTTGCACTTCACCATTGAACGCAGGCGCTTGTTCATCACGCTGCCATCGCAATGGTTGGCTGAGACTAAGGCGTGGCGCATCTACCGTCACGATGCTGTACTTCAAGTGATCAAAACCGGTAGAAAGGCGATCAAGAATCAGCGTGCTGTCCTGCCAACTGCCACTGCCGGCGACATCCCAGGCAGCTTGCAGCGGTGGCAACTGCCCATTGCCCCAGTAGCGCCATTGCCAATTGCCGTGATCCGGCCAAAAATCTTGTGCCTTGCCATCCAGATGCAGTTTGAAACGGCCCCAGTAGCTGTCACTGGCGTTAATAATGGCCTGCAAACGCCCCGTAATACCGGCAGCCGTGACTTTTACGCCAGCCAATGGCAAACGTGCCTCTTCCAGCTTCATTTCTGGCGTGGCGTTACCCCACAGGCGCAACAACGACCCCGGCTGTAATACCAGCGTCGGGTTAAGGATAGTGCCGCTGATGATGCCGGGAATCGAGGCGGTCATTGAAAAGTCGGCCAGATTCGCCTGACCGGTCAGTTGGAAACGCAGATTGCTGTCGATCAGCCCGATCTTGCCCGGTCCCAACGTCAGCACCGCATTGCCTTTGCCGTTGTGGCCGTCGGTGATAACGTTCAAACGAGCGCTGATCTGGGTTTCATCAAACCCTTTGCTCCAGTCATGTAGCGCAATGCTCACCCCACCGTTAAGTGGCTGTTGGCTGTATGGCCAATGCCACTCACCCTGCGTAATACTGACCTGCTGCGGGTTGATTTCCCACGGCAACGTCGCCAAAGGTTTGTCTTCTCCCTTTTCCGTCAGGGTCAGCACCCCCTGCTGTTGTTGCCAGCGCATATCCAACAGCAACGGTTTTTTCAGATAGCCGGTCTGCATCTCACCCTGTAGGGCTCCTTGAGCCGGGATGCTGTCCAAATCCAGTGGAATGGCAATCTTACCGGTCAGGTGCAGTGGTTGTTGACTGTTGGGCGCAGCCAAGGTCAGATCGTTGAGTGTTAATTGTTGATGTTGGTCCAATAACGCGTCAACGCTGATGTTTGGCCCTTGATACTGGACATGCTGGCCCTCTGCGGAGCTGCGCACCTGCAATTTTCCGGCATAGTATTGCCACGGGGTCACGGCAAGATCCTTGATGGTGACATCCAGTAGCGGTAATTGCTTTTGTAATTGGTCTAATGCCAGCGGCGTACTGTTGGCGTCACTGGTAGGCAATTTTGATAAACAGGCGGTATCGACAGTCAGCTTGTCACTGACCAGTTGCCAACGTCCCTGCTGATAAGCCAATCGGGATGGTCCGACGGCGGCAAGTAAGCAGTCCTGCGCCAAAAAACGGGCGCCATCCAACTGCAATGCCCCTTGTTGCCAGTGCAGTTTGCCCTGCAAAACCAACTGGCTACCTTGAGGCAGCCAGTGAGAAAGCACGCGCGGTAGCCAACGCGGCAACGTTTGCCAGAGCGCCAGCAGCAGGATCAGCGTGCTCACCACAATCCCTATGAATACTTTCAATCGCTTAGTCATTAAATGATTGCTTCATTCCTGAGTTAGGCACTATTTTCGGACCAAGGGCCGTTTAGGGTAAGTCTATGCCTGAATTAGCAATAATGATGGCATGAATTTGACATAGGGTGAAGTCAAGGCCGACGAAGATACCCCCTTACGGCCTTTTTGTAGCTATTGCTGTGGTGACTGTAAGTTTTAGTTACATATTCATCACATGAATGAGACCTATTTCGGACTTTTGTTATTGTCGTTACCTTTGATAATTAATAGTCTTGCAAGCATTCTAACAAAAGTCAGCTGCTAGCTAACTATACTAGAGAAGCCATTCCCCACACCCCCGTGGGGATTTTTTTTAGCCTCTGCTGAGCAACCTCCCTTACCTTCCTGCGCGCAATGAATATCCTCCCTGTTTGAGCGTCACCAGCTACCTTTAATTGATACCGCCTCAAGTGATGGTACATACCACTTTTTAGCGTTACCTAAACGGGCTAACCAATTGTAGAATTTACAAAAATCTGTTAAATTGATCACAAAATCACGCGGGAGAAACCACGATGAAATTGGCGATATACAGCACTAAACAGTATGACCGTAAATATCTCGAACTGGTGAATCAGCAGTTTGGCTATGAGCTGGAGTTCTTTGACTTCCTGCTCAGCAAAAAAACCGCCAAAAACGCCGCTGGCTGTAAAGCCATCTGCATCTTCGTCAACGACGACGGCAGCCGTGAAGTCCTCGAAGAGCTGGCAGCATTAGGCGTCGAGATCCTGGCTCTGCGTTGTGCGGGCTTCAACAATGTGGATTTGGATGCCGCCAAAGAGTTGGGCATCAAAGTGGTGCGCGTACCGGCCTATTCACCAGAAGCGGTTGCTGAGCATGCGGTAGGGATGATGATGTGCCTTAACCGCCGCATTCACCGCGCCTACCAACGCACCCGTGATGCCAATTTCTCGCTCGAAGGGTTGATCGGTTTCAATATGCATAACCGCACTGCCGGGGTAATCGGTACCGGTAAAATTGGTGTCGCCACCATGCGTATTCTCAAAGGGTTCGGCATGAAACTGTTGGCCTATGACCCATACCCAAGCGAGCAGGCGCTGGAGTTGGGTGCCGAATATGTCGATCTGAAAACCCTGTACGCACAGTCTGACGTGATCACCCTGCACTGCCCGCTGACGCCGGAAAACCATCACTTGCTGAACACCGACGCTTTTTCGGCAATGAAAGATGGCGTGATGATCATCAACACCAGCCGTGGTGGACTGATTGACTCCTCAGCAGCGATTGATGCATTGAAACAGCAAAAAATTGGCGCTCTGGGTATGGACGTGTATGAGAACGAACGTGACTTGTTCTTTGAAGACAAATCCAATGACGTGATTCAGGACGATATTTTCCGTCGCCTGTCAGCTTGCCACAACGTGTTGTTCACCGGTCATCAGGCTTTCCTGACGGAAGAGGCGCTAACCAGCATATCGGAAACCACGCTGCAAAACGTGAACCAACTGGATCGCGGCGAGAACTGCCCTAATCTGCTCAACGCCTGATGTTTTTAGCAAGGAAGACAGATGATGATGAAGTCCATTGCTGTGGCGTTAACAACGCTATTGTTAGCAGGATGTGGAATGAGCAAAAACGGTAAACCAGTCACAGAAAGTGATCTGTTACATCATAATTTTGCGCTGCAGAGCGTCGACGGCGTGGCGGTAAAGTCACACCGCGGCAACGGACCCAACATTGAGTTCGGTGAAACAATGCATGTTTCCGGTGCCATGTGTAACCGCTTCTTCGGCAATGGCCAATTGCGAGACGGCATACTGACGGTGAAAGGCCTGGCCTCTACCCGCATGTTGTGTCCCGATCCGCAGCTCAATCAGTGGGATGCCATGATCGGCGATGTGCTGGGTAATGGGGCAAAAGTTACCCTCAGCGCACAGCAGTTAACGCTGAGCGGCAGTGACCATACCCTGGTTTATAAACTGCGTGATTGGGTGCAGTGATCCCTGTTCACCAGGCTGCCCGGCGGCCTGGTGTTCTTTTCCGTTAACCGGCGCTCGCGCAAGCACCCTGGCCCAACGTGGATTCTTCGCACTGTTTGCCATTCGGCATCTGGCACATTCTGATCGCCTCGCCGTTCAAATTATGGGTCACGGTAGTGACGCCACCCACGATGGCGCAGTTTGCGCTTGTCTGTAAGCTATTGATTCTTGCGCTGTTGCCCTGCTGGACTGGTTCTTCATTCTTGCTGCTGCAGGCGGCCAAAAGCAGTACGGCGCCGGCCAGCACCCATTTAGATGTTGTCATTATTCCACTCCTGAACCCGGAACTTCGCTGTGTAAAATCGCCATTGCTGATAACTCGCATCACTATTGCGGACGCGTTTTGTTATCTTTGATGCAAACCTATTTAATCTAGCCTGATATATAAATAATGAAAATATATTCCTGCAATTATTTGGCGTTTATTTGAACGTTGTGATCATTCTTGTTGGCACCGCGGCTTTCACGCAGCTCACGGAGCAGCCACCATGCGGTCTGGGCGACAAGAGCGATGACAGGGTTGAAGGAGGGGTTTGGGAGCAGTGGACGAACTGGGAATTGTCAGACAATAGTAAAAAAACAGCGTTGCTTTTGTTACTCGATGAATATAACTGATTCATTATTTTCAGTTATTATTACTGAAGCTTTCAGCCAGCGTCACTGAATGTCACGCTGGCGTGTTTCACTTTAAAATAACAATTAGTGCGCCGCCGTTTTCGACAATAAATTAATCACCAGTACACCGGCAATAATTAATCCCATCCCGAAAACTGCCGGTAGATCCAGTTTTTGCTGATAAACAAATACTGCAGCAATCGATACCAGAACAATGCCCATACCGGACCAGATAGCGTAGACAATACCCAGAGGCATGGTTTTCACCACCATCGACAGTCCCCAGAAAGCCACACCGTAGCCAACCACGACTACCAGTGACGGCCACAGGCGAGTAAAGCCCTCAGAGGCTTTCAGCATGGTTGTCGCGATCACTTCCGCAACAATTGCCATGGCCAAATACATAAATCCACTCATCGTTTTTTCTTCTGTAAGTTTGCCTGTTTACCAGTATGACGTGCCGGAAATAAATTGTCGTTAAACAACGATGACAATTCTCCATCACAGCATGATCTTAATTCAAGAAATATCCGTTTACAGCGATTTTTGTCGATTTATCATCCGCCACACAAACGCGATAAAGAGCCAATATATCCCTCTGCTAGACTTTGTTAATTACTGCAAGAGGTGACTTTTGCAGCTTTTTGAGCAATGAAAGGTAAAGTCGATGATTACTACAGATGGTAATAATGCAGTCGCTTCCGTCGCCTATCGCACTAGCGAAGTGATTGCCATCTACCCCATCACCCCCAGTTCGACCATGGCAGAGCAAGCGGATGCCTGGTCCGGTGACGGTCGCCAGA
The DNA here is from genome assembly GCF_900186025.1 of Serratia grimesii. Classification (NCBI taxonomy): domain Bacteria; kingdom Pseudomonadati; phylum Pseudomonadota; class Gammaproteobacteria; order Enterobacterales; family Yersiniaceae; genus Serratia; species Serratia grimesii. The sequence continues at coordinate 2,782,285 of NZ_LT883155.1, forward strand.
ATATCTGGGGAGACGTACCACGAGTGGTGGAAATGCAGTCCGAAGGCGGTGCGATCGCGACGGTACACGGAGCGTTACAAACCGGGGCGCTGTCGACCTCATTTACCTCATCACAGGGCCTGCTGTTGATGATCCCGACGCTGTACAAATTGGCCGGTGAACTGACGCCGTTTGTACTGCATGTCGCCGCCCGGACCATCGCGACTCACGCGCTGTCAATTTTCGGTGACCATTCCGACGTCATGGCCGTACGCCAGACGGGCTGCGCTATGCTGTGCGCCAGCAATGTGCAGGAAGCGCAAGACTTTGCGTTAATTTCTCAAACCGCGACCCTCAACAGTCGCCTGCCATTTATTCACTTTTTTGATGGTTTCCGTACCTCGCATGAAATCAACAAGATCATACCGCTGAGTGACGACGTTCTGCGCCAAATGCTGCCGCAGGATGCGATTGATGCACATCGCCGCCGCGCGCTGTCGCCAGACCACCCCGTGGTGCGCGGTACCTCTGCCAATCCGGACACTTATTTCCAGTCACGTGAGGCCACCAACCCGTGGTACAACGCAGCTTGCCAGCATGTGATTGATGCCATGGATAAATTCGCCCAAATTACCGGTCGGACATACCAGCCTTTTGAGTATTATGGCCATCCGCAGGCTGAACGCGTGGTGATTCTGATGGGGTCCGCTATCGGTACCTGTGAAGAAGCGATCGACGCCCTGCTGACCCGCGGTGAAAAAGTCGGTGTGCTGAAAGTCCGGCTGTTCCGGCCATTTTCCGCACAACACCTGCTCAGCGTTCTGCCGGAGACTGCAAAAAAAATTGCCGTATTGGACCGCACCAAAGAACCGGGGGCGTTGGCGGAACCGCTATATCTGGACGTGATGACCGCGCTGGCCGAAGCATTCAGCCGTGGTGAGCGTGCCAGTATGCCGGTGGTGATCGGCGGCCGTTACGGGTTGTCCTCAAAAGAGTTCGGACCAGACTGCGCATTGGCAGTATTTAACGAACTGGCATTGGATAAACCGCGCCCGCGCTTTACCGTCGGCATTTTCGATGATGTAACCGGCCTTTCTTTACCTCTCAGTGAAGACACCCTACCGCAGCGTGCTTCGCTGGAGGCGCTGTTCTACGGTTTGGGCAGCGACGGTTCCGTATCCGCCACCAAGAACAACATCAAAATCATCGGTAACAGCACACCGATGTACGCACAGGGTTACTTTGTTTACGACTCGAAAAAGGCAGGTGGCCTGACAGTGTCACACCTGCGCGTCAGCGAGCGGCCGATCAACTCGGCCTATCTGGTCAACCGCGCCGACTTTGTGGGTTGCCACCAGTTGCAATTTATCGACACCTACCAGATGGCGGAACGCTTGAAGCCAGGCGGTATCTTCCTGCTCAATACCCCGTACGGTGCCGAAGAAGCATGGTCACGTCTACCGCAGGAAGTGCAGGCAGTGCTGCTGCAACGTCAGGCGCGTTTTTACATCATCAATGCGGCGAAACTGGCACGTGAATGCCGGCTCGGGGCACGTATCAATACCGTGATGCAGATGGCGTTCTTCCACCTGACCCAGATCCTGCCGAGCGACGTCGCGTTGCAGCAATTGCAGGACGCTATCGCCCGCAGTTACAGCAGCAAAGGTCAGGACATTGTCGAACGTAACTGGCAGGCGCTGGCCGCCACACTCGACGCTCTGGTTGAGATCCCATTGCAGCCGGTTAACGACAACAGCCCAATGCGCCCTCCGGTGGTCTCCGACGCTGCACCTGACTTTGTCAAAACCGTGACTGCTGCGATGCTGGCCGGACTCGGTGATGCACTGCCGGTATCGGCCTTCCCGCCTGACGGTACCTGGCCGGTTGGCACCACTCAGTGGGAAAAACGCAACATCGCCGAAGATATCCCCATTTGGCAGCCGGATCTGTGCACCCAATGTAACCACTGTGTGGCCGCCTGCCCGCACTCCGCGATTCGCGCTAAAGTGGTTCAACCTGAAGCGATGGAACATGCCCCTGCCTCACTGCAATCACTGGATGTGAAAGCACGTGATATGCGCGGCCAGAAATACGTGCTGCAGGTGGCACCGGAAGACTGTACCGGTTGCAACCTGTGCGTTGAAGTCTGTCCGGCGAAAGATCGCCAGAATCCGGACATTAAAGCGATCAATATGGCGCCACGCCTGGAACATCTGGCTGAGGAAAAAGCACATTACGACTTCTTCTTGCAACTGCCAGAGATCGATCCTGCGCAGCTCGAACGGATCGACATTCGCACGTCGCAGCTGATCTCTCCGCTGTTCGAATATTCAGGTGCCTGTTCCGGCTGTGGCGAAACACCGTACATCAAGCTTTTGACCCAACTTTATGGCGATCGGCTATTGATTGCCAACGCCACCGGCTGCTCATCTATTTACGGCGGTAACCTGCCCACCACACCTTACACCACCAATGCCGAAGGCCGTGGACCAGCCTGGGCCAACTCGTTGTTCGAGGATAACGCAGAATTTGGTCTGGGCTTCCGCCTGACCGTCGACCAGCACCGCAGCCGCGTGTTGCGCCTGTTGAACACACTGGCGCCGCAGTTGCCGACACAGTTGGTTAATGCCTTGCAAATGGTGGATATCGCACCAGAACCACGTCGTAAACAGATCGCTGAACTGCGCGGCCTGTTGGCGAAAATCGAAGGTAACGACGCACGCCAACTGGCAACCGACGCCGATTATCTGGTGGATAAGTCTATCTGGCTGATTGGCGGCGATGGCTGGGCTTACGACATTGGGTTTGGGGGGTTGGATCACGTCCTCAGCCTGACCGAGAACATCAATGTACTGGTGCTGGATACCCAATGCTATTCCAACACCGGTGGCCAACAGTCGAAAGCCACTCCGTTGGGCGCAGTCACCAAATTCGGTGAGCACGGCAAGCGCAAGGCACGTAAGGACTTAGGTGTCAGCATGATGATGTACGGTCATGTGTATGTGGCACAAATCTCGTTGGGTGCACAGCTCAACCAAACGGTGAAGGCGATCCAGGAAGCTGAGGCCTATCCAGGCCCGTCACTGATTATCGCCTACAGCCCCTGTGAAGAGCACGGTTACGATCTGGCACTCAGCCACGATCAGATGAAACAACTGACCGCCACCGGTTTCTGGCCACTGTATCGCTTCGACCCGCGCCGCGCCGATGAGGGCAAACCTGCGCTGGCGCTGGACTCCCGACCGCCAAACAGCAACCTGACCGAAACCCTGCTAAAAGAGCAGCGCTTCCGTCGCCTGAACTCACAACAGCCGGAGGTCGCCAGTGCGCTGTATCAGGCCGCAGAGAAAGAGTTGAAGGAAAAGTACGACTTCCTCAGTCTACTGGCTGGCAAGGGGGAAACATCCTCCACCGAGTAAACTATTGGGGCGCGACCGGTTCGCGCCCCGCTTCCAACCAGCTTTGTTGCATCGCTTCTTTCACCGCCCCCCGCACGTAGCTTTCTTTCCCTTGCCATTGCGCAACATCAAATTGCGCCTTTTCAATCACCGCTTGATAGCGCGTAGTTTTCAGCATGCTGTCGGTTTGGATCAGCAACGGAACGATACGAACCCCGACGCGATCCAGACTCGGGTAAGGCCACGGATGCGCCGCGTCAACATACGGAGCCATAAAATCCAGAGCGGCTAATAATGAACTGCCCTGTTCCGTACGGTAATGCCAGAGATCAATGCCTTGCCGCTGTGCCACCACCGCCATCAACACCAACGCCTGTAGGTTAAAATAGCTGTAATGGAAAGAGCGAGTGCGCAGCAACTCCTGAGGCTGGGAACCATTGACGGCAAGCTGCAAATCCAACTTATGCTGCATCAACTCGGTCATATCACGCACGACATCATCACGCCCGAGCCAGGCAGCAATGCCTGCTACCTGTACGGTATACCAACTGCCGTGATTATTCTTTGCGGCAGCCTCCTGCTTACCGGCAGGGCTGTGTAACAACCAATCGAGGTAACGATCAAACCATTGTTGCATCTGGCTTTCATCTTGCGCCGTCCACCCCGGCGTCTGTTGCAGTAATAACAGGCTGTCGACAATGCGGGTGGCAAAATAGCGCCCATCGAGAATGCCATTACCGCGCCCACTGTCACGGCCCGGAATACCCTGGGCATAATTGAGATTTGGGTTCATCCGTGTTGATGGATCGATGAACCAGGTACGAATCAGGGCAATCGCCCGATCGCTGTAACGTTGTTGGCCGGAGAAATACCCCGCCAGTGCTAGCGTCTGTACGCGCTGCGTGAACTCCGCTAAGCGTACCCCATCACTTTGCGCATTTTTACTGGCCGGGTTCACCTGCCCATCGCGACGAACCCAGGGTAACCCGTTCGGTTTATTCGCATCTGGCCACCAATAAGCCCCCAGACTCAGATAGTCATGCTTGTCTCCGCTCGGCGGCGTCAGGCCTTTATCAGTGACGCTGAGCAACGGCTTTTGCAATGCACTGTCGGCATCACGCATCAAACGTTGATAGTTGGCATCCCCCTGAGTCTGTGTTTTTACCTGTAACAACTGTGGCTGCTGCAAGAAAATACAGCACTCAGTGGCGTTGGCGGCAAACGGCGTCAGGCAAAGCAAGAGAGCTGCCCGCAGGCAGGTACGTATCATCAGGCAGGTTCTCCATTATGAGCAGATGCGACAGAGAGTATCCTGCCCGGTTTTGTGTGTCCCGGCAGATAAAAAACGTTTCTGGGCGTAAAAACCTGCGAACTTCTGACGTCGTCATCCACACCCTAAAAATTTTCCGGAAGGAACGTCTCATCCCGGACTTTCTCCATGGTTGTGATGACTAAAATACGCTTGTGTTGTATTTAAAAACAGCGCATTGATGTGAGTCGGTTCAGTATCTATGTTCGATGTTTCAGGCCGGAACCTGGGCATATATTCAAAGGTGTTTATTGGCAAAATAATTTAATAATGAGATAAATCCCACTCAGGAATTACCGTCGCCCTCTTCCTGACCTTAACATTTTTATGGTTATCTTCTGCTTATATCTGAATGTTCATAATTTAGTTTTCTAGCAAGGAACGGAGATATTTTATTATTATAAACGACCATTATTAACCTTATCAGGATATGAGTGACGATGAGGTTAATATGATTTCAAATACCCTTCAGATCCGCGAGAAAAAATTTAGCAATACCCGCGTTTCAGACCCCGTACTGAAAAGAGAGGTTTTACAGTTCAGCCTTATCAATGAGCTGGTAATAAAAGACGACCCAGAACAGGAGTTGATACCAGAAGCAAAACAACAGCAGTCCATTGACGAGCTGATGAAGTCCAGGCCCGATGGTGATTTATGGATTTTTGGCTATGGCTCTCTGGTCTGGAATCCAGCGATTCAGTATGCAGAAAGGAAGTTTGCCAGAATTAATGGATGGCATCGCAAATTTTGCCTGTCAATTACTGCACTACGGGCAACGGCCCAGCAGCCGGGATTAATGCTGGCCCTTGATAAAGGCGGATTTTGTGATGGTACCGCATATCGGATCTCAGAAGGCAATATTTATCAGGAGTTATTGCTGCTCTGGCGCAGAGAAATGATATGTAGCGGTTATATACCACGCTGGGTACAGATAACGGATCACAATGACATACCCTTTGGCTGGGCGCTGACTTTCACCATTGATTCTGAACACCCGAGGTACGTTGGAGATCTTGTTGAAAACGCGATTGCGCAACATTTATCTGTAGCCTCTGGTGGACTTGGAAGCGCAGCAGATTATCTTTTCAGGACTCATGAAGGGCTTCAGGCTAATGGCATTCGTGATAGTCATCTAGAAAGGCTCACCCGGCTTGTGCGTAACTTAATCAATTAAGAAGCAAGAAACAGAGTTTTATTTAATAGCCTGAGCATTAATTTATAAATAAGCCGGTTAAATACACCGGTGATGAATCAAAACATTAACAGAGGGATCCAAAATGAGTTCGAAACAAGAGCAAAACAAAGCTATCGTCGGGCGTTGGTTTACTGAATTCTGGGGAGAAACCCCGGACCTGTCTGTGGTGGATGAATTAGCTTCTCCGGATATGGTACTGCACTACTCATTGCATGAGCCACGACACGGACATGCCGATATCAAAGCGTTCATGACGGATTTTCGCAAAGCATTTCCCGATCTGAACTTTTGGGGAACAGCAGATCTTATCGCTGAAGGTGACTACGTAGTGGGCCAATGGGAAGGCGGCGGTACCCACACCGGACCAGCACATAATGATTTTCTTGTGGGCGGATTACCTCCAGCGACCGGTCGTAAAATGCATTTTACCGGGATCACTATTCTGAAAATCATCGATGGCAAAATTGTTGAAGAACGGGGACTGGACGACGGGGTTGCAGCCCTGACTCAGCTCAGTTTAATTGTTCCAACACGCGATATTTCCTGAGTCGTTAGCCTGTTGATGAAAAAAGCCCGCTATGCGGGCTTTTTTCATCAACAGGGCATTGTACGACCATTGTCTGGTCGTGGCTGGTCTGGCTTCGTCGAGTTCCTTACCGCTTTTTGATAGTAAAAAATTTGATCGCAATAAGCGGATATTTAACACCAAGGGCCATCGTTATGCTGAAAGTGTCAATCAGACATTGAGGTGAAAAATGAAACCTGAAGCGAATACCACAATACAGTATCTGTTCCGAGCCAAAAACGACGTCATTAGCGAGCCCATACTTTATGCCGTGACAACCAGTCTGTTTGGTTTGGTTCTGGTCGGATGTACTACACGCGGGATTTGTGCCATTTTTCTGGCCGATGACAAATCTAATCTCATTACGCAACTCAGACAGGCGTTCCCCGGCGCGGAGACGGAGGAATCTCCTGCAACACTGACTCGTCAGGTTCAACAGGTTAAGGATCTGATTGAAAATAACGTAGTCGAGGGAGAAATGACCCTCGATATTGGTGGAGCTGTGTTTGAACAGCAGGTCTGGAAAGCACTCTGTGACATTCCTGTCGGCGCGACCCGGAGCTACAGCCGGATTGCTGCCATTATAGGCTCGCCTGATGCCGCCCGCGCGGTTGCCGGAGCCTGTGCGGCAAACATTTTGGCGGTAGCGATCCCCTGTCACCGTGTGGTCCGGCAGGACGGTTCCCTGTCTGGATACCGTTGGGGCGTGGAGCGAAAACGCGCGCTGCTGGCATTTGAGGCTGCTCACAGCGCCCCGGGGGCGCGGCAATGAACATCAATCATTCTCCCTGCACATCTCTGGCACAACGCTATAACTGGGAGGCGGCAGCCCGTTCACTTGACGACTTCGGCAACGCGGTGTTACCGACGCTGTTATCCCCCGAACAGTGTGATGCACTTTCTGCGTTATACGGACAGAAAGAAGGTTTCCGGGCCCGGATCATTATGTCCCGTCACGGCTTTGGTCGTGGCGAATACCAGTATTTTTCTTACCCTTTACCGAGCCTGCTCGATGAACTACGCCATTCCCTGTATGCCTATATTGCACCACTGGCAAACCGATGGAACCGGTATCTGGGCATCGAGAACGCATATCCCGCGGAACTGGATGACTATATTCGACACTGTCATTCAGCCGAGCAAACCCGACCCACCCCGCTACTTTTGCAGTACGGTGTTGGTGATTACAACTGCCTGCATCAAGATTTGTACGGCGAGCATGTCTTCCCGATACAGGTTGCTATTTTATTGTCTGAACCGGGTATTGATTTTGACGGAGGCGAGTTTGTGATGACAGAACAGGCATCGCGCAGTCGGCGGGCTGAAGTTGTAGCGCTGAACAAAGGTGATGCCGTTGTGTTTACGGTTAACCAGAGGCCGGTATTTGGCGGACGCAAGCCGGGGAAAGTCGCGATGCGACACGGTGTCAGCCGGATCACCCGGGGCCACCGGTATACGATGGGTATTATATTTCATGATGCGAGGTGAAGATGCAGTTTCCTGAAATGCTTGAAGAAACAACACCTCCTCGCCGGATCCTACTGGGAGAACAGGCATATTTACTGGGAGGTTTCGCATTGCCTTATATCTCTCAGTTGATCCCGGAGATAGAACAGGTGTGCAGGCTCTCTCCCTTCCGAAACATGGTGACTCCCGGCGGGTATGCCATGTCAGTCGGCCTGACAAACTGTGGTGCCCTGGGCTGGACCACCCATCGGCGAGGATATCAATACACCACACAGGATCCGGACTCCGGTAACGCCTGGCCGCCGATGCCTCTGGTTTTTACCCGACTTGCGACTGAAGCGGCCAGAGAGGCGGGCTTCAATGCGTTTATTCCGGATGCCTGTTTGATAAATCAGTATCTGCCTGGCAGTAAACTGTCATTGCATCAGGACAAAAACGAACGCGATTTTCGTTTTCCTATCGTTTCGGTCTCTCTCGGCATGCCTGCAACATTTTTGTTCGGAGGGAATGCCCGCAGCGATCCAACACAAAGAGTGTTCCTTCAGCACGGTGATGTCATGGTGTGGGGAGGCGTTGACCGGCTTCGTTACCACGGCGTCATGCCACTCAAAGATAATCCGCACCCCTTATTAGGATCGCGACGGATTAATTTCACCTTCCGCAGGGCTGGATGATTGATGGTGACTGACGGTAAGCCGGGAACCATAAAATGCTGCCCCTCCAGATAACAGACGGGAACAATACTGAAAATGAACCTCCAGCCCCCCTATCATGATCTCCCCCCAAAGGACCTCGCCAGGCAGCTTGTCATCGCTTATTTTGACAGTCTGGTCGCCGCTGACCAGGCCCGCTGGGCGATTACTCATGAAGGGTTGCGGGAATTACATCTCAATGATGGCGGGGTATACCTGTTGGAACAAAGCGGCGTAACCTGCCTGGCCTGAATAAGGCCCTTACGACAACTTGCCAGACGATTTCAGGATACAACAGTGAATAATACAACCACCGCCACGGTTCTGACCCAGGACGTCTGCCGTGATGCTGAATTGTTTTTGTCATCACTCGACAGTGACTGGGCAGAGCATATCAGAAAGACTGGGCATTGCCGGCATGAGACCCGACCGGAAAGAGAGCCTTATGAAGCGCTAATCAGGGCAATTGCTTATCAGCAGCTGCATGCAAAAGCCGGTGATGCCATTCTGGGACGCATGCTGTCACTGTTTCCATCACAGCGCTTTCCTACGTCAGAACAACTGCTGGCCTGCGACCCGGAATGTTTGCGTCAATGTGGCTTCTCTGCCGCCAAACTCACCAGCATTCTGGGGATTGCCCATGCACAACAGGAAGGGATCGTACCTGACCTTTCTACTGCGCTGGCTATGCCCGATGACGAGCTTATCAACAGGCTTACCTCCTTACGTGGAGTAGGACGCTGGACGGTAGAAATGTTCCTGATTTACTCCCTGGAGCGTGCTGACATTTTGCCCGTAGACGACCTGGGGGTCAGGGACGGTTTTCGGAGATTAAAAAAATTGGAAAGCTCACCAACGGCACGTCAGATGCGGGATATTGGCCTGGCCTGGAGGCCTTTCAGAACCGTGGCAGCATGGTATCTCTGGCGTTTACCAAAATCGGAATAATGCCAGCAAGAATCGGAGTGTTTGCGGTCGAATTAAATTCTACCCTGTCTCCGTTACTCTAATGATGGGACATTTATTATGAGCAAAACCACGGCATATCAGACCGATGACGAACGCTGGATGGCCGTTCAGTTGCGTGATGCAGGTGCGGACGGACATTTTGTGTACGCTGTGCGTACCACCGGTGTTTATTGTCACCCCAGCTCGACCGCCCGCCTGCCAAAACGTGAGAATGTAGTCTTTTTCCGCACACAGGAAGACGCCGTGGCTGCAGGTTACCGGAGCAGCCGCCGGGCGGTTGCGGACAAAACCAGTGCAGCAGAAAGTCGTGCAAAATTGATCGCCCGAGCATGCCGCATGGTCGAAGCTGCCGAGACACCTCCGCGTCTGGAAGATATTGCGCAAGAAATCGGAATGAGCCCGTTCCATTTTCATCGACTATTCAAGTCTGAAACCGGTTTGACCCCCAAAGAATACAGTTCAGCTTACCGGGCCCGTAAGCTGCGTGAGGAGCTGACCCAGCCGGGCGCTTCAATTACCGATGCCATCTATGATGCAGGGTATAACTCAAACAGCCGTTTCTATGAAGAATCGGATAAGTTACTTGGCATGCGCGCTCGTGATTATCGGGCAGGAGGGATTGGGGCGATTATCCGGTTCGCCGTTGGGCAATGCTCGCTGGGCGCCATTCTGGTCGCGCAAAGCCAGCGGGGAATTTGCGCCATTCTGCTGGGTGATGACCCGGAAACATTACTTCGTGATCTGCAGGATCAATTTCCGAAGGCTGAGCTCATTGGCTGTGACAGTGAGTTTGAATCACTTATTGCACAGGTGGTGGGCTTCATTGAAGCCCCGTCTCTTGGGCTGCAACTTCCTCTGGATGTTCAGGGGACCGCGTTCCAGGAGCGTGTCTGGCTAGCCCTCCGGGATATTCCCCCCGGCACCACCGTCAGCTATGCAGACATTGCCCGACAGATCGGTTCGCCCAAAGCGGTTCGGGCCGTTGCTCGTGCCTGTGCCACTAACCACATTGCGGTTGCCATTCCCTGTCATCGTGTCGTAAGGCAGAACGGTGATCTGGCTGGATACCGCTGGGGTATTGAGCGCAAACGTGAATTGCTGCGCCGGGAAACGGCTACAGATATCTGATGGAGAGCCTCACCATGCTGAATACGTTGACCCGGCTGAAAGAGATTGACTGGAACAACATTAACAATCAATTGGATGCTGAAGGATATGCGCTGCTGTCCGGGATGCTGGATGCCAGCAACTATCACGAGTTGACCGCTGCTGACCATAGGGTCGAAACACTGGAGCAGCGTGATTCAGGTTGCGGGACACTGCATTGCTATTCTTCTGGTTTGCCTTCCTCGCTCGCGGCGTGGCGGGAAAGCCTGTATCGCTATCTGGTACCCACGGCTAACCGCTGGAATGAGGTCCTCGATGTCGGGTTTCGTTATCCCGGAGAGTGGGAAACGTTTCGGAAAATCAATCAGGATGCCGGGCAAGTCCACGAACTGACCCATCTGAACCTGCTGAATGCAGGGGATTATGCCTGTCTTACCCAGCAAAACGAGGGGGAGTACTTGTTCCCTCTCCAGATTGTGGCCGTACTGCCGGAGCCCGACAATGAATTTACTGGCGGCGAGTTTGTCATGACAGAACAACGCCCCCGGATGCAGTCACGGCCCCTGGTAGTCCCACTCAGACCCGGAGACATGGCCATTATCGCGACGGCTGAAAGGCCCTTTCGCGGAACGAAAGGTTATTACCGGGTAACCAGCCGGCATGCCATCAGCCGTGTGCGTTCCGGATTGCGGGTCGGGCTGGAAATGTCTTTCCACTGCAAGGCTTGACTGGAGGTAACAACCGATGGCCAGTGACCACAAAAGATATCTTCTGATGGATGAAACAGGGCATGTGCAGGAAAGTCCCCTTCCAGGCACGCTGGGCGGACATAGGCGAAGTAGGCTATATGGCAGGCTGGATTGTCGGGCTGCTCTGCAAGCTATCGCACGCGGGGGATATGTCCGTCACAGAGTATTCTTTGCCAATAAGGCCACGGCGATTGCGGCAGGATACCGTCCCTGTGCCATCTGCATGCCAGAAGAGTATGCAGCCTGGAAGTCAGCGCTAGCGCCTGAAACCAAAAAAAATCAGCAGAAGGTATCCCTATGAACAGCTTATTTCCGGTTTCTGCCAACACCTCACAGCTTAGGGTCACGACGGATATGAATAAAAACCGATACCAGCGATATGACTGGCTGGCCGTCGAAACATCTCTGGGTCAGGACGGATACGCCGTATTGCCTTCATTATTGACGCCAGCAGAATGCCAACAGATGGCAGGACTTTTTTTCAGTGACGAGCGATTCCGGAGTCATATCGTTATGGAACGCTATGCGTTTGGGAAAGGGGATTATAAATATTTCAGTAATCCGCTTCCCGATCTTGTCGGAGAGTTACGACAATCTTTGTATCCTGTTCTGGCACCTGTCGCGAATCGTTGGCATGCGGCAATGCGCATACCCGCCCGGTTTCCGGTCAGTTATCAGGACTTTCAGCAACGATGCCATGATGCGGGTCAGCGCCGCCCTACTCCGCTATTACTGCGGTATGAGGCTGATGATTACTGCTGCCTGCATCAGGATTTGTATGGTGAACATGTTTTCCCCTTCCAGGTGATCGTGTTATTGAGCCAGCCCGGACAGGATTTTGACGGGGGAGAACTTTTACTGACTGAAAGTAACCCCAAAAAAACCGGCCAGGCAGAGGTTGTCCCTCTACAACTGGGGGATGCCGTCGTGCTGGCCGTAAATCATCGCCCGGTTCGTTCATCCAGGGGGTATTATCGGGTGAATCTGCGGCATGGTGTCTGCCGGATCTCTCGGGGGGAGCGATATTCCATGGGCATTATTTTCCACGATGCGAATTAGATTAACCCCAGCAAGGTACTCTGCCAGACCAACCTTTCCAAGCGTAAGCCTCTTTGATATTCGGCCCAGTGATCCACACTCTAAAAATTTTCCGAGAGGATCATCTTGCCCAACAAGGGGATAGCTGAGGATTGTCTCGCCCCTGACTTTCTTTATGGTTGTAATGGCTAAAATACGCCTATACTGTATATAAAAACAGTATAGAGAAATGCATTATGAAACACTTTTTCCCCACACCAACCCCAGAGAAACAGTTCATTCCGCTTTACGCCGATAACGTCCCTGCGGGCTTTCCCAGCCCAGCGCAAGACTACATACACGCGCGGATTGACCTCAACGAGTACTGTATTAGCCACCCTTCGGCGACTTACTTTCTGATCGCCTCAGGAGAAAGCATGATCGAAGCCGGGATCACCGACGGATCCATGTTGGTTGTCGATCGAAGCATTAGTGCCTGCCACGGCGATATCGTGATCGCCAGTATCGCAGGTGAGTTTACGGTTAAGCGCCTGTGCCTGCATCCTGTAAAACAGCTTGAGCCAATGAATTCGAAATTCCGGCCAATACCGCTGCGCGAGGACAGCGACGATTTGAGCATCGTCGGCGTGGTGGTTTCAACCATCACCAGGCTGAAATAATGTACGCCCTGGCCGATGTAAACAACTTCTATGCAAGTTGTGAAACGCTGTGGCGTCCAGACCTGCGTGGCCGACCGATTGTTGTGCTGTCGAACAACGACGGTTGCGTGGTGGCACAGAGCAAAGAGGCAAAGCTCCTGGGCCTGAAAACAGGCGCGCCCTATTTCAAAATAAAGCGCGATTTTGAGCGTGCCGGCGGCATCGCATTCAGCAGCAACTACGAGCTGTACGCCGATATGTCGATGCGAGTGATGGCCGTGCTCGAAGAAATGGCACCTCGGACCGAAATGTACTCTATCGACGAAAGCTTCCTTGATCTTGCCGGGATAGAAAATTGTGTCGATTTGGCCACGTTCGGGCGCCAGGTACGCACCCGCGTTCTGCAATGCACCGGCCTCACCGTCGGCGTCGGTATTGCCCAGACCAAGACGCTGGCAAAACTGGCGAACTACGCGGCGAAAAAATGGAGTCAGACCCAAGGCGTGGTTGATCTTTCCAACCTGGAACGACAACGAAAATTGATGGTACAGGTACCGGTTGCGGAAGTCTGGGGGATCGGACGCCGCTTAACCAAAGAGCTGCAAAATATGGGGATCAAAACCGCCCTGCAGTTGGCGGATGCAAGCACCACAATGATCCGCAAGCATTTCAGCGTGCTGGTTGAACGCACGGTGCGTGAACTGCGCGGTGAACCCTGCTTGTCACTCGAGGAGTTTGCCCCAACCAAACAGCAGATCATTTGCAGCAGATCATTTGGTGAACGCGTCACTGAATACCAGGATATGCATCAGGCGATCTGTATGCACGCTTCCCGTGCGGCAGAGAAACTGCGCGCAGAACACCAATATTGCCGGAATATCAATGCATGGGTTAAAACCAGCCCCTTCTCGGCCAATGAAAAGTATTACGGCAACACCGCGAGCATCAGGCTCAGTACGCCAACGCAGGATACACGCGACATCATCGCCGCCGCGATTCGATGCCTTGACAAGATCTGGCAACCCGGCCACCGCTATCTAAAAGCCGGCGTTATGCTACAGGACTTTTACTCGCAAGGCGTTGCTCAGTTAGACCTGTTCGATGAATATCAGCCGCGCCCCAACAGCGAACGCTTGATGGCCGCTTTGGATAAAATCAATCAGTCCGGTCATGCCGGGATCTGGTTTGCCGGACAAGGAAACCAACAGACATGGTCGATGAAGCGTGAGTTTCTCTCTCCCGCTTACACCACACGGGTGGCCGATTTACCGCGTGCTCGCGTGTATTGAGAATCGGCAATCAGCGGGGTGTATGGATGAAATACCCAAGCAGCCCATAGAATGCTAAACTCGCTGCCTAAAACTTTATGCCCATAGTGCCCCCAATTGAGAACGAGCACGATTTAAATGTCAGAACAACAAACAGTTAGTCAAAAAGAACAGTACAATCTGAACAAATTGCAAAAGCGTCTGCGTCGTAACGTGGGCCAAGCGATCGCCGATTTCAACATGATTGAAGAAGGTGACCGTATCATGGTCTGCCTGTCCGGCGGCAAAGACAGCTACACCATGCTGGAGATCCTGCGTAATCTGCAGCAGAGCGCACCGGTCAACTTCTCGCTGATTGCGGTCAACCTCGATCAGAAGCAGCCAGGCTTCCCCGAGCATATTCTGCCGGCCTATCTGGAAAGCCTGGGGGTGGAATACAAGATTGTTGAGGAAAATACCTACAGCATCGTCAAAGACAAAATTCCTGAAGGCAAAACCACCTGTTCACTGTGCTCACGCCTGCGTCGCGGGATCCTTTACCGTACCGCTACCGAACTGGGTGCGACCAAAATTGCCCTTGGCCACCACCGTGACGACATTCTGCAAACGCTGTTCCTCAACATGTTCTATGGCGGTAAGCTGAAAGGCATGCCACCTAAACTGATGAGCGACGATGGCAAGCACGTAGTCATTCGCCCGCTGGCTTATTGCCGTGAAAAAGACATTGAGCGTTTCTCGGTTGCCAAAGGTTTCCCGATTATCCCGTGCAACCTGTGCGGTTCGCAGCCTAACCTGCAACGCCAGGTGATTGGCGATATGTTGCGTGACTGGGATAAACGTTACCCTGGACGTCTGGAAACCATGTTCAGCGCAACGCAGAACGTGGTCACCTCGCACTTAAGTGACTTTAACCTGTTTGATTTCAAAGGCATCCATCACGGTAGTGACGTTGTTGACGGTGGCGATCTGGCCTTCGACCGCGAAGACATCCCCATGCAGCCGATCGGCTGGCAACCGGAAGATGCGGATGACGCCGTCCCGGTGCGTTTAGACGTTCTCGAAATCAAGTAAGCCCGTATTCCGCCCGCATGCTGCGGGCGGCTATTTTCCTTCTCCAGTTGTCGATCCCGCTCGCAATTTCAGCAGAATTCATCGGACAGTGCCTTTTTTATCCTATACTGTGTTTTTATACAGTCACCTGGAGATTACCGATGAACATCACCCCCTGCTTATCCCACGTTTCTCTTGGCAGCAATAATTTTGACGCCGCAGCTGATTTTTACGATCGCACACTTGCCGCATTAGGCTGCCGGCGGGTGTTAGAACATCCTGGCGCTATTGGCTATGGACGCGATTACCCAGAATTCTGGTTGCAGATCCCTATCGACGGAAAACCGGCTACAACCGGTAACGGTCTACATGTAGGGTTTTTCGCTACCAGTAAACAACAGGTTGATGATTTCTACCGTCAGGCACTGCAGGCTGGTGCGAAAGATGAAGGGGCTCCCGGCTCACGACCACATTATGGTGAAGCCTATTATGGCTGCTTTGTGCGCGATCTGGACGGGCATAAGATCGAGGCCAGTTTTTGGGATGAGAGCGCCGCCTGACGGGGCAAATTGCAGACAAAAAAATGCCGGTGATTAAACCGGCATCGTATGAATCAATGTGCTATGCAGTAATTCTAAATATAAGAAAGTAAGACAATTATGGAGCACAACGCCCATCGCTTGACGTTGCATTCACCTGCGAGAGAGATCATGCCCCATTTCCCCCCCGGAAAAGTTGATATCGCTCAATGTTAACCGGGTTTTCAGGGCTTTTTGGCTACAGCCAACGACGTCGCTTCAGCCACCAGCCCACACCGAACACCAATGCGAGCAGCATCAGGCAAAACGTCCCAAAACCAAAGGGGGCTGTATTACCAGGGATACCACCAAGGTTGACGCCAAACAGTCCGGTCAAAAAGGTGGTTGGTAAAAACACCATCGCCAACAAAGACATCGTGTAGGTACGACGATTCATGGCGTCGGCCATTACGGTGGTGATTTCGTCGGACAGGATCGCGGTACGTGCAATGCTGCCGTCAAGGTCATCCAGGCCTCGCCCCAACCGGTCGGCGATATCCTGCATACGGCGACGATCATCATCGTTCATCCAGGGCAAACGATCGCTTGCCAAGCGGGAAAATACGTCACGCTGCGGCGCCATATAGCGACGCAGTACAATCAATTGTTTGCGGATCAACGCCAGTTGCCCACGTTCAGGGATTTGCTGCTCTAACAACGAATCTTCCAGATCGATGATCTTATCGTGCAAGTCTTCGATAAATTCACTGGCATGGTCTGTCAGCGCATCGGATATTTCCACCAGCCAATTACCGCTGTTGGTCGGCCCGCTGCCATTTTGCAGATCGTTCACTACCTGATCAATGGAGTACACCTTACGGTGACGGGTAGACACGATCAGTTTGTCAGTCATATAAACACGGATAGTCACCAACTGATCCGGCCGCGAGTTGGTGTTAAAATTGATACTGCGCAGCGTGATCATAGTGCCGTCGCCAACCCGACTGACACGCGGTCGTGAACTTTCTCCAGATAACGCCTCTCTTACCGCATCCGGCAACAGTGGCGTGGTGGTCAGCCACTCGGCGCTGGCTGAGTGTGCATAATCGAGATGCAACCAGCAAGGTTCGTCGCAGGTGACTTTATCTTCGTAATCAATCGGTGTTACGCCGCCCTTGCCGTCAAGCTGGTAAGCATACACTGCGTCAGGAACCTGTAACTCGCGCCCCTCAATGACTTCCATTCCTCATCCCCTCTGCTTTTCAGTTATCCGAGAGTCTAGCGTTATTGGTATGCAGATCAAAGACCAAGCTGTAAGGGTTGGTTTCTCGCTCGGGCCAGAACTCACTATACTTGTGCATGCCAAGGAGTGACTGAATACCCAACAGGAGAAAATCATGTTTGATATTAGTGCTGCGGATATTTTGAAGGGCGTATTTCTCCCTCTCATTACCCTGTTCATCGCCATCGTCAAAACGCCGTTTCGCATCAGGCAAGAAAACCACGGCAAATTACGCGCCTTGATCGAAGCAGTGGAATCTAACAAAGGTGAACGCATCCAACTGCTACTGTTCAGGGATTATATGCGTAGCAAAAACGCCAGCCTGCTTGAGCTCCAACAACTGCTGGCGCTGCCAGATGCTATTCGGGCGCTGGAACTGTATCGCTTTACCCACTCTCAACAACAGATACTGCGGGTGACGCCTAATGGCTTCATGTTGAGCGCGCGGGCAGATAATGGCTTTAAACGTTTTTTGCTGTCATGCCGATATTTCGTGCAGTATCTATTTTTTGTTAGCCTGCTGGTCCTGTTACCTGCTCTGGCACAGTTAGGTATGCAGCGGTTGGGCGTGATCATTACGCCATCATCGGTTTCATTCTTGCCAGGGGCTAAAATAGCCAACTACGGGCAATTGCTCTTCCCAGTCTTGTTATTCCTTATGACCATGGGATGGTTGTTATACATGACGTTCAAGCAGCTATCGCAAGCCGGTAACACCGGTGCCGAAACGCGCTTCTTTCGCTATTATCAACAAGCGCTGGAAGCAAGTAAGGCCCGTGAGTTGCTGAAGCAATTACGCGAATTTTTAGGTACCGCGGCAGGATGATGACAATGAAAGCAATTACGTTACTCTGCCGTCCGCTGAGCCTGGTTGGGCTCTTGTGCGCTTTCTACCTGCACGCCAGCCCGCCCCTGAACCACTATGCCGACACTTACCAACTACAACTGGCGGGATCAGGCCAACTGCCGTACTTTGTGGCTAAACCGCAGGCTAGCTCACCACACTCGGCGTTGGTCGTCATTCATGGCCACCCGCGAGATGCCGGTAAAACCCTACAGGCCGCAATTAAGGCCGCCCAACTGTCTGCCAGAACTGATGACACATTGCTGGTCGCCCCACTGTTCCCCGTCAGCGACAGCCAGGCCGCGCACTGCCATTCACCGGGTGTCCCCCCCGCACAGGCAGGTGATGCGCTGTGGAGCTGCAATTCCTGGATTGAGGGTGGCCTGGACTCTCTCGGTCAAACCAACTCATTTGCTGCACTAGATCGTCTGGTTACAGAACTGAAAATAAAATGGCCGCAAATACAATCGGTCACTGTCGCTGGGTTTTCTGCTGGTGCGCAGTTTGTGCAGCACTATGTTGGGTTCGCCAAACCACCTGCCGGCGTGACCCTGCGTTATGTCATATCCGATCCGGGCAGTTGGCTCTATTTTGATCGTCATCGACCGCAACCGATTAAAAACGCACACCCTATCGACTGGCAGGACTGTAACCAAAAAGGACGCTGTAGCTTTGAGTGGGTTGAAGGTAATACGGACACCTGCCCGAACGTCAATCGATGGAAATACGGCATTGATTCTACGCCTCCCTTCCTCGATCAAAACCCTGAGTCCGTGCGTCAGCGCTATGCAGCAGCGGAGATCATCTATATGGAAGGCGAGAAAGATACCGGTAATGCCCCAGGTTCGTTCTACAAAATACTCGACAAGTCCTGCGCAGCAGAGGCCCAAGGCCCCTATCGACTACAACGCGGTATTGCCTATGCCGCTTACGATCGGCGATTTATTGCCCCGCACGCCAAACGTGATTTGCTGATTATTCCTGGTTGTGCGCATGACGTGGCCTGTGTGTTTCCATCTTCTCTTGGTCGCAAGGCATTATTTAAGCAAGATGCAGACTAATAATAACCGTGATGAAATAAAACCAGTGCCAATCTCAGCGAATATAGTGAATAAAGCGCTGGCTAAGACGCCATTATTATGACTTAACATATTCACAGCAATTTTAATTCAAATTAACAATAAAAAATTAACACAAAGCTGTTCCAGCTCAAATTTCAGAGGCATATACTTCCCTAACTACGAGGAGGTAGTTATGTTACGTGACCATTTAAAATTAGATGACAGCGATACGCTGGAAAAAATCCGCAGTGTCAGTTTGCAAAATCAGGGCCAAGAAGAAATCAGTGAGTTTATCGTCAAGAACGCCCATGGGGCACAGGTTGGCAACGTCTCAGTCCATGACCATCTGAGCACTCGTCGCTCCTATCCAACCAGCTATCGCATTACCCAAACAGATATGGCAGGTCGCGTACTGGTCGATGCCATGCGAGACAGCTTATAACCTATAAATAACGCCAAGCGCCGTACAACTATTAATTACCCAAATAAAGACATCACCTGTTTACTTTTACAGGGGTCGTTGCCATGGTTAACATAAATCCCAGGGAACTTATTTCATCCTTCGGCAAATAAACATAATCCGACCCCGATTAACGGGGCCGGATTAAATATGATCAGTGCTTGGTAATATACATCGTCTGGCTATAGGCCACGTCTTCCGGATTGGTGATCGGGTAACCTTTCACCCAAGGTTTAATTAACCGGCCATTGGTGTACTGGTAAATCGGCGCAATCGGTGCTTGTTCAGCGATGATCTGCTCCAATTTGTTGTAATCTGTGGTCAGGGCCGCAGGGTTCGTTTCACGGCTGGCCTGCGCCAACAGTTTGTCGTAATCCGCACTTTTAAATTTGGCGATATTGCCACTGTGAGTAGAACTCAACAGCGACAGGAATGTCGATGCCTCGTTGTAATCCCCCACCCAAGAAGCACGCACTACGTCGAAATTACCGGTATTGCGACTATCGATATAGGTTTTCCATTCCTGGTTTTGCAACTTGACGTCAATACCCAGTGTTTTCTTCCACATTGACGCTACAGCTATCGCTATCTTCTGGTGGCTTTCCGACGTGTTATACAACAGCGTCAGCTTCAGCGGATTGTTCGGGCCATAACCGGCCGCCTGCATCAATGCCTTGGCTTGGGCATCCAGCTCCGCCTGCGGTTGTTGCTGTAACAGGCTCACTTCCGGTTTAAAGCCGGCGGTGACGTCCGGTGTGAAGTGATAAGCCGGTTTCTCACCGGTACCCAACACTTTCTCGGCGATAATTTTGCGATCGATAGCGTAAGACAATGCCTTACGCACCCGCACATCGTTAGTCGGCGCACGTTGGGTGTTAAAAGCATAATAGTAGGTGCCGAGCTGATCCGGGGTATAGACCTGGTCCGGAATGTCTTTCAGTAGCTTTTGATACATATTCTTCGGGAAAGACTCGGTGATATCGATATCGCCGGCCAGATAACGTTTGGTGGCGTTGGATTCCTGGTTGATCGGCACAAAAGTCACTTTGGTCAATACGGTATGCGCGTGATCCCAATAGTGTTCATTTGGCGTTAACACCAGCTTCTCGTTGACCACCCGCTCTTGCAGTTTAAACGCACCGTTCCCCACCAGATTACCGACCTTGGTCCAATCGTTGCCAAATTTCTCCACAACGGTCTTGTTCACCGGGAATAGACTGAAGTTGGCGGTCAGGCTGACAAAATAAGGCACCGGCTTGTTCAACTGCACTTTAAAGGTGTAATCATCCAGCGCCGTTACGCCCAGTTTGTCGGCAGGTAATTTACCGGCAATGATCTCATCCGCATTCTGAATACCCGCCAGTTGAGCAAACCAGGCAAAGGGGGACAGGTTTTTTGGCTCGACCAGCCGTTGCCAGCTATAAACGAAATCCTTTGCCGTGACAGGGTCACCGTTGGACCAGCGTGCATCTTTGCGCAGCGTGAAGATATAGGTTTGGTTATCCGTTGTTTGCCAACGCGTAGCCACACCAGGGATCACCTTACCGTTGGCGTCCTGATTCACCAATCCTTCGAACAAATCGCGCGCTAGCTGCGCTTCCGGCAACCCTACCGCTTTGATCGGATCCAGTGAGGCGGGTTCATCTTTAATATGACGAACAATTTCCTGCTTTTCCGCCAGAAGGGTACCTGGGGGAACCTGCGCGGCCATTGCGCTGTTCAATCCTGCGCCAATCGCCACTGCACACAATGCCAAACGAAAACCCTGTTGAATTTTTTTTCTCGTCATTCTGATTCATCCCCAGTTAACCATCTGAATTTTTTATCTTATAGCACAAGATTAGACTCACCTAGAGTTCAAGACGGACAAGATGCAAAAACTGGGGGCCAGGCAATAAAAAATGCCCGCACGACAATGTCGATACGGGCATTTTTGTTTCAGCCGTTTTTATTCGTAAAGATGAATGCTGTTGATACGGTAGCTGAACTCTTCACCTTCTTCTTCATCAAAAATGGTGAAGAAACCTTTTTCAGCCAAAGGCTTGGCATAAATATCGGTTTTCTGCATCTGGCGCGATTCGGCATCGTCATAGCCATAATCGAGATAGAAGCTGTTTTTCTGGTAGTCGACGTGCAGGGTAAACGGATAGTTTGACTCATCGCCACGCCCGTCGTCGTTCTTCACCACGCCAAACCATTCCCCCTGACGGATTTGGTTTTCCTCGTCCACGCCGCACAGCAGCGTAATGGTATCCTTATCATTTTCGCTATAGCTGGCTACTATTCTGGCTACTGGCATGTTAAATCCCCTGTTTGGTTATTGGGTTAGCTTTGCCGATAGTATAACAACAGCGGGAGAAATAGCGGGCGTGCTTTATGGCATCACCAATCAATATTCAACACAGTTTTACCACGAGAGCCACCTGCTTTGCTTTGCGCCAGCATTTCCGGCGCCTGTTGAATAGAGACCAAACGCTCAACCGGCACCTGCAACTCACCACGCGCGACACTTTGTAACAGCTGTTCCAGTTCATCCGCGTTGATCTGTGCCTCAATGTTACCGCCCCGCAGGCCCTGTTGATGCAGTTGTTCAGGCGCAGCCGACCAAATGGTGCTTAAAGCCACGCCGCCTTTTTTCAAAATAACCAGCAAGGCGCTGAAAGCCTCGGCATTGCTGACCAGATCAATCAAACCGTCTACTCCCAGTGGATACTGTTGGTGTAACTGCTGCTGCAACGGTGCTCGGTGATGATCAATTACCTCTTCGGCCCCCAATTCACGTAACGCGGCTTCGGCATCAGCGCCACCAGTAGCGATAACTTTCAGCCCCTGTCGTTTAGCCAGTTGAATGACAAAACGCCCAACGCCACCGGTCGCGCCCACCACCAGCAATGTCGCACCGGCCGCCAATTGCAGTTTTTCAACCAGTTTTAATGCTGTTCCGGCCGCGGTAGGCAGTGCTGCGGCTTGGGTCAAGCTCACGTCATCGGGTACCCGCGCCAGTACCGCACGCTGATCGATAACCGCATATTGTGCATAGCTACCGGCCCCCACAATGCCAAACAAAAATTTCCCGGCCACCCGGTCATTCACGCTGAATCGAGTGACATCATCAGCGATCGCCTCAACCACGCCAGCACCATCGATACCGAGTACCAGAGGAAAAACGTGCGGTAATTTCCCCTGCAAAATACCTTCAGCGACTCGCCAATCAAACGGATTCAACCCGGCAGCGGCCAACTTGACCAGTATCTGCCCGGGTTGTGGTACCGGTTTGGCGATCTCTACCTGTTCTGGCGAAGTGCCGAGCTGCTTAACTGCAATGGCTTTCATGATGTACTCCCGTTTATCTATTCACGATAGAACCAGTGTAGCGAAGACAATGTCGTCCAACAGTCAGCAATAATCAGATTCACTGTTCGAGTATTTAGGACAATTGATTTTTATCACTGGTGAGAAATTGCTCTGGGAAAGTTAAGCTAAAGCGTAATACACTGAATAAAATGATAATCACTCTCGACCTTTAAATCAGGGACCACACCATGATCCAGCATCGACCGCGCAGTGAACGTGGCCAATTGGCCGTTGCAGGAGAGAATTACGGCAGTTCATTGTTGGGCGCGCCGCTCCTCTATTTCCCGGCGGCCGTCAGCGGCCCGGAAACCGGGCTGATTATCGCGGGCACCCACGGTGATGAAGGTGCCGCTATTGTTACGTTGTCGTGTGCACTACGCAGCATCGCGCCAAATCAATTGCGCCATCATGTTGTGCTGGCGGTCAATCCCGACGGTTGTCAACTTGGGCTACGCGCCAATGCCAACGGAGTGGATCTCAACCGTAATTTCCCCGCGGCCAACTGGCGTTCCGGCGATACGGTTTATCGCTGGAACAGCGCGGCAGAAGCGCGGGATGTCAAACTCTCTACCGGAGGGCGCCCAGGCTCCGAACCGGAAACTCAGGCACTCTGCCATCTGATCCATCGGCTGAAGCCACACTGGGTAGTGTCGTTCCACGAACCTTTAGCCTGTATTGAAGACCCAGCCAGCTCGCGGCTTGGCGTTTGGCTTTCGCATAAGTTTGCCTTACCGCTGGTAACCAGCGTTGGCTACGAGACGCCAGGATCATTCGGCAGTTGGTGCGCCGACCTGTCACTGCCCTGTATTACCGCAGAGTTCCCGCCAATATCAGCCGATGCCGCCAGTGAGAAATATCTCGACGCCATGGTTGAATTGCTGACTTACCCGGGCTAATACCGGCTATGGGGCGAGATTAATCGCCCCACATTCAAAATCCAGCCCAGGTTCAACATCCTTCGCCAACCAGGTCGGCCCGTCCAAATCGACAAAACGTGCCCCCGGGGCCAGCGGCAACGCAGCCTTGATCGCCCGCGAGGTGCACAGCATGCAGCCCAGCATAATGGCAAAGCCCTCTTCCCGCGCTTGCTCGGCCAGCGCCAACCCTTCCGTCAAGCCACCGGTTTTGTCCAGCTTGATATTGACCATTTGATAGCGGCCAGCCAATTTGGCTAGATCACTGCGGGTATGGCAGCTCTCATCAGCACAAATAGGCAACGGATGAATAAAGTTTTCCAGCACGCTGTCATCCGTCGCCGGCAGCGGTTGTTCCAGCATCGCCACACCCAGATCCGCCAACAGTTGGCAACGGGACGCCAAGCCTTCCACTTGCCACGATTCATTGGCGTCGACAATCAATGTCACATCTGGCACCGCCGCACGGATCGCCACCAATCGTTCGCTGATCAAATGGTTGTCTAGTTTGATCTTCAGCAATCGAGCACCTTGCTGCTCGAGTTCACGTGCGGCAAAAGCCATCGCTTCCGGCGAACCGATACTGACGGTTTGCGCCATCAAAATGCGCTCCGGTTCTGTAATACCACTGCGTTGCCAAAGATTCTGGCCATTCAATCGGCATTCCAAATCCCACAATGCAGAGTCGACTGCATTACGCGCAGCACCAGCCGGCATGAGGGCCTGCAAGTGCTCACGTGTCACACCTTGTTCAACAGCCAGTGCCACTTCAGCAAGCTGTGCCATCACCGAAGTTTCACTTTCACCGTAACGGGGATATGGCGTACATTCACCAATGCCACGCACGCCCTGCTGTTCAATTTCGACCACCACCACTTTGGCTTCAGTACGGCTGCCGCGGGCAATAACAAAGGCAGTATGCAACGGCCAGGCTTCTGGGTAAAAACGCATGCTTCTCATAGCGGCTCCTGGGCGGAAATAGCGCATAAAGTCGGACAGATGCGCGGGCGGTTTTTTCGACACACTCTAATATATACAACTATTTAGCAAACTTTATATATCCAACCCACAATTGTTGACATAAACTGAGGCCAGGGTGTGAACCTAATGTTAAACACGGGCCGGAAGGCACGTCTATTAGGCTCATGCCCTTTGTACGTACCCAAAATAAAGGAATCAAGCTAATGACTCAGACAGTACATTTTCAAGGTAACCCGGTAAGCGTTGCAGGCCACCTGCCACAATCAGGCGAACAAGCCAAAGCCTTCTCACTGGTTGCCAAAGACCTGTCAGACGTAGCGCTAAGCAGCTTCGCAGGGCAACGTAAAGTCCTGAACATTTTCCCAAGTATTGATACCGGCGTTTGCGCGGCGTCAGTACGCAAATTCAACCAACTGGCCAGCGGTCTGGATAATACCGTTGTGCTGTGCATTTCGTCTGATCTGCCATTTGCACAATCACGTTTCTGTGGCGCAGAAGGCCTGAGCAACGTTGTTACTTTGTCTACCCTGCGTGGTGCAGAGTTCAAACAGGCTTACGGTGTTGAAATCGCTGAAGGTCCATTGGCGGGTCTGACTGCACGCGCGGTTGTGGTGTTGGATGGCCAGGACAACGTACTGTACAGCGAACTGGTGAATGAAATCACCAACGAGCCGGACTACGATGCAGCGCTGGCCGCGCTGAACTAATAGAAAAGGCCGGCGAATGCCGGCCTTTTTACATTGAAACGGGCGCTTATCGCGCCCGTTTTTTTATTCTTCGCTTTCCCCTGTCGGCTTACGGCTACTTAAGCCATATTCCCGCAGTTTATTAGCGATCGCGGTATGCGAAACCCCCAAACGCTTCGCCAGTTTTCGCGTACTGGGGTAAGTACGGTACAACCGTGTCAGCACTGAGCGTTCAAACCGTTTGCTGATGTCGTCAAGTGAGCCGTCCAGCACTTCGTCACCCAGTGACATCTCAACCTCAAACTCAGGCAATACAATATCTTGTGGACGTAATTCGAAGCCTTCCGTTTGTGTCAGCGCACGGTAGATAGCGTTTTTTAACTGCCGTACGTTGCCCGGCCAGCCGTATTTACTGAGGAAACTACCCAGATCGTTCGCCAGCTTTGGTCGTGCCACACCCTGCTCATCGGCAAAGCGTGCAACAAACAGCTCGGTCAGCGGCATAATGTCCTGCGGGCGTTCACGTAACGGCGGAATAGTGATGGTCAGTACGTTAAGACGATAATAGAGATCTTCACGGAACTCACCACGCTGCACTAACTCAGTCAGGTTTTTCTGCGTCGCGCAGATCACGCGTACATCCACATGCACTTCGTGTTCTTCACCTACCCGGCGGAAAGTACCATCGTTAATAAAACGCAGGAGTTTTGTCTGCATGCGCGGAGACATTTCACCGATTTCATCCAGCAACACCGAACCGCCGTGCGCCTGCTCGAAGAAACCTTTTTTGCCTTCAAGCGCGTTTGGATACGCGCCCGCTGCATGGCCGAACAGCTCACTTTCCGCGACATCATCCGGCAGTGCAGCACAGTTCAGTGCCAGGAAGGGTTGTTTGCCCCTCGGGCTACGCAAGTGGCAAGCACGGGCCAAAATGTCTTTACCGGTACCGGTATCACCCACAATCAGCAGCGGCGCATCCAGCATTGCTAACTTGCGGGCCTGGTCCAGCACGTGACGCATTTTGGGGCTGGCGGCGACAATATGATCAAACTCGGTATCGTCATTCACCGACAAATTCTGTAGCTGACGTCCCATACGTGCCGTGGATTTCAGCATCACAACCGCGCCTACGGCGGCATTTTGCTGGTTTTCGTCTTCCAGATAGATTGGAGTGATATCCATCAGGAAATCCTGGCTGCGAATCACAACACGTTCAGATTGCGGCGTCGTCTGCTCGCTCTCCAACCAGCGGTTGAAGTTATAACCACCAATCAATGCGGCGGCCGTCTGATTACGGATCTTGTCTTCGCTGAAACCAAACAGTGCCTGCGCTGCCGGGTTAGCCAGTTCAACCTTGCCTTTCATATCAATTGAAAATACCGGTTCCGGCATAGACTCCAACAGTGCACGCAACGCACGGTGTTCACGCTCAGATGGCATGAAATTCACAGTACGAACATCTGTCACGCCGGCAATGCGGCGGATCTCCGCCATCAGCGCACGGAAGGTGTCAAAATCCAACTGGGAAAAATTGAGGTAAATGCGGCCGATGGGATCGATTTCGATGCCACGTAAATCGATGCTGCGCAATACCAAAAGATCGAGTAACTCTCGAGTCAGACCGAGACGGTCTTCGCAAAAAACTTCCAAACGCATCAGTATTGGCCTTATCTCTGCAGGTGCGGGGATGACTGGCGATGATGATACTCTCTCACCCCAAGCGGTAGAAGCAATCTGTCAGCAAAAGTTGACAGAACTCTGATTTATCGCTGTTGTTGATGATTTTAAACGCAAGTGAATAACACCATCGGCGTCATTTTAGCTTATATGTAGAGTGTTATCACAATCATCAATAAATTTTCAGATAAATATAATGCATTTGCAGGTAGATCGTCTTTCGTCAAGCGAGGGTTACGTATTGGTGTTATAGAAGAAGGCTCGAGGGCAGAATAAAGTAACGGCGCCCAAATGGACGCCGTTGGCCGATTATTTGGCTTTGTTGTCGCTTTTTTTCAGGGTGTCTTTCAATTGACCAACCAATTGGCTGCGGAAATCACCCAGTTTTGGTTTTTCCCCTTCCAGCCAAGGCAACGGACGGCACAACTCCATCGTCTTAATACCGAGTCTGGCAGTCAGTAAACCGGCACCGATACCCTGCGCTGCACGGGCTGACAGTCGGGCGGCCAAATCTTGCGACATCCAGTCCATACCCACCTCACGCACCAGTTCAGACGCGCCGGCAAAGGCAATATTCAACAACACTAAACGGAACAACCGCAAACGACTGAAGTAACCCAGTTCAATGCCATACAACGCCGCAATACGGTTTATAAGACGAATATTACGCCACGCGATAAATGCCATATCCACCACAGCCAGCGGACTGACAGCGATCATTAATGTAGACTCGGCGGCTGAGCGGCTAATTTCACGCCGCGCCTGATTATCCAATACCGGCTGCACTAACTTGGCGTATAGCGCGACCACTTCACGATCGTTTTGAGTTTCATGCAGCGACGCCTGCCAACGTTGCAGCGCGGGGTGCCCCTGATCAAGACCGGCCTGGCGTGCCAGTTTTTCACAAAACTCACGGCCTTTACCCAACCCGTGGCTATGTAACAGCTCACGCGCAACATCTCGCTCTTCTGCACGCTGGCGCAAGCGGTATAAACGGCGCCATTCGGTCACGACCGACCCCACGCCAGCAAAGACGATCAAGCCGCCCGCCACACCGCCCCCCATGGCGATCCAATCTTGCTGGACCCAGGCGGTATGCACCCACTGGATACCCTGAGCCACCACGCTAATGCCGAACAACCCCAACCCAGCGGTAACCATTTTGCGCCACAGGCTGCGTTTGGGTTTTAGTGCTGCGTTGATAATGCCTTCGGCGCGCCCTTCTTCCTCTTCTTGCTGTAACTCCGGCGCGGCAGGGAAAAAGTGCTCAGCCTGTTGCTCATCAAAGGCCACATTGGCGCGCAACACCGGTTCCTGCGGCGCTTGTAACGGTTCTTCAAAATCGATACGCGGTTTTATCGGCTCGCTCATCGCAATTTATCTCCCAGTAGAAATTCCATCACCGCGTCCAGACGAATATGCGGCAATGGGCTGTCCACACTCATAGCGCGTGGACGAAACTCATCGAAATGGAAGCCCTGATTCTGCCAAAATGCTGGCCCCGGCAAACGCGCGGGAACTTCGCCGGGGAATACCGTCAGCGGTGCGCCGTCGTTCAGACGGTTGCCCTTTAGCGCCGGGATCCGCTGTCCTTGATGGTCAACAATGCCACTTTCAGTGGCCTGCACCGAGGCTAGCCCGACGCAATCCATACTGATGCCCTCAAACGCAGCATTCTGCCATGCCTCTTGCACCAACTGTTGCAACAACGACACCAAATTGGCGTGCTGGTCGGCGGTGATATGATCGGCTTTAGTAGCTGCGAACATCAGTTTATCGATGGTTGGTGAAAATAACCGGCGGAACAGCGTGCGCTTCCCATAGTGGAAGCTCTGCATCAATTGGGTCAGAGCCAGCCGCATATCGTTGAATGCTTGTGGGCCGCTGTTGAGCGGTTGCAGACAGTCCACCAGCACAATCTGACGATCAAAACGGACAAAGTGTTCTTTATAAAAGTTTTTGACGATGGTCTGGCAGTAATAGTTGAAACGCGCTCGCAGCATGCCGATATTGCTGTGTTTATCTGCCTGTGCAAGTTTCGATTCGCCGAGACTGTCCACATTCGGCCACGGGAAGAACTGCAATGCCGGTGCACCTGCCAGATCACCCGGCAGTACAAAGCGGCCCGGCTGAATAAAATGCAGCCCTTCGCTTTTGCAGCGCAACAGGTAGTCGGTATAGGCCTGAGCTATCGCCGCAAGCTTGTTTTCATCAGCAGGGGCTAACGGATCACAACTTTTACACAGGTCCAGCCAAGGTTTGGCCCACTCGGCGCGATCGCCCTGCAGCAAACCGGCCATTTGCCGCGACCAAGCCAGATAGTCCTGTTCCAGCATCGGCAAGTCCAACAACCACTCTCCCGGATAATCAACGATCTCCAGATACAGCGTTGAGGTGTCTTTGAAATGACGCAGCAGTGAATCATTGGAACGGTAACGCAGCGCCAGACGAATTTCGCTGACGCCACGGGTCGGGGTTGGCCAACTCGGCGGTGTGCCATAAAGCTGTGCCAACCCTTCATCATAGGTAAAACGCTGGATACCGAGATCGCGCTGTGGAATGCGCTTCACGCCCAGCAGCCGCTCTTCGCGCACAGGCGAAAACAGCGGCATACGTGCGCCACTGTGAACGTGCAGCAATTGGTTGACGAAAGCAGTAATAAAGGCGGTTTTCCCGCTGCGGCTTAGGCCGGTTACCGCCAGACGCAGATGACGATCCATTCCGCGGTTGACCAGCGACGTTAACTCATTTTGCAGTCGTTTCATTGTTCTCCTTGGCATAACGCCCAAATACTTTGTTCAGGCCTTTGCGGAACAGCGGTTCCAGCACCAGCGCCAGGACAAAGCGAATCGGTTTGCGGCCGACGGTCCGCAACAGCCAGCCGGCCGCGCCCGCAGGACCGTAATTCAGTAACGCTATGATGATGACTTTAGACAATGTCTTCAACATTGCACCTGCTCCTTGTTTAAATCCACCGGATTTAACCGTGTTTGCGGCATAGGTTTTGTTCATTATCAATGCCCTCCGGCACAATTGGGTTCAAAAGGATGTAACGGGTGCAATGCCTGACCTGCGCCGAGCGCAGGCCTTCGCACGCAAGGTGGGGTTATAATTTGCGGAAACGACTCTGCACGCCAAAGGTATCTGACGTCACATAGCGTTCAACCTGCCGCAATTGCTGTTCGCCACTGCCCAATTCATATTCAAGCTGGTCAAGCAACTGGCGCGGTGATTTTTGCTGTTCGCCTTCAAAGCGGCTGGCCGGTGCTTCGTCCAACACAAACACCAAAGCGAAATACGCGATCAAGGTAAAGAAAAACAGCCCGAAGAACATCGATAACACCACGATCACGCGGATCAGTCGCACCGGCACGTCAAAATAATGGGCTAAACCGGCGCAGACCCCTTTCAGCATCCCTTCTTCGGGAACGCGATAAAGCTTTTTGCTGCCCAGAGTATTGTTCATCAAGACTGTCTCCAGTTCGGGTGTTCTGCATCAAGGATCTCTTCCAGAGCCTGGATACGTTCACGCATACGCTTGGCATCTTCAGCCAACTGCGCCAGACGCTGCATTTCCTGATGGCTCAGTTGTATACCGTTTTGTTGCCGATTGCTGTAATGCAGCCAAAGCCAAATCGGTGCGACAAACAACACAAAGATTGTCAACGGAATGGCAAGTAATAGAGCACTCATTTCTTTTCCTTCTTAATGCGTCTTGGGTTGGCGGCCACACCACCGTGGCCGCTGCCGCCTTACTCAGAGCGGTTCATTTTAGCTTTCAACGCCGCCAGTTGTTCACTGATCGCGTCGTCAGCTTTTAACTCGGCAAATTCTTGATCCAGAGACTTCTTTTTACCGATGATGACGCTTTCAGCTTCGGCTTCCATGTGATCAATACGGCGTTCGAACTGTTCGAAACGCGCCATTGCTTCATCCAGCTTGCCGCTGTCGAGTTGGCGACGTACGTCGCGAGAAGACGAGGCTGCCTGATGGCGCAAGGTCAACGCCTGCTGACGAGCACGCGTTTCGGTTAGCTTGTTTTCCAGCTCGCCGATTTCGCTTTTCATACGAGCCAACGTTTCTTCTACGGTAGAGACTTCATGAGTCAACGTAGCGATCAGGTCAGCCACTTTTTGTTTTTCGATCAGTGCCGCACGCGCCAGATCTTCTTTATCTTTACGCAGTGCCAGTTCAGCTTTGTCCTGCCAGTCACTAAGCTGGTTCTCACCCTGCTCAATGCGACGCAGCAATTGTTTTTTCTCCGCCAGCGCGCGCGCTGAGGTAGAGCGAACTTCAACCAGCGTGTCTTCCATCTCTTGGATCATCAAGCGCACGAGCTTTTGCGGATCTTCCGCCTTATCCAGCAGCGTATTGATGTTGGCGTTCACGATGTCGGCAAAACGAGAAAAAATACCCATAATTCACTTCCTCTTGGTTCTGATGGCGTCTGAAGCGCCGCGTTAGGTCATACAGATTTCCCTAATACCTAATCAAAACCCGTGCCAACTTTTACTTAATTGAATAATAACGATTATTTATTTTTGACTCTCCGTACGCATACTGTAGAGTGATTATTTTCACCAAACATTGGCGAATTTCATCATGAGCGAACAGTTAGAAAACCTGTTGGGCGAAGCGAATGCCTTTGTCGAAGTATTGGAGCAAGTCTCGCAACTGGCAAAGTTGAACAAACCGGTGTTGGTGATCGGTGAGCGCGGCACCGGTAAAGAGCTGATTGCCCACAGGTTGCATTACCTGTCCAACCGTTGGCAGGGGCCGTTTATCTCGCTTAACTGCGCGGCCCTGAATGAAAACCTGCTGGATTCAGAGCTGTTCGGACACGAGGCCGGGGCCTTTACCGGCGCGCAGAAACGCCATCTGGGTCGCTTTGAACGTGCCGACGGCGGTACCCTGTTTCTTGACGAACTGGCCACAGCCCCCATGTTAGTGCAAGAAAAACTGTTGAGAGTGATTGAATACGGTCATCTTGAGCGCGTCGGTGGCAGCCAACCGTTGCAGGTTGATGTGCGGCTGGTGTGCGCGACCAATGATGATCTGCCTGCACTGGCAGCGGCGGGCAAATTCCGCGCCGATTTGCTAGACCGGCTGGCATTCGACGTGGTGCAGTTACCGCCGCTGCGTCAGCGACAGCAAGACATCATGTTGCTGGCCGAGCACTTTGCGATTCAGATGTGCCGCGAGCTGTCGCTGCCGCTGTTCCCTGGCTTTACCGAACGTGCCAGAGACACCCTGCTCGGCTATCATTGGCCGGGCAACGTGCGTGAACTGAAAAACGTGGTGGAACGGTCAGTGTACCGACACGGTACCAGCGCCAGCGAACTGGACGAGATCGTGATCAATCCTTTTGCCCAACGGGCAAGTATCCCATTGCCTTCCGCGCACGAAACACGTGACGATCGCCCCTCCTTACCGATGGATTTAAAAACATGGCAGTTGGCACAGGAAAAGGCGTTAATCGAAGCGGCGCTCCAGCAGGGAAGATTTAACCAACGCAAGGCGGCTGAACTGCTGGGTCTGACCTATCACCAGTTACGCGGTATGCTTAAAAAGCACGCGTTATTGCAAAATGGTGAGGCGGACGAAGAATAACAGGCAAAAAAAAAGCCAGCACCCGAGCTGGCTTAAAAAACACTGGAAGCAATGTGAGCAATGTCGTGCCTTTCACAGCTGAACCACCGTGTGCGTGGCCTTCCGTGAACTGCCAAATGATGATAATAGTTATCAGTATCATCTGTAAAGCACTTTGTTGAGAATTTTTCTCATTTCCACACTGTCATTGTGCAATTACCACTCAGGGAAGGGGTCAGCCATCTCATGCCAATAATCTATCCCCGCTGCCATTTCCTCATCACTCAGCAGGCAGGCGTCAAGTAAACGCGTTATTTCAGCCTCCTGTAGGTTCTGCCCAATAAACACCAATTCCTGGCGCATATCGCCAAATGGCTCCACCCATTTATCCATAATATGCGCCCGTGTCTCTTCATCCTGTGGCCAGTTCTCTTGAGCAATGGCGCGCCAGAAAGTGCCTGCCAGCCCATAATGAGCGATGCCCCCGGCCTGACTCCACTGCCCAGCCTGGCGCGGGCGTGTCGCCAACCAGTAGAACCCTTTGGAACGTAGCAGCTTGCCACCGCCCCAATCGCCATTGATCACTCGGTAAAACTTATCCGGCGCAAAGGGCCGTCTAGCGCGGTAGACAAAACTGCTGATGCCATAGTTTTCAGTTTCAGGCAGGTGCTCACCACGCAACTCTTTAAGCCAGCCCGGCGCTTGCTGTGCTTTATCAAAGCTGAAGCTGCCCGTGTTCAATACCGCTTCCAATGGCACCTTGCCGGGAGAGATGGCGATAATGGCGGCATCCGGGTTCAGGCTGGCGAGCAACGCCATCACTTCACCCTGCTGTTCTGGCGTCAGCAGATCAGTCTTACTGACCAGCATCACATCGCAGAACTCAATTTGTTCTATCAGCAGATCCGCCACGCTGCGTAAATCGTCCTCTCCCAGGCTTTGGCCCGCCTCTTGCAGCGTTTGAGCCTGCTGGTACTGCTGGATAAAATTCACCCCGTCCACCACGGTGACCAACGTGTCCAGCCTGGCGAATTGCGACAGACTTTCCCCTTGTTCGTCCTCAAAGGTGAAGGTTTCTGCCACAGGTAAGGGTTCGGAAATGCCACTGGATTCGATCAACAGATAATCAAAGCGACCAGCCTGTGCCAGCTCACGCACCGAAATCAGCAAATCTTCACGCAATGTGCAGCAGATACACCCATTGCTCATCTCCACCAATTTTTCCTGTTGGCGATCAAGCTGAACTTCATTCTCTACCAATGCCGCATCGATGTTCACTTCGCTCATGTCGTTGACGATCACCGCCACACGCATGCCCTGTCGATTATTAAGGATATGGTTCAATACTGTGGTCTTACCGGCGCCGAGAAAGCCGGAAAGCACAGTTACGGGTAATGGATTCATGGGATTCCTCACTCAAAACTCGTTGCGTAATGCCTGGTAGCCGCGAACCAATTCGACGTTGGTGGCAGCTACCTCTTCAGAAAATTGCAGCGCGCTGCGGTCAACCTGCGGATACAACGACAGATCGCTGTCAGCGCCGACACGTTCGGTTGATGGGATATACAGGTTTTCCGGTAACGTCACGCCGTCCACCACCGCGTTGTAACGCACCACACAACCGGAGCCGATATGGCAATTGAACAGCACGCTGTTAAAACCGATAAACACCCGATCGTCGATACGGCACGGGCCGTGAACGATGGCGCGATGGGCGATAGAGCTAAAACTGCCGATAGTGACCGCGGCACCACTTTTCGAATGGATCACCACGCCGTCCTGTATATTGGAATGGGAACCGATAATGATCGGATCCATATCGCCGGCTGCGTTCAGTTCATCCGCGCGGATCACCGCGTACGGCCCAACGTAGACAAAATCTTCGACAATCACCCGACCGCAGATAATGGCAGTAGGGTCGATATAGGCTTTCGGCGAAACCTGCGGCAGATGGCCACTGGGGTTTTTACGTAACATCCTGATTCTCTCCCCAGCTCAATTCCGCCACCGCATTGTGTGCGTGCAGGCTCTCTTGATGCTCCACACGTAGCGAAAAGGCGCGGTGACTGCACTGACTGCGCAATGTTCGGTACAAACGGCGCGCGGCGTCCTCACAGAACATCAGGTTCTGCCCGTTGGCCAGGGCAAATGCCTGCTCATCCCGGCGTTTCACCATTGTCTGCAACGGTGTCCCCAACGCATGCTCGATACGATCAATTAAATTGACTACCGGCAAGGTCGTTTCGCTGTCATTCAATGTGATCGTCACCCAAGCCCAACTGCGCTGGCTGTGAGGTGTGGCAGGCATGCCCTGTTCTCCCAGCCAGTCGATAACCTGCTGTTGGTCAACCACGTCTGGCGCGTGTTCGAAATCAAACTGAAACTGCTGCTGTGCCAGTTGGCGACTCAGCGCTGCCGAACTTGGGCAAGTAGAGGAATACGGCACACCGACCGTCAACGACAGCGTCAGCGCGCTTGTCAGCGTGGCGTCAATTTTCAACGGATAGGCTTTCCAGCCACGGTGTGGTGACAACAACGCCGGACGTGACAACAACAGTTCGCCGCTGATACTCAGATTTGCGCGGTCGCTGTTCTCCGGCTGTGACGCCAAAAAAGCCCGTAGCTGGTCGGCAATGCGTTGCGGCGTCAGTTCACCTTGAGTTAATTCATCCAACGCCAGATACAGGCGCGACATATGTATCCCACGTGCACCTTGGCGACTGGCTCGCAGATTGATCCCAGCATTCACTTTTGCCATCAGCGGCTTACCTGCCAATTCCAGCGGCAGTGCAATCCCTTGCATCCCGACCCAATCGAGCCCGACATCACTCATTGCGCCCTGCCATGCCTGAGCATCCGGCAGCGGCTGGCATGGTGGAAGTGCAACCTTGTTCATACATCCCCTTGCGATTATTGGTACATTGCCAGGGAACGGTAACATGAATTTGTTATGTTATAACATAACAAATATTACTTTTTTGTCGGCGACCATGAATTGTTCAATCAAGTAGCAGAAAACTCAGCCATTTTGCTCAATGGATTGGGCTGTTCGCCAGAGTGCGATACACTAATGCTATTGCTTATTAACCCATGAAGCCTCTATGCGTGGTTTACCCCTTTGGATCTTGTCGTTATGCCTTACGAGCTCTGCTCTGGCGTCGACACCCCCTGCGCCCGCTGCGGCGCAGCCGTTGCCGGATATCCGCCAGAGCGGTTTTGTCTATTGTGTCAGCGGTATACTCAATACTTTTAACCCGCAGATGGCCAGTAGTGGCCTGACAGTCGATACTTTGGCTGCGCAGCTGTACGATCGCCTATTGGATGTCGACCCGTACACCTATCGGTTGATCCCCGAACTGGCACAAAGCTGGGAAGTCCTGGATAACGGCGCCACTTACCGTTTCCACTTGCGCAAAGATGTGCCATTCCAGACGACGGCCTGGTTCACACCAACGCGTAAACTGAATGCTGACGATGTTGTGTTCAGCTTTGAGCGCGTGTTTAATCAGAAACACCCGTATCACGACGTCAATGGCGGCGAATATCCGTACTTCGATAGCTTGCAGTTTGGTGATTCGGTGCAAAGCGTGAAGAAGCTCGACGACTACACGGTAGAGATCCGCCTGCAAGCGCCCGACGCCTCCTTCTTGTGGCATATCGCTACCCATTATGCGCCGGTACTGTCGGCAGAATACGCTGATGACCTGACGCGTGTAGGTCACCAAGAAATGATCGACCGTGAACCGGTTGGCACCGGGCCGTTCCTGTTAAATGAATACCGTTCCGGACAATATATTCGTCTGGCGCGCAACGATGTTTACTGGAAAGGCAAACCACGCATGCCACAGGTGGTTATCGATCTGGGTGCCGGCGGCACCGGTCGGCTGTCCAAGTTGTTGACCGGCGAATGTGATGTGTTGGCCTATCCTGCAGCCAGTCAGCTTTCGATTCTGCGCGATGATCCGCGTCTGCGACTGACGCTAAGACCGGGCATGAATATCGCCTATCTGGCTTTCAACACACGTAAACCACCGCTTAATGATTTGAAAGTCCGTCAGGCAATTTCACTGGCGATAAACAACCAACGCCTGATGCAGTCGATTTACTACGGCACGGCGGAAACCGCCGCCTCAATTCTGCCGCGCGCCTCGTGGGCCTACGATAACGAAGCGCATGTCACCGAATTTGACCCAGCCAAATCACGTGAAATACTGAAACAGGCGGGTATTGAGTCGCTGAACCTGCGCTTGTGGGTGCCAACGGCATCGCAATCCTATAACCCCAGCCCGTTAAAGACCGCAGAATTGATCCAGGCGGATTTAGCTCAGGTCGGTATTAAAGTCACCATCGTGCCTGTCGAAGGCCGTTTCCAGGAAGCGCGGTTAATGGAAATGAACCACGATCTGACCCTCACCGGCTGGGCCACTGACAGTAACGACCCGGACAGTTTCTTCCGACCACTGTTGAGCTGCGCAGCAATCCGCTCGCAAACCAACTATGCTCACTGGTGTGATCCAGGGTTTGATGAAGTGCTGCAAAATGCCCTGCTGTCGCAGCAATTGGCACAACGAATCGAAAACTATCAGAAGGCGCAGAAAATACTTGAACAGCAACTGCCGGTGCTGCCGCTGGCGTCTTCATTGCGTCTGCAGGCCTACCGTTACGACATCAAAGGACTGGTATTGAGCCCGTTCGGCAATGCGTCATTCGCCGGGGTGTACCGTGAATCTGCGGAGGGGCCGAAAAAGTGATTATATTTACCTTACGCCGTTTCTTGCTGCTGCTTATCACGCTGTTTTTCCTGACGTTGGTCAGCTTTAGCCTGAGCTATTTCACACCACGCGCACCACTGAACGGCGCCGCGCTACTGGATGCCTATCAGTTTTACTTTGTCAGCCTGCTGCATTGGGATTTTGGCGTTTCCAGTATTAACGGCCAGGCGATCAGTGAACAGTTGCGAGAGGTGTTCCCGGCAACCATGGAACTGTGCCTTCTCGCTTTCACCCTAGCGCTGTTTATCGGTATTCCCCTTGGCATTATTGCCGGCGTGATGCGTGGCAAATGGCAAGACACCGCCATCAGCACCTTTGCACTGCTCGGCTTTTCGATGCCCGTGTTTTGGCTGGCGCTGCTGTTGATGCTGTTTTTCTCATTGCACCTTGGCTGGTTGCCGGTTTCCGGCCGCTTTGATCTGCTGTATCAGGTTAAACCAATCACCGGTTTCGCCCTGATTGACGCCTGGCTGTCCGACTCACCTTATCGCACTGAAATGATCGGCAGCGCGCTGCGCCATATGATCTTGCCGATTGCCGCGCTGGCGGTAGCACCAACCACCGAGGTGGTGCGCCTTATGCGTATCAGCACCGACGATGTGCTCAGCCAAAACTACATCAAGGCCGCGGCCACTCGGGGATTATCCCGGTTCACCATTATTCGCCGCCACGTGCTGCATAATGCCCTGCCACCGATCATTCCCAAACTGGGCCTACAGTTCTCCACGATGCTGACGCTGGCGATGATCACCGAAGTGGTGTTCAGTTGGCCAGGCCTCGGGCGCTGGATGATTAACGCTATCCGCCAACAAGATTATGCGGCGATCTCCGCCGGCGTCATGGTGGTCGGTACGCTGGTGATCACCATTAACGTATTGGCTGATATTTTAGGTGCTGCCACCAACCCACTGAAGCATAAGGAATGGTATGCCCTTAGATAACGTATACCGCGAAAAGAAAATGCCGAGCCCGCTACTCTATACCTGGCGGATTTTCTACGGTGATGCATTGGCAATGATTGGCTTCTATGGCGTGATAGCGCTATTGCTGCTTTCCCTGTTCGGCAGTCTGCTGGCGCCTTATGCGCTTGATCAACAATTCCTCGGCTATCAGTTATTGCCGCCATCCTGGTCACGGTACGGCAACGTATCCTTCTTCCTTGGCACTGATGATCTCGGTCGCGACATCCTTAGCCGCCTGCTGACCGGCACTGCCGCCACTTACGGCGCGGCGTTGTTGGTGACCGTGGCCGCTGCCGTCGTCGGGGTGATCCTCGGGGTATTTGCCGGTGTAACGCGTGGCCTGCGCTCTGCGGTGCTGAATCATATCCTCGACACCCTGCTCTCCATTCCTTCATTGCTGCTGGCGATTGTAGTCGTCGCCTTCCTTGGGCCAAAGCTTGAGCATGCAATGTTGGCCGTCTGGCTGGCGTTGTTGCCACGTATGGTGCGTACTATCTACAGCGCAGTGCACGATGAGTTGGAAAAAGAATATGTGGTGGCAGTACGTCTCGACGGTGCCTCTACATTGCAAATCCTGTGGTACGCCGTAATGCCGAATATTGTCGCGGTGCTGGTAACGGAGTTCACCCGTGCATTATCGATGGCCATTCTGGACATTGCCGCCCTCGGCTTCCTCGATCTTGGCGCACAGCTTCCGTCTCCGGAATGGGGAGCCATGCTCGGTGATTCGTTGGAATTGGTGTACGTAGCTCCCTGGACGGTGATGCTGCCAGGTGCAGCAATCTTGATCAGTGTGTTGCTGGTTAACCTGTTGGGCGATGGTATGCGCCGTGCAATCAATACAGGGGTGGAATAATGCCATTACTTGATATCCGCAACCTGACGATTGAATTTATGACTGCCGAAGGGCCGGTCAAAGCGGTTGATCGTGTCAGCATGACGCTGAGCGAAGGTGAAGTCCGTGGTTTGGTGGGCGAGTCCGGCTCAGGCAAAAGCCTGATCGCCAAAGCCATCTGCGGCGTCACTAAGGACAACTGGCGCGTCACCGCCGACCGCTTCCGCTTTGATGATATTGACCTGTTGCAGCTAACTCCGCGTGAGCGCCGCAAGTTGGTTGGCCACAACGTCTCGATGATTTTCCAGGAGCCGCAGTCTTGTCTGGACCCATCCGAAAGCATTGGTCGCCAGTTGGCGCAGGCGATCCCTGGCTGGACCTATAAGGGCCGTTGGTGGCAACGTTTTAACTGGCGCAAACGCCGCGCGATTGAGCTACTGCACCGCGTGGGTATCAAGGATCACAAGGACATTATGGGCAGCTTCCCCTACGAGCTGACCGACGGTGAATGCCAGAAAGTGATGATCGCCATCGCTCTGGCTAATCAGCCGCGCCTGCTGATTGCCGATGAGCCCACCAACGCGATGGAACCCACTACCCAGGCGCAGATTTTCCGTTTGCTGGCGCGCCTGAATCAAAACAACAACACCACCATTTTGCTGATCAGTCACGATTTGCAAATGATGAGCAAATGGGCCGATCGGGTTAACGTGCTGTACTGCGGTCAAACCGTTGAAAGCGCCCAGTGTGAAGATTTGTTGGCTGCGCCGCATCACCCTTATACACAGGCGCTGATCCGCTCAATGCCGGACTTTGGCCGTGCATTGCCGCATAAAAGCCGACTCAATACACTACCGGGCGCCATACCATCGCTCGAGCATTTGCCGATCGGCTGCCGTTTGGGGCCTCGCTGCCCTTATGCGCAGAAAAAGTGCATTGAAACACCGCGTCTGCGTCCGGTTAAAAACCACCTGTTCGCCTGCCACTTCCCGCTGAACATGGAGGAGCAATAACATGGAAACGCTGTTGGAAGTGCGTAATTTGAGCAAAACCTACCGTTACCGCACCGGGCTATTTCGCCGTCAGCATGTTGAAGCGGTGAAATCAGTTAGCTTTACCCTGCGCGAACGGCAAACACTGGCAATCATCGGTGAGAACGGTTCAGGTAAATCGACGTTAGCCAAGATGTTGTCCGGCATGGTTGAGCCTTCGTCCGGCGAGCTGCTGATCGATGACCATCGACTCAATTATGGCGATTACCGCTATCGTAGCCAGCGTATCCGCATGATATTTCAGGATCCGAGCACTTCGCTCAATCCGCGTCAGCGTATCGGCCAACTGCTGGACGCCCCGCTGCGTCTGAATACGGACATGGCAGCTTCCGAGCGTGAACAGCACATCAACCAGACGTTGCGCCAAGTGGGGATGCTGCCGGATCACGCCAATTATTACCCGCACATGCTGGCCTCCGGTCAAAAACAGCGGGTAGCGCTGGCCCGTGCGCTGATCTTACAGCCGAAAGTGATTGTGGCTGATGAGGCATTGGCCTCATTGGATATGTCGATGCGCTCGCAAATCATCAATCTGATGCTTGAGCTACAAGAGAAGCATGGCATCTCTTATATCTATGTGACTCAGCATCTGGGGATGATGAAACACATTAGCGATCAGGTCATGGTGATGCATGAAGGAGAAATCGTTGAACGCGGCAGTACTGCTGAGGTATTGGCTTCACCGTTACATGATCTGACTAAACGTTTGATTGCCAGTCACTTCGGGGAAGCACTCACTGCTGACGCCTGGCGGCGTGATGGCGGCAGGTTCTGATCATCAAGTTATGAAGGAAACCTGCTCCCGAGCGGAATGCTGTTCACTTAAAGTGTTTTTTGGGTGAGCTCGACGTTTTTTTCGGTCGATAGACAAGCAACGTACCATGAGGCTCTTAGGCTCCGACCGAGCAAGGGGCCGTAAGCGCGGCCCCTTGCAACCCGCGCCTTTGCCCTATCAGACGGTTGGCTACGCCAACGGCTCTCACTTCCTCACTCCGCATTACGGCCGGCTATGACAGGCGTCCCTGCCTGTCTCGCCTGAAACCGCCGTCCATGGCGGTTTCGCCTATGCGCCGCTCATACGTTCGACGTCTTCAAGGGCGCCAAACACCCTGCTCATCTCATCATTTTCACAGCCTTTCATCACGAAACGTCAAACTGAGGGCATATGTTGCCCGGCGGTTACCAATGCGGGTGTTGACCTTGAGCGCGCATCACCGCCTGCCGAGCAAGGCGGCGTTGTCAGGGGCAACCGGCCAGGGAAGGCCGGTTGAGGCGAGACAAACAGGGACGTTTGTCGTAGCCGACCCGCCCGACAACGTAGGTGCAGCGAGGGTATCCGCGCAGCGGACAGAAGGTGTTAAGCGAAGGCGGGGGTGGAGGGGCCGCGCCTTCGGCCCCTCCAATTGCCGGACATTGTGGTTACAGAGATATGGAGGATCTTTATGGCAATTCTGCCTGCACTGAGCCTACAGGGGACCGGATAAAAAAATGCCAGTCAGGCTTAACTGATCGACATTCTGCTTCCGAGCAATTTTCATCGTCTGGGGGACCCACCAGAACTTAGCCAAAATCCTCAAATACAAATTACAATTTTGTTATATATCATTATATTTTATTCCATTCAGTTATTGATTAGCACGTAACATTATTTTATCTCGCCAATCGAATCGGTGAGGATATCCCCTACGTTGAGCTTATTAAACGACAGGATATCGCACTGATGAACAGCCCCCGCCATCGCCGACTCGCGCAGTTTATGCTCGCTTTAGCCGCAGGTTTCTCTGTTTATGGTCACGCACTGTGTTGCGATGGTCAGCGCTAATCCTGTCATTTCATGCCCGCCTGCGGGCATGTTGCCTTTTGTCCTGCCGCCGTTGCTTACCGCACCGGTGGCTGTTGCTCTTGATTAAGGATTATCCCCTATGGAACTACTACGTCGACAACATAATGCCCAGTGGTATCACGAAACCCAAAGCAGCGTACGCGGTGATCAGCCGCTGGAGCCACAGGCGGCAGGTATTCGTGATCGGTTCTTACTCGGGCTGGGTGCCTTTGCCGACGAAGCGCTGAACACCGCACTCACTGCCCGCGCCGGTGTATTTAACGCCTCGCTTGCCAGCTACCACGTATTGTTTCCAGATAGGGTCGAGTTAACACGGACAGTGACACTGTCACCATACGATCGCCTCAGTACCGCGTTGACCGTAGCCCAGGTCACCGGTGTGCAGTCACTTTGTAGCCATTACGCTGCCCGCCTCGCCCCGCTATACAGCCCCGACGCCTCACGTGAAAGCAATATCCGTCTCGCACAAATCACCCAATATGCGCGCCAACTTGCCAGCCAACCCACTTTGATATGCCGTAAAGCATTGCAACAGTTGAACGATGTGGGACTGAGTCCGGCGGACATAGTGACATTTTCGCAAATCATCGGTTTTGTCAGTTACCAGGCAAGAGTGGTCGCTGGCGTAGCGGCATTAGCCGGGCGGCCTGCGGGCGTGGTACCGGGTTTCCCGAAGATAGACGATGCGGCAGGAATAGAATTCACGGAAGAAGAATTGATCTGGCAATCCCGGTTATCGGTTGTGGCGTTGGAAGGCGCGCGCGCGGAACAACTCGACGTGCTTGATCAGAGCCACCCCGATGCCCGTAGCGAAACATATTATCTGTTGCTGGCCCATGATGCCCCAGCGCTACGTGAGCGCAATGGCGTCTTCAACAGCATCAATGCTGATGGCTACGGCTTATCCGCGCGGTTGAAAGCGTTGGCAACACTGGTAGTTTCCCGTATTAACGGCAGTCGTTACTGCGCATCAACCGTGGCACAGGATATTCAGAATGACACGCTAACAAGCGCGCTATTTGC
The DNA here is from genome assembly GCF_900186025.1 of Serratia grimesii. Lineage (NCBI taxonomy): Bacteria > Pseudomonadati > Pseudomonadota > Gammaproteobacteria > Enterobacterales > Yersiniaceae > Serratia > Serratia grimesii. Next base: position 2,825,562 of record NZ_LT883155.1, read on the forward strand.
CAATATTCACCACGGACTGGAAAGTGCGAATAATCCGGTATCTCATGCGGTGATCACTGTTGTCACAGACCTGACTCGCACACCGGAAAAATTCACTCCGCGCAGCGTACAGCCATTGTTTAACAGCGGCCTGAACCAGGCGCAGGCGTTGGACGTGATCCTGACTGGCGCACTCTACGCCTGGGAAAACCGTTTACGCCAAACCCTTGGTGACACACAAGGTGTCGGCGAAAGCCTGCTGGAATAGTTATCGTAACAACCAGCCGCGCGCAGCATCAAAAAAGTGCTGCGCCAAAGGCGATGCGCGCCCAGGTTCAGCAACAACCACGGCAGCATGACGCGGCATTGCGGCGATGGCGATCGGCCGGTGGTGTAACCCAGGCATCATGGTCGGCAACAGGTTGCCAGGCGGGAATAACCCACAACCCAACCCGACAAAAATCCCCTGCAGCAACTGAAATATCGACGTAGTTTCCATACGTACATGCAACGTCAAACCGGCTTCACGGAAGTTTTGATCGAGGTAACGGCGGAAGTAACGCGTCGGTTCTGCCAAGCACAGTGGCAATGCAGCCACGTCCTCCAGCGTCAGTGGTGCGTCTCCCACCAATTCGGGAAAGTGTTCAGGGTGGAAAACCAACTCAACGCCTGCGTCCGCCAATGGCTGCGACTGAAAATGCAGCTCTTGCAATGTGGAGAGTTCAAAGAAACCAATACCGATATCGACAGTATGCGCCGTCAGCGCTTCCAGTAACTGATCGGCGCTCAACACCGATATCCGGTAGTCCAACTGGGGAAACCGCTCACTGACCGCTTTTAGCATTTGCGCCAACGAAATACTGCATTGGGGTACAGCGCCGATACGCAGCGTGCCGTTAAGGCCATGCTTAAGCGACTCCACCTCCAGTTTCAAGCCCTGATATACCGATACAATCTCACGCGCCCAGGACAAGACGCGTTCACCTTCGGCAGTAAAACCTTCGAAGTTGTTCCCGCGGTTGATCAACGACACGCCAAGTTCTTTTTCCAGATTTTTCAGCCGCATAGATAACGTCGGCTGACTGACAAAGCTGGCCTCCGCCGCACGGCCAAAGTGGCGTTCACGCTCAAGATTACACAGGTAGATCAGTTGCTTAATATCCATAAAACGGCTCAGTAAATCACGACTGGCTTGAGTATATCATCGCTACAGAATTTCGGGCGCAGCACCCTGCGCCCAATACGTCAGAACTTCAGTTTTACCGCATCCATCAGTCGTGAGAACACGCCGCCTTGCTTAACCGGTTGCAATGCCACCAGCGGTAACGTCTTTAACACCTTACCATTGTTACTGATACGAATTTCACCAACAGGCTGCCCTTGTTCCAGCGGGGCATCCAGGCGCGGCGCAGTCACCACATATTGCGCCTTCAGTTTGTCCGCCTCCGTTTTCGGCAGACTGATGTATTGATCCTGTGCGCTGCCCACCGCAACCTCATGGTGATCGCCGTACCATACCTTTTCCTGCCCTAAGCGTTGTCCCGCGCTGAAAAGATGTACAGTGGCAAAGTCACGCAGGCCCCAGGTCAGCAATTTGCGCGCCTGTTCTTCGCGCCCTTTCGAGCTTTTACCGCCCATCACCACCGCGATCAGCCGTCGGTCACCCTCAGTCGCTGAAGCAATAATATTAAACCCGGCAGATTCGGTATGGCCGGTTTTCAGCCCGTCTACCTGCAGTTTTTTGTCCCACAACAATCCGTTGCGGTTCTGCTGGGTGATACCGTTCCAGGTCAGCGATTTCTCGCTGTACATATGGTATTCCGCTGGCTCACTCATGATGATGGCGCGTGAAATTACGGCCAAATCGCCTGCCGTAGTGAACTGACCTGGCGCGTCCAAGCCATGGACGGTTTCGAAATGGGTATTTTGCAGACCAAGCTGGGCGCTCTTTTCATTCATCAGTTTAACAAACGCGGCCTGGCTACCAGCCACATAATCCGCCATCGCTACGCAGGCATCGTTGCCAGAGTCAATGATAATGCCACGACTCAGATCACGAACCGTGACCCTGTCACCTGGCTTCAGGAACATCAATGATGAACCTTTGAATACCGGATTCCCCGCCGCCCAGGCATCTTTGCCCACAGTCACCACATCGTCGAGACCGATTTTGTGTTGATCGAGTGCATGATCAATCACCAGCCCAGTCATCAGCTTGGTCAGACTGGCCGGATTGCGGCGCTCATTCGCGTTTGCCTCTGCCAGCACTTGACCCGTGGTATAATCCATCAATACATAAGAGGCGGCGTCTATCGCTGGCGGTGTATTAAGGGGAAAGTTGAGTGGCGCATCTGCCGCCTGTGCTGTCAACGGCAGTAAAATTCCGGCTATCACCGTCAATGTTAAATGCTTCAATCACTGTTCCTCAGGCCCTATGGACAAAATAAAATACCAATATAATCTGAGGCATAGACTGCATTAATTGCGGATAAAGCGGAATCATTACTCTTTTTCAGCGGGTGTCATTATGCAACGATTTGTATGTTAATCATTTTCACGCGATAGACTTGCTCTATGCCGCCATAGCCCTATTCGATTAGACGCCCGTGCCTCACCCTCCTAAACTTGTGACATAAACACTGAAAACGCTTAAAAAAGCGTTCACTTTTTAGCTACAACCACCTGCGAAGACCAATATGAAATTCAAACCGTCAATAAAGCCTTATACCGGCGCGGCGGGCGGCTGGGGTTCACTCGAAGCCACCACTCGCTATGTGCTCGACAGCAAACAAACGTTAAAAAACCTGCGCAACCTGATGCGAGTGAATAAAGCGCGCGGTTTCGACTGTCCAGGCTGCGCTTGGGGCGACGACAATCACAGCACCTTCAGTTTCTGCGAAAACGGCGCCAAGGCCGTCAGTTGGGAAGCCACGCGTAATGCGGTCGAACCTGAATTTTTCGCGGCCCATAGCGTCAGTACCTTACTACAGCAAAGTGACTATTTTCTGGAGTATCAGGGCCGACTCACCCACCCGATGCGTTATAACGCCGAAACCGATCATTATCAGCCAATCTCGTGGCCGGATGCGCTGGCGCTCATTGCACAGCACATTAACAGCATGGACAACCCGAACCAGATCGAACTGTATACGTCGGGCCGTGCCAGTAATGAAGCATCGTACCTGTATCAATTGTTTGGTCGCATGCTCGGCACCAGTAATTTCCCTGACTGCTCCAATATGTGCCACGAAGCCAGCGGCGTGGGGCTGAAACAGAGTATCGGTGTCGGTAAAGGCACCATCCGTATGGATGACTTTGAAAAGGCCGATGCCATTTTCGTATTTGGTCAGAACCCCGGCACCAATCACCCACGCATGCTGCACAGTCTGAAAAACGCCGCCAGTCGCGGAGCCCGTATCGTCAGCTTTAACACACTGCGCGAGCGTGGGTTGGAACGCTTTGCCGACCCACAAAGCCCGATTCAAATGCTGACACCCAAGTCATCACCGATCAGTTCAGCCTACTTCCAGCCTAACCTCGGTGGGGATATGGCGGCGGTACGCGGCATGGTGAAAGCCCTGCTGGAAGGCCACCGTCAACGTCTGGCCGCCGGAGAGCCGGGCTTGTTTGATCTGGCCTTTATCGAGCAGCACAGCGTGGGTGTAGAACGCTATTTGGCACAGGTGGATGCCACGTCTTGGGATCAAATCACCCATCAGTCCGGCCTCAGTGAAACGCAATTGCGTCAGGCAGCAGCCATTTATCAGGGTGCAGAGCGCGTAATCTGTACCTGGGCAATGGGCGTCACACAGCATAAACACTCAGTACCAACGGTACGTGAAATCACCAACCTGCAACTGCTGTTCGGTCAATTGGGCAAACCTGGCGCGGGCCTGTGTCCAGTGCGCGGTCACAGTAATGTGCAAGGCAACCGGACAATGGGCATCGATGAAAAATCCCCCAAAGCACTGCTAGACAGTCTGGAAAAACACTTTAACTTCTCGCCACGACGTGAACAGGGCCATAACACAGTTGAAGCTATCGAAGCGATGCGGCGCGGCGAAGTGAAGGTATTGCTGGCATTAGGCGGCAATCTGGCCGCGGCGGCACCTGACACTGAACGCACCGCCCGTGCCTTACGCTGCTGTGATCTGACGGTGCATATCAGCACCAAACTCAACCGTAGTCATCTGGTGACCGGTAAAGATGCGCTGATCCTGCCTACGCTGGGCCGTACCGAACAGGACCTGCAGGCCAGCGGCCCGCAATACATCACGGTAGAGGACTCCTTCAGCATGGTGCATGCATCGGAAGGCGTCGGCAAACCGCTCGCGGAAACTCAACGCTCTGAAACCGCCATAGTCTGTGGTATTGCCGATGCCGTATTAGGCAACCAACAGCTCGACTGGCTGGAGCTGGCCGATGACTATTCGTTGATCCGCAATCATATCGCCGCCACTATTCCTGGTTTTGAGGATTTCAACCGTCGCTGTGATCAGCCCGGCGGTTTCTATCTGGGTAACGCTGCCGCGGAGCTGCGCTTTGCCACCCCAAGTGGTAAGGCGGAATTTGGCTCGGCGCCGTTACCAGACAGCCTGTTCCCGCAACTGGACGGTCGGCAGGCGCCATTCACACTGCAAACCCTGCGCTCACACGATCAATACAACACCACCATCTATGGGTTGGATGACCGCTACCGTGGCGTGTATGGTCAACGAGAAGTGTTGTTTATTCATCCTGAAGATCTGGCCGCGCTGGATATGCAAGACGGCGAGTTGGTGGAGATCGAAACCCTGTGGAATGACGGCATCACCCGCAAGGTCAGCGGCTTCAAGCTGGTGAGCTACGATATCCCTCGGGGCAATTTGGCCGCCTACTATCCCGAAACCAACCCGCTGGTACCGCTGGCCAGTTTTGGTGACGGAACCGGCACGCCGACCTCCAAGTCGATACCTGTAGAGATCCGCCGTTGCGTTGCGCAACCAACGTTACGTATTGCCTGATCTGTTGCGCCCGGTTTACGCCGGGCGCGCTAATATATCGATCGCCGTCTGCAACTCATCAGAGAGTTGATGGCGACGCCACACGAAGTATAAATTGCTTATCCCTTCCTCCCCCATTTCCACCACTTTCAATTCCGATACCGGCAGGATCAGTGGCAACAATGACCCTGGAATACAGGCCACGCCACAGCCGGCTTTCACGCAGGCCGCCATCGCCGTGTACGATTCCATCTCTAGCGTCATACGCGGTTTTAACTGGCGTGAAGCTAACCAGTGATCGATCTTCAGACGAAAAGAACATTCGCGGCTGAAAGTATAAAACTCTAATTGCGCAAGGGTTGTCGCGTCCAACTGCGGCACCGAAGCCGGCATCAGCAACACCAAACGCTCATCAAACGCCGCTCGGCTGGCCAGCAAAGGATGTTCAATCGGCCCATCGGTTACCGCCAGATCGAGCTCACTGTCTATCAGCATCCGTTCCAGTACCAGTGAATCGCGGCTCAGTACATTGACCTGCACCTGCGGCTGGCTTCGGCGCAATTGAGCAATGCGGACTGGCAGGTGGCTGACCAGTGAAAAATCCAGCGCACCCAAATTCAGCAAGCCCTGTTGCTGCCGACCTGCGAACAGCTGTTGACTGTGGTCCGCCAGCGCCAGGATTTCACCGGCTTGCTGGTAAAACAGCCGTCCCTTTGGCGTGACATAGAGTCGGTTTTTATCGCGGAAAAACAACTCACCGCCGAGTGAGTCCTCTAGTTCTTTGATACGCAAGGTCACGTTGGAAGGCACGCAATGTAGCTCCCGCGCAGCAGCGGCAATGGTCTTATACTCAACCACGGCACAGAAAAACCTTAGCTGACTCAGTTTCATAAAACATTCACTTTTAATTAGTGCTTTAGTTAAAAACAATCACTTTAGATTAGCATTGTTATGCCCTAGTGTCGTACCAACAACCTAAGAGGGATCCCTATGCCACTGAATGATTTACTGACTTTGCCAGGCGTTACTGCCCAACCTGAAACGGTCACCGACGGCTACGTGTTCAATCACACCATGATCCGCGTTAAAGACCTGACCAAAGCGCTGGACTTTTATACTCGCATACTGGGCTTTACCCCGGTGTATCTGGAAGAGTTCAAAGAAGCTGCGTTTACCATTTGCTACCTGACCCGCAGCCCACGCGACCAGATACCTCAGGATGACACCGAGCGCAAACGCTGGGTTCTGGGCCAACCCGGCATTCTGGAACTGACCCATAATCACGGCAGCGAACAACAGGATGATTTCCACTACCACAACGGCAACAGCGAGCCGCGTGGCTTTGGCCACCTGTGTGTCACAGTGCCGGACGTACGCGCCGCCTGTGAACGTTTTGAACAGCTTGGTGTGAACTTTCAGAAGCGCCTGCATGAAGGCCGAATGAATTACGTGGCCTTTATCAAAGACCCTGATGACTACTGGATTGAAATACTGCAACCAACGCCGCTGCAGGACTGATTTCCCCTCACTTATCCCCGGCCTTCTGAGCCGGGTTTTTTCTTCACGACGAGTGAACGCCCGATATTCTCTAAATTCACGCGCTAACGCGGTAAAACCGTGACGTTAGGCTTGCCCGCAGCGGGTGATTCGCGTAAAACTGTCAGCCGCAAATCTTGCCACTCACAACCCATTCACTGGACGATATGTTTCAAGATAACCCGCTGCTGGCGCAGCTTAAACAGCAACTTCACTCTCAGACCCCGCGTGTTGAAGGCGTAGTAAAAGGGACTGAGAAAGGCTTTGGCTTTCTTGAAGTAGACGGTCAAAAAAGCTATTTCATTCCACCACCGTACATGAAAAAAGTTATGCACGGTGACCGAGTGACCGCAACGCTGCATACCGAAAAAGAACGCGAAATCGCCGAGCCAGAAACCCTGATCGAGCCATTCCTGACGCGCTTTGTCGGTCGTGTGCAAAAGCGCGATGACCGTTTGTCCATCGTGCCTGATCATCCGTTGCTGAAAGACGCAATTCAGTGTCGCCCAGTGCGTGGTTTGAACCACAACTTCCAGGCTGGCGATTGGGCTGTCGCAGAAATGTGCCGCCACCCGCTGAAAGGAGATCGCGGCTTCAACGCCGATCTGACCCGTTTCATTACTGATGGCGAAGATCACCTGGCGCCGTGGTGGGTTACTCTCGCCCGCCACAATCTGGAAAAAGAAGCCCCGGAAATGATCGCTATCAGCGAGCCGGATGCCTCTTTGCCACGTGAAGATCTGACCGCGTTGAATTTTGTCACTATTGACAGCGCCAGCACCGAAGATATGGACGATGCGTTGTTTGTGCAGGACAACGGTGACGGTACACTGCAGTTGACCATCGCCATTGCCGATCCGACGGCGTACGTCGAACAAGGCAGCGAACTGGATGAAATCGCCCGCAAGCGCGCCTTCACCAACTATCTGCCGGGCTTCAACATCCCTATGTTGCCGCGCGACCTGTCAGACAACCTGTGTTCACTGCGCCCTAACCAGCGCCGCCACGTGCTGGCTTGCCGCGTTACCATCGGTACCGACGGCGCATTGGCGGCTGACATGCGCTTCTTTGCCGCTGAGATCGAATCTAAAGCCAAGCTGGTTTATGACGAAGTCTCTGACTGGCTGGAAGGCATTGCCGGTTGGCAGCCACCGAGTGACGATATTGCACAACAAATCACTCTACTCAAGCGTGTGTGCGATGCCCGTAACGCATGGCGCCACCAGCATGCGCTGGTGTTTAAAGATCGCCCAGACTACCGCTTTGTGTTGGGCGAGAAAGGCGAAGTGTTGGAGATCATCACTGAACAACGCCGTAGCGCCAACCGTATCGTTGAAGAGTGCATGATCGCTTCCAACGTCTGTGCCGCCATCGTGCTGCGCGACCATTTGGGCTTTGGCATTTACAACGTGCATACCGGTTTCGATCCGCTGCTGGTTGAGCAAGCGGTTACCGTACTGCAGGCCAACGGGGTCGAAGCCGAAGCCGAAAAACTGCTGACGCTGGACGGGTTCTGTGAACTGCGTCGTCACCTGGATGCACAGCCGACCCAATTCCTCGACAGCCGTATCCGCCGTTCTCAGACGTATGCCGAAATCAGCACGACGCCGGGGCCGCATTTCGGCCTGGGACTGGAAGCCTACGCGACCTGGACTTCTCCGATCCGTAAATACGGCGACATGGTCAACCACCGTCTGCTCAAAGCGGTTATCACCGGCCAGGCAGCCGAAAAACCGCAAGACGAAGTGACAGTCCAATTGGCAGAACGTCGTCGTCTGAACCGCATGGCGGAACGTGACGTGGGTGACTGGCTGTATGCGCGTTACCTGAAAGACAAAGCCGGCACCGATGAGCGCTTCAATGCAGAAATCATCGACGTGACTCGCGGCGGCCTGCGGGTGCGCTTGCTGGACAATGGCGCAGTGGCCTTCATCCCAGCACCCTTTATTCACGCGGTACGTGATGAAATGGTCTGCAGCCAGGAAACCGGCACGGTCCAAATCAAAGGTGAAGTCGTCTATCGACAAGGTGACAGCCTGCAAGTCACCATCGCCGAAGTGCGTATGGAAACCCGCAGCGTGATCGCCAGACCGGCGGTATAACCTCGTGAGATGACCCTCACACAAGACAAACACCGGCGGGTAAACCTCCGGTGTTTTTTTTCACCATTTGAATACAGGCATCGAAGAGATCCGCCAGCACGGACAGTGCCTGAGATCACCTGGACAACAGCAATGATTATTTAAAATATAAGGATTATAAAAATGACCGACTGGGATAAGGAAATCGCACGTCACAAGGAGACCAAAGGGTTCTTTTCCACGTTTTTGCTGATGGTGGCGCTGACATTCCTGCCACTGCTTTTCCCCAACAGGGAAAAATTAGAGGCAGAGGGATGGCTGGTCCCTATCTTATTGGTGATTGAATTTGTCGTTATCGTTCCGCTATACCTGAAATTTTATAAAAACCGCCCTTCTTTTGGTGCCGGTAATTTTAAACCCACGACATTCTTTGGTTTCTTGTTAATCATTTTAGCATTGCAATTTATCGCCCCACCTTTACTTGGTATAACCAAAACGGAAAGCTGGGTCATCGAGCAGGTTTCGCTTCAAGGAAACGTGTTTTTCCTGGTGCAACTTACCCTGATTATCCTCGCGCCCATTTATGAAGAAATCGTCTTTAGAGGCTGCCTTTACGGCGCATTTCAAACCTGGTTTGCCGGCGGTAAAATCGGGGCAGCGATAGTGACATCGATTCTTTTTGCCATACTGCATACACAATATGCGGATGCGCGCATGTTACTCATTCTGTTTTGCATATCATTGACGCTGATAGCCGCCAGAGCCAGGTCAAACGGCCTGTTAATGCCCATCAGTCTGCATATTGCCATGAATGGCATCGTGCTGGGTGTCAGTTATTGGGTAATTCAAGCATAGCTACCAGGCGATGCTACGGCGTCGCCTTTTTTATTTCAGAGCCAATGCACGCCACAACTTCATCACATTGTTTTTACGCCATTACTCAACCTGCTTCACATTTCTCATCCGACCTGCTTCTTTTCACGCGCAAAACTCCTACTTTTAATTTGTACGCATTTTCCATAAGAACACGTCTTTTTATTTCTGCGCACCAAGGAGTTGTTGAACATGAAAAACGTCAAGTCCGGGATCATCTGGCTGGCGGTGGCGTTGGTGGGTGCATTTGCCTTCGCCATGCTGGCGCTAAGCCGTGGGGAACATGTCAATGCGGTTTGGCTCGTGGTAGCGGCGGTTGCCTGTTACAGCATCGCTTACCGCTTCTACAGCCTGTTCATTGCCAAGAAAGTATTTGAGCTCGACGATCGCCGCATGACGCCGGCGGAACGTCGTAACGACGGGTTGGACTACGTGCCCACCAACAAGTGGGTGTTATTTGGTCACCATTTTGCTGCTATCGCCGGGGCCGGACCTTTGGTGGGGCCGATTTTGGCAGCGCAAATGGGTTTTCTGCCCGGCACCATCTGGATCCTGGTTGGGGTAATGTTGGCCGGTGCCGTGCAAGACTTCCTGGTTCTGTTTATCTCTACCCGTCGCGATGGCCGTTCGTTAGGAGAAATGGCCAAACAGGAATTGGGGGCTTTCGCGGGGGTGATCACCATGCTCGGTGCACTGGGGGTAATGATTATTATCCTGTCGGCGCTGGCGCTGGTGGTGGTAAAAGCGTTGGCCGACAGCCCATGGGGCCTGTTCACTATCGCCGCCACCATTCCTATCGCGCTGTTTATGGGCGTGTATATGCGTTTTATCCGGCCGGGTAAAATCGCCGAAATTTCGGTGGTGGGCTTTGCCCTGATGCTACTGGCGATTATTTACGGTGGCAATGTGGCACAAGATCCCTACTGGGGTCCGTTCTTCACGCTGCACGGCACTACACTGACCTGGGTTCTGGTGGTCTATGGCTTTGTCGCCTCGGTACTGCCGGTATGGTTGCTGTTGGCACCGCGTGATTACTTGTCCACCTTTATGAAAATTGGCGTCATTATCGGGCTGGCGATTGGCATCGTCTTTGCCATGCCGGAAATGAAAATGCCTGCAGTATCGCGCTTTATCGACGGTAGTGGCCCTGTGTTCGCCGGTTCACTGTTCCCATTCCTGTTTATCACCATCGCCTGCGGCTCTATCTCTGGGTTCCATGCGTTGGTGTCCAGCGGCACGACACCAAAACTGGTTGAGCGTGAAAGTCATATTCGCTTTATCGGCTACGGCGCAATGCTGATGGAATCGTTCGTGGCTATCATGGCACTGATCTGTGCCTCGGTAATCGACCCGGGCGTTTACTTCGCTATGAACTCCCCAGCGGCGCTGATCGGCACCACAGTGGAGAATGCCTCACAGGTAATTAATAGCTGGGGCTTTATGATTACCCCAGAAACACTGACGCTGATTGCCAAAGACGTCGGGGAGCATTCGATCCTGTCTCGCGCCGGGGGTGCACCGACTTTTGCCGTGGGGATGGCACACATCATTACGGAAGTGTTTAACAGCCGCGCAATGATGGCGTTCTGGTACCACTTCGCCATTCTGTTCGAAGCCCTGTTTATTCTGACCGCCGTCGATGCCGGTACCCGTGCCTGCCGTTTCATGGTGCAAGATCTGGTGGGTGTTGCGATCCCAAGGCTGGCCAACAACCGTTCGTGGTTCGGCAACCTTGCCGGCACCACGGTAGCCGTCGCTGGCTGGGGGTTCTTTGTGTATCAGGGTGTGGTCGATCCACTCGGTGGCATCAACACGCTGTGGCCTTTGTTCGGCATCGGCAACCAGATGCTGGCATCAATGGCCTTGATCCTCGGTACTGTGGTGCTGTTCAAAATGAAAAAACAGCGTTACGCCTGGGTGACTATCCTGCCCACCGTCTGGTTGTTTATCACCTCAATGACCGCCGGCTGGCAGAAGATCTTCCATGAAAAACCGAGTATCGGCTTCCTGGCGCAGGCGAAGAAATTCTCTAACGGCATTGAACAAGGGACACTGATTGCACCGGCCAAGACATTAAAGGATATGGAAACCATCGTTTTCAGCAACCAGATTAACGCCGCGCTCTGTGCTTTCTTTATGCTGGTGGCGGTAACCATGCTGGTCTCCGCCTTCTTTGTGATACGCCGTGCACTGAATGCAAATCAGCCTACAGCGCAGGAGTCACCGATAGTTCTTCGTGAGAATGGTTGAAAGTATATTGTGATAATCAGGGCGCTACGGCGCCCTTTTCTTTGCTTGTTTCACACAGCTCAGTTCAACAAGTTTGTTCCAAACGCACCCTGCCAGTCTTGTTCAAATTTCTCTACTGCTGCCTGTACCGCCGGTGCAGCAAGGAACTGCTCTGCCACGTCAACCGGTAACGTGATGGCCTGACAGCCCGCCAGCAAGCACTCCAGTGCCTGACGCGGCGTTTTAAAACTGGCTGCCAGCACCCGAGCATTTGGCGCATGCAGCGTTAACAACTGTTGTAACTCGTGAACCATCTCGATACCGTCGCCGCCCTGGGCATCCAGACGGTTAACATAAGGAGCCACATATTCGGCACCAGCCAGTGCCGCCAACAGCCCCTGACCTGCGCCATAAACCGCTGTCCCAAGCGTAGGGATCGACATCGACGTCAGTTTTTTAATCGCTGCCAGCCCTTCAGAGGTCGCGGGTACCTTCACCACCAGCCCTGGCACTCGCTGATGAAGTAACGCCGCTTCTGCCACCATAAGTTCGGCATCGTTGGCCATCACCTGAGCAAACAACTTACCGGTGCCCCCCAGTGCATCACGCAGCGCCGGCAACACTTCCCAAATGGGTTTCCCTTCTTTAGCGATAATGCTCGGATTGGTGGTGACCCCATGCAATGGCAAGATGCGCGCGAGGCGTTTTACTGCATTTACATCAGCGGTATCGAGATAAAGCTCCATTACGGACTCCTGAATCTTCTGTGGGCGAATTCAAACTCTCATCATAGTAGGACATACAATTCGTTTATGTTTGATCGAAGTCAAATTAACTTTCATTCGAAACAATTTTAATGAAATAAGAAAAGCAACCGAATGACAGGTGACTCGTGATATTCAATCTGCAACGCTATTCCACCCACGATGGCCCAGGCATTCGCAGCGTGGTGTTTTTGAAGGGCTGTTCGCTGAGTTGCCGCTGGTGCCAAAACCCGGAAAGCCGTGCACGACAGGCAGACCTATTGTTCGACCCACGCCTGTGCCTTAGCGGGTGCATGCTGTGCAGCGATGATAACCCACAGGTAATCCAGCGAGTAAACGATGATTTAGTGATTCAACGCGAGCTGCTCAGTCACAAAGATTATGCCGCATTGGCTGCCCGTTGCCCAACCGGCGCACTCAGCCTGTGTGGTAGCGCGATAAATATCGACGATATCATGACCGAAGTGTTGCGCGACCGACCATTTTACCTGCGGACCGGCGGTGGCCTTACGCTGTCCGGCGGGGAACCTTTTATGCAACCGACAGTAGCGGCTGAACTACTGCGCCGCGGACGCGAAGCCGGTATCCATACCGCCGTGGAGTCCTGTCTACACACACCCTGGTCGCACATCGCCCCTTCGCTCCCCTGGCTTGACCTGATGCTTGCGGATTTGAAACATGTTGATGAACGACGCTTTAAACAGTGGACTGGCGGATCCGCCAAACGGGTGATGGACAATTTCCGCCGACTCGCCACCAGCGGTACCCGAACAACGGTGCGTGTACCGTTAATCCCGGACTTTAACGCCGATTACCGCTCGATTCGCGAGATTGTCGATTTTGCCGCCGATGAAGCCGGCGTCAAAGAAATTCATTTTTTGCCGTACCACACACTGGGCATCAACAAATACCACCTGCTCGGCGAACCCTATCACGCTGCCCGTACCCCGCTGGATGCGCCCGAACTGCTGGCCTATGCCGAGCAGTACGCCGAAGCCAAAGGGTTGACCGCTATTTTGCGAGGATAACATCATGACCACGCTGGACTTGACCACCCTGACCGAACGCACCCTGGCCCATAAGAACGCGCTGATCCATATCGTAAAGCCGCCCGTTTGTACTGAACGTGCACAGCACTACACCGAAGCCTATCAACAGCACCTGGATAAACCCTTGCCGGTACGTCGGGCTCTGGCATTAGCTAATCATCTGGCCAAACGCACCTTGCGCATTGACAATGATGAGCTGATTGTCGGCAACCAGGCCAGCGAATTACGCGCTGCGCCGATCTTCCCGGAATATACCGTCAGTTGGATCGAAGACGAGATTGACCAGTTAGCCGATCGTCCAGGTGCCGGTTTTTCCGTTAGCGAAGAGAACAAAGCCATACTGCACCAAATTTGCCCATGGTGGCGCGGCCAGACGGTACAGGACCGCTGTTATGGTATGTTCACTGATGAACAAAAAGCCTTGCTGGCCACGGGGATCATCAAAGCCGAAGGAAATATGACCTCGGGAGATGCCCATCTGGCGGTGAATTTCCCACTGCTGTTAGAGAAAGGCCTCGACGGGCTACGCGACAAGGTGGACGAACGTCGCAGCCGCCTTCATCTCACCGACTGGCAAGAGTTACAGCAGCAACAATTCCTGAAGGCTATCGACCTGACCCTGGAGGCACTGAGCGCCCATATCCTGCGCTTTGCCAAACTGGCCCGCAGCATGGCACTGGCAGAAAACCGTCACTGGCGGAGGGAGGAGCTGCTGACCATCGCGGCAAATTGCGAGTTAATCGCCCACCGCCCACCGCAGACCTTCTGGCAAGCTTTGCAGTTGTGCTACTTCATTCAGTTAACACTACAAATTGAATCCAACGGCCATTCGGTGTCCTTTGGCCGTCTCGATCAGTATCTGTACCCTTGGTATCGCCGCGATGTCGAGTTGGAGCAAACTCTGCCACGCGAGCGTGCGATTGAAATGCTGCACAGCTGCTGGCTGAAACTGCTGGAGATCAACAAGATCCGTTCTGGCTCGCACTCCAAAGCCTCGGCAGGCAGCCCGCTGTATCAGAACGTCACCATCGGTGGGCAACAACTTATCGACGGTGAGCCGTGTGATGCTGTTAATCCTTTGTCCTATACCATCCTGGAATCCTGCGGTCGGCTGCGTTCTACTCAGCCTAACCTCAGTGTGCGTTACCACGCGGGAATGAGCAGTGATTTTCTCGATGCTTGTGTGCAAGTGATTCGTTGCGGTTTCGGTATGCCGGCTTTCAACAATGATGAAATTGTTATTCCTGAATTTATCAAGTTAGGTGTAGAACCACAGGATGCCTATGACTACGCGGCGATAGGTTGCATCGAAACCGCCGTTGGCGGCAAATGGGGTTACCGCTGTACTGGGATGAGTTTTATCAACTTCGCCCGTGTGTTGCTGGCAGCGTTAGAACAGGGACGTGACGCCACCTCCGGCAAGATCTTCCTGCCGCAGGAATTGGCGTTGTCACAGGGTAACTTCAGCCATTTCGACCAGGTGCTGGGAGCCTGGGACAGCCAGATCCGCTACTACACCCGTAAGTCGATTGAAATTGAATGTGTGGTCGATAGCGTACTGGAAGAAAACGCGCACGATATCCTCTGTTCGGCACTGGTGGATGACTGTATCGAACGTGGCAAAAGCATTAAGCAAGGCGGTGCAAAATACGACTGGGTTTCAGGTTTGCAAGTCGGTATCGCTAACCTGGGCAATAGTCTGGCCGCGGTGCGCAAATTGGTGTTCGAGCAGGGCGTGATAGGTCAACAGCAATTGGCTGCGGCGCTGGAGAATGACTTTGAGGGACTTGGTGGCGAACAGCTACGTCAGCGACTGCTTAACGCCGCGCCAAAATATGGCAATGACGTGGATGAGGTTGACCAACTGTTGGTTCGTGCCTACCAGACCTACATTGACGAATTGAAGCAGTACCACAACACCCGTTTTGGTCGTGGCCCGATTGGCGGTACCTACTACGCCGGGACCTCATCCATATCGGCCAATGTGCCTTTTGGCGCAGCGACCCTGGCAACACCGGACGGACGCAAAGCACATACGCCGCTGGCGGAAGGTGCCAGTCCGGCTTCGGGTACCGATCATCTGGGCCCTACCGCCGTGTTCAATTCGCTGTCCAAATTACCCACCGCATCTATCCTTGGCGGCGTACTGCTGAACCAGAAACTCAACCCTGCGACACTGGAAAATCCACGCGATCGTGAAAAGTTGATGTTGATGCTGCGCACCTTCTTTGAGGCGTACCAAGGTTGGCACGTTCAGTACAACATCGTGTCACGGGAAACCTTGCTTGAAGCGAAGCAACATCCTGACCAGTATCGTGATTTAGTGGTCCGCGTTGCTGGATATTCCGCTTTCTTTACCGCATTATCCCCTGACGCACAGGATGATATTATTGCGCGAACAGAACATACTATTTAAACAATAAATATTAGCGGCTGCACATTGGTGGCCGCACATCAGGTTGATATGAATTCAAGACAACAGACAATATTGCAATTGGTTAACGATCGCCGACGTATCAGCGTCAGCGATTTGGCCGCTGCCACCCAGGTATCAGAAGTGACGATTCGTCAGGATCTGAATCTGCTGGAAAAGCGCAGCTATTTGAAGCGGGTACACGGCTCCGCATTGGCATTGGAAAGTGACGACGTCGACGCACGTATGATGTCCAACTTTACGCTCAAACAAAAGTTGGCGCAGTATGCTGCTTCGCTGGTGAACGACGATGAAACCATCTTTATCGAAAGCGGCAGTACCAACGCGCTGCTGGCTCGCTATATCGCCGAGCGTAAACGCATCACGCTGATCACCGTCAGTCATTATATCGCCAATCTGCTGAAAGAAACCGACTGCGAAGTGATCGTGCTGGGTGGTTTGTATCAGAAAAAGAGCGAAACTGTGGTCGGCCCATTGACCCGCCAATGCATTCAACAAGTTCATTTCAGTAAAGCGTTTATCGGCATCGACGGTTACCACGCAGAGACCGGATTTACGGGCCGCGATATGATGCGTGCCGATGTGGTCAACGCGGTGTTGGCTAAAGGCGTTGAGAATATTGTCCTGACAGACTCCTCTAAGTTTGGTCAAATCCAACCCAACCCATTGGCACAGCAGGGTACGGTTCATCGAGTGATCACCGACTCGCGGTTGGCCCTGGAGTATCAGCATCAGTTGAAACGTCAGGGAATACGCTTGGAAATGGTGAACGATTAGCCGTTTAAACAGACAGTGAGGGCCACCGTTCGGTGCCCTCCTCAATATCACTGGCCGTAGTAGGCGTTTTTACCGTGCTTGCGCAGGTAATGCTTGTCCAGCAGCGTTTGCTGCATGTTCGTCAGGCCCGGCATCAGTTGGCGTGAAAAAATCCCCATATAGGCAATCTCTTCGAGTACCACCGCGTTATGCACCGCATTTTCCGCGTCTCTCCCCCAGGTAAAAGGGCCATGCGAATGAACCAATACCGCCGGGACATTGGCCGGATCCAACTGACGATCGCCAAAAGTTTCGACAATTACCCTACCAGTCTCCCATTCATAGCGACCGTTGATCTCTGTATCCCGCATTTGTCGGGTACAGGGAATGTCACCGTAAAAATAATCCGCATGTGTAGTGCCCCAAGCAGGAATATCCAAACCAGCCTGTGCCCAAATAGTGGCATGACGCGAATGGGTGTGCACAATCCCACCAGCTGATCCAAACTCAAGGTAAAGCACGCGGTGCGTGTCGCTATCCGATGACGGTTTTTTATCTCCCTCAACCACTTTCCCGCTTTCCAGTTCTACCACCACCATGTCGTCACGGGTCATCGCCGCATATTCCACGCCAGAGGGTTTGATCACCATCAGCCCCTCCCGACGATCAACAGCACTGACATTACCCCAGGTAAATGTCACCAGATGATGGCGTGGCAGTGCCTGGTTGGCTTCTAATACCTGCTGCTTGAGTTCGTTAAGCATTGGTCTTTCCCGGTTAAACCTGTTGGGAATATTGTCGGCAGGCTGGTCTTGAGAGGGTATGGCGTAAATTGCTAAAGACCACGCAGGCTTCTGCTGGAAATTGAGATCTGCGAGAGAAAGGGTGAGTTGCCGGTACATGGCGAGAGAATGTACTTTAAGACTATTTACCTGTTTATCGCTTACCAGAAGCTTATAGTGAATATGGGCAGAGGTTGCACAGTTGGCCTTTTAATTATTCTGCCTTTAACAAAAAATGCCATTTTTTATGTCGATACTCTATGGGAGCCAATAGCAGGCCGAATCCGGGGTTAATGCCTATACTTAAACGGCACTCCCATATAGCCAATGCTAAGGAGAAGTCATTATGATGATTATCAATAAACGTTTCGCCACCGCCGCGTTGGCGCTTACGCTAGCGTTTTCACTCAGCGCTTGTTCCAACATGTCCAAACGTGACCGTAACACCGCTATTGGTGCCGGTGCGGGGGCAGTAGGTGGTGCAGTGTTGACCGATGGTAGCGCACTGGGTACGCTCGGCGGGGCCGCCGTTGGGGGGATAATTGGTCATCAGGTAGGCAAATAAACTGACTGACCGTATACAAATACCTCTGCCGACAGGCTGGCAAAAGCATTTTTGCTTTGACGTATTAGCCATAATAAAGATTATTTCAGGTCTGTTTTACCTTCAGTCGATGGCATCTTACCATCAACGGGTTAGCGCCCGGCAGCAGTACCCTAAAGCCATGCCGCAGTGTGATATCGCGGCATGGCAGTTCGCCAGATGCGATTAACCGCCTGCCAGCTTGACCTTCATCCCTTTGGCTTCCAGCAACTGCTTTAGCAAATCGCGCTTATCGCCTTGGATTTCGATGACACCATCCTTGACTGCCCCACCGCAACCGCATTTCTTCTTCAGCTCTGCTGCCAATTTATCCAAGGCTGCATCGTCCAAATCCACACCCGAGATCAGGCAAACACCTTTGCCTTTGCGCCCGCTGGTCTGACGCTGAATACGCACGATACCGTCGCCCTTATCGCGCTGCGGTTTAACTTCTTCCTGTTTGATACGTCCACTGTCGGTGGAATAGACCAACCGGCTGTTACCATCACTCATTATCTGTTCCTCAAGCCAGTGAAGCGCGAATGGCGCTCAATGTGGCGGCAGGATCGGCTGATTGGGTGATCGGGCGCCCAATCACCATGTAGTCAACACCAGCCGCCTGTGCCTGTACCGGCGTCATGATGCGACGTTGATCGCCCGCAGCACTGCCCTCCGGGCGGATACCTGGCGTCACCAATTGGAACTGTTGGCCACAGGCCGCTTTCAGGCGCTCAGCCTCATGTGCTGAACACACTACGCCATCCAATCCACAATCACGGGTCAGGCGCGCCAGTCGTTCCGCCTGCTCGGCTGGTGAGAGATCGATACCGATAGCCTGCAGATCTTCCGCTTCCATACTGGTAAGCACGGTAACTGCAATCAACAACGGAGCCTGGGCACCATAAGGTAGCAACGCTTCTTTCGCAGCAGTCATCATACGTGCACCGCCGCTGGCATGGACATTTACCATCCATACCCCCAACTCGGCGGCTGCCGCTACCGCATGGGCAGTGGTATTGGGAATATCGTGGAATTTCAAATCCAGGAATACCTCAAATCCACGGTCGTGCAAGTCGCGTACGACTCTCGGCCCAAACAGAGTGAACATTTCTTTGCCAACTTTTAACCGGCAGTCTCGTGGATCAATACGGTCGGCAAATGCCAGCGCAGCATCAATATCTGCGTAGTCCAGTGCTACGATAATCGGAGATGATTTTAAGTCATTGTTATTAATGTTATTTTCAGACTTCATTTCTTCTACCTTCTGTAAAATGGACGTAAATAGGCAACAACCTACCAAACTGACGCCGCATTCTACATGTCAGTTGACATAAATCCCAGCCGCAGTGCGCTCTGCCGTTAAGTAATGTTAGTCGTTGCTTCGTCATCAAGCGTCAATATAACCCCGCCGTCTTTAACTGAGCTGGTGTAAACCGCCGTAAAGATGCGTAAATTGTTAATCATATATTTTGAACAAGATACTCAGCATTATCAGATTTTAAATCCGCACAGATGCTTTATTATTCAACACATCGGAAGCGAAAGCCTTCCAAACTAAATAAACAGACTGGAGTCTATTATGAAAAGCATCAAATATTTTGCAGCAGCCACAGCTATCGCTATGACCTCTTTCGCCACCCTGGCAGCAGAGCCGATTGATATGCAGCAGGCAACCAGCCTGACCGCTTCCGGTGTTGTCTCTGCTGGCCATGCTACGACGCTGAGCAGCCTGGAAGCCAAGCTAGCCGCTAAAGCCGACGCGCAGGGTGCAAGCAGCTACCGCATCATTTCTGCCGGCGGTAATAACATGCTGAGTGGCACCGCAGTTATCTATAAATAAGCACTTCAGTATGGGGCCCGGTCTACCGGGCTCTACCGCTTTTCCCCTTCAATATCGCGCGTTATTTCCTCGCTGTAATGTTACAGAAATATTAAATTTTTATTACACACTAGACTCTCACTCATGACTGGCTTAGCTTGAAGGCAATCTTCCCGCATAAAGGCTTCAAAATGAGCGAGATATCTACACTAACGATTAAAATCCCTCTGGAACTCAAAGAAAAAATTCGTGCCATTGCCGCCGATAACCAACTTTCTTTGAGCGCTGAGGTTTGTCAACGCCTTGAAAACAGCTTCGACTTACCGGCTAAAACAGAAAAAGCCGCGAAGAAATCGACGGAGTTGCATCATGGTGAAATCGATAATCAGGGGATTGAAGAGGAAATCGAACAGCCTCTGAACCAGAAAGAATTGAAAAAACTGCGTCAGTTACTGAAAGGTGGCGTGAAAGCCAGCAAGAAAAAATAAAGCTGTACCAGCACAATAAAAAACGGGGCTAAATAGCCCCGTTTTTTATTGTGCGTTATTGTCCATCCAGCCCACGAATGGGCTTAACCGATGACCAGGCTCGGCATGACGGGCAATGCCAATACAGAGAATGCGCAGTAAAGCCACACTTATGGCAGCGATAACGCGGCTTGGTCCGTATTTGTTCCCCCACCATATCACGCAACAACAACAGACTCTCTTTCGCGCGGCCGTCTTCGGCATCCGCCAGGTGATAATCCATCAAACGGTAAAATACCCGCATCGTCGGATGGCGCTGTAACTGGCGGTTAATATACACCTGCACCACATCACGCCCTTCATGCTGTTCAATAATCTCTGCCAGCATTAATTCAGCAGTGGCACCGGTATTTTCTTCAACACACCGTTTGAGGAAGTCAGCCCAGTCCTGTTGTTGTTCCAGGTGCTGGTAACACTCATGCAGCATCGGTAGCGTTTCGCTCACCAGCTCTTTATCTTGATTCAACACCCGCTGTAACGACTCTACCGCTTTGGCATATTCGCCCTGCGCCATATAAATGCGGCCAACCATAATCGATACGCGAGCACACTGTTTGTCAGCCGAGGCTGCCCGCTTCAGCAAGCCCATCGCTTTATCGAGATCGTCACTTCCCATCGCTTGCAACGCCAGTTCACAATAGAAATGTGCTATTTCGATACGCTGTTTGTCTTTCCCCAACTTGACCAGCTTTTCAGCCACGTCAATGGCTTTTAACCAGTCACTGGTTGCCTGATGGATCACCAACAGTTGCTGTAACGCCGAAAGCCGGAAATCTTCTTCGCCGATTAACTGGCCAAACATGTCCTCGGCACGGTCATACATCCCGGCAGCCATATAATCGCGGCCCAGTTGCTGTACCGCTAGCAGGCGTTGTTCGAAGGTCAGGGATGCGCTTTCCATCAACGCTTGATGGATGCGGATAGCACGGTCTACTTCACCGCGTGAACGGAACAGGTTACCCAGCGTCAGGTGTGCTTCAACGGTGTTACTGTCCTCTTTCAACATATCAAGGAACAGATCAACCGCTTTATCTTGCTGGTTGGAGAGCAAGAAGTTAACCCCGGCCACATACTCACGCGACAGACGGTTGGCTTCCTGTTGTTTATCCTGTTGAGCACTTCTGCGCCCCATGTACCAACCGTACGCGGCAGCCACGGGCAGCAACAGAAACAGCAGCTCTAACATAGAAGATTATTCCTTGCTGACAACGGACTGAGCTGCCGGCTCAGCGGGTTGTTCAAGCTGCAATTCCAGCCTTTTGATTTTGCGATCGGCCCGCCCCAGTGCAATACGGGTGCGTAGATAGAACAGGCCACAAATGACCCAGCCGAGAACAAAACCAGCGCCAAACAACGTCGCCAACAGGGTCGATACGCGATAGTCGCCCTGCGCAACCAGATAGTTAAAACTCACAACCTGATCGTTATGCGCGCCCAACGTGACAGAAATCACGAAAATCACCAGAACCAACAAAAAAATCAGCAAATATTTCACATTCTTTCCCGCGATGCCGAGTTAATCGGATGAACTCTACCCTATAGCTTTCAAGTTGGTCGCTCTAACGCGTCCTTGCGCTCGCGGCATTTGTACATTCCTGTACAGCATAGCCAGGCGACCAGCTCGCTCATCTCCAGGCACTTACTCAAGTAAGCAACGGGGGTGAGCGAGTGCAGATAACAACGCTGCGGCTTGAAAGATGACGGGTATATGCCAATGCGTGGCGTCCCTAACCATTAAGTTAGCATTTCCCATCGTGGCAGGGAAACCCTGCGGCACGATAAAACCACATATCTGCTGGCATATTCGACAGTAAACGACGCTCCCGAACAAATTAATGAGAAAGCTTCTCAAAATAATGGATTAATAAGGATATGGGGACATTTATACGAATTGCAATGAAGGTATGTGTAAGTGGTGAATGCGGCGTCATTACAACACCGCATTATGTGACATGGTCACTTATGATTATTTTGCCGCGGTTCTTTCCGCGATTTCATGTTGCTCTTGCGGTGGCGGGGTCAAAGGACCAAACCAGCGCTGCGCCAACCAACACGCTATCGTCACCAACAGCCAACTGATCAAGGTCGCTACCACCAAATCACGCGGCCAATGCATACCCAGCAGTAAACGGCTGCCCATGACGCCCGTTGCCCACAGCATTAATACCGCCACGGTCTTATAGTGCCGACGTGGCCACAACAGCCCTACGCCCAGCAGCGCCCAACTGGCGGCAAACATCGTATGCCCCGAAGGGAATGCAAAGCCTGTCTCAAATTGCCAATGCTCACGCAACCATACCGGCACCAGTGTTTGGTCCTGTAACTGCTCTTTCACCAACCCACTCCGCTCTTTGCGGTTGAGCGAGTAAAAATACTTCTCGTCAATATGATGAGTCGACTCCAACCACAATACAAAGGGTCGCGGCTCCTGAACCCGATCTTTGATAATGGACTTAACACCCTGTCCGATCAAAATAGACGCACTCAGCAAAACCAGCAGGCCAATGGCGGGCTTGATGCGAAAACGCAAACACCACAAGAACCAGGCACCGAGGATAATGCTGGTAAGAATGCCCCATGGCGACGTGACCGTTTCTGTCATCCAGTACAGGCCTTTCAATAGCCGTCCGTCACCGCCCGGCTGCCATTGCCAACCGGAAAACCATACTGCCAATGGCATCAGCAACAATATTATCGCCCCTGCTGCCGTACGTTTTGCTATCTCAAACATTCCAATCGCCCTTTGTTTAAGCCAATTGGCAGTGTAACAATCTTGCAATATCGATAACACTCGAAAAATTAAACAGATAAAAAACCTATTGCAATAATAGTTGGCTGAAAACGTTGGATGCTGATTTGCTGAGCACCTCAGGGCAAGAAGTTATGGCAAAATAGCCGATAATTAACGAAATGCCGATCGTCGTTTCGCATTTTAATACTGGTCAGTTCACTGTACCGGACGTAGGATGCGCAACCATGATTGAATCGGAAGTATTTGTGGAGAGCAACATGCAGCTTAAACGGGTGGCAGAGGCCAAATTGCCAACACCTTGGGGCGATTTCCTGATGGTAGGATTCGAAGAACTGGCTACCGGGCACGATCACCTGGCGCTCGTGTTCGGGGATATTTCTGGCACAACGCCGGTACTCTCACGCGTACATTCTGAGTGTCTGACCGGTGATGCATTATTCAGCTTGCGCTGTGACTGTGGTTTTCAACTGGAAGCCGCACTGGAACATATTGCGGAAGAAGGTCGCGGTATACTGCTCTACCACCGTCAGGAAGGTCGCAATATCGGGTTGCTGAATAAAATCCGGGCTTACGCTTTGCAAGATAAGGGCGCTGATACCGTAGAAGCCAACCACCAGTTGGGCTTTGCTGCGGATGAGCGTGATTTCACTCTTTGTGCAGACATGTTCAAACTGCTGGGTGTGGATGAGGTCCGTTTACTGACAAACAACCCGAAAAAGGTTGAGATCTTGACTGAAGCCGGTATCAACATCACCGAACGTGTTCCGTTGATCGTTGGCCGTAACCCGAAGAACGAACGTTACCTGGCCACCAAGGCTGAAAAAATGGGCCATTTACTGGACCAAAAGTAATTTCCTCTCGGAAAAATGAGGGCGCCATGAAAGGCGCCCTTTTTATTACAGCATTTTCCTGATCACATAGTGCAGGATACCGTCATTTTCATAGTAGGTTAGCTCATTACCGGTATCAATACGGCAACGAGTATTAACCACTTCCTTCCGTCCATCGGCATAAGTGATTAGCACCGGTACCGTCTGTCCTGGTTTCAGCGTTTGTAACCCACTAACACTAATCTGCTCATCCCCACTCAACCCCAACGTTTTACGTGTCACGCCTGCTGGGAACTCTAGCGGCAGAATACCCATGCCAATCAGATTGGACCGGTGAATACGTTCAAAGGACTCTGCAATCACAACCCGAACACCCAATAAACGAGGTCCTTTCGCTGCCCAGTCACGGCTGGAGCCAGACCCATATTCTTTACCGGCAATCACCGCCAGCGGGATATTTTCCTGCTGATACTGCATAGCCGCATCGTAGATAGACAGCTGATTTTGTGACGGAATATGTCGGGTGTATCCCCCTTCAACTCCCGGCACCATTTCATTACGGATACGGATATTGGCAAAGGTACCGCGCATCATCACTTCATGGTTACCACGACGTGAACCATAGGAGTTGAAATCCAATGCCGCAACGCCATGCTCACTTAAGTAACGCCCCGCTGGGCTGTCGCGTTTGATGTTCCCTGCCGGTGAGATATGGTCGGTGGTCACTGAGTCGGCCAGGATGGCCAGAATACGTGCGTCCTTGATGTCCTGCACCGGATCCGGCTGCACCTTCATGCTGCTAAAGAACGGCGGATGGCGAATGTAGGTAGAGTCCGCCTGCCATGGATAGGTGGCCGAACCGGCAACCTGAATCGACTGCCAGTTGGCGTCACCGTCAAATACCGCACCGTATTCCTTATGGAACATCTCGGTACGAACCTCTTCCACCGCTTGGGCAATTTCTTTACTGCTCGGCCAAATATCTTTCAGATAAACCGGCTTACCATCATGCCCTTCACCCAATGGATCCTTAGTGAGGTCAATCTTCATACTGCCAGCCAGTGCATAGGCGACCACCAACGGTGGAGAAGCCAGCCAGTTGGTTTTCACCAGCGGATGAATTCGGCCCTCAAAGTTGCGGTTACCTGACAGCACCGCGCCCACGGTCAGATCGCCCTCTTTAATCGCCTGCTCTATTGGCTCAGGCAATGGCCCTGAGTTACCGATACAGGTGGTACAACCGTAGCCGACCAGGTTAAAACCGAGCTCTTCCAGGTAGGAGGTCAGCTTGGCACTGTCGAAATAGTCAGTCACGACTTTGGAACCCGGTGCCAACGAGGTTTTCACCCAAGGCTTGGTTCGCAAACCCTTTTTCACCGCATTTTTCGCCAGCAGACCGGCTGCCATCATCACGCTTGGGTTCGAGGTGTTAGTGCAAGAGGTAATGGCCGCGATAACTACCGCGCCGTTATGCAGCTCATGCTCCTGCTGGTTCAGGGTGAAGGTTTTGAATTCGGACTTGCGTTGCTGATTGCCGATCTCGAGTTCGGTCGCGGCATTGAACGCCTTAGGCACTTCCGGCAGCGCCACGCGATCCTGTGGACGTTTCGGCCCCGCAAGGCTGGCGACGACTGTCGACATATCCAACGCCAGTGTGCTGGTAAAGACAGGTTCATCACCCGGGTGACGCCACATGCCTTGCACTTTAGCGTAGGCTTCCACCAGCGCAATTTGCTCATCACTGCGCCCACTGAGCTTCATATAACCCAGTGTCACCTCATCCACCGGGAAGAAGCCGCAGGTGGCACCAAACTCTGGCGACATATTGGCAATGGTAGCCCGGTCAGCCAGCGGCAGGTCGGCAAGGCCGTCACCGTAGAATTCAACGAACTTACCCACGACACCGTGCTTACGCAGCATCTGAGTTACGGTCAGCACCAGGTCAGTGGCGGTGATACCTTCGCTAAGCTTACCGGTAAGTTTAAAGCCCACGACGTCCGGGATCAGCATTGATACCGGCTGACCAAGCATTGCTGCTTCAGCTTCAATACCCCCTACTCCCCAGCCAAGAATACCCAGGCCGTTGATCATGGTGGTATGGGAGTCAGTACCGACCAAGGTATCCGGGTAGGCGATACGCTGACCGCTTTCGTCAGTGTGCCATACCGTTTGGCCGAGATATTCCAGGTTAACCTGGTGACAAATACCGGTGCCTGGTGGTACGACACGGAAACGGTTGAAGGCTTTCTGCCCCCAACGCAGGAAGGTATAACGTTCGTGGTTACGTTCCATCTCGATACGCACGTTTTCTTCAAACGCGTCGTCATCACCAAATTCATCCACGGTAACCGAGTGGTCAATCACCAGATCGACCGGTGAAAGCGGGTTAACCTGGTCAACATTGCCGCCCAGTCGTTGTACCGCTTCGCGCATTGCCGCTAAATCCACCACCGCAGGCACACCAGTAAAGTCCTGCATCAAAACGCGAGCCGGACGATAGGCAATCTCACGGTCAGCATGGCCGGTCTTCAACCAGCCAACGATAGCTTTCAGATCGTCAACCTGCACGGTATCACCATCCACATGGCGCAGCAGGTTTTCCAACAGCACTTTCATTGATTTTGGCAGCCGGTCGATATCACCCAGCTGTCTCGCTGCCAGTGGCAGACTGTAATAGCCATACTCGCTATTCAGCGCAACCAGCTTATCCATACTCGTTTCACGAAGATCGGACGACATAGCTCCTCCATTTCTTATTATGTCTAAAACAGGGTAATCACTGAGGTCTTATTTAAAGATAACACAAAGATGATGTAACGTTTTGATAACAACACGTTTTGATCATAACGATAGGCAGAAGCAATCAAGAATAAAGAAGTCGTTTTTTCCCAGAGAGTTAGGTATTAACTGGGGAAGGTACGAGAAAATCTGTGGCGCAATACGCCCGTATGAAGCGCATTCTGTTACGCTTCCTTTCCACTAACGCGAAAGAAAGACAAGCCCCCCACGCAGCGGCCTAACAAAACACGAGCTACAGTATTGGCAACCTGCTATGTTCTTCATTTATCGGATGAAACCATGTCGATCTATCGCCTTGCTTAGCGATAAATAACAGCAGGTCAATGCAGACATGGTCGACAGAGTAATGACTAGTTAGAACATAAAAACTAAGGAGTGGTAAGTGGCATTTTTGGGATTTGTCAGTGAACGGGAGTGCCAAAGATGGGAAGGAGCTTCGCCGTATCTTCCCGCTTTCAGCTTTTACGAAAAGCATCAATCAGAGCCTATCAATGCGTCCCCTGAAGCCATTATCCAGGCCGTGCTTTCTCTGGATATGACGGAAGATCCGATCATCCGGCGGTTGCTGATGCTCCGCCAATTACCAGGCAAACTGCGGCAGTTACTCAGCAAAACAAAAAACATAGAACCGTCAGCTGCGTTTGGTTTCGATACCTTTACCTTGCTGCAACATGACAGTCATGAGGTTTCACTGGGACTGACCGGCCGTTTTTGGCGTCCAATGTTAGATGTGGAAAAGCTGGAGACTGCGGAGGAATTTCACCGTTTTAGTAAACCTGATGCAGCCAAACTGGTTTTACGCTTTTGCGTCACTCAGGAGAGTTCAGGGTTGGCAACGCTGTGCACCGAAACCTTCGTGTGGTGCCCTACACCGCAGGTAAAAGTACGGTTTGCCTGCTATTGGGCAGCCATTCGCCCGGCCAGCGGTTGGATAAGGCGGCGTACCCTGCTTGCCGTGCAACAGAAACTGGCAACATGCGTTAGTTAATACATGACCGATGGATGATATAGAGAAGAAGCAATAACCGCTCAGCGCCATTCTCTGCACGATTGAGAAGCGCGCAGGAGAAAGGTGAACAACATGGATGAGATGAAAAGCAGAATGTAAAAAACAGAGAGGGGTCGGCCCCTCTCCGATTATCAGTGATTAACCCAACAGCTTACTTTTCCGGCAGCTTGATGTCCTTGAACATCGCTTCGATTTCTTCGTTCGAGCGTAGCGCAACTGCGTTATCGACTACGTCACGTGTCAGATGTGGCGCAAAGCGCTGGATGAAATCGTACATGTAGCTACGCAGGAAAGTGCTGCGGCGGAAGCCAATCTTGGTGGTGCTGAAGGTGAAGATATCACGCGCATCTACGGTCACCAGATCAGGATCTTGTATCGGGTCCACAGCCATACTGGCAATCACACCGACCCCAAGCCCAAGGCGTACATATGTTTTAATCACGTCGGCATCAGTCGCCGTGAATACGATGCGTGGTGTCAAGCCAGCGCGGTTAAACGCGGTATCCAGCTCAGAACGCCCCGTGAAACCGAAGGTGTAGGTAACAATCGGGTAAGCAGCCAACTCTTCGATGGTAATGTGGCTTTTACCGGCTAATGGATGATCGGGCTTCACCACTACCGCACGGTTCCAGTGGTAGCACGGCAGCATGATTAAGTCGTCGTAAAGATGCAGCGCTTCGGTGGCAATAGCAAAGTCTGCAGTGCCTTTGGAGACGGCTTCTGCGATTTGCGTCGGCGACCCTTGGTGCATATGCAGCGACACGCGCGGATAGCGTTCAATAAAGCCTTTGATCACGTTAGGCAATGCATAACGTGCTTGGGTATGCGTGGTAGCGACGTACAGTGAACCCTTATCCGGGTAAGTATGCTCACCGGCGACGGCTTTTATCGCATCTACCTTGGACAAAACTTCACGTGCAATACGGATAATTTCCAGACCCGCCGGCGTTACCTGAGTCAGGTGTTTCCCGCTACGAGCGAAAATCTGGATACCCAGTTCATCTTCCAGCATCCGTACCTGCTTGCTGATACCGGGTTGTGAGGTATAAAGCCCTTCTGCCGTCGAGGAGACATTCAGGTTGTGGTTAACCACTTCCACGATGTAACGAAGCTGCTGCAATTTCATATCTTATACCATCCTAGGTTAAACACTGCGCTGAGCCGCAGCCAGGTATATCGGTGTCGCCCCGGTATGCTGAAAAGAAACAAGCCATAAACACAGTGTTTCATCCAGATGCTGAATAAACCGCCGCTATTAATAAGCTTTAATCATAAAAAAACTTTTTATATAACCATTATATCATGCCACAGCTTCAAGTATAGATCCGCGTCACACTCTGGTAACGATTATTTTGCATTGCGATCAATATGAAATCCCCGGCCCAGGAAGGAAAAAACAGCAAAGGATAGATCCGTTCTCAGGCTTTAGCCAATAAAAAAACCAGCCACATTGGCTGGTTTTTTATGTTGCATTCAGGCTGCAAATTTACTTTTTACCTTCAACCCATTTGCCATCTATGTAGAAAGCAGACCAACCAGTGGCTTTTCCGTCTTTCTCAGAGGAGACATACTGTTGTTTGGTCTTGCGGCTGAAACGTACCATGGTCTTGTTGCCTTCGGCATCTGCAACCGGCGCATCAGCCAGATAACGCAGTTTTTCAGGCAGGCGATCCTTGAAACGGGCCAACTCTTCTACCAGCGGCGCACGGGTTTCGCGCGATTTAGGGAAAGTGTTAGCAGCCAAGAAGACACCGGCCGCCCCGTCACGTAGCACAAAGTAAGCATCCGATTTTTCGCATGGCAGTTCCGGTAATGGAACCGGATCTTCCTTCGGTGGTGCTACGTCGCCGTTACGCAGGATCTTGCGCGTATTTTTACATGTCTCATTGGTACAACCCATGTACTTACCAAAACGCCCCATTTTCAGGTGCATTTCAGAACCACATTTATCGCACTCAACGACGGGACCATCATATCCTTTCAGGCGGAACTCGCCCTCTTCGATCTCATAGCCATCACATGCAGGGTTGTTACCACATACGTGCAATTTGCGCTGGTTATCGATCAGGTAGCTGTCCATCGCAGTACCACATTTCTGGCAGCGGCGACGGGCACGCAACGCGTTGGTTTCCGCATCATCCCCTTCGAGGATGTTCAGCACTTCTGTTTCTGGCACCAGGTTAATGGTGGTTTTGCAGCGTTCTTTTGGCGGCAGCGCATAACCAGAACAACCCAGGAACACACCCGTACTCGCTGTGCGAATGCCCATCTGACGGCCGCAGGTTGGGCAGTCAATGCTGGTCATCACCATCTGATTCGGGCGCATGCCGCCCTCTTCAGGATCTTTTTCTGCCGTTTCCAGCTGTTCGCTGAATTCGGCAAAGAACTCATCCAGTACCGCTTTCCATTCTGCGTGGTTGTTGGCTACCTGATCCAGGCCGTCTTCCATACGGGCGGTGAAGTCATAATTCATCAGCTCGCGGAAGTTCTCTTCCAGACGGTCAGTAACGATCTCACCCATTTTTTCTGCGTAGAAACGGCGGTTTTCAACACGCACATAACCACGATCCTGAATGGTGGAAATGATTGACGCGTAGGTCGATGGACGGCCGATACCCCGTTTTTCCAGCTCTTTTACCAATGACGCTTCGCTGTAACGCGCTGGCGGCTTGGTGAAGTGCTGGCTTGGGATTAATTTTTGCAGGTCGAGTTCGCTGCCGACTTCAACAAACGGCAAGGTACGATCTTCATCACCCTTACGCAGAGCAGGCATCACTTTGGTCCAGCCATCGAAACGCAGCGTGCGGCCTTTGGCGCGCAACTGGAAATCACCGGCTTTTACCGACAGCGTAGTGGAATCGTACTGCGCAGGTGTCATCTGACAGGCCACAAACTGCCGCCAAATCAACTGATACAGCTTCTGCGCATCCGCTTCCATGTCTTTCAACTGTTCAGCCAGCACATTGACATCCGACGGACGGATGGCTTCATGCGCTTCCTGCGAGTTTTCTTTGCTGCTGAACTGGTTCGGTGCTTTCGGCAAGTATTTGTCGCCAAAGTTATCACCGATATAACCACGCACCATGTTGAGCGCATCCTGGCTCAAGTTGGTGGAGTCGGTACGCATATAGGTGATGTGACCCGCTTCATACAGGCGCTGAGCCATCATCATGGTTTTCTTCACGCCAAAGCTCAAACGGGTACTGGCCGCTTGCTGCAACGTGGACGTAATGTAAGGCGCACCTGGTTTGCTGCTGGTCGGTTTGTCTTCGCGATCCAGTACGGTGTAGCGGGCTTTTTCCAGCAGTTTAAGTGCTGCATGAGTCTGCTCACGATTAACCGGCTTGAACGGTTTGTCATGGGCATGAGTCACTTCCATCTGCAACGCGGTATCACCCTTCGCTAACAGATCAGCGTGCAATTCCCAGTACTCTTCCGGTACGAAGGCTTTGATGTCGCGTTCACGCTCCACCACCAGTCGTACAGCAACGGATTGCACTCGCCCGGCAGACAAGCCACGGGCAATTTTTTTCCACAGCAGTGGCGAAACCATGTAACCCACAACGCGGTCCATAAAGCGACGCGCTTGTTGTGCGTTAACACGATCAATGTTCAGCTCACCCGGCTGTTTAAACGCGTTTTGGATCGCGTTTTTAGTGATTTCGTTAAATACCACACGGCTAAAGCGTTTGTCGTCACCACCGATAACTTCCCGCAGGTGCCAGGCAATGGCTTCCCCTTCGCGGTCAAGGTCCGTTGCGAGATAAATGTGGTCGGCGTTTTCCGCTAACGACTTTAACTCGGCGACAACTTTTTCTTTACCCGGCAGGATTTCATATTGCGCTTCCCAACCATGGTAAGGATCGACGCCCATACGATTTACCAGCGCCGTCTTCTCATCTTTTTTAACTTTAACTTTCTTCTTGGCTTTGTCTTCGGTTGAGTCAGCGCTCTTTTTGCTGGCTGAGCCACTGGTCGGCAAATCACGGATATGACCGACGCTGGACTTCACCACGTAGTCATTACCTAAATATTTATTAATAGTTTTGGCTTTTGCCGGGGACTCAACTATTACGAGAGCTTTACCCATATTTACCTTTACCTAATTTTATTTCTTCTAAAAAGAAGTCTTTTATCTCGCCGTGCCGCAGCGGTTCATATCTCTTTTTTATATTGCGGCAGTCTGGCAAGAGATCAACATGTTTTTTTCTATTGGTTGCTTAACTGCTCAACCTGAACGCAAGTTGTTGATCCTGCCTGCTATTCACCCATGCCCCAGAAGTATGGCTGTGTGAGACTCATTCATGGCGTAAACAAAACCTTCCACCCGACGCCGCAAAATCCCACACTGTACCTGATAAAAAGCGTCACGCAACCTAATTAGCACGGAAAGGCAGATTTCGCCAATCGCCAGATACTGCTAGACATCCAGACGGCAAATAAACCTTAGTCTGTTTGCGGATAAATGCGAACTGGCGTTAGAATATGTCCAGAATTTATGATTGGAGTGTAATAAATGCGCACTAATACCTCACCCATTGATCGTGAAACCTTACTGCAAGAAGCAAATAACCTTATTCGTCACCATGATGATTATATGCATGGCATGATTGCGACTGAAGTTGAACAAAAAGGCAGCGTTTTAGTTTTCCGTGGTGAATTCTTTTTGGACCAAGATGGATTGCCAACGGCAAAAACTACTGCCGTATTTAATATGTTTAAACACTTGGCCCACGTGTTTTCTGATAAATATCATTTAGTCGATTAAGCATTAAAAAAGGGGGGCCAAAGCCCCCCTTCTGTTTAATCGTTACGCTTAAAACAGCGGCTTTTCACCCCGTTGCCACCAACGTAATAACAGACGATCGACACTTTCCGCCGCACTGCCGGTGAAACGGTCCATCATGCGTTTACGGCGTGCATAACGCACCCCGATCACCTCATGGTTTTCCATTTCAGCAATCAGCAAATCGTCGCTGGTGCCTATCGCGTCGATTAGCCCCTTCTCTTTTGCTTGAGAACCGAACCAATGCTCACCGGTCGCGACACTATCAATATCCAGTGATGGGCGCTGTTGATGAACAAACTCTTTGAACAGTTCATGAGTCTCGTTCAGATCTTCACGGAACTTTTCACGCCCCTGTTCTGTATTTTCACCAAACAGCGTCAACGTACGTTTGAACTCACCGGCTGTGTGCAATTCAACATCAATATCATTCTTTTTCAGCAAGCGATGGAAGTTAGGGATCTGTGCCACAACACCGATTGAACCGATGATAGCAAAGGGGGCTGCAACGATACGGTCCGCCACACAGGCCATCATATAGCCGCCACTGGCCGCTACCTTATCTACCGCTACCGTCAGGCGAATACCGCCAGTGCGCAAACGCGCCAGTTGCGACGACGCCAATCCGTATCCGTGCACAACGCCACCAGGGCTTTCCAGTCGTAGCAGAACTTCGTCCTTCGGTGTAGCCACCGCCAGTACTGCCGAAACCTCCTCGCGCAACGAGGTGACCTCATGGGCATCCATGCTACCTTTGAAATCCAATACATACAGGCAAGGTTTAGCGGCCTCAACTGCTCCTGCTTTAGCCCGCTGTTTTTTCAGTTTATCGTCGGCTTTGGTCTGCTTTTTGAACTGCTTGAGCCACGCCTTTTGCTCCGCTTCGCCCATGCGTGCCAGACGCATATCGCGCTGCATATCTCGATACTGTTCACCAAGGTCAGTAAGCTGTAGTTCCCCTTTCTGTCGGTTCTTACGTTGCCCCAGGCTGACCGCCAGCAAGGCCAGCGCAGCGATGGCAATCACTACCGTCGCGACTTTGGCCAGAAATAGGCCATAAACAGATATAAACTCCACAGATTCCGCCTTTATTAACAGGTTGTTAGTATGACTTCATTCATTCTAGCCAACCGACGTAGTGGCTGTCGCGGCTAAATAAAAATTCCTTGTGCTGCTTCTTTACTATGTGGGCGCATTTTGGCTTACCCAAGTCGACGCTGTTCCATTTTTGTTACAAAAGAATGCCGATTCTGCCGCCTAATCATTGAAAATACGATCCATTTGAGGCATATAACACGGATTCTTCATCAACATGATGAGCCAAATTCGCTGTGAGGCCATGCATGCAGTTGAGCCGTTGCTCCTGCCGTGGCCTCTCAATTCACACCGCTCCCCGATGTAAGTGGGAGACCAGCCACCAAGGCGCGAGGAATTATTGTGCACTACCAACCCAAGCAGGATTTACTGGAAAATCGTATCATTTTAGTCACAGGTGCCGGGGACGGTATTGGCCGCGAAGCAGCACTCACCTACGCCAAATTTGGCGCGCAATTGGTACTGCTGGGCCGTACCGAAAGTAAGCTGCAAGCGGTGCAGGCCGAGATTGCCAAATTCAGCAATGCGCCAACCTATATCATCACGCTGGACCTGCTGCATACCACCCAAGAACAGTGTAAACAAGTGGCGGACGAACTTGCGACGCATGTCCCGCGCCTGGATGGCGTGCTGCATAATGCAGGCCTGCTCGGCGATATCGCGCCAATGGCTGACCTGTCGATGGCAATGTGGAACGAAGTCATGCAGGTAAACGTCAATGCGACATTTATGCTCACTCAAGCCCTACTGCCGCTGCTGCTGAAATCCAATTCGGGTTCACTGGTATTTACCAGCTCCAGCGTCGGTCGTACGGGACGCGCCAACTGGGGTGCTTATGCCGTTTCAAAGTTCGCAACTGAAGGGATGATGCAAGTCTTAGCCGACGAGTACAAAAGTCGCAACTTGCGGGCAAACTGTATCAATCCTGGTGGAACGCGTACCCAAATGCGCGCATCTGCTTTCCCAAATGAAGACAAAAGCAAGCTGAAAACTCCGGCGGATATCATGCCGCTCTACCTCTATCTGATGGGGGATGACAGCCGTCGTAAAACCGGCATGAGCTTCGACGCCCAACCTAACCGTAAACCCGGCGCAGCCGAATAAAGGGGCTTTATCATGGCTGAAGATCGTCACCAGCAACGTCAACAACGTTTAAAAGAACAGGTCGACGCCCGCATCGCTGCAGCACAGGACGCTCGTGGTTTACTGCTGGTGTTCACCGGTAATGGTAAAGGCAAAACTACTGCAGCATTTGGCACCGTAACACGTGCCGTTGGCCACGGTATGAAAGCCGCTGTCATTCAATTCATTAAGGGTGAATGGCCAAACGGTGAAAAAAACCTGCTGCAACAGCATGGCGTTGAATTCCAGGTGATGGCGACCGGCTTTACCTGGGAAACGCAGAACAAAGCAGGAGATACCGCCGCTTGTCAGGCTGTATGGCAACAGGGTAAGCGTATGCTGGCCGACAACAGCCTGGATTTGGTGCTACTGGACGAACTGACCTATATGGTCAGCTATGGCTATCTTGAGCTGGATGAACTGCTGGAGGCGCTACGGCAACGTCCTGTGCACCAAACGGTAATTATCACCGGGCGTGGGTGCCATCGCGATTTGTTGGAATTAGCAGATACGGTTACGGAGATGCGACCAGTAAAACACGCGTTTGACGCGGGCATCAAAGCGCAACAGGGCATTGACTGGTAATAGTAAAACGCCGCAGTCCTGAGGGCTGCGGCGTGATGATTAACTACGCTTGCTTGGTTTGCCAGGTTTACTGCCCGGCGCACTACGGCGACCGCTACCGGCAACCTGGGTGTGACGCTTAACGGCACGACGGATTTGATTGGCTTTCACTCGGCGGCGTTCGCGCTCAACCGGCATCTTGCTGACGGTTTCCGGCTTCAACTCAACCAGTTCACGCAGATAGTTAATTGCCGGCAATTCCAGCTCGGTCCAACCGCCACGCGGCAGGCCCTTCGGCAAATCGATATCACCATAACGTACGCGGATCAGACGGCTAACCTGGACGCCAACGGCTTCCCAAAGGCGACGTACTTCACGGTTACGTCCTTCGGTCAGGGTAACGTTATACCACTGGTTAATACCTTCGCCACCTTGGAAAGTAATGGTACGGAAAGCGGCTGGGCCGTCTTCCAACTGAACACCTTTACTCAATTGCTTCACTTTCTCGTCGTCAATCTGGCCAAATACGCGTACTGCATATTCACGCTCGACTTCACGACTCGGGTGCATCAGGCGGTTTGCCAGTTCACCGTCAGTGGTGAACAACAGTAAGCCTGAGGTGTTAACGTCCAGACGCCCTACCGCTACCCAGCGTGAACCACGCAGCTTAGGGAGACGATCAAATACCGTTGGACGACCTTCAGGATCGCTACGGGTACAGAGTTCGCCTTCCGGCTTGTAATACGCCAGTACGCGGCAAACTTCTTCTTCAGATTCTTTAATCGAAACAACATGACCATCCAGACGGATTTTCATTGAAGGGGTTACTTCAACGCGGTCACCCAACTTGGCAATTTTACCGTCGACGCTAACGCGACCGGCTTCAATAATGGTTTCGATTTCACGACGCGAGCCATGACCGGCGCGCGCTAAAACTTTCTGTAACTTCTCGCTCATTGAGCAACCTCTAGTGTCGCCTTCACAGGCGTCGGGGGGATGACCACCGCGGCGTCTGGCACCACGACAGTAACAATACGTTTACTTGGATCGAACCGCGCATTATACAGGCTTTCAATAGGGTTGAAACCCACTTTATTATCCGACCGATTAACCAAAGTTATTGAGGGTAAGATAGCGCAGAAAAAACGGTTTTCGGCTCATATCAACCGAGCAGTAATCCCCGCGTCAGTGGGCCTGAGCAGAAATCATGATAATCGAGGGAAAGGGTATCGTAGGGAAACGCTGTCATTTTTTCTCCTGGACGTCCTATCCCCACATCGGTAAGGCGGCGTGTACGTTAGCGGTAAAATGACAGCGTTTATCGGCTTCATTAATTGAAAGTAGTGCTAAAAAGGGGTATCGCACCCAATGAGAAAATACGCACTAAACGAACAACTTTAATGCCGTGCACACGGGTAAGCGGCGGTTAACGCCAACATAATTACCGAAGGTGCAGAATAATGTAGCTGTTCAGGGTGCTCATTTAAATACTGCATAACTGCATCTGAAGCCGTGCCGACGCTCATTCCAGCTTCCGGGCAAATACTACGGTTACCCTGCATAGAAAAGGTATCAAACACACCCGCGACATACCCCATAAACATCCCGGCATCGAGAGCTTCAGCGACGGTAGCTGACCCATTCTTATTTTTCACATAGCCGCTGGTTTCAGACAGCAAAGCGCTGCCGGAATAAAAACCTGCACTGGCCGCAGAGGAAAATAATAAAGCCGCAAAAAAAGAAACCCGTTTAATCATCGCTACGCATCCTGCCTAATTATCAATTTTTGATAATGTAGAATAGCGGTTTTAACGATAAATGACGCTGTTTCAGTCACTTTTCAGAAAAATGAGCAAACATTATGGCCATACATCAGCGGAAGGGTGTTGGGTCACCCGCGCCCTCGCGCACCACTTCCGGTGCGGACTCCGTCAGGTCAATCACCGTGGTCGGCTGCTGCCCCAGGAAACCACCGTGGATCACCAGATCAACCTGTTTCCCTAAATGATCACTGATCTCCTCCGGATCAGACTCGGCGAAATCATTACCCGGCAGCATCAACGTGGTCGACATCATTGGTTCGTTAAGCACTTCCAGCAATGCCAGCGCAATCGGGTTCGACGGTACACGCAGACCGATGGTTTTACGCTTGTCGTTCATCAAGCGCCGCGGCACTTCCTTGGTCGCTTTCAGAATAAAGGTGTAGTTACCGGGCGTGTTGTTCTTGATCAGTCGGAACGCGGTATTGTCGACATAAGCGTAAGTCGACAGCTCAGACAGATCGCGACACATCAGTGTAAAGTTATGATTACCATCCAATTGACGGATACGGCAGATACGTTCCATTGCCGATTTTTCTTCCAGCTTGCAGCCCAGCGCGTAACCAGAATCGGTGGGATAGACGATCACGCCCCCTTTACGCAGTACATCCACCGCCTGATTGATAAGACGCGGTTGTGGATTGTCTGGATGAATATAAAAAAGCTGACTCATGACTTACTCCTAAAATGATGCACGCGGGCGGCAACGCCCACGTTAAATCAATCGACTTTAGCCAGTTGTGGTAACGGCCAATCACGCCACACAGGCTCAACTCCGCCAGGTAACCACAGTTTACGGCCCAGTTCGATCCACGAGCAGGGTTGATGAAAATCAGACCCCTGCGACGCCAATAATTGATATTCTTGCGCATATTTTGCCAGTTGCGAACGCTCATGCGGTGCCTGTTGGCATTGGGCAATTTCCATTGCGTCACCACCATGTTCTGCAAAATGCGCCAGCAGCCGCTTCAACCATTTAGCCGTCAGGTCGTAACGGCCCGGATGCGCGATCACTGCCTGACCACCGGATTGATGAATCACATCAATGGCTTGTTCTATTGTACACCACTGTGGCGGAACGTAACCGGTTTTGCCTTTAGCCAAGTATTTCTTGAATACCTGTGCCATATTGTCTGCCACACCGATTTGCACCAGGTAACGCGCAAAATGGCCACGGGTCACTGCCCCGCCATCTGCTAATTTTTGCGCCCCTTCAAATGCCCCCTCAATACGTGCTTTAGCCAATCGCACACCTATTTCCTGTGCACGGAGGTTACGGCGTTCTGTCTGTTCGGCCAGCAGTTGTACTATCGCCGGATGCGAGGTTTCAATACCCAGACCGACAATATGAATCTCGTGGTTTTCCCACAACGTGGAAATTTCCACCCCGTTAACCAATTGCAGCGGCAGTGACAGCTCAGCAATGGTTGCGGCGGCGGCGGCCAAGCCGTCTGTGGTGTCATGATCGGTAATCGCCAATACACCTACACGCATTTCAACCGCCCGCTGTACCAATTGCGCCGGCGTAAGGTAGCCGTCAGAAGCGGTGGTATGGCTGTGGAGGTCGTAGAGAGTAAATGCGGAAGGCTGGGGGCTGCTGTCTGTCAAAAGAAATATCCGGCAATGGCTTGGCTTTCTATCATACCCGCGAAAGCCCGTTGGACGGAAATCTATTATGGCGCAATGCCGTTTCCTCTTGATGAAAATAATTCACACTTAGCGATAAAACATTGTACAAAAAGAGGGTTGACTTTACTCTCGCGAACCAGTTAACTAGTACACAAGTTCAGGGCACTTCCCTGGTTGGATGATAAACAAGAGAGCACAGAAATGAACAAGCAAACTTCTCTTCTTCGTTGGTGGCGTACTTCCCTTTTTCGGGCGGAGTAATCACGCATACCTGTCATCTGACACTGCAGATTCCCTAAGCCCGCTGGTAACGCGGGCTTTTTTTTGGACAAATTTTGACTGGAACGACACATGATGAACATCAAACCACAACTCAAATTACTGAAGGCGGAGGCCAGTTACCGGGGCGACCCCACTACCATTTTCCATCAATTGTGCGGTTCGCGCCCGGCAACCCTGCTGTTAGAATCCGCAGAAATCAACAGTAAGCAAAACCTGCAAAGCTTGTTAGTGATTGACAGCGCTTTGCGCATCACTGCACTGGGTCGCACCGTCACGTTGCAAGCCCTGACAGCCAACGGCGCCGCGATGTTGCCACTGCTGGATGAAGCACTGCCGGCTGAAGTACAAATTCAGGTGCGCCCTAACGGCCGTGAACTGACCTTCCCATTGATCGATGCGATCCAGGACGAAGACGCCCGCCTGCGTTCACTGTCAGTGTTTGATGCATTGCGCACCTTACTGACACTGGTCGACTCTCCTGCAGACGAACGTGAAGCTGTGATGCTCGGTGGCCTGTTTGCCTATGACCTGGTTGCCGGTTTCGAAGACCTGCCTGCGCTGCGTCAGGATCAACGTTGCCCTGATTTTTGTTTCTATCTGGCGGAAACGTTGCTGGTGCTGGACCACCAGCGCGGCGTTGCTCGTCTACAGGCCAGTGTTTTCACTGCTGACACCGCAGAAGAACAGCGTCTGCAGCAACGTTTGGAACAGCTTCAGGCCCAATTAAAGCAGACACCGCAGCCAATTCCTCATCAAAAACTGGAAGGTATGCAACTGAGCTGCAACCAGACCGATGATGAATACGGCGCAGTGGTCAGTGAATTACAACAGGCCATCCGTCAGGGAGAAATCTTCCAGGTGGTGCCATCACGTCGTTTCTCACTACCGTGCCCAGCACCGCTGGCAGCCTACCAAACGCTAAAAGACAATAATCCAAGCCCGTACATGTTCTTTATGCAGGATGACGATTTCACCCTGTTTGGTGCTTCGCCGGAAAGCGCACTGAAATACGACGCCAACAACCGTCAGATTGAGATCTACCCGATTGCCGGCACCCGCCCGCGTGGTCGTCGTGCCGATGGTTCATTGGATCTGGATCTCGACAGCCGTATCGAACTGGAAATGCGCACTGACCACAAAGAGCTGGCCGAGCATTTGATGCTGGTCGATTTGGCACGCAACGATTTAGCGCGCATCTGCCAGGCTGGCAGCCGCTACGTGGCCGATCTGACAAAAGTGGATCGCTACTCTTTCGTCATGCACCTGGTTTCTCGGGTGATTGGCACCCTGCGTGCCGACCTTGACGTGCTGCATGCGTATCAGGCCTGTATGAACATGGGTACGTTAAGCGGTGCCCCAAAAGTGCGCGCCATGCAGTTAATCGCCGCCTCTGAAGGCACCCGACGCGGCAGCTACGGCGGAGCAGTGGGTTATTTCACCGCTACCGGCGATTTGGATACCTGTATTGTCATCCGCTCCGCGTATGTTGAAGACGGTATTGCCACTGTGCAAGCTGGCGCAGGCGTGGTGTTGGACTCTGTCCCTCAGGCGGAAGCCGATGAGACTCGTAATAAAGCACGTGCCGTGCTGCGTGCCATTGCCAGTGCGCACCAGGCCAAGGAGGTGTTCTGATGGCCGATATCTTACTGCTCGATAATGTTGATTCCTTTACCTACAACCTGGTCGATCAGCTGCGCGCCAGCGGCCACCATGTGGTGATTTACCGCAACCAGATTTCTGCCGATGTGATTATTGAACGCTTGCAGCAGTTAGATCAGCCGGTTCTGATGCTATCACCGGGCCCAGGTACACCGTCTGAAGCGGGGTGTATGCCTGAACTGTTGCAACGCCTGCGTGGCCAGTTGCCGATTATCGGTATTTGCCTGGGGCATCAGGCGATTGTCGAAGCCTACGGCGGCCACGTTGGCCAAGCCGGTGAAATCTTGCACGGCAAGGCCTCGGCAATCAGCCACGATGACGAAGGCATGTTTGCCGGTATGGTGAATCCCTTGCCGGTGGCACGCTACCATTCACTGGTAGGCAGCAATATCCCGGACGAGCTCACGGTTAACGCCCATTTTAACGAAATGGTGATGGCAGTACGTAATGACCAGCATCGCGTATGCGGTTTCCAGTTTCATCCAGAATCGATCCTGACCACCCATGGCGCGCGTTTGCTTGAGCAAACTCTGGCCTGGGCGCTGGCGAAATAACGAGGGAAACGACCATGCATACTATTCTTGAAAAATTGTACCGTTCCGAGTCGATGAACCAGCAGGAAAGCCAGCAATTATTCAGTGCCATCGTACGCGGTGAGTTAGAGCCAAGCCAACTGGCAGCCGCGCTGATCAGCATGAAAATTCGTGGTGAGCGTCCGGAAGAAATTGCCGGGGCAGCCAAAGCGCTGTTGGCCGATGCTCTGCCGTTCCCACGTCCGGATTACCCTTTTGCCGATATCGTCGGCACCGGGGGCGACGGCACTAACAGCATTAATATCTCCACCGCCAGTGCCTTTGTGGCGGCGGCGTGTGGCGCAAAAATAGCGAAACACGGCAATCGCAGCGTTTCCAGCCGATCAGGTTCATCAGATTTACTGGCAGCATTTGGTATTCGTCTTGATCTGCCGGCGGATCAGGCACGTAAAGCGTTGGACGAGTTGGGCGTATGTTTTCTGTTTGCGCCGCAGTATCACACCGGCTTCCGCCATGCGATGCCAGTACGCCAGCAGTTGAAAACCCGCACGGTATTCAATGTGCTTGGCCCGCTGATTAATCCAGCCCGTCCACCGCTGGCGCTGATCGGCGTTTACAGCCCAGAATTGGTGCTACCAATAGCGGAAACCCTACGCGTACTGGGTTACCAACGCGCGGCCGTGGTACACGGCGG
Source organism: Serratia grimesii (assembly GCF_900186025.1). Taxonomy (NCBI): domain Bacteria; kingdom Pseudomonadati; phylum Pseudomonadota; class Gammaproteobacteria; order Enterobacterales; family Yersiniaceae; genus Serratia; species Serratia grimesii. The sequence continues at coordinate 2,867,530 of NZ_LT883155.1, forward strand.
CGGAATGGATGAAGTGGCGATTCATGCCACTACCCATGTGGCCGAATTGAACAACGGTGAAATTGAGAGCTACCAGTTAACCCCGCAATCCTTTGGGCTGCAAAGTTACCCGCTGGAAGCCCTGCTGGGCGGCTCACCGGAAGAAAATCGTGACATTCTGGCACGGTTGTTACAAGGTAAAGGTGACCCGGCGCACGCTGCTGCGGTAGCCGCTAATGTGGCGCTGCTGCTGAAGTTATTCGGGCATGAAGACCTGCGCCAAAATGCGCAGCAGGCGCTGGACATGATTCACAGCGGACAAGCTTACGAGCGCGTTACCGCACTGGCAGCAAGAGGATAAATGATGCAGGAAACCGTGCTCAACAAGATTGTTCGTGATAAAGCGCAATGGGTCGCAGCACGACAGCAACAACAGCCACTGGCCAGCTTTCAAAATGAAATCGTCCCAAGCGAGCGTGCTTTTTACCACGCACTACAGGGAACCAGAACGGCGTTTATTCTTGAATGTAAAAAGGCATCCCCTTCCAAGGGCCTGATTCGCGAAAATTTTGATCCTGTAGAGATTGCGTCGGTATACAAGGATTTCGCCTCGGCGATTTCAGTTCTGACCGATGAAAAATACTTCCAGGGCAGCTTCGATTTTCTGCCACTGGTCAGTAAGACGGTGACACAGCCAGTACTGTGCAAAGATTTTATTATCGATCCGTATCAGATCTACCTGGCTCGCTTCTATCAAGCCGACGCTATCTTGCTGATGCTTTCAGTGCTTAACGACGACCAATACCGTCAGCTAGCTGCTGTCGCACATAGCCTAGACATGGGCGTACTGACGGAAGTGATCAGTGAAGAAGAACTGCAACGGGCCATTGCTCTGGAAGCGCGCGTGGTCGGTATCAATAACCGCGATCTGCGTGACCTGAGTATCGATCTGGATCGTACCCGCCAGCTTGCACCACGCGTCCCGCATGGTGTGACGGTGATTAGCGAGTCCGGCATCAACAATTACGGTCAGATCCGCGAGCTAAGCCACTTTGCCAACGGTTTCCTGATCGGCAGTGCCTTGATGTCTGAAACCGATCTGCGCGCCGCCGTGCGCCGGGTGATTTTGGGTGACAATAAAGTCTGCGGGTTGACCCGGGCGCAGGATGCTGCTGCGGCTTATCAGGCTGGAGCCGTCTACGGTGGGCTAATTTTTGTTGGGCGTTCGCCACGCTATGTCGATATCAACCGTGCACGTGAAGTTATTTCCGGGGCGCCTCTGAAGTACGTCGGCGTGTTCTGCGATGCGCAGGTAGATACTGTAGTGAAAACCGTTGAACGTCTGGGCTTGAGAGCCGTACAACTGCATGGTGCGGAAGATCAAAATTATATCACCGCCCTGCGTGCCGAACTGCCGATCGACTGTCAAATTTGGAAGGCGCTGAGCGTGAAAGACCATTTACCGACGCGCGATTTGCAGCACGTCGATCGTTATCTGCTGGATAACGGCGCGGGCGGTACAGGACAACGTTTCGACTGGTCAGTGCTGCACGGTGAAAACCTGGATAACGTCATGTTGGCAGGCGGTCTGGGTGCAGACAATTGTGTTGATGCAGCCAAACTCGGCTGTGCCGGTCTGGACTTTAATTCCGGCGTTGAGAGCCAACCCGGTATTAAAGACCCTGCTCGTCTGGCGGCGGTTTTCCAGACGCTGCGCGCTTACTGAACATTATTAACGGATAAAAACGGGAACTATAATGACGCTGCTTAACCCCTACTTCGGCGAATTTGGTGGACAATATGTGCCGCAGATTCTGATGCCGGCCTTAAAACAACTGGAAGAAGCCTTTGTCAGCGCACAGCGCGACCCGGAGTTTCAGGCTGAATTTATCGACTTGCTGAAAAACTACGCAGGTCGCCCTACGGCATTAACACTTTGCAAGAATCTCACCGCAGGCACTAAAACCAAGCTGTACCTGAAGCGTGAGGATCTGCTGCACGGTGGCGCTCATAAAACCAACCAGGTCTTGGGTCAGGCATTGCTGGCGAAGCGCATGGGCAAAACCGAAATCATTGCCGAAACCGGCGCAGGTCAGCATGGTGTAGCCTCAGCATTGGCTTGTGCTCTGCTCGGCCTGAAATGCCGTATCTACATGGGCGCCAAAGATATTGAACGTCAGTCACCTAACGTATTCCGCATGCGTTTGATGGGCGCTGAAGTGATCCCGGTGCACAGTGGGTCTTCCACGTTGAAAGACGCCTGTAATGAAGCGTTGCGCGACTGGTCCGGCAGTTACGAGACCGCCCACTATATGTTAGGCACCGCGGCAGGCCCACATCCGTACCCAACCATCGTACGTGAATTCCAGCGTATGATCGGCGAGGAAACCAAAGCACAGATGCTGGAACGTGAAGGACGTCTGCCGGATGCCGTCCTGGCATGTGTTGGCGGTGGTTCCAACGCTATCGGTATGTTTGCCGACTTTATCGATGATACCAGCGTTGGTCTTATTGGCGTAGAACCTGCCGGTCTGGGGATTGAAACCGGTCAGCACGGTGCGCCATTGAAACACGGCCACGTCGGTATCTATTTCGGCATGAAAGCCCCGATGATGCAGACCTCAGAAGGCCAGATCGAGGAGTCCTACTCCATTTCTGCCGGACTGGACTTCCCTTCCGTCGGGCCACAACACGCCTACCTGAACAGTATCGGTCGCGCCGAGTATGTGTCGATTACCGATGACGAAGCGCTGGACGCATTCAAAGCACTATCGCGTAGCGAGGGGATTATCCCTGCGCTGGAGTCTTCCCATGCACTGGCACATGCGTTGAAAATGATCCGTGAAACGCCGCAAAAGGAACAAATCCTGGTGGTTAACCTGTCCGGACGTGGCGACAAAGACATATTTACCGTTCACGACATTCTGAAAGCACGGGGAGAAATCTGATGGAACGTTACCAGCAACTGTTCGACCGCCTGGCAAGCAACAAGGAAGGCGCCTTCGTCCCGTTCGTTACTCTCGGCGATCCAAACCCGGCGCTGTCATTGCAAATCATCGATACTCTCGTTGAGGCCGGTGCAGACGCCTTAGAGTTGGGTATCCCGTTTTCCGACCCACTGGCCGACGGCCCAACCATTCAAAGTGCAGCACTGCGCGCTTTTGCCTCTGGCGTGACACCGACCCAATGTTTCGAAATGTTGGCCGCTATCCGTCAGAAACACCCTACGATCCCGATTGGTCTGCTGATGTACGCCAACCTGGTATTCCATAAAGGTATTGATGCGTTTTATCAGCGTTGTGCCGAAGTCGGCGTTGATTCGGTGCTGATTGCCGACGTGCCATATGAAGAGTCTGCCCCGTTCCGCGCTGCAGCGACTCGCCATGGCATTGCGCCTATCTTTATCTGTCCGCCAAACGCAGACGATGATTTACTGCGTGAAATCGCCTCCCACGGTAGAGGTTACACCTATCTGCTGTCGCGTGCCGGTGTCACCGGAACCGAAAGCCGTGCCCAGTTGCCACTGCATCACCTGGTAAACAAGCTACGCGAGTACCATGCCGCACCGCCGTTGCAGGGGTTTGGTATTTCCGAACCTGCGCAGGTTCGCGATGCGCTGCAAGCGGGGGCTGCCGGCGCAATATCCGGCTCGGCAATCGTTAAGATTATCGAACAGAACCAAAATCAACCGGCAGAAATGCTGAAGCGACTGGCGACTTTCGTCAGCGACATGAAAGCAGCGACACGGGCTTAATCCCATCAACAACAGGCGCAGTGGATCGCGCCTGTTGTTAACATCTTGTTTCCCCTCAAAGTTGTGCTTTTTTTTTACACCTAAAATTTGTACAAACCCAATTCTTGTCTCACACTTAGCCTTGCGCGTCGGGCATTTCTATATTTTGAGGAGTGCACTACGTATTCAGGTGAAAACCCGAATGTAGTTTCAACAATAACATTGCATGGAGAGTAATTTATGAAGCTATTTAAAACCCTTTCGGTCTTATGCATGGCAGCCGTTGTGGCATTCGCAGTGAGTGCCTGCGCGCCGACAGCGAAATCTGAAGGGACTGGCGGTTATATTGACGATACGGTAGTGACAACCAAGGTGAAGTCAGCGCTGCTGGCGGATAAAACCATCAAATCTACCGAAATCAGCGTTGAGACCTTTAAAGGCCGCGTGCAACTGAGTGGTTTTGTCAGCTCAAGCGCCGATGCCAACCGCGCAGTGCAGGTAACACGTGGTGTAGCGGGTGTGAAATCCGTTGATAACGTTATGCAAATCAAGTAGCGATAAAAAAACGGAGGCGCAGCATGCGCCTCCCTGTTTCACACCTGTCAGAAGCGATAACCTGCCCCGAACATAAACACCCACGGATCCAAACGCGTATCAATGCTGTGGTGATTACCGTCCGCATCATCAAAGCGGGTCTTGGTCTCAATGTTCATCCACCACACTGACATGTTCAGCATCCAGTGCTCATCCAGGTTGTAATCCAGGCCCGCTTGCGCAGCTACGCCCCAAGAATCTTTTAGACTCAGGTTGCTCAGCCCAGCGCCTTTACCATTGTCATTGAATTTTTCATCAAAGAAAGTGGTGTAGTTAACACCCAGACCCAGATAGGGACGCAGTTTGTCCTGCTTGTCGCCAAAATAGTATTGTGCCATCAAGCTCGGTGGCAGATCGCGTACTGTCGCGATGTCACCGTTCACTGCCGAACCATTCAGCCCAACCTTGTGACGAAACGGCGTTGCTGCCAACAATTCAACACCAATATTGTCTGTAACCATATAGCCGAAGGTCAGGCCAAGTTGGGTGTTATTATCGGCGCTGAATGATCCCTGCCCCAGCACGTCGTCAGATCCGGCATTTGGCCGTACCGTTGCAGCGCCAGCGCGGAAAAGAAAATCACCTGCCTGATGCGCACTTGCCAACATAGGCGCCATCATCGCCGCCAATACCACCAGAGTTGTCTTTTTCATTATCCATTCCATTTGTGTGGTTATCATCCAAGGGGAATATACCTACTTACGGGTATTTATGATCCCATCGAGATCACATCTTATGTGTAAAAGTTTTAATTCCTACTAAAAACAAGGTTACCTAAGGGACTAATAAATCAAGGATTGATCTGAATCAAAAAACGCCTTTTGTTGCAAATTATCCACATGTTTAAATTTCAGTTGCTAAAAAAAACGCCGCTGCGTAATTTCATCTTCCGTGTTGGTTTTGGTTGGTGCCGTAAGGAGTCGGTGAGCAATCAAGATGAGCGAAATTCTAAATCCCTGTGTCAGTTGCGGCGCGTGCTGCGGCTATTTTCGAGTGTCATTCTATTGGGCCGAAGCGGAAGATGGCGGCGGCGTGGTTCCTATATCCCTTACTGAGCCGTTAACCCCCTTCCTGCGCTGTATGCAGGGGACCAACAGCAAGTCCCCACGCTGTACCGCACTCGACGGTGAAATCGGCAAAGCTGTTTCTTGCTCTATTTACCTCAATCGTCCCAGCCCATGTCGCGAGTTCGACCAGTCCGGAGAAAACGGTCTGCGCAATGAAGCCTGCGATCGTGCCCGCGAACGTTATGGTTTGCCGCCTTTGCCCGTTCCCTTGGCTTTATCCTTGCCAATAACGGTGATTGCCGAAGAAATCGCCGCAGTGCAACTCGCGGGGTGCCACAGCAGCGCGGAACAGGGTACAATCGCCCACTGATTTTTGATTTATACCCAAAATAATTCGAGTTGCTTCACGGCGGCAACAAAGCTCATCCCCTGGCGCATACGGTAGTATGTGACCAGGGGATGCGCAGGAAGCCAACAAAAATGCAACTTGAAGTATGAAAGGTATCTCTCTGTTTCTCGATACCAAGGAGTCTGCATGCCTATCACGGCCAACACGTTGTACCGTGACAGTTTCAATTTTTTCCGTAACCAACTGACCAGTATCCTAATGCTGGCGCTGTTGACCGCGTTCATTTCTGTGTTGCTCAATCAGGCTTTTAGCCCTGACGTTGAGCAGTTGAAAATTCTGAGCGCAACGGAAGGTGACTTTGCTGCATCCGCCGGTATGGGGATCCAGGAAATTATTCAACAAATGACTCCAGAGCAACAAATGGTGTTATTGAAGGTCTCTGCCGCTGCCACGTTTTCTGCATTAGTGGGTAACGTGTTGCTGGTGGGTGGGATGTTGACGCTGATTCGCCTGGTTTCCCAGGGGCAGCGTATCAGCGCACTGCGCGCTATCGGTGCTTCTGCACCGGAGCTGCCGCGTCTGCTGCTGCTGCTGTTTATCTGCACGTTGTTGACCCAACTGGGCCTGACGCTCTTTGTCGTGCCTGGCGTGATCATGGCAATCGCTTTCTCGTTGGCGCCGGTCATTACCGTTACCGAGAAAAAAGGCGTCTTTGCCTCGATTAAGCTGAGTTGCAAGTTGGCATTTGCCAATGCACGCGTGATTGTTCCAGCCATGATGCTCTGGCTGGCCGCAAAACTGCTGGTGCTGTTTTTGGTGAGCCACCTTTCAGTGCTGACGCCAAACGTCGCTAGTGTAGTGCTGACTGCGCTGAGCAACCTGGTTTCCGCACTGCTGCTGATTTACCTGTTCCGTCTTTATATGCTGCTGCGCAGTTAATCTTGCGGCAGGAACCTAAAAGGCACGCTTCGGCGTGCCTTTTTTGCTTACTGGGCTGCAGGCGGCTCTGCCTGCTCTTTGCTCTGAATCAACTTCAGGGCCAGGTATAAATCCGGTACCAGGATTAATTCCCGGTCGCGCCCTAGCCGATTGATACGGAACCAGCGTGTCAATTCGGTTCGCCGCCCAGCCAGCACCAACTTAACGTTACGCTGTAACAAATCTCGCTTTAATTCGTCGATCGCGGCCAGCACACTGATATCCGCATGGGTAAAACTGGCGACTGCATCCACAACCACCCAGCGCGGTTGAAACGGTGTACTGTCCACCAGATTAAGTATCCGTCGTTTGAAATAGGCCACATTGAAATAAGTCAGCGGCGAGTTGAAGCGATACATCATCACCCCTGGCACCACCTTTATGCCGTTATTGTTGCCCATTGAGTGGATCATACCTTCATCATTGACACCCAAGAGCTGTTCAGTCGGACGAAACACCGTGCGCAGAAACTGCATCAAACCTAACAACACCGCCAACCCAATGCCACTGATCACCCCCACCAGCAGTACACAAAGGAAGGTAAACATCGCCAACCTGAATGCCTGAGCATTGCGACGCCGCATCACCCAGATACCGCGGATATCCAGCAGAGACCAAGCAGCATACATCAGCACCACACCCAAGCCCGCCACCGGAATGAATTGCAACGGTGCCATCAGGAATAGCAAGACGAAAGCGATCACTGCCGCTGCAATGATCGATACCAACTGACTTTTACCACCATTAGCATCATTGACTGCGGTACGCGAATCTGCCCCGCTGATGGCGAACCCCTGCGACAGCGCCGAGACGATGTTCACTAACCCGAGTGCACGGAATTCAGCATCCGCATTCACCTCATAGCCGTTTTTCGCCGCAAAGCTGCGAGCAGTCAGCATCATACTGACAAAGCTCACCACCGCGAGGTTAAGTGCCGGGATTACCATGTCACGCAGCAAACCTGGCTGGAAATCTGGCCACTGTACGACAGGCAACACATCACTGAATCCCCCCACCGTCACCACACCATGTTGTTGCAACCCGCCAACCCAGGTGACAAAAGTAACCAGAACGATAGCGAATAACGGCGCGGGCCAGTTAGGGCGCCATTTTTTGAACCCGATCAGCGTAACCAGGGTCAATAACGATACCGCCATCGTTAGCCAGTCGCTGTGCATCAGATTGCCCGGCAATGCATAGATACGTTCAATCAATTGCGCCGGGTGCACGCCAAATCCGAACACCTTGCCAATCTGATCGACAATGATGGTAATCGCCACGCCGTTCAGCAAACCGCTGAGTATTGGCCGTGAGAGCAAGTCGGCCAGTGCGCCCAGCTTGAAGCGGCTGGCCAACAGACACCAGGCCCCCATCATCGCCGTCATCATAATGGTCAACTGCCAGTGGCGCTCCATATTACCCGCAGCTAACGGAGTCACGACGGCAGCAATGACGGCACAAGTCGCTGCGTCTGGCCCCACAATAAGCTGGCGCGAGGATCCGAAAAACGCGTAGGCAACCATCGGTAAGATACATGAATAGAGCCCGACTACTGGGCTGACTCCGGCCAATTCGGCGTAGGCAATCGCCACCGGCAATGCCACGGCAGCAACGGAAAGTCCGGCGCGTATGTCCGGTTTGAGCCAACTGCGTTGATACCCTAATAAATGCGTCAAACCGGGCGTAAGCGCCTGGAGAGATTTCCACTGCATAAACTGTTTTCCGTTATAAATTATCCGGCTATTATTGCGCGTATCATGCGATGCCAGTGCCGTGCTGGCAATCTACCCGCCGCGAACTCGCGACCTCAATCGTAAGTTTATGCAAATTCCTGCTTTCATGGCGGAAATCCGGTGGCTAAACGCCGATAATCAGCACTTGTCAGCGGTACACAGAGACCGCCAAATCCGGTATAGTCGGCCGATGAACAGATGATGGATTGATTTATGAAGCAGTTTCTTGATTTCCTCCCGTTAATTGTCTTTTTTGCATTCTATAAGCTCTACGATATCTACGTTGCTTCTGGTGCGCTGATTGTCGCTACGGCTCTGGCGTTAGTGTTCACCTGGTTCAAATACCGCAAAATCGAAAAGATGACGTTGATCACCTTCCTGATGGTATTGGTGTTCGGTACTCTGACGTTGGTGTTCCATAACGATTTGTTTATCAAATGGAAAGTGACAATCATCTACAGCCTGTTCGCGCTGGCGTTACTGATCAGTCAACTGGTGCTCAAAAAGCCGCTGGTTCAACGTATGCTGGGTAAAGAGATAACGCTTCCCGATAGAGTCTGGAACAACCTCAACCTGGCTTGGGCCGTGTTTTTCCTGGCTTGCGGCCTGGCAAATATTTACGTGGCTTTCTGGCTACCTCAGAGTGTGTGGGTTAACTTTAAAGTGTTCGGGCTAACCGCGCTGACGCTGATATTTACCCTCCTCAGCGGCGTTTATATTTATCGGCACATGCCGGAAGAACAGAAAAAATAGTTACAAAATTGTTAATGCCCGTGGCCTTTGCTACGGGCAGTATAGTGAAATCCCTTCCTTGATAAGCAGACAGCTATGACTCAACAACGACCTTTACCCAGTGGCGAAATGGTGCTGCGAACGCTGGCGATGCCGGCAGATACCAACGCCAATGGTGACATTTTTGGCGGCTGGCTGATGTCGCAGATGGACATCGGCGGCGCTATTCAGGCGAAAGAAATTGCCGAAGGCCGCGTCGTCACCGTGCGTGTCGATGGGATGACCTTTCTGAAGCCGGTCGCGGTGGGTGACGTGGTGTGTTGCTACGCGCACTGCATTCGCACCGGACGCAGCTCCATCACCATCAATATCGAAGTGTGGGTCAAGAAAGTGTCCTCTGCCCCAATCGGTCAGCGCTACCGTGCAACTGAAGCGGTGTTTACCTATGTAGCCGTGGATGACGAAGGTAACTCACGTGCCCTGCCAGATGGCAAGATGAACTTCCGCGTCGGCTTCGAAGAATAAGCTGAGATGCAGGCAGTAAAAAGGGTCGCCATGGCGACCCTTTTTTATAGGTATCAATATCAGTTCAATTCCGTGGTGCCGTTAATTTTAAAGCGAATGTTTACGGTACGATCTTTCGCTTCTTTGGCTTCATAACGCCACTTACGTAATGCCTGTTTCACTTCACGCTCAAACATATTGCGTGGTTCTGCTGACAGGATACGTACGTTACTCACGCGACCATCACTGTCGATATCAAACTGTACCCGCACATTGCCTTCAATTTGTAAGGCTCGGGCGCGTGGTGGATAAATCGGGTCAGCGCGGCTGATCGGTCTCGGCCCCACATCACGCGAATTTCCCTGGACCGGTGCTGAAGGTGCCTGTTTCACCGGCGCTTTATCGATAGGCTTAGCCGGTTCGTTGTTTTCAAACGGTGACGGCTCACGCGGTTCCGTTTTCTGCGGCTCGCGTTTAACTGTTTTTTCGACCTTCGGTTTAGGTTTTGGCTTCGGCTTAGGTTTTACCGGCTCAGGCTTCAGGATCGCCTTCGGTGGCGGCTCAGGAATGGGTTCCGGTTCCGGCTCGGGTTCAGGCTCAACCTGCGGCTCTGGCTCAGGTTCGGCTGGCGCAGGCGGTGGCGGCTCCGCCATCGCGGCGGTATTGACCATCATGACGCTGATCGGCGCATCTTCTGGTTTCGGTAACTCCATCACTTCCTTGACGGAAGCATAAAGTAAACCCACCACCAAGGCGCTATGTAAGCCAACTGACAGGACAATCGGCACGGACAAACGACGATTAAGGAACATCTTTTTTAGCGGCATAATGATTCTGTTTCCTCTGGTTCGCCAAGTTTAAATGCAAATAGCAATCATATTCAATAACGAATGGCAAACTATCGCTCTAATCGTCATTAATCATCGCTAAAACCTGCAAACTCATGGGGATATTAACCTTTCATTTGCCTTTTAACTGAGGCTTTTACACGCTTTATTAACCTGATTTACCGTGATTAAAATAAAAAAACCCGCCTTAGCGGGTTATCTTTCACCAATGTAGCGCTATTCTTCATCACCGTAATACAGCACACCCAACTTGATCAGCGGTCTGCCCTGCGCTTTACGGTGCAAGTTGGTATCGCGCAATGAATAGACACAGCCGCAGTACTCCTGCTGATAAAAGCGCTCACGCTTGCTGATATCAATCATCCGCGACGCACCGCCTTTTTTGCGCCAGTTATAATCCCAATACGCCAGGTCTGGATACTTTTCCGCCGCGCGTATGCCGCAGTCTGTAATTTGCTGCATATTCTTCCAGCGAGATATGCCCAGCGAACTGGAAATGGTGTCGTACCCGTTTTCGTGCGCATAAAGTGCCGTGCGTTCAAAACGCATGTCGAAACACATGGTGCAACGGATCCCACGTTCTGGTTCGTTCTCCATGCCTTTAGCACGGGCAAACCAGTTATCAGTGTCGTAGTCGGCATCGATGATAGGCACACCATGTTGCTCAGCAAAACGGATGTTCTCGTCCTTACGCAATAGGTATTCTTTTTGAGGATGAATGTTCGGGTTATAAAAGAAAATGGCGTATTCGATTCCAGAGGCCTGGATGGCTTCCATCACCTCACCGGAACAAGGCGCACAGCATGAGTGCAGCAGCAGTTTGCTTTTGCCCGCAGGTAAGTCGAGTTTTTCTCTAACCAGTTCCGTCATTTCCTCACCTCTCAACCCTTGTCCTATTAAATCGCGCGGCCGCACTATACGAATAAAAACGAGTCGCTTCAAGGTATAAGCGCCAACCATAGGCAAATTCCAGCGGGCAGGCATTCCCTTGTATCCCCTTTTGCGCTACTTTAAATTTACCGTTCTATAGCAATGATTTTAAAGGTGAAATATGCTTTATCTGATCTACGCGCAAGACGTGCCCAACTCATTGGAAAATCGCTTATCAGTGCGCCCGGCACATCTGGCTCGCCTGCAGGCATTGCGTGATGAGGGCCGCCTGGTAATTGCAGGTCCAAATCCCGCCATCGACAGCAACGATCCTGGCAGTGCCGGTTTTAGCGGTTCTACTGTGATTGCTGAATTCGCTTCATTGGCAGATGCTCAAGCTTGGGCCAAGCAGGATCCTTACGTCGCCGCAGGCGTATATGCTGACGTGACGGTAAAACCTTTTAAGCAAGTATTGTAGTTTAGGTTCTGCTTAAGCGGGTTAGGCATGGCACCTTTCCCGCTCTATATCGCAGACAAAAAAAGCCAGCACGGAGTGGCTGGCTAAAGGGTTCTTCGAGGGAATATCTTGTTCGGTAAAGTTACTCCCTTCACCTCTCGGTTCGCCATCTATTGATGTAATAGGTAAACCCACTTCTTTTTTGGTCGCTGAATGGAATATTCCCCATGTTGTCCTACACTTGAGCCGTAGTCAGAGCACAAATTTATCAATTCTTTCTACCTTCCAAAAGGAACAGTGATGAAAGCAACTAAATATCTCTTGGCAGCACTGGCATTTGCCTCTTTCTCTTCCATGGCAGCCATCGAAATTACCAAAGAAGAAGCGGCGAAACACACCGAAATTGGGCCGGTTACCATCTCACAAGACGGTGATGACACCGTTGGTATCGACCATACAAGATTGTCTAAAGCGGTCGATGAAAAAGGCGGTAAGTACTACGTCATTATTGGCCGAGAAGGGAAAACCACCTTCGAAACCATCAATGCCGTAGCCTACAAATAATACCGGCATACCTAGTGAAATATTAACGCGGCGGGCAGGCGATGCCGCGTTAATCGTGAACATCTCCAGCTATTATTTTTCCTGTTGCAATACCACTGACTGAACATCCGCGAACATGCTGTCCCACTCTGACTGGTCAATGTCCATCAAACCAAAGAATCTCAACATAAATGCCCCCTCAGTCGCCAGGAAAGCCACCCGCGCACGCTTGCCCTCTTCGGTCGTTAAATCCAGACCGGTAATCCGGCTGCGGTACCAATCTCGTGTGCTGTCCAAATGCTCAGGGGTTTGGATCAAGGTTGCCATCAGACCTGCCGCCTTAGCGCTGGAGGCTTGATCAGAGCTCCGGGTTGCCTGCATATGTGCTTGTACTGTGGTCGTGGCAGAGGGATTTTCCCCGGCAATGGCATCAAACACCTTGTCATACGCCTTGCCCCAACGTTCAAACATTGCGTCAATTAACGCATCTTTGCTACCAAAGCAGTACTGCACCCCGCCCTTGGAAATTCCCATTGCCTTGGCAACGGAATCAATGGTCAGCCCGGCGGCACCTTGGGTAGCAACAATCTCTTCAGCCACATCCAAAACCTTGTCACGATCGATGCTGCGTTGACGTCCCATTGATAAACCCTCTTTTCAATACATACGTATGGATATATATTACAACCAGTATACCACCCGAAACCTTTGGGTGGTTACCTAATGGCAACGCATCCGCGTAGCCCGCTTTTTTTGGAATAATATTATGCACGTAAACAACCGTTGGTTGATCCTGGCAATGATCTCCAGCGCGCTATTTTTGATCATCATCGACATGACGGTGTTATACACCGCCTTGCCACGACTCACGCAGGCGCTGGATGCCAGCGCGTCACAGAAATTATGGATCGTAAATGCATACCCGCTCGTGGTCGCTGGTTTATTGCCCGGCGCAGGTATGTTGAGCGATCGTATTGGTCATAAACGGCTGTTTATTGCTGGGTTGCCTGTTTTTGCCGTCGCCTCTCTGTGTGCAGCCTTTTCTCCGTCGGCCGAATGGCTTATTGCCGCCCGAGTGTTCCTTGCAGTTGGCGCAGCAATGATGATGCCGGCGACCCTGTCCATCGTCCGACATGTATTCACCGACGAGCGTGAACGCGCCTTGGCGATTGGTATCTGGGCCGCCGTCGCTTCCGGTGGTGCTGCCCTCGGCCCTGTGGTTGGCGGCGTGTTGATGGAGTATTTCTGGTGGGGATCGGTGTTTTTGATCAACGTCCCTGTCGTCCTGCTGGTACTGCCACTGGCGTGGCGGTTGATACCTCACTGCGGAGGAGAAACTCAACGTCCCTACGATATTCTTGGGTCGGTACAGATCATGGCAGGTTTGGTGGGCTGTATCTATGCACTGAAAGAGCTGAGTAAAGCGTCACCCTCCTTTACTGCATTAGCGTTTGCCGCCACGATCGGTATTTTGGCGCTTTGGTTGTTTGTCCGCCGCCAACGACAGCTGCCTTTCCCGATGATCGACTTCTCTTTGTTCAAGAACCGGTTGTTTGCTGGTGGTGTAGGGGTTGCGTTGGTGTCAATGGTGGCACTGGTGGGCGTGGAGTTGGTGCTAACCCAACGCTTACAGTTAGTGCTTGATTTGAGCCCATTACAGGCCGCGCTGTTTATTCTGCCGATCCCACTGGCATCAGCCTTGGCTGGCCCACTAGCCGGTTTATTACTACCGCGCTACGGTGAGCGCAACATGATACTTGGCGGCTTACTCCTGACAGGGCTTGGTATCGCCGGTCTGGCCCTGCTTTATCAAAGCAGCCTGATGTTGCAGTTGGTTTGCCTGTTTATCGCTGGCTTTGGTATTGGCGGCGCCATCACTGCCGCATCCACCGCCATCATGCTGAATGCCCCGGAAGAGAAGTCCGGTATGGCGGCGTCGATCGAGGACGTCTCCTATGAACTTGGTGGGGTTCTGGGTATTACACTACTCGGCGGATTGATGACGGCTGTTTATAGCCACAGCCTGGTGCTACCGGATAATTTATCGGTGAGCAGCATTGCCTACGACAGTATCGATGAAGCCCTAAGATTGGCCGCCAATCTGGCTGTCGAACAAGCAGAACAGCTTAAACGACTTGCGCGCCTGGCTTTCGATCGTGCATTTATCGTCGTTTTGTTTACTGCGGCGTTACTGATGGCGGTGGGTGCTGGCGTGGCAAAAATGGCCTTGCGCAAGTAATGATACAAAGCCGCTTTTGTTGTTAACGCATTCTGCTTAAACTGATTTGGCAATTTGCTTTACGGATTTACCGGCATTGGTTTTAGCGATGGCAGTGATGCCTTTGAACGACTTTAACCACAAGGTAAATCCGGTTACTGTGTTTGTTATGGATATTGTGTGACTCATCGAAACAAATAATCAGGAGAAGATTATTATGGCAACGACGAAGAAAGCAGCGAAAAACCATATCGGCCTGGACAGTAAACAATCGGCAAAGCTATCAGAAGCGTTAAATGCGCTACTGGCGAATTATCAGGTGCTGTATATGAACGTGCGCGGTTATCACTGGAACATTTCAGGCCCGCACTTTTTTGAACTGCACGTCAAATTTGAAGAGACCTATAACGATCTGCTGACCAAAGTTGATGAACTGGCAGAACGTATTCTTACTCTGGGTTCACAACCGCGTCATGCTTTCAGCGATTATCTGAAAACTTCCGACATCAAGGAAGATACTAACGTCACTGATGATAAAGGCACGCTAACAGGGTTGCTGCACGGTTATTCAGTGCTGTTGCAACAGCAACGCGAACTGCTGGCACTGGCCGCTGACGCAGGCGATGAAGGTACTGCCTCACTGATGAGCGACTACATCAAAGAGCAAGAAAAGCAGGTTTGGATGCTTAACGCTTATTTGGGTAAATAACCCTTACTGCACTAAACAAAACAGTCCCCTTAGGGACTGTTTTCGTTTTACCACTCGTACGCCACCACAAACAGCAATGAACGCCGGTGCTGGTCATCCAAGCGTCGCCGCACCCGAATAATATGCCGATTACTGCACGACTGGCGCTCCAACCAGCGATGCCTACGGCGCTGACTCTGCCGCAGCATCCGCCAGCGGCCCACCTCGTTTCTACTGCGTCTCATCGTTTCGTTACTCGTCCGTCAAATGCCAACGGCGGGCATTATAGCCCTTTCACCGCACGATCCAAGCCACAGTTCGCTGCTTTTCACCTTCTCTGAGCGGCATGATAACCGGGACAAAATGTTTTTTTATTTACAGCAAGTCCCTTAAGCCAATCATATTTTTGCAACATAAGCGCCGAGAAAAGGTTTCACCTTTACCATTCTGTGCGTACACTCATCATTGGTGGTTTGCGAACGGGATTTTTCGCCTTTATGACAACATTTTATACCGTAATCAGTTGGCTCATGGTATTTGGTTACTGGCTACTTATCGCCGGGGTGACGCTGCGTATCTTGATGAAACGCCGGGCAGTACCATCCGCGATGGCTTGGCTGCTGGTTATCTATATTCTGCCGCTGTTTGGTATCGTGGCTTATTTATCTTTTGGTGAGTTGCATCTGGGTAAACGCCGCGCTGAACGCGCCAAGGCGATGTGGCCCTCGACCGCACGCTGGCTCAGCGAATTAAAAGAGAGCCAACGTATCTTCGCCACCGACTACAGTGAGGTCGCCAGACCTCTGTTCCAACTGTGCGATCGCCGCCAAGGTATTGACGGCGTGAAAGGCAACCAACTCCAATTACTCACCACCACTGACTCAACGCTAAAAGCGTTAATCCGTGATATTGAACTTGCACGCCATAATATTGAGATGGTGTTTTATATCTGGCAGCCCGGCGGCTTGGTTGACCAGGTGGCCGAATCACTGATGGCTGCTGCACGCCGTGGTGTGCACTGCCGCCTGATGTTGGACTCTGCCGGTAGCCTGCAATTCTTCCGCAGCCCCTATCCTGGCATGATGCGCAATGCCGGTATCGAAGTGGTTGAAGCGCTCAAAGTTAACTTGTTTCGTGTCTTCCTCCGTCGAATGGACTTACGTCAACACCGTAAAGTGGTGCTGATCGACAACTATATTGCCTACACCGGCAGTATGAATATGGTTGACCCACGTTACTTCAAACAGGATGCAGGTGTCGGCCAGTGGATCGATCTGATGGCGCGCATGGAAGGCCCGGTTGCCAGCACCATGGGCATCGTTTACGCCTGTGACTGGGAAATCGAAACCGGTAAGCGCATCCTGCCACCACCGCCGGACGTCAATATTATGCCGTTCGAACAGGAAAGCGGTCACACCATTCAGGTTATCGCCTCCGGCCCCGGCTTCCCGGAAGAAATGATCCACCAAGCCCTGCTAACCGCGGTTTACTCAGCGCGTGAGCAGTTAATCATGACCACCCCCTATTTCGTACCAAGCGACGATCTGTTACATGCCATTTGCACAGCCGCACTGCGTGGTGTTGAAGTCAGTATTATTGTCCCACGCGACAACGACTCAACCATGGTGCGCTGGGCAAGTCGCTCTTTCTTCTCAGAGCTTCTGGAAGCAGGCGTGCGTATTTATCAGTTTGAAGGCGGCCTGCTGCATACCAAAAGCGTACTGGTCGACGGCCAACTCAGCCTGGTCGGCACGGTGAATCTGGACATGCGCAGCCTATGGTTAAACTTTGAAATCACATTGGTGATCGACGACGACGGTTTCGGCAGCGATTTAGCCTGTGTGCAAGATGACTATATTGCCCGCTCGCAGTTGTTGAACGCCAAAGAGTGGCAGAAACGGCCGTTCTGGCATCGTATTGTTGAGCGCCTGTTCTACTTTTTCAGCCCGCTGCTGTAAATGCCGTAGCGGCCATGCTTTATACCCTTACCGTAGGGGGCAGCATACAGCGCCTCTACCTCTCTGAGGATGAATGAGCTGGTCGCCTAGCTACAACTTGAAATTCATAGGGTATAATGAGGAATCATTTGTTATCAGGATTTAATTATGGATTTGAATAACCGCCTTACTGAAGACGAAACGCTGGAACAGGCTTACGACATCTTTTTGGAGTTGGCTGGCGACAATCTGGATCCGGCGGATATTCTGCTGTTCAACTTACAGTTTGAGGAGCGCGGTGGCGCAGAGCTGTATGATCCGGCAGAAGACTGGTCAGAACATGTAGATTTTGATCTGAATCCGGACTTCTTTGCCGAAGTCGTGATTGGCCTGGCGGATAGCGACGGTGAACCGATCAACGACGTCTTTGCCCGCGTCTTGCTCTGCCGTGAGAAAGACCACAAGCTCTGCCACATTCTGTGGAAAGAGTGAGTTGCCATCCGGCATAAAAAAACCCGCCCATTTGGCGGGTTTTTTATTGGCAAAGGTACCGCTTACAGTGGATCAACCTTGAGACATGACACCGCATGGCGGAAGCTGCCTTCCAGCAGCGGGCGCGTCTTGGCGCATTCCGGTCCGGCAATCGGACAACGAGTGCGGAACACACAGCCGGATGGCGGGTTAATGGGTGAAGGCAGTTCCCCTTCCAACAACTGGATCTGTTTCTCCTTCTCCTTGTCCGGATCCGGGATCGGCACCGCCGACATCAACGCTTTGGTATAAGGGTGCTGCGGGTTATGGTACACCTCGTCATAAGTGCCCAGCTCCACGGCATGGCCCAGATACATTACCAACACGCGGTCAGAGATGTGTTTTACAACCGCCAGATCATGAGCGATAAAGATCAGCGATAGGCCCATTTCACGCTGCAGTTGCTGCAACAAGTTGACCACCTGCGCCTGAATCGACACGTCCAGCGCCGAAACCGGTTCATCGCAGATCACCAACTTAGGTTCGAGGATCAAGGCTCGTGCAATACCGATACGCTGACACTGTCCACCAGAGAACTCATGCGGGTAGCGGTTGATCAGGTTAGGCAGCAGGCCCACCTTCAGCATCATCGCTTTAACCTTGTCCTTCACTTCCTGGCGCGGCATTTTCGGATAATAAGTACGCAGAGGTTCAGCGATAATTTCACCGATCGTCATGCGCGGGTTCAGCGAAGCCAGAGGATCCTGGAAGATCATCTGAATATCGCTACGGGTTTTCCGCCAGTCCATATCACTCATGCCGAGCAGATCTTTACCTAACCAAGCAACACGCCCGCTAGTGGCTTTTACCAGGCCGATAATGGCGCGGGCAAAGGTTGACTTGCCACAACCCGATTCACCCACCACGCCCAGAGTTTCCCCTTCGAACAGACGCAGTGTTACGCCATCAACCGCCTTTAGCGTTTTCGGCGGCTGCCAGAACCACTGTTTGTCATCATGAATGTCGAAATGCACTTTCAAATCGGCCACTTCGAGCAACACTTTTTTGTCGGTTACCGTACTCATACCAACGCCTCCACCGGTTTAAAGCAGGCACGCAAGCGCCCTTCACCAAACTGCTCCAATGGTGGAGCACTCGAACATTGCGGCATCGCGTACGCACAACGTGGCTGGAACGGGCAGCCTTTCGGCAGACGCAGCAGGTTCGGCGGGTTACCTGGAATGGTCATCAGTGCCTCGCCTTCGGCGTCCAGACGCGGTACTGCATTCAGCAAGCCGATAGAGTACGGATGGCTCGGATGATAGAACACATCACGTGCACTGCCGTATTCCATGGTCCGCCCGGCGTACATCACCAGCACTTTATTACAAATGCCGGCCACAACGCCCAGGTCGTGGGTAATCATAATGATGGCAGTGTTGAACTCGCGCTTAAGCTCGTTCAGCAGCGTCATGATTTGCGCTTGTACAGTCACATCCAGCGCGGTAGTCGGTTCATCGGCGATGAGCAATTTCGGCCGGCACAGCAACGCCATAGCGATCATGACACGCTGACGCATGCCGCCGGAAAACTCATGCGGGTACATACGCATACGCTTACGTGCTTCCGGCATTTTAACCGCGTCCAGCATGCGGACAGACTCTTCAAATGCTTCGCTTTTGCCCATTTTCTTGTGCTGCATTAGCACTTCCATCAACTGCTCACCCACACGCATATAAGGGTTGAGAGAAGTCATTGGGTCCTGGAAGATCATCGAAATCTCTTCCGCACGCAGCTTATTGAGCTGTTTTTCCTCCAGATTGAGGATTTCCCGGCCATTAAATTTGGCCGAACCACCGATGCGCCCGTTGCTGGCCAGAAGCCCCATCAGCGCGAAGGCCGTCTGGGATTTACCTGAGCCAGACTCCCCCACGATACCGAGTGTTTCGCCGGCACGCAGATCAAAATTCAGATCGTTTACGGCTGTCACATCACCGTCCGGGGTACCGAAGGTCACGCGCAGATCTTTTACATCCAACAACAACGACGACTTAACGGCGGTGTTGGTTTGCAATTGTGGATTTTCAATGGTGCTCATGATTGCACTCCTTAACGATCTTTCGGGTCGAGGGCGTCACGCAAGCCATCGCCGATAAAGTTGAAACAGAACAGAGTGACAACCAGGAAACCCGCCGGGAACAGCAGCAACCACGGTGAAACTTCCATCGAGTTAGCGCCATCGCTGAGCAATGCCCCCCAACTGCTTAAAGGTTCCTGAGTACCCAGCCCCAGGAAGCTAAGGAAGGATTCAAACAAGATCATGCTAGGCACCAGCAAGGATGCGTAGACCACCACGACACCAAGTACGTTCGGCACGATATGGCGCAACACGATATTGCGGCTCGAAACCCCACACACCAACGCCGCTTCGATAAATTCTTTACGTTTCAGACTCAGCGTCTGTCCACGCACGATACGCGCCATATCCAGCCACGACACCATGCCAATCGCCACAAAGATCAGCAGGATGTTTTGACCAAAGAAGGTCACCAACAGGATCACGAAGAACATGAATGGGAAGGAGTTGAGGATCTCCAGCAAACGCATCATGACCGAGTCAATTTTACCGCCCAGATAACCGGACATTGCGCCGTACAGTGTCCCAACAATCACCGCCACCAGCGCAGCCGATACACCAACCATTAATGAGATACGCCCACCGATCGCCACGCGCACCAACAAATCACGACCGGATGAGTCTGTACCAAAGTAGTGCCCCGATTCAAAGCTTGGTGCGGCCGACATCATCGCCCAGTCAGTATCGTCATAGGCAAACTGTGATAACCACGGAGCCACTATGACAAACAGGGTGATCAGCGCCAACACAAACAGGCTGCTCACCGCTGCGCGGTTATGCACAAAGCGGCGGCGGGCATCCTGCCACAGGCTGCGCCCTTCCACTTCGAGCTTTTCGCTGAAGTTCTCCAGAGCCTCGCTGTTCTTTTTCGTCAACATCATTTGCGTGCTCCAGCTTAATAACGAATTTTTGGATCGATAACGGCATACAGCACATCAACGATCGCGTTAAACAGAATGGTCAGGCCACCCACCAGAATGGTCAGGCTCAATACCAGAGAGTAGTCACGGTTCAACGCGCCGTTAACAAACAACTGGCCGATACCAGGCAGACCGTAGATAGTTTCGATCACCATCGAACCGGTGATAATGCCGACAAATGCCGGGCCCATATAAGAAAGCACCGGTAATAACGCGGGTTTCAACGCATGGCGCAAAATAATGCGGCGCATCGGTAACCCTTTGGCGCGAGCAGTACGGATGAAGTTTGAATGCAGCACTTCTATCATCGAACCACGCGTGATACGGGCGATACTGGCAATATAGGCCAGTGACAACGCCACCATTGGCAAGATGATAAATTTCGGCGCACCGCCGTTCCAACCGCCACCTGGCAGCCATTTCAGCGTGATGGCGAAAATCAGTACCAATAACGGCGCCACCACGAAACTGGGTATCACCACCCCGGTCATGGCAAAGCCCATCACCGTATAGTCCCATTTAGTATTTTGATTCAACGCGGCAATGACGCCGGCACTTACCCCCAGGACCACCGCCAGCAAAAATGCGGCAAGACCCAATTTGGCAGATACCGGGAAAGAAGCAGCCACGAGGTCATTTACCGAATAATCCTTGTATTTGAATGATGGCCCGAAGTCCCCCTTCGACAGCTGAACCAAATAATGGCCATACTGCTTCCAGATCGGATCGTTCAAATGATATTTGGCCTCGATATTGGCCATCACTTCTGGCGGCAACGCGCGTTCGCCGGTAAATGGACTACCGGGTGCCAGACGCATCATAAAGAATGAAATGGTAATAAGGATAAATAGTGTCGGGATCGCTTCTAACAAGCGACGAAATATAAATTTAAGCATTGCCCTAACCCTGTGCTGCAGCCTGATAACGGCTTATTATTCTCAACATATACCGGCGGCTTTCACCGCCGGTACTTACCGTATCAATGCTTGATGATGTACAGGTTTTTGTCGTACACGTTATCAAGTGGGTCTTTACCGGTATAACCCCCAACATAAGGTTTCACCAGACGGGCATTCACATAGTAATACACCGGCACAATCGCTGAGTCTTTATCCAACTGAACTTCAGCTTTTTGGTACAGTTCTGCACGTTCTTCTTTAGTTTTCGCTGTCAGCACGTTCGCCATCAGCTTGTCGAACTCCGCGCTCTTATAGTGCGGGGTGTTACTGCTGCTGTCAGACAACATCATGTTCAGGAACGAACTTGGTTCGTTGTAGTCAGCACACCAGCCAGCACGCGCGACATCATAGGTACCCTGATGGCGAGTATCCAGGAAGGTTTTCCACTCCTGATTCACCAGTTTCACATCTACACCCAGATTTTTCTTCCAGATAGATGCAGCTGCAATCGCCAACTTTTTGTGCAGAT
Source organism: Serratia grimesii (assembly GCF_900186025.1). Classification (NCBI taxonomy): domain Bacteria; kingdom Pseudomonadati; phylum Pseudomonadota; class Gammaproteobacteria; order Enterobacterales; family Yersiniaceae; genus Serratia; species Serratia grimesii. Next base: position 2,889,656 of record NZ_LT883155.1, read on the forward strand.
CAGAGGTGTTATACAGCAGAGAGAACGTCAGTGGTTTGTCTGGGCCGTAACCCGCTTCAGCCAACAGCTTTTTCGCAACTTCGTTACGTTTTTCCTGCGTCCAACCGAACCACTCCGGTGGCGTCAATTTAGCGCCATCAGTGTAAGGTGGTGTGAAGCTGTAAGCTGGCAGGTCACCCTGGTTTTTCACTTTATTGGTGATAATGTCGCGATCCAGACCCAACTTCAGTGCTTCACGTACACGTTGATCGGTAAACGGCGCTTTCTGGTTGTTAATTTCATAATAATAAGTACACAGGTACGGATCGACGTGAACTTCTTTCGGGATCTCTTTCTTCAATTTCTGGAACAGTTCAATCGGCATGTTGTTATAGGTCATGTCGATTTCGCCAGTGCGGTAGCGGTTCACATCGGTAACTTCCGATGAAATAGGCAGGAACGTGACTTTATTAATGATGGTTTTCGCGTTATCCCAATATTCCGGGTTACGTTCCAGGACGATACGTTCGTTAACAATCCAATCTTTTAATTTATAAGCGCCATTGCTGACGTAGTTTTGTGGCAGGGTCCACTTCTCACCAAACTTCTCGACTGCCTCTTTAAACACTGGCTTCATCGCATAGTGTGGGGTCATTTCAACCAAGTAAGGCACCGGCTCGGTCAGGGTGACCTGGAAGGTGTGATCGTCGATGGCTTTTACGCCCAGCGTTGATTTATCTTTCTTGCCGGCGATGATGTCATCCACGTTTTCTACGTGAGCATATTGCAGATAGCTGGCATAAGGGGAAGCCGTTTTCGGATCAACAACGCGCTGCCAGCTATACACGAAATCTTGTGCCGTTACCGGCTTGCCATTCGACCATTTTGCGTCTTTACGCAGATGGAAGGTCCACACTTTAAAATCTTTGTTATCCCAGCTTTCCGCTACACCAGGAACGATAGAACCATCTGGACCGTTGTTGGCCAAACCTTCCATCAGGTCACGCGTTACGTTGTTTTCTGGTACGCCTTCAATTTTGTGCGGATCCAGGGACTGTACTTCCGAGCCATTGTTTTTAACGATTTCTTGCTTGTCCGCCAGTTGCACGCCCGCTGGCACGACGGCCGCAAAAGCACTTCCGGTTGCTGTGATGCCCAGAGCGGCAATGATGCCGACTGCAAGGATGGTTTTTTTCGTGATGTTGGTCATGTGTATACTCCAGTTTTTATTATCACAGGCTCGTCGTGGAGCCTGCGTTGCCCGTGAGCGGACCTTGTTAAACCGACTGCCGAGGAACGAATACGGCAGTTGGCCTTCCCTGTATTACTCACCCTTGTTAGCGTGACGTAATACCCCTCGTTACTGCTTGATGATGTACAGGTTTTTCACATCGGTGTAATCCAATGGGTCTTTACCGGTAAAGCCTCCCACCGACGGTCTGATCAGGCGCGCACTGACGCGGTAATACACCGGGATCAGCGCCGAGTCTTTATCCAACTGAGCCTCCGCCTGCTGATACAAGGCTGCACGCGCAGCCTCATCCGGCGCTTTTAGCGTGCTGGCCATGATGGCGTCAAACGCTGGGCTCTTGTAGAAAATAGTGTTGATGCTGCTGTTGGAGAGCACCAGATTAAGGAAAGCGCTTGGCTCGTTATAATCACCGCACCAAGTGGCCCGCGCCACGTCATATTGCCCCTGATGGCGGCTTTCAAGAGAAGTTTTCCACTCCTGATTACGCAGCGTGACATCTGCACCTAGGTTTTTCTTCCACATTGACGCCGCAGCGATCGCCTGCTGTTTATTTTGGTCAGAGGTGTTGTACAGCAAGGTGAATTTCAACGGATTTGCCGCGTTGAAGCCTGCCTCGGCTAACAGTTTTTTCGCCTCTGTATTGCGCTGTTCCTGGCTCCAACCTGCCCATTCTGGCGCAGTGAATTTGGCGCCCTCCGTAAAGGTTGGCGTAAAGCTGTAGGCCGGAATCTGACCCTGCCCCATGATTTTGTTAGCGATGATGTCGCGATCCAGCGTCAGTTTCACTGCAGCACGCACCCGCGGATCGGTAAAGGGTGCACGCTGGTTGTTGATCTCGTAATAAAAGGTGCACAGATAAGGGTTAACGTGCAGTTGCTCAGGGATCTCTTTCTTCATCTTCGCGAACAGATTCGGTGGGATGGCGCTGTTGGTGATATCAATTTCACCGCTGCGGAAGCGGTTGACATCACTGACCTCTGAAGTAATTGGCAAGAACGTTGCCTTATCGATGATTGTTTTCTTGTTGTTCCAGTAGCTCGGGCTGCGTTCAAGCACAATTCGCTCATTCACCACCCACTCGTTCAAACGGTAAGCGCCATTACCGACATAGTTCGTAGGCAGCGTCCATTTGTCGCCAAACTTCTCGACGACCGAACGTTTTACTGGTTTCAGCGAAGTATGGCTCAGCATACTAATAAAGTAAGGCACCGGCTCACTCAGGGATACCTGCAACGTTTTATCATCGATAGCTTTAATACCGAGAGTCTGCGGACTTTTTTTCCCGGTCAGGATATCGTCGATATTTTCAATCTTGGCGTACTGCAGATAGCTGGCGTAGGGCGAGCCAGTTTTCGGATCGGCCAGGCGCTGCCAGCTATAGACAAAGTCCTGCGCGGTAACTGGCGAACCATCACTCCATACCGCGTCGGGACGCAGGTGGAAAGTCCAGGTTTTGAAATCCTGGTTTTCCCACTGGGCCGCCGCCGCCGGCACCACGTGCCCATTAGCATCGGTGCTGACCAGCCCTTCCAACAGGTTAAGAATAATATTACTTTCTGGTATTCCCTCGACCTTATGCGGATCCAATGAAGCCACTTCCGTGCCGTTGTTAATTACAATGCTCTGCTGCTCTGCCAATTGCACTCCAGCCGGAACATCGACCGCCTGAGCAGAATAAACGGCGCTGACACTCAGCAAACCGGCAATGAACATAGCCAATGGAGTACGCTTTCGGGTTTGCTGCATGGTCGAGGCTCCTTTTCACCAACAAGCATTGCTTATCGATATTCGTGAAGTATTTATAAGAATTCTAAATAACAGGCACCAGCAAAAATCATTCCCACTTTGACGACGCGATACGGTTAATTACGCGTAGAAAGTTGCTCGGAAATTAGCAGAAGGCAAATTCCATAGCCAATAATTTTTACAGAAATGTTAAGCAATTCTCTTTTATTGCATCAGGCACGATCTTCCCCCCTGACGAGCAAGAGATGAGGCCAAGCAATAACAACATGATTTTTATCACAAAAAATAAGAACAAAACAGTAAAAGCCATGCACAGCAAACCAACGCGCCAAGCAAAGAAACATTCAGTTAACAAAGTCGAACTTCAAAGAACAAACATCTGCTTATGTGCGGTTAATCACTAATAACACCTGGATGAAAGCGAGACAAGCCCTACAGAATGATGTGATTAAATTAACAGCAGATTTTATATTCAGAAGGCAAAAAAGGGCAATAACGGCGGGAGATAAAGGCTGAAAACAGCGCTTAGGGGTTTTATTGAACAACAAATTGAGATTTATGCCACATTGTGGTGCACACTGAATAGAATTCATTCATATTGCGCACTATATTAATGCGAACCAATAATTGATTTTAATTTTTAAAAATAATTTGAGCCACGAATAATACTGTTCGTGGCTCAGCGAGCAGATTACAGCAGTCCAGGGAAAATGGCCTTGATTCCGGTAACGATAAACTCAATCCCCAATGCCATCAGCAGCAACCCCATGATTCGGGTGATCACGTTAATGCCGGTTTGCCCCAATAAACGCACCAATAATGGAGCGGCACGGAACAACAACCAACAACAGAAAGCGAACAACGCAATAGCCAGAGTAAACCCCAACAGGTTTTGCCAGCTGTGGTAGCGAGAACTCCAGACGATCGTAGAGCTGATAGCACCCGGCCCCGCCATCAGTGGCAACGCCAGCGGTACGACACCAATACTTTCACGGATCGCGCTCTCTGACTTCTCTTGTTTATTCTGTTTGTCCTCACCCAGCTTCCCACTGATCATCGACATCGCAATGGTCACCACCAGGATACCGCCGGCAATTCGGAACGAATCAATAGAGATACCGAACATGCGCAAAATCCCTTCCCCCAAAAAGAGAGAGGTCCACAGGATAATGGCGACCGACAAGTTAGCCGTCAGGTTTGTTTTATTGCGCCCTGCCGCCGCTTGGTAGCTGGTCATGCTAATAAACACCGGCAAAATTCCCACCGGGTTCACCAGCGCAAACAGGCCGACAAAAAATTTAATGAAGCCGGAAAAATCCAACAGAGATTGGCCCACAAATGACTCCGCTTTAATAGCTCTAAAAAGTGACACTGCCTACGCGCGCTAATGTAATGGAATTACCACGGGTAATCCATTGGTCGTGAGCGGGATTTTTATCTATTCATATCCGCACTGATAAAATAATTCGCCATTGTTAAAGCAATGTACGGTTTATGATTTTTTATGTTGAAAAAGTGCCTGTCATCGCAGTTATCAAGAATAATTCTCAAAAACCACAGCTGAATGGTGTCAGCTTGCGTTTTTTATGATTTAAATCACAAAATCACTAACCAAGAGTAGTTAAGCTCTTAGTCGTAGTCAGGGAGTAGAACAGGTTAAGGAAAAAGTGGCATCTCTGTTCGGCCCGCTGTCTTCTCCTGCTGAAGCATCGGGTAAAGCTCTTTAAGCAAATCAGCAGCATGCGACACAAAAAGGTGGAAAGCCTTTGTTTTTAAAACAGCATTTTCCATCATTCTGTCTATACTAGTGGCTCGCACGGCTGATTTACTGAAAGAGTTTAACATTATCAGGAGAGCATTATGGCTGTAACAAATGTCGCTGAACTGAACGAGCTAGTTGCACGAGTCAAAAAAGCCCAGCGCGAATATGCCAACTTCACTCAAGAGCAAGTTGATAAGATTTTCCGCGCTGCTGCCCTCGCCGCTGCCGATGCCCGTATTCCTTTGGCCAAATTGGCCGTCGAAGAATCCGGTATGGGTATCGTTGAAGATAAAGTGATCAAGAACCACTTCGCATCAGAATTTATCTACAACGCCTATAAAGATGAAAAAACCTGCGGCATTCTGGCCGAAGACCATACTTTCGGTACCATCACCATTGCAGAGCCTATTGGCCTGATTTGCGGTATCGTGCCAACCACCAACCCAACTTCTACGGCCATTTTCAAAGCGTTAATCAGCCTGAAAACCCGTAACGGCATTATCTTCTCCCCACACCCACGTGCGAAAAACGCGACCAATAAGGCCGCAGATATCGTGCTGCAGGCAGCGATTGCTGCCGGGGCGCCAAAAGACATCGTAGGCTGGATCGACCAACCTACCGTTGAACTGTCCAATCAATTGATGCACCACCCTGACATCAACCTGATCCTCGCAACCGGTGGTCCAGGCATGGTGAAAGCCGCCTACAGCTCCGGCAAACCGGCAATCGGCGTTGGTGCAGGTAACACCCCTGTAGTGGTTGACGAAACTGCAGATATTAAGCGTGTCGTTGCCTCAATTCTGATGTCTAAAACCTTCGACAGCGGTGTTATTTGCGCCTCTGAGCAATCTGTCATTGTGGTTGATTCAATCTATGATGCAGTGCGCGAACGTTTCGCTACCCACGGTGGCTACATGCTACAGGGTAAAGAGCTGAAAGCCGTACAAGACATCATCCTGAAAAACGGTGGCCTGAACGCAGCTATCGTTGGTCAGTCAGCGCCGAAGATCGCTGAGATGGCTGGCATTAAAGTGCCGGCAAGTACCAAGGTTCTGATCGGTGAAGTGAAACTTGTTGATGAAACAGAACCTTTCGCTCACGAAAAACTGTCCCCTACACTGGCCATGTATCGCGCTAAAGACTTTGCTGACGCCGTCAGCAAAGCAGAGAAACTGGTTGCCATGGGCGGTATCGGCCACACCTCTTGTCTGTACACCGACCAGGATAACCAGCCGGAACGCGTTGCCTTCTTCGGCGACAAGATGAAAACCGCGCGAATCCTGATCAACACCCCGGCATCTCAGGGTGGTATCGGTGACCTGTACAACTTTAAACTCGCTCCGTCTCTGACGCTGGGCTGCGGTTCCTGGGGCGGTAACTCCATCTCTGAAAACGTCGGTCCAAAACACCTGATCAACAAGAAAACTGTAGCGAAGCGAGCAGAAAACATGTTGTGGCATAAACTTCCGAAATCAATCTACTTCCGCCGTGGCTCATTGCCTATCGCGCTGGAAGAAGTAGCGACCGACGGGGCAAAACGCGCCTTCATTGTGACCGACCGCTACCTGTTCAATAATGGCTATGCTGACCAGATCACCTCTGTTCTTAAGTCACACGGCATTGAAACAGAAGTGTTCTTTGAAGTTGAAGCAGATCCAACACTGTCCATCGTGCGCAAAGGCGCTGAACAGATGAACTCCTTCAAACCTGATGTGATCATCGCGTTAGGCGGCGGTTCACCGATGGATGCGGCGAAGATCATGTGGGTACTGTACGAACATCCTGAAACCCATTTCGAAGACCTGGCGCTGCGCTTTATGGACATCCGTAAACGTATCTACAAGTTCCCGAAAATGGGCGTCAAAGCGAAAATGATCGCCGTGACCACCACCTCAGGTACCGGTTCAGAAGTAACGCCATTTGCAGTAGTGACCGACGACGTTACTGGCCAGAAATACCCACTGGCTGACTATGCACTGACACCAGACATGGCCATCGTTGACGCTAACCTGGTTATGAATATGCCGAAATCCCTGTGCGCCTTTGGCGGCCTGGATGCGGTGACCCACGCACTGGAAGCGTATGTTTCAGTACTGGCGAACGAATACTCTGATGGCCAAGCGCTGCAAGCGTTGAAATTGCTGAAAGAATACCTGCCAGCCAGCTACAAAGAAGGTGCCAAGAATCCAGTCGCCCGTGAGCGTGTGCACAATGCTGCAACCATTGCCGGCATCGCATTCGCCAACGCCTTCCTCGGGGTTTGCCACTCAATGGCCCACAAACTGGGCTCTGAGTTCCATATCCCACATGGTCTGGCTAACGCCATGCTGATCTCCAACGTTATTCGCTACAACGCGAACGACAATCCAACCAAGCAAACGGCTTTCAGCCAGTACGACCGCCCTCAGGCACGTCGTCGCTACGCAGAAATCGCCGACCATCTCGGCTTGAGTGCACCGGGTGACCGTACCGCACAGAAAATCGAGAAGCTGCTGACCTGGCTGGACGAGATCAAAGCTGAACTGGGTATCCCGGCATCAATCCGCGAAGCCGGTGTGACAGAAGCTGACTTCCTTGCTAAGGTCGACAAACTGTCTGAAGACGCCTTTGACGACCAATGTACCGGTGCCAACCCACGTTACCCGCTGATTGCCGAACTGAAGCAAATCATGCTGGATACCTTCTACGGACGTAAGTTCAGTGAAGCGGTTGATGAAGAAGTTTTGGCGGCACCCGTTGCGGCTAAAGCAGAAAAGAAGACCAAAAAATAACGGTTAATTAAACCAGCAAAAAAACCGCCGAAAGGCGGTTTTTTTTCTCTTACGCTGTACTTCAAACTACCTGGCAATACCGTCGCACTAAAGTGCTGCCAGAAGGCGCTCTACAGCATCCAGATGTTACTCTAATGCCTGTAGCGCTTCCTTGTAATGCTTACGGCAAACGGAGACGTAGCTCTCGTTACCGCCTATCACGACCTGCTCACCGGTATGCATCGCCTGCCCACTTTCATCCAGCCGCAGTACCATGTTCGCCTTACGCCCACAGTGGCAGATGGTTTTCAATTCCACTAGTTTATCCGCCCAGGCCAGCAAGTATTGACTGCCGATGAACAACTCACCCAAAAAGTCGGTACGCAAGCCATAACACAGAACCGGAATATCCAGTTGGTCCACAACATCGCACAGTTGCTCGACCTGTTCCTTCGTCAAGAACTGGCTTTCATCCAACAAGACGCAGTGTACGGGCTGCTGTTGATGTTCCTGCGCGATCATCGCATACAGCATCGACTCATTATTATAGAGCTGTGCCTGCGATGACAGACCGATCCGCGAGCTAACCTTGCCGACACCGAAACGGTGGTCTATTTCGGCAGTAAACACCAGTGTACGCATACCACGTTCTTGATAATTATATGAAGATTGTAACAACGCAGTAGATTTCCCTGCGTTCATAGCAGAGTAATAAAAATAAAGTTGAGCCATGGGCCCGCGACTCCAATGGTATAAGAAATATTCAGACACTGATTCAGCAGCCAAGTGTACCATAACCTGCCACCCTGCTCACCCCTTCGGTTTAATCAATATCCCAGTCAAACGAATACCAAACTTTCAAATGAAACATTCCATTCTGCACCACTGCGCTTTTACATCTATTTACAGGACGATCCCTGTCTGTCATCACATTTAATTACTGCTAATGATTAGCATCAGGCATTAATCGTCAATCAGAAAAGAGAAACCACCAGCATGACTCCTGGTTGGTAAAGGATTAAATCTATTAACGCCTGCTGACAGTACCCCAGCGTATTTAATGGCATAAAAAAGCTAACAACACAGTTCTTGACGTTATCTTTACTCGTATACCCCCATTGTTTACAGTGTTTGCATACTAAAGCGCGTGATTTAACCCACAAAACTCATCGTAATATTGATATAAAACACAATTATAACTTAGCCATGAATGCCCTTCTGGCGCGGTAATCATACCGGCACTGTTGAAAATTTGACTTAAAAATTGAGCTTGTAATACTTATGTCTCCTCCTTATATTTGCCAGAGAGTTCTGATTACACCTTTTTAAAAGATGAATTTGAGCGTTCCTTTCAATTTGTCTATTGCAGAAAAGAAAAGAGCACTCTATTATTATCCAGACGCCCCCACCAATATAATTTGAGACTAGGACAATGAGCGAAGCATTAAAGATTTTGAACAACATCCGTACTCTACGCGCACAGGCAAGAGAATGCAGCCTGGAAACGCTGGAAGAGATGCTTGAAAAACTGGAAGTTGTTGTGAACGAACGTCGCGAAGAAGACAGCCAGGCTCAAGCAGAAGTTGAAGAACGCACCCGCAAACTGCAGCAATATCGTGAAATGCTGATTGCTGACGGTATTGATCCAAATGAACTGCTGCAAACTATGGCTGCAACTAAAGCAGCAGGTAAAGCTAAACGTGCAGCACGTCCGGCCAAATACCAATATAAAGACGAAAACGGTGAACTGAAAACCTGGACCGGCCAGGGCCGTACCCCAGCAGTGATTAAGAAAGCTATCGAAGAGCAAGGTAAATCCCTGGACGATTTCCTGCTGTAATAGCATTTCGCTGCATGTTAAAAAGGCTCCTCAGGGAGCCTTTTTGTTATGTCTAATTCCCGGAAAGCTAGATTATACAAACTCGGTTTTACACAATAATCTGAAGTAGACCGTCTCTTTCATTCACTTCCCAGACTGCCACCCTGCCTTTCCTGAAGCATAAAAAAGGGGCCAAAGCCCCTTATAGCATTTTACGCACAGCTCAATTACTGAGCGTTATAAAATGACTTATACCATTCAACAAAGCGTTTCACGCCTTCTTCAACACTGGTTTCCGGCTTAAACCCTATCACACGATAGAGCTCCGCAGTATCAGCACTGGTATCTAGCACATCGCCAGGTTGCATTGGCAACATATTCTTGCGTGCTTCGATCCCTAATGCCTGCTCCAGTGCCTTGATATATTCCATCAGCTTCACGGGCGTGCTATTGCCGATATTATAGACATGATACGGCGCGGAACTGGTTGCCGGTGAGCCCTGTTCAACTGTCCAGGCTGGATTTGGCTGAGGAATAACAGCCTGCAACCGAACAATAGCCTCTGAGATATCGTCGATGTAGGTAAAGTCACGGTGCATCTCCCCGTGGTTATATACATCGATACTTTCACCAGCCAATATGGCTTTAGTAAATTTAAACAGCGCCATATCTGGGCGCCCCCACGGACCATATACGGTAAAGAAACGCAAGCCAGTGGTAGGCAGACCATATAAGTGGGAGTAGCTGTGTGACATCAGCTCATTGGCTTTTTTAGTTGCCGCGTACAATGAGATCGGATGATCGACAGAATCTTCGGTTGCAAATGGTAGCTTACGATTGAGGCCATATACCGAACTGGAAGAAGCATATAACAAATGCTCGACTTTATTGTGGCGACACCCTTCCAACACATTTACATGCCCGATAAGATTCGCGTCCGCGTACGCCAACGGATTTTCCAGCGAATAACGCACCCCGGCTTGCGCACCCAGATGAATCACTCGCTGAAATTTATGCTCGGCAAACAACTTTGCCATACCTTCACGATCGGCCAAATCCAGTTTAATAAACTGAAAAGCAGGCTTATTCGCAAGCAGGTCAAGGCGGGCCATTTTCAGACCCACATCGTAATAATCATTCAGGTTGTCGATGCCGACAACCTGATGCCCAGCGGCCAACAGACGCTCAGCAGCGTGATAACCAATAAATCCTGCCGCACCTGTAACCAGGAATTTCATATATATACCTTAAATAACCGGCTGAATGGATGCACCGCGACCGATCGCATAATAAGTAAAGCCACGGTTTTCCAAACGCTCTGGATCAAACAGATTGCGACCATCAAAGATCACCGGTTGCTTTAGCGCGCTTTTAATTATGTCGAAATCAGGTGCACGGAAGTTTTGCCATTCAGTGCAAATAACCAGCGCGTCAGCACCATGTAGCGCCGCTTCTTTGGTGCCTACCAGCTTCAGGTCATCACGCTGACCATAAATGCGCTGCACTTCGTTCATCGCTTCAGGATCGTAGGCCTGGACGGTGGCACCGGCTTCCCACAGTTGCTCCATCAGAACACGGCTGGAGGCTTCACGCATATCGTCAGTATTTGGCTTGAATGCCAAACCCCATAGTGCAAAAGTTTTGCCTTTTAAGTCTTCACCAAAGTGATGCTTAATAAACTTGGTCAGCTTATATTTCTGTTGGTAGTTAACCTGCTCAACAGCCTGCAACAGTTTTGGTTGGTAACCGATATGCTCCGCAGTGCGGATCAGTGCCTGGACGTCTTTCGGGAAGCAAGAACCGCCGTAGCCGCATCCTGGGTAGATAAAGTGGTAGCCAATGCGGGAATCAGAACCGATACCCTGGCGCACTTTCTCAATATCCGCACCCAACATTTCGGCCAGGTTAGACATTTCGTTCATAAAGCTGATTTTGGTTGCCAACATGCAGTTGGCCGCGTACTTGGTCAGCTCAGCACTGCGAATATCCATCATAATCATGCGATCATGATTACGGTTAAACGGCTCATACAGCTCACGAATAGGTTCGATCACATCCATGTTATCGGTACCAATAACGATACGTTCCGGACGCATGCAGTCCGCGACTGCCGCACCTTCTTTCAAAAACTCCGGATTGGAAACCACGTCGAAAGGTACAGAGCTACCGCGTTTCTGCAACGTTTCTTGCATAACCTGGCGGACTTTATCTGCAGTACCTACCGGCACGGTAGATTTGTCGATCACCACTTTGTGCTCGGTCATGTGTTCCGCAATGGTACGTGCTACAGCCGTCACATATTTCAAATCGGCAGAACCGTCTTCGTCCGGTGGCGTACCTACAGCAATGAACTGAATGCTACCATGCGCAACACCTGCTTTCGCATCGGTGGTGAACTGCAGACGGCCAGCTTCATAGTTTTGTTGCACCAACGGCGTCAGGCCGGGTTCAAAAATAGGGATGTTCCCTTTCTTCAGGTTTTCGACTTTACGTTCGTCAATATCAATACACATAACGTCATGGCCAACCTCAGCCAGCACCGCTGCCTGTACCAGACCAACATAGCCAATACCAAAAACTGTTACTTTCATGGGAAAATCCTAGTTTTTCAAATTAAGATGAAAGATAAATAAATTATTTCTTATCAGCGGCCAACAATTGGCTCAACCACTGCGAAAACTCTTGTCCCAGCCCGGCATGGCGCATGCCATATTCGACAAATGCCTTCATATAATCCAGCTTGTTACCACAATCATGGCTAATCCCTTTTAGGTGATAAGCCTCTACCGTTTCTTGCTGCATCAGCATTTCAATACTGTCGGTCAGCTGGATTTCACCGCCAGCGCCCGGAGGTGTTTTTGACAGTAACGGCCAAATACCTGCAGAAAGCACATAGCGACCAACGATGGCTAAGTTAGATGGGGCTTCATCCGGCGAGGGTTTTTCGACTACGCTGACCATCGGGGTGCTTTCACCTGGCTGCAGTTCATACCCTTTACAATCAGCTACGCCGTAATTACCCACATCTTTATGAGGTACGGGTTCGACCATAATTTGGCTGACACCGGTTTTTTCAAACCGCTCTAACATTTCGTGCAAATTATCTTTTTTCAGATCGGCGCTGTACTCATCGAGGATCACATCCGGCAAAATCACGGCTACCGGCTCGTCACCAACCAGTGGATAAGCGCACATAATAGCGTGCCCCAGCCCTTTGGCTACCCCTTGACGTACCTGCATAACAGTTACACCTTTCGGGCAAATAGACTGCACTTCGTCCAGCAGCTGACGTTTAACGCGTTTTTCCAGCATCGCTTCAAGTTCGAAACTGGTGTCAAAATGGTTTTCGATCGAATTCTTGGAGGAATGGGTAACCAACACAATCTCGTTAATCCCAGCCGCAATACATTCATTGACAACGTATTGGATCAAGGGTTTGTCAACCAGCGGCAGCATTTCTTTTGGAATGGCTTTTGTCGCTGGCAACATCCGTGTTCCCAAGCCTGCAACCGGGATCACAGCCTTTCTGACTTTACGATTTACAGCAGGCATTATTTCCTCTCTTAATATTGCTCATTTTGTGAGCTTTTTCGCCATATGAAAAACCTTCGGAGTATACCAGCTTATGAGTGTCTGGCATTAACCGCAGCACAAATAGAAAAAATTTAAGACAATTACCCAACCAATGGCCTGAGGAAGAAATAAGCACATCGAATATTTGTATTTCAAATAATGTTTTTAGAGGATCACGTTATTCGGTACTGAGCATCAACCGCAGTCTGCCTCCAGATCCCCAAACCTGACACTGCCAGGCTGCACAATGCTGGCTGATTTGATTCATGTAGGTCGCACCCAGCGTGCCAAGCGGCACCCCATTGTTCAGTTGAATTTGGCTATCACCGGTATTAACACTGGCATGAAGACCCGCTGAGACTAAAATCAGGTTTTTATATTCGGTGTGATAATAACCGACCAACAATGGGAATTGTCCTTCCAGTTTGCCTTGACGTAATAATTGATTAACTTGCTTTAACAATGCGGTCATTTGCGGCAACCGATGACGCTGATTAGCTAAATGATCCTGTAACAAGCCATTAAATAAAGCGCGTAACAGCAACGCCGCCAATACACCGTTATCTCCTGCGCGAGTTACATCCAAACAATAGAACGCCAGATCCTTATCCGACAGCGCTGCAATATCCAACACCAATCCAGGGTTCTCGCCCGTCGTTAATTGTCGATAATTAATGCGGCAATGAGCAATGGTCTGTTGTACCGGAGGCTGTAACTGCTTGAGCAACTTTACGGCTTCAGAAGGATTTTTACTCAATGCATCCCAATCCTGAAGCAGCTCTGCTTCCTCAATCGCCTGGGAGGTAAACATATTGGGGTAGAGACAACCTAACACAGCTTCACGCAGGCGGTTAAGATCGGTAACGGGCTTTAACAATACATCCTGTACACCCAAACGCAGTACCTTGGCGATATCCGCCATTTTATCGGTGGCTGATATCACCAGCACCGGAATTTGCACACCTTGTAGACGAAGATGCTCAACAAACTCTATCCCGTCCATTTCCGGCATCGCCAGATCGCACAAGATTAAGTCGGGCTTCACGTCGTCCACAGCACTCAGCGCTTGCAAACCATTGGTCGCCTCACTGGTTTCCGCACCCAACGATTTCAAATAGCCAACAAGCACAGAACGAAAAACCAGTTCGTCCTCAACGATCAAAATGCGCTTGTGAGTCAATGGTAATGCCATCAGCCGAGCCTCTTCCCTTTCAATAGTGTAATAGTGGCTCAAAAAGGCCATTTCTGCTTGTCGGAAATGGGCCTTATCTCAGGCCACCTCCGCAACATCTGATAATTATTTGTTTTTTATCAACGGTAAAAGCATATCAATCTGTTTTTCAACGGCCAGTTTACCCGCTGCAATCGCTTCATCGGCACGGTGGAAATCCAACGTCGAAATTTGCGGACAATAGGGTTGGAGCAAGACATCTGGCGGGTCACCTGCCATACGATTACGTTTCAGTCTATTTTCCAATACCTGGATCGACGTTCCCATAATTTCCATCGCTGTTGGCGTAAAATTAGGCTTTCTGTTCGTCATTTTGCTGATACGGTCTCTTAACCGTCCTCGCCAATTATCCGTGGGGATATCGCCTGAAGTTTCTGAGTCATGCTGGCGTACAGAGAACAAATCCTGCTGCATCAAATGCGCATCATGTTGCAAGTCAACGGCAATAACGAGATCGGCTCCCAATGCACGAGTTAACGAAATGGGGACAGGGTTCACTACCGCACCATCCACCAGCCAATAACCATCAAACCACACCGGTGCCAACAAGCCGGGCATGCTGCACGACGCACGCACTGCTTGATGAATATCCCCTTCGGTCAACCACAATTCTCGTCCGGTACTTAGGTTCGTCGCCACTGCACCAAACTTTAGCGAACACTCGGCGATATCGTTGATTTCTAATAATTGCCCCACCGCATTGAACACCCGCTCACCACGCAACAGACCGCCACGCTGCCAAGAAAGATCCATCAAGCGGATCACATCCCAATAGCTAAATGAACGAACCCAAGTCTCCATGGCTGGCAAACGGTGGCTGGCAAAAGCAGCACCGACCAGTGCCCCCACTGAGCAACCGGCTACTATATCGACTTCAACACCCAATTTCTTTAGGGCGTTGATCACGCCGATATGCGCCCACCCTTTAGCGGAACCCGCGCCCAATGCCAGTCCAATCTTAATTTTTCGCATCATTCCGCCTCTTCCCGGTGAATTGTATCAACTCTGCTGCCAGCGTAGATTGTCACGATCGAATAATGTTAGGTAACATATGCGCTAAATCCCTTTCAGCATCGGCCCGTTCTTTTTGTTCCGGCCATTTTAGGAGTCAACTTGCCAGAATTATGCCCCTGCGGCGGCGGACTGGAGTATAGCGTATGCTGCGAACCCTACATCAATGGCACCAAAACGCCACTGACCCCCGGTAAGTTGATGCGTTCACGCTTTAGCGCTTATGTGAATCACAACGTCGATTACTTAATTGCGACCTGGCATCCCGATTGTCATGCCGATGAGTGGCGTAATGCGATCGTTGATAGCTTCAAGAACACCGAATGGCTCGGCCTGACGGTGGTAGAAGAAAAACAGGGCCATGAGAACGACGAAGGTTTTGTCGAGTTTATTGCCCGTTTCATCGACAGCAGCACAGGCGAACACAAAGCAATGCACGAACGTTCGCGCTTTCTTCAGCTTGAACAACGCTGGTACTATATTGATGGTACCAAACCCCAGCCTGGCAGAAATGCGATTTGCCCCTGTGGTTCAGGTAAAAAATATAAAAAGTGCTGCGGCCGTTAACTGGCAGCCACTGCGACTCATCGATTTTAGACCGCTGCCATTTCGGCAGTCGTTTGAAAGTGAAGACTATAAAATGCTCGCCTGCGCAGACAGGACGTTCAGTATCAGACAGGATCCTCATCGCCATGCCACATCAAAATGTCCAAAGAAAAGTTTTGCGTACCATTTGTCCGGATGCCAAAGGCCTGATCGCCAAGATCACCAACATCTGTTACAAGCATGAACTCAACATTATTCAGAACAATGAGTTTGTTGATCACCGCACCGGTCGTTTCTTTATGCGTACCGAGCTGGAAGGTATTTTCAACGATACGACTCTGTTGGCAGATCTCGACGGTGCATTGCCGGCAGGTTCCGTTCGTGAACTGCATAATTCCGGGCGCCGCCGCATCGTAGTTCTGGTAACCAAAGAGGCGCATTGCTTGGGCGATCTGCTGATGAAAAGCGCCTACGGCGGCCTGGATGTCGAGATCGCCGCGGTTATCGGCAACCATGATACATTGCAAACGCTGGTAGAGCGTTTCGATATTCCGTTCCATCTGGTCAGCCATGAAGGCCTGACACGCGATCAGCACGACCAAAAAATGATGGCTCAGATCGACCAATATCAGCCGGACTATGTGGTGCTGGCCAAATATATGCGCGTATTAACCCCTGCATTCGTTCAACATTACCCGAATCAGGTGATCAATATTCATCATTCATTCCTGCCAGCCTTTATCGGGGCACGGCCTTATCATCAGGCTTATGAGCGTGGAGTGAAAATTATCGGAGCCACCGCACACTACGTTAATGATAACCTGGACGAAGGCCCAATCATCATGCAGGACGTGATTCATGTCGATCATACCTATTCTGCAGACGATATGATGCGTGCTGGACGTGATGTAGAGAAAAATGCGCTCAGCCGCGCGCTGTATCACGTGCTGGCCCAGCGCGTATTTGTCTACGGTAACCGGACTGTCATTTTGTAATTGCTCAATAAAGCGGTGCCTTTCGTTCAGGGATGCACCGCCACGGGTAAAAAATCGGCAAACGATTCATTTTCTGCATTTCAATACTTTACACGCGCTCTTCATTTGATATGATGCGCCCCGCTTACCGAGACAGATGTTTCGCAAGCAAGGCCAGTGGTGGGGTTCCCGAGCGGCCAAAGGGAGCAGACTGTAAATCTGCCGTCACAGACTTCGAAGGTTCGAATCCTTCCCCCACCACCATCTTCTCTCTGTTTAGAGTGAAGGCGCAGTAAAGAAACCGGCCAGGTTTCTTCCGGATGATACCGGAACTACAATTTGTAAAATCATGAATACCATGGTGGGGTTCCCGAGCGGCCAAAGGGAGCAGACTGTAAATCTGCCGTCACAGACTTCGAAGGTTCGAATCCTTCCCCCACCACCATCCTTTTTATATACCCCCCAGAATCAAATCAAACCTGACAGCATCCATATCCCCCCTTACCGGGAAGGATGAGAAGCTTCGACAAGGTTCGAGTCTCATGCAATGAGACAACGCGCTTCAGCGCGGCCCGCAGGGCGAGGGGTGCAACGACGAGTAATCCTTCCCCCACCACCATCCTTTTATATACCCCAAAAAATCAAATCAAACCTGACAGCATCCATATCACCCCTTACCGGGAAGGATATGAGAAGCTTCGACAAGGTTCGAGTCTCATGCAATGAGACAACGCGCTTCAGCGCGGCCCACAGGGCGAGGAGTGCAACGACGAGTAATCCTTCCCCCACCACCATCCTTTTTATATATCCCCCAAAATCAAATCAAACCTGACAGCATCCATATCACCCCTTACCGAGAAGGATGAGAAGCTTCGACAAGGTTCGAGTCTCATGCAATGAGACAACGCGCTTCAGCGCGGCCCACAGGGTGAGGAGTGCAACGACGAATAATCCTTCCCCCACCACCATCCTTGTATTCCCCCCCAGATTTAAATCAAATTTGAATGCTCCATATAACTCCCAAACGGGAAGGATGCGAAACGTCCAGTATTACACTGTAAATATTTCCCTTCAGCCTCTCAGATTTATCATTTATCAATTCCCTTAACCATTCAGCAGATCCTCAACTTGAACTCCGGCTAACAATTCGCTATACCACTGACTTCTTTAATGCAGTAAGGAAAGAAGTGCATGCGTAACAATATCTGCGTTTTTTGTGGCGCCAGTGAAGGCGTTAACCCTGCTTATGCCGATAACGCACGGCAGTTGGGCCAAATACTTGCCGCTCAGGGCCGACGTTTAATCTATGGCGGCGGTAAGAAAGGATTAATGGGCATTGTGGCTGATGCCGTGCTGGCCGCAGGTGGCGAGGCCATTGGCATCATTCCTGAACGATTGGTAGAAGCAGAAACTGCACACCGTGGCCTGACTGAACTGGAAGTCGTACCCGACATGCACACGCGTAAAGCCCGCATGGCAGCCCTGGCAGATGGTTTTATCGCATTGCCCGGTGGCATAGGCACGCTGGAGGAGTTGTTCGAAATCTGGACCTGGGGACAGATCGGTTACCACAGCAAACCGGTCGGCCTGCTGGATGTAAACGGTTTTTATCGCCCGTTAAACGGTTTCTTGCAGCATGTGGCCGATCAAGGCTTTATGCGTCATGACTACCTCAACACCCTGCACATCAGTGACTCTGCGCAGACCTTGCTGCAGCAGTTCGACGATTACCAACCAAAGACTTACGATCGCTGGGCGAAATAGCACAGCACGCCGCTGGCGGCCATTGCCGCTGGCCTGCGTTACATTTCTGGCCAAACTCTGCTACTATCTCAACACATTTTTCTCGTAAAAACGGCATCGCTCATGAAGTTTGTCTCTTTTAATATCAATGGACTGCGTGCGCGTCCGCACCAACTGGCCGCCATCATCGAACAGCACCAGCCTGACGTGATTGGTCTGCAAGAAACAAAAGTTCACGATGACATGTTCCCTCTGGAAGAGGTCAGCCAGTATGGTTATCACGTGTTCTATCACGGCCAAAAAGGCCACTACGGTGTAGCGCTGTTGACTAAAGAAAAACCGCTCGCCGTACGTCGTGGTTTCCCGACCGACGAAGAGGACGCACAGCGCCGTATCATTATGGCCGATCTGGCGACGCCTCAAGGCACACTGACGGTGATCAATGGTTATTTCCCTCAGGGTGAAAGCCGCGACCATCCCATCAAGTTCCCCGCCAAAACACGCTTCTATCAGGACTTGCAGAACTACCTGGAACAGCAAATGTCGGTAGACTCCCCCGTCCTGGTGATGGGTGATGTGAATATCAGCCCAAGTGATTATGATATCGGCATCGGCGAAGAAAGCCGCAAGCGTTGGCTGCGGACCGGTAAGTGTTCGTTCTTGCCGGAAGAGCGTGAATGGATGGACCGCCTGATGAACTGGGGTCTGGTTGATACCTACAGACATGCAAACCCAGAACGTAACGATGAATTTTCATGGTTCGACTACCGTTCACGCGGTTTCGATGAAAACCGAGGTCTGCGTATCGATCTACTGTTGGCCAGCACGCCACTGGCTGCACGTTGCACCGCAACCGGGATCGATTATCAGATCCGCGGAATGGAGAAACCCTCGGATCATGCCCCGGTCTGGGCGGAATTCTCGCTGTAATTAACCCAACCCCGGCCATTGCCGGGGTTTCGCTATGTGGTACAGATGAAAATAATCGATGTCGTCGCTGCCATCATTGAAAAGAATGGCAAAATTCTCTTGGCGCAACGCGATGCCAGTAGCGATCAAGTTGGTCTGTGGGAATTTCCCGGTGGGAAGGTCGAAGCGGGTGAAAGCCAGCCACAAGCACTGGCACGTGAACTGGATGAAGAATTGGGGATTATCGCCAGCGTCGGCAACTACGTTGCCAGCAACCAGTGGCAGCAAAACGAACGCATTATCCGTCTGCATGCCTGGCGTATTGAAGCGTACAGCGGTGAATTACAAAATCGCTGTCATTCCGACTTTGTGTGGGTAACGCCGGAGCAGGCGTTTGACTATCCTCTGGCCCCGGCTGATGTACCGTTATTAGGCGCCTATATCACTGCGCGGCAGACAGAAACTTAACCATAAGCGTTACGATGTCACTTCTTTAATCGCACCCAGACCAAGGGATTGGTCCCAATCACATTGGGATCACGTACGCACTGCAGCGTTTCCCCTTCTACCTTGAGCACTGCACCTTCAGAATAGTTTTGATTCTGATAAATACAACAGCGGCTGCAAGGTTGTACCGCAGGCTGGGCGGCAGCACTTTTCGCCGTGCCCCAAATTTCCGGAGATACCGGCACAACGACATCCACGTCGCCACGATGGGCCGTTGCTGCAGCGGAAAATAGCAGTGTGCCAGTCGCCAGCATCAGTAACCTGTGATTCATTCACTCTTCTCCCGCGCCTTACCGGCGCTTTTTTTACGTTTCTTCGCCCCGGAGGAAGGTGACGGCGGCAACCCGCGAAACGCCATACTCGCCCGGCTCTGCTTGGCCTGATAAATTAGCTCCTGCAAAGTACCTAACAGAGGTTGCATAAAGTCCTGGTAGCGACAGGATTTTTCACTGATTTGCGTCAGTGTAGCTTCCCAGTTAGCCGTCATATCAGGACGGGCAGCAATATCCGGCAACGAATGGATCAATGCACGACCCGTTTCGCTAGAGTGAATATAACGTCCCTTTTTATACAAAAATGCCCGCTTGAACAGTAATTCAATGATCCCCGCGCGCGTGGCCTCGGTTCCTAAACCATCGGTCGCTCGCAGGATTTTCTTTAGCGCTTTATCCTGAACGAAACGCGCAATACCTGTCATGGCGGAAAGCAGACTGGCGTCGGTGAACGGCCTTGGGGGTTGGGTCTGACGCTCAACCACCTCACCGCGCTCACACAACAGTTCGTCATCTTTTGCCACCACCGGCAACGGTGCGCCTTCGTTTTCTTCATCACGCTCTTTACTGCCCAATAACGTCCGCCACCCTGCCTCTGCCAAAAAACGTGCCTTGGCAGTAAACTTGCCACCAGCAATATCCAGCTCAATCACACACTTGCGGAACATAGCGTCCGGGCAAAATTGCATCAAATATTGACGCGCAACTAACCCGTAAACATTCAATTCGTCCTGGCTGAGGTTCACCTTACTGGCACGGGCGGTAGGAATAATGGCGTGGTGAGCATCCACCTTCTTGTCGTCCCAACAACGATTACGACGATCGCTATCGATCACCGGCTGTGGGTAAAGATCTGGTTGATGAACACTGATGGCGTTTAAGACCGAATGACGTCCGGCGAAATGTTCTTCCGGGAGGTACCGACAATCGGAACGTGGGTAGGTGATCAACTTATGGGTTTCATACAACCGCTGACATACATCCAGCACCTGTTGCGCGCTCAGGTTAAAGCGTTTAGACGCTTCAATCTGTAAGGTCGACAGAGAAAACGGCAACGGTGCAGTATCTGATTCCCGTTTATCATTATAAGATGTCACCAGCGCCGGCTGGCCTTCGATACGCTTGAGCACATGCTCTGCCAATGGCCGATGCAGCAAGCGCCCCTCTTCGTCCTGATAAGGCTCACAGGACTCGCTGGGTTGCCAGAGAGCGACAAAATGCTCCTCTTTTGGCGTCACAATGTGTGCTTTCACTTCGAAGAAGTCTTTCGACACAAAGTTTTCAATCTCTTCATCACGCCGAACCACTAGCCCCAATACCGGCGTTTGCACCCGTCCAACAGACAGCACGCCATCATAACCAGCATTGCGCCCCAAAATAGTGTAGGCGCGGGTCATATTGATGCCATACAGCCAATCAGCACGTGAACGAGCCAATGCGGAAACGCACAGTGGGATAAAGTCGCGGTTATCACGTAACCGTTCAATAGCGCGTTCTACCGCTTGCGGGTTGAGATCGTTAATCAGGCAACGGCGAACACTTTGACGTTTTTCCGGCGTCAGTGCCAAATAGTCCAGCACTTCGTCCACCAGCAACTGGCCCTCGCGATCGGGGTCACCAGCATGCACAACTTCGTCGGCGTCCTGTAACAGCTTTTTAATGGCATTCAGCTGTTTGCTCACCGAAGGTCGTGGCTGCAATTGCCACTTCTCAGGAATAATTGGCAGGTCAGCCAGCGACCAACGCGCATAACGGCTGTCATAGGCATCGGGTTGCGCTTGCTCTAATAAATGGCCCACACACCAGGTGACCACATCATTGTTACCACAAGCGATAAACCCGTCGCCGCGGCGATGCGGTTTGGGAAGTACGTCGGCAATGGCGCGCGCCAAACTCGGTTTTTCGGCAATAAACAGTCGCATTATTCACCGTTATTCTGGCTGTACGTCATCAGGAAATCTCTTACTTCAGCATAATTCCCGCGGAATACAATTCGCTGGGATTTCTTTTCCAATTGATAGTGATACATCGGATCGTAGTAATGCTGCAACAGCGACACCAGCCACTCCTGATGTCCATCACTATTACCGCTGGCATATTGGCTCTGTAATGCCCATTCCAGGCGCTGCGTCAGTTGTTGGAAACGTTCCATCCCCAAGCGACGGCGAATGGCAAACAGGCCGTGATGCAGATACTCACCGTATTTCTGCCAGCCCAACTCTGCCCCATAAACCTGTTCAAATTCGAGCCGCATGCGGTCAATGTATTCGTGCTGCAACCGTGCCAATCGCACCTCAAAGGGGTCGTCTATCACCGCCACAGGTGCTTGCTGCATACGGTTGAAGATGGGTAATGGCAGATTATTGCTGCCGATAATACGCCCTTCATCTTCCAGTACCCAGCGGCGGCAGCCACCATGCTGTTTTTTCAGCAATAACACAGCCAGACGATTCTCAAAATCAATCTGAGTGCTTTGTTCCACGAGCGTTCGGCCAAAAGATGAACCGCGATGGTGTGCGGCACCTTCCAGATCGACCCCATCGGCCAGTTCATTGATTAACAGCGTTTTACCGCTCCCGGTATTGCCACCGATCAACACCATTGGCAATTCGGCGCTCTGCTCCAGCGTAGTGAGCAAGAAATTGCGCAGCGCCTTATAGCCGCCTGTAATACGTGGGTAGGAAACACCGGCTTCACGCAGCCACTGCTGTACCAATTGTGAACGCAGACCACCACGGAAACAGTAAATATACCCTTCTGGCCATTGAGCGCATTGCGCCAGCCATGCCGCTGTTCGTTCTTCACGTAGTCTGCCCGTCACCAGGCTGTGACCCAATGCAATTGCAGCCTGCTGCCCCTGCTGCTTGTAACAGGTGCCGACCGCTTGCCGTTCTTCATCATTCATTAACGGCAAATTCATTGCATTGGCGAACGCGCCCTGCTGAAACTCAACAGGGGCGCGCACATCTATCAGCGGAATCTCTTGCAAAAAAATACGGCGATAGTCTTGGGTATCCACCCGCTCTAGCGTTACGGACACTACACAACCTCTATCAATGGCTTAGCCGGCACTGGCGCATGGAGTTCACCAATAGCCTGGAGTTGAATACCATGACGTTCGGCAATGGCCAACACCTGCGGTTCCGCCGCCGGCAACACAGCCAATAACAAGCCACCAGAAGTTTGCGGATCGCAAAGCAGTTGACGCTGTAAATCGGTCATTTCACCGACCAAATGGCCATAGCTGTCAAAGTTACGCCCCGTGCCACCCGGCACGCACCCTTCAGCGATATAACGTTCGATATCCGGCAGCTTCGGCACCTGATCAAACCATACCGTTGCCTGTAGGCCTGAGCCCTGGCAAACCTCACTCAGATGTCCCAGCAGACCGAAGCCGGTGACATCGGTCATCGCCGTCACGCCCTCGACGTCGGCAAAATCCGCGCCAGGTTTGTTCAGTTGGCACATGACTTCGGTTGCCAGTCCTTCATGTTCAGGACGTAGTTTGCTCTTCTTCTCGGCAGTGGTCAGAACACCAATACCCAACGGCTTGGTCAGGTACAGTTTGGCTCCAGCCTGAGCGGCACTGTTTTTCTTCACCCGTTCAGTATTAACAATACCGGTGACCGCCAGACCAAAAATAGGCTCAGGCGCATCAATAGAATGGCCGCCAGCCAGAGCAATACCCGCCTGTTGGCAAGCATAGCGCCCACCGTCGATCACCTGTTGTGCCACTTCCGGCGGCAGCGTGGCAATCGGCCAGCCAAGAATAGCAATCGCCATGATCGGCTTTCCACCCATGGCATAGACATCGCTGATCGCATTCGTCGCGGCAATGCGGCCAAAATCAAACGGATTATCGACGATCGGCATAAAAAAGTCGGTGGTGCTGATAATGCCAACACCGTTACCAATGTCATACACCGCCGCATCGTCACGAGTTTCATTGCCAACCAACAAACTCGGATCGACAAATTTCTCCCGCTCACTGTGCAGAATAGTTTCGAGAACTTTCGGTGAGATTTTACAACCACAGCCAGCGCCATGGCTGTACTGGGTTAAACGGATCGCTGGCGATGACATATACCACTCCCTTCGGTTAACGGCATTCAAGATATCATAGGGTAGCGCTTGCCGACGGGATTGGTAAGAGCAGGTTGTCGATAACCGAACAGCCTGCTCAGAAACAACACAGAATGGCGGGATTTAGTGCATTTTTTCCGCAACCCGCGCCGGGGATCAGAAATAGCTGACGAATGGAGTGCTGTCTGGAGCGATCACTTTGGTAGACGCTTTTAGCTGAGGTGTGCCCAAATACAGGAAACCGACAATTTCATCCTGTTCGCGGCAACCAAAAGCGTCACGAACCAAAGGATGTTCGGTCCAGGCACCCGTGCGCCAGATACCGTTAAACCCCTGAGCCAATGCGGCCATCTGCATTGCCTGCACCGCACAACCGGCGGATACAACCTGCTCCCAACGCGGTACCTTCGTTTCTTCGGTGCAATGCGCCACCACAGTGATAATCAATGGAGCACGAAATGGTGCCTTAGTCGCTTTTTCTATCGCGGCATCATCCATTTCGTCTTGTTTTGCAGCAGCTTGTAACAATTGGCTAAAACGCTCCAGCCCCTGATCTTCGATCATCACGAAACGCCATGGTTGCAAAGCACCGTGGTCTGGCGCCCGCAGACCTGCGTTAATGATATTCTGACGAACCTCACCTGTAGGCGCAGGGGCCGCGAGGCGCGACGCAGAACGGCGATTCAGTAAAAGATCCAGTGCATCCATCGTAAACTCCTGATAACAATTTTCATTACGATCACGTTAACATAGCTAAACGGCGAGTGACAGTCTCGGCATTACCCTCTGTGACCCACGATTTAAAGCTGACATTTCCTCGCCCGCTCATTAGGATAGCGGAACATTCTCGACTCTTGTTGGAGAGCACATGCGCACATTGTGGCAAATCATTGCCGGCGTTTTTAGGTGGACATGGCGTCTGCTGAACTTTATCAGGGAACTTATCCTCAATCTGTTCCTGGTGTTACTGATCTTGGTTGGGGTGGGCATTTATCTGTCGTTCCAGAGCTCAACCACCCCAGCCGTCCCTACTCGCGGGGCATTACTGGTGGATCTGAGCGGCGTGGTCGTTGACCAGCCTTCAATGAACAACAAAGTGCGCCAATGGGGCCGCGAACTGCTGGGTGCTTCAAGCAATCGTCTGCAGGAAAACTCCCTGTTTGACGTCGTTGACAGTATCCGCAAGGCAAAAGACGATAAAAACATTACCGGCATGGTATTGCAGTTAAATGACTTTGCCGGAGCCGATCAGCCTTCGCTGCAGTATATCGGCAAAGCGCTGCGTGAATTCCGTGACAGCGGTAAACCGATCTTTGCCATCGGTGACAGCTATAACCAGACACAATATTATCTGGCCAGCTACGCCAACAAAGTTTACCTGTCACCGCAAGGTGCGGTCGATCTGCACGGGTTTGCTACCAACAACCTTTACTACAAGTCGTTGCTGGAAAAACTCAAGGTCACGACCAACATCTTCCGCGTTGGGACCTATAAGTCCGCCGTTGAACCGTTGATCCGTGATGATATGTCACCAGCAGCTCGAGAAGCTGACAGTCGCTGGATTGGTGGTCTATGGCAGAACTATCTGGAGACAGTAGCAGCTAACCGTCAGATCACGGCGCAACAGCTGTTCCCTGGGGCCGCAGGCGTGCTGAGCGGTATGCAGGCTGCCGGTGGTGATACGGCCAAGTATGCACTGGACAACAAGCTGGTCGATGAACTGGCGTCACGAACCGTCATCGAGAATCAACTGATCAAGACCTTCGGTTGGGACAAACAGGCGAATGATTTCAACGCCACCAGCATCTATGACTATCAGCCGAAACCTACACCAGATCAAGGCGGAAAAATCGCTGTGATCTTTGCCAATGGCGCAATCATGGATGGTCCGCAAACGCCGGGCGCCGTGGGTGGTGATACCACTGCATCAGAATTGCGTCAGGCACGACTGGACCCAGCTATCAAAGCCGTTATTTTCCGCGTTAATAGCCCAGGCGGCAGTGTCAGTGCGTCTGAAGTTATTCGCTCCGAATTGGCTGCTGTGCGTGCCGCTGGTAAGCCTGTAGTGGTCTCAATGGGCGGTATGGCTGCCTCAGGCGGTTATTGGGTCTCTACACCGGCGGACTACATCATCGCCAGCCCGAGTACCCTTACCGGCTCTATCGGCATCTTTGGGGTGATCAACACCTACGAGCAGACGCTGGACAGCATTGGCGTTCATACAGACGGCGTAGCAACCTCACCGTTGGCAGATTTGGCCGTCACCAAGGCGTTGCCACCAGAGTTCTCGCAGATGATGCAACTGAACATCGAAAAAGGTTATCAAAACTTTATCGATCTGGTCGCCAAATCCCGCAAAATGACACCGCAGCAGGTTGATCAGATTGCTCAGGGTCACGTGTGGCTGGGCAGCGATGCCAAGACCAATGGTCTGGTCGATCAACTGGGTGACTTCGACGACGCGGTGAAGAAAGCCGCCGAGCTGGCACAATTGAAACAGTGGCAGCTTAACTGGTTTGTTGATACCCCAAGCCTGACCGATATGGTCCTCAGTCAGTTTGGTGTGTCTATTCACGCTATGCTGCCGGCGGCTATCCAGTCAATGCTACCTGCCCCGTTGGCGTCAGTAGCCATGGCGGTCAAAGAGCAACCAGGTTTGTTCAATAATCTCAACGATCCACAAAACCGCTATGCCATCTGTTTGACCTGTGGAGAAGTCCGCTAACAAATTAATCCTCAGCCCGGCACCCGCCGGGCTTTTTTTCTGCGCTTATCCCCCTATAATTCAGCCCATCTAATTTCTGTTAAAACAATTACTATGCAAAAGAAATCGATTTACGTCGCCTACACCGGTGGCACCATCGGCATGCAGCGTTCTGAGCACGGCTACATCCCGGTTTCCGGCCATCTGCAACGTCAACTGGCCTTAATGCCAGAGTTCCACCGGCCGGAAATGCCAGACTTCACCATTCATGAATACGCGCCGCTGATAGACTCCTCAGACATGACGCCAGAAGACTGGCAACATATTGCCGATGACATCAAACTGAATTACGACCGTTATGATGGCTTTGTGATCCTGCACGGTACCGACACCATGGCCTTCACCGCATCTGCGCTGTCGTTCATGCTGGAAAACCTGGCCAAGCCGGTGATTGTGACCGGCTCCCAAATCCCATTGGCGGAACTCCGTTCCGATGGCCAGACCAACCTATTGAATGCGCTTTATCTGGCTGCTAACCATCCAGTGAATGAAGTCAGCCTGTTCTTCAACAACAAATTGTTCCGAGGCAACCGCACCACTAAGGCGCATGCTGACGGTTTCGACGCCTTTGCTTCACCCAACCTGCCGCCACTGTTGGAAGCCGGTATTCATATCCGTCGCCAAAACGGCATCGATAGTCCGGCCTGCAACGGCGAACTCAAGGTTCATGACATCACGCCACAGCCGATCGGCGTAGTGACAATTTACCCAGGGATTTCCGGCGCTGTAGTGCGCAACTTCCTGCTGCAACCAGTGAAAGCATTGATACTTCGCTCTTACGGAGTGGGTAACGCACCACAAAAAGCAGAGTTGGTCGATGAATTGCGTGATGCTTCTGAACGCGGCATTGTGGTGGTAAACCTGACACAGTGCATCTCCGGAAGGGTAAACATGGAAGGTTATGCCACCGGTAATGCCTTGGCCCATGCCGGCGTCATCAGCGGATTCGACATGACCGTTGAGGCCGCCTTGACCAAGCTGCATTATCTTCTGAGCCAACCGCTAACACCGGAACAAATCCGCAGCCAAATGCAGCAGGATCTGCGTGGTGAGCTGAGCATTAGCGGTTAACGATTCCACACCACGGAGTAAAAATGAAAACAGCCTTGTTGCTTATCGATTTGCAAAACGACTTTTGTCCCGGTGGCGCGCTGGCGGTGGCGGAAGGCGATGCCGTGATCGCCGTAGCCAATAAGGCCATAGCGGCCTATAGCGCTCGCGGTGAGCCGGTGGTCGCTAGCCAGGATTGGCACCCCGCCAATCACCGCAGCTTTGCCGTCAATGCCAATGCACAGGTTGGAACCCTGGGTGAACTCGAAGGTTTACCTCAGGTCTGGTGGCCAGTGCATTGCGTGCAGGAAAGTCAGGGTGCCGAGTTTCATCCACAACTAGAGCAACAACGTATTAATGCCGTGTTCCGTAAAGGCCAAAATACAGATATCGACAGCTACAGCGCTTTTTTCGATAACGGGCACCGTTCACACACTGAACTGAACGCGTGGTTGAAAGCGCAGAACGTCACTCACCTTGCCATCATGGGACTAGCGACTGACTACTGTGTGAAATTTAGCGTGCTGGATGCACTGGCGTTGGGGTATCAGACGTCGGTGATTATCGATGGTTGCCGCGGTGTTAATTTACAGCCAGACGACAGCCAGAAAGCCTTTCAGGCCATGCAAGAGGCCGGAGCGCAACTTGTGACATTGTCACAAATTCTCACGCAATGATGCAAACGGGCGTGAAGCACGCCCGTATCCTCTCCGTTTGAAACCTCGACATCGCTCACATTCCGACCATTCTCCTGTGATTACATCTTGTTCGCATGCAGTGCTTTTGCTGTTATGAACAGTGATGCATTGCATCAATGAGTTATACGCATCCGGGGCCCATTGAGCCCGGCTTTATGTTACCGCCTTAGGCGGTTTCGGTCGGCCTTGCCGACCAAAGGAGATGACATGGCATTAACCCGTAAGCTGCTGCCTTTACTGGTAGCGGTACAGCTTGGTATGGCTGGAACCAGTATGGCTCACGCTGCTTCTTATCTGTCCGTTGGTTATTTCAACGGTGGGGGTGACGTTACTGCAGGCCCCGGTGGCGATATCAATAAGCTGGACGTCACACAAATCACCCACCTCAATTACTCATTCGGCCTGATCTACAACGACGAGAAGCAGGAAACCAATCCGGCACTCAAAGATCCCGCTCGTCTGCACCAAATTTATCTGTCACCCAAAGTGATGGCCGATCTGCACTTGCTGCCCGTTCTTCGTAAGCAAAACCCTGAACTGAAAGTGTTGCTGTCCGTTGGTGGCTGGGGTGCTCGCGGGTTCTCCGGTGCTGCTGCGACACCTGAAAGCCGTGCCGTTTTTATTCGTTCGGTACAGCAGGTCATTAAGCAATATCACCTGGACGGAATCGACCTCGATTGGGAGTACCCGGTGAACGGTGCCTGGGGCTTGGTCGAAAGTCAGCCGGCGGATCGCGCTAACTTCACCTTCTTGCTGGGGGAACTGCATAAGGCTCTGGACAAAGGCAAATTGCTGACCATCGCCGTCGGCGCCAACGTGAAAAGTCCGCAGGAATGGGTGGATGTCAAGGGCATTGCGCCCTACCTCGACTACATCAACCTGATGACCTATGACATGGCGTACGGCACCCAATACTTCAACTCTAATCTGTATGACTCCAAACAGTGGCCGACTGTCGCTGCCGCCGATCGTTACAGCGCCAATTTTGTCGTGGATAACTATTTGGCCGCAGGGTTAAAGCCCGCGCAATTGAACCTGGGTATCGGTTTCTATGGCCGGGTACCAAAACGGGCGACAGAACCGGGTATAGATTGGGACAAGCCAGACGCGGCTAAAAACCCAGTCACCCAACCCTATTTCACTGCCCGTGAAATTGCCGTGTTCAAGTCCATGGGCTTGGATCTGACCAAGGACAGCTATTTCAAATACAACGATATCGTCAGCAAACTGTTAAACGATCCGCAGCGGCGCTTCACCGCACATTGGGACAGCGATGCTCAGGTCCCTTATCTGACGATGAAATCTGCCGAAGGCAAGCCGCTATTTGCTATTTCGTACGAAAACCCGCGCTCGGTTGAGCTCAAAGCGGACTACATCAAAAGCAAAGGGCTGGGGGGCGCGATGTTCTGGGAATATGGTGCAGATGACAATAACCGGTTGGCACATCAACTGGCGGAATCACTGGGAATTAATAACGTGAAACGTTAAATCAACGGGGCGATGGCAGCATCGCCCCGCTGTCAGATTTACTGCGGCTTTAACTTGACCAGCGGTTCTGCAATGAACTGCTGTTTCAGTTCTTGCTTACTCTTCATCACTATCTGGCCGTCAGTGTCGATGCTCATATGCTGCGGATCAGTATTGTGCAATGACTGCCACAGCATCACCGCCTGCAGGCTATTTTCTTTCTGTTCCGGGGTCAACGCGACACCATCCGGCCATTTACCCAATTCAACCGCCAATACCAGGCGTTGATAGATTTCCGGCGTCATGGCGGCAATCAGATCTTTCACGTCCATCAGAGCCCTTCCTCACTCGTGGAAGAATAATTAGCTGAATCGATTTTTCTAACTGAATAATCGTTAGCCTGCCGTTTTTTCACCGTTCTCGCCGTCGGTAAAGCTCAGCGACGCGGAATTAACACAAAAACGTTCGCCGGTCGGTTGCGGGCCATCCGGGAAAACATGCCCCAAATGCGCATCACAATGACCACAGCGAATTTCAACGCGATGCATATTGTGCGTATTATCATCAAGATAACGAATAGCATCGTCAGATACCGGCTCATAGAAGCTTGGCCAGCCACAACCGGAGTCATACTTGCTGTCGGAGTAGAACAGCGGCTGGTTACAGCACAGACAATGGTACACGCCCTCGCGTTTGTTGTGCAGTAATTTACCGGAATACGGAGCCTCAGTACCACGCTCTTGGGTCACATAACGTTGGATTTCATTCAGTTCCGTGCCCGGATGGTCAGGGGTTGTCTCTTTAGCCATTTGTGCGATTCTCTGAATGTGGATAATGTCAACGAAAACAATGAGTAATAATAACAAAAAATTAACAACACTGCAGCGGTTTTTGGCCTAAACTGTAGCCCATAAAGGTCACGCCATAACGATATGTGATACCGATCACATATATTAAACAGGCTGACTTTATACTTAGCGGTTTGACCCCATATAACGGATGAGGCCGAACGCAAACGGAATGTGCAATAAGCACTCAAACCAGCGTCCCAGGTTTGATTTGCAGCAAGAATTGACACGATTCCGCTTGACGCTTGGTAAGGTTTTTGTAATTTTACAAGCAACCTTTTATTCACTAACAAATAGCTGGTGGAATATATGACTATCAAAGTAGGTATCAACGGTTTTGGCCGTATCGGTCGCATTGTTTTTCGTGCTGCTCAAGAACGTTCTGACATCGAAATCGTTGCAATCAACGACCTGTTAGACGCAGAGTACATGGCTTACATGCTGAAATATGACTCTACTCACGGCCGCTTCAACGGCACTGTAGAAGTTAAAGACGGCCACCTGGTTGTTAACGGCAAAACCATCCGTTGTACCTCAGAAAGAGATCCGGCTAACCTGAAGTGGAACGAAGTCAACGTTGACGTCGTTGCTGAAGCAACAGGCCTGTTCCTGACTGACGAAACTGCGCGTAAACACATCGCTGCAGGCGCTAAGAAAGTTGTTCTGACTGGCCCATCCAAAGACGACACTCCAATGTTCGTTATGGGTGTGAACCACAAATCCTACGCAGGTCAGGAAATCGTTTCTAACGCTTCTTGCACCACCAACTGCCTGGCACCACTGGCTAAAGTTATCAACGACAAGTTCGGTATCGTTGAAGCGCTGATGACCACTGTGCATGCAACTACCGCAACTCAGAAAACTGTTGATGGCCCGTCTCACAAAGACTGGCGCGGCGGCCGCGGCGCATCCCAAAACATCATCCCTTCTTCTACCGGTGCAGCTAAAGCTGTAGGTAAAGTTATCCCAGAACTGAACGGCAAACTGACCGGTATGGCGTTCCGCGTTCCAACTCCGAACGTGTCTGTGGTTGACCTGACTGCTCGTCTGGCTAAACCAGCTTCTTACAAAGAAATCTGTGCTGCTATTAAAGCCGCTTCTGAAGGCGAGCTGAAAGGCGTGCTGGGCTACACCGAAGACGAAGTAGTTTCTACCGATTTCAACGGTGAAACTCTGACTTCTGTATTCGATGCTAAAGCCGGTATTGCACTGAGCGACACCTTCGTGAAACTGGTTTCTTGGTACGACAACGAAACTGGCTATTCCAACAAGGTTCTGGATCTGATCGCTCACATCTCCAAATAATGGATTGATGTTAAGTGATGATGAGGGCGACATTTGTGTCGCCCTTTTTTGTTTCTACGGCGAACAAAAGGCAATCTGATGAACGAAAAGATTTTCACCCTACCCGTTACCGAACAAATTTCACCTTACATCAGCCAGCGTCAGCTCGACGAACTGCCTGTGGTGGTGGTTTCCCACCCCAAAGTACGCGCAGCAATCTCATTGCAAGGTGCGCATCTGTTGGCCTGGCAACCTAGTGGTGCAAAACCCGCTATTTGGCTGAGCAACAACACGCCGTTTAAAAAAGGAAATGCCATCCGTGGTGGCGTACCTATTTGCTGGCCCTGGTTTGGTCCGGTGGCAAAACCCTCGCACGGTTTCGCCCGCAATCAGCCATGGGGCCTAACGGCGCATGACGAAGACGAGAACGGTGTCATCCTGACATTCACACTGAAAGATAATGAGCAAACTCGCAGCTTATGGCCACACGCTTTTACACTGATTGCCCGCTTCAAATTGGGTGAAGAGTGTGAAATCGAACTGGAATCCCATGGCGACTATCAGGCAACCGCTGCACTGCACACGTATTTCCAGATCGGTGATATTGAACAGGTTAAAGTCGCCGGTCTCGGTGAGCCGTATATCGATAAGGTAGCTGGCGGCTCAGAAGCGCGTCAGGTGGGCGATGTGACCTTCGTTGGGCAAACTGACCGGGTTTATACCAAACCAGATGCATTCAGCCTGATCAAGGACGCATCGCTACAACGCACCATTGAAGTTCATCACCACCATATGAGTGATGTGATTGCCTGGAACCCAGGTGTGGAGCTTTCTTGCAGTATGGCAGATATGCCGAATGACGGTTATAAAACCATGGTTTGTGTGGAAACCGGTCGCGTCAGTAAACCCCTGGTTGCCGCAGGTGAGCAACCGGCTCGGTTGGCAGTGACCTTCCGCATCCGTCACACCCTGTAGTCTCTGTAAGCACGGTCATTACAACCTTTTTGAACCGCTGCACTACAGATGTGCAAAAGGGGCGTTAACGCCCCTTTATGATGCATACGATGCACAAATATTGTGCAGCGCCTGATTAGAAGCTGTATTTCACGCCCGTCATCAACACGCCGGTGTAAGATTTATCCACCATTGGGCTGTCTTTTACTTCACTAGCCAGACGGATGTACCGCCCCATAAAGAAAGCATCCCAGTCTTTGTTGATTTGATAGTTGGCGCTCAGCTCAACATACGGCGCCCAGCTATCGCTTGGGGTGTAGCTATCCAGACCACTACGACGAGATTCGTTTTCACTGACGCCATAGTAATATTTGTTCTGGTTTTTGCTGCTCCACGACACACCGGCACCCGGTACCAGCGTGAAATCGCCCAGATCAAATTTATACAGATAGGCAAAATCACCCACCATACCGTTGCTGTAATTCAGCGTGTCGCCAGTAAAGGTGGTGCGCAGAATGCCCCACTCCGCGAAATGCGAATAAGCCAAACCAGCCATCAGCGTGCCGCGACGCTTGTCCAACTGCTTCATGCGATCGTCATCACTGTCGCCTGGGCGATAGCCCAACGGTGAGAAGTAGCCCATCAGACTCAGTTGATTTTCCTGATCTTTCCACAGGTAATAACCGGCGGTCAGCGTACGGAAGTAGAAGTCGTCACCTTCATAATTAATAACGGGTACCGGATACACGCGGTCCTGATAACCACGATACGGGTCCGGACTAACCAGTGCGGAAGCACCGAGTGACCAAGTTCCAGCCTGAGCACTTTGCGCACAAACCATTGCGGAAGCGATAATTGCTAGCGTTTTGAGTTGAAAAATCTTCACTGGTTCTTTTTCCATAAATAACAGAGTTAATAGCAGGCTTAGTTTATGTGAAAACTTCGTTACGCGCTGAATCTTTACAATGGAAAACGACTAAGATCGAATAACTTAGAACAGAAATATGAATTAATCATGGCAGAACAGTGACGTTTTTTGCCGCAGGCCGCGCCAGACAAGGCATTTGATACGCCTGTAATAACTGAGTCATTGATATGACTTAAAAAAAGCTTTTTATGACGCAGGAAATTTTCTGGTATGCAAACTAAGCTTAAATCAGAAGGTGAATGAATCCTGAGCCAGTGGCAATACAGCGCAACTCGCGATTATAAGCGCACCAAGTTGGCATACGGGTTGCTGTACTCAGGGATAACTTCTTCTTTCGGGGGCCAAAAGACTATCACTAGCTCCCTTTAACCTGTGCTAATAACGAAAGGACGGGCATCGCCATGAACATATTTGACCACTATCGCCAGCGCTACGAAGCTGCCAAGGACGAAGAGTTCACACTGCAGGACTTTCTTAGCATTTGCCGGCAAGATCGCAGTGCATATGCCAATGCGGCCGAACGTCTGCTGATGGCTATCGGTGAACCAGTTATGGTCGACACCGCGCTTGAGTCGCGCATGTCTCGCCTGTTCTCCAACCGCGTGATCGCACGCTATCCAGCATTCGAAGAGTTCTACGGCATGGAAGAAGCTATCGAACAGATAGTCTCTTATCTGAAACATGCCGCGCAGGGGCTCGAAGAGAAAAAACAAATTCTTTACCTGTTGGGCCCTGTGGGCGGCGGGAAATCATCGTTGGCGGAACGCCTGAAAGCGCTGATGCAGCTCGTACCGATTTACACACTGAGTGCCAACGGTGAACGCAGCCCGGTCAACGATCATCCGCTGTGCCTGTTTAACCCGCAGGAAGATGCCAATATTCTGGAAAAAGAATATAACATCCCGAATCGTTATCTCGGCACCATCATGTCCCCGTGGGCGGCAAAACGCCTGCATGAATTTGGCGGCGATATCACCAAATTCAAAGTGGTGAAAGTACGCCCTTCCATCCTGGAGCAGATCGCCATCGCCAAAACGGAACCGGGTGATGAGAACAACCAAGATATCTCTGCGCTGGTCGGTAAAGTGGATATCCGCAAGCTGGAAAACCACGCTCAGAACGATCCTGATGCTTATGGCTATTCCGGCGCCCTTTGCCGTGCTAACCAAGGGATCATGGAGTTCGTAGAGATGTTCAAAGCACCGATCAAGGTGCTGCACCCTCTGTTGACTGCCACTCAGGAAGGTAACTACAACGGTACCGAGGGGATTTCTGCCCTGCCGTTCAACGGCATTATTCTGGCCCACTCCAACGAATCCGAATGGGTGACCTTCCGTAACAACAAAAATAACGAGGCCTTCCTGGACCGTGTTTATATCGTCAAGGTCCCGTACTGCCTGCGCGTGTCGGAAGAGATAAAAATCTACGACAAACTGCTGGATCACAGCGAACTGACCCATGCCCCATGCGCCCCTGGCACACTGGAAACACTGGCACGCTTTACCGTACTTTCACGCATGAAAGAGCCTGAAAACTCGAGCATTTATTCTAAGATGCGCGTCTATGATGGCGAAAGCCTCAAGGATACCGATCCGAAAGCCAAGTCGTATCAGGAGTACCGCGATTATGCGGGGGTTGATGAAGGCATGAACGGCCTGTCCACCCGTTTTGCATTTAAAATCCTCTCAAGGGTATTCAACTTTGATCACGCGGAGGTCGCCGCTAACCCGGTACACCTGTTCTACGTACTGGAGCAACAAATCGAACGTGAGCAGTTCCCGCAGGATTTGTCAGAGAAATACCTGGAACATCTGAAAGGCTATCTGATCCCGAAATACGCCGAATTTATCGGTAAAGAGATCCAGACAGCTTATCTGGAATCCTACTCGGAATACGGCCAGAACATTTTTGACCGCTACGTGACTTATGCAGATTTCTGGATCCAGGATCAAGAGTACCGTGATCCAGATACTGGACAGCTGTTCGATCGCGAGTCCTTGAATGCTGAACTGGAGAAAATCGAAAAACCAGCTGGCATCAGTAACCCGAAAGACTTCCGTAACGAAATAGTCAACTTCGTGCTGCGTGCCCGGGCTAATAATAGTGGTCGTAACCCTAACTGGACCAGCTATGAGAAGCTGCGTACCGTGATAGAGAAGAAAATGTTCTCGAACACCGAAGAGTTACTGCCGGTTATTTCGTTTAACGCTAAAACCTCAACGGATGAGCAGAAGAAACACGACGACTTCGTCGACCGTATGATGGAAAAAGGCTACACCCGCAAGCAAGTGCGTCTGTTGTGTGAATGGTATCTGCGGGTCAGGAAGTCTTCATAACGTCTATGTCCAAGATAATTGGAGTTGTATCGGCGGCAACCGAGCCCATCCCCAGGAGCGTACAAAAAGTACGTGACCTGGGGAAACCACCAAAGATACAGCCTCAAATATGACGGATATAATGAGAATTAGCGTCATGGAGATGGCATAGAAAGTTGGCAACGTCGTTTGGGGGATGTATGGCGTATTTTATTGACCGACGGCTTAATGGCAAAAACAAGAGCATGGTTAACCGCCAGCGTTTCTTGCGCCGTTACAAGTCGCAAATCAAACAGTCGATTGCCGAAGCCATCAACAAGCGTTCGGTCACCGACGTAAACAGCGGGGAATCCATCTCGATCCCCACTGGTGATATCAACGAACCGATGTTTCATCAGGGTCGCGGTGGCACACGCCACCGTGTTCATCCTGGTAACGACCACTTTGTACAGAATGATCGCGTCGAACGCCCTCAGGGCGGTGGAGGCGGTGGCAGCGGTCAGGGCAATGCCAGCCAAGACGGTGAAGGCGAGGACGAATTCGTCTTCCAAATCTCCAAGGACGAATATCTTGACCTGTTATTTGAAGATCTGGCCCTGCCGAACCTGAAAAAGAATCAGTATAAGCAGCTCACCGAGTACAAAACCCATCGGGCCGGTTATACGGCCAACGGCGTGCCAGCCAATATTAGCGTAGTGCGTTCGCTACAAAATTCACTGGCACGACGCACTGCGATGACCGCCGGCAAACGACGCGCGTTACATGCGTTGGAGGACGAACTCACTCAGATGGAAAACACCGAGCCGGTGCAACTGTTGGAAGAGGAACGACTCCGCAAAGAAATTGCTGAATTGCGCAAAAAAATCGAAAGCGTGCCCTTTATCGATACGTTTGATTTGCGTTACAAAAACTATGAGCGCCGACCCGAACCTTCTAGCCAGGCGGTTATGTTCTGCCTGATGGATGTTTCCGGCTCCATGGACCAGGCCACCAAGGACATGGCGAAGCGTTTCTATATCCTGCTCTATTTGTTCCTGAGCAGAACCTATAAAAACGTTGATGTGGTGTATATCCGCCACCATACGCAAGCGAAAGAAGTGGATGAACAGGAGTTCTTCTATTCACAAGAGACCGGTGGGACCATTGTTTCCAGTGCGTTGAAACTGATGAATGAAGTCGTTGAAGAGCGTTATGACCCGGCGCAATGGAACATCTATGCTGCACAGGCGTCAGATGGTGACAACTGGGCAGATGACTCACCGTTGTGCCATGAACTGCTGGCAAAAAAACTACTGCCAATGGTGCGTTATTACAGCTACATCGAAATCACCCGCCGCGCCCACCAGACGCTGTGGCGTGAGTACGAAGACTTGCAGGCTAAATTCGAAAACTTTGCCATGCAGCATATCCGCGAACCGGATGATATCTACCCCGTATTTCGTGAGCTTTTTCACAAGCAGACTGCATGACTAACAATAGGAATAACAGCCGGTTAATCTCATTGGCCGGCTGTTTTTTAGCAAAATAAAATTGCTTAACGATATTCATACTCACTATCTCGATTGAACCCGTCCCCAACCCCGCCTCTTCGCAAATCAAAACAACAAGATAAAGACCATAGACTGAGTTACTTCACTTTGAAGGTAAAGCGCAGGCACGCTCGCTAAGGTAAATCCTAATTATCTCTTCTTTATCCAATGCTCATTGCGCAAGTTAGGAATAATCCTATTTAATGAATGGCCAAATTGCCATCTTAGGTGAGTGCTATGGAGTTCCTTCCAATTGCAATCATCGTCGTTTTGATCGCAGTTGTTGTATTTTCCTTTGTGATGTATTTGAAGCAAAGAAAGGTAAGTACTTTCAACACCAAGCGGAAACGACGATAGGACGCCTCTCCACAAGGAAGTGGTCCACCCTTAACGCTGATCCTACTGCCCCACCATTTTCTTCTCTACAACACATGCCATGATTTCGTTGGGATGAATACTGTGGAATTTTGTTGAGGATATTCTGATACCTGCACCATTTCGTCTTTTCCCCTTGTCGCTGAAATTTAGCTGCGCTACTGTCGCCATCTGGACACACACCACACCAAAATCAGAATAGAATCCAGTTTGTCGCTATCATCCCTTAATCCCGCCGCTGTGCGGGATTTTTTTGGTATCAACCTACACGAGTCAACGAGATAGCACGTCACTCACCCTACTGACAGAAATTGACAGCGGCAGTCTTTATGCTTGGTACTTCTGCGAGGGATTCGGCCTCGCTCTACACCAACAAATGCAGGGAGTTACACCCCAATGAAGCGCGCCATCACCGTTATTACTGACAATTTTTCCGATTGGGAAACAGCGTTAATCAACTCAACTTGCCGGGGTTATTATGGTTTCGATGTCCGCTTTGCGGCCCCGCAAGGTGCCCCGGTCATTTCTTCCAGCGGAATGCTTGTGACACCGCAATTGCCAATCGAGGCCATCCTGCTGGACGAAATTGATTTATTAATCATTTGCGGTGGTACGGCATGGCAGACAGAACACGCACCAAATATCAGCGGTCTGGTGGCTGATGCACACCGTAAAAATATCGTTGTCGCAGGTATTTGCGATGGTACTCGCGTGTTGGCACAAGCGGGTGTGCTTGATAACTGTCGTCATACCTCTAATTCGGCGGAAAATCTGTCGTCAGTATCAGGCTACCGGGGAGCAGCGTGCTATCAAGATGTACCTTATGCCGTGGCCGATCAGCGCGTTGTGACAGCACCGGGGAGCGCCCCCGTCAGCTTTATGACAGAAATTTTAGCGATGTTGGGGATCAGAGACAGTAACATTCAGGCTTATCAGGCAATGCATGCGGCCGAGCACAGTAAGCCGGCTTAACCCGTTGGCGCGATGATCACCGAAAAAGTCCGTAAGCCACTAAAGTGAAACTAGCTGCCCAGCGTACAGAACTGGCCCTGTAGGCTGGCCAGTTGGCGAACCACCGGCTGGCTCCAGGCTGATGGCGATGGTCATTCCCCTGGCTAACTGAATCTGATCCAGTGGCAGTCTGGTCACGTCTTTTGCCGCAACCAAACCCAAAGACACTGGTTTTTCCCCGGCAGGTATCGCCCACAGTTGCAGACTGTTTGTCGCAGCAATTTGTTGCGGATTA
This sequence comes from Serratia grimesii, assembly GCF_900186025.1. Lineage (NCBI taxonomy): Bacteria > Pseudomonadati > Pseudomonadota > Gammaproteobacteria > Enterobacterales > Yersiniaceae > Serratia > Serratia grimesii. The sequence goes on from NZ_LT883155.1 coordinate 2,929,271, forward strand.
ATGGGGGTGAGTTGCAGATGCTTCACCGCTTTGTCCAGGCTCAAAATCCACTGCTCGCTACCAGTTTGCCCGCTACTCAGCACCAACGCAGGGGTAAACTCGGGTGTTTGTTCGATAAAACGCGGCACCAACACCACTGCGGCCAAACCGGCTGCGAGTGCCCAAGCAAGATAATCCCAGCGCCACCGGCGTTGGCGTGCTAAGGGTGGCAGGCTAAGCTGGATTTTCTTCCATACCCGTTCAGGCGGCGTGATCGGTATCAAGGCGTGATCGAGAGGAGCTAGCAACCGCTGCCAACGCGCCACCAATACGGCCAGCTCTGGCTCGTGGCGAATTCGCTGTTCCAGTTTGAATCTTGCCGGACCGCGCAGCGTGCCTAACGCATACTCCGCAGCCAGGGCTGAGTCGTACTCCCCCCGGTTTTTCATAATCCCACGCAGTCTTTTAGATGGTCGAGAGCTCGGCGGATCCAGCTTTTAACCGTGCCAAGCGGTTGTTGAAGATAAACGGAGACTTCACCGTGCGACATCCCCTGATAATAGGCAAGTACGATGCTTTGTCGCTGGTCGATGGGTAAATGCTCCAGACACGCCGAGAGCTTTTGTCCCTCTTGCGAACGCTGTAACGCCTCGGCGGGCTCAGCGAAACTGCCAACCTCAACATCAACAAACTCATCCTCACGTTCTGCCGCCTTCCCACCCGCACTGCGTAACCAGTCAATGGCACGGTTGCGTACAATGTGTGTCAGCCAGGTCAGTGGAGAACTGAGCTGCGGATCGTAACTGGCAGCCCGATTCCATACGCTGATGAAACTTTCATGTAACACTTCTTCTGCCCAGGATTGTCGCCTGAGAATACGCAAGGCAATGGCATACAAACGCGGCGATGTTTGGCGGTAGAGTTGCTCAAAAGCCTGACGATCGCCACGACCAATGGCTTTCATCATCGCCACATCATATTCTGGTAAGGGTTCAGTCATGTCCCATCCTGATTAAGGTGCGGGGGCTGTCGCTCAGGCCACCCGCACCAAGTATAGACCCAATTTATTTAGGCATCAGGACGGTATCAATAACATCAATCACCCCATTTTTCTGGTACACATCATAGGTGCTGATATTCGCTATATTGCCCTTTCCATCTTTAAGCTGAATATTGTGTGGCCCATTGTTCATGATCCACAAAGGTTGCCCATTCACCGTTTTCAATTCAGCTGATCCTTTACCGTCATGGATTTTCTTCTCCAGTTGCTTCATGTCATACCTGCCTGCCACGACGTGATAGGTCAGCACACTGGTCAGCAACGCCTTGTTTTCCGGCTTCAGTAAATTATCAACGGTACCCGCAGGTAATTTGGCAAAAGCAGCATTGGTAGGTGCGAAAACAGTAAATGGCCCTTGCCCCTGCAGGGTATCTACCAGCCCTGCCGCTTTAACCGCAGCCACCAGTGTTGAATGGTCTTTGGAATTAATCGCATTTTCGATAATGTTTTTACTCGGATACATGGCGGCACCACCGACCATAACCTGATCAGACATCATGGCAGCAGCAGACACGCCGCTGAACAGGACAGATGCACATAAAACGCCAGTAATAAGCTTTTTCATGACCATTTCCTCGAAGGTAAGGGAGGTAAAGTTTTGCCTCACATCCGGATATACGTACGAGGAGATGCTTTTGGATGCAGCTGATGAAAAATTATTTAAGCAGTTAAGATCTGTAAATGAAAAACCCCACAGCCGTGGGGTCTTGGAATGCACAACCTTTACGACGCGTTGGCTGCATCATCAATTAAAGCCGCTATTTCCTGAGGGTGTGAAGCGAGAGAGGCATGACTGGCATTCAACGTAATGACTTTTTTCGCTTTTAACCGTGTTGACATACGTTGTTGATTCTCTGGCGCAATCATCCGGTCGCCACTGGAGATTTGATACCATGATGGTTTGTGCTTCCACGCAGGCTCAGTAATAGCGTTACCGAAGGTACTGGCCAACGGCGCCTTTTGCGTCACTGCCATCACCAGAGCTTCATCAGCAGAAAGATCCTGGCAGAAGCTTTCATGAAATTTATTTGCTTTAATCCATAAATAACCGTCACTGTCCGGCACCAGATTCGCCGCCGCAACGGGAGGATGTTCTTGCGTAATTCCACCAGGGCTTTCACCAGCATCCGGGGCAAACGCGGCGATATACACCAATCCGACGACATTCGGTAGATTACCCATTTCACTAATAACCGCACCGCCATAAGAATGACCGACCAAGAGCACCGGGCCGTCCTGCTGCGCCACCATCTTACGCGTGCGTTCAGCATCATCAGCCAGCGATGTCAGTGGCACCTCAACAGCGTGAATGGAGTGATAACCCTTACGTGACAATTCGGTAATGACTTTGCTCCAGTGCGCTGCACCGCCCCAAAATCCATGCACCAGGACTACTGTAGGTTTTGCATTCATTACTGATTCCCTCTTTAACGTGGAGGCGCTACGCCAGACCTGTGCATTGAGTGCTGTGATCCTTCCAACATCCTCTGCCCTGAATCAAAACGCCTTATATGCCCTGTTGTATATAGTTCACATCCGTCGCTTTCAGCAATAGCTACGAATAGTTAACTCAGGGTCCATCCACCCGCGCATTCCATTGAGCCCGTGTTATTTCCCAGATTTCCGTAAGCATACGACCGCCGACATAGTCATTTTCTTTCGTTGCGACCACACGCATACCGCTATGCTTAGATATACGTCGTGACGCCAGGTTATTTTTTGCCTTGGGTACCCTCAATACAGCTTGCCCCAGCACATTGAACCAGTAATCTGTCACAATCTGACTGGCTTCCGTCATCAATCCCTGACGTTGCCATTCCTGAGCAAGCCAAAAACCACGGTTGCTGCCATCGCCAAGACTCAGGTTAATCACGCCGATCAAATGCCGCTCATCCTCTTGCCGTCGGATAGACCAAAACCAGCCAGTACCCGCAGCCATCGCCGGTAATGCAACATGATTGATAAACTCAAGCGCGGCCCCCTCAGGGTATGGCCAAGGTATTTGGCTGGTCATGTGGCGTACGATTTCCCATCGTGGAAACAAATGCTGAATATCTCCAGCATCTGCGCGTTCCAATGGCCGTAATACCAATCTAGCGCTGACTAATACGGGAATATTCATGGGACAGTCTCCAATACTTATGGTTGGTCTTGGCAGCAAAACACTCACTCGATGACATTAAAACTAGGATTTATACCTATTACGATCTAAAATCCCATGTAAAAACAATAAGAAGTAATTTCACCAAAACCGAAAGGGAAGTTTTACATGAAGGAAATGATCTCTATTCTTTTTATCGCAGGCCTGTTGGCGATGCTGTTTTCATGGTTGTTTGTCTATGGCCTCAACATCCATTAGGGGCCCATAAAGATAAAAACCCCGGCATCTACATACGCCAGGGTCAGTCGTGCTACACGACATTCATGGATGCATTTCCACTGAAAATGCCGGGGATTAGACAGCCTTAGCGACTATTGTTTCGTCTGGATCCAGAAAGCGTGAATCAACCCAGGGAAGTAGCCCAGTAAGGTTAAGATGATATTCAGGATAAACGCCCCGCCGATGCCTTTATCAAGCAATACACCCAGTGGTGGCAGGATGATGGTAAATACGATTCTCCAAAAGCCCATAATTGCACCTCATGTTGTTCTATCAGCCTCCAACATATTACATCTGCTTAACATTTTCAAATCACCTCATTACTGAATAACCTTATAATCCTGCAGCAGGCACAAGTATCCACACATAAAGTGGTTATATATCGCAAATTGAACAAACAATTAATAAGCATTGATTATGTGGAATTAAGCTCCTAGAATTTACGGCTTAAAAATACAACTGGGATTGGTTTCATGTCGTCGCTGTGGGTTGCAACACAATACTTTTATTTAATTGGCCTGTTCGTTTCTATGATTTTTACCTACTTGGTCAGCCGGGATACCATTAAGATTCGTTTTATCAGTGCATTAACGATTGGTTTGACCTGGCCTCTGAGCTTGCCTGTAGTGTTGATGTTCTCCTTGTTCTAGCGCTATAGAAACCGCCCCGCCAAATACCGACGGGGCGATACTGACCCTTTCCTCAGAAGTCGTATCCTACCGTTGCCACCACGGTACGTTCCGCTCCCCAGTAGCAATAACCAGTGCCGTAACACGCAGCAACGTACTCTCTGTCCGTCAGGTTATTCACGTTCAATTGCACATAGGCGCCTTTCAACGACGGATTAACACGGTCCAAATTCATTCGCACCGAGGCATCCAGCAACGTCACAGAAGGAATACGCAGCGTATTTTCATTATCCGCCCACTGTTTACCGATATAACGCACCCCAGTACCAAGTTCCACACCGTAAGCAGCCGCGTATTTTCCCCATAATGATGCCATTTGTTCTGGCACCAAATACGGCGTATTGCCGTCGTTGCCATCAATCGCATCTTTGAACTTCACTTTGTTATAGGTATAGCCAGCAATCAAATCGAGACGATCGGTGATCTTGCTACGAGCCTCGAGTTCAACGCCCTGAGAATGCACCTTACCGGCAGGCAAATAATAACTTTGCTGTACAACACGGTTGGCCACATCCTTCTGCGTCAAATCATAAAGCGCCACGCTGTAGATTGATGAACTGCCTGGTGGCTGATATTTCAAGCCCACCTCATACTGTTCGCTGGTACTCGGTTTCAGCATATGCCCATTCTGATCGGGCAGCGCCTCTGGTGTCACTGCCGTGCTATAGCTGGCATAAGGTGAGAAACCGCTATCAAAGTGATAAAGCAACGACGCGCGCCCGCTGAAGTTATCATCATTACGCGCATCGCTGGTGCCCGTGTTGAGCACCGTATTTTTTGATTCTATGCGGTCAAAACGACCGGACAGATTCAGATACCAGTTCTGCAGGCTGATTTCGTCCTGTAGATAAAGTCCTGTCTGCTCATAGTGGCGTCTGGAATCGGTATGTGTCAGGTTGGTTAACCCTGCGCCACCGGACACGCCGGTATAGGGATTCAACTTAGAAGCCCCTGCTGACTCGTCCCACAGGTTGTTACGAAAACGCTGGTAATCCAGGCCCAGCATCACTTTGTGCTCCAGCAACCCGGTAGCAAAATCAGCTTCAAGTTGGTTATCGACAGCAAACGCATCTAACGACGTAGCCGAACCACTGTAATATCGGTTCAGTAATTGGTGTTCTGGATCCCAACCAATCTGGTATACCTGCTGTAATTCAACATTAGAATGGGTATAACTGGCATTTTGCCGGAATGACCAAACATCGTTAAAACTGTGTGAGAAAGCATAGCTGTAGATTTGCTCCCAACGTTTGAACACATTACGGCTGCTTTCACCATCAAAGAACCCTCGGCCCAGTTTGTCTCCGGAGCTTGAGTAGAGACTGCCATCTGCCGGCACCGCGCTGTGATAGCCGCCAGAGGGATCCTTTTGCAAATAAGCTTTCAACAGCAGCGAGGTATTTTCATCGGGCTGCCACAGCAATGATGGTGAAACAGCATAGCGTTCTTCGCGCTGGTGGTCATACATGGTTCCACTGCTGCGCGTCATTCCTGTCAATCGATAAGCCCACTGATCCGACAATGGACCTGTCACATCAAAAGCGCCACCTTTGGTGCTGTTATTACCGGCACTGAGGTTAACATGCCCCTGCGTGTCGAATTGCGGCCGCTTGGACGTCAATGCAACCAACCCGCCCGGAATACTCTGCCCATACATCACCGAAGAAGGCCCTTTGATAATATCGATACGTTCCAGGAACCAGGGATCAACCTGCAAAGCATTGTAGGTGCCACCGTCACTCAGTAAACGTAAACCATCAAGGAAAGTATTATTAACGTCACCGCCATGGAAACCACGCAACGCAATGGTGTCATAGCGCGTCGCACCGCCGGAAAAATTGGTAAAAACACCGGGCGCATATTTCAAAGCATCATTAACCGTTTGGCTATTCTGATCGGTCATCTGCTGGCGTGTAACCACCGAGACAGACTGCGCAGTCAGGACCAATGGCTTGTCGGTTTTAGTGGCCCCTTGGCTCGTCGTGGTCTGGTAACCTTGTGTTTGTGCTTCTGCCGTATCGGCGGGTTTTGCCGTGACGACAAGTGTATCTTCAGCTAACGACGTCAATGGCAAGAAGATCGCGAGTGTACATAAAACACGCGACCGTTTGACAGGAAAAATCATCGGCATGCCTGTAATCCCTAGTAAGTATCATTAAATCGCACTCTATAAGCGGGCCAGCCAGTCACACTGAGTAATGCCGTCCATAGAGGTTTCTTCGGTGTATTTATTGAAATACAAATAATAATGATAATCACTATCTTTATCTATAATGATTTACAATATGAGTTGGCTTTTTATGAGCGATCGAAGCGAGTCACCCCACAAACGGCCTTATAGTCAAAGTGGGCATAGCTTATTGAAAAGAAAAAAATGCCAGCACAAGGCTGGCTAGAAAGTTAGAGTAAATGGAACAGGAACGTGCCGGAAATGGGTGGCGCATAAGGAGACACTCCTTCTCACCCTTACCAGCCAAAAATGATAACGATTATCATTATATTTTGAAAAGTGCTTACTATCTACCTCTTTCATAACCTCTGGGAGGTCGGCCTTAACGAGGTCTGGTGAACCGGGCATACAAACGCCCTATCGTAAACAGTGTGCCCCAAACCAGGATATTCAACACACTCCATACGATGAAGACATATATAAAGGTTTGATAAATGGGAATCCCTCGATCGGCGGAGAAAGGATTAAAATGCCAAAATCGAATAATGACGAAAGGGTTCAAGTTAAGCCACTTAAAAAAGAAAGCGACCAGCATTGGCGGAAGGAAAAAATAAAGCCCCAGCGTAAAGACCAGCAAATACGCTGCGAAGCGGCTGTTTTTATAATCTGTCATATCAATGAATTACCATTAAAATTCAACTAAAAACACCACAAATTGTACTGTTCGAACAGACCTGACATGCGCTGATTAGTTCCCATTCGGGGGCAAAATAAAGCCTGTTTGGCGTTTCAAATTCATTTAGTTTTTGGGTGCTATAACGCTTGTCAGCTCAGGAGGCTTCAATGATACCGGACTATTGCCCTACACAGCCAACCCCAAAAAAACTCAAAGTCATCTATGGCTGGTATATATATACCGTTTACGCACAGTTGATCTTTAATATTTACCTGGCGGTATATAACGGCTGCGTCAGGCGCCCGATTGAAGCACCATTGATCTCCGTGTGCCACAGCCTGTTCATAGCATTTATACTCTATCACGTGTTGAAAAAACGTACGCATTTCGCGTGGATTATGCTGGCCTATTACATTCTGATGCGGCTGTATTACGCCAATGTGCTACATATCGAATTCAATGTATGGAGCCGTGGGCTGGTATTCATTTTTCTGACCCTGCTACTTACTGGTACAGTCGCCGTAGGGCAACTGGCAACACCACCGCTGCGTCAGGATTGGTTGGCACGCCTGGGCTGGCGGCAATGGATAACACTGGCTGGTGTGGCGGGTGTATTAACACCGCTGATAACGATCGATTATTTAGGCTGAACGCCGGTCATTATCTTGGGATATGGGGCTCGGAGATATCCACCAGACGGCACACCTTGGTGTAGTTATTAGACTTTTCACATATTTTATCAGTGACAAAAACGCCAAGGTAGCTCAATACCAGCAGATAACCGACCATGCATAAAATGAAAATAAACGTTCTCACCGATAGGACCAACCCGACAACAAAACCCTGAGCATCATACCTTGGTTACCCTGCCTTAGACTATTTCAAAGTATTTTATAAATCCGCTGGTCTTTACATATCGGCAAATCAGATGTCACTACAGGCCAAAATGAGCACTCATGTTCATTTTGTATGGCTGTGAACATGGATGCCTGCTTGATGCATCTGGGTTACGCCAATGACGCCCCCGCGTTTGGCCGCCAGAGCTGACGGCGCATCCTCACCCGGTTTGTAGTAATATTATGCACGACCTCACTCAGCCGGGAGACCCAATGCACCATCTCATGTTAGACATTGAAACGCTGGACATAAAGCCGAGCGCAGTGATTTTGGTCGTTGCCGCTGTCTTTTTTGATCCCCAAACCGGTCAACTCGGCGCTGAATTTGAAAACGCCGTCAATAGCCAAAAAGATCAACCCGGCAGAACCATTAGCCTGGACACCGTCGCCTGGTGGGCGAAGCAATCAGATGACGCTCGTAAGCTGGCTTTCGGCGGCACGGAGAGTCTTAAGCGTACACTGACCAACCTGAGTCGGTTTATCCATATGAACAGCACCGATCAGGTAAAAGTCTGGGGCAACGGCAAGGAATTCGACTGCACCATCCTCGAGCATGCCTTTCAGCAGCTTGAGATGCCGTGCCCGTGGAAGTTTTGGGATACGCAAGATGTCCGTACTGTGATCACACTGGCCGAACTGTTGGGTTTCAATCCCAAGAAAGAACGGGCATTTGAGGGCACACCTCATCGCGCATTGGATGACGCCAAACATCAGGCGCGCTACGTAGCAGATACGATCTCGGCACTCTACTATCGCAAAAGCTCTGCACTGTAAGTGGAGCAGACAGACGAAGCGATGGCCGGCTGATGTTTTGCCCCTTTCTATTTAACGCCAGAGTCTCTACTCTAGCCCTCTTTGTCACTCGGATGTGCTGTTTTTGTTATGCAAAAATTTCTGTTTCTGCTTCTTAGCCTGGTGCTACTCGGTCCGCTGGGCATCGATCTCTATTTACCGACTATCCCCGCGATCGCTCTCGGCCTTAACAGCAGCGAAGCGCTGATTCAGTCCACTATTTCTCTGTTCATCCTGGTGTTAGGCCTTGGACAGATTATCGCCGGCCCGTTAGTGGATAACTACGGTCGTAAACCGGTAGCACTGGCAGGCATCGTGATTTACATGCTTGGTGCTGCCATGGCTGCGCTGGCAACCACACCAACGGTGTTTGTTGCTTCGCGCCTGCTGCAAGGTGTAGCGGTTTGTTGTACAGCGGTAGTGGCATTCAGTGGCGTACGTGACCGAATGAACGGTGACGATGCTGCACGCGCCTTTGGTTTTCTCAACGGCACGCTGAATATCATTCCTGCACTGGCGCCGCTGCTTGGTGGTCTGCTAGCCGAAGCCTTTGGCTGGCGCGCACCATTCTGGTTCCTGGTGTGTTACGCCTTGGCCGTGTTAGTGCTGATCGCCCTGCGGCTGCCAGAAACTCGCCCGGCAGATACCGTGCGTGTCAAAGGATTACCGGTGCGGCAATATGCCCGCATTCTCAGCGACCGCCGCTTTCTGTCCTTCGCAGTCGTTAACTCTGGCGCCATGGGGATGGCGCTGACTTATGTCTCACTGGCACCTAACGTGTTGATGGGAACTGCCGGCCTAACACCGTTGCAATTCTCTCTGGTGTTTGGCGCTAACGGCTTTTGGATCATGCTGGTGAGTTTTTTCGCAAACCGGATTATTCACAAAGTCGGACGACCAATATGTCTTGCGACCGGCGGAATGTTGATGGGCATCGGCTGTATTGGATTACTACTTGGCGTGTTTTTACTGCCAGGGTCAGCACAAACTCATTGGCTTGCCTATATGTTACCGGTCGCTTTCGCCTGCGCGGGGCTTGCCTTTGTTATGGGGCCGGCAACCAGTTACGCGCTGGAGCCGTATTCTAACGAGGCTGGTGTTGCTTCAGCATTAGTGGGCTTTGTACAGATGGCCGGTGGTGCGGGACTAGGCTTGCTGGCAATGGCACTGCCGTTACAACCCAAGTTGTCATTGGCACTGGTGATGCTGGTGGGTTGCCTGCTGGCGCTACACGCACGGCAGCGCAGCAAGCAAATTAAAGGCCAATTGAAGAAAGTAGCCTGAGGCTTTTAAGCCTCAGTGGTCACTGGCACTCTGGCGGCCAACGCCGTCAGTAATTCGTAACCCAACGTGCCTGCCGCGGCGGCAACATCGTCAACCGGCAGGCGCTGCCCCCAAAGCTCAACTTCCGCCCCGATACCTGCATCGGGGCAAGGCGTCAGATCAACCACCAGCATATCCATCGAAACCGTGCCTAGCGTTCTCGTCAGCACACCGTCTACCCAGACAGGTGTCCCGGTCTGCGCATGGCGCGGGTAACCGTCCGCATAACCACAAGCAACTACGCCGATACGTTGCGCGCCCTCGGCACGGTATCGCCACCCATAGCCAACCTGATCACCACGCTTCAGCGTTTGAATACCAATAATTTCGCTGCTCAGCGTCATGGTGGGCTGTAAACCGCTATCAGCAATGTCACGCCATTGCCCGCTGGGCGAAGCCCCATAGAGCACAATGCCTGGCCGCACCCAGCTACCGTGGGTTTCTGGGTGCCACAGCGTGGCAGCAGAGTTAGCCAAACAACGCGGCAACGGAATAAGCGACGCCGCATCTTCAACGGTCGCCATTTGCTCTACTACACCCTGAGGGCCGTCAGCGGTGGCAAAATGGCTCATTACCGTCATATTCGCAATATTGCCTATCTCCCGCGCTTTTAACCAAACGGAGTGCAAACGTTCCGGTACAAATCCCAAGCGATTCATACCGCTGTTCACTTTTAGGTAAACATCTAGCGGCGCCGACAGTTTAGCCTCCGCTATCGCCGACAATTGCCAATCACTGTGCACCGACGTCGTCAAACGGTAGTGATCGATCAAGGCCAAATCTTGCGACTTGAAGAAACCTTCCAGCAGAAGAATCGGCCCCTGCCAGCCCGACTCTCTCAATGTAATGGCTTCGGCGAGATCCAACAGAGCAAAACCGTCGGTCTGTGCCAAACTGCGCCAAATGTGTTTAATACCGTGCCCATAGGCATTGGCCTTTACCACCGACCAGACTTTAGCACTAGGTGCAAAACGACGAACAACCTGCAAGTTATTTTCAAATGCGCCAAGGTGCAGCGTGGCGGAAATCGGGCGAGGCATGGGCACTCCTACGGGCCTGCGAATGCAGTCACGGGCCAACGCCCGTGACAATCACATCAATAAATTAGGTTTTTAACGCGCGGGATGCACATCATTTAAAGGACCGGCATAGAGGTTACGAAATCCAGCGCTGTAGCGCGCCACCCCCAAGTCGTCTGAAGGAATAGCCGGCGTGATACCAGAGATGAGATCAGAAAGTAGCTGGCCAGAACCGCAGGCCATTGTCCAACCCAAGGTGCCGTGCCCGGTGTTGAGGAACAGGTTTTTCAGCGACGTTTTACCGACAATCGGTGTGCCGTCCGGCGTCATCGGGCGCAGACCGGTCCAGAAGGTCGCTTCTTCAACTCGCCCACCATTAGGGTAAAGATCACGCACAACCATCTCAAGTGTCTCCCGCCGCTTTTGCTCAAGCTGCGTATTAAAACCAACAATCTCCGCCATGCCGCCGACACGTATACGCTGGTCAAAACGAGTAATGGCGATTTTGTAGGTTTCATCCAGAACCGTCGAGAATGGGGCCGCAGCCTCATCCGTAATCGGGATGGTCAGTGAATAGCCCTTCAGCGGATATACAGGGATCGACACCAGGTCGCGCAGCAGCGCAGTAGAATAGGAGCCGAAAGCCACTACATAGCTGTCAGCCTTGAAGATTTCACCACCGCATTGCACACCACTGATTTTGTCGCCTTCCATCAGCAAGCGATCAACGCTGCGGTTATACAAAAAGGTAACTCCTGCTTGCTGCGCCAGTTTAGCCAGTTGCTGGGTAAACAGTTGGCAATCACCGGTTTCGTCGTTTGGCAGTTGAAGACCCCCGGTCAGCTTATGGGCTACCTGTGCCAATGCAGGCTCAACGCTAGCCAGTTGGTTGGCTTCCAACAGCTTGTAAGGCACGCCAGCATCTTCCAGTACAGCAATGTCCTTTGCCGCACTTTCAAACTGTTGCTGGGTTCGGAACAATTGCAACGTACCGCCTTGGCGGCCTTCGTACTGGATGCCGGTTTCCTGGCGCAGTGCCTTGATACAGTCACGACTGTATTCCGCCAACCGCACCATCCGCCCTTTATTGGTCATATAGTGTTCAGTGTTGCAGTTTTTTAGCATCTGCCACATCCAGCTCAGCTGGAAACTGCTGCCATCAAGACGAACAGCCAACGGTGCGTGGCGCTGGAACATCCACTTAATCGCCTTCAGTGGCACACCCGGCGCAGCCCACGGAGCTGCATAACCCGGTGAGATTTGCCCGGCATTTGCCGCGCTGGTTTCCATCGCCGGGCCAGGCTGACGATCAATAACCGTGACCTCATGCCCTGCCTTCGCCAAATACCAGGCACTCGCAACACCAACAACTCCACTACCTAAAATTACCACTCGCATCGCTGACTCCAGCTCAAGGCATCACAAAGCATAATCTTCTGCTCACAGGAAATTAACTCAGTGGAAAAATCCGTCCAACATCTTAGTTATCAAACGTGACAACATTCACAATTAATTTATCGTTCATGGCCGGTTCTTTTGCAATAGCTACCTATAAATAGCGATAAGATGTTGTGAAAGCCCGATTTAAGAGCGAAACAATGACCAATATGCTAGCAATGACATCATTGACAGCACAGAAAAAAACCATGGCATGCAACATGGATTTAACAGAATATAAAAATGAAACAACGGCGTCACGGCAGGATAAAAAACCATAAAAACAGGATTAAACTGCCACAACCTTTTGCAGGCCTTCCAGCCCTCCTCAGCAGAAAAAACTCACAAGAAAATCCCTCTGGCACGTCCTCATTGGGAATCGATGAGTCAGATCGTTGAATTTTTAAGCTTTATATCATTATTCCCTCTGCCCAGATTGAGCTACGATTGATCTAGGGTCTGCCGTTTGAGCAAGGTCCGTAATAACGAGGGTGCGCTGATGACTACTTCAACACATGACAAGGTCAAGGAAGATAAACGTCTGAGTGATGGACCGGACTGGTCGTTCGAACTGCTGCAGGTGTACCTGGAGCACATCGATCGCGTGGCCAAACATTACAAGCTCGACACCTACCCTCATCAGATCGAGGTCATCACCTCAGAACAGATGATGGACGCTTATTCGAGCGTCGGCATGCCGATTAACTATACCCATTGGTCATTCGGTAAAAAATTCATTGAGACCGAGCAGCGTTATAAACATGGGCAGCAAGGCTTGGCCTATGAAATCGTGATCAACTCTAATCCCTGCATTGCGTATCTGATGGAAGAAAATACCATCACCATGCAGGCGTTGGTGATGGCGCATGCCTGCTACGGGCACAACTCCTTTTTCAAGAATAACTATCTGTTCCGCAGTTGGACTGATGCCAGTTCTATCGTCGATTATCTGCTGTTCGCCCGTCACTACATCAGTCAGTGCGAAGAACGCTATGGCGTTGAAGAGGTGGAGAAGCTTCTCGACTCCTGCCACGCCTTGATGAACTACGGTGTTGATCGTTACAAACGACCTCAGAAGATCTCATTGGTCGAAGAAAAAGCCCGACAAAAAAGCCGCGAAGAGTACCTGCAGAGCCAGGTAAATACGCTATGGAAAACCCTGCCGCGTGTCGAACGTGAAGAGGCACCAGAGCAGGCTCGCCGCTATCCAAGTGAACCTCAGGAAAATATCCTCTACTTCATGGAGAAAAATGCTCCGCTGCTGGAACCGTGGCAACGTGAGGTTCTGCGCATTGTGCGTAAAGTGAGCCAGTATTTTTATCCGCAAAAGCAAACGCAGGTGATGAACGAAGGTTGGGCGACATTCTGGCACTACACCATCCTTAATCATCTGTACGATGAAGGTCGGGTAACCGAACGTTTTATGCTGGAGTTTTTGCACAGCCATACTAACGTGGTGTATCAACCGCCTTACAATAGCCCTTATTACAACGGTATTAACCCGTATGCACTGGGCTTTGCCATGTTCCAGGATATCAAACGCATTTGCCAATCGCCGACAGAGGAAGACCGTTATTGGTTCCCGGACATTGCCGGTAAAGACTGGTTGGAAACACTGCACTTCGCCATGCGTGACTTTAAGGATGAAAGTTTCATCAGCCAGTTCCTGTCACCGAAAATCATGCGTGACTTCCGGCTGTTCACCGTGCTGGATGACGACCGTAATAACTATCTGGAAATTGCGGCGATCCACAATGAAGCTGGCTACCGGGCAATCCGCGAAGAGCTTTCGGCGCAATATAACCTGAGTGATCATGAACCTAACATTCAGATCTGGAATGTGGATTTACGTGGTGATCGCTCGTTAACGCTGCGTTATATCCCGCAGGACCGTGCGCCACTGGACAAAAGTCGGCGTGAGGTAATGAAACACCTGCACCGTCTGTGGGGGTTCGACATTATTTTGGAACAGCAAAACGAAGATGGCAGCGTCGAGCTATTGGAACGGTGCCCACCACGACCGACACCGTTATAACCTTGCAACCATAACAAAAGGGGCGCCACTGGCGCCCCTTTTACATCATACGGGAAGACTTCTAACGACGGGCTTCGGTCAGATCACTTGGCATAGTGCCTTGCATGCTTTGCCAAATGGCGCCGCTATCTTTACCGTAGTTACGCACGCAGTCCATGACCTGATCATATGACTTCTCATGACACAGCGTCGACAGCTTGCTATAGAAAGTCAGCGCCAGCTTGCGAGACTCCGGGTTTGAGAAGTAGTAACGGCCAACACGGGTGTACAAGCCTTTCAGACCGTTGAAGATCAGACCGTAAATCGGGTTGCCTGAGGCAAACGCCAAACCACGGAAAATTTCGTAGTCCAACAGATTGAATGCATCCGCCTGATCTTCCACTTGGGTGGCTTTCGCCAGCACTTCCTGAGCGGCCTCTGGATGATTACGCACCGCTGCGCGAATAAAGATCGCCGCAATATTGGTGCGAACAGACAGCAGGTTGTCGATCAATTGTGGGACACTTTGGTGATCAAGACGTGCCACTGTCTCAAGAATATTGAGGCCAGATGTTTCCCAGAAATTATTTACTTTGGTCGGTTTGCCATGTTGAATGGTCAGCCAGCCATCACGGGCCAGGCGTTGTAAAACTTCGCGTAACGTGGTGCGTGTAACACCAATCAACTCTGAAAGCTCACGCTCCGCGGGCAAAATAGAGCCAGGGGGGAAGCGATTATTCCAGATACTCTCGATAATGTATTCTTCCGCGAAACCGGCAGGACTCTGCGCCTTTATGACCATGTGTTTGACGTTCCGTAGCGACGATAATCAGTAATAGTAGTCGGCTGATCATACCAGATCGCCAAAGCATGACATAGCGTGAGCGAAAAACATTAAACGAAACTGTGCATAAAGTGGCAAAAATTGTGCAAAAACACCGCGTCAGAGAAATTTCACGTCGTAAAGCAAGCCCATGTTGCATCTGCCCCGGCAGCATTGTTAGGGTAATATGCGATAACTTATTTTCAGGACGTGTAACGCATAATGGAAACAACCTTACGCAGTGCCCTGGTGAAAAACTTCCTTGGGCAATCACCTGACTGG
The DNA here is from genome assembly GCF_900186025.1 of Serratia grimesii. Classification (NCBI taxonomy): domain Bacteria; kingdom Pseudomonadati; phylum Pseudomonadota; class Gammaproteobacteria; order Enterobacterales; family Yersiniaceae; genus Serratia; species Serratia grimesii. Next base: position 2,944,811 of record NZ_LT883155.1, read on the forward strand.
TACAAACTGGCCATTCTCATTTTCTTGGTGGTCAATCCGCTGGTTTTCTTTTTCGTCGATCCTTTCATTGCAGGTTGGCTCTTTGTCGTTGAATTTATTTTCACTCTGGCAATGGCGCTAAAGTGCTACCCGCTGCTACCGGGCGGTCTGCTGGCAATTGAGGCCGTGCTGATCGGTATGACCAGCCCCGACCGTGTGAGCGAAGAAATTGCTCATAATCTGGATGTCCTGCTGTTGCTGGTATTTATGGTGGCAGGTATTTACTTCATGAAGCAGCTGCTGCTGTTCGTCTTCACCAAGCTACTGCTAAATATTCGCTCTAAGATGCTACTTTCTTTGGCATTCTGTTTTGCGGCAGCGCTATTGTCAGCCTTCCTCGATGCACTGACGGTAGTCGCAGTGGTTATCAGCGTCGCGACCGGGTTTTATTCGATTTACCACAATGTGGTGTCGAACCGAACTGACAGTAATGCCGATGTTGGTGACGACAGCACACTGGTAAGTGAGGATAACAAACAGACACTCGAGCAATTCCGTGCGTTCCTGCGTAGCCTGCTGATGCACGCAGGCGTCGGGACCGCGTTAGGGGGGGTGATGACCATGGTTGGCGAACCGCAAAACCTGATCATCGCCAAAAGTGCAGACTGGGGATTTGTCGACTTTTTCCTGCGCATGGCACCAGTGACGCTGCCGGTGTTGGTCTGTGGTCTGCTGGTCTGTCTGCTGGTCGAGCGTTTCTGCGTCTTCGGGTACGGTGCAAAACTGCCGGACCGCGTGCGCGAAGTGCTGACAGAGTTTGATCGTCAGGCTACCGCCGGACGCAGTAAACAAGAACAGATTAGGCTTGTGGTTCAGGCGCTGATTGGCGTTTGGCTGGTTGTCGCGTTGGCCTTTCACCTTGCGGAAGTTGGCCTGATTGGCCTGTCGGTGATTATCCTCGCAACCTCTCTGTGCGGCGTCACAGATGAACACGCCATTGGCAAAGCCTTCCAGGAGGCACTGCCTTTTACCGCCCTGCTGACGGTATTTTTCACCGTGGTGGCGGTGATCATTGAACAACATCTGTTCACTCCGATCATCCAATTTGTATTGCAGGCTGACCCTTCATCTCAACTGTCGCTGTTTTATCTATTTAACGGCTTACTGTCTTCCGTTTCTGATAACGTGTTCGTCGGCACGGTGTATATCAATGAGGCACGCACGGCATTTGCAAACGGTGCTATTTCGCTCAAACAGTTCGAAATGCTGGCGGTTGCCATTAACACCGGAACCAATTTACCGTCGGTCGCCACACCGAATGGCCAAGCGGCATTCTTGTTCCTGCTCACCTCAGCGCTGGCTCCCTTGGTACGCTTGTCCTACGGGCGTATGGTATGGATGGCTTTACCCTATACTGTGGTCTTAACCCTTGTCGGCTTGCTGTGCGTGCAATTCACTCTGGCCCCAATGACTGACCTGTTAACCCAGTGGCACTGGTTGACGCTACCGTCGATTGACGCTGCTGCACATTGATCGTGTTACCTCCCCGCTGTCAGCGACTATTTTTGTGCTGAATACGCTCCAGGTGGCTGGCAGCGGGGTTGAATTGGTTTACACTGCCGGTTCAATTGCTTACTGCATGGAAGAATAAATATATGTTGCAATTCTTTAACCGTTGCTCGCAGGGGCGCGGTGCTTGGCTATTGATGGCCCTGACTGCATTGGTACTGGAATTAGTTGCACTCTACTTTCAGCACGTAATGCTGCTGCAACCCTGTGTGATGTGCATTTACGAACGCTGCGCGTTGTTTGGTATTCTGGGTGCCTCACTGCTTGGTGCCATTGCGCCAAAAACGCCACTGCGCTATGTCGCTATTCTGCTGTGGATTTACAGTGCCTGGGAAGGCCTGCAACTGGCGTGGAAACACACCATGATCCAGCTGCATCCTTCGCCGTTTAATACCTGTGATTTCTTCGTCAGCTTCCCTTCCTGGCTGCCGCTGGATAAATGGCTGCCAGCCGTGTTCCATGCGTCAGGTGATTGCTCTGTGCGCCAATGGGAGTTCCTGACACTGGAAATGCCACAGTGGCTGGTCGGCATCTTCACTGCGTATCTGCTGTTCGCCATTATCGTGCTGCTCGCGCAATTTGTCCGCCCGCGACGTCGCGACCTGTTTGGCCGCTAAGCGCGAAAGAATAAAAAACGGCGCCCCAGGGCGCCGTTTTTTATCGAGTTACTGATGATCTTCAGAGGTAAGTCGGTATTAAGTATGTGTAAGGTAATAAACAACCACAATCAGCGCACCAGCCACGGCAAACAGACGTATCATTTTCATTATTTTACTCTCGGAACTTAGCGTGAGAGCGGTCAAACTACCTAACCTTATGTATAAAAAGAAGCATCCGAACAGGTTTCAGTACGTAATTTACATAACATTAAGTTAGTAGCGTGAAAAGTCGCATGTGGGGGCTAATAAATTACGCGTTCGGGATGAACGACGTGAGAGGCTGAGACATTGAGTGTTCAAACTCATCTGATTTGTACAAAAAAATTCATCATGGTGATGCATTATTGCATCAATATTTTGATGAAGTTTTGCCAAAAAATCCTTATAGTATCTGCAAGTTAGTATCACCGATTTCCCTGGTGTTGTTGTGTGTCTTGCCCCTCATCTTTGCAGGGGCTTTTTTCTTTGTCTGTCTCACCAAATTGGTTTAGACACGCCCGCCTCTTAAGCTCCCGACAACGGTCGTCTACCACGCCAGATAACGATCCTACGCGAATGGTACCTATGATCTTTTCAGCATTTTCATGATATCCATAAAGATAATCGCCAATGCCGCACAACTTGTTCTGGATTAAAGTCACTCACCAACGACTAATTTGGCCATAAAAAACGCTGAGTACACCAAGGTTTTGGTTTCGGCTGAATCCCAGGGTCTTATCAGTTGCTTTCTGCTATCGCATTCATCAACGTTGTGAAAGCTGTAATGTTAAAATCGTTAGAGCTACAAAGGACATCATAATAATGATCATTCAGCAGCTGCTTATGGCCAGTAGTGAAAAATCCATTTCTTAAATAAAAGTTTTTTCGGCGAACCCTCTCCAAATTATTAGTGGAGTTTTCATCAATCGGCTCAATGCAAACTGTCAGAGGCCTGCTTTTATCATCCTGACAGATCAGTCGGATAGCCTCACTTCCATAACCTCTGGAACGATATGCTTGATCTATGGCTAAAAATGAAAGAAAACGAACTTCTTCGTCTGGGATCAATACATAAAATCCAACAACATCATCCCCCTCAAGCAAGCCTTTAAGTTCAACCAGCCCCTCTACAACCAGCGGGAAATACTCGTGAAGTGCGATTCGTTGAGAATCAGGAAATGCATTAGTATTAATGGCTTCAAGTAACTCTAAACGAGCTGATGATAGCTCTACATCAACAGATTGCAGTGCCATAAAATTTTCGCCCACCCTGGTAAATCGATGATAAAAAACAATAAATCATTATAGGCAGATTTAACATTTCTTAATAGCTAAAGGCATAAGTATGTCGAATGAATGATTGATTGATTGATGCAAAAGGTCATGTTAACGCGAGGCTACGGATGATTCGATTTTCCCATTGCCACCCTATAAATATTACACTGTGTCAGCATACTGTAGAGCGTTACGTTTAAACATCGGAAAGTCGATGAGGCTAAGCCTACTCATGCTTGCTGGGTGTTAAGCGCCAGTGCAAACCCGAACTTCATTGCTAACCAGATGGGCCATACGGCAGCCCAAATGGTATACAGCGTTTACGGGAAATGGATGAGTGACAATAATCATGATCAGTTGAGCATTTTGAACGCTAATTTAGAGGAAATGCCCCATATATGCCCCATATATGCCCCAATCGGCATCCTACTGCCCTAAAATTTCTTTATTTTCAAAGCCTCAACGTGCCCAGCTCGGTTTATTCAGGATGTGATCCTGCCAGTCCACCACTTCGCTTTCGCGTACGGCAATATGGCGCACCGTAATACGTTCACCGTGCATCGCCGCCTTGGAGCCGCTAACCAGCGGATGCCAAGGAAATAAAGGCTTACCTTCACCAATCAGGCGATATGCACACGTCGGTGGCAACCAGTCGAAAGTCGTGAGATTTTCACGCGTCAACTTGATGCAATCCTCTTCCAGCTCAAAGCGACGCTCGTAATTGCGGCACTGGCACGATTTAATGTTCAGCTGGTTACAGGCTACGTTGGTGAAATAAATCTCGTCGGTGTCTTCGTCGATCAGCTTATTCAGACAGCATTGCCCACAACCGTCGCACAGCGATTCCCACTCTTGTTCTGACATTTCCGCCAGCGTTTTTTGTTGCCAAAAAGGGGTTTGTGACATGTTCGCGTCCGGTATAGGTAAATGAATAGATAACCTGCGTACAGGTTTTGAGGGTGCACTATATAGATATCCCAGCCAGATAGGAAGGCTGAAAACACTATATAATCATAGCGATAACAAAGTATCGCTTAAAAAAAACGCTATTTAAAACAACGGTATTCAACATTGCACGACACCACTGTCGGGCAATTACTCTATGTTTTCGGTGGTTTAGAACACCGAACTTATCGCTCAATTATACGTACAAATCGCAGACCCATCACCTTTCGTTTTTTCTCATGGTCGAATAAGCCCGTTCTCAGTCTCAAGATAAGATTCATCTCATAAAGCACGTTACGCCGCCCTAAGCAGCATAATCCTGCTATGGTTAATGTTCGCCTTTATACGAAATAGGGAGCCAAATATGTTTGGAAAAGCAGAAGATAAAGTGAATGAAGCTGCCGGCGCCGTGCAGGAAGCCTTTGGTAAAGCCACAGACTCGCCAGAACATCAGGTTAAAGGCGCGGCCCGTAAATACGCCTCTCAGGCCAGCTACGCAGCACGCGATGCGGCCGATACGGTGCGGACCCAGGTTGAATCCAATCCACTGGCAGGTGTGGCCATCGCCGCTGCTGTTGGCATTGTTTTCGGTTTCTTGCTGGGCCGTAAATAAACCATTTACTCAGCTATAACCGAAAAAACAAAAGGCCCCTCGGGGCCTTTTTACGTTGTTTCAATGTGGTTTTAAATCACACGTGTCGTTAGTGATTTACCGTTGAGCGTGATTTTCAACATGTCACCCGAACTCATTGGGCCAACGCCTTGCGGTGTACCGGTGAGAATAATGTCGCCAGCACGCAACGTGAAAAAACGGCTCATGTAACTGATCAGCGGCAAGATCGGCGTGATCATGTCACGGGTATTGCCCTGCTGACGCACTTGATCATTAACCGTCAGGGACAGTTCTGCGTTTTGCGGATCACCAAACTCTGCCACAGGAATGAAACCGGATATCGGACAGGATCCATCAAACCCCTTGGCTTTTTCCCAAGGTTGCCCCGCTTTCTTAAAGCCAGCTTGCAACTCACGTAACGTCAGATCAAGCGCAACACCGTATCCGGCGATAGCACGAGCCACACGATCTTCATTCGCTTGTTTTAACGGCGTGCCAATCAGCACTGCCAGCTCCACTTCATGGTGCACCGAACCGAACTCTTTGGGGATCGCCACCGGCTGACGGATATCACAGAGCGCCGTTTCGGGCTTAATAAAAACTACCGGTTCCGCAGAGGTTGCACTGCCCATTTCCTTGATGTGGTCAGCGTAATTACTGCCGACACAAACCACTTTATTCACTGGAAAATCAAGTAATGAACCCTGCCAGTCTCTATGTTGATACATACCGCCTCTCCCTACAATCATGTAGGGGCTTAGCATGCTAAGCCCGTTATTCCACGCGCTGGTGGAGGCACCGTGGTCTTTATCTATTGCCCGATGCCGTCAGCCATCATACCCACACCGATCGCAAAATAGTAAGAGCGATTCCAGTGCATAATTGTGCGGAAGTTATCATAAACCAGGAATGCACGCCCTTGCATGTCATCCGGAGTGATTACCCAACCGCGTAAGGTAGAATGCGGCAGAGCCGAACCGTCAGGGCGACGCACACCACGCTTTTGCCATTCATTCACGCTATGCGCCTGACTATCTTTCAATCCCACATTATCGGTGTTGAAACCGGCAGGCAGTTTAACCTCTCGCCCCCAACCGACACCCGGCTTCCAGCCTTCACTCGACAGATAATGGGCCGTAGAAGCAAACACATCATCAACGTTGTTCCAAATATCAATACGGCCGTCCCCATCGCCATCCAACGCATAGTGAAGGAACGACGTCGGCATAAACTGACACTGGCCCATCGCACCAGCCCAAGAGCCTTTCAGCTGTTCACGGCTAACATGCCCCTGTTCGAGGATTTGCAACGCCGCCATTAACTGTTGACTGAAGAACGCCTCACGACGCCCTTCAAACGCCAACGTGGCAAGCGCGGATATCACATCTTCACGCCCTTGAATCTTGCCAAAGGCACTTTCCATTCCCCACAGCGCCACCACATAACGTCCTGGCACACCATAACGTGCAGTGATGTGCGACAGCTGCGTCTGGTACTGTCGGTATAAGGTTCGCCCTTGCGCAATCTTGGCTGGCGGCAATACTCGCTTAAGATAATCATCCAGCGTAATTTTCTTTTCTGGCTGACTGCGATCTGCCTTTATGACCCGATCAACAAAATGCACATTGGCAAAAGCACTTTCAACGACGGTCGGGCTGATGCCTTTCGCCAATGCCTGGCGTTTTAGCTGCTCAACATAAGCGGGAAACTGCGCAGGATCACGGCCGGTTTCGGCAAGCGTGCTCTGGGCCGGCGGGTTGGTTACCCCCGGTAAAGTGGCCTGCTGAGGAGTAACAACCTGCGCCCCGACCTGCTGGCCAACACATCCCAGCGTAAGCAGAGTCAACACCGTCGTTATCGCCGACAATCTCATTACACAGCTCCTTTGTCAGTTTAGGGTTACTGATCCAGCGTAGCCCCTGTGCGCCAACGACGGTTATTTTTTATCGTTAGACAAATGCTGGTTTAATAAATTTTCCAATGGCGGTGGAACCTGCAGATAAAACCCTTCTTCTTTCAGGGCTTCCTTCACTTTTTCAATATCCGCCGAGGCTAACTTTTCCCGACCTTCAAGCGAAAGCATCATAGCCAATTGTGGTGTACCGAAACTTTTCATCAGATCTTCGGGCACGCGAGAGAAATCGTCTTTTTTTTCGACATAAAGATAAGTTTGATCGCGTTTCGAGCTTCTATAGATCACACAAAGCATGTTTTTAACTCTATTTAATTGGGGCAGCGTCTTGCCTGGATATAACTCTGACTATAACATGCTTATAGTACTTCGGAATATCGCACCCCGATTGGTATTCCGGGGATTTAAAGTTGCTGAGACTGAGTCAGGATAGATGTCACAATCGCCAATTGAGCTAAAAGGCAGCAGTTTTACCCTATCGGTTGTTCATTTGTATAATTCGGAACCCGAGGTAATACGTCAGGCATTAGTGGAAAAAGTGGAGCAAGCGCCCGCTTTTTTGAAAAATGCCCCTGTTGTTATCAACGTTGCGACGCTTAACGGCGACGCAAACTGGAAAGAACTTCAACAGGCTGTCACGGCAGCAGGACTGCGCGTTGTAGGTATCAGCGGTTGCAGAGATGAGCGGCAAAAACGTGCAATAGCCCGTGCCGGGCTGCCGTTATTGAACGAAGGCAAAGGCCAAAAGATGGCTGCCCAGGAACCGGCTCCCGCGCCTGTCCCAGTGGTGGATCCCAACGCCCCCGCCAAGACGCGCATCATCAGTGCTCCTGTCCGTTCCGGCCAACAGATTTATGCCCGCAATAGCGATCTGATTGTGACCAGCAGCGTCAGCGCCGGCGCCGAATTAATTGCCGATGGCAATATTCACGTCTATGGCATGATGCGAGGTCGTGCGCTGGCCGGGGCATCCGGTGATACACAGTGCCAGATTTTTTGCACGCACCTGGGTGCTGAGCTAGTCTCTATCGCAGGGCAGTACTGGTTGAGCGACCAAATCCCGTCCGATTATGTCGGGCAGGCCGTACGACTCAGCCTGTTGGATAACGCTTTAACCATACAACCTTTAAATTAAGCCCTTTTGACAAGGAATCCATTTCATGGCACGCATTATTGTTGTTACATCGGGTAAAGGGGGCGTTGGCAAGACCACTTCAAGCGCGGCCATCGCTACCGGCTTAGCCCAAAAAGGGAAGAAAACCGTGGTAATCGATTTCGATATCGGTTTGCGGAATCTTGACCTGATCATGGGCTGTGAACGCCGGGTTGTTTACGATTTCGTTAACGTCATTCAGGGTGATGCCACACTGAATCAAGCGTTAATCAAAGACAAACGCACGGAAAACCTCTTTATCCTGCCAGCATCGCAAACACGTGATAAAGACGCGTTGACCCGCGATGGCGTTGAGAAGATCCTCAACGATTTGGGCGAGATGGATTTTGATTTTGTGGTCTGTGACTCTCCAGCAGGGATCGAAACTGGTGCACTGATGGCCTTGTACTTTGCTGACGAAGCCATCATTACAACCAACCCGGAAGTCTCCTCGGTACGTGACTCTGACCGTATCCTCGGTATCCTGTCTTCCAAATCCCGTCGTGCAGAACGTGGCGAGTCAGCCATTAAAGAACACTTGCTGTTGACCCGTTATAACCCAGGCCGCGTTAGCCGTGGCGACATGCTGAGCATGGAAGACGTGCTGGAAATCCTGCGCATTCCACTGGTCGGCGTTATCCCGGAAGATCAGTCCGTACTGCGGGCATCTAACCAGGGTGAGCCGGTAATTCTTGATGCTGAATCAGATGCCGGTAAAGCCTATGACGATACCGTTAGCCGCTTGTTAGGGGAAGAACGCCCCTTCCGCTTCATTGAAGAAGAGAAGAAGGGTTTCCTGAAACGCCTTTTTGGGGGATAAACCATGGCATTACTAGACTTCTTTCTGTCCCGCAAAAAGCAGACAGCCAATATAGCCAAGGAACGGCTGCAGATTATCGTCGCAGAACGTCGTCGCGGGGACAGTGAGCCCCCGTATCTGCCTGATTTAAAACGCGATATTCTGGCGGTAATTTGCAAATACATCCAAATCGACCCTGAGATGCTGCACGTGCAGTTTGAGCAGAAAGGGGATGATATTTCGGTACTTGAACTCAACGTGACATTACCGGAATCGGAAGAAGTAACTAAATGAGTGTGACGCATTAATTACCCCCTGTATATTTTCTTGCAGGGGGTAACTGTATGCATACCCAGTTATTGAGATAAAAAAGACCCAATTATCATTTTTACCCTTTGGGATTAATCTCAATTAATCTTGCGTCACTGTTGTTTAGAGTAAATGCTGGTAGTAAGAGTCAGTACTTCAATTATTCCTAATAAATAATCAGAGCAGTGTTTCCTTACCCTGCCCTGACTTTTTAAATCCGATTAATAATCCTTCAGAATGTCCTGAAGCGGCGTCGATAATAAATCACCTCGCCAACCGCTGACTAATTCTGGCAAGTTGTCGCCACCTTTCAATTTCCAATGCCAATTCAGCAACTGATTAATCTGCCGACGTGATGCCAGCAATTCGCTGCTCAGCCCACTTTGCTCACTAACAATGACGATCGCCGCTTTGATTTCCTTGAACACCTTCTTATAACCAGGTTGATCGACCAGGTTCGACAATGGTTCAGGCAGGACGGATTCATCCAGCTCGGCGGCTTCAGCAACCAATGCCAATAATGTTTTACCGTGATAGCGAATTTCCGGGCCGCTTAAGCCCAGTGAGTCCAGTTCCCCTAAAGAAGTGGGCATATGACGCGCCACTTGCCAGAGATTCTCTTCACGTACCACGAAATTCACTGCCAGATCGCGTTCACGGGCCTGACGCAGGCGCCATTCCGCCAGTTTCTGCAAACACCCCAACTGACGCGGACGTAATTGCCAGGCATTGGTGATTTCACGGTAGGCCAATTCCGGCGCCAACGTCTCGCTACGGCGTTGACACAACAACAGGCATTCATTGCTTGCAGCTGCCGTCCAACCAGCCTCCTCCGTCTCCTGCACGAGCTGTTTAGCCATTGGCAACAGATAGAACACATCAGCCGCAGCGTAGACACATTGTTTTTCTGTCAGTGGGCGAGCGAGCCAGTCGGTACGGGCTTCGCTTTTATCCAGATCCACCTGCATATATTCCGACACTAACGTCGCAAAACCGCACGATAATGGTCGACCAGTAAAGGCTGCCAGGATCTGGGTATCCACCATCGGCGTCGGCAGCGTTTTGAACGCATTGAGGAACACTTCTAAATCCTCACTGCCGGCATGCAGGAACTTCACTATCTGGGTGTCACTGAGCAACTCGATAAACGGCTGCCATTGCTTGATTGGCAAAGGGTCAATCAGGGAAAGTTGTTCACCGTCGTATAACTGAATCAGACCTAACTGAGGATAGTAGGTGCGCGTTCTGACAAATTCGGTGTCCAGCGCAATCTGGGCATGCTTTTTCGCCTGCTCGCAGACCTGCTGCAATCCGGCATCGGTAGTGATCAACTGATAGTTCAAAACGTCATTCTCTTGGTCGCTTTCATGATTCAAACACAACAACGCCGGCATTCACCGGCGTTGTTGATCTGTAAGGCGTGGATGATGACCTAGGCGGCATTGGCCGCCACAGGTTTTTTCTGCTCATCACGCAGTTCTCGCCGCAAAATTTTACCGACGTTAGACTTCGGCAACTCGTCGCGGAACTCAACAATTTTAGGCACTTTATACCCGGTAAGCTGCCGACGGCAATGGGTCAACAGCTCTTCTTTGGTCAGAGATGCGTCTTTCTTCACCACGCAGATCTTAACCGTTTCACCGGATACGTCATTCGGCACGCCAATCGCCGCGCATTCCAACACTTTTGGATGCTGACTGACCACTTCTTCGATCTCGTTCGGGTAAACGTTAAACCCAGACACCAGAATCATGTCTTTCTTACGATCGACGACGCGCACAAAGCCCATGTCATCCACTGTAACGATATCACCGGTCGCGAGCCAGCCATCTTTTAATACTTCATCCGTCGCATCCGGCCGTTGCCAGTAGCCTAACATAACTTGCGGCCCTTTGACCCACAGTTCACCCGGCTCACCTACCGCAACATCATTGCCATTATCATCCACCAACCGAATATCAGTAGAAGGCACCGGCAAGCCGATGCTGCCGCTATAGTGTTTTAAGTCGTGTGGGTTACAGGTAACCAACGGTGCGCATTCTGTCAGACCATAGCCTTCCAGCAAGTGCTTACCAGTAGTTTCTTCCCATTTGTCCGCCACGGCTTTTTGCACCGACATGCCTCCGCCTACTGAAAAGCGCAGCGTCGAGAAATCCAATTGATGGAAATCGCTATTATTGAGCAGCGCATTGAACAAGGTATTGACCCCGCTTAGCGCGGTAAACGGATAGCGCCCCAGCTCCTTCACTAACCCTGGAATATCGCGCGGGTTAGTGATCAGAAGATTGCGGCCGCCTAGCTCGATAAACAGCAGGCAATTCACGGTTAATGCAAAGATGTGGTAAAGCGGTAATGCGGTGACAATCAGCTCCTGACCGTCACGGAACAGTGGCTCGTAGGCGGCTTTAGCCTGTGCTACGTTCGCCTGCATATTACGGTGTGTCAACATCGCGCCTTTCGCCACGCCGGTCGTACCACCGGTATACTGCAAAAACGCCAAATCAGAGTTGATGATATCAGGCTTAACATACTGCTGGCGGCGCCCGCGTTGCAGTGCGCTGCGGAAAGAAATCGCAGCAGGCAGATGATATTTGGGGACCAGTCGCTTAATGTATTTCACCACGAAGTTAACCAAGGTGCCTTTCGCCGTAGAGAGCTGGTCGCCCATGCGCGTCAGGATCACATGTTTTACTTGGGTGTTGAACACCACTTTTTCCAGCGTATGAGCAAAGTTGGAAACGATGACGATGGCACTGGCCCCGCTGTCATTCAGCTGGTGCTCCAGCTCGCGCGGCGTATACAGCGGGTTAACGTTTACCACCACCATACCGGCACGCAAAATACCAAACAGCGCGATCGGATACTGCAAAAGATTAGGCATCATCAAAGCGACACGATCGCCTTTCTGCAGGCCCAGCTCGTTTTGCAAGTACGCTGCGAAGGCTCGACTGCGCTCTTCCAGCTTACGATAGGTCATCACTTCGCCCATGTTGATGAAAGCCGGTTGATCCGCATAACGCTTAACCGCATTCTCAAACATTTCGACCAAAGATGAATAACGATCGGCATCGATCTCTGCCGGAACATCTGCCGGGTAACGTTTTAACCAGACCTTATCCAAGGTATTACTCCTGAAATCATTACTCATTATCATCATCGCAGCCCCTAACTCGCAGCTAAACCATAACAATATTTTAACTCAGCAGACCAGTTTGAGTTTTAAACATTATTCAGGTTGCGATGTACGTCACTAATTGGCGGTAATTCCCTGCGCCAAAAGAAAAAGGCGGCCGGAGCCGCCCTCTAAAAACTGTTAACATCAAGCGAACACTATTCGGTAACGATAGTTTGTACCTGCGCCGGGCCAGGATTATACCAGCCGTAACCCACGCCCCAACCAGGGCCCCAGGTTCCGCTACGCCAACCCCACGGCCCCATCGGCGCCGGTGGCATCATGACCTGTTGGGTGAGATGCCAACGTTTGTAACCGGTGGCATTCATGGTGACAAATTTGTACGGCGTCATACCAATCTTACCGTCTCTTAGACCCGTGATCGGGCCAACAACGGTAACCAGCTGGCCTCTGAAGTCAACCGGCTCCAGGAAACCGTTAACCGATGCCAGCAGCCGCCCCTGCGACGGTTCGCCCAGAATCGGTCGTGCGCCTGAATCGAGCGGCACCGTAGCGATTTCTAATACGGTCCGTCCCTGTTCGTTCGCAACATTCACCACGGTACCGCCAAAACGAGCTTCAGCACCTACAAACAGGTTCGGCGCATTCTGTACCGAAGATAGCTGCTGCACCGGCGTTTCCGTGCTGCCCTTGATCGCATCAGGTACAGTGACACAACCCGACAAAGCGAGCGCACCGCAGGCAATGGCCAGCAGCGACATTTTTTTACTTACAGTGTGAGTTAACATCGTCGCAATCTCCTGAAATAGCTGTAACTTTGACATCAATACACAAAGCAAGTTGCAGACCATTCATTTCCTGGCATCAACCAATGCGCAATCGGCTTCGGTTATTCACGACCAGGCAGTTTTTTCCAGGTGACTTCATTGCGCAGGTAAGTCGGCTCGGCATTTTCTACCTGTACCGCCAGCCCTTTTTGCCAAGCTTGCAGTGCTAACGGCAGCATATCTTCCGCTTGCGGTAACAGTATTTGCCCATCCCGCAGGGTTAAGGAAGAACCCGTAACCAGGTCAGGATAGGTTTGCCAGCCAGTGCCAACATGTGCCCATTCACCTTGCAGACCTTGCGCTCGTTCCAGCGCCTGCGATGGAGAAAGCACAGCTTCACCTTCGCTTTCCAGCCAGTTACCGTCTTGCTGACGTTCGAACTGCCCCCAATAAACCTCACCCATGCGTGCATCTATCGCTGCCAGAACGCGGTTTGCGCCAGTGACGCGCCAAGCCCCTTCTGCCATAGTTTGCAAAGTAGAAATACCGAGCAATGGCAACCCAGCCCCTAATGCCAGTCCCTGCGCAATACCAATGCCAATACGCACGCCGGTAAAGCTGCCTGGCCCACGGCCAAAGGCCAAAGCATCAAGCTGATTAAGGGTTACACCGGATTCCGCCAGCACTTGCTGCACCATCGGTAAAATGCGTTGCGTATGCTCACGTGGGCACAGCTCAAACAGGGCGTGGATTTCGCCTTGATTCCAGAGCGCAACGGAACAGGCTTCCGTCGCTGTATCGATCGCTAAAATTCGCGTGGACATGCCAACCTCAGGCGGGAAAAAAACAGGGTTTTTCATACAGGGCGCGCATTGTAGCACAGCCCTGTGGTCACGCCTATCCGCTAGCGCTCTGCCTGCAGGAAGGCAATCGCCTGGGCAATATCACGGGTACGTGGCGTCGGCGGTAAACTGTTGAGGAATACTTCGCCATACGGTCGCATCACCAAGCGGTTATCACAGATCACCAATACGCCGCGATCGTCGGTATCGCGGATCAAGCGGCCAACGCCCTGTTTGAGGGTGATAACCGCATCCGGCAGTTGCACGTCGTTAAACGGATCGCCACCACGTAACCGACAGTCTTCAATCCGAGCTTTCAACAAGGGATCGTCAGGCGAGGTAAACGGCAATTTGTCGATGATCACACACGACAAAGCGTCGCCACGCACGTCCACCCCTTCCCAGAAGCTACTGGTCGCCACCAGCAGCGCATTACCAGCCTCCACAAACTGCGCCAGCAGTTGTCCTTTACTGGTCTCCCCCTGCAGCAGAACCGGCAACGTCATGGTCGCGCGGAACTCTTCCGCCAGTTCACGCATCATCTGGTGCGAGGTACAAAGGAAGAAACAGCGGCCGTTATTGGCCTCAATCAACGGACGCAGCATGCGTGCCAGTTGCCTTGCGCCTCCAGGCTGATTCGGGGATGGCAGGAAGCGCGGTACACACAATAAGGCTTGTTTTGCATAGTCGAACGGACTGGCCAGCAACAACGTTTTGGCTTTGTTCAGACCCAAACGATCGGTGAAATGCCCCATTTGTTCATTCACCGACAACGTTGCCGAGGTAAAAATCCAACTGCCTGGTTTTTCATCCAACAGCTCACGGAAGCGATCAGCCACCGTCAGCGGCGTTAACGCCAGCACGAAATGGCGTGAGTTGCACTCATACCAGTAGCTGAAACCCGGCTCATTGACCTCTTTCAAGCGTTTGAGACGTGCACGGTACAGCGTGGCACGCTCGAAGGCAGCGTCCAGCAGAGCCGAACGACCAAGAGACAGTTTGACCACGTCGTAGCACAGCTCCAACGCGTCATCGAGCAACAGTAAGGCACGTTGCACGTTTGGCTGGCTCAATACCTCACGCAGGTTGCCGCGAAAGCCTGGTTCACCCAGCATCAAACGGAAGTCCTGCGTACTTTGGCTGAGCCGGTCGGCACTTTTTTGTAGCTGTGCGGCATCGCGAACTTCGGTACGGTAAGCAATGGAAATGTCTTTGGCCAGATCCAGCAGCTGGCGGCTAGTGAGCTGTTTGCCGAAGTACTGACTGGCGATATCCGGGATCTGATGCGCTTCATCGAAAATCATCACGTCAGCTTCTGGGATCAACTCAGCAAAGCCACCCTCTTTCACCACCATATCAGCCAGGAACAGATGGTGGTTCACAACCACCACATCAGCATCCATCGCACGGCGACGCGCCTTAACCACAAAGCAATCTTTATACAGCGGACAGTCACTGCCCAGACAGTTATCGTTGGTGCTGGTCACCAAAGGCCAGACGAAGCTGTCTTCAGCGACATCACTACAGCTACTGATATCGCCCTCTTTGGTCATTGACGACCATTTACGCAGATGGACCAAATCGATCAACGCCTGTCCAGCCAGCTCTCCGCCCGCCATCGACTGTTGCTCGAGACGTTCCAGACACAGATAGTTTGACCGCCCCTTCAGCAACGCCATCTTGCCTTTGTACTTCAGCGCCTTAGCGACGGTAGGCAAATCGCGTGCATAAAGCTGATCCTGCAGCGCTTTTGAACCGGTGGAGATAATCACTTTACGATCGGCCCGCAGTGCCGGTACCAGGTAGGCATAGGTTTTACCGGTGCCGGTGCCAGCTTCGACCACCAGCTCCTGCTTGAAGTTAATGGCTTCGGTGACCGCTTCCGCCATCTGCCGCTGTGCTTCACGCGGTTTGAAACCTTTGATTGCCTGCGCCAGGGCGCCGTCTGTTGCGAAATCGTCTGTCACGCTATCTCTCTGCCGATGTAATTCAGCATTGATTATGCCAATCCTGCTGCACGGCTACCACCGACTTTTACCCGATGGCTTTCACGTCATCGTTAGCGGCAGGCTCGCTTGTCCCCAAACGTTGACTTAAGTCACTCACTGGGAAGACTACAACGCGGGTTTAACGTTGCGCATTTCTGTCGATGGCTGTGATACCCTTAAGGTGATGATGATATGGAGATAACTGAATGAATATCGAACGAATTGATCCGGACCAGCGCTGGTCGGAAGCGGTAGTTCATAACGACACCGTCTATTACACCAGCGTGCCGGAAAATCTGGATGCTGACGCTACAGCACAAACCGCCAACGCCCTGGCAGCGATCGACGTGATCCTGGCCCGTATTGGCTCAGACAAGAGCCGGGTGCTGGATGCCACCATTTTTCTGGCGGACGGTGCCGACTTTGCTGCAATGAATGCCGCCTGGGATGCCTGGGTAGTGGCAGGCAGTGCCCCCGTGCGCTGTACTGTGCAAGCCAAGCTGATGAACCCGAAGTACAAGGTTGAAATCAAAATCATTGCCGCACTGTAAAAACAAAAAACCGCAGACGATAACGCCTGCGGTTTTTTTACTTGTTGTCAGTTGATTAAGCCAGCTTGATGATTACCATCCCCGCCAACAGTAACACCAGACCGATCCAACCTTTGGCATTCAGTCGTTGACCGAACAAGATCCAACCGGCAGCAATAGTCGCGGCAATACCAAAACCGCCCCACAGGGCGTAGGCAACCGACAGGTCAATTCCCTTTACCGCCTGTGCTAACGCACTGAATGCCCCCAGTACTGACAGCAAAGACAGGAGACCCATCCAGACTTTACGGAAGCCGTCAGACATCTTCAGGAAGATGTTAGCGACAATTTCCAACACGATCGCCAAGCCTAAAAAACCGATGTGGTACAACTCAAGCTGTTGCATGGTTGTCACCTCGCGGACTGACCTGTTTTCGTGGCTTGCGGGTACCAGACTTCACCAACAGGATACCGGCAATTAACGTCACCAAACCCAACACTTTCAGTGCCGAGATAGGTTCATCAAACCACAACACGCTGAACAGCGTAATGAACAGGATACCGATACCTTCCCACAATGCATAAGCGACACCCAAGGCAACACGCTTTATCGCTAATGACAGCATCACATACGATGCGGTGATCATGACATACATCACTATATGACCGGTCATGCCGCCGCTGATGCTGGCGTATTTCATTGACAAGGTACCGATAATTTCGGCCACGATGGCCAAACCTAAAAAGATCCAATAAATCATAATTTCTCTCCCAAACGGCGAATAACGCACGCTAAGGCGTATTTATCCCGATTTATCTCGTCTGACAGGCGCAACAAGGCGCTGACGACGCAGAGATCCCTGGGGATAAACTGACCCAAACGTATTAAAAATGTTTGCCCGGTTAAGCGGAATGACGAAGGACTGAGCCTGTCACCAGCACCGGTTAAGGGAGAAAGACGCTATAGCTCGCTGCACCAGTGATGCTCACTGGCAAGGATGGCAGATAGGAAAAGCTGGCAAGTAGAGGTTCTGAGGGTAATTCCATTAGTTGTCATCATAAGTATTCTCTATTCTCAGCCGCACATTATCTTGTTACACGGAGTGCGATTTGCCCAATATCCTCATCAAGTAAAATTTTCAACTGTGATAGTTGTACCACAGCAAAAATTATAAAGCAAACCCCTGTTTTCGCAAAAAATATATAAAAAAAGTTTAAAAATAATAAAGTTAAGTAATTTAAAAATAAAAAAAGGTTCAACATCATGTTGAACCTTCGATTGGAACGAGTCGGCCAAATAATCGTCAAACCCAGGCTCGGCGCGGGTTACGCTGTAGCACCACTGACAGCGGTACGCGCCAGTTCGGTGATGCGTGCGTAGTCACCATTTTCTAACGCATCGGCTGGTACTAACCAAGAGCCGCCGATACAAAGTACACTTTTCAGCGCCAGATAATCACGGTAGTTATTCGGGGTTATACCGCCAGTCGGGCAGAAACGCACCTGTGGGAATGGTCCGCCGATCGCCTGTAACGCCTTCACGCCACCATTAGCTTCCGCCGGGAAGAACTTGAACTCGCGCAGGCCATGATCCATACCCAGCATCAGCTCTGAAACGGTGCTAATGCCTGGAATTAACGGAATGGAACCTGCGGTTGCTGCCTTCAGCAGTGCCTCTGTCAGGCCTGGGCTGATGGCGAATTGCGCCCCCGCTTCGGTCACTGCCTGTAATTGCTGTGGGTTAATCACCGTACCGGCTCCAATAATCGCTTCCGGCACCTCCGACGCGATAGCACGAATCGCGTCCATGGCGCAGGCAGTCCTTAATGTGACCTCCAGTACGCGCACGCCACCAGCTACCAACGCCTTGGCCAACGGCACCGCATGTTCCAGTTTATTGATCACAATCACCGGAACTACCGGGCCTGCGGTCAGGATCTGTTCTGCGCTGGTTTTCCAGTTTTTCATTGTTACTTCTCCATTACTTACGGGTTATCAATGGCACGCCCCTGCCACAGGGCCCCGCGAATCAACGCAGGCGTCCGGCCGTACCCCAAGTGATGTTGCGCCCCGGTATTGCGGGCAAAAAAATGCCGGCAGATAAACTGCCGGCAGAGTTATTACTCGAACTCGTTCCAGGAACGGCCGTCGCGAGTGATCATCGCGACTGACGCCACCGGCCCCCAGGTACCGGATTGATACGGTTTCGGCGCTTCGTTATCGGCTTTCCACGCGTCCATGATGGAGTCGACCCACTTCCATGCCTCTTCCACTTCGTCGCGACGCACAAAGAGCGCTTGAATACCGCGCATGGTTTCCAGCAGCAGGCGCTCGTAAGCATCCGCAACGTGCTCCTGGTTGAAGGTTTCGGAGAAGCTCAGATCCAGCTTGGTGGTTTGCAGACGGTGCTTGTGATCGAGACCAGGCACCTTGTTCAATACCTGAATCTCGATGCCTTCATCCGGCTGTAAACGAATGGTCAATTTGTTCTGCGGCAACTGCTGGTAAGAATCGCTGAACAGATTCAATGGCGGGTTCTTGAAGTAGACGACCACTTCGGAACATTTGGTCGGCAGACGTTTACCTGTACGCAGGTAGAACGGCACACCCGCCCATTGCCAGTTATCAATATCCACACGAATGGAGACGAACGTTTCCGTATTACTGCTTTTGTTCGCCCCTTCCTCTTCCAGATAGCCCGGCACTTTTTTGCCCTGCACGAAACCGGCTGTGTACTGACCACGTACGGTGGTTTCACGAACATTGGTCTGATCAATACGACGCAGTGAACGCAGCACTTTAACCTTCTCGTCACGAATACGGTCGGTGGTCAGATCCGCAGGGGGTGACATGGCGATCATGGTCAGAATTTGCAGCAGGTGGTTCTGGATCATGTCACGCATTTGGCCGGCTTGGTCAAAGTAACCCCAACGCCCTTCAATGCCCACTTCTTCCGCCACGGTGATCTGCACGGAGTCGATAGTACGGTTGTCCCAGTTGGACGCGAACAGTGAGTTTGCAAAACGCAATGCCAACAGGTTCAGCACGGTCTCTTTACCGAGGTAGTGGTCAATTCGGTAAACCTGAGACTCATTGAAATATTCCGCGACCTGATCGTTGATCACGCGTGAAGACGCGAGATCGGTACCAAGTGGCTTTTCCATGACGACACGTGCTGGCTCGTGGTTCAGCTTGGCTTCGCCCAAGCCTTTGCAGATCGCTCCGAAAGTGCTTGGCGGCATCGCAAAGTAGTTAATGGTGGTGCGATGCTTCTGGTCCAGCATTTTGCCCAGTTTGGCAAAGTTCTTGCTGTCGTTCACATCCAGGTTGCAGAAATCCAGACGCGCGCTCAGCGTGGCCCAGAGTTCGTCATCCAATTTTTCTTTCATAAAGGTGCCAAGCGCTTCCTTGACCACTTTGATATAGGCTTCTTTATCCCACTCGGCACGGCCGACGCCGATAATACGGGTATCCGGGTGGATATGACCGGCTTTCTCTAACTGGTACAGGGAAGGCAACAGCTTACGACGCGCCAAATCGCCTTTCGCGCCGAAAATAACCAGGTCACACGCCTGGGCTGTAGAGGTTACCGCCATGTTCATCTCCTCGTTGCAGGATATTTGTAATTTTCTTACATTACTAATGTACTCTCTTTAACTACGGCCAGTAAACCCGGATCAAAAGTAGAAAAAAAGCCCTGGAAATTGCAGTGTTAAGCGTTATCTGGCGTAAATGCCGCTGACCGAACGAAAAACTGTAATTTTCTGTCTTTTTTGACACTCTTTTACCATTATGAAAGTTAGACACAGGTCATGTTCTGATGAAAAAAGACTGCATACCCTCTGTCTACACTGCCAACGGTCTCCAGCACGTAGTATATTTTCACTAAACCGGCATTGATTTCTCCTTTGATTGAAATCGACATACCCTATGAGTGACTCTCGTTATATGAATACGCTGGAAAAAATCCAGAGCCATCTGGAGCTACTGAGCAAATCTGAACGGAAAGTTGCAGAGGTGATCCTGGCCTCTCCGCAGACCGCCATTCACTCCAGCATCGCGACGCTGGCCAGGATGGCGGACGTCAGCGAGCCTACCGTCAACCGTTTTTGCCGCCGTCTTGATACCAAGGGCTTCCCTGATTTTAAGCTGCATTTGGCACAAAGTCTGGCCAATGGCACACCTTACGTAAACCGTAACGTGGAGGAAGATGACAGCGTCGCTTCCTATACCGGTAAAATTTTCGAATCCGTCATGGCGAGTCTGGATACAGTAAAGGCAAATTTAGATATTGCAGCAATCAATCGTGCTGTTGATCTGCTTACCCAGGCAAAAAAGATCTCTTTCTTCGGTTTAGGTGCCTCGGCAGCCGTCGCCCATGACGCCATGAATAAGTTTTTCCGCTTCAATATCCCGGTAGTCTACTTCGATGATATCGTCATGCAACGTATGGGGTGCATGAACTCCAGCGAAGGTGATGTGGTGGTATTAATCTCCCACACCGGCCGCACCAAAAATCTGGTGGAAATGGCGCAGCTTGCGCGAGAAAACGACGCCACGGTGATCGCCATTACCTCACGCGACACCCCTTTGGCACACGAAGCAACGTTGGCGTTACTGCTTGATGTCCCCGAAGACACTGACGTTTATATGCCCATGGTGTCTCGAATTGCGCAATTAACGCTCATCGACGTTCTCGCTACCGGATTTACCTTGCGTAGAGGGGCCAAATTCAGAGATAACTTGAAGCGGGTCAAGGAAGCGTTGAAAGAATCGCGCTTTGATAAGGGTGTAGTTATTCCCAACAATTTCGACTCGTAACCGATGTGAAAAAAACTGTCGGTCAGGATAATCTGAACGGCAGCATTAGAGGCAGTACCCTGTTAAAACGCTCATGCGGGTAACCCGAGTGAAACATCAGTGTAGTAAAATTACATTTCACTCCTGGTTTCGTTATCCGACGTTATCGCAACACCAATAATTTGCTTCACCAGTCAACGGAGTAATACATGTCCAGACGGCTCAGAAGAACCAAAATTGTTACCACACTGGGTCCGGCTACTGACCGCGACAATAATCTGGAAAAGATCATTGCCGCTGGCGCTAACGTAGTTCGGCTAAACTTTTCCCATGGCAGTGCTGAAGATCACCAAGCTCGCGCTGACAAAGTGCGCGAAATTGCTGCCAAGTTGGGACGTCACGTCGCTATTCTGGGTGACCTGCAAGGGCCGAAAATTCGTGTTTCCACCTTTAAGGAAGGCAAAATCTTCCTTAACATCGGTGACAAATTCCTGCTCGATGCCAACATGTCCAAAGGCGAAGGCGATAAAGAAAAAGTCGGTATCGACTATAAAGGCCTGCCTGCCGATGTTGTGCCGGGCGATGTGCTGCTGCTGGACGATGGCCGCGTACAGTTGAAAGTGCTCGAAGTTCAGGGCATGAAAGTCTTCACCGAAGTGACCGTTGGCGGCCCACTGTCCAACAACAAAGGTATCAACAAACTCGGTGGTGGCCTGTCCGCTGAAGCCCTGACCGAGAAAGACAAAGCCGATATCGTCACTGCAGCAAAAATCGGCGTTGACTACCTGGCTGTTTCCTTCCCTCGTACCGGCGAAGACCTGAACTACGCACGCCGCTTGGCACGCGATGCTGGCTGCAATGCCAAGATCGTATCCAAGGTTGAGCGCGCCGAAGCCGTGTGCAGCGACGAAGCTATGGATGACATCATCCTGGCTTCTGATGTAGTCATGGTGGCACGTGGCGATCTGGGCGTCGAAATCGGCGATCCTGAGCTGGTCGGCATCCAGAAAAAACTGATCCGCCGTGCCCGTACACTGAACCGTGCCGTGATCACCGCAACCCAGATGATGGAATCGATGATCACCAACCCGATGCCTACCCGCGCCGAAGTCATGGACGTGGCGAACGCCGTGCTGGATGGTACCGACGCCGTTATGCTGTCTGCTGAAACCGCAGCCGGTCAATACCCGGCGGAAACCGTGGCTGCGATGGCCCGTGTTTGCCTGGGCGCGGAGAAGATCCCTAGCATCAATGTCTCCAAACACCGCCTGGACGTGCAATTTGACAACATTGAAGAGGCTATCGCCATGTCTTCAATGTACGCGGCAAACCATCTGAAAGGGGTTACCGCACTGATCGCCATGACCGAGTCCGGGCGCACTGCTCTGATGATGTCACGCATCAGTTCCGGCCTGCCTATCTTCGCCATGTCACGTCATGAGCACACACTGAACCTGACTGCATTGTACCGCGGTGTTACACCAGTGTACTTCGATAGCCACGAAGACGGCGTCATCGCTGCCAACGACGCGGTTAATCGCCTGCGTGATAAAGGCTTCCTGGTCTCTGGCGATTTAGTGATCGTTACCCAGGGCGACGTAATGGAAACCGTTGGTACGACCAATACCAGCCGTATTTTGCGCGTCGAATAATCACTACTGATGCCGGCCGTTAACTCGGCCGGCATTTTTCCCCGCACTGCCCTTTCCCCTGTTAAACTCCCCTCCAGTCGCCGCTCGGCAAACGGAGAGCCATTGATGCTTCATCAACACCCACAGCAAAACCACACCACACACGCTCTGGATCTGGACAGCCAGGGGCTGGAAAGTTTGGATGATGCCTGCCTGCAAGGCAATTCACTGCTGAAAATCAGTTTATATAACAACCGGCTTCGTGAACTCCCGGCGCAAATGTTCAAACACACAAATTTGCAGGTGTTGAATATTTCCTGTAATCAACTTGGTGAACTGCCGAACGGCATTGGCCAACTGCAACGTCTTGCCATGCTGGATTGCGGCCACAACAAAGCCACTCACGTACCTGCAGCAATTGGTGAGTTGCATGATCTGACCTACTTATATCTGAGTGATAATGCCTTTTGCGATCTGCCCATCGAATTGGGTCGGTTACGCAAATTGCGCTATCTGAATGTGACAGATAACCAGCTAACTCAATTGCCAGCGGCTATCGTTCAACTCGACGCATTGCAAGAGCTCCGGTTGTACAACAACCAAATTGCTGCATTGCCTGGGGCTATCAGTCAGTTAACTTCACTGCGGGAACTACATCTGATGAATAATCGCCTGACGACGCTGCCAGATGAGATATCTCACTTGTCCGAGCTGGCAGTTCTGGATGTTGAAAATAATGCCATCAGTCTGCTACCCGATGCATTCTGCCATCTGCCCCACCTGACCGACCTCAACCTACGCGCCAATCAGTTACAGCAGTTGCCCGCCGATTTTGGCTTGCTAACCGCGCTGACCACGCTTGATCTGCGGGCCAACCGCCTGAGTACTCTGCCGGCTAGCATGGCGGCATTGACCCGTTTACGGCGGTTGGATCTCCGCTGGAACAACTTTGCCCATATGCCTGCCGTGTTGGAGCCACTGATTGCTCAAGGCTGCATGGTGCATATTTAGACCCAGCAACAAAAAGGGCCAGACACCTGAAGATGGCTGGCCCTTGGCTGTCAGCAAAAACTTCACTTAACGATATAAATCGTCACGTGAATAGGGTTCAATTTCCCCTTCTTTGCGCGTTTTCAATAGTTTGAGGATCCAGGTGTACTGTTCTGGGTTCGGCCCCACCAGATTCTCAACCTCTTCATTCATTCGTCGTGCAATATAGTGATCATCAGCCGTGGCCAAATCATCCATCGGCGGGCGAATATGAATATCCAGCATGCTGGTTTTGCCATCATAGACCGGGAACAGTGGCACAATGGCTGCACGACAAACCTTCATCAAACGCCCAACCGCGGGCAGCGTCGCCTTATAGGTCGCGAAGAAGTCGACGAACTCACTGTGTTCTGCACCGTGATCTTGGTCAGGCAGATAATACCCCCAGTAACCCTGACGCACTGAGCTGATAAACGGCTTGATACCGTCATTCCGTGCATGCATTCTGCCGCCAAACTTACGACGCACCGTATTCCACAGATAATCGACTAATGGATTGCTTTGATTGTGGAACATCGCCGCCATCGGCTGACCACGAGCCGCCATCAGCATTGCCGGTACATCTACTGCCCAGCCATGCGGTACCAGGAAAATCACGTTACGACCTTCTTCACGGATTTTATCCAGCACTTCTTCCCCATGCCAGCGAACGCGCTTCAGCACTTTTTCCGGTTTAGTGCAGGCCAGTTCCGCCATCAGGATCATCGATTGGGGGGCCGTGGCGAACATCTCATCAATGATGTGCTCACGATCGCTTTCCGACACCTCTGGTAAACAGTACAACAAATTGATACGGGCACGACGCCGGGCACCTTTAGCGACTTTGCCTGCCAGTTTGCCAACCGCACCAAGCACCGGATCGCGCAGGCGCGCAGGCACCAGTGAAATACCGGCCATCAGCCCTGTACCTAACCAGACGCCCCAGTAGCGCGGGTGGTAAAAAGCTTTCTGAAATTGCGGGATGAACTCAGGATTTGATTTTTTTTCGTTTTGCATGCACAAGCTCTTAACTTAGCGGTTCGGCTAATCATAATTGCAATGATTGATTTTGCAATTAACAACGGCGAAGCGCCAATATAAAACAACATCGGCCCGTAATCAGGCCGATGGAATCACTGGCGCGTTAACGCGCCCTGACAAATGGATTAATCTAACTGCAGTTGAGGAACTACTTCTTTCACCTGTGCCAGATAATCGCTGCGATCTTTACCGGTCAAACCTTCAGATCTTGGTAGTTTCGCCGTCAACGGGTTTACCGCCTGTTGGTTTGTCCACATTTCAAAATGCAGATGTGGCCCCGTAGAACGACCGGTATTGCCGGATAAAGCGATGCGGTCACCACGTTTTACTTTCTGCCCTGGCTTAACCAACAGCTTTTTCAGGTGCATATAGCGCGTGGTGTACTGACGACCATGGCGGATCGCCACATAGTTACCCGCTGCTCCGCTACGTTTGGCGATCAACACTTCACCGTCACCTACGGCCAACACAGGGGTACCGACTGGCATCGCAAAGTCGACACCTTTATGCGGTGCAATACGCCCTGTCACAGGGTTAACCCGGCGTGGATTGAAGTTGGAGGAAATACGGAACTGTTTCATGGTTGGAAAACGCATAAAGCCACGCGCCAGACCGGAACCCTGACGATCGTAGAATTTACCGTCTTCGGCACGAATAGCGTAATAGTCTTTACCGCCGCTACGCATGCGAACCCCCAGCAACTGGCTCTGCGCACTCTTGCCATCAAAATGTTCACGGGACATTAAT
Source organism: Serratia grimesii (assembly GCF_900186025.1). Classification (NCBI taxonomy): domain Bacteria; kingdom Pseudomonadati; phylum Pseudomonadota; class Gammaproteobacteria; order Enterobacterales; family Yersiniaceae; genus Serratia; species Serratia grimesii. The sequence goes on from NZ_LT883155.1 coordinate 2,970,511, forward strand.
ACAGAGAACTGATCGCCCTTGCGCAACTTATGGAAGTCCAACTGCCATTGCAGCGCTTTGATTACTGCATTGATCTCTGCACGACTCAGACCGGCATTACTGGCGCTGCTGACAAAGCTGCCGTTTAAGCGACCACTAATGACATTGTTACGCCATTCGCCCTGCTGAGATTCCTGAGTTTCTTTGAAGTTGTTACCTGTACGATCATAGGTGCGGGTCTCACGGCGGGACACTTCCCAGGTCAAACGCTGCAAATCGCCGGCTTCGTTCACTGTCCAAGACAACTGTTGGCCGATTTTCAGATTACGCAGATCGCGGTTTTGCGATGCCAATAGCGTGACGTCCGACATATCGATGCCATATTGGGTCAGAATACTGCCCAGTGTATCACCCGTCGAAACCACATATTCATGCACTCCATCCTCGCCGGCGACCTTCTGGTCCAGCTCATCCTGTGGGATGTCATCATCGGGGGTGGGTTGGTCGAGATCGATCGGTTCACTGGCTTCGGGTAACAAGGAACGTAATTGGCTGGATTCTAATTCAATGCTCTTAACGATGGGGTTATGTTCTGGGTGATAAACAAAAGGCCGCCAAACAGCGACGGCCAATGTAACGACTGTCAACGACCCCAGCATGACGCGGTGGGGCCGTGGCAGGTTGTTATACGCCAGAGCGATAGTTCGGACTATCTGCTGCACTCGATATTATCCTCATAATCTTTACTTCAGGCAGCTCACGTACTGGTTTGACAACTGAGTCAGGAAATTCCCGTAGCTGTCTTTCCCCAGTGCGATGCCGGTGCCTAGCGGATCCAGCGTTCCTGAACGCACTTTGGTCCCTTTGGCAACAGCATTGATTACGGCCGGCCTGAATTGTGGCTCAGCAAAAACGCATACTGCTTTCTGCTCAACCAACTGTGTTCGAATTTGGTGTAAGCGCTGTGCTCCAGGTTGGATTTCGGGATTAACGGTAAAATGGCCCAGTGGGCTCAAGCCGAAGTGTTTCTCAAAATAGCCATAAGCATCATGAAAAACAAAATATCCCCTACCTTGCACAGGCTTAAGCATGTTACCAACATTTTTGTCAGTTTGCGTCAGCAGATTCTCGAACTGGCGCAGGTTTGCGTCTAATTTGTCCTTATTTTGTGGCATAAGTTCCAATAACCTGTCGTGAATCGCGATCGCGGTCACTTTTGCCACTTCCGGGGACAGCCAAACATGCATGTTATATTCACCGTGGTGATGTCCATCACCTTCATCATGACCAGCATGATTATGCGCGTCGGTTGCATGATCATGATCGTGGTCGTCGTCTTCTCCCTTCATCAACAATGGTTTCACGCCACTCAGTTCGCTAATGGCTAACTGATGTTTAGCCGCTACTGGCGCTAACGATTTTGTCAGGAAAGCTTCCATATCTGGACCTACCCACACCACCAGATCGGCGCCACGTAGACGTTGAATATCGGATGGTCGCAACGCGAAATCATGCGGTGATGCGCCATCTGGCAACAGCACTTCTGTTGGCGTTACCCCATCAGCAATTGCAGAGGCGATAAAGCCCAATGGGCGAATGGAAGTCACTACCGCCGCAGAGGCGCTGCTCAGCGGTCCAGCCATTATCAATGCACTGGCCAGCAGCGTGCGTTGTAACCATTTATTTTTCTGTGCCATTATCCGTAATCCCGTCGTTTTCATCAGCGAAGCGTGATATTATAACATTCGGTTAGTTCTGCAAAATGTAATCATGAGATGTCCACACTGACAACGCTAAAAAATATCTCCGTCTCCTTTGGCAACCGCAAAGTGCTGTCGAATATTTCGCTCAGCCTGCAGCCAGGTCGTATTCTGACGCTGCTCGGCCCAAACGGTGCGGGCAAATCCACGCTGGTACGCGTGGTGTTGGGGCTGATTGCACCAACTGAAGGCACACTGGAACGCGAGCCAGGCTTACGTATCGGGTACGTGCCGCAAAAACTGCACCTCGACGCCACCCTTCCTCTTACCGTCAGCCGCTTTATGCGCCTGAAACCCGGCGTTAAAAAAGCCGATATTCTGCCTGCGCTTAAGCGTGTGCAGGCAGCGCACCTGCTTGAGCAACCAATGCAAAAGCTCTCTGGCGGTGAAAACCAGCGCGTGCTGCTGGCTCGAGCTTTACTGAACAAACCGCAGTTGCTGGTGCTGGATGAACCCACACAAGGGGTTGACGTCAATGGCCAACTTGCGTTGTACGATCTGATCGATCAACTGCGCAAAGAGTTAGGCTGCGCGGTACTCATGGTATCTCATGACCTGCATCTGGTGATGGCGAAGACCGACGAAGTGCTGTGCCTCAACCAACATATTTGCTGTTCCGGTGCGCCGGAAGTGGTGTCGATGCACCCTGAATTTATCGCCATGTTTGGCAACCGTGGCGCAGAACAACTGGCGGTCTATCGCCACCACCATAATCACCGTCACGACCTGCAAGGACGAATCGTGTTGAAGAAAACCGGGGGCCGTGAGGCATGATCGAACTGTTATTACCCGGCTGGCTCGCCGGGGTGCTGTTGGCTGGTGCCGCCGGGCCACTCGGCTCATTCGTGGTCTGGCGCCGGATGTCTTATTTTGGTGATACTTTGGCGCATGCCTCACTATTGGGTGTGGCGTTCGGCTTGCTGCTTGACGTGAATCCCTTCTACGCGGTAATTGCCGTCACGCTGGTGTTGGCTCTGGTGCTGGTGTGGTTGGAGCGTCGGCCACAACTATCCGTTGATACCCTGCTCGGTATTATGGCGCACAGCGCACTCTCGCTGGGATTGGTGGTGGTCGCTCTGATGTCCAACGTCAGGGTCGATCTGATGGCCTATCTGTTTGGCGATCTGTTGTCGGTCACGCTCAACGACATTTGGATGATTGGTATTGGTGTTACTCTCGTGCTGCTGATCCTGTGGTGGCAATGGCGTAATCTGCTGTCGATGACCATCAGCCCTGAACTGGCACACGTTGATGGCGTCAATCTGGTACGGGCACGTACCGTGTTGATGCTGGTCACAGCGCTCACCATTGGGTTGGCAATGAAATTCGTCGGCGCGCTGATTATCACGTCACTGCTGATTATCCCCGCAGCTACCGCACGGCGTTTCGCTCGTACACCGGAACAAATGGCCGGATACGCAGTACTGGTTGGTGTGCTTGCGGTGACCGGTGGGTTAGCCTTCTCGGCATTTTACGACACGCCGGCCGGCCCATCAGTCGTCCTGAGTGCCGCCGTGTTATTTGTGTTGAGCTTATCTAAAAAGCAGCAAGCCTGATCCCAGATAGCTACCGTCGTAAAAAGGGCCGCAATTAGCGGCCCTTTTTAATGCTGGCGATATGATACTTACTCTTCGCGCACCATACCGAAGTGCTTATACGCATGATTGGTGGCCATACGCCCGCGCGGTGTACGTTGGATAAACCCTTGCTGGATCAGGAAGGGTTCGATAACGTCCTCGATCGTTTCCCGTTCCTCGCCAATCGCTGCCGCTAGGTTATCCAGGCCAACCGGCCCACCGGTGAACTTGTCGATAATGGCCAGTAACAGTTTACGGTCCATATAGTCGAACCCTTCGGCATCAACGTTCAGCATATCCAGCGCCTGCATCGCCACGTCACCGTTAATCACACCATTAGCGCGGACTTCGGCAAAGTCACGTACCCGCCGCAGTAAACGGTTAGCGATACGCGGAGTACCACGCGCCCGGCGGGCCACTTCATGAGCCCCTTCGTCCGACAGATCCAGCCCCAGGCAATTAGCGCTACGTGAGACAATGTGCTGCAAATCGGCGACCTGATAAAACTCCAGGCGTTGCACAATGCCGAAACGATCGCGTAACGGCGAGGTCAGTGAACCGGCACGGGTGGTTGCTCCCACCAATGTAAAAGGCGGCAAATCGAGTTTAATCGAACGTGCAGCTGGGCCTTCGCCGATCATAATATCCAGTTGATAATCTTCCATCGCCGGATACAACACTTCTTCCACCACCGGAGAAAGTCGGTGGATTTCATCAATAAATAGAACGTCGTGTGGTTCGAGGTTGGTCAGCATCGCCGCCAAATCCCCTGCCTTCTCCAGCACCGGGCCGGAAGTGGTACGTAAATTCACACCCATTTCATTGGCAACGATATTGGCCAGCGTGGTTTTACCCAGCCCTGGAGGACCGAAGATCAGCAAATGGTCCAGCGCATCGCCACGCTGCTTGGCCGCCTGAATAAAGATTTCCATCTGTTCGCGGACATGCGGCTGACCAACATATTCCGTCAGCAGCTTCGGCCGTATTGCGCGATCAAGAATTTCCTCTTCATTGATCGGCTCGGCAGAAATCAGGCGATCGGCTTCAATCATTCTCTACCTCTTATCGACGCTTACAGCGCGGCACGCAATGCGTCGCGGATCAGGGTTTCGCAATCAGCGCCCGGCTTGGCGATTTTACTTACCATGCGGCTGGCTTCTTGCGGCTTATAGCCCAATGCCACCAGCGCAGAGGCGGCTTCTGCTTCGGCATCCACCTCGGCCGTTTGCGCAGAGGTAGCAGGAAGCGTGATTTCGCTGCTGTTGTTAAACAGATCGCCGTTAAGCCCCTTGAAGCGGTCTTTCATTTCTACGACCAGGCGCTCTGCGGTTTTCTTTCCTACACCCGGTAATTTTACCAGGGACGTAATCTCTTCACGTTCTACAGCACTGACAAACTGTTGTGCAGACATGCCGGACAAAATGGCCAATGCCAATTTTGGTCCTACACCGTTCACTTTGATCAGCTCGCGGAACAGCGCACGTTCTTGCTTATCGTTGAAGCCGTACAGCAGTTGTGCATCTTCGCGCACCACAAATTGGGTAAACACGATAGCCTCTTGCCCCAGTTCCGGCAGCTCATAAAAACAGGTCATCGGCATATGCACTTCATAGCCCACACCGTTTGCCTCCAGTAATACCAGTGGCGGCTGCTTTTCCAGAATATATCCTCTGAGACGACCTATCATTTACCCTCCTGCAGAATTCGTGAACATGGCCTTCTGCCATGCCGTGCTGGTAAAGCTTATAACATAAAAAAGGCTGGATGAATATCCAGCCTCAGTTATCACTGACTAAGCACTACTTTAAACGCCCACGCGCCAGGTTCAATCGCCCTTCACTCATCCGCAGCACGTTTTGACTGAGATGGCAGTGGGTAATGGCAATCGCCAGGGCATCGGCGGCATCAGCCTGAGGGTTAGCCGACAGTTTAAGCAACGAACGCACCATATGCTGCACTTGTGCCTTTTCTGCTGCACCCGTGCCGACCACTGTCTGTTTTACCTGACGTGCCGCATACTCAAACACTTCCAGATCCTGGTTCACGGCAGCGACAATCGCCACCCCGCGGGCCTGCCCAAGCTTGAGCGCCGAATCCGGGTTTTTCGCCATAAACACCTGCTCTATGGCGAAAAAATCCGGTTTAAACTGAGTGATAATTTCGCTGACACCTGCGTAAATCAGCTTTAACCGCGTCGGCATGTCATCCACTACGGTGCGGATACAGCCGCTGGCCACATAGCTTAACTGACGGCCTTGCTGACGAATAAGGCCGTAACCGGTGACGCGTGATCCGGGATCGATACCGAGTATGATCGTCATCCCTACACCCACCTTGCGTTAAGCATTAACGTCGCCAGGCGCTGCCACACAGCAGCGCCATACTTCACGCTGATTACAGCGTTGCTGCAACTTCGTCGGAGATTTCACCGTTGTGGTAAACCTCCTGCACGTCGTCACAGTCTTCCAGCATGTCGATCAGACGCAGCAACTTAGGTGCAGTTTCTTCATCCATATCGGCCTTGGTCGATGGGATCATGGAAACTTCCGCTGAGTCAGCGGTAAAACCGGCAGCAGTCAGTGCATCTTTCACTTCGCCGAGATTTTCCCACGCAGTGAACACGTCGATCACACCATCGTCGTAGCTAACGATATCTTCAGCGCCAGCTTCCAGTGCTGCTTCCATTACCACGTCTTCATCCAGACCCGGTGCGTAAGTGATTACGCCCTTTTTGGTGAACAGATAAGCCACTGAACCATCGGTACCAAGGTTTCCGCCGCATTTTGTGAAGGCATGACGCACTTCTGCCACGGTACGGTTACGGTTGTCACTCAGGCATTCGATCATGACGGCAGTGCCGCCCGGGCCGTAACCTTCATAAATGATGGTTTCCATGTTGGAATCATCATCACCGCCCACACCGCGTGCGATGGCACGGTTCAGGGTGTCACGCGTCATATTGTTGGACAGCGCTTTATCGATCGCCGCGCGCAGACGCGGGTTAGCCCCCGGATCGCCACCGCCCAGTTTCGCGGCAGTCACCAGCTCGCGAATAATTTTGGTGAAAATTTTACCGCGCTTGGAATCCTGCGCTGCTTTACGGTGCTTTGTGTTGGCCCACTTACTATGACCTGCCATAAAAATCTCCGAAAAAAATTACTGGACTGAATTAATCACAAACTCTTCAATCGCCTGCTGATTGCTCCAGGACTTGGTCAATTTCACGGCTTCCGCCGCGTCAAGCCACTGGTAGGCGTGATGCTCGGTAATCACCGGATCTCGCTCTTCAGGCAAAGCCAGACAGAACCAATGCTCTTTATTGCGCGTGGTCCCCGGGGCATAGCGATGTCGCAAATGGACAAAGAGTTCAAACTCCACACAGCGCTGGCAATCGAACAACGGCAGATTCTCTGCTTCGATATCGATGCCGACTTCTTCCTTGACCTCACGCCGTGCGGCATGCGGCGGCGATTCTGCGTCCTCCAGGCTGCCGGTAACCGACTGCCAGAATTCGGTATCATCGCGCCGCTGTAACATCAGCACCCGGCCACTGGAGATGGCATAAATCACTACCAGAATAGACTCGGGTCGCTTGTAGTTCATCACTCGCTCTCTTGTTCCGCAGAGGCTTTCTTCACCACACAGATAGCCAATTCCTGCAGCGACGCCGGGTTGGCGAAGCTTGGTGCTTCGGTCATCAAACAGGCCGCAGCCGTGGTTTTCGGGAAGGCGATAACGTCACGAATGTTGTCAGTACCGGTCAGCAGCATCACCAGACGGTCCAAACCGAAGGCCAGCCCGGCGTGCGGTGGTGTACCGTACTTCAATGCGTCCAACAAGAAACCGAATTTCTCACGTTGTTCGTGTTCGGTAATGCCCAGAATGCTAAAGACCGTCTGCTGCATTTCACTGCGGTGAATACGTACAGAACCACCACCCACTTCATAGCCGTTAATCACCATATCGTAGGCGTTGGCGATGGCGTTGGTTGGCGTTGCTGCCAGCTCCTCCGGGCTCATGTCACGTGGAGCAGTGAACGGATGGTGCATCGCTGCCAAACCACCCTCACCGTCTTCTTCGAACATAGGGAAGTCAACCACCCACAGCGGTGCCCAACTGTCCAATTTGGTCAGGTCCAGATCGCGGCCCAGTTTCAGACGCAGCGCGCCCATCGCATCAGTCACAATCTTGAAGCTGTCAGCCCCGAAGAACAGAATGTCTCCTGACTGCGCGTTAGTGCGCGCCAGGATCGCTTCCAGCACTTCTGCGCTGAGGAATTTGGCGATCGGGCTCTGTACGCCTTCCATACCGGCAGCACGGTCATTGACCTTCAGCCAGGCCAGGCCTTTAGCGCCATAGATGTTAACGAAAGCACCGTACTCGTCGATCAATTTACGGGTCAACTGTGCGCCACCAGGTACACAGATGGCAGCGACGCGACCTTTAGCATCGTTGGCCGGACCGGAGAATACTTTGAACTCTACGTCTTTTACCAGATCGGCAACGTCCACCAGCTCCAACGGGTTACGCAGGTCTGGCTTGTCAGAGCCGTAACGACGCATCGCTTCTTCGAAGGTCATGATCGGGAAATCGCCCAAATCAACGCCCTTCACGTCCAGCCACAGTTCACGTGCCAATTTTTCCATCACTTCACGCACCTGTTCGGCAGTCATGAAGGAGGTTTCCACGTCGATCTGAGTAAATTCAGGCTGGCGGTCAGCACGCAAGTCTTCGTCACGGAAGCATTTAACGATTTGATAGTAGCGATCGAAACCGGACATCATCAGCAACTGTTTGAACAGCTGTGGTGACTGCGGCAACGCATAGAATTTGCCTTTATGCACACGACTCGGCACCAGGTAGTCACGCGCACCTTCCGGCGTGGCTTTGGTCAGCATCGGTGTTTCGATGTCGAGGAAGCCGTGACTGTCCATAAAACGGCGCACAAAACTGGTGATTTTGGCACGGGTTTTCAAGCGGTCGGCCATTTCCGGACGACGCAGATCCAGGTAACGATACTTCAGGCGCGCTTCTTCGCTGTTAACCTGGTTGGAGTCCAGTGGCAATGGCTCGGAGCGGTTGATGATCTCCAGGGCATGAGCGAAGACTTCTACTTCACCGGTAGCCATATCTTTATTGATCTGGCTGTCCGGGCGTGCACGCACTGTGCCGACGATCTGGATGCAGAATTCATTACGCAGGTCATACGCCTTATCGAACGCGACCTTCTGGTCCGGATCGAAGAACACCTGCACGATGCCTTCGCGGTCGCGCATATCAATAAAGATCAGGCCGCCCAGATCGCGACGACGGTTGACCCAACCACACAGAGTGACTTCCTGGCCCACGTGGGACAGATTCAACTGCCCGCAATATTCAGTACGCATACGCTATCCTTTTGGCTTAAGCCGATGCCGCGCGGGCTTTTGGCACCTGCCACACGGCTGTTTTCTGATGATTTCTGATGAACTCTACTTCTTGCCCGGTTTGAAGTCTGTTGCATACCAACCGGTGCCCTTTAACTGGAAACCCGTGGAAGAAATCAGCTTAGTTAACGCAGGCTGCCCACACGCCGGACAATCTGTCAGCGGCGCATCGGAAAATTTTTGCAGTTTCTCTAACCGAAGGCTGCAAGCACCACATGCATATTCATAAATCGGCATAGGTCTTTGGCGTAAAGTGTGTTGAAAAAAGGCGATCATTATAAAGGAAATTCATGCGCCAGATAAGTGCGAACACAGCTTTGTTGCAGCACTAAATGACGTGTTTTTGCCCGAAGTAACACATTGATTAACAAATTTCCCATTAACCGGTGATGCTTTTTTCACGTAGCCTGAATCAACACTTGTTTAGCGCACGGTTTCGTTTGTGCGCATTTCATCCACCTCGTAACGAGATATGACCATGTTGAAACTTGATGCCCAAACGACTGCCCTGGTGTTGATTGATTTGCAAAACGGCATTCTACCTTATGCTGGCGGGCCACACAGCGCCGAGAGTGTTGTTGCCCATGGTGCACAGTTAGCTGCACGCTTCCGCTCCCTGGATGCGCCGGTGATCCTGGTTCGTGTCGGCTGGTCAGATTCTTTTGCCGAAGCATTGAAACAACCCGTGGATCAACCTTCTCCTGCACCGGCTGGCGGATTACCGGCTAACTGGTGGGAGTTCCCTGAAGCCCTGGCGGTAAGCGACAGTGATATTCTGGTGACCAAACGTCAATGGGGCGCATTTTATGGCACCGATCTCGACCTGCAACTGCGTCGCCGCGGCATTAAATCCATCGTGCTTGGGGGGATTGCCACCAACATTGGCGTAGAATCTACCGCCCGTGCCGCCTGGGAACACGGCTACGAGTTGGTGATCGCCGAAGACTTGTGCAGCACAGCAAACGCCGAAATGCACCAATTTGCCTTCAACAACATCTTCCCACGCTTAGCACGCATTCGCAGCACCCGTGAAATTCTTGCCGCATTCGGCGAGTAACGTTAATTTGTAGACTGACGGGAATAATTAAGGAAGATGCCAGCGTGATGTATATCGGACTCCCACAGTGGCAACACCCAGCCTGGAATCGTATCGGGCTGCGCGATCTGGCGGATTACAGCCGCTATTTTAACTGCGTAGAAGGCAATACCACCTTCTACGCATTACCTAAACTGGAAATCGTCCAGCGCTGGCGCGACATGACCACCGACGATTTTCGCTTTTGTTTCAAATTTCCCGCGACCATCAGTCATCAGGCGGCATTACGCAACTGCGACGCCGATCTACACGCCTTTTATCAGTGTCTAAGCCCGGTTCATCATCGTATTGGTCAGCTTTGGCTACAATTACCCGCAGCTTTTGGCCCGGCGGAATTACCGGCGATGTGGCAATTCTTTGACGCGTTACCGAAAGAATTTACTTACGGTGTGGAAGTGCGTCATCCGGCATTCTTCGACAAGGGTGAAGAAGAGCGGTTGCTAAATCAGGGCCTGCATCAGCGCGGCATCAATCGGGTGATCCTCGACAGCCGCCCCGTGCATCACGCCGCGCCCAACAGCGCAGCAGTGCGCGATGCCCAACAGAAAAAGCCCAAGCTACCGGTGCATGCATTGGTGACGGCCAATAATCCGTTGGTGCGGTTTATCGGTGGCGACGTATTACAGGACAATCTGCGTTGGTTCGATGCCTGGCAGCAGAAACTGCCCGTTTGGCAACAGGACCACCAGCCCTTCTTATTTATTCATACGCCAGATAATGGCGATTCCCCGCAGCAGGCGCAAAAAATCTGGCAGCAGCTCCATCAGGCTATTCCGAATTTACCGCCGCCGCCAGACTGGCCGGAGCAGGATGCACTGTTTTAACCGATTAATCTGACCAATTACATCAGATTTTTCCTCGCGACAGTGATTGCAATGGCAGCTATGATGCTCGCTGCCAGTTTTGGTTAGGGAATGGAGTTAAAAATGGTAAGCGCGCTTTATGTTGTGCTCGGCGCATTGTTGTTGATCAAACTCTCTTATGACGTGGTTAGGCTAAGGATGCAATACCGTGTTGCTTACGGGGACGGTGGCTTTTATGAGCTACAGACGGCCATCCGCGTGCACGGCAATGCCGTAGAATACATTCCTATTGCCGCCGTACTGCTCGTGCTCATGGAAATGAACGGCGCTGAAATATGGATGATCCATATTTGTGGCCTGATGTTGATGGCTGGCCGTCTGGTGCACTACTACGGCTTACGTAATCGTGAAGTTCGCTGGCGTCGTTCAGGCATGGCGGCAACCTATATTTCGTTGGTGTTAATGGTATTAGCCAACATTTTCTATTTGCCGTGGGATCTTATTTTCAGCCTGCATTGATCCCCCGTTGCTCCTCAGGCGGCTACGCCGCCTGCTTCCGCTGCGCTTTCTTGCCGTTATCTGTTAGAATATGCCCCTTCGAATTCTGAACTGATTTGCCGCTATGCCAAACCGCGATACTCTTTTTTCTGCCCCGATCGCCAAATTGGGCGACTGGACCTTCGACGAACGTGTTGCTGAAGTGTTCCCTGACATGATTCAGCGTTCCGTTCCCGGCTATTCCAATATCATTTCAATGATTGGCATGTTGGCAGAACGTTTCGTTCAGCCCGACAGCCAGGTCTATGATCTTGGATGCTCTCTGGGCGCAGCAACGCTGTCGATGCGACGGAATATCAAAGTGGCGGGTTGCAATATCATCGCCGTCGACAACTCTCCGGCCATGGTTGAACGTTGCCGCCGCCATATTGATGCCTTCCGTGCCGACACGCCGGTAGACGTCATCGAAGCTGATATTCTCGACATCAAAATCGAAAACGCCTCGATGGTCGTACTGAACTTTACTCTGCAATTCCTTGAGCCCGCCGACCGTTTGCGTCTGCTGGAAAAGGTCTACCGTGGGCTACGCCCAGGTGGTGCCTTGGTGTTATCAGAGAAGTTCAGCTTTGAAGATGCTGATGTCGATGAATTGCTGTTCAACATGCATCACGATTTCAAACGTGCCAACGGCTACAGCGAACTGGAAATCAGCCAAAAGCGCAGCATGCTGGAAAACGTCATGTTGACCGACTCGGTGGAAGCCCACAAGGCGCGCCTGAAACAGGCAGGTTTTGAACATGCGGAAGTTTGGTTCCAGTGCTTTAACTTTGGTTCACTGATCGCCTTAAAATCGGGAGCCATGGCATGATTGAGTTTGGTGACTTTTACCAGCGTATCGCGAAAAGCAACCTCAGCCATTGGCTGGATACCCTACCAGCACAGCTGAGTGCCTGGCAGCGTGAGTCGTTGCACGGCAAATTCAAACAGTGGTTTAACTCCGTTGACCATCTGCCTGCACTAACACCAACCCACCTCGATTTGTTGAATGGTGTGCGTGCCGACATGGACTCGCCACTGTCACCAGGCCAGTTGGAAGGCATCGAGAAGATGCTGCGCACCATGATGCCATGGCGCAAAGGGCCGTTCTCGTTGTATGGCATCGATATCGATACCGAATGGCATTCTGACTGGAAATGGGATCGCGTGCTGCCACACATCTCACCGCTGGCTGGCCGTACCATTCTCGACGTTGGCTGCGGCAGCGGTTATCACCTATGGCGTATGGTGGGTGCCGGTGCCCAATTGGCGGTAGGTATCGATCCGATGCAACTGTTCCTGTGTCAGTTCGAAGCCGTGCGTAAACTGCTGGGCGGCGATCAGCGCGCTCATCTGTTGCCACTCGGCATTGAGCAACTGCCTGAATTGGCCGCCTTCGATACGGTATTTTCGATGGGCGTGCTGTATCACCGCCGCTCTCCGTTGGATCACCTCTATCAGTTGAAAAACCAATTGGTCAACGAAGGTGAACTGGTGTTGGAAACTCTGGTGATAGAAGGCGATCGCAATCAAGTGCTGGTACCGGGTGACCGTTATGCGCAAATGCGTAATGTCTATTTTATTCCGTCAGCCGAAGCGCTGAAGTGCTGGTTAGAAAAATGCGGTTTCGTCGACGTGAAGATCGCTGATATGTGTGTCACCAGTACCGATGAACAACGTCGCACCGATTGGATGACCAGCGAATCACTGGCCGAGTTCCTTGATCCGAACGATCCGAGCAAGACTATCGAAGGCTACCCAGCTCCACTGCGCGCCGTGCTGGTAGCGAAAAAGCCGTAACCCCCTCCTGCTTTAAGGGCTCAGCAGATGTTGAGCCCTTACCCCACGGTATAAAAACACCTGCTAAACAAAGTCCTCCTGACGCTTTCGTTTCGTCCTGTTGTGTCATGTTCCAGCGGCATAGGATCGCTATATTGAAAATGCCTCCACCTCCTAGAATGGCGATGAACCCAACAAAGGATAACGCCATGACGACATTACAATATATCGAGAGTATCAACGCACTCAGAGCCTATGCACCGGCAGAGAATGATCAGGTCGTATTTCTGATTTCCCATCAGGCAGGTAGTCATCAAGGAAGCGGTAAGTTTTACTATGACACAACGGATAGCACCAGCGCTGACAACAATGGCACGGTGATTGTCACCGCCACAGGCGCGCGTTGGAAAAGGTTTGCTAAACAGATCACCTTCGATGATTTTGGTGCGGACCCAACGGGTGCAACCTCTTCAGATGATGCTGTAGAAGCCGCCATCAAAGCGGTTTCTTTACTGAAGAACAAGATCGTCTTTACCAGCAATAATGCACAATATCTGCTTAACAGAGCCACCCCTATTGCCGTACCTGCGGGGGTCACCCTCAAAGGGAATCGCACTGCCATGGCGCAGGGGCCTTCTAGCAATACGACCAATGGCCCTGCCCGCGCGGGACTTTCGGACGACAGCGCATTCATTATCCGTAAACCGGTGGGGATTACATGCTTCACCTGTGCTCGGGACGTGGTCTTTGATGGCTGGTCTTTCTTGTATCCGGATCAAATCTATACCGCGGAAAGTAGTACGCAATTTAGACAATACGGTGCAACGATCACTTCCGCAGGCACCCTGTCGGTATCACATTGTCGCTATGTGGGTGCTTATGACTTCGTTAATGCTAGTGGCGAAGCCAATTACTTTAACAGTATTTACGGCTGGGCTATCCGTTGTGATTATAAGGTCTCCGGGAGCCGCGAAATAAACAGATTCACTAATGTCCACGTCAATCCTAACGTCGTACGCCCGACAGAGAAAGCGGTCACAGCCTCACTGACAGTGGAAGGCTCATGCGCTTTTAACTTAGACCATCATGACAATACCTTTTTGACCAACGTTTTCTCCTATGGCAAAAAGGTCTTCCTGAGATCCACAACTTTGGGAACCAGTTACTTAGGTGGTATCAGTCTGACTAACTTTATGGCCGACCGTAACGGCACCTGTTTTGAGATCGACTCTGACTCAGCTGCGAATATTCAGATCGCCAACGGCTCCTACATTAATGATTACGGCGATCTCGACGGGGGCTTCCTGGTGTTAAAGAAATCGGTATCCCGCAAAAATATTACGCCGGTTCAAATCTCCAATGTGACGTTTTCAACCGCCAACAACCCTAAAGGAACACTTTCACCGCAGGCTATTTATTTTGCAACGGATAGTGGCTATCAGTTGGCTTTCAGTAACAGTGCTATGCCTCTATGGACAAACGGTGCACTTAATAACGCCAGCGGATATAACTTGCTCAGAGGCGAAATCACTATTGCTCAACGTGCATATCAGCTGACATCTGCACCGCAGAACTACCTCAATAATGCCAGTCTGATCGATGTCGATACCAATAGTCAGCCAGTCAATTGGTCGATCGACGGCAATTTGACGGCAAACAGCAATCAGATCACATCGACGGGTGTTAACCCAGGATACAAAGGCATTCTACAGCGAGTACATCGGAGTATCGGTTCCAGAACCTTTTGGGCCGTCGCCTCATCCATTGGTGACCCCAATGCCAGTGTGCCCCCCGGCACGCCAGTGCCAAGTATTTCAACAGGAATATGGGCGCGTGGTTTTAACGATGGCTATACCGATCTTATCGAAAGTGGCACGGTGCCTTGGGTACAGATAGGCAATCTGTTTTACGCACAGTTTCATATGAATAATACCCGGACAATTCACGACATCCTGGTCAACCCCGGTTCAAACGGTAACACAGTGAAAATTATTGCTTGTGGCATCAGCCCCGGACAAATTTTCAATTTTAGTTCCCAAGCATTACGCTAAGTAACATTAAAAAGGCCCCGACAAAAATTGGGGCCTGCTATTTATTTATGCTTATGCGCGTACCGTGGTTTCTTTCAGTCAGTGCAACGATAACGGGATACTTATGCGCTCTGCGCCAACGGATCAACCAGCGCCAACGCGTTTTTCATCGCCTCTACCATTTCGCCATCGACGCAATAGTGGCTAAATTCGTCAACCTCACTGTCTGAACACATGGTCACGCCAGCTTTGCGATAGCGCATGGTCGAAGGCACTTCATGACCGGATGAGCTATGCAGCTCCTGAATGCCAATATCAACAAACTTGTGCAAGTTGCTGAGTCGCACCCCCGCTCCGGCCATAATCACTGGCCCCTGGCTGGCCTGCACCAGATCACGCAGCAATGGCAAACCCAACTCTGCATTTTGCTGCTGACCGGATGTCAGTATCCGTGCAACGCCCAATTGCGTTAACTGATCAAGCGCGACCATCGGATTCTGGCACATGTCAAAAGCACGATGGAAAGTCACCGCCATATTTCCGCTCAAGCGCATCACTTCGCGCATACGCTGCAGATCGATATGCCCTTCTTCATCCAGCATCCCAACCACCACACCGGCAAAACCCATATCGCGGATTTGCGCAATATCGTGCTTGATCACGTCAAAATCTACGGCGCTATAACAAAAATCTCCACCACGCGGGCGGACGATCGGATGCACCGGTACGCTGACGCTGTCTCGCGCCAACCGCAATGAACCATAGCTGGGTGTCAAGCCGCCCTCACTCTGACTGGCGCAGAGTTCTATGCGATCGGCACCTGCCCGCTCAGCCGTCAGCGCGCAATCGACGCTATAGCAACAAACTTCCAGTTTAATCATTGTCACCCCCAGATGACGGCTAACATGTGACGGCAATTGTTAATTCTTCAATTTCTCACGTAGGCTCATACAGAGCCCCTAAATAATTAGAGCTGCATTACGCAACAAAAATGCAGCTTCAAAAACCAGTTCAGGGTAGTAACTATGGCATTCAATTTTGATCAATGGGTAGACCGTAGTCACAGTGACAGCGTTAAGTGGGATAAATATCGTGACCGCGACATTATTCCGCTCTGGGTTGCTGATACCGATTTCCCATCACCACCCGCTATCATCGCGGCATTACAGCAGCGAGTTGCTCATGCTGTGTTCGGTTATGGTCATCCGTCCCCTGAACTCATTGAAGTTTTTACCCAGCGTATGCTAGAGCGCTATGGCTGGCGTATCAATCCTGAGTGGCTGATTTTCCTGCCTGGACTGGTTTGTGGCCTAAATTTATGCGTGCGAGCCTTTACGGATGAAGGCGAAGGGACACTGGCACCATCCCCGATCTATCCCCCGTTTCGCAAAGCGGCTAAATTCGCCGGGCGTTCACAGCTGCCAATACCGCTGACACTGGAGGATAAGCGATGGGTGTTGGATTTAACCGCCATCACAGGACAGCTCAATGGCAGAGAGAAATTACTGCTGTTATGCAACCCACAAAATCCGGGTGGCACTGTCTATCGCAGACAAGAGCTGTTGCAGCAACATGCGTTCGCTCAACGTCATGACCTGATCGTCTGTTCTGATGAAATCCATTGTGATCTGCTGCTTGAACCCGGATGTCAGCACATCCCCTTTGCCACGTTAAATGAGGACGCAGCCCAGCGTAGTATTACGCTAATGTCACCGTCGAAAACCTTTAACATTGCCGGACTGGGGGCCTCAATGGCGCTTGTTCCCAACACCGCTTTGCGGCAAAAACTGATCCGAACACGCAGTGGCATCGTACCTGAAGTGGATATACTGGCGCTGGTTGCCGCGCAAGCAGCCTACCAGCACGGACAAGATTGGTTGGATGAACTGTTAGTTTATCTGCGTGCCAACCGTGATTTGGTGACCGAGCGTATTAATGCCATACCCGGTCTGCAGCTACAACCGATTGAGGCGACTTACCTGGCCTGGATCGACTGCAGTCAACTGGCCGTCGACAACCCGCACGCCTTTTTTGAACAGGCTGGCGTCGGATTAAGCCCGGGCCTGGATTTTGGTAACCGGCATTTTGTCCGTTTGAATTTTGGCTGTCGGCGCGAGCTACTCAGCCAAGCATTGGATCGTATGCTGATAGCCACCCGCTCGCTAATCCCTGATTAACGTTGTTCGCTAGCGACAACGTCCCTAATCGAGTAAGGATGAAATTTGATCGTCACGGTACCGTCGGTAATCGCCAACGTCGGGTTCGGCAAGCGTTCCCCTTCAGTCTGTGGTGAACTCTGTTTCAGTTTTATCCCTTGAGCCAACAGCGCTTCATCAGGCAACTGGGCCAGCGCCCGTGCGTAAAGCGTGGCTGGATCGCCAGCAAGTACCAGTTCCACATGTTCCCAGCCTTCTTGCGGATAACGTCTATCACCAGGATAAGGCAACTCTATGCAGTCAATCTGCCATGGACCCACTTTAAGTGGTTGTTGGAGGTCGAACAGATAAATTGGGCGCCCCTTGATTATTGCCTCTGACAGCAGTGAACCACACTGTTGTAGCCCTTCGCGCCAACGATCAGCCGTTGTGTTTTGATGGCAACGCACTGATATGTGATCCGCACTGAACTGTGTTAAATCCAGGTGCAACTTCTCGGCAAACCGATTCAGTGCCTGTTCAAAGCGCGGCAGATCCAGCGCTAAATCGTTAAGTTCGGCAATGGCCGCAAAAGTCGTCATAGAATCCTCGAAACAACGGAAAGCGATTTTCAGGTGCTGTAATTTACACGCCGGAGCCATAGCTATCCATACGGAAACCTCCGGCAAGCAAACTTTTTTGGTACAGGATGTCCTCTTTACCTAAACCGGGAATGTCGCTGGTCATAAAAAGCACAAAATAACAATTTATTCAGATTTTATTACAGCGTGGTTTCGTCTTTGCCAGTTTTTAATTCCAAAAACTGATTGTGGCATAAGTTTATAACGTTTAACCATGGCAACACCCTTAGGAATACTACTAACTTATTAAGTTTTAAAACCGTAATAACAATGGCCAAATATGATTAAAAAGAAAGCAGAAAGCGGCATAATGCAAATGTCATTTCAATTAAAAAATAAATCAACACACTGTTTTTTAATGAATTTAATTTATAACAACATGAGAATCGTCCTAAACAAGATTCACGCAATTGCGTGAAAATATCATTTAAGCTACTTTAGTGAAAATTGATTTTGAGATAATTAGCCATGATGCTTTTAATAATATCCCTGCTATTGATCGTTATTGCCGCATATGCGATATACCGTCATTTCAAATCACGACGCAATAACACATTGGATGGCGGTCGACGGAAAAAAAGGCACTGATTTTGCCTATTGTATCTCTTCACCCTCCTCTCTTTTTGACCCATTTACTTCTCTCATTTCGCGCTCCGCGACTTTCAGCTTATCCCCTCGCCAACTGCTGACGTACTCCCTCAAATCGGTTACAATTACAGGCTGTTTTGTGGTGGGCCGCCGTCTTGACGTGCAGCCAGGAAGCCACCTTTGAATCCCGTAGGGGCATGGCATACGGCCCCTCGTTCGTCATTAAGGTAACCCGGTGAATATTCAGGTTCTTCTTTCAGATAAAGTCAGCCAGGCGCTGATTGCCGCAGGCGCGCCAGCCGATTGCGAAGCGCAGGTCCGTCAGTCAGCAAAAGCACAGTTCGGTGATTATCAGGCCAATGGCGTGATGTCCGTCGCAAAAAAACTCGGCATGCCACCTCGCCAGTTGGCAGAAAAAGTGGTGCAACTGCTTGATCTCGGTGACGTCGCCAGCAAAGTAGAAATCGCCGGCCCAGGCTTTATCAACATTTTCCTGAACAGCGCATGGGTCGCACAGCAAGCCGACCGTGTCCTGAGTGCACCCAAACTGGATATTGCGCCTGTCGAACAGCAAACCATTGTTATCGACTACTCTGCTCCCAACGTGGCGAAAGAAATGCACGTCGGCCATCTGCGCTCCACCATTATCGGTGACGCTGCTGCGCGTACTCAGGAGTTCTTGGGCCATAAAGTGATCCGCGCCAACCACGTCGGCGACTGGGGCACCCAGTTTGGCATGTTGATTGCCTATCTGGAAAAAATGCAGAACGAGAACGCCAGCGATATGGATCTGTCCGACCTGGAACAGTTCTATCGTGAAGCGAAAAAGCACTATGACGAAGACGCCGACTTCGCAGAACGCGCTCGTGCCTACGTCGTTAAATTACAAGGTGGCGATCAATACTGTCTGAAAATGTGGCGTAAATTGGTCGACATCACCATGGCACAAAATCAGCTAACCTATAACCGGCTGAACGTAACCCTGACCGAAGACGATGTCATGGGTGAAAGCCTGTATAACGCGATGCTGCCAGGCATCGTCGCCGATCTCAAGGCCAAAGGTCTGGCGGTAGAAAGCGAAGGCGCAACCGTGGTATTCCTTGATGAATACAAGAATAAAGACGGGGAGCCTATGGGTGTCATCATCCAGAAGAAAGATGGCGGCTACCTGTACACCACAACCGATATTGCCTGTGCTAAATACCGTTATGAAACACTGGGTGCCGATCGCGTGCTGTATTACATCGACTCACGTCAGCACCAGCATTTGATGCAAGCCTGGACCATCGTGCGTAAGGCCGGTTATATCCCGGACTCTCTCTCGCTGGAACACCACATGTTCGGCATGATGTTGGGTAAAGACGGCAAGCCGTTTAAAACCCGCTCAGGTGGCACGGTAAAACTGTCTGATCTGCTGGATGAAGCCGTCGATCGCGCAGCGAAGCTGATTGCCGAGAAAAACCCGGACATGCCGGCAGAAGAAATGAAAAGTCTGGCCAATGCCGTTGGCATCGGTGCAGTGAAGTATGCCGACCTGTCAAAAAGCCGTACCACCGATTATATCTTCGACTGGGACAACATGCTGGCGTTCGAAGGTAATACCGCGCCTTATATGCAGTATGCCTATACCCGTGTCTCTTCCGTATTTAAACGTGCTGGTGTCGACGAAAGCAATCTGACCCTGCCATTGGTAATGACGGAAGAACGCGAGATTACGCTGGCGACGCGTCTGCTGCAATTTGAAGAAGTCATCACTACCGTAGCACGCGACGGCACACCGCACGTGATGTGTAGCTACCTGTATGACTTGGCGGGTCTGTTCTCCAGCTTCTATGAACACTGTCAGATCCTTAACGCAGACAGCGAAGAAGCCCGTCAAAGCCGCCTGAAACTGGCGCTGCTGACCGCGAAGACGCTGAAAGCCGGTCTGGATACACTGGGTATCGAAACCGTCGAACGTATGTAAGCCATTCGAGCTGAATACGAAAAAGGGTCGCCGCGGCGACCCTTTTTTACGCTTTGAAAACGGGGAATATTTGCTTATGCCACTCGACGGGCAAAGTCTCGTGGACGGAAACCCAACCCCCCCAATACACCAAAGTAAGCCACTACACCGGCGACAACCACCAGCGACAGACGCAACAAACGTTCAAGCATATTGCCTTGATCCCAGGCAGGCATCAGCCACATCATGCAGACTAACACCGCTGACATCACGATCACCGCAATCACCAGTTTGGTCAGGAACATCGCCCAACCCGGCTGCGGGTGGAAAATCTTCTGCTTACGCAACTGCCAGTACAACAGTGAAGCGTTAAGGCAGGCCCCGAGACCAATCGACAGCGAAAGGCCGGCATGTTTCAGCGGACCGATAAACATCAGGTTCATCACCTGGGTCAAAATCAGCGTGATAATGGCGATTTTAACCGGCGTCTTAATGTCCTGGCGCGAATAGAATCCTGGCGCCAACACCTTGACCACGATTAACCCCATCAAGCCGACCGAATAGGCGACCAGTGCGCGCTGCGTCATCGCGGCATCGAAGGCACTGAACTTACCGTACTGGAACAGCGATACCGTCAAGGGTTTGGCCAAAATCCCCAGAGCAATGGCGCTCGGCAACGCCAATAAGAAGCACAGACGCAGCCCCCAGTCCATCAAGCGGGAATACTCGTCGTGGTTGCCGCTAGAGAAACTTTTTGCCAAAGATGGCAGCAGAATGGTGCCCAGTGCCACGCCCAAAACGCCAGAAGGAAACTCCATCAGACGGTCAGCATAATACATCCAGGATACCGAACCTGAGACCAGGAACGAGGCGAAAATGGTGTTGATTATCAACGAGATTTGGCTGACAGAGACGCCAAAAATTGCGGGTCCCATCTGCCGCATCACACGCCATACACCGGCATCGCCAAGCTTAAGACGTGGCAGCACCAGCATGCCGATCTTCTTCAGGTGTGGGAGTTGGTAACCCAGTTGCAACACACCGCCAACCACCACTGCCCAGGCCAGCGCCATCACCGGCGGATTGAAGTAAGGCGCGGCAAACAGCGCAAAACCGATCATGCTGACGTTCAGCAGCGTCGGCGCAAACGCCGGGATCGAAAAGCGGTTCCAGGTATTGAGGATCGAACCGACCAATGAGGCCAGCGAAATCAGCAGAATATAAGGAAAGGTGACGCGCAGCAGTGACGACGTCAGGGCAAACTTGTCCGGTGAATCGACAAAGCCCGGTGCGGTAATGTAAATCACCCAAGGGGCTGCCAACATGCCAAGCACGGTGACCAGTGCCAGTACCAACGTTAACAGGCCGGAAACGTAGGCGATAAAAGTACGTGTCGCCTCTTCCCCCTGCTGACTTTTATATTCAGCCAAGATAGGCACAAAAGCTTGGGAAAATGCCCCTTCTGCAAAAATACGCCGCAATAAGTTGGGAAGCTTGAATGCCACGAAGAAGGCATCTGTTGCCATACCGGCACCAAACACCCGCGCCACGATAGCGTCACGGGCAAAGCCCAGCACCCGTGAGAACATCGTCATAGAGCTGACGGCTGCCAGTGATTTTAGTAGGTTCATGTGGTTTTTCTGATATGCCCTGTAAATGTCGACGCCTGCATCAGCAGGCGTCAGTAAAACTATCGGCTCAGTTTACCCATCCGCAGCAGAATAGCTACCGCCATATGTTACATAGAGTTATCTTATAAACCGGCATCAAGCAGCAGTTTTTCAATCACCCGCTGGGCAACAATGGCCTGCTCTCCGGCAGTTTCTGGTGCAGTTTGATTACTAACAGAAGCGATAAAATGGCGAACTGCGCCGTCAAAACCGCGTTGCGCCAGTGTGGTCTGCCAACCAGGAGCCGGTTGTTCCAGAACACCGTGAGTATCTTCTCGTAACCACTGACGCATATCGTTCAATTGATATACCGCGCCATCTGACACTGCCTGAACGCTTTCGCGTTGACTGCCGGCCCGGCGATGCATACTGGTGGTTACCTGTGTTTCGCCACACTCAAAATGATGCTCGGCATATAACAGCTCGCCACTTTCCGTGCCACGCAGGCAACCACTGAGTAGTTGCCCTGTACCGCCTCCCAGCCACAGTGCGGTATCCACCACGTGCAGATAGTCATCCAGCAAGGTAAAACGCATATCATTGGGCCCAACGCTGTCCGCACGGTGTTTGTCCATGCGGAGCGACGCAGGTTGACACATGTCCTGCTTCAACTGCTGATACAACGGAGCGAAACGGCGGTTAAACCCTACCATCAGGGCTTTGCCTTGTTTTTCTGCCAAGGCAATCAGTTGTTCGCCCTGCTCCACGGTTTCGGCCAAGGGTTTATCGACATAAACGTGAACGCCGTAATGCAATAATTCGCTGATCACCTGAAAATGGCTGGCGGTACTGCTGTGCACGAACACGGCATCGCATTGCTGTGCCAGGCTGTCTAACCCCGAGAAGCAAGCCATACGATAGCTGTCACATATTGGCTGTGCTTTCTGTTGGTTGGGGGAAAAACCGCCAACCAGCGTCCAGTCCGCCGCCTGGCTCAGGATCGGTAAATAGGCTTTTTGTGCAATGCCACCCAACCCCACGACACCAATGCGCAATTTACTCATCTGCACCCCGAGCCAATAACGCCTGCAATTGTTGTTTAAGCTGCGCCACTTCATTTTCCAACGCGGTCACACGTCTGTGCAACGCTGTCTCATCAGACGGCAACGCCTCCGCAGGTGCCTCATCTATTTGGCCGCAGAATAAATGCATAAACCGGCTTTCACGTTTACCCGGCTCCCGGGCCAGACGCACCACAAAGGGGCCATCCTCACGGGTGCTCAGATTGGCCAACACCTGTTCCACCTCAGTGACGTCATTAAATTCATGCATGCGATTGGTACGGGTGCGGAGCTCACCGGGCGTTTGTGCACCACGCAGCAATAAGGTCGCGATCACGGCCAATTCTGCTGCAGACAGTTTTAACTGGCCGAACTCTGAGTTGCAGAAACGGTGTTCATATTTTACAACCCGATTACCGAATCCACTTAATGTACGTAAAAAATGCTTTTTCAGCAGCAGATCAAGGTGTTGTTGTACCTCACTTTCCGCCAGATCCATCACAGGTTCACGGTTGGTTTTCTGGTTACAGGCCAACGTAATACCGTTAAGGGAAAGTGGATACTGATCTGGAGTCGTGACCTGTTTTTCTAACAGACAACCGATCACTCTGGCTTCTTTAGCGCTTAATTCATATTTCATTGTTTGGCCTCAGCGTGGTGGTAGCCATTCTTTATTGGTTAATGCGGTCAATACGTGATCCCGCCACTGCCCGTCGATCAGCAGATAATCCTTGGCATAACCTTCACGTTCAAACCCTAGCCGGGTCAGCAACGCACCGCTGCGCTGATTATGCGGCATATAGTTAGCCATGATGCGGTGCATCCGTTGCTGACGCAGCATATAACGGATAGCAGACTGCAACGCTTCATACATCAGCCCTTGCCCCTGCCATTTCTCAGCTAATGAATAGCCGAGGAAACAAGCATGAAACGAACCGCGCAACACGTTGCTAAAGTTCGCCACGCCCTGCACTTCATGTTCGTCTGGATCGAGCAGGATAAAATAGTAGGCGCTGCCCTGCTTTTGCATTTCGGTGATCATCCCCAGCCGCGCTTGCCAACCGGAAGGATAACAGTGGCTTTCATCCCGTACGGGTTCCCAGGGTTTGAGGAATGCACGATTTTCGGCATAGTATTCCGCTAACCGGTAGGCATCGCGTTCATGAACTAAACGGACGA
Source organism: Serratia grimesii (assembly GCF_900186025.1). Taxonomy (NCBI): domain Bacteria; kingdom Pseudomonadati; phylum Pseudomonadota; class Gammaproteobacteria; order Enterobacterales; family Yersiniaceae; genus Serratia; species Serratia grimesii. The sequence continues at coordinate 2,994,654 of NZ_LT883155.1, forward strand.
CCATCCGATCGGTGGTGAGGCGTACTTTTGGTGATGCAGAGCGGTAGCCAAACATCATTTCCCCCGCAGTCAGAACGGTTCGATAAGAAGTATTTATTGGGCGCATGTCCGGATAATTATCCTGCGGCAGATTTATCCTGAGTCATTATTTCTCAACGACCAGCGCAGAACCGCATTTACCCTCATTTAATATAACCGCAGCCAGCCCAGGAGGTAAAACACAGACAGCTCAGTAAATAAGCGATTGGCTATTTTACGGCTATTTTTGTGCGGTTTTGCCGTGCAGGTAACGTATTGACGATAAAAAAATATTATCTACCCCGCCCCTATCGGCAATCCTGGATTGGGTACAAACTAGAGCGGTCGCACTCCTCTCCCTCTTAATTGCTCGTGGTGAAGCATGTCTCTGGTATCGCAAGCTCGGAGCTTGGGTAAATATTTTCTATTACTCGATAACCTGTTAGTGGTTTTAGGCTTCTTTGTGGTCTTTCCACTTATTTCGATCCGCTTTGTCGATCAGCTTGGCTGGGCGGCAGTCGTGGTCGGCGCCGCGCTAGGTTTACGGCAGTTAATCCAACAAGGCTTGGGGATTTTTGGTGGTGCGATAGCCGACCGATTTGGCGCCAAACCGATGATTGTCACCGGTATGCTGATGCGCGCTGCGGGCTTCGCCACTATGGCAATGGCCGATCAGCCCTGGTTACTCTGGTTTTCGTGCGCCCTTTCCGCCCTCGGCGGCACGCTGTTTGACCCACCACGCACGGCATTGGTGATTAAACTCACCCGTCCACATGAGCGCGGCCGTTTTTACTCCCTATTGATGATGCAAGACAGCGCTGGCGCAGTGATTGGTGCCCTGATCGGCAGCTGGCTGCTGCAATACGATTTCCACTTTGTCTGCTGGGTCGGCGCGGGCATTTTCGTTCTGGCAGCAGGCTGGAACGCCTGGCTATTGCCTGCGTACCGTATATCCACCGTGCGCACGCCAATGAAGGAAGGCATGATGCGCGTCTTACGCGATCGCCGTTTCCTGACCTACGTATTGACACTCACCGGTTATTACATGCTGTCGGTACAGGTCATGCTGATGCTGCCCATTGTCGTTAATGAAATTGCCGGTTCACCGACCGCTGTAAAATGGATGTATGCCATTGAAGCTGCACTGTCGCTGTCACTGCTTTACCCATTGGCACGTTGGAGCGAGAAACGTTTTCGCCTGGAACAACGGCTGATGGCAGGTCTGCTGCTGATGACACTCAGCCTGCTGCCAGTGGGGCTGGCAACCAGCCTACAGGGCGTCTTTACGCTGATTTGCTGTTTCTATCTCGGCTCTATCATCGCCGAACCGGCACGTGAAACCCTGAGTGCTTCGCTGGCAGATCCGCGGGCACGCGGTAGCTATATGGGGTTCAGCCGCCTGGGCCTGGCACTGGGTGGCGCGTTGGGTTACACCGGCGGTGGTTGGATGTATGACACCGGTCATGCGATGAACATGCCAGAACTGCCGTGGATTCTGCTCGGTATTGTCGGTTTTATTACCCTGTTCGCGCTTTATTGGCAGTTCAACCCACGTGGTGCTACCACCGCCGTTGTGCGCGGAGGCTGAGTTTTTTCTCTAAGTTGCCAGAAAATCAGCCGAATTTCCCATAGCTGCTATCCTGATAGTAAAAACACAAACGGGAGACGTTGGCGATGACTAATGAAGATAAATTACCGCAGCTGCTGGAACACATGGTACTGAACCTGCGCATGCTTTATGCACGCTCGACATTGGTAGAAAAAGCGCTGGCTCATATTATTGCTGAAAATGCCGACCTGAAGAGTAACATTATCAAACAACTGCAGATCGTCAATGCCACCACCGAACGTGATAAAATCGATCTGGAAGAAGCGCGCATGCATCTGATTGAAGTGATCAATTCCGTCCCGATAAAGAAATAATCCTCGCGTTGATCCGCGCATGATGCGCGGATCAAACAATAATAACGCACCTTCCAGCAAGAACTCTTCGCGACAGCCTCAGTATGCTGTGATAACTATTGCTATTAAAACCTGACAACCGGAGCAAGCATGAAACTGTTTATCTACGATCATTGCCCATTCTGCGTTAAAGCCCGCATGATTTTCGGCCTGAAAAACCTGCCCGTCCGCCTGGTCACCTTACTCAACGATGATGAAGCGACGCCTGTCAGTATGATCGGCAAGAAAATGGCGCCTATTTTGCAAAAAGAGGACGGCAGCTATCTGCCTGAAAGCATGGATATCGTGCATTACGTCGATAATCTTGACGGCAAACCACTGTTGACGGGTAAAACCAACCCAGCGATCGCCGACTGGTTGCAGCAAGTCGGCAGCTATAGCATCAACTTATTGCTGCCCCGTTTTGCCAATGCTGACTTCGAAGAATTCGCTACTGATAGTGCACGTCAGTACTTTACCGATAAAAAGCAGGCATCAATCGGTAATTTTGCTGAGCACCTCGGTGACAGCGCCGATCTTATTACCCAATTGGAAACTGACCTCCAGGCACTTTCCACGCTGATTGTCTCCCCTGAAGCAGTCAACGGTACGTTGTCTGAAGACGATATCCACCTGTTCCCACTGCTGCGTTCGTTGTCCATCGTCGCCGGGCTGACACTCCCGGAAAATGTAGAAGCCTATCGCAACCGTATGGCACAGCGCAGCGATATACCGTTGCTGTTCGATATGGAACAGTAATCCCTCGCAATAAGGATATAGCGCGCAAATGTTAAAAATGGTGCTCGTCACCGCCCGCGATCGGGCGAGGCTGAAAGAAATTTCCGCAGTGCTCATCCGCTACGGATTACAAGATGTCATTCGCCTGCTGGGCCTCAGCACCCTGTTAAGCGGCAATGACGTCGGCGGTGAACCGCAAGACAACCAAACATTGCCGCAGCGTTTGCGCGCCGCGCTGGAAGCGCTCGGGCCAACCTTTGTCAAATTTGGTCAAATTCTGGCAACTCGCTCAGACTTACTGGATCCAAGTTGGACTGACGAGCTTGATCGTCTGCATAGCCAAGCGGCCACTCTGCCGTGGGACGAACTGGCACCGCAAATTACCGCTGATTTGGGTGGAGATCCACACAACCTGTTTGCGGAGTTTGACGACGTGCCACTGGCTGCTGCATCGATGGCGCAGATTTACCGTGCCCGACTGCACAGCGGTGAAGCCGTGGTGGTCAAGGTGTTGCGTCCTGGCTTGGCGAAGACCATTCATGCCGATTTGCGCTTGTTAGCCTATTTGGCGGAAACCGTAGAACAGCAAAGCCCGGCATTGGCCCGCTATCGACCACGTCAGATGGTGCGAGCGCTGGCAACTGCACTTAACCATGAACTGGATCTGACTCACGAAGGCAATAACTGTGAACGGGTCGCCCAACAGTTTGCTCAGCAACCCGATGTGGTCATCCCGAAAATTTATTGGCCATTGTCATCAAAACGTCTGTTGGTGCAGCAGTTTTTGCCCGGCATTGCACCAGAAAATCCGCAACAACTGGCAGCAGCAGGTTTCGATGGCCCGCTACTCGCACAACGCGGTGCTCAAGCCTTTATGAAAATGGTGTTGGAACACCGTCTCTACCACGCCGACCCACATCCGGGCAATGTCATGGCCTTAGCGGATAACCGTGTCGGCTTTATTGACTTCGGTATGGTCGGCCAGCTTTCCGAACGGCGACGCAATCAACTATTGCTGTTGCTGCAAGCCATTGCCGAGAGGGAATCCAGTGGGATCGTCAATACGTTAATCGCCTGGTCAGACAGTGATCCTTTGGATCTTCTGGATCTGGAGTTGGCGGCCCAAAACTTTCTCGATAAGCAGGCCTCTGCCACCTTAACCTTGGGTAAGGCACTGGCTGATTTGCTGGTAATGGCACGCGAACATCAGCTCGCGCTGCCACCAGATCTGGTGTTGTTGTTCAAGGCCTTAATCACCGCAGATGGCGTTCTGCACCGATTAGATCCCAACTTCGATATCATCGCTACCCTAAAGCCAATGCTGCAACAGGTCATGTTGCAGCGTTACACGCCAGAGGCGGTGCGGCGACGCATGCTAGCGCTGGGCGGTGAGGCACTCGACGCAGGTGAAGAGCTACCGCAAACACTACGCCTGTTAATGCGCCGGCTGAAACGCGGTCAGATCAGTGCCGACATCAACCTCAAGAACATTGATCAGCTAAGCAAGGCGTTGGAACGGGCCGCCGTCACGCTGGCTATATCCATCGTCACCGCCGCCTTCACGCTCGGCCTGGCACCTTACCTGATGCAATCATCGGTGCGCTTGTGGGGTATCCCAGTGTTTCCTGCACTGGGTGCGCTGGCCTGTCTTGGCGGCGTATTGTTGTTGGTGCTTCGTCTGCGACGCTGAACAGTTTCAGTGTTATCCGATAGGTCATGGCGGATTTCCCGCGCACTATCAATATTATCCCACGTTCCGGAATGGGCGCTGTATACTGCGCCCATAGCAATCGGGGCACCTTAGTCGCCCCCTACATGTGAGTACTTATGAAGAAGATTTTATTGGGCGTCGCTGCCCTGGCATTCGTCGGCGCATTGGTCGGTTGCAATCAGCTGACCCAATACACGCTCAGCGAGCAAGAAGTGAACGATTATCTGCAAAAACATAACGATTACCAAAAGCAGATCGGTGTACCGGGGTTGCTGGACGCCAATATCGTCCTGACGCAGTTGCAGAGCCAAATTGGTCGCAGTGAACCCGGCAAGGTTACCCTGTCTGGCGATGCGAAAGTGAATATCACTTCGATCCTCGGCCCGCAAACGGCAGATTTGAAGCTAACGTTGAAAGCGCAGCCGGTCTATGATCGTGAGCAAGGCGCGGTATTCCTGAAGGACATGGAATTGACCGACTATAGTGTGCAACCAGAGAAAATGCAGACAGTGATGAAAGCACTGACGCCTTATCTGAATCAGTCACTGAAATCCTACTTCGACCAAAAACCGGCCTACGTTCTGAACCCAGACAACAGTAAAACAGAGGCAATGGCCAAGAAACTAGCCAAAGGATTGGAAGTCAAACCGGGAGAATTGGTCATCCCATTTACAGACTGAGCCCAGTCTAAAACAAATAGCCCGCTGATAAGGCGGGCTTGATATTTTCAGACGGGCAAACGAAAACGGCCCCGCCAGAAAATCAGCTATTACTGTGGTTCACTGTAGGTGATTTTGCCCACGTTGCAGTCGAGAGTGACATTGTAGGTTTTATCCTGCTTAGTGCCGCGTACTGTTAACGGCACCTGCCAGACTGCATCTTTGCCAGTAATAGCTTCCGGGCTTACCCAGGCGATCGGGGTAGCGGTACCAAGCAGCTTTTTATCCGACTCCCAGCGCGTAATGCGGTTTTGTAGATAATCGCGTTTCACCTGAGCGGCCACGTCTGCCGGTTGCAGACCCATACATTGCGCCACTTTGGCGCTACGTTGCTCTTGCGCCTGTACCGTCGTCGTTAAACCAGCCATGGCCAACAGTGCTACGGCTAAACTCAGACCTGTTGTTTTCATATTCCCTCCAGTTGTGATTTACGCTATCCGCAGGCATTTGCCCTTGGCTCACAACTGGTCTGGCGAAAGATCAGCGTTTCGCGAAGGTGATGACAAACAGCTCATCCAGCCCCGGATAGATTTCCTTGATCACCTGCTTCAGCTCGCTGAGCGACATGTTTTCCTGCCGAGCATGCAGCTCGGTTAACGCATCCAACCGTACCGGCGTGACTGACAGTACTTCAATCATGCAAAAGAATACGTTGTCTTCATTACGGCTAACACGTAAGACCTCACCGGGTTGAAAGTGAGATTCACTGGCATCCCGAATGGTGATGGTCTTGAGGCCTGCCAAGATGTCTTGTTCAAAGCGACTGAAGAAAGTTATTTCACGGCTCATTCTAGATCCTTTTTCATCACATTGCCGCAACATAAGTCATTATGCTGCCTGCTTTTCTGACGCAGATCCCTCTTTTGTGGTAGGGACAGGTTTTTCCGCTTTAACTTTGGCCGGTTTCTTCGGTGTTTCTACCGGCGCCGCACCGCGCAGAATTTGCCCAAGCACGTCTTTATTTTCCGCCAGGAAGAAACTCAGCCCTTCACGTTGCTCGTCATCCAGGGTCAACGGTGCCTGCTGCAACCATTCACCGAGGCTGTCAGCCAGATCCAGCATTTTGTCGTAAGCATCGGCTTCTTTCTTGGTTGCGAAAGTCATCTTTTCCTCACCGTTTCTCACCACCACATAGTGAACTTCAACTGCCATGTGTGCATTCCTCAAAGGTTAGAATACTGTAATTTTATACAGTATAAGGTGATTTTACGCAGGGATGCAAGTGCACCCCTGACGTGATTTATTTCAACAACCGCACCTTGCAGTTCTTACCCTTGATTTTACCCTGTGTAAGCTGTTGCAGTGCCTTACGGGCACTAGCTTTGCGGATCGCCACATAGGCATGCACGGGGAACATATCTATCTTGCCCACTTCAGCAGCCGTTAACCCGGCGTCACCGGTCAAGGCACCAAGAATGTCACCAGGACGAATTTTGGCCTTACGCCCACCGTCAATACACAAGGTCACCATCTCGGCCTCAAGCGTAGTATTACTCGCACCACTCAGTTCAGACACCGGTGCCCAGTTAACTCTTATCTGCAAATACTCTTCGATCGCATGCGCACGCGCCATTTCCTGCGGTGTGCACAGGCTAATTGCCAGGCCACTCAGGCCAGCGCGCCCGGTACGACCAATACGGTGTACGTGCACTTCTGGATCAAATGCCAGCTCATAATTGACAACCAGCTCCAGTTCTTTAATGTCCAGACCGCGCGCTGCAACGTCGGTCGCCACCAGCACGCGGCAGCTACGGTTGGCAAAACGCACCAGCACCTGGTCACGATCGCGCTGTTCCAGATCACCATGCAGTGCCAATACGCTTATACCGCGTGCTTCCAGCGCTTCATATACGCTCTGGCAATCGCGCTTGGTGTTACAGAACACCACGCAGGAAGACGGTTGGTAATGACGAATGGCCGACACCAACACCGCTGGACGTTGATCGCGAGTGGTTTCGTAGAAGCGTTGTTCGATGGTGGTTTGTTCTTCGCCATCGTCCACTTCCACATTTAACGGATCGCGCTGTACACGTGCGCTGATACGTTCAATACCATTTGGGTAAGTCGCCGAGAACAACAGCGTCTGGCGCTGTGGCGGCGTATAGCTGATCACATCATCGATGTCATCGGCAAAGCCCATGTCCAGCATGCGATCGGCTTCGTCCAATACCAGCACTTTCAGCTCGTCCAGCACCAGCGTTTTCTTACGCAGGTGTTCCTGAATACGCCCAGGTGTTCCCACCACGATATGCGGTGCATGCACCAAGGAGTCGAGCTGGGGTCCCATAGGCTGGCCACCACACAGAGTCAAAATTTTGATGTTCTGAGTGAAGCGTGCAAGACGGCGCAGTTCTTTGCTCACCTGGTCAGCCAGTTCACGTGTCGGGCACAGGATTAGCGCCTGCGCAGCCACCTGAGCTACGTTAATTTTGTCCAGCAGGCCGATGCCGAACGCCGCCGTTTTACCGCTGCCGGTTTTTGCTTTGGCACGTACGTCCTGCCCTTTCAGGATGGCGGGCAATGCAGCAGCCTGCACCGGTGTCATTTCGGCATACCCCAGTTCATTGAGGTTGGCCAACTGTTCGGCTGGCAGCGGCAGGGAAGAAAAAGAAACTGTGCTCACGGCGATAACTCTTATATGGCAAATGGAATGGCGGCGCGCCTATGGGCAGCACCGAATTAACCGCAGATGATAACAGAGATAGGGGGGATTACGGATTTCACACATAAAAAAAGCCGCTACTTGCGGATTTTGGCGGCAGTGACAGCAATACGCTTGCCTTCGGCTGCATACGCAAACGTTTTCGTATATACTGTTCGCCCATTATCAGACCGCTTTACACTCCACAGATCCAGGTACGAGACTATGTTAACTATTGGAACCGCCCTGCGCCCATCCGCCACTCGCGTTATGCTGCTCGGCTCCGGCGAGCTGGGTAAAGAAGTTGCCATCGAATGTCAGCGTTTGGGACTGGAAGTGATCGCCGTTGATCGCTACGCTGATGCCCCAGCCATGCACGTGGCACATCGCAGCCACGTTATTAACATGCTGGACGGCAACGCGCTGAAAGCCGTGATTGAACAGGAACGTCCTGATTATATCGTGCCTGAGATCGAGGCTATTGCCACCAGCATGCTGGTTGAGCTTGAACAGCAAGGGCACCATGTAGTGCCATGCGCCGAGGCAACTCGCCTGACAATGAACCGCGAAGGCATCCGCCGCCTGGCCGCAGAAACGCTCGATCTGCCAACCTCTCCTTATCGGTTTGCTGATGACAAAGAGGCATTTCTGCAAGCTGTCGATGACATCGGCTACCCCTGCATCATCAAGCCGGTCATGAGTTCCTCCGGCAAAGGCCAAAGTCTGATCCGCACCCCAGAACAACTAAACGCGGCCTGGGAGTACGCCCAACAAGGTGGCCGTGCCGGCGGCGGCAAAGTGATTGTCGAAGGGCTGGTTAAGTTCGACTTTGAAATCACCCTGTTGACCATCAGTGCCATTGATGGCGTGCATTTCTGTGCACCGATCGGCCATCGTCAGGAAGATGGGGATTACCGTGAGTCATGGCAACCTCAGCAAATGAGTGATCTGGCACTGAGCCGCGCGCAGGCGATTGCGGAAAACGTGGTGAAGGCGTTGGGCGGTTTTGGCCTGTTTGGTGTGGAACTGTTTGTTTGTGGGGATGAGGTGATTTTCAGCGAAGTTTCTCCACGCCCGCATGATACCGGCATGGTGACCCTGATTTCGCAAGATCTGTCCGAGTTCGCCCTGCACGTTCGCGCTTTCCTTGGGCTGCCTATTGGTGCGATCCGCCAGTTTGGGCCGTCGGCCTCTGCGGTGATCCTGCCTCAACTGACCAGCAGTGATCTGCGCTTCAGCGGTCTGGACCGCGCCCTGCTCGGCCACAATCAACTACGCTTATTCGGCAAACCAGATATAGATGGGCAACGTCGGATGGGTGTCGCGCTGGCTACGGCAGAAAGCATAGCGCTGGCAGTTGAATCAGCCAAACAGGCTGCGGCTGCGGTCTTGGTTGAAGGATAATACTTTTTTTGGGGCCGGCTTGCCGGCCCCTGCAACATCAATAGTTTTCGTCTTCTTCCGAGTCATCATCAGCCTGGTCGTCCGGCCGTTCCTGATACTCTTCATCGTCTTCGTCATCAAACAGCACGCTGACCTGGTCACCCTGATGTTTTTCGCGGATTTCCTGTGCAACGCGCGCAATGGCTTCACCACTGCTCATGCCTTGTTCCATCAAAAAATGGATACGATCCGCAGCTTCCTGCTGCTCTAGATGGCTCAGTGACGGCATACCTGCAAGCATGTGTTTCTCTCCGGCAAAATGGAGGGCGAGTATACCCCCTAAACCGACGGATCCCAACGCTTGTTATTCCGCAGCCGGTTGTGAAACATGTTCACCATGCCGCCACTGTTTCAGGCGATGAAGCCAGAGTATGACGTGCCAGCCTTGTTTTAGGCCACGCGCGTTGGTGAACATGGCGCGATCAATACCGCGTTGGTAGAACTCATCGGTGATTTGGCACTGTGCAGCCAACTCAGGTTCACGGCGGATACTGTGGCAAATCCCCAATGCTTCGCGCGCGATTTGCCAATGGAAAGCGGGTCTGATGTCAATTTTTCGTGCGTAACGCTGGTTAAGAGCCATCAGCATCTCCACTATTTTCATATAATGACGCTGATATTCCACGTTAGCTTTACCAATACGGCGGCGATTGCTGATCGATTGCTCATGAACGCGCTGGCGATACAGCGCCTTACTGATGTATTTCACCCGCTTGGCATTAAACATCACTTCGGTGGTCCAGGGTATATCCTGGTGATGTAATCCCGGTTCGAAATACAGCTGATGCTGTTTAATGAAATCAAGACGATAAACGGCTAACCAAACCACATGAATAAATTTTCTTGATTTCAGCGCACGCTCCAACCATTGAGTGCCACTGATAACATGCGTATCGCTTAGTCGATTTGGCGGAATAATCGGTTGAAGTTCATCCGCATGGGTGAAATAACGTTCACCATTACACTGCATGACATCCAATTGATTTTTTTCGGCCAGCTCAATGAGCGTTGAATACATTTCAGGCGCTAATAAATCATCGGCGTCAGGAAAGGCAACATATTTGCCTTTGGCAACAGCCAGCCCGGCATTGCGTGCACAGGATACACCGGCGTTACGCTGATCAATGACAGTAATATGTGAGTACTGTCGAGCATAACGATGGGCAATATCGCCAGAGCCATCGGTGGAACCGTCATTGACGATGATCACTTCCAATCGCTGTTCCTTTTGGGCCAGCAATGACGCCAGAAAAGGTTCAAACAGCTCACCCACGTTGTGCAACGGGACAATAACACTCAGCATTAGGGGCATAGGCAGCTCTTCGCAAAAGTAACGAATGAATATTTTTAAAAATATCAGGGTGCATTTAAATAAAGTGAGGCATTCACCAGTCGATTTATTCGAAGGCTTAAATGCGTCTTGTTACCATTTATATTTTTATACGCGCACTCTCACAGGCAGTAATTTATCACCCAAAATACAGAACATCTTTACCGTACTTAATACGAATGGATTCCTGTACTCTCGGCTAGTGATAACAATCAAAAATAATAACCAAATGAAACTAAAAACTGATTCTTCTGTTTTTAGCTTTAGATATAAGAAACATATCAACCATTGACTGATATAATTATTTTTAACATATTAGATTATAGCTAAAGTCGCAAAAAATGCTTCATTTGCAAAATTGTTTACTCGCCGTTTATGCAAAGTGTGCTTCACCTGCCGATGCCAAGACATGCACCCGCCGGTTGAATATGGCAGAATAGCCAACAGAAACAGCCGTCTGTTAGTCAGGTTTATTGAGGCCCATGAGCATAACCGCACCGAATATTAAGTCTTTACCTTATACCCGCACCGCACTGTTAGAGTTGTTTGCACCGCTTGCACAACAGCCTTGGGCGATGCTGTTGCATTCCGGTTTTGCCGAACATTCACACAACCGTTTCGATATCCTGGTCTCCGCGCCCTGCGCTACCTTAACAACCCGTGGCTCCATCACCGAGATCCACTGCGGTGAAGAGCATTGGCAATCTTCGGAAGACCCTTTCAGCCTGCTGCAACAGCAACTGGATCAACTGAATTTGCACCCCGAGATTGATACCTGTTTGCCATTTCAGGGGGGCGCACTGGGGTTGTTCGGTTATGATTTGGGCCGCCGCGTGGAAAAACTGCCGCAATTGTCTCTGGCCGATATCACGCTGCCGGATATGGCAGTTGGCATTTATAACTGGGCTCTGATTGCCGATCATCACCAACAAACGCTGACATTGTTGAGTTATGAGGATGTAGAGCAACGTTGGCAATGGCTCCGCGGCCAACAAGCTGAACCCCGACAAGCATTCACTTTAACCAGTTGCTGGCAAGCCAATATGACGCGACAACAGTACGGTGAAAAATTTCAGCGTATTCAGCGCTATCTGCGCAGTGGTGACTGTTATCAAATCAATCTGGCACAGCGATTTTCTGCTGAGTATCAGGGCGATGAATGGCAAGCATTTCAGCAATTGAGCACCAGTAATCGTGCGCCCTTTTCCGCGTTCTTACGGCTGCCACACAATGCCGTCCTGAGCGTTTCACCCGAGCGTTTTCTATGGCTGGAGAATCACCATATCCAGACTCGCCCGATTAAAGGCACCCTGCCACGCCTGGCCGAACCTGAACAGGATGCTCAACAAGCGCAACGGCTGGCGAGCTCCGCCAAAGATCGTGCGGAAAACCTGATGATTGTCGATCTGTTGCGTAATGATATTGGCCGTGTCGCCGAGCCTGGCAGTGTGAGGGTTCCTGAGTTATTTGTGGTCGAACCCTTCCCGGCAGTGCATCATCTGGTTAGCACCATCACGGCGACCCTGCCGGAACACACCCCTGCGACCGAACTGCTGCGCGCGTGTTTCCCAGGCGGTTCCATTACCGGTGCGCCCAAAGTGCGTGCGATGGAGATCATTGAAGAATTGGAGCCACAGCGGCGCAACGCGTATTGCGGCAGTATCGGCTACATCAGTGCCTGCGGCACTATGGACACGAATATCACCATTCGCACACTCATCACTGAAAACAACCGTATTTACTGTTCCGCCGGTGGCGGCATCGTTGCTGACAGTCAGGAACAAGCGGAGTACCAGGAAACCTTTGATAAAGTTGGCCGCATCTTGCCACAACTGGGGGAGTTTACCGCTTCGTGAACCAACCGACTTATCCAACCTCATTGGCAGCCTTCATCAGTCGTTTTCAACTGCAGCTGCCGCAGGCGTCGCAAATCTCACATAACGTTCGCCCGGCGGCGGTGTTAATCCCTATTATCTGCCGCCCCGAGCCTACGCTGCTGCTCACCCGTCGCGCTGATTCACTGCGTAAACACCCTGGTCAGGTCGCCTTTCCTGGCGGTAAAACCGATGCCGACGACGGCTCAGCGATTATCACTGCCCTGCGAGAAGCCCATGAAGAAGTGGCGATCCCGCCTCAAGCGGTCACCATTTTGGGGCAACTGGCGCCTCTCGACAGCAGTACCGGCTTCCAGGTCACTCCTGTTGTTGGTCTAATCTCTCCAGATGTACGATTTGTCGCCAATGCGGACGAAGTGGCCGATGTTTTTGAAATACCATTACACGAAGCACTGACATTATCGCGTTATTATCCACTCGATATTCAGCGTGCCGGTCATTCACACCGCATTTATCTTTCCTGGTATCAGAGCCAATTTGTCTGGGGGTTAACCGCCGCCATCATTCGGCGCCTCGCACAACAGGTCAGCATTTAGCGTTAATTCCGTGACGCAGCTCACAAGCCAAACGGTTACCTGCACAACAGACGTGGGTAAAGCGATCGGCATCACTTCATTCGTTTGCTTTTTCAACTAGCTTCTGGTTATCAGAGTTTTAAAAAAACTGTAAACCCTCTCTTCAACCTTACGAAATACCTGTAAAATACCGCCGTCCGGAATAAACCACTATGCAAGCAAGGTTTAAGCGGGTGCGTTCAGCAGTGAAAGCTGGCGCGATTGCCATTAACGGAGTTTAGGCAGCGGAAGGTTCCAGGGCCGGCCGAATGTCTGAGGCAATCACTAACAGAACTAACACCACGGATTATTTTATTTCATGCGAAAAAGACAGCCGAACCCGTACGGTCCTTTTACAATATCGCTGTTCCCTGCGCGGTTTTTAACCGATGCAGCCATAACAATATGCCTCTAAGGAGTTTTAGCGTGATTAGCGTTTTCGACATGTTTAAGATCGGCATCGGCCCGTCCAGCTCTCATACGGTTGGACCGATGAAAGCCGGCAAACAGTTTGTCGACGATCTGGTAAATAAAGGCCTGATGCCTTCTATCACGCGTGTTGCTGTAGATGTTTACGGCTCACTCTCATTGACCGGTAAAGGTCACCATACCGATATCGCTATCATCCTCGGCCTGGCAGGTAATATGCCGGATACCGTTGATATCGATAGCATCCCGGGTTTTATTCGCGATGTAGAACAACGTCAACGCCTGATGCTGGCCAATGGCCTGCATGAAGTCGATTTCCCACGTGATGGCGGCATGGTTTTCCGCAGCGACAATCTGTCACTGCATGAAAATGGCATGCAAATCCACGCCTTCGCTGGGGATAAACAAGTTTTCAGCAAGACTTACTATTCAATCGGCGGCGGTTTTATCGTCGATGAAGAAAACTTCGGCAAAGCCGACGAACATGAACTGAGTGTCCCATACCCGTTCAGTTTTGCTCGCGAAATGCTCGATCACTGTCGTGAAACCGGGTTGTCCCTGTCTGGCATGGTGATGCAGAACGAACTGGCATTGCACAGCAAACAGGACATCGAAACCTATTTCGGCAACATCTGGCAGACCATGCGCGCCTGTATCGATCGTGGCCTGAATACCGAAGGCGTATTGCCGGGCCCGCTGCGTGTTCCACGCCGCGCATCCGCACTGCGTCGTCTGCTGGTTTCTTCCGATAAGCTGTCCAGTGACCCAATGAACGTGATTGACTGGGTCAATATGTTCGCACTGGCAGTGAACGAAGAGAACGCAGCGGGTGGTCGTGTCGTCACAGCACCGACCAACGGTGCTTGTGGCATCGTCCCTGCCGTACTGGCTTACTATGACCACTTCATTGAGTCCGTTAGCCCAGACATTTACATCCGCTACTTTATGGCTGCGGGTGCTGTCGGTGCGCTGTACAAGATGAACGCCTCTATCTCCGGTGCCGAAGTCGGCTGTCAGGGTGAAGTGGGCGTAGCCTGCTCAATGGCTGCGGCCGGCCTGGCTGAACTCCTGGGCGGTAGCCCGGAGCAGGTTTGTATCGCGGCAGAAATCGGTATGGAGCACAACCTGGGTCTGACCTGTGACCCAGTTGCCGGCCAGGTTCAGGTGCCGTGCATCGAACGTAACGCCATTGCTTCCGTGAAGGCGATCAACTCAGCACGCATGGCCTTACGCCGTACCAGTGAACCTCGCGTGTCACTGGATAAGGTGATCGAGACTATGTACGAAACCGGTAAAGACATGAACGCTAAATACCGCGAAACTTCTCGCGGCGGTCTGGCGATCAAAGTGCAGTGCGATTAACTTCCTCACCCCGCCTTTACGGCGGGGTTTTTCTTGGTAAGAACGCTGGATAATCAAACCGCTAACTCACACCAAGTGACAACGTCACTATAAAATATGTCGACACTGTCACGCCGATCCTGCGGTTAACCCCCAATTTAGCCCTCTGTTTCGCCAAATTTAAATAATTTACTGGGTTACCATCACTCTTGTATAACGACAGGCTAGAATTAGCCAAGTATCATTTAGGGCAGTTTGGCCTGGCGGTGATTTTGGGCTGGCTTACCGAACAAGGATTTAGCGATGTTGATGACCCAACTTACCGTGACCAAATACCGTTATTACCGTTGGCTGCTGGCCGGGGCGGTTGGGTTGGCTATTCTGCTACTCTCACTCTACACCCGCTATTATCAAGAACTTGGCACTATCGAACAAAACCGACAGTTTCTCGCTACCCGTACCGTCGCCAAGATAAACGATTTGCTGACGCCCGCCAGGCAACAAGCCGAGCGCTCTATCCCGCTGTTGGACCAATCTTGTGAAACCGTGATGTCGGCACTGCGTTTTCGGGCCGCACAAAACCAAGCTTTGCGTGCCATGCTGTTGGTCAAAGATGGCGTTATTTACTGTTCCAGCCTGTTCGGCGCACGTAAGTATGATTTCAGCGCTATTTTGCCCACCATAGCAAACGATGGCGCGACACTGGTGTTGCGCCCTTCGTTGACCGTCGCCAAAGGCGTACCGACGCTGATCATGTGGACACCCGTTGCGCCCGATGATAACCGCAACGGCGTTTTACACGTTTTCAATATAGAGTTGCTGGCAAACTTTCTGCTGGAACCTCAGGAACCCTATGCACAGCGCGTGGTGTTGAACGTCGGCAATTACAGCCTGGAATATGGTCGTCGGGAGATCTTACGCAGCGATACACTGACAGCAGACCTGCGGTATACAGCAAAATCTGCGCAGTATCCGTTCTCGATCTCACTGTTTGGCCCTCAGGCTAACGTGCTGGCGCTGGCGGCGTTGCCGCGTCATATCCCATTGTCACTGTTAATCAGTTTGTTGGCGGCCTATGTGGTGTATCTGCTTACGGCTAACCGCATGAGCCTGTCGTATCATATTGGACACGCCATTTCCCATCGTGAGTTCCGCGTTTACTGTCAGCCGATCATCAATGCCGAAACCGGCCGATGTGTTGGCGTTGAAACCTTGTTACGCTGGAAAAACAAACGCCAGGGGTGGATTTCGCCTGATGTATTTATCCCGCTGGCAGAACAGCATGGCTTGATCATCTCTCTGACACGCTACCTGATAACCACCGTGGTCGATAATCTGCACTTGTTCCCGCCACGCCCCTCTTTTTATATCAGCATCAACGTTGCCGCCGAGCATTTCAACGAGGTTACGATCATCGACGACATCCGTCGTCTGTGGCTGCCAGCCCACCCTATGCCATCACTGATGCTAGAACTGACCGAACGTACGGCATTGTCGGAAATTCAGTATGAGCAAATCAAGACGCTGAAAGAAATGGGTATTATGCTGGCGATCGACGATTTTGGCACCGGACATAGCTCCCTCAGCTATCTGAAAAAACTCAGCCCTGACGTATTGAAGATCGATCGCGGCTTTACTGCAGCCATCGGTACCGATGCGATCAACGCGACCGTCACAGATACCATCATTACCCTGGCGCAGCGTTTGAAACTGAAGTTGGTGGCTGAAGGGGTAGAAACTGCCGAGCAGGCGGATTATCTACGCTCACGTGATGTGAACGCCTTGCAAGGTTTCTATTTTGCCAAGCCAATGCCTATCAATGTATTTCCGTTGTGGTTACAACAGTATGAATCGCGGTTACGGACAGTGAATCCGCGGGACGAGCGGCAGAAAGAACACGAAATCAAGCCGGAGGCGTGATGCCTCCGGCCCGTGATATTACTGATGTTCCTCGTCTTGAGGTTCCACTTTGGTGATACGCACCAGCTCGATGCGGTACTCAGACACCTCAATGATCTCGAAGCGCAGTCGGTTAAGTTCAACCACGTCGCCCGCCGCGGGCATTTGCCCATAATGGGACAGCAAGAACCCTGCTAGCGTGGCATAGTCTGCCGTTGGGCTAACCAGATCTTCGCAGTTCAGGGCCTGCTCCAGTGAGTGCAGATCGGCTCCGCCCTTCACCAGCCACGCTGTACCCTCAACCACAATATCCGGCGTTTCGTCCTCATCGGGGAACTCACCCGCGATCGCCTCCAACACATCCAGTGGCGTAACCAATCCCTGCACGACGCCAAATTCATTGGTCACGACGACCAGACGCCCTTTGGCACGTCGCAAGACCGCCAGCAGGTTAATCACATCCATGGTCTCCGGCACAACAATCGGCGGAGTGCGCGCAGCGAACTCTGCGATATCTTCGCCCCGCTCTACTGCTACCAATAAATCCTTGGCACGAACCACACCGATAATCTCATCGAGAGAATCCCGGCATACTGGGAACAGGCTGTGCGGCGTATCCAGTAATTGTTCGCGGACTTCTTCGCGGGAACGATCGCAATCTACCCATGAAATTTCAGTACGCGGCGTCATGACGCTGCGCAGTGAACGTGAGGCCAACGTCAACACCCCGCTGATCATATAGCGCTCTTCCGCAGCAAATGTTTCATTTACCGGCATCGGCACCGCTTCATCTGTCTGCTGTGCACGTTGTTGCCCCATCAGGCGCATAATCGCTTCTGCGGTACGCTCACGCATCGGACGATGCGCCTGGTGCTTGATAAAATTACGACGTGCAATTTGGTTAAACAGCTCGATCAGGATCGAGAAGCCAATCGCAGCGTACAGATACCCTTTAGGAATATGCAGACCAAAGCCTTCGGCGATCAAGCTCAGGCCGATCATTAACAGGAAACTCAGGCACAGCACCACAATGGTCGGATGCGCATTCACGAAGTTTGTCAGCGGTTTTGACGCCACCAGCATGACTACCATGGCGATAATAACTGCTGTCATCATGACCGGCAGGTCGTTCACCATACCCACAGCGGTAATTACCGCGTCGAGCGAGAACACTGCGTCAAGGATGACAATCTGCACCACCACAGCCCAGAACTTGGCATAGCCACGGTTAGCGCCATCTTGGTGTGTCTGTCCCTCCAACCGTTCATGCAGCTCCATGGTGGCCTTGAACAACAGGAATACACCACCGAACAGCAGGATCAAATCACGACCGGAGAAGCTAAAGTCTGCCACGCTAAACAACGGCGTGGTCAGCGTTACCATCCAGGAAATGACCGACAACAGGCCCAGACGCATAAACAGCGCCAGCGACAGACCGAGTATACGCGCTTTATCACGCTGCTTCGGCGGCAGCTTATCGGCCAGAATGGCGATAAACACCAGGTTGTCGATACCCAGTACAATTTCCAATACCACTAGTGTCAGTAACCCAGCCCAAATTGAGGGGTCCATTAAAAATTCCATATCAGACTCCGAAAAAAAGACAGGATGGCCGAGCGATGCTCAGACGTGACGATGCCGACGCAGGATTCGCGCAAACAACAGCAAGATAACGGGATTGTAGTACCGGGGGATGGCCGAACGGCCGTGTGACTTGTGCTACGCCAGCAGGTGGCGGGTGGAACCTTGAAAAACAGTAACTTCGGTGACAGTCCATAGGGTGGGCTGAGGCCCTTCACTCCTAAATATGAAAGAAGAAATACTCTATCAGGAATTTTTTTGTCGGCAAAGAAGCTTTTTTACCTTCTGCATCGTCTTGTAACAGCTCTGTTGTTTAATTCCGCAAACATCGCGTTAGGACTTATCTGAGCGTTCAATAACAGAGCAATGTCACAAAATTTATTTTTTCACTCACTAAAATAAATAGCGCTGACGTGGTTCAACACGCACAGGCTTTTGAAACTGCGCGAGAAATGTTAAGAGCGGGTTTCCAAATTTCTACCATAATGTATCTGAACCACGGAAGTGACCTGCCAGGAAGCAAATGAACTAAAGAACGACACAATCCGTGCATGAAGTTCAATGAGGAGGTAGCGAGTGGCAATAGCTATTATCATCGGCACACACGGGACCGCAGCGGAACAATTGCTGAAGACGACGGAGATGCTATTAGGCGAACAGGACAACGTCGCTTTTATAGATTTCGTCCCCGGTGAAAATGCCGAAACGTTAATCGAGAAATATAACGAAAAAATCAGCGGACTCGACACCAATGGTGGCGTCCTGTTTCTGGTGGATACCTGGGGCGGCAGCCCTTTCAATGCGGCTAGCCGCATCGCCGTCGATAAAGAAAACTATGAGGTCGTCACCGGGGTTAACATTCCCATGCTGGTGGAAACATTCATGGCAAGAGATGACAACCCAGGCTTTGACGAATTGGTCGCGCTGGCGTTGGAAACTGGCCGTGAAGGCGTGAAAGCCCTGAAGAAACCGGCAGAAGAGAGTGTTAAGCCCGCGGCACAACAAAGTTCTCCCGTCGCAAAACCCGCAGCGCCACAGGCGCCTCTGGGCCCCAATGACCACATGAAGATCGGCCTTGCCCGCATCGATGACCGTTTGATTCATGGTCAGGTGGCCACCCGTTGGACCAAAGAAACTGACGTCAGTCGCATTATCGTTGTCAGTGACGAAGTCGCCGCCGACCACGTCCGCAAAACCTTACTGACTCAAGTTGCCCCACCCGGCGTCACCGCACACGTGGTTGACGTAGCGAAAGCTATCCGTGTTTGGAATAACCCCAAATACGCTGGCGATCGCGTGATGTTGCTATTCACCAACCCCACTGACGTGTGGCGTTTGGTGGAAGGCGGTGTGGACATCAAATCGGTGAATATCGGTGGTATGGCATTCCGTCAGGGTAAAACCCAGGTAAATAATGCCGTTTCTGTTGACGAAAAAGATATCGAGGCGTTTAAGAAATTAAACGAGCGCGGTATTGAATTGGAAGTACGTAAAGTCTCGTCCGACAGTCGGTTAAAAATGATGGACCTGATTAACAAGCTCAATTAATGGCGACAGCCAATAATTATTTTACTCAGAGATCTTTGGTCATAGGAGAAGTGCAATGGAGATTACCACTCTTCAGATTGTACTGATATTTATCGTTGCCTGTATCGCCGGGATGGGTTCCGTCCTCGACGAGTTTCAGTTCCACCGTCCGCTGGTCGCCTGTACCCTGATCGGCTTTATTCTCGGTGATATGAAAACCGGCATCATCATCGGCGGTACGCTGGAGATGATCGCCCTGGGCTGGATGAACATCGGTGCGGCAGTTGCGCCAGATGCTGCGTTAGCGTCTATCATTTCTACCATTCTGGTTATTGCCGGCGGGCAAAGCGTCGGTGCTGGTATCGCCCTGGCCATACCGCTGGCGGCGGCCGGGCAAGTGCTGACCATCATCGTGCGTACGCTGACTGTCGCCTTCCAGCACGCAGCGGACAGTGCGGCGGAACGCGGCAGTTTGCGCGCCATTACCTGGCTGCATATCTCCGCCCTGCTGCTGCAGGCGATGCGTATTGCTATCCCGGCGGTTATTGTCGCCATTTCGGTGGGTACCTCAGGCGTTCACGCACTGCTTAACTCGATCCCAGAAGTTGTCACCAGCGGCCTGAACATCGCCGGTGGGATGATCGTGGTCGTCGGTTACGCAATGGTGATCAACATGATGCGTGCCGGTTATCTGATGCCATTCTTCTACCTCGGCTTCGTGACAGCTGCCTTCACCAACTTTAACCTGGTCGCACTTGGTGTCATCGGTGTGGTGATGGCGGTGCTTTATATTCAGCTCAGCCCGAAATACAACAAGTCTCAGGTTGTACAAGCTGGCCCGGCGAATAATGACCTCGATAACGAACTGGACTAGGAATAGGTGAGAGAAATGGTTGATACAACAGCTCAAAAGAAACTCACGCCAGCCGATATTCGCGGTGTGTTTATGCGCTCGAATCTGTTCCAGGGTTCATGGAACTTCGAACGTATGCAAGCGCTGGGTTTTTGCTTCTCAATGGTACCGGTGATCCGTCGCCTGTATCCGGAAAATAACGACGACCGTAAACAGGCGATTAAACGCCACCTGGAGTTCTTTAACACCCACCCTTACGTGGCAGCGCCAGTGCTTGGTGTGACCATGGCAATGGAAGAACAACGCGCTAACGGTGCGCCTATCGACGATGCGGCCATTAACGGTATCAAAGTCGGTTTGATGGGACCACTGGCTGGCGTGGGTGACCCGATCTTCTGGGGGACTGTGCGCCCGGTATTTGCCGCGCTCGGTGCCGGTATTGCCATGAGTGGTAGCCTGCTTGGCCCGATTTTGTTCTTTGTCCTGTTCAACCTGGTACGCCTGTTGACCCGCTATTACGGCGTGGCTTACGGTTATCGCAAAGGGGTTGATATCGTCAATGATATGGGTGGCGGCTTCCTGCAAAAACTGACGGAAGGAGCGTCCATTCTCGGCCTCTTTGTCATGGGTGCGTTAGTTAACAAGTGGACGCACGTGAATATCCCGCTGGTAGTCTCGAAGATTACAGACCAGACCGGGCATACCACGGTGACCACAGTGCAAACCATCCTCGACCAACTGATGCCGGGCTTGGTACCACTGTTGCTGACCTTCGGCTGTATGTGGCTGCTGCGCAGAAAAGTGAATGCGCTGTGGATCATCATCGGCTTCTTTGCCATCGGTATCTTTGGTTACTGGGTTGGGTTGCTGGGCCTGTAAGTCTGTTGACAGCCGGGGGGAAACCCCCGGTTTGAGTTTGTTGTTTAGCCCAAGGTACTCGGGCCTAGAGCACCGAGAGCGCTCCGATGGACAAGCCGCTACGCTCCCCCTTCGGCACGCTCTTCCTAATAACTGGCTCTGCCAGCCGTATGCCCGGGGGAAACCCCGTTTTTTTATCTGTGGAGTTAAAGATGTCGCTGACCGATGGCGTATTACTTATTTTCACCGCGCTAATGCTGGTGTATGCGATTTACGACGAGTTCGGCATGAACTTGCTGAAAGGCAAAACGTTACTCAAGGTACAGTTAAAACGTCGTAATCGGGTTGATTGCCTGATTTTTGTTGGCCTCATCGCGATACTCATCTACCGTAATGTCACCACCCAGGGTGCGGTATTAACCACCTATCTGCTTATTTCTTTAGCACTGATTGCCATTTATATTTCTTATATCCGTTGGCCCAAGATGTTGTTTAAAGCGCAGGGCTTCTTCTATGCAAATACCTTCATTGAATATAACCGTATTAAAGCCATGAATTTATCAGAAGATGGCATTCTGGTGATAGATTTGGAACGACGCCGATTACTGATTCAGGTTACTCAATTAGATGATCTGGAGAAAATTTATCACTTTTTTGTTGATAATCAGTGAATAAAAAACAACCTTAATCCTACCGCGGCCCGCCCTGCGCTGAATGTGGGTAATTAATCACCAGCGCACAAGGCTACCTGATTATTATTTACGCAACATTGTTGCACTCGCCTACATTATATTCCTTCTTGCATGTTTCATTAATGAAAACAATTATCAATTCAGAAAAAATATCCATTTGGAATAAGGGTTGTTGCTGGCGGAAATAATATGGTATGGTTGCGCCGTCATTGGGGAGTAGCCGGTTTCTGGACAATAAAGCACCAGGAACGCCCGTATCAACATACTCGTTTTTTCATTAAAACGTGGTGCGGGCAGCCAGGTAAGGTTGGCGAGACCATAGACACGTAACTCCGTCGTATGGTTGGGGGTGGGTTACGTGTATATGGAGCCGCCCGGCCGAGGCTATTTAACATGAACTTGTCAGCTACACTAATTCTCGCTTTTGGCATGTCTATGGATGCGTTTGCCGCATCGATCGGCAAAGGTGCCAGTCTGCATCAACCCCGTTTTCGTGAAGCCCTGCGTACCGGACTCATCTTTGGTGTGGTCGAAGCTATTACCCCCATTATCGGTTGGGGTATCGGCCTGTTTGCCAGCCAATACATTATGGAATGGGATCACTGGGTCGCTTTCTCGCTGCTGTTTATTCTCGGCATGCGCATGATCGTAGAAGGTGTCAGAAATCGTCCAGATGAAGTGGAAAAAGTGAAGCGTCACGGATTCTGGCTACTGGTCGCTACCGCTATCGCCACCAGCCTTGACGCCATGGCTATCGGTGTCGGTCTGGCCTTCTTGCAAGTGAACATTGTACATACCGCCATGGCGATTGGCATGGCCACCATGATTATGGCGACATTAGGCATGATGATTGGTCGCTTCATCGGCCCACTCCTCGGCAAGCGTGCGGAAATCCTCGGTGGCGTGGTATTGATAGGCATCGGTATCAATATCCTGCTAGAGCATTTGGGCTACCTTGCCTGATACCGCTAAATGCGAAGAAAAACCTGCCAACGGCAGGTTTTTTTGTTTCTAAACCCTCAATCACCCTGCCCATTACCGGCTGCCGTCATCGGTTTAGCGGAAAGCTTGAGCGCGAAAAACCACCCAGCAGCTGCAATCAATGACAACCCGATGGCACTGCACACGGCGATATAAATACCGCAGGCTTGTGGCAGGAGCATTGACATCAACGCGCCAAAGATCGCCACACCAAACGCCGACCCACTTTGCCGGGCAACGTTAAGCACCCCAGCGGCAATTCCCGCCCTTTCATTCGTGACTTCATTCATTAGCACCGACGTGGCTGCTGGGGTAATCACACCGGCTACCAGGCCAAGCAACGGCAAACACAGCGCAATACGCCAGTAAGGTGGGTTTTCCACCAATACCAACAAACCGGCAAATCCCAACGCATAAAGCAGCAAACCATAAAAGACGACCCGACCTGCCTCTAATACTCGAACCAACCGACCAGAAATAAAGCTGCCAAACGCGACCATGATGGTTAGTGGAAGAAACGCCAGGCCAGCCTGTAATGGCTGCCAACCGCGTACCGTCTGAAAATAGAGACTGAGCAGAAAAAACGCGCCATAGAACACCAGCGCTGAGACCAACGAAACTAACGCCGCCGCGGAAAACATTGCGTTGCCAAATAACATCAAGGGCAATATCGGCTGTTTGCGCCGGCGCTCGATGGCCACAAACATCAACCAACTCACGACTGCAATAGCGGCACCGCAGATGATCCAGCCTGAAGTCCAGCCAAGCCTTGCGCCCTCGATCAGTACGGCCACGGAACTGGCTAACGCCATGATCACCATCCCTTGCCCGGCATAATCCATTTGCCGTAAGGTTATGACCGAATACGTTGCCTTAATGCGCAGGGTAAGACCGATACCCACGGCAATCACGGGTATATTGACCCAAAACAGACTGCGCCATCCTACAAGTGCGATCAGCACACCGCCGACCAACGGACCCGCCGCCATCGCCACCCCACCGCATCCAGCCCATACGCCAATAGCCGCCAACCGTTGTTTCGCATCGGGAAACCCCGTATTAATCAGCGTTAATGAACTGGGCACCAGTAACGCAGCACCAATACCCTGAAGTGCTCGGGCAACCACCAGCTCAGGCAAAGTTTCTGCTAACCCACAAATGGCGGAAGCAGCTGCAAAAACCGCCAATCCGCCGAGATAGGCCCGTTTTGCACCCAACCGGTCCCCCAATAGCCCGCCACTCAATAACAAGCTGGCAAACGCCAACGTATAAGCATTTACCACCCACTGCAAACCGCTTAGCCCAGCGCCCAATTCAGCTGCAATCGACGGCAAGGCGACATTAACAATAGACGTATCGAGAATGACAATGACATAGCTGAGGCTGGTCGCCATCAAGACCGATGTTTGATACTGATTCAAGTTTGCCACGCGCAGCGGCTCCCGCCAGAAGAAATAGGCATTGACTATAAGCAACGATTCGCCTGGAATACTTCGAGCCGTATCGAAGCATGCTTCAAGCGTTTAAAACATCACCAGACATCCGGGGAGGATAACGCCGTGGGTCAACATAATATTGCCATCGTGGCGCACCTGATTGCTGAACCGGTGCGGGCGGTAATGCTGATCGCACTGGCTGACGGCAATGCCCTGTCCGCCAGTGCCCTGGCAGAGGTATCAGGGGTCACCCCACAAACCGCCAGTTCACATCTGGGTAAGTTGCTCGACGGTGGGCTATTGAGTGTCGAACAAAGGGGACGCTACCGCTATTACCGCCTTGCAGGGCCCCATGTTTCACATCTGCTGGAAAGTCTGGCATCGATAGGACCTGTTACCCCTGCCTGGCGCAGCACCCCCAATCGGTCTGCACGCGAGATGCGCTTTGCACGCTGTTGTTACGATCATTTGGCCGGAAAGGTCGGTGTGGCGATAATGCGCGGTTTACTGGAGCAAGGGCTGATAACCGAAAACGGCTTGCGAGAATATGTACTGACCCCCGCAGGCGCCGATTGGCTACAGGAGTTGGGCATTGAGGCCGCTGCTTTGACGTCTGGTGAGGTGAGTAATGGACGCCAGTGTCTGGATTGGACAGAAAGACAATATCATCTTGCAGGACCACTGGCGGCTCAGTTGCTGAAAGCTTTTCATCAGTGCGACTGGTTACAGAGCCTACCGGGCTCCCGAGCACTCGCGGTTACCCCAACAGGATGGCTGGCGTTGAAAAAGTATTTCGCCCTCACGCCTGAAAACCTGGAGGACGATACTTTTCATGATCAACCACTCTGTTCACCGGTTTAATCGGACTGGCGGCGGTACAGCGCTATCGCAAAATCGGTTTCGCAGGCGAACACTTCACAGCCTTTGAGATGTTCCTGCACCTCTGGGGAGGCCCGCCAGGCAAAAGGTGTCATCTGCAACAGATTAGCCGCCTGTTCTCCCGGCAATGTCATCGGATACGCCAACGATTCAACCCGTTCACAGTCAAAACCTGCGAATTGCTCATCCTGCTCTTCATGCAGTTGTACCTGCTGATAGACCTGCTCTTTCAGTTGGTACAAATGGCGTGGGCCCGGCGATACCGTCACGACAACCCCGCCGGGTTTCACCACCCGCGCCAACTCTTCAGCCTTACAGGGCGCGTAAATACGCAGTATGGCGTCTAAAGAACCGTCAGCAAATGGCAGGCGATGGCTGGACGCGACACAAAATGACACCGCAGGATAACGCTTGGCCGCATAGCGGATTGCTACTTTGGCGACGTCCAACCCATAAACCGTAATATCACGCTGTTGCGCCAACCGTGCGGCTACCTCCGCCGTGTAATACCCTTCGCCGCAACCGATATCCAGCAAAGCCTGTGCGTCAGGTGCCAACGTTTGATCCAACAGCTCTGCCACGCGTTGCTGCAAAGGTTGATAGAAACCCGCATCAAGAAATGCACGCCTTGCCTGCATCATTTCAGCACTGTCACCCGGCTGCTTCGAACGCTTATGTTGTACCGGCATCAGGTTTACATAACCTTCTTTAGCACAATCAAACAGGTGGTTAGCGTCACAACGCCATTGCTGATGAGAAAAATGAAGCGGCTGATGACACAGCGGGCACTGATAAGACATGGTTTGGATTCCAAAGAGATACGGCGCGGCTAGTCTAAAGAAGGCTTCTATACGATGCAAGGCACATCCCGTATGGGTCTAGCCAAGGAGGAAAAAAACTGACTACACTGACGTTAAGTTTTCTGACGCAGGCAAAAACGTTATATGACTGATTACTCCCTACTGCTCAACACCATTCCGTCCATTCAACACGGTTTCGGTAATAAGAGCGCACTGCTTCCTGGGCATTTACAGCCCTACCGCACCACCTTGCCGGAAAAAAAGCAGGTCCACGGCACGCGCATTGTTGACGTCACACAGGCAGCGCAACTCTGCGGTGAAGCTGATGGGTTCTATACCACCCAACCTGGTATTTTGCTTAGCGTGTTAACAGCAGACTGTCTGCCCGTCATTTTCAGTCGTCATGATGGTTCAGCGATTGCAGCGGTGCATGCGGGCTGGCGTGGGCTTCTGGACGGTATTCTGGAGCAACTGGCGGCACGTATCCGCCGTGATGACTCAACGGCCAACTGGGTGGCTTCCATCGGCCCTGCTGCCGGCCCATGCTGTTATGAGGTGAACGAAGAACTGGTTGCACGCTTCAAGCAACAGTTGCCACTGCCCATGACGTTAATCAGCCCCCACTATCGCCACCTGGACCTGGCAGCCATTGCCGAATCCAAACTCCGTGAACTTGGGTTTGCTGACGTTGACCTTGCCGGGAGCTGTACCATCTGCACGCCAAATACTGATTCTCTCCAGCCGCAGCGCTTTAAATACACCAGCTACCGTCGAAACAGCCATCGACGTGAGCAAGATCCGAGCCATCCGGGTATTACCGGACGTAATCAATACGCAGGCATTATTATTACCGGCAGATAATAGAAACGAAAAAACCCGCACCAAGGCGGGTTTTTTGTACAGCTGACGCTGATTAGATTGCAGTAACGTTTACTGCAGATGGGCCTTTCTGGCCATCTTGGATTTCGAACTCAACGTTCTGGCCTTCAGCCAGGGTTTTGAAGCCGTTACCCTGGATTGCAGAGAAGTGTACGAACACGTCTTTGCTGCCGTCAGCTGGAGTGATGAAACCGAAACCTTTAGACTCGTTGAACCACTTAACTTGACCTTTGATCTTTGCCATCTTGAGTATTTCCTTTGGATTGTTTAAACCGCCCGTAGGCGTTACATAGACAAACTAGAGTCGTTACTGCTTGAGGCACTAAGATAAGGATCGGCAGAGAAGCGGTATTCAACGCTAACGTTTTTACTCAGAACTTCTTTACTGAAAATGCCACACATATACAGAACTGTACCTCGTTTTACCCAGATGCGTTATCACATACTCTGTATTCGATGGCAAGCCATTTTTAATCACTGATGGAGCTGTCGCACATATTTGAAACGGTCGAGAGCAACATAAGCTTAAATAGACTAAAAGATGTTGAAGCCTTAGCTATTTTCTGCTTAACACTTACACCACGCTACACTCCGCATCCTGACTGAATTTTAACAATTCTTTCATCCAATTGACCCACGCATGTTGCAACATATAAACCCAAACGGACGCTTAGAACGTTAAAAATTTTGAATCTTTATGGAATTTCTTATACAACATTTGAATATCGATGAACGGGCGCATTTGATATCGGATGATCCGACCATTAAGCCGCCATCTGGATGGCCTAACGCGGATACCACCGCCAGCCCGGTACTCCACCTGCCTGCAACAGTGAAATAATACTGAGGCTCATTATTGCCATGAGTGACGGTGGCCATAATTTGTGCAACGACGTTATCGTCACAAAAATCAAATAGCGTGCCACTTTAGGGTGCATAAGCATGCAAAATCAGAATTTACGCACTATGACCGTGCAGCAGCCAATAAATAGCGCGTTCGTAACGGGGATTAAATAACGGCAATAACATTGAGGTTTGTGGGAATGTATCGCGGAATTAGATCTTAAAAACAGAACGGGTATTTGCTCGGCCAATAACAATGTCCGTTTAGTGTATTAATTTTACCTTTTCGTATACGTCATCTCTATTCATAGCGATAGCGTAACCCCGATACCGGATAACACCAGCAACAACCCAGACATGGCTACAACCCGCAACCGAGCTGGCCTGCGGGTAATCACATTGCGCACTCCGGCCATGCCGGCCAGAGGGTTAACGCTTAAGAGTTAGACTCAAGCGCAATGCGCTCGCCAATTTTGATTGGCCGGAACTGGTGCTGCTCTATTCCTGCTGAACTCAACGCCAGATTTAATTGCTGAGGGGGCTCATCCAAAGACTCATCAGCTAACTCAAAAACCCCCCAATGGATAGGAATTACCCGTGGCGCATTTAATTGTTGGTACAGCGTCACCGACTGCTGCGGATCCATATGCTGTTCCTGCATGAACCAACGTGGTGCATAAGCGCCGATCGGCAAAGCCGCAACGTCAAATGGCCCTAAACGGGTACCAATATCCACCAAGCGATCCGAATAACCGCTATCGCCAGAGAAATAAAAACGCAGCGCCGGATGATGGATCACCCAACCACACCATAGGGAACGGTTGCGGTCCCAGAACGTGCGCATGCTCCAGTGACGCGCAGGCGTGCAGTGGAACGTCAGATCGCCCAATTGCAGGCTATCCCACCAATCCAGCTCTTCGACTCGCTGCAGACGATAACGCCTGAACCAATTTTTCAGCCCTAACGGGACAACAAAGGTCGCATTAGGAAAACGCCGTGCCAACTGCCGAACCGTACGTCGATCAAGATGGTCATAATGATTATGTGAAATTAATACCACATCCACCGTCGGTAACTGCTGCACCGTCAACGGCGGCGGCGTTTTACGCTTCGGGCCATAGAAACTCAGCGGTGATGCACGCTCTGACAATACCGGGTCGATCAGGATATAACGCCCCTCAAGACGCAGCAGCATGGAAGCATGCCCCAGCCACCAGATGCTATTATCGCTGCCGCGAAGGTCAGCACGCTGCCACCAGCGCTCTGTGAACTGCTGATACCCCATTTGCGGCGGTTTGGGTAACCCTTGCTGCTTACGCTCATCCTGCCAGCGCTTCAAATCCCCTTCCCGACGCTCAGAGGGTTCCGGATTGCGAAAGCCCTGCGGGGTATGGTGCGATTTGGCGGCATCATAGTAACGATTGGTTATCTTCATCCAGTTGCTCTCCTGACCACTGCGGACACCCTGCACGGGCAGGTTCGATAGCATAACAAGATACGCGATCATCACGTGTTGTGAACCGTGCTCACATTGGGGGACCTTTTCGCGTATTGTGTTGTCACAGTCCTTGTGAGAATGCCAGGGCCGCCTAGAGCCTGTTAAGCATCTCTTAAGATCCTTATGATTTACTTATAGGACATTCAGAAAAGGAGAAGTTATGAGCCGTTCTACATCACGCAAATCACGTGTTCGTATGGGCCGTATCCGTAGCGCGATGCTGGCACAGATGCAGTATTGGAAAATGTATGCCGCGATGAAACTACGTCGGGTACGTGTGCCGGCACCGTTGATGGTGTTATTGGGGGCGTTGGTCAGTGTCTTCATGCTGGGCATGCTGATGCTTAGCGTGGTCGCTATCGATGTCATCACCACCCTGTTCTTGCTGTGCAGGAAAGTCTTGGGGTTGGGCCGCGCAAATCCAGGCAATGCCTTTATGCCACGCAGCTAAAGGTTGAACCGGAGGCGCACCTGGCGCCTCCGTTAACGCTTATCGGCGTACTTTAGCGCTTTTACGGCGCGTCAGCATAAATCCTATCCACAACAGCAAAATCCACACTGGCATCAACAAGACCGAAATACGGATCCCTTCGCTGAAATACATGATCACCAGAATCAGGCTGAGGAACACCAGGCACAGATAGTTGCCAAACGGGTACCACAGCGCTTTGAACACCGGGATGACGCCTTGACGATTTTTCGCCGCACGGAACCGCAGGTGTGCCAAACAAATCATCACCCAGTTAATTACCAGGGTGGACACCACCAGCGCCATCAGCAACTCAAACGCCTTGCCGGGCATCACATAGTTGATAAGTACCCCCACCGAAGTCACCAGCGCCGACAGCGCAATTGACAGCATAGGTACACCGCGCTTATTCACTCGCGTCAATGCCTTTGGTGCATTCCCCTGCGTCGCTAAGCCAAACAGCATGCGGCTGTTGGCATAGACTCCGCTGTTGTACACCGACAGAGCGGCCGTCAGTACCACAACGTTAAGGAGCGTCGCCACCAGGCTACTGTCCAGTGCATGGAAAATCATGACGAACGGGCTACCGCCTTCCACAACCTTGTGCCAAGGATAGAGCGAAAGCAGTACCGTCAACGAACCAATATAGAAAATCAGGATGCGATACACCACCTGGTTAGTGGCCTTCGGAATACTGCGACGTGGGTCAGCCGCTTCAGCCGCAGTGATACCTACCATCTCCAGCCCACCGAATGAAAACATGATCACGGCCATCGCCATCACCAGCCCTTCGATGCCATGCGGCATAAAGCCACCCTGCTCCCACAGGTTATTGATGCTGGCTTGCGGGCCGCCATTACCACTCGCTAGCAGCCAGGCGCCAAAAACGATCATGCCAACGATTGCCACCACTTTGATGATGGCAAACCAAAATTCGGTTTCACCATACAGCCGAACATTGACCAGATTGATCAAGTTAATCAGTACAAAAAACACGGCGGCGGACACCCAGGTCGGGATGTCTGGCCACCAATATTGAATGTAAATGCCGACGGCGGTCAGTTCGGCCATGCCGACTAAGATGAACATCGCCCAGTAATTCCAACCGGACAGAAAACCGGCGAAATCACCCCAATATTTATAAGCAAAATGGCTGAATGATCCGGCAACCGGCTCCTCAACCACCATTTCACCCAACTGGCGCATAATCAAAAAAGCGATAAAACCGCCGATGGCATAGCCCAATAGCACAGAAGGACCGGCCATTTTAATGGTCTGTGCGATGCCAAGAAACAGGCCGGTGCCAATGGCACCGCCCAAGGCGATAAGTTGTATATGTCTATTTTTTAAACCGCGTTTTAGCGGGGTATCCTGATGCTGACCGCCCATCTTATCCTCATTTGGCGTGGGATCCTGTCGAGCCTGCACAAGATTTCGCCAATTAATAAATGTATCTGCGGGCGGCTTTTTAACACTTAACCCCGTGAGCATCAAGGAGTAGCGCCCCGGCAAGGGTGGCCAGGGCGCTATTTTATACTGGGAATTACCCCAAAATGGGGGTGTTTTTAACCGGACAAACCGCACAGTTTAGTGAGATTTCGGGCGCCGATCATCAGCGTGGCGACGTACGATTGGCGGCGCGTTACCACCTCTACGGCCACACGATCGTTTTGATATTTTATCAGGTAGGTGGAAGGCCAGCCCTGTCGGCGCTGACCAAAGCTTTCGGCATGACGATCGATTGCCGCATGGGCAATCACCAGATGAGACAAGTTTTTATCACCTTTAATAATGCGCTTCATAAACAGGCTCCGCCAGAGACAGTTCTGTTGTCATAAAAAGGGAAAAATCATCAGTAATTCTGGTGTTTCAACGTACCATTTCGCTGTTTTGCTGACTCAGCAGGAAGCAGATCATCGCTGCGCGCAGTGGGCTGTTGCTGTCCGCCTGCCATTCGCCACGCTGGGTAATCATACGTGCCTGCCACTGCGGGTTATCACTGTGACTGTCGGCATTGAGACTGATTTTGTTGGCGCAGATAATCGGCCAGGCATCGGAGGGATTCTTGCAATAATCTTTACCTTTAACGCCGCCGTAGGGATACCATTTGTCCGGGTTCTCTCCGGTGATCAACGCAATGCTGCGGTTCACCTCGGCGTCGCTTTCTTCATACCATTTAATCATCGGCTTTATCCATCTTTCGTAGAGTTGGCGCTACATTACGATGCCAATACGACAGATTTATGACAACAAGAGAGCTTTTCACATTATCTACACTAATGTTTTTCAGGCTTTAACTTTTCACTGCGGCTGATTACACTTTTACTGGTTTATCTCGCTCTGGAATACCTCTGATGCTGAACGGCCTTAACCACCTGACTCTCGCGGTTCGTGACGTCGATCGTAGCTTCAATTTTTATATCAACCTGTTGGGGTTTGTGCCACATGCCCGCTGGCAAAACGGAGCCTATCTGTCTCTTGGGGAACTATGGCTGTGTTTGTCATGGGACGCCGCACGAACAGCAAACGCAACAAGCGACTATACCCATTATGCCTTTAGCGTTTCGCCGGCAGATTTCGCAGAGGTGGCATTACGACTGCGCCAGGCAGGCGTTAAAGAGTGGAAAACCAACCGCAGCGAGGGAGAATCACTGTACTTTCTTGACCCCGATGGGCATCAATTAGAAATTCACAGTGGTGATTTGGCGAGCCGTCTTGCGGCATGCCGCGCACAGCCCTATCAGGGGATGGAGTTTTTCTGAGTGCTGCGGGTGGCATAAGGATCGCCCCACCACCCGGCTCACTATTTGATTAACGCTCTGGGATAAAACCTTTGAAATCCAGCGCCGGACTGAGATCATCATCGTCAGTTACGCTCTCGCCACGCGCGCTTTGCGCCAGGCTTTTCAATAATGCCGTTTGCTGACGCTGCTGCTCGGCAATGTCCTGCAGCAGACGAATTTGTTCATTGGCACGCACACTGGCGCGATTCACCAGGAACCAGACCCATAATCCCACCAGCAGTGCCAACGCGGCGATGGCCAGTGATACCAGGCCATTAAGACCAAAACCTAAATCGTACATGGAAAACCCTACCTACTGCTAAAAACAGGCGGACATCTTAGCACTCTGGATATGGACGCGAACATCGTGATAGAAAATTGTTACGCACCGCTACGCATCTCACCATGGAACAAAGCGGGTGACAGAGCAAATACCCAACGCAAAAGTTCCTCCTTCATCGCAATAGCTATCCAGCGCCAGCAGATAAAAAAATACGCAGGCCGCGAGGAAGGCGATTATCACGAAGATTTTTTTCCGTAACAAATTTAGCAGCCTCATTGTTATCTTGGTAATCTATTGATCATGCTATCACAGCCAACTTAAACGAAGTTTAACCTGTCGTTTAGAAACCAGCTTGAAGGTGATTTTTCAGATTGTTACCGTTGCCCCCGACGCCTGCGCATGGCTATATCATCGCAGCAACAATACATAACAAGGAGTCCCAATGGGCAAGCTGATTAAGTGGGTGGTGGCGCTGGCGGTGCTATACGGCGTATTTTTATTTTCGGGGTATGGCATGCTGGTCGGCAGCAATAAAAATGTGGGTGGTCTGGGATTACAATGCAAGTACATGACGGCGCGCAATCTGGTGATAGCGCAATATCTGCATGGTGACAACGGACTGATTGGCGTTGCGGACTGTCCATTGTTTAAAAAAGTCGAAACGGTGGTGGATTGATCACCACCGTCCAAAACCGCCGCTATGCGGCGGTTCCCGCATTTAGTTACGGGTAAACTTCATTTCAATCAGTGCAATCGCTTTTTCGATCGCCCGCCGGGTCACGGGATCAGCACCGGCAGGGTGAGTGGAAAAATCGATGCTTTTCAGCTGGCTTGCCATTTTGTCACGCACCTCGGTTGGCGCAATAACGTCAATAACATCCAAAATCTGCTTGATCACCAGTTGGCAGGCAACCAGGTCGGAGGCCAATTCCTGATCGTTGCTCAGCATGTCAGACATAATTACTTTCCTTCTTAATTCAGACGCCGCACAGAATAGCATGCCGCCTGACGCTTTGCCGCTCCCTGTCCGTTTGCCACTGAATTTTCAACGTTCTTGCGCATTGGACGTCAAAACACTCGACTAAATTGACCTATACTCAACGTTTGAACGGTGCACCTATCGGCGTACCCTTCAGCCACAACCCAACAGGAGAAAAGTTATGGCAAACCACAATGTGAAATCCTGGGCTACCGTGCGTGAAACCTCGGTTGAGATTGCCGAGGCTATTTTTGAACTGGCAAAAAATGATGAAGTTCTGGCACAAAAAATTTGGGAAGAAGGCAGCGATGAAGCGCTGCAAATCGCATTTGCCAAAACCAGTGCCGATCAACTGTACTGGGGTGAAGAAACCGTAGAGCGGAAGAACGTCTGATTGGATTGCGCTCACCAATAAAAAGCCCGGGTCACTTACGCGCCCAGGCTTTTTCGAAAGTCGATCAAACCCCATTGGGGGTCATGTTGTTCCCTGAAATCACGGTTCTTCACCTCCCACACCTTCCGCATTATTCATTCTCATCACCGGTGTCACCATGAAAGCGGCAACACCCACAATTACAACCAGAGTAATAATCACTGTCATTAACATGCGATCACCCCATCAACGCTGAATTGTCACGGCTGACTCTGCTTAGGCTGTTATTTATTGCGACCTGAACCACTTTATCAGCGGTAGCGGGCAACTTCAGATTAGCCGTTTTCCCTTCTCACTGACAAGCCACTTGACGATGGTTTTTCCGAATAATTTCACCTTGATGTGGGCGGCTTTTTGTCCGTGGCGGCAAGTTGTGTATACTTCAGCGCTATGTAGATCTCACACAGACGCACTGATGATACAAGAACATCACCTCTCATTAGTCTGCGCCCTCAGTAAATGGGTCGAAACTCACCTCGGACGAGTGATCCATCTCGAAGAGTTGGCCGAATACTCCGGCTACTCTCTGTGGCACATGCAGAAGCTGTTCAAAGAAGCGACAGGGATCTCGCTGGGTAAATACATCCGTGAGCGTAGGCTTGCCGGTGCGGTTTACCAATTGCGCAGCAGCGACGCCTCTATTTTCGACATCGCGCTCGATTTTGGTTTTGGCTCTCAATCACATTTCACGTATATGTTCAGAAAGCGGTTCAATATCACGCCTTATGATTTTAGGCAGGATCTGAGCGTGGATCTGCACATCGCCCCACCGCTGCACGTGATTCATCAGAAAACAGCCTGACTGAATTTCCCGCCGCCCCTCACGGCGGGTTAATGCGCCCACACTACGATCAATAAGGCAATCAATGCAGGTAACGCTTGTACCCTGAGAATTTTACGGCTCGCCGTTAGGCCACCAAATACGCCTGCCACCAGCACACAACCGAGGAAGAATACCTGCACTGCGGGATCAGCACACCAGACACCCCATGCCAGACCTGCCGCCAAAAAACCGTTATACAACCCTTGATTGGCCGCCAATATCCGCGTTGCAGCTGCAAATTCTGCTGTGGTAGCGAACACTCGCCTGCCTGTCGGCTTCTGCCAAAGGAACATTTCCAGGATCAGGATATACAGATGAATCGCAGCAATTAACAACACGACGACGTTAGAGAGAATTATCATTGCACTTCACAAGGTTAATTAGACATTGGTTTAATAAGTATTAACTGTCTTCTGAATATTGCGAATATCCAGTCATAAAAAAACCCGCCGTAGCGGGTTTATTGCATAATCATTCAGAGTTAGTTCAGAGCAACAACCAGCATGGCTGCAATTGAGATCCAAAACACCGCCGTTGCAATAACAACATGGGACAATCTTGCACGATAGAGTACTTGGCTCATAATAACCTCACAGACTTCTGACTAGCGGTAGATAACATCACTTCTTGAGAGTTATCTTAATCCACTGCTCCGACCTTTTATTTGCGCCAGATCACTATTTCCCAGATAAACTATATCGGTACTAAAACATGTAATTGCGATCACATTAATTTAACGTTAATAGAGCCAAATGAATAAAACCATCCCGTTGTTATAGCTTGAAGATATCAAACATCGCTCCAGGGCAGCTGTGGCGCGGCCATCCGAGGACCAGAATAGCCAACAACATCGGGGAAACGTATATTCCCCTGCTCCCAGTCAAGCTGTGCACGCGTAATCTCTGGCTTACTGTGTCCAACAAAATTCCACCAAATGAGAATATCCTCGTTTAATGGCACGCCGCCGATTAATAATGCGCGACTGCCCTTCCTGCCATGTAACTCGATACGGTTAAGATTCTTACCTAAATAGGCAAACTCATCAGGTGAAAATTTTTCATCATTAACCCCAAATGCACCAATAAGGGGCAGAAAACCTATTTCAAAATCGTCTCGCAAAGGAAGCTGCAAATATCCGTCTTCCTGCCATTCCAAATCAATGGCGATTAACGGCGAAAACGTTAAAACCGGAGAACGGTATTGTTGAAACTCCCCCACCAGCAACGTCTGCTTAACCCCATCGCTCAGCCAACACGGCAAGTCTGAATAATGATCAAAGCGTGGTGACATATCGGCATATTCGGCAGGCAGCGCAATCCACAATTGTGCGGCATGTAAACGTCGCTCTTCCCCCGTAGATTGTTCCGTATGTGCAATACCACGGCCTGCGGTCATCAGGTTAACCTGCCCAGGGCGTATGACCTGTTCACTGCCCAAGCTGTCGCGGTGCAACACTTCGCCTTCAATCATCCAGGTGAAGGTTTGCAGCCCAATATGCGGATGTGGCCCTACGTCCATACCTTGTGAGGAGCCACTAAATACCGATGGTCCGGCATGGTCCAGAAAGCACCATGCGCCAACAGTACGACGTTCACGTGTGGGTAACGCACGATTAATCGCAATGCCACCGACTTCAGCATTGCGCACAGCAATGCGTTGGATCTGACGTACACCATCGATGACAGGACAATCACGGGAAGATGAAGAATAAGTTGGGCGGGAATTGCTCATCGTAAAACACCTCCAGAACGGCACACAGGTTGAGTGAGTTGCTGGACGCCAGCTTAACATGAGCAAGCGACCAGAACGCAACCTGGGAGGCAGGACGCTAAGGCGCCCTTATATAGCAGCCTTTTATATCGATTTCATCACGCGCATGCTTTAGATCAGAGAAGTAAGTCACACCAAAAAGTATTGATACGACTAACAACACGGAAACCAGAAGGCCAATAATAGCCAACAGCTTGGTTTCATCGTGGAGATTGTGCTCCATTTTATCCCCTGTATTGAACGACGTCATGTCAGCCACAACGTGACTGACAGCGTAAAAATGATCAGGGAGCAAGACGCTATCGCCAGCACAATGATAGCAAATTGCGCATCTCCCAAAGTTTCACGGTAATTTTTATCTTGTGAGGTATTACGCTGTTGTTTCACAGAATCTATCTTAACTCATCACGCGTTAACGTTATTGTGAGGGGTGATTGATAAATAAAAAGCCCGCCATAGCGGGTTTGTCAGATTCCGCGCTCGATACCGCTCAGACCTCAGTTGGGCTGAGACGCTATCAATTTTCCTCATCAGGGTCAACACTCCCCCCAGATGATGAGGATGAACGGCGTGGGACATTCATAAATTTTATTAAAATACCAAAATAATTAGACCAACTTATACCAATTGTGATTAAAAAGCCCGACCAAAGATCGGGCTATACCAAACGCGTCCGTATTATTGCGGAATACGCAGAACCTGACCCGGATAGATCTTATCTGGGCTAGACAGCATTGGCTTATTCGCTTCGAAGATTTTGTTGTACAGATTCGCGTTACCATACACTTCTTTCGAAACAGCGCTCAAAGTATCGCCTTTCTTCACCGTGTAGAAACGGCTCTCTGCGGCAGATTGCTCAACCGTCACCTTGTCTTCTACACCACTGATGCCGGCCACGTTGCCGAGTGCCACCAGAATTTTCTCTTTCAGCTCTTGGCTGGCTGCATCGCCAGTCACCACAGCTTTACCGTCAACCACCTGTACATCAACTTTATCGGTGCCCGGCAAACCCGTTTTATTGAGATGATCCTTCAGTTTGGCGCTTTGGTCTTCGGCTGTTGCATTGCCGGTCACTGTGTCCCACAGTTTTTCGCCCGCTTCTTTGACGAAGTTAAACAAACCCATATTCACTCCTTTCGATGGTTACAATGTTGCGTTGACTTAAGGCCTGTTAAGCTTAGCACTGCAAGAGGGATATTCAATTGGCCCTGAGGTATTAAGCGGTTAGAGTAATCCGAAAGTGCCGCTTTTCACTGCAAATCCGTCTCTTCGGGCCGAGCCAGACATGAAACAATTGCCATTTTTACCTACAATAAAGGAACGGAGAGATTGATGAAGGATATAAGACGCAATGTACGCCTTGGTGATGTTTGTCTGTTATCTGGATGGTGGCTGCGCTGATATCGTGGTGGACGTCCTGCGCGATGAACGCCAGTGTCTAATCAGTATGAAAGAACAAAATCTGCGTCACGCCGGTTGCTTCCCATTTGAGGACTTCATCGACGGCTTCTGGCTCCCCGCCAACGAATATGCGCCGATGTAAAACACCCATCGACTTTTCTGCTAGTTTCTTCTGAGGAATTTCTGAATTCACTGGAAAGCCAGCATACCAACGATGCTTTATGCCACGATTTTGCTAAATTGCTTCACCCGAACGATATGGAGACGGCACCATGACCGTATCTACCCTTTCAAACGAACATTATGAAGCCCTATTGCGCGACGTCAGCCTGGTGGTTGGCGGCGCAGTAATTCAACTGATCAATCTCAATAAAAAAGTCTCCGGCAATAATATTCTGGCCCATTTGGTTAATGAAATTGAGCATGAGACCAATCAGCAGCGCTTTGCCTCATTGCGCTCCGCCATCGAAGTGATGGGTCAAGCCCCGAAAGGATGATAACGCCCCAATAAATAAGGCAGAGCTTACGCTCTGCCTGGTTACCGTTTTTTCCCGACACAGGAAGAAGAAGGTAATAGCGTTGAAACTTAGAAACGATAGGTCAGGTTAACCGCGACAATATCGTCGGTGCTCAGTTTCAGCTTGTTATCGTCGTTCAGCTGGTTGATTTTGTAGTCAACGTAGGTGTACATGTTCTTGTTGAAGTAGTAAGTCGCACCCACTTCCACGTATTTCACCAGATCGACATCACCGATCCCTTCGATATCCTTGCCTTTAGACTGCACGTAGGCCAGGGAAGGACGCAGACCGTTCTCAAATTGGTACTGGGCCACAACTTCGAAGTTCTGTGTTTTGTTGGCAAAACCAGAGACACCGTTACCGCTGATTGGTGTCATGTTACGCGTATCGGCATACATCGCTGCCAGATAAACCTGGTTGGCATCATATTTAATTGCCGTGGTCCAGGCCGTAGCGCTGTCGCCTTTACCGTAAGCCAATTTTTTCTGATCGCTAGTACGGTTAGAGTCAGAGAATGCTGCCGCCACACCGATGCCCGAGCCGCCGATGTCCTGATAATCCAGGGACATGCCGTAACCATCACCGTTTTGCTTGGTTACACTCCGGCTGTCACTGTCGTTTTTACCTTGATACTGCAACGCCAGGTTCAGACCTTCTACCAAACCGAAGAAATCACGGTTACGGTAGGTAGCCAGACCGTTGGAACGCGCAGTCATGTAGTTATCGGTGTAGCTGTAGGAGTCCCCGCCGAATTCCGGCAGCATATCGGTGTAAGCTTCTGCGTCGTATACGACACCGTAGTTACGGCCGTAATCAAATGAACCGTAGTCGGCAAATTTCAAGCCCGCAAAGCCCAGACGGGTTTTGGTGCCTTTGGAGCCTTGCGCTTCGTCGTGGTTCGCTGCAACCTGGTATTCCCACTGGCCGTAGCCGGTCAGTTGGTCATTGATTTGCGTTTCGCCTTTAAAACCCAGACGAACGTAAGTCATATCACCATCTTCACCTTTATCTTTGCTGAAAACATGTTTGGCAGCAACGCGACCGTAAAGATCGAGCTTATTGCCATCCTTATTATAAATTTCAGCCGCGTTGGCAAATGAGGTGATTGCCCCAAGGGCAATAGCTAAGGCTAATACACTGCGTTTCATCATTTATTTTCCTAGATATTATAATTTTTAAATCCTGCCCATCACGCCCAATTTATGGTTTGGGCTGTGATCTTTATCATTTAGTGTTTTATGAGCGCCCCTAATAAAGGAGCCATGTGACATTAGCATCATGAATCCAAACTTAAAATAAAAAAGTTCATAAAACACCGTGGATAAAGCATGTTTATTTGTAACTAAGTATTACCATACCGTAAACAAACAAATCATTGATTAGTAATAAAATTTATCACATATCTTATAACCATATTGGTGCAACGCACCTTTTTGGTGCAAATTAGTTTCTTTTTGTATGCTTTCCATTCGATCTACAAATATCATGAAAGTTAGCATGGTTATTAATAACGTTACTTATTTCACATTTTTATCTGAGTAAAGTCATCAGGCGAATTTAGTGCGTCAAATCACGTTTTAATCAAAGCTTTTACTGCATCGAATAATTAATTCCATTCAACGCATCAAAAATGACAGCAGGGAATGATTAAAGAAAAAAATGGCAATAACGAGCAATAGGATATAAAGAGGGATAAATAAGAGGAATTAGCAGCATTATATAGCGCTGTTATTTAATGTTGCAGCTAACATCGCTGCAACATTAAATTGTACAAGTATAAAACGGTATTCGGCACTAACGATTCAATACAGCGTGCTCCGCGGTGCTTCAATTAACACCATACCGGCACGCAGACCTGATGCAACCTTAGGATTAGGGAACAAGATCCACTCACTGGCATGCTGAACCCGGTACTCTTCACCTGGCTGCTCACATAACAGCGTCCCCTGCTTGAGTTCGGTAAAATTGGCAGTATCGTCACTGAGATGCAGCCTAAACGCCTCACTGCGTTTGATAAGCGATCGCTCTACACGGAACACTCTCAGCGCATCGCCAGGACGCTGCGGTAAAGGCTCATTACTCACTGCGGCCTGCAATGCGCGGTTGATAGCGGCAAATTGCTGCAAGTCGTTACTGCCAAACGGCCGTGCCTTGCCCAGTTCCAGCGTACAACTGGCGGCTCCAGCATGTTCACTGGTGAAATGACTGAAGGTGCCGCCCGGCGCACTGTGGATCACCAACGCATCCAGGTCGGCAGCATCCAACAATGCCAGCATATCTGCACTGTAAGGCCGTGTCTGGAAAGGCAGAATACCAAAACGTGGCAACCGAGAATCGCGGATCGCCGTATGCAGGTCATAATGGAATCGTGCCGCTTTCTCTGCGTCGAAAAACGCCGCAATAATTTGCTCAAGTTGCTGTGCCCGCGCGGTTTCGCCACTGTGTTCAAAATCACGATGACGGCCACCAAACATTCGGTTCATATCACTGTGCAAGTAACGCTGACCAGCCCGCATCGCCGCAGGATTGCCCAGCACTACCAGCAACCTAACGGCTAACGGACGGGCTCCAGTGAGCAAATCCTTGACCAACTGATTCAGCAGTTCAATGGGAGCAGTTTCATTACCGTGAATGCCCGCAGAAACAACCACTGCTTGCTGATAATCCTGCCGCGGCGTTATTTCCAGCAGGCCTTCGCCCAGCCAACGCCAACGCAAATTTTCGTTCTCACCCTGTTGCTCAGCGGGGACCTTCCCCGCCAGCGTCAGGGCCAACAAATCAAACATGGTTGCTTCGCCTATTGTTGGAATGGATAAACCGAGCCCAAGCCGAGAATCGACGTCAGGGCATCCAGTGCATCACGCCCTTCACGCAGCAGTTGCGGATCGGCCAAATCATTTTGCGTCAGGCGATCGCGGTAATAACGATCAACCCACTCATTCAACGTAACAAACAGCGTATCGTTCATCATTACACGCGGATTAACCGCCCGTAGCTCTTGCTCATTCAATGCCACGCGTAACCGTAAACAGGCCGGTCCACCGCCGTTACGCATGCTTTCACGCAGATCAAACACCTTGATTTCATCGATCGGCCCGCCACCAGCCACCATCTCACTCAAATAGCCCCACACACCACTGTGTTGACGCGATTCTTCCGGCACCACGATCATCATTTTGCCATTGGGCTTAGTCAGAATCTGGCTGTTAAACAGATAGGTCGCGACCGCATCGGCCACAGAAACCCGTGCTGTCGGCACCTCAATTGCCACCAGCTCGCTGTCCAGCGTCGCCATCTTGCGGCGCACGTCATCCAGGGCCTGCTGCTGCTGATAAAATGCCTGTTGATGATGGAACAACACATTCTGGTTACTGACAGCAATCACATCGTTATGGAACACGCCCTGATCGATCACGGCCGGGTTCTGTTGTACGAATACCGTATGCTGCTCATCCAACTGATGCAGGCGAGCAATTGCCTCACCGGCTTCACGTGTTTGACGTGCCGGATAACGTGTCGGGGCAGTTTCGCCACCAAATTCCTGGCGACCATAAACAAACATTTGCACACTACGTTTACCGTAGTCGCCGCCCAATCGGTTGTGGTTGGCTGCACCTTCATCACCAAACAACGCCACCTGCGGCAAAGCCTCGTGGTGAGCAAAATGACGCGGATCGTTAAAAATCGCCCGCAACACACCGGAGGTCGTTTCAGCCTCAATCGCACGGTGGAATTTATTGTTCAAGTTGGCGGCAGTAAAATGTACCTTGCCGTCAGCACTGTCAGCCGACGGTGACACCGTGGCCGCATTGGCGGTCCACATACAAGACGCCGAGCTTAATGCGGACAACAGACGTGGAGACTGTCGCATCGCCTGTGCCAATACCGCCTCATCGCTGCCGCTGAAGCCTAACTTGCGCAGCATTGGCACATGAGGTCTTTCCTGTGGCGGCAAAACCCCCTGCTGGAAACCGAGATCCGCCAAGGCCTTCATCTTCAGCAGCCCCTGCTTGGCCGCCAGCTTTGGGTTCGACACACTGTTTTGGTGCTGTGTCGACGCTTCATTACCAAATGACAATCCGGCGTAATGATGCGTCAGGCCCACCAGACCATCGAAATTGACTTCATATCCTGACATGTTGTTCTCCTGGGGCCGAGCAGGCTCGACCCTGCACAACAAAGAGCTGAGTGCTTAGTTAAATGAGAGTCCTGGCGACAGACTGGCTGGCAACGTCAAACTTTCGCTTTCCAACGACGCCATTGGCCAGGCGCAGTAATCCGCTGCGTAGTAGGCACTCGGACGGTGGTTACCGGAAGCCCCAACACCGCCGAAGGGTGCTGCACTCGATGCGCCAGTCAATGGTTTATTCCAGTTGACGATACCCGCGCGAGCTTCCAGCAACAGGTGATCAAAACGCTCACGCTGCGGCGATACCAGACCGACCGACAGACCATAGCGCGTCTGATTAGCGATACGCACCGCTTCATCAAAGTCGTTATAACGAATGATGGTGGTCAGTGGGCCAAAGTATTCTTCATCCGGCACGTCTCGCACGCCAGTCACATCAATAATGC
Source organism: Serratia grimesii (assembly GCF_900186025.1). Taxonomy (NCBI): domain Bacteria; kingdom Pseudomonadati; phylum Pseudomonadota; class Gammaproteobacteria; order Enterobacterales; family Yersiniaceae; genus Serratia; species Serratia grimesii. Next base: position 3,038,174 of record NZ_LT883155.1, read on the forward strand.
CTGGGCTCAGCAACGCACTACCACTTTCTAACCGTTGCATGGTCAACAAGGCTTTTCCGCCCAACGCCAGCAAGTGATGCTGCGCCGCCAGCATTTTTTCTGCCGCTGCCGAGGAGATCACCCCGCCCATAAACGGCTGTGGTTCAGCATCCCAGCGACCAATGCGCAACGCACTCGCCACCTGCACCAAACGCTCGATAAAGGCATCGCCTTCACTGCCACGTTTCACCAGAATACGGCGTGAACAGGTGCAGCGCTGACCGGCAGAAATAAATGCCGACTGAATAGCCAGATTAACCACCGCATCACGATCGTCGATCTGATCGATAATCAGCGCGTTGTTACCGCCCATCTCCAATGCCAGAATCTTTTCAGGCTGCCCCGCCAATTGGCGATGCAGGTGATAACCAGTGCCGGCACTGCCGGTAAACAACAGGCCATCAATGTCTGCGCGGGCGGCCAGAGCTTCACCGGTTTCACGCCCGCCTTGCACCAGGTTGATCACCCCATTGGGCAAACCGGCTTGCTGCCACAGCTTCAACGTTTCTTCAGCGGTCTGCGGCGTCAACTCACTCGGTTTAAACACCACGGTGTTGCCCGCCAACAGAGCCGGGACAATGTGACCATTGGGTAAATGGCCCGGGAAGTTATAAGGCCCAAACACCGCCAACACCCCATGCGGCCGGTGGCGCAGTACTGAAACACCGTCCGCCATCGCCGTCTGGCTAACACCGGTACGGGTCTGATAAGCCTGCAGTGAAATCCCCACTTTACCGATCATTGCCTGGACTTCGGTCAGCGTTTCCCAGCGCGGTTTGCTGGTTTCGCGGCTGATCACCGCAGCCAAATGCTGTTTGTGTTCTTCCAGCAGCGCAGCAAAACGTTTCACTATCTGCTCGCGTTGCTCAAAAGGCGTACGTGCCCAGGTTGGGAACGCCGCACGAGCCGCTTCACAGGCTGCGGCAACATCGCTACCATCGGCAGCGTTTGCTTGCCATAGCGGCTGATTATCGACCGGATCGGTTTTGCTGAATTCAGCACCGTGGCCTTGTTGCCATGTGCCATTAATAAACAGTGCAGGATGTGACATTACGCTTTCTCCTGTGCAATAAGGGGGATAACCCGCACCGGGCTGCCTTGCTCAACACCCAACGCTGCTACTGTGGCCGCATTAAGATGTAGACGATCGTCATACAGATCGGCATTGACCAGCAGTGCGCGGTAATTCTGATAATGATCGTTGGCCACCAGATAGAGCGGCGCATCAGCGCGCATCGGCGTCTCGTCCAGCACCACTTTCACCAGACGGCTTTGTTTGACCGCACGAATCTGATCGATTTCCGCTTCCAGCGTTGGGCCACCGTCGAAGATATCGACATAACCCTGGTAACGCAGGCCTTCCGACTCCAATACCCGGCGCGCCGGTACTGTCTGCGGGTGCACTTCACCAATCACTTTTTGCGCGTCTTCGGCCAGGAAATCGACATACAACGGGTGTTTCGGCATCAGCTCGGCAATAAATGCCTTTTGCCCGGTGCCGCTAAGGTAGTCCGCCTTGGCGAACTCGATAGAAAAGAAGTGGTTCCCGACACTCTCCCAGAAAGGTGAGCGGCCATTTTCATCGGAGAAACCACGCATTTCAGCAATCAGCCGAGCGGAGAAACGCTCACGGAAAGCGGCGATGAACAGGAAACGCACCTTCGAGAGCAATTTACCGTTTTCACCGTGGCGATAGTCCGGATCAAGGAACAACGTACATAATTCGGAATGACCAGTGTGATCATTGCTGAGGAACAGCGTCGGCACCGATTTATACACATTCAGCTGTTTAGACGCATGCACCTGGGTGCCAACGCGGAAGCTGTACCATGGCTCAGTAAGCCCAACGGCCACTTCAATGGCGCAAACCCCAACGGCCTGCTGGCGTTCGCTGTCCTCCAGTACAAACAGATAACACTGCTCACCACGCGGAAGTTCGCCTTGCCAGGTTTTTAACGCCCGCTCAATGCGTGCCGACAAGGTATCTTCATCTTGTGGCAGGGAAGTGAGACCGATGCCGGACTTGCCGGCCAGCGTCAATAAGTCAGCCAAATCGCGACGCTCTATAGGGCGAATAATCATCATAATGCGAACCTCGTCTTAATCAGGCTGCGCCGGTAAGGGCGCAGCCTGTGTATTAGCTGCAAATTCGCGCCACGGCTCGCGCGAATCGCGCCAGCCCCTCTTTCACATCCTGTTCAGGGATGATCAGTGAAGGGGTAAAGCGCACCACATCCGGGCCGGCGATCAGGGCAATCACGCCCTCTTCGTTGGCCAATTGCGTGATCTGTTTCGCCTTGCCGGCATAATCTTTGGTCAACTGGCAACCAATCAGCAGGCCACCGCCACGGATTTCAGAGAAAATCGGGTACTGCTGATTAATCTTGTTCAAACCGTCGAGGAACCACTGGTGGCGCTGTTTAACCCCATCCAGCACTTCTGGCGTATTGATGATAGAGAACACCGCACCTGCCACTGCTGTCGCCAGCGGGTTACCGCCGTAGGTGGTGCCGTGCGTACCGACGCCCAGCGTTTTAGCCAGTTCATCAGTGGTCAGCATCGCGCCGATCGGGAAGCCGCAACCCAGCGCTTTCGCCGTAGTCAGCACGTCAGGTACCACGCCGTATTGCATGTAGGCATACAGGTCACCAGTACGGCCCATGCCGGTTTGCACTTCATCGAAGATCAACACCGCATCATGGCGATCACACAATTCACGCAAGCCCTGCAGGAAAGCAGGATCGGCAGGTAATACACCACCCTCGCCCTGAATCGGCTCAACAATCACCGCACAGGTGTTGTCGTTGATCACGTCTGCCGCCGCCGCCAAATCGTTAAACGGTGTATGGGTGATGCCGCCCGGCAATGGCGCGAAATCTTTTGAATACTTCGGCTGTCCGCCGGCAGAAACTGTAAACAGCGTGCGGCCGTGGAAGGCGTTGTTAAATGCGACAATCTGATTTTTGCTGCTGTTGCCCTGGTCCAGCGCACGTTTGCGTGCCAGTTTCAGTGCCGCTTCGTTGGCTTCCGCCCCGGAGTTACAGAAGAACACCTTGTCGGCAAAGGTGGCGTCAATCAGCTGTTTTGCCAAACGCAGCACCGGCTCATTGGTGTAGCCGTTGCCCAGATGCCACAGTTTGCCCGCCTGCTCCACCAACGCCGCCGTCACCACTGGGTGAGCATGGCCCAACGCGTTGACCGCGATACCACCGGCAAAATCGATGTAAGACTTACCCTGTTGATCCCATACCTGCGATCCTTCTCCCCGCACCAAAATAAAATCAGCGGGGGCGTAAACCGGGACCATCCAGTCATCGAAAGACTGGCGGGTAACTGCGATTGGCTGTTCCATAATGACCTCATAACTTCAGCAAAGACTGAATTTTGACTGTAAGGGCCGTTCCTGCCCGGATGTTCCACAACAAAACAAAAAAACTGCGCCGCTGAATCCACTTTTCGACCGGTGATAACTCTGCCTCTCACCGTCTATTCAGAAACAAATCTGTTACATCAAACGCGTTTTTCGCTATTTATGCCGGGTATCAGGTCCTGGAACGGGGAATAAATGTTAACGAGCAGTTAAAATACATGCCGTTTGATAAAGAGTGTAGAGCAGCTATCGTGCCAAACTGGGATTTTCGGCGAATTTTGCGTTTTTTTACGCTAAAACAACGGGTTACAATGCATACTTATTCAATAAATATGCATTGGTAATGAATAATTGGAAAAATAAGGCGAAAAATCATCGTTGACTGCGAAATCCTATTCAATTACAAAAAACTTCAATAATTCTGATCGCGCTCGCAAAAATAATTTGGCCTGATTTGCGTCCCATCACACTTTTGCCTCACATCAGTGCAGGCAATGCACCTTATGCGTGCAAACCCACGTCAGCTAAGGCTCTGCGCGACAGAATGCGGATCATTATTGGGCGTATGTTTGCGCAACCCCGCGTCAGATCTCATATTTGTTAACTTAGCGAACAAATTGTTGACAGTCTGGGAGCGCGATAATAGGTTAATTTCAATGGAACACGTGTTCCATGATGAAAAAACACACACCACATCGACTGCACAGCATCGGGGTTATCATGGCTCATTTCTGCTTGCGTACTAACCATAGGATCACCGGGACCGCACTGGCCGTGCTGCTGGGCCTGCCCATTTCCGTCAGCGCCAACACCAGCATTACCTTCGCCAACTATTTGCCGAATGATTACATCAATAAGGTGATTAAAGATTTTGAGGCGGCGCATCCGGACATTCAGGTGCAGTCGATCAAATGCGGGTTCGCCGACTGCCACCAAAAACTGACGACCGCTCTGGCCGTTGGTCAAGGTGCCGCCGATATCTTCAGCGTCAGTACCATTAAGCTGGGCAGCTTCGCCAATTCCGGTGGCCTGAACAACCTGAGCGCCCCACCATTCAGCATCGATAGCCAAGGCTGGCAGTTTGATCCTTCAATGGTCAGTCTGGCAAAAGGTAGCGATGGCAACATCTATGGTGTGCCCTACGATACCGGCCCGGTAATCATGATCTACCGTAACGATATGGTGCAAAAGGCGGGGATTAAGATTGAAGACATCACCAAAAGCTGGGACAGCTTTATCGCCTTCGGCGAGAAGCTGAAAAAAGAACAAGGCGCCTATTTGCTGCCTGCCGCTACCAGCCTGATCAACCCGCTGGTAGTGGGCATGAACAGTGAACCGGGCAAGCCGGTATACACCAAAGATGGCAAACCCAATCTCGATTCACCGCAAATCAAACAGCTGATGACGGTAATTAAAACGCTGTATGACAAAGGTCTGGCGGCTTCGCTCGACGGTTCAACCAATTCGCAGGAATACATCAAGCTGTACCGCCAGGGGAAACTGTTCGCGGATATCGACGGGCCGTGGGACGAAGGCCGTATTGAACAGGAATTGGATCCGGACGGTGCCAAAGCCGGCCTGTGGCGTGTCACGGGCGTACCGGGCAACATCAAGGTTAATGCCGGTGGTACCACACTGGTGATCCCGAAACAGAGCAAAAACGCCCAGGCCGCATGGCAGTTCATTCAGTACTTTATGCAACGAGATGTGGTGATTGATGCCGCTAAAACTGCCGGAACCCTGCCAGCCCGCCTTGACGTGTATAACGCGCCCTACTTTGACACACCGAGCAATATTCTCGGCGGGCAGCATTCGATGCGCTACTACGCCAGTCTGGTGCCGGATCTGAAACCGGTCGCCTCATCGCCAGAGGACAATATCGCCAACGAAATTCTTAACGAAGCGGCGAAAAAAATTCTGGTGCAGCATCAGGACATTGACAGCACCTTACGCGATGCCAACAAGCTGCTGGAACGGCGGATGCGCGCTTTGTAATCATCAGATACGGCGGTCAGCCGGCCGCCGACTTTATGTTTCCGTCGGTTCGGGGAGTCTATGCGTAAGCGATTTTTCAAAGGGCTGCTGCACGATCACCGCACCGCCTACCTGCTGCTGCTGCCGTTTATGCTGCTGTTCGCGGTGTTCAACGCGTTCCCGATCTTCTTTTCGGCTTTTCTGTCATTTCAGTCGTGGAACCCGGTCAAGGGCCTCAGTTCGATGAAATTTGTCGGGCTGGATAACTTTTACTACGCCTTCACAGACGATGCCTTCTGGGTGTCACTGGTCAACACCATCAAAATTACGCTGGTGTCCGGCCTGTGCCAGCACCTGTTTGCGATTACCCTGGCTTACTCACTGCTGCATATCATCGTGCGCGGCAGACGCTTTTTGAAGGCGGCGATCTTCCTGCCCTACATCACCTCTTCCGTTGCCGTCAGCCTGATTGTGTTCAACCTGTTTTCTCCGGTCGGCATGGTTAACGAAATGCTCAGCGGGCTGGCGACCAAATTGCACCTCAACGCATTAGCCGCCGCGTTACCCATCAACTTCTTTGACAGCGACTGGATCCGCTTCACCATCGCCAATCAGGTGACCTGGAAGTTTACCGGCATCAATACGGTGATTTACATGACAGGCCTGGCATCAATCTCACCGGACCTGTATGAGGCCATTGAGCTAGACGGCGCAAACCGTTGGCAGAAATTCCGCTATATCGCGCTACCGCTCCTGGCGCCCTTTATCTTCTTCGCCACGCTGATGACGCTGATTGGCAACATGCAATTGTTCAACGAACCGATGATCTTGACTCAGGGTACGGGTGGCGTTGACAACAGCGGCCTCACGGTGTCGATGTACGTGTATAAAACCGGCTGGTCCTATCTGGATATGGGTACCGCTTCGGCGATCTCCTGGATATTGTTCCTGTTGATTGCCGTGGTCAGTGCGCTGGTGTTCTGGGGCTTTGGCAAGCGCGGAGGATTAAAAAATGAACGCTAATGGCCGCCGTTTCGACACCGGAAAACTGGTGATTTACCTGTTGGTATCCTTGTTCGCTTCGTTGTCGCTGTTTCCGTTCTATTGGTCTGCCTTGCTGGCAACGCAGGACACCCGCAGCATCATGGGCATGTCGTTGCGTTTTGGCAGCCACTTGCTGGAAAACTACCGCGGGCTGGAACAACAGGTGCCCTTCACCCACTCGCTACTTAATACCCTGTATGTCACCGCCATGGCGACGTTGACCAGCGTATTGGTTTCCGCTGCTGCGGGTTACGCTTTCAGCGTTTATCAGTTCAAGGGCAAAAAGGTGCTGTTCACCACCCTGATGCTGACCATGATGGTCCCCAGCGTGGTCAACCTGGTGCCCTACTTCTTCGTCATCAAAAGTGTTGGCCTGCTGGATCAGTTTGCCGCCGTTTGGCTGCCTGCCGGGGTGAACATCTTCGGTATCTTCCTGGTACGCCAATACGTCAGCGCCTCATTACCCAGCGAAATCCTCGACAGTGCACGTATGGATGGCCTGAACGAACTGCAGATTTTCCTGCGCATCGGTCTGCCACTGATGCGCCCGGCGCTGCTGACGGTAGCGATCGTGGTGGTGGTCGATACCTGGAACAACTTTATGCTGCCGTTGGTGGCATTACAGTCACCGGATAAACAAATTCTTCAGTTGGTACTGCGTAGCCTGAGCGGTGCCACCGCCACGCCGTGGAACCTGGTAATGACCGGCAGCTTCCTGGCGATCGTGCCGCTGCTGATTGCCTTTATCTTCTCGTCCAAACAAATGATGGAGAGCCTCACGCGTGGGGCGGTCAAAGGGTAACTTATGCAATCAATCGATATTTACAGCGTTAACGGCGCGGCTGCGCAGCAGCAAGTCATCTTGTTTGCTGCCGCAGAAGATCAACTGCCTGCCGCCCTGCAAAATGCCGGCCTGCAACGGGCTTGCATCGGTGTACTTTATCCACTGGGCGAAGGCCGATTTGGGCTCAACATCGGCCCCCTTCTGGCACCTGCCGCGTTGCAGGATGCTGGTGCCGTTATCGCCGCGGGGCAAAAAGACTTTGGGCTGCAACAGTTACGGCTGACGTTAGCCCCAGACCTGACGGCAGACGATGAGACCTGGCGCTGGCTGTTGTTCGGCCTGCGTCTGGGTGCCTACCGCTACCAGCACCACACCAGCGTAACGCTGGCCGATCCAACGCTGCAACTGGGCAGCAAAGATGCAGCTACGCAAGCGTTGTGCGACTGGGCAAACCTGCATGCCGAAGGCGTGATCGCCGGTCGTGAGCTGATGAATAAACCCGCCAATATTCTCTATCCGGAAAGCTTTGTTGACGCAGTCGCGCAACTGCCATTCCGTCATCTACGCCAGGAAGTGTTAGGGGATGAACAAATGGCGGCGTTGGGCTTTGGCGGCCTGCTTGGGGTCGGTCAGGGCAGCGCCCGGGCATCGCAGTTGCTGATCCTCGATCACCATCCGGCCAACGCTCGTCCCACCCTGGCGCTGGTCGGTAAAGGCGTCACCTTCGACAGCGGTGGTATCAGTATCAAAGGTGCGGCACGCATGAGCACCATGAAGTTTGATATGGGCGGAGCTGCCGCAGTGGTGGGCGCAATGCGTATCATCGACGCACTGCAATTGCCGATCCGCGTCATTGGCCTGTGCGGGCTGGTGGAAAACATGCCCTCTTCACGCGCCCAGCGCCCTGGCGACGTTGTGACCATGCACAACGGCAAGTCGGTGGAAATCATTTCGACTGACGCTGAAGGGCGTATGGTGTTGGCGGACGTCATCAGTTATACCCAGCAACGCTTCCAACCGGATTACCTGTTGGATATTGCTACCCTGACCGGTGGTGCAGGCGTAGCGCTAGGCAAGGAATATGCCGCCATGATGGGCAACGACGATGACTTTCTGGCGCAGGTCACCCAAGCGGGCAAGGCTAGCGCAGAGCCGGTATGGCCAATGCCACACGGCGGCTGGTATCGCGGCGTGCTGAAGTCTGAATTTGCCGACTACCGTCACGGCGGAGAGGATCCGCATGGTAGCCCGTGTGTGGCAGCAACCTTTATCAGTGAATTTGTGCAGCCTGGCCAACGCTGGGCACACCTGGACATCGCCGCCATGTCGACGGATATGCCGCACCGTAAGCTGTACGCCAACGGTGCCTCCTCATTCGGTGTGCTCTTGCTGGCACGCCTGAGTTCCCTGCTTGCCCAAACGGAGCGCTGATGGCTTACGTAGAATTGGTTGATATCAACAAACGCTATGACAACGGCTATCAGGCCGCCAGTAACGTCAATTTGCAGGTGGAGAAAGGCGAGTTTGTGGTGCTGCTTGGCCCGTCAGGGTGCGGTAAATCGACCACTCTGCGGATGATAGCGGGGCTGGAAACCCTGTCTTCCGGTGAATTACTGATCGACGGCGAACGCATGAACGAAGTGCTGCCCAAATACCGCGATATCGCCATGGTATTCCAGAGCTATGCGTTGTACCCGCACATGACGGTGTACGAAAACATGGCGTTATCATTGAAAATTAAAGGAATGGCCAAAGCGGAGATCGCCAGCCAGATTGCCACCGTCGCCGAAATGCTGCATCTGACCGAATTTCTGAAGGTTAAACCGGGCCAGCTTTCTGGCGGACAACGCCAGCGTGTGGCATTGGGGCGCGCCATCGTCCGGCGTCCCAAGGTGTTCCTGTTTGATGAACCGCTGTCCAACCTTGACGCCAAACTGCGTAATCGCATGCGCCAAGAGCTATCGGCACTGCACAAGGCGATCGGTGCCACCATTATTTATGTCACTCATGACCAGGTCGAAGCCATGACCATGGCCGATAAAGTGGTGATCATGAATCAGGGCAAAGTACAGCAGATCGGCACACCGCTGGACCTTTATCATCGGCCGGTTAACCGTTTTGTCGCCGAATTTATCGGCTCACCACAGATGAATTTGTTCGATGTACAGGTACAGGTTCAAGGTGCGCAGATTGTGCTGCAAGGTGATTCAGGATTAGTGCTACCACTGGCTACGGCCGATTTCCCGGCACTGACGACCCACGCAGGAGCCTGGCTAACGCTGGGTTGCCGCCCGGAAGCCTGTAGTATCAGCGCACCACAGGTGGAGCCGCACCTGCGCGGTACGCTGGTGTACAGTGAAAATTTGGGGGCAGAAAGCAATCTGTTTGTTCAGGGTGACAATGGCGCACAATACATCGTGAAACAACATGTTCAGCAGCACTATCCACAGGGGTTGCCACTGGCAGTGACGCTGGATACCACCGCCCTACACTTTTTTGACCCGAAGACGGGTGAGCGTCTGGCGCCACACGGGGAAACAGTGTTGCCGACCGGCATTCTGTGAGACCATATCGCCGCTGCACATCCTTACCGCAGCGCCCTGTTTCCCGTTGAGTACTTGTACCATGCCGATTAAAAAAGTCACGTCTCACGATGTCGCCCGCGTTGCCGGCGTTTCACGCACCGTGGTTTCCCGCGCCTTTTCCAATCAAGGGCGGGTCTCGCAAAAAAACCGTGAGCTGGTGATGCGTGTGGCCAGTCAGTTGGGCTATGCACCCGATGCTATTGCCCAAAGCCTGCACACCGGTAAAACCGGCTTTGTCGCCGTCGTGGTTAACCACTTTCATGACCTGTCTGATCTGGAGTTTTTCGATCGTTTGGTGGAGCAGTTGCAAAACAGCAACCGGCAGGCGGTGATGATTCGGCTGGAAGGCATTGAAGATCCTGCCAGCTATCTCAAACAAACCATTTCTTATCATGTCGATTCTGCTGTGGTGTTCGCCGACAACATTAGCGCTCGCACAGCGAAGGATCTGTTCCGTATCGCTACACCGATTATGCTCAATGGGTTAGCCGGTGATGCCCTGTGCGATGCGCTCAACGCCGATGAGGCTCCCAGCCTGCAACAACTGGCAGCGCTAATGGCACAAAAAGGCCAACGACAGGTAGCGGTCCTTGGTGGGCGCAGCAGCGCCAAAGGCGAACAAGTGCGCCAGCAGACCTTTTTAACGCATGCGGCTGCACAGCAATTGCAGATCGTGGCGCAACTCAGCGGCGACTACAGCTATCAGAGTGGTTTCAAACTGGCGCCACAACTGCTGGCGGCACAACCGGCCCCACAGGCTATCTTCTGCACGGCCGATTCGATGGCGATGGGCGTGATGGATTATATTCGTTTACATACACCGCTGCGCATTCCACAGGACGTCGCGGTCTACGGCTTTGACGATATCCCGATGGCCGCCTGGCCGAGCTATCAACTGACTTCGGTGCGGCGGGATATCAGCGCGATGATCGCAGCCATTGTACAGCTGGTTGAATTACGCAGCAGCAGCCCGCAGGCTGCGCCGCAGCAGGTGACCATCCCCACCGAACTGGTGGTACGTGCCTCCTGTTAACTCCGCCCTCAGCGGGTCGTTATAATCTCGGCATGACGCAATTCTGGTGCCGCCATGCCGGTTTGCCACAGCCAGTATTGGATAGGACCAGGACAGTTCAGACTCACCACCTTGTGGTTGCCGTGTTTATCGACGGCATGGATCGTCACCCCTTCGGTATAACCGTCCTTCAGGTAGTTCAGATCTTCGATCGCTTCATATACCGCCTGATCCAGCGTCATCCCCATCTTCATGTACAGCACGACGGCGCGACTGGTGCCACAACGGATGGTCATTTCCCCGGTATGGGTGCAGGCACAAGCGCCGTAACGGCTGTCGGCATAAGAACCGCTACCAATGATTGGGCTATCACCCAACCGCCCTGGGTATTTCCACGCCCAACCAGAGGTCGAAGTAGCAGCGCTAAGTGTTCCACCGCCATCAAGCGCTAAAAATACCGTGGTATCGCGTACTCGCTCGGGATCAGTGGCATTATTCGACAACCCCGCCAGTGGAATATTCGGCCAATCGCGTCGCTGCTCTGCGCTCATCGCCTGTTCCAGCTTCTCCCACCACACGCGTTTGGAATCAGCTATCAGGTTGTCGCCCGCCAACGCCCCTATTTCGGCCGCGAAACGTGCAGCTCCGGCCCCCACCAGAATTTCGTGGTTAAGATCTTCCATTACCCGGTACGCTACCTCCACCGGATGCAGGTAGCCTTGTAATGCTCCCACTGCGCCGGTGCGCAAGCTATCACCGTCCATTACCGAGGCGTCCAATTCCATCTCACCCAAGACATTGGGCCAGCCACCATAACCAACGGTGCGCACGCTTGGATCCAGCTCCACCAGCTTGATGCCATCAACAATGGCGCGCAGGCCGTTGTGCCCCTGTTGCAGCCGTTCGGCCGACAGACCGATGCCCGGATGTCCTTCAGAGTTTGCAATTACAATCATAGGGTTATGTTTCCTGCACGGCGTTGACCGATAAAAGAGATGCACCGGGGCCTCCGGTGATTACCGCCAATGGAACACGTGTTCCATCGATAATTAAAAAGTATCGTTGCCCTGCTGAAAAGTCAAACTCTGGCGGCGAAAAGCGTGGCGCAACACGTCTTTTCACTGCGTGCTGTACGGCCAGCAAACACCAGCCGTTCGACTACACTGTGATCTCGACCGCAAAGCGCTTGAGGAGCCATGATGTCTAAAAAAACTGTAGATCCAACCCAACCGGCAGCACAGCACGATATCCGTACCTTTCTGGACGCGTTGAATGCCGGTGGCGGCAAGCCGATGGAAGAGATGAAACCAAAAGAAGCGCGTAAGGTGTTGGAGGGCGCACAACGCAGTGTCGACGTGCCGCTTCGCGAGGTCGAGATCAGCGAGAAAACTATTCATGTTGAGGGACAGGACATCCTGTTGCACATCGTGCGACCGGCCAAGGTCAAAGAAACGCTGCCGGTATTTATGTTCTTCCACGGTGGCGGATGGGTGCTGGGTGACTTCCCTACCCATGAACGGCTGGTACGGGATTTAGTCTACAGTTCTGGCGCCGTCGCGGTGTTCGTCAACTATACTCCCTCGCCGGAAGCCCATTACCCGACCGCCATCAATCAGGCCTATGCCGCCACCGAATGGGTGGCTGAATACGGCGAGAAAATCAACGTTGATGGCACGCGGTTGGCCGTGGTCGGCAACAGCGTCGGCGGCAATATGGCAGCGGTGGTCAGCTTGATGGCCAAAGAAAAAGGCACTCCGGCGCTGCGCACTCAGATCCTGCTGTGGCCAGTGACGCACGCCAGCTTTGATACCGACTCTTATCACCAGTTTGCCGAAGGCCACTTCCTGACCCGCAATATGATGAAGTGGTTCTGGGACAACTACACCACCGATAAAGCGCAGCGTAAGGAGATTTACGCCTCACCGCTCAACGCTACGCTGGAACAGCTAAAAGGCCTGCCGCCAGCGCTGGTACAGACCGCTGAACTGGATGTTCTGCGTGATGAAGGTGAAGCCTATGCCCGACTGCTGAACGCTGCCGGGGTGGAAGTCACCTCCACCCGTTACAATGGCTTGATCCACGATTATGGCCTGCTGAACCCCATCGCCCATGTCCCAGCAGTGCATTCAGCTATCCATCAGGCCGGGCGAGCACTGAAGCATTATCTGGCCTAAGTCACCCGGCATAATGGCAAGCCACCCGGTGCCCCGGTGCCACCGTACGTAACGCCGGGGCCAATTCCCGGCATTGTGCGGTAGCCAGCGGACAGCGAGTGTGAAAGCGACAACCGTGCGGCGGTTGTGCAGGGTTAGGCAGCTCCCCCTGGACCATCGCCTGCGGCTGCCGTGAAGGATCCAGACTGGGTACCGCCGCTAACAACGCCTGCGTATAAGGGTGCCGAGGCTGGCGAAACAGGCTATCGCGATCGGCGCTCTCAACAATCTGACCAAGATACATCACCGCCACGTCCTGACACAGATGCTCCACCACTCCAAGATCGTGCGAAATAAACAGGAAGGTGACCCCTTGCTGCTCCTGGAGATCAGAAAACAGGTTGATGATCTGCGCCTGGATCGAAACGTCAAGCGCCGAAATCGGCTCGTCGGCGACGATAAACTCCGGCTGCAAGATCAGCGCGCGCGCAATACCGATACGTTGACGCTGACCGCCGGAGAACTCATGCGGAAAACGCCCATACTGTTGCGCCGATAATCCGCAGATCTCCATCGTGTTGATCACGCGGTCACGCAATGCACTTTTATGCACCAACCCATGCTGCAACAAGGCTTCGCCAATCGCATCGCCAATACGCATCCTCGGATTTAGCGAGCTGTAAGGGTCCTGAAACACCAACTGCATCTTCGGGCGCATGGCACGCAACTGGCGAGGGCTGAGTTTATCCAGCGCCTCACCGTTGAATAACACGTCACCGGCAGTTTTGTCATGCAACCCCAGCAACGTGCGACCCACGGTGGTTTTCCCACTCCCTGACTCACCGACCAGGCCGAAAATAGTGCCTTTGCGAATACCAAAGCTGACATCATCCACCGCCCGCAGTTGTCCGGTTGTTTGTCCAAACACCCCTTCACGTAACGGAAAATGCTTCTTCAAACCTCTCACTTCCACCAAAAAATCAGACGGCATGGAAATGCCCTCCCGCGTTGATAAAGCAGGCGGACTGGCGCTGCAAAGTACCGTACAGAGGGGGAATGCCGTCACGGCAACGTGCACTGGCCTGAGTGCAACGATCGGAAAACGCACAGTGATCGGGCAAATTGGCCAGATCCGGCACCTGGCCGGGGATCGAATACAATCTGCGCCGCCGCTGTCCAGCTACCGGTCGTGAAGCCATTAATCCTTGGGTATAGGGATGCTGTGGGTTAGCTAACACCTCACGCGTATCTCCCTGCTCGACAATCCGTCCGGCATACATCACCACCAGTCGATCGGCCATCTGAGCTATCACGCCAAGGTCATGGGTGATCAGCATCATCGCCATGTTATTTTTGCGGGTTTGCTCACGCAACAGCACCAAAATTTGCGCCTGCACGGTGACATCCAACGCCGTGGTCGGCTCATCAGCAATCAACAAGGCTGGCCGACAACTGATAGCCATGGCGATCATAACGCGCTGTAACATGCCGCCAGAAAGCTGGTGCGGATAACTGGTCATCAACTGCTCCGCTCGCGCCAGCCCGACCTCAGTAATCAGTGCCGTCGCCTCGTGCCAGGCCGCCTTCGGCGAAGTGCCACGGTGACGAATCAGCGGTTCCACCAACTGTTCGCCGATCGTCAGTACCGGGTTCAGTGCGCTCATCGGCTCCTGAAATATCATTGCCAGTCGGTTGCCACGCAAATCACTCATCTGTTGCGGACGTAGTTTGAGCAAGTTTTGCCCGTCGAAATGGATTTCACCGCCGTCTATCTGTGCCAGCGGCTGCGGTAACAACCCCATCAGCGCCATAGCAGTAACGCTTTTACCGCAACCGGACTCACCGACGATTCCCAGCGTCTGTCCTGCATGCAATTCAAAGCTCACTTGCTGTACCGCACGAACCCGCCCTTGCTCGCCATTGAAAGCCACCGACAGTTGATTAAATGCCACCAGTGGTCGGCTCATCGTCTCACCCCGTTCATTTTCGGATCGAGTGCGTCCCGTAGGCCGTCACCCAGAATATTAATCGCCACTACGGTGATAAAAATGGCCAGACCTGGCGGCATCCATAGCCAGGGGCGACGCTGAAAATCAATCAGGCTGTTGGCAGCATCCATCATATTGCCCCATGACGGCGTCGGCGGCACCACACCCAGCCCCAGATAACTGAGCGCTGACTCACTGAGAATGGCATTGGCGACACCCATGGTCGCCACCACGACCAAAATAGGAATGGTATTCGGCAACAGATGACCGAACAAACGTCGGCGTGTGGACAGACCCAAAACCTCTGTCGCCAACATAAAATCGCGTTCGCGCAGCGACAGGATCTGGCCGCGCACCAGCCGCGCCAATGAGGGCCAGCCCAGCAGGCTGAGCATGATCATCACCATGTAGATACGGTAGTCCGGCGAGACGTCCAGCTCGGACAGCATCGCGCCCATAATGATCAGCAGTGGCAGGCTGGGGATGGTCATCAGCAGATCGGCAAAGCGCATAATCAACTTGTCCACCATGCCGCCCAGATAGCCTGACAGCGCCCCTAGCAAGTAGCCAAGTGTGACGGACAGCAGCATGGATACCAGACCGATGGTCAGCGAGATACGGCCCGCCAACAACAGGCGAGTATAAATATCACGACCGAGAAAATCGGTGCCTAGCCAGTGTTCGGCATTAGGCGCATGGTTGATGTTTAGCGCATCGCCGGCATCGTCTTGCCAGGGCGACAGCATCGGCCCGAAAATGCACAGCACCGCCAGTATCAACAGCAACAGCAGCGAGGCCATCGCCAAGCGGTGGCGCCGCAGCCGTTGCCAGGCCTGTGCTGCCGGTGGCGGCGACACTTGCGCCAGTGCGGGGAGTTGCGCCTGCCGCCAGCGGCGACGGCGTCCAAAAAACAGCGTTGCCAACATGTTCACCTCAAACGAATTCGCGGATCGGCATAGGCGTACAGAATGTCCGCCAGCAGATTGCCCAAAATGGTCAGCACCGCCAGAAACAGCGTAAACCCCATCAGCACCGGGTAGTCGCGCGCAGCCAGTGAATCAATATGAATGTGCCCCGCCCCGGGCCAGTTGAAGATTTTTTCAGTGATCAACGCACCGGAAAACAGCGCCGGTAATTCAAAACCCAGCAGCGTGATGATGGGCAACAACGCATTACGCAGCGCGTGTTTGACGATCACCGTTTTTTCCTTCAGACCTTTGGCCCGGGCGGTACGGATATAGTCCATGCGGATCACATCCAGCATGCTGGCGCGGAAATAACGCGTCAGGGTACCCGCTTGTAACATCACCAACGCCAGTACTGGCAGCAACAAATGCGCCGCCACTTCCACCACCCAGGCCAATCCGGTCGCCTCACTGCCGGTGCGCAGCATACCGCCCGCCGGTAGCCAGTGCAGATCGACGGCAAACCATTTGATTAACAACAAGCAAAGGAAAAAGGTCGGGAATGACATCGCGCCGAACACCGCAACCGTGACCAGATGATCAAACAGCGAATAGGGCTTCATCGCTGAGGCCACACCGACCGCCAACGCAATGCCCCAGTAGAGAACCAGTGCCACTGACGCCAGCAGGAACGAATTCCAGATATACTGATTCAGCAAGGTACTGACCGGGATTTGGTACTGCAACGAAAAGCCGAGATCGCCTTGTAGCAGACGTCCGAGCCAATGCAGATAGCGGGTAAACAGCGGTTGATCCAACCCATACAGTGCCCGCAGTTCAGCGGCGCGCTCCGCGGTCAGATTGATATTGCCATCAATAAAGTCGCCGGGCGTCAGCGCGAAGATGAAGAAAATCAACAGCGACGCCAGTAACATCATTGGAATGGTTTGCAGTAAACGGCGCAGGATAAAGTTTCTCATGGTGTTTTCCATCGCCGCCGCACAACATCGCGCGGCGGCGCATTGCCGTTACTGAGCCAGTTTGACGTCCGGTAAACTGCCAGTCAGACCGTTGTAGACATCCGGCTTAAAACCGGTGACGCGGGCACTGCTGGCACTGAGGACTTTACGGTTCCCCAGCAGGATCACCGGTGGATCCTCAGCCAATACCTGATACAGCTTATGGTACAAAGGCTTGCGCTGTTCAATATCCAACGTGGCGTTAGCCTGGCTAATCAGCTGATCCACCTGCGGGTTTTTATAACCGGTTTCACTCATCTGACTGATGAAGTCACGCACTCCGTCATGCGGGTCATTCAACCCACTGGTGCTCAGCGATGCCAGGTCGTAATTGCCCGCCTTGCGTTGCGCCAACAATGCATTGAAATCCAGTACCTGCGGCTTTAATAACACCCCGATCTGCCGATAGTTGTCTTTAGCAATGGGCACTAGCGCATCGTTAATCAACTTTTTGGTCACCAACAGTGTCAGTTCCAGCTTTTTGCCGTCTTTCTGACGAATACCGTCTGCACCGGGTATCCAGCCGGCCTGATCCAGCAGATGTTTCGCTTTGTTGGCATCGTAAGCGTAGGGATTGATGCCCTGCGGATCATAGGCCCATGAAACGGGAGAAATAGGCTGATTAGCCACCGAGCCATAACCTTGGTACACCACCGTAATCAGTTTCTGACGGTCCAGGCCGTAGATCAGCGCCTGACGTACGCGTGCGTCCTGTAACGCCGGGCGCTTCACGTTAAAATCCACCCGACTGTAGTCGCTTGAGCTGTACAAGTTGATGTTGGCAAAGCCCAAGAGTTTCAGCTGTTCAATATCATCGGGCTTTGAGGTGAAGGCGTCGTAGTCGGTTTCGCCGGTTTGGAACAACTGGAAGTTGGTGGCCGGGTTGGTAACGCGGTAAATAAAGCGCGCCACCGCTGGCTGACCGAGATAGAAATTAGGGTTGGCGTGGAAGCGAATCTCCTGCCCGGGAATGTATTTGTCGTAAATATAAGGGCCGTTGCCCAATGGCTTGCCATTCAATGCGCGAACGCTTTCCAACTTACCGCGCTGATAGTCCTTGCCGTAATACGTTTTCGACAATACCGGCCCGCCGATCAGTTGCAGCGTGGTGGCACCCGGCTGGGTGGTGGTGATCTGAATCGTCCGATCGTCGATCACCTTCAATCCGCTGATGCCAGGCGCAGTGCCGTTTTTGTATTCCGCGCCGCCTTGAATATGCGCCGGGGTAATGTCGGTTTCACCGTCATAGGCCGGGTCATGCAACAGCGTCAACGTAAAGGCGATGTCTTCTGCTGTTATGGGTGAACCGTCACTGTAAACCAGGTTGGGGCGCAGTTTGATAGTATAAACCCGGTTATCCGGGCTGACCTGCCAGGATTGAGCTAACCGCGCTACCGGTTTACCTTCACTGTCCAGGCCAATTAGCCGGGTGAAAATCACGTCGGTGACGTTCTCATCCCAACCGTTGGTGAACAGATAAGGGTTAAAATTACCCTGTGGCTCGAGGATACCTGCCACCACGGTGTCTTTACGCAACTTGGCAGCGTTCGGTACCAGGCTGGCATCGCTGGCCGGCGTGATCCCTTCCGCCAGCGTTTCCGCCTGTGCACTGCCTGAAAGACTTATCGCAGTAACCAACGCCAACGGCACCAAACGTTTTTGCAACAGCCTGTTTATCTTATTTTTTATTCTGCTCACCACTGCCCCTTGTCTACCCGTTGATAAAATGTGACAAAATTTATCGCAGAGTAATGGGCGGCCGGAGGACTGTCTAACAACGAAACCGGCATTCCATTGCCGGAAAAAGCATTATGAATTTTTCTATTGCGAAACTCGGCTGGCCTGTGTTGCTCAGTCTGCCGGTTCAAGCTGCCGGATAAGTTTGGCTAAGGTTTTGATCGCCGCTTCGTGCTTGTCGTTCCAGTCAAAAGAGGCATTCAAACGGAAGCAATGGTTGAAATGGTTGCCGGTAGTGAACATTCTGCCCGGCGCAATACTCACCCCGAGTGCCAGCGCTCGCTGATACAGCTCCATCGACGACAACGCCGGATCCAGCTCCAGCCACAGGAAATACCCCCCATCGGGTTGGCTGACTTTTACTGTGGGTGGGAAATGATGTGCGATAGCCTGGCGCATCATACTTTGGCGCTGTGCCAACAACCGTCGCAAGCGCCGCAGATGCGTATCGTAGCCGCCGTGCAGCAAATAATCGGCGAGCGCCAACTGTGTAGGGACGCTGGTCGATACGGTGCTCATCAACTGCAACCGTTGGATTTGCTGCGCATAGCGCCCCGCTGCCACCCAACCCACACGAAAGCCCGGAGCCAGGCATTTGGAGAACGAAGAGCAGTGTAAGATCTGTCCACCACTGTCCAACGCCTTGGCCGGTTGCGGACGTTCGGCGCTAAAATACAGCTCGCCGTAGACATCATCCTCGATCAACGAAATCTGACGCTCACGCAGTAAGCTCACCAACCGCTGCTTATTATCGTCTGGCATGCTGGCACCCAATGGGTTCTGGAAGTGGGTCATCAGCCAACAGGCCTTGATCGGATACTGCTCCAATGCCTGCTCCAGCGCGTCCAAATCGATACCGTCCTGCGGGTGCGTAGCGATCGCCACTGCTTTCAGCCGCAGTCGCTCCAACGCCTGTAATGCGCCATAAAAAGCCGGCGATTCGATCGCCACGTAATCCCCCGGTTGAGTCACTGCCTGAAGACTCAAACTCAATGACTCCATCGCCCCGGCGGTAATCACAATTTCGTCCGGTGCCACCTGCATGCCACTCAGAGCATAGCGTTGGGCAATATGGCGCCGTAACGCATCATTACCGGGCGGTAAGTTAGCCAGTGAACTGTGTGGCGTAAGTTTGCGCGCAACGCTGCTCAACGCCCGCGCCAGTTTGGGTTGAGCAAACAAGGTGGCGTCAGGAAACGCCGAACCGAAAGGGACAATAGCCGGATCTTTGCATGCCTGTAACACATCAAAAATGAACGTATTGATGTCCACCTGCTCGCTCAGCAGCATTTTTTCGCCACGTACCGGCTGTGGCAACGGTTGCGGACGCGCCGCTACGTAATAGCCAGACTGCGGCCGCGCGACGATCCAACCCTGACTCTCCAACAGTTGATAGGACTGCACCACCGTCATCAGACTCAATCCTGCACGTTTACCGCTCTCACGCAGTGATGGCAGTTTATCCCCCGCCCGCCATACCCGGTTCTGGATCTGTTCGCGAATCTGTTGTGCAAGCTGCTCGTATCTGGTCATAGGCCCTAACTGTTATATAAAAAAGTGAAATAACTGTCACTATTATAGTCACTGTACTCCGTGATTAACTTGGCGCCAAGCTTTCCACAGAAAAATTACCGCTATACTGAAGAGGCCATTTTATGTTCAACCCAAGGAGGCGCCATGCTGGGTCTTGATGCACTGGAACTTGCCAGAATACAGTTCGCCTTCACCGTTTCTTTCCATATTATTTTCCCGGCGATTACCATCGGCCTGGCCAGTTATCTGGCCGTGCTGGAAGGTTTATGGCTGAAAACACGCAATGAAACCTACCGCGATCTGTACCATTTCTGGTCAAAAATTTTCGCCGTTAACTTCGGCATGGGCGTGGTTTCCGGCCTGGTTATGGCCTATCAATTTGGCACCAACTGGAGTTTCTTCTCCGAGTTTGCCGGCAGTATCACAGGACCGTTGCTGACGTATGAAGTGCTGACCGCCTTCTTCCTGGAAGCAGGTTTCCTGGGTGTCATGCTGTTTGGTTGGAACCGCGTCGGTCCCGGCCTGCACTTTTTCGCTACCTGCATGGTCGCGCTGGGCACACTGATTTCCACCTTCTGGATCCTGGCGTCCAATAGCTGGATGCAGACGCCTCAGGGACACGAGATCATCAACGGTCAGGTAGTGCCGGTCGACTGGCTGAAAGTAATTTTCAACCCGTCATTCCCGTATCGACTGTTGCACATGTCAACCGCCGCCTTCCTGTCTTCGGCGTTCTTCGTGAGTGCCTCTGCCGCCTGGCATTTACTGCGCGGTCGCGACACGCCTGCCATGCGTAAAATGCTGTCGATGGCGATGTGGATGGCACTGATTGTCGCACCAATACAGGCGATGATCGGCGATGCCCACGGCCTGAATACACTAAAATACCAGCCGGCAAAAATTGCCGCCATCGAAGGGCACTGGGAAAACCCGCCGGGGGAAGCTACACCACTGATCTTGTTCGGTTGGCCAGATATGCAGCGTGAAGAAACCCGTTTCAAGCTGGAAGTCCCCTACCTCGGCAGCTTAATCCTGACCCACAGCCTGACCGAACAGGTACCGGCATTGAAATCCTTCCCACCGGAAGACCGTCCGAACTCCACAGTGGTGTTCTGGTCGTTCCGCATTATGGTGGCGTTGGGTATGTTGATGATCCTCGCCGGGGTCTGGAGCCTATGGCTACGCTGGCGTGGCGGGTTATATCAATCCCGACCCTTCCTCTATTTCATTCTTTGGATGGGGCCTTCCGGATTGCTGGCGCTGCTGGCGGGCTGGTTCACCACCGAGATTGGACGTCAACCGTGGGTCGTTTATGGCCTGCTGCGTACCAAGGATGCCGTTTCTGCACACGGCGACCTGCACATGAGCATCAGCTTATTGGCGTTTATCATCGTTTATTGCTCGGTATTCGGCGTGGGTTACTCCTACATGATGCGGTTGATTCGCAAAGGGCCGCAGCAGCATGAAGTGCACGAAGATGACACCGAAGGCCGACCGGCACGTCCGCTGTCTGCGGTGAAAGAAACTCTGGATGACAGGAGCTGAGCATGGGCATTGATCTTCCGCTGATTTGGTTTGTGATCATCGTGTTCAGCACCATGATGTACGTGGTAATGGACGGCTTTGATTTAGGTATCGGCATCCTGTTCCCCTGGGTTAAGGACAGCGGTGACCGTGATGTGATGATGAACACCGTCGCCCCCGTCTGGGACGGCAATGAAACCTGGCTGGTACTGGGTGGTGCGGCGCTGTTCGGCGCCTTCCCATTGGCTTACGCGGTAATTCTCGACGCGCTGGCCATTCCGCTGACCCTGATGTTGTTTGGCCTGATCTTCCGCGGCGTAGCTTTTGAGTTCCGCTTTAAGGCCACGGCAGAAAAACGCCACATTTGGGACAAGGCGTTTATCTGGGGCTCTATCTTCGCCACTTTCAGCCAAGGGGTCGTGGTGGGCGCCATCATCAACGGTTTCCCGGTCAATGGCCGCACCTATGCCGGTGGCGCCCTCGACTGGCTGACGCCGTTCGCGCTGTTTTGCGGATTGGGGCTGGTGGTGACCTATGCGTTACTCGGCTGCACCTGGCTGGTGATGAAAACTGCCGGCGACTTGCAGGCACGCATGTATCGGTTAGCAACACCGCTGCTGGTGATCCTGCTGCTGGTGTTGGCAGTCGTCAGTATCTGGACGCCGATTGCTCACCCGGAAATCGCCACCCGGTGGTTCACGTTACCTAATCTGTTTGTGCTGCTGCCCGTGCCTATATTAGTACTGCTCAGCGCCTGGGGCATCCAGCATGGTGTGAAAAATGCTGCGCATTACTCGCCGTTCTTGCTCACTCTGCTGCTGGTATTTCTGGGCTTGAGTGGTCTGGGCATCAGCATTTGGCCGCTGTTGATTCCACCGTCCATCACCCTGTGGCAAGCTGCGGCACCGCCGCAAAGCCTGGGTTTCATGCTGGTGGGCGCGCTGTTTATCATTCCAATTATTTTGGTTTATACCTTCTGGAGCTACTACGTGTTCCGCGGCAAGGTCAGCCATGAACATGGTTATCACTGATGAGGGAAGAAACTATGCAGGATAAAACCTCACCCGCACCGGCGCCCTGGTGGAAACGCATCGGCTGGCTGGTCGTGATCTGGAGTGCCAGCGTACTGGGGCTGTTTGCAGTCGCTTCGATGTTCCGCCTGTTGATGAATGCAGCGGGCATGAGATCGCATTAACCCAGGTGTTGTCTGGCAAGCGTGGGCGGTAAAATGCCCACGCTAATAACTACTCCGGTTTGCGCCCCATCGCGCTAAGAAAACGCTGTTGCAAACGCAATAACTCCCCCAGTTCCAACACCCGATAGTCGATACCAAAACGCGGTGCCACCTCAGCAATGATACGGCTTAATGCCGGGTAATGCCGGTGACTCCAGTGGGGAAACAAATGGTGTGTCAGATGCAAATTGGCACCGCCCAACCAATAACCTAACCAACGTGGTCGCGGAAACCAGTCAAACGTCGTGGCAAACACATGATGATACCAGCCGTGCGGTAACGGCCCCTGCGCTGGAGCCTGATAAAACTTCGCCTTGGCCCAATGGGTACCAATAATCAGCATCACAAACAGCAGCGACGAAAGCATCTGGCTCAGCAGATAAACCAGCACTATTTGCCCCATACCTATCGCTGGTGGTAACAGGTAACAGGGGATGGCCAGCGCCAGTATCAGGTGCGCAGTTTTGCCCATCAAAAACACAGTCCAGCCACGTATTCCCCGTTGCGCCATTCGTGCCGTAACCCGGGTTTGCCCCGCCCGATCCAGCCAATCGAACAACCAGATGTAATACGGGAAGGTCATCGCGGCCACCAGCGGCCAGTAAAAACGCTGCGCGCGCATAAAAGGCCGCCAACGCTGGAACGGCGTCTGACGCAGTACGCCGTTGGCATCGATATCAGGATCGTAATGCTCGATGTTGTTGTGTGCGTGATGAAAAATAACGTGTCTTACTCGCCAGCAATCGGGATCTAATCCAAGCGGAATACTCACCATGCAATTCAGCCAGCGATTGGCCCATGGCTGTTTGAAAAATGCGTTATGCGACGCATCATGGACCACGTTCACCGTGAGGAACATGCCAATGAAAATAAAACCGAAGTAACAGGCAAAATACGCCCAGATGCTGTGTTGTTGCAGACTCAAAGCATAACAAAGTACACACAGCGCCAGCAGTATCAATACCTTTGCCAGCATGCCAATATCAGCAAAACGGTGATCGCGACTTTCGGCCAAATAATTCTGTGCAGCCTGCATCAATGCGCGGTGCAGACCAGAGTCATCACGCTGAAAAGCCAGCGGGCGCAACGGTGTCATGGCTGCCCCATCCGACGTAAGAATTGCTGTTGCTGTGCCAGCAGTTCGCGGTAACCAATGCAGCGATATTCCATACCATGCTGCGCCGCCAGTTGCGCCACTATGGCGGCCAGCGCCGGGTAATGTCGATGATTCCAACCGGGGAACAAATGGTGGGTCAGATGATAATTCAACCCGCCGGTCAGATGCTGTAATCCACGTGGTGAGGTTTCCCAATCGCACGCAGTAGCAAAATTGTGTCGGTACCAACCGTGCGGCATGCTTTCGCCTTCCGGCACAGAGTAAAACTCAGCCTGCGCCCAATGGGTGCCCAATAACAAGAACACCACCAACAGTGAAGCGCACATCTGACTGAGTGCGTAAGCCAACAACACCCATTGCCAGCTGATGCCGTTCTGTTGACATAACACCAGCGGTACTGCCAGCACCAGCAGCAGATGGCCAATCTTGCACAGGATAAACACGGCCCAACCACCACCGCCCGGTAAAATGTTCTTTTCATGCAATGGGGTTTTGCCCATGCGATCCGACCAGTCAAAAATCCAGGCGATATAGGGCAGAGAGAGTGCGGCAATCATCGGCCAATACAGATGCTGATAGCGCATATGTTTACGCCAGCGCTGGAACGGCGTCTGGCGAAAGAAACCATTTTCCTCGGTATCCAAATCATAATGTTCAACATTGGCATAAACGTGGTGATATTCCACGTGCCGCACGCGCCAGTAGTCTGGATCCACCCCCAACGGCAACGTGACTAACCGTCCTACCAACCGGTTGGCCCAAGGGCTGCGTAAAAAGGCATTATGCGAAGCATCATGATTCACATTCACATTGAGCAACATCCCCATCATCACAAACAGGAAATAACAGCCGAAAAACGCCCACGGCTGTTGCTGCATCACGCTCAAAACATAAAAACCACAGCACAACACCAGCAGCAGTGCCGCTTTAGCCAGTCGCCAGCCGTCGGCATAACGGTGATCACCCGCCAGATACGCGTGCGCGGCATGTTTGAGCGCACGATGAAACGCCTGTTCGCCATCGGCAGGAAAACGCAGCGGTGGGAGTGCATCAGCCATGCGACACTCCCGTCGGAACCGGCTGTTTCGCCCGGCCCCAACCTAATGCCACGCAAACGCCGTGCAGTGCGATAATGGCCATCGCAATTTGCCAATAGCGCTGCGGCCACCCGAGATAACCGATGAACAACAGCGGAATACTCAGCGTAATCACCAGCCAGGCCACAATCGCCCAGCGATGCCCTTCTGTCATGCCGCCCAGCGCCATTGATCCAAGCGCCAACAGGACCAACAGCGTCATTTGCGGCCAGTTAACGTCACTGTAGCCGTAGCCGTACTGGTAAACATAACCAATGACCAGCGTAAACAGCAGCATCGCACCGCTGAACACGCTAAGCGCTGAGCAACGGAAACGCCCCGTTGTCGCTTTAGGCCGCCAGGACAGACGTAAATAACGCAAGAAAGGGAGATTGCTCGCCCAGAACGGATTAGCGGACGGCTTATCGCCACTGACGCCATACACAAATGGCGTTTCAGGCAGGTTCGGGCAAAAAGTGCCGAACAGCTTGTCCCAGAAGATAAAGCTGCCGCCAAAATTTTTGTTCGAATAGGCCAGGTCTTTAACGTGATGCACCCGATGATGCGCCGGTGTAACCAGTATTTTCTCCAACAGGCCAAGCTTAGGCGTTAGCGCATTATGGTTAAACAGCTGAATGCTGTAGTGCAGGATAGACACCGTGACAAACACTGACAACGGCACACCCAGCAGCGCCAATACTAAAAAGAACGGGATCGACGTTAGCGACGAATACCAGGAATTGCGGACCCCCAACGAGAGATTGAAATGCTCTCCCTGGTGATGCACCACATGCACCGCCCACAACACCCGTAAATAATGGTGCAGGCGATGCAACCAGTAAAAACCGAAGTCCCACGCCAGCAGGGCAAACAACCACATTAGCACCGGTGGCCAGGTATCCAGCAGGCCCAGGCTGAAGTGTGCTGCCACATAGCCATAGCAGGTGATCTCCAACCCACGGAACAGCCACAGCATGATATGACCGGAGTTCAGATTGAACACCAGATCGTGCCAGTTCACCTGGCGCCGCTGCGCGTATTGCAACACCAGCGCCTCACCAATGACGACAAACAGCATGAACAGGATCGGCATCGCCAGTTCGCTCATCCTATTTCTCCTTTGACGGCATCTCGCCGCACGCTATTGATGCGCTGCACCACCCAACCGGCAATAAATGCCAACAGTGCCCCACTGACCAGATCAACCAGCAAATGGCGACGCAATTGCAGGATGGAAAACGCGATCGCCAGCGCCCATACCATGAGCAACGCCGTTCTCACTTTACGCTGCTTATCGCTCAACGCCCACACGGCCAACACCGTCAGCGCCATGTGTAGCGAAGGCAGGCAATTTTGCAGTGAATCAACCTGGGTCAGTGCCGCCAGCAGTTGTGAACTTAACCCGTCCCCCTTGTCTTGCGGATAAACCAAGGTCGTTGGCCACAACAGGTATATCGCTCCAGCGCCCACGGCGGCCAGTTGCATCGCTGCTCTCAGCCATTTGACCCGCTCAATCGGCGCTAACAGATAGCCGAGCGGAACAATGATAAAGAAAGACAGATACAACCAAATGGCGGTCGGACTAAACGGGATCCCGCGGTCAATTGCTGATGGCGGGAGCACGGTGCCCGTACTTTGTAGACGGTCGGTTAACGTATAAACGACGCCCACGAGTCCCCAACCCAGCAACATCTGCCACAACCGATACGCGATCATTCTCATCATGCCCCCGCCTGGCGGATAATCCGTCTTCTCTTACGATCAAACTGCGGCATCACCGTCTGTACCGTCCGTTGCCACTCCAGATTCGCGGTCGCAATGCCCTGTTGTTCAAACAATGCCGTTAGCTGTGACTGGCAGTGAGCCAACTCAGCCTCGCTACAATCGGCGATCAGATGCAATTGCGTCTCACCGTATTGGATCAGCCGGTAATCGCTGGTCAGCGGCAACGCATTGGCAATCGCGCGGCTGCATACGTCGGCAAACACCACCTGTGGTTGTTCAAACCTATTGGGCAACACCAGTTGATCGTCACGCCGCCCTTCAATACGCGCAATCGCCATTGATGGCTGCCCACAAGGACAAGGTTCCGTCTGTTTGACCAACACATCATCCAGCCGGTAGCGCACAATCGGTTGGGTGCTACGGGTAAAGTCAGTGATCAACGGTGTAAAACGCTGCTCATCAATCCACTGCGGTTCAATATGCAAGAACTCTTCGTTCAGATGCAGGGTACCGTGCGCACAAGTAGCCGCCAGGAAGCCCTCAGTGGCCTGATACACCTCACCTACCACGGGAAAAACCTGCGCCAGCAGACGCCGGTCTTGTTCTTCCAGCACTTCTGCCACCGAAATCACCTTCTTTACCTCGAGATGAATCTGTTTGGCTAACACCGCTAGTGCCAATGCGCGCAGTACCTGCGCCGGTGCGACAATGATGGTGGGTGCCTGCTGCTCCAGCCGGGATAGCTGTGGGGTAAAAGGCGCAAAAAGATCGTAAAACGCCAGACTCAGCCAACGATTGTTCACGCTGTGATACAGGTTATTGTCCGCCCGCAGAAACAGCGCCACGCGTTCACCGGCAAACAGACCGTCCGGCAGCATTTTCGCCAGCATGCCTCCGGCCCAAACCTGTTGTTCACGTGGACTGACGACAAAAATGCCACGTTGTCCTGACGTCCCTGACGACAGGCCTACGCTGTATTTCCCGATTTTTGGCGTGAAATCCCGTTCCACCTCACTGCGTTGCGCGCAGGCTAACAGTGCGTCGCGTTGCAATCCGGCGGTGTTCATTTGATCGAACTGCGCCATCATCAACGCCTTGTCCATCAGCGGCCAAGTGGCGATCGCTTGCCGGCTGACACGCCGGAAATAAGGGCTTTTAGTCAACACGCTCCGGGCAAAGCGTTTTAGTTGCCTCTTCTGGTAGGCTTCCAAAGAATGGCGATCGGAAAAGACTAAACGGCGGGCCCGAAAGTAGTGCCACAGTGTCATTAACGGGATCATAAATCCCCCTCATGGCACAGCAGGATCTCGGCATTACCACTCACCCACAACTGGTTCAGCCGCTCCAACGTGCGATAATAGGCATTAGAATCCTCCATCACCAAGTTGGCCAACCGTGAAGGCCCACGCAACTGCTGGTAGCTTAACGGAGACCAGGCAGCGTCGCTGGCCAGCAGTGTCCAACCGCTGTCCGTGAGGATGAATGCACCTATATGGCCGGCAGCATGCCCTGGCAGGTCTACCAACACGATTTGCCCGTCGCTGCCCGGCAACGCATACCCGCGATCGAAGGGTGCGAGCAAAGCAGGTAGGCTGACCTGAGGAAAACCTTCGATGAACGTCAGGTTAGCCTCGAAACTCTCTGGAATCAGGCCGGGAATAAAGGCGCGTTTTAACGCGGCAAAGCCTCGCAGTTCACGAGTTTGCCGCCATCCTTCACCGGAACAGATAAAATCGAGGTGCGCGAAATCACGCAGCCCGGCAACGTGATCTGCATGAAAATGTGAAACGATTAACGCCTGGATATCATTGGCGTCATAACCGGCGGTGCGCAACTGTTGTGCCAACGATTCTCTGGGATCGAAATACACCGGCGTCATCTGCCGGTAAATGCGGAAAATACCAGACTGCGTCTGCTGCTGGAAATAGTGCGCGTAGCCAGTGTCCCACAGCCAACGTCGTTCTCCCACCTCCAACAGATAAGCACGTGCGGGGAATTTGCACACCCGGAATCCTGCGCCACGCAACGCCATACAACCGATATGGGTACAATACCCCACGTCAAAAACGGTCACCTTAGCCATGCAGCGCGCCTCCCTGCCGTTTAAACCATTCGCCGGTCAGACGAATCCCCTCATCCATCGAATAGCGCGGCAGGTAGCCCAGTTCTTCAATAGCACGGGTCTGGCTAAGCGTCATATCGAAATACACCGCCGCCACGCTATAACGGGTCAGCAGGGGTTCTTTGCCGGTAAAACGGGCCAGCAGTTCCAAACAGCCTGCCAGCACACTCAGCAAGGGATAAGGCACCGCCTGAAGCCGATAACGTAATCCCAACTGCTGACGCAGCAACGCATCCAGCATATCTGCCAGCCGCTGTGGTTGATGGTTTGTGATGTTGTACACCGCGCCGGAGGGCAACCGATGCTGACGGCTCGCCAGATCCATCGCGTGCACCACGTTGAGCACGAAGGTCAAGTCCAGCAGCGCGTTACCTCCACCGGGCAAGCGAAGCACGCCACGATCGCGGTCCAACTGTTGCAGCAGGCGTGGCACAATCACCCGGTCATGCGGGCCAAACAGCCCTCTCGGGCGAAGAATAATGTAGGTGGTTTGCGGGTAACGGAGCACCCGCTCCTGCAACCGTTGTTCCGCAGCGTATTTGCTGGCCGCGTAATGATTGGCGAAACGACGGGCGCGGTACCCTTCATCAACATCTTGATGAGCGTTAAAATCAAAGTAAATCGCCGGCGTGGAAATATGAATAAAGCGCCGCACGCCACAGACCCCTGCCGCCTCCACCAACTTTTCTGTGGCAACCGCATTGGCCTGATAAAACTCGGCCTTACTGCCCCACGGAGAAGACTTTGCCGCACAGTGCCACACCCAATCACAGCCCAGCATCAATTGTCGACACTCTTCCACCGTGGCTTGTGCTAATTCCAATGGGCTAAACTCGGCCCCCAGTAGCCTCAGTTCTTCTCCAGCCCGCTTGTCGCGCCCGGTAGCCTGCACCTGATAACCCGCGTCCAGCAACCACTGCGCCGCATTGCGCCCTAGCCCACTGGTGGCCCCCGTGACCAACACCTTCACGGCAGCAGTACCATGCCAGCCAGCGATAACCCGGCGGCGGTACCAATCAGCATCACCGGTTTCCCAGGGTTAAAGCGACCATCGGTAACCGCAGCATGCAGTGCCGTGGGAATAGACGCAGCAACCTGATTGCCGTGATAGCGGTAAATATCCACCAGTACCTCGCTGGACACATGCAGGCGCTTACGCATATGTTCAAGTGACAGATGACTTGCCTGATGCGGCACCACCGTGGCGATCTGCGCCAACGTCAGGCCGCTGGCAGCAAGCAGACGAGCCAGGTAGTCTTCGATCAACGCCGAGGCCTGACGGAACAGTTGTTTACCTTGCATATGAAACAGGAAGTCGCTGCCTGTCATACCGGCCCGCGGATTACGTCGGGTCCCTCCGGCACGGATCTCACACAATTCGCTGCCTTCGGGGTAGGTTTCCACCAGGCTGGCCAGAATGCCACTGGTTCCATCACCCCGCTCCACAATGGCACAAGCCGCCCCGTCGCCAAAAATCAGTGAGGACTCTTCGTGATCCCAGTCGATGCCGCGCGAGGCCAGATCTGCCGAGATAATCGCAATACGTTTATAGGTCCCGGCATTGAGCAAACCGGCAGCCACCTGCATCGCAGAGATAAAACTGACACAGCTGCTATTAATATCGAAGCCTGCCGTACCGGGTGCCAAACCGGCGATTTTGAGAATGTGCGCAGCAGTACAAGGCAGCGCTTGCACTGAGATCGCTGAAGCGGAAATCAATAAGTCGATGGATTGCGCGTCGATATTGCAACGAGTCAAGGCATCCTGTAACGCGGCAACGGCCAGCTCAGCCTGACTCGCATCATCAGCAGCGTGATAACGGTGGACGATGCCGGAGCGTTTTTCGACGTAACCGACTGGCTTGCGCAACAACCTGTCCAGAGTGGAAGATTCTACGCGATTAGGCGGTAACGCCGCCCCAGTAGCGATGACTTTAAGAGGCAGCAACGCGGGTGACGAAAAAGAGTGTATTGTCATTATTGTTGTTGATTAACCTGACTATCCATAAAGCGATCTCCCGGCGCTATCCTACTAACAGCGGCGAGTCATCCCCGGTTTTAAATCCCAAAGTGCCCGCAAACAGGGGCTATTGATTGTTGTTATGCACTGCAAACAGCCGGCAGGCGCCGACGAATAATTGTAACAATACTGAGATATTAAGTTTACGGCAAGGAAGCAAAAATAGGCAGGCGAAGGCGTAAAAACTGTAGGCGGGAAGAGTACACCGCCGCTGTTATACAGCGGCAGTGTTTTGATGCTCAGCGGCGGTTGCGTACCAACTGATAGCGGCGAGTCAGATACTCTACCGGTACACTCCAGATATGTACCAGGCGGCAGAACGGGAACAGCACGAACAGTGTCATGCCCAGAACCATATGCAGTTTAAAGATCGGAGCCACCCCCACCAGATGTTCCGAGGCTCCAGCATGGAAGGTCACCACCGCCTGCGCCCAACCCACCAGTTTCATCATCTCACTGCCGTCCATATGTTGGGCGGAGAACGGAATGGTCAGCAAACCGAGGCACACCTGCACCACCAATAGCGTCAGGATCATGATATCGGCAAAGCTGCTGGTCGCCCGTACCCGTGGATTGGTCAGACGGCGTTTGAGCAACAGCGCACCGCCGATCAGTGTCATCACACCGCAGGCACCACCGGCAATCATCGCCAACTTCTGCTTCACATCAATCGGCAGGAAGGATTCATACATCCAATGCGGCGTCAGCATGCCGAGGAAGTGCCCGGCAAAAATGCCCAGAATCCCGATGTGGAACAGGTTGGAGGCCAGTCGCATCCCTTTTTTATCCAGCATCTGGCTGGATCCGGCACGCCAGGTGTACTGGCCGTAATCGTAACGCAGCCAACTGCCGATCAGGAAAATCGCTCCCGCCAGATAGGGGTAGATATCGAAGAAGAACTGATTTAAAAATTGCATGATTAGCGTCCTTTGGTTCCGGTTAGCGCATCCGTCAGGTCCAGGTATTGCGGTGCCACCGCGCCGGCAAAACGCCGTTGGTGCGCCGCTTGCTGCGCCGAAGCGCAGCCCTGCTCGCCTAGAAACTTAACTTGTTCCTCTTCCCATACTGCGTCTAGTGCCTGCGGCGTGTCATCGCGAGCTTCTTTTGCAACCTGGGACTCCAGCGTTTGAGCCTGAACTTCACTGCCAGATAACACCAGCAGCAGATCAAACAGCACCGCATACGGGCTTTCACGCTGTTGTAACCGCGCACCCAGCAGTGCCAGGATCGGCGCAATATCCTGCAACCCACCCGCGGCCTGTTCCTTGCTGCGGCTAGCGAGATACTCCAGATACAGCGGCAAGAAATCCGGCAGTTCGCGGCTGTCGATCTCCAGCCCGGCCTCGCGGTATTGCGCCATCAGATCGACCATGGCCTGGCCGCGATCGCGTGATTCACCGTGCACATGTTCAAACAGCAACAGCGAGGTGGCGCGCCCCCGGTCGAACAGTTCGCAGTATTCGGCCTGCACGTCCAGCAATGGGCGAGCGCAAAAACGGCGAATAAACAAGATCAGCTGTGCACTGTGATGCAAATCCAGTTCGCTGGCCGGTTCCAGCGCTTCAACCAGCGCCTGCTGATGGTCAAACAGCGCCTGCTCCGGGTAGTCCAGCAGGCGAGCAATCACTTTCAGGCTGATCATGAGGCATCCTCCTGACGCGGCGTTTTCTTCGTCACATCAATAGCGTCAATGCGGCGGCTGTTGAACAGGTTGAATTTACCGTCGCTGCCGTGGCAGCCGTCGCCAAAGCTGAAACCGCAGCCTTTGCTTTCCGGGAAGGCAACACGTGCCAGTTCGCGATGGCTGGACGGGATCACAAAGCGGTCTTCGTAGTTGGCGATCGCCAGATAGCGATACATCTCCTGCGCCTGCGCTTCGGTCAGCCCCACCTGTTCCAGTGCGCTGGTGTCCAGTACGCCGTCAACGGTTTCTGCCCGTTTGTAATGGCGCATCGCCAGCATGCGCTTGAGCGCTAACAGCACCGGCGTAGTATCGCCAGCGGTCAGCAGGTTCGCCAAATATTGCACCGGAATACGCAGGCTTTC
This sequence comes from Serratia grimesii, assembly GCF_900186025.1. Classification (NCBI taxonomy): domain Bacteria; kingdom Pseudomonadati; phylum Pseudomonadota; class Gammaproteobacteria; order Enterobacterales; family Yersiniaceae; genus Serratia; species Serratia grimesii. Next base: position 3,071,180 of record NZ_LT883155.1, read on the forward strand.
CACGTCCGGCAGCACGCCGCTATGCGCCAGCTCACCGGCATCGGCGGCAGATTGAATCGGTGACAATGGCGGCACGTACCACACCATCGGCAGCGTGCGGTATTCCGGATGCAAAGGCAGCGCCAGTTTCCAGTCCATCGCCATTTTGTATACCGGCGACTGCTGGGCGGATTCGATCACCCCTTGTGGAATGCCGTCGGCCAACGCCTGGGCAATCACCGCAGGATCATGCGGGTCGAGGAAGATATCCAACTGGCTCTGGTATAAATCCTTGTCGTTTTCGACTGCTGCCGCCTGCTCAATACGGTCGGCGTCATACAGCAGCACGCCCAGATAGCGAATGCGACCCACACAGGTTTCCGAACACACCGTCGGCTGACCGGATTCAATGCGCGGATAACAGAAGATGCACTTCTCGGACTTGCCGCTTTTCCAGTTGAAGTAGATTTTTTTGTACGGGCAGCCGGTCAGGCACATACGCCAGCCGCGGCATTTATCCTGATCGATCAGCACAATGCCGTCTTCGCCACGCTTGTAGATAGCACCACTAGGACAGGTCGCGACGCAGGCCGGGTTAAGGCAGTGTTCGCACAGGCGCGGCAGGTACATCATGAAGGTGTTTTCGAACTGGCCGTACATCTCCTTTTGCATATTGTCGAAGTTTTTGTCCTTCGAACGTTTGGAGAATTCGCCACCGAGGATCTCTTCCCAGTTCGGGCCATTTTCAATCTTCTTCATGCGCTGGCCGGTGATCAGCGATCGCGGACGGGCGATCGGCTGATGCTTGCCCTGTGGCGCGGTATGCAAGTTTTGGTAATCGTAGTCGAACGGCTCGTAGTAATCGTCCAGCGCCGGGACATCCGGGTTGGCAAAAATCTTCGACAACAGACCGACACGACTGCCCATGCGTGGCTCAAGCTTGCCGTTGATTTTACGGATCCAACCGCCTTTCCACTTTTCCTGATCTTCCCAGGCGTGCGGATAACCCACGCCTGGCTTGCTTTCCACGTTATTGAACCAGGCGTACTCCATGCCCTCGCGGCTGGTCCAGACGTTTTTACAGGTCACTGAACAGGTGTGGCAACCGATGCATTTGTCCAGGTTCAGCACCATGCCAACTTGCGAACGAATTTTCATTTTGCTTTCTCCTGCTGGCTGCCCTGCGAATCGTCGTTACCCTCACCGTCTAACCAGTCAATACGGTTCATCTTGCGCACCACCACGAACTCGTCGCGGTTAGAACCGACAGTGCCGTAATAGTTAAAACCGTAGGCCAGTTGCGCGTATCCCCCAATCATATGGGTTGGTTTCGGGCAGACACGGGTCACCGAATTATGGATACCGCCGCGCTGGCTGGTGATTTCCGAACCTGGAATATTCACGATGCGTTCCTGCGCGTGGTACATCATGGTCATACCGGACGGGACGCGCTGGCTGACCACCGCCCGCGCCGTTAACGCGCCATTGGCGTTAAAGGCTTCGATCCAGTCGTTGTCCTCAATGCCCAAGTCTTTGGCATCTTCTTCACTCATCCAAACGATCGGTCCACCGCGCGACAGGGTCAGCATCAGCAGGTTGTCGCTGTACGTGGAGTGAATGCCCCATTTCTGGTGCGGCGTCAGGAAGTTCAGCGCCTTCTCCTTGTTGCCGTTCGGCTTCTGGTTCAGCAACGGCTGCGCGGCACGGGTGTCGATCGGCGGGCGATACACCAACAGGCTTTCGCCAAAGGCACGCATCCACTCATGGTCCTGATACAGCTGCTGACGGCCGCTGAGGGTGCGCCATGGGATCAGCTCATGCACGTTGGTATAACAGGCGTTGTAAGACACATGTTCATCTTCCAGGCCTGACCAGGTCGGGCTGGAAATGATTTTGCGCGGCTGCGCCTGAATATCGCGGAAGCGGATTTTTTCATCTTCCTTGTTCAGTGCCAGATGGCGGTGGTCTCGGCCGGTCATCTTGCCCAACGCGTCCCACGCCTTGACCGCGACCTGTCCGTTGGTTTCCGGTGCCAGCGCCAGGATCACCTCGGCGGCATCGATGGCGGTTTCAATCTTCGGCCGACCGGCAGCCGGACCTTCCGCCTTCACGTAGTTAAGCTGTTTCAGGAAATCAACTTCGGTCTGGGTGTTCCAGCTAATCCCTTTACCGCCATTGCCCAGCTTATCCAGCAGCGGCCCCAGCGAAGTGAAACGCTCATAGGTAGCCGGATAATCACGCTCTACCACCATGATGTGCGGCGCGGTAATCCCTGGGATCAGATCGCACTCACCTTTCTTCCAGTCTTTAACGCCATAAGGCTGTGCCAACTCGGCGGCTGAATCATGCTGGATCGGCAGCGTCACCACGTCGGTTTCCTTGCCCAAATGCCCGACACAAACTTCAGAGAAGGTCTTGGCAATACCTTTGTAGATCTCCCAATCGCTCTTCGAATCCCAGGCCGGATCGACCGCCGCCGACAGCGGGTGAATAAACGGATGCATATCCGAGGTATTCATGTCGTCTTTTTCGTACCAAGTGGCAGTTGGCAACACGATGTCGGAGTAAAGGCAGGTGCTGGACATGCGGAAATCAAGCGTTACCACCAGATCCAATTTGCCTTCACCGCCGTTATCCAACCATTCCACTTCCTCGGGCTTAGCGCCGCCCTGCTGGCCCAGATCCTTGCCCTGAATACCATTTTCAGTACCCAGCAAGTATTTGAGCATGTACTCATGGCCCTTGCCGGATGAGCCCAACAGATTGGAACGCCAAACGAACAGGTTACGCGGGAAGTTCTGCGGGTTGTCTGGCTGTTCAGCGGCAAAATTCAGGGTGCCTTTTTTCAACCCTGCAACGGTGAAGTCCAGCGGTGATTGACCAGCGGCTTTCGCCTGTGCCGCCAGATGCAGCGGGTTGGTACCCAGTTGAGGTGCCGACGGCAGCCAGCCCATGCGTTCAGCACGCACGTTGAGATCGATCAGACTGCCGCCAAAGCGGGTCTTGTCCGCCAACGGCGACAACAGCTCTTCAGTACCGACAGTTTCATAGCGCCACTGGCTGGAGTGGTTATAGAAGAACGAGGTACTGTTCATATGGCGCGGTGGACGTTGCCAGTCGAGGCCAAACGCCAGCGGCAGCCAGCCGGTCTGTGGACGCAGTTTTTCCTGGCCGACGTAGTGTGCCCAACCACCACCGCTCTGACCAACACAGCCGCAGAAGATCAGCATATTGATCAGGCCACGGTAGGTCATGTCCATGTGGTACCAGTGGTTGACACCGGCACCAACGATAATCATCGAACGGCCATGGGTTTTCTCGGCGTTGTCGGCAAACTCACGGGCAATGCGGATAATGTTGTGACGTGAGACGCCGGTGATTTGCTCGGCCCAGGCTGGGGTATAAGCCTTGACGTCGTCATAGTCGGTGGCGCAGTTAGCATCGTTCAGACCACGATCGAGGCCGTAGTTGGCCAGGGTCAAATCGTAAACGCTGGTCACCAACGCGTCGCTACCGTCCGCCAGACGCAGGCGTTTTACCGGCAGCGTGTGCAGCAGGATTTCGTCCAGCGCCACGCTGTTGAAATGTTCGCTCTCGGTACTGCCACTTTTAATGCCGCCAAAGTACGGGAACCCGACTTCGGCCACTTCGTCATGCGCGCCCAGCAGGCTGAGTTGCAACTCGACTTCCTGCCCGTCTTCACCGGCGCGTTGTTCCAGGTTCCATTTGCCCTGCTCACCCCAACGGAAGCCAATCGATCCCTGCGGCGCCACCAGCTCACCGTTGCGCTGATCTATGGCAACGGTTTTCCATTCAGGGTTGTTTTCCTGGCCCAAACCATCCACCAGATCAGCGGCACGCAGCAGGCGACCGGCGGCGTAATAACCCTCTTCGCGCGGTTCGAGCATCACCAGCATCGGCATATCGGTGTAACGACGCACGTAGTCCCGGAAGTAGCCTACCTCACGATCCAGGTGGAACTCTTTGAGCATCACGTGGCCCATCGCCAACGCCATGGCGCTGTCGGTACCCTGCTTCGGATTGAGCCACTGGTCGCACAGCTTGGCGACCTCCGCGTAGTCCGGCGTGACTGCCACGGTTTTGGTGCCTTTGTAGCGCACTTCAGTGAAGAAATGAGCGTCCGGAGTACGCGTCTGCGGCACGTTGGAGCCCCAGGCGATAATGTAGGAAGAGTTGTACCAGTCGGCCGATTCCGGCACGTCGGTTTGCTCGCCCCAGGTCATTGGCGAGGCTGGCGGCAAGTCGCAGTACCAGTCGTAGAAGCTCAGGCAGGTGCCGCCAATCAGCGACAGATAGCGGGCGCCGGCGGCGTAGGACACCATCGACATCGCCGGGATCGGTGAGAAGCCGATAATGCGGTCTGGGCCGAATGTTTTGGCGGTGTAAACGTTAGACGCGGCAATCAGTTCATTCACCTCTTGCCAGCTGGAACGCACAAAACCCCCGCGTCCGCGTGCGACTTTGTAACTTTTGGATTTTTTTGCATCACTGACGATCGAGCCCCAGGCATCGACCGGATCGCTGTGCAGCGCCTTCGCTTCACGCCACAGTTTGATTAGGCGTTTACGCATCAGTGGGTATTTCAGTCGGTTTGCGCTGTACAAATACCAGGAGTAACTCGCACCGCGTGGGCAACCACGTGGCTCATGATTTGGCAAGTCTGGACGGGTGCGCGGGTAATCGGTTTGCTGGGTTTCCCAGGTCACCAGACCGTTTTTCACATAAATCTTCCAGCTACAGGAGCCGGTACAGTTCACCCCATGGGTGGAGCGCACAATTTTATCGTGCTGCCAGCGGCTACGATAGCCGTCCTCCCAGTCACGGTTGGTGTTCAGCGTCTGGCCATGATCGCCCGAAAAGGGTTCCGCCAACTGCTTAAAATAGCGGAATCGGTCTAGAAACTTGCTCATCCGGAGTTCTCCTGAAGGCTTTTATAATCTTATCGTTATAAGGAACGACGTTGCTCAATCTGCCGCCAGCCTACTAATGCGGCTCAGCCTGCAAATTGATTGCGATCAAGAGAACGGAGGGGGAATAACGGCGACAGCGGCGTGACTACCCCTAAAGTATCAGGACAGAAAAAGGCGTTAATCCATTGAAAATAGAATGAAAATTATGATTTAGATATTCGGCGGGATGTTCTGCGAAGTGCGTTGGGGTATTTGGGGGTAGGATGCGGATCGGCGTCCGCATCCCTGGCTGTAAGGTTGCTGTTCTAGGTAGAAAAGGCATGCTACCCAAGATCCATCTCGTGCCCTATCCATTCACCGCTATCGCGGTTAATCACACGTAGATACTGCTCATACTCCTGTTCACCGTAGAACAGGTTCAACAACGGCGTTTTATAGAATGACTGCCACATTTGCCCCAGCATAATCGGACGACGCGGGACATAGATGTTCTCGATCAGGTTATAACCCGTCGCCATCAACATGAAGCACAGAAAGAAGTAGTTAAACCTGCCGCGAATGAACGACCCCTGATGAGCAATGTAGTAAAACAGCAGGAATATCGATGCCACACTGGCATAGCGGCTGGCTGCCTGTAGCGAACTGGAACACAGGAAAACAAACACCACCAGCCATGCCGCAGTGTTTTTGATGTCCCCAGCCTGATTGTGCATCGGATGGGACAACATGAATACGCCAAGAAACAGCGCCGGGAATAACACAATCAAGAAATTAATCATCCCGTTAGCGTTGCCAGACGTCAGGTAGTCGCTGGCATACATTCCGGAGGTATACACATCGGAATAGCTGTTGATGCCGGAAATCGTAATATGGGAAACGATAAACGGCAGTGCGAACTTCGCGGTCAGTAACGCGATGGCGCTAAACACGACCGTCAGCAGGCGATTTAGCCGCATTACCCGGCTGCATAGAAACACCCCGACCAGTAACATGCTGGAAAAATGAGTCAGCATGGCAAACAACATCAGGCCAGCGGCAAGTGGTCGATTCTGTTTATGGCAAAACAGCACCATCGCCAGCGTCATCACAGCCATCGAGAAGCCAAAGCGCAGCCCCATGCCGATGATAAACGGGTTGATCAAAAACAGCACGGCCAGATGCAGCAATACAAATTGCCGCGGCGAAAATGCCTTGCCGGAGTGCAACATGACAATATTGAGCGCGGCAAGATAACAGTAAACCGACAGGCCAACGTATAACCCTGGAATGATGTAAAAAGGGATACCCAACGTTTTGAAAATATAAAAGTTGGCGTACAGCACTACGTCCACCTTACCCTGAATGACATCACCCAGGCTGGTGGACGAGTTAATCGCATCATAGTTGGCGAAGTGACGGTAGAGATCCGCCAAGGGCGGGATCTTGATAAAGAAGAAGAAAAAACACAGCGCAATCAGCAGATAAGCCGCCGAATTTTTCTTTCCCACCCGCAGCGTGGCGATGCTGTGCAGCAAAGCAAAAAGCGGAACCGTCAGCAACAGCACGCTACCAATCAACGTCGAACGTTCAAAGCGCATAATCTTCCTCTGGAGGGGCGTTGTTCTTTTATCTTTTGGGGTAACGCATCAGAACGGCACGCCACGGAAAAACACATTACGGATGATATTCTTCATATACACACCGGCCATCAGGCCACTGTTGATGTAGATGATGCCCTTTAGCCCATACAGCACCCCCGCCAGACGGCTCTTGCAGTCAGTAATGATGCGCGAGTTAATGCAGGTATGACGCAGGCGAATGATCTTGCGTGCGCGAGGCGATATGTGCGGCATCAGCCGCTGTTCGAACTGCATTTTATTGCGATAACCGATAATGCCTTTCGGGCTGGAGGTGATCCGTTCACCATCGTGGTCGTTGTGCACCGCCAGCCGTTCATGCAGAGTGCCAATGTGAGCCCCGGCAGCCAGTAGCCGGTAAAGGAAGATATGGTCCTGGTAGCGTGGGGTGTTGAAAAAACCACGTACCGCGATCGCTGTACTGCGCCGCATCATGATCATCGGCGTGTAAGCCACTCCAGCCAACATAAAGTCTTCCAGGCCTTCGCAACGCGCCCGATAGTAATGCTCGGCGCTGATTTTCCCCTCTTTCAGAATATCCATGTCGCACAGGCTAACGTCGTAATTACCCTGCTGCATAAACGCTAACTGGCGGGCGATTTTTTGTGGATGGTAGTAGTCGTCATCATCCAAAAACGTAATGTATTCCCCGCGTGAACGCAGGATCCCACTATTACGTGCCTGAGCGCCCCCGCCGTTGTGCCGACGCGGATAATAGATAACCTGCCCCCGTTCGATATATTCGGCCAGACGTTCCTGAGTTGCGAGGCGATGGGCATCGCCCTGTGGATTATCATCCACCACGATGATTTCCAATGGGCTGTGGGTTTGCGCCAATACACTGTCAATAGCGCGAGCCAGCAGCTCACTGCGGCCATAGGTGGGTATTATGACGCTAACGGTGATACTCATAGTTTGATTCTGCCTGTAGGGGGCGAATAAATTCGCCCCGGTTGACATGGGCGCAGCATGCAGCACCCCTACGCGATGGAGAAATGAACGAACATGGCGCCGCTATCCGCGCAGGTTATACAGCCGGGCCATCAGGTAGTAAGCCAGCGGACTGTGGTAGAACAGCCGGTTTTTGCGGCTGAGCATTTTGCGCTCTTCAGCACGCAGACTCGAGTAACGGCGTTTCAGCTCGCGGGTTTCGCGCAGTGCGTCACGCACCCCGAAAAAGTCCAGCCCCACCAGCAAACGCGCCTTCAGCGTGGTGACGAAAAGAATCGAATAAAGTCCGTTACCTACCCCTTGCCGGCGTCCGCTGTCGGCACCGTCGATCGCATAATCCAGATCGTCCAGATCGCGTCTTTTGGGGGCGCGCGTAATGCCATTCGGGTTGGCGCGATACCCTATCAACGGTGTGTCACAAACCACAATGCGCTCCGCTTTCAGATACAGCTGCGGGATTAACTGAATGTCTTCAAAGTTTCGTCCCGACGGAAAACGTGCTTCATTGAAGAGAGTTTTGCGGTAAATACGCGCCCAGGCGAACCACATGCTGCGGTTGAAGCTGTCCGCCAACAGAGCCCTATGGCTTTCACTCTGCTGTGGGGCGGCATTGCCTGGCACAATGGCCAACGTGCAGTCAGGTTGGATCTTCCCATTACGGATCGCCGAGAAGCGCTGAGCATTGAACGCCACAATGTCCGACAGCGGATTATCTGCCAGCAAACGCCCCAGAATACTGAAGTACCCTTCCAGCAAAACATCATCGGAATCCAGGAAACCGACATAACGTCCTTCAGCCAAGGCGATACCGCTGTTACGCGCTTCGCTCAACCCTTGGTTGTCCTGGCGTAAAATGCTCACCCGTCGCTTATGTTGCGGGTAGCGACACAGCACCTCTTCGGCGATGCTCATGGACCCATCAGGACTCCCATCATCCACGATGATCACCTCTGCCCAATCAGGCAGTTGTTGCAGCACCGAGCACAGGCATGCCTCAATATAAGCCTCAACCTTATAGACCGGAATAATCAGGCTCAGGGTGGTATTCATGACAGGTTATCCTTTATTTTCTGTTTGACGTTGCACCCAGACTGCGCGGCTGCCCATTGACGGCAATTCAGCGTCGATCTGCCCACGCCCTTCAACCTGCCAGCCTGTAGGTAAATCAAAACGTGCCGACATTGGCCGGTAATAAGGGTTGGCTATCAGCACCAAGCCGCGTTCACCATTGATAAACAAACGGGCAGGAATGGCGGTATTGTTGCCTTGTAACAGCGTGCTTTCGCCCGAGAGCAGATAGGGGTTAAAACTGACAATCTGTTTACTCACGCTGGCGACGCCTTGCCAGATGGCATCGAACTCCTGTTGGCTAAAGCCACCACGTTGGCGTTTGTAGAATAAATCGGTATAGGAATAGAACAGGATGCCCTGGGCACCACCAATCAACCCTAACCAAGCCTGGTTGCGGATCTCCGCCTCCGTTGGTTGGCGTGGTTTGCGGTTGGGCGCGTACGCAGCGTGATCCATAATCTGCATCACCAGCCAGGCCCCTTTCACCTGCCGCGCAACCTGACTGGTTATGCGGGTGTATTCAAGTGTGCGCGTCAGATCGGCATCTCTGCCAACCGGGTAAGGATCACTGGCCAACACGTCCGAACTGTTGAAGTAGGCGTTGAGGGTGCCGGTCTTGTCCAGCACCTGGAACGTCAGGTGATCGGGATCCAACTGTTTCACCTGCAGGTGTTTTTGCTCAATCTGCGGCACGTATTCTGGCCCCAACTCATCGTTGATGTACCAGGCCAGCAGGTTGGGTTCATTTTTGAATTTTTCCACATAGCTTGCCGTCAGCTGCGGGTAGCTCATGTGGGTTTCCGGAGCAAAACGGGTACCGGCGTACATATCCTTGAGTGAGAAAATCACCTGCAAACCATACTGCTGCGTTTTGCGGAAATAATTGTAAGGATCGCGACCGGTACCGTAGTTGTAATTAAGCAGTGTGTTAAAACCGGCGTCACGGATGCGTGTCAGATGTTCATCCGTTGCCATCTCGCCATACATATAGATGCCGAGTGGGAAGAAACGTTTACCCTGTTTGAGGGTATAGCCTTGTGCATCCAACGCCACTTTGGGCTGAGCCCGCCCCACGCTGATGGGCATCTCACTGCGCTGGCTTCGCTGCGAAGCCACATCCGTCACCTGTTGTTGCAGGCGATATTCCCCGGCAGCCAGTCCCGCCGGCAGCGGAAATTCCACTTGCTGCTTGCCACTGATGGCATAGCGGCGGCTGTCACTTTTCACCGGGGTATTTTTGTCGTTCACCAGTGTACTGTCGACCTGGACCTGTTGTGGATCCACCACTTCAATCAGGCTGGATGCCGACCCCTTGCTGCTCCGCATTTGATATAACTCAGGCGCGACGGGTTGCTGGCAAGCGTAAACATCATCAAACCAGGCATTACCGGTAGTGCCTTGGCGCAGATACACCCCGAGAACCACCTTCACCGCCCGTGGTGGCACCCGAAAATCGCCCGAGACCGGCTGCCAACCGCTGGTGCCCAGGACACCCTGTGGATAGCTACCGGCCAAAAAACGACTTTGGTCGTCATAGCTTTCGATAAACACGCTCGCGCCCTGATTTTCTCCCTTACCCTTCAGGTTCTCACCACGAACCCAGACACCAAAAGCCACTTGCTGGCCCGGTTTGACCGCCAGTGTCTGCACCATATTGTGGTAATTGGCAGGATTGTGATTTTGATAGAACAGGCTGCTCTGACCGTCGTGCCCGCCGGGCACCACTTCTGCGGAAGCCAACGACCAACCTGCCCCCCCTTGTTCAAAGCCGGGGTTCGTTAACAGATTGCCGCCACAAGGGGCGGCATTAACCAGTCCTGTCCACCCAGCGCCCGCCAACAGGCAGGCCGAAGATAGCTTGCTGAGGTTCATTGTCTTTTCATCACCGCGCTGTACAAATAAGAGAAGAACAGATAGCACGACTTCTGATAGGACAACCCCAGATGACGGCGGTAAATCTGCCATTGCCAATCTGCAGCCTGAATCTTATTGCCGGACAACGACTGGGCGGAAAGGCGGTAAAAGGCCAGCGGCTCGGGAATACAATACGCCAGATGGTTACGTGCTTTTTCCAGCACCGAGAGCCACATCACGTAGTCCTCATGACCGACCTTGCTCTGATATACCTTGCCAACCTGGCGTTGGTTGTACATACCGGTCAGGTTGCCGATCCAGTTACTTTTCAGCATGTCGTTGTAGGCGATGATTTCCCCCGCGCCCCGGTAGTTCTTCACCCGGTCAGGGTCATCTACGAAGGTGTAATAATGGGAGCACACGACGTCGTAACGATCGGTTTTTAAGATACCGACCTGGCGCGCCAGCTTGTTGGGGTGCCAGACATCATCGCTATCGCAAAACGCAATATAATCACCGCGCGCGGCTTCAATCGCGATATTGCGGGTTTCGGCTACGCCTTGGTTGGTGTTATTGCGAATGTAAGTCAGACGATCGTGAATAAAGGGCTTCACCACATCGGCGGTATTGTCCGTGGAAGCATCGTCGATCACATACAGGTGATAATCCTGATACGTCTGGTTCAATACACCCAGAATGGATTGCTTGATAAAACCAGCGGCATTGTAGGCTGGCATGATAACTGACACTTTTTCCATCTTAACCTCCAGCGATAAGCTGTTGCCATTGGGGATAAATACGCTCGGGGATAAACTGCTGCGCCCGCGCCAGCGAATGCAGGGAGAAGCGCTGGCGCAGTTCACCGTCATCAATCAACGCCAGCGTGCGTTGGCTGAACGCCTCGAGATCGCCTTCGGCCACCAGATAGCCGTTATCGCCATCGTCGATCAGTTCGGCGGGCCCTGTCTGGCAGTCAAACGCCACCAGCGGCAGGCCAAAGCTCATCGCTTCAATCAGCACCATCGGTAAACCTTCATAACGTGATGTCATCAACAGCATTGAGGCTTGGCGATAGTGGCTGGCGATATCGGCCGTCGCCGGTAGCAGTGTGATCTGTTCGGCAAGACCGGCAGCCTCAATTTGCTGCTGTAACGCCTCACGATCCGGCCCATCACCGACGATATGCAATTGCCAGCCCACAGCCTGCTGCGCCACGCGCTGCCAGGCCGCGATTAACCGGTCAAACCCTTTCTGATAACACAGTCGCCCCACCGCCAACGCCACTGGTTGTTGTAGGGCCGGCTGCGGCGGCTGCACCGGGAACGGTGAAACGTTCTCGATTACCCGGCATTTGCGTTCAGGTACCCAACGACTGATGATGGACAGATCTTTCTTCGTCAGCAGTACCGTGCGGTCACCCAGCCGGTAAACCAGCACTTTCAACCACTTCATCGGCCAGGCGTACTGATGAAAACTGACGTGTTCACTCAGCAGCAGACGGCTGTGTGGGCACAGCAAGCGCAGATATGGCACCATGATTGACGAAAGTTTCCCCATCGATACCGTGACAATGACGTCATAACGGCCCCGCCGCAGCGACCACGCCAGTCGCCAGGGCCAGAACAACGTTCTGCCGGGCATAAAACGCAAAGTGACGTCGGTTTCTAACGGATAAAACGCCCGATCACCGCTGATCGACACCAGATCCACCTGATGACCCAAACGCGCGGACAATGCATTAGCCAGACTGCTGGCTACCCGTTCGGTACCGCCTTTCTCGGCGATGTTTTCAATCACAATCGCTACTTTTCGTTGCTGCATGTCATCTCCGAAACCCCTCGCGGGCGGTACGCAACAGACGTCCCCCTAACGGAAACAGCCCCAATCTGGCCAGACAGTCTCCGTACAATTTAATGGCCTTAAACTTGCTGCTAAGGGCATGGTGTTCTGTGCGTGATGAGTAATAGTTGAAAGCCTGCAGATTCTCGCTGTACAGCGAAGCCAGCAGATGTTTGCAGGCAAAACCGCTGATATAGCGCCCGCTGGCGTTCAGGTAAGCGTCAATAAATTGTTCACTGGCGTCGATGCTCATCCGGCAGCGATCGGTGTCGGCATCACCGCAGCGGATAAATACCCCGCGCCCTTCGTCAAATGCCACCTTCGCTCCCAGGTTGGTGGCATTGACCAAAAACCCCCAATCCTGGTATTTGTAGAGAAACTCCGGAAATAAAAATCGCCGGTCAGTTTTTTTACGCAGGCTGATGGTGGAGGTCCGAATGTCCCCCATATCCAGGAATAAAAAATCCGCGCCCGTTGCACCCTCCTTGTAATCAAACATATAACTGCGGGTATTCCTGTCACTCACCGTGGTGTAGTTGCCAAAAATAATGTCTATCCGCGTATCCTGATGGCGTTTCAGACGGCGAATAATATAATTGGTACTGAATGAATCCTCCGGCTCCAGAAAGAAAACCACGTCTGCACTCGCCAATCGGAAACCGGTATTACAGGAAACGGCCGTATTACTCCGTGTTTTATTTTCATGCAGACGTGCCCGGCGATTAGCGACCAGCAGGCTGCGCATTTTTTCCAGCTCTGGTTTATCTGAAGCATTATCGACCACGATAATTTCATAATCGAACCCGGAGCAAGCATTGGTCATGCGGGCTAATGTTACGGCCAGACTGGCTGAGTTATTAAAAACGGGCATGACAATTGATAAGTCCATTTATTACCTCAACAATATATTTTCATTTGGCAAAAAAAATAATGATGCCAACGGAATAGTTTGTTATCCCAGCATATCCTTGTCCGGTTATTATCCCCCATGCTGACGCGGGTAAAATGCACGCAGCCTACCGGTTATTCAGCTAATCCTGGAAATAACCTCCCCACTCCTGTTCAATAGTTTCCGGCGTCAATCTTTGCAAACCGGCTCCTGGGGTAAACGTCAGTTCACCAAAATAAATTCGCTCCTCCACTTGATAAAAATCGACCCGAACATAAGAGAACTGCTCTGCAACCTGCGTTGCCAGTGCCAACATTTTTTCCAGCTTACAGGGCTTATCCATAGGCACGTCGCTATTGGGAACGCCCAGGCGGATCTCGGTACGGTTCCAGTTGGCGTCAAAGAAATCCCGGCGGTGATCGATAAAACGCAGATAATCAATCTGGATGAAAAACCGAACCTCCCCACCACGGTTAAAACAGTGGATCTTTATGTCATTAGGCGTTTTGCCGTCTTCAAGCAGCATTTTCTCGACCATGACGCAGGGCGTAATATCCTTATAGTGACGTTCACGGTATACCTGATAAAAGTTCTGTCGCAGCCAACTGTTTGTTAACACCCTTAATTCATTAAAGCTGGTCTGGCTTTTATCGAACACCAGCTTGTTATAGCCACTGCCGTGGTTCGCCTTAATGACAAACGACTCCGGCAATGCCTGATACATCGCTTCAGTTAATTCACTCCCATGTGCATAAAGTTCAATCAGGTACTCTGCCCCCCACAACTTTTCAATATACTCTCTCACCAGATACTTATCGGATAATTGAGTATACATCGCCAAAGGATATACCTTTCTACGCATCAGTTTTTCGCTATATCCCACTGGCTTAGCCAGATGTGGCACTTTACGAAAAAACAAAGCATATTTTAACTGATGATATAATGCGTCGGGTATATTGCGGTAAAAACCCTTCACCAGATTATTTAGCATAAAGTTCTCGCACCTTCCCTATTAATTGAGGTAAACAACGGTAGCAGGTGACCTGCAGCCGGGTAATTTGTCCTCTCCTGAAAAAGCCATTAAGTACAAAAAATGAAACAAACTCGGTGATCAAGGTTGAAACCGCAGCACCCCAAATACCGTAACGCGGTATCAACACCAGATTCATCAGCACATTGGTCAATGCGGCCAACGGCATTTTTATTGCGATAAAGCGATATCCCCCAAACAGCACAATGGCCCGATAGGACACGGTACCCATCACCGAAAATAGCGACGTCACCGAACACAGTGCCAAAATAGTGGCGGTTTCGCGGTAACTGTTGCCAAACATCAAGGCCACGACCGGGCCTGGAAACAGTGATAACAACACAATCACCGGCATCGAAAGTAACAACACCACCAGATACAACAACCGAATGCGCCCTTCCTGCTCGGCCAATGTGCGCGCATTGGCCACCCCTGGCATCATCGAGGTGATCAATGCTATCGGCACAAAGATCCATCCCTGGCTCAAGGTGATGGCTGCGCTGTATAGCCCGACACTGTGCTCGCCCAAATAGTTGCCAATCATGATCTGATCGATACGTGTGTAAATGACAATCGACAAACCTGAAACGGCCAGCGGCAACCCTACTTTCAACAAGTAACGGCCGTAACGCCGTTGGTGACGTCGACTGATCGGCCTCATGCCGCCTTGTTCACGGCGAAACAGTACCCAACGAACTGCATAGGGAATCAGGCTGCTCAGCACATAGGGAATGGCAAACCACTCCAGCGATAGCTGGGCATGCACTAACGCCAATCGCAAAATGATCGACAACAACAGCGCCAGGTTATTGATCAGCGTGTTCAGCTTCGATTTCAGCAGGGCATCGTAATAAATCTTGTAAACGTCCTGAATGGAGAAATAAGCACTGGCGAGCATCAGCGCCATCATAATCTGGCTGGTCCGGTCCTGCGTCAGCAGGGCCCAAGCCATCAATGGCACGGCGATCAGCGCAAAAAGCCGACGCCGCAATCGCATGGAGGCCAGCATCAGACGAATACCGCTGTGCCGCTGCCGTGCAACACGGTTGAACAACACCGCATCGGCCCCCAATTGCACCAGCGGCACGGCAATCGCAATCACTGACAGCAAGTAGTTGATCAGCCCGTATTGCGCCGGCCCCAGATAGCGCGCCACATATACCGAAACGAAAATGCCTGACAGGCTTAGCGATACCCGTTCCAACATCAACCACAGGGAATTCATCAGCATCGCTTTCATGCGGCTACTGGACCTTTTCCTGATGGCTAGGGTACGCAAAGGTATAGTAACCGGCGTCGTTAGCCGTTTTCTTCACCATGCCGTTTAGGATCACCCCTTTGATGGTTACCCCATTTTGTTCAAAACGTCGGATGCTGGTTTCGATTTGCCGGACGGTATTAACCTCAAAACGCACCACCATCAGTGCGGTACCGGCGTGATGTCCGACAATCGCAGCATCAGTCACTGCCAGTACGGGTGGCGTGTCGATCAACACCAAATCGTAGTGCTGCCCAGCCCAGTGCAGGAAGTCAGCAAAGCGTTGATGCATCAACAATTCGGACGGATTGGGAGGAACCTGGCCACGAGGCACGAAATCCAGATTGGTGATGTCCGTTTTCTTGACTGCCTGATCTGGCGCAATCAGTCCTGACAGCATGTCAGACAATCCACCCTTGGCGCTGTTGTTCAACCAACGATGCAGAAAACCTTTTCGCATATCGGCGTCAATTAACAACACCCGCTGACCTGCCTGCGCGATCACCACCGCCAGGTTGGTGCTGGTGAAGCTTTTACCACTGGCAGGACTGGCACCGGAAACCATCAGAATGTTGTTTTTGGCTTCCATCATGGCAAAGTGCAGGCTGGTCCGTAGGCTGCGAATCGCTTCAACGGATAAATCGTCAGGCGCTTCCTGCGCCAGGATCGGCAGCTTGTCGCCACCATTTTTGGTCAGCAGTTGCTGTTGAGCGCGGTTACGCTTTTGTTGCCATGGTGACAACGGCACCGTGGCATACACACTGATCCCGCGTTTTTCCAGCGTATCCGTATCGCTGATGCCACGATGTAGCGCCGCACGCAATACCACCACCGACGCCGACAGTACGCCCCCCAACAACAACGCGAAGAACACGATCATCACTTTTTGTGGCTGCACCGGACGCAGACCGGTTTCCGCTTCATCGATAATACGGATGTTGCCCACGGTGCCTGCTTTGCTGATGCTCAATTCCTGCTGCTTGTTCATCAACTGCATGTATACCTGTTGATCCACCTGCACGTCTCGGGTCAACCGCAGAATTTCCTGTTGGGTTTTTGGCAGGGTTTGCACCTGTTTACCGAGACGAGCCTTTTCTGCTTCCAGCGTGGCCCGCTTTTCTAACAGAGCGCGGTATGCCGGATGCACGCGGGTATAAAGTTTAGAAATCTCAGCTTCTTTGAACGTCAGCTCATTCAACTGCCCCTCAAGCTGAACCTGAGTATCCAGTACGGATTTGGCCTCCAGGGACAGATCCACTGAATCGTTCTGCTGACGGAACTGGTTAAGCTGATTCTCGGCGTTGTTGAGCGAGGTCTGAGTGCGTGGCAGTTGTTCATGCAGGAATGCCAGCATACGTTGGGCTTCTTCAGTCTTGCGATCCACATTCTGTTGCAGATAGTTGTCGGTGATACTTTTCAACACCGCCTCTGCACGCTGGGGATCTTCGCCCGCCAGACTGAACGTCATGATGCCGCTTTCTTTACCACCAGGGGCGACATCAAGAATGTTGCGCAGATCGTCCACCGCTCTTTGTCGTGGCACATTAACGACCGTGAAGGTCGTGCCCGGCAACGCGTCCAGCGCAGCCACATTGAGCGCCCAATCCCCCTGTTGCAACGGTTGTCCTACGACACCATTGACCAGGTTTTTTCCGTCATAGCTCAGGCTGTATCGTTGTTTATCACCTACCGTCAGCGTCAGTTCCTGCCCCTGCATCGTTGCGGGTGTCTTCATTTCGGCGATACGCAGTACCGGCGGCGTTTCCCCGCTCAGGCGGGCGATGCCCTTACCGAACAGCGGGAAGTAATCGGGACTGATACGCACCGTCAGGCCAAGATCGTCCACAGTTTTGCCAATCACGTAGCGCGATTTCGCCAGAGAAACCTCATCCTGCGTTGCCGAGTTTTGACCGATTGAGCCGATTGAACTGTCCAATGTTTCACGCAGTAATGAATCGCCTGAAAGCTGCTTTTCCACCTGTACCAACGCGGTCGCCTGATAGATCGGTGTCGCCATCAATGCATAGGCACAACCGAATATTCCAGCCACCCCTGTGACCAGCAGAATACGCCAACGGTTGTCCCACAACGGGCCAATCAACCGCTCCCATTCTAATTTGTCGTCCTGCTCAGCCATTACAATTGGCAATGCGTTATTCTTCATCATCAGTATTCCTTAAGTCACCGTTGCGGCTTTACCAGTTACGGACCCGCAATGTGGCCTCGCTGAGGTCGTTAAAGCTGGAAATAGTCGGTACCAATTGGCTGATCAGGCGATTCCAGCGCGCTATCGGCGCCGCCGTGACGTACACCACGTCATAAGGTTCCAATTGGAATTCAGTGCCCATCGCCAGCGCAGCGGCGTCGGACAAGTCGAACTGGTACAGCGACGCTAGCCGCTTAGGTTGTTTACCGCCGTTCGGACGGATCACAAACACGCCCGTGGCGTCGGCCACCGTTTGACTAATGCCTTCAGAACTGCCCAGCGCCTCGGTCAGCGTCATGCCGCTACGATCCATTTTCAGCGTCGACTGCTTGCCAACCTCACCCATCACAAACACTTTCAGTTCGTCGTTGCGTGGCACATAGAGAATGTCACCTGGCGCCAGTAAACGGTTCTGGCTGATATCGCCACGTTGCATCAACGCCTGCAGGGAAATAGGTTGCTCTTTGCCGTCATGTGTCAGCACCACGTTGCGCCAGTCGGCGTTATCGGTCAGCCCACCTGCCGCATTAATCGCATCAAGAATTGTCAGCGGCACGTTGGTGACCGCCTGCTGCCCGGAGGTTTTTACTTCTCCGGTCACATACACCTTCTGCGAGCGGAATGCGGCAATGCTGACATCTACCTGCGGGCTTTCTACGTAGGTCGCCAACCGGCTGGCGATTTGATTGCGCACTTCAGAGACCGTTTTACCGACGACCTGTACCCGGCCGATGTAGGGATAGAAGATCGCGCCATCGGCATGTACCCAGTTGCCAGTGTCACTGGCACTGCGGTATTGCCCTGCAGGCGTGGTCAACTCGGGATGATCCCAGACGGTGACGTTCAGCACGTCGCCGACCCCGATACGGTACTGATAACTTTGCAGACGCTGGTCCAGTGCCAGATTTGGCCGCGCCACCGGTTCTATCCGGCGCATTTTTTCCAGCAACATCGGCGTAACGCGATACACCTGGACCTGCTTGTCCAGGTCGAAATTTTCGTCCTGTTGGATGACTTTTTCTTTTCCCTGAGTCGGGAGGTGTGAACCCGGAAACGTTGTACAACCGCTAAGCAAGGCGCTGGACAGCACCAATGGCATCAAATGAGGCAAGTGAAGGTTCATAACAGTACCGTGAAAAACGGGCCGCCGTTGCGGCCCGTGGGAGGATTAACGATCGGCGGTAGGGTTATCAGTAAAAATCCTTGCCTGGCGCGGTTCGTGCAACAGGGCAAAATAACCGAAGAAACAAAATATAAATGCCAATAGCATTTGGTAATCCGGCAGTTTCAGCACTTCACTGCAGATGCCGACGCAGGCCAACGTGACCGCCAACATGCAGCTCATACCCAGAGCCTGCCGCGCATTGAGACCGCGGCGCATCAAAATATGGTGCAAGTGATCACGACCGGCCTTGAACGGACTTTGGCGACGCAGCAGACGACGCACCATTACGGTGACCATGTCCATCAAAGGAATGGCGATCAACCACAGCGCGGTCACCGGCCGGATTACTGCATCCTGGCCTTGCGTGGCGATGACCAATAGCCACAACACGCTAAAACCAATGACCATGCTGCCAGCATCACCCATGAAAATTTTGTTGCGCGCCCCAAAAACACTCAGGTTGAACAACAGGTAGGCAGCCAAGGCTGCGATCAAGCTCAGGCACCACAATGCCTGTTCGTCATGCCCTGCCAGACCAAATAAAATGGCTAATGCCAAAAAGGTAACGCAGGACAGTGCCCCCAGTTGGCCGTCGATACCATCAACCATGTTATAGGCGTTGATCGCTCCCCATACCGCCAGCGGCGTGACCAGTAAAGCGGCATAACCCAACAACAGTTCCTGATGGCCCCACAGATAACCGAAAGAAGTAAGTTGCATCCCTGCCGCCAGCATCATCGCCAGCGCGATCCCTCCCTGCACAATGACGCGCGGCGCCACCGGCAGATCGAAACGGTCATCAAGCACGCCCAGCATCACTAACGCCGTGACGCACAACAAATAGGTCGTACTGTGCGGCAACCAGTCTGGCTGCCAGAACGTTACCAATGTAATGCTGAGATAAATGGCAATTCCGCCAACCAGCGGAATATGCCCCTGATGGCGTTTGCGCGCATTGGGCTTATCCACTAGTCCCACTACCAGCGCGGCGCGACGAGCAATAATCACCAACACCAGTGCCAAAATAAATATCACGCTCAGTTGATATAACATTGTTCCTCCAGCGAATAAGCACGCTACCGCCCTTGAGTTACAGCTCCCAATGCGCTATTAACAAAAATAAAATTGACAGTGCCAGGATATAAGTCAGCATGAGTCAATCCTGTTAAATACAGATTTATCCGCTTGTCAGCGGCGAAAAATAAATAACGTTCTCCCGTAGGAAAGTTATCTCTAGGAAAACTCGTGCTTAATTGTTTTTTCGATTGCCGAATCAAGATCAACTGGCGCCACGAAATCACTTTGCACATTGCTTTTAAATTGCGTTCTGGCACAGAATTTCTGTACACGAACACGGCTAATAGGGAATTTACGGTGACTTATTTTACTCAGCATATCTAATGCCGTTGCACCGCAGATTCCAAATACATAGGGAATGCGAATAGTCTTATTATTCCTGCCTAATGAAGAAGAAATAACATCGACCAGTTGGTTCATGGTGAAGTCAGGTTTATCCACATAATTACTGACCTGATATGTCGCCTGCTGATCCAGCGCGTGCTCCAGCCTGGCCGCAATGTTTTCAACATAGGCCATAGACTTCATATTATTACCGCTGCCAATCATCACAAATCGGCCGCTGGCGATCTGCCGGAACAAGTTATAAACATTGCCGCGATTATTTTCGCCAAACACTACCGTGGGGCGGATAATGGTTAACTTGTTATTGGCGTCGGCTTTACGCCAAGCCTCGTAGACATATTCAGCTTCTAGCTTGGACTTACCGTAATGGTTAAAGGGTTCAAAAAGCCCTTCCTCGCCGGTTTCTTTGGTCACAAAGCCGTAGACCGCCACGGATGAAGTAAAAATAATTTGCGCTATATTTAACGCGGAAGCCGTCATGCAGACATTACGCGCGCCATCAACGTTAACCTGGTAATACAGTGAGATAGGATCAACATTATCCTGATGTTCAGCCGCAAGATTAATCACGGCGTCACAACCAGCCAAGGGCTGCCGCAATGTATCGGGTTGAGTTACATCGCCAAACTGATAGAGCTCAGGAAATTGTTCGCTCTGCTTCTTATCCACAATGGTTAACACCAGGTCGTTACGCGCACTCAGACGTTTAACCAGACGCGTTCCGATAAAGCCAGAACCCCCGATGATAGCTACTTTACGCTTATCCATAATTTGTCACTCAGCTCGGTTTTCCATTATTCCCGCCACAGTATTGGGGCAGGACGCTTATTCGCGCTAAATCATGGAAACCAGACTGGACAAATCATCCTTCACTTTCAAATAACAAATAATGAAATAATAGTCTTGGAAAAATGTAAAATTATGGGGAAAGATGAAATCGCCTTACACGCTAATTTTTAACATCGTAAGCGACCTGATATTGCATGGTTTTATTCGGCAATATGAGATTAATCTTACCACTTCCTTGAACGCTGGATGTTTCATATTTCACCGGTCGCTTCAATCGTCCTTGTTTGGGATCGACGCATTCTATGGTTGCCAGCTCCAGGCTCTCGCCTTCATACAAGCAAAGCAACGTTTGTGGGCTATTGGTCCGCGCGTTGTTCAGCGTCAGCGTCAACACAACACGCGTATTGTTTTGAATATCATTGATAATAGGTGGCCGGGTTTGATTCCCCAGAACGTATGAAAAATGTGAAATAACCAGTAAAGACGCGAACACCGACAGATATTTCACAATTCTGACGGCGGGAACGGAGAAAAATCCGGCTGGTGTGACCGTTTTTTTTCTTATCGCCGTATTTTTAAGCGATTCGGGTACCGCAGTTGGGGAGGATGTCGCGATATCATCCTCATGTTGTTCTATTTCTTCAACACTAATCCCATCATCTTTATTTTTACTTTCAGAAATTTCCGCTTGAATATTATCATCGGTGTCATCGCCAATATTCCATATTTCATCGTCGACATATTCTTCCTCTTCAGAAATAAAGTGAAAAACAGCCTTGTTTTCTACCTTATATCCTAAGCGCGGAATAGTTCTGATAAGGGTATGCTCGGCATCACCGATTTTTTGACGAATTGATTTAATTGTTTGATTTATCGTTGAATCTGAACAATAAGTACCTTTCCATATATTTTCTATAATTTCTGTACGGGTAACCAATTCGGGGGATCTGGCGACAAGAAGTGAAAGGATTTGATACTCCTTCCAACGCAGGCGGAATTTTTCCCTGGACGGTGTCAGAACATCTAGATTCCTAATCTTTATTCTTTTATCAAGATTCACTTTTAATTTCCTTAGCGTGCCTGTCCTGCACACTTTGTATAGAAATATGAAAAAATGTTCAAGAAATTAAATGTAAACTCAACAGGTTGCATTCATCAGATATTTATTTTTATAAAAATTTGCTGATTTCATTTTTTACTTCACCTCGCAAACGGAGGATAAAATTGTCTGAATGTCTCTATTTCCCTGTTGGCAACATGGTTTCTTATCATGTTAACCGGCAATAAAACAAACATAATGCATTGTTTTTAAAGAAAAAAATAAATAATGTTGTTTACTTGTTAACTAAATGAAATTGTGAAATTTCATAATGCCGTCAGAAAGTATCACCTGTTTTTCCGCTTAATCTGATTGTCAGATAGCCTACAAAAAGCCTACGAAAACAGAATGAGAGTTATCTGATTTAATCCTTCACATGGCATTAAGTTAAATATAGCACCAAATACAAAGGCATATTGTCAACTTGGTGACACAAGTCTCGAATAATGAAAAAAACACGAGCTTCATTGTCATGCCAAGTCCCATCTTACGCACATTTCCTTTGTAAGGATTCAGACAGGGAAATGAAAAATATCTCCCAATGATATTCCAGATCATCATTGGCTAAAAAAACAGAACTTGAGAGATGCATCTATAAACAAAGGGAAAATCAGTGCGGGATAATAAGAATATTACCTAAAGGCGGGAAATTTCACTCAGGGCGTAAAAATATCACATGAAGAAGATAAAGAAACTGTCCCTCCCCTCTTGAGGAGGAACAGATTATACCCGATCGCGAGGTTATTTTTTGCGACCGTAGACTACCCAGGTGATCACGACACAGAGTACATAAAATACCAGGAAGACTTTCATTGCCCCAGCTGGTGAGCCCGTCATCGCTAGCGAAGTACCGAATGCCTGCGGAATGAAGAAGCCGCCAGCCGCGCCAATTGCCGAGATAAAGCCCAGCGCCGCCGCAGAATCGGTAACCGCCTCACGCTGGGCACTCTCGTCACTGCCGCCGCTAGCTTTGACTCGTTCGACAGTGATTTTCCGAAAGATCACAGCAATCATCTGGAAAGTGGAGCCGCTGCCCAATCCGGCGGTCAGGAACAGCAACATAAATACGCCGTAAAAGGCCATAAACGAACCGCTATCACCGGCCCCCGGTAAGGTCAGGAACAACAATGCGGCAAATACGGCCATCAGTACGAAGTTAATCAGCGTGACACGAATGCCGCCAAAACGGTCGGACAGCGCCCCACCTACAGGGCGAGCCAAAGCACCAAGGAAAGGACCGAAGAAAGCGTAATGCAGTATCACCACGTCCGGAAACTGAGTTTTAGAGAGCATGGCGAAACCGGCAGAAAAACCAATAAATGAACCAAAGGTTGCCAGGTACAACAGGCTCAACACCCACAGATGACCGCGTTTAAGTACCGGTAACTGTTGACGCAGTGACGCTTTGGAAGCCGCCAGATCGTTCATGCCAAACCAGGCGGCCAATGTGCCTATCAACAAGAACGGCACCCAAATCCAGGCCGCATTTTCCAGCCATAGCTGGCTACCGTCCGGCTGTGTTTGGCCCGTGCCGCCAAATACGCCGAATATGGCGACGGAAATCACCAACGGGGCGACCAACTGCATCACGCTAACGCCTAAATTGCCCAAACCACCATTGAGCCCCAGGGCGCCCCCCTGTCGTGCTTTAGGGAAAAAGAAGCTGATATTGGCCATGCTGGAAGCAAAGTTAGCGCCAGCAAAACCACACAACAGCGCGATGATGACAAACACGCCATAAGGGGTTGTGGCGTCTTGCACTGCAAACCCTAACCACAAGCAGGGTACCAACAGAAAACAAGTGCTGATCGCCGTCCAACGACGACCACCGAACATGGGGATAACGAACGAATAAGGCACGCGCAGAATAGCGCCAGACACAGAAGGTAACGCAGTGAGTAAAAACAGCTGATCGGTAGTGAAACTGAAACCGACTTTGTTCAGATTGACTGCCACCGCACTGAACAGCATCCAAACACAGAAGGCCAGCAGTAGGCAGGGAATGGAAATCCACAGGTTGCGGTTGGCAACGCGTTGACCGCGCTGTTGCCAGAATGCGGCATCCTCAGGCTGCCAGTCCTGAATAACCGCGCCTGTTTGTTTTGATAATGACGTTGCAGATTGCGACATAAAAACCTCAGACACAGGGTGATAACTTCGCCCACCCTAGGCGGCGCTCTCCTCGGCAAAGTTGATATAAATCAACCCGGATGCAGGTAGCAAACGACCGGAAAAGCCCCACCAGCCCTTTATGAGTAAGGTGTGATATCCCGCAAAAACAAGACAAATCAAAAGATTAAAAAATGCCCGATGCCACTGTGACGTACTCGCATCCCTGCCTGGAAACTAGGGGGTACTTCGTTAGAGGTATGGGGTTATGCGCGGGGATAATGAAAAATAATGCTGAATCGTTACTCTACTCGCTGGTGTCACCTGCTTCTGCCCTCAGGTTTCCAGCTGTTGTATTGCTTTGCCGTCGGGGATCCAAAACCTAATGAAACGCCTGTTAGCTCCGCTTTCCATCGTTAACCAGGTGGCCATATTGATGCTGCTTCTGGGCATCTTGGGTGTTGCTGGCATGAGCATTTCCGCCTGGATGTCGCAAAGCATTCAAGGTAATGCGCACGCCATCAATAAAGCCGGCTCGTTACGTATGCAAAGTTATCGCCTGCTGGCACAAGTGCCGTTAAATGCCCACAGCGAAACGCTGATTCGCGAATTGGACCAGGATGCAAACAGCCCTGATTTGCAACGCTCAGTAGAACAAGAGCAGCTGACCGAACAATTCCAGGCACTGAACAATTATTGGCAATTAACACTGTTGCCACAACTGCGCGATGCCCGTCGACCTGCCGATGCGGCTGCACAGGTTGCACATTTCGTCTCACTGCTGGATACGCTGGTTTCTGATATAGACCATCACACCGAACGCCGGCTACTGACAGTAACGCTGGTGCAGGCGGTGTTTATCGTGCTGACATTGCTGCTTTTGGTCGGCACCATTTGCTATCTACGCCGTCGCTTGCTGCACCCATGGCGCCAGTTGGTGGCGATGGCACTGTCGGCAGGCCGTGGCGATTTTAGTCGACGCTTTGCTCAGCGCGGCCACCAGGATGAAATGGCCTCGCTCGGTGGCGCGTTAAACACCATGTCCGACGAATTGGCCACAATGTACACCGGGCTGGAACAACGGGTTGCGGAAAAAACCGCTGATTTGCAGCAAAAAAATCAGGTGCTGAGTTTTTTGTATTGTGCCAGCCGCCAGTTACATGCCAATGAGCCGCTGTGTAGCCGACTGACGCCAATACTCAATAAGTTGCAAGCCTTGACGCCATTGCGCGCCATTCAGGTACGCCTGTACGAAAACAACAGCCAGGAACAATTTGTACAATTGAGCGGCAACCAGCCGCTTCGACCGGAATACTGCAACAACCCAGTGTGTAGCGCTTGTCTCAGTGATGACGGCCCACAGCACGCCGATCTCCCGTTGCTAAGCTGGAGCCTGAGCGACAAGCTGGGAGATTACGGTGTCATTGTCGCGCAACATACGTCGCAGCAGCCACTGAATGACGATCATCAACAGTTGATAAACACCTTGGTTGAACAGTTGACCAGCGTGCTGGCTATCGAACGCCAGGTTGATCATCAACAACAGTTGATGCTGATGGAAGAGCGCGCAGCGATAGCCCGCGAGCTGCATGACTCCATCGCCCAGTCACTGTCGTGTCTGAAGATGCAAATCAGTTGTCTGCAAATGCAAGGCGCTGAGCTGTCACCCGCTAATTTGGCGCTGGTTCAACAGATGCGCGAAGAACTGAACATTGCCTATCGGCAACTGCGCGAATTGCTGACCACTTTCCGTCTGCGGTTAACCGAACCGGGGCTACTGGCGGCATTGCAGTCGACGGTACAGGAATTTAGCCAAAGGCTCGGCATCACCATCAACCTCGATTATCAATTAACGCCACGTACAGTGCCTGCGTATCAGGCCATCCATCTGTTGCAGATTGCCCGTGAAGCGTTAAGCAATATCCACAAACATGCCCAGGCTAGCCAGGTAAACATTCAGGTGATCAATCAACGAGGGGAAGTGACCCTGAGTGTCAGTGATAACGGTCGTGGACTGCCGAAAAATACCGACCGCCCTGATCATTACGGCCTGATAATTATGCGCGATCGCGCCAAAAGCCTGCATGGCCGCTGCGAAATATTACCCCGCAGCGGCGGCGGCACTGAAGTCCGGGTAGTTTTCAAGCCGGACAACCACGCCATCGACTAATGGGAGAAACCATGACCACCGAAACTGCCGCCACTATTTTATTGATTGATGACCACCCAATGCTGCGCAATGGCGTAAAGCAGCTTATCGGCATGGATCCGCGCCTGCACGTGATCGCTGAAGCCGGTAATGGCGAACAAGGCGTCACACTGGCCGAAGAACATGATCCGGATCTGATCCTGCTGGATCTCAACATGCCGGGTATCAACGGCCTGGAAACGCTGGATCGTCTGCGAATGACCGCGCTCTCCGGACGTATTGTTGTGTTTAGCGTATCGAATCATGAGGATGACGTAGTCAGTGCGCTAAAACGCGGCGCCGATGGCTATCTGCTGAAAGACATGGAACCCGAGGAACTGTTAAAAGCCTTGCATCAGGCAGCAACCGGTCAAATGGTACTCAGCGAAGCCCTGACGCCCATTCTGGCCGCCAGTCTGCGTGAGAACCGCCCCAGCGCCGAGCGTGATATCCAGCAGCTCACCCCGCGCGAGCGCGATATTCTCAAGCTGATTGCTCAAGGTCTGCCGAACAAAATGATTGCCCGTAAGTTGACCATCACCGAAAGCACCGTCAAGGTGCACGTTAAACACCTCTTGAAAAAAATGAAGCTGAAATCACGCGTTGAGGCCGCAGTATGGGTGCTGCAGGGAAAGAACGGCTAGTGAGTGCCATATAACGGCCCAGTCTCCGCCGGGATAGTTAGCGGTTGCAGTATTTTTGCCGGTGGCAGACCTTCATCGGTACTGGCAGACAACGTCAACGGTGTCGTCACCTGCAGTTGGATCCAGTTTGAGGTCACCAACTGGTGCTTGTCATCCTCCAGTGTGACCGATAAACGGTAGCTATTGCTGGCACCAGGCGAGTCATCCCATTGCGGTACAATCAGGCTCCATCCGTGCGGATCATTACTGTTTTGCGACGGCGTCAGACTCAGGGCCTGCGTGTCCCCCTGCCAACTGACGTGAGTAATCTTGTTGGTGGTTTTGATCTCCAATACCAACGGTAACGTTTCTCCAGGATTCAACTGCCAGGGTGGCGTCGCCAAGAACACCTGTAACGTTTTACGCTGACGGAACGCCATCACCGGCACATTTTTCCGTTCAATGTTGTCATAACGGCTGCCGCGTAACGACTTGGCCTGAGCAACATATTCTGGCGATATCTGTTTCACCAATGGCACACCCAGTCGATAACTTAACGCCAGCTCGACCTGATCCTGACTGACCCCACCTTCGCCCATTTTGTGCAGCGCTTTGACTGTGACCAAGGGTACCGGAGTATAATTTACCCCCAACTGCATAGCGCGCGGGTCATTTTGCTTTTTACCACTGCCAAACAGGTCAACATTCTCTCCCCAATACTGCTCATAGCTGAGCGAGCCACCAATCTGGCGATAAAATGGCAGGTAACCCTGCGTAGTAATGTCATAACCGCTCGCCGGCCGACTGAGGAACTCAGCGTTGTTCGCCTGTTGCGCCAGAGCAGATAAGGGATAGTAATAGTTTGCAGAGAAACGCAGGAAATCGCCCCAGGCTTCCGCGCCCAAGCTGGCACGGTTATGATGGCGTTCGAAATCACTGTCGAGCACCGTGTTATACCCCAACAACCAATCGCCAGCGACCCACCGTTGTCCAACCCCCAGGTTGCCTAGCGAACCGCCCGTTTGCTGCATCAAGCCAATCTGACTGTAAGTCAGCAAGCCGTTGACATCATACAGTGGGCTGAACAACTGACCGCTGCTACCGGTAAAATCCCCTTGATCGGACATCACCAGTGACAGTTTGGCGTTACCCAAGGGTGAAAGCAGCTCCTGAGCCTGCTGTTGCAGTACGCTACTGGCCTGGCCTACCGCATAGCTCTCGGCACGGGTGCGCACCTGTTGGCTCGAAACGTTATTCAGGTTACGTTCACCCAGCTGTTTGGCCATGGTGGCCCACTCTTTTTCGCGCTCCGCGTCATTCGACACGCTGCCGCCCAGTTCAGGCAGACTATCGTTCGTGCTCGGTTGCTGGGTAATCTTGTCTGGCGCCGGTGGGGACTCGGCATAGGCGGGTAACGTACAGGTGAACGCCCCCAACAACCACGCGGCCGGTGAGTAGCCAATAAGGCGTGAGAGGAAATGAATGGCTTCTATCACTGTATAACGTGCTTTTTGTGTAACGTCTGTCATTACGCAGTCACCGCCTCCTCATCCAGAGGACGTGGCACATAAACCTTTTTTTGCTGTAGCCATTCCCGGCAACAGACACCCAAACGGTCACACACTGGCTGTACAGAGAGTATCTCTCTGTCGGGTGCCGGAACACCAAAGTGCATCATGAACCCCAAAGTCTAATCGGTTTCTGATGAGAAACAATCAGATAAACCTCATTCATTATTGTGACAACGTCACTTAAAACAAAATTTAGCCAGAGTGTGTTGCCGCTATCAGACTCATACTTAAAGCCCCACATCTAAAGGGTAAAATTCACTTTATTTCATTATCAATTTTGCCGAAAAAAAGAGCATCGCCAAACAATAAATCACACTAATCCATTGATTATAAATATCAATTAAAAATATCAATGCGTTTTTCATCACCCCATACAACGCTTTGCGGCCCTCCTCGCAAGGCTGAACAAAGGCCAATCATTCACTCCATGCTTACCGTGTTTTGCCGCTATTTTGAACACTATTTTCAGCTCTACAAGGACGTTTTATGCTCGATAACCCACAGTTTGATCTCTGGTATCGGGGCTTGTTTATCCTGGCTATGCTCCTTTCGGCAGCGGCGGCAATACGGCTGATTGATTCCCTGTCACAGGGGCCTATATCGCCTCCGTCGCCCCAGACAACACGTTGGATCTGGTTGATAGCCCTTGGTGCCGGGTTAGCAGCTCTGCCCTTCGATATCCCGCTGCCACAACGTGTCCTCTTACTGCCGGTGGCCGCCCTCTTGCTCGCGCTGGCGTTCATCGACTGGCAATGCCGCTTGCTGCCGGACCGCCTGACACAACCGTTGCTGTGGGCCGGTTTGTTGGTTAATCAGCAGGGCTATTTTGCCTCACTGACTGAGGCAGTCACGGGCGCTACCGCCGGTTATCTGTCTCTATGGCTGCTCAATGCGGCCTATCGCCGCAGACACGAAACGGACGGCATTGGCCAGGGAGACTTTAAACTGCTGGCGGCATTGGGTGCCTGGACGGGATGGGCGGCTTTGCCGGTACTGGTCACTGTCGCAGCGGCCGCCGGTCTGTGCACCGCGGCAGCAGCCTGTTTATTGCGCAAAACCGACTGGCATTCACCGCTGCCATTTGGCCTTTATCTGGCTGTTTCCGGTTGGTGGGTTCTGTTGTCAACGGCGGATATTGGCTGAACACCTTTTCACGGTGAAATCACCTTATTTCACCTTTATTCACCCTGACATAGCCCGTCCAATCCCATGGGCTGCTGTTATAGCCGAGTGTTGAGACCACTGTTATGGCGAGTGCCCGCCTGTGCCACTATGATTTATTTAATCAAACATGGGAGGTTGTATGATCGGTCGTGGTTTATTCGCACTCATGCTCGGCACGGCATGTGTTACCGGTTCACTGTCGTTTACGGCACAGGCCGCGGGCACCTTTACCCTCAGCTCACCGGCATTTCAGGACGGCGGTACGCTGGCACAGAAATATGCCGGAGCCACACCGGGTAACGCCAGCTGCACCGGCGACAACATTTCGCCACCGCTAAGCTGGGCCAACCCGCCGGCAGATACCAAAAGCTTCGCCCTATTGTTGTCCGATCCAGAGGGAAAAGCCGGTCTGGGCGTCAGTCATTTAGTCGCCTATGGCATCCCAGCCACCACCAACGGATTCGCTGAAGGCGATCTCACCCAAGGTAAAGGCTTTGTCGGTGGTAAAAATTCGCCCGGTACCGCGGTTTATCATGGCCCCTGCCCACCGGCCGGTTCCGGGTTTCATCACTATACGTTTGTGCTGATCGCCACCGATCTACCGCCTCATGCGCTTGGCCCAGGATTAACCCGTGAGCAACTACTGGAAAAATTAAAGGGCCACGCCAAGGGCGGTGCGGGGATTATCGGTCGCTTCGGCCAATAATCGCTCAGGCGGTTAGCGCCTCTATCGGTCCCAGACAGCTCCCGGCACTGGGGGGAACATGTCGGGTTACTTACTCACGCGATCCAGATACAGCATGCTGTTGGCGATATCCACGTTGGCGTCTTTGACGTTATCGCGCAGTGCCACCAGCGTTTGTCCCTGCAATGCCACCACGTAAGGTGAACGGGCCTGTAATTCGCGCTGCAAGGCGACGTAGCGTGTCGCGCGTTTTGCCACGTCACCTTCCGCCGCCGCTGCGCGGGTTTCCGCACTCAGTGCCGGGATGTTCCACTGGGTGCGCCATGCCAGGGTTTTCGGCCCGTCGGGCACGTTGTAAGCAAAGGCGCTGGCGTTAGTGTTCGGATCCAGATAGTCGGCCCCCCAATAGGTGAAAATGGCCTGGAAATCACGACTGCGCATTTTGCCCCACAGATCGCTTTCCACCACCGGATGGATATCCAGTTGCAAACCTGCCTTGGCAAAGCTGGCCTGCAGCGCTTGGGCAATATCGGTATACGGTGGCTGGTTGATGACGATCAGATCAATATGCGTCCCTTCAGCGATACCGGCGTCATGCAGAATCTGTTTGGCCTTGTCTACGTCGAGTTTGAACGGTTGATCGTCGATGGCACCATCCAGCCCGAGCGGCAGAAAGGCTTGGTGGACGCGGTATTGTCCCTTCAGCAGGTTGTCAGCTATCGCCTGGTAGTCCACCAACCAGCGCGCAGCCTGCCACAAGGCAGGGTTGCTCAATGCCGGCGTCTGTTTGCTGCCGGTGTTGAAGCCGAGGTAATAGACTTTGGACGAGTCCTGCTGCTCTATCCTCACACCCGGCTCTTTACGCAGCGAATTGAACTGATCGGCCCCCAGATCATAGGCCACGTCAGCATCTCCCTTGAGTAACAACAGCCGTCGAGTACCGGCATCGCTGACGTTCTTCAGCAGCACCGTTTTCAATTTGGCTTGCGGTTGAGCGTAGTCGTTGCGACTGAACAACAGTGCCTCATGCGGAACATAGTTGCTGACGCGATAAGGCCCGGCCCCTGCGGAATGCGACCGTAACCAAAGATTACCGTAGTCACCCTGTTGGCTGTGCTCATTCAACAGTTTTTCATCGACGATCGACGCTACTGGCGCAGTCAACAGTCGCAACGCCAGCCCGCTGCCGATATTGGCCGACCAACTCACTTGCAGTTGGTTGTCACTCAGCTTCGTCAACTGGCTCGCTACATTATCCGGCGTCCAGCCGAACTCGCCGAGAATAAACGACGGTGCTTTGTTCAGTTTCACCGCCCTTACCAACGAGAAGATCACATCCTCCGGCCGCACCGGGTTGCCGGAAGCAAAACGTTGGTTAGCTTTCAGGGTAAAAATCAGGCTGTGGCCGTCCGCACCCACCTCCCAGCCACTGGCCAGTTCCGCTGCCAGTTTTTCCGGTGTGCTACGGTCAGGCGTAAGTAGCCGCTGATACAGATTGACCAGGTTGGCCGAACTGACAGTTTCAAAGCTTTCGGCCGGATCCAGACTGATGACGCCTTCCAGCGAACTGACCACCACCAGTGTGTCTTTTGGGGTAGCAGCCTGCGCACCAACGCTCGCCGCCAGGGCGCTGAACAATAAGGTGGGGATTAACCGTTTCATGAGATGCACTCTCCAGAATCACGCGGATGCGCTATTTTTTCGAGTGTAGAGGCAGTGACTTAGCAGAAGAACGACTATAAATTGCTTTATTTATTACGCAGATGAATATACCCGCCGGGTTAAGGGCGGGCAGTTTTCAGTTCACCAAACGGCCGTGCGCCATCGCCACCGAGCGATCGCACATGTGGTCAATCACGTCAGCATCGTGGCTGACCAGGATCATCGTCAGGTCACCTGCCCGTTTTAGCTCATTGAGCAGGTTGAGGATCTCCGCCTGCACCGACATATCCAGTGCCGAGGTTGGCTCATCCAGTAACAATAGCTTGGGTTTTAGCAGCAGCGCACGCACTATCGCCACCCGTTGGCGCTGACCACCGGAAAGCTGATGCGGATAACGATCTAACAACCGGGGG
Organism: Serratia grimesii; assembly: GCF_900186025.1. Classification (NCBI taxonomy): domain Bacteria; kingdom Pseudomonadati; phylum Pseudomonadota; class Gammaproteobacteria; order Enterobacterales; family Yersiniaceae; genus Serratia; species Serratia grimesii. The sequence continues at coordinate 3,103,694 of NZ_LT883155.1, forward strand.
TCTAACCCTACCTGACGAAAACCGGCGCTGATTTTCCTTTCGATGTCGCTCTCGTTCAGCAACTTCAGCGGCTCCGCTAATGTGCGCAGCAGCCGGTGCTTGGGGTGTAGCGAGGCGTAGGGATCCTGAAAGACCATTTGCACCTCACGCCGCAGCGTGCCGGTAAAAGGCCGTCCCGGCTGTAGGTCACGACCCAACAGCTGGAACCCCCCGCTCCAATTTTCATTCAACCCAGCCAGCACCCACAACAGCGACGACTTCCCACAGCCGGAAGGGCCAACGAGGCCGAAACACTCACCCTGCTCAATATGCAGACTGACTTCATGTACCACGGTGCGCAATTCATAGCCCTGCCGGTGGCTGACACTGAGGTTATCCAAAGTAATCAAGCTCATTTCAGTGACTCCAGCAACGCGCGATCCAATACGGGCAACTGTTTACCGTGCGTTTCCCTACTTGGCCGACACGACCACAGTGTGCGGGTATAAGGGTGAGTGGCTGTTGCCAGGCGATCAGCAGGTAATTGATCCAGCAGTTCACCCTTGTACATCACCAGCACCCGCTCGCAGTAGTGCGCAACCTGCTGTAAATCATGGCTGATCAAAATCAGGCCCATATTGCGTTGTTCGACCAGATTCTCGATCAGTTGCAGTACCTGATCGCGCATCTGGTGATCAAGCGCCGACGTTGGTTCGTCGGCAATCAGTAACTGCGGATCGTTAATCAGCGCAATCGCCAGCATCACACGTTGCCCCATACCACCGGACAACTGATGTGGGTAGCGTTGGCGTAGCGCGACCGGATCGGGCAACCCCACCGCCGCCAGCATATCCAGCACTTTCTCCCGCCGTTCGGCACGGCCCAGGCGGGTATGCAGTAACAGTGGCTCTTCCACCTGGCGACCAATTTGTTGAGTCGGGTTTAGCGCATGTTTGGGATCCTGCATCACCATTGCCACTTTGTTACCACGCAGACGGTTCCACTGACGTTCATTCAGCCGCGTCAGATCCTCTCCCCCTAACGTCAAACGCTGCGCCTGCAATTGTAACGGCGGTGGCAAAAGCCCCATCAAGGCGCGCGCGGTCAAAGATTTGCCCGAACCAGATTCTCCCACCAGCGCCAACCGTTCCTGTCCCATGCTGAAAGAAATACCTTTGACCAGTGGCTGCGACCCTGGCAGTGCCACCGACAGCTGTTCAACGGTCAATAAATTGTTATCAATGCCCATGTCGAGGATCCATTTTATCGCGCAGGCCATCGCCCAACAGGTTAAAGGCCAGACTGGCAAACAGGATTGCCCCACCCGGTGCAGCGGCAACCCACCACTGATCAAAAATCACTTTACTGCCTTCAGCCACCATCGATCCCCATTCCGCGGTTGGCGGTGCCACACCCATACCGAGAAACCCCAAACCGGCGGCAGACAAGATAATCCCACCCAAGCTCAACGCAGCACGAACCACCGCACTCGGCAGACACAGCGGCAAGATATGGCCGGCCATCAGCCGCAAACCGCCAATGCCTTGCATACGTGCAGCCGCCAGATAATCACTGCGGCGCAGCGCGAGTGTTTCCGCCCGTGCCTGTCGGGCAAAAGAAGGCCAACTGGTCAATGCCAGAGCCAGTGCGCCATTCATCAACCCTGGACCGAGTACCGCAACAAACGCCAATGCGATTACCAGGCTTGGCAACGACAGAAAAATATCGGTCACGCGCATCAAAATACGCTCAACCCAGCCACCGAGGTAACCAGCGCTGATACCCACCAACAACCCAATCGGAATGGTCAGCAACAGGATCAATGACACCAGAATTAGTGTTGGCCGCGCGCCATAAATGACCCGTGACAACAGATCACGCCCAAAACCGTCAGTACCCAGCCAATGACCGGAAGACGGCGGCAATAAACGCATCTCTATATGCTGTAGATTGGGGTCAAAGGGGGCTAGCCACGGAGCCAGCAGTGCGGTGAGGATCAAGATCGCCACCAGCGTGGCGCCCAACGTCAGCGCGGTCATTTTGCCACGCGAGCGATAACCGGTTGCCGGCTCGTTCTGGGGTTCATGTTCAGAAAGGTATTGGCTCATCGGGTTCGCGGGTCCACTAAATAGGTCAGCGCGTCAGCCAGCGCGTTAAGCACCACGAAACAGGTGCCAATCAACAATGTTGCGCCAAGAATTGCCGGCGTATCTGCGGCAAACAGTGCCGTGGTCAGATAACGCCCAACCCCCGGCCAGGCAAACACCGTTTCGGTCAGCACGGCACCTTCCAGCAAACTGGCATAGGACAGTGACAATACCGTAATCAGTGTGCCGAGCACGTTGGGAAAAACATGGCGCAGCAAAATCCGCGTGCGGCTGGCGCCTTTGGAGCGTGCCAGGGTCACGTATTCTTTATTACACTCTTCCAGCATGGCTGCACGCAGCAAGCGTGTGATACCCGCCATCGACAGCAATGCCAGTGCGACCACCGGCAACCACAGGTGACTGATGGCGTTATAGAACATCTCACGATCGCCAGACAACCAACTGTCAATCAGGATAAACCCGCTGCGCGGCTCCATACTGTACAGATAGATATCGTCCAGGCGGCCCGGCCCTGCCGACCAATGCAGCGTGGCGTAAAATAACAACAATCCCAGCAGGCTAAGCCAGAAGATAGGTACTGAATAACCGATCAACGACAACAGACGTGCCACGTTATCCAGCCAGCCACCCGGTTTAATCACCGCGAGAAACGCCAACGTAATGCCACCAACCGCACCGAGGATAATGGCGCAAGTTGCCAGTTCCACCGTCGCAGGGAAGGTACGCAGCAAATCGCTCAGCACAGGTTGCGAAGTAATGCGTGAGATCCCCATATCCCCGTGTGCCAGATGAACCAGATAACGCCAGAATTGCACCGGCAGAGGTTGATCCAACCCCAGATCGTGGCGTACCTGTGCATAAGTGGCTTCGCTGGCGTGATCACCGGCGATCTGCAACGTGGGATCAATTGGCGCCAAATGCGAAAGCATAAAGGTGAATAACAGCAGGCCAAGCAGTGTTAGCGCCAATGACAGCAAGCCGGTGAACAGCCCGCGGCCCCAGCGCCAACTACGCCGGGCGAACCCGGCGGAAGAAATACGGCTTATCATTACTTACTGACCTTGCTGTAGAACACCATGTCAGGATTGATGCCCTGCTCGTAACCTTTGAGGTTGTCACGTACCGCAATCAGGCTACGTGCCTGTAAGCCAATCACAAACGGTGAACTTTGTTGAACGGCTTGCTGCAACTGTTGGTAATCCGCCACCCGTTTAGCGGTGTCATTTTCCGCCGTTGCCGCCAGCGTCAATTTGCTCAGCGCAGGGATTTGCCAGTTGGCACGCCAGGCCAAGGTTTTGCTGCCGTCTTCCGGGTTATAGGCGAAAGCGGCGGCATTGGTGTTCGGATCAAAATAGTCCGGCCCCCAGGAGGTCAGCGTCGCATCGTAGTTCAGGGATTTAACCTTGGTAGAGACTTGCGCACTGAGACCCGGCACCAGATCCACCTTCACTCCACCCTGCGCGAAGCTGGCCTGCAATGCCTGAGCAATATCCAGATACGGCGGCTGATTGTTGACCTCCAGCTTAAAGCTGACGTTTTTCAGACCGGCCTTAGCCAGAATCTCTTTAGCCTTAGTCGGGTTAAAGCTGTAAGGCTGATCCTTCAACGCCCCCAGATAACCCTCTGGCAGGAATGCTTGATGCGTCTGGAATTGGCCTTTCAGCAGGTCGTCGGCGATACCTTTATAGTCGAATAACCAGCGCGCCGCTTCCCAGAAGGCCGGGTTACCCAGCGCCGGTGACGCCTTGGCGTTGAACTGCAAGAAATAGAGCGATGCGTACGGGATAGCCAACGGTTTGACGCCCGGCTTACCTTTCAGTGCCGCCATCTGGTCAGCCCCCAGGTTACGCGCAATATCCGCATCTCCCTGCTCAATCAACAAACGACGTGCGGCTGGATCCGGCACGTTTTTGATCAGGATGGTTTTCAGGTTTGGTGCGCCTTCGGGCGAGGTAGGATTGGCGTCAAGCACCACCACTTCATGCGGCACATAAGTACGGATTTTATATGGGCCACTGCCGGCAGAATGGCTGTTCAGCCACTGGTGTCCCAAATCATCACCCTGCTGATGTGCCAGCGCTTCTTTGGCATCGACAATCGAGGATACCGGAGCCGAAAGCAGGCTCAACACGAACGCCGGGCTGACGTTTTCGCTCCAACTGATTTTTACCCGTTGATCGTCCACCTTGCTCAGGTATTGGTCGACATTTTTAGCATTCCAGCCCAGTTGAGTCAGGATAAATGACGGCTCCAAATTCAGCTTCACCACCCGTGACAGCGAGAAGATCACGTCCTCCGGGCGTAACGGGTTACCGCTGGAAAATTTAGCATCCGGGCGCAGCGTAAACGTCAGGCTGCGGTTATCACTGCCCGCCTGCCATTCACTGGCCAGTGTCGGTTTAAGCGCGATCGGGTTTTGAGGATCCGATTGAATCAGGCGTTGATACAGACTGTTGAACGACTGCACCGTGGTTAATTCAAACCCTTGAGCCGGGTCAAAACTGACAACGTCATCGATTGACTGAGCAATCACCAGGGTATTGGCTGGGGTTGCTGCCTGCGCGCTGAAACTGGCCGCCACAGCCAAAAACACCAAAGAAGGAACGAACGCTTTCATCAAAATCTCTCCAACCGGATGGAATTTATAGTAATTTCGCGAGTGTATGTGAGAGCCATCGGCAGGCGAAGGTACTTAAACAACTATAGATATTCTTTTTATGTCTATAGCTGAGATTTTGATTATTAAGCAGGCGACACTCTGCTTTCAGCACGCCATCAAGGAGCTAAACCAAGCCATATGTAACAGGTTTACGTGCCAATTCGTAGAAGAGAAAACAACATTTGAGGATGTGAAACAGAAGGACCTAACCCCCCAAAACTCTCAACTCAACAGCAAAAAGAAACCGTGAACACGATTATTCGCCAATAAAGCCGCGGGCAACAAACACAGCCACAATCGCCGGACGAAACTCTCCTGTGGAACAATTGGCACAATGAAAAAACAAACGCCGCAAGGTTAGAAAGCGGCATCCGCTCTGCCTTTCGCCGGACACAGTGTCTGGCCCGGCTTCCGTCATTTCCCTGATCAAATTTGGTAATCGATCACCGTATCGAGCTGGGAGGAGAATACCTTGTCTTTAATTTCCGTCAGCGACAGCGTCGGGTTACATAGCTGGATAAATCGCCATGCATAGTTACGTTGTAACTGACTGCGTTTTAACCCTAACCAAACGGTATTGGGTTCAAACAAGTGTTCTGCATTGAGGCTGACCAACCCGTGGTCACGCTCCTTCTCGTACGACATGTCTGCCAGCACGCCAACTCCCAACCCCAGTTCAACATAGGTTTTGATCACGTCAGAATCCTGCGCGCTTAGGGCGATATCCGGCGTCAAACCAGCCGCCTTAAAGGCGCTGTCCAGACGCGAACGACCGGTAATCCCCTGACGATAGGTGATCAGCGGCAAGGTGCTGAGCATTTCCAGCGTCACCTGGGGTTGGCGGGTCAGTTCATGCCCTTCCGGCACCAAAATGGTGTGATGCCAGCGATAATAGGGAAACGCAGCCAAAGATTCGTCACTCATCAACCGCTCACTGGCAATACCAATATCGGCTTCGCCGGAAGCCAACATACCGACGATTTCTTCAGGACTGCCCTGATTCAGTACCACTCGCACCCGCGGATACAACGCGCGGAATTCTTTAATCACCCCAGGCAGGCTGTAGCGCGCCTGAGTATGAGTGGTGGCAATGTGTAACTGCCCAGCGTCGTTACTGCTGAATACGTCCGCCAGACGGCGGATATTATTGGCGTCGTTCAGGATGCGTTCCGCCACCACCAGCAGCTCTTTGCCCGGCTCGGTCATGCCTAATAAACGCTTGCCACGGCGGATAAATATCTCAATGCCCAGTTCTTCTTCCAGCTCGCGAATATGACGACTAACCCCAGATTGCGAGGTAAATAACGTGTTGGCCACTTCGGTCAGGTTATAGTTGCAGCGCGCCGATTCCCGAATGATTTTTAATTGTTGAAAGTTCATCCACTCCCCCTGTCGATCACTATTGTTAATCACAGTGATACGGAATCTGATCTAAGGGGACAAATAAGAAATAACCTTTAGTTATGCATTTTCATGCTAAGTACATTTTTCACCAGGGTGAAATCACTGTTTCATCACCAAAAAATCCATGAATGTATTTAAAATTATAGAGTTAAATATCCACAATTTAAACATGGATTATATCATCATGCAGAATAAAGTTATTAACTATAGGTATTAGATATATATAGCCTAAATAATTCGAGTAGCGTCGTGGTGGCACTGGCGACGGATGGGCTAAATAGCAACGCCGCCAAGTATAAGGGGGATAAACGAAAAGAGGCTCAACATGTTGAGCCTCTTGATATGCAGAATGCCTGTCAAGCCGTTGCTTCGCCACCGATAGGGCCAGAGGTATTCTGTTGCAGCCACTGCTGCACATAACTAACCAAATCACCGATGCAATCGTCCTTCATGCCGTGGTTTTTTAGCTCGTTATCCAGCGCGAACAGATACTGGGCATTGGTGCCTAATGGCCCGCTGGCGCTGGCGATCAACGGAGCGATCACCTGGTGGCTGGTATCTTCTTCAAACAGGGGATGCTGTGAGTTCATGACAAACACCAACGCGGTGACGACTTCACCATCGGCAAGTCGAAGATCACACCAGGTAGGCAAATAACAGTTGGTCACCATTTCGCGCTTCCACAGCAGTTCCAGCTCTTCGCGCAGCTTGCTTTCGGGCAGGCGGAACGCCAGACCGGTGGTATTGCCGCCCTCTTTCAGCGCCAACATACGGCCAGGCTGATGCAACGTACCGCGCCCGGCGGTCAACCGTAAACAGAAGGCGCGATGCCAGCCTTGCAGCGTGGCCGGTCGCACCTCTTCAGATTCAAATACCGGATTCCACATCAGTGAACCGTAGCCGAAGACCCATACAGGGCTGTTATCTGGCCGACGGGATAAAGTACAATCCAGTGAGGCCGCACGCTGCTCTGATGTCAGTAACAGCGACTCCTCAATGGTGCCGAATGCTGTTTTGCAATCCGCATTTTGCAGAAAATCTCGCGTTAACACCTTAACAACCTCCCGGGAATAGGATTGCTCATACTCCCTAGCCACTGTTCAATCTTAATTATTGTGTGCGGAATTTTATTAATTAATTAAACCTTTCCACGTTAATAATGACCTTATTCTTTTCTCGGTAAGCAATCAAGTTTCAAACGATGTTTAAAGTGAAAAAGTATTTGTACTCACGAGCAATAATATCGAAAGTTAAAATACTAAATCTAAGCATGTCGAGATTTCTCTTTCTCTCATTCGTTAAACGTCCTGGAAAGCCGATCGCTATCCAGTCAACGAATTGGATGACCAGGCCGCTTCAATCAGCAAACAATTCTCATTATCAAATGGCATGGTATACTCACCGCCAAACGAACATAAGGAGAACCCCGTGACTACCGAAGCCCCACGCTCACGCGCGCCCTACCTGATTGCAGTCAGTACCATTCGCGATATTACCCCACACCTGCGTCGTATCACTTTTACTGCGCCCGACTTGTGCTATTACCCGGCTAACGCTGCTGCCGCACACATTAAGGTTTTCCTGCCGCTTGATGGCCAGACGCAACCGGACCTGCCAACACTGACCGAAAATGGCCCACGTTGGGCAGCGGATGCAGTACGTCCGATAGTTCGTACCTATTCCATCCGTTCGGTACGTCCGGAACAGGCAGAAATCGACATTGAGTTCGCCATACACGATCACAGCGGCCCGGCAGTTAACTTTGCCCGTGAAGCTAAAACCGGCGATAAAATTGGTATCAGTAATCCCGGTGGCCCTAAACCGATGCTGCCACAGGCCGATTTCTACTGCCTGGCTGGCGATCCTTCTTCATTACCTGCACTGGCGGCATTGCTGGAGCGCTTACCGGCACACAGCGAAGGTCATGCCTTTATCCGTGTTGATACCTCCGCCGACGTGATCGACCTGAAAAAGCCTGCGGGCTTTGAACTGAGCTGGATTATCGGTGGCACCGAGAAAACCGCCGAATTAGTCACGCAATTTTGCGCCTTACCGTTGCCACAAGCCGACACCCAATACTGGCTCGCGGGTGAAGACCGCTTGGTGGTCGAACTGCGCCGCTACCTGCGCCGTGAGCGCCAATGTGATCGTAATCAGCTTTATGCCGTACCTTACTGGCGTGAAGGGCTAAATGAAGAGGGTTATCATAATAAACGGCATGAAATTATGGATAATATTGACGACTGATGAGAATTTTTCCCTTTATTAACGGTGTCATACGCACACAAACTGCAATTTATGTGCCGTTAATGGATAAAATCAATCTCACTACGTAAAAATAAGTAAAGAAAACCGCATCCCATGCGGTTTTTTTGTTAACCTAGTCACAGTTTGCAAGCATTCGCTTTTGCAAGTGAAACAACATCACATCATTCCCCGGCACGCACCACCGGGTGTATCCTATTATTATTAATTAAAAATACATTCTGGATGCGCGAAATTGCCTTTCACGGCAGCCAGCGATGACGGGACCACGCTTTTTGAGAAGGAGTACCATCGAAATGAAGTCGCAAAACGATCCTGGCCGATCCAAATCCCGCCACACTGAGTATTCGCTGCTTTTCCCGATCGCCGCGCTGGTGGTGCTGAATCTGTGGGGCAGTACCAGTAACTTCCCACTGATCGTCGGCATTAACATTATTGCTTTGATCGGTATTCTCAGCAGTGCCTTCAGCGTTGTCCGCCATGCTGACGTATTGGCCCATCGTTTGGGTGAACCCTACGGCTCGTTGATCCTCAGCCTGTCAGTGGTGATCCTGGAAGTGAGTCTGATTTCAGCGTTGATGGCGACCGGCGATGCCGCGCCGGCTCTGATGCGCGATACGCTCTATTCCATCATTATGATTGTCAGTGCCGGGCTGGTGGGTTTTGCCCTGCTGCTTGGCGGCCGCAAATTTGCTACCCAGTACGTTAACCTGGGCGGCATTAAACAGTATCTGATGGCGATTTTCCCGCTGGCGGTGATTGTACTGGTGTTCCCGAGTGCGCTGCCGGGCGGTAACTTCACTACCGGTCAGGCGCTGCTTGTTTCGGTGATTTCTGCCGCCATGTATGGCGTATTCCTGGTGATCCAGACCAAAACTCACCAGAGCCTGTTCGTCTATGAGCACGAAGACGACGATGGCGACCCGCACCATGGTAAGCCTTCCTCGCACAGCAGTGCCTGGCATGCCGTTTGGCTGATCGTGCATCTGGTTGCGGTAATCGCGGTGACCAAATTTAATGCCAATCCGCTGGAAGGTTTGTTAACCAAGGTAAATGCCCCGGCGCAATTTACAGGCTTCCTGGTCGCCCTGCTGATCCTGTCGCCTGAAGGTCTGGGAGCACTACGAGCAGTATTGAATAATCAGGTACAGCGCGCCATGAACCTGTTCTTCGGCTCGGTGCTGGCTACCATTTCCCTGACGGTACCGGCGGTCACCGTCATCGCCACACTGACCGGCCAGACGTTGATCTTCGGTTTACAGACGCCGCATATCGTGGTGATGCTGACGGTGTTGCTGCTATGCCAGCTTTCGTTCTCCACCGGCAGAACCAACGTGCTGAACGGTACTGCGCACCTGGCGCTGTTTGCCGCCTATATGATGACTATCTTTGCCTGATCAACCGATGGGCGCACGTGCTGCGCCCATCGTCTTTACACCAAGAAGATTATATTGCGAAAAACACACCCGCCGCGATACCGCCAAACAGAATCCATTTAATGATGTAATAGCCAGTACGGTTCCACGCTTTTAACCGTTTCCCCACTTTGCGCACCGCATAAATGTACTTGAATAGCTTATTGACGCCACCGGTACGATCGCCCTCTTCATTTGGCGCGGTAGCCGCACTCATCAGGTTACGGCCCAACCAATGGTTGATACCTTGTGCCCAGCGAAAACGCATTGGTCGTTCTATGTCACAAAACAGAATCAGTCGATTCTGCCCACTCTGGTTTTCGGCGAAATGCAGATAGGTTTCATCAAACATCACACCCTCGCCGTCACGCCAACTGTAACGTTCGCCATCCACTTCAATAAAGCAGCGGTCATCATTCGGCGTAATCAACCCCAGGTGATAACGCAACGAACCAGCATAGGGATCACGATGACGCGGTAAACGGCTGCCGTCTGGCAGTTCAGCAAACATTGCGGCCTTGACCGAAGGCAGGCTGCGCAACAGCGCGGTTGTTTGCGGGCACAGGCTCATCGCCGAGGGGTGGCTGTCTTCATACCACTTCAAATAAAAGCGCTTCCAGCCGGTTTTGAAGAATGAATTGAAACCGGCGTCGTTAAATTGATCCGACGCTTTAATCTGTTGGATCGCCATTAACTGCTGCCCTTCATCACGGATGATTTGCCAATTATCCCGTAACGTCTGTAGCTCTGGGAATTGCTCCGGTTTCAAATAGGGCGTGGTCGGCACGCGTGAAAACAGGTACATAAAAACATTCAGCGGTGCAGTAAAGGTGGAATGATCAGAAAGTTGCCGCCAGAAGGTATAACGCACCCGCCCACGGTAATGCACATACACAACACATAAAATAAATAGAAGTAAAATAATGTATTTCATGATTGAACCGCATTGAAGATCCCAACACCCTGTACGCCAATCCAGCGTACACCCCAGTTATTTCCTTTTGGCGGTTGAATCGCGTCGCCCGTCTGGAACACCACTAATCATTAACGCTAATTAAACGAAAATCTATACAAAAAACCACAATAATTTACACAAAAGCTAAACGAGCGGGGTTTAATGGCAGCAAAGAAAAAGGCCGCCGAGGCGGCCTTTGGTTAACAGGCTGGTTTTAACTGTAGGCGTTGAGCGTGCGCTGGCACAAGGCGGAGCGGACGCAGTCTTGTTTATCAAAGCGGATGATGCCAATCATTTCATCCTCTTCGAAGCGCTCCATCGCGTCGCTGAGGCCGGACTTCACGCCGCGCGGCAAGTCGCACTGGGTTATGTCACCATTGACGATTACCGTGACGTTCTCACCCAAACGGGTCAGGAACATCTTCATTTGGCTGGCGGTAACGTTCTGGGCTTCATCCAGGATAACTACCGCATTTTCGAAGGTACGCCCGCGCATATAGGCGAAAGGCGCGATCTCTACCTTGCCGATTTCCGGACGCAGGCAGTATTGCATAAAGGACGATCCTAAACGGCGCACCAGAATGTCATACACCGGACGGAAATAAGGAGCGAACTTCTCAGAAATGTCCCCGGGTAAGAAACCGAGGTCTTCATCCGCCTGCAAAACCGGACGAGTAACAATAATCCGATCCACTTCTTTATGTATAAGGGCTTCTGCCGCTTTCGCAGCGCTGATAAATGTTTTGCCGCAGCCGGCTTCACCGGTGGCAAAAATCAACTGTTTCTTATCTATGGCTATTAAGTAATGACCCTGAGCTTCGGTTCGCGCCAAGATGGGAGAGCTATCGCGCTTATCTCGCGCCATGCCGATAGACTCAACACCACCCATTTGTACCAGCGAGGTTACGGACTCTTCTTCAAGCTGGCGATGACTACGAGCGTCACGACGAATAACGCGTTTCGCTTCACGACGTGCTTTGATCACTGCTTTTTGTCTCATAGTGGCACCTTACAGTTTGTTTCACCTACCGCAACGGCCTGGCCGTGCGATTATGTTTCACATACAGATGAGGTTTTGGCTCCCTTTTGAGCCACCAATAGCCAATAAAAAAAGTGAATACACAACGGGCTTTTCGGCACGCCGATTTTTCACGGGATAACGCGGTTGCGTAATTAAACGTAGAGTAAAAAGTGACAAGAATTTGGAATGACGGGAGTGTAGTTTGGTCAGGAAAAGAGAGTCGGAGAGAGAGCCCTCGTTGCAACGAGTCATCAGGAAAGGTCTGTTATTTTTTCTTTCTAGCCCAACCAAGGACTTTACCATTAGCGATCCCCGCAGTGATATTTACAGCTTCGAGCTGTGCACCGTGTGAAAACTACCGCCAGATGATTACAGTATAATGACATTCAAACCTTGCGCGTTGCTAAAATGTAAAAAAATTTAATCTTTTTTGTTTTTAGACGCTGCCAGAACACTATATCACGCCGATTACGTCATTCAATAAAATTTTTATCAACTTGCAGATCAAATAGTTATGATTAAAACCCGTGAATGACATTTCGGTTTCCTGATTAAATTTTGCACAATCAAAAAACTGCCATTCTCACTCAATTTATAAATAAAAAAGGCGGGAAAGCTCCCGCCATGGTGTTCTTTGATTACGTCGGTACACTCACGTTTCGATTACTCAAAGGTATAAGAAACGCTCAGCCCACCGCCCCAGTTTCTCCCCGGAGCCGGTTCGTAGTAACGGCCATTCCCTTCATTGACGATTACCGACCCCACATATTGCCGATCAAACAGGTTATCTACCCGACCGAAAACATTAAGCATCCAATTGCCTACTGGATAACGGTAGCCGGTATTTAAGCCCACAGTGGTATAGGCCGGAGCCTGTTCAGTGTTGGCATCATTTACCTCGATATCGCTCATATAGCGAACCTCCGCACCGGCATACCAACCTTCCGGAGGGGACCAGGCCAAAGAGGCAAAGCCCATATTACGCGCGATGCCTGGCATACGGTTGCCACTTGGCACATTGTTCGCTGCCGAACACTGGCTATCACCGCATACATCATCACGATAGCGCGCGTCCAACAACGTCCAGGCCAACTGGACACGCCAGTCGTAGGCGAACTGCTGATCCAGTGCCAGCTCCAGCCCACGTCTGCGGGTTTGCCCGGCATTTTTGTAACTGGTACGCCCGTTGCTGCTTTCATCCACCACAATTTCATTACGTGTGTCGGTTTGGAAAACGGCAGCGGTCAATAGTCCATTACCAATGCGGGTTTTACTGCCCAACTCCACCGTATCGCTGGTTGAAGGGTTCAAACCAAAGTTGAGCCCTGCCTGATCACCGGAACGGTAAGACAGCTCATTAATGGTCGGTGTTTCAAAGCCACGACCGGCAGACAGATACAGGTTCCAACCGCTCATCACGGCATAGTTGAGCGATCCGGCTGGTAACCACTTATGATAACTGGCACTGCCGCTGTCATCGCCATTGCTGCCGGTGATGTAATGATCGTTGGAATCAAAATTGACGTTGCTGTAACGCATGCCCATATCCAGCGTCAATTGTTGGGTCAACTGCCACGACGTTTGCAGGTACGGATCCACATTCCACATCAGGTTACGCTCGTTCCGACGCAGCGCACCTTCGGTGCCAAGTTCCGTTACGCCGTTAACCTGAGTAAAGTTTTCATACCCTTTGCGCTGTTCGGTCATGGTTTCATAGTCCAGCCCACCGGTCAGGGTATAAGGCACACCCAGTTCGCCACGGTGCGTCCAGCGGGTATCAATCCCCTGATAGTGACGCGTCAGATCAATCACTCCACCGGGATGCTGCGCACTACGCTGTTGCACCGCAACCGGGATCGACTGGTATTGCGTGGTTTCACGCTCACCGGCGTACATCATGATGCTCAAGTCATCATTGACGCCCATCTGGCGCTCATAATGCAAACCGGCCTGGGTTTGCGATGTGCTTTTACGCGTATTGTATTGATCGGCGCGTGGCGCCTGACGTGGATTATCATGCCATTCGGCTGACGTCAGCCCCCCTGGATCATTGGCATGGATATCGACACTGTTGAACAGCAGCGTAAGCGTGCTGACATCGTCGATCCGCACACCCAGTTTGGCATTGCCGAGATTTTTCTGCGCACCACTGTGATCACGGAACCCTTGGGTAGTAAAACGCGTGCCAGAAATGGTGTAGTTAACATCACCCGCGTGGGTCCCGTCACCGGTGGCTCCGGTCGCCTTGACGCCATAGCGCCAGGTGCCGTAACTGCCAAAGTACGAACTGGCTTCAAGGCGGGTAGGCTGTTGGCCCGTTTCAGTTTCCACGTTTACCATGCCGCCTGATGCGTTACCGTAAAGTGCGGAAAACGGCCCGCGCAACACTTCCACCTTTTCGACCGAATTCAGGTCTATGTTCGACGTTTGCCCCTGCCCATCCGGCATGGTGGCGGGAATACCGTCAACATAAATACGCACCCCACGCACGCCATACATCGAGCGTGCGCCAAAGCCGCGCACCGATAACTGCAAGTCTTGCGCATAGTTCTGGCGATTTTGAATTTGCAGGCCAGGTACGCTACCCAGACTTTCCGACAGGTTGATCTGCGGTCGTGCCTCACGGATTTGATCGCCCGTGACCACGCTGACGGCCGCCGGGGTTGAGAGTTCAGAAAGACCGCTGCGCTTGGCAGTGACCACCATGGTCTGTTCGCTATCCTTGTCCTGCGCAAAGCTGGCAGAAACAGGCAGTAGTGCTGGAATAACCAGCGCTGAAACTGCCAACCGGTTTTTATGAGTGCTTTTCATCAGGAGAATGCCGTTAAAGGGATCGAATTATATGAACCATTTGGAACGTTATGGCCAACATGTTAATGCTTTTAACAAAAAATGAAAATAGTTAGCCTAATTAAAGCCCGGTCCCCCAATTGCGCAAGGCCGCTATTGATTTTAATTAACAGTGATTCATCGTGAATGGCAGAAATAATGAGGCGGGGAAATCCCCGCCAGATGAGATGTGACTTACGCCTTTAGCAGCCCACTGCCCAGGTAATCATTGGCGTCTTTTACCCCCGGTAGCGCAAAGAAATAGCCTCCGCCGATAGGTTTGACATACTCTTCCAGTGCCTCGCCATTCAGGCGTTTTTGCACCGTCAGGAAGCCTTTTTCCAGATCGGCCTGGTAGCACACAAACAGCAGCCCCATTTCCAGTTGGCCGGAATTGGATACGCCGATCGAATAGCTGTAGCCACGGCGCAACAACAAGTTGCTCTGCGTTTGTGGCGTGCGCGGGTTTGCCAGGCGAATATGCGCATCCATCGGGATCATTTTACCCTCGGGATCTTGGGCGTAGTCTGGCTCGTCATGCTCATGCTTCATACCAAGCGGCGCCCCGCTGTGCTTCTCGCGACCAAAGATGGTTTGCTGTTCCTGCAACGGTGTGCGGTCCCAGAACTCCACGTGGAAACGGATAATACGCGCAGCCTGATAGCTGCCCCCTACCGCCCATGCGGGTTCCCCGGCATTGTCGGCTACCCACACCACCTGATCCATCAGCGGTTTGTCGTCGGTTTTCGGGTTGGCGGTACCATCTTTAAAGCCCAACAGGTTGATCGGCGTTTCCTTGCCTTTGCTGCGTGCCGCGTGGGCAGAAATAAACCCTTCTCGCTTCCAACGCACGCTGAGCAGATCCGGCGAATGCTTGATAATGTCACGCAATGCATGGATCACCGTCTCATTGGTATTCGCACAGATCTGCAACACCAAATCGCCGTGGCACAGGCTGGCATCCAATGAATCATTGGGAAAGCGCGTCATTTTCTGCAACCGCAGCGGTTTATGCGCCTGCAGGCCGAAACGTTCGTCAAACAACGAGGTGCCAACCGACACGGTGATAGTCAGGTTATCCGGATAAATTTCCGGTCCCATAATGCCCGAATCAAGTGGTGGCAACTTGGGATCCACTTCCGGTGCCTTACCGCCCGTGGTCAAAAATGCAATGCGGGTTGTCAGTAGCCGAAACAGCCGCTCTAAATCCTGTTTGTTACTGGCCAGTACGTCGAACGCCACCAGCATCATTGCCGCCTGCTGCGGCGTGAGGATCCCGGCCTGATGTACGCCATAAAACGGCTGCTTCTGCCAACGTTCGTCCTGCGGCACCGCCAGTGGCTCGGCAGCGCTATCTTTTGCCTGAGCCAAACGGCTGCCACCCAGCGCCAAAACGCCGAGCCCTAACCCTTGCAGCAAACGACGACGCGACGGTGACGCCGCGCCTTGGGATTGCTGATGCGGCCCGTTTTCAGGGCCGATCTTGTTACTCATAGTGCTTTGCCTCAATCCAGACCCAGAACGCCACGCAGTTGTGACAGGTCTTCCGCCAGAGTCGTGATTGGCCCTTTCATTGCTTTACGATCGGCATCCGTCAGCTTCTCGTAAGACTCATAACCCTCTTTGGTTTTGTATTTCGCCAAAATGGTATCGACGGTTTTGAAGTTGGCGTCAATCTTGTCCAGCAAGGGTTTGTTCGCCTTAACCAGTAGCGGACGCAGCAGGTTCACAATTTTTTGTGCGCCGTCGACGTTGGCCTGGAAGTCCCACAGATCAGTACGGCTGTAACGGTCTTCTTCACCGCTGATTTTGCTCGCTGCCACTTCCTCGATCAAACCGGCTGCACCACCGACCACTTTGCTTGGCGGGAAGGTCAGATCGTTCACGCGTTTTTGCAGCTCAACGGTGTCGTTGTACAATTGTTCAGCGTATTTGCTCATGTCTTTGGTGGTGTTGTCAGCAAACAGCGCTTTTTCCAGACGGTGGAAACCGGTGAACTTCGGATCTTCCGCTTTCTTCTCGTAATCGTCTTCACGGGCATCGATACTGCCGTCCAGATCAGAAAACAGCTCAGCAATCGGTTCAATGCGTTCGTAGTGTTGACGCGTTGGAGCATACAGTTTGCGCGCCTGCTCCACGTTGCCGGCTTTTACCGCATCGGTGAACAGTTTGGTCTGTTTAACCAGCGCTTCCACTTCTTTGGTCACGTAAACTTTGTATTCGGCAATCGGCCCAACCAAATCCATCGCATTAGGTTTACCGTCAGTTGCGGCGCCAACCGCAGCCGTCACGGTCAATTTTCCCTTCGGATTGCTGAGCAACCCACAGGTCATGTCGTACTCACCCGCATCGAGATTAGCCGTCATTTTCTGAGTGAAGCCTGGCGCAATATTTTCGCGCTCTTCTACCACCATCACTCCTTTCAGGATTTCCCATTCAACGTTTTTTTGACTGGTGTTGTGCACCACAAATTGGGTTTTACCGGCCGGTACGGTCAATTGCATCGGCTCACACTGTTTATCGTTTACGGTAATCTTTACCTGCGGCACATCTGCCGCCAAGGCATTAATGCTCAGCGCAAATGCCGGGAGAGCCAGTAATGCTGCGTGCAACGCCTTGCGGCGGAATAATGGAGTAGACATACAAATTCCCTATTAAAATTAATGATTGATTTTACGTTGCGCCGAAACTGCTGCCGGTTCCGCACGCTGCGGCAGGAAAAAGAAAATCAGTGCTGGGATCAGATACAGGAAATAGACCGCCACTTCGCTTACCGTTGGCGCTTCCTGATAGCCGAAGATACCTTCGAGCAGGGTGCCAAACAGCGAATGGGTTGAAAGGTGGTTGCTGAGATCGAAGGCGATATCCTGGAAGTGGTTCCACAACCCGGCTTCATGGAAGGCGCGGATCGCACCTGCGGCCAGACCGGCAGCAACAAACAGAATAAACAGGCTGGTCCATTTGAAGAATTTAGCCAGGTGCAGCTTCACACCGCCCCAGTAGATCACCATGCCCAGTATGATTGCGGCAACCAAACCCAGTACCGCACCGATCGGGGCTGCAATCCCCACGTCTTGTTGGAAAGCCGCCAGCAGAAAGAACACCGATTCCAGCCCTTCGCGGGCTACGGCAAAAAAGACCATCGCCACCAATGCCCAACCCTGGCCTTTACCGGAGTTGAGGGCGCTGTCGATCGCCCCTTCCAGATGTACCTTGACCGACTTGGACACTTTACGCATCCAGAACACCATATAGGTCAGGATAAACACCGCCACCACCGCAACAATGCCCTCAAACAGTTCTTGCTGCTTCTGTGGGAATTCGCCAGTGGTTTCATTGATGAAAATACCCAGCGCCAGGCACAGGGCAGCGGCAACAATCACCCCTATCCATACCACACCTAGCCATTGACCCCGCTGCGTACGTTTTAGGTAGCTGGCGATCAGGCTGACGATTAACGCAGCCTCAAGCCCCTCACGGAACATGATAAGGAAGGGAACAAACATAAGTAATAACCCCTAAAAAGGCATCTGCTGCAAAGCGCCCGCACGCCGAAAACGGCGGCAACGCCAATGTAAAGAAAAGTAAAACACAACGATAGTGATTATCATTCTGGCTGGCGGAAATACAAGAGCTGCAAGGGTGATTTTTTCTAATCAAATGTCGCCAGTTGTTTCAGGCAAATGACAGAAAACCACGGTGACATAAATGACAAAGGGCGCATTAAGCGCCCTCAGACTGATAACAAACCTCATTCCTGCACAGAGCGAGTAGAGATCGATGAATAAAAAATCAGGAAAATCAATTTATTGATTTTCGGCTGATCACTACAAAGCAGGAAAAATCACGCTTTTTCCTGCTTTGTCAGCAACCTAAGGGCGCATTAAGCGCCCTTTGAGATGATTAACCCGAGAGGATTAAACGGTTTTGAACTCGGCTTCCGCCTGATCGAAACGTTCGGTGATGGTCGCCGAAGGTTTGCGGCCCATCAGGCTCACCACAACAATAGCGATGCAGCCGAGCAAGAAGCCAGGGATGATTTCATACAGCCCCAGCCAAGCGAAGTGTTTCCAGACGATCACAGTGACCGCACCCACCAGCATACCGGCCAATGCGCCATTGCGCGTCATGCGTGACCACATCACAGAGATCAGTACCACCGGGCCAAAGGCCGCGCCGAAACCGGCCCATGCATAGCTCACCAGACCCAACACGCGGTTTTCCGGGTTTGCTGCCAGGGCGATAGCCACCAATGCCACAACCAACACCATCAAACGCCCGACCCACACCAACTCACGCTGGCTGGCACCTTTACGCAGGAAAGCTTTGTATAAGTCTTCAGTAATCGCACTTGAACAAACCAGCAACTGGCAGCTCAGGGTACTCATGACTGCCGCCAGAATCGCCGACAGTAGAATGCCTGCAACCCAAGGGTTGAACAGAATCATCGCCAGTTCGATAAACACGCGTTCGCCGTTCTGCGACACATTACCCGCCAATTCCGGGTTGTTGGCAAAGTAGGCAATACCGAAGAAACCAACGGCAATGGTGCCTGCCAGACACAGAATCATCCAGGTCATGCTGATACGGCGTGCGCTGCGGATAGTGCGGTGAGAGTCTGCCGCCATAAAACGCGCCAGAATGTGTGGTTGACCGAAATACCCTAAGCCCCAACCCAGCAGCGAAAGAATAGCCACAAAGTTCAGGCCTTTCAGCATATCGATATTGGCCGGGTTCTTCGCCTCAATCACCAGCATTGACGTGTCGATACCGCCAACGGCAAAGATCACAATCACCGGCGTCAGGATCAACGCGAAAATCATCAGGCTGGCCTGTACAGTGTCAGTCCAGCTCACCGCCAGGAAACCACCAATAAAGGTATAGAGGATAGTGGCAGCAGCACCGGCCCACAGCGCTGTTTCGTAGCTCATACCAAAGGTGCTTTCGAACAGACGCGCACCGGCCACGATACCGGAGGCACAATAGATGGTGAAGAACACCAAAATAACAATGGCTGAAATCACCCGCAACAGCTTGCTGTTGTCTTCAAAACGGCTGGTGAAATAATCCGGTAACGTCAGGGCGTTATTGTTAGCTTCGGTATGAACACGCAGCCGCCCCGCCACCAGTTTCCAGTTAAAGTAAGCACCGATCGTCAGGCCAATGGCAATCCAGCTTTCAGAAATACCGGACAGGAAGATCGCGCCCGGCAGGCCCATCAGCAACCAGCCGCTCATATCCGATGCGCCGGCAGAGAGCGCAGTTACCACGCTACCCAAGCTACGGCCGCCCAGAATGTAGTCGTCAAAGTTATTGGTTGCCCGGTAGGCAAGTAAGCCGATTAACACCATCCCGAAAATATACACCAGGAAGGTCACCAGCATTGGTGTGCTCATTATCATGAAATTCTCCACTCTCATTATTATTTCGCGCTGCCCCTTCTTCATTGAAACTGTATCTGTGCTGGTTGTAAGCACGCCTTTCAGTCACGCTTGTCAGCGCTGAGGGCTCTTGCTCTTACCACGTAGATACCGTCTCAATGTCTTTGGGCATATAGCGATAGTTACTGCTTGCCAATCCGCCGGAACGAGGCGAAATTGCGGACACCCCGCAGGTGAAAATAGTTTCCACCCGTAATTGTCTGACCGCTGGCTATCCTAGTTGACCTGTTCATTATCCAACAAGACATTTAACAACAAAGTTACACAAAGTTTACCCTGCGTCACATTTAACCGCTCTCACAGTTGCACCACCCACAACCAAAAAGAGTTGCACCTCATACAAACCCAGCCTTACCCCTGATATTGCTGGGGATAACTCCCTTAAATACTCTCTTCATCCCCTTTGGATAGCCTGTTTGTCAAAAGCAGCAGCAAGAACCGTGCCGGTTATTGATGTTAAAAAACTGATGAAACTCACACTTCGCTCATCAGCTTGATTTAACACGGTTGCACAAAGTTGCAACATGCAGGATATTGTCTGCATTCATCACAGCACACAACGCACGAACCTATCCCAACAAGCTATCTGGCCCGCAGTTTGTATAGCCTGATGGGATAGGTTCTTAAACACAGGAGTTGGATTGGCATGGGCACTACCACTATGGGCGTGAAGCTCGACGAGGCAACTCGCGATCGCATCAAAAGCGCAGCACAGCGTATCGATCGCACGCCGCACTGGCTGATCAAACAAGCCATTTTTAATTATCTCGAGCGTCTCGAGAACGGTTCCGATATTCCTGAAATCCCTGCACTTGCCGCCGCCGGCCAGGCCGAAGCGGACGACATTATGCCGCAAGTGCAAGAAGAGTCCCACCAGCCATTCCTTGAATTTGCAGAACAGATTCTGCCACAGTCGGTCAACCGTGCTGCGATCACGGCGGCTTATCGCCGTCCTGAGACAGAAGCGGTGCCGATGTTACTCGAACAGGCGCGATTACCTGCCGATCTTGCCAAAGCCACCCATAAGATGGCTTACGACATCGCCGAGAAGTTGCGTAACCAAAAGAGTGCAAATGGCCGCGCCGGAATGGTGCAAGGTTTGCTGCAAGAGTTCTCACTGTCCTCACAGGAAGGCGTGGCGCTGATGTGCCTGGCAGAAGCCCTGCTGCGTATTCCAGATAAACCAACCCGTGACGCGCTGATCCGCGACAAAATCAGCAACGGTAACTGGCATTCCCACCTCGGCCGCAGCCCATCCCTGTTTGTTAACGCCGCCACCTGGGGCCTGCTGTTCACGGGCAAACTGGTGTCGACCCATAACGAAGCCAACCTGTCTCGTTCACTGAACCGTATTATCGGCAAGAGCGGTGAACCGCTGATCCGCAAAGGCGTGGATATGGCGATGCGCCTGATGGGCGAACAATTCGTTACCGGTGAAACCATCGCCGAAGCGCTGGCAAATGCCCGCAAGCTGGAAGACAAAGGCTTCCGTTACTCCTACGACATGCTGGGTGAAGCCGCCCTGACCGAAGCCGACGCACAGGCTTATCTGGTGTCCTACCAGCAAGCAATCCACGCGATCGGCAAAGCCTCTAACGGACGTGGCATCTATGAAGGCCCAGGTATTTCGATCAAGCTTTCCGCACTGCACCCACGCTACAGTCGTGCGCAGTACGAACGCGTCATGGAAGAGCTTTATCCACGCCTGCTGTCACTGACTCTGCAAGCACGCCAATATGACATCGGCATTAATATCGATGCCGAAGAAGCCGACCGTCTGGAAATCTCACTCGACCTGCTGGAAAAGCTGTGCTTTGAGCCACAATTGGCTGGCTGGAACGGCATCGGTTTCGTAATCCAGGCCTATCAGAAACGCTGCCCGTTCGCCATCGATGCCGTCATCGACATGGCACAACGCAGCCGCCGCCGCCTGATGATCCGTCTGGTGAAAGGCGCCTACTGGGACAGCGAGATCAAACGCGCCCAAATGGACGGACTGGAGGGCTATCCGGTATATACCCGCAAGGTCTACACCGACGTTTCCTATCTGGCCTGCGCACGCAAACTGCTGGCAGTACCGAACCTGATTTACCCACAGTTCGCTACCCACAACGCCCATACCTTGAGCGCCATTTACCATTTGGCCGGCAATAACTACTACCCAGGCCAGTATGAGTTCCAATGCCTGCACGGCATGGGTGAACCGCTGTATGAGCAAGTGGTAGGTAAAGTGGCCGACGGTAAACTGAACCGCCCTTGCCGTATTTATGCCCCGGTCGGCACCCATGAAACGCTGCTGGCGTATTTGGTACGTCGCCTGCTGGAAAACGGTGCTAATACCTCATTCGTTAACCGCATTGCTGATGCCACGCTGCCGCTCGATGAGCTGGTTGCCGATCCTGTCAGCGCGGTCGAAGCGCTGGCCGCCACAGAAGGCCAAATTGGCCTGCCACATCCGCGCATCCCGCTGCCACGTGAGCTGTATGGCGAAAAACGCACCAACTCCAGCGGTCTAGATCTGTCCAACGAACAGCGTCTGGCCTCCTTGTCCAGCGCACTCCTGACCAGCGCGACTCACCCATGGCGTGCAGAGCCGATCATCGACTCAGAGCTGGATCAAGGTGTTGAACAACCGGTGATTAACCCTGCCGAACCGGGCGATGTCGTCGGTTACGTACGTGAAGCCACCGAAGGTGAAGTCAGCCGAGCGCTTGATGCCGCCGCTGCTGCCGGACCAATTTGGTTCGCCACCCCACCGTCCGAGCGCGCCGCGATTCTTGAACGTGCCGCTGAACTGATGGAAGGTCAGTTGCAAAGCCTGCTGGGTATTCTGGTACGCGAAGCCGGTAAAACCTTTAATAACGCCATCGCAGAAGTCCGTGAAGCAGTCGATTTCCTGCATTACTACGCAGGCCAGGTACGCGATGACTTCGCCAATGACAGCCATCGTCCACTTGGACCGGTCGTCTGTATCAGCCCGTGGAACTTCCCACTGGCGATCTTCACCGGCCAGATTGCCGCTGCGCTGGCAGCAGGCAACAGCGTGCTGGCCAAACCGGCAGAACAAACCCCATTGGTCGCCGCACAGGCTGTGCGTATTCTATTAGAAGCCGGTATTCCGCAAGGCGTGCTGCAACTGCTGCCAGGCCAGGGTGAGAGTGTCGGGTCCGTACTGGTTAACGATGCCCGCGTTCGCGGTGTGATGTTTACCGGCTCTACCGATGTTGCCGGTATCCTGCAACGCAGCATCGCCGGCCGTCTGGATCCACAAGGGCGTCCAACCCCATTGATCGCCGAAACCGGTGGCTTGAACGCCATGATCGTTGACTCTTCGGCGCTGACTGAACAGGTCGTGACCGACGTAGTTGCTTCCGCCTTCGACAGTGCCGGTCAACGTTGTTCTGCCCTGCGTATCCTGTGTATTCAGGAAGACGTGGCGGACCACACCTTGCAAATGCTGCGCGGTGCGATGGCCGAATGCCGCATGGGTAACCCGGAACGTCTGTCTACCGATATCGGTCCGGTGATCGATGCCGAAGCCAAAACCGGTATCGAACGTCATATCCAGGCGATGCGCGCCAAAGGCCGCAAGGTCTACCAAGCGGCAAAAGGCAATGTGCAGGATGAGAAAGAGTGGTCACGCGGCACCTTCATTAAGCCAACCTTGATCGAGCTGGACAGCTTCGACGAGCTGCAAAAAGAGATCTTTGGCCCAGTGTTGCACGTGGTCCGCTTCCAACGTACCAATCTGGAGTCGCTGGTCGATCAGATCAACGCTGCCGGTTATGGCCTGACGCTGGGTATCCATACCCGCATTGATGAGACGATTGCCCGTGTAACTGAACGCGCCAAGGTCGGTAACCTGTACGTTAACCGCAACATGGTCGGCGCGGTAGTCGGCGTGCAACCGTTCGGCGGCGAGGGTCTGTCCGGCACCGGTCCAAAAGCGGGCGGTCCGCTGTACCTGTACCGTTTACTGGCTAACCGCCCGGATGACGCAGTGCAACGCACCCTAAACCGTCAAGATGACGAGCGCCCACTGGAAGCCACCGCGCGACCACAACTGCTCAAGGCACATCACGCGCTGGAACAATGGGCCGTAGCTGAAAAACAGTCGGAACTGGTTACCTTGGCACAACGCTACGCCGAACTGGGCCAGGGTGGCACC
Source organism: Serratia grimesii (assembly GCF_900186025.1). Lineage (NCBI taxonomy): Bacteria > Pseudomonadati > Pseudomonadota > Gammaproteobacteria > Enterobacterales > Yersiniaceae > Serratia > Serratia grimesii. The sequence continues at coordinate 3,127,938 of NZ_LT883155.1, forward strand.
ATGCGCCCTCTGCCAGGCCCGACCGGCGAACGCAACACCTATGCCCTGTTACCGCGTGAGCGTGTCCTGTGCCTGGCCGACAATGAGGCGGATGCCTTGACGCAGTTGGCTGCGGTACTGGGAGTAGGTAGCAGCTTGTTGTGGCCAGAAGCCGAGCTGCAGCGCAACCTGTATCGCCGCCTGCCAGCAGCCGTTCAGGCCAGCATCAGCTTCAGCAAAGATTGGCAGCAGGACAAGGTCGAGTTCGACGCCGCCATTTACCACGGTGACGCCGATCAGTTGCGTACCCTGTGCGAGCAAATCGCCCAGCGTAGCGGCGCGATCGTTTCGGTGCAGGGTTTTGCCCACGGCGAAACCAACATTCTGCTGGAACGCCTGCTGATCGAACGCTCGCTGAGTGTTAACACCGCTGCTGCCGGCGGTAACGCCAGCTTGATGACCATAGGTTAACCTCTGACTACCGGTTATCGATGATGGTAACCCAGTATGCGAGGCTTCACGCAAACCCTGCCCATGTGCAGGGTTTTTTATTGTCTGCCTGAAATTTGCACGTTAACGTATCAATCTCGTCGCCATAAAGTGTGTATGGTGTGTACGTCAGGGATAATGAACGCGTGAAAGTTCGGAGCTGATCAAGCTATTAGAAAATAGCGGCTGGGTTTTAGAACGCATAAGGGGAAGTCTCCATCAGTTTAAACACCCGAACTTTCCTCTGGTGATCACCGTTCCGCATCCCCGCAAGGATCTCAAACCGGGAACTCTGCGCCAAATAATGAAAGATGCAGGGTTGTTTTGACTCGTGCCAAGCATTAGCAGGAGAAGCTATGTTTTACCCTTCTTACATACACTCAGATCCAGATGGCAGTGCCAGCGGCTTCTTTCCCGACGTACCTGGCTGCTATTTTGCCTGTGACACCCTGGATAAAACTTTCGAAGACGCAAAAAAAGCGCTAGACGCACATTTTGAATGTTTAAGCGAAGATAACCAACCGATACCTCGCCCGCAATCCGTTGCCTTTCATCTGGCGCAGGAAAGTGACACCCTGGTCGGCGGACAATGGCTGCTGGTTGATATCAATATGGATAAGTTTGATGGGCGAGCAGAGCGCATAAATATCACTTTGCCGCACCGCTTGTTGAGCCGCATTGACTCGCTGGTGCAACAGCATCCGGCTTATGGTGGCCGCAGTACGTTTCTCGCCACGGCTGCACGCAATGAGTTATTAAAAGCAATTTAAAGGCCGAACATGTTCGGCCCCTACAGATTATTGATTCAGGAATTTATCGAGGAATTGCTGGGTACGCTGATGCTGCGGATTAGCAAACAGTTCTTTTGCTGGGCCTTGTTCAACGATACGACCGTGGTCCATAAAGATGGCGCGGTCGGCGACATCGCGGGCAAAGCTCATCTCATGCGTCACAATCACCATGGTGCGCTTTTCTTCCGCCAGCGAACGAATGGTGTTGAGCACCTCGCCCACCAACTCTGGATCGAGTGCGGAGGTCGGTTCATCAAACAGGATCACTTCCGGTTGCATCGCCAGCGCACGGGCAATCGCCACCCGCTGTTGCTGCCCACCTGAAAGACGACGTGGATAGGCCAACTCTTTACCGTTCAAACCCACTTTGGCTAACAGTGCCCGCGCACGTTGTTCGGCAGTGGCCTTTGATTCACCTTTAACGATGACCGGACCTTCAATAATGTTCTCCAGCACCGAACGATGCGGGAATAAATTGAAGTTCTGGAACACAAAACCCACCTGTTGGCGTAAAGCGCGCACCAACTGTTTCTGTTTGCTCAGCGGCTTGGAACTGTCGATCATAATATCGCCAACCTGAATAGTGCCAGAATCCGGCACTTCCAACAGGTTGATACAACGCAGCAAAGTGGTTTTGCCCGAACCACTAGGCCCAATAATCGCGACCACTTCGCCCGCACTGACCTCCAGATCAATCCCATGCAGCACCGTTTGACCTTTGAATTTCTTGGTCAATTGTTTCACTTCAATGGCACTCATGCATTACTCCTGATCCTGGCGGTTTACGTGGGCTTCCAGACGGTTTTGCAACGCTGAAAGCAAGGTCGCCATCACCCAATAAATCAACGACGCCGCCAGATACATGGTAAAGACTTCCAGCGTACGCGAGGTAATCAGTTGCGCCTGACGGAACAGCTCTGGCACCTGAATGGTCGCTGCCAGCGAGGTGTCTTTCACCAGGCCGATAAAGCTGTTACCCAATGGCGGTAATGCGGTACGGGCCGCCTGCGGCAGGATCACCCGACGTAGCGTTTGCCAGCGTGTCATACCGATGCTGGCTGCGGCTTCCCACTGCCCTTTTTCGATAGACGAAATTGCCGCTCGCAGGGTTTCTGAGGTATAGGCCGCCGTATTGAGTGACAGGCCAATCAACGCCGCCGGGAAGGGATCAAACTCGATACCAAACTGCGGCAGACCGTAGTAAATCATGAATAGCTGCGCGATCAACGGCGTGCCACGGAACAATGACACGTAAAAGCGCGACAGCCATGACAGCGGCCATAACGGCGAAAGGCGCATCAGCGCCAGCAGAAAACCGAGCAGTAAGCCAAGCGCCATGCCCCCCAGACTGAGCTGGAGGGTGAGTATCGCGCCCCGCAATAAAAATGGCGCTGAATCCAGCGCCAGTTGGATACTTTCGTGCATTATTTAGTTACGTCCGCGCCAAACCATTTGTCAGAGATCTTCGCCATCGTGCCATCTTTTTGCATCTCGGCGATTGCCTGGTTAATCGCGGCCAGCAGTTCCGGGTTGTTTTTGCGTACGGCAACGCCAGATTCCTGACGAGAGAACGCAGGACCAGCGACGGCCAGCGTATCACCGGTTTTCTTCACCAGATCCAATGCGGCCAGACGATCAACCAAAATAGCGTTAATACGACCTACGCGCAGGTCCTGATACTTGGTTGGGTCGTCATCGTAAGTACGCACATCGACACCCTGCACATTATCGCGCAGCCACTGCTCGTAGTTGGTACCCAGACCAACACCGACTTTCTTGCCTTTAAGATCTTCCGGCTTGGTGATGGTGCCCTCATTGCCCTTTTTCACCAGCGCCTGAATACCGGAGATGGTGTAAGGGGTGGAGAAATCGTATTTCTTCTGACGTTCTGGCGAGATGGTCACCTGATTGATCACCACATCGATACGTTTAGAATCCAACGAAGCCAGCATACCGTCCCATTTGGTCGGGTTCAGTTTGGCTTTAACACCAAGATGCTGTGCCAGTGCATTAGCAAAATCCACTTCGAAGCCCGTCAGCTTGCCATCTTCCCCCTGGAAGCTGAACGGTGGATACGTGCCTTCCAGCCCAACCACCAGCGTCCCGTGATGTTTTACCTGCTCCAGCAGGTTATCTGCGGCGTAGGTTTGCGTGCTCAAACCGGCTGTCAGTGCAACGGTCATCACGCCCAGTAGCAATTGACGACGAACTTTAGAAAAGACCATAAACACCCCATCTGTTGTTTATCTTTTTTGATATCAGCACTTTAACAGTGTGACCGCCTGCATGAAGGAATATAACCTTATAAATATAGTTCAAAATGGAATAACAAATCTTGTTCACACCTGTGGATGGTAGGCAAACAGCGCTGGCGCACCGCCGGTATGAATAAACAAAATCGGGCCGTCATCGCGGAAACGCTGTTGGGCAATGCCGTCGATCAAACCCGCCATCGCCTTGCCGGTATATACCGGATCCAACAATACCCCTTCCTGCTGTGCCAATAGCTGTATCGCTGCCAGCCCTTCTTCATTTGGCATACCATACTGCGGCGCAAAGTAATCGTCCCACAGTTGGATTGGCGTCAGTTCGTCGATGTCCAACGAACAAGCCAGCGCTTTTTGGATCAGCTCAACCTTGGGCAATTGGTCAATCACTTTACGCGATACGGTCACACCAATCAGTTCAGCCTCTGGCAACAGTTGTTGCAGGCCAACCGCCAGCCCGGCATGTGTACCGGCGCTGCCGGAAGCCACCACGATGGAGCTAAAGGCGACGTTACTACGGCGACTCTGCTCAGCAATTTCCAGCGCACACTGCACGTAACCTAATGCGCCCAGCGCATTAGAACCGCCCACTGGCACCACGTAAGGTCGGAAACCTTGTACTTCGAGACGAATCGCCAAATCGGCTAATTGTTGCTGTGGATCGTGCAGCGCATCGCACATCACCACTTCTGCGTTGAACAACCCAAGCAACAGGCGATTGCCATTGGTCAGGTAGTTTTCTGCTTTGGTGTCGATCGGATTTTCCAGCAACGCCACACAGTGTAAGCCCAGCTTGGCCGCCACCGCTGCCGTTTGGCGTACGTGGTTAGATTGAATAGCACCGGCGGTCACCAGCGTATCTGCACCTTGACGCAAGGCATCAGCGGCAAGATATTCCAGTTTTCTCAATTTGTTACCGCCCATCGCCATCGGCGTGACGTCGTCACGTTTGATGTAAATTTCACGACCGAGGTAATCTGAAAGGCGAGACAGTTTTTCGAGCGGTGTCGCAGAGCCGACAAAATCGAGGCGCGGGAATTGCGCCAGTTGTTGTTGCAGATTCACAACTTCCCCCAGGGAATAAAGTATCAACATCTAAAAGATAGATTTAGCAGATGTGAACTTAATAATCACTCTTTATTCGTGATGGGGGATAGACGAAAACCCCGGCTGGTGCGCCGGGGAGACGAGATCAATAGCTTTTCTGCCAGGCGAGATACTGGTCGTATTTACGCAGTGCGATACGGTAATTGTTGTGTGCCGCGGAGGGCAATTCTTCGATAATACGCTGATGGCTGGCATTGTTGGCAAACTTGTCTGCCGGGTAGTTGCGTTCCACCAACATCTCATCCAACCGGCGCAAGCGCACGACGTATTCGCGGATGGTGCTGTGGCTCATTTCGGTCTGCTCAAACAAGTACTGTTTAAACGCCATAATATCGAAATAGCTCGGATGGCTATTACAGGAAATCTCACTGCAGAAACGGCACAGCGCGGTCAGTTCATTTTGCACATTCAGCCAAACATGATCATCAATGGGCTGGTCCATACGTGCAATCGCGTCTTTGTTAATGATCTTGCCGCGGAATACTAACGCCATACGATCTAATAACTTGCCACACTGAGAGCAGTGGGTCTGGCTGTGCTTGTAATCTTTCAAATAACGGCTCAGCGGCCGTTTTTTCAATAATATTCCTGGCATAAGGACAGTCCGATTATCGCAATGGTGATCAGGTTGAAGGGTAACGGTTGAAGACATGTCAGTTTTCGTTCGCCAGACGAGCACGCAGGCGTTTAATCGCCTGACTATGCAATTGGCTGACACGCGATTCCCCCACGTCCAGCACGGCGCCGATCTCTTTCAGATTCAACTCTTCCTGGTAATACAACGTCAGCACCATTTTCTCGCGATCCGGCAACGCTTCGATGGCGTCGATCACCCGTTGGCGCAGGTTCCCCTCCAACAGATGATGTAACGGATTGGCCTCTTCGTGCCCTTCCAGCAGCGGTTCCGCGCTTTCGCCATGCTCTTCCCGCCATTCGTCATAGGAAAAAAGCTGGCTGTTATTGGTGTCCAACAGAATTTGACGATACTCATCCAGTGATATATTCAGCGTCTGCGCGACCTCCACTTCACTGGCCGGCCGGCCTAGCCGCTGTTCCAGTTGTCGCATCACCTGCGCGACTTCACGCGCATGCCGACGCACGCTGCGCGGCACCCAGTCACGGCTGCGTAGCTCATCGAGCATGGCACCGCGGATGCGTTGCACCGCGTAGGTGGTAAAGGCTGTTCCTTGCAGGGCGTCATAACGCTCAACGGCGTTCAACAACCCGATTCCTCCGGCCTGCAGCAGATCGTCAAGCTCCACGCTGGCGGGCAACCTGACCTGCAGGCGCAACGCCTCGTGGCGCACTAACGGTACGTAGCGCAACCAGAGAGAATTTTTGTCCATCACGCCTTCGGCGGTATACAGATCGCTCACTATGTCTAAAACCTGCGGATAAGAGAGTCAGCGCTATTATCCGTAGGGGGCAAAATGCCAATCGGCTGAACAGTCGTACAAAACAGGCCTTATTTGCGCCATGCAATAACTCCGCAGCGCGCGACCATAAAAAAACCCCGCCGGAGCGGGGTTCTTTGCGACAGGTTAATCGAGGAGAGTCGATTAACGCAGCAGGGACAACACGTTCTGAGTAGACTGGTTAGCCTGTGCCAGAACAGAGGTGCCAGCCTGTTGCAGGATGTTGGCACGGCTCATGTTAGACACTTCGGTCGCGTAGTCAGCATCTTGAATACGAGACTGAGAAGCAGACAGGTTGTTCACGGTGCTGTTCAGGTTGTTGATAACAGAATCGAAACGGTTCTGTACCGCACCCAGGGAAGAACGCAGACCGTCAACCTGGGACAGTGCGTCATCAAGCTGTTTCAGTGGGTTGATCACATTTTTGTTTTCAGTTGTTGCAGTTACAGTACCGTCAGCAGCAACTGTTGCATCTTTGTACATTGCCTTACCATCAGTGCCAGTGGTTTTAACAACATATTTTGATGCGCCGGTGCTGTCAGTGAAGGAGTGTAACTCATCACCTGAAGCCAGACCTTTAACAGTTACGTTTTTGCCACTTTTAACGTCAACATCGGTCACTGCTGTAGGTGTACCCGCTGCAGCTGCAGTGGTAACGTTTTTGGCAGTATCATAGTTGAATGAGCCATCATCTTGTTTTGTTGCTTCGTAGTACTTAGCGGTACCAGTCTCATCTTTAATCGCATATTTAGTTGCACCACCTTCGGTGTAACTAACTACTGAAGCTTTTGTTTTGTCTGCGATATCCGCACCAGACGCGTCTTTACCTACGGTAGCGGTAACAGATTTAGTCCCGGCAACGCTGTTAACCACTGCGCCAACTTTGTTGTTCTTATCAGAAACATCAAAAGTAGTCAGGTTCAGAGTGTCTTTATTGATATTTTTCAGATCAATGCTGATAGTTTCGCCATCGTTAGCGCCAACCTGAATGGTCAGCGACTGATCTTTGCTCAGCACTTTTACGCCGTTGAAATCGGTCTGCTGGGAGATACGGTCAATTTCAGACAGACGCTGGGTGATTTCGTCCTGGATGGATTTCAGGTCGCTATCAGAGTTAGAACCGTTCTGAGACTGTACGGTCAGACGACGGATGTTCTGCAGGTTATCGTTAACTTCGTTCAGTGCGCCTTCAGTGGTCTGTGCCAGAGAGATACCGTCGTTTGCATTACGGGAAGCCTGAGTCAGACCTTTGATGTTAGCAGTGAAGCGGTTAGAGATCGCCTGACCCGCTGCATCGTCTTTAGCGCTGTTGATACGCAGGCCAGAAGACAGACGCTCAATTGCAGTACCCAAAGAAGACTGTGATTTGTTCAGGTTGTTCTGCGCCATCAGCGACAGGCTGTTGGTGTTAATTACTTGTGCCATTATATGCTTTCCTTACGAGTCAGTTGCGTTCTCGCAACGTAGTTAAAAGGTTCGGGCTGCTTTGCCCACGGCGTCAACCACCGTCCCATCAGGTATCGGCTCTCCCCTTGCAACCTTTAGAAATTTTTTGTTTTTTTTTGCATAATCAGCAATAGGGTAAATAACGCTGTTTTTCCCTCTTCTATTGCGCCATCGTTTTTTTATTTTTTCGGTAAACTTTTTCTCCACTGGGCCGATAACGCGTAAAGCGAATAAAGTCATTATCAAGGAGAATTACCAATGGCATCGATCAGTTCATTAGGCATCGGCTCAGGACTCGACCTCAACGGCTTGCTGGACAAACTGAGTAAAGCGGAACAGCAACGTCTGACGCCCTACACCACCCAGCAAACCAGCTACAACGCCCAACTGACTGCCTATGGCACGCTAAAAGGCTCACTGGAAAAGTTTGATAACTTAAGTAAAGAGCTGGCGAAACCTGCTTTTTTTAACAATACCACCGCCAGCAAACACGATCAGTTTGCCATCACCACCACCGATAAGGCGGTAGCAGGGAACTACAGCGTTGAAGTGCTGAAACTGGCACAACCGCAAACGCTGACTACCCAAACCCCAGTTTCCGACCAAACAGAAAAACTGGGCACGCCTGGCAGCAGTGACCGTTCAATCAGCATCACCGCCGGCAACCCGCCTAAAAATGTGAATATTCCACTGAGTGACGATCAAACTTCGCTGGTGGAAATGCGTGATGCCATCAATAACGCCAAGGCTGGCGTCAACGCCAGTATCATGCGGGTAGGTGACAACGACTATCAGCTGGCACTCAGCTCCACCACTACCGGCGAAAAAAGCACCATTTCGGTTCAGGTCAATAATGACGACAAACTGGGTAAAATACTGAATTACGACTCCGTCGCAAAAAACGGTGCAATGAAGCAAACTGTGGCCGGTCAGGATGCTGAAATTAAAGTCAACGGCACACCTATTAAACGTAGTACCAACTCGATTGCAGATGCCTTGCAGGGCGTGACTATCGATCTGAAAACCACCACCAAAACAGATGAACCACAGAACTTGGTGGTTAGCACTGATAAAGCCGGTACCGCAGCTAAGATCAAAGACTGGGTTGACAACTATAACTCGCTACTGGATACCTTTAACTCGCTGACCAAATATACCCCAGTAAAAACTGGCGAGGCGCAGAATGCTAAAAACGGCGCGTTGCTGGGTGATAACACCTTGCGTGGTATTCAGTCATCGATTAAAAGTGCGCTCAGCGCAGCCCAAGACAACCCCGAACTGAAAGGCCTGGGCAACCTGGGTATCACAACCAACACCAAAACCAACAAGTTAGAAATTGACAGCACTAAACTAAATAAAGCCATTGAAGACAAACCAGAGCAAGTTGCCAACTTCTTCGCCGGCAATGGCACGGATACCGGCATGGCCACCGAGATCCATAACGAGATCCAAAATTACATCAAGGCCGGCGGCATCATCGAAAACTCGACCAAAAGCATCAATACCAACCTCGACCGTCTCAATAGCCAGATAACTACGGTCACCGCCAGCATTCAAAACACCATAGATCGTTATAAACAACAATTTGTACAGCTGGATACCATGATGTCCAAACTGAGTGGTACCGGTGATTATTTAAAACAACAGTTCAAATAAGAACTTTTTAACCAGGTAAAAAAAGCATGTATAACCGTAGCGGCACTCAGGCCTATGCACAGGTCAGTTTGGAAAGCGGCGTGATGAGCGCCAGCCCGCATCAGTTAATCGTGATGCTTTTCGACGGGGCGCTTAGCGCCCTGTTACGCGCACGGATACTGATGAACCAGGGTGATATCGCTGGCAAGGGTCAGGCACTGTCAAAGGCCATCAATATTATTGATAACGGCCTGAAGGGCGGTCTCGACCACCAGCAAGGTGGTGAAATGGCCGATAATCTGGCAGCGCTGTATGACTATATGAAGCGGCGCTTGATGCAAGCCAATCTGCACAATGATGAAGCAGCGATCACCGAAGTCGTCAAACTGCTGGAAAATATTGCTGACGCCTGGCGCCAAATTGGCCCTAATTATCACCCTTCTCAGGACGCCGTGTAATGGAACGTCAACAGCAGTTGTTAGCCGCCTATCAACAAATTTTCACCCTGAGTAGCCATATGATTGTATTGGCGCAGACCGGCCGGTGGGAAGAACTGGTCGAACAGGAACTGGCCTATGTGACGGCGGTAGAAAAAACCGCCGCCTTTACCGGGCAGGCTGGCCCGTCAATGGCGCTACAGGAATTGCTGCATCATAAGTTGCAGCAAATTCTGGACAACGAAACCGAATTGAAACGTTTGCTGCAACAACGCATGGACCAATTGAAAGAATTGATTGGCCAATCAACGCGCCAAAACGTGGTCAACAGCACTTACGGTCAGTTTCACGATCGCGCTCTGCTGTTAGGAGAGCCACAAATCAGGTGAAACCGTGACAATAACGGCGACGTTGGAATAAATAGCAGCATGTACTATTATTCCCCGGTTAAGTCAGGATATTAATCCATGGCATTTGAATTATTCAGATAATGGGTAATTAGTAAAAATGCACAATTTGAGCCATGCTCTCACTTTCACGGATAAGCATCACTCCAACACGGACGTTTTCTGTTCAGCAGGAAATTTATTTTTGATAGATAAAACACGCCGCTGTGCTTCACAGCATATGGAAAAATGTTGCTCCAACGCCCATCAAAGCGTAAAGATATTCACAGATAATGGCTGCGAAATGAATATCGATGGAACGTACAATTAATATTTGTCCTGGAATTGGTGCATCGGCACACATCATTCAGCATACTGAATTATTATTCCCTTCAGTTTATTTTGAGCAACCACATCTGTACCTGGTACAACAAGGCCACAAGCGCATACGTTGGCAACAGCGAGAAATCGTAGCTCATGCGGGCGAATTGTTGATTATCGACGGAGGCCAAACCGTAGATATAATTAACGGCCCTTCAAATGATGGGGTTTTTAGTTGCCAGTTGCTAACCTGTGACCCACAGCTGTTCACGGCACAGCCGGGCGCCGTTGAAACAACATCCTCGACACCCTTCGATGCGGTGCTGGCGTTACGCAACCTGCCTTGTGCCTTGATGCACAGTTTTGAGACCACCAGCCTGGCGCTGGCACTTAAACACCGTTTCCCAACGGCGATCATTCGCCACAAAATGCTAGAAATTCTACTCTGGTTAAAACAATTCAATATCAACTTTATACACAATGAAGCCAGGAATTTAACCCAACGGGTGCGCCGCTGTCTGGCGACCGATCCCCATAATATCTGGACGGCGGCTGAGGTAGCGGAAACATTGTCGATGAGTGAAGTAATGCTACGACGCAAGCTGTCGGCAGAGAACACATCACTGCGTAATCTGATGATCGACGTGCGTATGAGCAGCGCATTGGCGCTTCTGCAATCTACCGATTGGCCGATATCCGTCATCGCCCAGCACGTAGGTTATGAAAGCTCTTCGCGGTTCGCCGAACGTTTCCGTAAGCGTTTCGGTTTTGCTCCCACGGCAGTTCGTGGACATCAACGCGCAATGGAACCCAGTGCGATTCGCCCCGATCACTTCAGCATGATGCAAGAACAGGAGTGATAGCCGCAGGCGTAAATTAAATCATTGAACAATGAGAACGTTGTTTACGTAAACAGGATTAGCGCAAAACGACCAGGTGGGATAGCATCGGCAACGCATTAAAACTGTCAGAAGTGAATAAACCATGCTCAACGAAAAACTGCTGCTTTCCCTGGTTGTGTTACTGCTCGGTATGTGGTTACTTGGCTTGCTGTATGAAGAAGAAGCCATGCGAATGCTGGCGGGAAAATAAAACAGCAAGGCCACGAACGTGGCCCCAATTGTTTTAACTTTGTTTAATTAAAATGCTTATTAATACAGTTAAAACGATAAGTATTAAAATACTTAACAACCGCCATCTACGTTCACTTTTACCGCTCATTATCTTACCTGGTAATTGAAAGGTCTTTACACCCTAAAATTATAATCCAGCGATCAACGTGACAATTTGCGCTACATCGTGGTTTATGCCCTTCTACTCCGTCGATTGATGCACATTACGTTGCAATAACGCCATTAGCATGCAAGTGATTATTCAAAATGACATGACTAAAACACGGGCATCTTCCGGCAATCAAGGCGCTATAAGGGCCAATCTGGCGGGAAGTTGCGCCACTAATTGGTCTACCGCAAGTCTGACTTTTAACGGTTGGTAAGCGGCATGAGGCCAGACGGCATTGACGGGGAAATCGACACTGTCATAGCTGCGCATTATCGCCACCAAGCGACCTTCAACAACGTGCTCACGGGCCAGCCAATACGGCAGCCAAGCCACGCCAGCCCCACTTACAGCAGCATTGGTAACAGCTTGCATGTCGTCCATCAGGATTCTTGCCTGCGGCCTTATTTCTTGCAGACGGTTGTCGTCGTCCCTAAGTTGCCATTTCTGGACAATACCCGCACGTAAATACCCTACTGCCTGATGTTGACTGAGATCGTGTAACGACAGCGGTTCGCCACAGCGCTGTAAATAGGCCGGTGACGCACAAAATGTCATGCCGTGGTGGCCTAACTGCCGGCCTACCAGACTACTGCTGTCAGGCAACGCACCAATACGAATAGCCAGATCAAACCCTTCGTCGATCAAATCCACGGTTCGATCGCTAAAGGACAGTTCCAACGTCAATTGTGGATGCTGTAGTGCCAGTTCCGTCAGCAGCGGTGCTATGCACAAATGGCCGAACAACACGGGCATTGACACACGCAACCTGCCGCTGGCTTGCACTTTACCGCTATCGAGCAAGGCTTCAGCGTTGTTAAGCGTCGCCAGTGCCTGTCGGCAATGCTCATAAAACAGCACCCCCTCATCCGTCAGACTTTGGCTACGTGTCGTGCGTAGGAAAAGCATGACCCCCAGCCGTTCCTCCAACCGAGAGATAATTTTACTGATGGCAGAGCGTGTCAGATGCAGTTTTTCAGCGGCATTAGCGAAGCTGCCTGCTTCCGCTACGGCGACAAATACCGGGATCCCACTCAGTTCAGTTCTCACCTTATTGCTTCCTTTTTGGAATCAATGATGTGAAACACTATCACCACTGGTGAATATTCAGCAATGCTAACATGCATTATCTCGAACACCCCAACGGCCCAACTGACACATTGGGGCTTATTCAGACCATCATCAGGAAAAGATCATGAACAATATATTGGTACTCAAATCCAGCATCATGGGCGAACAATCCCACACAAATAGACTGATCGATACCTTCTTGAACGAACGCAACACAAAGGGGTTTCAGGATAACGTCGTAATACGCGATTTGGTTTCGCTCGACTTACCCGTGCTGGACGCCGAATTGTTCGGTGCATTACGTGGCAGTGAAACCCTAAGCGCACGGGCCAAAGATGTCGTGGCGCTCTCGGACCAGTTAATTGCCGAGCTTAAGGCCAGTGATTTGGTGGTGATTGGTGCGCCGATGTACAACCACAACGTACCAACACATTTAAAAAATTGGTTTGATTTGGTGGCGCGAGCCCGTGTGACATTCAACTATACGGCGACTTATCCGGTCGGTTTGGTCGAAGGCGTGCGTGCCCTGGTGATCAGTTCCCGTGGCGGTAGACATGTGGGTAGCGAAACCGATGCGGTTACACCCTACCTGCGTTCCGTTTTAGGCTTGATGGGGATCAGTGAAGTGCAATTCGTTTATGCGGAAGGCCTGGATATGAAACCACATGGGCGAGACCAGGGGATGGAAAGTGCTCATCATCAACTTGCCGCGCTACTTTCTTAATCGTCCTCTCCGATAAATCATGGCCTCAAACACGAGGCCATGCCCATCACACCGCCATATTCATTATTTCCTGGTAGGCGGAAACCAACTTATTACGCACTTGCACACCCATCTGTAGTGAGACGGATGATTTTTGCAAATCAACCATGACGTCATTTAGGCTAATGCCCGGGACGCCCACTTCGAAATCTTGCGCCTGTTTGCGCGCGGCCTGCTGGGTATCGCTGATTTTGCCGATCGCGGCTTTCAGTTCACTGGCAAAATTAACGCCTTGTGCCGACGCACCTTGCCCCATTGACCCAGCCTGAATCGCTGTGGCCTGCAATTGCTGCAATACCCCTTCAATGCCCTGAATTGCCATTCTGACCTCATATACGCGTCATACTTCAAGCCGCCTCGATGCAACTCGAACTATTTTAGATATAAACATAATGCTGCCGGCCCTTATGACGACAGGCACTACTTTGATGATCCACACCCTATCACAGCGTTTTTATCCTAAAGCCGCTAATTAACTGCAAAAAACCCGGCTTATCGGGCCATCGAAATTCCCCTCAAGGGCAAATAATGGCATGCCCAGAAATGGGAGCGCCGCTATTCAGAAGAAATGTGTATCAGGGAGTCTGTTTTGTCACACAACGCTAACCACATCGTTCATCAGCCTGGCAGGGAGCTACGCCGTGGCCCGCACCGGATCCTGAGCGTCATTGAAGGACACTGGCTAAAATGAGTGCTTCAATTACCGCCACCGAAAGCCGCGATAATGGCCTGCAAGCCATGTGGAATCGTCTGCGCGCCAACCCCAAAATCCCACTGCTGATTGCCGCGTCCGCTGCCATCGCCATTGTGGTCGCGCTGCTGTTATGGGTAAAAAGTCCAGACTACCGCGTTCTGTACAGCAACATTAACGATCGCGACGGCGGAGCCATCGTCACTCAACTGACGCAAATGAATATCCCTTACCGCTTCGCCGAGAACGGCGCAGCGCTGCTGATCCCCGCCGATAAAGTGCATGAAACCCGTTTACGCTTGGCACAATTGGGCCTGCCTAAAGGGGGAGCCGTAGGCTTCGAACTGCTGGATCAGGAAAAATTCGGCATCAGCCAGTTTAGCGAGCAAATCAACTACCAGCGTGCGCTGGAAGGTGAACTGTCACGCACCATCGAATCACTGGGACCGGTACAAAACGCCCGAGTGCATTTGGCTTTGCCAAAACCTTCGCTGTTTGTTCGTGAGCAAAAATCGCCTTCCGCGTCGGTGACACTGACGCTACAACCCGGCCGCGCATTAGATGACGGCCAGATCAACGCTATCGTTTATATGATCTCAAGCAGCGTTGCTGGTTTGCCGCCGGGCAACGTTACGGTGGTCGATCAATCAGGTCGCCTGCTGACCCAGTCTGACGGCGCCGGTCGCGATCTGAACGCGGCACAGCTGAAATATGCCAACGAAGTAGAAAACCGCTACCAACGACGGATCGAAGCCATTCTGGCGCCGATGGTCGGCAGCGCCAACGTGCGTGCCCAGGTCACCGCGCAGATCGATTTTGCGACCCGCGAGCAAACTGACGAAGAATACCAACCGAATCAGCTACCGAATAAAGCCGCTGTACGCTCGAAGCAAATGAGCCAAAGCGATCAAATTGGTGGGCCACAAGTCGGCGGCGTACCGGGTGCTCTGTCGAATCAACCTAGCGCCCCCGCTGTTGCCCCGATTGAAACCGCTAAACCGGCTGCCACTGGCAATAACGCTAACACTGCCAATACTGCCGCGCCACGCAGTGCTGCTACTGGGCCGCAGAATAGCCGTCACGATGAAACCACCAACTACGAGGTCGATCGCACCATTCGCCATACCCAGCAAAAAGCCGGGACGGTGCAGCGACTGTCGGTTGCGGTGGTGGTCAACTACAGCGGCACGGATAAAAATGGCAAGCCATTGCCGATGAGCAAAGATCAGTTGGCGCAGATCGAATCCCTGGTGCGTGAATCCATGGGCTTCTCCAGTGCCCGTGGCGATACCCTTAATGTGGTCAACGCACCGTTCACTGATAACGAAGTCACTGGTGGTGAGCTACCGTTCTGGCAAAGCCAGTCATTTATCGATCGTCTGTTCGACGCGGGCCGCTATCTGCTGGTACTGCTGGTCGCTTGGCTGCTTTGGCGCAAACTGGTACGGCCGCAACTGCAAAATCGTCAGGCTGTGCAAAAGGCCGCGCTTGCCGCCGCCAATGCGCCAATGGTTAAACCAGCCGACAGCACGAAACAGAGTAATGAGGAGCTGGCGCAGCACCGTAAATCGCAGCAGCGCGTCAGTGCAGAAGTCCAGAGCCAGCGGATCCGCGATCTGGCTGATAAAGACCCGCGTGTGGTCGCTCTGGTAATCCGCCAATGGATGAGTAACGAACTATGAGTCTGACCGGAACCGAAAAAAGCGCCATCCTGTTGATGACGCTGGGTGAAGATCGCGCCGCCGAGGTGTTTAAACACCTCTCCTCGCGTGAAGTCCAGCAGTTGAGTGGCACCATGGCCAGCATGAGTCAGGTATCGCACAAGCAGTTGCACGAAATACTGCGTGAGTTTGAAGACGACGCCGAACAGTATGCAGCGCTGAGCGTTAACGCGAGCGACTACCTACGTTCTGTGCTGGTCAAAGCGTTGGGTGAAGAGCGTGCCTCCAGCCTGTTGGAGGATATTCTCGAATCTCGCGAGACCACCACCGGCATGGAAACACTGAACTTTATGGAGCCGATGAGCGCCGCCGATCTGATCCGCGACGAACACCCACAAATCATCGCGACCATTTTGGTTCACCTGAAACGGGGTCAGGCGGCAGACATTTTGGCGCTGTTCGACGAGCGCCTGCGCAACGACGTGATGTTGCGTATCGCCACTTTCGGTGGTGTACAGCCGGCAGCGCTGGCGGAACTGACCGAAGTTCTGAACAACCTGCTCGATGGTCAAAACCTCAAGCGCAGCAAAATGGGCGGGGTACGTACCGCAGCCGAGATCATCAACCTGATGAAAACGCAGCAGGAAGAAGCGGTTATCGACGCTATGCGCGAATACGACGGTGAGCTGGCCCAGAAAATTATCGACGAGATGTTCCTGTTCGAAAACCTGGTGGAAGTCGACGATCGCAGCATCCAGCGCCTGTTGCAGGAAGTGGAAGGCGAATCCTTGCTGGTTGCGCTCAAAGGCGCGGAACAGCCGCTGCGCGAGAAGTTCCTCAAAAACATGTCGCAACGCGCCGCCGACATTCTGCGCGACGATCTGGCCAACCGTGGCCCGGTACGCATGTCGCAGGTAGAGAACGAACAGAAAGCCATCCTGTTGGTGGTTCGCCGTTTGGCAGAAACCGGCGAAATGATTATCGGCGGTGGCGAGGACACCTATGTCTGATCGCATTAACACCCTGCCCTGGCAGCCATGGTCGCTTAATGATCTGAATGAACCCAAGCCAGAGATCGCCCCGTTGCCGGTGGCGGAAACTTACAGTATTCCAATGGACGACACTGTCGTCCAGGAACAGCAATTGGCCCAGTTGCGCTTGCAGGCAGAGCAGCAGGGCCAGCAGCTTGGCTATGCTGACGGCCACCAAAAGGGTTACGACGCAGGATTTCAGGCCGGAATGGAAGAAGGTCGTCAGCAGGGTTTGCTGGAGGCACAACAGCAGCAACAGCCTCTGACCGCTCACTGGCAACAACTGGTGACCGAATTCCAGCACACGCTGGACGCGCTCGATAGCGTTATCGCCTCGCGTCTTATGCAATTGGCGTTGACCGCCGCCAAGCAGGTGCTCGGTCAGCCGCCCGTGTGTGACGGGACCGCCCTGCTGGCGCAAATCCAGCAGTTGATCCAACAAGAACCGATGTTCAGTGGCAAACCGCAGTTACGTGTTCATCCAGATGATTATCAGCGGATAGAGCAACAATTAGGCGCGACGCTCAGCCTGCACGGCTGGCGACTGCTGGCTGATGGCCAATTACACCCTGGTGGTTGCAAGGTCAGTGCCGATGAAGGCGACCTCGACGCCAGCCTGGCAACACGCTGGCATGAACTCTGCCGCCTTGCCGCACCGGGAGACGTGTAATGACCCTGCGCCTCGGCCGCTGGCTGACGTCACTGGACACGCTGGAAAAACGCATCGCGCACACCCCGACGGTACGTCGCTATGGCCGTCTGACACGCGCTACCGGGTTGGTACTCGAAGCCACCGGGCTGCAATTGCCGATAGGCGCTACCTGCCTGATCGAACGTCACGACGCCGGTGAAGTTCAGGAAGTGGAAAGCGAAGTGGTCGGTTTTAACGGTCAGCGGCTGTTCCTGATGCCTTTGGAAGAAGTGGAAGGCATTGTCCCTGGCGCCCGGGTTTATGCCCGGGTCTCGTCGGAAGGGCAAAGTGCCAGCAAACAATTGCCACTTGGGCCGGCATTACTGGGGCGCGTGCTCGACGGTAGCGCCAAACCGCTCGACGGCCTACCGGCCCCGGAAACCGGCTATCGCGCACCCTTGATCACTGCCCCGTTCAACCCACTGCAACGTACGCCGATCGAACAGGTGCTGGACGTCGGCGTACGCACCATCAATGGCCTGTTGACCGTCGGTCGCGGCCAACGTATGGGTCTGTTTGCCGGTTCCGGCGTGGGGAAAAGCGTACTGCTGGGCATGATGGCGCGTTACACCCAGGCCGATGTGATCGTCGTCGGCCTCATCGGTGAACGCGGCCGCGAGGTCAAAGACTTTATCGAAAACATTCTTGGCCCTGAAGGTCGAGCACGTTCGGTAGTCATTGCCGCACCGGCGGATGTTTCCCCTTTACTGCGTATGCAAGGGGCCGCCTACGCCACCCGTATCGCCGAGGACTTCCGCGATCGTGGCCAACACGTGCTGCTGATTATGGATTCGCTAACCCGTTATGCCATGGCGCAGCGTGAGATCGCCCTGGCTATCGGCGAACCTCCGGCAACCAAAGGCTATCCACCTTCCGTCTTTGCCAAATTGCCGGCACTGGTCGAACGTGCCGGTAACGGCATTAGCGGCGGGGGATCAATTACCGCCTTTTATACAGTGCTGACCGAGGGCGATGACCAGCAGGATCCGATTGCCGATTCGGCGCGAGCCATTCTTGACGGGCACGTCGTGCTATCGCGACGGCTTGCCGAAGCCGGTCACTACCCGGCGATCGACATTGAAGCCTCGATCAGCCGTGCCATGACGTCACTGATTGACGACGAGCACTACCGCCGGGTACGCAACTTCAAACAGATGCTGGCCAGCTATCAGCGTAACCGTGACTTGATCAGCGTCGGTGCCTACGTCGCAGGCAGCGATCCACTGCTGGACAAAGCCATGACGCTGTATCCGCAGATGGAGGCCTATCTGCAGCAGGGTATTTTCGAGCGCAGCGGTTACGACGACGCCTGCCAACAGCTACAACAGTTGATCGTTTAACGTCACTAAAGGCGAAAATCCGATGAAACCACAGTCACCCCTCATTACCCTGCGCGATCTGGCGCAGGATGCGGTGGAACAGGCAACGCAGCAATTGGGCCAGGTACGTAAGGCACAACAAGCCGCTGAACAGCAGCTTTCCATGCTGCTCAATTATCAGGATGAGTACCGCCAGAAGCTGAATAACCAACTGAGTGGCGGCATGGAGTCGTCCAACTGGCAGAACTACCAGCAGTTTATCGGCACGCTGGAACAGGCCATTACCCAACATCGACAACAACTGACGCAGTGGGGGCAGAAGGTGGACCACGCCATGAAACAGTGGCAGGACAAACAGCAGCGGCTGAATGCCTTCGAAACCCTGCACAGCCGCGCCCAAAGCGCGGAGCAGCAGTTGGAGAACAAACGGGATCAAAAACTGATGGATGAGTTCGCTCAACGCAGTGCACAAAGGAATCTACATCAATGAACCTCAACGCTTTGCCAGGCATATCGACCCAGAGCGATACAGGCTTACTGCCGGACACGCAACTGTCGTTGGACGAGTCGTCACTCTCCTCCGCCTTTGCCCAATTGCTCGGTGCTCGCGTGCTGCCTGCCGATAAGTCTGCAGGAAAACTGTCACCCATGACACTGAGCGCAGAAGATGAATCAGCACCGCTCAGCCGCAACCAATTGACTCAGCTACTGGCCGCATTCGGCGAGCGAGATGGGCTTATTGCGCCGTCGTTACTAAGTGACAGTCCGCAGTTGGCAAGCGACACCAGCGAAGATCTCCCATCAAGCCAGCCGTCTCAAGACGCCGCTCTCCGGCCTGCCGGTGAGATTGACGCCGCCACACTGCAAGCCCTGTTTGCCATGCTGCCCATGGCCGCTCCCCCTTCTGCACCGGACACTGCCAAACTGACCATTGAAGGTGACCCGGATGCCACTCAACCTGCCGCCCTGTTGACTGCCGCACTGGGTCAACAATCTGACGCCTCTGGTAGCCCGATAACCAACGCACAGAAAACCGCGACAACGCTGACCAAAGAGTCACCACATGTTGAAAGCCGTGCTGAGAACATCCCGCAACAGACAGCCTCAGCCGCAATCCATGACAAGATGGATACCGCCTCGCTGAAATTCAGCGCAGATACGCAACCTCAGGCCCAGCTCAATCCTCATATGGCACCACCAGTGTCCAGCCCGGTAGCCGCACCCGCACCAGCCACTTCGCTGGTCACTGCCCCACCAACACCTCAGTTGAACGCTCAACTTGGCAGCCCAGAATGGCAACAGGCATTGAACCAGCAAGTGTTGATGTTCCATCGTAACGGCCAGCAAAGTGCCGAACTGCGGTTGCATCCGCAAGAGCTGGGGGCACTGCAAATCACCCTCAAGCTCGATGACAACCAGGCGCACCTGCACATTGCCTCTGCACACGGCCAGGTACGCTCCGCCGTCGAAGCCGCCCTTCCGCAACTGCGTCATGCATTGGCCGAGAGCGGCATCAATCTGGGGCAAAGCAGCGTCGGGGGAGAATCCACACCTCAGTGGCAACAGGCACAGCAACAACATGCTGAACAACAGGGCCGATCGGATTACCGCGATCGCCACGGTGACAGCAATCTGACCGCCGATGCTCTCAGTGCCCCGGTGGAATTGCAGGCCATGGCCCGCGCAGTCAGTGGCGTTGATATTTTCGCCTGAGTCACTGCAAACGTCCAAGCTGGCACGCTTTTCTCTGTCTATTCTGGCTATTGCGCGCCGGAATAGACGCGATAATACCGTTACATGTCATGCGTGTGGCTTTTGCGCGCGCTATGCCCGATGGTTTTCAGGGTGCGTTCAACATGGCGGTCACTTGCAAAACCAAAACAGGAATTTGATTTAGCTATGTCTCAAAATACCCTACCGGCAGCACCAAAACGCTCCCTTCTGGTCATCCTGCTGGTGTTGATCGCCGTCGTCGCCAGCGGCGCGGCCGGTTATAGCTGGTGGCAACTCAAGCAGCACCAGAGCGGCGCGCAGCCTGCCGCCAAACCACAACCGCCGGCCGCACCGGTATTTATGCCGCTGGACACGTTCACCGTCAATCTGATGACGCCCGATAACAACCCCGATCGCGTGTTGTATATCGGTCTGACATTACGTTTGCCGGACGAAAATACTCGCCGCCAACTGAACGATTTTCTGCCCGAGGTGCGCAGTCGTCTGCTGATGCTGCTGTCTCGTCAGGAAGCGGGCCAACTGAGCAGCGAACAAGGGAAGCAGCAACTGGTGGCGCAGATTAAGGACGTGCTTAGCCCGCCGCTAGTTAAGGGACAACCGAAGCAGGTGGTCAGCGATGTGCTGTTCACTGCCTTCATATTGCGGTAATCACTATGGGCGACAGCATTCTTTCACAGGCAGAGATCGACGCCTTGCTCAACGGCGACAGCGCGGGTGATGAACCCGAAGCCGTCACCAGCAACGAGAGCGAGGTCAAGCCGTACGATCCGACCACCCAGCGCCGCGTGGTACGCGAGCGTCTGCACGCGCTGGAAATCATCAATGAACGTTTTGCCCGGCAGTTCCGCATGGGGTTGTTCAACCTGCTGCGTCGTAGCCCGGACATCACCGTCGGCCCGATCAAGATCCAGCCGTATCACGAATTTGCCCGTAATCTGCCGGTGCCGACCAACCTCAACCTGGTGCACCTGAACCCGCTGCGTGGCACAGCATTATTCGTGTTCGCACCGAGTCTGGTATTTATCGCTGTCGATAACCTGTTCGGCGGCGACGGACGCTTTCCAACGAAAGTGGAAGGCCGTGAGTTTACACCCACTGAACAGCGGGTGATTAAACGCATGCTACGCCTGGCTCTGGATGCTTACGGCGACGCCTGGAGCGCGATTTACAAGATTAACGTGGAATACGTTCGTGCTGAAATGCAGGTGAAATTCACCAATATCACCACCTCACCGAACGACATTGTGGTGACCACACCGTTCCAGGTGGAGATCGGTGCGCTGAGCGGTGAATTCAATATCTGTATTCCGTTTGCAATGATCGAACCGCTCCGCGAACTGCTCACCAACCCGCCGTTGGAAAACTCACGGCAGGAAGACAGCCACTGGCGTGAAACATTGGTGAAGCAGGTACAGCATTCCGAACTGGAACTGATTGCCAACTTCGTCGATATCCCAATGCGGCTGTCGAAGATCCTGAAGTTGCAGCCAGGGGACGTATTACCGATTGATAAACCGGACCGCCTGATTGCCCACGTGGACGGCGTACCGGTTCTGACCAGCCAATATGGCACGTTAAACGGGCAATACGCCCTGCGTGTTGAACATTTGATTAACCCTATTTTGAATGCTCTGAGTGAGGAACAGCCCAAATGAGTGATCCTAAGCAACCGTCTGGCGAAGGAAAGGAATCCGTGGACGATCTGTGGGCTGATGCGTTTAACGAACAGCAAGCTACTGAAAAAACGTCTGCGAGTGACGCCGTGTTTAAATCGCTGGAACCGCAGGATGCAAGCGGCAGCCTGCAAGATATCGATCTGATCCTGGACATCCCGGTCAAATTGACCGTCGAACTGGGCCGCACCAAAATGACCATTAAAGAGCTGCTACGTCTGTCGCAGGGATCTGTCGTGGCGTTGGACGGGCTGGCGGGTGAACCGCTGGATATTATGATCAACGGTTATCTGATTGCCCAAGGCGAAGTCGTGGTCGTGGCCGACAAGTTTGGCGTGCGCATTACCGACATCATCACTCCTTCTGAGCGCATGCGCCGCCTGAGCCGCTGATGAATCCAAGCACGACCGCGCCTAACGCAGGCACTTTGCAACCTTCCGCGCCGGCACTGCCGGCCGGTTCAGTGCTGATGCAAGTCAGCACTGCGCTTGGCGGTATCCTGTTATTGATCCTGCTGGCCGGTTGGCTTTTCCGTCGTCTGGGGTTTGCCCCACAGGCGCGTAACAGCAAACTGCTTAATCTGCGCGCCAGTTGTCAGGTTGGGCAACGGGAGCGCGTGGTGGTGATCGAGGTGGATAATACCCTGCTGGTGTTGGGCGTCACCGCCCAGCAAATAACCCCTTTACATACCCTGCCCGCGCCACCGCAAGACAGCACCGCAGCCGACACTGCGCCACCGGCTGATTTTCGCCAACTGATGCAAAAAGTTCTGAAACGTCCGGAAAAATCGGCATGAAATTCCTTGTTCCTTATATCGCCTCGTTTATCCGGGGCAAAAAATGCCTTTACGGAATAGCCACTGCCCTGCTGTTAGCCAGCCCGGCGGCTTTCGCGCAACTGCCTGGGCTGATCAGCCAGCCACTGGCCAATGGCGGCCAAAGCTGGTCATTGCCGGTGCAAACACTGGTGTTGCTGACGTCGCTCAGTTTCCTGCCCGCCATGTTGCTGATGATGACCAGTTTCACCCGTATCATCATTGTCCTTGGGCTGTTACGCAATGCGCTGGGCACCCCGTCAGCACCGCCGAACCAGGTGATGTTGGGACTGGCCTTGTTCCTGACCTTTTTTATCATGTCACCGGTGTTCGACAAGGTCTATCAGGACGCTTATTTGCCGTTCAGTCAGGACAAAATCGGTTTGGATGTGGCCCTGGATAAAGGTTCACAACCGCTGCGCGAGTTTATGCTGCGTCAAACGCGTGAAACCGATCTGGCACTGTACGCCAAACTCGCCAACCAGCCACCACTGGCCGGGCCAGAAGCAGTACCTATGCGTATTCTGTTACCTGCCTACGTCACCAGCGAGCTAAAAACGGCGTTCCAAATTGGTTTCACCGTATTTATTCCCTTCCTGATTATCGATCTGGTGGTCGCCAGCGTCTTGATGGCGTTAGGGATGATGATGGTGCCGCCGGCGACCATCTCGCTACCGTTCAAACTGATGTTGTTTGTGCTGGTCGATGGCTGGCAGCTGTTGCTCGGCTCACTGGCGCAAAGTTTTTACTCGTAACCCGGCGCTCACGCCACCTCTGAAGGAAGCATAATGACACCCGAATCGGTCATGGCACTGGGCACCGAAGCGATGAAAGTGGCGCTGGCGCTGGCGGCCCCCATGCTGCTCGCCGCACTGGTCAGCGGCCTGGTGGTCAGCCTGCTTCAGGCCGCCACCCAGATTAACGAAATGACGCTGTCGTTCATTCCAAAAATTCTGGCAGTGGTCGCCACCATCGTGATTGCCGGTCCATGGATGTTGAACCTGCTGCTGGATTATATGCGCACGCTGTTCACTAACCTGCCAAATCTGATTGGTTAATCATGCTCACATTTGACAGCGCGCAGTTTGGCGTCTGGCTAAGCCAATACTTCTGGCCATTGCTGCGTATTCTGGCGCTAATCAGCACCGCACCGGTATTCAGCGAAAAGCAAATCAGCAAGAAGGTCAAGGTTGGTCTGGGCGGGCTGATCGTCATACTGATTGCACCCGGGTTGCCCATCAGTACTGTCCCCATTTTCTCTGTAGCCGGATTGTGGCTGGCGGCTCAGCAAATACTGATCGGTGTAGCGCTGGGCCTGACGATGCAATTTGCCTTCGCGGCGATACGCTTGGCTGGCGAGGTGATCGGCATGCAGATGGGTCTGTCGTTCGCCACCTTCTTTGACCCCAGTGGCGGGCCGAATACGCCGGTCTTGGCGCGGCTACTCAACTTACTGGCCATGTTGCTGTTCCTCAGCTTCAACGGCCACCTGTGGTTGATTTCACTGTTAGTGGACAGTTTTCATACCCTGCCGATCCAGACCGAGCCTTTGAATGGCAATGGATTTCTGGCACTCACTCAGGTGGGCTCATTGATTTTCATCAATGGCATGATGCTGGCATTACCGCTGATTTGCCTGTTACTAACGCTGAACCTGGCACTTGGCCTGCTCAATCGCATGACCCCTCAGCTGTCGGTGTTTGTTATCGGTTTCCCGGTCACCATGACGATTGGCATTATGACCATAGGCATGATGATGCCGATGCTAGCGCCGTTTTGTGAGCACCTTTTCGGCGAATTCTTTGATCGTCTGGCCGATGTTCTCAGTAACATGACGCCTTAACGTTACCCTACTTATGCGGCTCAACGGCCGCTCCTCTCCGAACAAACTGGCAGTAAATACCCTTTCTCGCTATAAAAAGTTGAAAAAAACAGATAAACACTATTTGGCTTCGATTATTTTTATTGCCTTGAATAATAAAATACCCCCCTTAGAATGACCTTATTAAATATAAAGCCATCAGTAGAAAACCACCCTACCAATCCGTTAGCCATCACAGAATAAAATAAAGGAGTGAGATTAAATAAAAGAATCCACAGGGAAGTAAAAATAAAAACGGTATTCATCCAACATCCACAAGGATAAAAATAGTCGCTCACCGGGGTCAGCCGGCGGGGCGGGCACATTTATTATCTGCGGTGTTTTTACCTCTACTCTCAGGAGCATAGAAATGAAAGCGAAAACCAACAGAAGAGCACGTCGAGCTTTGGGCCTGGCACACTGGGCAACCAACCGAATTCAAATTGCTCTATGCCCATCAGCAAATGATGGGAAATGGAAAATGGTTAAAAAGAAAAAATAACCAGGCAGTTATAATTAATTATGGATATATAACATCTATAATTATTCCTCAGTCCGCAATAAATACCTTGGCGTTTCCCAACGTTAAATAAGGCGGATATGACACATCTATTTTGTGTGTCTGTCGAAAAAAAGGCACGTCACTCAAACCTTAGTGGGGGAAAGAGTGACGTGCCAAAAAAGTGCGCCCGGTTTCAAGAATCCCCTTCCCCTGTGTTACAGCGATAAGGTCTTCTAAGCACACCCAAAGAGTGCCCCTTCGTCTTTCAAGCTGTAGCTTGAGAGACAAAGGGTATGGTTGGTTCTACTTCAACGTGAAAGGCGACGGGAATTAGCGGTTCATTTGGAACAGCGACATACCCTGCATGTCGCCGAAGGTCTTATATGACGCCTGCAACGCAGCCTGTTGCATAAAGTAAGCTGAGATCGACTCAGCCAGATCCGCATCCGTCAGTGCACTCATCTGAATTTGAGTGGACATGTCGCGCTCTTTACCGATGCTGTCCAACTGATCCATCTCTTGCAATTGGCTGCCCAGTTCGGCACGCACGCTAAGCACCTTATTGTAGGAGTTGTCCATGCCGCGGTTAGCCTTGGCCAGGGCATCGGTCACCTGTTGCTTGGTGGCATCGTCTGCGTCCTGCAGCGGTGTTTTTAACGCTTTCAATGCAATGTCGATGCTCTCGAAGACGTTGGAAACTGGCGCGCTGCCGTCCGGTTCAGGTTTCGGGTTACTGGTCAGCGACATGAACACCTCGTTACCAGGATGTCCGATGGTCATGGTACGGTTAGCGTCCACCTTCTGCTGGACCGCCTTGTCGCCGCCTTTGTAGCTCACAGTGCCGCCTTCATCGACAAACGGCGCCTTGTCATTCACATAACCGCCGAACATGTAGTTGCCGTTGCCATCGGTGCTGTTGGCCTGATTGAGCAACTGATCTTTCAGTCCCTGCAATTGAGTAGCCAGTGAATCACGATCGTTATCGCTTTCGGTGCCGCCAGCGTTGACGATCAACGATTTGATATCGGCGATAGTGGATGTGGCGCCAGCCAGCACGGTTTCTTCCATCGACACGTTCTGACGGGCAAAAGTGCGCGCCAGCGTATACTGGTTATTCTCAGCCTGGGACTGCGACAACATCACCGCCTGCGATGCCGCCAGCGGATCGTCGGATGGATTGATCACCCGTTTGCCCGTCGACAACTGTTCAGCAGCCTTCATAAACAGCGACTGGTTGCCAGTGATGCCGGACATGTTTTGTTGATACATCATGCTGGTACTCATGCGCATGCTGTAGGTTCCTCAAAATGAGCGGCCGACCTCCGTGTCAGAGGCCGGACTGCGGTTAAATCAACGGATGCTTAACAAGGTGTCAAACAGGGAGCTGGCGGTTTCAACCACCTTCGCGTTAGCCATGTAATATTGCTGGAAACGCAACAGCTCACCGTACTCTTCGTCCAGGTTGACGCCTGAAATCGACTGTTGTTGTCTGGCCAATTGCGTGACGATGTTAGCCTGTGAGGTCGTCGCCACTTTGGCTGATGCGGTCTGGTTACCAATACTGCTGACCAAACCGGCGTAGGCGCCGCTAAAGGTCGCTTTACCGTCCACCAACTTCTGGGTTTGCAGATCGATCAGTTTCGTGATGTTTTCATTGTTACCGCGGCCACTGCCTTCTTTATTGGAAGCAGCAATTTTTGAGGTGTCGGTAATGGCGACCTTCAGAGTCCCCGCTACATCACTCACCGGCTTCACGGTAAAGCTGTCTTTAGCCTTAGCGTTGCCGTCAATACCGACCTGCAACCCATCAAAGCTCAGCGTCGGCTTGCCATCGGCATCTGTGCCCGCAGTCGCATTGACCTTGACGTTGTCCGGCAAACGGCTCACCTGCCAATTGCTGCCGTCAAACTCAACGCGATAATCATTAGCTTTCACTTTGCTGGTATCGGTGTAAGACACCGACAATGACGCATCACCGGTATTACGGGTGTTATCCACCACGCGGCCGCCGCCGAAGCTGAAGAAATCGGTACCGGCATCGTCATTCAGATCGAAACCTTCACGGTGCTGCTGGTTAAAGCTGTCCGCTAACGCCAGCGCAATTTGCCCCAGTTGATTACGGGCACCATCCAACGTTTCGCTGCGGAATTTGAGCACACCACTCAGGTTGCCACTGTTAATCTGGCTCTCAGGTACTTCAGTAGCGCCATGGCCACGGTCATACCCCAGGGTCATGCGGGCAGGATCGCTGCTGGAAGGCACCGCCGCTACCTGGTAGGTGGTACTGCCTTGTACCAGTGTCAGGCCGTTGGCAAATGAAACCGTGTAGGCGTCGCCATCCTGCTGGGTGACTTGTACACCAACCACTTTATTCAGGTCCGTCACCAGTTGATCTCGCTGATCCAGCAACGCATTCGGCTCGCCGCCGCTGCCACGCAGACGGGTAATCTCATCGTTCAGGTTAGCGATCTGCTGGCTGTAGCTGTTGATCTGCTGCGCGCTATCACTGATCTGCTGATTAACACCACTGTCCATATCACGCAGATACTTGTCCGTGTTGTTGAACTGGTTAACCAGACCGTTGGCCTTGCCCAGCACGGTTTGACGCGATGCATCGTCGCCAGGATGGCTGACGATATTTTGCAGGTTGGTGAAGAAGTCCTGCATGTTGGTCGACAAGGTGTTGGTTTTGCTCGCCAGCAAGTTGTCGATCTGTGAGATTTTATCGTAGTAAGTGCCCTGCGCTTCCGCATTGCTTTGCGCACTGCGCAGCTGATTAGTGATGAACTGGTTGTATTCGCGATTCACGCTGGTGACGGTCACGCCGTTGCCGATAAAACCGTTCATGGTGCTTAAGCCACCGTTCTGCGCCAGGATGGCAGTCTGGCGGTTATAGCCAACCACGTTGTAGTTGGAAATGTTGTTACTGACGGTACTGAGCGCCACCTGAGCCGCATTCAGCCCGCTCATCGCGGTATTGATTAAGCTATTGGACATAAGAATTCCTTTTGCTGCGGTGCCGGTGGCCCACAGGGTTCAATTAAGCTGCTGAGCCTTTTCGCTCAGCCTGTCTCGGTTATCGGCAAAAAACGGGGAAACTTGATAGGGAATTGCTGGCCTTTATTCATGATTCATCACTTTCGCAAATCCCAAAATCATCAGCGTGCCAACAAAGCACTCCCCGGGAACTGGGCCAGCTACATGACCGGGGGTGACACCCCGGCCATGTGGCCCGTAAGGGATCAGGCCCACAAAGGGGCCGAATAACAACAAACAGCTAACGGCGTAGTAACGTCAAGAATGAAAGGGGTTTAGAACAGATCCTTCAAGTCATGGGTGTAGGCTTTTATTACCTGTTCGCCCGTGTTTTTCATCTGCTGAATGACACTGACCAACTTGTTGGCATATTGTGGGTCAGTGGCGTACCCGGCCCGCTGTAACGCATGTGCCGCCTGTTCAGGACTGCGAGCGTTGGCCACATCGGCATAGCGCGGATTGTTGGTCAGCAGTTTGACGTAGTCGGCCATCGCCTCAACGTAAGACCCGTAAACGCGGAATTTCGCCTTGATTTTCTTCGCCGCCCCCTGTTCAAACTCGGTGGTGGTGATCTCGGTCACCGGGCCGTCCCAGTTACCGCCCGCCTTAATACCGAACAGGTTATAACTCGGCGTCCCTTCGGCAGTCGGTATCTCGCGTTGACCCCAACCTGACTCCAACGCTGCCTGCGCGACAATCAGCTGATGCGGAATGCCGCTCTGCTGGCTGGCGACACGCGCCGGGATCGACAGACGGGCAACAAAGTTGCCGTTATTTAGCGTCAATGGCGCCGCCGAGGGTGCTTTCGGCACCGCACGGCGGATCATCTGCTCCAGCGCCTGATTTGGCAGCGTTTGCAGCACCTCATTGTCCAACGCCATCGGCGACAAGCCCGCGGTTTCACTCGGCACAGTATTGGCATTGCCCATCTGTTTGACCATCATGTCGGCCAGCCCGAGTCCTTTCTGCGACATCTGCTGGGCGATCTGCTGGTCATACATTGAGGTGTAAAGCCGCGTTTGATCGCTGCTCAACACCCCGTCCTGCGGTAGTGCGGCGCGCATGCTCTTTAGCATCATCTGCACGAACATGCCTTCAACCTGCTGGGCCACCTGTTTCAGGTTACCTTGCGGATCCGCGGCCGCGTCACGCTTCAACCCATTTAGCGCCTGGGCGTCATAGGCCGCGCCCGACATCGCCATCAAATCACCGGCCATCAGATAATTTCCAGCTTAGCGCGCAAGCAACCGGCACTTTGCATCGCCTGTAGGATCGACATCAGATCGATCGGCGTGGCCCCCAGTGCATTCAGCGCACGGATCACGTTGTTCAGGTTGGCACTGGCATTAACCTTTTGCAGCGAGCCACCCTGCTGTTGTACGGAGATCTGGGTATTTGGCGTCACCACCGTCTGCCCGCCGCCAAACGGTGTCGTTGGCTGGCTGACGGTATTTTGTCGATCGACCACCACTGACAAATTGCCCTGCGCTACAGCACAAGAATCCAGGATTACATCGCGATTCATCACGACCGAACCGGTTCGTGAATTGATTATCACCTTGGCGTCAATCGCCCCAACGCTGACGTTAATGTTCTGGATTTCCGCCAGGAAACGTACTTGTGAGCTGTTGCCCTGTGGCACCAAAACCTGAATGGTGCGGGCATCCAACGGTGAAGCGGTACCGCCCCCACGCTGGCGGTTGATAGCGTCACTGATCTGCTGCGCCAGCGTAAAATCTTCATCATTAAGCTGTAGGTTAATCACCCCGCCGGCACCGAAGGTCGTTGGCAGTTCTCGTTCAATGGTCGCGCCATTGCTGATACGGCCACCCGCCAGTTGGTTGACTTGCACGCTGCTACCACCGGCTGATGCGCCAGCGCCCCCGACCAGCACGTTGCCCTGCGCCAATGCATAGACCTGATTATCCACCCCCTTCAGCGGGGTCATCAGCAAAGTGCCGCCACGCAGGCTCTTGGCGTTACCCATTGAGGACACCACCACGTCAATATTCTGCCCGGTACGTGAAAACGGCGGCAACTTGGCGGTGACCATGACGGCCGCCACATTTTTCAGCTGCATATTGGTGCCCGGAGGCACGGTGATGCCCAGTTGCGACAGCATATTACTCAGGCTCTGGGTGGTGAACGGTGTCTGCATGGTTTGGTCGCCAGAGCCGTCAAGCCCCACAACCAGCCCGTAACCAATCAGGGCGTTATCGCGAACCCCTTGCACCGTAACCAGATCGCGAATGCGCTCTGCCGCCACCGGCAGACTCATTGCGCTAATCAGCAGCGCCATTAGAATTTTATTTAACATTGTGACCTCATTCACCCTACCTAACAGGCATTATTGACGCGGGGCAGTTTGGGGACAGGCAGCGCGGTAGAATGATGCGTACACAGAGTACGTCGCCCTTCCGAGCACTGCCCAACCTCAAAATGGCAAGTAAAATAGCCTGTGTTTAAAACGGCGAAACATTTAAGAAGAAGCGTTGTAACCAGCCCATGGTCTGCGCCTCATTGATATAGCCGTTACCGACGTATTCAATACGCGCATCCGCCACCTGAGTAGAGGTAACAGAGTTGCTGCCGCTGAT
Organism: Serratia grimesii; assembly: GCF_900186025.1. Lineage (NCBI taxonomy): Bacteria > Pseudomonadati > Pseudomonadota > Gammaproteobacteria > Enterobacterales > Yersiniaceae > Serratia > Serratia grimesii. The sequence continues at coordinate 3,158,933 of NZ_LT883155.1, forward strand.
GGTGCGCGGGTTGACCACCCCGGAGAAACGAATGAATTCAGTGCCCTGATTGATGGCGATCTGTTTTTCCCCCACCACGTGCAGGTTGCCGTTGACCAAGACCTGGTTAACCGTCACGGTAATGGTGCCGCTGAAGGTATTGTTGGCGTTGGCCCCGCCCTTGCCACCGAAGGTGCTGTCGCCGGAAATGTCCATATCGGCACGTGCATTGCCCAACAAGCCGTCCAGATAACGCGGTGATGTGGCAACGCCGAATTTGCTGGCACCGTTGCGACTGGCGTTGGCGGATGAGCTCTTGCTGGCACTCACGTTTTCCTGTAGCACGATGGTCAGGGTGTCACCAACGTTGCGCGGACGACGATCTTCAAACAGCGGCTGATAGCCGTAGTTCATCGGCTGTACCGTCTGGAAAATAGAACCGTTCGGTACCGGCGCCCCCGCCGGCGCAGGCTGCGCCGTGGTAGTCCCATCCACCAAAGGTTTATGCGGAATGTAAGCGCAGCCGCTCAGCGTCAGCATCATCATTCCCGCCAGCCAGCGTTTTCCCTGCCGCGGCAGGGTTGCCATTGAATATGTGGTTACCACGGGTATCGCCTTTGTTTCACGAAATTGGGGTTACGGGCGCAGCATGCTGCGCCCGTCAATTACAGTTGCGTCAGTTTTTGCAGCATCTGATCGGAGGTCGATACCGCCTTACTGTTGATCTCATAAGCGCGCTGGGTCTGGATCATGTTGACCAACTCTTCCGCCACGTTGACGTTGGAGGTTTCCACATAACCCTGATACAGCAAGCCGGCACCGTTGAGCCCCGGAGTGCTTTCGTTAGGTGCACCTGAGCTTTGGGTTTCCTGATACAGGTTCTCACCGACGCTTTCCAGACCACTATCGTTTACGAAGGTGGTCAATGTCAGTTGTCCCACCTGCTGAGCGGCGGTTTGCCCCTGCTGTGTGACGCTGACGATGCCATCGCGGCCGACAGTGATACTCAAGGCATTGGCCGGTATGGTGATCGCCGGTTGTACCTGGAACCCGCTGGCGGTCACTAGCTGACCATTCTGATCAATCTGGAACGAACCATCACGGGTATAGGCCTGGCTGCCATCTGGCAACATGACCTGGAAGAAACCCTGCCCCTTGATGGCAACGTCCTTGCTATTGTTGGTCTGCGACAGATTGCCCTGGCTGTGCAGACGTTCGGTCGCCACTGGACGTACACCGGTGCCGATCTGCAGACCGGAAGGCAGCGTGGTTTGCTCGGAGGATTGCGCCCCCGGCTGACGCATAGTCTGGTACAACAGATCTTCAAACACTGCGCGTTGGCGTTTGAAACCGTTGGTGCTGACGTTAGCCAGGTTGTTGGCGATCACGTCCATATTGGTCTGCTGCGCATCCAGACCGGTTTTGGCAATCCATAACGATGGAATCATTGATTATTTCCTTGCTACTTAGCTCATTGATAACAATGAGTTGGCGCGCTGTTCGTTTTCATCCACGCTGTGGATGACCTTCATTTGCATTTCAAAACGACGGGCGTTGGCGATCATGTCTACCATGGTCTCCATCGGCTTGACGTTACTGCCCTCAAGCACCCCCGGCATGACCCGCACCAGCGGATCGTTCTGCAGTTGGTTGCCACGCTGTTGCCGTGTTTCTGGCGTCAGATGGAACAGACCGTCGTCACCGCGCATCACTTCACGCGCATCTGCTTTCACCAACTTCAGGCGACCTATCTGCGCAATGGTATTAGGTGGGTCGCCAGCATTCAGCGCCGAGATTGTGCCGTCGGCGGCGATAGTGATCTCCGACGACGGAGGGACTTCAATCGGTCCACCATCGCCCATCAGCGGCATCCCCTGTACCGTCAACTGCCCGGTGGAAGAAACCTGGATGTTACCGTTGCGGGTATAGGCTTCACTGCCGTCCGGCAGACTAACGGCCAGAAAACCGTCCTGTTGTACCGCGACGTCCAGCGGACGCGCGGTGTAGTTCAACGCCCCCTGGCTCATGTCGGCACCCGGTGTCGAAGCCGTTACCAACGTACGCGTCGCCAGACTCGGGCCGTCTACCGGCACTGCGCGCAGCGCCGACAGCTGGGCACGAAAGCCCGGCGTCGAGGCGTTTGCCAGGTTATTGGCGGTCACCGCCTGCTGGTCCAGCGTCTGCCGTGCCGCACCCATCGCGGTATAAATCGCGTGATCCATAGCTCAATCCTATTAGCGCAGGCTAACCAGCGTTTGCAGGATGGAGTCCTGCGTTTTGATGGTCTGAGCGTTCGACTGATAGTTGCGCTGGGCAACGATCATATTCACCAGCTCCTGGCTGAGATCGACGTTGGACGACTCCAGCGCACCACTGGCCAATTTGCCGAGGCCGCCGCTGCCTGCCAGACCAACACGCGGTTGACCTGAAGCGCCAGTTTCTTGCCACACGTTATCGCCCTGAGAAGACAAGCCTTCTGGGTTGGAGAAGTTAGCCATCACGATTTGGCCCAGCACCTGAGTCTGCTGGTTGGAGTAGATTCCCACTACCGTACCGTCGTTGTTGATCTGGAAGTTGGTGTATTCACCTGCCGCATAACCGTCCTGCGAGACCTTGCTTACCGAGTCGCTGCTAACGTTCTGTTGCATGCTGCCCGCGAAGCTCAGCGTGAAGTTTTGCGGTGGAGCACCGTCTTTGCCGCCCATAGGAATCAGCATGCTGAAGTCGCCTGCGTTACCCTGGGTACTGGTGGTGCTCATCAGATTGCCGCTGGTGCTGAATTCCATGGTGCCGGCATCAACAGCTTTCTCGCTGCCGTCCTGAGCATAAACTTGCCACTTGTTGTCGCCGGTCTTCACAAAGTAGGCATTGATGTTGTGCGCATTGCCCAGCGAGTCATAGGCGGTGATGGTGTTGACGTAGTTATAGGTTTCCTGATTGGTCGGATCGAACGTTTTGTTCTCCGGTACCTTATGGGTGGACTTCAGGTTAGCCACCATGGAACCCGCGGTGGAAGCCTTGGCGTTCATCATGCCTTCAGGAATGCTCAGCGGCACCGGGTTAGCGCCCTGCTGGATGGTCGGCGGCGTACCGGCAGCCGGGTAGCCGGTCAGTTGCAGACCTTGCATGTTGGTCAGGTTACGGTTTTCATCCAGTTTGAACTGGCCGTTACGGGTGTAAAAGATACCGCCGTCCTTGTCCTGCATGCGGAAGAAACCGTTGCCGGTGATGGCCACATCCAGCGCACGGCTCGTGCCGGTGGTGGTGCCGCCCTTAAAGTTCTGGGTGATACCAGACACCTTAACGCCCAGTCCAACCTGCGAACCGGCAAACATGTCGGCAAAAGAAACGCTGCCAGATTTAAAGCCGGAAGTGGCTGAGTTGGCGATGTTGTTACCAATCACGTCCAGGTTGGTTGCTGCCGCGTTTAAGCCGCTTACTGCCTGAGAAAAGGCCATGTCATTCTCCGAATAATGTTTAGGCTTCCATACCCGTCATACTCCAAGCTGCAAGTGTGCAGACCCGCTTTGACTCACCCGAATCGGCTACCTAAGTAAGCACATCGGGAATCGTTCAGTGGTCACCCCTGCGACTCGAATTATTTTGGATATAACCGAGTGAAATACATTGTTGTGCTATAAGATTTGTCGAACTTCTTCCAGTGTGGCGCTACCCGCCAGACCGAGATCCAGCTTGGCACCGTTGCCATCGCGGATGACGCCGTTGACCATGCCAAAATGCAGGCTGCGTGCCACCAGCTGTTCGCCATTGCCCTTGGCGTTGATCGCCACTTTGTAGGCGCCGTCAGGTGCTGCACTGCCGTCATCCACCGAGCCGTCCCATGTGAACGAATGTACGCCAGCGGTCAAACCGCCGATCTCGATGGTGCGTACCACTTGTCCGCTGGCATTGGTGATGGTTGCGGTGACCTGATCTGCGGCACGTTCCAACTCAACACCAAATGGCGTGGTGCTCACCTTGCCGTCTTTGCTGCCGGCCAGGATGTTGCTGCCGGGTACCATCACACCATGACCGATAAGCGCAGTGGCCTGCAGCGACTGATTGCTGTTGATCTGGCCGGAGATCGACCCCAGCGTGGTGTTGAGTTTCTCGATGCCCTGAACGGTATTGATCTGCGCCAATTGACTGGTCAGTTCATTGTTCTGCATCGGGTTGGTGGGATCCTGGTTCTTCAACTGCGCCACCAACAGCGTCAGGAAGCTGTTGTTCAGATCCTGACTGTTGGTGGTTTTGCTGTTGGCACCGATGACGGTGTTATCCAGCGTTTCATTGGTAGTTGCGGCAATAGCCATGGAAATCTCCGGTTATTGACCCAACGTCAGGGTTTTCATCATCATCGACTTGGTGGTGTTAAGCACCTCGACGTTGGCCTGATAGCTACGGGAGGCAGAAATGGTGTTAACCATCTCACCCACCACGTCAACGTTCGGCATGCGTACGTAACCCTTGGCGTCTGCCAGCGGGTTACCCGGCTGATACACCATGCGTTCCGGTGCCGGATCGTCCACCACCTGCGCCACACGTACACCGCCCATCGGTTGTCCAGGTGCAGCCGCCACTTCGAACACGACCTGTTTGGCACGGTAGGGTTGACCGTCCGGGCCAGTCACGCTGTCGGCGTTGGCCATGTTGCTGGCACTGACGTTCATGCGTTGCGACTGCGCGGACAGCGCAGAGCCGGAGATATCAAATATATTCAGTAATGACATGAACCTTATCCTTGTTGCAGCACCGACATCATCCCTTTGATCTGGCCGTTAATTAACGTCAGATCGGTCTGATATTTCAGGCTGTTATCGGCGAAGTTGGTGCGCTCGCGATCCATGTCCACCGTATTGCCGTCCATCGACGGTTGATCCGGCACGCGGAACAGCAAGTCGAGCTGTGGTGGCTGCATGTTCTGCGCCGGAATGTGGCGTGCAGAAGTCATATTCAGCGCAATACCACTGCCGCTGACGCGGCCCTGTTCCAGCACCTTATTGAGTTGACTGGCGAAATCGATATCCCGCGCCTGATAGCCCGGTGTGTCTGCGTTGGCGATGTTGGCGGCCAGTATTTCCTGCCGCTGGGCGCGCAGGTTCAGCGCCTCTTGACCAAAGCGCAGAGCAGCGTCCAGTTTGTCGATCATGCTCCCTCCGCGAGGTTAGAATTTGGAGCCGACAGCATAAACGCCCCTTCCGCCAGCCTATCGCAGGAATAAGAGCAAAATGCGTCGCTATTTATCTGCTTAGCCTACGCGCAGTACGGGTACACTTACGCGCACCCTGATGGCTATTGAGGAAGCAATGATGAAAGGTAAAATTCTGCTGTTTGCCATGCTGATGTTCAGCATGAGCGCACACGCCGAAGATTTGGCGATGCAGATAGATCGCTTCATCAGCAGCCAGTTCAGTGGGAGTCCTGTACAGGTTAAGGTGCTGGTGCGTACACCGTCATCCCAGTGGCCACAGTGCGAATTTCCACAGCTTTCTCTGCCACAGAGTGCGCGCCGTTGGGGTAATATCAGCGTCTCGGCGCGCTGTGGGCAGGAACGGCGATTTATCCAGACACAGGTCCAGGTAATAGGGAAATACCTGGTGTCGGCACGCAGTATCAGTGCCGGTAGCCGGCTAACGGCGGCGGACATCACACTGAAGAGTGGGCGGCTCGACACACTGCCCCCACGTACATTAAGTGAACCCGGTAAGGCTCTCGGAGCCATCAGCCTGCGGAATATCAGCCCTGGTCAACCGCTGACCTTCTCGATGTTACGTCGGGCCTGGGTGATTAAGGCCGGTCAGTCAGTTCAGGTGACTGCACAAGGAACCGGATTTAATATCAGTGGTTCGGGCAAGGCGATGAACAATGCTGCCGCTGAAGACAGCATCCGTGTACGCATGGCTTCCGGGCAAATTGTGAGTGGCATAGCCGGTGACGACGGTACGATTCGCATTACATTATAAAAAAGGCATACCCAAAATAATTGGCGTTACATCGCGGCACGTCCGTGAGCCACCCAGAACCATGCAAACTGTGTTGCTGGGGCGGGTAGATGCAGTCAACAAAGATGCAACTTCACGTATGGCGGGTATAAAGGTTTATAAAACCTTGCCGATAAGAAAACCATAAGCAGTATTTTATCGGCCACCAGGGCCGCAAAATGTCAGCCATGGCCTGTATGGCGATGGCATCGATGGAGATTAACCATGAGTATCGATCGCACCCAGCGACTGCAACCCGTCCCAACGGTGCAACCGCGTGAGACACCCGCTGAAAACCAACTTCAGCCGCGCAAAGCCGTCCAGACAGAAAGCACTGTCAGCGGTACCCAGGTAAAATTGAGCGACGCGCAAGCGCGGTTAATGCAACCGGGCACACAAGATATTGATATGAACCGAGTGGATGCCATTAAACAGGCAATCCGTAACGGCGAGCTGAAAATGGATGCCGGCAAAATTGCCGATGCGCTGCTGCAAGACGTGCAAAATGACGCCCGGTGGATGTCAAACGGCAACCCAACGCCAGAGGCTTGATCGGGCACTGCCGCCAGGTTAAGACTAAGGGACTCTTTGAAAGGTGATTATTCGCAATGGAAAATCTGGCGCAATTGATTAATAAGCTGCTGGAAACCCTGAATGCGCTGGATACAGTGCTGACGGAAGAACATGACTTGCTCTGCTCAGGCCAATTACCGGGCGTCGCACTGCAACGCGCTACCGACGAGAAGAGCCAGTTACTGGCCACGGTAAACTATTTGGAACAGCAACGGCTACGCCAGGAAAGTGCGCAAGGGCAACAGGCCCCTTATTCCTCACATCCGCACCTGGCAGAGGCTTGGCAACGCGTACAGACGCTCAGCCAACAGCTGAGAGATAAAAACCAGCATAACGGCATGTTGCTCAATCAGCAGATCGATCATAACACTCAGGCGTTGGCGATCCTCAGCAAGCAAAATAAATCGCTTTACGGCCCGGATGGCCAGTCACGCAACACCAGCCTACTGGGGCGAAAGATCGGCGTTTAATCAATGGAACCTCACCCGGTCACGCTACCGTTCAACCGGGTGCCTCCCTTCCTATTGCATAGCCTCTCGCACTTCCTGTGCCACTTTATCTAACCATCTGAATTTATTTTCGTAATACTGCGCATACCTGGCATTTCCGGCTGTTCTCTCCCTTCCCGCTCATCCACCCTGTGCTGGTTTTTAAACCACTTGATCTATACCCTAAAAGGGGATAGTTTTACAGGGAGTGTGAATGACCGATATTTACCTCACCAAAACATTTCAGGCATTCGCTGCCCACGAACGCATTAGCGACGCCACGGTGATCCAAGCTGCGCGAGAAATACAAAACCAACTGTACGATGCCAATTTGGGCAGTTGCGTTTATAAGAAACGAGTCGCCCGCGCGGGTGGCGGTAAACGCGGCGGTTACCGGGTGCTTATTGCCTTTCGAGATGAGGACCGGTTTTTTTTCATGCGGGGATTTGCCAAAAATGAAATGGACAACATTGCCAGTGATGAATTAGTCGGGTTGAAACGCCTTGCTGCGCTCTATCTGGACTATTCCCCTTTCAGGCTTTATCAGTTGGTTAATGACAAGAGGTTAAGGAGATTGACCTATGAGCAAGATTCTTGCTGAAATCCACCAGGAAGTGCAGGAGCTGCATCAGGCAGGATTTGTCGACGATGTCACTATGCGGACGTTTGACATGCTGTGCTTACGCCCGGTTAAGCAGTACACCGCTGCGGACATTCGCGCCCTTCGTGAGCGTGAAAATGTCAGCCAGCCTGTATTTGCTCTGTATCTGAACGTCAGCAAAAAAGCAGTACAAAAATGGGAACGTGGCGAAGCCGTTCCCAACTCCGCCGCGATGAAGCTTCTTTCACTGGTAGAACACAACGGCCTGGCAATTCTCGCCTAATCTATTATTCGTAATTAACAATCACCTGATTGCTAATTACCCGTAGTGGCGGGTTTAGGCTACCGCGTGCCTGCACATAATAAACAAAACGTAGCTCGGCGTTGGCCGGCTCTCCCTGTAACCCGGTGCTGCTACCACTGCCGCCGCCCAGCGCAATACAGCGGGTTAAGGTGCAGAGCTGTGCTTGCATACCCGCGGGTTCGCCAGCCAGTAGTTGATAGCGCCAACTGACGCTGGTGATACGTGCATTGTCATCCGGTAACGCATTAGGCGCCCGCAGCCCTGGCGATTCGCCCCGCTCGCCACCGTATTCCAGCGTGGCGCCGACACTGTCGGCAACCCAGGAACCCGATATCGCCTGTGCGCTCAACGGCGACAACAGGAAAATCAACGCCAGAAGCCGTTTCATTAAGCTGCCCCTATCGTGGATGTCATGCGGATTTGTCGATCATCGTTAATTTCCAGATTCGACAGCACCACAATCTGCGGCAGACTGCGACGCAGGAAGCGTGCCAGCAACGCCCGCAGCGCGTGGTTCACCAACAGTACCGGCGGAGCACTGAGCATTTCCTGTCGCTGGAGTGCCTGTTTAGCCTGTTCCAGCAAACGATCCGCCAGCCCCGGTTCGAGACCACCACCGCCCTGTAGTGCTTGCAATAACAAGCGTTCAAGTTGGGTGTCCAAACCAATGACCTGAATTTCACCGTTACCCGGGAACCACTGCTGGGTGATCGCCCGTCCCAATGCAACTCGCACCACCGTGGTCAGTTCATAAGGATCGGTTTGTGACGGTGCGTGCTCCGCCAGGGTTTCAATAATCGTGCGCATATCACGGATCGAAACCCGTTCAGCTAGCAGGTTCTGCAATACCTTATGCAGCGTGGTCAACGTCACTACACCGGGCACGAAATCTTCGGTCAGCTTCGGTATATCCTGGGCAACACGATCCAACAGTTGCTGCGTTTCCTGTCGGCCAAACAGCTCGCTGGCGAATTGACCAATCAAATGATTAAGGTGAGTCGCTACCACGGTGCTGGCCTCAACCACGGTAAAGCCCTGGATCTGCGCCTGTTCACGCAATGCGCTGTCAATCCATACGGCTTCTAATCCAAAGGCAGGATCGGTGGTTTTGTCGCCGGCCAACTCACCCACGGCGTTACCTGGGTTGATCGCCAACCAACGTCCCGGTTGTGCTTCGCCACTGCCGATTTCTACGCCTTTCATCAAGATACGGTAGCTCGCAGGGGGCAATTCCAGGTTATCGCGGATATGCACTACTGGTGGCAGGTATCCCATCTCCTGCGCAAACTTCTTGCGGATGCCACGGATACGGCCAAGTAGCTCGCCGTTCTGTTGGAAATCCACCATCGGGATCAAGCGGTAACCGACCTCCATACCCAAAGGATCTTCCAGCTGTACGTCAGACCAACTGGCTTCCACCGCTTGCGGATTATCCTGCGCTATCGGCGCTTCTTGCACCTTCGGTTCTTGCTGATCGCGCCCGCGCAGCCACCACGCTAACCCTAACAGGCCTGCGGTGAACAGCAGGAAGACCAGGTTCGGCATTCCCGGGACCAGACCCAGTAACCCCAACACAGCCGCACTGAGTAGCATGACGCGCGGGTTGTTGAACAGTTGGCCAACCATCTGTTCGCCAACGTCCTGATCGGTTGCCACGCGGGTTACGATAACACCCGCCGCAGTGGAGATAACCAACGCGGGGATCTGCGCAACCAGGCCGTCACCAATAGTCAGCAAGGTGTAAGTTTCCGCTGCTGTGCCGAGCGCCATACCGTGCTGAAGTACGCCGACCAACAGGCCACCGACCACGTTCAACACCATGATCATTAAACCGGCTACCGCGTCACCACGTACAAATTTACTGGCACCGTCCATCGAGCCGTAGAAATCAGCTTCCTGTGTGACTTCAGAACGCCGTTTTTTCGCGTCCTCTTCACCGATCAAACCCGCATTGAGGTCGGCGTCGATCGCCATTTGCTTGCCCGGCATGCCGTCCAGCACGAAGCGTGCACCGACTTCTGCAATACGTCCTGCACCCTTGGTGATAACCATAAAGTTGATTAACACCAGAATGATAAACACCACAATACCGATGGCGAAGTTACCCCCCACCAGGAAGTGGCCAAAGGCCTCTACCACGCGACCAGCAGCCGCAGAACCCGTGTGCCCTTCCATCAGGATGATACGTGTCGATGCGACGTTGAGCGACAGGCGCAATAAGGTCGAGAACAGCAATATGGTAGGGAATGCGGCGAATTCCAGCGTACGCTGGGTGAACATCGCCACCAGCAACACCATGATCGACAAGGCAATATTGAAGGTGAACAACAGATCGAGGATAAATGCCGGCAACGGCAGCACCATCATCGACAGGATCATCAGAATCAGTATCGGGCCAGCCAGCACCTGCCACTGTGTATCTTTAAAACTGCCCGGCAAACGAAGCAGGGCGGCTAAATTAGCCATCAGAGTTACTTTCTCCAGCAAAATCCAGTGCTTCCGGCACCGGTAAACGTTCAGGTTTTTTCGGGATCAATCCCCCTTCACGCCGCCAGCGTCTTAGCTGGTAAACCCAGGCCAGAACTTCGGCCACGGCGGCATACAAGGTCGCGGGTATGTGTTGTCCAATCTCGCTGTGCCGATACAAGGCGCGCGCTAATGGCGGCGCTTCCAGCATCGGGATACGGTGTTCTGCACCCAGTTCACGGATACGCAGTGCAATTTCGCCGGCCCCCTTGGCCAGTACTTTCGGCGCACTCATTTTTTTATCGTTGTACTGCAGTGCGACAGCGTAATGCGTCGGGTTGGTGACGATAACGTCAGCCTTGGGTACGTCTGCCATCATGCGCCGGCGAGCAATGGCTCGCTGTTGCTGACGGATGCGCCCTTTTACGTGCGGATCACCCTCTTGTTCTTTGAATTCGTCGCGGATGTCCTGCTTGGTCATCTTCAGTTTTTTGAAGTGGCTCCACAGCTGATAGAACACGTCAAACGCCACCATCGGTGTCAGTCCGAGCACAACCAACAGACCGCAAAAGATGATCATGTGTAGCGCATTACCCAATGCATCGAGCGGCTGTTGCGTTACCAGATGCAGCATCGCTGCCCAGTTGTGCCACAGGAATAAACCGGTGATCCACCCGACCAACGTCGCCTTCAGGATGCCCTTCAATAACTCGGCCAACACCTGGCTGGAAAAGATCCGTTTTAAACCCGACAGCGGGTTCATACGCTTTAAATCAAACTTGAGTGATTTACCGCTTAGCAGTAAGCCGCCCAGCAACATAGGGGCAGTGATCGCCACCAGCGTCAGTCCCGCCATGATCGGTAATAGCGCCCACACTGCCTGCCGTAATAGCATGCCCAACTGGTGCAACATCTGTTTGTCGTTGCTGACCATGCCATGATCGAAATTCAGACCCTGCGTCAACATTGCCGCCAGCTGTTGCGCCATGTTGCCGCCGGAGACCCATATGATCGACAACCCAGCCACCAGCATCAGGACCGATGTCAGCTCACGCGAACGCGGGATCTGGCCATCTTCGCGCGCCTTTTCCACCCTATGGGGGGTGGGGGCCTCGCTCTTTTCCAGATCGCTGTCTTCAGCCACGGGCGCGCTTCCTGTGCGGGGGGAATAAAATTGCCGCCAGCATGCCAAAAAAATGCTGATTTCATTGATGGAACAACGGGGAAAAAGGCAGGTTATTTGCGGGATGACAGTAAGTGGGAGACACCCTGTTCGCTGTAGACATCAGGGACGCAGCCAAGCCGCGTCCCTGAGAGCGTTAGAAACCGAGACTATCGAGCAGGTCGTCGACTTGCGCCTGGTTGGCAATCACGCCGGCACCATTTTGGTCGAGCTGCGGGCCATTGAGCAGGCTGTCGTTCGGCTTTTTCTCTTTCGCCGGCTGTTCCGGAATATTTTCCATCAGCACCATCAACAACTGCTTTTCAATCTCCTGCACCACGTCCATCATGCGTTTGATCACCTGACCGGTCAGATCCTGGAAATCCTGCGCCATCATGATTTCCAGCAACTGGGCGTTAGTGAACGCCGTGTGCTCTGGCACCTGCTCCAGATACTGACGGGTGTCGGTAACCAACTCGCGCGCGTCGTCCAACTCAATCGGATCGGCAAACCAGTCGTCCCAGCGGCCTTTCAAGGCTTTGGCCTCTGACTCCAGCTCCGCCTGACGCGGTTGGGCCGCCTCAACGCAGTTCAACGCCCGTTCCGCCGCCTGCGCCGTCATGGTGACCACGTAATCAAGACGATCGCGTGCATCCGGGATTGCCTCTGCCGCCTGGGCGATCGCCTGATCGAGCCCCAGTTCGCGCATGCTGTCACGTAGCATACGTGTCAGTTGGCCAATGCGGGAGATGATCTCCCCCGCGGTTGCCGCATCGCTGGCAGGCATTGGAATGTCTCTCATCGCCCTCTCCTTACATGCCCAGTTTTTCAAAGATCTTATTGAGCTTTTCTTCCAGCGTTGCCGCCGTAAAAGGTTTCACCACGTAACCGCTGGCGCCAGCCTGAGCCGCCGCGATAATATTTTCTTTTTTGGCTTCTGCCGTCACCATCAGCACCGGCATAGCCGCTAATGCGCCGTCAGCCCGGATAGTTTGCAGCAATTCCAGACCATCCATGTTTGGCATGTTCCAGTCGGAAACCACGAAATCGAAATCGCCGGCACGCAGTTTATTCAGCGCATCTGCACCGTCTTCGGCTTCTTCTACATTGTTGAATCCTAACTCTTTCAGCAAGTTTCTGACGATACGACGCATTGTGGAGAAGTCATCCACCACCAGAAACTTGAGGCTCTTGTCTGCCATTTTTATTCCTAACCTTTAAATTATTCCAAACAACGGCCACCTCGCGGCAGCCATTAGCGATAACCCTATCAATAAGGGCATAAAATCAAATACGTAACGCTTGTCCGCCGGCAATTTGTGCCAACATGCGCTGACTCATGCGATCCAGCTCCACCACTTCATTGACACCACCAGTGGCGATCGCCTCACGTGGCATCCCGAAGACCACACAACTGGCTTCGTTCTGTGCCAACGTATAAGCACCTGCACGATGCATTTCCAACATGCCTGCCGCACCGTCATTACCCATACCTGTCAGGATCACCCCCACAGCATTGCGCCCGGCATATTGCGCGACCGAGCGGAATAACACGTCCACTGAGGGGCGATGGCGATTGACTGCCGGGCCGTCATGCAGCTTCACCTGATAGTTGGCCCCACTGCGTGACAACTCCATATGCCGGTCACCCGGCGCAATGTAAGCATGACCCGGCAGCACGCGTTCGCCGTCTTCGGCCTCTTTCACTGTGATCTGACAAAGCTTGTTCAAACGTTCGGCAAATGAACGGGTAAAACCCGGCGGCATATGCTGAGTGATCAGCAACGCAGGGCTGGTTGCCGGCAAGGGTTGCAGCACCTGACGGATGGCTTCAGTGCCCCCGGTTGAGGCACCAATAGCGATCAACTTTTCACTGCTGAGCAAAGGTGCATGGCTGAGGATCGCCGGTGCCGGGCTGTTGGAGCGCTGTGGTAAACGCGCTTTGGCCGCCGTGCGGATCTTCTCGGCAATCAGTTCGCTGTATGCCAGCATGCCTTCGCGAATACCCAACTGCGGTTTAGTCACGAAATCTACCGCCCCCAACTCCAGTGCACGCAGCGTAATCTCTGAACCTTTGCCCGTCAGTGATGACACCATCACCACTGGCATCGGCCGCAGACGCATCAGTTTTTCAAGGAAATCGAGACCGTCCATACGCGGCATTTCGACGTCCAACGTCAGCACCTGTGGGTTAAACTTTTTGATCAGATCGCGAGCAACCAGTGGATCGGGTGCACTTGCTACCATCTCCATGTCGGGATGGCCGTTGACAATCTCGGTCATCAATTGCCGCATAAGCGCCGAATCGTCTACGCACAGTACTCTGATTTTATTCATTACCTCTCCTTGGTCAGGCCATACACGGTCTGCCCACGCAAGTAGAAATCCCGGCTGATCTGGCTAAAGTTCTCGGAGTGACCGGCAAACATCAGGCCCCCCGGTTTAAGCAAGGGTACAAAGCGGCGCAGAATGCGCTCTTGTGTCGCCTTATCGAAATAGATCATCACGTTGCGGCAGAAAATAGCGTCAAACTGACCCGGTAGCGCCCATTCAGGGGCCAGCAGGTTGAGTGACTGGAAGTTCACCCGCCCCGCCAACTCAGGCCGCACCCGTACCAGTCCCTGATGCGGGCCGGTGCCGCGCAAAAAGTAACGCTGCATCTGCGTCGGCGTCAGAGTGCGTAAATCTTCCTGTCGATAAACCCCAGCCTCGGCCTTTTCCAGCACCTGGGTATCAATGTCACTGGCCCATACCTGGCAGCCAGTGGTACGTTGCCCCAGCACGTCACTCAGGGTGATCGCAATCGAATAGGGTTCTTCCCCTGTCGATGCAGCAGTACTCCACACGCTGTAACCGTTCGGTCGCTGACGCGCATGTTCCGCTAGAATGGGGAAGTGATGCGCTTCGCGGAAAAAGGCCGTCAGGTTGGTGGTCAGCGCATTGATAAATGCCTGCCATTCAGCACTGTTTGGATCGCTTTCCAGTAATGCCAGATAGTCGCCAAAGTCATTCAGGCCTAATAAACGCAGGCGACGCACCAAACGGTTGTAAACCATCTCTCGTTTGTGCTCCGCCAACACAATGCCGGCACGCTGATAAATCAGTTGGCTGATACGCCGAAAATGCACGTCCAGCAACGGCAAGCGTTGCACCATCTGCGTCAATAATGTCGCAGGGTCACGATGAGGAATCGACGGCGCCGGTTTCATACCATCTCACTCAGAAAAAACGGGCTGCTTATGCGTTTTGACAATCTGGGGCTTCCTTTACCACGGGTGAAACTGCGTCTTTCGCGTTAACGGGGGCAGCGAAGTTATCGTCCGCCAGGCGGAATACCGATACTGCGTCAGCCAGAGTAATTGCCTGATCTTCCAGTGCAGTCGCCGCCGAAGCCGCTTCCTCCACCAATGCGGCGTTCTGCTGGGTTACCTGATCCATTTGGGTCACCGCCTGGGTCACCTGTTCGATGCCGCGGCTTTGTTCGTCTGACGCGGAGGCGATCTCACCCATTATGTCGGTAACCCGAGTGACCGAACGTACGATGTCCTGCATGGTGGCACCGGAGTTTTCCACTAGTACCGAGCCTTGCTTCACACGGCTGACTGACTCGTCGATCAAACCTTTAATTTCTTTCGCCGCCTGTGCACTACGCTGCGCCAGGTTGCGCACTTCACCAGCGACCACTGCAAAGCCACGGCCCTGCTCACCGGCACGCGCTGCCTCTACCGCAGCATTCAACGCCAGGATATTGGTTTGGAAGGCAATGCCGTCGATCACGCTGGTAATAGCACCAATCTTGTGAGAACTGTTGGCAATGTCGTGCATAGTGGTCACCACGTCGCCCGCCAGCTCTCCCCCCTTGGCTGCGGTTGTTGAAGCATCCCGTGCCAATTGTGAGGCCTGACGTGCGTTATCGGCGTTTTGTTTCACCGTGGCGGTTAACTGCTCCATGCTAGCGGCAGTCTCTTCCAGTGAGGCAGCCTGCTGCTCAGTGCGTGAAGAGAGATCGTTGTTACCCTCAGAGATTTCCTGCAAACCAATCAGGATCGACTCAGCCCCGTCACGTACCGCACCCACAGTACCAATCAGCGATTGTTGCATCCGTTGCAGACTGGCGAATAATTGACTGATCTCATTACGGCCATACACCTGGATAGGCGTGGCCAAATCGCCAGCGGCAATGCGATCAAAATGACTGCGCATAATATTTAGCGGCTGTACCAGCATGTTACGCAACCACCACATGGCGCTGCCGGTGACCACGATCAACATCAGCACTGCACCCGCCACAAACCAACCTGACAGGGTGAAAGATTGTTGATTCGATGCATTGGCTTCGCTGACATTCGCGTTAACCAGTTGCAGATACTGAACAAAATCGGCTTCAAACAGATCCTGGGTTTTCTGCGTCGGTTGATCCATAAACGCCTGCAGATTATCGTTCTCAAGGAAGGTAATAAGCTCACGCAGCGCACCACGCAGTCGGTCATAGCTTGCCTTGGTGGTTTCTGTCAGTTGTTGTTCCTGTTCGCTATTACGCGATACCGCCAGGAACTGGTTAAAATAGAGATCTGCTTTCTGCAACGAACTGCGCGCATTGCCCATCAGTGAGTTCACCTGATCTTGCGGCAACTTGAGTGCTGAACGGGTACCGGCGCGGTTCAGTGTGTTGCGTGCCTGCAGCAACGACACCCAACTTAAGCTAAGAGCGTCACGCTGTTGGCTGCCGAGAGTGATCAGGTTCAGATTATGGTTATCGGAACGGAAAGCGGTATACGACAAGCCGCTGGTGGCCAACTGCATAACACAAAAAGTCATCAACAACAGAAACAGACTGGTAGAGACGCGGATTCGGTTAAACACTGTGAACCTCCTTGCAGCCGGCCGATGGCCAGCTTACGACGGGGAATCGGCCTCCCCCAGAGAAGGAAGGAGGCCCAAATACCGGTTAGAACGTTTCCCAGTTATCCTGCGGATCGCTGGCGTTCATTTTTTTATGATTGAGTACCGGTGCTACTGCTGCCTTGCTACTAACAGGCATTTTGAACTCGTCCTGGCCTGCCGCTTTAAGGCGGAATACCGCCACTGACTGCGTCAGCATGCTGGCCTGTTCTTCCAATGCCGCTGCCGCCGAGGCGGACTCTTCCACCAACGAGGCGTTCTGTTGCGTGACGCGATCCATTTCTGCCACGGCCTGGCCGACCTGATCGATACCACGGCTTTGTTCATCGGATGCCGATGCGATCTCACCCATGATGTCGGTAACACGGGTGACCGCATTGACGATGTCGCCCATGGTTTCACCGGCGCTTTCCACCAGTACCGAGCCCATATCAACCCGATTGACAGAGTCTTCGATCAGACCTTTGATTTCCTTCGCCGCCTGTGCGCTGCGTTGCGCCAGATTACGCACTTCACCAGCCACTACTGCAAAGCCACGCCCCTGTTCACCGGCACGTGCCGCTTCTACCGCTGCGTTCAATGCCAGGATGTTGGTTTGGAAGGCAATACCGTCGATCACGCCCGTAATATCAGCGATTTTCTGCGAACTGCCGGCGATGTCATGCATGGTCTGCACCACATTGGCCACCACTTTGCCGCCTTTCTGCGCGGTTTCAGAGGCGCTCAATGCCAGTTGGCTAGCCTGACGGGCGTTTTCGGCGTTCTGTTTCACTGTGGCGGTCAACTGCTCCATGCTGGCAGCGGTTTCTTCCAGTGAGGCAGCCTGCTGTTCGGTGCGTGAAGAGAGATCATTGTTGCCGGCGGCAATTTCGGATGCGCCACTATAAATAGCGTCTGCGCCCTGACGTACACCGCTGACGGTCTCGATCAGTTCGCTTTGCATATGTTTGAGGCTGGCGGCCAACACGCCCATTTCATTACGGCTGGTCACTGCGATCGGCTGAGTCAGATCGCCGGCGGCGATCATCTTGATGTGTTCGATCATACGGTTAAGCGGACGCACCAGAATGTGGTGAATACCGCTCCACACCAGCACAATTACCGCCAACACTGCCGCCAGCACTACCACTAACGTCCAGATAGCGAAGCTGAAGGAATTATTGCTGTCTTCCACCGCGCTCTGATAAAGCTTGTCGTTCTGAGCCAGGTAGGTGTTGTAGATATCCTCAAAGGCGTCCTGATAGCTTTGCGTCGGCTGGTCAAAGAAGGCGTTGATCTTGCCCTCACCCAGCAATACGGTCAGTTCGGTCAGCGCACCGTGCAGAATGCCGTATTGCTGCTTGAGTTTTTCGGCCGCTTGCGCGTCCTGACGAGCATTGAGAGGAATTTTGTCATAGGCGGCGTAGTGTTGCTCCGCTACCACCAGGTTGCTCTTGGCTCGCGCCAGCAACTCGGCAACGGTGGCGCCGCTGCCAATGTTATTGGTATCCATCATGTGGCGGATACCGGCACGGTTCAGTGTGTTACGGGCCTGCAGCAGGTTGACCCAACTTTCGTTCAGCTCTGACTGTTGCTGACGAATGGTCTGCAATACCGTGAAGTTTTCTTTGTCATTCTTCAGTGAGGAGAAAAAGAGCCCGCCTGAAACCAACTGCAAGGCGCCAAATAACACCAGCACCAGTAACAGGCTGGTGACCACCTTCATACGATTAAACATGTTTTCCCTTGTTGAACGCCCGCGCGGACAGGCCCTGATTACGTTGATTGACAGAGTTATCGGCGCGGCAAGGAAGAACTTTATGCAGGGTGGTAACTATTTTTATGTAGGGGGGTGTACACATAGGTTCCCAGTTCAGGGCGCGGCATGCGGCGCCCCGATGGGTGACATTGAGGTTCAGGGCGCAGCGTGCCACGCCCCTTTTGCGAGATCAGGCGCTTTTTGCCACGCTGTCGACCAATGACATCTCTTCGCTGCTCAGCAGCTTTTCGATATCCACCAGAATCAGCATGCGATCACCCAGTGAACCCAGGCCAGTCAGGTATTCGGTAGCCAGTGTGACGGCAAACTCAGGGGCCGGACGGATCTGTTCGGTAGTTAACGACAGTACATCAGACACGCCGTCAACCACGATACCCACCACACGCTGACCAAAGTTCAGGACGATCACTACGGTATTTTCATCATAGGACACGTCCTGCTGAGCAAACTTCACTCGCAGATCGATAATCGGCACAATCACGCCACGCAAATTGGTCACGCCTTTGATAAAAGCTGGTGTATTGGCAATACGCGTAACCTGATCGTAACCGCGGATTTCCTGCACCTTGAGGATATCAATGCCATATTCCTCATTACCCAAGGTAAAAATCAGGAACTCTTGCCCTACCGTTTCGCCAGCCAGTTTGCTGACGGTTGCCAGTCCTGCCATGTCATTCACCCTTTAAATCAATAGATTAATTATTATGCAGCCGCGTCCGTCTGACGCTGTTCACGGTTCAGCGTTTGCAACGCCGAGACATCGACGATCAACGCCACGCTGCCGTCACCGAGAATAGTGGCGGCGGAGATCCCCGGCACTTTGCGATAGTTGCTTTCCAGATTCTTGACCACCACCTGGTGCTGACCGATTAGTTGATCCACCAACAGCGCATAGCGACGGCCGGCACTTTGCAGGATAACGACAATGCCTTGGGTCGCGTCAGTTTTTGCACCTTCAACGTCAAACACCCGGAACAGTTCTACCAACGGCAGGTATTCGCCGCGTACTTGCAGTACCCGTTCCCCCCCGGCCAGCGGATGCAGATCTTCGGCCTGTGGCTGTAGTGACTCCATCACGGCATTGAGGGGCAGAATAAACACTTCATTGTTAACTTTGACCGACATCCCATCGAGGATCGCCAGCGTCAGCGGCAGCAAAATACGGATAGCGGTACCCTTGCCTGCCTGAGAGTGAATTTCTACATGGCCACCCATTTCCTGAATATTTCGCTTAACCACGTCCATGCCGACACCACGACCAGATACGTCCGTCACTTGTTCGGCGGTCGAGAATCCCGGAGCGAAAATCAGCATACCGACGTCTTCATCACTCATGCTGTCGCTGACCGCAATACCTTGCGATGCTGCTTTGGCGAGAATTTTCTCACGGTTCAGACCGGCGCCATCATCGGTGACCTCAATACAAATATTGCCACCCTGATGTTCTGCCGACAGGATCAGGTTACCCACTGCCGACTTGCCCGCCGCTACACGCGTTTCCGGATCTTCGATACCGTGATCCAAACTGTTGCGCACCAGGTGTGTTAACGGGTCGATAATGCGTTCGATCAGACTTTTGTCCAGTTCGGTAGAGCTGCCCTGCAATTGCAGTTCGACCTGTTTGTTCAGCTTACTGGCCAGATCACGAACCAACCGTGGGAAACGGCTAAACACGTACTCCATCGGCATCATGCGGATCGACATTACCGACTCTTGCAGATCGCGCGCATTGCGCTCTAACTGGCTCATGCTGTTCAGCAGATCGCCGTGATTCACCGGATCCAGGCTGCCAGAACGCTGCGCCAACATCGACTGGGTGATTACCAGTTCACCCACCAGATTGATCAACTGATCCACTTTTTCTACCGCTACGCGGATACTGGTAGATTCGCTGGCCTTGGCGCGCGGTTTGGGCGGCGCATCAGCAACCACAGGGGCCGGTTTGGCGGCAGCTACCGGCAGGGCCTCAGCGACGACAGGCTCAGGTTGCGGTACAACAACAGGCGATGGCTCGGCCTGCGGCGGCGTGGAGAAGCTGATTTGCTCCGGTTCCAGCACAAAACACAGCACCGCACTGATGTCGTCTTCACTGGCGGAAGTCAGTAGCGTCACTTCAAGGCTGCTGTCTGTTTGATGCGGGTTCTTCACCTCGCCCAAATTCCCCAGCTCTTCGAGCATCAGCGGGACTTCGTTCGGCTTCAGGCCGCACAAGCAAACGCGCATCCCGCCTTCGATCGCCTCAGGCGCAGCAACGGCATGTTCAGTCACGGGTTGTGCAGCGGGAGCATCCTGCTGCTGTGCGTCTAATGCAAGCTGCCGCAGCGCCTGACAGATATATTCAAAGCTGTCGGCATCCGGTTTTTGCGACGTTTTGTAGGCGTCCAGTTGCTCCTGCATAATGTCTTTGGTTTCCAGAAACAGGTTGATAATTTCGGTACTCAGGCTCATTTCCTGACGCCGCGCACCGTCCAGCAAGTTCTCCAGCAGGTGGGTCGTTTCCTGCAGCACCGAGAAACCAAAGGTAGCCGCACCGCCCTTGATCGAGTGTGCTGCGCGAAAAATGGCATTCAGTGGCTCAATGTCCGGAGCCAACGGATCCAGCTCCAGCAGATGTTGCTCCATGTCGGCCAGCAACTCGTCTGCTTCATCAAAAAAAGTCTGATAAAACGCACTAATATCCATGCTCACGGGATCACCTCTGCTGTGAGTCGCTGTTAGTCGGTACTGGGACAGCCACCGGCTGCTCCGGTGCAATGAGGGTGGCCGGCGCCGTCGCCGATGGTGCCAGCGACTTTAGCTCGACCGGCTGAGCGACATCCATTGCGTTGCTTTCGCCATTTTCGTGTTCAATGCCCTGCTGAGTTTGCTTGTTCAGCACCAGCACGGTGATGCGACGGTTGATGGCGTCATCGGCACCGTGCTGTTTCAGACTCATGGTGGCAGCCATGCCCACCACCCGCAGTACCTTCCCTTCCGACAGCCCACCGGCGATCAGCTCACGCCGTGACGCATTGGCGCGATCGGCTGACAGTTCCCAGTTGCTGTAACCCCGTTCACCCGTGGCGTACGGAATGTCATCGGTATGGCCAGACAGGCTGATTTTGTTCGGCAAGTCGTTCAGAATGGGGGCAATGGCCCGCAGAATATCGCGCATGTAGCTTTCAACTTGCGCACTGCCGGTTTTGAACATCGGGCGGTTCTGGCTATCGATGATCTGAATGCGTAGCCCCTCATCCATCATGTTGATCAGCAGATGCGGACGCAGCGCTTTCAAGCGCGGATCCGACTCAATCAGCTCATCGAGCTTTTCACGCAGTTTGTTCAGACGCAGTTCTTCGTCACGCTTTTCCAACGTGTCAATTTGCTTTCTCACCAACCCGTCCTGTTGGGTCGGATCATCCCCGCCACCTGGGATCGGGCTGCTTTCCGAACTGCTCTTATCGCCCGTGGTCAGCGCTACTTTTAGCGGTGTGCGGAAGTATTCGGCGATTTGTGTCAGCTCTTGCGGGCTGGCGATTGCCAGCAGCCACATCACCAGGAAAAATGCCATCATCGCCGTCATAAAGTCGGCATAGGCAATCTTCCACGAACCACCGTGATGGCTGGCATGATGCGACTTGCGTTTTCTGACCAGAACAACCGGGTGATTCTGCTTCATGCCTGTTCTTCTTCCGTCGCCTGCTGTGCCGGCGCTTTCACCCGACGCACATGCTCTTCCAGTTCAACGAAGGACGGGCGTTCAGTGGTGTACAACGTTTTACGACCGAATTCGACCGCAATCTGCGGGGCGTAACCGTTCAGGCTAGACAGCAAAGTGACCTTGATGCATTGCATCATCTTCACGTTTTCGGCACTTTTCTGTCGCAACAAAGTCGCCAATGGAGAGATAAAGCCGTAAGCCAGCAAAATACCGAGGAAGGTGCCGACCATCGCGTTGGCGATCAACGCGCCCAGTTCCGCTGCCGGACGATCGGCAGAAGCCAGTGCGTGCACGACACCCATTACCGCCGCGACAATACCAAAGGCCGGCAACGAGTCACCGACCATCGCCAGGCTGCCTGCCGGCACCTCGCTTTCCTGTTCAAAGGTTTCGATCTCTTCGTCCATCAACGCTTCGATCTCAAACGCATTCATGTTGCCGCTCACCATCAGCCGTAAGTAATCGGTAATAAACTCTACGAGGGTGTTATCGGCAAGAATGCGCGGATAATTAGAGAAAATTTCACTTTCCTGCGGATTATCAATATCAAACTCGAGGGACAACATGCCCTGTTGGCGGGATTTGGCCAATAGCCGGTACAGCAGCGCCATCAGATCCATGTACAAATCTTTGCTGTATTTCGAACGACGCATCAGCTTGGGAATGGCGCGCAGGGTGGACTTTATCGCCTTACCGTTGTTGCCCACGATAAAAGCGCCGATACCCGCACCGCCGATGATCAAAAACTCTGCCGGCTGATAAAGCGCGCCCAGATGCCCCCCCACAATCAGGTAGCCCCCAAAGACCGCACCCAATACCACGAGATAACCCAAAATAACTAACACACGCATTCCTTAAATTAACAATGTGGATGGAAGGTGGGATAAGCGCACTATTTGAGCCGTATCGGCGCAACGGGCTAGGCTGCGCCGATGGGTCCGTTCTGCCGAACCCTGTGTTTAACAACTCTGTTTATGCCCGTCTTACTTCAAGTTGCAGTGGTGTTGACTGCAACCTGAATCATTTAGGGTATAGGTCTGGATAAGCCGGCGCTGTCGCCGGCTCAAATAGCGCGTTTAACCTGCTCGTCCAGCAGTTGAGGAATAATATCGGCCAGTTGCGGCGAAAGTTTACGTCTTTTTACTGCGCGGGATGGGGGTTGGCATAAACTGCAAACAAAACTGTTCAACGGCTGGTGTGCGTGAGTAATAAAAGTACCGCCACAGCAGTTGCAAGCGGAAAGCTGTAGCATGCCACTGTCGACGAAACGCACCAGCGTCCAGGCACGGGTCAGTGCCAACAATGGCGCCTCACCCGGTTGATGAGGACACTGTTCCAGATAGAGACGGTAGGCTTTAATCACGGCCTCAACACCGGTACAGTGCCCACTCTTCATCAAGAAGCTATAGGCGTTATAAAACATCGATGAATGGATGTTCTGTTCCCAGGTCATAAACCAGTCAGTCGAGAACGGCAACATGCCTTTTGGCGGCGGACTGCCGCGCAATTCCTTATAGAGCTTGATCAAACGCCCGCGGCTGAGCTGTGTTTCACTTTCCAGCATCTGTAAGCGGGCGCCCAACGTAATCAGCTCCATTGCGAGCTGAATATCCTTGGCTTCCTGAACAATACTTTTTTCTGCCATCATCAAGCTCTTTTCTTCGTCGCGCTACCGTCTTTACTCGATAGTTCTTGCAGTAAATGGCTTGATAGCAAAATGCCCGTATGGATTTGCTGAAGATCGTCCACGCGTGACTCTTTCGTCAGGCGTTCAATAGTATTGTGATCGTTAAAACGGAAGTGACAGACCAACTGGTTGGTCTCAGCCAGTTTGACCATTTGCGGTAACGTGAGTTGAGCAAGTGCGTCAGCCATGGTTTCATCAATACCCAGACGGAACATCGCCGATGCTTTTTCATCATTAATCAGACGCTGTGCTAAAAGTAAATATGACAGATTAATGTCATAAATATGCTTAAGTAATTCAGACGTACCCATATTCCCCATCCCGACAGACTATGTTTAAAAACATACGCTGGGTGATAATTTTTATCGCCCGTGACCTGGGTTTATTCCCGAAGTTGGCAAATGAATCTCTGATAACAGTCGTTATAAATTTTTCAACATCACTAAATTCGGACCATCATTCAGTATTTGATACGTGCGTAAACCAACGTGTATGGATGTACAGCATTTTGCTTCAGCAGTGTTTAGCCACCGTGAAACTATTTTTACAAAATTAATAAGATTATTCCTAATGCAGCGCAACTCTACCCCCGATCCATTAGCACACACAATGTAAGTAAGCGGCAATTTTAAATACAATGTGATCTAGATCACAAAAATAAAAAATATTTAAGCCAAATATCCTTTAACCAGTACGTTTTTTAGCCTTGTTTTTGCTCACAAAATAGCCATAAGTAAAAAAACGTCTTAAAAACAATGTATATAAGCCAAAAAAATATCTTTTTTAGATCAATTCGAACAAAAGCATTACCAAACTAAAATAACAGAACAAAAATCTGCTCGTAGGCGATAAACACAGTATAAATAACCGTTTAATAAACAATAAACTATCCGCACTGAAAAGTAACGCATGTAAACTATAAGGTTATTGGGTTTCGGATTTGACTTAAATTTTGCAGTATTAGCTGTTTTATTTTTCTACGAATGCTTACGTTCGGTTAACAAGGTCTCACCTACGTTGTGAACAAGAAAACAGACGTAACGATATGTTTCTGGACAAACAGAGCAAAAACGACAGGTTTTTGCTGTTTTTTGACTAAAGCATCCCAAGACGATTTATCGGCAGCATTAATTAAAACTTTAATAATTTTTCATTGCCGCTTAAAAATAGTTAAATCCCATCGAATGCCGATGAATCAATTAAAACCGCCCTACTTCATCCACCTCTTGTATAAAATAAAACACAGTTTCGTTTTATTTTATGAACTGGTTTCATTATAGCTTGTGGGTTTCACGTTACGGTCAGCAGATCATTCGCCCAGGCTCAGCTATGCCAAGGGCGTCATATTGGTTGGGAAAATATATTCACTCCCTACCATCGCTGAAAGTGACGGATCTACCGACAGGTATAA
Organism: Serratia grimesii; assembly: GCF_900186025.1. Classification (NCBI taxonomy): domain Bacteria; kingdom Pseudomonadati; phylum Pseudomonadota; class Gammaproteobacteria; order Enterobacterales; family Yersiniaceae; genus Serratia; species Serratia grimesii. Next base: position 3,183,946 of record NZ_LT883155.1, read on the forward strand.
TGTACCCACCTGAATGGGGCAGGCTCCGTTGTCAGCCTAACTCGCGCCACCGTCATCCTTAAGACCTTGGCAGGCGCCCTGCCTGTGGGTACTGGCAGCACCTTCCAGCCTCACGGCCGGATTTCTGCACCTGAGACTTTCCTTATTTAGCAGTTTGATCAGCAGGATGGCATTGCCGAGAGTGCACGGGCATATTATTATTCTCTGGCAGGAACACCTGCGCACAGCCGATTATTACCGTATTGCAATTTATTTATTTGAAATTAATTTTTCAGGTCGCACATCACGTTTTTGCTGCTGTCATGATGACAGGGTGATGTTTCTTCGTCCGGCTACAACTATTAACAGGCTATATTTTAATCATGACTGATACCCTGGATTACCTGATGACATTCCGTAAATGCACCAGTTTGGACAGCGTAGAAAAAGTGTACGATAAACTTAACTATTCTATTGATAATGATATTGAAATCAGCAACATGTACCGTGCAGCGGATCACCGTCGCGCCGAACTGGTTGCGGGTAAATTGTTCGATTTGGGTAAGGTACCAAAAACGCTGTGGGCACAAGTGCTATAATTGCCCTTAATTACTCACGCGTGTTCTTTATCTTTTATTGCTAAATAACGGCAATAACCCGGGATTTATTGACACGCGTGATACAAAACACATTTATTAACCTCACCAGGCTCTACCCTTTACCCTAAGAACAGGAAACAGGAGTGGAAGATGGGATATCAAAACGTTTTGGTTACCGTCGCTGTGGCGGCAGACAGCCACCGCCTGGTTGAAAAAGCCGTCTCTATCGTGCGTCCCTACAATGGCAAAATCACCCTGCTTAGCATGATCGCCAATCCAGAAATGTACAATAACTTCGCGGGGCCGATGCTGGGGGATTTGCGTGCGTTAATGGAGGAAGAAACGCTGCTGTTTATGGAGGAGTTGCGCCTGCGAGCCGATTACCCGATTGCCGATACGCTAATCGTACACGGCGAGTTGGGTGACAGCCTGAGCTACGCCAGTCGGCAACAAACGTTTGATCTGGTGGTTTGCGGCAACCACAGTGACAGCATGATGAACAAAGTCTCTTGTTCCGCGGCGCGCTTTATCAATACCAGCCACATAGACGTGCTGATCATCTCTCTTTAATACTGAGCACGTAAGGCCATTTCCCCTTTCCAATGATTGACTAGACTTAGGGGCTCAGTCCGCATAAGGAGCTCCTGATGTCTCAGTCTATGCACCAAAACCGCCGTTTTCTGTTAGCCTCACGACCACACGGTGAACCTACCGCTGACAATTTCCGCCTGGAAACAGTCCCGACACCGCAACCCGCCGCGGGCCAGGTACTGCTGCGCACCGTTTATCTGTCACTTGATCCCTATATGCGCGGTCGTATGAGCGATGCCCCCTCGTATGCACCACCTGTGCAGATCGGCGAAGTGATGGTTGGCGGCACGGTATCACGCGTTGTCACATCACAGCATCCCGACTTCAAACCCGGCGACTGGGTATTAGGCTACGACGGCTGGCAGGATTATGCGTTGTCTGACGGTAGCGGTTTACGCAACCTCGGCCCTCACCACGCTCACCCAACACGCCTGCTTGGCGTATTGGGTATGCCAGGCTTCACGGCTTATATGGGCTTGGCGGAGATTGGCCAGCCGAAACCCGGTGAAACCCTGGTAGTTGCAGCAGCCAGTGGCGCCGTCGGATCGGTGGTCGGGCAAGTCGCTAAACTGAAAGGCTGTCGTGTTGTCGGCGTCGCCGGTGGTAAAGATAAGTGCCGCTACGTGGTGGAAGAGCTAGGCTTCGATGCCTGTATCGATCACCGTGCACCTGATTTTGCTGCACAGTTGGCCGCAGCTTGCCCACAGGGCATCGATATTTATTATGAAAACGTCGGTGGTGCCGTGTTCGATGCCGTGATTCCACTGCTGAATACCCAGGCACGCATTCCTGTCTGCGGCATTATCGCTCACTATAACGCAACCAACTTACCTGCCGGACCGGATCGTCTGCCGATGCTACAAGGGCTGATTTTACGTAAACGCATCCGCATGCAAGGTTTTATTATTTTCGATGACTTTGCAGAAGGTTTTGACGAATTTCTGCAGCAAATGAGTGAATGGGTTGAGCAAGGGAAAATCAAATTCCGCGAAGACCTGGTCGACGGACTTGAGAATGCACCACAGGCATTTATCGGTCTGTTGCAAGGCAAGAACTTCGGCAAGTTAGTGATCCGCGTCGGCGAAGACTAACCTCTGAAAGGGCGCAGTCATCGGCTGCGCCCCCACAGTGATTCAGTGTAAAGCACCGCCAGTCATCGATAAATCCTCTCCGACTGTCAACGTAGTATGCACAATACTGCGTACCGCCTCGATCATCGTCGCTAATGCCATACTCGGTTTACCGGGATGATTAACCGCCAGCTCATGGCTATAAGGGATATGGACAAACCCACCTTTCATTGCCGGATTTTGCTGAGCGATGTGATGACTCAAACCATAAAAAAGCTGGTTACAGTTATAGGTGCCCGCTGTTTGCGACACCCCTGCCGGAATCCCCAACTGGCGCAGATGGTGCACAATCGCTTTTACCGGCAGCGTGGAGAAATACCCTACCGGCCCGCCATCCACTACGGGTATATCTATTGGCTGGTTACCGGCGTTATCAGGAATACGGGCATCGATCAGGTTAACGGCTACCCGCTCAACGGAAATCTCAGCACGCCCGCCGGCCAGCCCAAGACAGATCACCGCCTTTGGACGCAACGTGTCGATAGCCGTAATCAGCTGCTGGTTAGACAATCCCAGCACGCAGGCCAATTGGCAGACAACCACCTCAGCACCGGCGATCATTTCCCCCGCTAACGCCTGTGCAACCTGCCATGACGGATTAATCAGATCTCCATCAAATGGCTCAATGCCCGTCACCAATACCCTTTCCATCATCACACCTTATGTTGTTATTGAATCAGCGTGCTCTCAGCCTAAACAACGCGGTATGATTCTGGAAATGGATTATCTATATATAGAGTATTCATAAAATGAATTTATCCAGCGTCGATCTCAATCTTCTGGTGGTGTTTGAAGCCTTGTACCAAACACGCAATGTCACCGCAGCCGGCCGCAGTCTGAACCGCGCCCAGCCTTCGGTCAGTAATGCACTGACCCGACTGCGCACCCTGTTTGGCGACCCATTGTTTGTTCGCAGCGGCGGCAGCATGATGCCAACCGCACGCGCCCACCAGCTAATGCCGCAGATACAATCCGTGCTGGAACAAATTCGACAGGCATTAACGCCGCCGACCCGTTTCGATCCGGCTACTGCAAACCAACGCCGCTTTAGGTTAGCAGCCGGCGACTATGCCGATATCACGCTGTTGCCTACCATCATGAACCGGCTGCGCCAGGACGCACCCGGTATCGATATTCGCGTTTCGCGGCTGGACCGCCGCACGATAGTGCAACAACTTGAGCGAGGGGAGATCGACATTGCCCTGGGCGGCCATCTGGATGCAGCGGAAGGCATGCGGGTGCAACCGTTATTTAACGAGAGTTTCATCTGTATCGCCAACCAACATCACCCGCAGTTGGCCGCCGGGAACTGGAGCTTGCAAGAATATATCAGCCTGCCCCACGCACTTTACGCACCGTCAGATGACGGATCTGCACGCGGGATCATCGATCGGCGTTTGGCTGAAATGGGGTTGGAACGACGGGTTGCCGCGACGTTCTCCCATATTATCGCCCTGCCAGCTGTAGTCGCTGGTAGTGATCTGATCGCCACTCTTGCCTACAGCGTCGCCAAACAGTTTTCCGATCCGAAAAAGGTCTGTTTCCTGCCACTGCCCACGGAGCTGGCAGTGGCTACGTTTTCGATAGATTTGATCGCCGGTCGACAGGCCAAGCGAGATCCAGCGCTGGCCTGGCTGTGTGACACCATTGCCCAGTTAAACTTTGGCGAAATCGAGGTTTAATCCCAGCAAATCGGGATTAGGCCTTATATTTTCTGCACCGTCTGATAAATATCGAGGTCAAAATAACCGTCGGCTTCACAGTCGTTAAGGTAATGCTCGTAACTGACGCCTGCCGTTGGTTTATAGCCACTGGCTGGCAGTTCTCTCTGATAGAAATCCGTCCAGGCTTTGCCAAAATCGCCATCGGTAATCCGCACGTTATAGACGCCGTATAACCCGGCAGGCAGCATTTGCACAGCAAAACCCTCACTGGCCGTCGTCGGCAGTACAAAGTCATCCGGCACGGTAAATACCACATCGGCCCGCAACTGTTCAGGTGCCACCTCCGACGGATCGTCCCAATATAGCACCAGCCATTTGCCTATCGGAACGCCTTGTTGTTGCTGCCAGGCCATCAACCGTTGGCAGCCCTGAGGAATGGTTTGCGGGTAAGACCCGACCACCCGCACACCCACCACTTTTTCCGCCGGCTTATCTTCTATTCTGATCGTCATCACTCTCTCCTCACCGCATTACGGGATGTCGCCTAAGCGCCAATTTCGGTGCGCACATCCAGTAGCTCAGGGAAGAAGGTCAACTCCAGCGCCTTTTTCAGGAAACTGACCCCACTTGAGCCGCCGGTACCCGTTTTAAAACCGATGATGCGTTCCACTGTCTTCATATGGCGGAAACGCCACAGGTGGAAGCTTTCTTCTATATCCACCAGCTTTTCAGCCATTTCATAGGCTTCCCAATACTTTTGCGGGTGGTCATAAATCTCTTTGAACGCGGGCAACAAGTTCGGATTACGCTGATAAGGCTGCGTCCAATCACGTTCGATACACTCTTGAGGGATAGGCAAGCCATGGCGGGACAGATAGAGCAAGTATTCATCGTACAAGCTTGGCGCTTCGAGGATCGCTTTCAGCGCAGCGTGTTTTTCCGCATCGTTACTGAACACGGCCAGCATTGCCGCATTCTTGTTACCCAGTAAAAACTCGATGGAGCGGTATTGGTGAGACTGGAAACCTGAGGAGTTGCCCAGCACGTCACGGAACTCAACATATTCCGACGGCGTCAGGGTTTCCAACACCGCCCATTGTTCAAATAACAGACGTTGAATCTGTTTAACCCGCGCCAGGATCTTGAAGCAGTGGCTGAGTTTGTCTTGCTGTACCAAAGCCCGTGCCGCTTGCAGCTCATGCAGCATCAATTTCATCCACAGCTCAGACGTCTGGTGCTGCACCACAAAGAGCATCTCATCATGATGCTGCGGGTTAGACAGCGGGTGCTGACAGTCCAGCAGTTGGTCCAGGCACAGGTAATCACCGTAGCTCATGCGTTTGGAAAAATCGGTGACAATCGCGCTTTCTAATTCCCGTTTGTTCATCTGTTCTCTCCGCTGCGCCCACGACCGGAAGCGGTGTGTAGCGTGCTGCAAACAGAAAACAATAGTACATAACCCCCCATTCCGAATGACTATAAACGAGAGTTACCTCGCAGATTTTAGCCTTGAGGAGACGGCGCTCATGTCGGCGAGCGCTTTCTGTTCATCTCCTGCACAGGTTATCCCCGTAGCGCTCATCCACGGGGACTTCCTCAGCCATTCCCACAAGTAAGCATCACCCTCTTTACTCACTCCTGTGCGGGTGAAGATTGAGGTTGAATATAATCCCGGCGCAGCACCATGAAAGATCTTTCAAAGGTGATCACCGTTTCTCCCGTGGATTTGATCCCCAAGGTTTCCACCGTGATAATGCCTTTATTAGGTTGGGATTTTGAATGGCGTTTCGCCAGGATTTTGCTCGTTGCGTAGAGCGTATCTCCGACAAAAAGCGGATCTTTTAGTCGCACTTTTTCCCACCCCAGGTTAGCGACTGCCCGGGCCGACAATGCCTGCACCGTCATACCGCTGACCAGAGCCAACGTAATGCTACTGTTCACCAGAACACGACCATACTCGACCTGGGCACCGTATGCCTGATCGAAATGTAAGGGGTGTTGATTCATCGTCAATAAGGTCAACCATGTGTTATCAGCCTCACTGAGCGTACGACCAGGCCAATGTTTAATCGTCATGCCAGGCTCGAAATCCTCGTAATCGCCACCGTGCTCTTCAACATATTCGTTGTCGCCAATCCGCCTTAACATGCCGTTTTCTCCCTGAATTCGTAAAGTGCGAGCGCAGCCGCCGTATCTTCAATAGCCAAACCTACGCTGCGAAATAGCGTGGTCTGCCCTTCATTAGCAGCAACCTCACCAAGAATAAGAGCGCCGAGTTCATGAAGATGTACAGGCTGGATATACCCTTTATTGAGGGCAGTGCGAACCTCCCCGGCATCTTCCTGAGCAGAAGGCCCGGTTTCCACCACGACAAACGCCGTTTTCAATAAAACGGGGTCCACTTCAATCGCGTCTTCGTGGGTACCACCGATGATATTCAGATGTGCTCCCGGTGCGACCCAATCGGCTGCAATCAAAGGCTCGCAAGAAGACGTGGACGTGGTGGTGCAGATAATCTCTGCGCCTTGCACTGCGTCGAACAGGCTCTGACAGATGACAACCTGAGCCGCCGTCACCGTCCGCGCCCACTGCACGAACGCTTCGGTTCTGGCTATTGTGCGGGAATAAATCCGCACTCGGGCAATCTGACGTACGGCAAGCATCGCCAACAAGGTTGCCCGAGCCTGTACACCCGCCCCCAGAATGGCAAGGTCAGCGGCCCCCGCAGGAGCACACAAATGGGTTGCCAAGCCTGCAACCGCGCTGGTTCTCACGGCGGTTAACGCAGCACCATCGAGTAACGCCATTATCTGACCCGTATTGATGTCCGTTAGCACCACCACGCCGTGAATTAGCGGAAGCCCCTGCGTGGAATTACCGGGCGTCAGCGTGGTTATCTTGACACTGGCAACACCGCGTTTCATCCACCCCGCCGGGCTGATTAACATTTCGGAAGGACCATGGTTCAATAACATTCGTGACGGTGACTGTTCTTTCCCACCACGTAAATCCTGGAACACGTCACTCAGGCTGGCCATGACATGCCGCAGTGGGGTATTTCCCGACATTTCGGCTTCACTTATGATTCGCATCGTCACAAGGCGACCCTCTTCAATTCAGCCACCACCTCAACGATAAGGTCTTCTTGCCCGGCAACGACTTGTCGTTTTCCCAGTTCGAAAAATACATCGCGTGGATCGACCCCTGCGGTACCTGCATGGTTGATGACCGGATTTTTGAAACCCGAAAATACGCCTGCCAGGCCACTAACAATGCCCAGAGAGTCGATCATCGGTGGGGTAACCATTAACTCGCGGGCCGCAAGCTCTGCGGCATCAAGGAAGCGATAAAGATCTATACCCGTTTTAAACGCCAGACGCTCTAACACTGGCACCAAAACTTCCAGTTGGGTATTCCCCGCTCCAGCGCCGAATCCTCGCGCGCAGCCATCAATAATGGTGGCCCCAGCTTGCGCAGCAGCCACCGAGTTAGCCACCGCCATCCCCAAATTGTTATGCCCGTGAAAAATCAGCGGCACATCAACCTGCATTCGCATCGCCGTGATGCGCGCAGTAACGTCCTGAGGCAGGAGACTGCCAGCAGAATCCATGATGCCGACAGCCTGTGCGCCGTACCCCACTAGCTGTTCGGCCTGCGTAGCCAATTCCATAGGCGTTGCCATGTGGCTCATCATCAGCACCGCGTGCGCTTGCGCCCCCCGCTCACGCAACCATCCCACGTGGCGTTCGGCGAGGGTAGCCTCCGTACAATGCGTACCAATGCGAACCACATCCGTGCCGTGGGCAAGCGCTTTTGACAAGTCAGCGATGGTTCCCCAACCGGGCAACATAAACACGCCCATCCTGGTGTTTACCAATGCCTCACGCACGATAGCCAGCATCTCATCATCGCTTAATGCGGCTCGCCCTACCTGGTAAGAGGACGCGCCAAGCCCGTTCCCGTGACCAACTTCAACAATTGATACGCCCGTTTGATCGACAGCGGTCGCGTAGTCTCGCAACTGAACCGCGGTGAGTTGGTGTTTGACCGCATGCTGGCCATCACGCAGGGTTGAATCGTTAATTAGGATAGCCATTAGCGCCCTCCATTTTGTTTCGAAAAGCGGCATACTGTTCAGCAACCAGAATGGCGGCGGAATTGATCAGATCCAGGTTCCCCGCGTATTCAGGCATCACACTGCTACTGGCGACAACCTCCAGAGAAATCGACACTCGCCCTTCCGTGACCTTGCACGCTGTCAACGTATAACCCGCTGAGAATTCACGCACCGCGGCAGCCGCAGCTGCAACGACAGGCGTTATCTGTTCCATTGTCGCGCCAGGGATATCGGCAAAAATCGTGACTCTGAACATGGCAGGCGGTGCTGCTGGACTGATGTTGAGGATTGCCTTGGTATTTGCCACACCGGTGAACGCGCTGAGTGCAATCTGCGTTGTTTCCACATATTCATCGATGTTGATTCGGGTCGCTCGCCCGAGAATGTCACTGGCGACCGTCGCTACCACTTCGATATCGTTAATGACAAAGTGCTGACTAAGCGCATGCAGGATAGGTATCGATGCCTGCCCGCCACAGCTGATTAGACTGACATTGCGATCGGCCAACGCGTCTGTTCCCGTCACTGTTGGTACTATCATTTTCCCAACATGACTGGGTGTTAAGTCGATCAGTAACGTGCCTAGCGGGCGTAATAGTTCCCAATGTTTGACATGTGACATCGCGTTAGTGGCGTCGAACACCACATCGAAGGGTTTTGGCGCGGCCAAAATAGCGTCAATGCCGCTAGCGCTGGTCGGGCAGCCCAACTGGGCTGCGATTTCAAGACCGGCGGAATCCTTGTTACGCCCTGCGAGCAATTGGCAATTAAGTAAGGGTGAACGGTGTATTTTATTGACCAGATCCATGCCAATGGCACCAGTCCCGATAACGGCAACGGAAAGCGTCATGGGTTGCTCCTGTCGAATCGCGCAGCCCACGCCTTGCCTAACCCCAGAGTCGTCCGGGCCATACGGGCAAAAGGTGGCCCCACCATGTGCCCATCCAGCAAGGCAATTCCCCCTTCGGCTGCCTGGACGGCATCGGTAATGCGACGTGCGATCAATAACGCTTCTTCATTCGGCCGAAGCGCTGTATTGATCAACTCAAGTTCGCTGGGATGCACGGTGGCTTTACCGTGGAAACCCAGATCTTTGGCGTTTTGAATTTCGTTTGCCAATACCTCGGGTTCGGAAAGACGGTAATTGGCGGTATCAATGCAACCAATGCCGTGTCTGGCACTCGCCAAAACCATGGCCTGACGAGCCGCCAACATCCCAGACCAGGTAATCTGTACGCCAAGGGTGGCGGCCAAATCTGCGGAGCCAAAAATCAATCCGTCAGCCACTGACGCCACATTATCAAGATCGGTAATGGCTTCTACAGTCTCTATGGTCAGATAAATTTCTGGGTACTTGCCTGCGGAAGCGAAGGTTTCACGCAGAAAAATAACCTCGGCAGGCGACCTGACCATGGACATGACGATGAAACCCGGTGTGGCGCTGCCGCTGCAAAGCATGACTACATCATGTAACGCATCAATCGTACCCAGTGCATTGATACGCACGGCAATATTTGCAGACGCTGGGGCATTATCAAGAGCAGTACGGCAGATCATCCTTCCTTCGGCTTTGGCTGGACCTGGAACGGAATCCTCCAAATCAATCAAATGGACATCGGCATCATAAGACAGCGCCTTAACAACGCGGTTAAGTGATAAAGCCGGCGTGTACAGAATGCTACGGGGAATAGCGCGTGTGATATCCGTCATTGAGGCGCCCTCACTTCAGCCAGAATCTTGCACAAACTTCGAATTTGCTCTTCTTTTTGCCCGGCACGCATCATGACCCGCAAGCCAGCGGTGCCTTTAGCGACAATAGGGAAAAATACCGGGGAGACATAAAAACCGGCCTCAATTACCCGACGCCCTTCTTTGATCACCGTCTCATCGCTCATCGGCACCAAACGGATCGGGTAAGTATTGCCGCTTTGCTCTGTTGGTATCAGTGAGTCGAAGAGTGAAATGTTGTCGTACAGTTTCTTCTGCAACAGCGGCAATTCAGCCGTTCGGTGAATGTCTGCGGAGGCCAAGCTCGCACCAATCGCAGCCGTGTTTAGATTTTGTGAATAGTTGAGCCCACCGCCAAAACGCTCGACCAGACGTAGCATCTTCTGCGAATAGCCGTTAAGCAATATTGCCGCACCGCTGGTACCGAAAGCTTTGTTGAGCGTGACCACCATTATGGTGTTCTCATTCAACGCCGGGCTGTGCGAGCGAACATAGCCGATCCCGCGCTCGCCATACGCGGAGATAGAGTGGGAATCATCGTAAAACACCATTAGGCCGTATTTGTCTTGTAGCTCGGCCAACTCTTTAACCGGCGCATATCCCCCCAGGCTATCGCTGCCATCAACCACGTAGCAGACCCGTTCGTATTTCTTGCAGCAGTCCTTGATGAAGTCGAGGTCATGGTAATTGCAGGTAACAACCTCGGTTTCATCGGCACAGGCAGGTTTAGCCGCAGCCAGCGACACATGAGCGTGCTTGTCGAAGATCATTAAAGGCCGCACACCGTTACCCAAATGCCCGGAGGCGATCAAAGGGAGCAGTCCCCCACTGATGCTGCTGGCCGACACGCCGCTGAGAACATCGGCCTGGAACAGTTCGCCGAGCGACTCCTCCAGCGCTTTCAGCACCGGGAGCTGAACCCGGCTACGGGCGATGCAGTGATCCAGCACGCCATAACGACGAATGGCATCGATGGCCCCCTCGATGACCTTCGGATGGGAATCCAGATTCAGGTAAGAACAACAGCTAAAGTTGATAAACTGATGGCCACTTTGGGTCGACAAAAGATCATTATCGAGCCCGGCAATAATCCCTGCGAGCCCATTCTGCTCTGACATATCCCAGAAAGGGTTACCAATACCGATAGCTTTGTCATTGTTGCGAAACTGGTTAGTTGGGACAATCCTCTTACGGCTGGTCATCAAGTTCCTTCCTTCTTGGTAGGTTCTGGTTGATAGTTGTAGATGCCTTTGAACTTGCGGTAGGCGGCAGTGTAGAGTGCGGAATACAAGACATAGGGACGGCGCAGGATTTTTAGATCCCACAACCAAAAATTCACGTTGATGTTTAGATCGTCTAAAGATTCAGCCTGATGCCACCATCCCAGCGGCAAATAGAGCATCTCACCGGGCTCTAAAATAAAATCACGCTTTTGTGATATTTTCGCTGCCAGACGGGGAAATCGTTGGGGGTCAATATTATTAAAATCGAAGACCTGTGACTTATCGCCAAACCCCTTGAGAATAGAACGCGGGTAGTAATCCCGGCGGCCGGGTGGAAAAAGAACGAATCGCTTTCTTCCCTGCAGAGAAATATTAAAATTCTCCAATTCGTCAAAGTGGCTCTGTGTGAAAACTCCGTGGTAACTGATCCACAAATTAGCCGCATTCAACCCACGCCGAGAGGCTAACAACGAAAACGCGTCGAATCCGAGAATGGCATTAATATCTTCCGGACGGTGCATAATATTGGAAACCACGCGATACCACGTATTATGGTCTTTCTGATATTCTTCATTCCCCAAAAAACCACGCAGCTGTATTTTCATGGTTTTCCAACGCTCAGTATTTTCCTTATTACTGGCTTCCCGGAATAAGGTGACGTTATCATCACCCAAGCGCTGTGCGATAAGATCATTCGCGCTATGACTGATATCCAGGGGTAAATCTGTGATAATCACCGGGACATCGGCTCGAAATATGGCCTCAACGCCCATGGCAACAAATTCATTAAAGGTAATACGGGGAACGGGAATACCCGTTGTTAACTGGTTCACGATTGCCGTTTTCCTGTCTCGGTAATAATATTGAGATAGCCCATTAAATTGGGCTTGGCGTTGACTTCTCACTGAGTAATGACTGGCTGAACAGACTGGCTAACAAGGCGAGTACGCCGGCAGCAACGGCGATCCAGGCGACGTGAGCGGCTCCTGCCTGATCAGACAGTTGCCCACCTACCGATACCCCTAAGGAAAACCCCAGCCATCCGGCACTGGACAACCAGGAGAACCCTTCAGACAGGCACCCTTTCGGGGTTAAGGATTCCAATAGGTTACTGCAAGTGATTAATAACGGCGCCACCGATATACCGGCTATAAACGCAGAGATGCCCATAATGATGGGGGCATTGGTGAACACGAGAGGAAGCGTCCCTGCACACAACGTAGCGGAAGTGATAAGCAGTAACCGTGGTTGCGGTATAGACCAGTTCATCGCACCATAACAGATGCCACCCACCAGACTACCCGCTGCACAAAGCGACAATAGCACGCCGGCCAGAGTGGGATTGCCCGCCTCTTTTGCAAAAGCAATCATCATGACGTCGATAGCCCCGAGGAAGATGCCGACTGCGGCATAGGAAATCATCAGCCGACGAACCCATGCCATGCTAATGGCCTTGCGGGTATTTTTATCGGTTTTCTGCACAATAACGGGCTCTGAACGCCGATGCAGCACTAGTGCCATAGAACCACTGAACGTAAGTATGGCGCACAAGATCAAACCTGCGGCAGGGTGTAACACGGTTGCTAAAACAATGGCTATTAGCGGCCCCAATAAGAAAATAATTTCATCGAGAACCGTCTCTAATGCATACGCCGTTCGTAATGCCTCATCGGTAACCATCGACGCCCAACGCGTCCGAATAAATCCATCAACCGGTACGGATGAACAACCGATACAAATAGCCGCAGCCATGATCGCCCATAAATGTGCGTTGAATAGCACTAAGACGATAAGTAGCGCTATTGCAATGACATGACAGCAGCTGGTGGTAATAAGAACCTTTCGCTGACTTATTTGGTCAGCAAATCGACCCAACACGGGGCTGGCTAACGCTTGTGTAATCATTAGCGTCCCAGCGACAGTGCCTGCGATCCACAGCGAATTAGTGGTTGCAGAAATTAACATGATGCAGCTAATAGATCGCATCGCCACAGGAAATCGAACGAGCAGACCAAATAATGAAAGCGTAGCATGTCCAGGTCCGGACAGTAATCTAGTATAGGAAGCAAAACTGAATGTAGACTCAAGGTCTTTTGTTTCCATAAAGGACTCTCGTTAATAAAATTAGGTATGCGCCAGCGACCAGAAATATCAATTAAAATATATCCAATCACTTATCATAATATGCGTACAACGCGGAAAATCATTAATTTACAAGATTCACATTACCGCTGGCGTGTAATTAGCACTCAGAAATAACCCCACTTTACCTACAGCGTAGGCAGCTTAGTATTTTTAATATTCACAGCATCGTGATTGATAATGATTCATGCCCCTCTTGGAAAATTAGAAAATCAAATAAGAACATTTAATAAGATGGGCATTAAGAATTAGCAACGCTAATCAATATTTACAAGAGCATTTTTGCATCACAATACTGCATTTATGCATTACCACTATAATACAATAGGTTATCTTATGATTCATGTGAAAATATAATTCCTGGTAAGCCTATAACACCATTTACTCCAAAATCTGTTGGGTGGCCTCGATTGCATCACGGCACCGGAGAAAACTGTGCCGTAATCGACAGTTTTATTATCTATTGGAGCCAAGTATTGGTACTGCGCTTTACTTATGATGAAGGTTTAGCATGCTGGGACATTGCCCCAGATATTTCACATTTCACAAGGAGAAAAGCATGGCTACAGGCATTGGCGGTTGCACGCCGCAAGACGCCCTGGAACAGTTGCAACCGTTAACGGACAATCCGCCTGACATTGCCGCCAGTGAGTACCGACAGCGCATTCAACAAGCACAACACCTGATGCGCCAAAACGGCATTGACGCCTGCTACATCAATGCGGGTAGCAATTTGCTCTATTTTACCGGGACCCATTGGTCGCCCAGCGAGCGCATGGTGGGTGCAGTGATCCCAGCTGAAGGGGAAGTCGCCTATATTGTGCCCTGGTTTGAAATCGGTACGTTTAAAGACGCGCAAGTTGTTGAGGCCGAGATATTCAGTTGGCACGAAGAGGAAGACCCCTATCAGCTGTTCTTCACTGTTCTGGCTTCTCGTGGGCTGGCTGGCCACGGTCGTCAGTACAAAATAGCTATTTGCGAAACCGCGTCAGTGACACTGTTCCTTGGTTTGCAGCAGCATGCAGGCAACATGAGCTTGATCAGCTCACAGCCTATCACCGGGCACTGCCGTAGCCGTAAATCGGCAACGGAAATCGCACTGATGCAGACGGCCAATAACATTACGTTGCGTGTACAGCAGGCCGCAGCAAGTATATTGCGTCCAGGTCTCACCGCCAGAGAGCTGGTCGATTTCGTCGATAAAGCCCATCGTAAAATGGGCACATCAGGGTCTTACTTTTGTATTGCGCTATTTGGATCGGATAGTGCGTTCCCGCACGGTGTGAAAGAGCCTAAACCGTTGCAGCACAACGATGTCGTATTGCTCGATACCGGTTGCCGCTACAAAGATTATTTGTCTGATATTACCCGCACCTATGTGTACGGTGACGCCAGCGAACAGCAACGTTTCGCGTGGCAAGCCGAACATGAAGCGCAGGCCGCGGCGTTTGCGGTTATCGCACCGGGCGTGCCCTGCCATAAAGTGGATGATGCTGCGCGCGAAGTGCTGGTCTCTCATGGCTTCGGGCCAGATTATCAGTTGCCGGGCTTGCCACATCGTACCGGACACGGTATTGGGCTGGACATTCATGAGGCCCCCTATCTGATCCGTAAACAGGCGCAGCCGCTCGATGTCGGCATGTGTGCCAGCATCGAACCCATGTTATGCCTGCCGGGTAAGTTCGGTATTCGCCTTGAGGACCATTTTTACGTCACTGAGAACGGAGCTCGCTGGTTTACCCCACCAGCAAAATCCATTGACGATCCTTTCGATATAGCCCCCTGAAAGCACATCCGGGCGGTGCTACCGCTCGGATTTATACATCGAGGAAAACAACCGATAAACACCGAACGTGGATAAGAGGTCACACATCCCCCTGGGGCCTCATTGCATCACCACAGATGCCCACGATCAAACTGCGGTTAATCGGTTGGCGTAAACGTGAAAATAGATTAGTTTTAAGCTCTGACTTTCTAATGCACCGGATGCTATGACTACCCAAACGCAACAACCTCAGGCTGTTTTCAGCCCTGTTACTCGCCATGCGATCTTCCTGGTCGCAACATTATCGACCCAGCCAGCACACCTCGCGACAGTACGTGGTTGGTGCGCCGATATCAGTGGCGTGATCCGTTCCGTCGGTAAAAGATCCCCGGCAGGTAACTTAACCTGTGTCTGCGGATTTGGTTCTACAGCCTGGGATCGGCTATTTGGTCAGCCACGTCCGTCACAACTTCATCCTTTTCGCGAAATAGGCTCCGGTGACCGCATTGCCGTTTCCACACCCGGCGATATTCTGTTGCATATCCGTGCCGATGAGATGGATCTGTGCTTTGAACTCGCAACCCAGTTAATGAACAAACTCGGCGATGCCGTAACGGTCATTGAGGAAGTTCACGGTTTCCGATATTTCGATCAACGGGCAATGATTGGCTTTGTCGACGGCACAGAAAACCCTGAGGGACATGAAGCCTTCGACTACACGGTGATTGGCAACGAAGACGCCGCGTTTTCTGGCGGTAGCTACGTGTTGGTACAAAAATACCTGCATGATATGAAGGGCTGGAATTCACTGACCGTTGAAACGCAAGAGAACATTATTGGTCGTCACAAACAATCCAATATTGAGCTGGATGAAGACGTCAAACCTTCGTCATCTCACAGTTCGTTGACCACACTGGTGGATGAGAATGGCGATGAAGTCAAAATATTGCGTGACAATATGCCCTTTGGTAAACCCGGCATGGGCGAGTTTGGCACTTACTTTATTGGCTACGCGCGTTCCCCTCAGCCTATCGAACAAATGCTAGAAAACATGTTTGTTGGCCGCCCGGCAGGCAACTATGATCGCCTGCTTGATTTCAGCCACGCGGTCACCGGCAGCCTGTTCTTTGTACCCTCGGCGACCTTGCTTGAAGACTTGGCTGAACGCAATGCCCCAGAGGGAATGCCTCAGTAACCGCCCCATGGCCTTATTTTGTCTACAGCAGCAGCGCCAGTTCCATTGCCGTGCGCTGCAACTGTGGCAATACCCGCTCACGCAATTCAGCCGACGATATTTGCGAGGCGTTGACGCCCACGTTCATCGCCGCCACGACCCCACCTTTACGTGAATGCATGGGCACCGCGATCGAACGCAAGCCTATCTCCAATTGTTGATCATTGATGGCATAACCCTGTCGGCGCACTTTCGCCAACTGTTCACGCAGTTGCTGTGCATTGGTTACGGTGAACTCGGTCAGCGGTTCGAAGTTAACTCGCGACAGATAATCTTCCAATTGCTCTTCATTCAGTGCGCTAAGAAGCACCAACCCCATGGACGTCGCGTAGGCGGGCAAACGGCTGCCCCGGCCCAGATCGATTGTCATGATGCGCTTAACCGATGCACGGGCGATATAGAGGATATTGTCACCGTCCAGCGTCGCTACCGAGCAAGATTCGTTTAGCAGTTTACTGAGGTAATCCAACGAATTTTGCGCGGCTTTCGCCAATTCGGACGAGGAAAGATAGGCATGACCAATGGTCAGCACCCTTGGCAGCAGCCGGTAATGGCGGCCGTCGGGGCAATGCACAAAACCCAAAGCACGCAGGGTGTACAGACATCGACGCACCGCTGCACGCGGAATACCGGTGATTTGACTGATTTGAGAAACAGACATTTGTGAATACTGTGGCTGAAAAGCCTGCAGTACCTCCAACCCTCTGGCCAATGAGGCCATAAAATTAGGGTCCCCTTTGTATTGATCGTTGCTTAAATCACTGATTTCCTGCAAACGACGCAATTCTCCAGCGCCAAATTCCGACACGTCACTCATCCTGATCTCCCATTCAATCAACCTGCCTATTATATACCCGTCGCCTTTCACGTTGCAGCGCTGTTACCGGCGTTCGTTCACTCCATCCACTGACGAAAACCCCGAGCCCGGTGTCAGTGAGTGATTTAGCTACCTACATCACAAAATTCATCGCCAACTTATCAATGTTTCGATAATCGCACAATGAACTGATATTCGCACTTGCTGCTTAATTTTTCATCCCATAAATTGATTTCAGACCCCTTAATACGGCGCTGACAGATTCTCAGCATACCGAGGAGAGCAAATGATCGATAAAAGTGTGGCATCCGCAGACGCCGCTGTCGCTGATATCCCTGACGGCACAACCATTATGGTCGGTGGTTTTGGCCCTGCCGGTCAGCCTTATGCGCTGTTGGATGCGTTGATTCGTCATCGTCCGCGCGATCTGACGTTGATCAGCAATAACGCCGGCAACGGGGATTTTGGCCTGGCAGCACTGCTGAAGGCCGGCTGCGTCCGTAAGGTGATCTGCTCATTCCCACGTCAGTCCGACTCTTGGGTATTTGACGATTTATACCGCCGTGGCGAATTGGAACTGGAGTTGATCCCTCAGGGTAATCTGGCGGCACGCATTCAGGCTGCCGGCGCTGGGCTCGGTGGTTTTTATACCCCAACAGGCTATGGCACCGAACTGGCACAGGGTAAGGAAACCCGCGAAATTGACGGTCGGCAGTATGTATTTGAACTGCCGCTGAAGGCCGACTTTGCGCTGATCAAGGCTGACAGGGCCGATCGTTGGGGCAACCTGCTGTACTACAAAACCGGGCGAAATTTCGGGCCGATTATGGCGATGGCCGCCGCCTGCACCATTGCCGAGGTCAATCGGATGGTGCCACTGGGTGAATTGGATCCCGAAAACATTATTACGCCAGGGATTTTCGTCCAGCGCCTGGTGACCGCATCTGACCACTCTGCGCAATTGTCGGCTTAAGGAACACCCCCATGAATAAACTCACTCATCAGCAATTGGCCGAACGCATTGCCCGTGACATTCCTGAAGGTGCTTATGTGAACCTTGGCATCGGTATTCCGACGCAAATCGCCAACTACCTACCCGCAGACAAGGAGATCTTCCTGCACAGCGAAAACGGCATTCTCGGTATGGGTCCGGCCCCAGCGGAGGGCCAGGAGGATCCCGAGTTGATCAACGCCGGTAAACAACCCGTCACCCTTTTGAAAGGTGGCTGTTTTTTCCATCACGGTGATTCTTTCGCCATGATGCGTGGCGGTCATCTGGACATCTGCGTGCTAGGTGCTTATCAGGTTTCTGAACGTGGCGATTTGGCTAACTGGAGCACCGGCGCTCCGGGCGCTATCCCAGCGGTCGGCGGTGCGATGGATTTGGCAATTGGCGCGCGTCAGGTGTTTGTGATGACCGAACACCTGACTAAAAAAGGCGAATGCAAAATTGTCCGTCATTGTACCTATCCCCTCACCGGTGTCGGTTGCATCGATCGCATCTACAGCGATCTGGCGGTGATTGACGTCACACCTCAGGGTCTGGTGGTGCGCGAAATTTTCGGCGGGTTAAGCCCGCGTCAGTTACAGGACGTCACCCCGGTCGAATTGACCTTTGATTTGCAGCACGGAGAACAACCACATGCATCCAGCCTATCTGTGTGACGCGGTTCGCACGCCTTTTGGCCGATTGAATGGCAGCCTGGCCACCGTCCGCGCTGACGATCTGGCCGCCTTGCCGTTGAAAGCACTGCTGGCGCGTCACCCCCAGCTTGACTGGACCGCCGTGGACGACGTTCTGCTCGGTTGCGCCAATCAGGCAGGAGAAGACAACCGCAACGTAGCGCGCATGGCGTTGTTGCTGGCAGGCCTGCCAGTACAAATACCTGGCTGTACTCTGAACCGTTTATGCGGTTCCAGTCTGGATGCGGTCGCGATGGCGGCTCGCGCGATCAAAACCGGTGAAAGCGAACTGATGATCGCCGGTGGTGTAGAGAGTATGTCCCGTGCCCCCTACGTGATGGGCAAGGCAGAAAGCGCCTTCAGCCGGGCGATGAAAATAGAAGACACCACTATGGGGTGGCGATTTATCAACCCGCAGATGCAAGCGCTGTACGGCGTGGATTCCATGCCGCAAACCGCCGAAAACGTCGCCCGGCAGTTCAGTGTCAACCGCGCAGACCAAGATGCCTTTGCACTGCGCAGTCAGCAGCGTACCGCTGCCGCGCAGGAGAGTGGTTTTTACGCCGACCAACTCATCGAGGTCAGCATCGCACAGAAGAAAGGCGAGCCACTGCTGTTTTGCCAAGACGAACATCCACGTGCCACGACGCCAGAGGCGTTAGCAAAACTGAAACCCGTGGTAAATCCACAAGGCACGGTCACTGCCGGTAATGCCTCTGGGTTGAACGACGGCGCATGCGCCCTGCTGTTGGCTAGCGAAAACGCACTGGTTCGCCACAGTCTGCAACCGATGGCACGTATTGTCGCCAGCGCAGTGACCGGCATTGAGCCGTCGATCATGGGCTTTGCGCCAGCCGAGGCTGTACGCAAAGTGCTGAAAATTTCCGGACTCCGTCTTGATCATATGGACGTGATTGAACTTAACGAAGCCTTTGCGGCGCAAGCGCTGGCGGTGACCCGCGAACTGGGGTTGAGCGATGACGCCGCTCAGGTGAATCCCAACGGCGGCGCGATCGCCCTCGGACACCCGCTGGGTGCCTCCGGCGGCAGATTGGTGATGAACGCGGCCTGGCAATTACAAAAAACACGCGGTCGCTACGGGTTATGCACCATGTGCATCGGCGTCGGCCAGGGTATCGCCCTCATCATCGAACGGGTGTGAAACGGGGAAAGAACATGGATATCGATTATCGCCTCGATGGCCGCGCCGATGCGCCGTTGTTAGTACTGTCCAACTCGCTCGGCACGACCTTTGACATGTGGCAGGCACAGTTGCCCGTGCTGAGCGAACATTTTCAGGTATTGCGCTATAACCAGCGCGGACACGGCGCCACACCGCTGCCGGCAACGTCGCTGCAACTTACAACGCTGGGCCAGGATGTGATCGCTCTTCTCGACCATTTAGGGATCAAAAAAGCCCACTTTTGTGGCATTTCGATGGGTGGCCTGACCGGGTTATGGCTCAACCGTTATCACCCGCAACGCATCAACCGATTAGTGGTTGCCAATACTGCCGCGCGTATTGGCAGCCCCGAAGGCTGGCAGCAGCGAGCACAGCAAGTGCGTAACGCAGGGCTCGCGCCGATCGCGGCGGCATCGCCGGCTCGCTGGTTCAGCGAGGCCTTTTTACAGCAACAGCCCGAACAGGTTGCCCCGCTGGTCGCCGGGCTAGCAGCCGGTAATGCCGAGGGTTACGCCGCCTGCTGTGATGCATTGGCGCTAGCGGATCTACGTAGTGAAGTCGCCTTGATGACACGGCCAATGCGGGTGATTGCCGGCGAACAAGATCCGGTCACTACGGTTGCGGACGCCGAATTTTTAGTGGTTAACGCCCCACGGGCTGAACTGCACTGTCTGCCAGCGTCACACATTTCCAATATTGCCTGCCCGGATCTCTTCAACCGCAGCGTTGTCGAGTTCTTGACTGAGAAGGAATAGCGTATGGAACTTCATATTGAACGCATCGACAGTTGGCTAGTCGATATCCCGACCATCCGTCCACACAAGCTGTCCATGGCGACCATGGGTTGTCAGACGCTGACGTTACTGCGCCTCACCTGCGCCGATGGCCTGACCGGCTGGGGCGAAGCCACCACCATCGGCGGACTGAGCTATGGCCCAGAAAGCCCAGAAGGGATCAAGTCGGCGATCGACAGCTATCTGGCACCGTTGTTGCGCGGAAAAAGCTTCAATGGGCTGGCGCCGCTGGTCGCACTGATGAATGCCCACGTCAAGGGCAACACCTTTGCCAAATCAGCGCTGGAAACCGCCTTTCTCGATGCACAGGGTAAACGCCTTGGCTTGCCCATCAGCACCCTGCTCGGTGGTGCGCTGAGCGACACTTTGCCGGTGTTGTGGACGCTGGCGAGTGGCGATACACAAAAGGACATCGCCGAAGGGCAAAAGCTATTGGTGGAAGGACGACATAACGCCTTCAAGTTGAAGATCGGTGCCCGATCACTGGCGGATGATCTGCGGCACACCCAAGCGATTAAACAAGCCCTGGGGCCTGAGGTCAGCATTCGCGTGGACGTTAATCAAGCCTGGGACGCGGGTACTGCAGTACGTGGGATGGCAGCACTGCAAGACATAGGGATCGATCTGGTTGAACAACCTGTGGCGCTGTGGGACCGAACCGCACTCACTCAACTTAGCCAGCGCTTTACTCTGCCGATTTTGGCCGATGAGGCAGTCGCCGACGCTCACGACGGCTATGCTTTGGCGGCCGGTGGTTTTACCGGTGCCTATGCGCTGAAAATCGCGAAAGCAGGCGGGCCGGCACAGGCATTGAAGCTGGCGCAAGTGGCGCAGGCTGCCGGCATTGCACTTTACGGCGGTACCATGCTGGAAGGCACGTTGGGCACCGTAGCGTCACTGCATGCCTGGTCAACGCTGAACCTGGACTGGGGCAGTGAGATGTTCGGCCCACTGCTGCTGAAAGACGACGTCGTTTCTACACCGCTCACCTTCGCTAACGGCCAGGTCCGCTTGCCGTCCGGCCCTGGATTGGGGATAGACGTTGATGAAGACAAGCTGCAATTTTACCTGCGTAAATAAACGGGGAACATCGCTATGCTATTTAAAGTAGAAATGATCGTGAAACTGCCCATCGACATGCCAAAAAGTGTTGCCGATGACATTAAGTCGCGTGAAAAAATATATTCTCAGGAATTACAGTTATCCGGTAAATGGCGGCATATTTGGCGCATAGCCGGCAGTTACGCCAACATCAGTATTTTCGATGTGGAAAGTAACGCTGAGCTGCACGATATATTATCCGCCCTACCACTCTACCCTTATATGGATATTCGTGTTGATGCCTTGTGCAGGCATCCTTCATCTATTCGCGACAACGACAAATAAAAAACGGGATAACACCCAAATAAATTATCCGTTAACGGTGGTTATTCTCATACCCTACATAATAAGCAATGAGGAATTCGCAATGTCTATTTCCTTCGATCAGCATCAAGACGTCATTAAATTACTGGAAATCAGCAGCGGCTTTACCAGCGAAGGCGGCGATCCGCGCTTCAAAAAAATCATCCATCAATTGCTGGGCGACATCTGCCGGTTGATTGAGCAGTACGACATCACGCCAGAGGAGTTCTGGCAGGCGGTAAATTATCTGCATACGCTGGGTGGCCGTCAGGAAGCGGCGCTGCTGGCGGCAGGCTTGGGACTGGAACACTATCTTGACCTGCGTGATGATCAACGTGAACAGGCACAAGGGTTAACGGGTGGCACACCGCGCACCATTGAAGGGCCTTTGTACGTCGCCAATGCACCACTGAGCGAAGGCTTTGCACGTATGGATGACGGGGCCGATGCTGGTGAAGTAATGTGGTTGCATGGCCAAGTCAATGACGCCAACGGCAAGCCGCTGGCTGATGCGGTAGTGGATATCTGGCACGCCAATACGCTGGGGAATTATTCATTCTTCGACAAGTCACAAAGCACTTTTAACCTGCGCCGCCGGGTAAAAACCGACGCCAAAGGGCGTTATGCCGTGCGCAGTATTTTACCTTCCGGTTACGGCTGCCCACCTGATGGCCCAACGCAGGCGTTACTTAACAGGCTAGGACGCCACGGTAACCGCCCGGCGCATATTCACTTCTTCGTTTCTGCGCCAGGTCACAAACACCTGACCACCCAAATCAACCTCAACGGCGACCGCTATCTGTGGGATGACTTTGCTTTCGCCACCCGTGATGAGTTGATTGCCGACCCTGTGAAGATCACCGATCCGGCAGTTGCGGCGCAACGTGATCTTCCCGGTGCACATACGGAAGTCAGTTTTAATTTTAGCCTGTACCCTAGCGCCGACGATGATAATCAACAGAAAATAAAGCGAGCCCGTGCTCTGCAAGATTAATTCATTCAGATAATAACAATAATAAAAATATCAATAGCGGGTAATGGAACCACATTACCCTCTCATTAACTCTGCCCATCCTATACGAGGTCATTATTATGAACTCACAAAGCAACACGTTTTCTTCAGACCTGAAAGCAAAAATAAATAATGCATTGGTTATAGACAAAGAAAAAGGTATCTACCAATGCAATCGCGCGATTTTTACCGATGAGTCTCTGTTTGAGCTGGAAATCAAAGCGATATTCGAAGGCAACTGGGTCTATTTGGCCCATGAAAGTCAAATAGCTGAGCCAGGCGACTATTACACGCTAACTGTGGGCCGCCAGCCGATTATCATTACCCGCGATAAAGATAACCAGTTACACGCTATGATCAACAGTTGCTCCCACCGCGGCGCGATGCTGGCTAGCCGCAAGTCGGGCAACAAAACCTCCTTTACCTGTCCATTCCACGGCTGGACCTTCAATAACGCCGGCAATTTGCTGAAAGCCAAGGATGAAAAAACCGGCGCTTACCCGCCCTGCTTCAAGCAGGCGGGTTCGCACGATCTGAAGCAGATGCCACGCTTTGAATCTTACCGCGGCTTTCTGTTCGGTAGTCTGAGTGATGAGGTCTTGCCGCTGGCGAATTATCTGGGTGACACCCGACAGGTCATTGACCTTATCGTTGATCAGGCAGAGAACGGCCTGGAAGTGCTGAAAGGAGCATCCTCCTATACCTATGACGGTAACTGGAAACTGCAGATGGAAAACGGCGCTGATGGTTATCATGTCAGCGTCGTACACTGGAACTACGCCTCAACTATGTCACGTCGCAACTATGAGGCTAACTGCACCCAAACCGTCGATGCCAACGGTTGGTCAAAAAGCACGGGTGGCGTGTACGGTTTCGACAATGGACACATGCTGTTGTGGACCCGGGCACTCAACCCCGAAGTCAGACCAGTGTTCAAGCATTTCAGCCGTCTGAATGATCGTTTTGGTGCAACCCGCGCCGACCTGATGGTGAATGAAACCCGTAACCTGTGTCTGTATCCCAATGTCTATTTGATGGATCAATTCTCTACACAAATCCGTGTGGTTCGCCCCCTTGCTGTCGACAAGACCGAAGTGACCATCTTCTGCTTCGCGCCCAAAGGTGAAAGTGCAGAGGATCGAACGCTGCGTATCCGTCAGTACGAGGATTTCTTCAACGTCAGCGGTATGGGGACACCAGACGATCTGGAGGAGTTCCGCGCCTGCCAGCAGGGTTATAACGCCGGTAACCTTCCCTGGAGCGATATGAGTCGTGGTGCCACCCGTTGGCTGGAGGGAGCCGACGAAAATGCCCGAGCCATGTCGATAAACCCGTTATTGAGCGGCCCGCGTTCCGAAGACGAAGCGCTCTACATCAGCCACCACCATCATTGGCAACAAGCACTGCTGCGCACACTGCAAAACAGCGAACAGGCCGAGGTACTGCCATGAACAGCCTGCAACAGCGTATTGAACAGTTTTTATATCGCGAAGCGCGTCTGCTGGATGACCGGCAGTGGGAAGACTGGCTACATTGCTACAGCCCAACGGTGGAATACTGGATGCCTGCCTGGGGAGATGACGACCAACTGACGCAGGACCCACAAACGGAGATCTCGCTGATTTACTACCCCAACCGTGAAGGGTTGGAAGACCGGGTCTATCGCATAAAAACCGAGCGCTCAGCCGCCAGTACACCAGAGCCACGTACCACACATCAGATCAGCAACGTTGAACTGCTGGACGAAACACCGCAACGCGTTGCGGTACGTTACAACTGGGCGACATTTAGCCACCGTTATCAGAAAACCGATGTGTTCTTTGGCACCAGCCGCTGCCTGATCGCCTTAGACGGTGAACAGCCGCAGATCTTGCGTAAAACCATACGGCTCAACAACGACTATATCAGTCAGGTTATTGATATTTACCATATTTAGCTGTCCTGTGAGGTGAGTATGTCTTTTACCCTAGCCCTTAACTTTGAAGATGGTGTCAGCCGTTTCATTCAATGTAACCCTAATGAAAAGGTGCTCGACGCCGCCTACCGGCAAAAAATCAACCTGCCGATGGACTGCTCCGACGGTGTGTGCGGTACATGCAAATGCCGCTGTGAACAGGGGGATTACAGCCTGGGCGATGACTATCTGGACGAAGCGCTGTCCGAACAAGAGGCGGCCCAGCGTCTGGTGCTGACCTGCCAAATGGTGCCAACTTCGGACTGTGTCATTGATGTCCCAATGGCATCAACACTGTGCAAAACCGGCAGTGAGGAATTCAATGCGACTGTCACCTCAGCCATTGCTTTATCAGACAGCGCCATCGAATTTTGCCTGACACTGAACGACGAGAACGGTATCGCTTTCCTACCTGGGCAGTACGTCAACATCGAGGTACCTGGCAGTGGCGCCAGCCGTGCCTACTCGTTCAGTTCACGCCCTGGCAGCCAGCAAATTTCCTTCCTCCTGCGTAACGTACCCGGCGGCATGATGAGTCGCTATCTAGCTGATAAAGCACAACCGGGTGATTCGATCCGCCTCCGCGGCCCACAGGGCAGTTTTTACCTGCGCACACCGGTCCGACCGATGCTGTTTTTGGCTGGCGGTACCGGATTAGCCCCCTTCCTATCAATGCTGGAACAGTTGGCAGCCAACGGCAACTCGCAACCTGTGCATCTGATCTACGGCGTCACCCATGATCATGATTTGGTGAAACTGGAACAGTTGGAAAGCTATCGTCAACGTTTACCGAACTTCAGCTATTTGAGCTGCGTCGCCAGCACAACCTCGCAGTGGCCGCATAAAGGGTATGTCACCCAGCATCTCGACCAAAGCCAGCTCAACAATGGCGATCTGGATGTTTACCTGTGCGGTCCACCGCCCATGGTGGAAGCAGTACTCAGCGACTTCCAACGTCGCGCCTTCACACCTGTCAGCTTTCACTATGAGAAGTTCGCCCCCAGCCAGGCCAGCTAAAGGAACTCAATATGCATAAATCACGTTTCAGCGGGAAGGTGATGGTCATCACCGGTGCCGCTCAGGGCATCGGCAAGGCTGTCGCGGAACGGGCCGCTCAGGAAGGTGCCAAGCTGGCGCTGATCGATCGTGCTCCTTACCTTATCGAGGTCGCCGCTACCCTGAGTGAACGCGGCACCGACGTCATCGCCTTACAGGCGGATCTGGAATGCTGGGAAGAAACCCGCGATGCACTGGAGCAGGTTAAACAGCATTTTGGTCAACTGGATATTCTGGTGAATAACGTTGGCGGTACCATTTGGGCACGCCCCTTTGCCGAGTATGAGCCACAGCAGATTACAGCGGAGATCCAGCGCTCACTATTCCCGACGCTATGGGGATGCCGTGCGGCCTTGCCCCATATGTTGGCACAAGGGCATGGAGTCATTGTCAATGTCTCCTCGGTTGCAACCCGAGGCGTTAATCGCGTGCCTTACTCAGCAGCCAAAGGCGGTGTCAACGCCTTGACTCAATCGCTGGCGTTTGAATATGCCGGTGCCGGCATCCGTATCAACGCCACCGCACCAGGCGGCACCGAAGCCCCGCCACGTTTAACGCCGCGCAACCATGAACCGCCGACGCCACAGGAAGAAACCTGGTATCAACAGGTGGTTGATCAGACGCTAAGCAGTAGCCTGATGCATCGCTATGGCAATGTGAGCGAACAAGCCGACGCTATCTTGTTCCTCGCCAGTGAGGAAGCCAGCTATATCAACGGCACCGTGCTACCTGTGGCCGGCGGGGATTTAGGCTAGGTATTGACTGCCCACCGGAACTGACCACATGGCTCGTCGTTGCGAGCCATGTGGTTATTTTGCTGCGATTCGTTGTCCCTGCGCATCAATGACCGGTTCGCCATCTTCTTTACTGAATGGGCCTTGCTGCGCATTCGGCAGGATATCCAGGACCACTTCCGACGGGCGACACAGCCGGGTGCCGAGAGGCGTTACCACGATCGGCCGGTTAATCAACACCGGCTGCTGTAACATAAAGTCGATCAACTGATCATCGTTCCACCCCACATCTTCCAGCTTCAATGTGTCGTAGGGCTCGACATTTTTTCGCAACAAGGCGCGTACAGAAATGCCCATATCAGCAATCAGTTCAACCAGCTGTTCACGGCTGGGCGGTGTTTCCAGATATAAAATGACAACCGGTTCCACCCCACTGTTGCGGATCAGCGCTAGTGTATTGCGCGACGTGCCACAAGCCGGGTTGTGGTAAATCTTGATGTTGCTCATAACGTTCTCTCTTGGATTAAGACGAAAGCGACAGGCGCAGCGCCAAAGCGACCAACGCGACAAACAGCACCGGGAGCGTCATCACGATGCCCACGCGGAAGTAATACCCCCAGGTGATAACGATGTTTTTCTGCGACAGCACGTGCAACCACAGTAACGTAGCCAGGCTGCCAATCGGGGTGATTTTTGGCCCCAGATCGCTGCCTATCACGTTGGCATAAATCATCGCCTGTTTAATCACTCCCTCAGCGCTGCTGCCATCAATCGACAGTGCCCCCACCAACACCGTCGGCATGTTATTCATAATAGAAGACAGAAATGCGCTCAGGACCCCCGTCCCCAACGTCGCTGCCCATATCCCTCGCTCTGCCAGCGCGTCAAGCACACTCGACAGCAAGT
This sequence comes from Serratia grimesii, assembly GCF_900186025.1. Lineage (NCBI taxonomy): Bacteria > Pseudomonadati > Pseudomonadota > Gammaproteobacteria > Enterobacterales > Yersiniaceae > Serratia > Serratia grimesii. The sequence continues at coordinate 3,211,661 of NZ_LT883155.1, forward strand.
GGGTTAATCCTGCGTTGCGCAGACCGTAGACCACCAGATACATGCCCAGAGAAAAAACTACGATCTGCCAAGGAGCACCGCGCAAAACTTTTCCGGTGTCGATGACCTTCCCCCTTTTGGCTACAACCAACAGGATCAATGCGCCAATGGCGGCTACCGCGCTGACCGGCACGCCGAGCGGTTCCAGACCAAAGAAGCCAACCAACAACAATACCAATACACCCCAGCCGGCTTTAAAAGTTGGCAAATCGCGAATGGCCTCCCGCGGCCGCCTCAGCAGCGCCAGGTCATAGTTCACGGGAATATCATGACGGAAGAACAGATGCAGCATCACCAACGTGGCCACGATAGCGGCAATGTTCACCGGCACCATTACAGCGGCATACTCAGTGAAACCCAGTTGGAAATAATCCGCAGAGACAATATTCACCAAATTGGATACCACCAGCGGCAAGCTTGCGGTATCGGCAATAAAGCCTGCGGCCATCACGAAGGCCAATGTGGCTCCCGGGCTGAACCCCAGCGCCAGCAGCATGGCAATCACAATCGGCGTCATAATCAGCGCCGCGCCGTCATTGGCGAACAACGCCGCCACCGCAGCCCCCAACAACACAATATAGGTGAATAACCACCGCCCTTTACCCTTACCCCAGCGTGCAACGTGCAGCGCCGCCCACTCGAAAAAACCGGATGCATCCAGCAGCAAACTGATCAGAATCACGGCGATAAAGGTAGCGGTCGCATTCCAGACAATCTGCCAGACCAGTGGAATATCACCGAGATGCACCACGCCAGTCAGCAATGCCAACACCGCCCCGAGTGAGGCGCTCCAGCCAATGCCTAACCCTTTGGGTTGCCAGATCACCAAAATGAGAGTCAGGATGAATATTGCCCCGGCCAGCACCATTACAACTCCTTAGTGGCTTACGCCAAACATATATGAAATTTCGTATATATAAAGTTAAAAAATTTTACGCTATCGACAAACAGCCCCATTCCCCGCCGCGCGTTGCACCCGTTCAGTCACCTGTTGCTGTTGGCTAAGATAAGCCTGTTCGATGATTGCTGCCGCCCATGCGGGCATATGCGGCGACAGTCGGTAATAAATCCATTTGCCTTCACGGCGATCAAGTAGCAAGCCACTTTCGCGCAACATAGCAAGGTGACGGGAAATTTTGGGTTGTGACTCAGCCAACGCACCAGACAACTCACACACGCACAGTTCACCTGCCTGGCGCAGCAAAAGCACCACAGTGAGGCGGGTTTCTTCCGACAGGTTTTTGAACAATTTCAGCGGCGTCAGTGATGTCATAAATGGGCTCCCAGAATAAGGATAATCATCATAATCCACAGAGAAAGAATGTCAACAACACATATGAATTTTCATATATAACTATATAGATTATTCCCTCCTCCGTATCCAGCGACAATGCCAGGTTAAGTTTTAGCTATCGATTCTATACGCCAAAGCGACTGTTCATTATGTGCTATTCCCCTACAATCAGCCTGTAACCAAAACACGTATTCTCAACGGAGGCACGATGTACAACTTCTCACGTTATCAGGCAAAAGAACTGGCGTTGGCTTATATGAGCGGCAAGAAACACGATTTATCTCCGCAGGAATTTCTGCAGCAGCTGAAAAGCAGTGAAAAATCGTTCGATTATCTGTTGAAGCACGGCAGCGAGCAGCCGCGTGAAGTGCTGGTAAAAAGTTTCTGAAAGCCAAGCCATAACCGTAATAACACGCTCCACGCCGGTGGCGAGCCATCAGGCCCGCGTATTCCCGGCTGAGCAGCAACTGGGTTATCGCTGAAGCGGGATATCCCAATAAGGTTGCTCTCCACCCAATTGCGCCAGTAGGAAGTCGACAAACGCCAATACTTTGGCTGGCAGGTATTTGCGCTGTGGGTACACGGCATAAATGGCATGCTCTGGTAGCCGGTAAGCAGGCATTAGCTCAATCAGTCGACCCTGTGCGATATCATCCCCAACAATAAAGGTCGGCATCTGGCAAATCCCCAAACCGGCGATCAACGCTTCGCGTAATGCCTCACTGTTATTCACCTGATAATTACCGCGCGGTTGAAAACGCACTGCTCCCGCAGGCCCCTCAAACTGCCATTCACTCCCACCACGGAAATAGCTGTAAAACAAGCAGTTATGCTGAGCCAACTGCTCCAGATCGGTCGGTGTGCCGCTGCGTGCCAGATAGGCGGGGGCGGCGCATAATACACTGTGGCAGGGCGCAATACGCCGGGCAATCAAGCTCGAATCAGCAAGTTGACCAATGCGAATAGCCAGATCAAATCCCCCATCGACCAGATCAACCACCTGATCATCCATCATCATATTGATCTCCACGTCCGGGCAAGTTGCCAGGAAATGGGGAATCAACGGCGCAACGTGCAAGCGGCCAAACACCATAGGCACACTGATTCGCAAACACCCTTGTGGCTGTCCTTGTAGACGGGTGACCACATCCTCTCCCTCCTGTGCCACAGCACAGGCATTACGGGCGTAGCCAAAATACTGCTCTCCCGCTTCGGTAAGGCTCAGGCTACGCGTGGTGCGCTGCAGCAATTGTACGCCCAACGAACTCTCCAACTGGGCGATGCGTTTGCTGACCGCTGATTTTGTGATGCCTAACCGCCGGGCCGCCGCTGAAAAGCTTTCGCATTCGACAACCGCCACAAATATGGGGATCGCCGCAAAGTTATCATGCATTTATCGTCAACTTTTACTCAACAATGAGTTTCCATTTTAATAGATTATGCCAAAAACGAAAACAATATAGCCTATGTGTCAACCCAAGACAGGATTTGACACGATGATACGCGAACGTTTTTCCCACCCTCTGCTGGCACTGGCCGCTGGCGCATTATTGGCCCTAATGATTGGCATAAATAGCCTGTTAGCCAGCTATAACTCCCCACTGTTTGCTTCATGGGTGGCACACGGCATTGGCGCGATCACCGCCTGGCTGCTATTGCTCCTGCTACGCCGTCGCACCCCGACATCTGCACCTTCAATGCTGCCCGCGAGTATTCCCCGTTGGGCTTATTTGGGGGGAATTCCCGGTGCCCTGACAGTGGTATTAGCCGCCATTACCGTCAATAGCCCTTTGGCACTCTCCGGCAGCCTTGCGCTTATGCTCACCGGCCAGGTTTTATTTGGCATGGTGTCCGACAGCTGTGGCTGGTTTGGCGTGATTAAACGCCGACTCAGCATTAACGATATTATTGCCACGCTGCTGATCCTCTCCGGCTGCGCCCTCCTCATCTTCCTGAGATAAATTTCATGTTAACCCTGGTCCTACTCGCACTGTTTAACGGCATTTGCATCAGCATCAGCCGTGCAATCAATGGTCGTCTGTCGTTAAGTCGCGGTGCTTTCCACGCTTCGCTCTGCAATCACATTGTCGGTTTTCTGTTCCTCAGCCTGCTGCTGGCAGTCATCGGCGGGTTCACTGCCAGTCCCTTTGGTCACGCACCTTGGGGCGCTTATCTTGGTGGGGTCATTGGGGCGTTGTTTGTGGCATTGAATAGCTACGTGCTACCTCGTCTCGGCACCCTACGTGCCGCATTACTGATCATTAGCGGCCAAATGCTAACGGGAGTGGTAATAGATCGTCTGCGCGACAACAGCGGCTCCGCCAGTGTGCAACTCCTTGCCATTAGCCTGATCATACTGGGCATCTATCTGGCACGAATGAAAAAACCTCTGACGACGTGGCTCTATGAATGTATGAGACCAGGCGATAAATTTCGCACCTAGGTACGAATAATTGCAATATTCGCATCTTGATACGAATTGTTGACATATTCGTCTTTAGGTGCGAACTTTACTGACATCCTACCGCTTCCGAGCAAACTACATGCCCGCACAAATCAGCGTGATCACCGGCGATCTGGTCAACTCCCGGCAATTAGATACCACTAACTACATTACCGGCTTAAATGCCCTGCTTAGCCAACTGCAACAGGCTAAGCTTATTCAAGCGTTTGAAGTTTTCCGCGGTGATGCCTTTCAAGCCGTGGCTGAACCTCAGTCCGGTTTACTGCTGGCGGTCTATATCCGCATCGCACTCAAAGCAATGGATACCCGGCATTGGGACGCCCGTATCGCCGTAGGCTTGGGCGCGGGGCAGGCAAAAAATGCCGGCTATGGTAGCGCCTTTGTGAATTCGGGACAGGCGCTGGATGGCCTGATGAAAAATTGCCGGTTAGCTCTGAAAAATGACAATGACCAAACAAATGCCATTGTCAGCGATCTATTGCCAATGTTAGATCATGTTGTTAGCCGCCTTTCCCAGACCGAAGCGCGGATAGTCCAAGCACGTATATTTGCTACCACCAATCAGGAAGTGGCAGAAAAGCTGCAAAAAGCCGCCTCTACGGTCTCAGCAACGCTCAAACGCGCGGCCTACGAGGAAATCATGCGGTTTATTCACGCGATTAACAGGATCACCTGAATATGGATTTGAGTTACGTACCCTTGCTGACCTGGTTGCTGATCGCCCACGTGCTTGCAGACTTTCCGCTGCAGCCACACAGTTGGGTTGAAGATAAAATCGTTCACCGTGGGCGTTCCCGTTTCCTGTTGCTACACGCCTTACTGCACGGCGTGCTCGCCGCTTGGGTGGTTGCCGGGTTTGCGCTGCTGCATGGTGGTTTGTCTTCCCTCCAGGTCCTCACTGCATTGTTGGTTGTCGCCATCAGTCACTGGCTCATTGACCTACTGAAAGTCACCTTATTGGCACGCCTCAGTCAGGCGAGTGGGCTCCTCCTCGACCAATGTCTGCACCTGACGGTAATTGTTCTGCTGTGGCTATTCTTGGCACCCAACACGTACGGCCTGTTTACCGCACTCGGCTCTGCCCTTATCAGTTGGCAGTCTGGCCTGGTTGTATTGGCTTACCTCTTGATTTATATGCCGCTGGGTATTTTGATTGGCCAATTGCTGGCGCACTGGACACCGCAAATGCCGCCTTCTGCCAAAGCCGATAATGACTCCCTTTTACGTGCAGGCAAACAAATCGGTTATCTGGAAAGAACGCTGATCCTGACCTTTGTATTGATTGGGCAGATTCCGGCAATCGGCTTTTTGTTGGCGGCCAAATCAATTTTTCGCTTTGGCGATCTGCGGCAAAGTGATGACAAAATGCGTACTGAGTATGTACTGCTCGGTACGCTGTTTTCCTTTACGCTGACCATTATGCTCGGCCTGCTGGTGAAAAAATTGTTGTAGGGGCGCAGTGGCTGCGCCCGCGTGAATCGCGGCGAATAACTTCGCCGCGACAGAAACATCCGAGAAAAATTACAACCACTCACCGAAGCGGCGAATATAGAAACGCTTCATCATCTGCGCCACCACACAGTAGCTGATCAAGGTCCCCGCCAACCACGGGAAGTATTCCCACGGCAGTGGCTGCAATCCAACCAACGCGCCAAGTGGTGAGAATGGCAGATAGATACCCAACCCCATCACCAAAATCGTGGTCAACAAAACAGGCAATGCTGCGGTGCTTTGAATAAACGGAATCTTCTGGGTACGCAGCATATGCACGACCAGCGTTTGCGACAACAGCCCCTCGATAAACCAACCGGACTGGAACAAGGCCTGATGCTCTACGCTGTTGGCGGCGAAGACAAACCACATCAATGCGTAAGTGGTGATGTCGAATATTGACGACGTTGGCCCTATCCACAGCATAAAACGACCAATGTTTTTCGCATCCCACTTCCGTGGTTTACGCAGAAACTCTTTGTCCATCTTGTCCCACGGCAGAGACAATTGAGAAATATCGTACATCAAGTTCTGGATTAACAAATGGATCGCCAGCATCGGCAGGAACGGGATAAATGCGCTGGCCACCAACACGGAAAATACGTTACCGAAGTTGGAACTGGCGGTCATGTTCAAGTACTTGATGATATTCCCGAAGGTTTCACGTCCCTTGATCACGCCCTCTTCCAACACCATCAGGTTTTTTTCCAGCAAAATGATATCCGCCGACTCTTTGGCGATATCAGTACCGGTATCCACCGAGATGCCCACGTCTGCATCGCGCAACGCTGGCGCATCATTGATGCCGTCACCGAGAAAACCGACAGTATGACCATTCGCCTGCAACATCTTCAGCACCCGTGACTTCTGTAGTGGCGTCAGTTTGGTAAAGACGGTGCGCTGCTCCACTTCACGCGCTAACGTTGCATCATCCATTTCGGCAATTTGCGGACCGGAAAGCGGCTCACCCGGCTCCAACCCAACATCACGACAGATTTTGCAGGTGATCACCGGGTTATCACCGGTCAGTACTTTCACTGCCACGCCGTTTTCCTGCAGTGCGGCTATTGCTTCCTGCGCACTTTCTTTCGGTGGATCGAGGAAGGTCAAAAGTCCCTGGATCACCATATCGCGTTCATCGGCCACGCTCAGCGGCAAGGCGTTTTTCTGCTCACCCAGTTCCCGCGTGGCCAAGACCAGCACGCGGAACCCATCCTCGTTATATTGGGCCGCAAGCGCCTGCAATGCTTCACGTCGAGCCTGATCCAACGGTAAAATCTGCTGCCCTTCACGCACGTGGGTAGCGATTTCCAGCATTTCCTCCACTGCTCCTTTGCAAATCAGGCGCTGTTGGTGGTTTTCATCCGCGACCACGATCGACAGGCGGCGACGCACAAAATCAAACGGCAGCTCGTCAACCTTGCTGAAACGCCCCAGAGCTTCAATACCCGGCTTACCGCGGCCAAAGCGGATCACCGCTTGATCCATCAAGTTTTTCATTCCACTCTGGTGGAAGCTGTTCAGCCACGCCAGATGCAACACCTCATTATCTCTGGCCCCGCTAACGTCCAGATGATGTTCGAGGATGATGCGATCCTGGGTCAACGTGCCGGTTTTGTCGGTGCAGAGCACGTCCATCGCGCCAAAGTTCTGGATGGCGTTCAGGCGTTTGACCACCACTTTGCGGCGTGACATCGCTATGGCACCCTTCGCCAGGTTAGAACTGACGATCATCGGCAGCATTTCTGGCGTCAGCCCAACGGCCACCGCCAAGGCAAACAGCGCCGCTTCGCTCCAGTCGCCTTTGGTGAAACCATTGATCAACAACACGATCGGTACCATCACCAGCATAAAGCGGATCAGCAACCAACTGACGCTGTTCACACCGCGGTCAAACGCCGTTTGCGAACGGGAGCCGACAATCGATTTGGCCAATGAACCAAAGTAGGTACGTCCCCCTGTCGCCACCACAACCGCCGTGGCCGTGCCGCTGGCGACGTTGGTACCCATCAGGCAAATATTCGACAGTTCCAACAACGCATGTTCACTGGAAACCTCATCCTCGCTATCCTCGCTCGATTTTTGGCTGACGTTACCCATCGCATCGTATTTCTCGATCGGGATTGCCTCTCCGGTCAGGATCGCCTGACTGATAAACAGATCGCGTGAGGCCAACAGGCGCACATCAGCCGGAATCATATCCCCGGCGGACAGCTTAATAATATCGCCCGGTACCAGTTCACGGATGGGGACTTCCAGCGTCAATGGCTGCGCACTGTAACTGCTGCGACGCAGTACCGTTGCGGTAGTACGCACCATCGACTTCAACGTTTCCGCCGCCTTGTTGGTACGGTATTCCTGCCAGAAACGCAGCAATCCACTGAGTGAAACCATTACCAATATGATGATCACGCCAGTGAGATCGGTTTCTTCACCGCGCCGGGCAGGCAACCAGTAGTCGGTAAAGAAACTGATCGCAGCCAGCACCATCAGCACAAAGATAAACGGGTTATTGAACGCGGCAATTAACTGTATCAGCGCGTGCGGCGCCTTCTCATGGGCAACCTGGTTAACGCCGAACTGCTCGAGACGTTCAACCGCATCATCCTGAGTTAAGCCATTGCGGTTACATTTTAAATTAGCCAGCGTCTGCTCAACGCTGTTTTTCGCCTCTTGTGCGATGGCGTAAGGCGCCTTTATTTTATCGCGACGGCGAGCTGTTTCATTAATATAGGTCATAACACTATTCTCTTATTTTACTCTGCGCACAGGGATACCCCGCCCGATTAACAGGTGAATAAACACAGAGTGGAATTTATTTAGTTAGCGTAATTAACGTGATTCATCACCACGCCATACACGCTGAGCAATTAACGTTTCGGGGTCACCGTCCATGACGCCTCCTTATCACTGAGCACAGTGAATATTTATCAATAATTAAACAGGTAATTCAGATGCGATACGCCAGCGTACGGCGCTAACACTTTTCTCGAGACTGACTCGGCAGACAATACCTTCAATTTCTTTTTGCACCGAAGGGTTCGCCGTTATTTCTGCACATACCTCAAGTTGACCAGGAATGGAAATATCGGCACTACGTAATGATTGCAGCCTTAATGCCACGCCATTGAGCGCCTGTAATATCAAGGTACGTACCAATATTTCATCTTGCTCGCCGCAGGTAACCTGAATGCGGTAGCACACCTCGAGATCGGTTGCCTGCTGCTGAGGTTGCAGATTGATGCGCTGAGCGGCTTCACGCAACAAGATGTTGGCACACAGGATCACCAGTGTTGCCAGCACGGCATTCCAATATTGCCCCAGGCCGCACAACACACCAATCGCCGCTGAACACCACAGCGTAGCGGCAGTATTCAAACCGCGGATATTCAGCCCTTCACGCATGATCACGCCCGCCCCCAGGAAACCAATCCCTGAGACAATCTGTGCGGCAACCCGCCCGGCACTGGATGGATCGGTCGACATCGAGCTGAGAATAAATACGGCTGCACCGGTCGCAACTAATGCATTGGTGCGCAAGCCAGCCATACGTTGGCGCCATTGCCGTTCGGCGCCAATAATAGCGCCCAGGCTCATCGCCAGTAATAAATTTAAAACAAAAGGAGTCATAGCCATGACTTTCCCCTTAAATAACTGCAGGAGATAAAATCATGTGCTTTTTAGCACACGCAAAATTGCGCCGATAATAAGTCAGCGATTGAGCGTATTAGTGCCTGGAGGGAAAAGGCTGTGGCTGAAAGTGGCCATAATAACGTCCAAATCAATTCACCCGATGCCAATAGGCAGCAGGAACAACTATAAGATTCGGGTTTGCACAGCTCGGAATAACGTGAGAGGGGTGCTGCCCGCCGTTTTCGGCAAGCAACAAATCAAAAGAGGATTGGTCAGCTTGCCTTGTTTATATCACTGCAACTAAAACTGTCCAATTGTGTTTCCTCATTGAAATTTTGGCTGAGTATAGTGACGCTGAGTGATGATGTAAAGGCGAATTTATTAAACGAAAATTAAACTCAATAATTACTCCTATTTGATGCGTCACACAATTATAACGGATTAACATTGGGCAAGTGAGTGATTACCGATAAACTTCCCCCCTAACAGGACAATCATCCCTAAGGACATCCCGCTTGATGAGCATGCTTCGACTTTCCATTAGCCTCGCCCTGCTTGCCGCTTTTCCTACTAAGGCTCTCATTTTGGAGCAGGGTGCACTCCGTTTCGATATCGATCCGGCCACGTTGCAGATCACGGTAAACAAAACTCAAGTCAACCAGGCTCAGGCCATACAAACCGTGACTGCGCTGCAAAGCACCACCACACAGGCAAGCTGGCAATGGCCAAACAGTGCGATAAACGTTAGCGCCCGGCTGGACGGTAGCGATCTGCGGCTGAGCTTCAGCAGCAACCGGGCACAGACAATGACGTGGTTCACCCTGCCACCGCAGGCAACCACCCTGCTGCTGCCCATTGGCGAAGGCAGCCGCATACCGCTGGATAATCCCGTTTGGCAACATTATCTGGTCAAGGAAATGACGCCGCTGGATACCAACTGGGATCTGAAGCTGCCACTGTGGAGCCAGCAGCAACAGGGTAAGGTTTATAGTTGGCTATTGTTGACCCCCTTCAGCAATCAGGTCAGCTTCGCCAGTGGGAAAGACGCCCTCACTATGCGAGGCAGCCATCAGTTCAACCGTTTTAATCAACAGCAAGCTTTCGACGTCTTACTGCACGTGGGGGACACCCTGTTGTCCGGTGCACATCGCTACCGTGAGTATTTGCAACAAAACGGTCAGTTCAGCACCTTACACGATAAAATCCGCACCGCGCCGGAAGGCGAAAAGTTGATTGGCGCTACGCATATTTATTTATGGGGTGACAAACTGTTGGCGCCGGCTGACGTGAAAAATTGGTCGGGCATGTTGTCCTGGCTGGTCTCTCCCGCAGGGGAAGCGTTGTGGAAAAAAATGGATGCCGATAGCCAGAAAACCGTACGAAAACTGGCAGGAAAAAGCCCGGAAGGCTGGCAGCAGCAAGCCTTGGTTGATGCTCTAAACCAAGCACTGCTGGCGCAGGTGCCGCTTAACGCGACGCCAGATGAAACGGGGTTCCTGCAAGCACAACATCAGCAAGCTGCTCACGTCAGGGCGTTGGCGCAACGCCAGCTTGGGGCCTATCTCGCACCGGCGGACAGCTGGGGCCAGGGGCTGGCGAAACCGCTGATCGACACACTGCACCAAGCCGGAATCCGTCGTCTGTGGCTGGGGACAGATAACTGGACCGCCGAATTCCTGCATCCGCAGGCGGTAGAAAGCGCCAAAAAATCGGGATACCTGATTGCCAGTTACGACTCTTACGACACCGCCATTCCCCGCGGGGTCAACGACAGTTGGCTGACAGCTCAACTGCCGGCATCACTGCGTGAAGAGTGCGCCATCGTACGCGCTGACGGAAGTAAAAAACCCGGCTTCGGCAAACAGGGTTATTACCTGAATCCAGGCTGTGTGCTGCCCTATTCACAGCAGCGCATGCGTGACCTGGTACAACTGGCCGGTCTGAACAGCCTGTTCCTCGACGTTGACGGTACCGGGATGGTGTCCGATGACTATCAGCCCAATCATCCAACTGGCGCAGAACAAATGGCACAGGCCCGCAATGCGCGACTGGCCTGGTTCAGCAATACCCTCCGATTGCCTCTCGGCTCCGAGGATGGCAATGCGGTAACCGCCCGCCACATTATGTTTGCCCACGGCATGGAAACCTGGGGTTTTGGCTGGGGCGATAAGCAAATGAACCAGGATAAATCCTCTCCTTATTATCTCGGCGCATGGTGGCCCAATGCCCAACCGGCCTTCTTCTTCAGCCCGGCCAAGGTGAAGGAACCCTACCGCACCTTAGAGTTCGATCCACGTTATCGCCTGCCAATGTACCAGGCCGTGTTTCATGACGCAGTGATCAGCAGCCATCACTGGAATTACGACAATCTGAAATTTAGCGATGTTAAAACCACGCGTAGCCTGCTTAGCCAGTTATATAACACGGCCCCCATGTTCCACCTCAGCCGTGCGACGTTGCAGGCACGCTTGCCACAAATCAAACAAGCCGATGCTGCTTTTCGTCCACTGCACCAAGCGTTGTGGGATAAGGCATTAATCGATTTCGGCTGGCTGGATAACGCAGGTTGGGTGCAGCAAACCACGTTCAGCGATGGCTCAACGCTGACTGCCAACTTTGGTGAGCAGCCATTCAATGGCATCGCCGCCCACAGCCTGCGTGCCAAACTGGCGGACGGCCGTATCCTGGACTATACCCCGTAATTGAGCGCCAATGGCACTCACAAGCAATGATGAAAGATGGCTCAACTGCTCCGCCGTCATGTCGGTCGGAGTGCACAACACGTGACACAGGCCCCGACCAGCAACCTGGAGTTGATGATGGATACCCTTACGCAAACGCTGCTCTCAGAGATCAGGCAACATCTGGGAGGGCATACTGCCCCAGCGGGGCCGTTGACAGTCAGTGGTGAAGGCGCACTGAGCAGCGCATTCCCCGTCACCGAACTGGCAACTGCCTGCTGGAGTGCTGCGGGGTTAGCCTGCGCTCAACTGCTGAAACACAATCAGGCTGATGCACCACGCGTCTTTGTCGATCGCCGGTTGGCGTCGTTGTGGTTCGGGTGGACATTGCGGCCGTTGGGGTGGACATTACCCTCGGCCTGGGACGCACTGGCAGGTGACTACGCGACCTGCGACGGTTGGATCCGTCTGCATACCAATGCACCGCATCACCGCCGCGCGGTAGAGCACGTGCTCGGTCCACATCAGGATAAAAATGCGCTGGCGCAAAAGGTGCTTACGTGGAAAAAAGGCGATCTGGAACAGGCGGTAATTGAAGCCGGCGGCTGCGCGGCAGAGATGCGTTCGACAGAGGCATGGCGGCAACACGTGCAGGGCAAGAGCGTTGCACTGGAGCCACTGATTCATCAAGCGCAACAAGCAGAAGCCCCGTTGCCAAACTGGGGCCTCCCTACTGCCAGACCACTGTACGGCGTACGGATACTGGACCTGACACGGATTATCGCCGGGCCCGTTGCCACCCGCTTTCTCGCCGGGTTGGGGGCGGACGTATTGCGTATCGATCCTTACGGATGGGATGAGCCCGGCGTTGAACATGACGTGATTCTCGGCAAGCGCTGTGCACGACTGAACCTGACAAATGCTCACGATCGTCACACCTTCGAACATCTATTGAAAAACGCCGACGTCATCGTCCACGGCTACCGCGCCGGGGCGCTGGAAAAACTGGGGTATGGCGCTGAACAGCGTCGAGCTCTGTCGCCTGGGTTGATCGACGTGTGCCTGAACGCCTATGGCTGGACAGGTCCATGGCGTGGAAGACGTGGTTTCGACAGTTTGGTGCAAATGAGTTGTGGCCTGGCAGAATCAGGTATGGCCTGGAAGGCTGCCGCGGTGCCTGTGCCGCTGCCGGTACAGGCGCTGGATCATGCAACGGGTTACCTGATGGCGGCAGCGGTACTGCACGGCATGCGTCAACGACGACAACAGGGCACTGGCTATAGCGCGCGTTTGTCTCTGGCACGGACAGCACAACTGCTGCTTGACCATCCTTACCCACAGCAACATTCGGTGACACCGCTGGCCCCTGTCGAGACCTCGGATGAAAACCCTGAAACTGAACTTACGCATTGGGGCGCTGCACAACGCCTTATCGCTCCGCTACGGCTGAACGGTACCGCACTGCTCTGGGCACTGCCCGCAACTACCTTGGGCAGTTCACAGCCGGAATGGCTACGACGCTAACTTCCGGTTAGCTGGTGCTGCAACCAGTGCAATAAGGCTTCGACTGCCGGTGTCAACCCGGCGGTCTGTGGCCAAACCAAATAGAAGTCCACCTGATCCAGACGTTGCGCGGGTGCCAGTGCCACCAGTCGCCCTTCTGCCAGCACATCACTCACCAGCCGTTTTTTGACCAGCGCGATACCGAACCCTTGTTCGGCTGCACGGATCAATAACCCCGCATCATTGAACAAGGCCAATGGTCGGTCACATGCCATGTGCTGATGTGCGACAAACCAACTACGCCACGGTGTGACGTCATGCTCTAACAGTGGCATGCCTGGCGCTCCATTATCGAATGCGGTCTGCCACTGTTGCGCCAGAGCGGGAGTGGCAACTGGTACCACTTCGCCAGAGGCAATGCGCTGCGCTTGCATATCGGCCCATTGCCCATTGCCAAGCCGTATAGCCGCATCGAACCCTTTGCGCGATAGATCCTGCACGGCCAACGATGCATCAATATCCAGTGCAATGTCGGCATAAGTCGCGTGGAAAGATGGCAGGCGCGGCATTAACCAATAATGTGCAAAAGAAGGCAGCACGCTGATACGAAGCGCCTGGCTTTGCGCAAGGCGTCTGACCCGGCCTATTCCCTGTTGCAATGCCAACAGTGCCGGCTCGGCAACCGCCAACAACTCACGGCCGGCAGCATTTAGACGCAGACCCCGCCCTTGTCGTTCAAACAATGGACAACCGATCGCTTGCTCGAGCTGTTGAATCTGCTGGCTGATTGCGCCGTGGGTAAGATGCACCTGCTGGGCAGTTGCGCGCAGATTTTCTAACCGCGCGGCAACCACAAAGGTTGGCAGAAGATGCAGTGGAATACGCTCACTTGACATTGGTTAGCTCTGCTATCCAAAAAGGCTATTTTTCATCGATTTTCGCCACAAAGCAAATGGTCTAGGGTAGACATCTAGCCTCTTCACATCCGGATCCCCCATGCACCCACGTTTACAGCAAGATCTTAACCAGTTTCCACAGATACTCGAGCACACCCGTCAATTAGCTGACAGCTTCCTGGCGGGCGTGAAACAACGCCCGGTTTGCCCGCCGTTGGCTGCACAACAATTGCAGCAAGGGGATGATCGGCTGGCAGAAAATGGCGACGGCGCGTTGGCGGCGTTGGACGGCTTCTGGCAGCGTTATGCTGATGGCCTTTCTGGCAGTGCCGGACCACGTTACTTTGGCTTTGTCACGGGTGGCGCGACCCCAGCCGCGTTGGCCGCGGATTGGCTGGTTAGCACCATCGACCAAAATAGCCAACTGAGCCACGACACTGTTGCTGCAGCGATTGAATTGGCAACCATTATGCAGCTAAAAACCTTGCTTGGCCTGCCCGAGGCATTCAACGGCAGTTTTGTCAGCGGCGCGACCATGGCGAACTTTGTCGGTATTGCCATCGGCCGTCAGTGGTTAGGACAACAACGTGGGATTGATGTTGCCGAACAAGGGCTGGCGGCGTTAGGGACCATTCAGGTGCTATCGGCAAATGCACACTCAAGCAGTGTGAAAGCACTCAGTATGCTCGGTATCGGTCGTGACGCGCTTAATATTATCGACAGCCAGCCCAATTCTGAGGCTATCGACCCAGAAGCGCTGGAGCGCCATCTGGTTGCCAACAGCGGTGTGCCAACCATCGTGTTAGCCAGCGCCGGAACTGTCAATACCGTGGCCTTCGACGATCTGCCACGCCTGCTGGCACTGCGTGAACGCTATCCATTCTGGCTGCATGTTGATGCTGCCTTTGGCGGTGTCGCGGCCAGCTCACCCCAATATGCCCCTCGGCTTGCGGGCTGGGAGCAAGCGGACTCCATCACCGTCGATGCACATAAATGGTTAAATGTGCCCTACGACAGCGCGATTCAATTCAGCCGTCATTTAGCGTTACAGATGCAAGTCTTCCAAAACCACTCTGCCTATCTGGAAGCACCAACGCTGCGGCCGGACAACTACCTGCATCTGACACCAGAAAACTCACGGCGTTTCCGTGCGCTGCCGCTGTGGATGGCGCTAAAAGCCTATGGCCGCAGTGGCATGCAAGATATGGTTGAACGTAATGTGCAACTGGCGCAGCTGTTGGGCACAGAGCTGGATGCCAGCGAGGGCTTCCAACTGCTGGCACCGGTTAATCTTAACGTCGTGTGCTTTGCACTTAACAACGTCGAGGGAGATGCCACTGCCGCACGCGATCGCTTTATCGCCCAACTCGATCGCCAGGGTATCGTACGCTGTACCCCCACCCGCTATAACGGGCAACCGGGGATCCGCGCGGCGCTGGTCAATTGGATGACTCAAGAGGCCGACATTCATCTTGCGTTGGAATCCATGCAACACTGCCGGCAAGCATTGGTCTGAAAACTCAAATTAGCGGTGCGCAGATGCGCTCCGCTCTATTATTACTGCCAGAACCTGCCCTTTCCTGCACTGGATAAGCGACTCACCCTCGATGAAACGAAAAATAGTTCAGCAAAACAAATTAATCACTCGCTGACATTTTTCACATTTGCCTAAATAGCACGAATGGTCACATCAACTCTTTGTTATATCGCCAGTTTTCGTAACAAAAAAATGGGCTAATGTTAACTCAATGTGATTATTGAATATCATAAGTGATAAAGAATGAAAGAATTATCATTATCAAAAACAAAAGAATTAATCATAACATTATGATAATATTATTAAAAATAAAAACACGCATAGTCGACGGAATGTGATTTGCCCAGGAAGTAAGCTAGAAAATGTTAAAAAAACAACACATGAATTTTTTTTAAGAATTTTCCTAGCAATCTAAAATTTCGTTTCGTGACATGATGGGCAGATTCAATGATAAAGATACCAGCAGGCAAGCGGCTCAAGCACAAATTGAGGTCGCAGCCTCACAGCGCTTCCACCAGCAGATTATTCTGACTTAAGCTAAACTTATAGGTTCACAGTGTTAATTAGTTTAGAAAGAAAATATCGTTGAGAACCGTCGAGTTTATTGATAGAACACTGCTTATACGTGATTTTTTTGTTCCTTTTTTTTGCCTTTTAGGCTTCAGGCTTTTTCTTTTGTTACCGCGGTAAAACGGATTTAAGTGGGGGTGCGATATGCCAACGATCATTATGGATTCATGCAGCTATACCAGATTAGGTTTAACAGACTACCTGACAACACACGGAGTAAAAAAACGCCAGATTAATGCGATTGGCAATATTGACGACCTGCATGAAAAATGCAGCAAGTTGAAACCCAGTCTGGTCTTTATTAACGAAGACTGCTTCATACACGAAGCCAATGCTACCGAACGTATAAAAGGGGTGATTTCACTGCACCCTGATACTTTATTTTTCATTTTTATGGCTATCACCAACGTACATTTTGACGATTATTTATATGTTCGTAAAAATGTCATCATCTCGTCAAAATCCATCAAACCAGAGACTATGAATCAACTACTTAGTCACTATCTGGAGAGAAAAGCCCCCCGCGCGGAAAAAAGCTCATTTGACCAAACACCTGTGACACTGAGCCAGACTGAGTCAAATATGTTACGCATGTGGATGTCAGGTCAGGGAACTATCCAGATATCCGACCAGATGCAAATTAAAGCCAAGACCGTCTCTTCCCACAAGGGAAATATCAAAAGAAAAATTAAAACGCACAACAAGCAGATTATCTACCATGTTGTTCGTTTGACCGACACACTGACCAGTGGAATATTTGTCAATAGCCGCTAGTTAAAATGGTTGTCGTATACTGTGACAAACGTTGGTTTTAAATGTTGTTCAGACCGTCGTACTGAAAATTTCGCATTTAAATAACCTAAATACCTGCTCGCGACGACACGCTCGGCCGCGACGGGTATTCCCGCAGTAAAAACCCGCTTATTAATACCACCCCGGAATAATTACCACGCATAACCCTTGCGAATTAAATTAATGCACTGAGAAGTATCGCATTTTGCGAAACAATTACTTGGGTACAGCCTGACGTAATTCAACGAAGGTACCATCGCGGCTGTCAATCTCGTTAAAGAACCACACGCCCGCAGGATAGTCCTCCAAAGAAACCAGATACATTACCCCTTCATTAAACTCCTCTACCGCCAGGATCACGCCTTCACGCCGCTGCTTGCCATCCGTTTTTACCGTGACCAGATCGTTAACTTTCATGCCTTACCTCATCATTTATCATTGATGTCAGTGTATTACAGAACGAGGTGTGAAAAATACCGTATACAGTCAGTTAATCTGCTGCTCATCTGCATAGTGCTTTCCTAAAGCGTAGCAGGCGACCGTGCTAGCGGCTTTTCACTTTCTTAACGTTTTGTCCGCAGAATCTTAAGTCCGCAACAGGTAGTCTGTTCCTCGGTGCTTCCCCCCAGAGAAGTACCAGCAAATGAAGAAGTAACAAGGAACTTTTGCCCGCAGACTTGCGGGCTTTTTTTTGCCTGCGATAAATTACAGACACAAAAAAACCCGCCTTGGCGGGTTTTTATTAATCAGCAGAAGCCGATTAGATAGCGGTAACGTTAGCCGCTGACGGACCTTTAGCACCGTTCTCGATAGAGAACTGTACGTTCTGGCCTTCAGCCAGGGTCTTGAAGCCTTGATCCTGGATAGCAGAGAAGTGTACGAACACGTCTTTGCTGCCGTCTGCTGGAGTGATGAAACCAAAACCTTTAGACTCGTTGAACCACTTCACTTGACCTTTGATCATGTTAGACATGTCTAATTCCTTCAATATTAAATTTACGCCACCATGGGCAAGATATAGCCGGTCATCAGTTACTTATGGAGGCACTAGAAAGGAAATTCGTCAGAGAAGAGCTATCTAGGATAACGCTTTAAATTTGAACTACTTTACTCAAAATGTCGTGCATAAATAGGTCTGTACCACAGGCCGAGAAGCATTAACTCATGATGGGACTTTAATAGCAACTCTTTTTGTTAGCCCCTTTGTGGAAACGGGGCTAAACGCACAGGATTCAATCCATTTTGCTCAATTTATCGTCATTTCTGGCGGTGTTTTCCGGATAACGGAGGCAATGCAAAGCCACAATACTTGCAAAATAAGGCTTCTGTTTCGTGGCCACCCCGTTGACATTGTTCACAATTTCGCCTTTCGCGATTACGTTGCAGCTCCTGTGACATATAGGCCGTCAGGATGCCGGTCGGTACCGCGATGATCGAATAGCCCAACAGGATGAGTACCGAAGTCAATAAGCGCCCCACCGGCGTATGAGGAACGATATCACCGTATCCCACCGTGGTCAGCGTCACCACA
Source organism: Serratia grimesii (assembly GCF_900186025.1). Lineage (NCBI taxonomy): Bacteria > Pseudomonadati > Pseudomonadota > Gammaproteobacteria > Enterobacterales > Yersiniaceae > Serratia > Serratia grimesii. The sequence continues at coordinate 3,230,092 of NZ_LT883155.1, forward strand.
GCCCAATACACTGAGGCGGCCAGGCTGGTAAAACCGCCTGTTCCTCCCTCAACGGCATACATTAGGCCACCGAACACACACAGCACCACGGCGACAAAACCAAAAAACATCGCCAACTTATGGCGCGCCAGCTTAATGCTGCGCCAAATCATCCCCATCTCACTCATATAACGCAGAAGCTTCAGGACCCGTAGCACACGCAGTATTCGCAAAACGCGCAACAGCATCACAAACTCTACCGTCATATGTGGGAACAGCCAGATGATGTAGAGCGGCAACACCGTCAGCAAGTCAACTACGCCAAAAAAACTGAAGGCATAGTGTTGCTCGCGTGGTGTACACCACAGTCGTAACAGATACTCGAGAGTGAAAATGGCGGTAAAAACCACCTCCGCCCAGAAGAAAAGATAAATAGCTTCCTGGCCCGGAAAATACAAAGCGCTACCACCCGGCTCAAGAAACAACAGAACAACGCTGAGTAACGCCGTACTGACCCAAAACGTTTCCATTCGTCGGCCAGACCGGAAATGATTGTCGAAGAGCAGCCGATAGCTTCGTTGGCGCCAGCCGAGCACCGCGGTGTTAATGGTCATAGCCTGATGTCTTATAAAGAGAAGTTGCTCATATACTAGCCCTGAACATGAGCGCAGCCAAATCCCCAATCCCAATAGGTGTTACAAATGATAGTAATTCTCGTCTCTCTGTTTTATAGTTGCGCTGCGTAACTATAAAGGGAGATAGACCATGCTTAGATGGCATACGCTGGCAGCCTCTTGCTGCACCGCTCTGTTGATGCTGAGCACCCCAGCCCTGGCGCTGGACCTGTCTTACACCGCTCCGGAGCCTAGCATCACACCAGCACCCGCCCCGCAAAAGGCACTCGGCCCGACGAAGAAAACAGGCAAACCTCCTGTGGTCTGGTCTGAGTCAGAAGACAAAACCGGTTTTCGCGTTGATATGGAGTGTGATCACCCTGGTTGCAGCCGCCAACGCTCCAACATGTATTCAGGCATTAACGGCCCGGTAAAAAAAACCGATCGTCGTCGCCAGTCAGATCCTTACTCCACCAATCAGGATCCTGAGTACAGTGTGAACATGGGATATCAATGGTAGCCGCTCTTTAAGAGTTATCCCTATATCGGTGACGGCGTACGGTTCATACAATGAGGTTCTGTTCACCACTTCTCCTGGTGCTGAGCACAACAAGCTGTGTTGCAATTTTTTATGCGCCTCTCTATAGGCGCTTTTTTTATGCTTAAATATCAGTCACCTGCCGCCTTACAGAATGGTCTCATTGCGCCATAACGTGATTACTGTCACAAATAGCCGCTCCTTAGCCACGCTATATCGGAGGTTGGCCAGATGGCGACTGAATATGTATCTTTGCTGGTGGTGTTAGCCGGCATCGCAGGGTTTGCACTGTATAAACACTTTAAATCACAGAAGAAAAACACCCTGCTGCGTCCGCACGATCGTTGACGGATGCATTCCTGAGGCAGGATCTTCATACCCTGCCTCAGGCCACAAAATTGCACCCTGTCATTTTTTTATCACAAAATTGTCACAATACAGCCATATCATGGTCGCGACTATCCGCACTGGCTTAACACCAAGGATTTCGTTATGACCACCATAAAAGCAACAAACCACCAGGAAGCAGAAAAGCTGATCCGTTACGGCACAGCAAAAAAAATTGAACTGGCTTACGACATCGACAGTGATGACTTTTTCCAGCTCGCCAGCCTATGGTGTGATAGAGGCGCCAAAATCTCCAAAGGGAAAGAACATTTTATCGTGTCGTTGAAAGGTTTTCGCATCCCTCCGAACGATTAATACCCTGCCGCCCCTGCGGCGGCGCCCCCTTCCCCTGTATTAAACCGCTCAATGATCTACATTCCCCCTTCGGCATTTCTGTAAGATAAACATGAATTACAGCAGGCGGTTACCTACACTGGTTACTGCGCCTGAACGCCAACTGAGGAGAATCACCATGTCAGCCAGCCCACTGCTGCCCAGCACCATGAAAGCCATCGAAATCAGCCAACCAGGTGAACCCGAGGTTTTAGTTGCCGTCCAACGCCCCTTGCCGACCCTGCAACAAGGGGAGATCCTGGTGAAAGTCGCCGCCGCCGGGGTTAACCGTCCTGACGTCATGCAACGCCGCGGCCAATACGCACCACCGCCCGGCGCATCTGATATTCCTGGTTTGGAGATCGCAGGTACTGTGGTTGCCACCGGCGTAGGAGTGCAAAATTACGCCATCGGCGATAACGTTTGTGCTCTGATAGCCGGCGGTGGATATGCAGAATACTGCAAAGTACATGAAACCAACGCGCTACCGGTACCGCAGGGCTTTAGCCTGATAGAGGCTGCGGCCATCCCCGAAACCTTCTTTACCGTTTGGGTCAATGTGTTCCAACGCGGTCACCTGAAAGCCGGTGAAACCGTATTGATCCATGGCGGTACGTCAGGCATTGGCACTGTTGCGACCCTGCTGGCGAAAGCTTTCTGCGCCCATGTGATCACCACCGTCGGCTCTGAAGAGAAACGCCAGGCCAGTCTGGCATTGGGTGCTGATGTGTCGATCAACTACCGCAGCGAAGATTTTGTTGAACAAACGCGGCATGCCACCAACGGCAAGGGAGCAGACGTCATTGTCGATCTGATTGCAGGGGACTATGTGGCGAAAAACTACCAAGCGGCAGCAATGGATGGCCGCATTGTGCAAATCGGCACCCAGAATGGCGTGGTAAAAGAACTGAATCTGATGCCGCTGCTGATCAAGCGCCTGACCCACACGGGCTCAACCCTGCGCGCGCGTAGCGTAGAGGACAAAGCGCAAATTGCCGCCGATTTACAGCAAAAAGTGTGGCCACTGTTGGAGCGCGGTGCGTTGAAACCGCAGATCTTCAAAACATTCCCATTGGAACAGGCGGCAGAAGCTCATGCCCTGATGGAGTCCAGCCAGCATATTGGGAAAATCATGCTGACTCTCTAACTCGCGCAAAGCCCCCCGCAGCCAACGCTGCGGGGAAACCTCTAAGCACCAGGCGTATGTACGTCTTCAGGCGTAGAGCCGGTATTAGCTAATTTCTCTTGCGCCAGCGCTTCATCTTCGCTGTCTTTCTCCAGGCTTTCCTGCTGTGCCCCCTGTTTTGGTGAATACACCAGTTCCACCAAAATCGGGAAATGATCCGACCCTACGCTAGGTAAACGGCGCAGCGCACCCAGCACAAAATCATCACTGTGGAACACATGATCCAACGGCCAGCGCAAGAACGGATAGCCAGCATGAAAGGTACTGAACATGCCACGTCCACGGCGCGGGTCCAACAAACCACTGACTTTGAGGAACAGTCGCGTGGTGGTCGACCACGCCACATCGTTCAGATCGCCGGTCACAATGACTGGGTACTTCGATTTAGCCACACTCTTACCAACCATCACCAACTCGGCATCGCGATCTTCTGATTCTTCATTCTCCGTCGGGCTTGGTGGCATCGGATGCACACAGTGCAAGCGCACCTGCGGCCCTTGCGGTAAATGCACCATCATATGCATCGACGGGATCTGCTCATCCACCAGGTATTGAATTTGAGCATCGCTAAGTTTCAGCCTTGAATAGACATGCATACCGTACAGATTATCCAGCGGACACTTCAGCGTGTGGGGATAGTCCTGTTCCAGCACCGACAGTTGTTGCTCCCACCAGCTGTCGGTTTCTACAGCGACCAGCACGTCCGGTCGCTCGGTGGCCACCAATGCCAGCAGTTTATCCGCCTGGCGGTTAGGGGTTAACACGTTGGACACCAAAATGCGGATACGTGGTTTCTTATGGTAACCAGTAAAGTCCAGTACCTGGGGTTTGCTCAGCCGGGTATAAGGGTAAATCCACGCGGCCTGATACACAGCACAAGCCAGATTTACTGCCATCATGCCCCACACCCAAGGTGACAAGGGCACAAACAGCAGATTAAGCAACAACACCAATAGGGAAAGCACCAGTATTTGCAGGCGGGGGAAATCCCACACCCGAATCCACCAGGCTGCCTGCTTCGACAATGGCGCAATGGTCACCAGCGCCAGCAAAAGCGTCAGTATGGCGGTAATCCCTGTCACGTTTAATTCCTCATTATCGGCGTGGCCTGTCGGAATGACGGCCTCCTGACTGCCGTATCAAACGGCAGCCAAAGATTGCCATAAAAAATGCCTGCCCCGCCAGCAAGCTTAAGGAATAATCTTGCGACGGCGGAATTCATCAAACAGCGTAAACAGCATCGCCTCCGTCTCAATAAAGGTGTGGAAGCCAAAACGGCGCGCCTTACTGCCATCCGCGAACATGTCGTAATCCCACGAAAAAACAAAGTCGGCAAAGCGCCAGCTCGCCACCGCGCCATAGTTCGTTTCAGCCAAATCATGCTGTTGCACAAGGTGTTGCCACAGCGCGCTTTTATCCGCCATCACCGAGTCCAGCACCATCGGTAACGGCGGAGCTACCTCCATGTCAAAATAGGCGGCAATTTTGGGCCACATCTCGCTCCAACGGAACAGATCGCCATTATTGATGTTAAACGCCTGATTGGCCGCCGCCGGTTCTGTTGCCGCCCAGAGCGTAGCGCGCGCCAGTAGTCCGGCATCGGTCATTTCCAACAGGCTGTGGTAAGCCCCCGGTTTACCGGGAAAACGCAACGGTATCCCCAATGCCTTGCTGATAGAGGCATAAACGGCGATGGTCAGTGCCAGGTTCATCGGATTACCCAATGAGAAGCCCCCCACCACGCTCGGGCGGATTGCACTCCAGCGCCAGTTTTTTCCCTGCTGACGCCGTTCCAGATAACCTTGCTGCTCAAGATTAAACTCCGGCGGCATGTGTCCGGCATCACTCTCCCGCGCCGGTGTTTTAAAGGGGCCCAGATGGGCACCATAGACTTTATAGCCCTGCATTAAGCTGATGTGCTCCAGTCCTGATGCCACCGGCTCCAATGCTTCCACAACATGCGCTAACATCGCCAGTAGCGCCGACCACCAGTGCCAATTTGTCGTTTTGCATATATGCCCCACTCAGTATGAATTGATGTATTCACTGTGAGTGATAAGCAAAGCTTGCGGTAGAGGGCTTTTCTTACTAACACTTATAAGTAAATTCTATAGGTGGGGTATCAATGGACACACTGAGCGCCATGAAAACCTTCGTCCGCGTCGCCGAACTCGGCAATCTCTCTGCGGCGGCCCGCGATCTCGGCCTGACCCAACCGGCTGTCAGCCAACAAATCGCCGGTTTGGAGCAACAACTTGGTGCTAAGTTGTTATTTCGCAGCACGCGTGCCGTAACGCTGACCGAAGCAGGAGCCGGTTATTACCAACAGATCAAACCGATTCTTGCGGCGGTAAACGACGCTGAAGAAGCGTTACACGGATTGAACCAGAAATTGCATGGCCCATTGCGTATTCACGCGCCAACGGGATTCGGCCAACAGCACCTGACACCGCTGGTCATTGCCTTTCAGCAACAACATCCGGCGCTGAATATCGAGCTGCTACTGGATGACCGTCGCGCCGATGTGATAAGTGAAGGCGTCGACGTGGCGATTCGTTTTGGCGAACTGAATGCACCGGGCATCGTCTCGCGGCGATTAGGGGGATTGCAACGGCTCTTGGTGGCATCACCGGAATACCTGGCACGGCATGGCACACCGCAAACACTGGCAGAACTGGCAACACATTCGCATGTGCGCTACAGCGGTTTGACCGACGGTGACTCACTGACATTAATCGGCCCTCAGGGTGCCGAGATGGTCAATCTGCGCCCGGTTTTTCGCGCGAACAATACCTTTTCACTGCTGGCAGCCATCGAGGCAGGGTTGGGGATTGGTGGTGCACAGCGGCCGCTGATTGGCCGACAACTGTCGACCGGTACGCTAGTGCCTGTTTTACCGGCCTGGCACTATCCGCCAATGGCATTGCATGCGGTGTATCCGACCGCGCGGTTTATTCCCCGCAAAGTACGGGCTTGGGTGGATTACTTGCAGGAAGCGTTAGGAGACATTGAAGGGATAAGTGTGAATCATGCCCCCGACAATGCGCCGAGGGCATAAGCATTATTTGAACAGTTTACCGACCATATCGCCCAGTTCGTTACTGTCTTGCTGCACTTCGCCATTTGGCGATGCCGCGTCAGCGACCGTTGGCAGGAACTGCGCAATCGTGGCTGATGCCTGAGCCGGGTCGATCCCCAACTTTTCGGCCAACTGATTAATCGCATCGCTGCCCAGCGCCTGCTGCACGTGATCGCCGTTAATCTGCTGGTTTTCACCGTTGCCCAGCCATGAACCGACCACATCGCCGAATTGCCCCTGACGGAACTTGTCCAGAATCGCCTGCAAGCCACCCTGTTGCTCAACCCATTGCATGATAGCAACGTAATCCAGGCCTTTACCGTTACTGCCGCCCAGAATGTTGCCCAATACGCTATCAAACAGACCCATGGTAATCTCCTTCAGGCTGGCGGCATAAGCCGCCGGCCCCTGTGACTTAACGAAAAAGGGCCGCCGTAGCGACCCTATTGATCAGCACCGAATCAGCTTCTGATCTTTCTGTAGACAAAAAGTACTACCAGAGCACCAATTACCGCGACAACAAAGCTGCCCAGGTTGAAGCCGTCAACACGACCCATACCGAAGAAGGTACTGATATAGCCGCCGACAACTGCACCGATGATCCCCAGGATGACGGTCATGATAAATCCGCCACCGTCTTTGCCCGGCATGATCCATTTAGCCAGGATACCGGCGATTAAACCAAAAATGATCCAGGAAATGATGCCCATTTTTACTCTCCCTATTACCTTTTGCCTAAAAGAAACCCTATCACCAGACCCACGACGGCGCCTGCTCCAACCCTGATCGATATTTTCGCACTGGTGTTCCCTGTGCTTGCCGTGACCGGCAGCGCGATACAGGGTGAATCGCGCTAAACACGCATCTTCACACTGTTACTATAGACAAATATCAGCAGTTTACACATTTCCGTGTGTCTGAATTTGTCTGTACATAAAACAACCACATTCACCTAACTGTCATTTCTGCGCGCTATAATTAAGATGAATCTTCCCGCAGGAGACAGACCATGACCAATGCACCATTTTTGCTGATACTGACCGCGCTCTACGCCCTGGCAGCTGTCTGGAATGGCTCTGCCATTCTCCTGCTGATGTAATGTTACACATCTTTTGTCACTTTATTGTCGGCTTTAAATGTGTCTTATTTTTTCAGCACATTTAATTGGCTGAAAATGAATAACAAATCTCACTACGTTTAGATAAAAATCCCATAAGCCACCAGGCCTCAGGTTTCGCAAAACGGCTTGATTAAGTGGCTAAACCACTCGGCAAACGCGATGAAACGTGCCGAACGCTGGCGGCGATGCGGGTAAAGCAACGCAATACCCATCGCTGGCGGTCGAGCCTGCGGCAAAATCTCGCACAGGCTGCCGTTATCCAGATGATGCTGAACATCAAAACGGGGTATCTGCATCAACCCCAGCCCTGCCAAACAACACCCGATATAGTTTTCTGCATTGTTAACCGTCACCCGACTGCGCAGCGTTTTTTCACCGTACTGATCGCCCTGTTGCCACGACCAGGTATCTGCGCCCACCAGTGTGGGCTGCGCATACCCCACCACCCAATGATCGTCCAATTGCGCAGTCGTATCGGGGACACCGTAGCGTTGTAGGTAAGCCGGGCTGGCGCAGTTAATCATGCTGAGTCGCCCCAGCGGTTGGCTGACCAGACTGCTGTCGCTGAGGCTACCAACGCGAACCACGCAGTCGATCCCCTCCTGAATCAAATCGATTGAGCGGTCGCTGGCACTGAGAAACAGCTGAATGTCGGGGTACTGAGAAAAGAAGTCAGGCAACGCCGGCACAATCATCCGCCGGGCAATACGGCTGGGGACATCGACGGTCAGACGACCATCAATTGGGCCATTTTGGCGGTGAAAAAGGCTTTCCAATTCCTCCACGTCACCCAGCAGGTTACGTGCTTTCTCGAGCAATAGCTCGCCGTCACTGGTCAGTTGCACCCGGCGAGTGGTGCGATGAAACAGACGAGCGCCCATTTCATGTTCCAGTTGCTGTATTGCCGCCGACACCGTGGTTTTTGGCATCATCAAGATTTGCGAGGCACGAATGAAACTGCCCACCTCGGCAACCTGGATAAACACCCGTAATCTCCCTATTTTATCCACCGATTGTCCATCCTGATAAACAGGCTGCGGCACGCGCCGCAGCAGAACTGAGATTAACGGGTAGTATAGCCACCGTTGGCAAACAACGTCTGCCCGGTGATCCACCAGCCATCGGTGACCAAAAATTTGACGATAGGCGCAATGTCCTCAATGTCGGTCAGGCCGGTTTTCGAGAACTTGCTCAGTGCCGCAGCACTGCTGTGATATTCCACCGCTTCCTTACTTTCCTGGCCGTAGAAAAATGGCGTATCCATTGGCCCCGGGCCGATAGCATTTACACTGATCCCCCGTTCGCCAAACTCTTTGGATGCAGCGCGGGTGAAGTGTTCTACTGGCGCCTTGCTGCCTGGATACACCGCATAAAACGGCGTATAGGCAGCCAGCAATGAACTGACGATAGTCACAATGCGCCCGTTGTCGGCCAGATGTTTACCTGCCTGCTGGATAAAGAAAAACGCCGCCTTGGCGTTGATGTCAAAACTGCTGTCGTAATCTGCTTCGGTCACGTCGGCAATCGGTTTTTTGATCACCAGACCGGCCGTATTGATCGCAATATCCACTTTGCCGAACGCCTTGACCGCCTCTTCAAACAGGCGCGCCACGTTACCAGGCTGAGTCAGATCGCCCTGCACCGCTATCGCCTGCGCACCCGCTGCTTTCACTGCCTTTAGCGTGTCTTCCGCTGCCGCTCGAGTCGCATCGCTGTTGTAATGCACCACTACGGCTGCCGCACCGCTAGCCGCCAGATCGCGTGCCACCAGGCCACCCAAGTTCTTCGCACCACCAGCGATCAAGACGACTTTTCCATTCAAAGATTGCTTGCTCATTACAGTAACTCCGTTAGTGAAGGTTGCAACGAGTATAGGAACTGTGACCGCCCAGATAATCTGTCCAAATTGGGATGAACTATCCCAATTTTCTGACCAATAGGCCCCTACACTGCAAGAAATCTTTACCGCGTGATCGCTCGCCGGGCATTCAGCGCAAATCGCACTACACTTGTAAGTTGCCAACGGCAATAGTCGCAAATAGAAACTATTGCTTCCCGCCCGTGGGCAGCCAAACGTCCTGACGGGCCATAACAGAGGTCAATGTCATGTTGATTCAACCCTATCTATTTTTTAGCGGTGACTGCGAACAGGCGGTTAATTTCTACGTGGCGCAGCTGGGCGCTAAACTTGAGATGATGATGCGTTATAAAGAGATGCCGGAAGAAGCCAAACAAGGTAACCCACAGGATGTCAATCCAGAGTCCATCATGCATGCACGGTTATTGATTGGTGAAACGGCCTTGATGGCCTCCGACGGCTGTCCACAAGATGGCGCTGACGCATCACATAAAGGATTTGCACTGTCTCTCAACCCGAGCAACGTCGATCAAGGTCGCGAGCTATTTGAAAAGCTCTCACAGGGCGGTCAAGTGACTATGCCTTTCCAGCCCACCTTTTGGGCCAAGGGTTTTGGCATGTTGACCGATCAGTTTGGTGTTAATTGGATGGTTAACGTTGAATAATTTGTCATCTCGGTGCGGTGTCCGCCGCTCATAGCAGCCATCGCACCGCCAGCCATCAGTTGTAGTGATACCAGTCGTATGCCGCCATGGCGAATAACACAAACATTGCAGCCAACAGCACCAACCCTAAACGCCAGTAGGGCGATTTACGTCGCCGCCAGGCAAACACAATCATTAATGCCAGCACCCCCAACGTCACCGGATAATAAACAACCAACGTCAACAAACTAATAATGATGTAATCAGACATGCCAGGTTCCCTTATTATTCTCCTGTCCGGTTTTATGGCGAATTGTATACCGATGAATTTCGCGTTGTCTCTAGACTGACACTGCTCATCACCGTGTTTGGATGAGACACGGCATACGACCCACGCACGATTCAGGGCGGTTATATTCGTTAGGCATTTTACTCATTTTGCGCAAGGGAGTAGTGGTCTGCGGGATTAACGAATAAGATGTAGGATTGTTCTTAACACGATTTGAAGATTGTACAGCAAGGGTGACATGACACAGCAGCAACCTCAGGATGCCGAACAGCCACGCAACGGTAAAAATTCCCCGTTATTATTCCAGGCCGGCGTATTTGTCGTCATCGTTGCCGCCACGTTGATCCTGTTTAACGCCTGGCAAATTTGGAATGCGCACCAGCGTGACCTGCAAAGTGCCGACCATGAATCTGCTAATCTGGCCCGCTCCTTGGCACAGCATGCTGATGACACCTTTATGCAGACAGACAGTACGCTGTCCGATCTGACCGAACGCATTCAAAGCGATGGACTGGGCCAAAAGCAGCAGTTGCGCCTGCAAAAAGTCATGCAATCCCAGGTCGGTAACCTGCCTCAACTGCACGGCCTGTTTGTCTACGATGCGCAGGGAAATTGGATCGTCACCTCATCGGGAAGGTTCGTACAAAACGCCAACAATGCCGATCGCGAGTATTTTAAGTATCACCTCGATCATAACAGCAATACGATCTACATCGGTAAAGTGGTACGTAGCCGTTCTACCGGCGATTTAATCATTCCGGTGTCACGACGCTTCAATAACCCGGACGGCAGTTTTGCCGGAGTGGTATTGGCCACGCTGTATGTCGACTATTTCCGTCAGTTTTACGATACCTTTGCGCTGAATAGCGATGCGTCGCTCAACTTGCTATTGGCGGACGGCACCATCCTCTACCGTCGCCCTTATTCCATTGCCGCGATCGGCAAGAACATCTCTGACGGCGTGCTGTTTCGCGAGATCCTGCCGCACTCGGAATTCGGTAATGCCACCATCATCTCACGTTACGACAAAGTGGAACGGATCTATGGTTATTCGCGGGTCAACCGTTACCCATTAGTGATTGCGGCGGGCTTATCGAAAGAGGATGCTCTGGCCGACTGGCGCAACGACTCTGGCGTGTTTGCCCTGGGTGGGTTCACTCTATTGGCGATTCTGTTGGCGTTGGGCCTCGTACTGATGCGCCAAATCAACCACAGCGTACGAACCGAAGCAGAACTCATGCGCACCCGAGATCAGCTCACCAGCATCAATCGCACGCTGGAAGAACTGGCACTGCTGGATGGTCTGACTGGCCTGGCCAACCGCCGTCAGTTTGATATCGCGTTAAAAAATGAGCTGATGCGTGCTTCACGCAATTATCGCAGCGTGGCGCTGTTGATGCTGGATATCGACTATTTCAAGCAGTACAACGACATCTACGGTCATGTCGCCGGAGACCAGTGCCTACAGCAGATCGGGCAGATGCTCAAAGGGTTAGCCAGCCGCAGCAATGACATCATGGCCCGTTACGGTGGTGAAGAAATGGGCATTATTCTGCCGGATACCGACGCTCAGGGAGCCTTAATCTTCGCTGAGCGCGTCATCGAAGCGGTACGTGATCTGAAAATACCGCATAGGGGCAACCCGCACGGCATCGTCACCATCAGCATCGGTATCTATGCCAAGGTGCCGCATATGTATAACGACACACCTATTGGTTTTATCAATCAGGCAGACAGCGCGCTGTACCAAGCCAAAGAACAGGGTAAAAACTGCATTTACACTGCTTAACATTCTGGGCCACCTCCGCAGGAGGTGGCCCAGCGATAAAATAACCGCTTAGCTCGAAAAAAAATCCAACCCACTGATTAAAAACAAAAAATATAATTAACTCATTAATTTATTCTCATCGAGAATTAATTAACGTTCAACAAATCTATTTTTACCTATTCGTGCGCTTAGCACCTTCGTTTAATGTCTGTTTACTATTTACCGCATTTTAATAGTGCTACGCTTGAAAGCGAGTTCCTATTAATAATAATTAATAAAACCCAATGAAATAATCCCCCTTGGTTATAAATACCTTTCAAATTAAAAATATTACACCCTAAATAATTCGAGTTGCAGAAAGGCAGCAAGAGTGTGAGTCCCTATGCGTTTACTCGAGAAACTAACTCGGTTGAGCGCTCGCAGTTAACACACCTGCAGCTTGAAGTATGACGGGTATAAAGCATCAACCTTCGCAAGGAGATATTATGCGTGCGGATAACCTAACGCCTGAACAGGCGGTGATGAATTTGCCACAACGGCAGTGGGATGCGGTTCCTTCGTCCCTTCCTCTCTCCGCCGTCGAGGCTCTGGAGCAGGGTAAGATACTGTTTTTACCAGAGCTGGCTTTTTCATTATCGACAGAGGAACTAACGCTATTAGATCCATCACTGGTCGATGCCAAACGTAAAAACATCAGCTATTGGCCGGAAATGAATAAACTTTCTGGCGTGGCGGTCGCGGGACAACAGCCACAAGTCCAGGCACTGCTGGCACGCTATTACCAGTCCTGCCGTCAGTTGATCTCCGGGTTATTACCGCACTATCAGCAAACGCTGCATTCCCCCACCAATAGCCTGCGCCTGCATCCAGTATCGGCCTGGCGTGCAACCAGCTCATGGCGTAAAGACGACAGCCGACTGCACGTAGATGCCTTCCCTTCTCGTCCAAATCACGGGGAACGCATCCTGCGAATCTTTACCAACATCAATCCTAACGGAGAGCATCGCCAATGGCGTATTGGTGAGCCTTTCCCTGAATTAGCGCAACGTTTTATACCCCGTCTGTCGCGCTATTCCCCGTTGAGTAGTTGGTTGCAACATAAAGTCGGTATTACCAAGCGCCGCCGCAGCCATTACGACCACCTGATGCTGCAACTGCATGACGCAATGAAAGCCGATCAACACTATCAGCAGCAGGGCCCGCAACTGGCGCTGGATTTACCACCGGGTAGCAGTTGGATCTGTTTTTCCGATCAGACGCCGCACGCGGCAATGGCCGGTCAATTTATGTTGGAACAGACCTTCCTGCTGCCGGTCAACGCCATGAAAAATCCACAACAATCGCCGCTGAAAGTGTTGGAAACACTGCTGCACCAGCCATTGCTTTAGTCCGATTCCGTCAGCAGGGTTTCCCCCTGCTGCTGCATCAATTGATAATGTGTGACCTCGCTGTGGCGACCAATCAATTCAGCCAGTTGAGGGGAATGGCTGGTGATCCACAGCTGGCTGTAGCGGCTGGCTTCAGCAATCAGGAGCGCCAATGCCGGCAGCAATTGCGGATGCAGGCTATTTTCAGGTTCATTGAATGCCATGAAGGCCGGAGGTCTCGGGCTAAGCATCGCGACCGCCAGGCAGAGAAAACGCAGTGTGCCGTCGGAAAGTTCCGCGCTGTCCAAAGGCCGTAAAATACCTGCACGGTGCATCAAGAGTTGGAAACGCCCTTGTGGCGCCTGTATTTCAAACTCACTGTCAGGAAATGCTTGCGCCAATATGTCGCGCAGCAACTCTCCATTTCCAATTTCACAAATGGTTTCGAAGGCAGCAGCCAGATTGCTCCCGTCGTGTGCCAAGATAGGCGCACGGATCCCCACTTGCGGCGTACGTAGCGGCGAACCCGGCCATACGGCAAACTCATGATAGAAACGCCAGCGTCGCAAATTTTCACGCACCTGTGATACTTCCGGATACAAATGCGGATCGGCAAGCTGACCAAACACCGACTCTTCTGCATGCAGGCTGGCGGGATAAGTGGCACGCTCACCCTGTAGGTTCGTCAGGAACGCACTTTGGTTACGCCGTTCAAGCACCCGGGCTGAAGGTCGGCGGCCGTGACCACTAACCCACAGTGATTCTTCTTTGACCAGTGGATCGAGCTGGAACAAACTCTCTGTCGGATCAGGGAAACCCAGCTGTAACTGGTAGTCAAAGTCATCCAGCGTCGCTGACAGCAACATTCGTTTTGGATCACCCCGTCTGTCACCCGGGCGTAGCCCTCCTGCCCACATCGCTTTTTGAATGCCGCCCTCTTCTGCCAACGCCGCAGACAGCCGACCAGATGCGGCCTCGTGTATCAACCGCACCGCTTTATACAGGTTGGATTTTCCACAGCCGTTCGGGCCGCTGATCACATTCAGACGGCCCAATTGCAGTTGCAGGTTGCGTATAGAGCGAAAACCGCTCAGTTGAAGTTTTTGGATCGTCATCGGCGCAATCTTTGCTCAAGGGTATGGCGCATCTTAACATAGGCACCCTACCCCCGCCGCCATCAGCTTGCCGGTGCGATATCCCCTTCCTGGCGCGCCACCAACGTGAGGATGCTGTACAACGCGACTGCTTGTTGATGCTGATTGAGCACCTGGACGTCCCACACCACCACGCCATGCGGGCGATCTTCTGCAGTCTTCTGTGGCTTACGGATTTTTTTCTTGCAGGTCAGTCGTACCTGAATGGTATCGCCAATCTTCACGGGTTCGATAAAGCGCAAATTTTCCATGCCGTAGTTAGCAATCACCGGCCCCACGCCTGGGTCAACAAACAGCCCGGCGGCGGCGGAAACCACAAAGTAGCCATGGGCGACTCGCTCGCCAAACAGTGACTCGGCAGCGCCGATCTTATCCATATGCGCATAGAAATGGTCACCGCTCAGGCAGGCAAAGTTAACAATATCGGCTTCGGTAACGGTACGACGTGCAGTCAGCAGGCTTTCACCCAGTCGCAGTTGTTCAAAATATTTACGGAATGGATGAACCGGATCCTCAATCACCGTGGCCCCACGCACCCACTCACGTCCGATTGCCGCCAGCATCGCCGGACTGCCCTGGATAGCGGTGCGTTGCATATAGTGTTTCACCGCCCGCAACCCACCCAATTCCTCACCACCGCCGGCGCGTCCTGGCCCGCCGTGTACCAGCATCGGCAGCGGCGAACCGTGACCGGTGGATTCCGTCGCTGCATGTTGATCCAGAATCAGCATACGACCATGGGCGCAGGCAGTGGCGCGAATGAACCGCGTCGCCAGCGCTTCATCAGCAGTGACCAACGATCCCGCCAGGCTCCCTTGGCCCATCAAAGCCAATTCAATCGCCTGTTCGGTGTGTTGATAAGGCATCAGCGTTGCTACTGGGCCAAACGCCTCAGTACCGTGCACGGCCTGATGAGTAAAGGGATCGGCGCAATACAACAGGGTAACCGGGTAAAATGCGCCGTTTTTCGCACCGTCCCCCATCACGTCCAGTTTATCAGCCACCGCGCCGCACAGGGGTTCGCAACCGTTATGCAGCAGGAAATCAACCTTTTGCTGCACGTCATCGCGTTGCTCGTGGCTGACCAGCGCCCCCATGCGTACCTGTTCCAATTTTGGATCACCTATCGTCACGCCAGCCAACCGCTGCAACAATGCCTGCTGCACGTCCGCCACCCGCTTCACCGGTACGATAATCCGCCGAATGGCCGTACATTTCTGCCCGGCCTTGGCGGTCATCTCACGACATACCTCTTTGATAAACAGCGCAAACTCTGGCATCTGTGGCGTAACGTCTTCACCCAACACACAACAGTTGAGTGAGTCAGCTTCCATGGTGAAAGCAATAGATTTCTCCAACAGACGCGGATGTGCACGCAGCTTCTGACCGGTCTGCGCCGAACCGGTAAAGGTCACCGCGTCTTGGTAATCCAGATGTTCAAACATGTCACCTACACCGCCACACACCAACTGCAATGCACCTTCAGGCACAAGGCCACTGTCGATAATCAGCCTGACCATCGCCTGCGTTAATTGGGCCGTGGCCGTTGCCGGCTTAATGATCGCCGGCATGCCAGCCAGCCAGGTGGGCGCCAGTTTTTCCAGCATCCCCCAGCAAGGGAAGTTAAAGGCATTAATGTGTAACGCGACACCGGGCCGCGATGTCAGTACGTGGCGGGCGGCAAACTGAGACTGCTTGGACAGGGGAATCAGTTCATCCTCCGGCCACAGGGTATCGTCCGGCAGTTCGCGTCCCGCCAACCCGGCATAGGCGAATAGCGTTGCTATACCGCCCTCAATATCGACCCAACCATCACTGCGCGTCGCGCCGGTCTGGTATGAAATCTCATACAGCGACTCTTTATGCGCCAGCAGGTGTTTCGCCACCGCTTTCATCATTTGTGCACGCTGCTGGAAGGTCATTTGTGCCAGCGCCCTGCCACCCTGGTTACGTGCATACTCCAGGCTGGCAGCCAGTGGCAACCCGTCGGAACAAACCTGATACAGCGGCTCGCCGGTGACAGCATGATGGATTTCGCGGGCGGCGCCCTGACCGAACACCCAACCGCCAGAAAGGTAACTGTGTAACTGCTGCATTTGCTCCTCCGGAATTCATAAATTTACACAACAAGGATTAATTACGTATCACATATTGTCCAGCTCTCGCCAAGGTAAAATTTAACAAAGTTAAAACACAACGCATAAAAACCTCGATAAAAAGAGGTTCTGGTGTGACTTGTTGATTTTAAATATCGATATATAACAACAGTATAATAATAACCCTTGTGAGTGCCATCGCAAAACCACACAAATGTCATTTGATCTTTTTGTTATCAGTTTGTAGCCTTAAGGTTAGTTAACGTGATTCACATTTTTATATTCAATGTGAAAAATACGAATCACCAAGAGGCAAGCATGACAACTGACGCGCAACAACAGCAGCACTTCGATGACAAAATTGCGGCGGATACTTCCATTGAAGCCAAAGATTGGATGCCGGATGCCTACCGCCAAAACCTGATCCGCCAGATTGGTCAGCATGCCCATTCCGAAGTGGTCGGCATGCTGCCTGAAGCCAACTGGCTCACCCGGGCGCCCACCCTGCGTCGCAAAGCGGTATTGCTGGCGAAAGTACAAGACGAAGCCGGACACGGCCTGTACCTCTACAGCGCAGCCGAAACCCTGGGTTGCTCGCGTCAGGACATCTACCAAAAGATGCTCGACGGCAAGATGAAATACTCATCAATCTTCAATTATCCGACGCTCAACTGGGCGGATATTGGGGTGATTGGCTGGTTGGTGGACGGCGCGGCTATCGTCAATCAGGTAGCCCTGTGCCGCGCGTCTTACGGCCCTTATGCACGCGCCATGGTGAAGATTTGCAAAGAAGAAAGCTTCCACCAGCGTCAGGGGTACGAAGCAGTAATGGCAATGGCCAACGGTAACGAACACCAGAAAGCGATGCTGCAAGATGCGATTAATCGTTTCTGGTGGCCGGTGCTGATGATGTTTGGTCCAAGTGATACCGACTCTCCCCACAGCGCACAAAGCATGGCCTGGAAGATCAAACGCCACAGCAACGATGAACTGCGGCAGAAATTTGTCGACAACACCGTTCCACAATTGGAAGCCCTGGGGATGAGCGCGCCGGATGCTGACTTGGCATGGGACGAAGCCGCCGGTCACTACCGTTTCGGCGACATTGATTGGAGTGAACTGCACGAGGTGATCAAAGGGCGTGGGCAATGCAATCACGAACGCCTGCAGGCCAAACGTCGTGCCTGGGAAGACGGTGCCTGGGTGCGCGAAGGCGCCCTGACCCACGCGTCAAAAAACACCTCAACCGCTGCATAAAAGGAATCGATGATGACACACGTTGAATGGCCGCTGTATGAAGTGTTTATCCGCAGCAAACAAGGGTTGGCACACCGCCATGTCGGCAGCCTGCACGCCGCTGATGATCAGATGGCGCTGGAAAATGCCCGCGATGCCTATACACGCCGTAACGAAGGCTGCTCAATCTGGGTGGTGCAGTCCAGCCACCTGATCGCCTCACAGCCTGAGGATCGTGAAGCTTTCTTCGATCCGTCGGATGACAAAATTTACCGTCATCCGACGTTCTATACCATTCCCGACGGCATCAAGAACATGTAGAGGCGGTTATGACCCTTAACGATCCGCGAATCACTTATATCCTGCGTCAAGGCGATACGCCACTGATCCTCGCCCAACGGTTGTGCGCCTGGTGTGGGCACGCACCGGAGTTGGAAATCGACCTCGCACTGGCGAATATTGGCCTGGATCTGCTTGGTCAGGCACGCAACTTTCTCGGTTATGCCGCCGAGCTGGCGGGGCCGCAATACAGCGAAGACCGTTTGGCTTTCGGTCGTGACGAACGCGAGTTCCACAACCTGCTGCTGGCAGAGCAACCCAATGGCGGTTTCAACGACACCCTGGTACGCCAGTTCTTGATCGATGCCTATCACGTACAACTGCATCAGGCCCTGAGCAACAGCCGTGATACTCAACTTGCCGCTATCGCCGCCAAGTCGCTAAAAGAAGCGCATTACCACCTGCGTTTCAGCCGCGGCTGGATGATTCGTCTGGGTGACGGTAGCCCGCTCAGCCACCAAAAAATCCAGCAGTCGCTGGACAACCTGTGGCGCTTTACCGCCGAACTGTTCCACGCCGATGACCTGGAGCAACAATTAGCCGAACAAGGTATCGCCGCCGATCCTCGTCAGCTGGAGGCACCGTGGCTGGCACTCGTGAATGACACGTTACAACAGGCCACTCTGACGTTACCGACAGAGCAGGCGTTCCGCCATGGCGGCAAACAAGGGCAGCATAGCGAGCACCTCGGTCCACTCCTGGCGGAGATGCAATTTCTGCAACGCGCCTATCCGAACGCGAACTGGTAGGAGGCCGTTATGAACATCACCCGGCTACAGGCCGCTGAGATCCCGCAAATTTGGCACTGCCTGCAACAGATCAGCGATCCGGAACTGCCGGTGCTGTCGATTACCGATCTGGGCATGGTGCGCGACGTTGAAGCTGAGGGGACCGGCTGGCGCATTACCTTTACGCCGACCTACTCCGGTTGCCCCGCCACCGAGTTCCTGCTTGAGGCAATCGAACAACGCCTGGCAGAGGCCGGGTTCAGCCCAGTAAAAGTGACGATCCAACTCAGCCCAGCCTGGACCACCGACTGGATGAACGCCGCTGCACGCGCACGGTTGCGGGAATATGGCGTTGCGCCGCCACAGGGACACACCTGCGACAAGCCGCAATTGCACGGCCCGGTCCCTTGCCCGCGTTGCGGCAGCACCCACAGCGAGAAAATCAGCGAATTTGGTTCCACCGCTTGCAAGGCGCTGTACCGCTGCTGCGATTGCCGTGAACCCTTCGATTACTTCAAATGTATTTAGGAAACGCCATGACGGTCTTCCATCGCCTGAACGTCGCTGCCATCGAGCGCGAAACGCCGGACGCCGTAGCCATCACACTGCGGGTGCCCGAAGAACTGAAAGGTCACTATCGCTACACGCCAGGTCAACATTTGACGCTGAAGGCACAGATCGACGGTGAAGAGTTGCGCCGCTGCTATTCCATATGCAGTTCGCCACAGGAAGGGCTACTACAGATTGGTGTAAAAGCCATTCACCAGGGGCGATTCTCCTCGTTCGTTAACCGCATGCTGAAGGTCGGTGACGCGCTGGAGGTGATGGTGCCACAAGGGCGTTTCGGCTATCAGCCACAGGCAGAAAATAGCGGTAACTATCTGGCCATTGCCGCTGGATCCGGTATTACGCCGATGCTGTCGATCATCAAAGCTACGCTGCAACTCGAGCCACACAGCAGCTTCACGTTAATTTACGGTAATCGCAGCAGCCGTTCGATGATGTTCAAAGAGGCGCTGTCCGATCTGAAAAACCGCTACCCACAGCGCTTTCAGCCGCTCTACATGTTCAGCCAGGAAAACCTGGACAGCCCATTGCTCAGTGGCCGTATTGACCGCGAGCACCTGTTGGCGATCGGCAATACCCTGCTGGATTACCGCGACTATGACCACGCCTTTATCTGCGGGCCTGAAGCCATGATGGACGATGCTCAAAGCGTGCTGGAACAGGCTGGCGTACCCACTGGGCACATTCATAGCGAACGTTTCAACACCAGCGGCATTGCCGCTCGCCCGATGAATGATGGCAACCGTAACGCCACCCAAGTGGAAATCTTGCTCGATGGCCGTCGCCTGAATATCGAAGTTGGTGCACAGGATGACAGCATTCTTGATGCCGCGCTGCGTCAGGGCGCCGATCTGCCCTACGCGTGCAAAGGTGGGGTGTGCGCCACCTGTAAATGCCGATTAAAGGCCGGCCAGGTGGATATGGCCGTCAATTACAGCCTGGAACCGGATCAGTTGGCCGCAGGTTACGTATTGAGCTGCCAGTCGTGGCCTCGCGGCGACGGTGTGGTCTTGGACTTTGACGTATAGGAGCCACCAATGGAAACCCCTTTGATCCTGCGGCAGCAACACCAGCGCGTAGTGACACTGACACTGCACCGCCCAGAGGCCCGCAATGCCCTGAATACTCCGTGCCTGGAACAGCTGGTTTACTTGTTGGAACACGCCGACGCCGATGCCAGCGTTGGCGCAGTGGTGATTACCGGTGCCCCTCGTTTCTTTGCGGCTGGCGCCGATTTGCATGAACTGCAACAGCAAGACCTGCCCGCTGCGCTGACAGATCGCCGTCCGCTGTTGTGGCAACGGCTGGCGCAATTTAGCAAACCCATGCTGGCGGCGGTGAACGGCTATGCGCTCGGCGCCGGCTGCGAGTTGGCGCTGGCCTGCGACATCGTTATCTGCGGAGAAAACGCGCGCTTTGGCCTGCCTGAAATCACGCTCGGTTTGATGCCGGGTGCCGGTGGCACACAGCGATTAATCCGCTGCGTCGGGAAATCGCGTGCCAGCCAGATGGTGCTAACGGGAGAAGCCATTAACGCAGCAGGCGCGTTACAAGCCGGATTGGTCAGTGAGGTGTGCGTAGATGCTCTAACGCTGGAACGTGCACAACAGATCGCTGATCGCATCAGCCGGCAAGCACCGATGGCACTGCGTGCCGCCAAACAGGCATTGAAACAGGCTGAAGAAACCGGCCTTAGCCAGGGGTTAGCCATTGAGCGCCAGCAATTTGTCACCCTGGCTGCCACCGACGATCGCCGTGAAGGCATCGCCGCCTTCTTCGAAAAACGTACGCCAAACTATCAGGGGCGCTGATTTATGGATAATGCATTGATTCTCACCCACCTCGAAGCCGGGGTGCTGACCCTGACCCTCAACCGGCCGGATCGGCTCAATAGCTTTAACGATGAGATGCACCGCCAGTTAAGTGAAGCGCTTACTCTCGCCGAACGGGACGACAAGGTACGCTGCCTGCTGATCACCGGTGCCGGGCGTGGTTTTTGCGCCGGACAAGACCTGAATGATCGCAATGTCAGCGTGGAACAGCAGGCGCCAGACCTCGGTCTGTCAGTCGAGCGTTTCTATAATCCGCTGATCCGTCGCTTGACTGCCTTGCCAAAACCGGTGGTGTGCGCCGTCAACGGCGTAGCAGCAGGCGCAGGCGCTGCTCTGGCGCTGGCCTGCGATATCGTCATTGCTGCCGATAACGCCAACTTTATTCAGTCATTCTGTCGTTTGGGCTTGGTGCCGGATTCTGGTGGCAGTTGGTTCCTGCCACGCTTAGCAGGCCACGCCCGCGCCATGGGTATGGCAATGCTGGGTGACAAAGTCAGCGCACAACAAGCCCTGGCCTGGGGCATGATCTGGCAGGTGGTGGCTGCGGATGAACTGGCTGCCACCAGCCAAACGCTGGCACAACACCTGGCTACCCAACCCACCTATGGGCTGGGGCTGATTAAAAAAGCCCTCTACAGTTCGGCGAACAACACTCTCGATCAACAGTTGGATCTGGAGCGCGATCTTCAACGCCTCGGTGGCCGCAGCGACGACTACCGTGAAGGGGTCAGCGCCTTCTTCGCCAAACGTCCTCCTTCTTTCAGCGGGAAATGAACATGAACCTGCCGAACGTCAACGCAAGGGTCGCGGTGATTGGTGCCGGAACCATGGGTATAGGTATCGCCCAAGTGGCGGCAAGTGCCGGGCATCAGGTGCAGCTGTTTGATATCGCCGCCTCCGCAGCCCAACAGGCGCTCAACGCGCTCGGGCAACGACTGCGCCAACGGGTTACCGCAGGTAAGGCCGATGCAGCCAATACCGAAGCGTTGCTGGCACGCATTCAACCGGTGGATGCATTGAGTCAACTGGCCGACAGCGAATTGGTGATAGAAGCGGTAGCGGAAAAACTGCCGATCAAGCAGAGCCTGTTCCGCGATCTGGAAGCCCTGTGCTCCCCTGCCACACTGTTTGCCAGCAACACGTCATCACTGTCGATCACCGCCATCGCGGGCGCCTTGCAGCACCCACAACGCTTAGCGGGTCTGCACTTCTTTAACCCGGCGCCGCTGATGAAGTTGGTCGAGATCGTCAGCGGTCTGGACACCAGCGCCGAAACCGTGGCCACACTGCAAACACTGACTCAACAATGGGGTAAACAAAGCGTCCTGTGTCGCTCTACGCCAGGGTTTATCGTGAACCGTGTAGCACGGCCTTTTTATGCAGAAACCCTCCGCGCTTTGGAAGAGCACGTCGCCGATGCCACCACGCTGGATAGCGTCATGCGAGACGCGGGTGGCTTCGCCATGGGGCCACTGCAATTGACCGATATGATTGGTCAGGACATCAACTACGCCGTGACCGAATCCGTATTTCAAGCCTTCTTCCAGGATCCCCGTTTTACACCGTCGCTGGTTCAACAAGAACTGGTCGCCGCCGGGCGTCTGGGGCGGAAAAGCGGTCACGGTTTTTACCGTTATGGCGATCATCCCCAACCGACCGCCAACTACTTACCTGCCTCGACGGCAGCGTTACCGCGCAGTATTACGCTGCACGGCGATCCTACCGGCATGACTCTGCTGGACGATTTACTGACGGGAAATGCGGTCACGATCAAACAACCTGGCCAGACCAGCGCATTTGCCCGGCTCGACGAAGTTACATTTATGTTAACAAATGGTAAAACAGCTAGCCAAGTCGCCGATGAAACCGGAACCCCCGTGGTGCTGTTTGATCTGTCCGCCAATTATTCGCAAGCTTCTACCGTCGCAATAAGCTGCGCGGCGCAAAACGATGCCCGGCACAACGCCACGGTAGTGCGCTTACTGCAATCTCTTGGCAAAAAAGTGATTCAGTTACCGGACTATCCCGGCCTATTGGTCATGCGCACCCTCGCCATGCTGGCTAATGAAGCACTCGATGTCGTAAACAAGGACGTCGCCAGTGCCGTCGATACCGATCACGCCATGTGCTGTGGCGTTAACTACCCTCGCGGCCCGCTGGAATGGGGGACCGCCTTAGGCTGGCAACAGATCCTGACCACGCTGGAAAACCTGCAACACTATTACGGTGAGCCTCGCTACCGTCCGATGCCGCTGCTGCGCCACTACGCATCCCTCTCTTCAGGAGCCCAATGATGAACGCCAATACGCCCCATGCGCTGGCGCAACGCTGCGCCGAACAGATGTTTCAACAAGATACCTGCGCGCAGGCAATGGGCATGCGTGTGGATGCCGTGGATGCAGGTTTCGCCCGCGTCAGCATGATCGTCGGTCCGCAGATGCTCAATGGTCACCAGACGTGCCATGGCGGTCAACTGTTTAGTCTGGCAGACACCGCCTTCGCTTACGCCTGCAACAGCCAAGGGCTGGCCGCTGTGGCATCCGGTTGCAGCATAGATTTTATCCGCCCCGCACTGGCAGGCGATCGCCTGACTGCCAGCGCAGAAGTGCGCCATCAGGGTAAAACAACGGGGTTGTATGACGTGGAAATCGTCAATCAACTGGGCAAAACCGTCGCCTGGTTCCGCGGCCGCGCACATCGTCTGGGCCACCACATTTTAGGGGAGCAACCATGAAACAGGCGTTTATCTGCGACGGCGTCCGCACGCCAATCGGCCGTTACGGCGGCGCACTCGCCAACGTGCGTGCTGATGATTTAGCTGCGCTACCGTTGCGTACCCTGCTGGCCCGCCATCCTCAGGTGGACTGGTCGTTGGTCGATGACGTGATTCTGGGCTGTGCCAATCAGGCCGGGGAAGATAACCGCAATCTGGCGCGCATGGCGGCGCTACTGGCTGGTCTGCCGGTCAATGTGTCCGGCACCACAATCAACCGCCTGTGCGGCTCTGGATTGGACGCACTCGCCATGGCGGCACGCAGCATCAAAGCCGGTGAAGCCGAGCTGGTGTTAGCGGGCGGTGCAGAATCGATGACGCGAGCTCCACTGGTGATGGGTAAGGCTGACAGTGCCTTCAGCCGCCAGGCACAACTGTATGACACGACTCTGGGCTGGCGTTTTATCAATCCGCTGATGCAAGCACAATTCGGTACCGACTCGATGCCAGAAACGGCCGAAAACGTGGCGGCACAGTTCAACATCAGCCGTGCCGATCAAGACGCTTTCGCATTGCGTAGCCAGCAACGCACTGCCCAGGCACAAGAACGAGGATTGCTGGCACAGGAAATTGAACCGGTTAGCCTCAGGGGCAAAAAAGGCGTGAGCACGCTATTCAGCCAGGACGAACATCCACGCGCAGACACTCAGTTGGCGCAATTGCAGGCGCTAAAAACCCCTTTCCGCCAACCCGGTACGGTGACCGCCGGTAACGCATCCGGCTTGAATGACGGGGCGGCAGCGCTGATCGTCGCCTCGGAAACAATGGCTCTAAGCCAGGGATTAACGCCGCGAGCACGTATCGTTGCCACCGCCACCTGCGGTGTCGAACCTAGCCTGATGGGCATGGGGCCGCTGCCTGCGACCCGTAAAGTGCTGGAAATTGCCGGTCTTAGCCTGGCGCAAATGGACGTGATTGAACTGAATGAGGCGTTTGCCGCCCAGGCGCTGGCAGTATTGCGCCAGCTTGGCCTGCCGGACGATGCACCACAGGTAAACCCTAACGGTGGTGCGATCGCCCTGGGCCACCCGCTGGGTATGAGCGGTGCGCGTTTGGCGCTTGCCGCCCTGTTTGAACTGGAACGGCGTTCCGGTCGCTACGCACTGTGCACCATGTGCATCGGCGTCGGCCAAGGCATCGCCATGATTATTGAGCGAGTTTGATCCCCGAGGCTAACTATGACAACTAATCCACAGCCACTCGATGCCATTGAGTTCGCCTCGCGCGATGAAATTGAAGCGTTGCAATTGGAACGTCTGAAATGGACGCTTCACCACGCCTACAACAATGTGCCGATGTATAAACGCAAGTTTGATCAGGCGGGCGTCCACCCTGACGATCTCAAACAGCTGAGCGACCTGACCCGCTTCCCCTATACCACCAAACAAGATCTGCGTGACAACTACCCCTTCGACACCTTCGCCGTGCCGATGGAACAAGTGGTCCGTATTCACGCCTCGTCGGGTACTACGGGGCGGCCAACCGTCGTTGGCTATACCCAACGTGACATCGACAACTGGGCGGATATTGTTGCCCGTAGCCTGCGAGCCGCCGGTGCCACCGCCAAAGACAAGGTGCATGTGGCCTACGGCTATGGATTGTTCACCGGCGGGCTGGGGGCGCATTACGGCGCGGAGCGGCTTGGGGCAACCGTGATCCCGATGTCCGGCGGGCAGACAGAGCGGCAGGCGCAGCTGATCCTGGATTTCAAACCCGACGTGATCATGGTGACGCCATCCTACTGTTTAACGCTGATCGATGAACTGGAACGCAAAATGGGCGGCGATGCGCGTGGCTGCTCATTACGTCTTGGGGTGTTTGGCGCAGAGCCCTGGACCGAAGCGCTGCGGCATGAAATTGAAAGCCGCATGGGCATCAAGGCGCTGGATATTTACGGCCTGTCCGAAGTGATGGGGCCGGGGGTGGCGATGGAGTGCGCCGAAAGCGGCGGTGGCCCGACTATCTGGGAAGATCACTTCCTGCCGGAGATCATTTGTCCGGAAACCGGCATCGCGCTGCCAGACGGACAGCACGGCGAACTGGTGTTCACCACCCTGACCAAAGAGGCGCTGCCGGTGATTCGCTATCGCACCCGTGATCTCACCCGCTTGCTGCCAGGTGACGCGCGTCAAATGCGTCGAATGGGCAAAATTACCGGCCGCTCCGACGACATGCTTATCATCCGCGGCGTCAATGTCTTCCCGTCACAGGTGGAAGAACAAATCATGCAGTTCGAACAACTGTCGCCACACTATCAACTGCAAATCAGCCGCAGCGGACACCTGGATACGCTGGCGGTGCGTGTTGAATTGAAGGAAGCGGCGCTCAGCCTCAGCCATCAACAACGCTGTGAGATCTGCCACCAGCTTCGCCACCATATCAAGTCGATTATCGGCGTCAGCACCGACGTCAGCATCGCCAACTGTGGCGACATCCCGCGCTCGGAAGGCAAAGCACAACGCGTGGTTGACTTAAGACCGCGTTGATTGTGCGGGCGTCACGGATGACGCCTTAATGAATTGTGGTAATGTTACGCTTCATCGACGGCTAACCCATGGAAAAATATGGAACATAAACTGGATGAGTTTATCCACCATGCAATAGACGCTCAGCCGATCAGCGGCACCTCACTGATTATCTCCCTGTACGGCGATGCGCTCAGCCATCGCGGCGGAGAGGTGTGGCTCGGCAGCCTAAGTGCGCTGCTGGAAGCGTTGGGGTTCGGTGACCGCTTTGTGCGCACCTCGGTATTCCGCCTGCAAAAAGAGGGTTGGCTGGACGTCGAAAAAATCGGCCGCCGCAGCTTCTATCGGGTGACCGAACAGGGCATGCGTCAATTCCGCCACGCAGAGTCGAAAATCTACCTCAGCGAACCGCCCGCCTGGGATGGCAAGTGGGATTTGCTGTTGCTGGAAGGGGCTGAAAAGAACGACCGCGCGCGGCTAAAAAAAGAGCTGGGCTGGTTAGGCTTCGGCCAAATAGCCAATAACCTGATGGCAGCCCCGACGCACGTGCAAACCGACGTGACGGCGCTGCTTGGCGAACTTAACGCCAGCGAACAGGTGATCTATTTCCGTGCAGACTATCCCTATAATCGCTCAGAGCACACACTGCAACAGCTAGTGGCGAGCTGCTGGGCGCTGGCTGACGTTGCCGCCGATTACCATGAGTTTATCGTTTCTTTCCGCCCGCTGATGGCGCTACTGCGCGAAACCGATGACGCGCTGCTGACGCCCCAGCGCTGCTTCCAGATTAAGCTATTATTGATCCACTTCTTCCGGCGCGTGGTGCTAAAAGATCCTTTACTGCCGGATGCCTTGCTGCCTACCCAATGGGAGGGGCAAATCGCCCGTAATCTGTGTATCAATATTTATCAACGAGTGGATCGTGCCGCCACCGAGTATGTCAGCGCATTGGCGGAAACCACTATCGGCACCCTGCCCGCCCCAGCAGCAGGTTATTACCGACGCTTTGGCGGCCTGCCGCGCGATCCTTCACTTTAAGGAAATTTTACGATGCCCGTGTATCAGATTGACGGCCTAACGCCAGTCATAGACCCCAGCAGCTATGTCCACCCGACCGCGGTGTTGATTGGCGATGTGATCGTCGGTAAACACGTGTATATCGGCCCAAACGCCAGCCTTCGTGGTGACTTTGGCCGGCTGGTTATCTGCGACGGTGCCAATATTCAGGACAACTGCGTCATGCACGGCTTTCCGCAACAAGACACCGTAGTGGAACAGGATGGGCATATCGGTCACGGCGCGATCCTGCATGGCTGTCGCATCCGCCGTAACGCCATGGTTGGCATGAACGCAGTGATCATGGATGGTGCGGAGATCGGTGAAAACACCATCGTGGGCGCGATGGCATTCGTCAAAGCCGCCGCAGTGATCGACGCCAATAAGCTGGTGGTCGGCAGTCCGGCGCGCGTATTGCGTGACTTGACCGAACAGGAGTTGGCGTGGAAAGTGGCTGGCACGCACGAATACCATGATCTGGTGCTGCGCTGTAAATCTTCACTGCAAGAAGTCGCGCCACTGAGTGAAATCGAGCCGGATCGTCAGCGCTTAAGTTTTGGCGACCACCTGATCCCAAAAAGTCAGCTTTAAGTATCGCGAAATACGCTATTCCGTTAAAAAGTGGTTTACAGTGAATACCCTGTTTAACTTCTTTTATTTGGACCGGAATAGATGCCAAGAACGGCCAAAACGGTTGAAGTCCCCGCCATCGGCGAGCTTGATCGCCAAGCGGGGCAACTTAGCCTACAGCTTGCTCAGGCGTTACGGGCAGCCATCAATAAAGGCGAATTGAAAGCGGGCGATCTGTTGCCCTCCACCCGCGTGCTGGCAAGTGCATTGCAGCTTGCCAGGGGAACCGTGCTGGCTGCCTTCGAGCAACTGACGGCAGAGGGATTTCTAGAGGCGCAGCCCGGCTCGGGTACCCGCGTCGCCCTGTCACTTCACCGCCAGCCCCCGGCACCGCTAACTCCGGCGGATATGTGTGACATCCCCCTTTCCAACCAGGCGCAGGCATTGGCGCAATTCGCCAGTCAGTTACGGCCACTGCCACCGGTGCCATTCACCGTTTCAGTACCGATCAATGATACCGCGCCCGACGATGTCTGGCGCCGACTCGGTAACCGTATTCGTGCACGGGGCCCCGGTGCCCCCGCCGGTTATGGCGAACCGCTCGGTGCATTGGCGTTACGCAAGGCCGTCTGTGAATACGTCCGTAAATCCCGCTCGGTGCTCTGTACACCGGAACAGGTCATCATCACCTCCGGCACTCAACAAGGGCTGTATCTCGCCACGCAAATTTTGCTGGACGCCGGTGACACCGCCTGGGTGGAGGATCCGGCCTATCACGGTATTACCGCCATCTTTAACAGCGTATTCAGGGATCGAATCATGGCCAGAGTCCCGGTAGATGCGGAAGGCATAGACGTCACGGCGGCCAAAAAGATCGCGCCACAGGCCAGAGCCGCCTTTGTCACCCCTTCTCACCAGTACCCGCTGTGTATGCCGATGAGCATGACGCGTCGGCTCGAACTGCTGGCGTGGGCCAAGGAGAATCGCGCCTGGATTGTTGAAGATGATTACGACAGTGAAATGCGCTATTCCGGTCATCCGTTCCCTTCATTGCAGGGGCTGGATCCGGCCAGAGTTGTCTATCTGGGTACCTTCAGCAAGATCTTGTTCCCTTCGTTGCGACTGGGTTATGCCATCGTACCAAAACCGTTAGTGGACGCCTTCTGCGGTGCGCGCGTGCTGATGGATCGCCACCCACCCAGTGCCGATCAGCACGTGCTGGCCAGTTTTATGGCGCAGGGGCATCTGGATCGACATATACGCAGGATGCGTGGCGTCTATGCGGAAAAACGACGTGTGCTTACCGACGCCATCAACGCACATATCTCTCCCGATCTGGCGACCTTGCACCCCAGCGATCAAGGCATGCATATGTTGTTATGGTTAAAGGCCGGGCTGGACGATCGGCAGGTTGTGCGCCGCGCTGCCGAGGCAGGTGTGGCAGTGAGTGCACTCTCGCCGATGTATGCCAGCGACAGCGGGAAAAACGGGTTAATACTCGGATTGGGCGGCTACGATGAGGCACAAATCCACCGTGCCGCCCAAACGCTGAATCAGGTACTGGTGTCGCTAGCCAACCCAGGGTAAGCCGCAACTTACCCTCGCAGATTATCGCGAAAACCGCTTCGCGCCGTACACGCAAACCAATACCCCAGCCATTACCGCGATCATGGATGGCTGGATAGTTTCATGCAGTATCAGTCCGGCAAGCGCCAGGCCGAAAAACGGTTGCAGCAATTGCAGTTGCCCGACGGCGGCTATGCCACCCAGCGCCAAACCGCGATACCAAAAAATAAAGCCTATCCACATGCTAAACAGCGAAATGTAGCCCAGAGAAAGCCACGCCCCGAGACTAACCTGCGGCCATGCCGCAGGGGCAGATCCCATGGCAACCGCTGCGGTCAGCGGTAATGCCACCACCAGCGCCCAGGAGATCACCTGCCATCCACCGAGCTTACGCGTCAGTATCGCTCCTTCCGCATAGCCCAGCCCACAAAGTAAAACCGCAGCCACCATAAACACGTCACCGATCCATGAGCCGCCCGCTCCCTGGCTCAATGCGAAGGCGGCAACGAATACGCCACCCAACATTGAAAACAGCCAGAACGCGGCCTTCGGTCGTTCTCCTCCCCGCAGCACACCGAAACAGGCGGTGGCCAGTGGCAGCAGCCCGATATACACCAGCGCATGAGCCGACGTGGTGTGCTGTAAGGCTAAGGCTGTCAGCAAAGGAAAACCGATGACCACGCCGATCGCCACCAGCACCAACGGCATAAGATCATGGCGCTGCGGCCAGCGTTGGCGCATCACCCCAAGTGCAGTCATGGCCAGGAAGGCGGCAATTACCGCCCGCATCGCGGTCAGGAACAGCGGTTCAAACTCCAGCACCGCCAGCCGTGTCGCGGGCAAAGAACCGCTAAAAATTAACATCCCCAAAAAACCGCTGGTCCATCCTTGGGCCGAACGCTGCGCCCCCGCATCGCTGACCCGGACGATAACGCTGTTTTTTTCTGTTTCACTGCGCATTGCAAGACAACTCCACAATCCCGAAAGACCCTTTATTCTCCGGTTAAAGTGGTTTATTTACAGAGCCACATAATCACATTTTTTACTGAACCAGTTTATTCCACACTCGGTGTTTCCATTGCAGCAGGCACTGGCTGATGGCGGCTATAGAAGAAATAGATGGCCACCAACAACAGGGTGAACGGGATGCCAAACCACAGCGTCATTTTGAAAAACTCGGTGAACGCCGTCGAAATCAACAGTGCAGCCATCAGTCCTGCACCGGCCAGCGTGGTGTATGGGAATCCCCACATACGGAATTTCAGGTGTGTTTGGCGATGCTGACGGCGGAAAAACAGATGGGTGACGAAAATCATCAGCCAGGTAAAGCAGGCACCGTATACCGAAATCGACATCATGGCGGCAAACGATTTCTGCGGATATACCAGGCTCAGCACGATCGACACCACAATGCCGATACATGACATCGCCAGTGCACTTACCGGTATACCGCGTTTACTCACTCGACCGAGTGCCGCCGGTGCTTGCCCGGCGCGTGACAACGAGAACATCATGCGCGTAGTAATATACAGCTGGCTGTTCATCGCCGAGAGCGCAGCCACCAACACGATAAAGTTGAAGATACCGGCAGCGGCAGGCAAATGAATCACGTTCATCGCGACCAGGAACGGGCTTTCGCCGGTACCCGATTGCCGCCAGGGCACGATCGCCAGCATCAGCGCAATCGACAGCATATAAAAAATAAACAACCGCAAAATGGTGCCTTTGAACGCAGTTTTCACCGCAATCACCGGGTTTTTGGCTTCACCGGCAGCCACTGCGATCATCTCGATGCTCAAATAGCTGAATATGGACACGATCACCGCAAACCACATCCCCTTAATACCAAACGGGAAGAAACCGCCGTTTGCGGTAAAGTTTTGAACACCAAACGCCGGATTCGCGGAGAACACCAGAATGCCGATACCAATAGCGATAAAAGCCGCGATAGCGACCACTTTAATGGTCGACAGCGCGTACTCAACCTGGCCGAATGACTTGACGCCAATGACGTTAATGACGATAACCGCCGCTGAGAACAACAGCACCCAAGGCCAGATTGGCGTGGTCGGGAACCAGAACTGCATATACATGCCAATGGCGGTGACTTCCGTCCCCACCGCCAGCACCACACAGGACCAGTAGGAATAACGTACCAGGAAACCAAACAGTGGACTGATGTAAAACTCGGCATAGTCTCCGAATGAACCCGGTGTCGGGTGTTCGGAGGTCATTTCCGCCAAACACCCCATCAGCAGCAGCGCTACAACACCGCCAATAAAATAGCTCAACAATACGCTGGGACCCGCCATCTGGATGGCATAGGCACTGCCGAGAAACAGCCCGGTACCGATCGCGCCACCTATCGCCAGCATCGACATCTGCCCAGCGGTGAGCTGTTTCTGCAACCCGCCCTGCCGCCGTGCTATTTCGTCAAAACCTTTCATCTGTTTCATAGCAGTGTCCTACCTTATTCACGCAGTACGGGTGACATCCAGAATGGCGGCAGTAACATAGTCGACATTATTTTGATTCAGGCCAGGCAGGCACATACGACCAGGTGCGACCAGGTAAATGGCATAGTGTTGTCGTAGCCGCTCAAGTTGCGGTTGGTTAAGCCCGGTGTAGCTGAACATGCCTTTCTGATCGCGGATACGACGGTAGTCCAACTGTGAACCACCTTGTTCCAGCCCCGCAGACAGAATTTGCCGCATCTGTTTGATACGCTGCCGCATACCGGCCAGTTCGTCTTCCCACTGTTGCCGCAAGCTTTCGTCCGCCAACAGCGTTTCCACAATCTGACTGCCATGGGTCGGTGGGCAAGAGTAGCTGCGGCGGATCAGTGTTTTCAGTGCGCCTTTAACGTTCGCTGCACTCTCTGGACTGGCGCAACGCACCGAAAGCCCGCCCAGTCGCTGGCCATACAACGCAACATTTTTTGAAAACGAGTTGGCGACCAAAAACGCCAGATCGGTTTTCAGCGCTTCGCGCAAGGCAAAGCAGTCTTCTTCCAGACCGTCACCAAAGCCCTGATAGGCAATATCAAAGAACGGCAGCAAGCGGCGACGCTGTAACACTTCCAGGGTGGCACGCCACTGTGCCTGGCTAAGATCGGTGCCGGTTGGGTTATGACAACAGGGGTGTAAAAGCACCACACTGCCTTCTGGCAGGCTATCCAGCGTGTCCAACATGGCGTCGAAACGCAGACCACCGTTCACCTCATCAAAGTACGGATAGGTATGTACCTTCAGCCCGGCACCTTCAAAGATTGCCCAATGGTTGGCCCAGGTCGGGTCGGACACCCAAATATCGTGGCGGGACAGGTATTGATGAATAAAATCCGCCGCCAGCTTCAGGGCACCAGAACCGCCAACGGTCTGCACCGTGGTGATGGACGATGAGGTCTGCTCGCCAAATAACAAGGCCTGCACCTGTTGGGCAAACAGCGCCGAACCTTCGATCGGCGGATAACCGTGTGGGCGGCGTTGTTCAAGCAAACGCCGTTCGGCTGCCTCAACCGCCTGCATCAACGGGATTCTGCCGTGCTGATCGTAATAAAGGCCAATACCCAGATTTACTTTCTGCGTATTTTCATCCTGTAAATACGCTTCCATCAACGACATAATAGGATCGGCCGCAGAGCGGCCAATGTGATTAAACATAGCGATTCCTTAACTCATTATTTAATGAATTTTCAGGTGAAATTACTAAAAATATCTCTTATAAATTTAACGACCCAGCACACTAACCGCATCGTTAAATATTACAGCTATAAACTATTCAGCGGTGGCGCTGACCGTTATTTCTATTTTCATTCCAGGCACCACCAATTTATCAACAATTACCGTTGAACGATTAGGATAAGGATAATTAAAATAGTTCTTATAGATTTCATCGAGTAATTTAACGTCATTCACGTCGGTGAGATAAACAATAACCTGTAAGACATTGTCACTGTGGCTATTTGCCGCCTTCAGCGTCTGTGCAAGATTATCGAATGTCAGGGTAATCTGTTTTTCCGGCGCCCCGGTTTCAATACTGCCGTCTAATCTAACTGGGCCATGGGCGGTGAACAGCATGCCGCCGCCTTTGGTCGCCCAAGAGAAAGGTTGGCCAATCTCCGGCAGGCCCGTTTCAATGATACTGCGCATGGTTTATTTCCCCGTGGTGATTAACTGGCGGATCAGCGCCCCATCTCTGGCGAACAGCGAATCCAGCACGTTGTAATGGTTAGCTCCGGTTACCGCGACCAGGCGAGCGGGCAAGTGTTTTTCATGCAACGCGGTGTAATAGTGCTGCGACTGCCCAATCAGTTCCGGCAGCTCTGCGTCGCCATAAAACAGCGTCATGGGCTTTATGCATTCAGGAATATGACGCGCCGGACTCAGCTGGGTAATTTGCTGTGGGGTCAACTGCAATTGCCGATTAACATAGCTGTTTAACAACGGCTCCAGCTCAAAAATACCGCTGATCGCCAGCACGACATCAGCCACCTCATGATGCTGCCAAAAGCTTGCCAGATGACCGCCAGCAGAATGCCCGCACAGATAAACCGGCGCTAAATTATCCTGCCCCAGACGCTGTTGAATAGCACCCAGTGCCACTCCTGTTTGCCGGCAAATATCGTCCAGAGTGGCGTGAGGTGCCAGAGTATATTCCAACAGGATCACATCAAAGCCCAGCGACAAGGGCACGTTGGCAATAAAAGCAAAATCATCTTTATTACAAAATTGCCAATAGCCGCCGTGAATAAATATTAATGTTCCTTTATGTTCTTTATCGGAATATAACCAGTCGAACACTTCCCGTGGGGAATTACCGTAGGCAATATTACGTTCACTACGCACTTGGCGATAAACATGCTGACTACGCGTTTGAAACGACGTCAGGATCTCATCTTCATTGTCTACCGTAGCACCGTTATCGTAATCCCCTGGGACAAGTTTCATATATTAAACTTCGTTTATTATTTAAGATATGCGTTAACTATTAGCACCGGGAATAATATTGTCAAGAAGGGAACAGCAGCAATGCGGGCCTGGTAATATAAATCTTTTTAGCTGCCCAATAAGTTTAACCAGTGAAACTTATTGGGCCTGAGTCTTTATTATTCTACCGGCTGAATTTGTGCTAATTGGCTTAGCGCTTGCCAGGCATAATCCCAGAATGTCCGTACCTTTAGCGGCATTCTCTGTGCGTTCTGTGCCACCAATTGCACCGGCATTGGCAAGGGTTCGTAGGACGGTAACAGGCGTACCAACGTCCCCGCCGCCAAATCGTCCGCGACCTGGTATGACAACAGCCGGGCGATGCCCTTGCCTGCGCGCACCGCCAATAACTGTGTTTCAACCTCGTTAAGCAGCAAGCGCGGCGTCAAACGTACCCGCTCGCCATTCTCCTGTGGGCCAAAACGCCATTCACGCAGCGACGCACGCTGAGTACCGACAATGGTGTCATGATCCGCCAACTGCACCGGTTCTTGTGGTTCCCCGCGTCGTGCCAGATAGGCCGGGCTGGCGACGGTTACCCGCGACACCTGCCCCAACCGCCGAGCCACCCGTGAGGAATCTTGCAGATGCCCGATACGTATCGCCACATCCAGCCCTTCGTCGATCAAGTCCAGATTGCGATCGTTTAGCACCATTTCAATCTGCATCTGCGGATAGTGGTCGAGAAATGCCATCACCACCGGTGCCACATGCTTGCGTCCGAACTGCACCGGCGACGTTATCCGCAACAGACCGGTGAGCTGAGTATCCACCGTGTCCAACACGGCAGCCTGATATTCATGCAGCAGCACGTGAGCGCGTTCCACCAAGCGTAACCCCGCCTCAGTCGGCGCGAGCCGCCGGGTGGTACGTTCGACCAAGCGGGCACCAAAGCGCTGCTCCAGCGAGGCAATGGCTCGGGTGATCGCCGGTGCAGAACGCCTTAGCTTACGACCGGCGGCGGCCAGGCTGCCGTGCTGGATCACTGCCACAAAGATCGCCAGTTCGTCCAACCGATCCATAGATTGTTCCATAAAGTGAAATTATCAATTTCTACATTGCCGGATTTCGCTCACTGCCTGCAAGAGTATGCTAATAAAAATTGTTCAGGAGCCTCATCATGCAAAAACTAAAACTTTACGGTACCCCGCTTTCCGGCCATGTTCATCGCGTGGCGTTGCTATTACGGATGCTTGCACTGCCGTATGAATTTATCGAGGCCGGCGCAGAGGTGCGCCAGAGCGAGCACTTTCGCCGCCTGAACCCTTTCGGCCAGATCCCGGTCCTGGTGGACGACGATCAGGTGCTGGCCGACAGTAACGCCATCCTGGTATATCTGGTCAAACGTTACGCACCGGGCAGCCATTGGCTGCCGGAATCCCCCATCGCGGCAGCACAGGTGCAGGAATGGTTATCCAAAGCAGCCGGAGAAGTGCGCTACGGGCCGGCCTCAAGCCGCTTGATCGCTCAATTTTCTGCGCCAGAGGATTATCAGAGTGCGTTAGCGGTCGCCGCCCGTTTTCTGCCGCATATGGAGCAACATCTGGCCAACCGTGCTTTTCTAGCAACTGACGAGGCGACAATTGGCGATCTGGCCTGCTACAGCTATGTTGCGGTGGCCCCAGAAGGCGGGATTTCTCTGGCCCCTTATCCGGCGATCCAACGTTGGGTGGCACGCATCGCAGCGTTGCCCGGTTTCTTCGCCATGCCAACGCTGCCGGAACCCGGCAAGAGGTAACTGATGAACCAACCGATGTTTCACCCCGACGAACTGCGCGCCCAGACGTTAGCCGGTTTTGATCGGGTCAGTGGCGGCATTTACCCCAGCATGCCAGAGCAACATCGCGCGTTTTTCGCTGCACTGCCTTATCTGTTTGTCGCCACACTGGACAGTCAGGATTGGCCGGTGGCGACACTGTTCAGCGGTCCACCCGGTTTCCTGCGCTCGCCAGACAGCGATCACCTGCGTATCAGCGCCCCCCGGAGAAGCGACGATCCTGCGCAGGCTGCCTTGCAAACGGGTAAACCGGTGGGGGCATTGGGGTTGGACTTCAGCAACCGGCGACGCAACCGTGTCAACGGTATTATTGGGCGTACCGACAAGAACCGTATTGAGATCGACGTCAGGCAGAGTTTTGGTAACTGCCCGCAATATATTCAACGGCGTGAGTTGTATCCGGCAACCAGCTCAGCTGCCCCGATTGAACATCTCACTGCGCTGGACGCGTCGGCGGAGATGTTAATCCGCCAGGCTGATACCTGTTTCGTCGCCAGTTGTGCCCATGCAACGCTCGAACAAGGTGGTGTAGATATTTCACACCGTGGTGGTAAACCGGGTTTCATTCATTTGGAAAACAATAGCCTGTGGATACCCGATTTTCGTGGCAATCGCTATATGAACACGCTGGGTAATTTGCTTGCGGAACCGCGAGCGGCATTGCTGTTTGTCGACTTTGAACACGGGGATATTTTGCACCTGCAAGGGGAAACACACATTCTCTGGCAAGCGGATATCGGGCAAGGCGTGGCAGGGGCAGAACGTTACTGGCGTTTCGATATACGCAGTGCATGGCGCTTTTCGCAGGCCCTGCCGTGGCGAGGCCGTAATCTTGAGTTCTCCCCGGCAACGCTGAACACCGGGGTGTGGTCGGAATAAAAAACCCCGCTTTGGCGGGGTCAGTAGATTGATTTTATACGCTGTGTTCCACCGTTGCAGCGGCTTGATAAAGCTGGCGGAAATAGTTCAGACGTTCGAAGAACAAACGGCTTTGCGACTCCGACATATTACCTGCCACTTTGCCGGCGTCGACCTCTCGCCCCTGCCACTCCATCAACGCAATACTGGAAGCCAAAAAATCCATTTCTCCGCCGCCATAAAGATGTCTGTCCACTGATTTCATCATTTGCACACTCCTTTTAATCACATCGAAAAGGGTCATATGCCTGCTAACTTCAGTATCGTCTCGAACGCGGGCATTTTTTGTACAGAAGGTGCTCAAGGCAGTAAATTGATTTCTTGCCACTGATGGGGCAAATGAAGGCGGAAAAGTTTGCTAGGGTAAAGGGTAGCCATTTGGGATAGATCACCCCGTGTTGAATTCTGAAAAAGGAAGATAACCGATGAGCAATCACTTCTCTGCCACCCTCAAAGATGCCTCACTGTTTCGCGAAGCCAACTATATCGATGGGCAATGGCTGCCGGTCAAAGACGGCCAGTGTCTCAAGATCCACAACCCCGCAACCGGTGAGTTACTCGGCCAGGTACCGGCTTTGGGCGCCAAAGAAACAGCACAGGCGATTGCCGCCGCCAAGAAGGCCCAGCCAGCCTGGCGTGCGCTGACCGCCAAAGAACGGGCCGGTAAGCTGCGCCGCCTGTTTGAACTGATGATGGAAAACCAGGACGATCTGGCGCGCATCAT
The DNA here is from genome assembly GCF_900186025.1 of Serratia grimesii. NCBI lineage: Bacteria > Pseudomonadati > Pseudomonadota > Gammaproteobacteria > Enterobacterales > Yersiniaceae > Serratia > Serratia grimesii. The sequence goes on from NZ_LT883155.1 coordinate 3,268,043, forward strand.
GACCGCAGAACAGGGTAAGCCGCTGGCCGAAAGCCGCGGTGAGATTGCCTACGCAGCGTCCTTTATTGAGTGGTTCGCCGAAGAAGGCAAACGCGTCTATGGCGATACCATCCCGCAACCCCAGTCTGGCCGCCGTATCATCGTGCAGAAAGAACCGATTGGGGTCTTCGCCGCCATTACACCCTGGAATTTCCCGGCGGCGATGATCACCCGTAAAGCGGGTCCCGGCTGGGCCGCAGGGTGTACCGGTGTGATCCGCCCCGCCAGCCAGACGCCATTTTCGGCACTGGCCATCGCGGTACTGGCTGAGCGTGCCGGCCTACCGGCAGGGGTCTGCAACGTGATTACCGGCCCAAGCCAGGCCATCGGTGCTGAGCTGACCGCCAACCCCGACGTACGCAAACTTTCGTTTACCGGCAGCACCGAAGTAGGCGCACAATTGCTGGCACAGTGTGCGCCTACGATCAAAAAGACCAGCATGGAACTGGGCGGCAATGCGCCGTTTATCGTGTTTGACGATGCCGATCTGGACGCCGCCGTGACTGGCGCAGTGGCTTCCAAATACCGCAATGCCGGCCAAACCTGCGTGTGTACCAACCGTTTCCTGGTACAGGACGGTATTTATGACGCCTTTGCTGAAAAGCTGAAAACCGCGGTAGAAAAACTGAAAGTCGGTAACGGCATGGACGATGGCGTGACAATCGGCCCCTTGATTAACCCAGCGGCCGTGGAAAAAGTCACTGAACATATCGATGACGCGGTGCAGCACGGCGCATCGATTCTGTTGGGGGGGAAACCCCACTCGTTGGGCAATAACTTCTTTATGCCAACTATTCTGACCGACGTGCCTCGTCAGGCCAAAATCTTCCATGAGGAAACCTTTGGCCCGGTAGCACCATTGATCCGCTTTGAACACGAAGCCGAAGCCATTGAACTGGCTAACGATACGCCATTTGGCCTGGCATCGTACTTCTATAGCCGGGATATTGGTCGGGTCATGCGCGTCGCAGAAGCGCTGGAATACGGCATTGTTGGTATTAACGAAGGGCTGATTTCTACCGAAGTCGCACCGTTCGGCGGGGTGAAAAACTCCGGGCTGGGGCGTGAAGGATCGAAGTACGGTATCGAGGATTATCTTGAGATCAAATACCTGTGCCTCGGTGGGCTAGACAGCTAACCGCCTGATGCGCTGATACGGTCTGCATAATGCGGGCCGTATCAGCATTGATTGCGAATCCTGTTCGGGTTAACCGACCCGGAAAGAGAGTCCGTCTTCTGAGCGTTGTTTAAGTGAGATTAATAATGGAATTCTCCGCCGCCATCCCTATTCTTCGCATCTTCTCGGTAGAAAAAGCCAAAGAGTTTTACCTGGATTTTCTTGGCTTCACGCTGGATTGGGAGCATCGCTTCAGCGAAGACCTGCCGCTGTACGCACAAGTCTCCCGCTCCGGCCTCACCTTGCATCTCAGCGAACACCACGGCGACAGCACGCCGGGCTCTGCGGTGTTTATCCCCATGGGTGATATCGACGCGTTACATCAGGAACTGTCGGCCAAACAGTATCGCTATGCCAGACCGGGAGTTGAAACGGTCGATTGGGGGAAAGAGTTAAACATCACAGATCCCTTCGGCAACCGCCTGCGCTTTTGTCAGCAGATAAGCAACAGCTGACAACCTCCCAGCGCGCAGGCATCACTTCTGGTACTGCGCGTCACTGACCTTCTCCATCCAGTCAACTGGGCTGCCGTTAAGTGACTCAGCGATAGCAATATGGGTCATGGCAGTCTCCGGTGTCGCACCGTGCCAGTGTTTGACATCTTCCGGGATCCAAACAATATCGCCCTGGTTCATTTCCTGGATCTCGTCACCCCACACCTGGATCCAGCCTCGCCCTTGGGTAACAATCAACGTCTGACCAAGCGGATGGGTGTGCCAGGCAGTGCGAGCACCTGGCTCAAAGGTCACGGTCGCGCCGCCCACGCGGGCTGGCTCACTGCCGGCAAACGGCGCATCGATCCGTACCTTACCGGTAAAATACTCTTCTGGGCCTGGACGGGAGGGTTGTGAACCACTGCGTTGGATTTTCATTTTTTTCTCCGTTTCGACCAAAGTAGCCGACGTTAATATAGACAGAATAATTGTAGAGGCTGCCAGTCACTTCACCGGGTAACGCCTAAAGCGTGATGAAATGCACATGACAAAAGATACCCTTCACTCTGCAACGCGACTAGATAGCTAAATGCGCAAGGAGCTATGAGTTGAATTCATTAATTGTCGCCACCGCCGGCAAACGGCTAGAATATCGCCATGAATTCTGCCCATGCTGTGAGGCCGGGATGTTAAAAGAGAACTTTAACGATTTAATTTCGTTTCTGGTGGTTGCCCGGGAACGCAGCTTCACCAAGGCCGCAGCAAAGCTTGGCGTATCCCAATCGGCATTAAGCCATGCCATTCGGGGCCTTGAAGAGCGGCTTGAGCTGCGTTTATTGACGCGTACAACCCGTAGCGTTGCCCCTACCGAAGCCGGTGAGCGGTTGTTCAACAGCCTCGGTCCGCGCTTTGCCGAAATTGAAAGTGAGCTGGATGCACTGAGTGAAATGCGGGCGCGGCCAGCCGGCAATATTCGCATCACCGCCGGTGAGCATGCCGTCGATTCGGTGCTATGGCCGGTACTGAAATCGTTTCTGGCTGACTACCCGGATATTAATGTCGAAATTACGGTGGATAACGCCCTGACCGACATTGTTGCTGGTCGCTTTGATGCCGGTATTCGCTTGGGTGAACAGGTGGCCAAGGACATGGTTGCCGTGCGTATCGCACCGGAAATGCGTATGGTGCCGGTCGCCTCTCCTGCCTATTTTGAACAATACGGCATACCGAACACCCCACAAGAATTGCAGAATCATCGTTGCATCAATATGCGTTTACCGACCATGGGCGGGCTTTATGCATGGGAATTTGAAAAAGACGGTAGAGAGATCAAAGTTCGCGTTGATGGCCAGTTAACGTTTAACAGCCTGCGCCAACGTATTGAGGCGGCGTTACTGGGTTTCGGTATCACCTTTGTCCCCGAAGATACCGTCACCCATGAGCTGGCTGATGGCCGTTTAATGCGCGTGCTCGACGCCTGGTGCCCGCTTTTCCCCGGTTATTACCTCTACTACCCCAGCCGTCGGCAGCACACGACGGCCTTCGCCCTGCTGGTAGAGGCGCTACGCTACCCGCGCCAATCCTGAATCCCCCTGCCGACGGCTGCGGCAAGGGGCTGGTTTCAGCGCCCGATATTCTGTTGCAGGTGCGCAGGATAACGGGCGCCCTGCACTTCAATGGCGGCAAGCGCTCCTTCAATGCTGCGCAATTCATCCGTGCTCAGCGCTATCGCAGCCGCCCCCAGATTCTCTTGCAGGCGATGTTGCTTGGTGGTTCCCGGAATAGGCACAATCCAAGGTTGTTGCGCCAACAGCCAGGCCAACGCAATCTGTGCCGGCGTGACACCTTTTTGCTGTGCCAACTGCCCAAGCACGTCCACCAGCACCTGGTTGGCCTTACGTGACTCCGTGCTGAAGCGCGGAACGACGTTGCGAAAGTCACCCTCGTCAAAGGCGGTATTTTCATTGATCGCCCCTGTCAGGAAACCTTTCCCCAACGGGCTGAAGGGCACAAAACCGATGCCCAACTCTTGTAATGTCGGTAAGATTTCTTTCTCTGGCTCGCGCCACCACAGCGAGTATTCACTTTGCAACGCCGTCACCGGCTGCACGGCATGGGCACGGCGAATGGTTTGCGCCCCAGCCTCTGACAAACCAAAGTGCTTCACTTTCCCTTCCTGGATCAATGCCTTCACGGTACCGGCGACGTCTTCAATCGGTACATTGGGATCAACCCGGTGCTGATATAGCAGATCAATAGTTTCAATATTCAGGCGCTTCAGTGACCCTTCCACCGCCTGACGGATATGTTCCGGCCGGCTGTTAAGCACCTGTTTGCCATCCGGCTGCGGCAGTTCAAACCCAAATTTGGTCGCAATCACCACACGATCACGCACCAGAGCCAACGCTTCCCCGACCAATGTCTCATTGGTGAAGGGGCCATACACTTCAGCGGTGTCGAAAAAAGTCACGCCCTGATCGACAGCCGCACGAATCAACGCGATCCCCTGCTGTTTGTCAGTCGCCGGGCCATAGCCAAAACTCAACCCCATACAACCCAAGCCCAAAGCTGAGACTTCCAAACCCCTGTTACCCAGTTTACGTTTTTGCATTTTTGCCTCCAAAAGTGTCGCGCTGGCCACCACTCACGCAGGGCAGCCAAAGTGTGATTACTGTAGGAGGACGGTCGGCAAATGACTATGCGTTAAATGTGCTTGAGCTTATGAGCTACATTCATAAAACCAACAAATAATCGTAAAAACAGCACAAGGTATGCAACGAAAGAATAACAATTAGAGTAACCTAGGCGCGCTTCAGGCGATGCTGACGCACCCGTTTACGTTCATCTTAACGGCATCGCTGCGTACGACGCCTGACTCAGACTTGTTTTTGGTTTTACCCCCGATAGTAGAGTTTCTTCAATCATCCAAAACTGTCCTCTCCATTTTTTGCTGCCACTGCCGATTGGCATTGGTGATGAGGGAGGTTGCCAAACATACGGGACGGATTTTTAGGGAGAAACCGCGTGTTTTTTTGGATATGGCTTAATCTCTAAATCGGGGACTTTTCATTTTGGTAAGGATAATACTATGCAAAATAAAGCATCATTGTCGCCGCTCATCATCATCACGGCTCTGTTTGCCGCGTTGAGTGGGCTTTATCTGCTGGGAGGCGGCATCTGGCTAGCCAAACTCGGCGGTTCACTGTACTACATCATCGCCGGCCTGGTTTTGCTGGTTACCGCCTGGCTGCTGGTTCGCCGCCGCGCCACTGCACTGCTGCTGTATGCCGTGTTTTTACTCGGCACCACAATTTGGGCACTGTGGGAGGTCGGTCCGGACTTCTGGGCGTTGACGCCACGCCTGGACGTTACCTTCTTCTTCGGCCTGTGGCTGGTGTTGCCGTTCATCTATCACAAGCTGATTGCCAGCGGCAAGTTGGCCTACAGCGCACTGAGTATCGCGCTGGTGTTTACCGTCGCAGTCCTGGCCTATGCCGTATTTAACGATCCGCAAGAGATCAACGGCACCCTTGAACCGGCCCAGGTGAAGGTTGCACCTCAGGCATCAGACGCCGATTGGCCAGCCTATGGCCGTACTCAGGAAGGCACGCGTTATTCGCCACTGAGCCAGATCAATGACAAAAACGTTGGTCAGCTTAAAGAAGCCTGGACCTTCCAAACTGGCGACCTGAAAACCGCCAACGATCCGGGGGAAATCACCAACGAAGTAACCCCGATTAAAATCCGCGACACGCTCTACCTGTGTACGCCTCACCAGAAGCTGTTTGCACTGGATGCGGCCACCGGTAAACAGAAGTGGAAATTTGATCCTCAGTTGAATTTCAACCCGACCTTCCAGCACATCACCTGTCGTGGTGTTTCTTACCATGAAACTGCCGCAGCAGCAGGCTCGGCGACAGACGCGTCTCCGGCAATGTGCGCACGCCGCATTTTCCTGCCAGTGAATGATGGGCGGTTGTTTGCGCTGGATGCCGAAACCGGTAAGCCTTGTGCCGACTTCGCCAATAACGGCGAACTCAACCTGCAAAGCAATATGCCGTATGCGACGCCAGGCCATTATGAGCCGACGTCTCCGCCGGTGATCACCGACAATGTGATCGTGGTCAGCGGTGCGGTCACCGACAACTACTCCACCCGCGAGCCGTCCGGCGTGATCCGCGGATTTGACGTCAACAGCGGCAAACTGCTGTGGGCATTTGATCCGGGCGCCAAAGACCCTAACGCGATCCCAGCAGACGAGCATCACTTTATCCCGAACTCGCCTAACTCTTGGGCACCTGCTGCCTACGACGCCAAGCTGGATATTGTCTACCTGCCGATGGGCGTCGCCACACCCGATATCTGGGGCGGCAACCGTACACCGGAAATGGAGCGTTATGCTAGCGGCCTGCTGGCGCTGAATGCCACAACCGGCAAACTGGTCTGGTTCTATCAAACCGTACACCACGACCTGTGGGATATGGACGTACCGGCGCAGCCAACGCTGGCGGATATTACCGACAAGAGCGGCAATAAGGTGCCGGTAATCTACGTACCGACCAAGACCGGTAACATCTTCGTCCTGAACCGTACCAACGGCGAATTGGTCGTGCCAGCGCCAGAAAAACCGGTACCACAAGGCCCAGCCAAAGGCGACCGTCTGTCACCGACTCAACCTTTCTCAGAGCTGACCTTCCGCCCTGAGAAAAAACTGACTGGCGCAGACATGTGGGGGGCGACCATTTACGACCAACTGGTCTGCCGCGTGATGTTCCACAGCCTGCGTTATGAGGGCACCTTCACCCCGCCTTCTGAACAAGGTACGTTGGTATTCCCAGGTAACCTTGGCATGTTCGAATGGGGCGGTTTGTCTGTCGACACCGATCGTCAAGTGGCTATTGCCAACCCTATCGCACTGCCATTTGTGTCAAAACTGATCCCACGCGGTCCGGGCAACCCAATTGAACCGCCAGCCAACGACAAAGGCGGCAGCGGTACTGAAGCGGGTGTGCAACCACAGTATGGCGTGCCGTTCGGCGTCACACTGAATCCGTTCCTGTCGCCACTTGGCTTGCCGTGTAAACAGCCAGCCTGGGGTTACATTTCTGCTGTAGACCTGAAAACCAACGACATCGTGTGGAAAAAACGCATCGGTACCGTGCGCGACAGCTCCCCGCTGCCGTTGCCGTTCAAGATGGGTATGCCGATGTTGGGTGGACCGGTTTCTACTGCGGGTAATGTGTTCTTTATTGGCGCGACCGCAGACAACTATCTGCGCGCCTTCAGCGTGACCAACGGTGAAAAACTGTGGGAAGCGCGGTTGCCAGCCGGTGGTCAGGCAACACCAATGACCTATGAGGTTAATGGCAAGCAATATGTGGTCATTTCCGCAGGCGGTCATGGCTCATTCGGCACCAAGCTGGGTGACTATATTGTCGCTTACGCCTTGCCGGATGCGAAATAATCAGCACCGTTGAGTTAACGTAAAAAGCACGCCGCAAGGCGTGCTTTTTTACTACAGCAAAGTAATCATGCCGTACCCAGCGGTTATTCCACGGTCAATTTCACCACCGCCGACGCTTGATATTCACCCACCGGTGCGGCACCACCACTTTTTAGAGCAACGCTCAAATCAGCCTGTACTGCCGATTTCTCGACGGTGTATGTCTCCCCTTTGACGCCCTCTTTTGTACCCACCTTAAGGGCAAGGGTCAGGTCATCGGCGATCTTCTCGCTACTACTCCCCGATGCAAAGGCAAAGGTCACTTTGACGGTGGCTTTTTTATCACAGCTAATGGTGTAACGCGCTTTCTTTGATTTACCCGAAACGGCGGCAGGCTTCAGTTCGCCAAAGTCGATAACATCGGGCCCACTAAGTCCACACACCGGTGGCGGTATGCCATCCCAAGGTTGGTCGAGGGTAGACCAATCGTAATTCGAACCAGATTTAGTAACACAGTAACCATAGGTTCTGTATGACTTCTTAGAAGGTGGAATTAAATCATCGAGCAAACCCGACGACATCACTTCCCCAAGATAACTCTGCCCTTTCAATCCAGCTTCTATCCCGCTAGATGAACATCCCTCGATCTTCGCGATTCTACTATATGTGCTAGTGTGGCGAGCCCACGTCGTCTTCCCTAGCATGTCAGTCCCGGCGAAAAATTCCACTAACAGACAGCCAGCGTGGTCGCAGTTAAATCCGCCGGCCGTCTGATTAAATTTCGTCTTCACTTGCGGTGACTCAACAGTCACTGTGACCGAACTCCCTGGTTTTTCATTGGGGATATTCAAGACAGCGAACGACGTCGTGCAATAGAACCAGAGGAACAAAACAACAATACGTTTCATAAGTTTTCTTCGTCATTATTAAAGTACTGGCAGAAATCATTCATTCCGGCCGACTCATTATTCATATTCCAGATTAAAGGTCGCCACCGCACTAAAGGGCCCACGCTGAATACTCTGGCGTTTACGCGCCTCCGGCTCCGCCTGCACATAAGCTTGCAGCCTTAACACATTGTCACCGCTAACCAACCCCTGTTGTCCCCAGGGTTTATTCATCGGCAGCCGTTTACCACCCGGTGACTCCATCCCGATGGCAATGCCCGATGCCTGACTACCTGGTGACAACGCTAACAACCCCGGCAAAGCTGTATTCTCAATGCCGCTGAAGGTGACCTTCACCGTTTTTGCCAGGCTCAGATCGCACTGCGTCAGATGCAGGGTAAACCCCTGCCCATGCGTGCGGTTATTCAGATACAAAAACTTGTCGATCACCGTGCCAAAATCCAGCGTAATATGCTCCTCACCCGGTGGGATCACGCAGGGTTCTGCCACCAATGCCCCATGAAAACGCAGGTTATCTGCGGCTTGCGCCCCTGGCATGGCTAACAGGAACCCTAATGCCATTAACAAGGCAGACCGCCCGTAAAACACGCTCTGGTTCACTGGTACACCGCCTGCAACGTTGCCGTCGCCTCGAATTCCCCGGCCTTTAACTTGGCGCCGGCGCGCTTGACCGGTGCTGCCATCAGCACTGGGGGCTTGTCGACACTGATAGGAACAGGCGAGCCTAAGGTAAAAGGCAGGCCGTCACGGGTGAGACGAATGCCCAGATCTTTGACGTTGGTGCTGACCGCCGCCTTGTCAAAACCGCTCGGTATACCCGTCAGCACCAGCGCCATCACCAAGCCTTTGCCGCCCGGTTCGCAGGTGATGCTATAGTTCACCGGCTGTAGATAGTTCACTCCATCCACTTTGTTCACCCCCACCCGATCGCCGAAGTTAACATCGATACGCTGTCCCTTGTTGATCAGGCATGCCGGGCGTATAACGGCCACCTTGATTTTTACCTGCTGCTCGGCGGCATGCACCGCTCCAGCAAGGAACAATAGCCCCAACACCCACCCCTTCTGAGCCAGACAGCGCATGTCGCCCTTCCTAGTCATAGTTAAATCGCACGTTGATCATTGCCGAATACACCCCAGCCTGTAGCGGTGCCTGAGTGCGTTCTGGCGTCACGCTATAACTCAACACACTTTGGCCCGGCACCAGCAACAGCGGTGCCCCGCGCTCCCCCAACCGCACATCCCGCCCCAGTGAGTCCTTCAGCCGTAGTCCCAATCCCTGAGCGCCTTGAACCCTCACTAATTTTGGATTATTGGCGTCCATCGGCGCGGTAAAACTCACCGAGACCGCCGGCTGGTGAGGTGCCCACAGCAGGCCACCGCTGCGGTCGTCCCGGTTGTTGGCCGGGCTGCGCAAACAATCTTCCAGCCGCAGTTCTATCGCCACCGGCACACCCTGGTTCCCTACCTGTTGCAGATGGGCGCTACCCACACCACCCAAATCAATATCCTGTCTGGCAGAGGTCATCGTCAGTCTACAGGCGCTCTCAGTCAGCGCACCGCGTAAACGCAGCACCCCATGAGCACCGTCAACATTGCCTTTATCGGTGTGTCCCTGTTGCGCCGCTCTCGCTTCCGGCAATAACGCCAATAGGCTAACCAGTACCACCGGCACCATCAGTACCGCCATCAACTGCAACAACCGATAGCGCCGCTCATATCGCAGCCAATAACCCTCTTCGTCACTTTTGTTTCCTTGCCGCATACCCCGCTCCTTGTTCACCACCACGATTTCAACGCGGTTTGATTGGCGTTGCCGTGCAGTGCTCGCCATTGCAGCTAAATTGCAACTGCGGGCGGCCGCCATAGTCGTTGACATAGGTCAACACCGGACTGCCGCCCAGCGCTGCCACGCCTACGTTCAATAAGCCACTGCTCTTTGGCGCCACCATCAGTGGCTCAAAATCACTGGCTCCAGGGCCATTAACACTGCGACCACCGTCCACCAGCGTGACAAAATACGCGGAGGGGTTGTTAACCCGATAACGGTCGCCCTGTTTGGTCAGCGTCAGTTGTTCCTGCCAGGGTTTCGCATCGTGGACCACGGCCAACGCCTGCGGACGGTAGAACAGCTTGATGCGCGTTTGCAGCGCCAACTGCAGGGTATTTGGCTTGTCACTTCTCGGCGGGATCTCGCGCAAGTTGAAGAAAAACAACGTCTCACGATCCTGCGTTAACAAATGGGTGGCCGGCAGCCCCTGAATTTTTATTTGGCTTCTGGCCCCGGCCTCCAGACGCTGTACTGGCGGTAACACCGTTAGCGGGCTGGTGATTTTTTTGCCCTGTGCGTCTTCGATCCACCCCTGCGCCAGGTACGGTAGCTGTTTGTTCTCATTGCTGATGCCCAAGCTGGCCGACCTGTCACCGCCGTTAAACACCACTCGGGTGCGATCCAACGCAATCGCCGCCTGTGCCTGCTGAACGCCCAGCGCCACCAGCAGCACAGTCACATAGGTAAAAGTTAATTTGTTCATTACAGTCATTGTTGTTCACTCGTTATCGGGTTATTCACGCTTGCTGATATAAAACCGCCGGGGTTAGGGATAACGCTCACACGGCAACAACAGCGCACTCACGTCGTTGTGTGGAACCTGCACCGGCAGCGCCAGCTCACACTGAGCCTTTCCACCCCAACGCACCTGCATCCTTTCGTTCGGGTTCATTCCCGTCAGATAAACACTGCCGCCGTCGTTGACGATTCCTACTTCCTGCTGCTTGCTGTTGAGCACCGTGGCGCCGAACGGTGGGCTGGAACCATCGGCCAGCCTGATCACCGCCATCGCTTTATCACCAGTGATCACAGCAAAGCGCCGGTAACCAATGGCCCCTTCGGTCAGGGTTGACTGCACAACCGATTGGGTCGCTTCGGCGTTGTCTGGCAAGGTGTTGAGATCAATACTCACCTGATTGCGGTAATAACTGCTGACGTCCGTCACGATGGCTTTGCCAAAAGCATTGGTCTTGACGATAGATCCGTAGCCACGGATCGGAATGGCCGCTACGCCGTCGGTATCCACCAGCATTCGCGCTGCGCCGTTCATGCCGCCACGGTGCAACGCCGCACCTTGCAGGGTGGCGGTTGCGCCACCGGCTAGCGAGACGCCCAACGAGGAGTAACGGCCTGCCAGATAGCTGGCATTGGCGTCGATCAGCGCCATATCCCCTTCGTGGCTGTAATAGCCGCTGGCCGTGCCGCCACTGCGTGCCACGCCGCTGCTCAGGCGGTAACTGTCGCCATTCTCCAGCCGATCGTAGTAGCCAAGGCGCTGGCTGTTGTCATAACGGCTGTAGCTGCTGTCATAGCTCAGCGTTCCACTACCGCCCCACGGCAGCGACAACGACAAATACATACCGTCGTCATTCGCGCCGTTGTATATATTCCGGTAGCCCGTCAGTGACAGATTCAGGTTGCGCAGACGGCCAAGGTCAAGGTTCTGCGCCAACGTCAGGGTATAGCTGTCGTTGGTTGGTTGATCCCAGTAGGTCTGATGGCTGTAATTGAGGTAAGCACTCAGCCCCAACTCACGGAATTGCTGGTTAAAACTCAGCGTATAACGCTCCTTGCTGCCGCCGTTGCGTCGCCCATCCAGGCGTGCATCCAGATATTCACTCATCGACAGGTAATCTCGCTCAGAGAAGCGGTAAGCGGCGAATTGCACCTGGCTGTCAGTCTCTTCAAAACGTTTCGCATAGCTCAACCGGTAGGAGCCACCGCTCAGTCGCCCCTGTTCCGGCAACGTCGCGCGTGCCTGAGTAGCGTCGAACGACAGCGCGCCAAACATCATCAGGTCACGCCCCATTCCCAATGACAGCGAGTTATAGTCACCACTGCCCACACCGCCGCCGTATAATGACCAACCGTTATTCACCCCCCAGGAAAACTCACCGGTGGCAAACAGCGGCCCATTAGTACGGTGCTGCCAATCTGACGGTCGTCCTGATGCCAGCTTATAGCGCACCTGCCCCGGCCGGGTTAGATAAGGGATAGTGGCGGTGTTCATTCGAACCTGTTGAACACTGCCGTCCTGTTCTTCCACACGCACGTCCAGCTCTCCAGAAACCGCGTCGTTGATGTCCTGAATGCGAAACGGTCCCGCCGCTACCTGTGTTTCATACAACACGCGCCCCTGTTGGCTGATCACCACCTTGGCGTTAGTACGGGCCACACCAACCACTTCCGGCGCATAACCACGCAAGTTTGGCGGCAACATGTTGTCATCGCTGGCAAGACTGGCGCCGGTAAAGCGCACACTGTCGAAAAGATCCGAATAAAGGTAGTTTTCCCCTACGGTCAACTTGGCCCCTAGCGGCGCAAGCGCACGGTAGGCGTAATAACGGCTCCAGTCCCAGCGAGACTGAGCGCGTTGGCCGCTGTCCTGACGGTCATAACGGGCCTGCCAATCGGCACGCAACCGCCAGGTGCTCAGGTTAGCTCCCAGCGTGCCGTTACCGCTCAGGTGGTAACCACGCCCCCCTTGCTGTTGTTGGGTTTGCGCATTGAGGTAATAGTCCATCAGCACGCCAGGAATACCGTTATCCCAACGGGACGGTGGATCCCAGTTTGCGGCGCTGTACTCCAGATAGGCCTGTGGCACGTTGATGGTCAAGCTGTTGCTGCCCAGATCAGCCTGAGCCGTCATCCCCGCCAGGCTGCCCGGCACCAGACACTGTTTCTGATGCCACCAGGCTAACGTGGCCTGCACCTTGGGCTTTAAGGCAAACTGCGCCACCATTGCCGGTGTAATACAGGCTTCACTGCCCTGCGAGTCATCACCCGACGTATAAAAACTCACGGGTTGGTCAGGAATATCTTGCTTATTAATCCGCAGTGTCATCACATAATCACCGGGCATAATGTAGCCACCGCGTGAAAATTGGTTTAAGTCGATATTTTCCCGGTCATTTACATCCAGCACATCAGTATTAAATTGCACTTCACCAGCCCAGGAACAATAATTTATGCCGCCTAACAAACAGGCAAGCCACATTCCAAAAATACGTGGGCGAAATGGCAATAACAGTAACGAAGGGTTATCCATAATCCTCAAGCCTTTATGCTTAACTGAATGCCGTCGTGGGCTTATTCGATGCGTAATAATAAATTCGCTGCCCCTCCCATCGATAATGTATAGGGAGAGATTTTCACATTAATACCGATATATCCGTTTCAGTAATAATCTAATTTAAATCGAACGGTGGAATAAAAGTCCCCCGCCCGCAATACTTGTTGGTTACCCACTAGTCGCAGTGAATAATTCAGCAGCATCTCGCCCGGCATAATATTTACTGCCGGTAAAGCCTCACCTGGGGTGGCGATATATCCGCGCTCATCGGTAATTTGCAAAGCGACACCGCGCGCAGCACCAGACACACCAAACCCACCGGTATCAGGACTACCGTCAAAGGTAATCTGAAAGCGCCGCCAATCCGGGAGTGCCGGGTTGATTCGGCCCAGTACACAATTCACCAGATGTATACGGAATGCCAGTGACTGCCCCCGCCCCTCACGTACAATCTGACCAAACGGGAGTGTCGCCATATCGATGGTCTGATAACGGCTGCCAGTATCAATAGCGCAGGCGGTTTCAATAATGGCGCCTTGCATATTAATCCGTCCCCAGCCGGACGGCATGGCCCCCATTGCAGGTTCTGCAAGGAATAAACTCAGCAATGCAAGCGCCGTCATAGCGCGAAAAAAAGGGAACATAGGCACTCCGACATCGGCAGCGGTGACAGAAATACATGCGGAAATCCGCATGTATTTTTTAAGCAAGGTGTTACTGATAAGCCAAGGTAAAGTTGACTACGCTTTTGAAATCACCCGGCACAACCGCTGCATCTTTGACGCCATCGCCTTTCAGGAACGCGGAGAAACTCATGGTATTATTGCCATCTTGCAACACCTGCTTTTTGCTTGGCGTATTCAGTTTCAATGGGGAACCATCGCCGTTGGTGAGTGCGATGCTGGCGCCTTTGGCCGCACCGGTCATACCCAACAGACCGTTTGCGCCCTCAATACCGGTAAAGGTGGTGGTGACGTTTTTAGCCGTACCCAACACACAACCTTCGAGCTTAACTTCAAAGCTTGCGGGTTTAGAGCTGCCACCATTAGCCAGCGCCACGTTAGAAACCTGACCCAAATCAACCGTCTGATTAATATCACTCAACGCAATAGAGCACGGTGCATCAATAATTGAGCCACTGAACGTAACCGTTCCGTGCCCCTGATCGCCAGCCGCATGCGCTACAGAAATGGCACCCAGAGACAAGATAGCTGACAACATAATTTTGTTTAATTGCATGATTGGTTTCCTTTAAGTCGTATTAGTTAATAAGTCACCTTGTTATATATCGGCATTACCCGACACACATATTAAGAGGGCAATTTACTCATCTAACTGCCCACTCCCTGGCAACGAGAAAAATGGTAACCCTTACGTCAATAAACAGCAAAATAATCAAATAATTATCACAATAACGATATTAAAAACTTTTTAAATGAGATAATTTATATTTTTATTCTGTTTTGGATAAAAAGAATACAAGTTACCTGGTGAATATAATTAATGAAAACAAATAAAATACATCTTGAAAAAATAAACTTGACCGGATTAGGAATAATCTTGTAAATTAATTTGACGCCAGCATAAAAAAACGCTCATCTGTGCATTACCGTTCACAAAATTATTGACAGCCATAAAAATGAAATATGTACTAAACCTGACAGTAGCATTTGACTTTGATAGTAGACGGTTATCTCTTCGCAATGATGACCGGATTTTTATTGATTTAACCAAACCGGCCACACGCTTATTAATTGAACTCATCAAAAACAACCGAACCAATACCTCCAGAGAAGACTTGCTGAACAACGTCTGGATTAATTATGGATTTTCCGCCTCAAATGCCAGCTTAAATAACTACATCAGTGAGTTAAGACGATCTTTTGCTACGTTGGAAATGAACAGGGACGTGATCATTACTATCCCTAAAGTTGGTTTCAGGCTGGATGCGGACATTCAGACCATTGCCAGATTTGGCTCTCCAGAAACCTGTAAGGAACAGGTACTGGATGATTTATCGGTAGCCACAGAGCAGCCGGACGATTCCACAACACAGGTAAAACGAGAAGGCTCTCCCGCACCGCCCATAGATATCGTACCTCCGCAAATCGAGGCTGGCAGTAACACTGCCGCGGTTGCGAAAACCACAAATTTAAAGGCCACAATAAAAATAAAACTGCTGTCATTGTGCCTGGCGCTGTTGGTTCTGTTCATCTACTTTATGGCAACAAAGCCAGACAATACCGTCCCGGTAGAGCAGCTCTTCCAAGAGGGGCAGTGCACGATATACTCACTTGGCCCAGATAAAGACACGCCAAATATGCTGAGCAGGATCAAACTGCACATCGCCAAAATGAACATAGATTGCCGCAGCGTAAAGCGCGATGTTTTCTATATTGAAGAGTTGCCTGAAAAAAACGTCAACAACACAATTTTTATTTCGGTTTGTGATAAATCAGAGGACAACCAGTACAGAACCTGTCGAAATAAATTTGAAGACACACGGAAAAATATAAAGTGAAAACAGTACATTGCGCACCAGCAATCATTATTGCTGTCATTTTAACAGCATCTGTAATTTTGATAATTTGCAACAACCGTCCGCAAGACATTGAAGAGTTTAACTGCCAGGCTCAACTGAGTCAGAGTGCCTATACCAATAACAACACAGGCGAAACCATACGCACGAATGCTTTCGTTACCGTTTTTTTGACAAAGAAAGACGGCGGTTTTTTTTCAATGGCAGGTACCATTGAAAATGGTGGTGTCATTCATGACCTGAGAAGAGTGGCTAACTTCTCTATTTCACAAGAGACTTTGCTCGGGATGAGAAAAATCATAATAAAAAGTGTGGACATTAGCCCCAGCGACAACACACCCGACAAAATTTGGAACGATTATGTTGTGCCTGAAAAGGCTGGAATACCGTTGTATGTAAAACTAAAAAAAATAAACAGCAACACTATCGTCATTAATTCTCTGTCGCTCCCTTACCTAATGTGCGTTATGCAGAAGAACTGAAGACAGTAATATCCCACGCATAGGCCCACGAATTCTGGTATTACCGCTGAAACCCCATGCCGATCCACGTCTCTCTACCCTTTTGGGGCAGAGAGACGTGTTTATTTAACACATGCCGATGGGTATATCCTGTAAAATGACGATTCGCTAAAAAACCAAAGCATGCTCAAATTCATTTATAAAATAGATAAAAAATATAAACCGAATAATAAAACAGTATAAAAAACCATATACTCATGCTAACGACAATTATTTTGCCATGAAAAACTCAAGAACATATTATAAACCTATTGATTTACGCTCATGACATAAACCATCACTGCCAGAAGATGGCACAGGCGCATAACAATGAAACGAAAAATAACTATCTTGTTCATGGATCAGAATCGTTACTTCACGGAAGGGTTGCGTCAGGGGCTCTCTCATTATTTCAACGACCAAAATATTAACGCTGTTTTTACCGAGAACACGGCATATAAAAATACCGCCGACGTCATATTTTTCGCCGTCGAATCACGTAATAATATGCAGCATCATTATTCATTAAAGTTAATACATCCATCAAGGCAATGCCTGCTCTTGATTACCGAACGCGACCAGATTTTGCCGCAGAACTCCCCTTTACTTAAGGCGTGTCGCCGTATTATCAGCCGGGAAAGCAACATTGATAATGTCATACGGCAAGTAGAACGCTCACTCGCCCTACAAGAAATTCCTGGAGAGACGGATGCCGATAAACACACTGCGCTGTCGTGCAGAGAGTTCGATATTATGCTTCACCTGTCGTTTGGCAACAGTAACTCTGCCATCGGTCGTCATTTGAATATCAGCGAGAAAACTGTCAGTAACCATAAACGGTCCGCGATGCGCAAACTGAATCTACATCGAGATTTTGAGCTTAATTATTGGCTATTACATGGCGGCCTTTACAGCGTCAATAGAGGACAACAGCGTTAGACTCATAACCCCTCCCTCGTGACCACGCTACACGGGCTGCCACCTGCCCCGGCTAACTCGCGCGTAGTTTGCCCCTACAATAAAATTTCACTTCACATATTGATAATGATTATCATTCGCAATATTATAACTCCGTTGGCCCCGGCAGTGGCCGACAATCATCTCTACATTACAGGCAGTCGTACGGCAGGCCGCCTTCGGGCGGCCTTATTCGGAGGCATATGATCGAACACAGTGATCGGCAAGAATATAACGTCACCCCCGCGAGAGTGGCATTCATCCATAACAACACGGAGAACGCTGTATGAGTCAACAGCCACTGACCGCTATGCTGATGCTGGTTTATGTGCTGCTGATGGTGCCTGCACTCTTCGCAATCGACAACCGCCTGAGCACGACCCGCTGGGGCCAGGGTCGCCTCATGCGCAAGACGGTACAAACAGGGTTCGTTATCGCTCTGACGCTGCTGTTTTTCGGCCTCATGACGTTATTGTATTGATGCAGACTAACTTACTGCCACTGGCAGCGCCCCCTCTTCCTTCACCACCGTCGTTTTGCTACTCAAGGCAAAGGCTGAGATCAGGGTAAACAGCAATGCGATGCAGCCGAGGATCAGATACGAGGTTTTAAACCCGTAATTGACGTACATCAGGCCCGCCGCATAAGACATGCCAATGGCCGAAAGCTGCTTGAAGAAGCAGAACCCCCACAGATAAATCGATGCCGAGAGGTTAACGTTAAACTGTGTCGTGATGTATTTGAAAATACCCACCAGCAGGAAAGGGACCTCAAACATATGCAGGGTTTTGAGGAAAATCACCGCCGTCACTGAGTCCGCCTGGGACGAACCAATAATCCGTACAGACATTATCAGCCCGGCTATCAGCAACGCGTTCTTTCCGCCAATGCGGTTGATGATCAAGGGTGCAAAAAACATGATAAAGGCATTAAGAAACTCGCCTAGCGTCGTCACATAGCCAAACGCCTGCGTCCCCGCGTGGCGATCGCTGAAAAACGACGTGAAGAAGTTGGCGAACTGCTGATCGAACACGTCGTACACGCAGGCCACCCCGACGATATACATCACCAGGCACCAAAATTTACGCATTTTCAGCAGGCTCAGCGCCGCTTTTAATTTGATGGGTTTGTGGTTCAACGCTAAGCCATCCGCGACCGCCAGCGTGTTGTTTTGCTCAGGTTTAAACAAATAAAGCAGACCGGCCAACACCAGCGCAAAGCTCGACGCCAGCCAAAACGCAAACTGGTTGTTAATCGTGAACATATAACCGACGATCGATGCGCAAATCGCCCAGCCGATACAACCAAATAAGCGCGCGCGGCCATACTCAAATTGGCTGCGTCGGCTCACCTTCTCAATATAGGCTTCTATCGCCGGCGATCCCCCACTGCACACCAGCCCCAGGTAAATACCGCATAACAACGCACCCAGCACAAAGTTGGTTTGCAGCAGCGGCGAGAAGACATAGATAAACAAAGGCGCCAGAAACAGCAGCAGAAAGATGATCATCCACAACAGATGCTTTTTCAGGCCAAATTTGTCGGTGACAAAACCAAAGATAGGCTGGAATACCAAGGCAAACAGCGCCATACAGGCGAACACTAATCCAGTTTGCTGTTGATCGAGCTGGTTGACGTCATGCAACCAAATCGGAAAGAACGGCAGCACCGCACCCATGATAAAGAAATAGAAAAAACAGAAAGCACCGAAGATCCAAAAGTTCTTGTTCTTTAAATAAAACATGGCTCACCATCCCATTTATGACGGCGCAGGAAACCCTGCGCCTTGTGCGTTTTGAGGAGGTAATACAGTTAGTTCAACGATCAGTGGTAAGCAGGCAGCCAATTACCGTGGGCTTCAATCAACTCGTCACAAAGTTTACGAATATCATCAATCGACAATTCAGCAGACGTATGCGGATCCAATAGTGCTGCATGGTAAATCGCGTCACGTTTATGGGTTACTGCGGCTTCGATAGTCAGCAGTTGGGTGTTGATATTGGTGCGGTTGAGCGCCGCCAGTTGCTCCGGTAAATGCCCCACGTAACATGGCGAGATGCCCTGCCCATCCACCAGACAGGGCACTTCGACACAGGCCTCTGCCGGTAAATTGGTAATTAAACCCGTATTAAGCACATTGCCGCCAATCTTGTAGGGACGATCGGTTTCCATCGCTTCAATGATGTAAGACGCATACTCATGCGTACGGGTGTGTGTCAGGTTGGCGTCATTGGTCAGCGCCAGTTTACGTTGCTGCCATTGTTCAATCTGTTCAATACAGCGGCGCGGGTACTCGTCCAGCGGAATGTTAAAGCGCTCAATCAGTTCCGGATAGTTACGTTTAATCCAATAAGGCATGTACTCCGCGTTGTGCTCAGAAGATTCGGTGACGTAGTAGCCGAAGGTTTTCATGATTTCATGGCGCACCATATCATCGTGCTTGCCTTGCAAGGCATTGGCGCGGCGTTTGATCTCTGGGTACAGATCCTCGCCATGGCGACGAACATCCAGCAACCAGGCCATATGGTTAATGCCTGCGATGTGGAACTGCACATCATCGGTCGGCATATCCACGCTTTTCAGCAGCGTTTCTGCGCAGACCTGCACGCTGTGACACAACCCCACCGTTTTCACCCCCGTATGACGCAGCATTGCACCAGTTAAAGATGCCATCGGGTTGGTATAGTTCAACAGCCAAGCATCTGGGCAAACCGCTTCAATATCCCGGGCGAAATCAAACATCACCGGAATGGTGCGCAGTGCACGGAAGATGCCGCCTATCCCCAGGGTATCGGCAATGGTTTGCTGCAAGCCGTACTTTCTGGCAATGGTAAAGTCGGTGATAGTACAAGGATCATAACCCCCGACCTGGATAGCATTCACCACATAGTTGGCATTTTTCAATGCCGTACGGCGATTTTCCACCCCAAGATAAGGGGTGATCTTCGCCCTGCCGCCATTTATATTGCGGTTGATATTGTTCAACATGGCGCAAGATTCGTTAAGGCGCGCACTGTCAATGTCATATAGCGCGATATCCACTTCTTTCAATGCCGGCGTCGCCATGATGTCGCCGAGTACGTTCTTGGCAAAAATGGTGCTGCCCGCGCCCATAAAAGTCACTTTAATCATCGTATTTCTCCGCTGCACGTGTTTTCGATAGGCTGAAATTACCCTGCAACGCCTGAATGAGATATGGATGAATGTGACCGTGTTATGGCGAAAAATGACGCACCGCAAAAACTGTGAGCTAAGTCGGGATTTGATGGTAACCCAGCCGCGACACTGCCATTACACTGCTACAGTGAATGTAAAAACAGGGACAGTATCTGATGCATAAGAGCTTTACGCTGAACCAGACCGACAATATTGAGCTGAACCTGTACCAATATGGCGAGGAGAACTGTGATAAAGGACATCGCTTTGGCCCCGCCGTACGCCAGCACTATTTATTTCATTATGTGATAAGCGGTACCGGCGTCCTGCATAGCGAGTACGGTTCATTTCCCGTTGTTGCCGGAGAGGGTTTTTTGATTCACCCACACGACGTAACCACCTACTGCGCTGACAAAAAAGATCCCTGGCATTACATGTGGCTGGAAGTCGACGGGCTCATTGCCGGTAAGATTTTCGAAGAATGCCGTCTAAGCCGTCAATTCCCGATTTATCGGCCCAGCGAAACTGGCGATGATGCCCAGGCACTTCACCATCTACGGCAGATCGTGGCCCATGGCGATGAACACCGGCTGAAAGTCCTCGGACTGAGCTATCTGTTTTTTTCTGCGCTGATCGCCAATTCGGTACAAAGCAGCACCGACTACCCCAGTGACAAAACACTGCATCTTCACAAGGCCGTTAAACACATAGAAAACCGATACCATGAACACCTCACCATTGCGCGTCTGGCAGACTACTGCAATATCAACCGCAGCTATCTGTGCAGGCTGTTCAAAGGCGCATACGGCATTGGGCCGAAGGAATACTTACTTAATTTCCGCATGAATATCGCCGCCAGCCTGCTGCGTAATAGCCAGACGGCAATCAAAGTGGTAGGGATTTCTGTCGGTTATGAAAACCAACTGCACTTTTCCAAAGCCTTCAAACAGGTCCACGGCCAATCGCCGGCGAAATGGCGGCAAGAAAACGCTCAGGAACCACGATCCAGCACGTGACGATCAAACATCGTTACTGCCTGCCACAGCGCTTTCCTCAACAGCATGCGATTTTACGCGCGGGTACTTCCACAACCAGCGACCACTGACCATACGCCAATAGAACAAGGCACCGCGTACCGCCCAATCCATAAACATCCCCAACCAGACACCAACGACGCCCATTCCCAGCATAATGCCCAGCGTATAACCGGCTACCACACGGCAGCCCCACATGCCCAGCATCGACACCCACATGGCAAAACGCGCGTCGCGCGCGCCTTTCAAACCGGCAGGCAGCACCCAGGATGCAGCCCAGATCGGCATAAAGGCGGCATTAAGCCAAATCAGGACCTTCACCACCTCTTTCACGTCGTCTTGTTGGGTATAGAATGCGGCGAACACGCCGGCCAATGGCGCCGTCCCCCAGGCGATCACTGTAAGTCCAATCGTCGCTAGCCAGAAGATATGCCGCAGTTGCCGTTCTGCCTGGGCTATCTGCCCTTTCCCCAGACGTTTTCCCACAATAATGGTCGATGCCGACCCCAAGGCATTGCCCGGTAGGTTAATCAATGACGCGATAGAGAAAGCAATAAAATTGCCGGCGATAACATTGGTGCCCATACCGGCGACAAACATTTGTGTCAGTAACTTGCCACCGTTAAACAACACCGACTCGATGCTGGCGGGAATACCGATCCCCAACACTTCCCAGAGGATATTGAGTTTTAATGGGGTAAAGTAACTTTTCAGTGTGATGTGCAGCGCCGGGTTAAAACCGATCATGAGGACATAAATAATCGCAATAGCACCGATATAGCGCGAAATGGTCAGCCCCAGCCCGGCGCCGACGAAACCCAGGCCGTGCCAGCCCAACATGCCATAAATCAGGATGCTACTGATGATGATATTCAGGATATTCATGCCGCCGTTAATCAGCAGCGGGATTTTGGTATTCCCGGCGCCACGCAGCGCGCCGCTGCCAATCAGTGCAATGGCAGCAGCCGGGTAACTCCATACCGTAGTTTGGAGATAGGACAGTGCCAGCGCCTTTACCTCTGGCGTGGCAGCACCGGCGATCACATCAATAATTTGTTCGCCCGCCAGGTGAATACCCGCGGCCAACACCAAGGCAACCAGGGTCATCAACACCAAAGATTGACGTGCCGCCGCGCGTGCTCTTTTACGATCCCGCTTGCCCAGGCTGAAAGCCACCACCACCGTAGTCCCCAAGTCCACGGCGGCAAAGAACGAGATAATCACCATGTTGAAGCTGTCAGCCAACCCCACCCCGGCCATTGCTTCCTTGCCGATCCAGCTCACCAGAAAGGTACTTAAGACCCCCATCAGCAGGACACAGGCGTTCTCCATAAAGATCGGCACCGCCAGCGGCGTGATCTCACGCCAAAACAGCACGCGGTAGCTTTTCCGTTTGGCGTACCAGGGGGTATTTTCTACGCGCTGACGCAGGGCGGCATATGGGTTCAAGATCGGCTCATGAGATAAAAGTGAAACAACATTTCAAATAATGAGCGACAGATGCTTATCCTGCAAAGAATATTTTGAAAATGCGCCGAGAATTGGGGATTGCCAGGTGCGCAGCGTGCCGCACCGGCATTAATCATGCACTCACTACTCCATATAGTCTTCCTGATCGGACTTTGCTGCGGCAATAAAGTTCGCGGTGCGATTTTCCATCGAAGCGCATTTATCCGACAGCAACTGGCGGTCCTCCAGCACAGCCAGATAACGTGCCTGGGCCAATGCCGGCAATTTCTGATAGCCCGCGGCATGGGTATCCCAACCGCGATGCTCCGCTACCCGCATCGCGGTACGTTGTAATTTAACATCATCAGGAATGTCCGAACGGTGGCAGTTTTGTCGCAGGAAATGGCTACCAGCCAACATAGTGGAAAGATGATCCAATTGCGCTTGCAGCGGTGGAGCCGGTTTATGCTCCTTTTGCTGGCAACCCGCGATAAGTAACAATGCCGCAGCGCCAACAATGGAAGTGCGTAACAGTACAAACATAGTGATTACCCGCAAAAATAGTGATGGTTAAAATGATATTAGGTGAGCCATAAAATACTGCAAGGCGATGTACGGGCATTATTTCTGAGGGCGATGGGGAGAAAAGGCACAGTACATAACGAGCCGAATGCTGGTTGAAAACACAGTATTTACCGTGCAATGATAACGAAACACCTAAGGAGATTGGATGAAAACCGTCGAAATTCTTTTGTATAGCCTACAGCCCAATACTGGCGTGGCATTTCATCAAATTATGCATGAGATAAGTGTGCCATTGCACCTGGACTGCGGCATGGATGTCGTTCGCTACGGTCAATCCCTGCATGATCCGGACAACTATTATTTAATCCGGGCCTACGATAGCGCAGAACATCTCGAAGCTTCCCAAAATGCCTTCTATAGCAGCCATGCCTGGCGTGCAGGCCCACGGGAATCCATCATTGCGCTCATCGCCACCAGCATAAAATCCGTCATTACACTGGATAACGTCGCACTTGGGGCATTAAGGCAAGCTGACTTATGAACAACGCCAATGCGATGCGTTATTTTTTGGCTATTTGCTTACTCATTGCGACAATTAATCACCTTATTGCCGGCGTGAAGTTTGGTTTTCTCTGGGATTATGGTTACGGCGAGCAGGCATTCTTCGTCAGCCGTCTATTTTGGGGCAGTCTGACTTTCCTTGATCCGCTGGCGGCCTATCTTCTTTTTGCCAAACCCAAGGCCGGTATTGCCAGTACGTTAGCCATCATTACCCTTGATGTCCTGCACAATGGCTATTACGTTTACCTTAATCACCAATGGCTCGAACCTTTCTTTATCTTCCAATGTGCATTTCTGGTTATCAGCTATCTCTTTGCCGTCAGAATAAAAAGAATGGGTTTTGTTCAGGCAAGACAGTAAAGGGTGAAGCCGTAGGCAGCAGAAGTGATTTTTGATCGCGATGGGGCATGTGAGGCGTGGATCACAGACAAAATCGTCTGTAAGTGATTGAATAATGGCGGAGAGAGGGGGATTTGAACCCCCGGTAGAGTTGCCCCTACTCCAGTTTTCGAGACTGGTCCGTTCAGCCGCTCCGGCATCTCTCCTTCAAGTGCTTGCTATCATGCCCCTTTTTGCGGCATTTTTACAGAGTTAGCCTCCAGCCGAATGTGCAAGTGACGACTTTACGAGCAACGCGATGATTAAATGGCCGTGGAAAACGCATCAACCGCAGGCGGAAACGCTTGCCCAGTGGCAAGACGCGCTGGCAATTCCCCTGCTCTCTCCGCTGGACGAGCGGGAACAACAACGGCTGGTTGCCGTTGCCGGGCAGATTTTGCAGCAAAAACGCATTGTCCCCTTACAAGGGCTGGTGCTGACGTCGCAAATGCAGGCGCGCATTGCCCTGCTATTCGCCTTGCCGGTAATGGAGTTGGGCGCCGAATGCCTCGACGGTTTCAATGAGATCTTGCTCTATCCGACCCCTTTTGTAGTGGAGGATGAATGGCAGGATGATTTTGGGCTGGTGCATTCCGGGCCAGTAGTACAATCTGGCCAAAGCTGGGAACAAGGGCCTATTGTGCTCAACTGGCAGGACGTACAAGACTCTTTTGATCTCTCCGGTTTTAACCTAGTGATCCACGAAGCAGTGCACAAGCTGGATATGCGCAACGGCGGCAGCGCGACAGGCATCCCACCTATTCCGCTACGCGATATTGCCGCCTGGGAGCATGACCTGCACGCCGCGATGGAAAACCTACAGGACGAGATCGACATGGTCGGTGAAGATGCCGCCAGCATGGATGCCTACGCCGCGACCGATCCCGCCGAGTGCTTTGCCGTGCTGTCAGAGTATTTTTTCAGCGCCCCCGAACTGCTGGCCAACCGTTTTCCGGCGCTGTACCAGCATTTCTGCCGTTTCTATAAACAGGATACGCTCGCACGTTTGCAACGCTGGCAAGCTGACGGCGGCGCAGAACTGCTGTAACCACGCCCGCATTGCTCAGATGCTGAGCAGTCGCACCGAATCGGCGAATTTAGCGTTGACACACTCTGGGTGGCTGGATATGATGCGCCCCGTTCAGACAATTCCTCTGTAGTTCAGTCGGTAGAACGGCGGACTGTTAATCCGTATGTCACTGGTTCGAGTCCAGTCAGAGGAGCCATATTAGAGACGCCCGCTTAAGGAAACTTAAGCGGGCGTTTTGCTATTGCGCCGTTTCACACTTCCCCTTTCTCGCTAACCTCATCTTGTTGATCTTCCGTTTTTACTCGCATATAGTTAGGTGCCATACTATATGGCGAGATCAATCATGAAACTCGAGCAAAAATACCTCTCCCTGCTTCAAGAAGCTCACCGACGCCAGCTTCCTGATCTGGAAAATATTCGATTATGTTTTCAGACACTCTCGCTGGCTTCAGCCATCGATCGGGATTGCGCCTCACTGCTGGCACCTTATGCCCTGTCTGAGGGCCGCTTCGTCATGTTGTTCTTGCTTGATGCCGCCAAAGAAGGGCTGGCACCTAATGAACTGGCGGAAAAAGCAGGCGTGACCCGCGCTACAGTCACGGGCCTGTTAAATGGCCTTGAGCGAGAACATCTGCTTGAACGCCACGCCGATATCAGTGATCGCCGTGCACTGCGCGTTCGACTGACTCACAAAGGTGAACACGTTGCCAAACAGGTATTTGAGCAACATAGCCAATGGATTGCGGGATTGTTTGGAAACCTCTCCGCTGGCGAACAAGCTCAATTGGGTTTGTTACTCGAAAAAGTCGCAGCCAACTTAACACCGGTCGAAGAGGAGCCATCGATATGAGCCACTCTCCTACACGTAAAGGGGCAACCCGCGTTTCAGACATTGCTCCTGATATTCTGGATGCATTATCCCGTGGCGAGCAACAGAGCGCCACACTGGTCGAGGTATTGGCCCTTGACCAAATCTTATTGTTACACACCGCTTTTCCTGCCCTTTCCCCCCACGCACTACAAGCTGCCGAATCGGCTTGCAAGCAAGGAATCGTCAAGCGAATGGAAGGCATTGGTGCCATTTTACTGAGTGAACTTGGTACAGCAGGCATTGAACAATGCATGGCACACCGTTCAGATACAGTACGAGGCTGGGCCTGTTTTATGATTGGGGCGCAGACTGAAATGCGCTTAACCGAAAGACTGGACACCATCCGCCCTCTGGCTGACGACGGTCATTTCGGTGTTCGTGAATGGGCTTGGCTGGCGGTGCGCCCGCATTTGGCGAAAGAGCTCGATAAGGCTATCGAACACCTGAGCGTCTGGACAGGTGCGTCCTCTGAGCGTATTCGTCGTTTCGCCAGTGAAGCATTGCGGCCACGCGGCGTTTGGTCTGCGCACATCGCGGCACTTAAACAACAGCCTGAACGCGCATTACCCATTCTTTCTCCGTTGCGGGCTGATCCGTCCACCTATGTGCAAGACTCGCTGGCCAACTGGCTCAACGATGCCGCAAAAAACACCCCCAAGTGGGTAATGGATTTGTGTCAGCAATGGTTGCAAGAATCCCCCTCTGCCGCGACCCACCGTATTTGCCAACGCGCGATGCGCAATCTGAAATGAAGGAGAAACTGCCCATGGCCCATTATCTGATTGAGTTATATTCCCCCAATGCAAAATGGGAAGCATTGCCCGCCGAAGAACGGCGGCAGTTCATCGACAACATCCAACTTGCGATGGGCAATCTATCCCACCTTGGCGTCGACGTTCTGGCATTGGGTGAAACGGACAGCACTGTCGACAAACCAACGGAACATCGTTTTCTGGGTATCTGGCGTTTTGCTGATATTCAAACGCGGGATAGGTTGCTGGCGGGCATTAAAGCCAGCGGCTGGTATAACTACTTTGACCATATCAATGCCGCGGGGAGTGCCGCTGGTTTCGAGACCCATTTAGCTACGTTAGCCGCTGGCTAATCACGCAGTAGCCCCTCATGAGGTGTAATATTACGCCGATATCAGGCACCACGAATGGTCCCACGCCAGACAAAATCGGCGTGGTACAACCGTGTTTCACCCGGCATCTCCTGCCCTAATGCCGGCATCATGCTCTCTTCTTTCTTTTCTTCCGCCATCAGCCACGAGACCGCATCCTGCGCAAACAACGCCACCGGTTGCGTAAATGTGGTCAGGTTGTAAGAGGACCAGGCCGCCTGCGGAATATCATCGTAACCTGCAACACACAGGTCCTCTGGAATACGGAGCCCAAAACGATGCCGCGCCTCATCCATAAAACCGCAGGCCAACAGATCGGTCACGCAGAAGACCGCGTCTGGGCGCTCGCGCCGGGTCAACAGCCGGTGTGCCAGGATCTGGCCGCTTTCATAAGATGTGGTGCCAAAACGTTCAACGCTCACCTGCAACCCCGCACCTTCTGCCGCCTGAAGAAAGCCGCGTTCACGCGCCATCAGGCTGGGCGTGCCGGCCAATGAGTTGGCAAAAGCAATGCGCTGGCAACCTGCACGGGCAAACGCCATCACCACCCTGCCCGCCGCCTCTTCATTATCGAGTCGGATGCTGAGTGACCCCGGCAAGGTGTCGTTGCGGTTAATCAGCACCAGCCGCTGACCATGCTTGTGGCACAAGCGGGCAATGCCACTGTCCGGCATCCCAGATAGCACAAAAGAGGCATCTGCCCGAAAGTTAATTGCCTGCTGCAATGCCTGGGAAACGCTGTCATCAGAGCGATCGGTATTAATCAGCATGGCAATTTTCCCCGCATCCTGCAGATGTTGGGTCAGCAAGCGAACCAGGCTGGCCCGATAGGGTGTCGCCAGCTCTGAGACGATCAGGCAGACGATACCGCTACGGTTACGTACCAACCCCCTCGCCAGATGATTAACGTGATAACCCAGTTCTTCCGCCGCGCGCATCACCCTTTCACGGGTCGTTGCGGACACGCTGGCACCGGGCGTATAAGACCGCGAAACGGCCGAGCGGGAAACTCCGGCCAATTCCGCCACATCTTTCGCACTGATCATCACCTTATCCACTGCCATCTTCACGTCCATCCGTTTGTGCTCTGAGAAAAGTTTGCCGCACTTTGCAAAGCTGTGCAAATTTTTATCGGTTAAATTGTTTCATTTTTGTGACGGATAGGTTGAATTGTTTCATCACGCGATTGACAGCACAATTTTTATCCTCTAGTTATTTGCACACACGTGCAAAAAAAATAGGCGACAACGTATCGCCACCCTACACAACCAAGGAGAACACCATGCATCGCGTTACTCTGATAGCGGCCCTCGCCGCTGGCTCTGCACTCTCTGCTTCACCTGCTTTCGCCGCTGGGAAATTGAACATGATCTGCTCCGCCGATGTTGTGGTCTGCGAACAGATGACCAATCTATTTGAGAAACAACACCCGGACATCAAAGTCAGTATGGTGCGCCTTTCCGCAGGTGAAGCCTATGCGCGTATTCGTACCGAAGCCCGCAACCCACGCACCGATATTTGGTGGGCAGGCACGGGCGATCCCCATATGCAGGCCGCCGACGAAGGGTTAACCCAGCCGTATAAATCTCCACTGCTTGATCAACAGCACGACTGGGCGCGCAAACAGGCTGAAAGCGCTGGCTACCGTACCGTCGGTGTCTACGCCGGGGCGCTGGGTTGGGGTTACAACACCAAGCTATTGGCAGAGAAAAAACTCAAAGTACCTGCCTGCTGGAGCGATTTGCTGGATCCGGCCTTTAAAGGCGAGATCCAGATGGCCAACCCAAATTCGTCCGGCACCGCCTACAACACCCTCGCCACATTGGTGCAAATCATGGGGGAAGAACCGGCCTTCGATTATCTGAAAAAACTCAACGCCAATATCTCACAGTACACCAAATCTGGCTCTGCGCCGGTGAAAGCAGCGGCACGTGGCGAAACGACCGTCGGCATCGTTTTTATGCATGACGCCGTCGCAATGCAGGTGGATGGGTTCCCAATCAAAGCGGTCGCGCCTTGCGAAGGTACCGGATTTGAAATTGGCTCCATGTCTATCGTCAAAGGCGCGCGTAACCTCAATGAGGCCAAGGTGTGGTACGACTGGGCACTCGGTGCTGACGCTCAGTCACACATGAAAGATGCCAAATCCTTCCAGTTACCCTCGAACCGTAACGCGGCCATTTCCGAATACGCGCCACGCTTTGAGAACATCAAACTGATCGATTACGACTTTAAAACCTACGGTGCGACAGAGAAACGTAAGGCACTGCTCAGCCGTTGGGATAAAGAGATCGGCGCCAGCGCCCAATAATTCACGTCCTTTTCCTCACGCATGTTATGCGCTCTGCGATAAACCGGGCGAGGCAACACTCGCCCGTGCAAGCAGGGTGAAGGAAATATAAACACTCGAGGTTACGATGAATGCTCAAAACCGCCGCCTTGACGGGGCTCTTGTGCTGGGCGCATTGGCTTTGCTGCTACTGCCCTGGTACAGCCTGGAGGCCGGGTTCTTTGACTTTGGCTGGCTAAGTACGCTGTGGCAGGATCAAGCAAGCGCACCGGCACTGTGGCAAATTCTGGTGTTTCAGCGCCCCTGGCTGACAATCGCTTTACTGATGCTAGTGGTTTGCGCACTGGCGCGCTTGCTGCACGTTAGCCGCTTACGCTCACAGCTCCTGATGTGTGCCAGTGCCGTCGGCGTTGTTTTTCTTTTATTTGAAGGCCATGCCATCGGCTACAGCGGTTGGAATTGGCAATGGAGCGAGCATCTGTTTGGCGCGCTCAGCGACGGTCAACCGGCGTTTGGCGCGGGCGCTATTTTGCTGATCACCACGTTTCTGTTGCTGTTCTCTTTTGCACTTGCCGAACGCGGTGTACTGAAAGGTGATGCCTTTGTGGTGGCTGCCATTGTGCTGCTGGTCGCGCTGGTCACCACCTTTGTGCTTTACCCGGTGTTGAGCATGTTTGTCGCTTCCGTACAGGACGTAGACGGTTCATTTAAACCCGATGGCCTGATCGCCAATATGCAAGACCCGGCGATTTGGAGCCTCAGTTGTCTGAAAGGCGGCAGCTGTGGCACCGCCTGGCGAACGCTGACGTTGGCGCTGATGACAGCCAGCGGTTCTACGCTTCTCGGTCTGGCTTTTGCGCTGGCTGCTACACGCACGCCGTTGCCGTTTAAGAAAGGTCTACGCTTACTCACCGTCCTGCCAATCATCACGCCGCCGTTTGTGATTGGCCTGGCGCTAATGCTGTTGTTTGGCCGCGCCGGCGTCGTCACCGAACTGCTTGCCAGCCTGTTTGGCATTGAGCCAGGTCGTTGGCTGTACGGGCTGACCGGTATCTGGATTGCCCAGGTTCTTTCCTTCACTCCGATCGCCTTCCTGGTACTGATTGGCGTGGTAGAAGGTGTCAGCCCCTCACTGGAAGAGGCTTCACAGACGCTGCGTGCGAACCGCTGGCGCACCTTCCGTTATGTTTCGCTGCCGCTGATGGCACCCGGTTTGGCCAACGCCTTCCTGATCAGCTTTATCGAAAGCATGGCGGACTTTGGTAATCCGATGGTGCTTGGCGGCAGCCATGGCGTGCTGTCGACCGAGATCTTCTTCTCGGTGGTGGGTGCGCAGAACGATCCGAGCCGTGCCGCGGTTCTGGCAATCATCCTGCTGTGCTTTACCCTCAGCGCCTTTATCCTGCAACGCCTGTGGCTGGCCGGGAAAAGCTTCGCTACCGTGACCGGCAAAGGCGATTCGGGCATGCACTGTGGGCTGCCGCGTGGATTGCGTTATGGCGTGTACGCATTGGTCATTCCTTGGGGTCTGTTCACGCTGGTCATCTACGGCATGATCCTGATCGGCGGTTTCGTCCAGTCATGGGGACTCGACAGCAGCCTGACGCTGGGCCATTACGCCCGTGCCTTTGGCTTCCAGTGGAATGGTGGTCAGATAGTCTGGACCGGTGTTGCCTGGAACTCGTTCTGGACTACGCTGGAGATCGCGTTGATCGCCGCACCACTCACGGCCATCGTTGGCCTGCTCACTGCGTGGTTAATTGTGCGGCAGAAGTTTGCCGGTCGCCAAACCTTTGAGTTTTTATTGATGCTCAGCTTTGCCATTCCCGGCACGGTCATCGGTGTCAGTTACATCATGGCTTACAACCTGCCACCGCTGGAGATCACCGGCACCGCGCTGATTCTGGTCGCCTGTTTTGTGTTCCGTAATATGCCGGTTGGTGTGCGCGGTGGCATTGCCGCCATGAGCCAACTGGATCGTAGCCTGGATGAAGCGTCACTGACGCTACGCGCCAGCAGTTTCCGCACCCTGCGTAAAGTCATACTGCCACTGTTGAAACCGGCGATCAGCGCAGCGCTGGTGTATGCCTTTGTGCGTGCAATTACCTCCATCAGTGCGGTGATTTTCCTGGTTAGCGCCCAGTACAACATGGCCACTTCCTACATCGTTGGATTGGTCGAAAACGGGGAATACGGTGTAGCTATCGCCTACTCCTCCGTGCTTATCGTCGTGATGTTGGCGGTAATCCTCACCTTCCAGTTGCTGGTCGGCGAACGTCGCCTGCGCCGCGCAATCCGTATTGCCACACCGCCGGTGACGCCTCCACCGGCTCTACATCAGGAGAATGCCGTATGACTGCCATTTGTTCCGGCTCGGTGGTGTTTGAGAACGTCACCAAACAGTTTGCCGATTTCACCGCCGTACCCGGCCTGTCACTCACCGTCGAACCGGGCACACTGGTGACATTGCTCGGCCCGTCTGGCTGTGGCAAAACCACTACCCTGCGCTTGCTGGCAGGCCTGGAGCACCCAACCTCTGGCCGTATTCTGATTGGCGGCAAGGACGTCACGCATCTGCCCGCCAACGAACGCGACGTCGCGATGGTGTTCCAATCCTACGCATTATTCCCGCATATGAACGCGCTGGACAACGTCATGTACGGTTTACTCGCCAGCGGCCTGCCGCGTAAAGAGGCACAGGACCGCGCACGCGAGGGGTTGAAACTGGTTGGCCTGGAAAACATGGGCCAACGTCTCCCCGCAGAGCTCTCTGGTGGACAACAGCAGCGCATTGCCGTAGCGCGTGCGCTGGTATTGGAACCGCAGGTGTTACTGCTCGATGAGCCATTATCCAACCTTGACGAACGCCTGCGTCGCCGTGTTCGCACCGAAATCCGTGATTTGCAGCAACGCCTCGGTTTCACTGCGGTATACGTGACCCATGATCAAGAAGAAGCTTTAGCGGTCTCCGATAAGATTATCGTCATGAAAGAAGGGCATATTGCCCAACAGGGCGCGCCTCAGGAGCTTTATCATTCACCAGCATCCGTGTTTATCGCTGACTTTATGGGCGAAGCCAATATCCTGCCCTGTGATATTGAACGCGTCGAGGATGGTGAGGCGCTAATCACCCTCGGCAACCGTCAGTATCGGGTTCCGGGTGCCAAAGCACGCCCCGGCACGGCGCAACTGTCGGTACGCCCGCAATTTATTACTCTGCAGCCGGAGCAAGCTGGCGCATTAAACGGGGAAATAACCCATAGCACCTGGCTCGGGGACCATATCGAATATGAAGTGAAAACCGATCTCGGTGCGCTATTCATTGTCGATGTACAGATGGAGCGCCAACTGGCGCCAGCCACACGCGTGGCCGTTGATTTCAAATCTCAGGGGCTGGCACTGATAGCTCAGTGAACCTCAAAACGTTAAGGATCAAACATGAATGAGCCCATTTCCCAGCGTCTGTCGCTGGCCGAACAGGCGGCGCGTGCCGCCGGCACCAAAGCGCTGGACTATTTTAACCGCCGTGAAAGCCTGGTGATTGAAACCAAACGTGATGCACAGGACGTGGTATCCATTGCCGACCGAGAAGTTGAACTGTTGATCCGTGAACAGATCGCCAGTCAGTTCCCGGACGACGGTTTTTTGGGGGAGGAGTTTGGCTTGCAACCCGGTGACTCAGGTTACACCTGGGTGGTGGATCCCATCGATGGCACCAGCCCGTTTGTTAACGGCATGCCAAACTGGTGCGTGTCCATCGCCGTGATTCACCACGGTGAGCCGGTGATCGGTGTGATCGTCGCACCCTGCCAGCAAGAATGTTTTATCGCGGCACGCGGCGCGGGGGCGACGCTCAATGGCAAACCGCTGCGGGTCGATCCAAAACGTACGATGCAAAACCACGTCACCGGTTTTGGCGCTAACAGCTATGTCACACCGGAACGCGTCGGTGAGATCGCCGCCGGTATCACCGCGGCGGGCGGCAATTTCTTCCGTAATGGGTCGGGTGCCATGATGCTGGCTTGGGTTGCAGCCGGACGTTTGGTGGGTTACTACGAACCCTATATGCATGCCTGGGACTGTCTGGCGGGTTACTGTCTGGTCAACGAAGCCGGTGGCTGGACGCATCCGTTCAATACCGACGGGGAACATCTACTGCGTGGCGGGCCGGTGCTGGCCGTCGCGCCAGGGGCCAAACAAGATTTAATGCATATCGCACAACTGTAATTCAGACGGCTCACAAATCTGTTTAGAGTTAAACCGGTGGGGTCGAGCCTGTTCGACCCGATTTAACCCATTGATTATGTTATAGGGCGCAGTATGCAGCGCCCTTATTCTTAGAACCTACAACCCGCGTTTTTCCATCAACACAGCCAGATCAACCAAACGGTTAGAGAAGCCCCATTCGTTGTCGTACCAGGCCAGAACCTTGACCAGATTCCCACCAATAACCAACGTAGAAAGCCCATCAATAATGGATGAACGTGGGTCGCCTTTATAATCGCTCGATACCAAAGGCTCATCGCTGTAACCCAGAATATCCTTGAGTGGGCCCGACTGCGCCGCCTGACGGAACGCGGCGTTGATCTCTTCAGCCGTCACGTCACGTTTCAACGTCACCGTTAAGTCAACGATAGACACTACGGGCACCGGCACACGTAACGAATAACCGGTTAAACGCCCGTCCAATGCCGGGATCACCTTGCCAAGGGCTTTGGCGGCACCGCTGGAGTAAGGCACTATCGACTCCGCTGCGGCGCGAGCGCCACGTAAGTCTTTTTCCGGTTGGTCATGCAATGCCTGGCTGTTGGTGTAGGCATGGGTGGTATTCATCAGACCATATTCAATACCGAAGGCCTGATGCAGGACCTGAGCCGCGGGCGCCAGGCCGTTAGTGGTGCAACTGCCGTTGCTGACCACACGGTGCTTCGCCGGATCGTACAGATCCTGATTAACGCCCATCACTATCGTAATATCGTCGTCTTTGCCCGGAGCCGAGATAATCACTCGCTTGGCCCCGCCTTTCGTGATGTGCACTTCGGCCTTGGCTTTGTCAGTGAAGAACCCCGTCGCTTCGATAACGACGTCAACGCCCACGCTTTTCCATGGGATAGCGGCCGGATCTCTTTCGGAGAAAACATGAATCGGCCGACCATCGAGCAGTAGCTGGTTTTCACCGGCTTCAACATTGGCTGCCAATGTGCCCGACAACGAGTCGTATTTCAGCAGATGCGCCAAGGTTTTGCTGTCGGTTAAATCGTTGATCGCCACTATCTCAAAGTCACTGCGCCCCAACGCAGCACGCAACACATTTCTGCCGATTCTGCCGAATCCATTAATGCCTACTTTGACCATGATCTACTCCTTCGTTATTGGCTCTGCTGCCAATGTAGGTCGAAGGCGTTATGACGTAAATGACGTTTATAGATCAATTTACGCCAACATGCGTGAATGGAAACGTTCGCGATACTCGGTAGGTGTCAGTTGTAAATGTCGTTCAAAAACGCGCCGCAGATTGAGACCATTACCAAACCCGCAGTTCATGGCGATTTGCTCAATACCTTCAGCACTCTGTTCCAAACGTTGCCGGGCCAGATACAGGCGCCCTTCTTCAACAAATTTAGCGGGTGAAATGCCCGTCTCACGCGTGAAAACGCGGGTAAAGTTTCGCGGGCTCATCGCGACCCGCTCTGCCAGTTTTTCTACACCGAGATCGCTGGACAGGTTTTCCAGGATCCAGGACTGGAGATCGCGGATCGGGCCAGGGTTTTTAGCCTGATTCAACGGATAACGACTGAACTGCGCCTGACCGCCAGGCCGACGCAGGAACATCACCAGGTCTTGCGCCACTTCGCGTGCCTGAACAAAACCGTAATCGTCTTCCACCAGCGCCAGGGTGAGATCGAACCCGGAACTGACACCGCCGGAGGTCCAGACAGAGCCATCCTGAACATACAGCGGCCCATTTTCGACGTGTATTTTGGGGAAGCGGGCCTGCAACGTTTCCAGCAGTCGCCAATGGGTGGTTGCCCGGCGTCCATCGAGTAAACCAGCCTCTGCAAGTAGCAAAGCGCCACCGCATACCGACGCAATACGTCGCGCTTTAGGTGCGGCGCGGCGCAGCCAATCGACCACATAAGCACTTTCTTCCGCGGTCGCCCCTTTTCCCGTCACGATGATGGTGTCGCGCTCCTGATCAGGATCGAGATCCGAGAGACGATGATCGGCGAGCAGATTCAATCCAGACAAACCGTGCACCACCCGATGGGGTTGTGTGGTGGCCAGCGACATTTGATAAAGCGGCGCGTCATGGGGCCTCAAGCGGTTGGCCTGCATCAGGATGTCAGCGATTCCCGCCGACTCGAACAACATGCCCCCTTCGGGGACGATAATCAGAAATGTATGCATGTCCTTAAAATACAAATTGAGCAAAATAAGTCAAGAATGTGCTATCCGCAGAGGCACGTTAATTTGCTGCCCCTGCTTTGAATTTCAGAGAAGCCCACCACAGGCAGTTCAGGCGGGCTCGTCGTCATCGAACTATCAGCGCCAACCCAGCGCCGGGGCGACATGCGTCAAGATCGATTCAATCACATGGGCGTTATAGTCAACGCCCAATTGGTTTGGCACGGTCAACAGCAAGGTGTCCGCTTCGGCAATGGCTTCGTCCTGCGCCAGTTGTTTGATCAACAGCTCTGGCTCAGCGGCATAACTGCGGCCGAATATGGCTCGGGTCTGCTGATCGATATACCCCACCTGATCGCCTTCCTGACCGCTATTGCCGAAATAACTGCGATCCTGCGAATTCATCAATGCAAAGATACTGCGGCTGACCGACACACGGGGTTCGCGCTGATGCCCTGCTGCTTTCCAGGCTTCACGGTACTCGCGAATTTGCTTGGCCTGCTGCACGTGAAACGGCTCGCCCGTCTCGTCATTTTTTAACGTCGAGCTTTGCAGGTTCATCCCCAATTTCGCCGCCCAGACTGCTGTGGCGTTCGAGCTGGCCCCCCACCAGATACGATCCCTCAAGCCTGCGGAGAAAGGCTCAACACGCAACAGTCCCGGCGGGTTGGGGAACATCGGCTGTGGGTTCGGTTCGGCAAAACCTTCACCACGCAGCGCATCGAGTAACACCTCGGTATGGCGACGGGCCATATCGGCTTCGGTCTCGCCTTCGGCGGGCGTATAGCCAAAGTAACGCCAGCCCTCAATGACCTGCTCGGGAGAACCGCGGCTAATGCCAAGCTGCAAGCGTCCACCAGAAATCAGATCAGCAGCACCGGCGTCTTCGACCATATAAAGTGGGTTTTCATAGCGCATATCGATCACACCGGTGCCGATCTCAATACGTTGAGTTTTTGCGCCAATGGCAGCCAACAGCGGGAACGGCGAGCCTAGCTGACGCGCAAAGTGATGCACGCGGAAGTAAGCCCCATCCGCCCCCAATTCTTCTGCCGCGACAGCGAGATCGATGGATTGCAGCAACGCATCCGCAGCAGAACGGGTACCCGACTGTGACGAAGGCGTCCAGTGACCAAACGAGAGAAATCCAATTTTCTTCATAGGAGTAGCCCTTAGATTCAATTATGACCGGATTACAGTGACAAAAATGCCCCCGCTCAGGCCAGAAAAATTGTGTGCGATCGCACTAAACGAACCGTTTTGAGCTAACGAAAGACGCCCTTATTGCAGCCCAACTCGACCGCCCGATCGTTGTAATCAAAAAGTAAATATCGTATAACAGGCTCCTCCGAGGGGTGTCCTGTTACGGGCTGAGATGGCACAAGCCGAACCCTTTGAACCTGATCTGGGTCATGCCAGCGAAGGGACGGGTCGGCAATAACACCATCAGTCATTGCCTGTTCATACCTCAGCGCGCCCGGATCTCCACACACTTTTGGAGGTCCCATGTTTACCCCTCAATTTGATAATGGTCTTTACGGACGGCTGCGCCAGCAGGCCGGTAGCCACTGGCAGGACTATGTCGCACACCCTTTTATTCAGCAACTGGCTGCCGGCACACTACCTGAGCCCGCATTCCGCCGCTATCTGACCCAGGATTACCTGTTCCTGATCCACTTTGCCCGCGCCTATGCGCTGCTGGTCAGCAAACTGCGGACCCTGCCGGAGATGCGTGCGGCCACCGCCTCCCTCAACGCCATTGTCGCCGAACTGCCTTTGCATCTGGCCTATTGCGCAGACTGGGGGCTGAGCGAACCAGACATTGCCGCCGAACCTGAGGCCGCAGAAACCCTCAACTACACCCGCTATGTACTCGATATCGGCCACGCCGGTGATGCGCTTGATCTGCTCGCCGCGCTGATGCCCTGCGTCGCCGGTTATGCCGAAATTGGTTTGCGGCTGCTGGGCGACCCTGCCACGGTAATGCAAGGCAACCCTTATGCCTCATGGATCCGTAACTATGGTGATCCTGCCTATCTGTCCGGGGTGCAGGCCGCACTCGATCTACTGGAAAACGTTAGTCACCAGCGTGGAGCTGAAAGCCGACTGGCCGAACTGTCGACCATCTTCACCACTGCGACCCGGCTGGAGTCTGCCTTCTGGCAAATGGGGTTGAATGCCAAATGAGTAGCGGTAACGCTCAGTATGACGGCGTGCGACCGGGTATTCAGGTGCGGGATTTGACTCTGCGCTTTGGCCCGCAAGTAATTTTCGACCGGCTAAATTTCGATATCGCAGGCGGCAGTTTTGTCGCCTTGCTCGGCGCAAGCGGTGCAGGGAAAACCAGCTTACTGAAGATCATTGCCGGGTTGGCGAAACCCACGTCCGGCACGGTCACAGGCAGCGATGGCCTGCCGATCCCCGGACGCATCGCCTACATGGGGCAAAAAGATTTGCTCTATCCGTGGCTAACCATTGCTCAAAACATTAGCCTCGGCGCACGGCTACGGGGTGAAAAAGTCGACCGTTCCTGGGCAGAACATCTGCTGGAACGCGTAGGTCTGAGCGGGTATGGCAGTGCCTTGCCGGCGGCCTTGTCCGGTGGGATGCGCCAACGCGCAGCCATCGCCCGCACCTTGTATGAGCGCCAACCGATCGTATTGATGGATGAACCTTTCTCGGCGCTGGACACCATTACCCGCGCAAAAATCCAGCAGCTTGCCGCCGAGCTGCTGGCACAACATACCGTGTTACTGATTACCCACGATCCCATGGAGGCCTGCCGCCTTAGTCACCGCTTGCTGGTCTTGTCACGCTATCCCGCCGGCATTGACGACAGCCATGTCATTGAGGGCCTGCCGCCACGTGCACCGGACGATCCCCAACTGCTGAAAAGCCAGAGCGAGCTGCTGCTGCAACTGGTGAGGGCAGCCGAATGAAACCTATGGTGGAAAGCCGCCTGTCACGAATGCGCCGCAGCCTGACAGTATTTGTCGGCCTGTTATTGCTATGGGGATGGGCCACCTTGGGTGATATACCCGCCTTCCTGTTGCCTTCACCGTCTGCGGTCGCGCAGGCGCTTTGGAATGACCGGGCTTATCTCGCTTATCACACGCTGATTACGGCCTCAGAAATAGCCTGCGGCCTGCTGGCAGGGGTGTTGCTGGGGGCCGCACTAGCGCTGTGCATGATTTTCTCGCCACGGCTGCAACGCTGGCTGATGCCCCTGGTGCTGACCAGTCAGGCGATCCCGGTGTTTGCGCTGGCCCCGCTGTTAGTGCTGTGGTTTGGTTTTGGCATGAGCGCCAAAGTGGTGATGGCGGTGCTGGTGATCTTCTTTCCTGTCACCTCTGCGTTCTTTGATGGACTGCGGCGGGTCAATAACGACTATCTCGACCTGGCACGTACCCTGCGTGCCTCCCCCTGGGCCCAACTGCGGCATGTGCGGCTGATGGCGGCGTTGCCGGCCTTCGGTTCCGGGCTACGCATGGCCGCCGCCGTCGCCCCGATAGGCGCCATCATCGGCGAATGGGTCGGTTCGGCGGAAGGTTTAGGTTACGTAATGCTTAACGCTAACGCACGCATGCAGACCGACGTCTGTTTTGCTGCGCTGTTTATTCTGGTGCTGATGACCGTCTTGCTCTGGGTGACGGTAGACGCGCTGCTGCTACGCCTTATTAACTGGGCGCCGGAAAATGACTGATAAAAGGAATCAACAATGATTAAAAATACCCTCTGCGGGCTGCTGCTCAGCGCTACGCTGGCCGGGCAAGCAACCGCTGCCGAAAAACTGACGCTGGTGCTTGATTGGTACATCAACCCCGATCACGCGCCTATCATGGTGGCCGAACAGATCGGAGCTTTCAAGGCCGAAGGCCTCGACGTCAAGATTGTGCCCCCGTCTGATCCCGCGTTGCCTCCGCGGCTGGTTGCAGCAAAACAGGCCGACCTCGCCATCACTTATCAACCACAATTGCATTTCTTTGCCGATCAAGGTCTACCGTTAATGCGTGTGGGCACCCTGATTAACTCACCGCTGAATACCATCATCACGCTGGATAAAACCATCACCACTCCTGCGGGCCTAAAGGGCAAGAAAATCGGCTATTCGGTCAGCGGTATTGAACAAGCGACGCTGGCAACTATGCTCCAGCATGAACATATCAACCCCAATGACACCCACTTGATCAACGTTAACTTCCAGTTGACCAGCGCCTTGCTGGCAGGACAGGTCGATGCGGTTATCGGCGGTTATCGCAATATTGAAGCGCTTGAATTGAAGTTACAGGGAAAAGATCCGGTGGTGTTTAACGTTGAAGATTACGGCGTCCCCGCCTACGACGAACTGATCATCGTCGCCAATCGCGACACCGTCACAGAGCCGAAAATTAAAAAATTCCTCGCGGCACTGAAAAAAGGCAGCGATTACCTGCATGCCCATCCTCAGGAAAGCTGGTTAGCGTTCGCCAAGGCCCATCCAGAACTGAACACCGAGCTGAACAAACAGGCGTGGCAGGCCAGCTTACCGCTGTTTGCGCGTGATCCGGCCAAACTGGATAAGGCACGCTATCAAGCCTACGAGCAATTCCTTTTCGACAACAAGCTGATCAAGAAAATCACCCCCGTGGAACAATACGCGGTGGAACTGCATTAAGCCGTTATCGGGCGTAGCATGCTGCGCCCTTATCTATAACGCCCTACCTCAATGGGGGAAGCCATACAACACCATGATTGGCCTCTCTCTTCACTGGCGTGATTAGTGTCACACTATTGTCACAAAAACGTCCAATCACACTCTGACGCACCGGAGCAATGCAAACACGCATTGCCCTGACGGTTTCAATGCGCTATACCCTCCTCTTTCTCGCTGCGGCAGCGGTCAGCGGCGTTGGCCAGGACAGTAAAGTTTTTCTTTTTAATTAGACAGGGTACGGTGGATGGTTTCAGCATTAATCTCGTTTGCACTTTTTTTAGCCTCAATTTTAATCTACCGGACCCGGGGCGCTGCCAACCGTTGGTGGCTTGCCACTCTGCTGACACTGCTGGGCAGCTATCTGATCCTCAACGTTGTCCTGATCGCCAGTAACTACTTTACCGGTGACGGCATTACCGATGCAGTGATCTACACCCTCACCAGTAGCCTGAAAGGCGCGGGCGTCGGAAAATACCTGCTGCCGTTTATAGGGCTACTGGCAGTCCTGGCGCTGATCTTCGCCGTACTCACCTGGAGTCTGGTGCGGCGCAAAGCGAAAAGCAGCAGCGTGGTATACAGTGTGATCGCCGTGCTGCTGGCCTTGTTTTCCGTCGGTACCACCCCCGCCTTTCAGGATATCTCCCTGCTGGTCAGAAGCCAGATCAGCGGCGATACCGCCGACTTTGATACCTATTACAAAGCCCCCAAAAGAAGCGTACAGGGCAAGGCCCCGAATCTGGTGTATATCTATGCTGAGAGCCTGGAAAGAACCTACTTCGATCAACAACTTTTTCCCGGACTGGCTGACGAACTGAACCAACATCGCGAAAACAGCATCGACTTCAGCAACACCCAACAGTTGCCTGGCACCGGCTATACCATTGCCGGCATGGTGGCCTCGCAGTGTGGCATCCCGCTGTTTGCCCCTTTCGACGGTAACGCCTCCAGCGCCGTGTCCACCTTTTACCCGGAAAACGTCTGTCTGGGCGATGTGCTGAAGTCCGCCGGTTATGACAACTACTTTTATCAGGGTGCCGAGCTGGCCTTTGCTGGTAAAGACACTTTCCTGAAATCGCACGGTTTCGATCATGCTTACGGCTTCAAAGAACTGCGTGGGCAGGTCAGCGATCCAAGCTACAAAAATGACTGGGGCTGGTACGACGATACCGTTCTGGATGTGGTGTTCGACAAGTTTGTTGAGCTGTCTAAACAGAATAAAAAGTTTTCACTGTTTGCACTGACCGTGGACACTCACCACCCGGATGGTTTTATCTCCGCCAGTTGCAGTAAAAAATCATTCAGTTGGCAGAACAAAGAAAACCGCTCATTAAGCGCGGTCGCCTGTAGCCAGCAGCACATCGCGGCGCTGATCGATAAAATCAAGGCATCCGACTATTTCAAAAATACCGTTATCGTGGTGTCTTCGGATCACCTGGCGATGAACAACACCGCCTATGACATTTTGACCAAGCAGAAACGCCGTAACCTGTTCTTTATCATTGACGGCACTCGCCCGCAGACTGCGCTGCATAACGAGAAGCGCAGCA
Source organism: Serratia grimesii (assembly GCF_900186025.1). Taxonomy (NCBI): domain Bacteria; kingdom Pseudomonadati; phylum Pseudomonadota; class Gammaproteobacteria; order Enterobacterales; family Yersiniaceae; genus Serratia; species Serratia grimesii. The sequence goes on from NZ_LT883155.1 coordinate 3,310,224, forward strand.
CGCTGGACAACGGTGCCACGGTGTTGGATGTGATGGGCGGCGATAACTACATTGGCCTTGGCCGCAGCAGTTTCTCTAGCCCAACGTTGTCCACCGTTTTCATGAATATCGATGAGAAAATCAACGCATGGAAACCGGCAGTGGTGAAACAATGGGGGTTCCCAAACAGCATTAGCAATTTCACTTTGGGCAATCAGGGCAACAGTTTTACCTTTTCCGGCATTACCTTTAAGGTGCCGTTTATCCTGAAAGTGACGGATAACAAAGTTGAACCGATGTTTAATGTTTACCTGTCAACACCGCTGAAAAAACAGCTTGCTGGCCTGGGCGCAGGTGAAAAGTTCGTTTGGGTCGACAAGTGTTATGAAATAGGCCGGATATGGGCACCCGAAATGGCGCTGAGCACCGAAACCTGTGTTGCGTCAGGCAACCTGGCTTCACCGCCGCAGATTGTGCAGGCCAAAGGGGGGAACTACCGTGGCAAAGTCAGCTTTAGCGGCCCGGAAGCAGACAGCGTTGCTGCTTATCAACGTGCCATCGAACAGTTGAACGTGGACGATGCTGCCGTTAAATATCAGGCAGATGCCATTGCATTTATGCTGCCGGGCATGCCGGAAAAAGTGAAGGCAATTACCGGGGTTTCCAGCGTTGAAGACTGGGGGCGCTGGTCAGATGCCAATCTGGCACCGACGGTGAAAATCGACTATGTCGACCCATTACCGTCCACCTTCGATCTGGTGTTACGCGCCCGCGCTTACGGTAAAAACATCGGTGAACCGATCTCCGTGCGCGTCGGTGAGCAAGAGCAATTTGTGACACTCAGTGAGCAGGACACCACCGTGACCCTGCGTTTCGACAATACCGGCGGCGCACGGAATATCAGCATCACCCCACCTGCACCGACTGAACCGCAGGAAGGTGCCAGCGGTGGCTTTACCCCGAAAAAACTGGGTATTGGCCTGGTATCATTGAAGGTAGAACAGGCCGCTCCCGCTTCCTGATCGTTGCCTTGCAGAGGCGCTGCATGCAGCGCCCACGTTATTCGGGGCGAATTTATTCGCCCCTTACCGTTTCTCCAAAGCTTTTGTGCCCATCTTCGGCTAACCTGTGGCTGTGAATTAATATCCGCCTGCCTCCCACCACGAGTAGGGAGAAACAAGGAGAGAGTATGAGCAGTCAGCAATCCGGCACCGGCCTCACCCCCACTCAGGCGATCGACAAACTGGAAGCGTTGTATGACGCCTCAGTTGCCGCGCTGCGCCAGGCTGTGGGGGATTTTATTAGTCACGGCGGCCTACCCGACACACAGGCCCGTACGACAGGGTTGTTTGTTTATCCGGAACTGCGCGTTAGCTGGGACGGCACATCACCCGGCCAGACCAAAACCCGCGCCTACGGCCGCTTTACCCATACCGGTTGCTACACCACCACCATCACCCGACCACAACTTTTCCGCCACTATCTCATCGAGCAGTTGACGATGCTGGCGAGCGAATACGATGCGCATATTGACGTCAGACCATCACAGCAGGAAATTCCGTTCCCTTACGTGATTGATGGTTCCAACCTGATGTTGGATCGCACGATGAGTGCCAGCCTGGCACAGCATTTCCCGACAACCGAGTTGGCGCAAATCGGGGATGAAACTGCCGACGGCCTGTTCCACGCCACCAGTACCTTCCCGCTGTCACATTTCGACGCGCTACGGGCCGATTTTTCACTGGCGCGGTTACGCCACTACACCGGCACCCCGGTGGAGCATTTTCAGCCCTTCGTGCTGTTCACCAACTACACCCGCTACGTGGATGAGTTTGTCCGCTGGGCCTGCGCCGAAATAGCCGACCCGGCCAGCCCTTATATTGCGCTGTCCAGCGCCGGTGGCATCTACATCACGCCGGAAACGACCGCGCCAGACCAGGCCGTTTCTGACTTGGCCTGGAAAAATCACCAGATGCCGGCCTACCATCTGATCTCACGTACCGGCCAGGGCATCACACTGATCAATATTGGTGTCGGTCCGTCCAACGCCAAAACCATCTGCGACCATCTGGCGGTACTGCGCCCTAGCGCCTGGTTGATGATCGGCCACTGTGGCGGTCTGCGTGAAAGCCAGTCGATTGGTGACTATGTATTGGCCCACGCCTATCTGCGTGATGATCATGTGCTGGACTCGGTGTTACCACCGGATATCCCGATCCCCAGCATTGCAGAGGTACAACGTGCGTTGTATGACGCCACCAAAATGGTCAGCGGTATGCCGGGTGAAGAAGTTAAACAACGTCTGCGCACCGGCACCGTAGTGACCACCGACGATCGCAACTGGGAACTGCGCTATTCCGCTTCTGCGCTGCGCTTTAACCTCAGCCGCGCGGTCGCCGTAGACATGGAAAGTGCCACAATTGCGGCCCAGGGTTACCGTTTCCGGGTGCCATACGGCACACTGTTGTGCGTATCGGATAAACCACTGCACAGTGAAATCAAGCTACCAGGCCAAGCCAACCGCTTTTATGAAGGAGCAATTTCAGAGCACCTGCAAATCGGTATTTGCGCCATTGATTTGCTCCGTGCGGAAGGCGATCGCTTGCATTCCCGTAAGCTGCGGACCTTTAACGAGCCGCCGTTCCGCTAACGCGCTTCGGCCTACTACCGATCGGCTAAGCCTGTCGCGCTTTTTTTATTCGGTCTTTGTCAGTTCAGTACTGAAAGAAGTGCCGTTCATTTCGCTGCCACCGTCATGAACGGCATTGGAGGGGCCGAAGGCGCGGGTTGTAAGGGGCCGCACTTACGGCCCCTTGCTCGGCCTGAGCATAAAAACCTGAAGTGAACAGCATCCCCGCTTTTGCGGGCTTTTTAACTTTTCATCCTCAGACCGTTGATGTCTACGCCGCAAATCTGTTACAACAGCGGCTCCCATTCCCCAGTCATTACCACTCATATGATTGTCAGACCTCAGCAACACTGGTTCAGGCGGCTTTTCGTCTGGCACGGTTCGGTGCTCTCCAAAATTCTGTTTCGCCTCAGCCTTAACATCGCAATGTCGATCGTTGCCGTGCTGTGTTTTCAGTGGTACGAACATCTGGGCGTCAAACTCACCCTGGCCCCCTTCAGTCTATTGGGCGTGGCGATCGCCATCTTCCTCGGGTTCCGCAACAGCGTCAGCTATGCCCGATTCACCGAGGCGCGGCTGTTATGGGGCAGCTTGTTGATCGTCCAGCGTTCACTGCTACGTCAGATCAAAAGCCTGCTGCCTCAGCAGGATGAGGCAGCGCGCGAATTTGCCGCCCTGCTGATGGCGTTCAGCTACTGCCTGAAACACCAACTGCGCGGCACCGATATCACCGCCGATCTGCAACGCCTGTTACCCCACGCGGATTTACGGGCGATTGAAACTAGCACTTCTCCCTGTAACCGTCTGCTGTTGATGATGGGGCAATGGCTGGGAGAGAAGCGGCAATCGGCACAGCTGTCAGATATGCTGTTTCACAGTATCGATCAGAACCTCAATCGACTGTCCGAGATCCTCGGTGGCTGCGAACGCATTGCCAATACGCCGATCCCGTTCGCTTATAGCCTGATCGTTCACCGCACGGTATATCTGTTCTGCACGCTGCTGCCTTTCGCACTGGTGCCGGACCTGCATTACATGACGCCATTGGTGTCGGTCTTTATTTCCTATACCTTCATCTCACTGGACTCTCTGGCGGAAGAACTCGAAGATCCGTTCGGCACCGCCGCTAACGATCTGCCACTTAACGCCATGTGCAACGCCATTGAGATCAACCTGCGCGAAATGAACGACGAAACCGATTTACCACCAGCGGCGCGACCGGACAGCCATTATCAACTCAGTTAATTGACGACAATTTCAGGTGCGGTGATGACCGCGCCTGAAACGGCATGCGCATGCTATCCTCTACCAAAACCCCCTCCAACACCTTCGGTTTCTCACTGGCACTGTCGCTCCCGGAGGAACGCCAGACACCACCAGCACCAGGCTCGGTTCAGGCGGCCCCCGCCATCAGCAAACTTAAGCGGGAAAGCCTGTCCTGATTACTGCACCAACGCCAGCACGCGTTTTTCCTGACTGCGGCTGGCGGCGATTGACAGTAAAATCTCTTTCACCACCAACGCTGGCGCCGACAACGACTGCTGACTGGAGATACACAACGACAACGGGACGCTTAACGACGGCGTATTGATGCGTGCCATCCACGCCTTCGCGGGGCCAATCATCGCGCGCGCCACCGACTCCGGCAAAATAGTGGCGCCAAGGCCGCTGGCGATAGCCGCGCTCAGGGTACCTGGGGATTCAATTTCACCAATTACGTTGGCCGCCAGCTTGCGCACTGCCATGGCTTCATCCACCTGGTTCCGCACCACATCACCCTCGCGTGGTAAGAACAAATTCAGCCGCGCGACATCAAGCAGATCAACACTGTTGCCGGGGTTTGGTACCGCACGCGTCGCCACCAGATAGAGATCTTCCCGCATCAATGCTGTGGCCTGCAAACCGGTGGGCATTTTAGTCCCGTAAATTACCGCCATATCCAGGTTCTGGTTGGCGACCTGCCCGGCCAACGTTGAACCGATGTTCTCGTTCAAACTGAGCAAAATACCTGGGTGCTGATCGCGCACCGCCTGCAACAGCGGCAAGGCCAGTTGAGACGCCAGGCTACCCGGTGCCAACCCAACGGATACATGGCCGCTCATTGCCTGTCCGGCACTGTTGACCGCACTTTGCGCCTGCTCACACTGGCGCAAAATGGTTTGGGCATGCGCATAAAGAATGTTACCGGCCTCGGTCGGCATCACGCCACGCTTGGTGCGGATCAGCAGTTGCTGTTTCAGCTCCCCTTCCAGAGTGGCCAATTGTTGGCTGAGCGCTGGCTGAGCGATATGTAGCACCTCTGCCGCCTGCGTCAGGCTGCCAATGTCGACGATTTTCACAAAATACTTCAGACGTCTGAAATTCATATTGCCTCCGTCATGCCACTTAACTGCGTATGTACAGGAAGAAATACAGCAAGATCTGGGCCAGACCGACACAATAAGAGAGCATATGAACTAATCGACGGAAAAATAAGAAAAAATGATGCTGTCGTCGATAAAAGCGCCAGATGACGCGACGGGAAATAACAAAAGTGTGCACCAACATAAGGCATGGCAACGGTGGCAAATGGCCATCCCTGGATCACTGCGCAGCAGTGCATCAATAAAAGCGATAAAAAGCAGCAGGTTGAATAATCTTGCAGCAAACGAAACGGCAAGGTGTTTTCAGGCTTTACAAGCCAGAGCCACCCCGCTATTATTCGCCCCGTTCACACGATTCCTCTGTAGTTCAGTCGGTAGAACGGCGGACTGTTAATCCGTATGTCACTGGTTCGAGTCCAGTCAGAGGAGCCATATTAGAGACGCCCGCTTAAGGAAACTTAAGCGGGCGTTTTGCTTTGCGTCAAATCCGATCGTCGGCGAAAAACGGTCGTCATTCGTCAGCAGGCTAAAAATTCGTTATTATCCGCTCCCACTCTCCATCCGGCAGCCTGATGTCTACGATTATCGATACCTTTATTGCCCCACCGTGCCATGACGAGATAGAAACACTCTATCAGGACGAGCATCTGGTGCTGATCAATAAACCCAGCGGGTTGCTTAGCCTTTCGGGGAAAAATCTGCAAAATCTGGATTCGGTACACCACCGATTAGTACAGATCTTCCCTGGCTGTACCTTGGTTCACCGCTTAGACTTCGGTACGTCCGGGCTGATGGTAATTGCCCGCAATAAAGCGATCAATGCTGCCCTCTGCCAACAGTTCAGCCAACGTGCGGTGACCAAGGTATACAGCGCATTGCTCTGTGGGCATCTGGATGATAAGGAAGGGATAATAGACGCAGCGATAGCCAAAGACCCGGCGTTGTTCCCGCTAATGTCAATTTGCGCAATCCACGGTAAACCCGCTCGCTCCCGCTATCGGGTGGTTGAACGCTTTTACCATGAATTGGAAGACGGGACGTTACTGCCATTGACGCGGGTCCAGCTCATCCCGGAAACCGGACGTACTCATCAGCTCCGCATCCACTGTCAGCAGTTGGGCCACCCTATTTTAGGCTGTGATCTGTATGGCGGCCTGCTGGTGCCAGGCACCGAACAAACACCGCGACTGATGCTGCATGCCAGTGAGCTGCATTTTGTTCATCCCATCAGCGATGAGCTGATCAAGGCCCACAATGCCAGCCCGTTCTAAACGCGTTTCACTGAATTCCGCTGACGTCCGGTGATTATGCGGAGTATGTATCTCTGATGATGGTTGCCGTGCATATCCCAGCGCGCAACCCCCTTTGATTCCTGATGTGAAACTTGTCGGCCAGGGGCTTTTGTCACAATACCAGCCGCTACCCTACCCCAGATCATGAATATGACTCATGTCGTAATGAAATTAAGTCGCTTTCACTCCGCTAATGGCTCTGGCATAAAATATGCAATGTTAACTTATTGACAACATGAAGACTGATGAATCAAAAATCCAGTAACCGCTGGAAAATAAAGAAATAAATTCATTTTTCATGTCAGAACCCAGGGTGCAAGATTACGATGAATAAAGATTTTACCTTTACGATTAAGCGCAGTTCCTTCGATGAAAACTATAACCCTTCAGAAGGTACGCGTATTACAACCAACTTTGCTAACTTGGCCCGAGGAAAGAATCGTCAGGAGAATTTACGCAATACTTTGGTGATGATTGATAATCGGTTCAATTCATTAGCCAATTGGGATAACCCCAAGAGCGATCGCTATTCTGTCGAACTTGAAATCATTTCCGTTGAGATGAGTATTGAAGGCAATGGCAATACCTTCCCAGTGATTGAAATATTAAAAACAAATATTATTGATAAGAAAAACAACGAGCGTATTGAAGGTATTGTGGGGAATAATTTTTCTTCTTACGTACGAGATTATGACTTCAGCGTATTGCTGTTAGAACACAATAATAACCAACCCCAATTTAACATTCCAGATAACTTTGGGGATTTGCATGGGAACATATTTAAATATTTCGTTAACTCAAATGAGTACAAAGAGAACTTTAAAAAATCGCCTGTAATATGCTTAAGTGTCTCAAGTAAAGACACCTATTACCGGACGGGGAACCAGCATCCTGTATTAGGCATTGAGTATCAGCAGAATGATTCTTCTTTGACTGAAAAATATTTCAATAAAATGGGGTTGCAGGTTCGTTATTTCATGCCTAAAAATAGCGTTGCGCCTTTGGCTTTTTATTTTTCTGGTGATTTACTTAGTGATTATACTGATATTGAGCTTATCAGTACTATCAGCACGATGGAGACTTTCCAAAAAATTTACCGACCTGAGATCTACAATAGTAACTCTGCCGCAGGACAATACTATCAACCCAGCCTGAATCATCAGGATCATTCATTAACAAAAATTGTTTATGACCGGGAAGAACGCAGCCAGTTAGCTATTGAGCAGGGGAAATTTACTGAAGAGCACTTCATCAAGCCATACAAGAATATTCTTGAACAATGGTCCGCTAACTACGCTCTTTGATTAACCGAAAATAAAAGGTCATCTATTATGAAAATATTACTTCCCACTTCAACTGCTGGCAGTTTGCCTAAACCTTCCTGGCTTGCACAACCAGAGACACTTTGGTCCCCTTGGAAATTGCAAAATGAAGAATTAATTGAGGGGAAACAAGATGCACTGCGTTTGTCCCTGGAAGACCAACTGCGGGCAGGCATTGACATTGTCAGTGATGGCGAGCAAACGCGACAACACTTTGTCACTACGTTTATTGAGCACCTCAGCGGCGTTGACTTTGAGAAACGTCAGGTCGTTAAAATTCGTAATCGTTATGATGCAAGTGTACCGACCGTCGTAGGTTCTGTGGCGCGTCAAAAACCTGTTTTTGTCGAAGATGCCAAATTTTTACGTCAGCTCACCAAGCAGCCTATTAAATGGGCCCTGCCAGGGCCTATGACGATGATCGATACGCTCTATGATAGTCACTATAAGAGCCGCGAAAAGCTTGCGTGGGAGTTTGCAAAAATTCTCAATCAAGAGGCAAAAGAATTAGAAGCTGCTGGCGTCGATATTATTCAGTTCGATGAGCCTGCCTTTAACGTATTTTTTGATGAGGTGAACGATTGGGGGATCGCCGCGTTAGAAAAAGCCATTGAAGGACTTAAATGTGAAACGGCTGTGCATATCTGCTATGGATATGGTATCAAGGCCAATACCGATTGGAAAAAGACGTTGGGATCAGAGTGGCGACAATATGAAGAAGCTTTCCCAAAACTGCAAACATCTAATATCGATATAATCTCACTGGAATGCCATAACTCGCATGTCCCAATGGATCTGCTTGAACTTATTCGCGGTAAAAAAGTAATGGTTGGGGCCATTGATGTGGCAACCAACACCATAGAGACACCAGAAGAAGTCGCCAATACATTGCGTAAAGCACTTCAGTTTGTAGATGCCGATAAACTCTATCCTTCTACCAACTGTGGCATGGCTCCCTTGTCTCGTCAGGTTGCCACAGGCAAACTCAATGCCTTAAGCGCGGGTGCAGAGATCATCCGCAGAGAACTCTCAACGAAATAACATCGCTAAATATTCGGTCTATCTAAAGGAAATCCCCAGGGTGTTAGGCGTACAGCACAACCTGACTAATGTGGAACGATAAAGTGCGAAGTTGTTTAGTGCGTTTGTATTTTGAATAATGTCTACTTTGCCACTGAGCAGTCCAGATGACATCGGGCTGCTTAGCAGCAAACAGCAGAAGTTCACGATTTCTTATATGGTCGAATAAAGGGTGTGCTCCTCTAGAACGCCGAAACTCTATCGTTTTAATAAAGTTATAGACTAATTAACACACCGGAAAGCCATCAAAAATGCGAATGACTTCATCTTTGATGGTTTCTGAATCCGTTGTTACTCAGCGCGGATAATTACCGACAGCGCGATTCACTGCCGCCCATGCCGTCATGACATCTCGTTGGCTCATGGCCAGCGCCTGCCTTGCCTGGATATTGCTGCGCTGTGCATCCAACACATCGATAAAATTGCTAAGTCCGCCATCGTAACGTGCCTGGATTAGCTTCAGTGCCTGTCCGGCACTGTCCGCGCGAATCTGCTGCTCGTTTAATTTTTGCTGCGCCGCTGCATAACGACTTAAAGCATCATCAATTTCCTGCCACGCCTTCAGAACTGTTTTGTGGTAATCGACTGCAGCCTGCTGTTGATCGGTTTCCCGTAAAACCACCGTCGCTTTACGACGTCCTCGGTCAAACAAGGGCAGATTCAGGCTCGGTCCTACTGACCAGCTGCGGCTGCCCCACTCAGTAAAGTTATCCGCACTGTAGGTATCCATACCAATTCGTGCGCCCAATGTAATACTCGGGTAAAGTTCGGCTTCCGCTACACCAATTCTCGCCGTTGCCGCATGAAGATTGGCTTCTGCAGCCCGGATGTCAGGTCGGTTGAGTGCCACTTCGGACGGAATACCCATATGCAATGGTGGCAAATTACCCGGTTTTAAGCTGTCCGCGTGATATTGCAGCTGCTGTTGCAGCGCACCCGGCCGTTCGTCCAACAGCAAGAGGAGCTGGTTCATTGCCACACCTTCTTGTGCCTGAAGGTCGATCAGGTTCGCTCGGGTGGCAGCCAGTTCACTGCGCTGTCTTTCCTGGCTGGTCTCATCCAGCTCTCCACCCTCTGTTCGTGCCTGAATCAGAGAAAGGCGTTCATCCAGCGCTTTTTCATCCTGTTTGGCGAGCATGATTTGCTGCTGAATGCCACGCAAGTTGTAATAGTTATTCACCACATCACCGACAATACTCAGCCTTGCCAGCTCCAGCATCGCTTTCTGGGATTGAACATCCGCGTCAGAAGCTTCTATTGCGCGGCGTACATGCCCCCACAGATCGATTTCCCATGAGAAATCCAGCCCACCTTGATACCAGTTCGACGGCGCAGCCATCAGCTGTATGAGTTCATCCGGGTTGGGCAGCGCTTCTTTCAGAGCTCGCGTTGAAGGGCTGTTCTCGCTTTGCTGGATCCGGGTGACACTGCCAGTGGCGTTCACAGTTGGAGTTTGCTGCGAAGCGGTTATCTGCTGCTGTGCACGGGCGCTAGCAAATCGCAACGTTGCGGTGCGAATATCCGGGCTCGCCGATAAGGCTTTGGTAACCAGTGCATCAAGTACAGGATCGTTATAGCGTTTCCACCACTGGTTATCTGAAACGGCGTTCCCTCCTGGTAGCGTATGCAACGCGGCATCACCGCTGCGCCAGGTTGTCCAGTCTGTTGGTGCATCTGCCTTTGGCTTTTGGAAATCCGGACCAACTGTACAACCACTGATGAGAGTCAGTGCAGTCATCGCCGCCAGCGCGGATAATGCATGACGATTGAAAAGTGAAAAACGGTTATTCATCTGGATCCCTGCATCAGTAGAGTCGGTTACGAAACAGCCACGCGGCCAACGGCATGGTGATAAGTGCCATGGCTATCATGGGAATAAAATCAAAGGCGACGTCGCTAAACCCAGCGCCTTCGAGATAGACCCGCCGCACAAGATCAATGGCAAAACGCAGTGGATTAGCATAGGTCAGGGTATCAAGCACCGCAGGCATGGTTTGCACAGGAGTTAGCAATCCGGAAAGCAACATGAGCGGCATGATGAGTAAGAAGGTGTACAACATGGCCTGTTGCATGTTGATGGAAACCGCTGAAATCGACAGCCCCAGACCGACAGCTGCAATATTGAAACTGAGCAGCCCGAAATAGAGAAGAAACAGCGACCCGTTCATTGGGATCTGGAACCAGAATAATATGACCAAGAGGATGATTGTCGATTGCACCAACCCAACCAACACCGGTGGGATGGCTTTGCCAATTAGCAACTGCATGGGCGTAAAGGGTGTGACCAGAAGTTGGTCAAAGGTCCCCTGCTCCCGTTCTCTGGCGACCGAAAGAGCCGACAACAACAACGTCTGCATCATACTGATTGCCGCAATCAGCGTGGGCATCAATCCCCATCGAGACTCAAGATTCGGATTATACCAGGCGCGGACCTCAACATTTATCGGTGAAAGGTTGCCTGTCCTGCGCTGGTTAAAGTCGTTGACCACCGCGCTGATATATCCTGCTGCCGCACCTGCGGTAGAGGAATTACGGCCATCGAGGATCACCTGCAATGGTGACGTCAGTCCCTGGTTAAGCTTATTTTCAAAATCAGGTGGGAATGTCAGTACCATCAAGGCTTTCCCGTCCATTACCACCTGCTGAATTTGCGAGGCTGACGTCAGCGTGGCGGTTCGGTTAAATACGCCAGTCCCGTCCAAGTGCGAAATAATTTGTGTTGAAGCCTGACCCCGGCTTTGATCCAGTACAGCATAGTCTACGTGGTTAACATCATAGGTTGCCGCGTAGCCGAACAGTAATGCCTGCATAAAAACGGGAGCAATCAGGATCACTCTGTTGGCGGGTTCTTTGACAATGGTCAGGATTTCTTTTCTTATCAGAAAGCTGATGTGCCGCAGCCATTGTTGGAATTCAGATATCATGCGCTACCTCAGCCGTTTGCGAAGGGAAAGCCGTGAGGCATTAATCAGGATAACCGCATAGAGCAGCAGGATGCCGCATTGGCGGAAAAACATCGGCCAGTCATCACCACCCAGAAACAGCGTCTTGATAAGTGACATGAAATGGGTTGCGGGTAAAATCTGACTGACAACCTGAACGACTATCGGTAAGTTACGGATATCAAACACAAAACCAGATAGCATCATCGCAGGCATAAAACTCGCAATCAATGCAATCTGGCTGGCCAAAAACTGGCTTGGCGCGAAGCCTGATATGGTCAACCCCATCCCCAGCGAGACCAACAAATACAGTAGTGAAGACGTAATGATGGCGAAGAGAGAGCCTCTGATTGGGATCGCAAACAGGTAATGCGCAGCAAGCAGGCAGATAACGAGATCGACAGTGCCAATCACCATATAAGGTGCAAGTTTGGCCAACACCAGTTCCAGTGGGCGAACGGGTGTAACAAACAAGGCTTCAAGTGTTCCCCGCTCACGCTCACGGGCAATCAGCAGTCCGGTAAGAAATGCCCCAATCAGCGTCAAGATGAGGACGAGGATCCCCGGCACAATAAACCAAGTACTGATCCCGGCTTCGTTGAACCACATGCGTTGTTCAATGGATACCGTGCCTGTCGTTGACGCGAGATTTTGTCTGTCAGACTCAATCGCCGTCTGCGTACCCAATGCACCGGTGATATAGCTCTGTGCCGCAGAGGCAACGCTGGTGACAGCCCCGTTGAGCAATACCTGCAATGTGCCATTTCCCGACGCCGTGCTTTCGGCATAGTCTGAAGGAATCCGAACAATGGCATCAATCTCATCTTTCTGAAGTGCTGCCTGCGCAGCAACGAGGCTCGGGTACTCCTGCACGGAGAGATAACGACTGCCCTGTAATGCGGTAAGGACCTGATGGCTCTGAGTGGTATGCTGCTCCTGCACCACCGCGACACGCGCCGTGCTCAGATCAAAAGAGACGCCGTAACCAAACAGCAAGATCAGCACGATGGGCAGTAGAAACCCGACCGCAAGGTTGCTTTTATCGCGTATCAACTGGCGGGTTTCTTTGCGAGTCAGCGAGATCAGACGACGAAGGAACGTTGAATCATTCATTGCTGAGCTCCTTTTGAGCCACCTGAGCACGGGAATTTTCGACAATGGCAATAAAGGCAGTATTCATGTCTGCTGTATGGTCAAGTCCTGCGAGCTGACGGACTTCTTTAGGCGTACCCAACGCCAGCAGCTTTCCCGCATCCTGAATCGCAATCCTGTCGCAATATTCGGCCTCCTCCATAAAATGCGTTGTGACGATAATAGTGATGCCTTTGTTCGCCAGTTCGCCAATGGTGTACCAGAACAGACGCCGCGCCAGTGGATCGATACCGCTGGTCGGCTCATCGAGAAAAACAATTTCCGGTTCATGCAACAAAGCTACTGCCATGGATAAACGCTGTTTGAATCCTCCAGGCAGTTCACCGCTAATGGCATCTGGACTCAGTTCAAATTGCTTCAGAGAAGCCTCTATCTGGCGGTTCAGTTTTTCACCAGACAGGCCATACGCTCCCCCAAAGAAAGTCAGGTTGTCCCGTACGCTGAGGTTGCCGTAAAGGGCAAATTTCTGCGAGACGTAGCCAATACGGGCACGCGCTTTCGCCCGCGCTGTGCGCAGGTTCATTCCGGCTACTTCCAGTTGCCCGCTGGTCGCAGGCAGCAACCCACACAGCATACGGAACGTGGTCGTTTTCCCTGCGCCATTCGGCCCTAACAAGCCGAAGATTTCGCCGCGTTTGACGTCAAAAGAGGTATTGGCAACCGCGGTGAAATCACCAAATTTTCGCACCAGATCTTTCACGACGATGACCGGCTCGTCACTGTCGCTATTACTGTTTTGTGCGGAGACCATTTCCGCTTTTACCGGCCCGCCAGGCGCAGTCGAATCGTGCTGCTGTGCTTGATGCAATAACAACATGAAACCATCTTCCAGTTCGGCTTCCCTCGGAGTGGCATTCACTTCACGCGGTGTGGTTTTATCATCGGCAGATAGGCAGATAAAGCGGACGGCATCGCCTTTGGGTACTGCATCAGCAATGGCGTCGCGCTTTTCGAGTAGATGAGCCTGTAAAATACGTGATTTAGTGCCTTGTGCAGGAACGGCCAACCATGTTCTACCTGCGGCCTTATGACGCAGCATTTCAGGTTTACCCTCTGCGAGGATTTTGCCCTGATTCATCACATAAATTTGCGCGCAGCGCTCGGCCTCGTCCATATAGGCGGTACTGATGATAACGCTCAGTTTTTCATCTTTAACCAGCTGTTCGATGATTTTCCAAAGATCACGACGAGAGAGAGGATCAACCCCGACGCTCGGTTCATCAAGCAGCAGCAAATCAGGGGAACGCACCAGCGTGCAGGCCAACCCCAGCTTTTGCTTCATACCACCTGAGAGCTTTCCGGCTGGGCGCGCCGTAAAGCGGGTCAAATCGGTTATCGACAGCAGTCGTTCGAAGCGTTCTTGTCTGACCTGCGAGGGAACGCCATGCAAATCCGCGTACAAATCGAGATTTTCCTGCACGCTGAGATCCTCATACAGCCCAAAACGCTGCGGCATGTAACTTATGCGGTTTTGCACTGACTGCGGATCTGCGGTCACATCTGTGCCCAATACGGTCAAGCTGCCTGAACTGGGTTCATAAAGCCCGGCAATCAGCCGCTGAAAGGTGGTTTTCCCCGCACCATCAGGGCCAACCAGCGCAGTCAACTCCCCAGCACGAATGTTAAGCGTCAGGCCATCCAGTGCACGCGTTTCAGGAGCATTTTTGGTGACACCTGGAAACAGACGCACCAAGTCGTGTGCAATGACGACATGCTGATTATCAGTTACTGGCATCGCGCTGATTCTCTGGCTGAGTATTGATAGTCACCGTTGCGGGTTGCCCCATACGCAGAACGTTATCAGGGTCGTCAACGACAATGCGGACTTCAAATACCAGATTGGTTCGCAGATCTTCAGTCTGGACAGATTTTGGCGTGAACTCAGCCACAGATGAAATGAACCCAACTTTGCCAGTTACTGGTTTATCCGGAAATGAATCAGTGAAGACCTCTGCCGGCATGCCAGATTTCACACGCCCCAGATCACCTTCATTCAGCCATACGCGGACCCATTTCGGCTTGCTAAGAGCCAGGGTATAGACCGCTTTTTGTGGACCGGTCATGTCACCGGGTTCCTGAAGACGTGCCCGGACCACTGCATCTACAGGAGAACGTAATTCTGCCTGCGAGAGATGGTATTGCATCAACGCCAGCTGTGCCTCGGTAGCGCGAACCTGCGCAACGGAAGCTTCACGTTGCTCTGAGCGCACACCTTTTTCCATCAACGTCAGGCTGGCCTGACGCTCTTTCACGTTAGCCTGGGCGATACGGAGATTACTGCGGGCCGTGTCCAGTTCCTGCTTACTGACCCCCTTTCCTCCTGTGCTGGCGGAAATGCGTTGAATGCGGCTGATGTCTTCGGTTGCTTTTTGTAATTGGGCCTGTGCCGAGGACAATTGGGCTCGGGCCTGAGCCAGTTCTTCAGGCCGTGCCCCAGCCTGCTGTTCACGCACCGTTTGCTTCTGCGCATCTAGCTGCGCCTGGGCCTGCTGCTCCTGAATTTTCAGCGCACGAGTATCCAGTGTGGCGATAACCTGTCCGGCACGAACCTGATCGCCCTCATCGACAGTGAGCGTGCTGATACGGCCGCTGTCTTCAAATGCCAGTGAGACCTGGCGAATGTCGACATTTCCATGCAGCGTCAAGTGACGCTTATCTCCATCGTGACGACCAACCAGCCAGAAAGTCGCCACGGCAATGATAAGAGCCACAACAACTACCCCGGCGATGATTTTTTTATTCATCATAAAAATGTCCTGATGTTCCCTGAGATACTTAGTTTAAATTCAATTTAAACTTTAATTGTGTAATAATAAACCCTTCTTGTCGAATTAACTTATCTGGAAGTTGTGGATTATGAGCAGAGCGCGCCGAAGCGATGGGAATATCACCCGGGAAAGCATCCTCGAAGCAGCAGGAGAGCTGATCGCAGAAAAGGGATTTGCACAGACCACTAACAAAGAAATTGCTAAAAAAGCCAGTGTTGATCTGGCTGCAATCAACTATCACTTTGGTGGTCGTGACGGGTTATATCTCGCTGTACTGACACATGCCCATCACCATTATCTGGATGGTGAGCAACTCGCACGACTTGCTGCATCTGAGCTACCCGCAGAAGATAAGTTAGGCATTTTTCTGGAAACGTTTCTGTCAAAACTGAGCAATCCGGATGACTGGCATGGCAGAGTGTTTGCACGTGAGATGTTGTCTCCATCAGCACAACTCGGTGATTTTATTAATGCTGAAGGTGCTGGAAAGATTCAGTCGGTAAGGCGGATTGTGGGTGAAGCAGCAGGTCTCTCAGCAGAAGATCCCCGCTTGCTCCCTTGCATGCTGAGTGTAGTTGCACCCTGTATGATGCTGATGGTGGCGGGTAATCGTATACCAGGACCTGTGAAGGAAATCGTCGCGATGCAAACGAAAGTGCTCACGACGCATTTCAAACTTTTCTCTCTGGCCGGATTAAAAGCTATACGTGAGAACAAACCAAGCTGATTGATTCAGGAATAGTTAATCGTCATCGGTTAACTGGCCGCGTTCTTTTTAAAAGGTTGTTTAGCGCTTACTGAACGCCAGTCGGGCTGCAAATAACAGAAAAATCATACCTGTTGTACGATCCAGCCAACGGATCACTTTCTCTTTTTGCAGCAGGGATGCCAGCGGACGCGTTGCACCAATCAACATCATTGACCAGGTAATACCAATCGCCATATGAATACTCACCAGCGCAAAAGTCCAGATAACGGGTGAATGCCCCTGTGGTATAAATTGGGGTAAAAAAGAAACATAAAAGATACCCACTTTAGGATTCAGGGCATTACCGAGAATGCCTTTCAAGAACCAGTTTGAAGCAGGCTTTCCGGAAGTAGCTGCGACTGCAAATTGCTTCCTTGGACGCAGCAACATATTTATGCCTAGCCATGTCAGATAAGCTGCGCCGCAGTACTTTAGAATGTCATAAGCAAGTTCTGAAACAGCGATAAGTGCACCCAACCCGAAGGCTACCGCTGCCCCCCATATTAAACAGCCGACACTGATACCAAGCGCAGCATGAACGGCCTGTTTTCTGCCTTCAACAGTCGCCGTTCTTAATACCAGTGCGGTATCCAGGCCCGGTGTTAAGGTCAACAGTACAGCGGCAAAACTAAACGCCAGAAGCGCGTCCATAACGGACATAGCACAATCTCCAGGTCATTAAAATTACGTATGCGTGCTGGATTATGGATTCCAGCCCCTTTCACTTTACGAACACATCGTATAAAGCTTACTTCTCCGGGTCACGGCTTTTCTTATTTCATCAAAGGAATGTGGTGTGCTGCATTAAAGTCCTGCGATTTTGAACCACCAAGATAATCTGCGCCCTATTTATCACCCCCCCGTGCTGTTAGTAATGTCCCCTTTTTGCATTAACAACCAACACATAACTACCAACACAATAACAAGGGCCTTTGGATTGCCACTACAACATACCGCCGTAGTTTTTATTCATGCCGAGGAGTAACCTTTCATGGAAGAAAAACCTTAATTTTTACTATTTTTCAAAGAATTAATAGTCATCACCACTTCAAAAATGGCCCAGCCTACTGCCTGATGGGCCCAGATTGTCGGTCAGGATCTTTAGCAATGCACGGACTTTAGGCAATGCCTGACGGCTTTTGAGCCAAGCCAAATTAATCGGCAGACCATCGGTGGCCAGATGGGGTAACACTTCAACCAAGGTACCCTCTTCAAGCTGTCGCTTCACCAACCAGGTGGGCAATTGTGCAATGCCGTGCCCGGCCAATACCGCGGTGAGCTGCCCTTCTGCATCGCCGATCGCCACCCGTGCGGGTAACACCTTTTTCTCGCTGCTGTTGGGTTGCACTCCGGCAAAATGCCAGGGCGTGGGCAGACCGTTTCCTTCACCGTAAACCACGCAGCTGTGATTTTCTAAATCCTGCTCGGTTTCTGGTGTACCCCGCTTTTTCACGTAGGCCGGTGAAGCACAAAAAATATGCCGTTGTGCCCCCAGATAACAATGCCCCAAGGTATTTGGCCAAATATCAGCGCCACCGATACGTACGATGATGTCGATACCTTCTCTTACAGGATCAACAAAGCGATCAGAAAAGGAGATATGCGGCATCAACAACGGGTGATCCTCAATCAGCTTCAGGATCACCGGCAATGCATGCAGACGGCCATAGGAAGCAGGCAGATCAACACGCACTTTCCCCTGTGGTTGGGCGTTTTCGGCCTGTATTGAGAGTTCCGCCTCCTCCAGTTCGCCAAGCACGCCGGTGCACGTGCGATAAAACGTTACCCCCGCATCAGTCAGTGACAATCGCCGCGTGGTGCGGTGAAACAACCTAACCTGCAAACGCGCTTCTAAACGTGCAATGCCTTTACTGATAGCAGAGCTGGTCAAATTCATACGTTCTGCGGCGGCAGTAAAGCTGCCCATGTCCGCCACACAGACAAACAAGTCGATACCTTTCAGTCTTTCTGAAGAATACATAGCCCACCAAATTGATGAATTTAATTCCATAAACTTGGTAATTTATAGCCTAAATAGGAATATTTTTCTCAGTAAACTCCTCTCTATCGCCAGGCATTAGACCCATGCCTTATTCAGTTATAAACAAAAGGAGTTTATTCATGAGCATAACGAAACCCAGGGTGCTGATTACCGGTGCCACCGGCCAGATAGGCGGTGATACTCTGCGTATTCTCCAGACGGACCCTTCCATCACTCTGGTCGCTGCCGTGCGTTCATCGCAAAAAGCTGCGCCTTTTGAGGCTCAAGGTATTCGCACTGTCATTATGGATTTTGATAAAGAAGACACGCTGGCGCCCGCGCTACACAGCATTGACCGTGTCTTTCTGGCAACCGGTTACACCGTCGACATGTTGCGTCAGAGCAAAGTGTTTCTCGACAAGGCAAAACATGCAGGCGTGCAGCATATTGTGCACCTGGGCGCCTGCGGCCGTGACGATACCACTATTGCACACTGGGCCTGGCATCAACTGATAGAACGTTATATTGAAGCCTTAGATTTCTCCTTCACGCATTTACGGCCAGAGTGCTTTATGCAAAATCTGATCGGCTACGGCGGTGTTCCGGCGGTCGTCAACGGCGTCATTGAGCAATACACCGGCGATGCCCCTTTCAGTTGGGTGGATGGTGAAGACGTTGCGCTGGCAGCGGCCTATTCACTGCTGCATCCTGAAAAACACGCGGGCAAAACTTATCGTCTGGGTTATGACGCCAAGTCTTATGGCGAGATCGCTGCCATGATGACCGAAATACTAGGCCAATCGTTCCGCTATGAAGCACATGATCACCGCGTTTTCCTCGAGAATATGCGGCAATCCGGAGCCGAAATGGCTTATATGAATTGCGTGGGTGACAACCTGCGGCGCATTGCCGAACGTGATATTCCCGGCGTCGAGGAAACGTTTGATAACTTCCCGGAAATAGCAGGCAGAGAGCCTGTGCGCTGGCCTGCGTTTATTCGCAAGCACCGGGCCGCTTTTGCCTATTAAAATTTACTAGTACGCCATTATCAGGCCCCTTCGCTCAAACCCGAACGGGCCTTTATGTACACTCATCCCACCGTTTGATCCCACCTCTTACTCACTGAATTAAACATAAAGATTATGCATTCCCTGCATGCCTGAGCCGCCTGAAACAGAATGTGGAGATATTGTGAATTTGCACTTCCTTTACGATAAATGTAAATGATTATCGTTACCATAATCATTCAATAATATTTGCACACACTTTCAGGGATAAGATGCATGATTTACACAAAAGCTTTCAAATTGAGACCGGGCGCGATACTGCTGGCAGGGTTGATTAGCGGTAGCGGCTATGCCGCTGATGATCTGGCGGGTGAAAGTGAAGAAATGGTGGTCTTGGCACCGGCAGAGGAACAATTAAAACAGCAACCTGGCGTCTCCATTATTACCGCTGAAGACATCGCCAAGGATCCTCCGGTCAATGATTTATCCGACATTATTCGAAAAATGCCTGGCGTGAACCTCACCGGTAACAGCGCCAGCGGCAGCCGGGGCAATAACCGTCAGATCGATATACGCGGGATGGGGCCAGAGAATACGCTGATCCTGATCGACGGCGTCCCGACCACGTCACGTAATTCGGTCCGCTATAGCTGGCGCGGCGAAAGAGATACCCGCGGCGATACCAACTGGGTGCCAGCAGAAATGGTTGAACGTATCGAGGTTCTGCGGGGCCCGGCGGCGACACGTTACGGTTCCGGTGCCGCAGGTGGGGTAATCAATATCATCACCAAGCGCCCAACTAACGACTGGCACGGAAGTTTATCTCTGTTTACCAATCAGCCAGAAAACGACAAAGAGGGGGCGACAAAGCGCACTAACTTTAGCCTCAGCGGCCCATTAGCTGGCGATGCACTCACCATGCGGTTATACGGAAACTTCAACAAAACCGACGCCGATGCTGCTGATATCAACACGGCACAAAACGGTTCCTATGCTGCCGGTCACGAAGGCGTGCGCAACAAAGACGTCAATGCCCTCTTCTCCTGGAAAATGACCCCAACGCAGATCGTTGATTTTGAACTGGGCTACAGCCGTCAGGGGAATATCTATGCCGGCGATACCCAGTACAGCAACGGTAACCTTAGCCCGAACGATCTGGTGTCATCACTGTACGGGCAAGAAACCAACCGTCTATATCGCCAGACCTATGGCATCACCCATAACGGCATCTGGGATTGGGGGCAGTCACGCGTCGGCATCTATTACGAAAAAACCAATAATACCCGCCTGCAAGAAGGGTCTACCGGGCGTGTGGAAGGGATGATAAACAGCGACCAATACACGACCAGTCGGCTGCAAAATGTCAGAACTACCGGTGAAGTGTCACTTCCGTTAGACCTGTGGTTAGACCAAACCATGACGCTCGGTGCAGAGTGGAACCGGGAACAGCTTAACGACCCCGCATCCATGCAGGTCACGGATGCCAGCGGCATCACCATTGGCGACATATCCGGCGATCCTGGCGGCCGCAGTGCTAAAAACAGTGCTGAACTTAGCGCTCTGTATTTCGAAGATAATATCGAAGCCGTACCCGGTACTTTGCTGATTCCCGGCCTGCGTTTCGATTATCACAGTAAATTCGGCAGTAACTGGAGCCCAAGCCTCAACGCTTCACAAGAGCTTGGCGACTACTTCAAACTGAAAGCGGGCATTGCACGCGTATTTAAAGCCCCTAACCTGTACCAATCCAGCGAAGGCTACCTGCTTTCTACCCGTGGCAACGGATGCCCAAATAATATTGCCTCAGGAAGTTGCTACCTGATGGGTAACAACGATTTAGATCCCGAAGTCAGCATTAACAAAGAGATTGGTCTGGAATTCGCCTATGAAGGATTCAATGCCGGTATCACCTACTTCCGTAACGATTATAAAAATAAAATCGTCTCGGGTACCGATCTGGTGGGCTACGCCTCTAACGGTTACAACATTTTACGCTGGGAAAATGGCGGCAAAGCGGTGGTCGAAGGCTTAGAAGGCAGCCTGGTGATCCCGGTGATCAAAGATCGGCTTAGCTGGCGCACCAATGCTACCTACATGATCACATCAGAGAATAAGGAGACCGGCAATCCACTTTCCGTGATCCCCAAATACACCGTCAATACCATGCTGGATTATCAGTTGACCGATAAGCTTTCAACCAATGTCACCTGGACCTTTTATGGCCGTCAGAAACCACGTGAGTATGCCGAAATCCGCAATGAAGTGGGTTCGCTGGCAACCAATGAGGTAGGGTCCTATTCCGTAGCAGCGGTTGGGGTGAATTATGATCTGGCCAAGAACCTGCGTCTGAATGCAGGCATAAGTAATCTGTTTGATAAGGAGCTGTATCGTGAAAACGAAGGTGCGTCGACTTATAACGAACCCGGCCGCGCTTATTATGCTGGTATGACGTTGTCATTCTGATTGACTAAGATGCAGACTAGCCCGTTCGGGGAAACTGAGCGGGCCTTTTAGCGTTCAAAAACTTCGCCTGGCCACCAGAAAAGCACCAATGACCAACAATACACCGCCCAAGAGTGCAGGCAAATTTTCGCGCAGTGCCGCTGGCCCGGCTTTGTAGATATCCACCATCAGCCCCGCAACTAACTGGCTGGCAACCAGGACGGCAATGGTAGTCGCCGCCCCCAGCTTCTGGTAGCCCAGGATACCGGAGAAAACAAAAAATGAACCCAGCAAACCGGGCAGCAACATCCATATCCTGAGTGTGCCAGTCACCTCCGCCAACGCGCTCACGCCGTTTTTGGCAAACAATAACCCCATCAACAACAACAGGCCAACGCTGGAGTTGATCACCAACGTAATCAACACCGTCGACACACTTTCAGTAATACGCACCATTAGCAGGTTCTGGATAACCAGACTGATCCCGGCGGCCACCAGCAGCAATAGCATGATATTCATAGCGATCCTGAATTTTTCGGCATGATTAGCGGGCCGGTGGCTCGTTGTTGTCATCGAGTTTTAACTGCAAAAAGGTCAAATCCAGCCATTTACCGAACTTGGCGCCCACTTCGCTCATCCGTCCGACCATCTCGAACCCCAGATTGATGTGCAACTGCACGGAGGCATGGTTACCGGACTCAATACCCGCCACCATCACATGTTTGCCAATTGCCCGCGCCTGCTCAATCAGAGCGATCAGTAACGTTTTACCCACTCCGCCACCACGGCAATCCTTGCGGACATAAACCGAGTGTTCGACAGTGTGTCGGTAACCGTCCCAGGCCCGCCAGTCACCAAATGAGGCATACCCCATCACCTCACCCGCCTCATTAACCGCGACCAATACCGGATAACCCGCAGCTTGCCGTTCCGCCATCCAGGCCTCACGGTTCGCCGCATCGACGCTAAGTTCATTCCAGATCGCCGTCGTATTAAGCACAGCATCATTATAGATAGCCGCAATACCTGCACTATCGGTTATAGTCGCGTTACGGATAAGCATGTTGACCTCTTGGTTGACTGTCTACTATCATACTACGATATGAATAATAAATTAGACAACTTAAATCAACGCATCGGTGCGCGGATCCGCATCGAACGTGAAGCACGCCATTGGTCATTGTCCGATCTGGCCGAAAGGGCCGGAGTTTCGCGTGCCATGGTGCACAAAATTGAACGCGGTGACAGTAGCCCTACGGCGATGTTGCTAGGTCGCCTCTCTGGCGCGTTCGGCCTGAGCATGTCAAAACTGATCGCCCGGGCGGAAACGCAAGAAGGTCGGTTGATGCGCCAACAGGATCAGCCGGTTTGGGTCGATCCCGACAGTGGCTACATTCGCCGTCATGTGTCTCCGCAGTCGGATATGCCACTCGATCTGGTGCGCATTGAACTGCCTGCCGGCGCGGAGATCCCCATGCCAGCCTCAGCCTACGCTTTTATGCGGCAACTGCTGTGGGTGCTGTCAGGTTCGTTGGTGTTTCAGGAAGGCGAAACCCGCCATGAGATGGCTGAAGGTGATTGCCTTGAACTCGGTCCGCCCACCGATTGTGTATTCAAAAATGAGAGCGCCGAAACCTGCATTTACCTGGTGGTAGTGATGAACAAGGCCTGACGCTGTCAGGCCCTAAACGGATGACGCTTAACGTTGTGGGTCCCGGTTATAGCCTGCACAGAAAAATTTCTCGGCCAAGCGATTAGCGCCGCCAGAGAAGAACTCACTCATCAGCTCCCCATTGAGATCGTAGGCCCGGCAAAGCAGCCCGGCCTCGAACGCTGCCTGATTTTCATCTCCTAAGCTTTCCGCCAAATGGTGGGCATACCCCAACACGAAACCCCGCTTGTAGTCACAGCAGAACCGGGATAACTGACCTGGTGGGCTGGCGTCCTGCGCTTTTAAACCGGCCATCAGTCCCTTGCCGAAGTGATTGTTCATGGAACCCCCTTTTCTCTCAATGATCGCTATATAAAACATTATATAGCGATCATTGTGGCCATGGACATACTCACAAAGTTTTACCTCAACGTCTTACGGCATAAAAAAGCCCGCAGAGCGAAACCCTGCGGGCTAATCAGTCTTTGAAGATCTATTACAGGGTGAAGTTCAGCCCTTCCACCACAGTCTGCTCAAGTGGCAAACGGCCTGAAGGGATCTCTTTTTGCTGCAGGAACTCAGGCAGACGGGATTTATCCCCCGCTTTACCGATAGCCACGATGCCATGCACTTGATAGTTGTCAGGCAGATTGAGCGCAGCTTTGATTTTATCGTGATGGATGCCCCCCATGCAGTGGGTCAGCCAGCCTTTCAAATGTGCCTGCAACGCCAGGTTAGCCCAAGCGGCACCGGCATCGAAGGCGTGGCTTGGGTTACTCACTTCTTTTTCACCGTTCAAACTGGTGGTTTTGGAGATGACCACCACCAGCGCCGAAGCGTGTTGCGCCCAACCGCGGTTAAATTCAACCAGGAAATCCAGGTAGCTGTCCCAGCTGGCCGAACCATGCTTGCTGTAGGCAAAGCGCCATGGCTGAACGTTATACGCTGAAGGCGACCAGCGCGCGGCTTCAAAGAAACTCAGCAGGGTTGCATCGTCAATAGGATCATTCGCCAGCGCGCGCGGCGACCAACGTTCAATAAACTGCGCATCAATCGGGTGATCGGAAATTCTTGGCTGGCTCATGGACATCTCTCTCATGGGTATGGAATAACAACGTTATCTGATATTCCCATGACTCACACCAGCAAAACTTTTATTTTGTGCTATTGCTCAGCGCAGGAGCTCTTGTTGCAGCCAATCCAGGAACGCCCGTACCGGCGGATGTCGTTCGCGACCCGGTACACACAGTGCGGTATAAGCGGCACCCGGCACGCGTATTTCCGGACGATAGGAAACCAATAAGCCATTACGTACCTGATCGGACACCATCACCGAACTGGCCAACACCAGCCCCTGCCCAGCCACCGCTGCCTGCAACGCATAATGCTCTTCGTCATACGCCCGTAACGTCGTGTGCTGTTGCCACCAATCAACCCCGGCAGCCTGACACCACTCGCGCCAGCCGTTTTCATACAAGGTAGAGTCATGCCAGCGAACGGTGATCAGTGCGGGCGTCTGCTGTTCCGCTGCGCACAGGCCCGGGGCACCATAAACACCAAAACTCTCCTCCAGCCGCGCCGCCTGATGCAACTGCGGGTAGTTTGCACTGCTGTAGCGAATAGCAATGTCCACACTGGCGTCCTGCTGTAGGTCAATAACCTCGCCGCAGGCTTCCAGGCGGACCAGATAATGCGGATAGGCCTGATAGAACCGCCCCAGACGCGGGACTAACCACAGTGCAGCGAATGAATGGGTGACCGAAACACACAATGAGCCGGCACTGGGTACAGGGCGTAGCGCATCCAACGTCATTGCCACATCAAGCAGCGCAGTGTGCACCCTGGCAAACAGGCGTTCACCCTTCTGCGTCAATCGCACGCCGCGCGGTACCCGATCGAACAAGGCGAAACCCAATTGCTGTTCAAGGACTTTGATCTGATGTGACACCGCCGTCGGCGTAACCGCCAACTCCAGTGCGGCTTGTTTAAAACTGCGCAAGCGGGCAGCGGACTCAAAGGTGCGTAGCGCAGTAACCGGCAGCGTAGCAAACATGGTGTTGGTTCCGTAAAGGTGAATTCAATTCATCTTGGCAGAGTAAAGCTCATTTGTCGCTGGCGCTGAACACAACGTAAATTGACTATTCACACTCGTTGCCAGCAAACGGAGAGTTACATGAATTCATCTCATCACCCAAAACATCTTATCGTATTGGTCGGCAGCCCACGCCGTGACGGCAACAGTGCCGCTTTGGCCCAAGCCGTGATGACCGGCGCCGCCGAGGCAGGAACAACAGCCAGCCTGCATTTTCTGGATGATTACATCAGCGGTTTTCTAGCTGATGAGCGCCATGCAGCTCCGCCTTCCGACCGTTACGGTGAACTGTTCCTGACACATTTTCTGCCTGCGGACGCGGCTGTGTTTTGCACCCCACTTTACTGGTATGGCATGTCGGCGCAAACCAAAGCCTTTTTCGATCGCTCTTTCAGCTATTACGCCAGCACCTACCCCGATGCGGAGCAGGTGCACCAGCGTATGAGCGGTAAGCGCATCGGGCTGGCCGTGGCCTCAGAGGAAACGTACCCCGGTGGTGCTATGGGGATCGTGCATCAGATTCAGGAGTTCAGTCGCTATACGCATTCCGAGTTTGTCGGCGTGGTACAGGGGGCAGGCAACAACCGCGGTGAAATCAGCCGTGATCCACGCAATCCACTGCTGGCCGCTCACGAGTTGGGACGCGATATTTTCACACGTCACTACTCGGATTACCGAGTGGATACGCCACGCAGCCCGCAAGTTTGGCAACGTTGATTCGCCAAAAGGGGCAGTTTGCTGCCCCTTTATTAAGGTTGCGCAAGTATATGTAGCAATATATTGCCGCCCATTGGCCCGTTAGGATAAACATCATATGATGTGTCCGTCAGACCGGCACGCCAATCAACTCAAAGTGAAATAAGATGTCAAAACAATGGAAAATAACGGCAGCCAACGCCTGTCTGCAGGTGTACACCCGGTTCGGCGGCAGTGTTAAAGATAAAGCCAGTTTTCATCCGGGCCTGACGTTTAATCGCATTGTTATTTTCTCCACCACCGCACTTGGCGATCTTATGTTTAATACGCCAGCTATTCGCGCGGTGCGTGAACGCTACCCAACGGCACACATCACGCTTATTTCAAGCTATAAAAACAAACAATTGGTCGCAGAAAGTCGTTTCTTTAATGATGTTATTTATTGGGATCATAAAGCAAAAGACATGCTCAGCGTTATTCACCAGCTGCGTAAACATAAGCCTGAACTGGCGATCATCCTTCACTCCAAATCCCCTTATGACGTCATTGTCGCCATTACCGCCGGTTGCCACTATGTGTTCAAAGATGCTTACGGCAACAAAGCCACCGGCATGGAACCCTGGCTGAGCGGAGTCAGCCGCAGCACCGGCGGGCATTTAATTCAGCGCAAGTTGGATCTGGTGGCGCAATTGGGGTGTCGCACAGACAATACCGAGATGTTTATTCCCATTGAGTTTCCACCGGTGAATAAAACCAGCGGCAAAACCCTGATTGGTTTCCAAATGGGGGCTTCAGAAACCTTACGCTGCTGGCCCGTTGAACGTTTTACTCATCTGGCCAAACTGCTGCTGGCGCACTCGCCACACAACCAGATTGAGTTAATTGGCACCCCTAAAGAGCTAGCCATCGAAAAGGCCTTCATGGCCGGACTGACGCTAGCCGAGCAACAACGCGTGGTCAGCCACATGGGCAAAACCACCCTGCCGCAACTGCTGGCAGTGATGTCAAACATGCAGGTTTTGGTCACCGGCGACACTGGCCCCCTGCATCTGGCCATTGCCCTCAAAACCCCCACCGTCAGCCTGTTTGTCACAGCGAATCCGCAGCATACTGGCCCCTATCAGAATAGCGAGTTGCATCAGGTTATGTACGTGCCCACGGATACGATACAGCTCAGTGCAGCCCAACGTCGTCAACCGCTTAGCATCATCACTGAGCATCAGGTTTTTGATAAAGTGGCGGCTGCGCTTCAACGCGGCTGATCAGCGATCGCATTGGCAGGTTGGGCAAACACCATGGCCAGCGGGAACCAAAACAGGTACCAAAACTCGGCCGGATTGGCGATAACAAACATACCCTGCGAGCAATAGAAAATCAGCATGAAAAAATACAACGCGGCTTCCAGCCGTCGCCCGGCGTTGAGATGACGTACAGCGAGCACTGCGCCAAATACCAGTAATCCTGCAAACAGGCTAAACCCGATCAGCCCCCCCTTGAGTAATGCCCCCAGGTACAAGCTATGCGTTGTATGAATAAACTCGCCGGTGTAATTGGTGAACGTCAGTTCTTTATCAAATCCATAGCCAAAAAATGGCGCCTGCGCTATCAACATCCCACTATGCTGCCAAATACTCATTCGTACAAAACTCTGCTGATACAGTTCTTCAAAACGTGTAATCAGCATCTCGCCAATGGGTGAAAAAACAACCACCATTGCGGCAAGTATCATCGCGGCCACAATAGAAAAAACCGTTTTTTTATTCAGTGCCAGGTAGGATGTGGTTAATGCAAGTGCGGCTAGCAGGGCAATCAAAGGCCCACGGCTTTGCGTCAGCACCATAAAAGCAAAAAGCACCGGGATCGACAGCAGGGCTTTTTTTTGTTGGGTATCACGAAAAACCATCAGGCTTAAAATAATCCCCAACGCAGCATAGCCGGCAAGGTCTATCACATTACGCGGGCCGGGATTGGCGTCAGATGTTTCTCTTAGGGTATAAATTACACGGTAATCAACCCATGCCAGATACAGGCATAGCAAGGTGATGCCGGCAATCACCCCGCACAGTAAAAGAGTACGTCGTGGACTTTCCAGCACAGTGACCAACAGGCCAAGATAAATCAGGATATAAGCACTGTGCGTCAAAGTTGACGCCATATTATCCGGCGTGCCCCCCCAGAGATTACTGGCAGAGTAATAGGTGAGAAAACATGCGGCCAGCAGTATCCCCACCACCGTCGAACGTCTGTTAAGCCAGGCTTGTCGAAATGCAGGTTTGGAGAGCAACGTAAGCAAGAAGAAAAATGCTGCGATATGGAATAAATTATTTACCCGGGTGAAACCACAGAAAATAGCACTGAAAAAAGAGAATGCCAGAAAAGCGTAAACAGAGATCAATGCCGTTACATCAGTTCTTTTTGAAAAAATCATTACAATCAACCTTTTCAAAAATACTTGTATCTATGGCACTCCCCAACGAAAAATTCCTTACGACAATATTCTTTTTTTTCATTCTTTCTCCAGCATGACTAAACGCCGGGATAATCAGGTCATCAACCTTCTCCGGTAAGAAGGTTGGCAATTGGTTTTCCGGTGTCTCATAAAATCGTGGCAAGTGGAAATTGTTCATATCCAGCCCTGCAATAAAGAGCTGTTTAAACCCCAAAAAGGCAATTATCTGAAAAGCCCAATACACCACGGTACCGGCATCGAAAATACCATGTCGAATGTCATGGCTAAATGCGATGGATTTACAGACCGGCGAGAAATCAACACACTGATCATGGCGATAATGCTCCCACAAAGCCAGCGGATTGATTTTGGGGTTATAAATTTTGAAGGCTGCGTCCTCAACCACGGCAAACCGGCATTTCACCCCGGCCAACGTGAACCGGTCAATTATTTTCGCCACGCCGTGTACCGTCGTAAACAGGATTAAGTCAGACTCAAGGATAATATCCTGGATAATATCCGGCCGCCGATCGATAAAGCCCATATCGACAATCACGTAAAAGCGAAAGCGCACCTGTTGGCTTAAGCAATAGGCACCGTTGACTCCGATAGCCGGCATATCCGGGATATCGCTAAAGCACATTTTTTTTACCGAGGGTCCCGTTGCCGTCAGCAATACCGGCCCCTGGCAACTGTCTTTCAATGCTGACAAGGTCACTATCGGCACTGTTTGTCTTTTGTACTCTAATACCGCAATTTCTCCGCTTTCTGCACGTTCAATTTTCACATACGGCCAGAGGTTTTCATTGTGCCGGTAAGGCCGTGTATGAGAATAACGATATACCTGCTTAAAAAAACTTCCCATCGCGCCGTATCCCATCGAAAATGCGTCCTGCCAAAATTAACTGTCTATTTTTGAATTAAATTCACTGATGGGCTGAGTATCGGAGCATTAGGGGTGATGGGGCAATTTTTTCAATTTGAATTATTCGTCATGATAATGACAAGAGATGTGTGTATTTGTTAATCAGGTTAATAATGTGTAGGGAACAGTAATTATTATTTTAATTATACCGGGGCGAATAACGTATCCCCGGTTATTTCAGCTAGGGCTTTGCACTCACTTTACCGATCGTCGAAGGGTTCTCCAAGGGTCAGCATCAGCCGATTCGCCCAGGCAAAGAAGGCCGTTGACTGTATCAGATCCAACAGGGCTAGCTCATCCAACCCCAACCCGCGCAGCTCCGCCAGATGAGCGGCATTAGCCTGCGGCGGCGTAGCAGACAATGCAGCGGCAAAGTCTATTAGCACGCGCCACGGTTCTTCTTGCCCTTCACTCAATATCTCTCCCGGCGCTACGTCCAGCAGACGTTGCACCTCATCCGCCTGCCTGGACAATTGCGCTGCCTTGCGAGCATGTACCGAAGCGCAATAGATGCAGCCATTCACCTTGCTCGCGACCGTCGCCGCGAGTTCACGATCTTTACGCTCCAATCCGTCCGAGGTATAGAAAATCGCGCGATCCGCTAATGTCCGCTGTTCCAACACCGGATGATTGCGGGCCAACAGACGGAAATATTCCGAATCGCTATGCCCAAAGCGTGTCAACAGCGCCTGACCTGCTGCGTCAAACTCCGTCAACGGTTTAGCGGCGATCCACGGCTCCCAACCCAGTTCCTGACGCGTAAATACCGGCGGCGCATGGCGACCACGCAGCGTGGTGGATTCTGTACGCCAACGGCCTGCCCTGACCGGTGCACCAACAGCGCCCTCTTCTATCGGCTTGCCGCCAAGCAACCTATATCCCGTCAGCAGACGGCTTTGAAAGCTGACAAACGCGATCAGTTGCGACAAGGTGACAATATCGTCCAGCGACCAACCGGCCTGTTGGAGCACCTGTAGATGTTGCGCGTCGGCGCTGGCAGGTTTAAACGCCAGCCGCTCGGCATGATCCAGGGCTGCCTGTAAATGTGCCCCTTCCTCTGCACCGCCTTGTTGTTGCAGCAATGCCGCATAATGCGTGGAGAGTGGCTTGTCTGCATGCCATTCGCTGATACGCTGCGCGATTTGCAGCCGCTGTGCTAAGGAAAATCCGCCCACGTCTGCGGGGGAAAACAGCGCAAGGTAACTGGCATGAATCGCATCTGTCGCCGCCTGCCGTGTTGCTCTCGCCTGTGCCAGCGCAGAACCGGGCGCAATCTCTGCCAACGCAGCCAACAGGTCTTCATTGTTCAATTGTGCAGTCATACCTTTTCCTCAGCGTGATGTTCATAGGAGACAGTAATGGGTGTACGACGTTGCCAGCCCAGTTCAGGCGCAACATGGCGGGCGATTAATTCAATCGAACGCAGGATATGAGCATGCGGCGGATCAATGGAATGCACCTGAAATGCCAGGTCAGTCACCCGCGCCAGCGCACTGTCTTTCTGTAAAGAAGCAATGACCTGATCCGGGCTGCCAAGATGCACATCAAAGGCGCGGATCAGCCCATCGAGCGATTCATCAGACGGGCGATGGCCGCTGGCACGCAGGCGTTCAAGCCCACGGCCAAGCCCCTGCGCGGCAAAATCTCGTGCCAGTTGGCCATTGTCAGTGACCAATGCCGTGCGCGAGCCCATAATGCGCGGCGCGATCCCCGGCGGTAACGCTGCCAGATAGGCGTCAATAATCGGGTTCTGCAATTCGTCTAGCGGCAGATCCGGTGTATCTGCCGGACGTGGTTGAGTCCGCGACAGCATCAGGCCGTCACCGGCGCGTCCGGCGCGTTCGCCCCCTTCCACCGAAAAAGTGGCCTGCCAAACCCGATCAGCCAACTGAGGTGCCGCCGGATACAAGCGATTGGTTTCATCCCCCAATGCCTCGCCGCGCCAGGCACGCAGCAGAATGTTGAAGTTGTCGGTGAACACTGCGTGGCGCTGCTGAGCATCGAACCCGAAGGCGCTGAACGAAGACGGCGTACCACCGGCGGCAATCCCCACCTCTAGCCTGCCGTCGGACAGCAGATCCAGCACGGCGGTATCTTCCGCCACACGAATGGCCGACTCCATCGGTAGCGTGATCACCCCGGTGCCGAGCCGGATATGGCGAGTACGCGCCGCCACCTGCGCCAGAAATACCAACGGAGAAGGCAATCCTCCCTCATCCTCATGAAAATGGTGCTGTGCCACCCAGGCGCTATCAAACCCGGCCCGTTCGGCATGTACAATCTGTTCGGTCGCCAGTCGGTAGCGCTGCTGCGCACTCCCCTGATCCAGTAACCGGGTGAAAAAACCGAGTCTTTTACTGCTCATAGATCGCATCCTCAACCTCAGGCGGTTCGGCATTAAACTGACGACCGGGAATGGCCTCAATCAACTGACGGGTGTAATCACTGCCAGGCAGCGCGAACAGCTCGCCAGTCGCGCCATTGTCCACCTGTACCCCACGATGCAGCACCGAAACACTGTGTGAAATCTGCCGTACCGTCGCCAGATCGTGTGAGATAAACAAATAGGTCAGCCCCAGTTCCTGCTGCAAATCCTGCAACAGCCGCAGGATCTGCGCCTGTACCCGGACATCCAATGCCGACGTCGCTTCATCGAGCACCAGCACGCGTGGTTGCAAGACCAGCGCACGGGCGATCGCCACCCGTTGGCGCTGGCCGCCGGAGAGTTCGCGGGGTTTACGACTCAGCAATTCATTCGGTAGCGCGACCCGTTCAAACAAATCCCGCACCCGGCGATAGCGCTCCGCTTTGCCCAGTGGTTCAAAATTTAGCAACGGCTCTTCAATCACCTGATACAGCGTTTGCGATGGATCGAGCGAGCCGAAAGGATTCTGGTACACCAACTGAATACGGCGGCGGAACTGTCGCAGCGCTTCGCCTTTCAACTGGGTAAAATCGACCCCGTCGATAATGATTTGCCCGGCGTCCGGTCGTTGAAAACCGAGCAGGCAGCGCGCCAGGGTGGTCTTGCCGGAGCCAGACTCCCCCACTAACGCATGGGTGGTGCCGCGCGGTACGCTAAACGACACCTGATCCAACGCACGGTAGGTTTTGCTACCGGTGCCATTCAGGCGAAAGTCTTTCACTAGCCCATTGACCTGGATCGCCTGTTCTTGCAGGGCATGCCCGATAGGTGGCCGCGGCGTGGCGCGACCCAACGACGGTACGTCGGCAAACAGTTGGCGGGTATAATCACTGGCAGGTGCCCCCAACACCGCGGCGGTTACACCTTGCTCCTGCACCCGGCCATGGCGAAACACCAGCAGCCGGTCGGCACGCTCCGCCGCCACAGCCAGATCGTGGGTCACCAGCAACACCGCCGTACCGAACTCTTGCCGCAACTCGTCGATCAGATCGAGGATGCGTTTTTGCACCGTGACATCCAGCGCGCTGGTTGGCTCATCGGCAATAATCAACGCAGGTTGTAAAGCAATGGCTATCGCAATCAACACGCGCTGCTTCATGCCGCCGGAAAGCTCGTGCGGGTACTGACGAGCCCGCAGTTCCGGGTGCGTCAGACCTACACGGGTCAACAGGGCAACCACTCGCTGTTGCACCTGCTTACGCGGTAACCGACTGTGAATATTGAGGATTTCCGCCACCTGTTCGCCAATGGTTTTTACCGGGTTGAGCGAGCTGGACGGGTCCTGCGGGATCAAACTGATTTGCGCGCCGCGCACGGCGTCTAAACGCCGCGACGACCAGTGGCTGATGTCAGTTCCGTTGAGGCGGATGGCCCCTTGTTCCAGACGACCATTTTCCGTCAGCAGGCCAATGATCGCCTGCGCGGTGGTCGTTTTACCGGAACCTGACTCTCCCACCAGCGCCACCACTTCTCCGGGCTGGATCGAGAACGATACCTGGTGAACCACGCGCTGGCTGCCGGTTGCGCTCTGATAGGCGATAGACACCTGATCCAGCTCCAGCACCGGCGTCGCTGCCGATCGTTGCAATGCAGTCTGAAGGCTCATCGTTGGGTTCTCCCCAAAGAACGGCTGATGCGGTTGGTCGCCAACACCACTGCTACTACCGCCAGCCCCGGGAAGGTCGTCAGCCACCAGGCGGTCGAAATGTAGTTGCGCCCTTCAGCGATCAATAGCCCCCATTCCGGCGTCGGCGGCGGGGTGCCATAGCCCAGAAAACTCAGAGTCGCGATCGCCAGAATAGCGCTGCCAAACTGCAGCGCCGAGAAGGCGATCACCGATGTCAGCGAGTTCGGCAGAATGTGCCGCCATAGCACCGCCCAGAAGGTGCCACCGCTACCATAGGCCGCCTCGACGTAATCACTGTGGCGCACCCGCACCACTTCGGCACGCGCCAGGCGGGCAAAGTTGGCAACCGAAGTAATACCGACGGCGATGGCGGCATTAACCGTGCCAAAACCCAACAAAATAATAATGCTCAGTGACAGCAGCAAACCGGGGATCGACAGCAACACATCAACGAAGCGCATCACTGCCTCATCGGCAATCCCCCCGACTGCACCGGCAATCAGCCCCAACGCTGTGCCCAGCAGTAACCCCAGAGCAACCGCCACTAACGCGGCAGACAGTGTCTGCGAAGCGCCATACACCATACGTGCATACAGGTCGCGCCCGAGTTGATCGGTGCCCAGCCAATGTGCGCCGCCCGGTGCCAGCCTCTGGGCGCCGGCAATGCCTTCTGTACCGCTGTACGCGGTAAATAACTGCGGTGCCAGCGCCCATAGCACCGCAAAGGCGATCACCGCCCACGCCAGCAGCAGCGTCAGCGGTACCCGACGACGGCGCGGACGGCTGGTGGATAAGGTCCCTTCGCTTTCCAGGCCACCCAAATCACGCTCGTGCACGACAGTTTTTTCAAAGGAGATACTGCTCATACGGCGGCTCCTGTGTGGATTTTCAGACGGGGATCCAACAGTGGGAACAGCAGATCCACCAACAGATTGAGGCTGACGAAAGCGGCGGCCGAGATCACCACAATGGCTTGTAACACCGCCACATCCTGATTCAGGACTGCCTGTAAGGTCAGTTGCCCCAACCCGCTACGACCAAATACGGTTTCAGTGATTAATGCGCCCGCAATAAGCTCGCCAAGCAGAATGCCCGCAATCGTCAATGTGGGCAGCATGGCGTTGCGGGCTACATGCCGCCACAGCACACGGTTACGGCTGGCACCTTTGGCGCGGACCACGGCAACAAACGGCTGAGTCTGCACCTGATCAATACTGCGGATCAGGATCTGCGCCAGTGGCGCGGAGATCGGCACGGCCAATGTCACAATCGGCAAAATCAGTCCCTGCCACTCACCCGGGTTAATCACCGGGATCAGCTTGAGTTGAAACGAGAAAACCTGAATAAGCACGATACCCAGCCAGAAGGTCGGCACCGAGACAAAGAGCGACGGTAGCGATTGCAGTGTCGATCTTAGCCAGCCAAAACCACTCAGATTGGAAGTAAACGCAATTGCCAATGCCAGGATCAACGCTACCGTGAACCCCAACACCGCCAGTTGCAGCGTCGCGGGCAGGTTAGTCGCCAACAGTTCGGTCACCGGCACACCAGCCTGAATGGAATACCCGAGGTCACCGCGCAACACATTGCCCAGCGCATGCAGGTACTGCTGCCACAGCGACACATCGGCACCATAGGCGGCGCGCATATCAGCGATCTGGGCCGGACTGAGCCCCATATCCGGGTTCTGAAACTTAATCAGGATGGCATCGCCGGGCAGCACCTGTAGCAAGATAAACGACAGGCTAAAAGTCGCCCACAACACCAGCAGCGCCAGCCCAATGCGCCGCGCCAAATATCGGCTCATCATGACCTCCTTAGTGTTTCTCTAACCAGGCGCCGTAAAAACTCGGGCGACCGACAGCTTCGAAACTGACCCCCTTCAAATAAGGCGCACCGGCAAACACCTGCGGCTCTTCGAAGAACGGGATCACGTAGGCCTGATCGAGCAGATAGTTTTGCGCTTCACCGGCGATAAGCAGGCGTTTTTGCGCATCCACCTCAGAGGCAATGCCCAACAGCAAAGCGTTGAGCTTGTCATCTTTGAACGTGCTGTTTTTACCCGTCCCGCCTTGCTGCAACAGCGCATCACGGTTGGTCGGGTAGAACTGGCTTTTGATCACGTCCGGATCGGCCCGTCCCACTTCCACCACCGCTGCGGGCGTTTTTTGTGGATCAAGGTTATCCGCCACCCGGCTGCCGGCATCCCCCGCCAGAATATTCAAACGTGCGCCAACCTTGCCCCACTGCTGAGAAACCAGTTGCAGCACCGCTTTATTCTGCGGCTGTGGCAGTGATTCATAGATATTCAGCAGCAGTTTTTTACCGTCTTTCTCGCGCAGACCATCACTGCCTTTTTTCCAGCCCGCCTCATCCAGTAGACGGTTGGCGAGTTCCGGGTCAAATTTCAGTTTGGCGGACAGGTCGACAAAACCGGCGGCAGAAGAGGCAATCACCGATTTGGCCTGCGGGTAGTTAACGGAGAACAGCGTATCGACAATCTGCTTGCTGTCAGTGGCGTGCAGCAACGCCTGACGCACGCGCAGATCGCTCACTAACGGGTTATCAGGCCGGAAAGCAACGCTGTCATTGACGCCACGCGTTGGGGCTGCGTAGATAGTGAAGCCCTGGTCCTGCGTTTGCTTCTCGTCGTAGGCCTGGATCTGGCGAATAAAGTCCGCCTGCCCAGCCTGCAATGCGCCGATACGCACACTGTCTTCCCCAGTGACAATCACCTTGATACCGTCCAGATTGGCGCGCCCTTGCTGGGCCAGTTTGGTGGGTCCCCACTGATAATCTTTGCGCACGCTAAGATCCACTTCGCGTCCCAGCGTCTCGCCGCTGACCACGAACGGGCCAGAGCCGATGATATGGCGTGCATCACCCAGTTCGTCATAGTTGCGGTTTAAGGTACCCAGCGAAACCAGTCCCGACCCTATGGTGGCGGTGCCCTGAAGGAAACCCGGTGACGAACGCTTGAAGTAAAATTTGACGGTTAACGGGTCAATCACTTCGCTATGGTCATAGTTATTGATGACCTCGGACACCGGCAGACGTTTTTCTTTATTGCCCAAACCAAAGGTATCGAAATTCTTCGCCACCGCGTTGGCATCCAACAGTGTGCCATCGGAGAAGGTCACGCCAGGCCGCAGCTTGAAGGTGTATTCGGTTTTGTCGGCGTTACTGCTCCAGGATTCGGCAATCCACGGTTCAATCTCCAGCGTTTTAGGGTTCTGATAGGTCAGTTTGTCGGTGATCTGGTTGAGAATGCCGCCGTTGGGGTAGAAACCGCCGGAAGGCGGATAAAGATTGGTGTGCGCCTGCTGCTCCAGGTAGACGAGCGTGCCGCCCTGCACCGATGCCAGCGCCGGACTCATCACCGCCGCCAATCCCAATGCCACTGTTATCCCGCTGGTTAATCTATTGAAAGAGAAATTAAACATAGAGTGCCACGCCTTCTTTATTTCGGAATATTAAATTAGGTTGCACCTCCCCACTGTGCGTGAGCGCCGCTGGTGAGCATTTCTCTACGCAACCAACCGTAAGCGTCAAGGTTTGCGGTGGCGCATAAACGATGAGCAATACAGAGGCGTAGGAAATGCACCCAGCCCTCTGGACCTCGTTCCTAAAACCTGTACTCAGCGTTGTCAGGCTAGGACATAGGCCCACTATGTCCGTCACCTTCCACCTTGATTACAGGCTTTAGGACCAGCGACGGCGCCGCGAACAGTGGGAAGGCACAACCTCGATAACAAACCAAATTGGCGGGGAGTTGAACGAACTAATTTCGCTAACCAATGGCGGAAAATGCACAAGGCGGTGACGGTTGGCAGAAAAGGGGTTTTGTTATAACGTATCAGAAACCAAACCGGGAAGACGAAAATGAAAATCCAACTTTCTCTGCTGTTCCTTGGGCTGCTGGCCGGGCAAGCCGCCGCGTTTCAGTCCAAAGTGCCCGAACCGCAGCCGGAAAAGGCACGCGCAGCGGAAAACAGCCTCGAGAATCTGTTTTATGGTTTTCACGCGCTGGACGCGCAGGCGGTCAACATCGGCACCTGTGCAGCGCTGCCACAGGCGGGATGCCAGTGCGCATTCTGCACCATGCTACGACAGGCCGGGCCGATGAAATAGTCGCCGGCTCTGTAATCAACCCAGCTCGTACTGCACAATCAACTGCCCTTTTTTCACCTTTAGCGCAGTGATGTTTACCGTGCCAAGTTCAGCCAGCGAAGGCACATGAGTACCGCCGCAGCCATAGGCCGGCAGTTCGCCAAATCCGACCTGACGCAGGCCGTCAACCGCCTGTTGTTTGCGTGGGAAATCCGCCGCAATCAACCGTGCCAGCTCCGCTTGCAGGAAAGCCTGATCCAGCGTTTGCGGTTCCGCGCCCGGTGCAAAGGTGATTCGCCCTTCGCCCGGCCAATGATGCGCCTTCACCGGTTGCCAGCCACGCGTTTCACCCAACCAACCGATTAAGTGCCCGGCAGAATGCCAACGGGTATGCAATCGGCGCAGTTCTCCATCAATCTGTACGTTCACCCGCCCTGCGGGTACGGGTTCCGCAGTAAAATGCAGCACTTTTTCACCCTGCTGCGCCACACGTAGTACCGGGACAGTGCCAAGTTGGCCGCCGTCGGCCGGTTGACCGCCGCCCTGAGGGTGAAACAGCGTGGCGTCCAGCTCTATCGCGTATCCACCCTCTTCAATCGGGGTGCAGACCAGCACCTGCGCTTCGCCTTGTAAATCGTCGCTGTAATAATAAAGTCGTTCGGTCATGGTTTTTCTCCTGATTAGAGAGCCCATTATATTCATGCCATAATCAAAGGATAATCCGTCAACATTACAATGGACCTTTGCGCTGTGAGCACAAATCTCTCTCATTCACTGCTGGCCGAAATGGCCATGTTTGTTCAGGTGGTAGAGAGCGGCAGTTTTTCCGCCGCCGCTCGTCGATTAGGCACTTCTCCTTCCGCCGCCAGCCGTAGCGTAGCCAAACTGGAACAGGCGTTGGCGCTACAACTGTTGCACCGCACCACACGCAAGCTACGCCTGAGTGAACAAGGTGAAGAGGTGTTTCAACGCTGTCGCAACATGCTGGACGCCGCCCATTCCGTCATGGAATTCAGCGGCCGTGGGACGGTAGAGCCTGAGGGGTTGATCAGTGTTAGCGTACCCAAGGCCGTAGGCCGCTTTGTATTGCACCCACACATACCAGAGTTTTTACGCCGCTATCCCAAGGTGGACGTTCGCCTGCGGTTGGAAGACCGTTATATGGACTTAATTGATGATCGGGTCGATTTGGCGCTGCGCATTACCGAGCAGCCTTCACCCGGCTTGATAGGCCGCCAGTTGATGACTATCGAACACCTGCTGTGCGCCACGCCCGCTTATCTGGCGCAACACGGCACACCACAACACCCGCAAGATCTGGCACATCACAGTTGTATTTATCTGGGGGAAACACCTAACGACGCCCGCTGGAAATTCAGGCGAGCCGGTAAAACGGTGGCGGTAAATGTGCATGGTCGCTATGCCGCTAACCATACCGGCGTACGCTTGGATGCGGTGAAACAGCATATTGGCATTGGTAGTCTGCCCTACTTCACTGCCCGACAAGCGTTGGACAGCGGTGACGTGGTGCAAGTGCTGCCGGAATGGGACTTTCTTAGCAGTTACCACGGTGGCCTGTGGTTGTTGTATGCACCCAATCAACACTTGCCACCCAAACTGCGGGTGTTTATCGACTATCTGGTCGCCTGCCTGGCTAAAGAGCCACAGTTAAAGCGCCTTACGTAGGGTAATGTTTATACGGTGTGGCCCCACCAACGAATGGTAGCCTTCTTTGATCGGCATAATGCCGTGAAAACATAGTCGCGATGGGCCGCCCCACACTACAACATCCCCGTGTGCCAAGGGAATGCGCTGTGCCCGGTCGCTGCGCTGCATACCACCAAACTGGAACACCGCCGGTAGCCCCAGGGAAACGGAAACAATCGGCGAGCCCAAATCATGCTCGTCTTTGTCCTGATGCAATGACAGCTTACTGCCCGGATCGTAGCGGTTCATCAGACAAGAGTCCGGGACAAAGGGGGCAAAACCTGCCTGTTGCGCCGCTTCATCCGCCAACGCCATCAGAATATCCGGGATCGGTGGCCAACGTTTACCGCTGCGCGAGTCACGCTCAGAGTAGCGGTAGCCACGGCTATCACTGCTCCAGCCGTTGCCGCACCAGCTCATCGCCACCGACATCACATGGCCGCCCGGCGTGGTCATATGCCGCCACGGCACCTGGGCGATCACCCCATTCACTGCCGCCAGTAACTCCGGGCCATGATCGCGCACAAAGCCGTGCATCACTACCGCACCTGGGGCGATCTGCTCTCGCCACGGCGGCGGCACAGCGTCTTCAAATAGATCGAGGGTCATTGCAAAACACCTGTATTAATACACAGTGTTTATTTTAACCCGCCACTGACGATTGTCCAGTGTGATACGCGGCATTGTTGTCAGCACCAAACTTCACTAGAGTGGGCGGCAATAAAATCAATAACTTTTCAGGACAGTCTGTGATTAAAGGAATAGCGCTTTCCGTTATCGCCTCGATATTGTTCGGCGTGATGTATTACTACACTTCCACTCTGACGCCACTCGACGGCGAACAGGTGTTTGGCTGGCGCACCCTGCTGACGGTGCCATTCTTGACCCTGTTTATGCTGTATTCCGCCGACTGGCGCAAAGTCAGTGAAACGCTGTACTGGATAAAACAACGGCCTCGTCGCCTGCTGTTTCTACCGCTGAGTTCGGCGCTGTTGGGGGTGCAACTGTGGTTGTTCCTGTGGGCGCCGCTGCACGGCAAAGCGTTGGAGGTGTCACTGGGCTATTTCCTGCTGCCGCTAACGATGGTGCTGGCGGGCCGTTTAATGTTCCGCGATCGGCTTTCTCTGCTGCAAAAACTGGCGGTAGCCTGCGCCATTATCGGCGTTGGTAATGAGCTGTATCAGGTGGGCGGCGTCTCCTGGACTACGCTGGTGGTGGCGCTGGGTTATCCGCTTTACTTTATTTTGCGCCGCCGTTTTGGCACTGATAACCTCGGCGGGCTGTGGTGTGAATTGACATTAATGTTACCGGTAGCCGCCTGGTTCGCCTTCGGTGGCAACGGGCCGCTGGCGGCGCTGAACATCAGCCCGGCACTCTATTGGCAGGTTCCGTTGCTGGGAGTAATCAGCGCCGCTGCGCTGGTATGCTATATCCTTGCCAGCCGCCTGCTGCCATTCAGTCTGTTCGGTCTGCTGAGCTATGTGGAACCAGTACTGCTGGTGGTGGTGGCGTTGTTACTTGGCGAGAGCATTGGCCGGGATGAATGGCTAACCTACATTCCGATCTGGCTGGCCGTGTTGTTGTTGGTGTCGGAAGGCGCCCGCCATCTGTTACGCAGAAGGCAGATTTAGCGCAAACGTGACAGTGCAACTCCAGTATTTATTTGATTAAATTACTCTTTATAAGAAAATAAAGGTTGTGACGTCGTCACCTTCTTGCCAATAGCGCCCGCTAAAACGGCGCCCAGCATGGCAAGAAGGTGTGAGCTGCTTGAGCAGTTCCAATTCAAAGGTCTGTTGGTACGCATCGAGCGCCACCAGACGCGCATCGAGAAAATCAAAATAGTTGCGCACCTGCGGGTACAACGCTTTGAACAGGCTTTCTTTGGCGGAGAACACCAACGTCAACGCGTGGTTAAATGTCAGCGGTTGAGCGCGCAGGTATTCATATTCCGCCTCGCTGACGATAGCCCCCCACAGCTCCTCCGCCCGTGCAGTGGGGATTAACGTTTCAACGTCCAACCCCACGCCACCCAGCCCGCTCTCCCGATGCACGGCGCAAAGCGCAGTATTTGCATTATGGCTGATTGCACCGGCAATTCCTTGCGGCCACTGCGGTGCACGGTCTTCACCACGCAACAAGGTGAAATCAGCAAATCCCTGAGGTATCAACAACGCCCGCGCCAAATAACGCCCGGCCAAATATTCCGCCCGCCTTTTGGGTACCGCCCGCGACAAATGATCAGGGATTGCCATGCCAATGTCAGCGAAGCAGCTGTCCTGATAATTTGCCAAAGAAAAACGGCAACGCACAACCTGCCCCGGATAATCATCCAGGTTCAGCCATTCAATATTGGGGATAAAAGATGAGAACACGTGTCGTCCATGTTGAGTGCGCAGACCGCCAATTTTAGACGCCGAACTGAAAGGCAACAATGATTATTCCTCTCCCCCGCAACCGGAGGAGAGGAACGGCAGGATTACAGAATGCCTTTCATGGTTTTCTCGAAATCACTCCAGGCGCAATATCCCTGTTTATCAATCGGACAACCCTTTAACGCCATCGTCACGCGTTGCGGCGGGGTCTTGAGCGTCAACGGGGTGGCATTACGCAACTGATCGGTAGATTGATACACGTACTCAATCTTCAGCAAGTCACGATCATTTTTCTTATCGTGCCAACGCTGGAACACCAGCTTGCCCCCAATCGGTGTTTTCTCATATTGATGCGGCAGTTGATACGGTTTGAACTCCATCGCTGACAGCAAAGAGGCAATGTTAGAGTCGTGGCCCACCAGCACCGTGACTTTCGGCGAATCTGGCTTGCGTTCGCCAATCAATGCGCCGTTGATGTAGGTCAGCAGCGGCTTGGCCACGTTCTGCGCCACCACTGGTGAGGTGAATAACGAATCCTGATAGCCATCTTTCAACTGCGCCAACTGCTTCCACTGATGTGGCGTGGTGATTTTTCCCCAGGCGACATCTTTCATCGGGAAGCCTTCGTAATATTGCAGCATAAAGGCATCCACCAGTGAGTTGCCTACCCGCAGTGGCCCAGCCACACCCGGCTCTTTGCCCGGTACCGCACTCATTTTGCTGGCTTCTTTGGTCAGATCACAGTGCTTGTCGGTTTTACAGGCGCTGGAGTCTTTGTAATCGATGATTTTTTCCAATTGCTTATAGGCCGCGTCCAGTTTCAACGAGGCCAGTTCGGCGTTCATGGCACCCAGCGCCTGTTGATTGAAAGCTTCGCTGTTGTCAGTGATGATCGGGTTGAAGGTCGGATCCATCTCCCCCATTTTGTCCTGATGGTGCACGCTGACATCACAGCCGGGGAAAGCACCGTTGGTAAAGAACTGCGCAGTCGCGACCGTACGTTGCAAACTGTTGGCATAGACATAAACACTGCCGGCAGTCGGGCAGCCTTCCTGCGGCAGTACCCCAGTTTGCTTTAGCCACGCATTAAAATAGTGCCCCATGTAAACTTCCAACACCCCGCCCTTGGTGGTTAACAAACCACCCGGAGTGTCCCAGGTCGGCCAGGCTTTGGGCGTTGACTGCGCCAGCACGCTACCGTTATTGGCCAACGGTGCACGCAGGTTATGGCGACTCATCACCAGCACCTGTTCCAGTTGATAGTCGTTGGTTTCCGCCAGGGCAGTCCCGGTCATAAATAACGGCAAGCACAGCAATAAGGTTTTTATTTTCATCCGCAGAGGCTCCAGGAATATGATTATTTTTAATGTGTTAGCTTTGTCGTCGTTATGATGGCGAGGTTAACGGGGAAAGTGTGTGATAGGTATCACAAGGAGAGGTCTGCCCAGCGACCATCCGCAGATGGCCGCCGTTAACTTAAAAACTTACAGCCACAACCGCATGATTGGCCAGCCGATCAACAGCAGTGCCGCGATATACACCACACCGAGAATACCGCCCATACGCCAGTAATCTTTCGATTTCACATAGCCGCAGCCATAGATGATCACCCCTGGGCCAGTCGCGTACGGTGTCAGTACCCCCATGATACCGATCGACAACACCAGCAACATTGAGAGTTGTTCCATCGGAACCCCCGGTAGCCCTTTGCCGACCGCCAGGATCACTGGCAGCATGGTAGCGGTGTGCGCTGACAAGCTGGCAAACAGATAGTGAGCAAAGTAAAACACCAGCACCAGAGCCACCACCGTCATATTGGGTGAAAAACCGTCCAGGTGGGTGCTCATGGTCTGAGCAAACCAGTCGATAAAACCGGAACGTGTTAAGCCATTGGCCATCACCACCAGCGTCG
Source organism: Serratia grimesii (assembly GCF_900186025.1). Lineage (NCBI taxonomy): Bacteria > Pseudomonadati > Pseudomonadota > Gammaproteobacteria > Enterobacterales > Yersiniaceae > Serratia > Serratia grimesii. The sequence goes on from NZ_LT883155.1 coordinate 3,353,898, forward strand.
CCAGGTTAACCAGTGTGTTCCAGGCGCTGGAGTATTTGGTGATCTCCTTCCAAGACACCACGTGCAATGCCAACATCAGCGAGACCGCCAGCAGACAAACCGTTGTTGCGTCAAGCACCTTGCCGCCAAACACCCACAGACACAGGCTGAGCAGCACCAGACCAATCAGCGTGTATTCCTTACGCGTCAACTTGCCCATTTCACTCAACGCGGTATTCGCCCAGGTCGCCACTTCGCTACTGTGGGTCACACCCGGTTTGTACAGGTAATAGGAGATCAACGGCGCGATAATCAACAGCAGCAGCCCAACCGGCAGGAACGCCAGGAACCACTGCATCCAACTGATATGCACCCCGGCGATCTTGCTGACGAACTCAATCCCCAGCACGTTGGGCGCAGCACCGGTGACAAACATTGAGGAGCTGATGCTGGTGCCCACCACCATCATCCACATCAGGTAGCCGCCGATACGGCGCGAGGAGGGATCATTGGGGAACGAGTCAAACAGCGGCGGCAGGTTTTTCACCACCGGGAATACGGTACCACCGGTACGCGCGGTATTGGACGGGGTAAAAGGTGCCAACAGGATATCGATGATCACCACGGCATAGCCAAGCGTCAGCGTTCGCTTACCCATGAACTTCACCAGAAACAGTGCGATACGCCGCCCTAACCCCGTGGCTTCATACCCGAGCGCAAAGATAAATGCCCCGAATACCAGCCAGACGGTGGTACTGGAGAACCCTGCCAGTCCCCATTTCAGCGCCTCTTTACCGGCCTTAAAGCCCGGTTCTGCCAGTTCCTGCGCACCAAACAGCACCCAGTTGGCACTCAGCACACTGAGTGTCACGGCGATAAAACTGATCGCCGTCGCCGGAATAGGTTCCAGAATCATGCCGACAATCATCGCCACAAAAATGGCGAAATAACGCCAGGCCTGCGGCGGCATACCGTCGGGCGTGGGTATCCAGAGCAGGATCGCCAACACCAATAACGGCGTTAGCGCTTTCCAGATTTTTTCCTTGGTTTCGGACATAAGTTTCTCCTGAAGACGAGTTATTGTTTTTAGTTCGGTAACTGGGCCAACAGCCAGGTGACAATCAACAGGTCAGCGCTGCCGCCGGGGCTGAGATTGCGCGTGATGCATTCGGCGTCGAACTGCCGCAGGCGAGTAATACCCGGCTCACCCTGCGCGCCCCCCTGTGCCAGCAGCTCAGCGGCACGCTGTTGTAACCAGCGCAAACCATCAATGCCGCCGCGCGAAGCCACATTGGTGTCATCGTTGTTGGCCATTAACCACAGCAGGCTGTCCATCAGCGCTGTCTGCTCGTCGCACCCGGCATTCAGCCGTTGTCGATACAGCGGCAACGCACCGTTAATCACCCGTTCAAAGCCAGACTCCGCTTCGCCGCGAGCGCCGCTCAGGCCATGCCTGGCGTACAACCGTTGCCCTGCGGTTTGTAACGCGTTGTGCTGTTGCAGCTCACGTGTCACCAGCCCGCGGCACATCGCCGCCACTTCGGCACACAACGACGTGGCATCGATGACGTGTTGCTGCTGGGACAGACGACCGAAAGCGGTACACAGCAAGCCAAGCGAAAATACGCTGCCTTTATGGGTATTAACGCCGCCTGTGGCCTGGAACATGTGGTTTTCACAGGCCAGGCCGAGTGGGCGCAACCGTAGGAGCTGCTCGGCAACCGGGCGACATGCATCATCACGGCCCTGACGGATAAAACGCGGTAGCCAGATACCGATGGCGCGGGCGCTGCGGTAAAAATGGCCAATATTCATATCCCGGTGGGCACCGTTGTTATGGCGATCCACCAGCCCCGGTTTGGGTGTCAGATTCACTTCCACCAGCAGTGCACGGTAGGCGGTGTGGGCAAGGCCGTTAACCTCCGGCTGAGGCGTGCAGCTGGCAGGATCAACGGGTAGCGAGCGCATCATTGAGCATCCTTTCCATTTCTTGCAGTAACTCTTCACTGCTGTGCTGCCGCTGGCGGGCGCAGAGTTTGGCCGGTTGGTTACACAACAGGCAACGACGTTCCGACAGCCCCAGATCACGACGCGACAAAATGCGCCCCTGTGCGTCCAGCACGTCGATATCCCACAAGCGGCCAATCGGCCGCTGCACCTCTAATTGAATGGCGCAGTCTTTTACCCGTTGAGCATCCGCCTGCAGCGCCATAAAGCCTTCGCAGCCGGTAGACAGCGCCAGCGTTTCCGACTGTAGACACTGCCAACCCTGCTCGCCCCCCATTTGCTGCAACGCCTGCCAACCCAGGTTGAAAATATTGCGCGTCAGACCGCTGTCTTTTATCGCACCAGGTACCACCAGCGTCAGTACCAGCAGAGTAGATTGATGTTGCGACAACCACGCCAATTGGCGTGCCTGGCGGCATTCACGGCTGGTAAGCAGTTCAGGCAGGCTTACTGCACGGTTGGCGGCGAGTTCTGGCAGGACACAAGGCATAGGCTTACTCCACCACCTGATGCACCACGTCTATCACTGAACCATCGCGGTAGCGCACGACCGCCACCACTTTGTCGGTAAAGGCGATCGGTTCCGGCTCCCCGGTCAGCAGCAGCGCACGCTGACGCAACCACTCGATGCCGACTACCGGCAAACCGGCCTCTTGCAACCGCTGCGCCAGTTCCGGACGGGCCGGGTTAACGGCAATACCATGATCGGTAACCAAAATGTCGATACTGGAACCCGGCGTCACACAGGTGGTCACTTGCTCTACCAATGTCGGGATGCGGCCACGCACCAGGGGTGCCACGATAATGGCCAACCGTGCAGCTGCTGCGGTATCACAGTGGCCACCAGAAGCCCCGCGCAATACACCATCGGAGCCCGTCAGCACGTTAACGTTAAAGCCGGTGTCAATTTCCAGCGCGCTCAGTACCACCACATCCAACCGATCGACCGAGGCTCCCTTCGAGCTGAAATTGGCGTATTGGTTGGCGCTGATCTCGATATGATTTGGGTTACGCGCCAACGACATCGCCGCTGCGCGATCAAAGCTCTGCACGTCCAGCAATTTGGCGATCAGCCCTTTTTCATGCAGATCCACCATGGTCGAAGTGATACCGCCAAGCGCAAAACCCGCCCGCACGTCACGTGCACGCATTTTGTCTTCCAGAAAACGCGTCACCGCCAACGAAGCACCACCGGTACCGGTTTGCAGCGAAAAACCTTCGGTAAAGTAACCGGAGCCGGCGATCACTTCGGCGGCCCGGCGGGCGATCAGCAATTCACGCGGGTTGGATGTCATACGGGTGGCATCGGCACCGATCTTGTCAGCGTCACCGACCTGTTTCAGTTGAACGATCAGATCAACCCGATCCTGCGCCAGGCTGGCCGGATGATGTGGATACGGTACGATCTTCTCAGTGAGTAGCACCACGGTACCCGCAGCATCGGCATCTACTTTGGCGTAGCCCAGCGAGCCACAGCAGGCTTCCCCGCTGTAGCCGTTGGCATTGCCGAACTCATCGCAGGCCGGTACTCCCAGGAAAGCGACGTCAATGCTCAACTCGCCGGATTCGATCAGGTTTACCCGGCCACCGTGGGAGTGGATCTGCACCGGTTCGGCCAGCAGGCCACGGGAGATGGCATCCGCCAATGGGCCGCGCAGGCCGGAAGTATAAATACGGCTCACCACTCCATTACGGATATGACCGACCAGCGGTGCATGGCATTCGCTCAGTGAACTGGAAGCCAGTGTCAGGTTACGGAACCCCATCGCTGCCAGTGTTTCCATCACCTGATTCAATGCCAGATCGCCGCCGCGAAACGCATGGTGGAAAGAAATGGTCATGCCGTCCTGCAAACCGCTGCGTCGCACCGCCTGTTCCAGCGTGTCACAGCGTTTGATATCACGTGGTTTGCGCGCCTGTTGATTGGCCTTGGAGGCATCCTGATAGCAGCGTAAATCCGCCAAATTTTTCAGAGTCATCAGTCGTTGTTGACGTTTCATTATGCTTCCTCTCCGTGCTGAACCAATGCTTCGCGGATGCCGGAGAGCGCTGCGCGTTGCAATACCAGCCGCGCGCGTTCAATCACCGGGCTGTCGACCATCTTGCCGTTGAGCGACACGACCCCGCGCCCTTCTTGTTCCGCCGCTGCGGCGGCATCGACCACCCGCTGGGCGTGAGCCACTTCTTTGGCGGTTGGCGCATACAGGTTGTGCAGCAATTCAATCTGCCGGGGGTTAATCAGGGATTTGCCGTCGAAACCAAGCTGTTTGATTAACGCCGCTTCCTGCAGGAAACCCGCTTCGTTATTAGCGTCGGAATACACGGTGTCGAAAGCCTGAATACCCGCTGCCCGTGCCGCCTGTAGTAACGAGCAACGTGCAAACAGCAGTTCAATGCCTTCCGGTGAGCGTTCAGTACGCAGATTGCGCACGTAGTCTTCCGCCCCCAGCGCAATACCAATCAGGCGTGGGGAAGCGTGAGCAATCGCCACCGCCTGAGTGATCCCCGCCGCCGACTCAATCGCTGCCAGCAGACCGGTGCTGCCGACCGGACGCCCGCAGTCGGCTTCGATAGCAGCAATCTCACGATCCATGTCCACCACGTCCTGCGCACTGTCGGTTTTCGGCAGGCGAACAATGTCCGCCCCGCCGCGTACCACCGCCTGTAAATCTGCCAGCCCATAGGCAGAATCCAGTGCGTTAACGCGCACAATGGTTTCCACCTCCTGATACAGCGGATGTTGCAGCGCGTGGTACACCAGCCGCCGTGCCGCGTCCTTTTCACGCAGAATCACCGAGTCTTCCAAATCGAACATCAACGCATCGGCCTGATAAATAAAGGCGTTACTCACCATCGCCGCATTGGCGCCCGGCACGAACAACATGCTGCGGCGCAGGCGGTGTTTATTCAGCTTTTTCATTACGCGCCCCCCATGGCAGTTGACCATTGTCACTGGCACGCATCAGCGCCGTTTCCAGCCGGGCTCGTAGCACACAGTCAAGTGCACCTTTGTCATCCACCATCACTTGTACCGGCTCCACCTGATAGTGTTGCAATACCTGTAGCAGCGTCTGGCGAATGGCTTCACCGAACTGTTTTTCCACGCTGCTGGCGATCAGCAGATCGTGTTCCGGCCCCTCTGCGGGCGCGATGCGTACCATGACATCACTGGATTCCAGCGTGCCGGCCATTGCTTCTCGGATAATTTTCATCTTTCACCTGATTGTGCGGATTCAAAGGATTTTGCCGCCGGTTTGGCCCGGCGCTGCGTTTGCAAATCTTGTAGGTAGTAGAGGGTTTCTGGCGGAACCAGTGGCGCAGCAGCGTGAAAGTCGCCAGCAGCCAGCAGTTTGCGAACCCAAGAGGCGGAGATCGCCACACCCTGATATTGCAAACGCTCAATTTCTACCAGCGCGATAGGCGGGCTGGACAAGGCTGGGGTTTCCAGCCAGTAGCGCATGTCACGGTTGTACTTCGCAGTGACTGCGCAGAACGGTTCGTTGCCGACAAAACGGTGGGTGATACCCAGAGCGGGTGCCAGATACTGACGAAAGATCTTCAGATCGATTTCGGTGTAGCAATCGTCGGCAATGCCCTGGTCTTTAATGAAGTAACACGGGAATGTGGCGCGTGAAATGACGTACTGGGATCCTTCATGCACGGTCAGATTGGGAATATCCGTCGTGCCCGCCAGCACCAAGCGCCGTCGGTCTTCGTAGCTGAAACGTGAGGTGTCTTCCTTCACTAAAAACAGGTGCAGCCAGTCGCACTTCTCTGCTGCCTTGCGCACCAAGTATTGGTGCCCTCGCGTGAAAGGGTTGGCGTTCATTACGATGCTGCCAATGGTGTTGCCCGGCCGACGCAGTCCCGCCAACTGCGCAGCATAACGCTTCAAACGGCATGGGCTGTTTTCCATCAGCACCACGATGCCCGGCACACGGGCGATTGGGTAGAAGCCACACTGACGGAACAGCGGTTCATTTTGAATTTTGGTATAAATAAATAGTTGGGTGTGATGGCGTTCATACGCCAGATTCACCAGTTCGGTTGCCAGCGATAACGCCAGCCCTTCACCGCGCATTTGTGGGCTGATGGCAACGCATTTGATAATATTGTCTGCAATGCCACCGCAAGCGACCAACTTATCGTTTTGTGTAACGGTAATAAATATTTCAACCGTAGTATCAATATTCAGATCGTTACTGCGCAGGAAGGTATTAATCTGTGCAATATTTTTATGATCTGACCTTTTCACTCGGTTAAATACGGCATCGCCCAACATAACACGCTCTCTGGATTAACCATTAAACAACAAATTAAAAACAAATAAGAACATCAATTAACATCTTTCGGATAATTAAAACCTTAAAAACCATAAAGATAAAACCGTTAAAACCTTACTACTGACGTAATAAAACAATGGTAAGCAGAAAAAAACATCGAATTATTGACCTATTTCACAAACCCCTTCCGGTTAATAAGTTATTTAATGTTCTTTATTTACTTAATTATTTTTATGGTGTTTATTATTGAGATAATCTTTATTTGATGATGCAATTCACTTACATTTACTTAGCATATTTATTTCAATCGTAGGTTTTACTATGGAATGGTTGAACATACTGATCGTCGAAGATGAAACGCCGCTGGCAGAGATGCATGCTGAATTTATTCGGCAGAACGGGGGGTGTCGGCAAATCTGGCTGGCCGGCACCTTGGCGCAGGCGCGCATGATGGCCGACCGCTTCAAACCGGATCTGATCCTGCTGGATAACTTCCTGCCCGATGGTCAGGGTATTGAGCTGCTGCGTGAACTGACGTTAAAGGGGTATACCGGCGGTATCGTGTTTATCACTGCCGCCAGTGATATGGATACCGTCGCCGAAGCGCTGCGTTATGGGGTGTTTGATTACCTGATCAAACCGCTGGCCTATGATCGTCTGACCCACACCTTATTGCGCTTCAGCCAGCGGCGCCAGGCGCTGAAGGACAAAGCGCGCCTTAACCAACGTCGTATCGACCAGATGTTCAACACCTATGCACGAGGTGAGCAGCAGGCAGCATTGCCGGCAGGTATAGATGAATTGACGCTGGTTAAAATCCGCGCCTTGTTTGATCCCCCGACGGAAAGTCACACGGCTGAAAGCGTTGCGCAAAAAATGGGATTAAGCCGTACAACTGCACGTCGCTATCTGGAATTTTGCACCGCCGCACAACAACTGCGTGCCGAAATCATTTACGGCAAGGTGGGCCGTCCACAGCGGATCTATCGTTCTCTTCCCCCTGAATAAACGGTTATTTGATCGGCCCTGCAAGGTTGTATGTAACCGCTTTACTTTTCTTGTACTCGTCAGCATCTTATTCGGCATGATTTAATAATCTGCCGACAGGACGATCGCCGATGAGTAGCCTGCCCCATCCTTCCCTGAAAGACATTCTCGCTCGCCAGGACTGGCAAAACCCGGCCTGTACCCATTACCAGCGGTTAGCGGCACATCCACCGTTTTCCAGCTGGCGCGAACTGAACGCTGCACGTGACGATGTCGCCAGCAAAAGCCGACAAACACTTAATGGTGACTGGTGCTTCAGCTATTTTGATCGTCCAGAGGCGGTGCCGGACAGTTGGTTGCAGCAGGATCTGCGCGACGCTGATCGGCTTAACGTGCCGTCCAACTGGCAGCTTGCCGGTTATGATGCGCCGATCTACACCAACGTCCGTTATCCCATTCCGGTGAATCCGCCACGGGTACCGGAACAGAATCCGACAGGCTGCTATTCCCGGCATTTTACGGTTGATCCTGCGTGGTTGGCTGAGGGGCAGACACGCATCGTCTTTGACGGCGTCAACTCGGCGTTTTATCTGTGGTGCAACGGTCATTGGGTTGGTTATTCACAAGACAGTCGCCTGCCCGCTGAATTTGATCTCAGCCCCTGGCTGTTGGCAGGTGAAAACCGGCTGGCGGTGATGGTGCTGCGCTGGTGCGATGGCAGTTACCTGGAGGATCAGGATATGTGGCGTATGAGCGGAATTTTTCGCGACGTCACCCTACTGCATAAACCAGCCACACATCTGAGCGATATTCGTATTACCACCCCACTTTACGACAGTTTCCGCCGCGGCGAACTGGTGGCAGAAGTCCACGTCAACCGGCCAACGCAGCACCGGGTGCAGTTACAGCTGTGGCGCGATGGCCTGCTCGTGGGGGAGAAAACCCAGGCGATCGGCAGCGAGATTGGTGACGAACGCGGTGCCTATGAGGACCGCACTACCCTGCGCTTGCCGGTAGAGCAGCCGGCGTTGTGGAGCACGGAAACCCCCACGTTGTACCGTGCAACGCTTGCTCTGCTGTCAGCAGAGGGAGAAATCATTGAGGTGGAAGCTTATGATATTGGCTTCCGCCAGGTAGAAATCAGCAATGGCCTGTTGAAGCTGAATGGCCAGCCGTTGCTGATTCGTGGTACCAACCGCCACGAGCATCACCCAGAGCACGGCCAAGTGATGGATGAGGCGTTAATGCGCCATGACATCCTGCTGATGAAGCAACACAACTTCAATGCGGTGCGTTGTTCACACTATCCGAACCACCCGTTATGGTATCGGCTGTGCGATCGTTATGGCCTGTATGTGGTTGACGAAGCCAATATTGAAACCCACGGCATGCAGCCAATGAACCGGTTGTCTGACGATCCGCTATGGTTGCCGGCAATGAGCGAACGCGTGACGCGCATGGTGCAGCGGGATCGCAACCACCCTTGCATCATTATCTGGTCTCTGGGCAACGAGTCTGGCCACGGCAGCAACCATGACGCCCTTTACCGCTGGGTGAAAAGCCAGGATCCTACCCGCCCGGTTCAGTACGAAGGTGGCGGAGCCAACAGCCCCGCGACAGATATTCTCTGTCCAATGTATGCACGGGTCGATCAGGATCAGCCGTTCCCCGCCGTACCCAAATGGTCGATCAAAAAGTGGATCGGCCTGCCAGATGAGTCGCGACCGCTAATCCTGTGTGAATACGCTCATGCGATGGGTAACAGCTTTGGCGGCTTTGACCGTTACTGGCAGGCTTTCCGCCAGTATCCGCGCTTGCAAGGGGGCTTCGTTTGGGACTGGGTCGACCAGGCGCTCACCCGCCGCGGCGAAAACGGTGAGGAATACTGGGCTTACGGCGGTGACTTTGGCGACACACCTAACGATCGCCAGTTTTGTCTTAACGGGTTGGTATTCCCCGATCGCACGCCACACCCCGCGTTGTTTGAAGCGCAACGTGCACAGCAATTTTTCCAGTTTACCTTCGACGCCGATACGCTGACGCTAACCGTCAGCAGCGAGTATCTGTTCCGCCATACCGATAACGAGCGGCTGAATTGGCGGCTGGAATTGGATGGCACAGAGCGCGCCAGCGGCAGCGTTGATCTCTCCTTACCCCCACAAGGCAGCGCCCGTATTCATCTGATCGACCGTTTGCCGATGCTCCACCAACCCGGCGAACTGTGGCTGAATGTAGAAGTGGTGCAACCCCAAGCCACAGACTGGTCCGAGGCGAACCATCGCTGTGCCTGGGACCAATGGTTAGTACCACGTTCATTGCATCTGCCGCCGCCCACACCGAACGGCGTAGCGCCACAACTCAGCCAAAATGACCAGACGATTGTGATCAGCCACGGCAGCCAACGCTGGCAGTTTACACGCGACAATGGCTGTTTAACCCAGTGGTGGCAACACGATCGCCCACAATTGTTGACCCCGCTGCACGATAACTTTGTCCGCGCCCCACTGGATAACGACATCGGTGTCAGCGAAGTCGAACGTATCGATCCCAACGCCTGGGTCGAACGCTGGAAGCTAGCGGGCATGTATCGGTTGGAAGAACACTGCACGCTGTTGCAGGCTGATCCGCTAAGCGACGGCGTACGGGTGGTGAGCGAACATCGGTTCGGGGTTGATGGACTAACGCTGTTTCGCAGCCGCAAACAATGGCTGTTCGACAACCAGGGCACGGTCAGCGTCAGTGTCGACGTAGAGATCGCCGCTGGCCTGCCACCACCAGCACGTATTGGCCTGAGCTGCCAACTGGCAGAAATCCATCCGCAGGTACAATGGTTGGGCCTCGGCCCGCATGAGAACTACCCGGATCGCCGCCTCGCTGCGCAATTCGGCCGTTGGCAACTGCCGCTGGAGGAGTTGCACACGCCGTATATCTTCCCCGGTGAGAATGGCCTGCGCTGTGACACCCGCAGCCTACAGTACGGTGACTGGCACATTGACGGGTTGTTCCACTTCTCACTCAGCCGCTACGGCCTGCGCCAATTGATGGACTGTAGCCACCAGCACCTGCTGCAACCGGAAGCCGGTACCTGGCTTAATCTGGACGGTTTCCATATGGGGGTTGGCGGTGACGATTCCTGGAGCCCGAGCGTCAATGCGGATTACCTGCTTAGTCGCAGCCATTACCATTATCAACTGCGTTTAAAACGCGCAGAGCTGGGCTAAATCTGCCAAAACCTCAACGGGTTGCGCATTCTGTAAGCAAACAGTCACAGAATGCGTAATCCGCCTTTGACATGCCGCCAACACCCCGTTATGATTCCGGCCGTTCAAACGATTCCTCTGTAGTTCAGTCGGTAGAACGGCGGACTGTTAATCCGTATGTCACTGGTTCGAGTCCAGTCAGAGGAGCCATATTTAGAAAAGCCCGCTTAAGGAAACTTAAGCGGGCTTTTTGCTTTTGGAGTTTTTGACCGACGGTTATGAGCGAGAAGCGGATGTTAGCCTCACACGCACATAATCAGTATGTCAGAAGGTCTTTAAAAGATAATGGACCGTTTTGCAGGGATACTTACAGTTCGTCCTGTAACAAATATAAAGTTTTTTTCAGTAATGCCGATAAATGCAGCGATGTACTACCTACAATGGAGATAGGGTATGGGTTTCTGGAAAACGGCAGGACAGATAGCCAAGGGTGCTGCAAATGCACTCGAAAAGCAGGTCAATGAAATGCAGGCAACTAAGATGCGTCTTGAAAGTAAAAACAGTGCCGATCTCAAGCGCCTGATTAAGTCAGAAGGATTGTTTGGCTCAGCTAGCAGCATAGAGAAGAGTATTGCTGTGAAAATCCTCAAAGAGCGCGGCGACGCATAAGGAGATAATCATGGTTGGAACAGTCAGTTTGCCTCATACATGCCCTAACTGCAGGTCTGTGACTGCACACACTGCAGCGCAGCTTGCTACATTATTTGGTTTCAGGACCATTCCCAGCGGCGCCACGAATCAAAGCTGGTGTCGCAAATGTCGATCCTCAAATTGATATAAGCCGCTTAGCGGCTTTTTTTCCTAACTGCTCCAGCTTGGACAGCTTCAAAATGGATCAGGCACTTTCACTCAAAATCATCGGGTTGTGATTTGAGAACTTAAGCTTAAGGGAATTAGGTAAAACGGCGTTCTATTTCACCCTCACCATCGCACTTCCTGCAATCGTCACCTTGGTAATGTCGTTTTCCTTTGCAGATAGGGCATTTAACAAGCTCATAGTCTCGCTCATCTATCTTAGGTAAATCGCGTTTTCTTATGCTTCTCTCACCAATGCATACTGAGCAGTCATATCCGTTTCTTGCTCCGCTTCCTTTACAAATGGGGCACTCAACTTCATCATAGGAGCCAGTATCGATCTGAGCCGCGAGCCTACGTTCTAGCTTTTGATCTCCGCCACATTCAGGACAATCATTGCCCTCGAATCGTCCTGAACCGTCACACAGCGGGCAATCAACCTCTTCATATTCTCTGAGATCAATCTCTACTGCATGTCTCCTGTTCATCTCACGATTGCCATGACATGCGGGGCAATCATTACCTTTGTAATTCGCAGCTCCTTCACAAAGCGGGCAATCAACATTCTCATAATCTTTAACGTCGATGGTTTCAGCATAACGTTTTTCAAGCTGCGCATTTCCACCACATGCAGGGCAATAATCACTGCAGTATCGCCCTTCGCCTTCACAGAGAGGACAGTCAATTAAATTGTATCTGCTTATATCTATCCGGCTGGCGATATCTTTTTCAACCTGTCTGTCTCCATCGCACACAGGGCAATTCGAGCCATTATGCCGACCTTCACCGGTACACAAGGGGCAAGCCACAAAGCCGTAAGCAGCAATGTACTGGTTCCTTATCGCATGTGCTTTATCTAATCGTTTCGCAACACTGTTCTCATTATCTCTTGCAAGTGAAGAAATGCCTTCTGTAATGATTTTAACCTCCTGATATTTAGGATCACTTTTAGACACAGGAGCTAATTTTGGCAGTTTATCCAACGTTGCTTTAGCAATCGTTTCAACAGCCTTGATCTGAGATTGAGTCTTGGCCAGCTTAAGTTGCTTAGCCAATCCCTCACAATCCCCTAAGACCGTTAAGAGCTTTTGACTGATTTCATGTTGTGTGCGCCACAGAAAGATTTTGTATCGATGCAGGACCTGCTTAAAGTTACTTACAAATTCCTTATTTTCATCATTCGGTCCAAAAAGTCCTGCATCATAAGTCGTATGGTGATTACTACACAGCCAAAGAAGATTTTCCGGGTGGTTGTTGTGAGATTGAGATACAGGATCAAGGTGAGCCGCTTCGCAAGTATCTTTATGTCCATGGCAAATGGCACACTCGCCATTTGCTTCATCCTTTATTTCACGGCGTATTTCCTGCGGTATACTCGGGCGTGTTCCAGATTTAAACGGCCATGGAGATTTCAGCCACGCGTTAAAAGCATGGAGTTCGTCCAGCTCAAAGTAGTAAATGTCATCACGCTTCTTCGCAACTTTTAGTTTTCGACTCTCCTTATATTTTGGCGCATAAGATGTTAGCCACCGTAACAATGTTGGGGACATCCCAGTGATGCATGCTGCTTCAAATTCTGTGCAAATTTTTTTCTTAGTCATATCCAGCTCTTTTTATGCGAATTTCCTTAACGTTACAGATAGAGACATTACTAAGATTATGGAGTGATAATCAATAAAGTTGATCCGCTCTTCGTTGACCTGCTCCCCGCAGATTAGTACATCTCGATGTTAGCAACGCCCGCCTCTGGCACAGAGCAGACTGCTAGAGCTCTTTGGACACAATCTCGCTTTGAGCCGACTTTTTGATGCTTGTTCTGGCTACCCTTCCTTTGCAGATAACATCGTAGAACGATCAATACATGAAGCGAAGTGTTTAAACCCGCTTTAAGTAACAAGCAACTATTGGGGCTCATTCTGGTGGTCTTGACAAGACTCGAATTCAGATTTTTATTTTTATTCAGCCATTTATGGCAAAGTCGATACCAGTCAGAGGAGCCATATTTAGAAAAACTCGCTTAAGGAAACTTAGGCGGGCTTTTTGCTTTTTATCCTGTAATCACATAACGGCAATCCTTACGTTGCGGTTAGCAAAGCGAACCAAACTCCATACTCATGGGGTCAATCATCGCCAAAAAGACTCCGCATACCGTTTCTCCCTGCCAGGATGCGCAAATTGCCTCAGCACAGAGTTGATCATCCGCAAAAGCCATATCAATAAAGACGCCATTACCCAAACAGACCAAATATTGGTTTTTCCAGCCAGTTTGATGCGCGAGATGACGTTCTATCATGGCGTTATAGGCCGCATGCATCGTGCTTTCGTTAACACCCGGTTTTAGACGAAATCGTCCTATTTCAATGCCGTATCCTTTTCTGACCACCGAGGTTTGAACACGCGGTGCCACATAGTGCCCCATACTGTCCAAGTGGCTTACGGAAGATCTAAAACTCAAGAACTCTGGCAAACTCGCAACCGCTTTTGCCGCAACCTGTGCTTCCTCATGGCTTCTCCACACGACCAGATCAACACGTTCGCAAAGGACATCCATACCTGAGAAGGCGATCCAGTCGATGTAACCGGGAAACCGTTTCAGTTCACGTTGTGCAATCTCTCTGGCGGCGTCTGCCACTTGCGGGTCTTTCACCTGGTAAGTCACTATTTCGTAGCATAGAGGGGTCATCTGAACTCCATTATCGTCATGAAATGAAGCCTGAATCGTATTACACTCCCCTGACAGGTTTTGTCAGGGTAGTTCATCACATTCAATGAAAACCATACGGTTATTCACTTTATTAGATCATCTTCGCAGTCGCATACATCCGGTCTCAGCTGAAGTGTTGGCACACACTCTGAATGTGTCTGTCAGAACAATCTACAGAGACATGGTGACCCTGCAGGCAATGGGCGCACCTATCCGCGGTGAGTCAGGTTTAGGCTACTTGCTCGAAAAGGGACACTTTCTACCGCCGCTCAATTTCGATCATGACGAGCTGGAGGTGATTATGCTCGGCATGCGAATGATGGCCGCACGGGGTGATGATTCTCTTTCGGCCGCAGCTGGCCGTGTCTCAGCTAAAATTGGTGCCGTGATAGATGTTAAACATACCGATGCTTATAAACGATTGCCTCTCAGGGCGGTATCACGACACACCAAAGAAAAAGTGAATGCCAATAAGCATCTGACATTTCTTCGAGAGGCGATTCGTAAAAAATCTCTATTGAGTATTGCTTATGTCGATCTCCAGGGACGAGAAAGCAACCGGATAGCCCGTCCGCTTGGTTTAACTCTATTCGATGAAGTATGGTTACTCACGATCTGGTGCGGAACACGCTCAGATTTCCGCAATCTACGAGTTGATAATATTGTGTCTGTGACAAACACTGGAGAACGTTTCCGGCCAGAAAGCGGAAAGTTATTTGAAGATTATCTGAAAACACTGTAGCAAAAACCTGCCGCTTATTATCACATACTGACAATACCAACATGCCCACCTGCTCTCCCTCAAGGCACTGAGATTATCGGGACGGAAGGAACATGAACAATCAACACATCAACAGTTAAGTGGTTGATGAACTCAAAAGAGAAAGACGTGTAAACCCCCATAAAACGATTTTCATGGCCCAGCATGACCAGATCTATTTCTTCCTTATCGATCACTGCTTGAACGTCTTTAAATCTATGGATACTGACGATCGATTTTACTTTGACGTCAAAATGCGCAGATCCAATCAAACGGCTTAGCATCGCCTTCGCCTCGATCACTTCATGTGACTGACGATCCTTGGTTAAGGCATCGCTGGTGTAATCCAACTCTCTGTAGTCTTCGCTGATATGCCCCAGCGTGATACAGGTGCCCATTTCTTTCGCAAGGCGTTCGGCATGCGCCAACATGAGCTGACCATCTGTCTCATTTTGGACCAACAACAACGCATGCTTATAAATGTGCATACATCACCTCTCAAAAAGTAGATAAACTTAGGGTCATCTAAGACTAATACCCTTTTTTGTCTATTTCTGTTCTGTCGATCACGCCATAACAACCTATTAATATAACTACGTTCAATAGCTGCCAACTATTACAACATTCAACCTTTCCTATTTTATCTATCCGCATCTACTGACTAAGCTTAATCCTGAGAGTCGACGCGATCTCCATTTTCTCTTGGCGTATAAAAATCACTTTAAATCAGTTGATTAGTTAGACATTAGCGCAACACCCGACGCGAGCATTGGCCCGCGATGTCACGTTAACAGCTCCTCAGGTACAGGACAGACAGGGCCTGACGAGCGAACCTACAGAAGCAGAGAGCGCACCATGACAACTGAAAGTAAATGCCCGTTTTCCGGCAGCGGTAAGCCAAATACACCGCGCCGCGGCCCTTCAAATCAGGACTGGTGGCCAAACCAACTTAGCCTGAAGCCGCTGCACCAACACTCCTCCCTTTCCGACCCGATGGACCCTGACTTCGATTACGCCAAAGCCTTCAACAGCCTTGACCTGGCCGCCGTTAAACAAGATCTGCACGCTCTGATGACTGACTCACAGGATTGGTGGCCGGCAGACTTTGGTCACTATGGTGGTCTGTTCATCCGTATGGCTTGGCACAGTGCCGGTACTTACCGTATCGGTGATGGTCGCGGTGGCGCAGGTGAAGGTCAGCAACGTTTTGCACCACTCAACAGTTGGCCTGACAACGTGAGCCTCGATAAAGCCCGTCGCTTACTGTGGCCGATCAAACAGAAATACGGTCGCAAAATCTCCTGGGCCGATCTGATTATCCTGACCGGCAACGTGGCGCTCGAATCCATGGGCTTTAAAACCTTTGGCTACGCGGGGGGTCGCGCCGACACCTGGGAACCGGATGATGTTTACTGGGGATCGGAAAAGATCTGGTTGGAACTGAGCGGCGGTGCGAATAGCCGTTATTCTGGCGATCGTGATCTCGAAAACCCACTGGCAGCCGTGCAAATGGGGCTGATTTACGTCAACCCAGAAGGCCCGGACGGTAACCCTGACCCGGTCGCTGCGGCACGCGATATTCGCGAAACCTTCGCCCGCATGGCAATGAACGACGAAGAGACCGTGGCGCTGATTGCCGGTGGTCACACCTTCGGTAAAACTCACGGTGCAGGTCCAGCGTCGCACGTCGGTGACGATCCAGAATCTGCGGGCCTGGAGCTACAAGGCCTTGGCTGGCAGAGTAGTTTCGGTACCGGTAAGGGGAAAGACGCGATCACCAGCGGTTTGGAAGTGACCTGGACGACCACCCCCACCCAGTGGAACCACGACTTCTTTAGGCACCTGTTTGAATACGAGTGGGAGTTGACGCAAAGCCCGGCTGGCGCACATCAATGGGTAGCCAAAGACGTCGGAGATACCATTCCAGATGCATTTGATCCGGCGAAAAAACAGCGCCCCACCATGCTGACAACCGACCTGTCGCTGCGCTTCGATCCAGAGTACGAAAAGATCTCACGCCGCTTCTATGAACATCCTGACCAGCTTGCTGATGCTTTCGCTCGCGCCTGGTACAAGTTGACCCACCGCGATATGGGGCCACGCGCTCGTTATCTCGGTCCAGAAGTACCGGCAGAAGAGCTGATTTGGCAGGATCCGATCCCAGAAGTCGATCATCAGTTGATCAACGATCAGGATATCGCTGCGCTAAAAACCCAAATTCTGGCTTCCGGTTTGCCGATCTCAGTACTGGTATCCACCGCCTGGGCTTCAGCGTCTACTTTCCGCGGTTCCGATAAGCGTGGCGGTGCCAACGGTGCGCGCATTCGTCTGGCACCGCAGAAAGACTGGGCAATCAACCAACCGGCTCAACTGGCGCAAACACTGGCCACGCTGGAAGGGATCCAGCAGGCGTTCAACAATGCCCAGTCGGGTAACAAACGCGTTTCGCTGGCAGATCTGATCGTACTGGCCGGTGTGGCAGGCGTCGAGCAGGCAGCGATCAACGCGGGTCATCCTGTCAGCGTACCCTTCACGCCGGGCCGTATGGATGCGACACAAGAGCAGACCGATGTCGACTCCTTTGAAGCGATGGAGCCGGTTGCCGATGGTTTCCGTAACTACCTGCAGCGCCAGTTCAACATTCCGGCCGAAGCCCTACTGGTCGACAAAGCGCAGTTGCTGACGCTGACGGCACCGGAAATGACGGTACTGGTCGGCGGGTTGCGGGTGTTAAACGCCAACGTGGGTCAAAGCCAGCACGGCGTATTAACCCAACGGCCGCAGGCACTGAGCAACGACTTCTTCGTCAACCTGCTTGATATGGGCACCACCTGGAAACCGGTGGGCGATGATGGCGTGTTTGAAGGCCGCGACAGCAAAACGGGTGCGCTGAAGTGGACGGCAACACGTGCTGATCTGATCTTTGGTTCACACTCTCAACTGCGGGCACTGGCGGAAGTCTATGGCAGTGCCGATGCGCAGGCGAGTTTTGTGCGGGACTTTGTTGCCGCCTGGAATAAGGTGATGAACCTCGATCGTTTCGACCTCGCCTAAATGAGAACCGCAGTAACGTCGCCCGCTTAAGGAAACTTAGGCGGGCTTTTTATTCTCCGTTAACCGGGAATAGCCGCTCACCAAGAAAATCGATAAACACACGCAGTTTTGGGGCCAAATATTTGCTGGAGGGCCAGATAACCCGGAAAGAACCCTGATGCTCAACGAAGCCTTCCAATACCTTTTGCAGTTCACCGTGTTGCAGTGCCCTCTTCACCATAAAATCCGGCAGGCAAGCGATGCCCAAACCGGCCTGTGCCACCGGCAGCAAGGCTTCGGTGGTGTTACAGATCATGGTGGCCGGCAGCTCAGACAAACCTGGATCCCTTAATGGCCAAGGCTCAAGCCGCCCTGTGGTGGGGAATTTATGCTGTAAACAGGCATGATTGAGCAAGTCCGTCGGCTTTTCCGGCCGACCGCGTCGTTTTAAATACTCTGGCGACGCCACTAACACTAACTGAAAACCGCCAAGCCGCCGAGACACCAACCGCGAGTCCGTCGGCTCACCAGTACGTACCACCGCGTCAAACCCTTCCTCGACGATATCCACCATGCGATCTGAAAAGTCGACGTCCAACGCAATGTCCGGGTACTGATGCATAAAGTCGGTCAGCACTGGCATTATCAGTCCGCTGACCAGCGGCAAGCTGACACGCAGCTTGCCACGTGGCGTGCCACGGCTGTCGGCCAATTCGAGTTCAGCTGCGGCTAGCTCCGCCAGAATACGGCGGCAACGCTCAAGAAACAGTGCCCCTTCTGCCGTCAGCGTCACGCTGCGTGTACTGCGGTGAAACAGCCGTACCGCCAGCCGTTGCTCCATACGTGCCACACTCTTACCCACTGCGGATGACGATACCCCCAGTTGCCGCCCAGCATCGGAGAAACTGCGCGTTTCTGCAACCTGCACAAACGCCAGAATGCCATTAAGACTGTCCATCATGCATGTTTCCTTATTCAGGACATTTTTGTCCGATATCTATGGAAATTTAGCCTATTTTTCTTCGATGTGGGAGAGATTACCTTGATGGCTACGCAGTCGCAGGCCATGACACGGTCCTTAATGCTGCACAACACCCGCTTGCGGGCTTTTTCCACCCGATGCAGATAAACGCCATGACACAAATAACTTCGACCGCAGACCACATTGAGATCCGGGCATGGCTGCAATTATTTGCCGCCTGCCTGACCGGTATTCTTATTCCACTGAGCTTCACCGGCCCCGCAGTGGTGTTGCCCTCCATCAGTCATTCATTGGGTGGTAGCGCCGTACAACTGAGTTGGGTCGTTAATGGTTATATCCTCACTTATGGCAGCGCAATGATGGCCGCCGGTAGCCTGACCGACATTTATGGCCGTAAACGCGTCTGGCTACTCGGTCTGGGTGCATTTGCCATCCTGACGATGATGATCCCTTTCGCCCCTTCGGTGGTGGGCATCGATATTTTGCGGCTGGCGCAAGGTCTGGCTGGCGCGGCGGCTTTCGCCGGAGCCATGTCTTCACTGGCGCAGACCTTTCATGGCGCGGTGCGCACCCGGATCTTCAGCCTGTTGGGCACCACGTTCGGCATTGGTTTGGCTTTCGGGCCGTTGGCATCAGGCTGGTTAGTGGTGACAGCAGGTTGGCAATGGGTGTTTTTTGCCACGGCACTGATTGCTGTGGCGGGATTGGTGTTAGTGGCACTCAGTGCAACAGAGTCCCGCGATCCCGATGCTGCTGGGCTGGACTGGCCCGGTGCCATCAGTTTTACCGCAGCGTTGGCATTGTTCACCTATGCCATTCTGCTCGCCCCTGACAACGGTTGGGCCAGCCTGTCGGTGGCCGGTTCATTGCTGCTGTCGCTGGCGGTCTTTATCGCTTTTGTACTGATTGAACAACGAGTCACGCGACCGATGCTCGATCTGACGTTATTCCGCAGTACCCGCTTTATTGGGGTTCAGGTGCTGGCAGCCACACCGGCCTTCTTTTTTGTGGTGTTGATCGTCATGCTGCCGGGTCGCTTTATCGGCATTGATGGGCAGAGCGCCCTTGAAGCCGGTAAAACCATGATTGCGCTAGCGGCTCCGTTGCTGTTTGTGCCCTTCCTTGCCGCACTCCTGGCACACCGTTTTACCTCTGGTGTGCTTTCCGGTATTGGGCTGCTGCTGGTCGCTGTCGGACTGGCCTGGCTGGGTCATGTGGCAGCAAATAACGGCAACGGATTGATAGCGCCCATGCTGTTGATCGGTACCGGTATTGGTCTGCCCTGGGGGTTGATGGATGCCATGGCCGTCAGCGTGGTGGAAAAAGAACGGGCCGGTATGGCGACCGGCATTTTCAACGCAGTACGGGTTTCAGCTGACGGTATCGCAATTGCGATTGCCGGCGCAGTGCTTGCCATGCTTATTCAGGGCGGTTTGTTTGATGCCCTCCCCAGCGTTACCAACACCCAACAGATGATAGAAGCAGCCAACCGCGCAGCGCTCGGCGACGTGAACAGTGCGGCTACCCTGCTGCCCGGGCAACGTCAATTAACACTGCAAATCTACGATCAGGCATTTCGTCACTTGCTGTATATCCTGGCAATCGCCTCTGCCGCAACGGCGATATTGATCTTTATGCTATTGGGACGGTTACATGCCCACAACAGCGCGGCGGAGCAAACATGATTGCCCGCCGCGGCTGTTTTATTCCCCTGGTTTTTCTCTTCCTAAATGCCGCAGATCAAGCGACAGGAAGTGATGCACCTGCGGTTTTTCCGGGCCAATATGGAACTGCAGCGCGGCCTGTTGCAGATCGGCATCTGCATGCGAAACACGTTGATGCTGGCGCAAATGTTCTGCCCAGGATTCCACCATGAACCACTCCATCACGCACTGTGGATCGGCAGTATGCTCAGTCAGGCCCCAGGCATAGGCACCGTCGCGACGCCGCACACGTGAAAGCTGATGCAACGTCCGCAGGAACTGCGGACGATCTTCCAGCCGCACGCGGTATTCGACCTGGATCATCACTGGTCCACGATCGTTCTCTACCGGTGTGTTGAGCAAGGGTTCCGGCCAGTGATTGGACGGCTGCAGATCGGCTTCCCCTTCCGGCAAACGAATACGATGAAACGCCAGGGAAATCACTAACAACCCAATGCCGCCCGTCAGCAGCGTGGCTGCCACGCCGATCTCTTGGGCAATCAACCCCCACAACAAGCTACCGGCAGCCATAGCACCATTGAACACCATCAAATAAATCGCCAGTCCGCGCCCACGCACCCAGTTTGGCAATACCCCTTGTGCTGCCCCATTCAGTGATGTCAGCGCGATGATCCAGCCGGCACCCAGCGCCAACAGCAGTAATACAGCCAACCACTGCGGCGGGGCCAACGATAACAGTGCCATCACCGCGGCGGTAATCACTGCCGCCAAGAGCACCAAACCATCAGCGTTTAGCCGCTGGCGTAACCGCGGCAACAGCACCGCACCGCCTATCGCTCCCGCCCCCACGGCGCCCAACAGGATGCCGTAGAAACCTGCGGTACCACCCAACATCTGCCGTGCCACTAATGGCAATAACGCCCAAACCGAACTGGAGAACACGAAGAAGACCGCCGCCCGTAACAACACGACGTGCAGTTCACGGCTGGCGCGGGCATAGCGAATTCCGGCGCGGAAAGCGCCAAAGAAATGCTCGGAAAGGCCGTTATCCTCCACCTTGGGTCTGCGCCACCACAGTAGAGCTGAAACAACGAATACGTAGCTAAGTATGTCAGCGCCGTAGGCTGCGCCAGCGCCAAAGCTCGCCAACAACAAGCCTCCCGCCGCCGGGCCAATGGCGCGGGCGATGTTAATCCCCAGCGAGTTCAGCGCAACTGCATTTCTGAGATCGGCACGCGGTACCAGCTCGGGTACGATAGATTGCCAGGTTGGCCCCATCAGTGCCCCACCGATGCCACCGATAAAGGTCAACACCAGTAAATACTCAACGGTCAGCGCGCCACTTTGCGACAGTAACAATAAGGTGCCGCTGACGCAGGCCAGCAGAATCTGGACAAAAATAAGGAAACGACGGCGGTCAAGAATGTCTGACAATACCCCCGCCGGGATTGCCAGCAGGAACACTGGCAGTGTGGCCGCTGTCTGCATCAATGCCACTGCCGATGGATTAGAGGATAAATCCGTCACCAGCCAGGAACTGGCGACGTCGCGCATAAAGCTACCAACGTTGCCCAATACCGTGGCCCCCCACAGCACCGCAAATACCGGGATCTTCAACGGCGCGAAACCGCCAGGTGCTGCTTTGCTCTCAGCCGATTCAGCCATCGTTATGCTCCTTGAGATCGTAAAGCGCGACCAGCAGCAACGCACCCGCCAGCCCAATATGTTCAAAAAATCCGTTCATACCGGTAAAGCGCTCCGGCGGGCTCATTTCCCAAAAACGGTTAGCCATCAGCGTGGCGGCCAGGGTAAATCCGGCCAGCGCCAACGCGCCCAGCCAGCGGTAAAAACCCGTCAGGATCAGTGCCGAAGCCCCCAGTTCAAGCACAATCACCAGGCTGGCAAACAACGCTGCCGGCTGTAGACCAAAATGGGTCATCTCCGCCATAGCCCCGTTAAAATCCAGCACTTTGACCAAACCGCCCTGTATGTAGGCGGCGCAAATCGCCGCTAGCATCAAGCCGCGAATAAAGGGAGTATTAATAGAGGAAATTCGGGTGCCATCTTGCGTGGTCGGCGGGCTCATAGATCGTCTCCCAGTAGAGGTGTGAATGCATTTTCCGGGTCAAGATTAAGGCAGGAGAGAAAGCCGTGATAACGGAATTATTTTCGCATGATCGCCAGTTTTTTTGCTGAAGATACCGGCTTTGCCTCAGTGCGCAACGCCGGTTGAGTCCGTTAGATATTTTCCAGATCGATGCCGCGTGTTTTGGGACCGAATACCCCAATGACCACCATCACAATCAGCATGCTGGCAACGATAAACACAATGACACCCACCGAGCCACTGTATTGCAGGATCATGCCAATAATCAGGCTGCTGAATACCGTCGACAACCGACTAAAAGAATAGCAGAACCCGACAGCACGGGCGCGGATGTAGGTCGGAAACACCTCTGACTGGTAGGAATGATAACTGTAGGTCAGCCAAGCATTAGACCAGGTGATGAAAAACCCGCACAAAATTAGCCACAGCGGGTTGTTCTGCATAGCAAAAAGCGAACCGAAAACAACCGTGACCAGACAAGAAAGGACTATTTGCCATTTGTTTTCCATCTTGTCGGCATAGCGACTGCACAGCAGTGACCCCAACGGATAAGCCAGAGTAATAAAGAAGGCATACAGCAGACTGTGGGTGATCGACGCGCCCTTTCCAGCCAACAAGGCGGGTAACCAGTTACCAAAACCAAAGAAACCTATTGCCTGGAAGAAATTCATCACCACCAGCATCAAGGTGCGTCCACGGTATCGCGGCGCCCAGATATCTTTAAAGCTGCCCTGCGCCGGTATCTCGTTTTGTATCCCGGTATCGCGCAATGGGAACTCTGTTGTTTGGACAACACCGCAACGGCGCTCCATAGCCAACATCACTTGCCGGACCTCTGCGTAACGTCGCTGTTGCGCCAACCAGCGTGGCGATTCCGGTAACCCTTTACGCACCAGCCAAATCACCAGTGACGCCACCGCACCGGCGATCACCACATAACGCCAGCCACTCAAGCCCAGAATGGTTTGTGGAACCAACCACCAGGACATCAGCGCCACCGTCGGGACCGACAGAAACTGAATGAAAAAAGAAAAAGCAAACGCCCGGGTGCGCAGATGTGCGGGCACCCATTCGGTCAGATAGGTATCGATCGTCACCAACTCAATCCCCAGTCCGACACCGACCAGAAAACGCAGGAAGATCACCCACTCTGCCTGGTGCTGAAAAGCCAGAAACAACGAAAACACGCCATACCAGGCCAGCGCAAACATAAAGGTCGTGCGTCGGCCAAAGCGATCGGCATAGGGACTGAGCAGGCTGGCACCGATAAACAGGCCAAGAAAGGTCGCGGAGGCAAACGCTGCTTGATCAGAGACGCCGAACACACCTTGCGTCCCCGTATGGAATATACCTTCTGCGATTAAACCGGTGCTGATATAACCGGTTTGAAACAGGTCGTAGAGTTCAAAAAAGCCCCCTAACGCCAGCAAGGCGATAAACCGCCACAGGCCAGCTGAGGTCGGTAATGCATCAATTCTCGCTGACAGATCCTGTTCATGGATAGGCGATTGGGCCACTCCATTGTTTTCAGTAACCAAATAGCCACTCACCATTAACCATCCCATAACACAATCAATAATTTTCTATGCTATAGGCTCGGTGTCGGAGTTAAATATTTAATTAGCAGACTATGAAAAATAATTAAGCATAAAAAACTGCAGCAATCTGTTTTGCTGAGAGAAAGTTTAATCGGGGGGAGGAAACCTGATAGTGAGCTCAAGGCGCACTATCAGTAAGAAGGCGGTTAGCGGATGTGGTGGTGTTGGAACCGTTCACTGCGGTAAAAGTTCAGCAGGCACCAGCCAAGGGCGATCAACGCCAGCGGGGCAGCGACAAAACCTATGTTACCCATGCCCAGATACTGGCTAACCTGATTGCCCAGCAGTGCACCAGCGCCGATGCCGAAGTTGTATAACCCGGAGTAAATCGACATGGCGACATCGGTCGCATCCGGTGCCAGATTCAATACCTTGGCCTGCATGGATAAGCCAATCGCCATGATTGCCATGCCCCACACGGCAAACAATAACGTCAGATGGTTTTCATTGCCGGAGGCCGGTAACAGCAACAGCAGGCTCAACATCAGCAACGCGATGGCACCGATGAAAAAGCCAGAAGGGAAACGTTCGCTATAGCGGCTAAACAGCAGGCTCCCGATGATACCGGCAGCACCGAACAGCAGCAGCATCAGCGTCGTGAAGTTTTCCGACAGCCCTGCCACGGTCTGAATAAAGGGCTCGATATAACTGTAAGCGGTGAAGTTTGCTGTCACCACAATAATGGTCAGCATATACAGGCTGACCAGTGCCGGGCGCTTAAACAGCATGGGTACGCTGGCCAATGAACCGGAATGTTCGCTTTTCAGCACCGGCAGCAAGCGCCACAGCAGCACCAACGCCAGCGTGGCACAGACGGCGATACCGATAAAGGTCATACGCCAACCCAGGATCTGTCCAACGATACGCCCCAGCGGCAAGCCAAGTACCATCGCCAGCGCAGTACCGCCCGCCAGCAAGCTCAGTGCCTGTGCTTTTTTGCCTGCGGGTGCAACGCGGATCGCCAGTGAGGCGGTGATAGACCAGAATACGGCGTGGGCTAGCGCAACACCTGCACGGGAGATCACCAGCGTGGTGAAGTTCCATGCCACGGCGGTCAACACATGACTGGCGATAAACAGAATAAATACCCCGATCAGCAGCTTACGCCGCTCGATCTTGCTGGTCAGCAACATGCACACTAACGAGGCCGCGGCGACGATCCAGGCATAAATAGTGATGATTAAACCCACCTGCTCGGTCTGCATCGAGAAGCTTTGGGCGATATCACTCAGCAAACCCACCGGAATAAACTCCGTGGTATTGAAGATAAATGCCGAGACAGCAAGAATGACCACGCGCAACCAGGCAGTTGAGCGAGAGACCTGAGTGTGTTCCATGTTAAACGGGATCCGGGCAGGTGCGGGAAGTAGCGATATTTTAACCAATCGGTGGGACAAATGCGATATGCGTCACACTTTTATTGGGGTGTTTTTTTCTACAGTTTTTTCCGCTAATGGTCTGCTCGTTGGCAAGCCATTAGCGGATCAGAACGCGGTTTACTGACTAATACAGTGTTTTAATGCATCAACCGAAGTCGTAATGCCGGCATCGACGGACATCGTCAGATCTTCCATCTCTAACGATACCCAGTCGTTGTAGCCCATCATGCGGACTACCGAGAAAAACGCCTTCCACCACTGCAAATCCTGGCCGCAGCCAACTGCGACATAGTTCCAGGCACGGTCCGCGACCTGTTCCACTGGCCGGGTTTCCAATAGCCCGTTGACCGCCACCATGCCACTTTCCAAGCGCACGTCCTTGCCGTGCACGTGATGAATTGCGTCGCCTAAGCGCCGGGCAACCGCAATAGGGTCAGCACCCATCCAAATCAGATGGCTGGGATCAAGGTTTAGCCCCACCATCGGCCCTACCGCGTCACGCAGCCTGAACAATGTGTCCGGGTTCCACACCAGCATGGAACTGAAGTTTTCCAGCGCAAACTTTTCGATACCGAACGCCTGCGCTTTATCCACCAGCCGCTGCCAATAGGGGATCGCCACTTCGTTCCATTGATAATCGAGGCAGTTTTTCAGCGTCGGTGGCCAACTGACGGTATAGGTGATCCAGTTAGGGATGCTGTCACCGGGCGATGCGGGCGGTAATCCGCTCATCATGACGATTTTTTTTACCCCCAGGCTGGCGGCCAGCGCCAAGGTATTGTCGGTATCATGGCGATGCTTTTCCCCCAACACACCCGGATCCAGTGGGTTGCCAGAAACGTTCAGCGCGGCAATTTTCATGCCGCGGCTTTCTAATGCTGCCAGCAACCGCCGACGTTTGCCGGCGTCCTGTAATAAGGCAACGGTATCCAGATGCGGTGCTGAAGACCAACCGCCGGTGGTCATTTCCACCCCAAAAACGCCCAGTTCACCCAATCGATCCAACATGGCTTCAAACGGCAGTTGGCCCAGACTATCGGTACAGAAAGAAAGCTTCATGTTGTGTCTCCGCAAAGAAAGGTTTATCCGAAGGCCACCCAGCGGGCACCCTCGTTGGCGGAACGTACGCAGTTTTCAATCCAGCGCACACCGTCGATCCCGGCGTCGATATCCGGATACACCAATTGCGCCAGCGCCTGCCGATCGCCCCGGTTGCAGGCATCAATCGCCAGAGCAAATTTCAGGTAGATGTTGGCCCAGGACTCGGTCAGCCCTTCGGTATGCAGCGCCCCCAACCGCTCCCAGGCGTTGCAGGTCTCGTCCAGATATGGCATGCCGCGATACAGTGTCTGGTTCGGTTGCCCCTGCACCTCATAGCGCAGCTCGCTGGGATTGACATCACTCCACTCCAGACTGGCTTTGGATCCGACGATACGCATGCGCTGGCTACTCATTGCACCGGCATTGACCGACGAGGCCCACATCCGCCCCACCGCGCCATTGGCGTAGCGCATCATCACCAGTGCGTTGTCTTCCAGCGGCGCGCGCGAAGGAATAAAGCTTTGCCGATCGCACAGCAGTTCACGGATCTGCATTTGCGGCATAACCAATTGAGACAGGTAATAGGTGTGGGTGGAAATGTCGCCCAGTACAAAACTGGGGCCGGAGATGTTGGGGTCGATACGCCATTTTTGCGCTTCGCTGAGACGATCAACTTCGTCCGTGGCATTAAAACCGTGGGTGTATTGCAGGTCTACCATGCGCACTTCACCGATCTGCCCGCTGGCAATCATGGCACGCATTTGCAGCAACAACGGATGGCCGGAAAAACCGTAGGTTACACCAACGATACGGTTTTTTTCCGCCGCCAACGCCTTGATTTCATAGGCCTCCTGACGGGTAAAAAACAGCGGTTTTTCACAGATGACGTGCAGCCCAGCCAACAGCGCTGCACGGGTGATTTCATAGTGAGTGCCATTAGGCGTGGCCACGGATACCACTTCGATCCCGTCTTCTCTCTGCGCCTCTTGAGCAAACAGCGTGCGGTAATCCGCGTAGCAACGGTCAGCGTCAACCCCCAGATTTACGCCAAACTCACGGCCACGCTCCGGCACAATATCAAATGCCCCCGCCACCAGCACAAAAGCCGTGTTATCCCGTAATGCGCCACAGCGGTGCTTGTAACCCACCTGCCCCAGCCGCCCACCACCGACCATTGCCCAACGCAGAGGACGTGCCGTTTTTCTTTCGCCATTCAACATAGTTGCTCCCGAAGTCTAACGTTGCCAATAATTCTGCCGCATTGCACCCGGGTGCAAATTTGAATGCACCCGGGTGCAAAATCAGGTGGCAACTTGACCGCAAAACAAATGCCACTTGCGATGGACTATTGGAGATGGTTAAAAATAAGTCAAATACGCTATGAGAAATCTGCTGCTCAGGATCACACATTGCCGATAAAAGGATCCTGAGCCTTGCCCGGTTTGCCCCATAGATTCCACCGCGTGCGGCGGTCACTCCCGCATCTGACAGCGCTGTGCTAATCTGTTGAACCCATACCGTTTTTTCTTCACGAGCGAAAAATGATGGCGAAAAAACCCGGTTCTATCCCGGCACCGACTGCACGTAAGGCGACGGCCAGTGATGTGGCAGCCCGCGCCGGCGTGTCTAAATGGACGGTATCGCGCGCCTTTACGGACGGCGCATCGATCTCGCCGCAAGCGATGCTGCGCGTTCAAACCGCAGCACGCGAATTGGGCTATCGCCCTAATCTGCTGGCGCGCAGCCTGTCGAAAAAAAGCACCCGCATTATCGGGCTGGTGGCGGACGAACTGAAAAACCCGCATATCTTTACGCTGCTGGACGAAGTCACCCGGCACTTGCAAAGCCGCGGCTATATGGCATTGCTGCTGAACATCACCTCGGAAAACGACTATGAATCGGTGCTGACGCTGGCCGATCAAATGCAGGTGGACGGCCTGCTGTTTCTTGGCACCCTGCTCAATGACCGGCTAATTACGCTGGCGCAGGATATTCACCATATTCCGCTGGTGGTGCTTTATCGCTACAGCGAAAGCCCGTATATCCAGGTATTGGCGACCAATGGCTATCAGGCCGGGCAAGAAATCGGAGAATTGTTACTCGCGCAGGGTCATCAACGCATGGGGTATCTGGCAGGGCCAGTGAGTGAGTCCACCCAGTTACGCCGTCTTGACGGTTTCCGCGCAGCACTGGCGGAGAAACAACGTGACGTCAGCGTGGTGCTACAGGCTCCGCATTATCAACGCCTCTGCGGCATGGAGGCGTTTACGGCCTACCTGGCCGCCACCCCGCCGGAACAGCGGGTTGAGGCGATTTTTTGTGAAAACGATATTCTGGCGGTAGGCGTGATCGACGCCATGCGTGCCCTGCCGGACTGCGCACCCATTGCCGTGGTGGGCTTTGACGACATTGAGCTGGCCGCCTCCCCCAGCTACCAGTTAACCACCTACCGCCAGCCAATGCAGTCGCTGATTGCCGAAGGCATTCATTGTCTGACACAGGCTTTCGAACCCGGCGGACAAACGTTGTATACCGGAGAATTAATCATCCGACAGTCGCATATTAAACAATAATAATATCAAGAGACGGCGAGAAATCTGGTTACTCTATTGAGGTCATTATGTCAGCTATCTATGATTGGTCCGTGTTGGCATTACGCCGTATTTACGATCGTCGCATTAGCGGTACTCCCGTGCTCGACAGTGCACGCCTGTTCCCTGATGCCCAGCGCTTTACCGGCCAGTGGCAACAGATACGTGAAGAGGCGCTGACCGTAGCGGAAGATCTGCGTAATATTCCGCGATTTCACGAGATTATGATCGAACAGGCGTCGATCTCCGACAATGATGCGCGCGACTGGCGTATGTTTATCATGAAAGCCTATGGCCAGCCGATTGCGCGTAATCTGGCACGCTGCCCAACATTGGCTGGGCTGATTGCCTCATCCCCCGACGTCCTTTCTGCTTCGCTGTCCTTCCTGGCACCCGGGAAACAAGTGCCGGCACACCGTGGCCCGTTCCGCGGCATTCTGCGTGGCTATCTAGTGTTATCGATGCCTAAACGTGCCGATGGTCTGCCTGCCGCCGTGTTGAAAGTCGACGGGCAAGAATACCGCCTGAACGACGGGGAATTTATGCTGTGGGACGATACCTTCGAACATGAAGTCTGGAATGACAGCGATGAGGTGCGCACCGTGTTGCTGCTGGATATCCGCCGCCGCGATTTACCCACCGGGCTGCGGATCCTGTCCAGTGGCATCATCGCACTGGTGCGGCTGAACGTACGCTGGATCCAGCGCCAGTTCTAGGCGCCGCCCAGATAGGCTTTCCTCACCTCCGGATCGTTTAGTAGCTCTGCGCCGCTACCGGTCAGACGGATTTGGCCGTTGACCATGACATAGCCGCGATCGGACAGCTTCAGCGCATGGTTGGCATTCTGTTCCACCAGAAACAACGTCATGCCCCCGCGGGTTAATTCCTGCAATATGCTGAAGATCTGTTTGACGATGATCGGTGCCAATCCCAGGCTCGGCTCGTCCAGCAACAGCAGTTTTGGGCGACTCATCAGTGCCCGGGCAATCGCTAACATTTGTTGCTCACCGCCGGACATGGTCATCGCGCGCTGGTTACGCCGCTCCTTTAGACGTGGGAACAGATCGAACATGCGCAACAAATCCTCATCTACATAGCGATTGCCAATGGTAATGGTGCCCATCAGCAGGTTTTCCTCCACGCTCATGTCCGGAAAAATACGCCGCCCTTCGGGGGCCTGAGCGATGCCGCTGCTGGCGACATAATGAGTAGAACGCTGGCTGATGTCCTCACCGCGAAACAGGATCTGCCCGCCGCTGATACGCGGCTGACCGAAAATCGACATCAGTAACGTCGACTTACCCGCACCGTTGGCGCCAATCAGCGCCACCGTTTCCCCTTCATTCACCTGCAACGAGACCTGCTGCAACGCCTGGATCGGACCGTAAAACACGTCCACGCTGCGAAACTCCAACATCACATTGCTCATCCCGCCAGTTCCTCTTCATCTGCGCCAAGGTAAGCGGCGATCACCGAATCGTTATGCTGGATTTCTTTCGGCGTGCCTTCGGCGATCACATCGCCGTGATCAAGCACGATCACCCGATCGGAGATCTCCATCACCATACCCATATCGTGTTCGATCAACAGCACCGTGATGCCGTGATGCTGGCGCAGAAAACGGATAATACGGCTCAGGGTCGCCGTCTCCACCGGGTTCAGTCCGGCGGCGGGTTCATCGAGACAGATCATCTCCGGCGTGGTGCACATTGCTCGCGCGATCTCCAGCCGTCGCTGCTGGCCGTAGGACATTTCCCCCGCCAGCCTGTTGGCACTGTCAACCAACTCCACCACTTCTAGCCAGTAAAAGGCACGGTCCAGCGCCTGATTTTCTGCCCGGCGGTAGCCCGGCGTATTGAGCACGCCGGCGATCAAATTGCGGTTGCTCAGCATGTGCTGTGCTACCAATAGGTTTTCCACCACCGACATTTCGCGGAACAAGCGAATATTCTGGAAGGTACGCGCCAGCCCGGCGCGGTTAACCAGATGGGTGCCACCAAACATTTTGTAGTAAACACGCGACCCCAGCCGTTTTGGGTTAATCCAGTCACCCGCGTGGAATTTCTGCCCCAGCACCTGGATCACGTCGGTCGGCCGCTTGTGGGTATTGAGCAGGATCGCCCCGCCGGTAGCACGGTAAAAACCGGTCAGGCAGTTGAACACCGTAGTTTTACCCGCGCCGTTGGGGCCGATCAACGCGGTAATCGAACCGCGCTCTACGGCGAGATTCACGTCGTTCAACGCCTTGATGCCGCCGAAATGCATCATCAGATGCTCAACCTGCAAGATGGGATCGCTCATGGCTCAACCCCCTTGCGCGGTGCGAAGCTGGTACGGCTGATACGTACCAATCCACGCGGTCGCCAGATCATCATCGCCACCATCAGCACACCAAACAGCAATACCCGGTACTCGGCGAAGCTGCGCAACAACTCCGGTGCCACCGTGAGCACGAACGCCGCCAATACCACACCGATGGTCGAGCCCATACCACCCAACACCACGATTGCCAGGATCAACGCCGATTCAAAGAAGGTGAATGAGGTGGGATTAACGAAGCCCTGATAGGTGGCGAAAAACACCCCGGCCAGCCCGGCGGTAGAGGCACCCATCATAAAGGCCGACAGTTTCACCAATACGTGGTTCAGCCCGAGAGAACGACAGGCGATTTCATCTTCGCGCAGTGCCTCCCAGGCGCGGCCGATTGGCATACGCGTCAACCGGTGCTTGATATACAGCACCAGCAGCACCACCAGAAACAGCACGGCATAGATAAAAATAAACTTCAGATTAGGGTTATAAGCAATCCCGAGGAATTCGTGGATCGGTACGCCGCCGTCCTTCGCTCGCCGGCCAAACTCTAGGCCAAAAATCGTTGGGGCCGGTACCGAGACGCCGTTGGGGCCACCGGTCAGCGACATCCAGTTATTCAGCACCAGACGGATAATTTCCCCGAAGCCCAGCGTGACGATCGCCAGATAGTCGCCGTGCATACGCAACACCGGGAACCCCAGCAGCGCACCGGCCAGCGCGGCCATCAATGCCCCCAGCGGCAACATCGCCCAGAACCCCAGCCCAAGATACTGGTAGCCCAACGCCAACCCATAAGCACCAATGGCGTAGAACGCCACATAGCCCAGATCAAGCAGCCCAGCCAGGCCCACAACGATGTTCAACCCCAGCCCAAGCAATACGTAAATTAACCCCAGTATTGCTACTGTCAGCAGGTACTTGGTGGCAATAAACGGGAACAACAGCGCGATAACCGCCATTAACGGAACTCCCCAACGCAGACTGGTTTTGGCCCCAATCGGCCGGACATAGACGCCGTCGTTACCGCCGTCAAAGCGCGTTAACAGCTTGCGGCCCGGTGCGGTCTGCAAAAACAGGCTTAGCAGCAGTCGCCCAACCATCACCGCCGCGATAATCCACACCAGACGGCGTGGCTCAAAATTAAAGCTGTATCCGTTGAGAACAATACCGACGATCGGCCCAAACACGATCAGGGCGATCAGCCCAGCCAATACGGCGTCCAGCAGGCTGCGTTTAATGTTCAGCCCTTGGTGAACCAGAGATTGCGACATAGTTTTCCCCTCAAACCTTAGCGACCATTGGCCGTCCGAGCAGGCCCTGAGGGCGGAAAATCAGGATCACCACCAGCAAGCCGAAGGAAAATACATCTTTGTAATCCGAGTTAACCATACCGGCAAACTGCGCCTCCGCGACACCCAGCAGCAGGCCACCGAGCATTGCACCGGGCAACGAACCTATACCGCCCAGCACCGCAGCGGTGAAGGCTTTAATGCCAATGATAAAGCCGACGTAGAAATCAAAGGTGCCGTAGTTCATGGTAATCAGCACCCCTGCCAAACCAGCCATGGCGGCACCAATCACGAACACCAGGGAGATCACCCTGTCTGTGTTGATACCCAGAATGGACGCCATCTTGCGATCTTGTTGGGTCGCGCGGCAGATACGCCCCAGGCGGGTGTGCTGAATGATGTAAGTGAGGATAGCCATGCCCAGCAGTGAGGCGACCAGGATAAACACCTTGGTGTAAGTGATTTGGATCACCCCGCCGTCAAAGTTGAGGCGGAACACGCCATCCAGCAATGTCGGGATCCCTTGTTGGCGAGGCCCCTGGCTGATTTGCGCGTAATTTTGCAAAATGAGCGACATACCGATCGCGGAGATCAACGGTGCCAGACGCGTGGAATTGCGCAAGGGTTTGTAGGCGATACGCTCGATCACCCAGCCATACACGCCGGTGACGACGATGGTAAACACCAGTGTACCGAGGATCAGCAGCGGGAATGATTGCAGGCCGAAGAACGACAACAGTGCCAGCCCGATGGCACACAGGTAGGCGGAGATCATGTACACCTCGCCATGGGCGAAGTTAATCATGCCGATAATGCCGTAAACCATGGTGTAGCCGATGGCGATCAAACCGTAAACCGCGCCGAGTGTCAGACCGTTGATCAACTGTTGCAGAAAGAAAACATCCATAATGAGCAGTCTCGCCTGGTGGGACCGCAAGCAAATGCAGACGCGGCCCAAGGGAAGTATCGGCGCGGATCCGCCAAATACGCGGATCCGCTTATGGGTTAATCCTCTATGGATTTCAAGTGACAGTTAGGCGGCAAGTACGGGAGTCCCCAGAAGCTTAGGTTCACTAAGTGACTGGGGGAACGTATGCAGCCAACAACGCTGTGGCTTGAAAGACGCCGAGGATTTTAGAGTTGGTGATATTTGCCTTTATCGTCCCATTGGTAGACCACGTAATCCGATACCTTCAGGTCGCCCTTCTTATCCCAGGCCTTTTTGCCCATTACGGTATCCACATCATGCGATTTCAGCCATTCGCTGGCCTTGGCGCTGTCTTTGCCACCGGTCGCGTTGAACGCCGCGGCGATCGCCTGAATAGAGGCGTAGGAGTAGAGGGTGTAGCCTTCTGGTTCAAAACCGCTGGCACGGAACTTGGCGATCACCGCTTTGCCTTCCGGAATTTGGCGCGGATCGTTACCAAAGGTCATCAGCACGCCGTTGGTATACTGCGGCCCACCGGCAGCGGTCACCAGCTCTTCGGTCACGATGCAGTCACCGGAGAAGAACTTGGCGGTCACACCCTGCTCACGCATCTGGCGCACCAATGGCCCAGCCTCTGGATGGCAGCCACCGAAATAGACCACGTCAGGTTTAACCGAGGCGATCTTGGTCACCAGTGCGTTGAAGTCTTTTTCACCGCGTGACAGCCCTTCATACAGCACTTCCTTCACGCCGCGCTTGTTCATCTCTGCTCTGGCGGCATCTGCCAACCCCTGACCGTAGGTGTCTTTGTCGTGGATCACCGCGATGCGTTTGGCTTTCAGGGTATTGAGCATGTAGTTGGTGGCGATCACCCCTTGCTGGTCATCACGACCGCACATGCGGAACATGTTGGCCATGTTGCGCTCGGTGATCTGCGGGTTGGTCGAGCCGGGGGTGATGGCGATAATGCCGGCCTCGTCATACACCTCGGAAGCAGGCATGGTGGAGGACGAGCAGAAGTGGCCCACCACCGCCGCGACCTTGTCCTGATCCACCAAACGGTTGGCAACGGCGACCGCTTGTTTAGGTTCGCAGGCGTCATCCCCTTGAACCAGTTTGATTTTTTCCCCTTTAATCCCGCCGGCAGCGTTAATATCCGCTGCCGCCTGCGAAGCACCACGCCAATACTGATCGCCATAGGTCGCATTCGGCCCAGAGAACGGCCCGGCGACGCCGATAACGATATCGGCCTGAGCATAAAAAGCAGAACCTAAACAACCGATAAGCAGAGCAGCGAGCGGACTTTTAATCAATTTCGATGACATTGTTGTATTCCTCAGCACTGTTTTTAGATCCCAAATAATTGGCGCTGTATCAAAGCGGCGAGAACACCGATACGGCTTCAAGTATCACAGGTATAGCGGAACGCCCAGAGGCGTGGAGCAATCACTTTATGTGTAGACGGCGAAAATAATTTGCGCGAGAGCGCAGTCGCATTCCCCGCATTTAAACAAGCAAAAATCTAGCCATTGTGACGGCCAATACATATTTTCTGTCCATTCATCCTACATATCAGAGAGAAAATGCGAGGTTTCAGCGCCGTCAGGAGGCTCTGTGAGGGGATCTGCTGGCTAACTCGTCGCAATATTTTTCTGCGGTATTATCCGTTCACCTACGGCGATATCGCCCTGCGCACCAGAAGCGTGCAATGGCCGGTGCAAACCCGACGCCGGGGATTTTTGGGTGAAAAATAGCGTGGATAAACAAGATGAGTGCCGAAAAACAACGCAACATGCTCATTACGACAGCAAACACACTTTTTTCGTAGTTTAGTGCTTTGACAAAGCCGCACCACCCCGCTATTATTCGCCCCGTTCACACGATTCCTCTGTAGTTCAGTCGGTAGAACGGCGGACTGTTAATCCGTATGTCACTGGTTCGAGTCCAGTCAGAGGAGCCATATTTAGAGAAGCCCGCTCAGGGAAACCTGAGCGGGCTTTTTGCTCTTGTTTTTTATCGGTGGTTAGGAGCCTGTGTCGGATATGTCAGCGTTCCAATCTGTGACGGTTGCCAAGTGACAACAATGGCATTACTGGTAATATTTAAGCTATCGAAGAGGGACAGCACAGTTCTAAATTATGATTTTAGTCAGGACTGTTTGAACAGATAGGGAAGCTTAAAATAGATGAGTAGGCGTCTAAACAGAGATTACCGTACTAAAATAAGAAATATTCCCCGCCGCTTAAAAGCGCTTAACCGTTGGGCGGAAACCTTCCATGATCCAATCCTCGCAGTTTTTCCAGAAGACCAACGCTACTGGAACTACAAAATTCCTGTAGATGTCAATCTTGTTGAGGGAAAACACAGTCTCCAGAAAACCAAGGCAGCCTGCGCGCAAGCGTTAATTGACGCATGTTCTAATTTAATACTTGCAACAGCTGGCTCGAGCTACAGCCCGCGAATTACTTCTGTTATCTGCCTCCCGGATATGTTTACCAGCGAAGTCTGTCTTTACCATTCTGAAGAGTACTATCAGGGTTTCATATGCGAAAGCACTTCTGAAAATGTGGCTTCATCGATCATTAAGGGGCGTAGCCTTGCTGAAGAATGGGGATTAACTCTGCCAGAGAATGTACAGGAGCTGGGGACCTCGCTTGAATACTATGGCGGTGACGATCCTGATGAATGGTTTACAGGCGAACGTTGGTATTATGGCCAAGTGTTATAAAAGCGCGTTTAATGTCCGTTTCGCATAGTGCCAGTCTCACAGTGAAACGATGTCAGCTTATGTTGCTAAGGATATATTGCTCAATTTCTGATGCATGAAATCAATAAGCGCTCTTGTTTTAGCCGGCAAGTAACGCCGATCTGAATAAAGTGCAAACAATTGCAATGGGGCTGCCGATTGTTCAAACTCAACCTCGATTAACCGTCCATCGCTAATGTAGGGTTGGCAGGCTTGTTTCGATAGAATTGCAAAACCGACACCTGATACCGCAGCCCGTCCTGCCATCTCTCCGCTGTTTACCCGATAATGCCCATTAACCTTAATTGTCTCGAATCCCCCCTTTGTATTGACAAACTGCCAGGGGGCACCTTTCAGTGCACTTACCGTTGTAATGCAGGGTAATTCTTCAAATTGCTGGATATGAGAAGGGGTACCATAACGCTGAATGACAGAGGGGGCTGCAACAACGGTGCAAGGGATAGTCATCAGATGACGAGCTATGTAGTCACTGTCATCCATCTGACCCCGGGTAATAATGATAGCTAAATCCAAATCATCTCGCAGGGATTCGAGGCCCGACAAATTTGTGACACAGCTGATCTCCAGATCCGGGTACAGACAGGCGAAATCGGCAACAACAGAACCCAGCAATGCAGGACCTATTTCATTGGGAATACAGATGCGTAATGGACCCTTGAGTTGCATTTGCCGCAACGTTAATTCTGTCTCAGTTTGCTCAAGCGCCTCCAGTAATGGCTTCGCTCGGGTATAGAGTAAGTGCCCCGCCTGGGTGAGTTTCATGTGTCGGGTGCTGCGCTCAATAAGCTGAAGATTCAGTTTTTCTTCTAACTGAGAAATACAACGACTAACATTTGATGTCGGCATTTCAAGGACTTTCGATGCCCCGACAAAACTTTCTCTTTCAACCACAGCAATGAATACTTTTAGGGTATTAAAATCAAGAGCCGGACGCATCAACTATCCCATATTTGATAATAATGAATGCCATTTCTACCATATAATACACACCATTGATAGCGGTTAAACTCAGGGTATCTTTTATCCATAGGTTGCTTGCTATGCCACTGGTCACACAGACGTTTAATCATAAAACTCTCATGCGGATAGCCATTGTAATGGCTTTTATCCAGTTCACTAATGCGCTGGAATACATGGCGTTGACGCCTGTTTTTGCTTTTATGGCCGATGGATTTTCGGTTCCTGTATCATTTTCTGGCTATGTTTCTGGTATGTACACACTGGGTGCTGTCCTTTCTGGAATTATTGCTTTTTATATGATCGACCGGTTTAATAAAAAACAATTCTTGGTCAAGAATATGGTACTGCTGGGAACATTAACATTTTTGTCCACACTCACGACTCATTTTGACACTCTACTCGTACTACGATTTTGCGCAGGATTGGTTGGTGGTACGACAATGGGGGTGGGTACGAGCATTTTGATAAACTATGCCCCAGCGAACTTACGTGGAAAAATGCTGGCAACGGTGATTGCATCATTCTCGATGGTGAGTATCGTCGGCATGCCAGCTATATTATTTTTGTGCACGCACTATGGTTGGCATACTGCGCTGTGGTTAATCAGCTCACTTTGCCTACTGTCTTTACCGTTGATAGTATTTATTATCCCCAAGGATACGGTTCCATCAAGCGTGAAGGGTAATCTATCTATTGATACCCAAACCTTACTTTTCGCCTCTTGTGCTGCAATAGTACAATTTAGCCCAATGCTAATTATTCCGATTTTGACGCCATTAATGACGCAGTATATGGGAGCACAACAAAACCTATTACCCTTATTGTTCTTAAGTGGAGGGGTTGCAGGTTATCTGTCTACAAAAATAACCGGTGTTCTAACATCGCGTTTATCTGCTCTGATGTTGGCAACAATTTCAACGCTGTTCTTTGTAGCAAGTTTGCTGATTCCTGCGATGGACTATCATAATGCATTTCTATTTATAACCTTATTTCTTGGAGCCTCATATAGCCGACTTGTTTCCGCTTCGTCGGTTGCTGTCCAGTATCCTGAGAATGAACAACGAGCCAGTTTTTCTTCACTACAGGCAGCAATTATGTCCCTGATAACAACTCTCGCATTCTTTTTGTCTTCCTTATTACTACCTGACCAGGGAATAACAACGCAAAATCTAAACAGACTGTTAGCTGTAAGTGCATTAGCCGCAGCTGGATTTCCTGTAATGGTCATAATACTTCAAAAGAAACTGGCCAAACGGACTATCCAGCCTGACCATCTCATCATTGATTAGCATAACATCCACCTCTGGCACAAAGCGGGCATGTACCCTCACTATTGCTCCAGTAACACCACTTGATGTCCGGTGAATGAGCGTTCGTCATGCTGACCAAGCCAGGTATTTACAGAGCTGTCTACACCCGTATTTAACGGATAATGTTTCTGTAAATAGACCCATTTTAGAAAGCTCACGGGCTCAGTCCAGTATAGCCAGCACGGTGTCATGGGCATTTCGCGCAGTAATGCGGTAGGATCTGTCTACCTCAGCACCTGACTGAATGATATACGCCGTCAGATCGAACCGTGTAAGTTCATGCCGCGTGCATAACCCCATCATGTCGCGCCAGGTCAGAACCCCAGATGCGTTCAGTTCGTTTTCTATCAGCGTCCATTTAGCCGCAGGGATGACATGTTCTTCCAGTTGCCGTAACGTATGTCGATCGCTGACAACCAGCCATCCCCACCCTCGCGCGTGCGCCCATGCCCGACCAGCAATGGCTTTTGCACAGTTGATACTTAAGGCCATGCTGTCTGTTGGTTTAACTTCGACAAGCAGGCACCGGCCATCAACGGTCGCAACGAGCAGATCCGGGTAATACTTTCGGAGTTTGCCTTTAAAACTGTACGGAATAGCAACGGGTTGTTCCTGGTAAAAGGAAACCTGGTCGCTGCGCTCCAACAGCGTCATGATATCTAGCTCAAGTCCGGACTCGTACTGGACGACGCGTTCGAGCTTCTGTGAGTAAAAATGACCGGCGATATCCGAATCATTGACTAATCGCTGAGAAGAGAGCTGCGCTGCCGTTGGTGGCGGAGCGATGACTGAGGGCCAGTCTGTATTATTTAACCAGCCGCTGAGCACAGATTCAATTCTCTCTTTCGCGGCTCGACTCCGGTCCAGCTCGCGCAACTTTGTCTTTTGTAGTCGTGAAATAGTGGAGAAGAATCCCACAATTTCCACCCTCTTAACCTTCAGAATACCGGCAGTGCAGAGAATGAACTTCGCGGCCAGTTCAGGCGACGTCATAAAATCACGGTGAGCGATACGATGCGCCCATATCGCTATTTCATACGAGGAATCACTGACTGCGATAATAAGCTTTTTAAGAGCGGCGCCGGGGGCTCCCTCATAGCGAGACTTAGCCGCTAGCCGCCTGAAGGCCCGCTCCTGAATTTGTCTGACTCTCTCACGGGAAACACCCCATTTGATGGCGATCTCAGCGAGTGTATGGGGATACTCATCTATGCCGAAACGCATCAGAAGAACATCACGATCGCGCTCCTTAGATAAACTCTCCACAGCCGCACTAACCAGCATGATGACATCGGATTCACTGGCTACATAATCCAGAAATTCCGTGTTGGGGACGAAATCTGTTATTTGCTTTTCGTCTGGCGTTTTACCGCTCGCTCCCGGCATCGCTGCACATGACGAAACAGCTTGCTCACCAACCCTCTGTGGTATCCCTATTTCTTGTTTTTTTTCCGGGGCTTTTTCTGTTGCAGCAGACCGACGCAGGGCATTGATAAGACATGCCCGTTCTTGACTTCGTGTTTCGTTGAAATAGCGCGCCAGATCACACACTGAACCAATATTGTTGTTCTGGCAAAATTCAGAGGGGAGCAAACGCTTAATCGCGCCATATATACCTCCAAACGTACGCTGATGACGTTCGGCAAGCTCACTTAGCGTGAGGCCCTGCTCTATTGCTAAGATCAGTTGCTGAAATTCTTTTTTACCCCACGGAGCTCCATGGCGCGCTGGAAAGTTCTTGGTGGTGGTTTCAGACATAGCTTTAGCGATATATCCCTATTTTTCGTTACGAACTGCCTCACTGAGAGCGCATGACGTCCATTTACGGTGATAATGGTAGCAAATTCAGTCTGTGGCAGAAAACAGCCGCACCGACATTAGCCTAATTATTGGATCTCTGTTCCTTCCCATCTCCCAATAACAATGTCATTGCTCCCGCAGTCCCCGTTTTGTTCCTAAGCAATGCTTTCGGCTGAAAGCTCCAGAGTAAATACTATCCTGATAGCGAGTGGATTAATGGTACTTCATCCTTTACCTAGTGGTGAGCCACAGAGGTCCACTTTAGCGAGAAGCGGAAGTAGGCACTTTTGCTCCCACAAGAGAGTCTACATAAACAGTCGCAACTCAGCCATGTTCCCGTCCCCTGCGCAATACTTTGGCGCACAAAACCGGGAATGTGTACGTAAGGTGCTGCTTCATTAGAGAAAATTGAGTGGAGTGGACTGGTCTCGTCGGCAGGCTGAAGGTAGCTGATCCCGGCAGACGTTTTTCGGTTTGTCGGGCCGAAAGGTAAGTAATACTATAATTTTGAAAAGCTTAAAATAAGTAAGACGCATAAACATGAAGTTAAAGGACAGACATGACAGCATATTCAAACTCTGATGCGGCAAGGGACTTACGCCCGGCCTTAGACAAGGCGCCCGCAGGCGCTGTGAACGGAGAATGGTTCTTTATCACCGAGCAGGCTGGAGTCTCCTCACAGTCCGGAGGCTATATGTATGCAGACGGGAGTCACGGTGCAAAGGGTAACCACTCCTTTCAGAAGATCCAGGAGGTTGTCGAGAAACTCGAAGCATCACGGATACAGCCCTTTAATAAGGTTATTGTTCGCTGGACAAGGTCTAAAATACCGTTAGTACGGGGGCGCGTTACGGTTGACACAATATTCGACGAGGCAATTGTACCGCGCGGTCCTCAAAACCCGATTTATGAGGCAGCCGCTGTAGCAAGGCGAGCTTTTTGGGAAATGTATGGCGGCGTCTCAGATGGCTTTGCTGCTGAACGAGGTGACGCAAATGTACACAACCAGACGAAATGGTTCGGGCCCCATCGCCGGGTGATCAACACTAAGAGTAACACCAAATTAACGCTGGCCACTGATGGCCTCTCGACGCCCTGGGCCGGCATTGCAGACCCGGAAAATGGCGTAGGATGCGAACTTTTCATGGAATTAGATGCTTCGGATATTACCAGCCATCAGATTGATGACTGGGCTCATCTATTAATTAGCTTAGGAGATCTCGTTGCCGATGGGCATGAGATCGCTGCCGATGTTGAAAAATATGGAGCAATCCTGTTTTGCACTCTTACGGGCGATTATAACCCAATGACCCGGATCATTCTCAGCCGTGATGGTCGTAGGATTGATAATTTGCCTTTCGGTTCAGTTCCGCTGATCCGTGTAACGCCGATAGCAGAGTCAGAGATTGAACACCTGGACCAGTCCGATGAATGGGCATCAAACGCAGCAAGACATGCTCTCGCGGAACGGCGGATAGAAACATAGTTAATTATCACGAAGTTATTCACACCCCCTTATTCACACCCCCTTACGAGGCAGAGTGAGTCAGTCACCTTCCTTTAAAGGAAGAACAGCATCAAATGATCGAACCTTGTTCAGCTGTGAGCGAAAGTGGACGTTGACTATTCTGTTCAACGTCACCAAATTCAGCCCCTAACCTTCAGGTCTTCGCGCGTTGGACCTTGAAAGTAGATGCTACTTATATGGCAACTGCGAGGTTGAGCCAGCACAAAACGAATCGTTTCCCAGATCGATCGCCCATTCATCAGATGCTCCCCCATTCTGGATTGATTATCGACAAATATATCTAACCCAGTAAGTTCGAAATCCGGTGGGTACAACCCAGTAACACGTATGTTTTCTTCGGACAACTGCTGGGACAGTTTAGTTGTAAACCCGCTAAGCCCATGTTTGCTGGCGAAAAAAGCAGGATGCGCAATTGAATCCGTAAAATTCGGAATCCCACATGCAGATATAATTGAGATGATATCAGCGCTGTCTGAACGTCTTAACCCAGGCAACAATGCCTGAGTCAGTAGGATCGAACCTGTCAGGCCTGAACTGATGGTATTGATAATTTCTGTGTCAGGTTGATCGTCTAACGTTCCTGACAACCACTGAGCAGCATTGAGGATTAAAATGTCTATGGGCTTGTCTGAAGTTAACAGCTGTGAAGAAAACTGAGAAAGGGATTCAGGCTGGGTTAAATCACAGATATATCCTTTTGCAATGCCGCCTTCAGCAGTGATGATGCTGCAGGTTTTTTGAATATCATCAGCCCGCCGCGCGCAAAAATCCACTTCGACGCCTTCTCGCGCCAACCACACGCACAGCGCCTGACCAAATCCTCCGCCTCCACCGGTAATAACAGCTCTTTTACCTCTCAGCATCTTCATGCATCCTTTTATCAATGAGTATGTATTGATGGAGATATAGCATGGGAAGGCGGAGTGATATCTTTCAGTTAGTGCCCTTTTTACATGAGGAATATAAATAAGCTGCACTGCAAACTGTTTAATAGTGTGCCAGGGGATTAGCAACTTCCTCTATTGGCACAAAACTGCCCATGGCAAGCACGTAGTGCATCATCCAAGCACTCTGTAGATCTCGGAAATCACTTGCATCGTTGCGTCTTCAATCATTCCTTCATTACGGCATAAAATCCAGCCGTGATTTGCAATTTCTTGCTCGAACGCCTTGGTACAAGCGACATGCTCTTCCAGCTTATAAATCACCGTGCTACTTAGCCCACGCGGTCGGGCCGCGGCCCTCGCCCATGAAATATCAGGCGCAGTAACAACCCCAACATGCAGGTCTGGTGTGCGCACGTTTCGCTCAATGTTAAGTTGTAAAATCTCTGAAAATGGAACCATCCGGCGAAACGCGGCATCCGACGGGTACCAACGATCCATCAGGATAATGCTGTCCGGGGGCTGTTTAGTCAGCACTTGCTGGGAAATCCAGGCACGGCTATCAGCAAGGCGCTTACAAACCTCCAATTCCAAATCCAGGCTGGGATTTCTGGCGAGCTTATTAACGAGGGCCATTGTTTCCCCTCTGTAAGGATCGCTTTTTTTCTCGCAAAGTCGGACCACCTTCTTGTTGTCTGCCCTTAGTACTTTCGTAATGGCCTCCAACAGTGTGGTTTTACCGGCTCCTTTAGGCCCATCCAGAGAAACAAACAGTTGACGACTCATTCTTGAAATGACGATTGATATAGGGTTTTTGTATAGCGTGCATCTGGCAAAAGCATCTTACTTCCTTCGTTTGAATAGCAGCCCGCTCTGCGTTCGTTGGATTAGGTACCCTAACTCAAGGTCACCCTTATCAACATCAGAAATGTGAAACATTAGTTATACCTGATTCATTTTTAGCTTTTAAAGCTACCCTATCTTTTCTAATTGGCCTGCCCGCCTTTGATTATCACATTGAAGCTAGCTTTTCAGGCATCCGGCGACGAGGATGATGGAGTATGAAGTCTGCAAAGAGTGAGTAGCAGACGTTTCACG
Organism: Serratia grimesii; assembly: GCF_900186025.1. NCBI lineage: Bacteria > Pseudomonadati > Pseudomonadota > Gammaproteobacteria > Enterobacterales > Yersiniaceae > Serratia > Serratia grimesii. Next base: position 3,397,945 of record NZ_LT883155.1, read on the forward strand.
GTAAATTCCCCGTCGACTGCGGCAATCACTATGCTGTCATGTTCAGGTTTTTCTGCGCGGTCAACGATCAGCAGGTCACCCGACAATATCCCGCCATCGACCATTGATTCCCCCGTTGCACGGATAAAGTATGTTGCTGCCGGATGACGAATAAAATCATTTAAATCAAGTGATTGTTCAATATAATCGTCGGCTGGGCTTGGGAACCCAGCAGGGCATTGCGCACCGAAAAATGGCAGCTTAAACGTGATTTCTGGTGAAAATCTGAACAGCTTGGTAATGGTCATCGTTTCTATATCTTTGCTGTATAAATACACAGTGATCATAAGCGAAACAGATAGACCTGCAAGCCCCGCAACCGCGATGCTGACAGGGCAAGAAGTAACTCAATAATTATCCGAATGATTTAGCTTGCCGGAAACGCTGATTTTTACCGACGATTGCACACACGTTATCCACTAAATTTGTGGATAACGTTGATGTTTCCCGTGGCGCAGCGCCTCATTCTGTCTCAGGTACCCTTCAACTGCAGTCAGTTGTTCACACAGCTCTGTCAGGGCAGCGGTTGAATCCGAGGCGAAGGCTCCGACCGCACCGGCCGCCACGATACTGTTGGTCACCACGGCCAGCCAGTCGGCGGCGCTGCCGGTCTCTGTCAGGCCAAACAGCAGGCCTCCCACCAGAAGTACCAGGCAGGTCAGCGCTGCACTGATCACGGCCGTCAGGACGACATCCCCTGCCCCGCGGGCTATTTTGCGCCAGCATGCCGTCACGCCGGGCTCGTTCGGGCGGGGCGGTATCACATCGGCAGCGTGTTGTACCGTGCCCGTAACGCGGCCTTTCCTGCCCTTGATACGGCTGAACAGTGTCATCATTTCCCCCTGCGGTCTCCGTGGCCGGCGGGGGGTGAGGACGGGGTATTAACCCGCAATGTCCAAGTTGCCTTTTTCCAAGATGGATTGAATATAAGCATTTTTTCCAGCAAGTGATGCAAAATTACCTCGTTCAACAATTCCATCCTGATCCAATACTATTATCTCATCTGAGTAATCAAATGTTGAACGCCGGTGACTGATATTGATGACGATAGCTAAAGGGTAGGCCGATTTTATGCTTTTCAGCACTGCTCTTTCATTTACAATATCCAGTGACGAGGTGATTTCGTCGAGAATAATGATTTGTGGCTGCCGGAGAAACAATCTGGCCAATGACAGGCGTTGTCGTTGCCCACCTGACAAGGTCATACCATTATCTCCTATTGGCAAATCTAACAATTCAGCGGGGCTGTCGCAGGGAATATCATTAAATTGAGCCAATTGCAATGCCGTGAGTAGTTTTTCATCCGATGCATGCGGGCTCGCAATTTGTAAATTAAAGCGAAGAGTATCCATGAAGATATAGTCATTTTGTGATACATGAAACATTAACTCCGCTCGTGTCTTATCCGACATTTCATTTATTGGTGTTTCATTAATATATATATGGCCTGAGTCAGGTATGAGCTCACCAGCAATCAGTTTAGCCAGGGTACTTTTCCCGGCTCCGCTTGGGCCGGTCAAGGTATAGAAACCTGGATTTGAGAACGTTAAATCCATGTTGTTTATTGCGTTCGTTCCATTTTTTTCATACGAAAACAGGACCTTTGAGAGCGTCACAGAGATATTTTTACCTTGGGCCTTGTTCATCACCGGATGATCATTTCGGGGGGGCGTGCCCATATCAGTAACAAACTTATAAAGCGATACCATGGATTTTTGCATTGCGGTATACATGGAGCCGATATTCTCAAGGGGAGCAGCCAATAGCATAATGTAGGAAGATACCATAACAAAGTGACCTAGAGTGATATCTTGACTCATGACACGATAAAAGGAGAGTAAGAAAGAGGCACCAAAAAATAGAACGCTTAAAATAGACTCAATCAACAGAAACCGGAAGTCGGCCTTAAGCAAGGCTTCATGTTTCGCTTCTATTGAATTGAGTAAGTTTTTATATCTACCGAACAAAAAATCATAAGAGTTGCAAACTCTAACTGCATCTATATTCTTAACACTGTCTGTGATTACGCTGTATTTTTTCACTGAGGAAGAATAAAAATCAGAATACAGATTAACAATGCGCGGGTTAAATTTTCTTTTCGTCCAAAGATAAATAATAAAGTAAAGCACGAAGAGCAATGCAACAACCACATCTCCAGACATCAATATTATTGAAATGCTAAACAATAATTGCAGGAGTGGGGGTAGCAAGTTGTGCGAGATGTTTCTCAGTAACGTTGTCAGTTCGTCAACCGCCTGATTCAACCTCTGTGTGATATCACCGGTATTCTCATTTTTCGTCATTTTATTGGAGGTAAACAAACTTTTAAAATAACTATCTGTCAGACTAATGACAACGTTGTTACGCAACGACGTTATCAAAATAAAGCTCACTGCCGAGGATAGTTTTTTTATGCTCATCAGCGCAATATAACTAATGGCAAGACCAATAACCGCAACGGATAAATTGTACTCTTTTATCTCGATGGCATTGACCAGATATGACATAATGACGGGTTGCACTGAAAAAAGCAGCGTGGTGATAACGGAAATTAACACGACATAGACAAACTGCCGCTTTACCGTTTTATTTGATGAAGCTCTGAAGTACTGAAACAAAAACAAAAGTTTTTCCATATTGGAGCCTTTTATTTTTTATAGTATGGCGGGGCCCCACCATACTTTGTAATCAACGGTCAGATAAAGTATTACCTAACATACAACTTCAATTAAGTCTTAGAGGTAGTCCAAATGTCACCCTTACCGACTTGCGTATCCGTCATAGTTGTTGTCTTGATCAAAAGCAAATCTTTTTCAGTTAACATAAATGCTCCTTTGTCGATAAATTAGCTAAATAGCATACATTTTTCACTGTATGCTATTTAGATCACTTAATGATGAGTCATAGAGAAGATGAATACACTTACAGTAAAATCTGATGATGTTATCCCACTCTGAGAACAAAAATGCCTCACGTATACTGAGTACATACCCACTACGTGCTGCGTAACACAACTCGGTGAGCGGGATGTAATCGGATAAGGTATTTCTTAGCATCATATTAAAAAAAAGCCTGGATGTGCGACCGTTTCCGTCTAAAAGTGGATGAGCGTGTACAAACATAACGGAAAAAGCAATAGACACAAACAAACTATGCTCACCATTATTTTTTAGTGCATATTCACGTAGGGAAAGTAGCGTCGTTCTAAGCATTGATATATCAATAAACTCGGTGTACCCACCGTCTTCATCAGGGACAGTCCTTATATTTCCCGGCCTAATAATGTTAGACTCATCTTTTATTTTACGTCCAGCTTCACTGATAAATTCAATGAACGAGTCATCACTGAATAGTTTGTCTATGAAAGCAGGCCCCGTATTCTGATAGAAAGAAAATTCTTTAAAACTGATCGCGTTCTCACTGGGGAATATTTTGGGATCGACATGATTACTGAGGCGATGTTGCAATAATTTTATCTTGTCTGTGTTTATTACCTCATTAGCATTGCTGACCAGTTTTTCATACCCAATATTTGTTCTCTGTAACAACCGCTGAGTTCTATCCAGCAACACAAGACTATCCTTATGAAGATGATTTACATCAGGATATGCGATCGGTTGTAGTTTGATGACATTGCCATTTAAAACGTAGTTTTCCATGCATCCCTTCTATCTATAATCCATCCAACTCCCAGCGTAACTTCATTTTTTTACATAAATGTTTCTTGTTTGTTAACATTTTCTTTCCCACCCTCTCGTAAATATTTTCTTGCTCAAACTCCGTATACGCATAATGGGGTCCGCTTGGAAAACGGAAGATATCCCACGTTAAGCCTGTTTTTTAAGCAAAAATGACAATCCGCTTCAAGCGAGAAGCGGACCTGCTCATGTTCATGGTATGACTAGCCGCGCAAATCAAAGCGAGATTTTTGAAAATCGCGGTACACCGCCTCATTAGTGAAGGCCGGAAATGTGGCTTTCTGGGCTGCTGATTTTACCGCTTCGCAATATGCTTTATTACCGTCACTGGTTGATATGTTTAAAGCCGTGCCATTCTGCGCAAACTCGATATGCAACCGACACTTCTTCCCTTTCCAGTTTTGTGGCTCAGCAAGTTTTGCATTTATCGCTGCTCTGATCGCCCGCGCTTGCGAGCCCCACTCATCCCGATCATCCCAGTTGCCAGAACCGCAATTACCCAGTGCAGTGGCTTTATGGCATCCTGAAGGTTGTAATGGTGCGCAACCCATTGCCTGACTGGCCATAAATGCCAGCATAGACATTTTAATTGCCATTCGATTCGCTCTCACTCCTTGCTCCCTCATTCGATTAATTTCTTCATACACACTGAGATATTGTTCCGTCATTACTGGCGCATTTTCAACTACTCGTAATGGTAATGACGTGGTCGCCATTACGTGGTCACTAACTCCCTATTGATAACTTCAAACAATTTTTTAAAGGTCCGCTATTGGCACAAAGCTGACTGTCAGAATACCCCTGAATAACCAAAATGCTCCCAGTCCCAATAACTCCGAGCCCCCACCCCCTAAATCAACAACTTCACCCGATCATAAATCAGTCGATCCTCGAGCCGAGCGGAGCGGGCATGCTGGCGCAGGGTACGGATCAGGTTATCAATCAACGCGTGGGCAGCGGTGCTAAGAATGCTGTTGCGCCGGGTGACGATATTCAGCCGCGCTAGGTCACAGCCTTCCTGTAGCGCCAGCGGTTGCAGCCGTCCGGCAAACTGCGGTAAACCTATCAACGGTGCCGGGCTCCAGGTACACATGTCTGCCGACTCTACCATTGCCTGCAACATGCCGAGGGAATGCGCATGAATAATGCGGTTCGGATCGAGTTGAGCGCCGTGTCGGCTGAACAGTTGCTGGATTAAATCATCATAATTTTCCGGGGTGTAATTCAGTACCCAATCCTGCTCCAGCAATTGGTGGACTGAGGTGCTTTGGGCCAACGGATGGCCGTGGCGCACCATCACCGCCGTTTCATAATCCAGCAACGGCTCACAATGAAACTCCTGCGGTGCCATCGAAGCCGGAAGCGGCGTGATGGCAAAATCCATCGTGCCCTCTCGCAGTTGGGATTGTGCGTTGGCCATCAGGCTTTCAAACAGCTCCAGTTTTACCCTCGGCATCTTTTTGCGAAAGGCCACCACCGCCGCCGGTAACACCGTCAACATCAGCCACGGAGTGATCGCCACTTTCACCTGCTCTTGCGCCAGCCCACGCAGGCCCGCCATCTCATTGTTGGCCTGTTCCAGTTGGTTCAACACCAGCCGCGCGTGTGCCAACAACGTTTTTCCATAAGGCGTGAACCCCAACCCGGAGGGTGTGCGGATCAGCAACGGCAATTCCTGTTGCTGTTCCAGCTCTCGCAAGGCCCGCGTGACCGCCGCCTGTGAAAGCCCCAATTGTCGTGCGGCGGCGCGGATGCTACCACCGTCGGCACTGGCGACCAAAGCCTGTAACTGATGTAGTTTCATCACGCCCCCTGACAATCATAAGTTGTCAGCATAACCGAACGACGGCTCCCCGGGCAAAAGGTTGTTTGTTAGTCTCCGAAGTACCTTGTTCCCGGTTATCTTTCGCGTCGGGGAGTGAACATTCAATCGGGATGCCGCAATGGGAAATTTGCTTGTTTTACCTGAAATAGCCGCTGTTCATCACGAAATGGTCTCCATTCGCCACCATATTCATGCGCATCCAGAACTGGGATTCAATGAGTTTGCCACCAGCGATCTGGTGGCAAAGCTGCTGACCGAATGGGGATATCAGGTCACGCGCCATATAGGACAAACCGGGGTTGTCGCCACCCTGCAACGCGGCGTGGGGAAATCGCTTGGCTTGCGGGCCGATATGGATGCATTGCCGATTGAAGAAACCAGCGGACTGCCTTATGCCAGCACCCATAGCGGGGTGATGCACGCCTGCGGCCATGATGGCCACACCACCATGCTGCTGGCGGCAGCACGCTATCTGGCACTGCACTCTGACTTTACCGGTACTCTGCATCTGATTTTCCAGCCGGCAGAAGAAGGTGGCGGTGGTGCCAAAGTGATGATCGAAGATGGGCTGTTTGAACGCTTCCCTTGTGACGCGGTGTTCGCCATGCATAACGTGCCCGGCTTCCCTGTTGGCCAACTGGGCTTTGCCAGCGGCCCCTTCATGTGTTCAGCCGATACGGTCAACATCACCCTGCACGGCCGCGGCGGCCATGGTGCGGTCCCGCAGCACACGGTCGATCCGGTGGTGGTCTGCGCTGCTATCGTGATGAGCCTGCAAACTATCGTGTCCAGAAATATTGATCCACAGGAAACGGCGATTATCACCGTAGGCGCGATCCAGGCCGGTCTTGCCAGCAATGTGATCCCTGCGACTGCCACCATGACACTGAGCGTGCGCGCACTGAATGCCGATGTGCGTCAACGGCTGGAAAACCGTATTACCGCATTGGTTGAAGCGCAAGCCATCAGTTTTGGTGCCCGGGCAGAAATTGATTACCAGCATGGTTATCCGGTGCTGGTGAACCACGCTGCGGAAACCGAACTGGCGCGTGAAGTGGCGCTGGACTGGGCGGGCGAACAACAGCTCATTCCATCACTACGGCCATTTACCGCCAGTGAGGATTTCGCCTTTATGCTGGAGAAATGCCCCGGCAGCTATATCTCAATTGGCAATGGTGAAAGCACGCCCGGCAATTCATTGCATAACGCCGGTTACGATTTCAACGACGCATGCCTGCCGATTGGCGCGACGTACTGGGTCAAGTTGGTTGAACGCTTTTTGGCTTAATGCCCTTTTGAACACCACAACACTGAGGAAAATGAAATGAAAACAAAAAGTAGCCTGGTTTTATTGCTGCCACTGGCGTTAAGTTTCGCGGCCTTTGGTGGAGAGTTCAGCGGCAAAGTCATTAAGCTGGGCGTCGACCCCACCTATCCGCCGTTGGAATACAAGACTCCACAGGGTGCGCTGACCGGATTCGGTGTCGATATTGCGCAGGCAATGTGCGATCAAATGCAGGCCAAATGCATTTGGGTCGAAAGCAGTTGGGATGGGATGATCCCGGGGTTGCAGGCAAAAAAGTTTGACGCTATTGCCTCTTCCATGACCATTACGCCGCAGCGTCAGGCGCAAATAGCCTTCTCGGATAAAGTGTCCAATGCCCCAGCACGGTTGGTAGCCCGTAAAGGCAGCGATCTGCAACCTACCGCGGCTTCGCTGAAAGGCAAATCCGTTGGCGTACAACAGGGATCCAGCCAGGAAGCTTACGCCAACGCGCTATGGCGACCAGCTGGGGTCAATGTGGTGTCCTACCAAAGCCAGCAGGAAGCCAATGAAGATTTGGTCAATGGACGGTTGGATGCGTCACTGTTGGCCAGTGTCAGCGCCAGTGAGTTTTTCCATACGCCTGCCGGGAAGGATTTTGCCTTTACCGGTGCTGAGCTCAATGACAGCAAATATTTCGGTATCGGCGACGGTATTGGGTTGCGTAAAGAGGATACGGCATTGCTCAATGCATTTAATGCCGCGCTGAAAGCGATCATCGCCAACGGCACTTATAAGAAAGTGAACGATAAATACTTTGATTTTGACGTGTATGGTTCAGGGCAATAACGGCGGATTGGCGGGAAACAAAAAATAAAAGGGCCAGGCAAATGCCCGGCCCGATAAAAACGGTTACTTCACTTCGCCCATAGCTTTCAGCTTTTTGGACAGTTCGCGACGTTCTTTAGACAGATCGGCATTTTTGATGATGTAGTCATCAACGCGATCTTCATAGTCGCTGCGCATGTTGCCAATGATGCCCTGAACGTCTTCAATGCTCATGCCTGGCTTGATGTACTCACTCAGGTTGTCGAGTAGCAGCACACGCTTTTGGTTATCACGAACTTTCTTTTCGTTGTCGATAATTTCGCGTTGCAGCTTATTTTTACGGCGGAACATACGCACAAACTCCAGAACGTCCTGGAAACTCGGCTTATTTGCATTATCCATCTTCATACCCTTGCTTTAGTAATACACAGATTCATTTGCTTACGGCCACAATGATACCAAGATACAGGTTTGTGGCGGTCAGGCACAACACTCATCGCCCTATCTTACTCACTTTGCTGTCCGGACAAAAACCCGAAGCGCCTGCTTCATGATCTGACCCCCTATTCGCGCCCGGTAGCAGTACAGACCTTGAGCAGGTCGCCCAGTTCTTCCAGTTGTTGTGTCAGCTCCATGCTCAGCCAGACATAACCGTAAATTGGCGCTTCGCCGTGCTGACTGACACTGGCTTCCTGCATCAGCGTTTTCAGTTCAGCGGCGATTTCGCTTAGCTCGCCTGCCACGACAGATTGTTGCGCTTGTGGGCCATTACGCATCGTGTCCGCCAATGATTCAAGCGACCGCAGCGTCAGCAATTGCGCACTGCGCAGGGTTTTCGCATTCAGCATAATGAAATGGGTTTCACGCGAGGCCCAATAAGCGTCCGCCAACAGCTCCAGAGTACAGACCAGATTGCGGCTCAACGTTTGTACCGCTTCAAATACAGCCGGAGGAATATGGGTTTCTTTACTGCTGGGAACAATCAGGCCGCGCAATTTGACCACCTGATTCAAGAGATCTTTCAACTGCGGTTCCAACCGCGGCCGCTCTATCATGTTCGGTGACAAATAAGCACCGTAGATTTTACTCGCGCTTTGCAAGCAATCCGCCATCTGCATGCGCCACAGAATGTAGGCGCGCTGAGGGTAAATGCTGGTGAACAACAACGCCAGCAACGAACCAAAAATTACGTCACCACTGCGCCACAACGCGGTATGCATATCACCTGCCCCCGCGCCACAAACCACCGCCAGTGTAATCCCCACCAACAGTGCCATATAGGGCCGCTTACCGAGTGTCAGATAGCCGCAGAAAAACATCACCACCCCACACCACGCCAGCATCAGCGGTAGCGAGTAGAGTTCTAGATACAGAGCAATCAGGCCCGAGGCTGCACCAAACACCGTACCGGCGATACGTTGCAGTGCACGTTGCAACACATTCCCCCAGAACGAAATCGGCCCCATCACCACCACTAAAGTAATCAACGGCCAGGTCCCTTCCGGCACTGCGAGCAAACGAATCAGCAGGAAGGTCAGGATAAACGCCAGCCCAATGCGCACACCATGCACAATGCGGTAATGGCGATAAGTCAGACGTTCAAACGACGATATTTTTCTGTCGAGGCGCACAATGCATCCCGTTATGAGGGGCGAGAAAGTACATTAGTTTAGCGGAGGAAGAGGGGTAGAGAAAAGGCGGATAAGGCGTCCCTCACCCGCAGTCAGTCCTTAAGCAGCATATTTATCCACCAGCGCCTGTAAAATGGCGGCGGTTTCCACATCCATCACCCCATCATACTGGCGTTGACGGAAATGCAGTTGGAACGCACGCACCAGTTGGCGATAACCTTCAGCGTCAACCGCTGCCGAGGTGTCATAGCCATATTTGGCGAACAGCGCCAATAAATCAGCTTGTGCGGGCACGCCATGACATTGATATTCATGCTGGTGTCGTTGTTTCGCCGCATCGTCATACCAGGCGCCAACCCCGGCTTGATACAGCTGATGCCACGGGAACTGCGGACCCGGATCGCTCTTGCGGCCCGGCGCGATATCAGAATGCGCCACCACGTTAACGGGGGTGATATCCGGATAACGTTGCAGGATATTTTGCGCCAGTTGAGTTACCGCCGCAATTTGCTGCGGGTTAAACGGTGGGAAAGTAATGTCTTCACCATCGCCACTCGCCAGATTGACGATCTCAATACCAATCGCCGTATCGTTGAGATTAGAGCGATTGCCCCATTGGCTTGCACCGGCATGCCAGGCCCGTTCATCTTCATCCACCAAATTAAAGATGCGTACACCGCTGAAACCGGCCGCCTGATAGGTTTGATCTTCCGGATCCGGCACCAGGTAATGGGCGCTGACCGATTTGCCGGTCAGTGACTGCACGGAATCGGCAAAATTCTGCGCCGTGTAATGCAGCACCAAAAAGCGCACCCGGTGGCCAAAGCCGGCTACCGAACGGTAGCTATTGTAATCAATACTGAACATCGTAGATTCCTTGTTAGTTAAACTCGCGTGCCTCAGTCACTGTAGGAGACGAATATATTCGTCCCGGGTCAAGCAGTCCCAACATGCTACGACCCTACAATGTCTTCGTGGACCCTGTCCACTCATTAATGTTTAGCTAATTGCTAAATTTAAATCAAGTTAAATTTAGCAAAAACGATATTTACCTTTTTGCTAAAGAATGCGATCATCCGATGATGGAAACCAAAGAAATAAGACGCAATAATTTGCGCGAGCTGATGGCCAGCTACGCCCGGCAGGGCATCAACCAGAACGATTTTGCGGTGCTGGTTGAATCCTCTTCGCCAACGCTGAGCCAAATTACCGGTGAAAAATCCTCCCGCAACCTTGGCGATAACCTTGCCAGGCGGATCGAGGCCAAACTGGATCTGCCCAAAGGCTGGTTCGACGTTTTCCATGAAAAACAGTTGGTGCACCCGTTCGATAACGTGGCGGCAGAGTCGGATTTTCAACCTGCCCGCCTGAAACCGGTAGTGTGGGAAGATACCGAACAGGACAAGGAAGAGTTTGTGGAAATCCCCCTACTGGATATCAATTTTTCTGCCGGCGATGGCTGTTATGAAATCGTTGATCGTGAAGAGTTTTCACTGATCTTTCGTCGCTACTATCTGCACAAGATGGGGGTGGCGGTCAATGCGGCGCGTATCATCCGTATTTCCGGCTCCAGCATGGAGCCACGGCTACAAGATGGCGACGTGGTGGGCATCAATACCGATGACACACGCATCCGCGAAGGCAAAACCTACGCGATTCGTCATGGTAATTTACTGCGGGTCAAAGTGCTGATCGAACAGCCTGACGGTGGGGTCACTATTCGCTCCCTGAACCGGGAAGAATACCAGGACGAACACCTGAGTTATCCGCAGCGTAAAGACCAACTGGTGGTGTTGGGCCGCGTTTTCTGGTCGTCTTCGTCCTGGTAATGGACGGGATACAATCAGGCGCCGCTCAGCGGCGCCATCCTGTTATTTGAAATCCACGACCATCTGCTGCTGGATAGACAAACCGCGGGTAGACTGCACGCAACGGGCGATGTAGTCGGTAAAACGCGGCGGTTTCGGCATGCCCAGCTTAAGAATTTTGTCGTTGCTGAAACGCACGTTAAGCATGGCGAAAGATCCATACAAACGCATCGCTTTCAGCATCAGTCTTTCGTTGCACGGCCCGAAAATATCTTTCAGTTGCTTGCGCATTTTCAGCAGTGCTTCGTAACTGACCTGTGCGTAATGGTCGCCAAGCGGTGGTTTTTCCAACGCGGCAGCAATGGCGCGATCAATATCTGCAAAGCTGACACTGCTCTCTTCGCCAGCGGAAATATGGTAAACGTCATTATCCAGCGTTTCGCTGTTCAGCAGCATCACCATCGCATCAGCACAGTAATCGACCGGGATCACGTCGATGTTGTCCTGCAGCGAGCACATGAATTTACGCAGCATCAGTGCCATGCTGAACACCCAGAAAATACTGCTGGATGGCTGGCACCCTAAACGGGTGTGCCCAACAACGATAGAAGGACGAGCAATCACCAGCGGCAGTTGCGGGCAGTGTTGACGCATTAACTGTTCAATTGTGGATTTAGAGCGGGTGTATTCCACCAGATGCTCAGCCGTTTCTTCAAACTCACCACTTTCCGCAACCAATGAACCCGGTTCCGGTGCACAAGACATTGCGGTACCCACATGCAGAAAACGTTTTAATCCCGGTACCTGCGCCATTCTTTCGGCAAAGGCCAATGTACCTTCAACGTTAACCTTCCAAATAAGCGGGTTATTGCCAAATGAAGCGACAGCGGCACAATTGATAACGTGCGTTACATTGTTAATACGTGTGTCCGCTAAAAAATTAGCAGGCTCACTTAAATCACCCAACAATATATTTTCTATCGTGATTTTAGAGAATAAATCGGATTCAATATTAAACTTCTCCATATTAATCCGAATACGCTCCAGCCCCTGCTGCGCATTTTCAGCTCGCACTAACAGAAGATAGTTAATTTCCTGATTTTCATTCAGTAATTTTTCGAGCACTGCACCACCGAGAAAGCCAGTAGCGCCGGTTAACAGCAGAGTTTTCATAATATGCACCCACATTGGCATTGAATGCTGCTGATTGTATGCGGGGATATTTAAACAAATATTAAATGGAACTCAGTGGCACCTATTTATCTTTTCTTAATATTATCTTAAGGAATATCCTGAAACATCACTGAGGTATTTGGTAACACATTAATAAAAAAACACCCATAATAAATGCGGCCGTTTACGGACCATTGATACAAACTCTGATTTAATTTCCTGGTAAATGTTATTCCCTTTTTTCATCAGGAGTATTTATGAGCTATAACCAAAAAGTTTGGTTGGGCATCCTGGTCCTGTGCAGTGTCTTCTGGCTGGCGGTGATTGGCGGTGTTTTCTCGATCCATGAAGCCTACGAGCGCACAAGCCTGCAAAGTCAGCAGGATTTCACAACGCGATACTCTCAGCATTATCATGGCACTGCAACACCGAACCACGGCCTCCAGGCGCGAACACCAACATCCTGATATGCCCCCCTGAATGGGTAGGGACAAGCATGTCTAACGATCTTATGATGCCCTTTAGTTCATAGGGAGAATAATATGGATCGAAAGCTGGATCGCTTACCGCAAGCCGAACGTGAGAAAATTGAAACTGACTTACTCGCTCTCAGCGTCATTTATAACGAACGCTATGGCATTGCCGCCAATACTGCCCATGCCGAAAAACAGGTGCCTGATTATTTGCGTTCCTACTTTCATCTGCGCCTAAGCTACTATCGCAGTGCGTAATACCGCGCATTTCGGTGATTAACGCTAACGACTCGTACATCTCGCCGTTACAATAGGAAGATATTCCCAACGCCACGTGAGAGATGCGATTTTGAGCAGCAAGGCACCGGCCACATTCTACATCCACGACTACGAAACCTTCGGTAAAAGCCCATCAATGGACCGCCCGGCGCAGTTTGCCGGTGTGCGTACCGATATGGATTTCAATATCATCGAAGAACCACTGGTCATCTATTGCACCCCGGCCGACGACTACTTGCCTGATCCTGAAGCGGTGATGATCACCGGTATTACGCCGCAATTGGCACTGGCAAAAGGTGTCAACGAAGCCGAGTTTGCGCGCCAAATTCATCAGGCATTCAGTGTTCCTGGCACCTGTATTCTGGGTTACAACAATATTCGTTTCGATGACGAAGTCAGCCGCAATATTTTCTACCGCAGCTTCTATGACCCCTATGCTTACAGTTGGCAAAACGGTAATTCCCGCTGGGATCTGCTCGATGTAATGCGTGCTTGCTATGCATTGCGTCCGGACGGTATCGTCTGGCCGGAAAACGAAGATGGCTTCCCCAGCTTCCGTCTGGAACACCTGACCCGTGCTAACGGCGTTGAACATGAGCATGCCCATGACGCCATGTCGGATGTTTACGCCACCATCGCCATGGCCAAGTTGGTCAAACAAGCGCAACCGCGGCTATTTGACTTCCTGCTGCAACATCGTAACAAGCATAAGCTGAATGCCTTGATAGATATCGCAGAAATGGCTCCGTTGGTACACGTTTCCGGCATGTTCGGCGCAGCGCGTGGCAATACCAGTTGGGTATCGCCGTTGGCCTGGCATCCGGATAACAAAAACGCGGTCATCATGTGTGATTTAGCCGGTGATATGACGCCATTGTTGACGTTAAGCGCTGATGAATTGCGCGAACGGCTGTATACCCGCAGAGACGACCTGGCACCAGACCAATCCCCGGTACCGATCAAACTGGTGCATATCAACAAATGCCCGGTACTGGCACCCGCGAAGACCCTATTACCAGAAAACGCGGAACGCTTGGGGATCGATCGCCAAGCTTGTCTGCAAAATCTGCAATTGCTGCGCCAACACCCACAAGTACGCGAAAAAGTGGTGGCGTTATTCGCTGAAGCCGAACCGTTTAAGGGCTCTGATGACGTCGACGCCCGGCTTTACGACGGTTTCTTCAGTGATGCTGACAAAGCGGCAATGAAGATTATCCAGCAAACTAAACCGCAAAACTTGCCGGCGCTGGATCTGACCTTCAGTGATGGCCGCATGAAGGAACTGCTGTTCCGCTTCCGGGCCCGCAATTACCCCAACACGTTGGATGACAGTGAGCAACGTCGTTGGTTGCAGCATCGTCAGGAAGTACTGAGCGCCGAACGGGTACAGAGCTACGTACTGCAACTGGAGTCGCTATATAACTTGTACGAAGGTGATCAAGAAAAGACCGCGCTGTTGAAAGCGCTGTTTGAGTACGGTAAAGAATTGGTCGGCTGACAAAAACAAAAAAGGGTGCCGAAGCGCCCTTTTTTAATGCACAAAGCCGTTAAGACTTATGCAACGTCTTCGCTAGCCTGTGGAACTGGCAGACGGAAGCTGCGGGTGACGAAGGCCAGATAAATCAGACCAATCGCTGCCCACACCAGACCCAATGTCATTGAGCTGGCTTCCAGGTTCAGCCACAGCGCACCTACAGTCAGTGCACCCAGAACAGGCAGAATCAGGTAGTTAAAGGTGTCTTTAACGGTACGGTTCAGCTTGTCGCGGATATAGAACTGCGAAATGACCGACAGGTTCACAAAGGTGAACGCCACCAGCGCACCGAAGTTAATCAGTGCCGTCGCAGTCACCAGATCAAACGATACCGCAGACAGTGCAATCACGCCGACCAGCAACACGTTCAATGCCGGGGTACGCCATTTCGGGTGTACATAACCGAAGAAACGCTCCGGGAATACACCGTCACGGCCCATCACGTACATCAGGCGTGAAACACCGGCGTGCGACGCCATGCCTGAAGCCAGTACGGTTACGCAAGAGAACACCAGAATCACCGACTGGAAGAACTTGCCGGCCACGTACAGCATGATTTCCGGTTGGGACGCGTCAGGATCTTTGAAGCGCGAGATGTCCGGGAAGTACAACTGTACAAAGTAGGACACCACAATAAAGATGACACCACCAATCAACGCCGTCAGGAAGATGGCTTTTGGGATCACGTTTTCCGCGTCTTTGGTTTCTTCAGACAGTGAGCTGATACCGTCAAAACCGAGGAACGAGAAGCACAGAATGGTCGCACCGGTAATCATCGGCACCACATGCGCACCCTCAGACCAGAACGGACGGCTGCTGATCAGCGTGCCGGCACCTTCACCATGCGAAATGCCGTTCACTACCAGGAACAGGAACACGACCATGATCGCCACCTGCACCACCACGATAATGGAGTTCAGGTTCGCCACCAGCTTAATGCCGCGCAAGTTGAAAATCGTCATCAATGCGACCAGCGCTGCCACGAAGATCCACGAAGGCACGCCCGGGAAGATAGCTTCCAGGTAAATTTTGGCCAACAGGATGTTGATCATCGGCATGAACAGATAGTCCAGCAGCGATGACCAGCCCACCATAAAGCCAACGTGCGGGCTAATGGCCTTCTGGGCGTAAGTATAGGCAGAACCGGCGGACGGGAATTTCCGTACCAGTTTGCCGTAGCTCAATGCGGTAAACAGCACCGCCAGCAGAGCAAAGGCGTACGCAGTGGCGACGTGACCATCGGTCAGGCCGGATACGATGCCAAAGGTATCGAAGATGGTCATTGGCTGCAGGTAAGCAAGCCCCATCATCACTACCGGAACTAAAGTCAGGGTTTTACGCAGCTGTGCGCGTTGAGCCGGAGCGGCACTGATGATGTTATCGGACATGACGCAGCCCCCCCTTACCTTCTGCCTTGCGGAGCGTAGACACGCCAAGACTTAAGGTTGCGGGGAAACTTCGCAACGAGCGACTGAATTCAAAAAGAAGGGGATTGGAAGCTGGATAACGAGTCAAGGCGGCCTTGGCTGCTCCATAATCGCTGCGACCGCAGCGGAAACCGGCGGGCACCGGTGCTAAAGTGAAAAATTGCCCCATCTTTCTTATCCTCATGAGTCACGACCATAAAGTTTTGTTTGATCGCGCACGAAACTATTTATCTATCCGGATCGGTGTCCGGCCTCGCTTGGTGTATGAAACGCACAGTTTGTAGTACATAAATGCAAAAAAAATAACCGACGCGTTAAAACGTCGGCTATCTGCATTAGGGATATTTTGCACCAAAAACCCTCCTGATGACAAGATCAGGAAGGCCTCTTAAACAAATTCTTTTCGCGATCGTTCGGAAAACAGCCCTTACGGGTGAATTAATCCGCTATCCTCAGCATCGCTTACTCAGTTAATACTGCTTAGTTTACGCTCCCTCAGGCATTTTTCAACATCCAGTCGATCTCTGTTTCCGTCACTAAGCGTTCAAACTGCATCAATTCGTCCATCTTGCAGGCATGATAAACATGGGCAAAACGTTCTCCCAGATACTGCGTCAGCTCATGCTGGTGCTCAAATTCGTATAGCGCATCGCTTTGGCGGATCGGGAACGGCAGCCCTTCTTGTTCGAGCCCGTTACCGGTCACCGGTTCAGGCAACGGCAGTTCATTGTCCAACCCGTACAAAATCCCGGCGAGGATCGCGGCAACCACCAGATAGGGGTTTGCATCCGCGCCCGCGACACGATATTCCACGCGATGATTCTCTGTTTCACCACAGGGAATACGCAACGCGACGGTGCGATTATTGTGTCCCCAAGAGGCTTGAGTGGGTACATACATGCCCGGCTGGAAACGACGGAAAGCATTAACATTGGGTGCCAGTAGTGCCATTGACGCCGGCATTAAGGTAATCATGCCGGCCAGCGCACGGTGCAGTAATGCAGAGTCTTCGCCGTCCGCTTGTGCGAACACGTTGTTACCGTTGCCATCAAGCATGCTGATATGCACGTGCATACCGCTACCGGCGTACTCTTCATAAGGTTTTGCCATAAAGGTGGCGTGCAGATGATGATTCTCCGCCACCATACGTACCAGGCGCTTTAACCCCAGCGCATGATCGCAAGCCAGCAGTACATTATCGGTATGCTTTAGGTTTACCTCGAACTGGCCGGGTGACGCCTCTGCCACCGCACCGTCCGCCGGTAGCCCCTGCATCTGAGCCAGGCTATCGATGTCGTTCAACACTTCTGCAAAGTGATTTAGGTTATCCAGCGAGTAAACCTGACTTTGCACGTTGCGTTCCTGGGTCCCAGGTGCGCAAGGGGGTTGTAGGTAACCCTCAGAGTCTCGTTGCCGGTCAATGAGATAGAACTCCAACTCTACCGCTACCACCGGGAACATGCCTCGCTGGCGCAACGCCTGCCACACTCGGTTCAGGACATTACGGGGTTCAACGTCAAAGGGAGTACCATCTTCATCCAGCATGGTCAGCAGCACCTGACCGATATTATCCGGGTCCGCTGCTGACGGCGTCAACGAACCAAGCACCGGCATACAGACACGGTCTGGCTCCCCCAACTCCTGGCCCAGGCCCGCTTCTTCCACCACATTACCCAGAATATCCATAGCGAATACCGAGGCGGGGAAGTAACTGCCTTTTTCCAATTTTTTCAGTCCGGAGACAGGAATACGTTTACCGCGGAAGGAACCATTCAGGTCAGTGAGAAGGATATCGATATACTGCGTTGAGGGATGGCGTTCCAAATAGTGAGCAACTTCACGTTGGAACGCGCTACTTCGCCTCTCTTCATTATGCTGTGCAAAATTTTCAACTGCTGCGATATTGGTTTGCATACATCACCCGCCATTATGCTCTGAGGACGCTGCCGCGCCCGCCTGCCGATAGGTTCAACACATGGTCTGATTTCTCTGTAGACTGCGCCAGAACAGGCGCTCAAAATAACATCCATAATATGAAACATAGCTTTAACACAAATGGTTTGCAAATGTTACAATGCTGTTTGATTATTCGCCACCGACTGCTAAATTGATAAAATATTGACCGAAAAGGTGTTAACTGCCTTTTTATGTACAGAATTTCGTCCGCCAGAACGGGGGTGACCATGGGCAATATATTTTCCAAATTCGACACAACTACCGATATCATGCAATGTCGATATCACTCAGACAGGCACCTGACACCGATATTCATTTCTGCCTGTCGTCCCTACCAGAAGGAAGTACCGCTATGAGCGAAGTCAGCTTGGCGCCAGGTAAGCGCCTGTCACAGATCCGTCTGCAATTGGGTTTGTCGCAGCGCCGAGTCGCCGAACTGTCCGGGTTAACCCACAGCGCAATCAGCACCATCGAACAGGATAAAGTCAGCCCGGCTATCAGCACGCTGCAAAAACTGCTGAAGGTCTATGGTTTGTCGTTGTCCGCGTTCTTTGCCGAACCTGAAACCGCAAATGAACCCAAAGTGGTGATCGACGCCGAAGATTTGATCGAGATCGGCAGCCAGGGCGTGTCGATGAAGCTGGTACACAACGGCAACCCAACGCGCAATCTGGCGATGATGCTGGAAACCTATCAACCCGGTACGACCACCGGTGAGAAGATAAAGCACCAGGGCGAGGAGATTGGCACGCTGCTGGAGGGTGAGATCATGCTGACTATTAATGGCCAAACTCATTGCCTGACTGCTGGACAAAGTTATGCCATCAACACCGGTATTCCCCACAGTTTCAGCAATACCTCTGCACGCGTCTGTCGTATCGTCAGTGCACATACACCGACGACATTCTGATAAGCCGGATAAGGGCGTCGCGTTGCCCGCGATTCCCTTTTCCCTGCCTTCCGTTTAGTGATGTCGTTTACGCTGGACAGATCCCTTTGTCGGCTAAACATCATTTTCGTCTCAGTTATTCTATTTAGTGTGTTGCGTGAATCGCAATCTGTGTTACAAAAGACTATCTTTAGCCATCTAAACACCTAAACGTCTTTAATCACACTATGCCAACCACTACGCCCTCATGTCTCGAGATGCGCAATATCTCGATCGCCTTTGCCGGATTCAACGCGCTGCAAAACGTCGACTTTACCCTGCTGGGTGGGTCTATCCATGCACTGGTCGGCGCGAATGGTGCCGGGAAGTCCACACTGATGGCGATCCTGTCCGGGGCGCATAATCATTACCGCGGTGAGATCTTTATCGACGGTCAAAAAGTGGATATTCATTCGCCACTGCAAGCCCGCCAATATGGGATTCACGTGGTGCAGCAAGAAGTGGATGTGGCACTGATCCCCACGCTGTCAGTGGCGGAAAACATCATGCTCGATTGGCTTAATGAACCAGGCCATTTGCTCAATTGGGCACAATTGTACCGGCAGGCCACCCAACTACTGGCCCAGTTGGATTTGACCATTAACCCACGCCAGCGTTTGGCAGACTGTACGCTGGCGGAAAAACAGCAAGTACTGCTCGCACGCGCACTGTCACACCGCTGCCGTTTCCTGGTACTTGATGAACCCACCGCTCCGCTCGATCGCGCCGAAAGCGAACGCCTGTTCCGCGTGGTGCGCCGCCTGCAGTCCGAAGGGATCGGCATTGTCTTTATTTCACACCGTATTCACGAACTGAGTGAAATCTGCGATCGTTTAACGGTACTGCGCGATGGCCGCCATGTCAGTGAAGATGCTATGCAAGGCCTGAATGGCGAGCAGATTGTTGAGAGAATGCTCGGGCACCGGTTAGACGATATCTTCCCACCGCGACGCCCACCGCACGGATCACGCCCGTTGTTACAGGTAGAAAACCTTCACGACCGCCACAAACTACACGATATCACTCTGCAACTGCATCAGGGGGAAATTCTCGGCATCGCCGGGCTGGCCGGTGCCGGTAAAACGGAGCTGTGCAAAGCGCTGTTTGGTGCCTCTCCGGCCCGCATTGAACGCGGTGAGCTGCTGGGCAAGCCCTGGAGGCCTCGCGCTCCGCATCTTAGCGTCGAGCAAGGGTTGGCACTGGTACCGGAAGAACGGCGTAAAGAAGGCATTTTTATAAACGAAGCTATTCCGATGAACCTGAGCGTCAGCGCCGACGACAGCTTCTCACGCTGGAGTCTGTTCAGTCGCCGCCAGGAACTGCGCTGGGCTCTGGATATCATGCAACGCCTGAACATTCGCGCCTCGGGTCCTCAACAGCGGCTGGCAAGATTGTCTGGCGGCAACCAGCAAAAAGTGGCCATTGGCAAATGGCTGCGCGGTGATGCCAGCGTACTGATTTTTGACGAACCGACCAAGGGTGTGGATATCAAGGCCAAACAAGAGCTGTTCACTGTGATCGACAACCTGGCACGCGAGGGGAAAGGCATTATCTATGCCTCCGGCGAGTTCTCGGAGCTGGTCGGCTTGTGTGATCGCATCTGTGTGTTGTGGGATGGGCGGATCGTGGCGGAACTGAACGCCGCCGATATTGATGAAGAAACCTTATTACTGTATTCCACCGGAGGAACCCCAGCGTGAGTAAAGAATTATCCCTACAAAATGCGCAACCCTGGCGCCATCAGTTGTTTGAGTTTCTCTACAAATGGGGGATGTTACTCACCGTTGTTGCTCTGATCGCTCTGTTCGGACTGGCATCGGATAATTTCCTCGATCCGAACAACATCATCAACATTTTGCGCTCGATCGCGATCGTTACCGTGATCGCCATTGGTGTGTCCATCTCACTTTCGGTGGGCGGCTTCGACCTTTCTGTCGGCTCCACCGCTTCACTCGCTAATGCCTTGGTGGTTTCGCTGTTCGTTTGGTACGGCTTCGGCACGACCAGCGCGATTGTACTGACACTCCTGATTTGTACGTTGGTCGGTCTGTTCAACGCCTTCCTGATCGTGGTACTGAAAATTCCTGACATGCTGGCGACACTGGCAAGCTTGTTTGTGATCCAGGGTGTGGCAATGACCTACAGTTACGGCGGGTCAATAACCCAAAACATGCTGCTGCCGAACGGCGATATGGCTGAAGGCCTGATCCCGGATATCTTTTCTTCACTAGGTCAGGTGCCGATCATTGTGCTGATCATGCTGGCAGTCACCATAGTGGTGCAGCTTTTCCTGTCGCTGACCAAACACGGCCGGCGCATGTACGCCATTGGCGGTAACCCGGAGGCCGCGCGTCTGTCAGGCATTCGCACCGTACGTTACAGGGTTGCCGCCTATGTCATTTCTGCCCTGCTGGCCTCACTTGGCGGCATATTGCTGGCGTCACGTATTGGCTCTTCCCAGGTGAATGCCGGTGGCGGTTATCTGATGGATGCCGTCGCCGCCGCCTATATTGGTTTCTCGTTGGCTGGCTCCGGTAAACCTAATGCGCTCGGCACATTGGTGGGTGCTGTGATCCTCGGCGTATTGCAAAACGGTCTGGTAATGCTTTCCGTACCCTACTATGCAATGGACATCATCAAAGGTCTGGTACTGGCCCTGGCGCTAGCGATTACCTATATCCAGAAACGTTAATGACTCCACCGGTGCACGCCTTGCTGCGCCGGTTTTCCCTTTAATTCATACGGTTAATTATTCCTCCTCTCCGTAATTATACAAATGATACGAATTATCATTTGCGTTTACATTTTGTTTGAAATCCTTACAATGGCCTGACGAAATACTGACGGAACGACGATCCTCGCAACGACGGGGCCCGTTTCTACTTATTATTCAAACCGTTAAAACGACACTTTGTCGATTTACATCAGACCAGGAAAGGTTTGCCTCATGGAAAAGCCACGTTATAACTCGCTTACTGCACTGATTATTGCTTCACTCGGCAGCGCCAGCGCGTTTGCCGCACCACAAAATGACGCTCAGGACACCATGGTGGTGACCGCCTCCGGTTTCCAACAAAAAATCCAGGACTCCCCTGCGTCTATTTCTGTGATCCCACGTCAGCAAATTGAAGACAAAGCCTACCGCGACATTACCGATGCGTTGAAAGACGTGCCGGGCGTGGTAGTGACCGGCGGTGCCAGCAGCAGCGATATCAGTATCCGCGGCATGTCCTCCAAATACACCCTGATTCTGGTGGACGGCAAGCGCGTAGACACCCGTGGCACCCGCCCGAACAGCGATAACTCAGGCATTGAACAAGGTTGGTTGCCCCCGCTGGAAGCCATTGAACGAATCGAAGTGGTGCGCGGCCCAATGTCTTCGCTGTATGGCTCCGACGCGATGGGCGGCGTGATCAACGTCATCACCCGTAAAACATCCACCACTCAGGCATGGAAAGGCTCGCTGCACGGCGATTCCACCTTCCAGGAAAACAGCAATTCCGGCGATATCTTCCAGACCAACGCCTACGCTTCCGGCCCATTGATTGAAGGCCTGTTGGGCCTGCGGGTTAATGGCCTGCTGTCGCGCCGCGCTGAGGACAAAATCCTCAATGGTTTTAACGAACAACGCATGCGCAGCGGCACCGCGGTATTCAGCCTGACACCGAACGAACAGAACGATTTCGATTTCGAAATTGGCCGCTCTTTGCAGGATCGCAACAGTACGCCGGGCAAATCCATGGCGACCGAAAACTGCCGCAATAAAAAGTGCACAGCTAACAGCGCCAGCGACAGCCTTTACACCCGAACCAACTACGCTGTAACCCACAACGGTTATTACGATTTCGGCAATACCAACAGTTACATTCAGCGCGAAGAAACCAACAACCCGGGCCGTAACATGAAGATGTACAACACCATCTTCAATACGCAAACCCAGTTTGACCTTGGTAACCATATGCTGAATCTGGGCGGCCAGTACCGCTACGAGAAATTGAGTGACGGGGGCAACCAGTTAGCATCGGCAGATAAGTTGAACAAACTGACGCGCTGGAGCTGGGCGCTGTTTGCCGAAGACGAATGGGCGATGACCAACGACTTCAGCCTGACCAGCGGTATCCGTATGGATCAGGACCAGAACTACGGTAATCACTGGACACCGCGCATGTACGGCGTCTGGCATCTGACCGAACAATTTACGCTGAAAGGCGGCGTTTCCGCCGGTTATCGCTCACCGGATCTGCGCCAATCCTCCGCCGGCTGGGGGCAAATCACCGGCGGTGGCCGTACGTCAATCATTATCGGCAACCCGGATCTGAAACCAGAAAAGAGCCTGAGCGAAGAGATCGGTGTGATGTGGGATAACCAGCAAGGCCTGAACGCCGGTGTAACCCTGTTCAATACTGATTTCAAAGACAAGATCACCGAAGTACGTCGCTGTGATAGCGGTGACGGTGATGCGCAATGCATGATCGGTACCACGCCATATTACTTTATCAGCGACCGCACTAACGTCGATAAAGCCAATATGCGCGGCGTAGAAGCGACGTTCGGTTGGGAAATCACCAAAGACTGGCAGTTGACCACCAACTATACCTACACAACCTCTGAACAAAAGAGCGGTGATTTCCAGGGCAAACCCTTGAACCAAATGCCGAAGCATATGGTTAACAGCGTATTGGACTGGCAGGCCACTCACGACGTCAGCCTGTGGTCGCGCGTTAACTTCCGCAGCAAGACATCGGACTACATGAGCCGTTCATCGATGGCCAAAAGCACGCCGTCTTACACCTTTGTTGACGCTGGCCTTAGCTACCAGGCGAATAAAAACCTGATGGTGACCGGCGGGGTTTACAACATCCTCGATAAGACCGTTGATTACGATAACTACAATACCGTGTTGGATGGCCGCCGTTACACCGTCGGCATGACCTACAACTTCTAACGCTACCCTGGGCGCGCACTCAAACTGCGCGCCCTTTTTATATCCCCCACCCGAGGAAGCCTCTATGACTTTACGCCGCTCCCCAATGGTTATTGCCCTGCTGGCCTGTATGGCGCTGGCTGGCTGCACCAACAAAACCCGCACCACCGTTATCGATGCTCCGGCAACGGTCAGTTTTCAACATCTTAACGGCACCACCGACGTGAAAAAGCACCCGCAGCGTGTAGTCGTTCTGGACTATGCGTCGCTGGAAACACTGCAACTGCTGGGTGTCGAGCCTCTGGCGCTGCCGGGCAACCGCACAATGTTGCCGGACAGCCTAAAACAGTACCAAGATGCCAAATACCTCAACGCAGGGACACTGTTTGAACCAGACATGGCTACGCTGCGCGCGGCCAAACCGGATCTCATTCTGATTGCTGGCCGCTCTTCTAAGGCTTACGCCGAACTGAGTGCCATCGCGCCAACGTTAAATATGGCGATTGATCCGCAAGATCAACTGGGTAGCCTGAAGCAACGCACACTGCAACTGGGCGAGTTGTTCGATAAACAACAGCAGGCACAAGCGGCGGTCGACAAACTGGACGCTGAGATTGCAGCAATCAAGCCGCAGGTAGCCAACGCCGGGCGTGGTCTGGTTGTACTGTTCTCCGGCGGGAAAATCAGCGCTTATGCGCCTAAAAGTCGCTTCAGCTTCACCTATGATGCTCTCGGGTTCAAATCGGCATTGCAGAGCGAAAACCCCGATGTGCGTGGCAACAAACTGTCGCCCGAGCAGGTCGCCAAGTTGAATCCTGACTGGTTGTTTATCATCGATCGTGACGCGGCCACCGGCCGTCCGAACGCGGTTGCACCGCAGAAAATACTCACCAATACGGCGCTGAAAAACACCGTTGCAGTCAAAAAGGGTCAGGTAGTGTATTTGCCGGCGGCTGAGGTCTATCTGTCAGGTGGCATTATCACCAGCCAACATATCGTCGAACGCGTCACTGAGGCGCTGAAAAAGAAGTAATTGAACAGGCCCGGCGATGCCGGGCCTTTTTGGTTTAGATCACGGGCTGGTTCACCAACCCGTCGATCAACACCTGAGGCGTCCCTTGCGAGCAACGCTCAATGCGCCCGCGCACACCATAAACACGCGCCAAACTCTGTGGCGTGATCACCTCTTCTGGCGCACCGTCAGCAATCAATTCCCCGTCTTGTAGCATCAATACGTGATCACCATGGCGCAAGGCTATGTTGATGTCATGCACCACCACCACGGTGATGATATTGCGTTTACGGGTTTCTTTACGCACCAAATCCATCACGTGGAACTGATAGTTAAGATCGAGTGCACTCAGCGGTTCATCCAGCAACAACAGCGAAGGCTGGCGGATCAACGACTGTGCCAATCCGACCAACTGCTTCTGACCGCCAGATAGCTGATCAAGATAACTCAGTGCCAAATGGGCGATGCCAAGTTGCTCGAGCAACGCCATGACTTCCGCCTCACTGCCCGCATTGCTACGGCCACCCGAGGCACGTTGCGCCACGATGATCGATTCCAGCACGTGCAAATGTACCCCAGCGGGCAGCGATTGTGGCAAATACACGACCTTTTCTGCCCGACGGGCAAAAGGGATCTGCATTAGATCGATATCGTCCAGCCACAGTTGCCCCTGAGCTGGGTTTAACCCCGCCAGTGAACGCAGCAGCGTCGATTTACCGCTGCCGTTTGGCCCTAGCAGCACGGTAATTTGACCACGAGGTAACATGGGAACCGCCAGATCGGTGATCACCTGTCGCTTCGGATAACCGGCGGAAAAATGCTCAATACGCAATCCCTGACTCATACATTCCCCCGGTGACGCAGAATAATGCTCAGGAAGAATGGCACGCCCACCAGCGAGGTGACGATGCCGACCGGAATAATAATACCCGGGATCAGGTTTTTCGACGCCACGGAGGCCATCGACAGTACCAGCGCGCCAATCAGCGCACTGGCTGGCAGATAGAAACGGTGATCTTCACCGAAAATCATGCGCGCAATATGCGGTGCCACCAGGCCGATAAAGCCAATCGGGCCAACAAAAGCGACGGCTAATGCGGAAAGAATACTGATACGCAGCAACGTGGTCAGACGCAAGCGGCGCACGTCGATACCGAAGCTCACCGCCCGATCTTCACCCAAACGCAGTGCGGTCAACTTCCAAGAACTCATCATCGACAACGGCAACAACACGGCAAATACACCAAGCAGAATACCCAGCTTGTCCCATGAGGCACGCGCCAGGCTGCCCATGGTCCAGAACACCAGCCCCTGCAACGTATCTTCGCTGGCGATAAACTGCATCATGGAGACCAGTGCATTAAAGGTGAACACCAACGCAATGCCGAACAACACCACGCCAGACGTCGCAACCCGCGTCCAGCGCGTAATGCCATCGAGCATCAGTGCCGCGAACAGAGCAAAAATAAACGCATTGGCGGAGATAAACCACTGATCCGGAATGCCCGGTACGCCAATCCCCAACACGATAGCCAGCGCTGCGCCAAACGCCGCGGCTGAAGAAACCCCGAGGGTAAATGGGCTGGCAAGCGGGTTGTTCAGGATGGTTTGCATTTCTGCACCAGCTAAACCAAGCGCAAACCCAACCACCACGGCCATCAACGCATAAGGCAAGCGAATATCCCAAACGATCACCCGCGTACCGGCATCAGCCACCGCAGGATCAATCAACGTTTGCCACAGAGAGGACAGTGAAAGTCCGGAAGGCCCCATGGTAAAGTCCAGCAGTAGCGAACCCAAAATCGCCAGTGCCAACACCCCCATCATTAATAAACGGTGGCGGAGAATATGGTGATAACGCCCCATCACATTGACGCTGGGTTGCCCCTTGGCCTCAGGGATAGGATCGGTGGATACGCTCATTATTTCGGATACCTGTTACGACGATGACCATAGCGGCTGAAAAGGGCCGCTTGAACCTGATAAGCAGCCGATAACAATAAAGCAAACGATAATACTTATCAATCATATCAATAGCTATTACCTGTCATATAAAGATGTAACACTTTATTTTATAAAGCTATTCCCGTATTCATGACGATAACCCTATAAAAGCACACAGGGTTAACAATTCCGAAAGTTACGCCCCACCCCGCCCAGCTGTGACAAATCGCAACGAAACCACATAGAATCCGAAGCCTGACCGCCAAACCCGTTCTTTAGGGCTTATTGGCGAGGTCCTTATTAATGAGGCTGCAATGAGAAGTCGACTCCCCACGTTAACGCCTAAAAGGCCCGCTCTGCTGCACTGGCTGGTACAAAGCCCACAGCATACTGATGATGCCCAATTTCAACGCCAAATGCGGCTTACGTTGGTGCCTTCTCCCGCAACGCCCTGGTTAAATGCCGCCGGTGTGGCACTGCTGCTGCTGGGTTACATCTGGCTGAGTCATCGCGCACTCGGTGCCGCACTATTGGTTTCGCTCTTACTGCTGACCGGCGGCCGTTGGTGGCTGATGCGCGTCAGTCCGCCCCGCTGGCCAAATGCAATGCTTGTAACGATGCTATTGTGGTGTGCACTGGTGGGCGCAACCGCCCTATTGGCCATGTTGTCAGGCCGTATGGTACTGATCCTGTTCGCCGGGCTATTGATTACCGGGCTGGCTTTCTGGCTGATGCAGCGCCATGCCGCAGCACCGCGTTTTGCCTTGCTGGAAATCATGTTGCTGACACTGCCTTATCTTGTAGTCGCACCACTATCACGTGTACAGAATCTGTTTTTACTGGCAGATATCATTCCGCTTTGGCTCCTGTTAGCCCATGGACTGATCGCGTTTTACCATCGCCAGGTCACTCAACACGTCACTCTGACAGCCGAAAAACAAAAAGCGGCTCATCAGGATCGTTTGACCGGCTTCCTTAACCGTGCAGGCGGCGAGGCCGTCATGCAGGAAGTTTGTCGGCCGTCAGCAACGATGCATCCGCTTTCTCACCTGTTTATTATCGAATTCACCCCACTGGCTGCGCTGTATCAGAGCCACGGCGTTCTCATCGGCGATGACGTATTACGCACCATTGGTGAGCGCTTGAAAATGCTGGTGCGCCCGAGTGATTTTGTC
Source organism: Serratia grimesii (assembly GCF_900186025.1). NCBI lineage: Bacteria > Pseudomonadati > Pseudomonadota > Gammaproteobacteria > Enterobacterales > Yersiniaceae > Serratia > Serratia grimesii. Next base: position 3,425,863 of record NZ_LT883155.1, read on the forward strand.
TGTCGCTATACCGGAGGCCAATTTCTGATCCTGGTACACGGCTTACCTTACGGTTCTGAAGGGGAGTTTTTGGCGCGTATTGTCCCGCCACTGCAAGCACCCTATGATTTTGGGGCTTTTGGTGAGGTATCGCTGCACCTGAACACAGGCGTACTGGCGTTAACACAGGATTATCAAAAGGTAGAGAATCTGATGGCCGCCGCGCAACACGCGCTGACCATTAATGGAAAGGAATAACGCGGCGGTAACCCGCCACGTTGTACATATGTGTCTTTCAAGCTGCAGCCGAACCTTTCGACCACAGCTTGAAATACCTAAGGCTTATACAGAGATTACTTCACGTCCATTTTCGGGAATTCCATTTCGCTGTACTTCACAACACGGGTGCCGCGCGTCAGCTTATAACCGAACCAGATAATCAGGAATAGTGGAATGCCGATATAAGTGGCAGTCACACCGTACCAGTCGATTCGGTCTTGCAGGAATGCCTGATAGTTCTGCCCCAGCGTAATGATCAGGCACAGGACGAAGGCAAAGATCGGCCCCAGCGGGAAGAAACCGGAACGGTATGGCAGATCGTTCAGATCGCGTCCCTGAATCATATAGCCGCGACGGAAACGGTAATGGCTGATGGCAATCCCCAACCACGCGATAAAGCCGGTCATACCCGAGGTATTCAGCAGCCACAGATAAACCGACTGATTACCGAACATTGAACTCAAGAAGCACAGGCCCGCAACCACGGTCGTGGCATACAACGCATTGCGTGGTACCCCACCCTTTGACAATTTGGCAAAGATACGCGGCGCTTTACCTTCCGATGCCAGGGTAAACAGCATACGGGTGGATGCGTACATCCCAGAGTTACCGGCGGACAATACCGCAGTCAGAATAACCGCATTCATCACCGCAGCAGCAGACAGCAGACCGGCGTGCTGGAAGACCAGCGTGAACGGGCTGACGCTGATGTCTTTAACATCGTTACGCAGCAGGCTCGGATCGGTATAAGGAATGATCAGGCTGATAATCAGGATGGCAAAGATATAGAACAGCAGGATACGCCAGAACACCTGACGCACCGCGCGCGGGATGTTTTTGCCTGGGTTTTCCGACTCACCGGCAGCGATACCGATAAGCTCAGTCCCCTGGAATGAGAAGCCGACGATCATCGCCACACCAATCATTGCCGAGAACCCGCCAGCAAACGGCGCGTCACCAATGGTCCAGTTCTGCCAGCCTGCGTGTTCGCCGCCCTTAAGGATGCCGAAAATCATCAGCACACCAATACCGATGAAGATAATGACGGTGGTCACTTTGATCAGTGAGAACCAGTATTCTGCTTCACCGAAACCTTTGACCGAAATGTAGTTCAACAAGAACATCAGGCCGAGGAACAATGCGCTCCAGATCCAGCCGGGGGTATCCGGGAACCAGTAGGTCATCACCAACTGCGAGGCTACCAGGTCAACGGCGATAGTCACTGCCCAGTTGTACCAGTAGTTCCAGCCCAGCGCGAAACCAAAGCCTTCTTCGACATATTTGGCGCCGTAGGTGGAGAAAGAACCCGATACCGGCATAAAGGCCGCCAGTTCACCCAGGCTGGTCATCAAGAAGTAGACCATCAACCCGATCAATGCATAAGACAGCAGAGCCCCACCAGGGCCAGCCTGAGAAACCGTAGCGCCAGAGGCGACAAACAGACCGGTGCCGATAGAACCACCAATAGCAATCATGGTTAAGTGCCGCGCTTTCAGCTCGCGCCGCAATCCGGGTGCTTGTTGCCCCGATGTTTTTATATCCTGCTGAGCCATTCTTACCCTATCTGCTGGTCAAAAAAAATGAGGGCGGATTGTAACAAATACCCGCCGGCGAACTAGTAACATTGCACTGATATAAGATAGCTTCATAATTCAGGGCTAATTATTAGCAACGGTCTGGATGGCCTTACTTACTGTCATTAATGTGACAGGGAGCAGCTTTTTATGCTTTGTTTCACCTTACGGAGACGTTATCAAGGCTGAAACGCGCAATAACTCAGGAAACGCTGTAAAGCATTGGAGATGTGCTTTTGCCGATGATGGATCAAATACAACGTGCGCATTAACGGAGGCAACGGCACTTGCAGCTCCACCAGCACGCCGCTGGCCAGTTGCTCACAAATCACCCGGCGCGACAGGCAACTGATGCCCATGCCATGGCGAACCGCGTGTTTTATCGCTTCTGAGTTACCCAATTCCATCACTAGCTGGAAGTGCGGTAAGTGCGCCAGCAGCAGATGATGCAACACTTCACGCGTACCCGACCCGCCCTCGCGCAGGATCCAGGGTGCATCAGCCAGCATCTCCAGGGTCAGCGGTTGCCCCGCCAACGGGCTATCCGGCGCAGCGAACACAACCAACTCATCTTCCAGCCATGGCTGAGTGACCAATTCCGGCATATGACAGGGCCCCTCGATTAGCCCCAAATCAACCCGGAAGTCAGCGACTGCACCAATCACGTCCTGGCTATTGCCGACGTTGAGTTCCAGCGGAGTAGAAGGAAAATCATGCCGATAATGGGCGATCATCTCCGGCAGCATATAGTTGCCGATGGTGCTGCTGGCACCGATACGCAGCGCGCCGCCATCATGACGAAACAATTGTTCAATTTCTCCCGCCTGTTCCAGCAGCGCCAGCGCTTTCGGATACAGCAGTCGGCCATGCTCGTTGATGACCAGACGCTTGCCGACACGATCGAACAACTGCACGCCCAACTGCCCTTCCAGATCGGCCAGCGCGGCACTGACCGCCGACTGTGATAACGCCAGAACTACGGAAGCCTGCGTGGTCGAACCGCTTTTAAGCACTTCGGTAAAGACTTCTAATTGACGTAAGGTAATATGCATAGCGTCTCGGTATTCATCAAAGGTGACGTCGAATAAAGTCACTGAAATTAATGCAAAATCTGCGCTGCTGACCGGCAACAACGCACAGGGTGAATACTATTAATGTTACCACGTTTGCAGAAATCAGTATGAAAGCCGCCGATGCCGATTAACCACTTATTCAGATAAGTTATAAACATATAATCAATTTCTCTTTTATGCGGCAAGAACGTAGTCTGTGCTCAAGAATTTGATTAAAAGGGCTGACTTATGGCGACCAATACCACACATACTTTTCCATCGCGGCAATTTCCCCTGTTCGGTTTACCTCACTTAGTACCAGGACTCCTGTTGACCGGTGCCATCACCGCGTTGGCGGTCTGGGTGGGTGATATTCCATGGGTGGCCGGATTGGGGCTGGGCGCGCTGACACTGGCGATTTTACTCGGCATTGTGGTGGGCAATACGCTGTATCCCTGGTTACAACCGAACTGCCATGGCGGTGTTCAGTTCGCCAAACAACGTTTGCTGCGGTTGGGCATTATCCTTTACGGCTTTCGTCTCACGTTTCAGCAGATTGCCGATGTGGGCACGACCGGCATCATCATTGATGCATTGACGTTAACCACCACTTTCCTGCTGGCCTGCTGGCTGGGCAAAAGAGTATTCGGGCTCGACAGCCATACCACTATGCTGATCGGTGCCGGCAGCAGCATCTGCGGTGCGGCAGCAGTAATGGCTACCGAACCGGTACTAAAAGCCGATGCCAATAAAGTGGCCGTAGCGGTAAGCACCGTAGTCGTCTTCGGTACGCTGGCGATCTTCGCCTATCCGTGGTTGTACCATCTGAATGAGCAATTCCAGTGGCTGCCGTTTAATCAGGAAAGCTTCGGTATCTTCACCGGTTCAACGATCCACGAAGTGGCGCAGGTTGTTGCCGCTGGGCATGCCATCGGGCCGGATGCTGAAAATGCTGCGGTGATCTCCAAAATGATCCGCGTAATGATGCTGGCACCGTTCCTGGTTGTGCTCTCAGGGTTTATCAGTCGCAGTCGTAGCACTGGCAATACCAGTGAGAAAGCAGAAAAATCTGCCATCACTATTCCTTGGTTTGCGGTGCTGTTTATTGCCGTCGCTGGGCTGAACTCGTTCAACCTGATCCCGGCCACGCTGGTGAAACATCTGATTACTGCGGATACCTGGATGCTGGCGATGGCCATGGCGGCACTGGGGCTGACCACCCACATCAGCGCAGTGCGTCAGGCCGGGGTCAAACCGATTCTGCTGGCGACCTTGCTATTCATCTGGCTGATTGTTGGGGGTATAGCAATTAACCTGCTGGTGCAATACTTCCTCTGATTCTCCGTACTGTTCTTCCCTGTCTTTAGGCCCGCAATCGCGGGCCTTAGCTTTTCCAGCCATTCAATCCTTCCGCTATCAATGCCATAATGACGCCGATTACACAGGAGAATGAAAATGAAGTTTGTCGGTGCACATGTCAGCGCGTCAGGCGGCGTGGATCAGGCGGTTATCCGCGCGCACGAATTAGAGGCGACCGCATTCGCCCTGTTCACTAAAAATCAACGTCAATGGAAAGCCGCTCCGCTGCCTGCTGACGTGATCGATAAGTTTAAAAGCGCCTGCGCGCAGTACGGTTACGGTCCGGGACAAATCCTGCCACACGACAGCTACCTGATTAACCTCGGCCACCCGGTAACCGAAGCCTTGGAAAAGTCCCGTGAGGCCTTCCTTGATGAAATGCAACGCTGTGAGCAACTGGGGCTGACGCTACTGAACTTCCACCCTGGTAGTCACCTGTTGCAGATTGATGAAGACAAATGTCTGGCGCGTATCGCCGAATCCATCAATCTGGTGCTGGATAAAACAACCGGCGTGACAGCGGTAATCGAAAATACCGCCGGTCAGGGCAGTAATCTGGGCTTTAAATTTGAGCATTTAGCGGCAATCATCGACGGTGTGGAAGACAAAAGCCGCGTCGGTGTCTGTATCGACACCTGTCACGCCTTTGCTGCTGGGTACGATTTGCGTACCGAAGAGACCTGCGAGCAGACTTTTAAAGAGCTCGGTGACGTTGTCGGCTTCAACTATCTGCGTGGCATGCACCTGAACGACGCCAAGAGTGAATTTGGCAGCCGTGTTGACCGCCACCACAGTCTGGGCGAAGGCAATATCGGTAAAACGGTGTTTAGCTATATTATGCGTGACTCACGTTTCGACAATATCCCGTTGATTTTGGAGACGGTGAACCCGGATATCTGGGCGGAAGAGATCGCCTGGCTGAAAGCGCAACAGTAAATACCGTCTAAAAAACGGGGCTTGGGCGCTAATGTTTGTCTGTGTGGACTTATCTAAGTGTATTCGCAACGTTTCGGTCGATAAGACTGCGAGGCTCTACGTGGTTTATGCGCACCGACCGAGCAAGGGACCGTAAGGCGCGGTCCCTTGCAACCCGCGCCTTTGCCCCATCAGACGGTTGGCTTCGCCAACTGCCCTCACTTCGTCACATCGCATCACGGCCGGCTACGACAGGCGTCCCTGCCTGTCTCGCCTGAAACCGCCGTCCATGGCGGTTTCGCCTATGCGCCATTCCTGCGTTCGGCGTCTTCAAGGGCGTCAAACCACGTGCTCATATCAGCATCACCTTTGTTTTCAGTCCGTAACGTCAAACACACTGGATAGGTTGCCTGGTGGCGGCAGATTCGGGTGTTGACCTTGAGTGCGCATCACCCTCTGCTGAGCAAGGAGGCGTTGTCAGGGGCAACTGGCCAGGGAAGGCCAGTTGAGGCGAGACAAACAGGGACGTTTGTCGTAGACGACCCGCCCGACAACGATGACGCCGCGAGGGCATCTGCGTAGCAGACAGAGGGTGTTAAGCGAAGGCGGGGGTGGAGGGGCCGCGCCTTCGGCCCCTCCAATTGCCGGACATTGTTCTTACAGATAATTGCCCTACGTTTGTGGCAATTCCCTTTACACGCAACTAACAGAGACAAACAGAAGAGTCTGTCAGGCTTAGCCGAATAACATTGAGCCAGCTTCGGCTTTCTATTGGCAATGTTAAGCGACAGTAGCCGCCGGGACGTCGGCACGTTTCAGCACCGCGTAAGACACCCCCGCCAACAGCGTACCGGCAATAATCGCCACCAGATACAACAGTACCGGTGTGATAGCCCCAGGAATCAACAGCACAAACAGACCACCGTGTGGCGCCATCAACTTGGCACCGAACGCCATGGACAATGCCCCAGTCAGTGCACCACCAGCGATACAGCAAGGCAGAACGCGCATCGGGTCACGGGCGGCAAACGGAATTGCGCCTTCAGAGATAAAGCACAGGCCCAGCACCAACGCCGCTTTCCCGCCTTCCTGTTCGGACTTCTCAAACTTACGACGTGCCAGCAATGTCGCCAACCCCATCGCCAGCGGTGGCACCATACCGGCAGCCATAATCGCCGCCATTGGGGCATACACTGAAGAACTCAGCAGTGCCACACCGAACGCGTAGGCCGCTTTGTTGACCGGGCCGCCCATATCGGTACACATCATGGCACCGAGGATCGCGCCCAGCAGCACCGCGTTAGCGGTACCCAACGACTGCAACCAATGGGTAAGGCCTTCCATGATTTTCGCGACTGGCGTACCGACGACGAAAATCATAATCAAACCGACGATCAGGCTGGCAACCAGCGGAATGATCAATATCGGCTTCAGCGCTTCCATACTCTGCGGCAGACGCAGTTTGGTACTGATAAATTTGGCAACATAGCCCGCCAGGAAACCGGCAATAATACCACCGAGGAAACCGGCACCCGTGCTCACCGCCAACATACCGCCAATCAACCCCGGCGTCAGGCCCGGACGGTCAGCAATAGAGAACGCGATAAAACCAGCCAGTACCGGCACCATCAACGCAAAGGCTGAACCGCCACCAATCTGCATCAACGCCGCCGCCAGCGTGCCTTTGACTTCGAACGCCTTGATACCGAATACAAAAGACAGCGCGATACACAAGCCACCAGCGACCACCATTGGCAACATGTAGGACACACCGGTCAACAGGTGACGATATGGCCCGGCGCTCTCTTTTTTCTTGCCCGCGGAAGCTGGCGCACCACTTTTCTGCGGCTGGAAAACCTCGGCTTCAGTGAATGCCTTGTCCAGTTCCTGTGCAGTTTTCTTCAGTGCCAGGCCGGTAGAAGTACGGTACATCGGCTTACCGGCAAACTTATCCAGATCCACCTCGATGTCTGCCGCTACAATGACCAGATCGGCCGCAGCGACTTCTTCTGGTGTAATGGCATTACCGGCACCCACTGAGCCGCGGGTTTCCACCTTTACCCACCAACCACGTTTTTTAGCTTCACTCTCAATGGCTTCAGCGGCCATAAACGTGTGGGCTACCCCGGTTGGACACGCGGTAATCGCCACGATACGTTTTGGTCCAGCCCCTTTTACGGGCTCAACTGGCGCTGTGACAGGGGCCTGATAGGCTTTCGCTTCAGCGATAGCCTGCGCCAGAAAAGCTTCCGGCTCACGCACTGCGTGTTCAACATCACCCACATAAACCTGTTTGCCGTTCAGTGCGGTATCAGCAGGCGCAGTTTGCCCTGCCACCACCACCAGCTCAGCCTCGGCCAGCGACTCAACCAGTGTCAGACCGGTTTTCGCCGCCGCCGCACCGAGCATACGTTTCGCCAGGTGACCACGCGCCTGTCCCAGCGAACTGTCTATCATCAGCAGTGTTTTCATTCTGCCTCCAGCTATTGATTAAAAGGTTTCAGATCGACACGCGCCATCATTGCGGCCAACTGTGGACGATCGGTCACGCCAACGTTGCTCTGGCTGACTGCCAGCGCAGCTACAGCGGTGGCCAAGCGCAAAGTATGTTCACTGGACTCACGCATCAGCAGGCCGTAGATCAGGCCGCCAACCATCGAGTCGCCAGCCCCCACGGTGCTGACCACTTCGCAAGCGGGTGGCTTGGCAATCCAGGCACCAGACGCGTTAACCCACAGCGCACCTTCAGCACCGAGAGAAATCACTACGTGGGCAATACCTTGATCGCGCAATGCATGTGCGGCCTCAACCACATCGGCCAATTGCGGCAAAGGTCGACCAGCCCAGATTTCCAGTTCACGACGGTTCGGTTTCACCAACCAGGGTGCCGCTTTCAATCCAGCAACCAGGGCTTCACGGCTGCTATCGAAAATAATGCATGGGCACTGCGCGCGCAGGCGGATCATCCAGTCGGTAAAGGCGTCGGGATCAACACCGGCAGGCAAACTGCCACTCACCGCCACCATGTCAAACTGGCCCAGCCAGCTCAGGGAGTCGGTCACGAAACGTTCCCAATCCTGCCCTGTCACTTCAAAACCAGAGAAGTTGAAATCCGTCACTTCACCGTCTTTTTCCGTCAGTTTGACGTTAATACGAGTGCGCCCCGGTACCACCTGAAAGCGATTGGCAATGCCCAAATCGCTGAACAGCAATTGGAAACCGTCCTGATTATCTTTCCCCAGGAAACCGCCCACGGTTACATCAATACCCAGGTCCTTCAGCACCTTGGCAACATTGATCCCCTTCCCTGCGGCGTGAAGACCTGCTGTTTTGACCAAGTTAACTTCACCGCGCTCAATCTCTGGGCAGAAACCCACCAGATCGTAAGCCGGATTCAGGGTAATTGTTGCTACTCTTCTGCTCATGCTGCGCCCTCGCCCAGTCCTTCGTTAATCGCTTCTCCGATCGCCTTCAACGCCGCTTCAGCATCTTCACCCTTGGCGGTAAAGCGCAGGTGATGTCCTTTTTTCACACCCAACGCCACAACCTTCATCAGGCTGCGTCCGTTGGCCGGTTTGCCACTGCCATCCAGATTTGTGACGGTAATTTCACTGCCAAATTGCTTGATCACGTTAACCAGCGCGGTGCCCGGACGTGCATGTAAACCGTGTTCGTTACGGATCACATACTCGGCACTCAGCGTGGTGCTTTCTTCTTCTACCTCACTGGTCAACAAGGCCAGCACGGTGACAGCATCAGCGTTCAGCAAGCGTTCAGCTTTGTTTGCCAACAGCAGATCGCTCAGGTAGTTCAGTACGGCCAAGGGCTGCTGATCTGCTACGGACAGCGTCAGTAGCAGCGCCACTTTTTCACCATCCTCGTCAAATGCATGCGCCGGTCGGCTGAGGGTCGCTGCGCTGGTCAGATTGCCTTCGGTGCTGTCGCTCAACCAAATGCCTTGCCCCAAATTCAACGGTTTGCGGGTAATGACGTCGCTGACGAACTGAGCGTTAACCGCACCGATTTTCTGTAGGCGACCCGCATTCAGCGCCTGCAACGTCATCAGGCTGTCGGCGGCCACATCAAGCGCAATCAAAGATGCGTCAAACCTGAACTCTGCTGTCAGCTTTTCGCCCATCAGCAAACTGCGCAGCTCTTCCGCTGACGTGGTTTTGGCCAGTTGTTCGGCTACGCTATCGTCGCTCAGGACATGCGTCAGTTGGCGTAACAGCGCCAGGTGCTCATCAGAACGGGCAGCAATACCGATCACCACAAAGGCAGTTTGGCCTTCGCCCCATTCAATGCCCTGTGGAAACTGAAATACCTGCACGCCGGTGTTCAGAACCAGATCGCGGGTATCAGTGGTGCCATGCGGGATGGCAATGCCGTTACCCAGGTAAGTGGAGGTTTGCAGCTCGCGCTGCAACATACCGTCCACATAGGCGGCGCTGACGCACCCCGCCTCAGTCAGTGCTGAAGCCACGTGCTGGATGGCTTCCTGCTTGCTGCCGGCGGCTGCGCCCAGGTGAATATCTTGCTGTGACAACTGGAACATGATTCTCCTCTCCTGCTGAATTGAATCGTTTCAGCTTCATTGGGAAAAAGGAGCGTTATCGACACCGAATCATCGTGACAATAACGCTGAAACGTTTCAAGGAGTGTGTAAGTAGCTTTGGATGAAAGCAAGTTTTCTCCATTTTGATGTGATAGATTTTTGACATTACGCACACTTTTCCCGAAGGGTTACCTGTCGCAGCGCTAAAATGACATACTGTGCTGAAACTTTGCTGACGGAGAAATACATGTCTGTAGTTGCAGGAGTCGGTGTGATCATCGTAAACGCACAAGGGGAAATACTGCTGGGAAAACGCTGCGGCCAGCATGCTCCTTTCTGGTCTATTCCCGGCGGGCATCTGGATGCCGGTGAAACCTTTGAACAGTGCGCACAGCGTGAGATTGCCGAAGAAACCGGACTGATGATCGCCCCACCTCGCTTTATCGGTATCAGCAATAACCTGCAAACCTGGCGTGCCGAAGGAAAACATACGGTATCCGTGTGCTTGCTGACACAGCATCCCGGCGGCACGCCCGAACTCAAAGAGCCGGAGAAATGTGCCGAATGGCGTTGGTGTTCTCCGAATGCATTACCGGAGCCGCATTTTGAAGCCAGCCGCAATGCTATTCATCTGTGGCTCACGGGCGAGGCCTACCTACCGACGACCTAGTCGTTTTCATTCAGAGTTTTTCTCCTCTGTCCGTGATCTTTCTCATGGACTGATAAAACCACATAAAAAATGCGTTATATAACTTAGAATATAACGCTGTAAAATCCCTCGAATGGCCGTTTTTCCTCTAAAAATAACCCTATAGTATTAGATGTCTTTGCTAATAGTACCTATACTTCTCCAAGTATGTCGGCGCTCGGCCGGCACTTTTTTGGCAAGGTTTTCCTTGGTATTTCATAATTATAAGCGGGTTCAATATGACCAATAAACTCACTGGCTTGATAAAAAAGCACCGCTGGGGATGGCTGTGGATTTTACTGCTCGGAATTATCCTCGGGGCAGCACTATTAGCGGGCACCGCGACGGTATTCCACAAAACCAGCGACACGGCCTTCTGCGTTTCCTGTCACACCATGCAACAGCCGCTGGCTGAATATCAGGGTAGCGTCCACTTCCAGAATACCAAGGGCATCCGTGCAGAATGCGCCGACTGCCACGTTCCGCATGAGCCGCTCGACTACCTGTGGACCAAAATCCGCGCAGTAAAAGACATTTATGGCGAGATGGTCGGTACCATTAATACACCGGAAAAATACGAGGCACATAAACTGGCCATGGCCCAGTCGGTATGGAAAACGCTCAAAGAAAGCGACTCCGCCACCTGCCGCTCGTGCCACAGCTTTGACGCCATGGACATCACCGCTCAGCGGCCTGAAGCACGCATTCAGCATCCGGTGGCCATCAAGCAAGGTGAAACCTGTATCGATTGTCATAAAGGCGTGGCACATATCCTGCCGGATATGAGTGGCGCAGCCCAGGCCGGCGCCGCCGAACTGGCAAAAGCTGCCGCCGAAACCTCACCAACCGCGACCACGCTGTACACCATTGCCACTGAGCCCTTCTTCCTGAAGCCTGATGACAGCCACAACGCCGGTAACCTGATGCCATCCACCGAAGTTCAGGTGGTGAAACAGGAAGGCGACAAAGTGCTGGCCAATGTCACCGGCTGGCAGCAAGACGGCGTCAACGAAGTGTTCTACGCCGCACAGGGCAAGCGTATTCTCAGCGTGCTGCTGGGTGAAGACGCACGCAAACTGTTAAAAACAGGCACCACCATGACTGATAGCGAAACGGGCCTGGTGTGGCATCAAGTTTCTCTCCAGGTATGGCTACCGCGTAAACAACTGATCGACGATCAGCAAAAAATCTGGCGCTACACAGCGGATATGATGTCTGCCAACTGTACCGGTTGCCACGGCCTGACCGCTCTCGATCGCTTCAACGCCAACCAGTGGATCGGCGTAATTAAAGGTATGGCTCCACGCACCTCGCTGACGCAGGAACAACTGCGCGTTCTGACACAATATGTGCAGAAACACGCCAGTGACATGCAACCAGCCGCACCAGCCAAGCTTTAAGGGAGAAGCGAAATGAGCAAATATCAACAACAAGCGTTAAAAATGAGCCGCCGCCGCTTCCTGACCGGTGCCACTGCGCTGGCCGCAGCACCTTTGCTGGCAGGCTTGTGGCCCAAGTCCGCATTAGCACAGGCTATCAGCCAGGCGCTGCCACAGTTTGTGGTACTGCGCCAGGCACAAAAAGGCATTCTGACAGGGGCACACTGGGGCGCTTTTGAAGCCATAGTGCAGGACGGCAAAATGGTCGGTGTGCAGCCGGTCAAAGACGATCCTTATCCGAACGAACTGATCACCATGGCGCCTTATCAAGTCCATGCTGAAAACCGTATCAAATACCCGATGGTGCGCAAAAGCTGGTTGGAAGGCGGCCCTGGTAGCCATACCGAATTGCGCGGTCGCGACGAATGGGTACGCGTCAGTTGGGACAAAGCCATTGAACTGGTGTGCGGTGAAATTACCCGTCTACAGAAAGACCACGGCCCACAATCAATCTATGCCGGGTCTTATGGCTGGAAGAGCGTCGGTATGCTGCATAACAGCCGCACGCTGCTGCAACGTCTGATGAACCTGACCGGTGGTTTCCTCGGTTATGCCGGCGACTACTCCACCGGTGCAGCCCAGGTGATCATGTCACACGTGGTAGGGTCTATGGAGGTTTACGAACAGCAGACTGCCTGGCCTAACGTGATTGAAAACAGCCAACTGGTGGTTCTGTGGGGTTGTAACCCAATGATCACGCTGAAAAACAGTTGGAACGTGCCAGACCACTACGGGCAGACGGGCTTTGAGGCGCTGAAGAAAAAAGGCACCCGCGTGATCAGTATTGATCCCGTACACAACGACAGCGCCAAATTTGTCGATGCACAGTGGATCGCCCCTCGCCCTTATACAGACGGCGCTATGCTGATCGGCATCGCTCACACGCTGCTGACCGAGAACCTGCATAACCCGGACTTCCTGAAAACCTACACTGCCGGCTTCGACAAATTCCAGGCTTATTTGCTGGGCGAAACCGATGGCACGCCAAAAACCGCCGAGTGGGCCGCCGATGTGTGCGGCGTCGATGCCGACGTATTGCGCCAACTGGCTCGCGACATGGCAAAAAATCGCACGATGATCATGGGCGGTTGGGGTATTCAACGCCAGCATCATGGTGAACAACAGCACTGGCTTTTGGTTACCGTGGCGGCGATGCTCGGCCAAATCGGTTTGCCGGGCGGCGGCTTTGGTTTCAGTTACCATTACTCTTCCGGCGGTAGCCCGACAGCGAAAGGCGGCATCATTTCCGGTATTTCTGCCGGTAATGCACCGAAGAACTCACCGGCACCTATCCCGGTGGCGCGCATCGCCGAATGTCTGACCAACCCTGGTAAGACGATTAACTTCAACGGTGCACAAGTCACCTACCCCGAGGTGAAAATGGTGTATGTGGCTGGCGGGAATACCTTCCACCAGCATCAGGACACCAATAATCTGGTCAAGGCCTGGCAACGGCCGGACACCATCGTGGTGAACGAACCCTACTGGACTGCCACCGCCAAACACGCCGATATCGTGCTGCCGGCCACCACCAGCTATGAGCGTAACGATCTGGAAATGGGCGGCGACTACTCGCAACTCTATGTGTTCCCGATGCACCAATGCGTACCGCCGCAGCATGAGTCGCGCAGCGATTTCGATATCTTCGCGGCCATGGCAGCCAAGCTGGGTGTGCAAGATGCCTTTACGGAAGGCAAAGATGAAACCCAGTGGTTGAAAGGCATGTACGACGACATGAAGACTCAGGCGCGCGCCGCCCGGGTGGCCCTGCCACCGTTCGACATGTTCTGGGAATCTAATAACTATGTACGCTTCCCGGTACCTGAGGCCAATACACAGTGGGTACGTTTCGCTGACTATCGCGAAAACCCGTTGCTCAATCCGTTGGGTACGCCGTCCGGTAAAATCGAAATTTACTCCGACGCCATTGCCAAAATGAAATACCAGGATTGCCCAGGTATTCCAACCTGGATGCCGCCGCATGAATGGTATCGCGGACCGGAGGCGGTTAAATATCCACTGTCGCTGAACACCGCACACCCGATAAACCGCCTGCACTCACAGCTCGACAATACGCCACTGCGTAAAAAATATGCGATAGCAGACCGGGAAGCGATTGTGATCCACCCGCAGGACGCCCAGTCCCGCGGCATCGCTAACGGTGATCTGGTGCGCGCCTTTAACGATCGCGGCCAGATCCTTGTAGGTGCGGTGGTGAGTGAAGACGTACGCCCTGGTGTGGTGCGTATCAGCGAAGGGGCCTGGTTCGATCCGGCGGATCCGTCACAGCCGGGGTCTCTGTGTAAGAACGGCAACGTCAACTGCCTGACCTTCGACGTCGGTTCCTCCAGCCTGGCGCAGGGGAACTGTGGGCAAATGGCACAATTGCAGATAGAGAAATATCAGGGCGAGGTGCTGAAAAACACCGCGCACGACGTGCCAGCCGGCGCGTAACGGCAAATCCCTGGTCAACACAGATGCAGCTTCAAGTATGGCAGGCATATACCCTAAATATTTGGAGTTGCATCAAGGCGACAAACCCGTAAGTCCCCGGAAGCATAGATAACTATGTGACCGGGGCGCGCGTGCGCAGCCAACACAGATGCAGCTTCAAGTATGGCAGGAATATACCCTAAATAATTGGAGTTGCATCAAGGCGGCAAGCCCGTAAGTCCCCGGAAGCATAGATAACTATGTGACCGGGGCGCGCGTGCGCAGCCAACACAGATGCAGCTTCAAGTATGACAGGAATATACCCTAAATAATTGGAGTTGCATCAAGGCGGCAAGCCCGTAAGTCCCCGGAAGCATAGATAACTATGTGACCGGGGCGCGCGTGCGCAGCCAACACAGATGCAGCTTCAAGTATGACGGGTATAGGCGTATTATGCGCGCGACCCCCTCATTCACGGCTATTTTCTGACCTCTATGCCTAGTTCAACTGCGGTAACGCGACGCTCGCCCGATCTCACTTCACTGGCTTTTTTAGTGGTGGCCTTTCTCACAGGGATTGCCGGTGCGCTACAGACCCCCACGCTAAGCCTATTTCTGGCGACAGAAGTGAAGGTACGCCCTTCAATGGTCGGGTTGTTTTTTACCGGCAGCGCCGTCATCGGCATCCTGGTCAGTCAGTTTCTTGCCCGGCGTTCGGATCAAAAAGGCGATCGTAAAACGCTGATTTTCCTGTGCTGCATGTTGGGCGCATTAGGCTGTGTGCTGTTCGCCTGGAATCGTAATTACTATCTGTTGCTGGCCGTCGGCGTAATGCTGACCAGCTTCGGTTCCACCGCTAACCCCCAAATGTTTGCCCTGGCACGCGAACACGCCGATCGCACCGGTCGCGAAGCCGTGATGTTCAGTTCTATCCTGCGGGCGCAGGTTTCCCTGGCTTGGGTCATCGGGCCCCCTATCGCCTTTGCGCTGGCATTAGGGTTCGGTTTTAAGGTGATGTATCTGGCTGCCGCGGCTGCATTCATTCTGTGTGGCGTGTTGGTGTGGAAAATGCTGCCCTCGATGCGCAAAACGCCGGTAGCCACCAGCACTACGCTGGAGGCCCCACGACAAAACCGTCGCGATACGCTGCTGCTGTTTATGGCCTGCACCTTTATGTGGACCGCCAACAGCATGTACCTGATCAATATGCCGCTGTATATGGTGCATGAGCTGCAGCTGCCGGAAAGGCTGGCAGGTGTATTAATGGGCACGGCAGCCGGGCTTGAGATACCCACCATGCTGGTCGCCGGTATGGTGGCGAAACGCTTCGGCAAGCGCTTCCTGATGCGATGTGCTGTGGTGGCTGGCCTACTGTTTTACGTCGGCCTCCTGTTTATCACGGGTACCTGGCAACTGATCGCCCTGCAACTGCTTAACGCGGCCTTTATCGGCGTGCTGGCTGGGATTGGTATGCTCTATTTTCAGGATTTGATGCCCGGACAGGCCGGAGCAGCTACCACCTTATTTACCAACACGACCCGAGTAGGTTGGATCTTTGCCGGTTCAATTGCCGGTGCAGTGGCAGAAATCTGGAACTACCACGCGGTGTTTTATTCCGCGCTGGCGATGGTGATCGGTGCAGTGTTGTGTTTGTGGAAGCTTAAAGACGCGTAAACAGGTTTAGGGTGCCGTATCCGCTTCCAGCTTAACCAAATAGATTAGCGCCTGGTCACGGTGGTCGTGACACATTTCACGGCTTGCTTGCAAGCTGCCACAGACTTTGGGCCGCAATGGCGAATGAAACAGGCCGCAACGCAGTTGCTCGCTCAGATGAATACAGCGGGTATTCGCGGGCTTGCCGTTGGGCATGCCGGGGATCGGGCTGGATATTGAAGGCGCAATACAACAGGCGCCACAGTCGGCACGGCAGTCCATCAGCGAGTCTCCCGGTGGGCTGGCGGAATTGAAGCGCGACAATATCAGTAGCGCTCATTGGCCGCCAGCATAATCCGGGTTTGCCTATGAATCTTTACATCCCACTTTTTTAGCCGCTAATTGACGGCGCTCATGCAGAACAAAAATACATCAAAAATAGCCCCATTCCCGCAGATTAATGCATGAAACAAGCGAACTCACGGCTTTACATGCGTCAACCACTCACGTACCATTGAGCTAGTACAAAAGAACTCAAGACCGATACGGTCATTCAGGAGCAATTAATCATGTCTGCGGACACCATCCAGAAGCTTTCGCGCCCTTCAGTCCTTGGCGGCGCGATGATCATTGCAGGCACCGCCGTCGGCGCCGGCATGTTCTCCATCCCTATTGTAACTTCTGGCGTGTGGTTTAGCGGCTCTGTCGCGCTGCTGATTTATACCTGGGCATGTATGCTGATTTCCGGCCTGATGATCCTTGAAGCCGCGCTACATTACCCAAGCGGTGCCAGCTTCAATACCATCGTTAAAGATCTGCTGGGCAAGAGTTGGAACGCCATTAACGGCATTTCCATTGCCTTTGTACTGTACATCCTGACCTACGCCTATATTTCCGCGGGCGGTTCAATCATCGCTCACACCCTGGAAGGTATCATTGGCGTCGGGCAAACTGCTGCCGGGCTGGTATTTGCCATCGTAGTGGCATTTATTGTTTGGCTTTCCACGCGGGCGGTAGATCGTCTGAGCACCATCTTGATCGGCGGTATGGTGATCACTTTTGTGATGTCCGTGGGCGACATGTTTACTCATGTGCAACCGGCAGTCCTGTTCAACCGTGGTGACGACCAAGCCAGCTATCTGCCTTACGCCCTAGCGGCGCTGCCTTATCTGCTGACTTCGTTCGGCTATCACGGCAATGTGCCGGGGCTGGTGAAGTATTATCATAAAGACAGCAGCGCAGTAGTACGCAGTCTGGTGTACGGTACGCTGCTGGCGCTGGCGATCTATATCCTGTGGCAGTATGTGATTCAGGGCAACATTGCCCGCGACGCTTTCCGACAGGTGATTGCCGAAGGCGGCAATATCGGCAGTCTGCTGAAGCAAATGGGTAATGTGTCCAGCAGCCAGACCGTCGGCCAGCTTCTGAGTGCCTTCTCTTATATGGCACTGGCCAGTTCATTCCTCGGAGTGTCACTGGGCCTGTTCGATTATCTGGCGGACTTCTTCAAATTCAGCGATGACACGGCAGGACGCACTAAAACCGCGTTGGTCACCTTCGCACCACCAACAATTGCCGCGCTGTTGTTCCCCAATGGCTTCTTGTATGCCATCGGCTTCGCCGGACTGGCAGCCACCGTTTGGGCGGTCATCGTACCGGCAATGATGGCACGCGCTAGCCGCCGCCGCTTTGCCGATGCACAATATCGTGCTCCCGGTGGTTACGGCATGATCCTGTTCATCATTTTGTTCGGGGTGGTCAATGCCGTCGCACATGTGTTGGCATTGCTGGGTCTGCTGCCGGTATTCAAGTAACACCCAGGGGATGGCGCTCGCCGTCCCCTGGGCTGGTGAAAAACACCCGAAAAACGTGGTTTTCGGGTGTTTGGGGTAAATCAGAAGACATCATCCTTTGTTTATTAGCCCCAGAACAAGACTTTTAACCGCAAAGAACTTTGTCAGCAATCTGAGGGGATGGCGCCGCCATCCCCTTTTCCGCCACTGTTTTTGCTTGATCTACTTGCCTGAAATCCACGGCGCGAGTAACGTGTCGCAACTTCCCAAATACTCTTCATTGCAGGTTATTTTATATGGCAAAGGCTAACGAAATTAAGCGCGGCATGGCGATCAATTACAACGGCAAATTGCTGCTGGTAAAAGACATTGATGTACAAAGCCCAAGCGCACGCGGTGCCAGCACTTTATACAAAATGCGTTTCTCTGATGTCCGTACCGGGCTGAAGGTAGAAGAACGTTTCAAGGGCGACGATATCCTGGATACCATTAGCCTGTCCCGTCGTAAGGTGAACTTCTCTTATATTGATGGCGAAGAGTACGTCTTCATGGATGACGAGGATTACACCCCTTATATCTTCAAGAAAGACCAGATCGAAGACGAACTGCTGTTTATTCCTGAAGCCGGTCTGCCAGGCATGCAGGTGCTGACGCTGGACGGCCAAGTGCTTGCGTTGGAACTGCCGCAAACCGTGGATATGGAAATTGTCGACACCGCACCAGGCATCAAAGGCGCCTCTGCCAGTGCCCGCAACAAGCCGGCCACTATGGCGACCGGTCTGACCATTCAGGTACCGGAATACCTCAGCGCCGGTGACAAAATCCGCATTCATATTGCCGAGCGCCGCTACATGAGCCGCGCCGACTAGTCCTAACACAACAGCCTGCTGACAAAGCTTGTTATTAGGGATAGCGTGCCGAAGGGGTCGTAGCAGCTTTAGCTGCCGACCCACATAGACGTGTCCCATAATGGCCCCTCTGCACGCCAGGCCCGGGTATCTCAAATTAATAAACCACTTTGTCATCAAGCACAGGGGCCGATTATGGCCCCTGTTGATTTTAACGCTACGGTAATTCAGGGAAGAAACGGCGTTTGAGCGCCAGCTCGACTCCACGCAGTTCCGCCAGCCCCTTCAAACGCCCAATCGCCGAGTAACCCGGGTTGGTTTTTTTCTTCAGATCGTCCAGCATCTGGTGCCCATGATCGGGACGCATCGGAATTGGCCGTCGATCGCCTGCCTTGTAACGCCTCTGTTCTTCACTGAGAATCGCCTCAATCACCGCCACCATGTCGACGTCACCTTGCAGATGCGCGCCTTCATGGAAACTTTTCGGGTTTTCTTCACGACAAGTGGCACGCAGGTGAGTGAAATGGATACGATCGCCGAAGGTCTCAATCATCCGCACCAAATCATTGTCCGCACGCACACCATAAGAACCGGTACACATAGTAAAACCGTTATAAAGGCTGTCTACCGTCTGTTTGAACCATTGCATATCATCAATGGTCGAGACAATGCGCGGTAGACCAAGGATTGGCCGCGGCGGGTCGTCTGGATGCACCGCTAACCGTACACCCACCTCCTCCGCCACCGGAACGATTGCACGCAGGAATACCGCCATATTCTCGCGTAGTTGCGCCTTGTCGATCGCATCGTACTCCGCCAGCCGAGCACGGAACTGATCCAGCGTATAGCCTTCTTCAGCTCCCGGCAGCCCGGCAATGATATTGCCGGTCAACGTGGCAATCTCCGCAGTGCTCATGGCCGCAAAGCGCTCGGCGGCCTGCGTCTGCTCTTCCGGCGTATAATCCTGCTCTGCACCTGTGCGTTGCAGGATGTGCAGATCAAAAGCCGCGAAGGCGATTTGATCGAAACGCAGTGCTTTCGAGCCGTCAGGCAACACATATTCCAGATCGGTGCGTGTCCAGTCGAGGATCGGCATAAAGTTGTAGCAAACGGTATCGATGCCGCAAGCCGCGAGGTTACGCAACGATTGTTGATAATGGGCGATATGTTGCTGGTAATTGCCGCTGTGAGTTTTGATCTCTTCATGCACCGGGATACTTTCTACCACTGACCACACTAGCCCCTTCTCTGCCAGCAGTGCCTGACGAGCTTTGATCTCCTCGATCGGCCATACCTCGCCATTCGGGATATGGTGCAATGCAGTGACGACGCCAGTGGCGCCAGCCTGACGCACATCATCAAGAGAGACAGGATCGTTCGGCCCATACCAACGCCATGTTTGTTCCATTATTTATCCTTATAAAAATCGCCCAGTATTACGGAGGGGTAAAGATCTCACAGTTTTGATAATCTTGTTATACCAAATTGAGATAGATATCGGTTATCTTTCACCTTACTCCTTCGTATCTGTCTGTCAAAAACGAAACCATGATTGGTTGATCCACTTCACGAATCTGGCTTATTCTGAGCTGAGCAATGTTATTGACGTGCTTACAGCCTTACACTACGACAGAGAACCCGTGTGCAGAAGGGTGAAAATCATGCCCCTTAGCGCAAAAAAAACTGGTCTAATAACTTTTAAAAAGTTACCTGCCAGCATCTTTTACTCAGCTTTGGAGCTTTGCATGAAGACTATCGCCAACTCACCGCTTCCCGATACCGTCCAGCAACCGCACTACGAACGCAGCACATTACAAAGCCGCATCGTGCATATTGGGTTTGGTGCCTTTCACCGTGCGCACCAAGCATTGCTGACCGATCGGGTATTGAATCATCAGGGAGGCGATTGGGGGATCTGCGAGATCAGTTTGTTTGGCGGCGATAAGCTATTTCAGACGCTACGTCAGCAAGATCATCTGTATAGCGTGCTGGAGAAAGGTGCGGCGGGTAATCAGGCCATCGTGATCGGCGCTGTGCATGAAAGCGTTCACCGTAAGCTGGAAGGGATCGGCGCTGTGCTGGAAAAACTGGCGGAGCCTCAAGTGGCGATTATCTCAATGACGATTACCGAGAAAGGCTACTGCATTGAACCGGGCAGTGGGCAACTGGATCTCCAGCATCACGCAATTCGCACCGATCTCGCCAATCCCGAGCAGCCAACAACGGTGCCTGGCATTCTGGTGGAGGCGTTACGCCTGCGCCTTGAACGTGGCCTGCCCGCCTTTACTCTGCTTTCTTGCGACAATATTCCAGAAAACGGCCACGTGCTGCGCAATGCAATAGTCGGATTAGCGCAGGCGCGCGACAGCGTTCTGGCCGACTGGATTACTCAGCATGTCAGCTTCCCCAGCACCATGGTCGATCGTATTGTTCCTGCCGCTACGCCAGAAACGCTGGATGAAGTGGCTGATGCGCTTGGCGGGGTACGCGATGAATGCGCCATCGCTTGTGAGCCCTTTATTCAATGGGTGGTAGAAGACAATTTTGTCGCGGGGCGCCCGGCGTGGGAACTGGCTGGCGCACAGTTGGTGAACGACGTGTTGCCGTTCGAGAAAATGAAGCTGCGTATGCTCAATGGCAGCCA
This sequence comes from Serratia grimesii, assembly GCF_900186025.1. NCBI lineage: Bacteria > Pseudomonadati > Pseudomonadota > Gammaproteobacteria > Enterobacterales > Yersiniaceae > Serratia > Serratia grimesii. The sequence continues at coordinate 3,447,073 of NZ_LT883155.1, forward strand.
CTCCTTTTTGGCCTATCTCGGTTATCTGGGCGGCTATCAATATATAAACGACTGCATGGGCGATGATGCTTATCGTCAAGCCGCACACCACCTGATGCTAGCCGAGCAAGCCCCGACACTCAGCGTCAACGGTATCGATCTGGCTGCCTACGCGACACAGTTGATTGAACGTTACAGTAACCCGGCATTGCAACACCGTACCTGGCAAATCGCCATGGATGGCACGCAAAAACTACCGCAACGTATGTTGGACTCCGTGCGCTGGCATCTGCAGCATGGCAGCAACTACGCAGGTCTGGCGTTAGGCGTGGCAGCCTGGATGCGCTATGTCGGTGGTGTGGATGATGCCGGCCAGCCGATCGATATCCGCGATCCGCTGTTGGTAACACTCCAGCAGGTGGTCGCCGCAACGCCGGACGATGAACAACGCGTAACAGCGCTGTTGGGGCTAAAAAACATTTTTGGGGAACAATTGCCTGGTAATGAGGGTTTTGTGGCGACGGTTACTCGCGCTTATCTGTCGCTGCGCGATCATGGCGCACGGAAAACGGTGAGAAACTGGGTGTCGACACAGCTGGCGTAATATCACTCCCCTAATGATGGTGAGTAAGAGGATAGAATATACTTTCAACATATGGGGAAAATGACCATGCCGGACGGTTCATCCGGCATGGCCGAACGACTTAACGATAAACTACCGTCATTACTGCAAGTTTTTTCTGTTGATCCACCCACTGCATTTCGGTTGTGCCTAAATTCAGTGGAAGCTCTTTGCGTGTAGCATCAAATTTTGACAGGGCCTGCTGATCTTGATAGTGCTGCCCATTGCGGTAACATTGCGTATTGGCCGTTGAATCGGTGACACTCACCGCGCAGGGACTTTCCACAATAGAGCCGACAAAACGAATAACCCCGCCAGTGGTTCCTGCATGACTTGCTGCCGTCCATGAAAACAATATTCCTACGATCAAAAATAACCGAAAGACATTCATGGCAACCTCATTTTTTGTTAAGCCAATTTAAACATAGAGGATCTTCTTAAGAATAATCGCAAGGTCAGGGTAATTATTTGGCGGGTAATCGGGCAATTAACAAAGAAAAAACAAGCTACTAACAATCAGTATCCATAGCTAATTCATGGTTTTCGCTAAGAATTTTCTGACAAGTTATCGTGGATTTAGCCAGTTAAATATCGCATCGTAACCTGCTAAATTTGTGACATGACGCAAGCTGGGCAGCCCAATACGCTCAAGCCAAGCAGTGCTACTTATTTATTGAACAACAGAAATTATTAACATCAGGAATAATACATGACCAAAACTAACCTGATCACCGGTTTCCTAGGCAGTGGTAAAACCACCACTATTCGTCATTTACTGGCAAACAAACCTGAAGATGAACGCTGGGCCGTGCTGGTGAATGAATTCGGTGAAATTGGTATCGACGGCGCATTGCTGGCAGACAGCGGCGCGGTGTTGAAGGAGATCCCGGGGGGCTGCATGTGTTGTGTCAACGGGCTGCCAATGCAGGTTGGACTCAACATGCTCCTGCAACAGAGCAAACCCGACCGGCTACTTATTGAACCAACCGGCCTCGGTCATCCGAAACAGATTCTGTCATTGCTCACGCAAGACAGTTATGCCGGCTGGATTGATCTACAAGCCACCCTGTGTCTGTTGGATGCACGCCAACTCAGTGAGTCTCGCTACCGCGAAAATGAAAACTTCCGCGATCAACTGGCAGCCGCAGACATTATTCTGGCAAGCAAAAGTGATACTTATCAACCACAAGATCTGCTGGCCCTGCAGCAATGGACCGCGCAGGATCCCCGACAACGTCCGCTTTATCAGATCGCACAGGGCCAGGCAGATGTCGCCTTGCTCGACCAGCCTCGCACAAATCGCACAGAATTACCGGATGCACAGCATCATCATAGCCATGCCAAAACGCAGGGCTTGGCCGCATTGCGGTTGCCGGAAACGTCACGCTGGCGCAGAGCGCTCAACCAAGGTCAGGGTTTTACCAGCTGCGGCTGGATCTTTGATGCAGATACCGTATTCGATACCGTTGGCATCATGGAGTGGATACGCCTTGCCCCCGTTGAACGTGCCAAAGCTGTGGTACGCATTGCTGAAGGCACATTATTGATCAACCGTCAGGGACAAGATCTCAGTATCGAAACACGCCCAGTGGCACCACTGGACAGCCGAATTGAACTGATTCACAACGAGAATGCCGACTGGAACACGTTACAAGCCAAGCTGTTTACTATTCGTTTAAGTTGAGATCTTTACCGTTAGCACCCTTTTATTTTTAGACTTACAACAGGTTATGCCATGACTCGCCGCAATTTACCCTTCATCATCTTTTTCAATTTACTGGGCATTGCGCTGTTTCTGTCCTGGTACCTGCCGGCTAATCACGGTTTTTGGTTTACTGTGGACTCATCCATCTTCTTCTTTTTCAATCGCCATTTAGCCACTGACTCCGGCTTTTTGCATTTGGTGGCCATTACCAATAACCGTGCATTTGACGTGATGTCACTGCTCGCCATGGGTTTGCTGTATCTGGGTTTTTACCTGCAACAGAATGCCGCTGGGCGTCGCCGTTTATTGATCACCGGTGTTGTTATGCTTCTGACTGCCGTAGTGCTGAACCAGCTTGGGCATTTACTGCCGGTCAAACACCCTAGCCCGTCGCTCAGCTTCGAGAATATCAACCGCGTCAGTGAACTGACCGGGATTCCTACCAAAGACGCCTCCAGTGACAGCTTCCCTGGCGACCACGGTATGATGTTGATGATTTTTTCATGCTTCATGCTGCGCTACTTTAACTGCCGGGCATTTGTCGTCGCGTTGCTGATCACCGTGGTATTTTCATTGCCACGCGTGATGATTGGCGCCCACTGGTTTACAGATATCGCCGTCGGCTCACTGTCTGTCGTGTTGGTTGGCGCCAGCTGGTGTCTGATGACCCCGTTCAGTGATGTATTGATTCAGCGCCTGAACAATATGCTGCCCGGTAAGCACCGTCCGTCACAGCCATAATAAATCGTGATACCTCGCAGGAGGTCTGTCGGCCTCCTGATGATTTCCTCACCGTTTTCTGCTTATTTGCACATCATCGTGTTAACGCTTTCGCCGCCTGATTTCACGCAGAACCAGCACAACGAACAATTAGCGTTTTTAATATGAAGATTTACATTATGTTACATCACAAATTCATATAAAAAAGGGCTGAAAAAGGCTCGCAATCCCCAATTCGTTACGGTAATCTCGGATGCGTTTGTGCCTGGTTTAACTCAACTCAGCATCAAATCGATTAAAAATGTGCGTTCCAGCACGTTTTTAACGGTAAGCGATTGTCGAGAAAACAGCCGCAGATTAGTCTCGTTCCGTTTGGCATTTTTCAGGTAGCGACTTTTGTCGTTAAGGACTTCAAGGGAAAACAACAACAATGGTCAAATCTCAACCGTTTCTGAGATATTTTTTGCGGGTAGTACCTGCAATTGCCGCAGCGGTAATGCTCTCCGCGTGTAGCACGACTCACACTTCGAACTTGAATAACGCACAAACTGAGATGCGTGCAGTTAATGACAAAGATGGTCTTTTACTGCAAGCCTCTCAGGATGAATTCGAAGCAATGGTCCGTAACGTTGACGTTAAGTCAAAAATTATGGACCAGTATGCAGACTGGAAAGGCGTTCGCTACCGTTTAGGTGGTGAAACCAAGCGCGGCATCGATTGCTCAGCGTTTGTACAACGCACCTTCCGTGAACAGTTTGGTATGGATTTACCGCGTTCAACCTATGAACAGGAAGACGTCGGCAAGAAAATCTTGCGTACTAAACTGCGTCCTGGCGATCTGGTGCTGTTCCGCGCCGGCTCTACCGGACGCCACGTCGGCATCTATTTAGGTAACGATCAATTCGTTCATGCCTCTACCAGTAACGGCGTGATGATTTCAAAACTGAGCGATAACTACTGGGATAAACGTTATCGTGAAGGCCGCCGAGTGCTTACCCGCAGTTGACGGTACGAACCTGATTGTCCTGAATACCAAACGAGCGATAGAACGCTGCCTTCGGGCAGCGTTTTTTTTTGCCTTTCGTGACATCCAGACATAATTGCGCTATCAGCGATCGGTTCGATTGGCTTTCTTCCACCCTCCCCTTATTTATTTCGCGATATTATTTTCGGGAAACTACACCTCAGATGAAAAACTCACCTATTATCCTCAAATGGAGATAACGCCAGTAATGCGTTAGTGGGCTATATTGGCCGATTGTCATTCGCGAGATGTGCGATGAATAATGACTGTAAGACCACCATTGGGATATATTACGCAGTCACTCTATAACAAAAACAGATTGATACGCCGTGCTCAGGGGGCAGGTTTATGGGCTTGAAAAGGGCATTTGCACGCCATGTCTCGCACAGACGACGTAGCCTGGCTAAAAGCGGCATTGTAGCTCTGGTGTTCTTTATCCTGTTTATGGCTATTACGCTTTCTTTGATTAGCCACCAGCGTACGCAATATCAACGCGTGGTGGAGCAACGCACGCAAAAATTTACTCTTGAAACCTTTAATGAGTTAACGGAAATCATGCAGCAATTGTTGCCGTTAACCGAACGCTCCTGCGCAGCCAGCCAGCCGGATATTACCTATCAGGCAGCTTTCCATTCCGGCGTACGTACTTTTATGTTGGTAAAAAACGGCGTTGCCTATTGTTCTTCCGCTACTGGCGACATGACGCTGGCGCTGAAAAACATCTATCCAGAAATTAACCAACAACAACGACTGGATCTCAAACTGCAGCAAGGAACACCGTTAGTTCCGGGAAAACCCGCCGTCGCCGTTTGGTTGCGCCAACCGGGCCAGGAAGATACCGGTATACTGGCCACGCTGGATATAGGGCTAATGCCCCAACAAATGTTCAGTCCCAGCGCCGATCGAGCGACAGGTATTGCCATTATTCTCGGCGATCGCGCACTCACCAGTTTTAGTCCTAACCTGATGCCGATTAACCAACTGCCCAACGAGCAGGCCGACAGTATTTCCATCGCCGGCACGCCGATGACTATTTTGTTTTATAACCAAAAACTGACGCCCAACGATATCCGCCTGACCCTACTGGGAAGCCTGATCCTGTCTTTGATGATCGGCGTACTGTGCTACTACATGCTGTTGTTACGCCAAAGCCCGGAACGCGCCCTGATGCGCGGCATCAAACACAACGAGTTCTTTATCGAGTATCAGCCGGTATTTCATACCAAAACCGGTACCATTGGAGGGCTGGAAGCGCTGATCCGCTGGCAGCACCCAATCGAAGGACGCATCCCGCCAGACCTGTTTATCCCCTATGCCGAAAGCGAAGGGCTGATTGTACCGCTTACACGTCACCTGTTCCGCCTGATTGCCGAAGACGCTCCTAAGTTGGCAATAGCGCTGCCGCAAGGCTCGAAGCTCGGTTTGAACATCTCCCCTTCACACCTCAGTGCGCCGTCGTTCCATCATGATGTGTATGAACTGCTGGCCCAATTACCGGGAGACTATTTTACGCTGGTATTTGAAATTACCGAGCGCGGTATGGTGGAAGAAGACAGTGCACTGACAGAATTCGACTGGCTGCACCAGCAGGGTATCGAAATCGCCATCGATGATTTTGGAACCGGGCACAGCGCACTGATTTATCTGGAGCGATTTAGCATGGATTACTTGAAAATCGATCGCGGCTTCGTTAACTCGATCGGCCGGGATACAGTCACCGCGCCCGTTCTCGATGCAGTTATTTCACTGGCCAAAAAGCTGAAGATGCAAACCGTAGCGGAAGGGGTTGAAACGGCTGAACAGCTACACTTCCTGCAAGAACATGACGTTAACTTTATGCAGGGATATTATTACAGCAAACCCTTGAGCATCGATAATTTCGTGGCGTATTGCAATGCCCATACCGTATTTGATTATCAGGCACTCAAGGCTTGAGCTTCATTATTTCTTTACCCTGCGGCGTGGCAAAAAAGAGTCTACCGGCCGCAGGTTTAACTGACTTTACAGCAGGAGCTTACCGTTAAGATGTCCGTGCGCGTTTTTGCTGCCCTGGTGCTCTCAGCACTGAGTTTTGGCTTGCAGGCCGAAACCCTCAATGAAAGCTACGCTTTCGCCCAACTCGGTGAGCCGAAATATGCCACTGACTTCAGCCATTATGACTACGTCAACCCGGCAGCACCGAAGGGTGGCGACGTGCGCCTTGCAGCCATAGGTACCTATGATAATTTTAACCGCTATGCCCCACGCGGCGTGCCTGGCGAACGAACCGACGCCCTGTATGACACGCTGTTCACCACCTCAGACGACGAAATCGGCAGTTACTATCCGTTGATTGCCGAATCGGCCCGCTTCCCCGCGGATATGCGCTGGGTGGAGCTGGATATTAATGCCCGCGCCCGTTTTCACGACGGCACACCTATTACCGCCGCCGACGTAGCTTTCACGTTTAATAAATTTATGACCGAAGGCGTACCGCAATTTCGCGTGCTGTATAAGGGCATTACGGTCAAGGCCATCTCACGTCTGACAGTGCGTATAGAATTCCCCCAACCCGATAAAGACAAACTGCTCGGGCTGTTCAGCCTCCCTATTTTGCCGCAAAGTTTTTGGAAAGATCATAAACTGAATGAACCGCTGAACACGCCACCACTCAGCAGCGGTCCTTACAAGATTGCCAGCTATCGGCTCGGCCAATACATTACCTACCAACGCGTGCGCGATTACTGGGCCGCCAACCTGCCGGTCAACCGCGGCCGCTTTAACTTCGACAGCATTCGTTACGACTACTACCTCGACGACAAAGTCGCACTGGAAGCCTTCAAAGCCGGTGCCTATGACTTCCGTATCGAAGGCTCGCCAAAAAGCTGGGCGACGCAGTATCAGGGCGGCAATTTCGCCCGTAACTACATAATCAAACAAGACGAGACCAACCAGTCGGCGCAAAACACCCGCTGGTTGGCCTTCAATATGAGGCGACCGCTGTTCGCCGACCCTCGGGTGCGGGAAGCTCTCACGCTGGCCTTCGACTTCGACTGGATGAATAAGGCACTGTATTACAACGCCTATCAACGTACTAACAGCTACTTCCAAAACACCCCATACGCTGCCAATGGCTACCCAGACGCGGCCGAACTGGCACTGCTGGCACCGCTGAAGGGAAAAGTACCAGCGGAGGTGTTCACCAGTATTTACCAGCCACCGGCCTCTGACGGCAGCGGCAATGATCGCCAAAATCTGCTAAAGGCCACTCAACTCTTGAAGCAGGCCGGTTGGGAAGTGAAAAACCAACAATTGGTGAACAGCAAAACCGGCCAGCCGTTTACCTTTGAATTGATGTTACTGAGCGGTAGCAACTTCCAGTACGTATTACCGTTTCAGCACAATCTGAAAAGGTTGGGCATTGATATGCAGATCCGTGAGATCGACATTTCACAATTCACCAAACGCATGCGCGACGGTGATTTCGACATGATGCCAACGGTCTATCTGGCGATGCCGTTCCCCAGTACCAGCCTTAAACAACTTTGGGACTCCAAATACATTGATTCCAGTTGGAATACTGCCGGCGTCACCGATCCGGCAGTCGACAACCTGGTCAGACAGATCGCTGCACATCAGGGGGATGAAAAAGCCCTTCTGCCGCTTGGTCGTGCACTGGATCGGGTGTTGACCTGGAATAGGTATATGTTGCCAATGTGGTATTCCAATCATGATCGCTATGCTTACTGGGATAAGTTCTCCACTCCGCCAATCCGCCCGGCCTACGTGATTGGGTTCGACAACTGGTGGTTTGACGTTAACAAGGCGGCCCGTTTACCGGCCCAACAACAATAAGGAGTCTGCGATGGCGGCTTATCTGATTCGCAGACTGTTGCTGATTATCCCCACGTTATGGGCGATCATCACTATCAACTTCTTCATCGTGCAGATCGCCCCCGGCGGGCCCGTCGATCAAGCCATTGCCACTATTGAAATGGGTCAAAGCAGTGGCTTCGGCGGTGGTCGCGTGGGTGAAGGGTTGGGTCATTCACGCATCGGTGTCGGTAGTGCGACAGATAGCCAGTACCGCGGTTCACGCGGCTTGGATCCGGAAGTGATCGCCGAGATCACCAAACGTTATGGCTTCGACAAACCACTGCATGAGCGCTATTTCACCATGCTATGGAACTACATGCGCTTCGACTTTGGCGACAGCCTGTTTCGCGGCGCATCGGTAATGCAACTGATTGGCCATAGCTTGCCCGTTTCCATTACCCTGGGGTTATGGAGCACGCTGATTATCTATTTGGTGTCGATACCGCTGGGTATCCGCAAGGCCGTCAATAACGGCAGCGCCTTTGATACCTGGAGTAGCACCCTGATTATCATCGGTTATGCTATTCCTGCTTTCCTGTTCGCCATTCTGATGATTGTGCTGTTCGCTGGCGGCAGCTACCTCGATTGGTTCCCACTACGCGGTCTGGTCTCGAGCAACTTCGATGCCCTGCCGTGGTACAGCAAAATAACCGATTACCTGTGGCATATTACGCTGCCGGTGCTGGCGACAGTGATTGGCGGTTTCGCCACCCTCACTATGCTTACCAAGAATTCATTTCTCGATGAAATCCGCAAACAATACGTGGTGACCGCTCGCGCCAAGGGGCTCGACGAGAAAAAAATCCTTTACCGCCATGTGTTCCGTAACGCGATGCTGCTGGTTATCGCAGGCTTCCCAGCGACCTTTGTCAGCATGTTCTTCACCGGTTCACTGTTGATCGAGGTGATGTTTTCGCTCAATGGACTGGGGCTGCTGGGTTACGACGCTACCCTGCAACGGGATTATCCCGTGATGTTCGGCACGTTGTATATCTTCACCCTGATTGGCTTGCTCTTGAATATCCTTAGCGACATCACCTATACCCTGGTCGATCCGCGCATTGATTTCGAGGCCCGCCAATGAGCCGCTTAAGCCCGATCAATCAGGCCCGTTGGGCACGTTTTCGCAGCAATCGTCGTGGCTACTGGTCACTGTGGATTTTTTTAGTGCTGTTTACTCTCAGCTTAGGCGCTAACCTGATCGCCAACGACAGGCCACTGCTCGTCCGTTACGAAGGCCGTTTGTACCTGCCGTTCATCATTGACTACAGCGAGACCACTTTCGGCGGAGAGCTGCATACCACAACCGATTACCAGGATCCGTTCGTAAAGCAACAGATCGAAAAGCACGGATGGGCCGTTTGGCCACCGATTCGCTTCAGTTACGACACCATTAACTTCGCCACCGATGTGCCCTTCCCTTCAGCCCCTTCACGCCATAATCTGTTAGGTACCGACAGCAACGGCAGTGACGTGCTGGCCCGCGTACTGTATGGCTTTCGTATCTCAATGCTGTTCGGGCTGGCGCTAACGCTATTCTCAAGCGTGATTGGCGTCTGTGTGGGCGCGATGCAAGGCTATTACGGCGGCCGCTTTGATCTATGGGGCCAACGCTTTATTGAGGTGTGGTCGGGCATGCCGACGCTGTTTTTGATCATCCTGCTGTCGAGTATCGTACAGCCCAATTTCTGGTGGCTGCTCGGTATTACCATTTTGTTTGGCTGGATGAGCCTGGTGGGTGTGGTGCGCGCCGAATTCCTGCGCACCCGTAACTACGATTACATCCGTGCCGCTCGTGCCATGGGGGTACAGGACAGAGTCATTATGTATCGCCATATGCTGCCTAATGCAATGGTGGCTATGCTGACCTTTTTACCCTTTATCCTGTGCGGTTCTATCACTACCCTAACCTCACTCGATTTCCTCGGCTTCGGTCTGCCAATCGGATCACCCTCATTGGGTGAGCTGTTGCTGCAAGGAAAGAACAATCTTCAGGCACCGTGGCTCGGCATCACCGCATTCCTGGTGCTGGCAGTATTGCTGTCTCTCCTCATTTTTATCGGCGAAGCGGTTCGCGACGCCTTTGACCCCAGCAAGGCGCATTGATATGGCTAGCCCTCCTCTGCTTTCAATTCAGGATCTCAGTGTTGCTTTCCGTCAGGGAGACCAACTGAATCCGGTGGTCAACGGCATTTCGTTGCAGATAGAAAAAGCAGAAACGCTGGCGCTGGTGGGTGAGTCCGGCTCGGGTAAAAGCGTCACTGCACTATCAGTACTGCGCCTGTTGCCGTCACCTCCTGTGGTTTATACCGGCGGTGATATCCAGTTTAATGGCGCTTCGTTACTGCACGCGCCAGAGGCCGAACTACGCAAAGTTCGCGGTAACCAGATTTCGATGGTTTTCCAGGAACCGATGGTGTCGCTCAATCCATTGCACACTATTGAGAAACAACTGACGGAAGTGTTGGCACTGCATCGCGGTATGCGACGCGACGTTGCGCGTGGCGAGATTATCCAGTGCCTGGATCGCGTAGGTATCCGCAACGCCAAAGGCCGGTTAAAAGATTACCCGCATCAACTTTCCGGCGGTGAACGCCAACGAGTGATGATTGCCATGGCGGTGTTAACCCAACCCAAACTGCTGATTGCCGATGAACCCACTACCGCGCTCGATGTGACCATTCAGGCACAGATCCTGTCGCTGCTGAAAGAGCTCAAGCAAGAGATGGGCATGGGGCTACTGTTTATCACCCACAACCTGAATATTGTGCGCCGCCTGGCGGACAATGTGGCCGTGATGCGCCATGGCCGTTGCGTCGAGCAGAACAGTCGGTCCAGGCTGTTCTGCAACCCACAACACCCTTATACCCAGCAGTTGTTGGCGGCAGAAGATATCGGCATGCCATTACCGCTGCCGGCAGATGCCGCGCCACTGTTGAAGGTGGAAAATCTGCAAGTCAGCTTCCCGATCAAGCGCGGACTGTTACGCCGCACGGTTGGCCACAATTACGCGCTGAAAGGGCTGAGTTTTGAATTAAAGAAAGGGGAAAGTATCGGACTGGTGGGCGAATCTGGTTCAGGGAAAAGCACCACAGGGTTGGCGTTACTGCGTCTACTAAACGCTGGCGGTATGATGTGGTTTAACGGTCAGCCATTGCACCAGTTCAGCATGAAGCAAATGCTGCCGTACCGCAGCCAAATGCAGATTGTGTTCCAGGATCCTTATTCCGCACTCAATCCACGGCTGAATGTGCTGCAAATCATTGCCGAAGGGTTAGAGGTACACCAGAAATTAAACGCCGAACAGCGAGAGCAAAGGGTGATCGACGTGTTGCAGGAGGTCGGGCTGGATCCTGCCCTACGTCACCGTTACCCAACTGAGTTTTCTGGTGGTCAGCGCCAACGCATCGCCATCGCACGTGCACTGATTTTACAGCCACAGTTACTGATCCTGGATGAACCGACCTCGTCGCTGGACAAATCAGTACAGGCACAAATCCTGACGCTGCTGAAATCACTGCAGCAACGCCACCAACTGGCCTATCTGTTTATCAGTCATGATTTGCAGGTGGTGCGTTCGCTGTGCCATCAAGTGATTGTGCTGCGGCAGGGAGAAGTGGTCGAACAAGGTGACTGTCAGACGATCTTTAATTCGCCCGCCGCCGCGTATACGCAACAACTGCTACAGTTGGCGGACTAGCGACGGGATCAGAAAGGGTATTGGGCGCTCATAGGTTCAGCAATCGCAGCGCCTACATTTTTTAAGCGACACATGGTGGCGCTTTCGTCACAGCGCTGCACGAACAGGCAAGGCTCCCCTTCCCACTCCACAACGGCGCAGTCCACCTGAATCTCTTGCAACGACACATTAAGCTGTTGCATAACATGCCAAGCGTCAGCGCCTTCATGGCTGAGTAATTTCAGGCCAATCAGGTTGTTATCTTCGTCTATTCCGCTGAGCGGAATTGGTTCAACCTTGACGCCGGTAAAACCTGATAGCCAACGATAACTTTGCGGCAAACGATGCACTACCGAAAGTTGGATACTTTCCACATGAAATCCCTAGTTTGAAAAGGTGAAACACTTTTTACCTGACAGGGTTACTAAGTTATAGCCGTTGACTACCGACTCTGCTGCGTACAAATGTTATTTAAATGTAAATTCGTCACAGCTAGTTAACTTAGCCCTGCGCGTGCTGATGTCATACTGTTTTCATGCGCCGTGCGGTGTCGTTTCACGGCATTTTGCGACTCAGCTCGCATTTTTGCGTTATATGTAACCCTTTCCTGTCGCAATCACAACTCTTTTTTCTTGCAATGCGGCTACTTTTTGCCCTTCATAATTTTACATTGCGGAAACATTTAACCTCGAGCCGCAGAAAGTCTCGACGATATAACTCATTGATTATCATTATCGTTAAAACAAATTAAGCGCTATCCCCAGGTAAAACATAACGCGTTACACCCCGTGGTTATCCGGTGTAGAACAAGCCTTATTTTTAACAAAAAAAACACAGCATACTCGCGCACATTTAGTTAGCACGCTGATGCTTAGCAGCCATGACTTTTCTATCATTAGATATCTGAGGGGGAGAGAACGGAAAGTTTACCCCAATCAAGACCCCATTTGCGGGGACCCTGAGTGGGGCATAATCACACTACGGGGTAGCAGGCGAGGCTTTATGCCGTGGTCGGCTGGCATACAGATAGAACAGGACAGCAACGATACTGCACAACGCCATGGAAGAAACCATCGGCCATGCGCTCTTGCCTGGTGCCATAGCCAGTACCGCCCCCACTAACGCACCGATACTGAAACGTAACGTCCCAGCCAATGAAGAGGCCGTACCCGCCATATGCGGAAAATCATCCAGGATCACCGCCATGGCGTTTGATGAGATCATAGCGATACAGCCCAGATAAACTGCAACGCCAATGACCAGCGCCCAGAAGCCCAATCCCACAGCGCTCACCGCCAACAACCATAACCCCATTGCCAACTGAACAAACAACCCTAAGCGGAACATCTTGACCGCCCCCAGTCGCCTTACATTGCGGCTGTTGACCAGCGTTGTCAGGAACAAAAATACAATGTTCAGTGCAAAATAGTAGCCAAAGTGCTGCGGTGAAACGTTATTCAGTTCGATATACACAAACGGCCCGGCACTGAGAAACGAAAACATACCAGCGAATGAGAAGGCGCTGGCAAGCATATAGCTCAACACACGCTTGTGGCGGAACAAGGAGCCGAAGTTGCCTAACGTAGTACGCAAATGGAATTTCTGTCGCCGCTCTTTAGGCAATGTTTCCTTGATAAAGAACGCGACCAACAGCGAGCCGATCAGCGCTGCCGCGCCCATCGTCCAGAAAATCGCATGCCAGCTGAACCACAACAACAACGCACCACCGATCATCGGTGCAAGAAGTGGGGCAATGGTCATCACCAGAATGACAAACGACATCATGCGCGAGAACTCATCTTTGGTGAACATATCGCGCATCAGGGCATTAATCACCACGCTGGCCGCTGCGGCTGACAGCCCATGCAGGAAACGCAGGTTGATCAGTTGATCAATCGATTGCGCCATTGCACAAGCACCACCTGCAATGGCGAAGATCAACGTTCCCCACAGGATCACCGGCTTGCGGCCAATGCTGTCCGACATCGGCCCATAGAACAGCTGCCCCAAAGCAAAGCCGAGCATATAGGCGCTGAGCGTCATCTGCACGCTGCCCGACTCGACGCCGAACTGTTTAGCAATCACCGGCATACTGGGCAGGTACATGTCGATAGCCAACGGCATCAACATGGACAGCAGGCCCAGAATAAAAATCAAACCGAGGTGAGATGACCGGTTCTGTAGCACGTTCGACGACTCCTTCATCAGCCGTAGTGTGTGGTTATCCCTTCAATCATTCCCGTTGCATTGAGGCGACCACCAGGAACATCCCCGGTCACATATACGTCGTACGTGACTGGGGAAAGCGCAGGCAACCAACAAAAATGCAGCGTGAACGATGATGGGTATAAATTAATCTTGCAGGTGCGGTGCACCAACGCTGGCAATTTCTTCTTCGGTCAGTGGACGGTATTCGCCCTCTGCCAGATCTTCATCCATCACGATGGCACCGATACGTTCACGATGCAGTTCGAGAACTCGGTTACCGACCGCTGCAAACATACGTTTCACCTGGTGATAACGCCCTTCGCTGATGGTCAAACGCACCAGTTTGTCTTCAATTTTTTCCAGTTGCGCAGGTCGTGTCAGATCTTTTTCGTTATGCAGTTGCACACCGTCGGCAAATTGTTGCGCAGTATCTTCCGCCAGTGGATGTTCCAGCGTCACCAAATAGGTTTTCTCACAATGATGCTTCGGTGAGGTAATACGGTGTGACCATTGACCGTCGTCGGTCATCAGCACCAAACCCGTGGTATCAATGTCCAGGCGGCCAGCAGCATGAAGCTTGTAGGCAACCGGCTCATCGAGAAAATACAGCACCGTCGGGTGATCGGGATCGTCAGTAGAACAGACGTAACCCTGTGGTTTGTTCAGCATAAAGTAACGTGGGCCGTTCTGACGCTGCAGTGGATTACCGTCAAACGCCACTTCCTGCTCCGGCGTTAGCTTAAGTGCGCCGCTCTTCACCACTTCACCATCCACGGTGACGCGTTTTGCCCGAAGTTCACGCGCTACCAGCGCGCGGCTAACACCTAACTGCTGAGATAAAAACTTGTCCAGTCGCATTGAATCTGCTTTGCCTGTCGTTGTTATGATCGCATTGATCGTATTGCTAAAATATGACACCCGCAGTTGCACCAAGTGCAACAGGGCAGGATCGAAGGGGGGGAAACAGCGATTACTGTCACACGAGTATAGCGGCGGAAACGGCACCCTGACAGAGCTAATTTCCACATGTCTCGCACCACAAGCGCTCAGAAGGCATAATATAGAAATTATTTAGCCGTCAGGGGAGTAAAATGTCACTGTTTTTTTGGGTTCAGATGTTACAAAACCTGTTCCTGACGGCACCCATCAATTCAAGGCGTTAATTTATGGCCTTTACTTTACGCCCTTACCAGTTGGAAGCCGTCGAAGCCACCATCAAACATTTCCGCCAACATCCGCAGCCCGCACTGATCGTGCTGCCCACCGGCGCGGGCAAAAGCCTGGTGATAGCCGAGCTGGCAAAACGCGCTCGCGGCCGCGTATTGGTGCTGGCCCATGTAAAGGAGCTTGTGGCACAAAACCACGCTAAATACTGCGCCTATGGGCTGGACGCAGATATCTTTGCTGCCGGATTACAGCAAAAAGACAGTGCCGGTAAGGTGGTATTCGGCAGCGTGCAGTCGGTGGCGCGTAACTTGCCGCTGTTCGACGGCGCCTTTTCCCTGCTGATTATCGACGAATGCCACCGCATCAGCGACGATGACGACAGCCAATACCAACAGATTATCCAGCATCTGCAAAAAACCAATCCGCAGTTACGCCTGCTGGGCCTGACAGCGACCCCTTACCGACTGGGGAAAGGCTGGATTTATCAGTACCACTATCATGGCTTTACCCGCGGCGATGCCAGCAGCCTGTTTCGCGACTGCATTTATGAGTTGCCGCTGCGTTATATGATCAAAAATGGCTATTTGGTCCCGCCGGAACGCCTGGATATGCCTATTGTACAGTATGATTTCAGCCGTCTGGAGGCCAGAAGCAACGGATTGTTCAGTGAGGTTGACCTGAACCGTGAGCTCAAACAGCAAAATCGTATCACGCCACACATCATCAGCCAGATCGTTGAATATGCTGAAACCCGCAAGGGAGTGATGATTTTTGCTTCCACCGTTGAACATGCACGTGAAATCTACGGCTTACTGCCACCTGGCGAAGCGGCACTGGTCAGCGCCGAAACCCCTGCCGCTGAGCGTGATGCACTGATTGAGGCGTTCAAACAGCAGCAATTACGCTACCTGGTCAATGTCGCGGTGTTAACCACTGGCTTTGATGCGCCGCACGTCGATCTGATTGCCATTCTTCGCCCGACTGAATCAGTCAGCCTGTATCAGCAAATTGTCGGTCGTGGGCTGCGGTTGTCGCCCGGCAAAGAAGATTGTCTGATCCTCGATTACGCGGGTAATCCGCACGACCTGTTCACGCCGGAAGTCGGTGTCAGTAAGCCACGCAGTGACAGCCAACCGGTACAGGTGTTTTGTCCCGGTTGCGGTTTCGCCAACCTATTTTGGGGTAAATGTACCGAGAGTGGCGATATCATCGAACACTACGGACGCCGTTGCCAAGGCTGGCTGGAAGACGATGAAGGTCATCGCGAACAATGCGATTATCGTTTCCGCTTCAAAATTTGCCCGCATTGCGGCGCAGAAAACGACATTGCGGCCCGCCGCTGCCATCAGTGCCAGGAAGTGTTAGTCGATCCCGACGATATGCTAAAGGCAGCATTGAAATTAAAAGATGCCCTGGTACTGCGTTGTGGTGGTATGGAATTACAAAGTGGTCGCGATGAAAAAGGCGAGTGGTTGAAGGCCACCTATTACGACGAAGAAGGTACCAGCACCAGTGAACGCTTCCGGTTACAGACACCGGCGCAGCGTAAAGCCTTCGAGATGCTGTTTTTACGCCCTCACCAGCGCGCACCGGGGGTGCCATTCAGTTGGCAAACGGCTGCCGACGTACTGACTCAGCAAGCGCTACTACGCCATCCAGATTTCGTTGTGGCACGCAAGCGCGGGCAATTCTGGCAGGTGAGGGAAAAAGTGTTCGATTATCAAGGCCGCTTCCGCCGTGCCAATGAACTGTACTGATGTTGGCGGCAGGCACATTGGGTAGGTTTCCATTGCCCTGTGGCTGGCTTTCCGTTAAAATGCCGCCCGCTTTGCCTGGGTTCGCCCGGCGCTAAAGCAGGTTATACCTTATGCATTACAGGCTAGGGTCTGGAAGGCAGCGGGTAAATCGAACTTGCTACTGGGTCGCCTGTAGCAGGGTAAATTTTCTTTTAAGAGAAAAAACAATGTTCACTATTAAAGTAGAAGTACGTAAAGACCAGGGTAAGGGTGCGAGCCGCCGCCTGCGTGTTGCCAACAAATTCCCAGCTATCGTTTACGGTGGCGAAGAAGCTCCAGTTTCCATCGAACTGGACCATGATTCTGTTAAGAACATGGAATCCAAACCAGAATTCTACAGCGAAGCAGTAACTCTGGTTATCGACGGTAAAGAAACCAAAGTGAAAGTTCAGGCTGTACAGCGTCACCCGTTCAAGCCGAAACTGGCTCACATCGACTTCCGTCGCGTTTAATCGCAACGAAATCGAACCTTTCGGGACGCCGAAGTAGAAAACGCCGCAATTGCGGCGTTTTTTATTGTCTGCGATCTGGTGTAGTTACTTGTTGCCGCTGTTAAATCGACGTTGCAACTGATCGCGCAGGTTCGGCGGAGTGCCTTTAATCGTCAATGTGTCAGTCGCTGCATCCCAGAAAACGCGTTCACCCAACAGCATGGCGTCAAAGTTCATGCTGATACCGCCACCGCTGCCAGCAAATTTGGTCAACTGGCGCAGCGTACCGCGATCGGCAGGGAAGCTGTCTTCCAACTGATAGCCCTGCTCGCTGGAGAACTGCAAAAAATCCTTTTCGCCTACCGGCGCGATCTCTTTTGACAGTTCTTGCAGTTCAATCTCTTCACCCGCCTGCAACTGTTCATTGCAATAGCTGTAAACCTGCTGGCGAACCGACTGACGTTCGTTCTTATCCAACTGCGCGTCGGCACAATAATCATCAACGGCCTGCAGTAAGCCCCGGTTTTGGGCCTTGGTGTCCAACCCTTCAGACGCCGCCAGGAAATCCATGAAGAAATCGGATACCTTACGCCCCACGCGCCCTTTCAGGAAGGTCAGATAGCGGGTCGACTCTGGATTGGTTTCCCATTCGGTCAGATCGATACGCGCCACGATATCGGCATGGTTGATATCGAGATAATGCGTGGTGTTGATATCCAGCTCTTCATTAACACGCGAACTGTTGCGACTGTTCAGCACCGCGATCAGCAAGTATTCCACCGCCAGGTAACGGTACTGACCGAACAGCACTACGCCACCTTCAGCAAACGGATACTTGGCCAATTCATCGCGCAGGCGCCCCGTCGCTGCTCGGCTGAACGCCAGAAAATCCTTATCTTCCTTACGGCAGGTACGCAGCGCATCCGCCAGCTCACTGCCTTCATTGAACAGGCCATAGGCCTTGCTCTTGGCACTGTAGACACGGTGCAGCTCTTCCATCATCTCTTCCACCGCCGCATTGGTGGGAAGCAGAGAATCGCGTAGCACCACGTCCAGCGTTTGTTCGTCGCGTTTGACCAACTGGTGCAGAGCGATCTGGTCGATATCCAGACTCATGGTAAATCCTCCTGTTCTTTAGCCGCGTATTCAAACACTGAAGTCCCTGCCCTGCAACTTTAAAGACCAGCGAGAAAGTGAAATTCAAAGGGCAATTCCCAAGGTTGTTGGCACGACCATAGGACGGGTAATGTGGGAGTCCTGATGTACGAATGCCGGTTCGTTGATGTGAGAATGAGCCTGAAAGGCGCAGATTTGAGCGCGGCTTGCAGGGCAAGCTCTCTCAGAGAGTGCGATGAATCCAGAACAGCCAGCGTTGCTGTTGCATCAAGTATGAAGGGGATCGATAAAAGAGCGGAAAATCACTGCCCTATACGGTAAGATATGGGACTTTGTCAGGCTACGAAGCGCAATTTTATGCCACAATCATCCCGTTACAGTGACGAACACGTTGAACAGCTGCTCTCTGAGCTGGTTAATGTTCTGGAAAAACACCATACTCCCACCGATCTATCTCTGATGGTGCTGGGCAACATGGTAACTAATCTGATCAACACCAGTGTTGCTCCCGCGCAGCGGAAAACATTGGCAAGATCGTTTGCAGAAGCTCTGCAGGCTTCTATTCGTGAAGATAAAGCGCATTAATAAATACTTATGGTGACAAACCGTCAGCGTTATCGTGAAAAAGTCTCCCAGATGATTAGCTGGGGGCACTGGTTCGCCTTATTCAATATTCTGCTCGCCCTCGGGTTGGGCAGCCGCTACCTGTTTGTCACCGACTGGCCCTCTTCCCTGCTGGGTCGGGTTTATGCCCTGGTCAGCTTACTGGGGCATTTCAGCTTTATCGTTTTCGCCGGCTACCTGTTGGTGATATTCCCGCTCACCTTTGTGGTGATGTCGCAACGGTTGCTGCGGTTTATTTCCGCCGCGCTGGCCACTACCGGGCTCACATTACTGCTGGTAGATAGTGAAGTGTTTACGCACTTCCACCTTCACCTTAATCCCGTCGTATGGGAACTGGTGATCAACCCTGATCAGAGTGAGTTGGCGCGTGACTGGCAGCTGATGTTTATCTGCGTGCCCGTTATATTCCTGGTGGAGATGTTGTTTGGTACCTGGAGCTGGCAAAAGCTGCGCAGCCTAAACCGTCAACGTTTCGGCAAGCCGCTGGCCGTGCTGTTCATCAGCGCCTTTTTTGCATCGCACCTGATTTATATCTGGGCTGACGCCAATTTCTATCGCCCGATCACCATGCAACGAGCCAATCTGCCGCTGTCATACCCAATGACTGCGCGTAAATTCCTTGAGAAACACGGGCTGCTCGATTCGCAAGAATATGAGCGCCGGTTGGTACAACAAGGGAATCCAGAGGCCGTTGCGGTTGAATATCCACTTAGTGACCTGAGCTATAGCGACAAAGGCAGTGGTTATAACCTGCTGATGATCGTGGTTGATGGCGTACGGGAACAGGATATGAAGCAGGATATGCCTGCCCTTACGCGTTTCGCGCAGGAAAATGTCCGTTTCAGTGATCATTACAGTTCAGGTAATCATGCTGATACCGGTCTGTTTGGCCTGTTCTACGGCATTTCACCGACCTATCTGGACAGCATTCTCGCTTCACGCAAACCGTCAGCGCTGGTTAGTGCGCTCAGCGCCCAGGGCTATCAGTTTGGTTTGTTCTCATCTGATGGCTTCAATGCCAGCCTTTACCGGCAGGCACTGCTGACAGACTTCTCACTGCCAGCACCGACCAAACAAAACGATTCGGTCACAACGCAGCAATGGCAAAACTGGCTGGCCGACCAGAGCGGTAATGGCCCATGGTTCTCTTACATCAATTTCCGCGGTGCTGAACCCGCAGCCGATGAGAAAACCCCTGCCCCCGCTGATTTTATTCAGCGCTACCGCACTGGCGCGCAAGATGTGGATGCACAAATTGCACAGGTAATCAGCACGCTGAAAGAACGCGGCATGCTGGATAAAACCGTTGTCGTGATTACGGCAGAACACGGCGTTGAATTTAATGATACCGGTAAGGGCAACTGGGGGGCTGGTAGCAGTTTCAACCAGCAGCAATTGCAAGTGCCGTTGATAATCCATTGGCCAGGTACCCCGGCGCAGACCATCAATAAACTGACCGGTCATAACGACGTGATGCGCACACTGATGCAACGCTTGCTGCACGTGAAAACAGCCCCTAATGACTATTCTCAAGGGGAAGACCTGTTTACCGCACAGCGCAGGAACAACTGGATTGCCACGGGCGATAACAATCTGTTAGTTATCACCACACCAACACAAACCCTGGTGCTGGACAACAATGGCACCTACCGTGCATACGATAAGAACGACAAAGAGATAAAAGACGAGAAACCACAACTCGCCCTGCTGTTGCAGGTGTTGACCGACGTGAAGCGTTTTATCGCCAACTAATTGCTTAAAATACAATCAGTCAGGCGTGAGTAGTCTTGCTTTGGCGTTCGGAAAGGGTAGTATAATTTTCCATAGTATCGGCATGTAGCGCAGCCTGGTAGCGCACCGTCATGGGGTGTCGGGGGTCGGAGGTTCGAATCCTCTCATGCCGACCAAATTTGAACACCTGCGTTGAAAGGATAAGAACCTCCGAAGGAGGTTTGAACCGAGTGCAGCGAGATCACGTTGCTTTAGCAACAGCCCGTAGGGCAAGCATCGAAGATGCGCGTAATCCTCTCATGCCGACCAAATTGAAAAACCTGCTAAAAAGCAGGTTTTTTTATGCCTGCAAATCGCTCTTCGTGCACAGGATAAAATTATCTATTTTCCCTTGCCAAGACCGCATCGCCAAGCCAATATACTGTATATTAAATCAGTGTTGTAGGTAAGTTATGTTTGTAGAATTGGTGTTTGACAAGCGCAACGTTGATGGACTGCCAAATGCGGCAGAAATTATCCGCCTCGAGCTGGAAAAACGAGTTCATACGCTGTTTCCAGATGCAGAAGTCCGGGTAAAACCAATGCAGGCCAACGGGTTAAATTCAGATGCCAGCAAAAGTGATCGTGAGAAGCTGAACCGGATGTTAGAAGAGATGTTTGATGAATCGGATCAGTGGCTGGTTACTGATATTTGATAGAGACAGGCCGTTTTCGAGGAAATTAAGAGTAACTTGTACCATAAACACCTCGAATAAGCTGAGTTGGTAGCTAGCTGTTCACTAAAAATGAGATTGGGAAAGATGATTATGCGCCAGCACTGTCTATCAGACACAAACAGTGCCAGCAGCATTTTCAGATAGGAATTAGTAGTAAAGCAAAGCAGTCGATACGTTGCCAAATTTCAACTAATCAACGTCCAGAACATTGTCAACGTATGCACCGCCGTTAACGCTAAAACTCATTTGCAAGTTCAACCATCCAGCAATATGCCATCGGAAACTGAAAGGGCTGGCATTTTAAGGCGCAGATCTATCCAGCGACCATCCGGAATATCCATTGGCTCACCGGCCACTATCGCCGCTGTATCAACATCAAAGCGGCGTTTACTGACCTTCACATAGATTGTGCCGTCTTTGCCGGCGCTGGTTTCAACAAAGCATAGGCGGTTACCGTTAACGTCCTGGGGGACCTCGATAGTCCAGCCCTCTACCGCCAGCCCCAGCGAACCGGTGATCTGGTACACGCCGGTGGAAACTCGCTCTGCACCAACCCCACTTGCTTCGCCGTTGACGGCCACACAGCCAACTGGCGTGAAACCGCCATCCAGGTAATCAGCCTGCATTTTTTCTACCGCGCAGGACAGCCTGGCTATCGGCGAGGCCTTTTTGATAAAACCGTTACTGTCGACCGTAGTGTTAGCTTCCGACCACATCCAGACCCATGGTGAAAATGTGGATCCGCTCCAGCTTCGCACCGCGATTTTACCCACCTGAGATGAATTAACGCCATAGCCGTAACAGGTCTGTACCGTTCGATAACTATCGTCGGTCCCCGCCTGCGTGACAGCCCACGAACGTGTATCGAGGAAGTAGGTGCCGGTATCCTTGAACGGATTGCCAATCGGATCTGTGGCAACATAACTCCGTCGGCTTTGCATTTGTGCGTTAAAGTTACCTTTAACCGCCGCCGTGACGCCTTTACTCAATCCCCAGTCTTTGAGGTTTGAGATGTCTGCGACCGTAGGTTGATCGGCAGTGCTAAATAATCGAGACCAAGTGATGGCCGATGGCAGCACATTATTTGAAGTACCCACCCAAGCCTGTCGCAATGCCGAGATGGCGAAATACGAACATGATGGCCCGCCATCCACCGGCAGTGTTAATAATCCCCCAGACACGTTGCCCGGCCGATTAGCCGTCGCAGCCGTGTAGCGTTGAATCGAGGATTTATTGTCTTTCGAAAATGCATCAACCACATGAATTGGGCCTGTACCAAAACCAGCAAGCGCTGATTGAGCAACGGTGGCATAATCAGGTAATGCCAAACCTTGCGAAAACGATACGCCGGTACGAATATCAATTTTCATCACCCCGACCGGATCCGTCGATTGTTTTTCCGCTCGGTGTTCCCAACGCAGACCCGCCGCATTGGCATAAGTGATTTGCTCAACGGTGTACCAGCAGTTGATGGTAAAGGCGTTAACTTTCACATAAATATCGTAGTTATCACGGCTAGATTCAATAATCTGAATATCTGAAATCGTCGTTCCGGTATCGTTGATAAAAATGCCGCCAATGCGATTGACCTTATTTGTTGTATCACTGGCGCTAAGATTACCCGTTCTTAGCATTAATCGTGACAAGCCTGAATTATAAGTGAACCCGTTAAAGCCGCTTGAACCATAAAAATCAATCGCAATACCAACGCCATTTTGCCCTGCATTTTTAAAACGCCCAAGCAGGAACCATACAGCAACATTGGTATTGTTTTCCGGGAATTTGAATCGTGCATTATCAAAGGCAATTGCTACCTGAACGGCACTCTTTGCCGCATTCTGTTCACTGACTTTCGCCGCCACAGCGGATGAAGACGCTTTGCTAGCAGATGCTGCCGCTTCTATACGTAGGCGATCGACGGTTTGCACAATCTCTGGCGTGATGTCGATTTCACCCGGGCGCCCCAAGAAATCATTGAGCGTGCCTGGCAATGAATCGTTATAAACCTCAATGGTGCCTACCCGATCAGGCTGTGCACCGTAAACCGAGATGATAACATCATAGGCGCCCGGTTCTACGGACAGGGAGTATTTACCGCTTGCATCCGTCACCGACTGAGATTTTGCCAGACTCAATACCGTTGACGAAGTTTTTACTGCGCGCATCGTAATGGTTACGCCGGAGCGAGGGTCACCATACGGCCCCTTTAACACACCGCTGATTAATGTCATTTCAATTTCTCCATTATTTTTTCGATTAACTCGTCCTGACGTTCTATTCTGTCCAGAGCCTGATTAAGCGCTGTCAGAGCCACATACCCCAGTGTTGAATAATCGACAGATTTTACTCGATTAATAGTTTCCCCGTTTTGCAACTGTAAAGAACCGCCTTCAGCAACTACCTGTGGCAATTTCTCTTCAATCTCTTGTGCTACCCCACCGATAAATGGTTTGCCATCGCGCTTGCCGGTATAAAGCTTAAGCCCGCGAATGAGTGCTATAGGGTCTTTTATTTCTTCTACTTCAGTTTTAATTCTACGATCTGAGCCGGTAACCCAATTTCCGGTTAGGTTATTCATGTCACCATTATTTTGCAGACGGACTTCATGCCACCTTCCAGCCCAGTCCTGAAAAGAAATAAACCCATAATCGGTGACATTTAACTCTTGCCGCAATGACATTGTCATTTGCTTAACAACACCCTGGGCCTTAATCTGCGATGTAATTGCTGGCCCTTGAACTGTTCCTGAATTACTTGTGAATGTATTTGTCGCAGTAATTGACGTAGAATAGTTATCTGCAGGGCTCAATTGCACTGCACTTTTGAGTAACATGTAGTCATCAAACGTGACCGATTTCCTAAACCTCGCATAGCCACCGACATCAAGATTTGCCTCTTGCCCTGTAATAAGGGAACCTTGTAAAGATAGCGCACCTTTTATTTCCTGGGCAGTAGTAACAGTCTTGTCTAATTTATCATTAAGCGAATTCGTAATATTACTCCAAGCCTGACCGGTATAGGTGCCTCCATCTGGCAGTTTGACGGTAATATTTCCCGCACCCCTGAATATCTGCTGCCAGTTGTCTTTATCGTAATTCATACCACGCATGGCCTTGGCCGTCTCAGCTGCCAACTGGGCAGTAATGACGTTCATCGCATCGCGTGGCACGGCATACCAAGCTGCAATGGCCTGCGTTGGCCCGTCATAAGCTTTGACTAATACCACCTGTGTGGCGTTATCTACAGCTTTCACTGGCAGTGTATAGGTGATACCGCCGACAACGCTCACAATCATATCGCCGGGTTTTAACTCGGTATTGAACGCCGTGTCAGCGCCTTTCACTATTGCAGAGTTATTTGTTAGGGTTAGAGTGCCTGTAGGCATGATGCTCTCCTGAACTTTGGAAATAAAAAAACCGGCACGGTGGCCTAGTGTTATAACCTTGTTGTTCTACTGTTGAAATTAAGCATGAAATGATTGCTTCGCTAATTTTTCATTCACTTTTTTCTCCAACTTCAAAAAATGAATAAATAGTAAATAGCAATTCACCATGTGATATTTTATTAAATTAAATTCGACTACATAACGGAATGATTATGATACTTCAAACCAATTCTAATCCATCGATAATTTCACATTTCAAGTACTATGTATTAAGTCTGCAGATAGCGAGGTTATCGCATTGAAAATGGTTGTCAGAAATTTATTTTACTTCCTGCCGTATGAGTACAAAACATCTCATCTTAATGCCTTGTAACCTTTGAATTCTAAGATATGATAAATTTTTCCACATTCCTGCATAACTTTATGCTAAAGCAAGAATCCGCAAGCGCTCAAGCTCTTTAAATTATCGCCATCCACTCTCGAAAAAAATCTGAGTGCCGCATTTTTAATTACCTCTCTCTCCATGATTCTCCGGTTCTTCACTTGATTATCTACAGAGCTGCTGAATATATATTTAGGTTATTTATTACTCTTACATTTCAAGTCATCTCTGAATCACTAATGTAGCATACAATATGTATAAACCCTGAAAGGCTAAAATTAAAAATCATTTCCAGGCAATTAATTTAATTTTCCATAGCATTAGATATCAAAACATACATTAAATTATAATCTCTCGCTTAATTTTCAGCTTTGAATTTAAGTTAACTTTCAAAAAAAATTGTATTACTCTAGATTAGGAAGTATTGCATATGGAATTCTCAAGCCATACGGTCGCATTGTTTCCTTCCAGGAATTCTGATGTTTACTTATCCATTGACATGATAACGCACCACCGATAAATTGGAAGAAAAGCCCGCTATATCCAGTAACCTCTCCATCGTAGGAGATATTTCCCGGCGCATTACTTGCCAGTAACCATGTATTTACACCAATTCCCTGAGTGTATGCATTATTATCCAGATCAAAATTTTTTGGAATGTCAAAGAATCCAATAATGCGTGGAATTTTCGCTGAGTGTACGACGGACCAAACTAGCTCACCCTCTGCATTAAATACATCTCTATAACCACTTTCAACAGGCATATCACTACGTGTTCTCGCCATTCTCCCGGCATTCACAGTCATCAGGTCTGTATCGCCGAAAATCATTTTTGCACCACTGTTTGGCTTAAACCATCGAAGGCTTTCATTTATAGGGAAACGATTTGATACATATCCCATATCTGAACTATTACCTATAGTTGTTGATATTTGATAAAAACCAACATCTGAGATGCCACCATATATCATGCTATCTTGATAATAGGTACCCTTATTGTTTGAATCAATCATAAGAGCACCATGTTCATTCCAATACTGAAATCCGCTCACCATTCCTCCTTAAAGGAAACTGAACACATCTATAGTTACCGTTACTGTCTGATTAAAGCTGGGATCTATGCAGTACAGCCGCATACCGCCATCGTAGGCACGAGTCATATAACGGTCCGGGGGATGGGAAGCATTGCTAGTTGATATAATAACGCCGAATGAACCACTTTCAATTGATCCCGGATAGGGGGCTGTTGTTTGAAAGGACTGCGCAGGCATGGATATCTGCATCCTGCCAATATAGCGAGTATTATAGTCTCCGAGATCCACAATTAATTTTCCGCTAGCATCCCAGCACTGAATTCCTCCAGTCATAATCTCACCTCACCTCACCTCACCAAAGCCCAGAGCGCATACGAAGCCTGCCATTAGAATCAAAAATTTGTTCAAGAGTGCTAGTGATAACTTTTCTACCCGCGCCATTACTGCCGTTAATCTCAAAATTCCCACTCTTATCCAAGCGCCACCCCATCCTGCCAGCAACATAATCATTCGACTGAATATAGTTCCCTATCTTCGCGTTGCTTATAGTCCCGTTTTGAATTAACCCTTCATTAATAAACACTTGTCCATCCACCACGGCAAACGGCGAATACTGATTATTGTTTCCCCCGCTCATCAGAACGAACTGATTGGCGTTAAACCCAACGCGGGTTGTCACTGGCTTGCCGCTCTCGGCCAATACCGCGATAGACATACCGGCGTTGTAGAAGGTGCCGTTCACCCGAACGCCAGCTTTCAGTGTGTGGATGGCCGTCGCGCCGTCTGCATCTACCGTCGCTGTCAGTTTGTCCTCAAGTACCGCCGTCACGCCGTCAATCTGCGCCTGCACCTGGGTTTTCATCTCAGCCAGACCGCGATCAACTTCCGCAATCGTGGTTTTCACCACCAAAATATCGGCGCGCACTTCGCCGTACTGCGCCCATTGGTGCTCTACCGTCGCGTTGTTGGCCAGCGCATTCTGCAAGATGGCGCCGATGTTGGTGTCGATATCGCCCACCAGACGTTCACCGTCTTTTGTGGTCAGCAGATCGTCGCCGATGCTCTCGAGATAATCGCCGGCGTCTGCATTCGCCTGCCCGTCGATCCAACCGGTCCAGTCGCCCTGATTGCCGGTGCGATCCTGCAGCCGCGCACGGAACCAAAAAGCCTGCCCTGCCTTCAAGCCAGTCATGCTATGGGTATGGAGCGGATATGGAATATCGGCCAGCAGCAGGGCGTTGCCGCCAGCAGCGTTATCCGCGTATTGGATTTCAGTTTTCAGCGTATCTTCAGCGCCAGCGGGGAAACGCCAATCAAGCTGGATTCCCCACAGCAGCGGGGATGCCTTGAAGCCGACCGGCATCGGCGGCTTACCCTCTTTGCCCTTGAGGTGAGTTTCCATCGATGCCGCCCAAACAGACGAAACGTTGCTGGCGTTGATGGCTCGAGCCCGTACAAGGTAACGCCCAGCATAAATACCCGGCACTTCGAAACCGAGCGCGGACGTACGCGGTACCGACACCCAGTTACCGTTATCCTTGCGCCACTCCGCCTCATAGGCGATCGCACTCTCAACCGCGCCCCAGGCAGCGCGCATCGTGGTGACGGCAATACCTTGGCTCACGGAGGAATAACTGTCTATGACAATGTTTTTCGGCGGCGCCTGAACACCGGGTGGAATAATCGAGATTGGACGTTCATCGATACGCGCGCCGGTATCGATACGGCCATATTTATACGGATCATGTTCCATCGCGTTGATCGTGAAGGTGTTATCGCCATTATCGGCGATGCCCGCCACGCGATAGAGCTGAACGGCCAGATCGTCCGCGTCGATCGACCAAGCAGACTCAGGTGTCGGTATCTCGCTGTATGCAGTGGTGACCGTCACGACGCGCTCATTCACCGCCTGTACCGTGCGCGCCTGTGCCTTGCCGGAAGGTAGGTTAACGAGCAGGCGATCGCCAGCTTTAGCACCCGGCTTTCTGTCCAATGTCAGTTTACGGCCATCCACGCAGCTGATGCGTCCGCCAATTGCCCGGCCTGCCAGCATCTGGTCCGCCACGCCGACAATATGCCCCGGCATAGGGATCATGCCATCCAGACCGACGGAGAAGCTCACCGTGCGGTCTTTGCTGTTGGTCAGTAACGCCCAGCGCCCCCGGCGATTAGCCTCACTTTGACGGGTACAGCCGATAGCTGTTAACTCTGTCTGGTTAACGTCATAGCGACGGACCAAGTCATTATCAAAAACAGCCTCAATCGCGTCAGCATAATGGTTGGCGGGATCGGACCAACTAACCATCGCCGTGCTATAGCGGGTGCGCTCGCTGGCAGATGAATAGGTAAACTTGCCGTCAATAACGTTAGCGCGGGTATAGGTGAAGTCCATATCGCGCGGCATATCCGCCAGGGCGACCATTTGGTTTCGCCCCCAATAGGTCATACCCCGAAAGATACCCGCCAAATCGCTCAGAACTGTCCAGGCATCCTCGCGCGATTGAATGTAAACGTTACAGGTGAAGCGCGGTTCGGTACCGTCGCCGCCCAGCCCGTCAGGAACAAGTTGATCGCAATACTGCGCAATACGGTATAGCTCAGACTCGGATACCTGGGAGGCGTCGATGCGATCGCCAAGACCAAAACGCTCAGCCAGCATAATGTCGTAAAACACCCACGCCGGGTTATCGCTGTAGGCCCACTTGAAGCCACCGGTCCAAACACCGTTATAGCTTCGTGTTTCTGGGTCATAGTTATCAGGCACACGGATCAGGCGGCCGCGCGGTTTGCAGCTGATCTTCGGAATGTTCGGGAACTGTTTGGAATCGAACTCGACATACAGCAGTGCCGTGTTCGGGTAGCGCAGTTTGGCGTCGATGATTTCGGTTAGCGCCCCGAGATTCATGCGATCGACGATTCTGGCGCTGTTAGCATTGGGCGTCAGCCGGCGTACGCGCAACTGCCATCCCGTAGTGGCCTTCGGCAAATTGATGCGGTGTGAACGTTCATACAACGAGGTAGTTTTATCGTCGATCGCTGCCGTTAACACCTCTTGGTAGCTGCCGCCGTCAGTCGCCACGTCGATGGCATATTCGATGCGATAACCGTTGACGTCCCCGTTGTCTTCCTGCTTTTGCAGCATGGGCCAGCCAAGCCGAAGGCGAACGGCGGAAAGTTGCAGATTCGAGACCGAACGCACCCACGGTGTACCGCTTTTCAATTCGCTGCCTATCACGATCTCATTTTCGACGGCGGGAATGCCCTGGATATACTCCTGCACCTGCGAACCAGGACGGAATTCCCAGCGGAAACCGGGAAAGTTCTCCGTTCCGTCGCTGCTCAATACCGGCGTGCCATCAACAAAAATGTTCGTGCCATCCAGCCCGCCGGCAAACTCCCCTTCGCCCAATGCGAATAGCATCTTCGCTCTGGCGATCGACTGAATGCTGTCCGGCGATTCTACCGGCGTGTGGCCGCCACCGCCGCCGCCTTTTCGCCCACGGATAATGTTCTGTGCCATATTTCGCCCATAAAAAAAGCCGCTATTGCGGCTGTCTG
This sequence comes from Serratia grimesii, assembly GCF_900186025.1. Lineage (NCBI taxonomy): Bacteria > Pseudomonadati > Pseudomonadota > Gammaproteobacteria > Enterobacterales > Yersiniaceae > Serratia > Serratia grimesii. The sequence goes on from NZ_LT883155.1 coordinate 3,476,805, forward strand.
TTCAAACGGATGTCGTTATTGCTGGTCTTCGGTATAAATGCCTGCGGAGATAATCGCCCCGCCAATCTCACGCGTGCCATACAACACGCCGACGGGGTTGCCCTGCGCCGTTGTGTTGACCGGGCCACCAAAGGCATAGCTTGGTTTATTTTCCGGGCCTTGCCGCATGCGCAACCCCCCCATTTGCGGGGAGAGCATTTGGAGGATGCCGCCGAGGGCGAGGGAAGCGCCGGCCATCGCTGCCATGCCGGTGGCGCCACCAGCAGCAAATGCTCCCATAGCTCCCGCAGCAGTCCCCGCAGATATGTACATAGCGACGGCTACAAGTGCCACACCCAGCACAGTCTGGAATAGACCTGCACGCTTGCTCCCAATCACAACGGGAACAAGGTGAATATCTTCCGTCCCTTTGGTTAGCTCCAGCTCGTCCTGCCGGACATTACGCTTACCGACAAAAATAGAAAATGTCAGGCCGCGTTTGTGAGCTTCAAGCATGTAGCGTTCGAAACCTGGTAACAAGTTCTTCATTGCATCAATGGCTTTGGGTACCGTCGTAGCACGATACTTGAATTCTCTCCCAAAAGCTTTGATCAACGGTCCGTGAAACCTTACCGTTCTGAGTGGAGTTTCAATTAACGACATGTATTTTCCCTTATAAAAAACCCACCGATGGTGGGTTTTATTGAAAATGTATGTTTACAGACATGACTTAATGTCAGATATAACCTCACCATTTCTATTGGTTATTTCCCCCAATTGGTGTTTGCGGCTTCACCTCTATACACAACTTGCCACTGAGCTTCTTTCTCTAATATATCTATATAGCCACTACCGTTAATTAGCACCAGTGCAATACCACTTTCTAATTAGGCTTACTTACTATTTCTATACGCATACCATTGAATGTACGCTTATCTGATTTTTTCTATAATGCAGGCAGCCAGATAATTTACATCCTTTTTAGACGTAAACTCTGCCCTAACCCTTTTGTTAGCTCTGGGTTTGCACAGCTTGCCTGCATCAGTAAGGTAATGGGTAATACTAGTTTTTTTATTAATATTCCCCTTATTGTTTTCAACATCGTAACAAAGGACTACATCATTTCTCTATGCCGCAGCACCTTCACCGTGCGTTCTTTCCAGTAGCCGCCATAGGGCACCCGCTGGCTTAACATACCGTACATATGGTGCAGTAGCATGCCATCTTCCAGCAGAATGCCGGCGTGATTGGCCACCGGCGCCGAGACCTGCATGATCGCCATATCCCCCGGCAGCGGTGGGCCGCCGAACTCACGAAAACCACATTTGTGCCAGTTATCCAGATAAAGATTTTCCTCCCGCTCCCACCACGGATAATCAACGCGATAATCTCGTAATTCGATGCCATGCTGCTGCCGGAAATAGCTCATGATAAGCCCCCAGCAATCAGTATGCCCCAGCACAAACTGGCGCCCGACTAACGGCAAATCTCCACGCGGCATAATCGTGCGTAGATCGCCCTCCGGCCAACTGGCGATCACCCAAGGCAACTCTAACGCGTCACATTGTGCCTTATCCAGCTCGCTCGGCTGCGTGGTGGCATCAGGGTGGCTGTGCACAATCATGGTGATCGTGCCCCACCCGGTAGCGGCCACATAGTCTTCAGGCGCCAGATAAAACTGTTCGGTGGGATCCTCCGCCAAGTTACGGCACGGGAAATAACGCTCCACGCGGGACTTTTGCGCCACCACGCCGCAGCATTCGCGCGGATACTCGGCCATCGCGTGCGCCATAATGGCCGCTATGGTTTTCTCTTTCATCTCTCCCCCTACTGCCGGATTAATGAGGCACCGGGGAACCCACCGAACGGCAACGGTTCGTTCTCGCCAAAACGTTTTTGGCAATCGCTCAGTAGCCCGCCGCAGCGATCCTTGCTCGGGTCATCCACCGGATTGCCCTTGTCGTCAAAGTATCGGATACCGGCATAATCGCAGCCCTTGCCGGTGCGATAACCGCCGCGCGAGCACCAGGTACACAGGCTATGAATTTGCCGGGTCGGAATGCGCAATCCCCGTAGGTCTGTCGGGCTGGAGAGCTCGAACTCCACCGCTTCGTCGCTTTCCGTCGCCTTGCGGTCGATATAGAACACCTGCAGCTTTTCCTGCAGCGGATCAGCTGTAGGATTGCCCTCAGGAAAATTATGGGCATCGAGATAGTGCATCAATGTATCGTGGATCAGCACTTTGGCCTGTGCCATATCCTCGAACTGCAGGCAGAGCGCCGTAATCAGGCCGTTTATATTGGCCACCGTCAATTTAGGCGCGCTGCTCTGACTGTCAGAAGAGATTTCAAGCCCCTCGACACTAAACGGCCACGGCCCGTACTCCTTGCCCTGCCACCAGATCGATTTTGCAGGTAGTTTCGTTTCGTCTCCGCCTGCTGCAGCCAGTTCTTCCGGCGTATAGGGCAGTGTGTCACTATGAAAGCGTAGAATATCAGCACCGAACTTTGTCCCGTCCACTTCAACAAGGCGAACGCGATTGCCCGGCTCCAACTTCTGCAGGTCTGTATTCAGCATGATTAATCTCGGTTAAACGTGAAACGCCTCGGTAAACGTGGCCGTCAGTGAATAGTTATCGCCGCCCATGGCAACAGGCTTATAGCCTTCGCAGCGGTAGAGGCCGGGAACATTGGTCGGTGGTGTCCATTGAAAAGATCTCACCCCGTAATGATTTTCCAAGAAGACGATGATCGGCGTGATGTAGTCATACTTACCGACAAAGGTCAGATCCCAGGAACGCACGATCGGATTAATGCCGTCGCCGGAGACCTGCGCATATCCGTCGCCGAACTGCGCCTTTCTGACGCGAAAACGCATATCGCCGGCAGCATTGACGCGCGCCGGAAATTCAAATGTTTGAATACCCATTACATCCCCTTGATTGCTTTCCAAATCGGCTGGCCCGGCATCAGGTTTCTGTTGATCACCTTCTGGCTCTCCTGCGCGGCGATACTCCCCATCTGCTTGCCAAACTCTCCCCAGCCAGGATCGGCCTGTGTACCGACGTTGCCACCGCTCTCGATCGTAATGTACACATTCGGCGCCGCCGCAGCCTGTTGGCCACCGCCCATCGCCCTCACCCCCAGAGAACCATCGGCGCCACGCTTGAGTGGCATGATGGCTTCAGGCCCAGCCTCGCCCATTACCCCTGCGCCTTTGGCGAAGGCGAACAGAGTCGGATTGTTCACCACCTGCCCGCTGTAAGCACTCAGCGAAGGAGATGCATAAACCCCACCTTTAGCGTTGGGAACGTAACCTTGCCATCCCGTAGACATACCCATCGCACCGGAACCTGCCGCACCAGCGCCAGCACTGGCTGCACCACCCATTAAGCCGCCGCCGATGCTCATAAAGGTAGAGAGAATGGTTTTCGTCAATAACGCTTGCATCGCCATATCGATAAGTTGCTGAACGACAGACTGGGTAATGGAAGAAAACAACCCAAGCATATTTTGTTTAAAACTCTGCGTGCCGGTCAGCAGATCAAACATCATGCCGGAGGTGCGCTCCCGCGTCATATCCACCAGCCCCAACGCCATCTTGTGCACGCGGCTCTGACCACCGTACAGGCTTAGCGCTTGCTGATACTGAGCGTCCGACGATTCCTGTGTCACCGCCTGCATCAGTTGCTCATAGCGCTGTTTATCCAGAAAGCCCTGCTGATAGTAGGCCTGGTATTGAGCCTGTTGCTGCACAAGTTGATTATTCAGGCGAGCGACGGGATCTACATCGCCCGCGATATTCAAGCGCGGCGCGGCGAGCGTGTCAGTTTCGGCCTTCAACCGCTGGCGCTGAGTTTCTTGCTGCTGGATCCGGCTGGCGGTCTGGTATTCGCGTTCGGTCAACAGTCGCCCGTCATACAGCGCTTTCAGCTCCTTGCTGACTTCCTGACCCTTGCGCACCGCCGCCTGCCCCGGAGCGTACTGCTCGGCCAGCTGTTGCCGCTGCTGCTGATACTTCTCGGTATTCAACGCCATCATGCGCTGTACATCCGCTTGCCCGGCGCCAGCGGCTTTGGCAGTTAATACCAGCTTTGCCTGTGCGCTTTGCTCATCCAAAGCGATCTTGTCGAGGCTGCTCAGATGCGCCCGCTCCATCTCCTGACGTAACTGCTGATACTGCTCAAGAGCCTGCTGCTTGCTGTTATCACTGAAGGTACGATCGACAAAAATAGCGCTTTCTTGATGGTTTTTAGGTTTGTCAGGCTTAGTCTCAACATGGCTGCCGTTGCCATTTAGTGCATTGACGGCGTTGTTTCGACGGGTTCTGATCGCTTTCTCGCTCTCAATGGCATCTTCCAACTGCCCTCGCAAAACGTTCCGTTCTTTCCTCAACTCTTCTGGATCTGAATAGAGGAACCCAAAAGTCCCCTTGCGGCGACGTTCCAGACCCGCAAGGCGGGTATCACTCAAATACGACAACTGGCCTTCAATCTTCGTTTTCTCCTCACGAAGATTTTTTAACTGATCGTCAAAACTATCAATTTTAATGGCTAATTTCGCTTTGGAGAGCTTATGAAGATCGTCGGCAGTTTCAACTACCGCATCTTTCAATGCCAAAGCCGATTGGCGCGCCAATTGGTTCTGCTCATGAAAATACAACATCCCCAAGCCCGCCTGGATGGCAACACCAACCGGGCCGCCAAGCGCACCCAACGCAACATTGGCAACGCGGGATGCGGCACCCGCCCCACTCGTCGCCTGCGCTGCGCCGCGCGCAGCCGCTGCCTGACCGCGCCAAGCCGCCGCGCTGTCATTCAGACCTGAGGCCAGTTTCAGCACCTCCTCGGTTCGGCTACCTCCCCCATCCCCAGAACCATTACTCGCCTGCCGAGCCGCTTCGTCCAGTTGTTTCATCTGCGCCGTCGCTGCCGTAGTGACGGAAGAAAGTTCGGTAAGCACCTGTCCATACTGCCGGGCGGTGGCAACGAGCTCCCTCAGCGACAAGTCAACCCCAGCCAAACCTGCCAATTTTCCCGCCAGGCCGCCAAGAGTACTGCCGATACGTTGATAGGTTTCGTCGGTCTTTTTCGCGTCCTGTTGAGCCTGACGATTGAACTTTGTGGATTGATCGCCGGCGGTACGGTAAGCCGCCGTCAGTTTGTTTTTAAAGTTGGCGTCATTCAGGTACAACCCGACCGCCAACGATGCTACCTCAGCCATTTCCCAGCACTCGCATAACGTCAGCACACTGCATATCAATACTGCTTTGCGCGGGCTGAACGGATTGGTGAATAGGGGCACTCTCCACCGCATCGGCCGTCATGCCTTGCAGTTTAAAATATGCCCGCCAGTGATTCAGGATTTGCGCCGGCAATGCGGCGATCTTGCGCGGATCCGGCTCACCCCAGCGATCGGCCAGTTGGAACACCAGCATCAGCCAGGGCGAGTCAGTCAGTTTTTTTCCGCGTCCTCCAGGCTGCCGACCGCATGGCGTTTGACGGCACCGATGGCTTCGACCAGCGTCGGGTTGTCGTGCGCCACCAGCAGCTCATCCACGCTGGGCAGCGCGCTGGCCGGAATGCGCTTGCCGTCTGGGGTCATAAAGCAAGACAGCAGGAGTTGAACGTTGAGCTTTGCCGCCTGGCTCATATCGCCGCTGTCGATGGCGGCTTTCATGCCATCTTCGTTTTCCTGCAGTTCCGCGGCTTTCAACCGACGGATGAAGGTCTTGGTGCCAAAAATTTGCGTTTCAATCACATGGTCGTCGGATTTCAACAGCGCCGCTTTCAGGGCCTTAAGATCATATTTCTCAGTCATGATTATTCCTTATTCATAATGCGTGATTTATGCAAATGATCGCCGCAGGTCATACTTGCCTGCGGCGCAAAACATCGCGCCAAACGCCTGGATACGATAGTTCACTCAACGCGACTTTTCGGTTTGTCACACCTTCGCTGTTACCGCTCCCCAGGTGTTGCTGTTCTGTTTGCCCTGTACGGTAATTTGAATAACTTCACTCGCTGGGGCGGTGATCTCATTCATTTTCCAACCGGACAAAGACAGGATAGAAGTGGAAGTGCGGCCATTCGGCAGCTCAACATAAAACTGCACGGTTTCACGCTTATCTGCGGCATTCAGGAACGCAGCAAAATCGGTATTGGCAGGATCGTCGATAAAGCCAAGGGATTTCTCAGCCCCCTCAGGCAGGTCGGAAATAAACTGTTTCGTGGTATCAAGCAGCGTCGTGCAGTCAACAAAACTGCCCGTTTGCCCCATTTCACCTACTGCTTTACAGTTCGTCAGTGCTTTCATCGTCGCCGGCGTGGCGCCTACTGTGCCCCACTTAACGATAGTTCCAGCAGGCAGCATGGCGTACTCTGGCGAAGTTTTATCAGCCATAATTTTTCTCTCTCTTTTTTGATGAAGAATGGTGGTAGCAGTCGCTACCGGTTTTCTATGCCATAGCGGATGTTGGCCGCCAGGATGCGTAACACTTGAGTTTTGTTGTGATCCAGTGCTGGCCGGATAAATGGAGCGGCAGCTTGAGATGCCGTGCCGTATTCCTGTGCCAATGCTTTTTGGTAATGCTGTTTACTGGGGCCGACACGCAGGGTCAGTACTCCCCAACCGGCAACACCAGAAACGATGGCGATGCTGTCGCGCAAATATGATCTGTTTTCCATTGCGCTATCGCCGATATACTGCGGCATATCCCTGAGTACCGGAGCCAAAGCGGAACATCCGGCGTCATGCAGAATTCTTGAGGCGACATCACGCTTCACGGTCTCCAACCTACGTGCCAGCTCAGCCATGCCGGAAACGTTGGCACCGATCACGCTGCATTCTCCGAATGACAAATGATGTAATCGCGCACCATGCGGTATTGAATGCGGTTATCCGCCAACGTTGTGGCACCTTGCAAGATAGTGCTGCGTGTCACGGCCTGCACCGGCCAATGCCCAATATGACCATGCTGAATCCCTTCCCAGGCGGTAAGAATGATCTTATCCAGCGCGATTAACCGGGCGTAGTCATCAATAACGTACAGCACGATTTGAAAGCGACTCTGCACCAGCGAGGTATTAACCAAACCGGTATTAAGCTTCAAATCGCTGATTTTCTGATAAGTCACGCCTTCTAGTCCGGGATCCGACAGCACCAGCGGATATACCGGCATATGAGTTAATTCCTCCAGCGCAGTTTTAATTTCAAATTCAATCATTATGAGCATCAGCCTCCGTTGTCATATGAAGTCGAGTAGCTTGAGGTGTAGGCGAGCTACACATCGTGGTCTATCGGTATTCATGGTTTTTTACGATAAGAAGTGCTGTGGCATAAGCATTCAGCAAGCAATAGAAAGCTTGGGGAAGAAGGAGCGGGAATTTAGGATAAAAACAATGCAGACTCCGCTGCGCGCCTTGTCACCAAACCATCGAGTCTTATACCACCGGCATTTACCCACCGACCAAACTCGTTAGCTGCACCTTGCTTATCACCAGCATTCACTCTGCGAAGCAAAGTCGAGGACGCTAGCGAACGTAAGCCGAGGTTATAAGCAAAGCTCACCAGAGCATCAAATTGCCCCTGGGTGATGGATACATTCACCAATTGATTGACACCTTGTTCAAACTGAACAAGGCCACACCTCAGTAGACGTTCAGCCATCGTCTGATTAATCTGCATGCCGGGGCCGATTTTCTTGCCTTCTACCGGATGCGTCCAGCCATAACCGATGGTCCAGACACCCACCGAGTCCTGATATGCCTTCAAGCGCAACCCTTCCGCATGCTTAATCAGTGCCATTCCGTTTTTACTGAGTTTCATTGGCTTCCTCCTGACACTTTGTTGAGAAATCGGCGTTCCAACGATTTAATCAGCGACGCGCCTGACCAACCAGCCATGCCGCAAACGCCGCCCATCACCTCCGATGGCCAGTCGTAATGCAACGCAATCATCACCATGGTCAGACCAGCGAAAATAGAGACAAAGAGCTGTAGAAATAGCGTTCGCCAACTGAACGCCTCACCGTTCAATACCTTGAATGAGTAACTGGCTATGGCGCCCAACAAAGTCATGCCAACGGCGATCAGCATAGAGAGGATGTTAGGCTCACTTTTCCAGGGCATTTTCATAACCTCCCTCCCACTACCGGGGCATTGCCCGAACATCGGGAAATTGAAATAAAAAAGCCACCCGAAGGTGGCCTCATTTTGACTGATACAATATTCACATCATATCGGCATACTACATTTTTTAAATATCGTAAAAATCACCAATAGCTGGCGACCTCATACTGCAATTTCAACCCACAGGCTAAAAAAACAAAATTACGCTAAAGCGATATTTTAAATTTGGTTATTGCGTCAAACAATTAACTACTTTTATCAGATTACAGCCATTTTTGCGTACGCGTTAGTTTTTTTTAAACTATTTTAGCCCTAAAAAAGAAACACCAGCGACGTAAAAAAACTTTCACTACCGTGCAAGCAACTGCCATTTACATCAGATTATCAGTGTTTTTGCGTACGCGTTATTTTTTATGTAAAAACATAACAACATGACATTACTGATGCTTCACGATCAAAATGTAATACACTGAATTGTAATTATTTTTATCAATAGTGCATTTGAAAGAGGAGATAAAAAAACAAAACCCCGCCTTGGCGAGGTTTATGATTGGGTAATTGCGTACTGACTCATCACTAATATCAGACTACAAGAGTTTTTGCGTACGCGTTAGCTTTTTATTATTAAAATTTTACCCACTTATTCAGAATAAAAATCAGCTTTCAATTGATGATTTTAGTTCTCTTTAAAAATAATGCCAACACAACGAGGGGAATAAAAAGTACCTAGAGAATTTCAGTAATCCATACTCAACTTCACATCCAGCATCGCCAGACATCCCCCCACGAAACCTTCAGCAGTTTGCATCTCTTTTCGTATCGTGCCATCTGAGCATTTTCTCTTTCTCGCTATTTTGCGAAGCGATACCCCATAGACATGATGTGCAATCAACAAATCGAACTCTTCAGGTTTGTACTTCTTCAAGCGAATGACGCAGCCGTCGATAACCAACCCATCATCATCGCAGCAGGATAGTTCACCACATGAAGTATGCGGTAATAATCCCTTAAACCCAGCGGCAATTGGAGAATAGTCAATCCCGCTGCTATCACGGGCCCACACTCCCCACCGTTCCAAAATTTTGTGCATATCTCTCATACTGACCTCTCCGGGGGTTGCCAAACCGCCAATGACTCCGTGTCACCAAATGTTGAGAAACTCTCACCCCAACCGATTACTGTATAAATAAACAGTATTAAGTATACCCAAAGGTATTTTTTTATCAACACCAGAAAGTCATTTACCTAACGGTAAATTTGGGTACGATGGCCCTATGAAAAACGAGCAGAAAAATCAACTACAGGAAACACGACGGGAGCGTCTTTCCTCCCTGATCAGCAGCCTTGGCGTTGGGGGACAGAAGCGTCTGGCAGAAGCCCTTGGCATCGCTGCTGATTACGTTTCCAGAATGCTCTATCCAGCTGGTAAAAAAGGCAAGAAAGGTATCAGCGGAGATATGGCCAGAAGGATCGAGCAATTTTTCTCTATCCAAATCGGCTGGCTTGATGGCTTGGAACAACCTGAAAAACGCCGTAGCCCCAGCACCCTACAGCAAAACCAAGATGCCCATATTAGAACTCTGCCATTATTGGAGTGGGAATTGCCTTTGTTGTATGGCAAAAATCGAAAGAACAGCATCGTAAAATACCCTGCCGTCGTTAATTGCAGCTCCAGTGCTTACTGGCTGACGGTGCGGGACAACACGATGAGTGGTTCTGTGGGTGTAAATTACCCTAAAGGATCATTAATACTTGTAGAACCAATAACATATGGAGTGACGGAATTAGTTTCCGGTGACAAAGTCATTGCCAAAAAACAAGACTCTGACGATCTTGTCTTTAAAATTTATGTCGAAGACGCAGAAAATAAATGGCTTAAGGGGATTATGCCTGGGCTCCCCCCGTTGAATGGTAATGAGTACGATATCCTTGGAGTAGTGTTGGGCGCCTGGCTCCCTTAGTAAAATCGCTATTCCATTTCCCCGACGACCAAAATAACTCACTGACTTTCAATTGATTACCGGAAAACGAAAAACCCCAGCAATCTTAAAGATTACTGGGGTTCGTAGACGTTGTGAAACGTCAGTACAACTTATATGGTGCCGGCTACCGGAGTCGAACTGGTGACCTACTGATTACAAGTCAGTTGCTCTACCTACTGAGCTAAGCCGGCTAAATTTGGCGGAAGGACAGAGATTCGAACTCTGGGAGCTGTTACACTCGACGGTTTTCAAGACCGTTGCCTTAAACCACTCGGCCATCCTTCCAATGGGCGCAGATATTAGCGCTACCGTTATGAAATGTCTATCGTTTCATTCGAAAAAATGCAGGAAAAAGTGCGTTTGGTTAAACTTCGTGCCGTCAGTGGTTAAAAAATGAAAAACCCCGCATAAGCGGGGCTCAATTATTCAGCAACAGACAGATTATTTAGGTTGGGAGTCATAGTCTGAACAGGTCTGATATCCTTTATTCATTACATGACCGGTATCGTTGTAGCTGACAAAATAGGTCTGCACTTTACCGTCACGCGGTGCCACCGCATAAGTATCACATGTGCCTTGTGCATGAACCAGGGTAGCTGTGGTTGACGGTGGGCCCGCAATGGCCCGAACTTGCTGCTTGGTCATCCCTACTTTTACGTCGCTGACCACCGGCTCATCAACATAACTGGCGGCACGGTCATACGCAGTACAGCCAGCCAGGATGGAAAATGCCGCCGCTGTGCAAACGGCTAAAACCAGCTTCTTCGTCATAGCTTGTCCTCTTAGAGTGCGTTTATTGTCCCCTAACTCTAGAAGAAGAAAGGCTTTTCGACAAATGCCGCTTTGTCTCTCGGTGCGCTTTTTCATTTTGTCAGCAGATTACGCAACAGGTCACGCCCAAAACACCAGCATTTGCCTACGGCGATCGGCCACTATTTCCTTCTTGGCCGGATCTGTCCCCCAGGCTGCGGGGTTTAAATATCCTTCTGCTGTTTTGCTAACTGCGCCTCAAATACTTTTTGTGATTCTTTCACATAGTGCTGCAACCCCTGACGATCGACAAAAGCATCCAAATCTCCTGCTCGCAGCCGCACCATTTTATTTTCCAGATCGAAGCGTGTTCCCTTATTGGCGATGAAGATATCTGCCTGCTGCTCCGCAAGTCGAGCAAAGCTACCGCGAATATCCTGCACCAAATCGGGGTAGTTTTTATTGTCGATCAGATAATAATCCGGCGTTGCCAGACTGTCGGCATAGACCAGTCGGTAGTTTTGCTCCCCCTGACGTAACGTGGTTAGCCACGAGGTTGCCCCCGGCAGATGACCTGGCGTCATCAGCGCTGTTAACGTCAAACCGCCCAATGTAATGCTGTCGCCTTCACCAACAATAATATCGGCCTTCACTGGTGGGAAGCTCAGCGCATCACCGAGAGCAAAATCCTGCTTTCCTCCCAGCGCTAGCTGCTCGGCATTCGCTGCGCTGGCAACAACTTTCGCCCCGCTCCATGCCTTCAACCGCGCAATACCACCAGCCTGATCAAGGCGTGCATGGCTATTGAGGATATAACGCAAGTCCTTAATGTCGAAGCCCAACGCCTCAATGTGCGCTTTTATCGTTGGTGCGCTGGCATCTAATGCAGCGTCGATCAGAATCAACCCTTCCGGGGTGCTCAACAATACAGATGAAAGGTTGCGGGTACCGACATAATAAACATGCGGGAACATCTGGAATGGCGCGACCGGCTGCGCCCATTGTTCAAACAATGTATACGGAGGAGCGCTGGAAAGCGGCTGTGCGGGATTGAGCTGTGCCTGTGCGTTGAAACACAAAGTGATAGTCATGGCAGCCAAAAAACCAATGTTCTTTTTCATATTCCAATTCTATGGAGGTAAACGGGGCTGAAGTATACTCAGAGCAATATTGAGGCGTATTCAATTTATAAGGCCATTAATGAACATCCTGCAAATGGACATGAACCTGCTGAAAGTGCTCTATCTCTTGACCATCACGGGCTCCAGTCAGAAAACAGCGGACAAGCTGAGCATCAGCACTTCAGCAGTCAGCCATGCGTTAGCCCGCCTGCGTGAGGTACTGGATGAGCCGCTATTCCGCAGAGAGGGGCATACCCAAGTCCCAACCCTGTTTGCTCTATCGTTGAAAGAGAAGCTGACGCCGCTGTTCTCTTCGCTGGACAATGAACTGTTCGGCCATATGCAGGACACACCACGACACTTCACCTTAGTCGCCCCTCCTGCACTGCATCCGATTCTACTGCCGCTTTTGGCGCAGAAAAGCACGCTCGCCAATGCAGATATTCGCTGTCAGAATTTTGAGCGGCGTTCATGGCGAAATGAACTCCTTGAAGGCAGTATCGATATGGTGATCGCCGTCGGCGATCACCAACAGCGAACCAGTGCACTGCGTTATGAACTCATTGGCAGTACACGTCTGGTAGCAGTATTCGGGCAGCCCTTGCATCAGGCGTTACAGCATAAGAGTGGACTGCGATTCAGCGAATTGGCTGACTACGCACACTATTACTGCCATCCGTGGCCGCAGGAAGAAAATGAGCTGGACCGCCAATTAAAACGACAGGGATTACAGCGTAGAATTCAGCTCAGTTGCGCCGATTACGCTCAATTACCCCCAGTGCTGCGGACGGCCCCTTTGATGGCTGTCGTTCCGCTGCCCTGGTTCAACGCCCAACCCGATAAACAAGGACTACACGCACTCCCCATTCAGGACAATCTGGCGGTTGGCCATCTGTTTTCACATTATCGTCAGGGTGAAATAGAGTGGAAAAAAAGGCTTATATCCACTCTTCATGCAGAACTGCGGCCCTATTATCAGTAACAACAATCAGAAGCCAAATTCACTCAGCGCCGCAATATCATCCGGACGACGGCCAAGCGGCCAGTGGAATTGGCGATCCTGTTCGTGGATAGGCATATCGTTGATGCAAGCATGTCGGTTAATCATCTGACCGTCTGGATTAAACTCCCAGTTCTCGTTGCCAAAACTGCGGTACCAGTTGCCGGAATCATCACGCCATTCATAAGCAAAACGAACCGCAATACGCGCCCCATCAAATGCCCAAAGCTCTTTAATCAGCCGATACTCCAATTCTTTCGCCCATTTCCGCTGTAAGAATGCACACACAGCGTCCCTGCCATCAACGAATTCAGCCCGATTACGCCACTGGGTATCCACAGAATAGACCTGCGATACCCGTTCAGGATCGCGACTGTTCCAGGCATCTTCAGCCAAACGGACTTTCTCAATAGCCGACTCACGGGTAAACGGGGGTAACGGGGGTTTAATGCTCATCACTCACCTCTCAGGTTTTAATCATGTAGACAAGTCTGTCTACGCAATTAAGCTAGCGCATGTAGACAGACTTGTCTACAATCGCTGTAATCAATATTTCTGGAGATGTTTGATGCCTGTTGCCAGCAACACTCTACCGCCGCGCCAGCGTATTCTGCTGACAGCCCACGATTTGTTTTACCGTGAAGGGATACGTGCTACCGGGATCGATCGCATTATTAGCGAGTCAGGTGTGGCTAAGGTCACGTTTTATCGCCACTTTCCTAGCAAAAACGAGTTGATTGCAGCGTTCCTGGCTTACCGCCATGAACAATGGTTGAGTTGGTTCAGCGCATCGCTGGAGAAACATGTGGCCCAGCGTGGGGATGTGCTGCTCGCTTTGGTACCTTGTTTTGAAGAGTGGTTTACCGATCCACAATATCGCGGTTGTGCTTTTATCAATACGGCAGTCGAACTAGCAGAGATGCTGCCGGAAAGCCTGAACATCGCGCACCAACACAAAAAACAGATGGCTGAAGAGATAGCCCGCCACCTTCCCGCGGGCCCGCAGCAGGAACAACGGGCAGAGATACTGGCGATGCTGATCGACGGAGCGATCGTCAAAGTACAAATTGAGCAGCAAGCACAGCATGCACTGCTGCTGCTCGGAGAGATGTTGAAGACGCTGGCTACAGTCTGGAACACTCAGTAATTGGCCCAGATCCCCGGCGTCACTAACTCCAACAGATGATTGTCGGGGTCCCGGAAGTAGATACTTTCACCACCGTGATCCCAACTCATGCGCCCTTCGATCTCAATGCCATGCACCGTAAGGTGTTGCTCCCAATGCGGCAACTGTTCTTTCGTCACCGCAAGTCCAATATGCAGCGGTCCATTGCCATCATGTGGAGGAATATATCCTTCGGGATAATGTGCCCCCTTTACAGAATCACCCTCAATAAACAACAACAACACACTTTGCTGACCCACGTTGTAGGCACGGAAACGCGCGTTAGCCACCATAACCGGCAGCTTTAACACTTCCTGATAGAAAGCAGCGGCACGCTCGATATCTTTGACATACAACACGGTTTCAATCACCCGCTCAATATTGAGTTCCATACTAACCTCCTGATTTATTTGTATAGAGGAAGTTTAGGTAAACGGCAGAACATCAAAATGGCAATCCGTGCCGCATTAATATCAATTCGTGCCAAATCACAGGCAAAAAAAACGCGGCCCGAAGGCCGCGTGGTCACATTCACACTCTGTTGCTTAGAACTGGTAAACCAGGCCCACGGCAACCACGTTGTCGGTGTTGATACCGGCAGCTTTGGTGAAGTCATTCTCATCCAACAGGTTGATTTTGTAGTCAACGTAGGTGGACATGTTTTTGTTGAAGAAGTAGCTGGTACCCAAGTCCACAAATTTGACCAGATCTTCGTCGCCATAATCCTTGCCGTTAGCTGCCAGACCCAGGTTTTTACCTTTAGTTTGGTTATAACCAACAAATGGACGCAGACCGAAGTCAAACTGGTAATGTGCATAGGCTTCGAAGCTTTGTGCCTTGTTGGCATAGCCATATGCATCACTGCTTGAAGACCCGAAACGTGCAGCATTGTAGGATTGAGTGAACATCACGGCCAGGTAAGTGTCGTTGGCGTCATATTTCAGACCACCTGAATAACCTTCTGCGCGATCACCACGGCCCATGATGCCGCTGTAACCGTCACCGCCGTTCTGCTGGGTGGTACGTTTAGAGTTGAAGAATGCACCTGCAGCGCTGATGCCATAGCCCAGATCGTAGTTCACCGACATGCCGTAGCCGTCGCCGTTTTGACCCAGTACATCACGGCCATTGTTAGACTCTTCACCGCTGCCGTTTTTACCTTGGTACTGCAGGGCAAAGTTCAGGCCGTCTACCAGACCGAAGAAGTCGGTATTACGGTAAGTCGCCAAACCGCTAGAACGCTGGAACATGAACTGGTCAGCGCCATATGTGGAACCATCAAACTCAGGCTGCAAGTCGGTATAAGCGGCTACGTCATACAGCACGCCAGTATTACGACCGTAGTCGAATGAACCGTAGTCACCAAACTTCAGACCGGCAAAACCGTAACGGGTAAAGTTTTTGTTGTCCTGGCTTTCCGCGTGATTGAGGTTGGCCTGATATTCCCACTGGCCATAACCGGTCAGTTGATCGCTGATTTGTGTTTCGCCGCGCAGGCCGAAACGCATATAAGACATGTCACCATCTGAGCCACTGTTATCGGAGAAATAGTGAAGACCATCGATTTTACCGTACAAATCCAGTTTATTACCGTCTTTGTTGTAGATTTCCGCCGCGCCTGCTGTGCCTGCAACCAGCAGAGCGGGTACTATCAGAGAGAGTACTCGAAGTTTCATTGTTATTATCCTCGTTAATTATGTCGAGCTATGGCCACTGCCCTTTTGAGCATTATTAGCACGACTGTGCATTACCATTCTGGTAACAAGGGTAATATTAATCCAGAAAGAAAATGATACCAAGTATCCGATAGTGTTTCATTGTGATTAATAAAGGTTTCCAAATGTAAACTTGAGCGAACTTCCACAAAACATTACAGACAAACAAAATAAGGCACATAATGCCAAAAAATACACTTATAGATATAAAATCATGTAGTTATACAAAACTTTAAGAAAAAACAGACTGCCATACAAAAGTCATTTCCAATAAGCACATTGTGCCAAAAACACCGCTTAACACTGCCGTTATAATAATCCCGCTATCATCATTATTTTCATTATTACCTTCATTATCTGTAAGATAATTTCTGAACACTTCGACCGGCTTCTGGCCGGTTTTTTATTGCCTCACATTTTTCTCATATTCTGCTTTTACCGCACTTTTCGCTAAAAAATAATCACCTATAGAGATCATCCCGCCAATTAACTTCCGCACTAATCGCTAATCTTTTCTTCTATTATAGTCTACATATTAAGCGCATTAATTTGGAAAGCGTTCTATTGCTTAAATACCTACCACTTGAGCTGTAAAACTGTTTAAGACGACAACATTGGCCGCACAGTGTCTATTTTGATAGTCTGCAATAAATACCCAAATGAAAATGACCTATGCTACTTCAACCCGAAGCGCTATGGCGCCGGCTACAGAGTTCCCCTTTCCGCGCCAAGTTCCGTCTTAACGTCAAAGACCAACTTTATTTTGAAACCAAAGGCCTGCCGCTGATCCTCAGTCACGCACGAGACTTTATCGAACAACGACTTGCCGCACCCTTTCCAAAAAATGACGGCAAACAAACGCCCATGCGAGGACATCCGGTATTTGTCGCCCAGCACGCCACAGCCACCTGTTGCCGCGGCTGCCTGGCCAAATGGCATAATATTCCACAAGGCCAAGCACTGGACGAACAACACAAGCTGTATATTGTGGATGTCATTGCCCTGTGGTTGGAACACAGAGCCAGTGTAAAGGCCGATGACAGCGCAAATCCTTTCGACCCGGATCGCGGATTGTGATAAAAACACTCCATAACTTTTAGCCCGTACTCCCACAATAGATCCTGATGCCCACATGACATCCACCTTGTGCAGTGAACAGCAAAAACCTGGCGTCCCGGCGCAGATAGCCACGCGATTGGCCTTTTTTGTTGCCGGTTTCGGCATGGCCGCTTGGGCACCACTCGTGCCATTTGCCAAAGCACGTATTGGTATAGATGACGGCTCCCTGGGTTTGCTGTTGTTGTGCATTGGTGCCGGTTCGATGTTGGCAATGCCATTAACCGGTTATCTGACCGGTAAGTTAGGCTGTCGCCCGGTTATTTTGCTGGCCGGTCTGGCATTGTGTATTGATTTACCCCTGCTGGTGCTGATGAATACCACGACAGGTATGGCGCTTGCCCTGCTGCTGTTTGGAGCGGCGATCGGCATGATTGATGTGGCGATGAACGTACAAGCAGTGGTGGTCGAACGCGCCAGTGGCAAAGCAATGATGTCGGGTTTCCACGGTTTCTTCAGCGTTGGTGGCATTGCCGGTGCCGGCGGAGTCAGCGTGATGCTATGGTTGGGATTATCGCCCTTGCTGGCAACGTGGATCACCGTATTAACCATTGCCGCGCTATTGATGCTAGCCAGCCGCAATTTACTGCGTGAAAGCGGCGGCGAAGAAGGTGGCCCAATGTTCGTGCTGCCACGCGGTTGGGTCATGTTTATCGGTATTCTGTGCTTTATTATGTTTCTCGCCGAAGGTTCGATGCTCGACTGGAGTGCGCTGTTCCTCACCACATTGAGGGGAGTCGATCACAGTCAGGCAGGGCTGGGCTATGCATTATTCTCTATCACCATGACCATCGGCAGGCTGAACGGCGATCGGGTGGTGAACACGCTGGGTCGATATAAGGTATTGCTGCTCGGCAGTTTATGCGCGGCGATCGGCCTCAGTCTGGCTATTGTCTTCAATAACGCCATAATTTCGTTGGTAGGGTTTATGCTGGTCGGCCTTGGGGCCTCTAATGTGGTACCGATTTTGTTCAGTGCAGCAGGCAATCAGCATGATATGCCCGCAAACCTGGCCATCGCCTCCGTCACCACAGTGGGTTATGCCGGTATTCTCGCTGGGCCCGCGCTGATCGGGTTTATCGCACAATTCTCCAGTCTGACAGCGGCTTTTGCCTGCGTTGCAGTATTACTTCTGGCGGTTACCGCCAGCGCCAGAGCCGTAACCCGTTGATTCAGGAATGCGCAGTCAACTATGCAAAATAAACAACTGACGATTAGCTCAAGCAACATTACCCGCTGCTTCCTGTTATTTTCTGTACTGCTGACGATTGCTATCGGCCTGTATGGCTACAACTATACCAATGCCTGGCTGGCAGAAAAAAAGTATGCACTGAATAGCATCGCCAATGCCTTGCAAAAACGCATTGATAGCTACCGTTACGTCACCTATCAGATCTACGACAAGTTCGGCAATGCATCATCTTTGAACGTGGATCCCAGCTTGCAGGAAACCCGGTTGCGCCCGGACGTTTATTACCTGGAAAAACCGCATAAAAAAACGGATGCGATTATTTTTGGCAGCCATGAAGAAGGCACCCTGGCGATGATCGCCAATATTTCAGACTATCTGGATACCCGGTGGGGAGCCAAAACTGAAAATTACGCCATGTATTACCTCAATGGTCAGGATAACAGCCTGAGTTTAATCACCACTCAACCGCTGAAAGAACTGGCCTCACGCTTCAAAGAAAGTTACCTGACGACGTCGGCAGAGGATCGCCGGGCAGAGATGCTGCAGCAGGCTAACATGCTCGATGAACGTGAAAGCTTCTCTGCCCTGCGTAAGCAGCGCTTCCAAAATGCTTATTCATTTTCAATCCGCACCACCTTTAACCAACCGGGGCATCTGGCCACGGTGATCGCCTTTGATCTACCGATTAATGACATCATCCCGATCAATATGGCCCGCGCCAACTTTATGCTGCTGCCTGACGATATGAACCTGGATGACAGCGCCGTTTCGGTAGATACGGCTACCAATGCCGGTGTCTCAATGACCGGCAACTGGGTCGAGTTCAGCGCCCCACTGCCCAATGCGCCGCTGAAAGTGGTTTATCGCGTTTCTGCAATCAACCTGGCCATTGACCTGCTACGCAACAATATCTGGCTGATCGTCATTAATCTGTTGCTGTTGGCGCTGTCGATGGTGGGCATTTACTTTATCCGTCGCCAATACATTCGCCCGAGCGAAAATATGGCGGTTGAGCTGGAAACCGAGCGCGCACTGAATCAGGAAATCATCGCCAGTTTACCCTCCGGCCTGCTGGTGTATAACTTCACCAGTAACACAGTGATCGCCAGCAATAAGATTGCCCAACACCTGCTACCTCACCTCAGCCTGCAAAAAATCGCCCATATGGCCGAACAGCACCACGGCGTTATCCAGGCGACAGTCAACAATGAGGTGTATGAGATTCGTATCTTCCGTAGCCAACTGTCACCGGAAACCTATCTGTTCCTGCTCAATGATCAGGACAAGGAAGTGATGGTGAACAAGCGCCTACAGCAAGCACAACGCGAATACGACAAGAACGTACAGGCACGTAAGCTGATGCTGCATAACCTGGGTATTGAGCTGAACCAGCCAGTGCGTCAAATGCATGACCTGGCCGACCGCCTACGTACCCAGCCGGATGAAGAACAGCAGCAAGCACTTCTGAAACAACTGACGGCACAATCCTCATCGGTGCTGGGGCTGATTGAAAATATCACCCTGCTCACCCGTCTGGAAACCCAGGACTGGCAACCTTCGCGCCATCCCTTCAGTCCGTCGGTCTTGATTGATGAGTTACTGCGTGAAGCCTTGCCGTCCATCAATCAGAAAGGGCTGACGCTGTTTAACCATTTCCAGCTTGATGTTGAACAGCACTACGTGGGGGACGCCAACGCGTTACGCAAAGTGCTTTCACTGTTGGTGCATTACGCCATTATCACAACGTCCTGTGGCAAGATCTCGCTGGTGATCGATCATGAACCTGAACACCCCGATCGTCTGGTGTTCCATATTAATGATACCGGCTCCGGTATTTCCAATGAGGAAATCAGCAATCTGAACTACCCGTTCCTCAGTCAGACGTTGGTGGATCGCTTTAATCATGGTTCCGGCCTCACTTTCTTCCTATGCAACCAACTGTGCAAAAAGCTTAACGGACAGTTGGATATCCGCAGCAAGGTGGATATCGGTACCCGCTATACCATTCGCGTGCCGATGGAGATGGAAAAAAAGGATGCGGAAGCACAGGAAAAACTGCTCGATGGCGTAACGGCGCTGCTGGACATCACCTCTGAGGAAGTCCGCGGCATTGTTACGCACTTGCTGCACGCCTATGGCGCAAGCTGCATCATTGCCGATGAACGTCAGATCAACCGCGATTACGACGTGCTACTGACGGATAACCCACAACGAGCCGACGATTATACTTTGCTGCTGACCAGCGATGAGGCCGGATGGCAACAGCTTGAAAAACGGTACATTCGAGTAAACTATAACCTGAGTGGTGCAATGATCGACGCCGTATTAATGCTGATTGAACAGCAAATGGCCGCTCTGGAACAGCAGGAAAGTGCGCTTTCACTGACCACAAATGACATCCAACTCTATGAAAAACAATTGAAATCAAGTGATTACTATGGCCTGTTTGTCGATACAGTACCCGACGATGTCAAAAAACTGTATACTGAGGCGGGCAGCAGTGATTTCAATGCTCTGTCACAGACCGCACATCGCCTAAAAGGCGTGTTTGCCATGTTAAATCTGCTTCCCGGTAAGCAACTGTGTGAATCGTTAGAACAGCACATCGCAGACGGTGATGCGCTCAAGATCGAGAATAACATCAGTCAGATTGATTTTTTCGTCAGTAGACTGCTGCAGCAAGGTAGCCAACAACATGAATAACCTGAACGTAATTATTGCTGATGACCATCCTATCGTACTGTTTGGCATCCGGAAGTCACTTGAGCAAATTGAATGGGTGAATGTCGTTGGGGAGTTTGAAGACTCAACAGCACTGATCAACAATCTGTCCAAACTGGACGCTAACGTCCTGATCACCGATCTTTCGATGCCTGGTGATAAGTATGGCGACGGCATTACGCTGATCAAATACATCAAACGCCATTATCCGCAATTGTCGATCATCGTTCTGACCATGAACAACAACCCGGCAATTCTTAGTGCCGTGTTGGATCTGGATATTGAAGGCATCGTGTTGAAGCAAGGTGCACCAACTGACCTGCCGAAAGCACTGGCCGCATTGCAGAAAGGCAAAAAGTTCACGCCGGAAAGCGTCTCCAAACTGTTGGAGAGAATCAGCGCCAGTGGTTACGGTGATAAGCGTCTGTCACCGAAAGAGAGCGAAGTACTGCGCCTGTTTGCCGAAGGTTTCCTGGTGACTGAGATCGCCAAGAAACTCAATCGCAGCATCAAAACCATCAGTAGCCAGAAGAAATCGGCCATGATGAAGCTGGGTGTTGAGAACGATATCGCACTGCTCAACTACCTCTCTTCTGTCAGCATGGCACCGCTGGACAAAGACTAAAGTCGTCCGGTTGTTCACAGAGGGCGCGGCATTATGCCGCGCCTTTTTGCTTTTAAGCCTTCTCCTGCTCGATACGCAGGCGGCGTACCTGTTGACTGTAATATGCCAGCGTTTGATCTAACGTTTCTAACGTCACCGGTTTGGACAGACAATTGTCCATCCCCGCCTCGATACAGCGCTGTTTCTCTTCCGCCAACGCATTCGCCGTCACGCCGATTACCGGTGAGGTAAAGTGCAATTGACGCAAACGCTGAGTCAGGAGATACCCGTCCATGTTCGGCATGTTAACGTCGGTCAGCACAATATCGACCCTGTTGTGATTGAGTACATCTAATGCATCGACACCATCATTGGCCGTCACTACCTGGTACCCCAACGAGCTCAACTGATCGGACAACAACCGGCGGTTAATCGGATGGTCGTCCACCACCAGCAAATGTATATCGCCGTTATCTACTTTGCTGGCCTTAACCGGCAACGGCAATTGCATCAGGGTATTGCCACTTTCATCAAGGGTACCAAATAGTCGGTTGAGCAACGTGAGGGTTTCACGCGGCGTCGACGTACTGTGCATCCAGTAACCCGGCCGGGTTTCCTGCGACGGGCCAATATGCTCAATAGAGAATTGGATCTGCGCCAGCAAAGGCGTACTGACCATCAGTGGATGGTCACTGAGCATCACATCACTGGCGGCAGTCTCCTCTCCCTGATGGCGCAACACCCTAGCGCCATAACCGCCCAGAATTTCCATCAGATAGCTTTCTAGCCGTTGATTGCGGATATCCAGCCACAAGGTTCTACCTTGCCAGGTGTCACTGGCCTGCGGGATCGGGAACTGTGCATTAAACAGAGGGATACGGATAGTAAACAAACTGCCCAATCCCGGCTCAGACTCAACAGCAATGTCGCCATCCATCATGTTGATCAGCTTTTCACAAATCGCCAGCCCCAGCCCAGTCCCCTGGAAATGACGCTGAACGCCACTCCCCACCTGGAAGAATGGGTCGAACAAGCGGGTAATTTCTTTCTCGGGAATGCCGACGCCGGTATCGCGAACGCTGAACTCCAGATAGCTTCCACGCGTGCACACCTGCAAAATGATACAACCGGTATCGGTAAACTTAATGGCGTTGTTCAACAAGTTAGATAACACCTGTTGTAACCGCACTGGATCGCCTGAAATACGTTCCGGTACGTTTTGTTCGATAAAGCAGTACAACCCCAGGCGCTTCTTCACCACCAGCGGCAAATAGTTACCGGCAATATGGGTAATCACTTCCAGACAGGAAAACTCACGCGGCTCAATTTTCAGCTGTTCGGACTCGATTTTGGAGAAGTCGAGGATATCGCTGATGATCTTCAGCAGCAGTCCCGAGGAGTTGTTCATCGCATTGACCAGCCGATCAACACCCTGCGGCAGTGCCTTGGTTTGCAATAAATCGAGGTTGCCGATGATGCCGTACAAGGGGGTGCGTAATTCGTGACTCACCGTCGCCAGGAACATCGACTTCGACTGACTGGCCTGCTCTGCCGCCGCCGCCATCTCCTGCAGCGATTCTTCCATTTTCACGCGAGCACTGACGTCTACCAACACACAGATCGCCACATCCTCGTTGCGGTAACGGGAATGCACAAAGCTGATTTGCAGATTATTGTTATTACTGGTCATCACATCGACAAAATTTGCCTGCTGTTCGCAAATGATGCGTGTGATGCGATCACGGTCTTCGTGAGTCAGTAAATTGATGTAGTTATGCGCCAGCTCGTTACTCAGAATGTTAGTGCCATCGCTGATGCGTAAAATACAAATCCCCACCGGTGCCGAAGCAACAATTTTGCGGTTGAACTGCTCATGTTCTTCCAACCGGAACGCATTGTCTTCCGCGGGTAAAAACATTTTCCGCTCAAACAACCAGGCCAACGTGAACAGCACAATGGCGGACAGCAAATTGAGCAATACCGCATTGAGTATCAGCATCTTGAAACGCTCAACCACGGTCTTCACCGGCACAGAATACACAATACTGAGCGATGATGGTGGCAGCGCCTTTTTCATGATCAGGTCGCGGTAATTATCCACATAACCAAAATAGGCTTGCTCGTCTGGGTAGCTGCCGGACGCTTGCGCATCGCGCTCACCATCCGCCAACCGCAATATTGGATCGTTATTCTCATCCAGCAGAGTCACTGCAATCGGCAAATTGCCCGCGGTGACGAAATCTTCTAAACGTATCGTCTGCTCAATGCCCAGCAACGCCTCGAGCTTGTTGCCAATATAAATGGGTGTCAGCACATACAAATAGCCGACATCCGGCCGCTGCTGGCTTGGGCTGATCCAGTACAGGTTATTGTCTTTGTCCTGGTTTTTGGCATTGCGATATTTAAGGATGCGCTCGTGCAGGGTCTTCAGCGCATCTGCACGGTTGGTGACACCGCTGCTGCCACCAAACTCCGCCATGCACAGGCTGTCGCCGCCGATGAAAAACACCCTATTGAGATCATAGGCCGCGACAAAATTCTCTTTCCAGTATTGAATCAACCCGCTTAGCGAATTAAGCGAGCTGCGGTATGTGGTGTTGAGTGAACAGTTGGACTCCGGATACAACGGGAAAAACTCCGGTGAACTGCTCTTGCCAGGGAAGATACCGTTGAACATGTCCAGGCTGTTGACTGAACCATTGAGACGGTTTTCTGCCATGTACTTAATATCACGAATAATGTCGGCAGAATGGCGGATATAACCCTGGGCCTGATCAAAATTCAAATTGTAGTCCTGCCGGATATCAGATTCTTTCTGGTGCAGGATATTCAGGATATAGAACGTGGTGAGCAACGCTCCCAACGACCACAACATAATCGCCAGTACCCGAAACAGATAGCGGGATATTTTTAACGTGGTACGAAAAGAGGCTAAATATTTCAATCGGATACCATACAGAAGTAAGTGGCGACCAGCGAATTCATATCAGAGACTGGATCTCTGGTTTGGGTCTGGTAATTAAACCATATAACTGAAAAAGGGCCTAGCATCGCTGCCAGGCCCTTTATACCAATGCAATAGGGGAGACATGCTGCCCTACAGCTTAGGCGTTATCATCATCCGCATTGTCTACCGCGTCAGAATCATCATCGCCCTCGTCCAGCGGCGCTGCATCTTCTTCTACGCCTTCCGCACCCGGCTCCAAGCTGTCCAGCTCTTCGTCTTCCACCGGTTCGGCAACACGCTGCAGGCCGACGACGTTCTCGTCTTCAGCAGTACGGATCAGCGTAACACCTTGGGTATTACGACCAACCACGCTGACTTCAGATACGCGAGTACGCACCAGCGTACCGGCATCGGTGATCATCATGATCTGATCGGTCGTTTCGACCTGTACCGCACCAACAACCTGACCATTACGCTCGCTCACCTTAATGGAGATAACCCCTTGGGTGGCACGTGACTTGGTCGGGTATTCGGTCACAGCGGTACGTTTCCCGTAGCCGTTCTGGGTGACGGTCAGGATATCGCCTTCACCACGTGGCACAATCAGGGAGATAACGCTGTCGCCTTCGCCCAGATTGATACCGCGAACACCGGTAGCAGTACGGCCCATTGAACGCACCTGCGTTTCTGGGAAGCGAACCACTTTACCATTGGCAGAGAACAGCATGACTTCGTTGCTGCCATCGGTCAGGTCAACACCAATCAGCTCGTCACCCTCGTTGAGGTTAACGGCGATGATGCCGGCACTGCGTGGGCGGCTAAACTCGGTCAAGGCAGTTTTCTTCACGGTGCCGCTGGCAGTCGCCATAAACACGTGACGCCCTTCTTCGTACTCGCGTACAGGCAGAATGGCGGTGATACGCTCATTGGCTTCCAGCGGCAACAAGTTGACGATTGGACGCCCACGCGCACCACGGCTGGCTTCAGGCAATTGGTACACCTTCATCCAGTACAAACGACCACGGCTGGAGAAGCACAGGATCGTATCGTGGGTGTTGGCCACCAACAGGCGATCGATAAAGTCTTCTTCTTTAATACGTGCAGCTGACTTGCCCTTACCGCCACGGCGTTGCGCTTCATAGTCACTCAACGGCTGATACTTCACATAGCCTTGGTGCGACAGCGTAACTACCACGTCTTCCTGGTTGATCAGGTCTTCAATATTGATATCTGAAGTGTTGGCGGTAATTTCAGTACGGCGAGCGTCGTTATACAGCTCTTTGATTGCAATCAGCTCTTCGCGGATCACTTCCATCAGACGGTCTGGGTTTTCCAGAATAAAGATCAGCTCAGCAATCGCTGTCAGCAGCTCTTTATACTCGTCCAGCAGCTTTTCATGCTCCAGGCCGGTCAGTTTCTGCAGACGCAGATCCAAAATCGCCTGAGCTTGCTGCTCGGTAAGGTAGTACTTACCGTCACGGATACCGAACTCCGGCTCCAGCCACTCAGGACGAGCAGCATTGTCACCGGCGCGTTCCAGCATGGCGCTCACGTTGCCCAGTTCCCACGCTTGAGCAACCAGCGCGACTTTGGCTTCCGCAGGGGTTGGCGCACGACGGATCATTTCAATAATCGGATCGATATTTGCCAGTGCAATGGCCAACGCTTCCAAGATATGGGCGCGATCACGGGCCTTACGCAATTCGAAGATGGTACGACGTGTAACCACTTCACGGCGATGGCGAACAAACGCCTGCAAAATATCCTTCAGGTTCAGCAGTTTCGGCTGTCCCTGATGCAATGCCACCATGTTGATACCGAAGGTCACCTGCAGCTGAGTCAGCGAGTACAGGTTATTCAGCACCACTTCACCGACCGCATCACGTTTGACTTCAATGACGATACGCATACCGTCTTTGTCAGACTCGTCACGCAGCGCGCTGATGCCTTCCACACGTTTTTCTTTGACCAGCTCGGCGATCTTTTCGATCAGACGCGCCTTGTTCACCTGATACGGGATCTCGTGAACAATGATGGTTTCGCGGCCAGTTTTGGCGTCGGCTTCTACTTCGGCACGCGCGCGGACATAAACTTTACCACGCCCAGTGCGATACGCCTCTTCGATACCGCGACGGCCATTGATGATTGCCGCCGTCGGGAAGTCTGGCCCCGGGATGTGCTCCATCAGGCCTTCGATGCTGATGTTTTCATCATCGATATATGCCAAACAACCGTTGATAACCTCTGACAGGTTATGTGGCGGAATATTGGTCGCCATGCCCACTGCGATACCTGACGAGCCGTTTACCAGCAGGTTCGGGATCTTGGTTGGCATGACGGCTGGGATCTGCTCGGTGCCATCATAGTTAGGCACGAAGTCGACGGTTTCTTTTTCCAGATCCGCCAGCAGTTCGTGAGCAATTTTGGACATGCGCACTTCGGTATAACGCATTGCCGCAGCGGAGTCGCCGTCGACGGAGCCGAAGTTACCCTGACCGTCCACCAGCATATAGCGCAGCGAAAACGGTTGGGCCAAACGCACGATGGTGTCGTAAACCGCGCTGTCACCGTGAGGGTGATATTTACCGATCACGTCCCCGACGACACGGGCCGATTTCTTGTATGGTTTATTCCAGTCGTTACCCAGTACATTCATCGCGTACAGTACGCGGCGATGCACCGGCTTCAGTCCATCACGAACATCTGGCAGCGCACGTCCGACAATTACGGACATCGCGTAGTCCAGATACGAGTTTTTCAACTCGTCTTCGATGTTTACCGGTGTGATTTCTCTGGCAAGGTCGCTCATGGAGCTGCTATCCCTCTACTAATGATTCATCTGCCCGCTGCCATAGTGGCAAAGGTGTAAAACTATATCACAAAGCACGCTTTACGGGAAAATAACCGCCGCTCTTTAACTGAAATTGTGCATATATGTGCAGTAAAAATGCATCGGCGCAGACGGTGCTGCGCTGGAACATGTATAATCCGCGCAACGAGAACCAGGAGCTAAATACGCCCATGAATGCAGAATCATCCAGCCAAGCGCAAAACGTAGACCATCATGAAATCGCCAAGTTCGAGGCCGTTGCCTCACGCTGGTGGGATTTGGAAGGTGAATTCAAACCGCTGCACCGTATCAATCCGTTGCGCCTGAACTACATCCTGCAGCGTGCCGGTGGCATTTTTGACAAGAAAGTGCTCGATGTGGGCTGCGGCGGCGGCATTTTAGCGGAAAGCATGGCGCGTGAAGGCGCTCAGGTCACCGGATTGGACATGGGGGCAGAACCGCTACAGGTCGCTCGACTGCATGCGCTGGAAAGCGGCATGGCGGTGAATTACATACAGGAAACAGTAGAGAGCCATGCACAGGCCAATCCGCAACAGTATGATGTCGTCACCTGCATGGAAATGCTGGAACACGTCCCCGATCCAGCCTCTGTGGTACGCGCCTGTGCTCACCTGGTGAAACCAGGTGGCCACGTGTTCTTCTCCACCATCAACCGCAACACCAAAGCCTGGTTGATGGCGGTAGTGGGTGCAGAATACATCCTGAAAATGGTGCCACAGGGTACACATGATCATAAGAAGTTCATTCGCCCTTCTGAACTGATCGGCTGGGTTGACGGTACACCGCTACGCGAAAGACACATGATTGGTCTGCATTACAATCCGATTACCGACCATTTCAAACTGGGCCGTAACGTTGATGTGAACTACATGGTACATACGCAGCACGAAGGCTGAGTCTTCCATCCCGCGCCGGGACTGGCTTGCCAGCTCCGGTGCGTAGCTAACATTAAGATAAATACCTAATTTATCCGGTTTCGATCAAAATCACCGTTGTAAACAGTTTTTAAGAATATTAAATCAGATCAATATGCCGTTTTTTTCTAACGTTTAATAAAGCGGCAAACGATCACGTTTTTCTGATTATAGGGAAATTCTTATCCCACTTATTGACAAGCTTGTCGCGCCAGTCACAGCGCGCACTTCCAAAGACAAGTCACATTTCACCCCCAAGTTATCCACAAATTAGGCCACTTTTGTTCACTTGCAAACGCCCTGTTTTCTCACTATCTTGTTACCTCACCGACATACAACCCCTATATATAGTGTTTACATACTGAGCAGAGCTACTACACTTCTGCTTAGGGGCACCATACGGACAGGTAAAACACCACATGAACCAAAGTCTGCTTGTAACTAAACGCGATGGCCGTAAAGAGCGCATCAACCTCGACAAAATCCACCGTGTCATCGACTGGGCCGCGGAAGGGTTAAACAACGTCTCGGTTTCTCAAGTAGAGTTGCGTTCTCACATTCAGTTTTATGACGGCATCAAAACCGCTGATATTCATGAAACCATTATCAAAGCTGCAGCCGATCTGATTTCGCGCGACGCGCCGGACTATCAGTATTTGGCAGCACGCCTGGCTATCTTCCACCTGCGCAAAAAAGCTTACGGTCAATTTGAACCGCCAAAGCTGCTCGATCACGTGGCGCGCATGGTAGAAATGGGCAAGTACGATAAGCATCTGCTGGAAGACTACAGCTCTGAAGAGTTCGAGCAGATGGACTCCTTTATCGATCACTGGCGTGATATGAATTTCTCCTACGCGGCTGTTAAGCAGCTGGAAGGGAAATATCTGGTGCAGAACCGCGTCAGCGGTGAGATCTACGAGAGCGCGCAGTTCTTGTATATCCTGGTGGCGGCTTGCCTGTTCTCCAACTATCCGCGTGAAACCCGTCTGGATTACATTAAACGTTTCTACGACGCGATTTCCACCTTCAAGATTTCACTGCCTACGCCAATCATGTCCGGCGTGCGCACCCCAACCCGCCAGTTCAGCTCTTGCGTGCTGATCGAGTGTGGTGACAGCCTGGATTCCATCAACGCCACCTCCAGCGCCATTGTGAAATACGTTTCGCAACGTGCAGGCATCGGTATCAACGCCGGCCGCATCCGCGCGCTGGGTAGCCCGATCCGTGGTGGTGAAGCCTTCCATACCGGCTGTATCCCGTTCTACAAGCATTTCCAGACTGCGGTAAAATCCTGCTCTCAAGGCGGTGTTCGCGGTGGTGCGGCCACCCTGTTCTACCCAATGTGGCATCTGGAAGTTGAAAGCCTGTTGGTTCTGAAGAACAACCGTGGCGTTGAAGGCAACCGCGTTCGTCACATGGACTATGGCGTGCAGTTGAACCGCCTGATGTACCAGCGCCTGATCAAAGGCCAGGACATCACCCTGTTCAGCCCGTCTGACGTTCCTGGTTTGTATGATGCGTTCTTCGCCAATCAAGACGAATTCGAACGTCTGTACACCCAGTACGAACAAGACGACAGCATTCGTCAGAAACGTGTGAAAGCGGTTGAACTGTTCTCACTGATGATGCAGGAACGTGCCTCAACCGGCCGTATCTACATCCAGAACGTCGATCACTGCAACACCCACAGCCCGTTTGATCCGCAGATCGCACCGGTACGCCAGTCTAACCTGTGCCTGGAAATCGCTCTGCCGACCAAGCCGCTGGACGACGTCAACGACGAAAATGGCGAAATCGCCCTGTGTACGCTGTCGGCCTTTAACCTGGGTGCTATCGAAAGCCTGGACGATCTGGAAGAGTTGGCTACCCTGGCGGTACGTGCGCTGGATGCCCTGCTGGACTACCAGGACTACCCAATCAAAGCCGCTCACCGTGGCGCGATGGGTCGTCGCACCCTGGGTATTGGCGTGATCAACTACGCTTACTACCTGGCGAAGAACGGCGTACGTTACTCTGACGGCAGCGCTAACGCCCTGACCCACAAGACATTCGAAGCTATCCAGTATTACCTGCTGAAGGCATCGAACCGTCTGGCTCAGGAACAAGGCGCGTGCCCGTGGTTCAAAGAAACCACCTATTCGCAGGGTATCTTGCCGATCGACACCTACAAGAAAGATTTGGATGTCATCTGCCAAGAGCCACTGCACTACGACTGGGAAACCTTACGTAAAGAGATCGTGGAAACCGGTCTGCGCAACTCCACCCTGTCAGCGCTGATGCCTTCGGAAACCTCTTCGCAGATTTCCAACGCCACCAACGGCATCGAGCCACCACGTGGTCACATCAGTATTAAAGCATCGAAAGACGGTATTTTGCGCCAGGTAGTGCCAGAATATGAGCGTCTGAAAAACGACTACGAACTGCTGTGGGAAATGCCGAACAACGACGGTTACCTGCAACTGGTCGGTCTGATGCAGAAGTTTATCGACCAGTCGATCTCTGCCAACACCAACTATGATCCGACCCGTTTCCCGGGCGGTAAGGTGCCGATGAAGCAGCTGTTGAAAGACCTGCTCACCACCTACAAGTTTGGTGTCAAGACGCTGTATTATCAGAACACCCGCGACGGTGCAGAAGATGTCCAGGAAGATTTGTTGCCAGCTAAAGAAGGCGATGATGACTGCGAAAGCGGCGCCTGCAAGATCTAAAGTTTGACACAGCGGGCCGGAACTCTTCCGGCCCCTTCTAATTCAGCACGGCACTAATGGATTCAGGCTTATGGCTTACACCACATTTTCTCAAAACAAAAACAACCAGTTACTGGAACCGATGTTTTTCGGTCAGTCAGTTAACGTTGCGCGTTTCGATCAGCAAAAACATGAAATTTTCGAAAAACTGATTGAGAAACAGCTGTCTTTCTTCTGGCGTCCTGAAGAAGTTGACGTCTCCCGCGACCGTATTGACTATCAGGCACTGCCGGATCATGAGAAACACATTTTCATCAGCAATCTGAAATACCAGACGCTGTTGGATTCGATTCAGGGCCGCAGCCCGAACGTGGCCTTGTTGCCGCTGATCTCGATCCCGGAACTGGAAACCTGGGTGGAAACCTGGTCATTCTCCGAGACCATCCACTCCCGTTCTTATACCCATATTATCCGTAATATCGTCAACGATCCGGCGATCGTATTTGATGATATCGTCACCAACGAAGAGATCCTCAAGCGCGCGAAAGACATTTCCGGCTACTACGACGATCTGATCGAGATGACAAGCTACTACCACCTGCTGGGTGAAGGCACACACCAGGTCAACGGTAAAACCGTGACCATCAGCCTGCGTGCGCTGAAAAAGCAGCTTTATCTGTGCCTGATGAGTGTCAACGCATTGGAAGCGATCCGCTTCTATGTCAGCTTCGCCTGTTCATTCGCCTTTGCGGAACGCGAACTGATGGAAGGAAACGCCAAAATCATCAAGCTGATCGCCCGTGACGAAGCATTACACCTGACCGGCACCCAGCACATGCTGAACCTGATGCGTTCTGGTGCAGATGACCCAGAAATGGCAGAAATCGCCGTTGAGTGTCAACAGCAATGCTACGACCTGTTTGTGCTGGCGGCAGAGCAGGAAAAAGAGTGGGCAGAATACCTGTTCCGTGACGGTTCTATGATTGGTCTGAACAAAGACATCCTGTGCCAGTATGTGGAATACATTACCAATATCCGCATGCAGGCTGTTGGCCTCGGTCTGCCGTTCGCAACCCGTTCTAACCCGATCCCGTGGATCAACGCCTGGTTAGTCTCCGACAACGTACAGGTTGCGCCGCAGGAAGTGGAGGTCAGTTCCTACCTGGTAGGCCAGATCGACTCGGAAGTACATGCCGACGACCTGAGCGACTTCGAACTCTAAGCGATGTCATCATCCATCGTGACGCTGCGTACCGCAGGTACGCAGCTACCCTGCCCCAAGAATGAACGTTGTCTGCTCGATGTGCTGGAATTGCACGACGTTGAAGTGGAATACCAGTGCCGCTCAGGCTATTGCGGTGCCTGCCGTCTGAAGTTGGTGAAAGGTGAGGTGGTTTATCACCAACAACCGCTGGCGTTTATCAACGACGGTGAAATCCTGCCTTGCTGCTGCATGCCACTGACCGATATCGAACTGGAACTGTGATTTCCAAGAGTGTTCTTCAATCATCTAGATATATTGGGGCTTTCATCTATCCGCCTTGCCACACAATGCCCAAGACGAATAGTCTCAAGCACCCGCAGCGATTGTAATAGCCTATCCTCAACGCGATAACCCCTTATAATATTATGATTAATAAGGGGTATATCACTACCATCAAGCATTCACTACTCGATAATCTCGACGATCTCCAACCAGCCGTTTTTCCCACACACTGGCCCACCGTTCAGCCAACGCCGCAGCATGTCCAAAGCCAGCATCGCTACCGACTCTTGCCGCAGCCGTAAGCCGTGACGTGCAGCCTGGTAACGAACTGTCTGCCCAATACCACCTTTTGGCGTGTGCAGCGCCACGCTCACCTGGTTGCCATTCATGGCACTGACCGCCAATGCCAGTTGCGCGCCGGTCAGTTCCGCCAGTGAACGCGCACGGGCCAGCGTGGTTTCCAGCGTTTCCACACAGTGCGACGGCAGCAGCTCGCCACCAGCCAGCGGTGCGCCTTCGGTCTGCAGCTGCAGATTGATCAATCCGGCGCTGAACTGTTCGCTCAGCGCCAGCTTCAACCCTTGCTGGTTCAAGCGTTGCGTCAGTGCTGCCGGCAAGCCGATAGTGCCCTCAAAGAGGGTGTTGTCACCCGCCACCTGGCGCACTCGCTCCCAGGCCTGTTCCATCGCCGCACGTTGGGTCACAGGGCCAGTCAGCTTCAGCTCAATGATCGGGCTGGAAGAGCGGTAACCGAGCACCACGTCAGGTGGCAGCGGCATACCATCGAGTTCGGCGGCCAGATCGCTTTCGGAGGTACCAAAGGTGGTTAAACGCAAACACAGCGGGGGTGAAGGCAAGGTAAAGCGCTCACGCAGGCGCGGGACGATTTGTTGCTCGACCATCACTTTGAATTCAGAAGGGACACCGGGGGTGAAAAACAGAATGCAACGGTTCAGCTTTAACGCAAAACCACAGGCGGTACCCACCGGGTTATCGAGCAACTCGGCGTTTGCCGGGATCTGCGCCTGTTTAC
This sequence comes from Serratia grimesii, assembly GCF_900186025.1. Lineage (NCBI taxonomy): Bacteria > Pseudomonadati > Pseudomonadota > Gammaproteobacteria > Enterobacterales > Yersiniaceae > Serratia > Serratia grimesii. Next base: position 3,510,196 of record NZ_LT883155.1, read on the forward strand.
GGTTTGAAGCCGCCATCGGCCGACCACGTTCGGCAAAATAAGCCTCCATATGCGCCAACCATTGGGCATGTTCCACCAGCTCAACACCACAAGCGCTAGCCGCCGCCTGTGCGCTGAGATCGTCACTGGTCGGCCCCAGACCACCGTTAACAATCAACACATCGGCGATATGGCTACGTTCCTGCAAAGTCTCGATCAGAGAGGAGAGGTTATCCCCCACGGTTTCACGGCCGCTCATCGGCATGCCCTGCTGGAACAAATAATCAGCCAACCAAGCAGCGTTGGTATCTATAATCTGCCCGTGTAGCACCTCATCGCCGGTGCTGAGCATCTCCACCCTTAACATTGATCTCTCCCACATTTTCTGATCATTCCACTATAGAAGCCTGTAAATAAGTTTTCACTACGCATTGCCGGTTAATTTCTGTCGAAGGCATTTTTTTGCGACATCACGTGGCTTATCACGGTGTAAATATAAGTTAACACTACCCGTAACGCCTGTTTGACACAAAATAATCCATCAACTATCCTGCCGCACTTAGAATGAGTTACCTATAATTTTCCAAAATCTTTGGCTGATAGAGAAAAACGTGAAAAATCGCACGCTTGGCAGTGTTTTTATCGTCGCAGGAACCACCATTGGCGCCGGGATGTTGGCAATGCCACTGGCGGCGGCTGGCGTAGGCTTCGGTGTCACTCTGGGTCTGCTGGTCGGACTGTGGCTCTTGATGTGCTATACCGCCCTGCTGCTGGTTGAAGTCTATCAGCACGAGCAAGCAGATACCGGCCTGGGAACCTTGGCAAAGCGCTACCTTGGCGGCGGAGGCCAATGGCTAACCAGTTTCAGCATGATGTTTCTGATGTATGCCCTGACTGCCGCCTACATTAGCGGAGCCGGCGAATTACTGGCGGCCAGTATCAGCCAATGGACCTCACAAGATTTCCCCACCACGTTAGGTGTGCTGCTGTTTACTCTGGTTGCTGGTGGCGTCGTTTGCATTGGCACCCACTCGGTCGATCTGTTTAACCGCATCCTGTTCAGCGCCAAAGTGGTATTTTTGATTGTCATGCTGGGCTTGATGCTGCCAAATATTCACCAAACTAACCTGATGACGTTACCACTGGAACAAGGACTGGCGCTGTCTGCCATCCCGGTGATCTTCACTTCGTTTGGTTTCCACGGTAGCGTTCCCAGCATCGTTAACTACATGGGCGGCAACATCCGCAAGTTGCGCTGGGTATTCATTATCGGCAGCGCCATTCCGCTGGTGGCCTACATTTTCTGGCAGTTAGCTACGCTAGGCAGTATCAGCTCTACCACTTTCGTCGGTATTTTAGCGCAACAAGCCGGTCTGAACGGTTTATTGCAGGCAGTACGTGACGTAGTGGCATCTCCACACGTAGAGCTCGCCGTGCATTTGTTTGCCGATCTCGCGTTGGCAACCTCATTCCTTGGCGTAGCACTTGGGTTATTTGATTTCCTCGCCGATTTGTTCAAACGACAGGATAACGTGCGAGGCCGTCTGCAAACGGGTGCCATCACTTTCCTGCCACCGCTGGCTTTCGCCCTGTTCTATCCGCGTGGCTTTGTGTTGGCACTGGGCTTTGCCGCCATTGCGTTGGCGATACTGGCATTGTTACTGCCGTCATTGCTGGTATGGAAAACACGTCAACAGCATCAAGCGAAATACCGTGTTTGGGGCGGGACGCCTGCATTGGCGTTGGTGTTTGTCTGCGGGATAACGGTGATTGCCATTCAACTGGGCATCGCCAGCGGCATACTACCCGCGGTAGGCTAATCGATTATCGGTAAAACAAGGGGCCCACTGGGCCCCTTATTGTTTGGATCAGAAGCTCAGACCGACACCCACATATGGGCCATCGGCCAAAGTGTTGTCACGACGTCCATCCTTCCCTTCCATCTTCATATAGCGGTAACCCACATCCACGCTGAGTGGACGGAAGATATTCCAGCGCAGGCCACCGCTAGCCTCGTTGTAGGCCTTCACGCCACTGGTCAGCGATTCAGGTGCAAAATAGCCTTCGCCATGCAGGCTGAAGTAACGGTTGATAGCCCAGTCCAGGCCACCACCTAATGCTAATGCACCACCGCTTTTACCGTCTTTCGGGCTCAGATACAGTGCCTTACCGCCTACCGTTGCGGTCAACGGCCCAAGTGGCAGACCGAAATTCAGCCCCAGGCTGCCAACGTTGCCGTCATGATCGCTGCGCGCCCAGTTGCCTGTTAATCCCAACCCGGAAGTACCGGTATCCTGGCCAAAGCCAAGGTTGGTGTAATGCTGCCCCGCCTCGCCCGACAGGCTCAGCGCGCTCGCGGCACCCGTAACAAACAGCATGCTTGCTGCGCAGGCGACCAAAGTCTTTTTCATCATCTATCCCTCTTGCTACTTCATCCATTACGGACGATATGAGTTAACCCGTAATAATACCGTCACGAGTCTATACCAAAGCACAACCAGTCTTTAAGGGATAAAAGCGAAAAAATCCTTAATTAATCAAATGAATGTAAAGTTGTGCAAGTAAAAGCCTTATCCCTAAAGGCAATGACAACGATAACTCAGACCTATTTGCCGCGAGCGTTCAATAGGTCTACAACTAGTAGTGGCATTACCCCAGGTCAGGGTAAGCCCTCTTGCAGGATTATATGATGAACGCTTAAGCCGCCCGAGTTTTGACTCGATTGCAATACGATAAGGAGCAAGTAATGAGCAAGAAAGGACTGACTACCGCAGCCGGCGCACCGGTTGTCGATAATAATAACGTGATTACCGCGGGTAAACGCGGTCCAATGCTGCTTCAGGACGTTTGGTTCCTGGAAAAGCTGGCCCATTTCGACCGTGAAGTTATCCCTGAACGCCGCATGCACGCCAAGGGATCCGGCGCCTACGGCACGTTCACCGTCACCCACGATATTACCCAGTACACCCGCGCAAAAATCTTCTCTGAAATCGGCAAGCAAACTGACATGTTTATCCGCTTCTCCACCGTTGCCGGTGAGCGTGGTGCCGCTGACGCCGAACGTGACATTCGTGGTTTTGCCATGAAGTTTTATACCGAGGAAGGCAATTGGGATCTGGTGGGTAATGACACACCGGTCTTCTATCTGCGCGATCCACTGAAATTCCCCGATCTCAACCACGTGGTCAAACGCGATCCTCGCACTAATCTGCGCAATCCAACCTACAAGTGGGATTTCTTCTCGCTGTCACCGGAAAGCCTGCACCAGTTGACCATAGATTTCAGCGACCGCGGCATCCCGAAATCCTATCGTCATATGCACGGCTTCGGCAGCCATACTTTCAGCTTTATCAATGCCAACAATGAGCGTTTTTGGGTGAAGTTCCATTTCCGCTGCGAACAAGGCATTGAAAACCTGATGGATGATGAAGCGGAAGCCATCATCGCCAAAGACCGTGAAAGTTCGCAACGTGATCTGTTTGAAGCCATCGAACGGGGTGATTACCCACGCTGGAAACTGCAAATCCAGATTATGCCTGAACACGAAGCCTCACAGACCCCATACAACCCGTTCGATCTGACCAAGGTATGGCCGCACGGCGACTACCCGTTAATCGACGTTGGTTTCTTCGAACTGCATCGCAACCCAGAAAACTACTTCTCAGAAGTTGAACAGGTAGCGGTGAACCCGGCCAACGTGGTGCCTGGCATCAGCTTCTCGCCAGACAAAATGCTGCAAGGGCGTCTGTTCTCTTACGGGGATGCACACCGTTATCGTCTGGGCGTGAACCATCATCAGATCCCGGTTAACAGCCCGAAATGCCCATTCCACAATTATCATCGTGATGGTGCAATGCGTGTGGATGGCAACAGCGGCAACGGCGCAACCTACGAGCCGAACAGTTTCGGTTTGTTCCAGGAACAACCCGACTTTAGCGAACCGCCATTGAGTATTGAAGGCGCAGCCGACCACTGGAACCATCGTGAAGACGATGATTACTACAGCCAACCGCGTGCACTCTTTAACCTGCTGAGCGCCGAAGAGCATCAGCGCATGTTCACCCGCATCGCCGGTGAGCTGTCGCAGGTACCAGAACAGATCCAACGTCGTCAGGTTGATTTGTTTACCAAAGTGCATCCGGACTACGGTGCTGGTGTAGCCAAAGCACTTGGCCTGAAATAACCCCGCACCGTTATCGTTGAGGCCGCCCTAGGGCGGCCTTTCTTATCGACTCGCTATCTGCTGCGCTACCCATTGCTGCAACTGACGGCGCGATACTTTAATACCACTGCTTTTCAGTTCGGCTGGCATCGCCAACAGCGCCATCGGCCGCTGGAAATTCACCAGTCGATCCTGCGACCAAGTCAGCAGTTCTTCCAACGATAGGGGCTCTTCACTGTCGATCACCGCCACCGGTCGTTGACCAAACTCAACGTCATTCACCGGCACCACCACCACCTGGGAAATCCTCGGGTGAGCGGCCAACACACGCTCAATATCCTCTGGCTGAACGCCTTCCCCACCGCTGAAAAACAGGTTGTCCAACCGCCCAAGAATCCGCAATTCTCCCTGTTCCATCACGCCGCGATCGCGCGTATGAAACCAGCCTTGATCATCGGCAAGGGGCTGCAATGCACCACGCTGCCAATATCCCCGCGCCAGGCTTTGGGCTCGGATCCATATCTCTTCATTGACCAGCTTGATTTCCCGGCCTGCCAGTGGCAACCCAACACCAGGCCGTGCATCAGCGCGTTTGGCACAGACTGTGGATGCGAGCTCAGTCAAACCATAGCCACACCAGCAGCTAATGCCCAGCTCTTCCGCCTGTTCAGTCAGTTCCACCGGGATCATCGCGCCCCCGAGCAGCACTTTTTTCAAGGTCAGTGTCGCTAGCGGTTGCGTCAGCAGACGCCAAAGTTGGGTCGGCACCAAAGAGGCATGTGTACAGCCCGCTAGCGCGTCTGCCAGCAGATGCATATCGCGGACAACCAGCCCACCTCCTGCCATCAACCAGCGCCAAACAATGCCCTGCCCGGAGACGTGAAACAACGGCAATGACAGCAACCAGCGGTCCTGAGATTGAAAATCCATCAGCTGTAATACACCTTCGGCACTGGCAAGATGCGCGGCATAACTGTGCGCCGCCGCTTTTGGTGTGCCGCTGGAGCCTGAAGTCAACGTCAATGTCGCCAATCGCTGAGCGTCCCAACGTGGTGGATTCAGCCAACGGTGTTCAGTTGAAGGCGGGTTTAAACGGATGACCGTCGCCGGTAAGGTCGGCAACAGGTCTGGGCTGAAGGCAAAATCGATATTCAGATCGGGCAACAGCGTTGCGAGCAGGGAAACAGGCAGCGCCGGATTAAGCGGTAACAGCCGCGCACCGCACTGCAACAGCGCCAGATAGGCTAACAACAGTGGATAGCTATTCTTTCCACACAACGCAACGCCACAGCCAGGCTCAACGCCCTGATGCTGAAAATCAGCCGCCAGTTTGTCCACCTGACGCCGCAACACCAACCAACTAACCGGCTGATGAGCAACCATCACCGCCATCGCCTGCGGACGCCGCTGCGCCCAATGTCGCCATGGCCAGTCGTTTAACTGTGCCATACACACTCCAGTGCCTGCAGGTCCAGCAGCGGCAGCGTGCTGTCTGGCCAGCCCCGTAGCAATTGAGCCTGCATCAGATCAAGCGTGTCGAGCCCAGGGACCGTGGCCGGAGTCAGCCAATGTGCCATGCGCGCCAATTGCGTCAATCCCAGACTCGATTCAATACTGGAGCTGATCACTGCTGTTAACCCTGCCGCATGTGCCTGTTCTACTAAGGCATGGCAACGATCCAGGCTACCGACCAACGTCGGTTTAATCACGATCGCCGCCACGCCCGGCTCGGCCTCCACCACAAAGTCCGGCTCACGCACACTTTCATCCCAGGCGATGGCAATGCCAGTCGCCTGAGCGAAATCCCGCGATTCATTACGGGTTTTGCAAGGTTCCTCGAGGAAAGCAATACGCTCACGCAGTGCCGGATCCACATATTTAGCGAACCCATCCGCCTTGGCCCGCGTCCAACTGCGGTTGGCGTCCAGCCGCAGTCTGAGATCCGGCAATGCCTCCAACAGCACGTTAACGATCATGCCGTCACGTACTGCCTCATATAACCCGACCTTCACCTTCGCAACCTTTTCCCCCGGTAAAGCGGTTAGCACTGCAAACAATTCATCGGGATCGCCCGTACACAATGGTGCTTTGCGGTAGTCAGCCTGCAACGGCAACCGTTGTTCCAGTTCCGCCAACGCACAGCTTGTGCCAAATGCCACCGACGGTAACAGGCTGTCTGGCGGCAATACTCCCGCCTGCCATGACTGTACCCAGCTCAGCGTATCTTGCTCGGCTTGCGCCAGCGTTTCCTGGCTGAACTCCGGCAAGGGTGCGATCTCACCCCAGCCTTCCTGCTCACCTTGTTGCAGATGGATCAGCACACCATCACGGGTTTTCAACCGTTGGTTGCGCAGTACCACGCCAGCGTCCATCGGCAGACTGTAACGGTAAACGGCGGCGTTACGGATAGGGGAAATCATTACGGGTTGCGCTTAAATTTGCTGAAGTCCGGCTGACGCTTTTCGTTAAATGCGTTGCGCCCTTCCTGGCCTTCATCAGTCATGTAGAACAGCATGGTGGCATTACCCGCCAGCTCTTGCAGACCAGCCTGGCCATCACAGTCGGCATTCAGGGCCGCTTTCAGACAACGCAGCGCCATCGGGCTGTTTTGCAGCATTTCACGACACCAGCGTACGGTTTCTTTTTCCAGGTCTGCCAAAGGCACTACGGTATTGACCAGCCCCATGTCCAAGGCTGCTGCGGCATCATACTGGCGGCACAAGAACCAGATCTCACGCGCTTTTTTCTGGCCAACAATGCGTGCCATGTAAGAAGCCCCCCAACCGCCATCGAACGAACCGACTTTCGGGCCAGTCTGGCCGAAAATAGCATTGTCCGCGGCAATGGTCAGATCACACATCATATGCAGTACATGGCCGCCACCGATCGAATAGCCGGCCACCATCGCCACGACCGGTTTTGGGCAAGTGCGGATCTGGCGCTGGAAATCGAGCACGTTCAGGTGATGCACACCGCTGTCGTCTTGGTAGCCGCCGTAGTCCCCACGTACTTTCTGATCGCCACCTGAGCAGAAGGCTTTGTCGCCGGCACCGGTCAGGATGATGGTACCAATGCCATCGTCATAACGGGCATTGGATAGCGCCTCAATCATCTCTTTTACCGTGTGCGGTCGGAACGCATTGCGCACCTGTGGCCGGTTGATGGTGATTTTAGCAATGCCGTCGCTGGACTTGTGATACAGGATGTCTTCGAAATCACCGGAGCAATCCTGCCAGTCGATGGCGGCATACAGTTGTTCTTCGTTCGGATAGAGCATGTTCTGTTCCTTTAACCAGGGTTAACGAGAAAGTCGTGCAACTCAGCGGCGAAATCCTGCGGATTGGCCAGATGCGAGTTATGCCCGGCCTGTGGCACGATGCGTAACGGCAATCCAGCGTCGCGCGCGAGCTGTTGAAATTTGTGATCATCCGCGCCGCACAGCACTACCAGCGGCACCGCCAGTTGCTGCAATTGCGGCACCAAATAAGGTTGTTTGCCCAGCGACGTAGCCTCCAACATGTCCGCTACCGCCGGGCCTGAATTATCAGACCGGGCGCCTATCAGTGCAGTACGGTGCACAGCACTCAGATTGGCGAAGACGGGCTGTTGATACCAGTCAGCCAGAACCTGTGCGATAGGTTCGCGACGAAAACGCTCGGCCCAGGCAGCATCATGTGCCAAGCGTTGAGCTCGCAGCGCAGTGTCAGCCAGCCCTGGATTGCCGCCTTCAATAACCACACCCTGCAGGCCAGTCGTATCACCGTAGCACGCGTGATACATGGCAATGCGCCCACCGAGTGAATAGCCCACCAACCAATAGCGCTCGATGCCATGCATCTGCAAGGTGGCGTTAATCTGCGCACTGATATCGTCAAAGCTGTTACAGGCCACCGCAACGGAATCTCCGTGGCCGGGTAAATCGATCGCGAGTGATGGCCATTCAGGGCAGCGGGAGGCGATCACCCGCCATTCATTATTGTTGCCCAGCATGCCGTGCAGCCAAACCAACCATGGGCGATCGGCCTCGCCCTGTTGCAATACTTTTGTTGCCAGCATTATTGCTCCGCCATCAATTGCACCAAATGCTGAAGTGTTTGCGCACCATCGCTCGGTGGCACCTGCAGCTCAATCAGCGTAGCGCCACTGTGGCGCCAGCCCTGCTCCACCGCTTGCAGCAACTGTCCCCAATTTTCAGGACGGGCGTAAGCGAGGTGGAACATTGCCGCCGCATGACTGAACTCGACATCCTGCGGCATACAGTAAAACCGTTCTCGATCTTCTTCCGGCGTAGGCAGCAGTGAGAAAATTTGGCCGCCATTGTTGTTGACCACGATCAACACCGTCGGCGCAGAACATTGACGCAGCAGCGCCAACGCATTCAGGTCGTATAGCGCGGACAGATCACCTACCACCGCCAGCGTGGGTTTGGCCGTCGCTCGTTGTACCCCTGCGGCGGTGGAAATCAGCCCGTCAATGCCACTGGCACCGCGGTTGCTAAATACCGGGTAACCGGCTGGTAACCGGGTCAACGCATCAATCAGCCGGACGATCAGGCTGTTGCCGAGAAACAGTTGGCCGTTTTCCGGTAACAACTCCGGTAAACGGTGGGCCAACTGCGCCTCGCCAAAGCGATTGACCAAATGACCGGAGACGGCATCTAATGCATTGTCCGCCAGTGCCGTCAGCTCGTCGGCCCATGGGGAGCGCGGTTGTGCCGGATGCAGTTCAAGCCACTGCGCCACACCAGAACGGATCCTGCGCCCACGGTGATGTGCCGGATCGAGCCGTCCCGGTAAATCGTCGATCAACCAATACTCCGTCGGTCGGCATTGTTCCTGCCAATTCAGCAGACGTTTGCCAGTCAAGCTGCTGCCGAACTGCACCACCAGCTGTGCTTCGGCTAACACTTCCTGTGCTTGTGGCTGAGCCAGCCATAAATCGGCGCAGGGCAGCGGTTGTCCGGTTTGCGACAGCACGTCGCCGATCAGCGGCCAACCGAGCATGTCCGCCCATTGCGCCAACTGCTCACCCTCTTCCGCACTCATACGCCCTGCTATTACCACGCCACGTTTTTGCCGCCAGAAAAACCAGTCCGGCTGCTTGAGCACTACGTGTGGATCTACCTCTCTCAGCCAAGGTTGGCTGTCTTGCCACCAGTCACCGAGTGCCGCGGACCAATCCGCGTACTGTTGCTCATCACCACCATACAGGGGTTCGGCAAACGGGCAGTTAATATGCAACGCACCGTGCTGTAAACGTGCCATTGCACTGTCGACAGTGGACACCAACCAACGGGCGGGAATGTCCTGTGTTGGACGTGGCAGATCAATATTCAACGACGGATGGCTGGCATACAGGCCGTTTTGGCGGATCGCCTGATTGGCGCCGCAGTTGATCAATTCGGGTGGCCGGTCTGCGGTAAGAAACACCAGCCGCTCACCAGTCAGCCCGGCTTCGATCAGTGAAGGATAAAGGTTGGCGGCTGCGGTACCGGAGGTAACAATCACCGCTACCGGCTCCCGTGATGCCTTGGCCAAGCCAAGCGCCAAATGGCCCAGCCCGCGTTCATCAAAATGGGTATGGCAGATAAAAGACTTGTTAGCCGCCGCTGCCAATGTCAGCGGTGTAGAGCGCGATCCCGGAGCGATACAGACATGCCGCACCCCATGGCGAGCCAGCGCTTCCAACAACAACGCCGCCCACCGGCGATTAAAAACACTTGTCGACATAATTCGCTCACAAGTCGGTTAACAGAATCTGCCTTTGGCGCTCGCCGAACGGCAGCATGCCAAAAATGATGTTCTGCATTATATGAGTAGTTATCTTTACGACTTTTGCGCCAGCGCAAAAACGCCGTATATCCCGGTGACTTTATGGTAGACAATTAATTGATTTAGAACAAAAAACAAACATGAAAATCACAAGCAGTTTACACTCCCAGTAGCATCCACTCAATAAATCCGGATCATAAGCAGGGAAATTCAGCTCAACGCGTCAGGTTGCAGTAACGTCAGCAGTCCGGCGGCCTTGTTTTCGATTTCTTGCCACTCTTCTGCGGGGTCGGAACCCGCCACAATGCCGGCACCGGCATACAGACGTAATCCTTGCTCATCGATTTGTGCACAGCGTAGTGCCACGCAAAACTCACTGCGGGGAGAGGACAGATAGCCGGCAGAACCGGCATACCAGCCACGGGGAAAAGGTTCATGTTGCAGGATAAAATCGCGTGCAGCCTGGCGTGGTAAGCCAGCCACAGCGGCAGTTGGCTGCATGCGTTGCAGGCAATCAGCATCGCTACTGTGGTTGAGCTGGCCTTCAATACGCCGACGCAGATGTTGTACCTTACGTAAACGCACGACTTCAGGTGGCAAGACATCCACCGCGTCGGCACCGCCTTGCAGACGCTGGCAAATATCATCTACCACCAGCAAATTTTCATGCTGATTCTTACCGTCCTGCAACAACCACTGTGCCAATGCCTGCGCCTGTTGCCGATCGGGGTGATTGGCCACCGTGCCCGCCAGCGCTTCAGTCAGCAAAAGGCGCCCCTCACGCAGATACAACCTTTCCGGGCTAGAGCCAAGGAATGCGCGACGCGCATCAAATCGCAACATGTAGTGATAGCAGCGGTGATTCACCTGTCGGCTGGCATTCATCATTGCCGGAGCAGACAACGGGCTATCCAGCGTTAATAACGTGCTGCGCGCTAACACCACTTTTTCCATCTGTTGGTGGTCGATTGCCTGTAGCGCTTCACGCAACATCGCTTCCCACCCGGCGCGTTCCGGCTGATGCCGTACCTGATCCACCCGCACCTTTAAGGGAGGAATGGGCATGGCTGTTAACAGTTGATCCAGCCAATGGCAGGCCAATACCGCATCGTCAGACAACGCGTTTTCAGAAAACAGATTAAGCGTTAAGTATGCATCATCGTCACAGTTCACTATTTCCAGCCGCGGTAGGAATAAATACGCAGCGCCATCAAAAGCGTTCAGCCCCCATACACGTGCGTTCTGATGGGTTCTGAGAAACGTTTGTGCCTGCTGCGGCTGGGTGAACTGCAGCAATGCACCGCAAACTGCGGCCTCTTCATGTCCATCACGATGACGCCAATAAAACTGCGGGAAAACCGGCTGCGCCGCCAGCCACTCCAGCAAGTGGTTGGCCAATGACACTGGGACAGGAAGTGAAAGTTGCCGGAAACCGCCATCAGCAGGCACATCGTGTTCGAGCTGCTGGCGTAAGCGCCCTAACAATGCCGAGAGTTGTTCCACAGCCACCTCAATAACCAAACCTAATGTAGGGAATTATACGGTAAATCAACACAGAGCGGCGGAAAAATAGTGTCGTTGGAGCACCGGCAACAACAGCTAATTGTTTATTAAAATTAAACAATTAGTTCGAAAAATGCCCAGCAAGATATTAACCGTCTATACTGAGAAAGTACGTTCCTGCCTGTTGTGAACCCTCGCCAAATCTAAAAATCGGCTTTAACAGGATGTTCACAATCTCCAAGCGGTTTTTTCCGGCTGCCTTTTGGGTCAGATGTAAGGAGCTTTTTTGTGAAAGAAATACTAATCAATTGGTTAAAAAAACAACGCAAAATAACAAAAGTAAAACCTTTGCCCACACGCCGCAGTAAAGGTGAACCTGAACCGACCGGTGGAACGATAAAGGCCGAACTGTTTTCTGTCGATCAAATGGAGCGCTACGGTCAACGTCTGGCGCGATCGCACAAGCTGGCGACGCGTAAAACGCCCTACTATTTACTGAAGCGGTTGGACGATAACGAGCGAATTCTGGCAGAGAGTTGCCACCAACTCAGCAATGGCAAAAAAGCCAGTATGACCCCCGCGGGTGAATGGTTACTTGATAACTACTATCTGATTGAAGAACAAATCCGTGTGGTACGTCATCATTTGCCAAAAACCTTCGGCCGCGGCCTGCCGCAGTTGGGTCCACCGCATAACTGTCCGCGTATTTATGACGTGGCTGCCGAGGCGATTGCGCACGGTGACGGCCGTTGGGATGCGGAGAGCCTCACCCGGTATATCGCCGCCTACCAAAAAGAAGTTAATCTGACATTGGGCGAACTCTGGGCACTGCCCGGTATGTTGCGTTTGGCGTTAATCGAAAACCTGCGGCGCGTCAGCGTGGAAGTTGCACAAGCCCAGCGCGAGCGTAATTTGGCCGATACCTGGGTCACTAAAATGCTGGAGTCAGCAGAGAACGATCCGGCCAACCTGATCATCGTGATCGCCGACATGGCGCGCTCTAATCCCCCGCGCACCAGCGCCTTTGTTGCTGAGCTGGTACGTCGCCTGCAGGGCCATGGCACCATGCTGGCATTGCCGCTCACCTGGGTGGAACAGCGTCTGGCGGAAGTCAGTTTGACCTCCGATGAACTCATCCACCGTTTTAACCAGCAGTTGGCGGTTAGCCAGTTGTCGGTCAGCAACAGTATTTCCGGCCTGCGTCAGCTCAGCGAAATGGACTGGGCAGAGTTTGTCGAAACCATGAGTCAGGTCGAGCAAACCCTGCGTGAAGATCCCGCAGGGGTTTATCCATTGATGCACTTCAACACACGCGATAATTATCGCCACGTGATTGAAATGCTGGCGCGCCACTGTCCACACAATGAGGTTCAGGTTGCCCAGCACGTGCTCAACATGGCGCGTGTCGCGGCCGAAGATCCCTCCGGCGATCCACGCCGTAACCACATAGGCTACTACCTGATTGATGATGGCCGCCCGGAGTTGGAGCAACAGCTTGATGTACACATCGGGCGTATTACTCAACTGCGCCATACGTTGAATCAGGCCCCACTACTGTCCTGGCTCGGTAGCCTAAGCCTAATCACCACCGCGTGTTGTGCGGAACTGCTACGTCATGCCTATAGCACCGGTATCAGTTGGGGGTTGGCACTGCTGTTTTTCCCAATGGCCATCGTTGTCAGTCAATTTGTACTCAATCTGCTTAGTGAGGTCACTACTCGTAGTCGTACACCTCAGCCACTACCAAGGCTCGATTTCTCCTGTGGCATTCCCGCCGAGTTCCGAACCTTGGTGGCGATACCGACGCTGATCGGCAGTAAAAAAGACGTTGATAAGCTGATTAACGCACTTGAGGTTTGTTATCTGGGCAACGCGATGAAGCATCTGCACTTTGCCCTGCTCACCGACTTCAACGATGCCCCCCACCAGCAACATACTGACGATGCTGCCTTACTGGATTATGCCTGCCAACAGATGAAAGCGCTGAACGGGCGTTACCCTTGTGAAGGCCCGAGTCACTTTTTCCTGTTCCACCGTGATCGCGAATGGAATGAAAAACAAGGCGTATGGATGGGGCTTGAACGTAAACGCGGCAAACTGAATGCTCTGAATAACTGGCTGCGTAACCGCGGTAACGCCTTCAGCACCCAGGTTGGTGACGGGCTAGAGGTTCTAAAAAACGTTAAATACGTTATTACGTTAGACAGCGATACGGTTCTGCCACGCGAAAGCGCCCATCAATTGATCGCCGCCATGGCACATCCGCTCAATCAGCCCCAGTACGATATGCACCAGCAACGGGTGGTGGAAGGTTACGCCATCCTGCAACCCCGTATGGCCGAAGAAATCCCGAGCTACGGCCAGGGACGCTACGCCGCACTGTGCAGCAGCACGCCAGGCAATGACCCCTACACGCTGATGGCTTCGGATATCTATCAGGATCTGTTTGGTGAGGGTTCATTTATCGGCAAGGGCATCTATGACGTCGATGTGTTCTCGCACAGCATGAAAGGAACTTGCCCGGCAAATTTGGTGCTCAGCCACGACTTATTAGAAGGTTGTTATGCCCGTTCCGGCCTGCTGAGCGACGTGCTGCTGTATGAACAGTATCCCAGCAATTATTTGGTGGACGTTGCACGTCGTACGCGCTGGATCCGCGGTGACTGGCAATTACTCAACTGGCTACTGCCACGGGTGAAAACAGAAGACGGCACGCGTACCGCCAACCCACTGAGTACCCTGTCGCGCTGGAAGCTGTTTGATAACCTGCGCCGCAGTCTGACAGCTCCCAGCCTACTATTACTGCTGTTTTGTGGTTTCGTTTGGTTGCCCAACACCCGTTACTGGTTGGCTGTTTTCGCCATTATTTTGCTGCTGCCGACCCTGATGGCACTGGTGCAAGATATCGTACGCAAGCCCCCACGCAGGCCACTGCTACAGCATATACTGCTGGCTCTGAACGGCTCACTCCACCGCCTGTCGCAGGTCGGACTACGATTGGCAACGCTGCCGCATGAATCCCTGTACAGCCTGAAAGCGATCGTCATTACCTTGTGGCGGTTGCTGGTCACTAAACGCAACCTACAGGAGTGGACCAGCTACGATCAATCCAAAGCCCGTCAGCAGATCACATGGGAAAACTTCTATCGCGCCATGTGGATCAACCCGCTAGCCGGCCTGGCGCTACTGATTTTTACCGTCATGCATAACCCAATGGCACTGTTAATTACACTGCCCTTCTCCACCTTGTGGATCCTGGCACCATTCCTGCTTTATTACCTCAGCCAAGAACCTCAACGCAGTAAAACCGCAATTAATGACGAACAACGGCGATTCCTGCGCCACACCAGTCGACAGACCTGGGACTTCTTCAATACCTTCGTCAATCAGCAAGAGAACTGGCTGCCGCCGGATAACTATCAAGAGATACCGGAGCCGGTGGTGGCGCACCGCACGTCACCGACCAATATCGGGCTATCATTGCTGGCCAATATCACTGCCTACGACTTTGGTTATCTGACACTCAGTGAAGCGCTGAGGCGTATCGAGCTCACGCTCAATACCCTGGACCGCATGGAACACTACCGCGGACACCTGTACAACTGGTATGACACCCGTACGTTGGAACCGCTGAATCCACGCTATATCTCCAGCGTCGATAGCGGCAACCTGGCAGGCCATCTACTAACGCTCAGCGCCGGGTTGCCCGCACTGGCCCACCAGCCATTCATCGATCCGCAACGGGTACTGGACGGGCTCGGCGACAGCCTGCAACTGCTGGAACAACACTGGGGCGATGCCGCACCAAAGAACTTGTCAAAACTGCGTAACCACTGGGAGCAGGCTCATCACAGCCACCCTGCTGCTCTGTTAGCCGAACTGAATGCGATGCGCAATTACAGTAACGGTCTGCAAGAACCGGCGCTGAATCACGGAGAGGAAACTCGACGTTGGGCCGGAGCACTGCACCAGCAACTTAATGAGCTCTGCGCCGAGTGGGCGCAATGGTTCGGCTGGCTGAGCGACAACGTATCTGAACTGGAAAAAGTCCCTGGCCTGCATTGGCTGGCTAACCCACCCGAGTCATTGACACTGTCGGCGGAGCAACGGAGCCAGCTTGATGCGGTCAGCATTCAGGCACAGGAAAAACTGACGCAATTGTACAGCCTGCAACAGCGGCTGGAAAAAATGGCGCAGATGGACTTCCACTTCCTGTATGACGAATCGACCCATTTGCTAACCGTCGGCTTTAACTGCGATCAAAACCGGATGGACAGCAGTAAATACGATCTGCTGGCATCGGAAATCCGGTTGACCAACTACGTCGCCATCGCCACCAACCAAGTCCCCCAACGCAGTTGGTTTGCACTTGGCCGGCTGTTTACCATGATCGAAAATGAACCGGCGCTGATGTCATGGAGCGGTTCGATGTTTGAGTACTTGATGCCGCAATTGGTGATGCCTGCTTACCCTGATTCACTGCTGGTGCAAATGTGCCATGCTGCGGTGGATAGGCAAATTGCCTGGGGCAAAGAACGCGGCGTACCTTGGGGTATTTCCGAGTCTGGCTACTTTGGTTTCGATGCCGATCAAAACTACCAGTATCATGCGTTTGGCGTACCCGGTCTGGGCCTGAGACGTGGGCTAGGCGACGACATGGTGGTTGCTCCTTATGCAACAGTGATGGCATTGATTGTCGATCCGGATGCGGCCTGCAACAACCTGGTCACACTGGAAAAAAATGGCGCCAAAGGCCGCTACGGTTTTTACGAAGCGCTGGATTACACCACGGCACGTCTCAGCCGCGGTCAACTGTACGTGATTATCCGTTCTTATATGGCGCACCATCAGGGTATGAGTTTCCTGGCCCTGTCACATCTGTTACTGGATGCGCCGATGGTGACACGTTTCGCCGACCATCCGGCCTTCCAATCAGCACGCTTGTTACTGCAAGAACGGGTGCCGGATGCCGTCGAGTTGTACAGCACTCGCCGCCACTTCGAAACCCATGAGGGCACCATTACCCCAGCCAGCTTCGTTGCGCGTGAATTTAACCGGGTAGACTCACCGATCCCGGAAGTGCAGTTGCTGTCCAACGCCAACTACCACCTGATGCTCACCCAGGCTGGTGGCAGTTACAGTCGCTGGCAGAACCTGGCGCTCACCCGCTGGCGCGAAGATGCGACCTGCGATAACTGGGGCGCCTTCTGCTACCTGCGCGATCCGCAAACCGGCGAAGTCTGGAGCAATACCTGGCAACCCATCGGAGGTGCCGCCAAGGGTTATAGCGCCGTGTTCAACGACGCCGGTGCCGAATTTCAGCGTCAACAGGGGACGCTGTCGGTCAAAACACAAGTTGTGGTATCGCCGGAAGATGATATTGAACTGCGCCGTGTGACGCTGTTAAATCGCGGCAAACAACCGCGCACCATCGAAATCACCAGCTACGCAGAAGTGGTGCTGGCACCAGCAAGCAACGACCTGGCTCATCCGGCGTTCAGCAACCTGTTCGTGCAGACCGAACTACTGCCGGATCAGGACGCTATTTTGTGCCACCGTCGCCCGCGCGAACCGAAAGAAAAATGCCCGTGGTTGCTGCATATGATGACGGTACAGGGTCGTACCAGCCAAACGTCGTTTGAAACCGACCGCGCTAAATTTATCGGCCGCGGCCGCACGCCAACCAATCCGCAAGCGTTGTATCAGAACGCGCCACTCAGTAACAGTGCCGGACCGGTCATTGACCCGATCATCGCTATCCGCCAGCGCGTGGTGCTGGAGCCGAACGTACCGCTCACGCTGGACATCTTCTATGGCGTCAGTGAAGACCGTGCCAGCGGACTGGCCATGCTGGAAAAATACCGCGATCGCCATCTGGCAGATCGTGTGTTTGAACTGGCGTGGTCGCACAGCCAGGTGGTTCTGCGCCAACTGAACGCCAATGAAGAAGACGCTAATCTGTTTAATCGCCTGGCTGGCGCAGTGGTGTTCCCGGCGCAAGAAATGCGAGCCGCCAGCAGTGAAATCATTAACAACCGCCGCGGACAATCTGGGCTATGGGGGCACTCTATCTCCGGCGATCTGCCGATAGTCCTGCTGACGGTGACCGACAGCGAAAACATCGAACTGGTACGGCAACTGATCCAGGCACACAACTACTGGCGTTTGAAAGGGTTACAGGTAGATTTGGTGATCCTCAATGAAGATGTTGGCGGCTACCGTCAGGATCTACAAAACCAGATCATGGGCCTGATCGCTGCCGGTATGGAATCCACCCAAACCGATAAGCCCGGTGGCATCTTTGTGCGTACCAGCGAACATATGGCACCGGAAGATCACCGGCTATTGCTCAGCGTAGCGCGTATTTATCTCGACGATCGTCGCGGTGGACTGACAGAACAGCTCAACCAACGCCTGCAACTGCCGCAAGTCCTGCAACAACCTCTGTCGCCGGTCACCGCGTCATCGAAACTGGCAACGGTGGACAATCTGCCGCGTAACCTGCACTCACCACAACTGCCTGCCATAGACGCGTTACAGTTTTACAATGGTCTCGGCGGCTTCTCAGAGAATGGCCGCGAATATGTGATCGCGATGAACGAAAGTAAAATCACCCCCGCCCCTTGGTCGAACGTGATCGCTAATCCGATGTTCGGCACCGTGATCTCGGAAAGTGGTCAGGCGTACACCTGGTACGAAAACGCCCATGAATACCGTCTAACACCTTGGGATAACGACCCTATCTGCGACCGCAGCGGGGAAGCTTTCTATCTGCGTGACGAAGAGAACGGGCACTTCTGGTCACCCACACCGCTGCCTGCCCGGGGCCGTGGGCACTATCTGACCCGTCACGGTTTCGGCTACAGCGTCTTTGACCATCGTGAAAACGGTATCGACAGTCAGTTCACCGTGCTGGTGGCCAAAGATGCACCGGTGAAACTGTTCTTGCTAACCCTGACCAATACTTCAGGGCGCACACGCAAGTTGTCGGCAACCGGCTATATGGAATTTATTCTGGGCGATTTGCGGCAAAAATCGGCCATGCACATTGTCACACAGGCAGCATCGCCTGAAAGCGGCTGTGGCATCCTGGCCACCAACCACTACGGCAGCAGCGGTTCAGAGCGCACCGCTTTCTTTGGTGTTACCGGTGTGCATTGTTCTATCAGTGGCGATCGGCGTGAATTCATCGGTCGCAACGGTTCGCTGGCCAACCCGGTGGTGCTGAAACTGCGGCGACTGTCGGGCAAAGTGGGCGCAGGTATGGATCCCTGTGGGGCCGTACAGTCAGCGCTCAGCCTGATCGATGGGGATCAGCGCAGCCTGGTGTTTGCTCTCGGGTTGGGGCAAAACACCGATGAGGCCGAAGCCCTGTTGCAAAAATACCTGCGGGAAGACAACCTGCAAGATGAACTACAACAAGTTGCGGCGCATTGGGACGGCATTCTCAACAAAGTACAAATCGAGACGCCACATCCTGCCGTCAACCTACTGGCCAATGGTTGGCTACTGTACCAAACCCTCTCCTGCCGTATTCAGGCACGCAGCGGTTACTATCAATCCGGCGGTGCCTTTGGTTTCCGCGATCAACTGCAAGATACGCTGGCACTGACACACGCAGCCCCTGAACGCCTGCGCGAACAGATCCTGCTGTGCGCCTCGCGCCAATTTATAGAAGGCGACGTCCAACACTGGTGGCATCCTCCGCAGGGCAACGGGGTTCGTACACGCTGTTCAGATGACTATTTGTGGCTGCCACTGGCCATTTGTCATTACCTGGATGCCACTGACGATCAGACCATTCTCGATGAACCCGTTGGCTATCTGGAGGCGCGAAAACTGGCACCGGGTGAAGAATCCTCCTACGAGCAACCGGCATTGAGTGCGACCCAAGAAACGCTGTATCAGCATGGCGTACGAGCGTTAAAACACGGGTTGACCTTTGGTGAGCACGGTCTGCCGCTGATGGGTGCGGGTGATTGGAACGATGGCATGAATATGGTCGGCCTCGAGGGACGAGGTGAAAGCGTGTGGCTCGGTTTCTTCCTGTTCCATATCCTGCAGCGTTACGGCAAAGTGGCTGCTGCGCGCAATGACAACGAACTGGCGACGCTTTGTCGCCAACAGGCTGATACCTTGCGCGAAAACCTGCGAAACCATGCCTGGGATGGCGAGTGGTATCGTCGGGGCTATTTTGACAGTGGAGAGCCGCTAGGCTCTCAACAATCGACAGAGTGCCGCATCGACGCCATCGCCCAGAGCTGGTCAGTACTGTCAGGTGCTGCGGACAAACCCCGTAGCCTACAGGCGATGCAGTCATTGGATAAACATTTGGTGGACAACCAAGCCGGTCTGATAAAACTGCTGACACCGCCATTTGATGGTAACGGTCCTAATCCTGGCTATATTCGCGGTTATCTGCCTGGCGTACGGGAAAATGGCGGCCAATATACCCACGGGGCGGTATGGGCAGTCATGGCCTTCGCCGAGATGGGTAATATCGAACGGGCCTGGGAACTGATGGCCTTGATCAACCCGATCAACCACAGCCTGGACAGCACCGCCGCCGAGCGCTACAAGGTCGAGCCTTACGTGGCTACCGCTGATATCTACGCGGTGGCCCCACACGTCGGTCGTGGTGGCTGGAGCTGGTATACCGGTTCTGCCGGGTGGATGTACCGGCTGATTGTCGAATCGCTACTGGGGTTGAAACGTCGAGGTAATCAGTTATCCATCAACACCCGACTGCCTGCGGACTGGCCACAGGTGACACTGAATTACCGGGAAGGTAGCAGTGAGTATCAGTTGGTCATCCGGCAGGGTCAGGGAACGACACGGATCACCGTTGATGATGAAGAACAGCCGGAGGCCGTAATAACGCTGGTAGACGATGGAAAAATCCATCACGTAGATGTCACGTTGGGGCAGTAAACCTAAGGGCGCGGTGAATGACCGCGCCCAATATCGCTATGTCGTTATTTGCGTGCCAGTAATAACCCCAGCACCAGTCCAACCGTCGCACCAATACCGACACTGTGCCATGGGTTTTCACGCACATAGCCATCAGTCCGGCAGACGGCGTCCTTGGCGCGCGCATAGTAGGACTCGGTAGAGTCAGTCAATCGAGACTTAACCTCGCTCAACGCCTCTTCGGCATGGGCCTTAATATCGATATAGGCCTGATCGGCGCGATCGCCGGAGTACTTCAACACTTCTTCCAGCGTGTCGCTCAGCATTCTCAGATCGTCGTCGAGCGTGGTTTGATCCGCATCCGTATTTCTCGCCATGTTAAGTTCTCCGTGTTTAAAAAATGAAACGGCCCTTAACTATAGACAAGGATCACCGCTCCCCGCCATCAGACTCTTGGCTAAAATTAGAACACCAACTGTACCTTGGCGGCCTGGCTTTTATCGCCGGCGAATGCCAAAGCTTGCTCGAGTTGCTGATTGTTAAACTCAGCGGAGAGCAGCGGTAACGGATTGATCGTCCCATCGGACAACCAGGCAACCGCTCTATCAAACTCCTCAACAAAACGGAATGACCCCAGCAAATTCAACTCTTTGGCGATCAGCAGCATCAGCGGGAAATCAGGAAAACTGCCGCCCATGCCCACTTGCACGACCGTCCCCTTGGCACGGGTGACTTCCAGGCAGCGCAACAAGGATGACGGATGACCGGAAACTTCAAAAGCGATATCAAAATACCCCTTTTCCTGTTGGTAACGGCTAAAATCGTCATGGCTGGCATGCAGGCAGGTGGTCGCCCCCATTTCGTGAGCGATATCCAGACAGCGCGGACTAAGATCAGCACAAACAATTTCACTGGCGCCCAGAGCCTTTAGTGCAGCCACCAGTAAGCACCCGATAGGACCTACACCGGAAACAAACACCCTTTTGCCGTTTACCTCTCCCGGCTGTTTTGCGGCATGAATCGCGACGGCCAAAGGTTCGGCAAACACCATCACCTTCTCATCACGATCGGCATCAAAGGCGATGCACTGCGCACTATCGACCACTTTGTACTGGGTAAAAGCGCCATCAACATGGGGAAAATACATGGCGCTGCCGAAGAAGCGCATATGGAGGCATTGGTTTTGCTGGTGCGCGAGGCAATATTTGCACTGTCCGCAGGGTTTACTGGGGTTCAACGCCACTTTTTGGCCTACAGCCAACCGCGCGGTGTCACTGGCCACAACCTCACCAATCACCTCATGGCCCAGCACCATCGGCTGACGCACCTGGAAACTGCCGACTTTGCCTTCCTGGTAGTAATGCAGGTCGGAACCGCAGATACCACCACGCGTGATTTTCACCAACGTGCCCGTCCCTTGGTATTCCACCTCCTGCTGGACCACTGCGACGTCATATTTACCTTTAACCACGCAGGATTGAGTTTGAATTTTCATCATGATTTTCCATTAAGCAGGCGGCTATACCGCAGCGGACATTCCGCCATCAACAAACAACAGATGACCATTAACAAAATCCGATGCCTTTGATGACAAGAACACCGCAGCACCAATCAGCTCCTGTGGATCACCCCAGCGGGCAGCCGGAGTGCGTTTGGTCAGCCACGCGGTAAACTCCGCATTGTCCGCCAGGGCCTGGGTCATTTCCGTTTTGAAGTAGCCCGGAGCGATACCATTAACCTGAATGTTATAGCGCGCCAGCTCTACGCACATGCCGCGCGTCAACATTTTTACCGCCCCCTTTGAGGCGGCATACGGCGTGATGGTGTCACGGCCCAGTTCGCTCTGCATTGAGCCGATATTGATAATTTTTCCGCTTTGGCGCTGTACCATGTGGCGCGCCACGGCTTGTGAGACCATAAAGACCGCCTTTTGATTGACGGCAATAATGTCGTCCCAGTCTTTTTCCGGGAACTCGGTAAACGGGTGACGGCGCTGGATACCGGCATTGTTGATCAGCACATCAATGCCGCCACTTTCCGCCTCAATCCGTTCAATCCGTTCAATCCGTTCAATCGAGGCATGAATAGCCTGAGAGTCGGTCACGTCAAAGGCCGCTGCATCGGCACGGAAACCTTCACGTCGCAACGCATCAACGGCACGCTGCGCATTTTCCTGAGTGGTCGCATTGACCAAAATATGGGCACCATACTGTGCCAGCCCGCGAGCCAGCAGAAAGCCAATGCCTCGAGAAGCGCCGGTAATCAGTATTTTTTTATTATCCAGTGAAAACAAGTTGTTCATAACGTACCCCGGCCATGTCATTCAGAGAGAACAGGCGCCTATCACAACGGATTGCCGCTAGCAAAAACGTGATAGAGATCACTTAAAACGGTGTTACTAAAACCTGTTACCTTTAACGTGAAGCCACGCATTGCGCTGCGAAAACAAATTAATATAGTTCATTGAAAAATATAGTTTTTATACTTTTCAGCGTTGATTGTTATCACCAGATCGATTTGTTAACATGACATCATACGGGCTATTTCCGCCCCCAGCTAAGGCCTCAGAATGAAGAACCAACGCGTCACGCTGCAGGATATTGCACTGCTCGCCGGTGTGACAAAAATGACCGTCAGCCGCTATCTGCGCACACCAGAAAAAGTGGCAGCAGAGACCGCCGCGAAAATTGCCCAAGTGATGAAAGAGGTTAATTTCACCGACAGCGATGAAGCCCGCTCAACTCAAAAACCGCGAATTGGCGTCCTGATCCCTTCGTTCAACAATCAAATTTTTGCCGACCTGTTAGCGGGTATCGAATCCATCACGCTGGAGCACGGCTATCAGACCCTGGTGGTGAACTATGACTACAGTCGCCAACGTGAGGAAGAACATATTGTCCAACTGCTGGCCTACCCAATCGCAGGGCTGATTCTCACTGATTCAGAGCACACACTGCGGGCAGAGAAATACTTGGCGGCAGCAAAAATCCCGGTAGCGCAGGTGATGGATCTGGATGCACCGGAGGGACGAATTACCGTAGGGTTTGATAACTATCAGGCAGGTTATGACATGACCGAAGCGCTGCTTGCCAGCGGCAAACGTCAGGTGGTTTATTTTGGCGCCATGTCTGATGCACGCGATAACAAACGTTTTCAAGGCTATTGCCGGGCGATGGAGAACCAAGGGTTAACACCGCGTCAAATCACACCGCATCGGGTGTCGTCGGTCAGTGTGGGTTCCGATATGCTGGCAATGGCCCGTCAACTTTACCCTGATTTGGACGGCATCTTGTGCACCAATGACGATCTGGCGGTTGGCGTGTTGCAGGCGTGTCTGCGGCTCGGGTTAAAGGTTCCACATGACATCGCTCTGTCAGGTTTTCACGGTTTAGATATCGGCAAAGCCACTACGCCGGGCATTGCCAGCGTGATTACACCAAGGTTTGATATGGGTAAGGTCGCTACTGAGATCTTGCTCAAGCGCATAAAAGGGCTGCCCTGTATTGAGCGCGTAGACCTTCACTACCGCATTTCACTCGGCGGTACCATTTGAATTAGCGGTTAACATTCTCGGTAACAATAGCGGCCGTTTTGGTTTTCTCATTGCGCGCTGCTAACCACAGGCCGCTGTTTTTCATCGCGTAACCGAACACCAGCCCGACCAGCAAAGACAACGTCACCAACGGCCAATCACCGCCGCCGGCAAAGGTCGCACAAGCGCCAATAAAAGTGCCAGGTACAAACCCCAGCCACTGTTGCTTTGCCTGGATACACATCAAAAAAGCCACCACACCGGTCAGCAGATAACCGAGCATACTCCAGCCTGGAGCCAGTTCACTGCCGTGAATGATCGTCATAGCCCAAAATACCCCACTGCAACTGGTCAGTGTGCTGATCAACAACCCTTTCAGTCCCCCTTGCGGGCACGCGAAATAGGCCGTACAGCCGAGAAAACCGGCCCAGCTGATCAACCCTAAGCTGACCGCAACCCACCCCCAAACACCAGAGAGGATCCCAGTAGTCAAAGCAATGGCAAAAATAACGTTCATAAACCGACCCGCTGAAAAGAAAGCGCGCAGTTTACGCGAAAACCGGCAAAAATATATGACGGCAATCACATAAAATATGTAATGAGAAAAATGGTAATTACAGAATTGAGGAATTTGTCACAAAAAAAACCAGCGTGACAAGCACGCTGGAAATGACACACAACAACACCAGGGAAATCGTTTACCAAGATTCACTCACGCCCAGATGAGAACAGGCGCTGAAATCTCAGCGCGGGAAGCCCGCGCGGGTCACCATGAGGCTCAAAATTAAGCACACCACGGCGCTGACCAGGAATAACAGGTTGACCGCCAAGTGCAGACTGGCATGGTCGATAACTACCCCCAACAGGATAGGGATCCAGTTGGCAATATAAGCAATAACATAAAACAGTGAAATCAGTCTTGCATGGCTTGCCTTCGGTGAAATCAGATTCACCAACGTGGCGCTGCCGACAAAGATAGCCCCGTAAGCATAACCCGCAATCACCATACCGGCACTGGCCAGACCCAACGAATGAATCTGTATCGCTTCGGCGAACACCACAACTGACAGCGCTTGCGCCAGGCAGCCAAACATCAGCGAGTGACGAGCATTAACGCGGCGGCTCAGGATCTGGCTAATACCGGCAATCACCAGATAAACCGCAATCACATACCCGTAAACACCCCGGCTGTGCATACCCAGCAGTTTTTCTGACACGCTCGGGCCAATCGCCAGAATGCTGGCGGCCACAGCCCAACAGATAAATAGCGCACCCGCACACAGAAAGAACTTACCACCTGTAGCACGCAAGCCATCTGCCAGCGAACTTTTTTCTATTGTAGCTCCGGTTTCTGCGGTGCCACTAACTGGCGCGACAGAAGCAGTAACGGGCCATTTCAGCATCACACCGAGCGCGGCGATGGCCGCTACCGCCATGATGATAATGAACGGCAATGACGTGGTATGGAACCCTGTTTGCAAGGCAATACCGCTGAAAATCGGCCCTAATGCCAGACCGGTGGTAAATGACAATGTCGCAATCAATGCCGCATTTTTACCGCCGTCTTTCGGCCCAAAACGCACCAGCGCAATATTGGCTGCCCCGGTCAGTGCTCCGGTGCCGATCCCGGCCAGCAGACGAGCCATAAACATCATCAGGAACGAATCGGCCATCGAAAATAATAAGGCCCCGGCCAGCACCACCAGCAGCGCAGGAACAATCATGCTGCGCAGGTCTTTCACCTTGCCGGCCATGTTGCCCACACCGAACAATGAAATCAGCACACCAGCAGCATAAGCACCATAAATGACAGTCAGACTGACCGAGCTTAATGCCAACTCATGTTGATAAAGCGGATAAAGCGGTGTCGGCGCACTGCTGTTGAGCAATGCGGACATTAATGCCAAGGCTAGAAACAGCAGGATGGCAAAATGTGACGCGCCCGAATTCGCTTTAGCTGCTTCATCAACAGCCACACCTTCAGACATTTTTCTCTCCCGAAACAATCTGGATAAACACATAGCCCTGAAAACCAAACTCATCAGGAAACGCGTTTATCATACCGTTCGGGTATAACCGTAAAAATAGCCAAGAATGCATCATAGTGATTCATTAATGCATTCGCGCTGGCAATACTCACTGTTCTTTATGAAAGAAACAGGCTGGCAGTGGTTACACAGCCTCCACTTTCTGGGCCTTCGCTGGAGCGCGTTTCAAAATAGCCAGCGTACCGGAAAGAATAATCAACGCCATGCCCCCGGCAGCAATGTAAGACAGCTTCTCGCCAAACAGCAGATAGCCAAGTAGCGTGGAAAAGATGATGGTGCTATAGGAAAGAATGCTGACAATCACCGCATTACCGCTGCCATAGGCACGAGTCATGGTGATTTGCCCCAGGCTGCCGAATACGCCGATGGCACAGACACACAATATCATCGCGCTATCCAAGGCGGTGAACCCCACCACTGACGTCATTACGCCACCGACCAATGTCCCCACCAGAGAGAAGTAAAATACCACTCGCAGCTCGGGTTCCCCACTGCGCACCAACTTGCCGACGTTAAAATAGGCCAATGCCGTAAGCAAGCCAGAAAGCAGGCCGATCAGGGTCGCCGCATACTCACCGTTTGGTGCATCAGGGCGCAATAACACC
This sequence comes from Serratia grimesii, assembly GCF_900186025.1. NCBI lineage: Bacteria > Pseudomonadati > Pseudomonadota > Gammaproteobacteria > Enterobacterales > Yersiniaceae > Serratia > Serratia grimesii. The sequence goes on from NZ_LT883155.1 coordinate 3,536,706, forward strand.
AGAATACCGATAAACCCCAGCAGTACTGAGAACAGCAGCTTTCCGGTTAACTGGCCTTTGGAAGTGACAAAGGCAATCGCCGATTGAAAAATCGGGTTGGTGTAACCCAACGTAGTGGCGGTGGCGATCGGCAGGTGGATCAGTGAATAGAAGCCGCAGTACATCGCCGCATTACCGATAGCCGCGCGTTTCATATGCAGGCCCAGATGCTGGGTACGAAAACCCAGATTTTTAACCTGAATCAGCGCGGCCACGATCAGGACGTTAATGACGGAGCGGTAAAAAATGATGTCGAAAAAGCCAACTTTGGCCGAAGCCAGTTTGATGCTGGCCCCCATCAGCGCAAAGAACCCGCTGGCGACAACCATCCACAAAGCAACCATGATTTCCTCAGAATGCTGCCCCAACGGGCGACAAAAATAAAACGGGGCGAATCTCTTCGCCCCCTACGGCAACAGCACCGCTGTGTGAAAGACGACTGGCTATTATTCGGCAGCTTTCACCGTCAAGGGCTTGTTATCGGCACAGGCGAAGAACACCAGCATTTCGGCCCCCTTATCACCGGAGACGCCCTGATGCACAATATCTACCGTGTCGGTAAAGGAGTCCCCCTGCTTAAAAGTGTGCTTCACACCCGTTTTCTTTACTGTCAGCGAGACGCTGCCGCCCGTCATATAGACTGCGCTGATGCACGGATGAGTATGCCAGGCGAGCACCTTGTTCGGCTCAACGGTCACCTTCAACATGGTGATCTGCGGAGCGCCGGCAGGATAATGCTGGTACGGCGAACCCTCCCACGACGTCTCTGTTTTCAGAAGAGTCTCTTTGGTAATGCCTTCACCGTGATCGTCCGCGGCCTGTGCATAGCCGTGAAATGCCATCATTAATGCCAGAAGTGTCAGTTTATACATCGTTATCGCTCCATGACTACTGTAAGTAAAATAGAATGGCGTGATACAAAGGACAATAATGACGGCTCCCGGATTAACAGGGCTACGCCCTTACACGCCTTTGATACGCTGCTCGTATTCTACGATGCTCTCGGCATAGTATCGATTAGGCGCCACATGATTTCCCACCAACACTTCTATCAGGAACGGGCCGTCGTGTTCGGCCGCTGCAACCAGCGCGTCATCCAATTCCTCCAGCGTTGCCGCTTTGGCCGACGAGACGCCCAGGCTGTTGGCGAAGGCTTTCCAGTCGTGATTGGGCAGCGCAGTGTAATCCGCCGATACACCACGGTTTTGCAACGTGTCGATATGCATTGCACCGTGGGCACAGTTGTTCATCACCACAAAGGTCATTTTGACCTGATAACGAGCGGCCGTCTGAATTTCCATACCGTGCATCAGCATACAACCATCCCCCGTGACCACCACGCAATTACGGTGCGGAGCCGCCAGCTTGATGCCAATACCCGCACAAATCGCCCACCCCATCGGTGCCAACGAGCTTGAGGTATGGTAATCACCACGCCCACTCGCCAGCCAGTGGTGCGCCATAAAGATACGGTGTGCGCCAGAGTCGACCACGACGTTCGTGTCTTGATCCATATGGCGACGAATGCGTTTGATGGCATCACCGGGGTACATGTTTGCCTCACCCACCGCAAGACGCGCTTGCAAATCTGGGCGCTGTTGCTCCAACGGTAACTGACACACCTGCTCAAGCCAGACATCGCGCAGCACTTTGATATCGGCCAGATGCGTATCTTCGTCATTGACCGCATCCAACAGGTGTTGTAATGCCCCCGTCAGGCTAGAGAAAATCTGCATATCCGGCTGGTAGTGCGAACTGACCTTGTCAAAATCTTCATCGATCACCACCAGCGTTTTCGTGCCATGTAACCGTGAGTTCCAGTTCAGGCTATCGCGCTGGCTGAGATCGCAACCCAATACCAGCAGCACATCAACGTCATCACCATTGATGGTCTCTACTGCCCGGGTGTGGCCGGCGAAGCCATACAGACCCAGTGCCAGCTCATGTCCCTCAGGGAAAGCCCCCTTTCCTGATAGCGTCGTGGCGACCGGCAAGCGGTACTTCTCCGCCAGACGCAGCAATAAGGCTGCATCCTGCGGGTTGTTCATGCGGTTACCGACCAGGCAAGCAACCTTTAACCCACGCAACAGATAATCATCCAGCACCTGATCCAGCCCCTGCTGATCGATTGCCGCTTCACGGCACTGTGGTGTTGTGCGTGGCGGGCTGGCATCATGATTACCGGCAACCACTTTCTTTTGCATATCGACCGGCACGCTCAAATAAGCGCGGCCTTTGCGTTGGGTGTTCAGACACGACAAACTGCGCCGCAGCTCGTGTTGCAATGTAAGGTTGTTTTTCACTTCTATGGCGGCGGATAGCAATGGCTTGACGATAGTCAGCTCATCGATGCCGCTATTGCTGCCATCCTGGAAAGCACCTTGCGCTTCATGATACGTGGCGATACCGCCGGCCAGATACAGCACCGGGATTTTATCAGCCTGTGCGGCGGCCATCGCCGGCAAAAAATTCATGGTGCCGGGGCCGGAGATACCCAGGCAAACGCCAAATTTGCGGTTAGCACGGGCGTAACCGTCCGCCATAAAACCACAGGCGGTTTCATGAGCACCGACGATGCCGGTGATGCCTGAATGTTCAATGGATTTAATCAGTGGGTACACCAGCTTGCCGGGTACCAGAAATATGTGCTGAATGCCGCGGGCTTCAATACCCTGGATAATCACATCAGCATTACTTTGTGTTGCCGCTTTCGCGCCGGGTGTCGCAATAACCCTAACACCATCCGCAGTCGCCAGGGCAACAGGGGTGTATAACTTCTCTGCGTGAGACTCCATTTTTAATGTCCAGTCGTGGTGGGTCAACCTGATATAGAGTCGATCCCACCAGGCGATTAGCCACAGAGACAGGCTCTCATGCGTATCTGCTTACGCGTTTAAGGTAACATTGGCACAAAATGTGCGCCAGATCACAGCATAAACGTTGATAAGCATAAAGATTGTCGGGTAAAAATAAAGATGCAAAAGTGCTTCACGTTGATGCATTTATTCATATCCTGAAACATAATAAATAATTATGATACGTGGGCCTCATTTGCAGCCTGAACCAGAGCCTGTACGGTTGCGCAAGAATGAACACTGACAAGACCGATAAGCCTGTACAAAGGAAATGGCATGATGAATTGGGATGACGCACGCTTCTTCCTGGCGGTCGCGCGCTGCGGCACTTTACGAAAAGCCGCCAATGAACTACACGTCGATCAGGCCACCGTCGGGCGGCGCATTACCGCGTTTGAAGAGAGCTTGGGCTCCAAGCTGTTTATCCGCACGCCAAAATCCTTTTCCCTCAGTCCATTGGGTGAAGAAATGCTGGCCGACGTGATGAATATGGAAAACGCAGTACAAGCGATTGGCCGCAAAGCCACCAGTGGTGACGACAGCCTGTGCGGCAATGTGCGCATTGCCACGACGGATACCATGGCTGAAGCCTTTGTCATCCCGGCGTTGAAAGCGCTGCGGGAGCAACACCCGTTAATTACGGTTACGATGCTGACAGCGGTGAATATCTCTGACATTTCTTATCGCGGTGCCGATTTAGCAATCCGGGGTGCGCGGCCAGAATCCGACGAACTCATTATCAAGCGCATGGCCACCATCGAAATGGGGCTGTATGCAACGCAGGATTACCTCGACAAACACGGTATGCCGACCAAAGGCGACCATCTGCGCGGTCACGACCTGCTGATGTTCCCACGCGAACTGGTACCACGACACTGGAACGACTTCTGTGGCGAAGCGCTGATCGACCCTAACGTGGTGCTTCAGTGCAATTCACAGCTGCTTCTGCGTTCGGCAACGCGTAACGGTTTGGGGATCGGCCTGCTGTCTTCCTTCCTGGCGGATAAAGATCCGGACCTGGTGCGCATCTTCCCAGAGAATAAAGACTGGGTAGATATTTGGTTGGTGCTGCACCCTGATCTGCAACGTGCGGCGCGCGTGCGTGCTGTGGTACAGGTTCTGGAAGAGTCGTTTAAAAACAACCCCGGCTGATCCCTCACCTTATGCCCCCCGCCCCATAAAAAAAGGTCGCCGAAGCGACCTTTTTTACTGCCTTGATGCCTATCAGAACATCGGCTGTGCCATCTGCACCAGCGTAATCAGCGGCTGTGGATAAACACCCAACAGCAGCACCAACGCGGCGGAAATCAGCACAACAACACCACCCGCGGTCAACGCCCAGTTATTTGGGGTATCACGCTGCAATGCTTCCGGTGCACTGAGGAACAGGCTGACGGTCACACGCAGGTAGTAGTACAAACCAATGGCACTGCCCAGCACCACTGCACCGGTCAACCACCACAGGTGAGCACTAACACCCATCGCGATAACAAAGAACTTACCGATAAAGCCCAGCGTCATCGGAATACCGGCCAGTGACAACATCATCACTGTCATGACCGCAGACAGGATTGGCTTATGCCAGAACAGACCACGGTAAGAGAACAGTGAATCGGCGTCCGGACCACGATACGGGCTAGACATCAGGCTGACCACACCGAACGCACCCAGGCTGCTGAACAGGTAACCTGCCAGGTAAACACCGGCGGTTTCCAGCGACAGTTGATGGGTTTGCACCGCAATCAACGCCACCAACAGATAACCCAGATGGGCGATCGACGAGTAACCCAGCAGACGCTTGATGTTGGTTTGGCTGATGGCCATCAGGTTGCCGAACAGAATCGAACAGACTGCAATGATTGCCAGCACCATACGCAACGCTTCGTTATCGGCGGCTGGTGCATACAGGAACAAACGCATCACTACGGCGAAGATCGCAATCTTGCTGGCGGTCGCCAGGAAGGTTGAAACCGGCGCAGGTGCACCCTGATACACATCCGGTGTCCACAGTTGGAACGGCACCAGTGACAGCTTGAAGCCCAAGCCAACAATCATCATGCCCATACCCGCCAGGATCAGCGGCTGGTGCATCATATTTTCTTGCAGGCTTTTACCCAGGCCGGCCAGTGACAGATCGCCAGACTCGGCATACAGCAGCGCCATACCAAACAGCAGGAATGATGATGCCGCAGCAGACAACAGCATGTACTTGATAGCCGCTTCCAGAGGACGCTTCTGGCGGTAGGCATAACCCACCAGACCAAATAGCGGCAACGAGATCAGTTCAATACCGAGGAACAACGATGCCAAATGGTTGGCGCTCGCCAGCAGAATGCCACCCAGGGTAGCAATCAGCACCAGCAGGTAGAATTCTTCACGGTTATCTGGGTAACCCACCAGCCAAGGATAGGCAAAGGTACAGGTCGCCAGACTCGCCAGTATCACCAGTCCGGTATAGAACATCGAGTAGCCGTCAACCCGCAGCAGCGGGGTGACGTCCATTGGGCCAGCCTGGCCGACAAAGTACAGCGAAAGCAGCGCCAGGTTTAGACCGATCACGGTTAGGGTGGCGTTGATAAAGTGGTCGCGTCGCCACGCAATGCCTAGCATCACAACCACCACCGTCAATCCGACGATCAACAGTGGTAGCAATGCGATCAGTTGTTGAGGAGTTATTGTCATGGCGAATTACGGCCTTGTTGTTGAAATTGCTGAAACTGACGAACCAAACCAGTGTTGCACGTTGCTCATCGCCGCATGAGAAGTGTCCAGAATCGGCTGCGGGTAAACCCCCAGCAGAACCAGCAACACCACCAGTAACAGGATGATGAACAGCTCACGCGCGGTCATGCCCGGCAAGGGTTGGTCAGACTTGGCTTTGCCGTAGTAGGCACGCTGCATCATGATCAACGAATAGACCGAAGCAAACACCAGACCGAAGGTAGAAATCACGGTGATCACCGGCACAACCTGATAGCTGCCGAACAGGATCATGAATTCACCGACGAAGTTACCGGTACCCGGCATCCCCAGGGTCGCCACCGCGAAGAACAGTGACAAAGCAGGAATGTATTTAATACGTCCCCACAAGCCCCCCATCTCACGCATGTCACGAGTGTGCAGACGTTCGTACAGCTGACCACAGATGATGAACATACCGGCCGCAGACAGGCCGTGTGCAATCATCTGAATCACCGCGCCTTGGTAAGCCAGTTGGCTGCCCGTGTAGATGGCAATCAGTACGAAGCCCATATGGGAAACTGAAGTGTAAGCAATCAAACGCTTGATATCGGTCTGTGCAAACGCCATCCAGGCACCGTAGAAGATACCGACCACACCCAACCACATCGCGATTGGTGCAAACTCATGTGACGCTTCAGGGAACAACGGCAGGCTGAAACGCAACAGACCGTAGGCCGCTGTTTTCAGCAAGATCCCCGCCAGGTCCACAGAACCTGCGGTTGGTGCCTGGCTATGCGCATCTGGCAACCAACCGTGCAATGGCACCACCGGCATTTTCACTGCGAATGCGATGAAGAAGCCCAGCATCAGCAGGTATTGCACGTTATGTGACATTGGCGTTTGCAGCAGGTCTTCGTAATCGAAGGTCCACACGCCGGTCGCGTTATAGTGCACGAACACCAGGCCCATAATGGCAATCAACATCACCAGACCACTGGCCTGGGTATAGATGAAGAACTTGGTAGCCGCAGTAATACGGGTCTTCCCGTCCGACGCCTTGTGACCCCAGAGTGCAATCAGGAAGTACATCGGCACCAACATCATTTCCCAGAAGAAGAAGAACAGGAACATGTCGATGGCGAGGAACACGCCGATTACCCCACCCAGGATCCACAGCAGGTTCAGGTGGAAGAAGCCCTGATATTTCTGAATTTCACGCCAGGAACAAAGAATTGCCAGCACGCCCAGCAGGCCGGTCAGCACCACCATCAGCAGTGACAAGCCGTCCAGCGCCAGGTGGATGGAAATACCAAAGCGTGGGATCCACGGCAGCAGGAATTCAGACTGCCACTGCGGAATGCCTTTCGGCGTAGTCAATGTGTAGCCACCCTGCATCCACAGATACAGAGAAAGCGCCAATGTCAGCCCCATTGCGATTAATGCAATCCAGCGCGGCACCTTAGTACCGAAGCGCTCAAACTGCCAGCACAGCAGACCGCCAATAAAGGGGATAAGAATTAGCCAAGGTAATAGCATGGCGTTTTGTGTCCCTTATACGAATAATTTCAAACTTTGTACGTAGCGCCTGCCCTGCAGGCGCTACGCCCGAAAAATGCGTCTGTTTAAATTATTCAATTAAACCAGAATCAACAGAGCCAATACGACCACTGCACCCACACCCATAGACGCTATATACCAACGCACCTGACCGTTCTCACTCACTGTCAGACCTCGGTTCCCCCAGCGGGAGAAGATGGCCGGCAGGTTCATCATCGAGTTCAGCGGATCACGTTGCAGCAACTTCGCAATACCCAGGTACGGCTTGACGAACACTTTGTCGTACAGCCAGTCGAAGCCCCAGGCATGGAACCACCAGGTCGAGAAGAAACGCCCTGGCGCGCTCTTGGCGATACGTGTAACCAGGCTACGTTTGCCCAACCACAGTGCCGCCGCCAGCAGAATGCCGACAATAGCCACTACGCCGGAGGTAATCTCCAGTTGCAGCACGCTACCGTGTGCCAACTCGGTGGTATCTGGCAGTACCCCCTGCAATGGCGGAACAATCATCGCGCCAACGAAGGTGGACAGCACCAGCAGAACCAACAGTGGCAGGTGGTGAGTGATGCCTTTACCGGCATGCGCTTTGATTTTCTCTTCGCCATGGAACACGATGAAAATCATACGGAAGGTATACAGTGAGGTCATGAACGCACCGACCAAACCAGCAATCATCAGGTTGATGTGACCGTTAGCCATCGCACCGGCCAAGATCTCATCCTTACTGAAGAAGCCAGCGGTGATCAGCGGCAGTGCCGACAGCGCAGCGCCACCCACCAGGAAGCAGACGTAGACCAGCGGAATGCTCTTGCGCAGGCCACCCATCTTGAAGATGTTCTGCTCGTGATGACAGGCCAGGATAACCGAACCGGAGGACAGGAACAGTAACGCCTTGAAGAACGCATGGGTCATCAGGTGGAAGATAGCCGCATCCCACGCCTGTACGCCCAACGCCAGGAACATGTAACCAATCTGGCTCATGGTGGAGTAGGCAAGCACGCGCTTGATATCGGTTTGCACCAGCGCGGCAAAGCCCGCCAGTACCAAAGTTACTGCCCCGATAATCCCCACCAGATGCAGTACTTCCGGCGCCATCAGGAACAGGCCGTGAGTACGTGCAATCAGGTAAACGCCCGCGGTCACCATGGTTGCAGCGTGGATCAATGCTGAAACCGGTGTTGGACCCGCCATCGCGTCCGCCAACCAGGTCTGCAACGGCAGCTGCGCCGATTTACCGACCGCGCCGCCCAGCAACATCAGGGTAGCCCAGGTGATCGCCGTATCGCCGATCGCCAGTTTTTGCGGTGCCAGGATCATCAGTTCACGGATGTTCAGCGTACCCAACTCGTTGTAGAGAATGAACAGCGCAAATGCCAGGAACACATCACCGACGCGAGTCACGATAAAGGCTTTCATCGCTGCCGCACCGTTGGCCGGATCTTTATAGTAGAAACCGATCAACAGGTAGCTGCACAGGCCCACGCCTTCCCAACCCAGGTACAGCAGCAACAGGTTGTCTGCCAGAACCAATACCACCATGCTGGCGATAAACAGGTTGGTGTAAGCGAAGAAGCGTGAGTAGCCCTCTTCACCGCGCATGTACCAGGACGCGAACATGTGGATGAAGAAGCCCACACCGGTAACCACTGACAGCATGGTCAACGACAGGCCGTCCAACGTCAGCGTCACACCAATATTGAAGTTACCGACGGTCATCCAGTTCCACAGGCTTTGTTCAAACAGCTGCACGCCAGTGGCTTTCTGGGCGAAGAAATCCATCGCCACATACACCGTGACCAGTGCCGCCAGGCCAATAGAGCCTACGCCGACGGTTGCCGAGGTGTTCTCAGACCAACGACCGCGGGAAAATGCCAACAGCAGGAACCCGATCAGCGGTAGCAGAATAGTTAAATATAATAGGTTCATCCGCGCATCTCACTGACAGTATCAATATTCAGGGTATGACGACGACGGTAGAGCTGTAGCAGCAACGCCAGACCGATACTGGCCTCGGCTGCCGCCAGGCTGATCGCCAGGATATACATCACCTGCCCGTCTGGTTGGCCCCAGTAGCTACCCGCGACGATAAACGCCAATGCCGCAGCATTGATCATCACTTCCAGACTGATCAGCATAAACAGCAGGTTGCGACGAACCAGTAACCCGGTCAGACCCAGGACGAACAGAATCGCCGCCAGGATCAGGCCATGTTGAAGAGGGATCATGCTTGCTCCTCCGATTTTCTTCTCGCCATTTCGCTACTGGCCGGGGCGTTGCTCAACACCTCACCCGGTTTGTGCTCACGACCAATGTGGAAGGCAACAACCAGACCAGCCAACAGCAGCATTGAAGCCAGCTCGACCGCCAGAACGTAAGGGCCAAACAGGCTGATCCCTACCGCTTTAGCGTCAACCATATCACCGCTGATGCCCTGATCGGACACGCTGCGGATAGCGACAATCAGTACCGCTAATAGCGCCAGCGACAACAGGCCCGGGCCAATCCACACCGACGGCTTCAGCCAATCACGCTCTTGCTGCTGCACCGCGTTGCCGAGGTTCAGCATCATCACCACGAACACGAACAACACCATGATGGCGCCTGCGTAAACGATGATTTCCAGTGCCGCGGCGAAGTACGCGCCGAGTGAGAAAAAGACTGCAGAGATCGCCAATAACGAGACGATCAGATACAGCAACGCATGCACAGGGTTGGTATGCGAGATCACGCGAATTGTCGCGACCACCGCAATCAAACCTGCCAGATAAAAGGCAATTTCCATGCTTGCTGGCTCCTTAAGGCAACAGACCTTTGACGTCGATCGGTTTGGCTTCGTTTTCGGCTTCGCCCTTGGCTTTGCCGTCAATCGCCATACCGGCCATCCGGTAGAAGTTATATTCCGGATATTTACCCGGCCCCGAGATCAACAGATCTTCTTTTTCGTACACCAGATCCTGGCGCTTGAACTCACCCATTTCGAAATCCGGCGTCAACTGGATCGCGGTAGTCGGGCAAGCCTCTTCGCACAGGCCGCAGAAAATGCAGCGCGAGAAGTTGATGCGGAAGAACTCCGGGTACCAGCGGCCGTCTTTCTGTTCTGCTTTTTGCAGCGAGATACAGCCCACCGGGCAAGCAACCGCACACAGGTTACAAGCCACACAGCGTTCTTCACCGTCAGGATCGCGCGTCAGCACAATACGACCACGGTAACGCGGCGGCAGGTAAACCGGTTCTTCCGGATACATCTGGGTTTCGCGCTTGGCGAAGGCATGCAAGCCTATCATCCAAATGCTGCGCACCTGGGTGCCGAAACCAACCAATAACTCTTTCAATGTCATGGTTTATTCACCCCTTATTGAGCGTTGTACAAAATGACTGCGGCAGTCGCCAGCAGGTTCAGCAGCGTCAGCGGCAGACACACTTTCCAGCCGAAGGCCATCACCTGGTCATAGCGCGGACGTGGCAGAGCAGCACGAATCAGAATAAACATCATCATGAAGAAAGCCGTTTTCAGCGCGAACCAGATGAATGGCGGCAGGAATGGACCCTGCCAGCCACCGAAGAACAACGTCACAATCAGGGCAGAAACGGTGACGATACCGATGTACTCACCCACAAAGAACAGACCGAATTTCATACCGGAATATTCAATGTGGTAACCGTCAGCCAGTTCCTGCTCGGCTTCTGGTTGGTCAAACGGATGGCGGTGGCACACCGCAACACCGGCAATCGCAAAGGTAACAAAACCAAAGAATTGCGGGATAACGTTCCACAGATGCGCCTGAGATTCAACGATGGTTTGCATGTTGAAGGAGTCTGCCTGCGCCACCACGCCCATCAGCGACAGGCCGATGAACACTTCATAGCTCAGGGTTTGCGCGGAAGCACGCATCGCCCCCAACAGCGAGTATTTGTTGTTGCTCGACCAGCCGGCGAACAGCACGGCGTATACCGCCAGGCCAGCCATCATCAGGAAGAACAAAATACCGATATTGAGGTCGGACACTGCCCAGGTCGGACTGACCGGAACAATGGCAAATGCCAGCAACAGGGAAGTAAAGGCGATCATCGGCGCCAGGGTAAAGATCACCCGGTCGGAGAATTTCGGTACCCAGTCTTCCTTGAAGAACATTTTGATCATGTCGGCGACCAGCTGCAGCGAGCCACCCCAGCCGACACGGTTTGGTCCATAACGGTTCTGGAACAAACCGAGCAAACGGCGTTCGCCGAAGCTCATGAATGCCCCACAGCTCACTACGACCAGCAGGATCACTACCGCTTTAAGAATGGCAATCAGAATGTCGATCACCTCAGGGGTAAACCAGCTCATCGTGTCGCCTCCCGCAGATTTTCAACCGTCGCACCCACCAATACTGGCGGGATCCCAGGCAAACCAAGCGGTAAACCCACCTGTCCCTGGGTCAGGGTTTCACTCAGGCGTACTGGCAGACGCAGCGTCTGACCTGCACAGCTGAATTCCACCAGCGCACCGGCATTAACGCCAAGCGCAGCAGCATCCGCCGGGTTCACCATGACATAAGCATCCGGCATACGTTGCTGGATCACACCAGAACGCTGTGACATTTCATCACTGCCGAATAAATGGTAATACGGCGCAACACGCCAGCCTTGCTCATGACCAAAGGCGGCAGGCACGTTGGTAAAGTAATCCAGCTTGCCCTCCCCTGCTTCAATCAGACGCACACCCGGATCGCCATGACGCAACTTGCCACCCACTTCGGCCTGGAACTTGTTCCATGCTTGCGGTGAGTTCCAACCTGGTGCCCATGCGAATGGGATCTGCTGACGGTCGGCCAGCGGGCTGTTGTTCCCTTCCATGGAGAAGGCGAACATGGTGTCTTTATCCTGTGGCTGACGCGGTTCATGTACGCTGATATTAGCGCGCATGGCCGTACGGCCGCTGGAGCGAATCGGAGAACGCGCCAGTTTCTGACCACGAATACGGAAGCTCGCATCTGGTGCTGCGTCGACGATGCCCTGCAGTTGCGGCAATGCTTTGACACAGGCGGCGATCACGTCGTCGAGCTGCGTCCAATCCACGTGGCGACTGGTGTAGGTGGAATGCAGCGAGTGCATCCAGCGCCAGCTTTCCAGCATCACGGTAAACTGATTCTTTTTAGCATCGTCGTAGTAGGCAGGATCGTAGACCTGGAAGAAGCGCTGTGCGCGGCCTTCCTGGTTGACCAACGTACCGTCACTCTCGGCAAAACTTGCCGCAGACAGGATCAGGTTAGCCTTTTCCATCACGGCAGTGCGTTGATGGTCCGCTACAATCAGGTTGCTGACCTTGGCCAGCGCCGCGTCCACTTTCCCCGCAGGCGCATGCCGGTAGAGATCGTTTTCCATGACGATAGCAGTATCGGCGTCGCCGTTTTCCAACTGCGTCAAAGCCTGATCAAGTGAACCGCCGCCGATCATCGACAAACCGAGGCTGTTGGCAGCACTGGCTACGAAGGTGATACCCACGTCAGAACCGCGATCCTTCAGCGCTTTGGCGATGTTAGCCGCCGCTTCGATGATGGCTTCGCTACCGGCGTTGCTGCCGGTGATGATCAACGGTTTACGCGCATCAGTCAGCGCCTGCACGATGATGTCGACTTTCTTGTTCAGGCCGCCAGCCAAATCGCTGACCGCCGGTGCCGCATTGTCCAGCGCATGGGCAATAGCGAAACCGAAACGCGCCTGCTCATCCACCGGTGCACGGTAGTTCCATGCCGCGATGTCGTCCAAACGCGTGTCATCCACGTTGGTCACAAACAGCGGGTATTTCGCGTGTTGACCAATGTTTTGGATCGCCGCGATCTGCCAGTCGGCAACACGCTGGGCTGCCGCCATAGCACGAGCCTTGCCTTTCACCGCCTGACGTACCGACAGAGCTATACGCGCACCGGTTTGGGTGAGATCTTCACCTAACACCAATACCGCATCGTAGCCTTCGATTTCACGCAGTGCAGGCGTGTAAACGCCGCTGTTTTGCAGCACGTTCAGCATCAGGTTCAAACGACCCTGCTCTGCCTGCGAAATCCCGGTGTAGAAGTTCTCGGCACCGACCAGTTCGCGCAGTGCAAAGTTACTTTCCAGGCTGGCGCGCGGAGAGCCGATACCGATGGTTTTCTTCGCCTGACGCAGAATATCCGCCGCGCCTTGCATTGCCTGCTCGGCATTCAAGGTGATCCAGTCGTCACCACGCAGTTGCTGTGGCTGACGCGGACGATCTTTCTGGTTCACGTAGCCATAACCGAAGCGGCCGCGGTCACACAGGAAGTAATGGTTCACGCTGCCGTTATAACGGTTTTCGATACGACGCAGTTCGCCATAACGCTCACCCGGACTGGTGTTACAGCCGATGCTGCACTGCTGGCAGATGCTTGGCGCAAACTGCATGTCCCATTTACGGTTGTAGCGTTCGGAATGCGTTTTGTCGGTGAACACACCGGTCGGGCACACTTCTACCAGGTTACCGGAGAACTCGCTTTCCAGCGTACCGCTCTCGACACGACCAAAGTAGACATTGTCGTGTGCGCCGTACACACCGAAGTCAGTGCCGTCCGCATAATCCTTGTAATAGCGCACACAACGGTAACAGGCGATACAGCGGTTCATCTCGTGCGAGATAAACGGCCCTAACTCCTGGTTGTTATGGGTACGCTTACTGAAACGGTATTTACGGAAGCTGTGGCCGGTCATTACTGTCATATCCTGCAAATGACAGTTACCGCCTTCTTCACATACCGGACAGTCGTGTGGGTGGTTGGTCATCAACCACTCAACCACGCTTTCACGGAACTGTTTGGCTTCGCCATCGTCGATGGAAATAAAGGTCCCATCGGATGCCGGTGTCATACAAGACATCACCAAACGGCCACGCGTATCTTCCGCGTTTTGGTATTGCTTTACCGCACATTGGCGGCAAGCGCCGACGCTTCCCAGCGCCGGATGCCAGCAAAAGTAAGGAATATCGAGGCCGAGGGAGAGACAAGCCTGCAGCAGGTTGTCAGCACCATCTACGTCGTATTCTTTGCCGTCTACATGAATCGTAGCCATAGTCAGCATGCTTCCAAGTGGCCTGCCTCGCGGCAGGCGTTAATCAAAAATTCTGTATCCCTGCGTATTTCACCCTACAGCGTTGTTGGCTGCGTGTGCTCACCCCAGTGACTTACCGCGGTAAGCTCCAGGGGATTTCCCCACTTGCCGCCTGGCTGTCCGGCGAAATACTTTGGGCTAAAAGCGGGCTTACCAGCGTTGCTTCAGCAGATTATTGGCCTGAATACCGCCAATCGCATGCGCGTTGCTGAAGTGCTTCACTTTGATGCCCGCTTCGAACTCTTCACGGAAATATTTAATTGCGCTTTGCAGTGGCTCTACGGCACCTGGCGCATGTGCGCAGAAGGTTTTTCCTGGGCCAAGGGAACGGCACAGCTGCTCGAGGGTTTCGATATCCCCCGGTTGCCCTTCACCATTTTCCAATGCACGCAGGATCTTCACGCTCCACGGTAAGCCGTCACGGCATGGCGTACACCAGCCACAGGACTCACGTGCGAAGAACTCTTCAAGGTTACGCACCAACGGAACCATACCGATTTCGTGGTCCACCGCCATCGCCAACGCGGTGCCGAGACGGCTGCCGGCTTTACCGATGTTCTCGAAGTCCATCGGCAGATCAAGGTGATCAGCAGTCAGGAAGTCGGTTCCTGCACCGCCTGGCTGCCAGGCTTTAAAACGCAATCCGTCACGCATACCACCGGCGTAATCTTCCAGAATTTCACGCGCGGTGGTACCAAACGGCAGCTCCCAAACGCCTGGGTTTTTCACCCGGCCGGAGAAGCCCATCAGTTTGGTACCCGCGTCGTTACTCTTACCGGCGGAAATTCCCTTGTACCAGTCAATACCGTTCGCCAGGATCGCCGGAACGTTACACAGGGTTTCCACGTTATTCACGCAAGTCGGTTTGCCCCAAACACCGGAAGACGCCGGGAATGGTGGCTTGGAGCGTGGGTTGGCTCGACGGCCTTCCAGCGAGTTGATCAATGCGGTTTCTTCGCCGCAGATGTAACGACCAGCGCCAGTATGAACAATCAGCTCGAAGTCAAAGCCGCTGCCCATGATGTTCTTGCCCAAATAACCGGCTTCGGTGGCTTCGGCAATCGCACGGCGCAAATGCACCGCAGCTTCAATGTACTCACCGCGCAGGAAGATATAGCCACGGTAAGCCTTCAGCGCGAATGCAGAGATCAGCATGCCTTCCACCAACAGGTGCGGCAGTTGTTCCATCAGCAAACGGTCTTTATAGGTGCCCGGCTCCATTTCATCGGCGTTACACAGCAGGTAACGGATGTTCATGGATTCGTCTTTCGGCATCAGGCTCCACTTCAGGCCGGTGGAGAAACCTGCGCCGCCACGACCTTTCAACCCGGCGTCTTTTACCAGGGTGACGATCTCATCCGGGGCCAGGCCCCTAATGGCTTTTTCAGCGCCGGCGTAACCATTTTTGCTGCGGTATTCATCCAGCCACACAGGCTGTTTGTCGTCGCGCAGTCGCCAGGTCAGCGGGTGCATTTCGGGAGTGCGTACAATGTCTTTAATCATTGATACTGCTCCAGTAACGTCTCGATATCTTCAGGCTTCAGCTGACTGTGAGTGTCCTCATCAATCATCATGGTTGGCCCTTTATCGCAGTTGCCCAGGCAGCAGGTTGGCAGCAGAGTGAAGCGCCCATCAAAGGTAGTTTGACCGGGTTTGATGCTTAGCTTCTTCTCAATGGCGGCCTGAATGCCCTGATAACCGGTGATGTGACAAACAACGCTGTCACAATAACGGATCACGTGACGTCCTACTGGCTGACGGAAAATCTGGCTGTAGAACGTGGCCACGCCTTCTACGTCGCTGGCAGGAATGCCCAGCACTTCCGCGATGGCATAAATCGCACCGTCCGGAACCCAACCACGCTGCTTCTGCACAATTTTCAGTGCTTCAATGGAGGCGGCGCGTGGATCCTCGTAATGGTGCTTTTCGTGCTCGATCGCATCACGTTCTTCCGCGCTCAGCTCAAATGCATCAACGCCGCTCTGAGGAGCGGCCGCATTGATGGGTTCAAGCGCTTCGTTATTCGCGTGATTGTCTTTTTGATCATGCATAGTTAGCGGTCCACATCTGACATTACAAAATCGATACTACCCAGATAGACGATCAGGTCGGAGACCAGGCTGCCACGGATTACCGCTGGGATTTGCTGCAAATGCGCAAAGCTTGGCGTACGTACCCGGGTGCGGTAGCTCATGGTGCTGCCGTCGCTGGTCAGGTAGTAGCTGTTGATCCCTTTAGTGGCTTCAATCATCTGGAATGATTCGTTGGCTGGCATCACCGGGCCCCAGGAAACCTGCAGGAAGTGGGTGATCAGCGTTTCAATGTGCTGCAACGTGCGCTCTTTCGGCGGCGGTGTGGTCAGCGGGTGATCGGCCTTGAACGGGCCTTCCGGCATGTTGTTCAGGCACTGTTCGAGGATGCGCAGACTCTGACGCAGCTCTTCCACTTTTAACATCACACGGGTATAGCAGTCGCTGTTGCCGTCACCCACCGGAATTTCAAAATCGAAATTCTCGTAGCCAGAATATGGACGCCATTTACGCACGTCGAACTCGATACCGGTAGCGCGCAGACCCGCGCCAGTGACGCCCCACTCCAAGGCTTCTTTAGCATTGTAGGATGCAACACCGACAGAACGGCCTTTTAGGATGCTGTTCTTCAGTGCAGCCTTGACGTAAGAATCCAGACGTTTTGGCATCCACTCAAGGAACTCGCGCAGCAGACGATCCCAGCCGCGTGGCAGGTCGTGTGCAACACCGCCAATACGGAACCAGGCCGGGTGCATACGGAAACCGGTAATCGCTTCAACCAAATCGTAGATTTTCTGACGGTCGGTAAAGGCGAAGAACACCGGGGTCATTGCGCCGACGTCCTGAATAAAGGTACTGATGTACAGCAAGTGACTGTTGATGCGGAACAGTTCTGACAGCATCACGCGAATGGTGTCTACGCGATCCGGCACTTTGATACCTGCCAGTTTCTCAACCGCCAGCACATAAGGCATTTCGTTCACACAACCGCCGAGATACTCGATACGGTCGGTGTACGGAATGTAACTGTGCCAGGACTGACGTTCGCCCATTTTCTCGGCACCACGGTGGTGGTAACCAATATCTGGAACGCAATCGACGATCTCTTCGCCATCCAACTGCAGAATGATACGGAATGCACCGTGCGCAGACGGGTGGTTCGGACCGAGGTTAAGGAACATGAAGTCCTCGTTCTCGGTGCCGCGCTTCATGCCCCAATCTTCTGGCTTGAAGGTCAGCGCTTCCATTTCCAAATCTTCTTTCTGTTTGGTCAACACAAAAGGATCGAATTCGGTGGCGCGGGCCGGGTAGTCTTTACGCAGCGGGTGGCCTTCCCAGGTTTGCGGCATCATGATGCGCGTCAGGTGTGGGTGGCCGTCGAAGGTAATACCGAACATTTCCCAGGTTTCACGCTCATACCAGTTGGCATTCGGGAAGACCTTGGTTGCTGTGGGCACGTGCAAGTCTTTTTCAGACAGTGCCACTTTCAGCATGATATCGCGGTTACGTTCGATAGAAATCAGATGATAGAAAACAGAGAAATCCGCAGCAGGCAGGCCATCGCGGTGGGTTCGCAGACGCTCGTCCACGCCATGCAAATCGAACAGCATGACGTAAGGCTTCGGCTGTTTTCTTAAAAACGTCATTACTTCCAGTAACTGGTCAGGTTTGACCCATACCACGGGCATTCCGGTACGGGAGGGCTGAACAGTAAAGGCTTCCGGCCCAAAACGGTTGCGCAGTTCGCCAATAACCGGATCGTCAAGGTGATCCCGGGTTTGCCAAGAAGGCAAGGCGTCGTGCGTCGTTAAATCTGTCATAATTTTTTTTCACCACACTAAAGGGTTATTTCGCCGCAAGTTCACTTTTCGCTGTGTTAACCAATAGCGCACTAAGATGGACGTTAAATGAACGTCTTAAATCTCGTCAGGCGTCCGAAGGTTGGTCACCGCGATACGCTCGCCGTGTTTACGCTCTCTTTCAGACTGCATATTGGCGCGATAAACGCCCTGATCGCCGACAACCCAAGACAGAGGGCGGCGTTCTTTGCCAATAGATTCCTGTAGCAGCATCAGCGCTTGCATGTACGCTTCTGGACGCGGTGGGCAGCCAGGAATATACACGTCGACCGGAAGGAACTTGTCCACGCCCTGTACAACGGAATAGATGTCGTACATGCCGCCGGAGTTGGCGCAGGCGCCCATGGAGATCACCCATTTTGGCTCCAGCATCTGTTCATACAGGCGCTGAATGACCGGGGCCATTTTGGTGAAGCAAGTGCCGGCAACGACCATCAGGTCAGCCTGACGCGGTGAAGCACGCAATACTTCAGCACCAAAACGGGCCACATCGTGAACGGCGGTAAACGACGTCACCATCTCCACATAACAGCACGAAAGGCCGAAGTTATATGGCCAAATAGAGTTTTTACGCCCCCAGTTCACCATGTCATGCAATGCATGTTCGAGTTTACCCATGTAAACCGTGCGGTGAACCTGTTGGTCCAGAGGATCTGCGACGATCTCCTGTTTTTGCAGGGGGTAACGGTCGTTCTCACCGTTCGGGTCTATGCGGGTGAGCGTATAGTCCATCTTAATGCCTCGTTTTTAACCGACTACTGCGGATGACTGTTGGTGTTAGTGATCGTGCCTGGTTTACTCAGACGTTTGGAACGCGACGGTGTCCAGTCCAATGCGCCAATACGCACCAGATAAAACAGACCGGCCAATAGCACCAAAATGAAAATGGCGGCTTCGATAAAGCCAACCCAACCGCTCTCACGAATGGAGACCGACCAGGCGTACAGGTACAAGGCTTCAACATCGAAAATAACGAAGAACATGGCGACCAGGTAGAACTTGGCAGACAGACGCATACGCGCCGTGCCGACTGAGTCGATGCCTGATTCAAATGGGGTGTGTTTGGCGCGCGCGCGGGCTCTCCCGCCCAAGAAGAACGCACCCAGCAGCATTAAGCCGCAAAGCCCGATAGCCACGACAAGAAATACGGCGAACGCCCAGTGATGAGCGATAACTTCAGTGGTTGTTGACATACTCTATGCTTACTCATCAAAAGTGGCGTCGATCGCTCTGCTCTTGTATCTGGCAGTTAGTGCACCACATCGATTTAAGGGAAGGATAAATTAACCACACAAACAAACTGCTTTTACAGCGAGTTAGGCAGCGTTTTACTGTGGGCTTTTTACTCCTTTCTATAACCTTTTGTCAACTTTGACAAAAGTATCTACACACTAGTTTACATACATATCATTTAATTAACATTTCATGCGCCTGGCTTAGGCTAAATCGTGTCAGTTAATTGCTGTGTAGAAACAGATAGATATAAACCAACATGCACATTTCAGTTTTACTATACCATTGTCTCAGGAATCTCCTGTTCTTCCACTCACTACCTAGGGGTATTTTTTTGATCCAGGACACGTTTCCAGCATAAATCCTCAAAAAAAGTGTGGCCCTTTAATAAATTTTGTCAATTTCGGCGGTCAAACACGGCCGCGACAAATTACCAAAATAACCATATTGATTCCAGGCCTTTAGCGCCGCAATTATTCGTTCAAAAAATCATCGAAAGTCTTTTTTTTCGACTGATAACAGTTCTCACCTGCAAAATAAAACAACAGAAATAACCTTTTCAGGATTTAAATCAGGTTAATCGCTTATAAAGATAACTTTCCGTGATTTTAGGCCAAAAAAAACCTCCACCGAGGTGGAGGTTTTTCATTCGGATTAACGCGTTTTGGCGTTATTCCTCATCATCAACCAGACAAGCATCATCTTGCAGCGAAGCACCTGGCCCACTGAAGCTGTAGTTGCTATTGCCGTTCTGCATTGCGCTGAAAATTGCCATTGCCAGCTCGTTTGCGCACTTTGGATCCTTGCACAAGGCATATTGGGTATCCGGCAACGGTGGCAAGCCTTCTACCGCGCCTAATACCCGCAAGTCCGGGCTCATCATTTCGATTGGCCGAACAGTGATCCCCAGCCCTGCCTTGCACGCAGCACGAACGGCAGAGAGTGTTGACGCAACATAGGCGATTCGCCATGGAATCCCGGCATCATCCAGGTGTTTGATCGCCATTGCGCGGAACGGACTCGGTTCGTCCATCACCACCAACGGGATCGGTTCTCCAGCCTGAAAATAGTAATCCGCCGAGCAATACCACAGGGTTGGCGAAGTCCGCAACACAATGTGCGGGCGGTCTTCGGTAGCCATTGTGGTAATCGCCAGATCGACTTCACCGTTTTCCAGCATGTCGGTCATAAACGAACTAGGTTTCACCCGAACATCAATTGCCAGCTTTGGATACACTGACGTGACGCGGTTGAGGAGGAAAGGCAAAATGGTATCGGCGGTATCGTCAGAAGCACCGATAGTCAGAACACCCTTTATATTGTTGTACATCAGCGAAGTACAGGCTTCGTCGTTGAAGCGCAGGATTTTCCTGGCGTAGCCGAGAAGCTGTATACCGTGTTCGGTCAGTAATTTATTGCGCCCATGACGGGCAAACAACTCTTTGCCAACCAGTTGCTCTAACCGCTGCATTTGTTGACTGACGGCTGATTGGGTACGACAAACGGCAACTGCCGCCGCCGCAAAAGTATTCAAATCAGCAACAGCAACAAAGGTTCTAAGCAGATCGAGGTCGAGATTGAGTATCGGACGATTTGCAGTTGTCATAGTGTTTTCTTCACTTTTTGAATTCTAATTTACAAACTACCCTGGTGTATTTCTAAGACATCGTTTAAAAGGGACGATGCCAGACATGACAGTACCCCACTCATTAGTGGAGGGCAAAAAAATTACTTTTAATTCGTTACCTCTATCGCCTTTTAAAATGTGATCTATCGCAGATGCTTATAGAACGCCGTACTTTATTAGTGGTTAAAGTGTTTAATTTTAACCTGCATAAATATTTTACTCATTCACTGCGCCTGATTTCCACTCCAATTGTGCTGCACAACTTCCGCACCCTGACTGGCCTCAGCGTCAATCGACACGATAAAACATAAATTTTTTTTCCTGTATCTTTCGGTTCGTTTTGTAACGAATTTAATAAATTCAACTAGTAACATTTACTCCATGAATAACTCCGGAATAACCACTTAAATGTGGCTTAAGATACAAACTGTAATATTGCTAATGTAATTTGGCCTTATCATTTAGTGTGGATCGCCGATTAGCAACTCGCCATCAGACTACTCTGGCATTATCATTTCTTTACATTTTATCTGTTTTAATCCTCGGTCCAGCTTAACAGTCGTGGATGTTTTATCGCTGCTGTCTTGATGCTTCTGGGCAATTATGCCTGCACGCGCTCACCATAACAGAGTAAAAAACCAGAAAACAATTAAAACCCGGAGTTAAAACCCACTAAATTACTTTAGCGTTGTTTATACCCCCTGAAATTGCCCCCCTCCCCCTTCGTTTGCACCAAAGGCGTGCACAACCCTTCAAAAGCGCTATCGCCAGGAGTACATTGTGCAGGTTGCGGTGTTCCACGGTAGGAACGCCCCCATCCCAGCAAAAGGCTCAACTTTTTATGTCCCCCATTGAGAAATCCAACAAACTGGACAACGTCTGCTATGACATTCGCGGCCCGGTGCTCAAAGAAGCTAAACGTCTTGAAGAAGAAGGCAATAAAGTCCTGAAACTGAACATCGGCAACCCAGCCCCGTTTGGTTTTGACGCCCCTGATGAAATCCTGGTCGACGTGATTCGCAATTTGCCCACGGCGCAAGGCTACTCTGATTCCAAAGGGCTCTTCTCGGCACGTAAAGCGATCATGCAGCACTACCAGGCGCGTAACATACGTGACATGACCGTTGAGGATATCTACATCGGCAATGGGGTTTCTGAACTGATCGTGCAATCCATGCAGGCGTTGCTGAACAGCGGTGACGAAATGCTGGTGCCGGCACCGGATTATCCGTTATGGACCGCCGCTGTCTCGCTGTCTGGCGGCAAGGCTGTGCATTATCTGTGTGATGAAGAAGCCGGTTGGTTCCCAGATCTGGATGACATCATCAGCAAAATCACCCCCCGCACTCGCGGTATTGTGATCATCAACCCGAATAACCCGACCGGCGCGGTATACAGCAAAGAACTGTTGGAACAGATTGTTGAGATCGCCCGTCAACACAACCTGATCATCTTCGCCGACGAGATTTACGACAAAATCCTGTATGACGAAGCCGAACACCATTCCATCGCCGCGCTGGCACCGGACTTGCTGACGGTGACTTTCAACGGGCTGTCTAAAACCTACCGCGTAGCCGGTTTCCGCCAGGGCTGGATGGTACTGAACGGGCCGAAGAAACACGCCAAGGGTTACATCGAAGGCCTGGAAATGCTGGCATCAATGCGCCTGTGTGCCAACGTGCCGATGCAGCATGCGATCCAAACGGCTTTGGGCGGCTATCAGAGCATCAGCGAATTCATTCAACCCGGTGGCCGTCTGTATGAACAGCGCAACCGCACCTGGGAACTGTTGAACGAGATCCCTGGCGTTTCCTGCGTGAAGCCTCAGGGTGCGCTGTACATGT
The DNA here is from genome assembly GCF_900186025.1 of Serratia grimesii. Classification (NCBI taxonomy): domain Bacteria; kingdom Pseudomonadati; phylum Pseudomonadota; class Gammaproteobacteria; order Enterobacterales; family Yersiniaceae; genus Serratia; species Serratia grimesii. Next base: position 3,559,536 of record NZ_LT883155.1, read on the forward strand.
TCCCTCGTATCGACGCTAAACGATTCAATATCCACGACGACCAGAAATTGGTACTGGACCTGCTGTTACAGGAAAAAGTGCTGCTGGTACAGGGGAGCGCCTTCAACTGGCCATATCCGGATCACGTGCGCATAGTGACCTTGCCACGTGTGGACGAGCTGGAAATGGCAGTAGGCAAACTGGGACGCTTCCTCGAAAGCTACCGTCAGTAAATGAGTAGACCCCGCTCAGGTAACCTCCAAACAGTCACTGAGCGGGAACGCTATCCCCGGCAGCCTAAAATAGGCTGCTCGTAGCAAGAAGGATATTTGCATAAGCCGCCATCACTGCTCACAATGGAGACCTCACTTGCCGTTGTAAAAGAGAGCACCATGAGCCAGAGCCACTTTTTTGCCCATCTGTCACGCTTGAAACTGATTAATCGCTGGCCGCTGATGCGCAATGTCCGTACCGAGAATGTTTCCGAACACAGTCTGCAGGTAGCGTTTGTCGCTCATGCGTTGGCCGTGATCAAAAACCGAAAGTTCAATGGCAACCTGAGCGCCGATCGCGTCGCCCTGCTGGCGATGTATCATGATGCCAGTGAAGTGATCACTGGTGACATGCCGACGCCGATCAAGTATTACAATCCACAGATCGCCCACGAATATAAGAAGATCGAAAAGATCGCCCAGCAGAAGTTGCTGGATATGATTCCCGCCGAGTTACGCAACGATTTCCGCTCCATTCTTGACGAGCACTATTACACTGAAGACGAAAAATTGGTGGTTAAGCAGGCAGATGCGCTCTGTGCCTACCTGAAATGTCTGGAGGAGTTGTCTGCCGGTAATAACGAATTCAAGCTGGCAAAAGCCCGGCTGGAAAAGACCCTGCAGCAGCGCAGCAGCCCGGAGATGGATTACTTCATGAATGTGTTTATTCCCAGTTTCAGCCTGTCCCTGGATGAAATCAGCCTGGACTCCTCCCTGTAACCTTCATGGCGCAGCACGCTGCGCCGTTAATTAAAAAGCATACAGCCACGGCACAATAATCACGCTGACCAACATCACCAGTAGTGTGAATGGCACGCCCATACGGACAAAATCACCAAACTTATAGTTCCCCGGTCCCAGCACCAAGGTATTCACCGGCGAAGAAACTGGCGTCATAAACGCAGCTGACGCGGCGATAGCGATAATCATCGCAAACGGGTACGGCGAGACACCCATTTCACGCGCAGCGGCAATAGCAATTGGTGCCATCAGTACAGCCGTCGCCGTGTTGGAGATAAACAGCCCGATAGTGGCACACAGTGCGAACAGACACACCAGCATGACCCGTGGTCCAGCACCACCGGAAACATCCATTAACCCGCGGACGATCAAGTCCACCCCGCCTGTTTTTTGCAGTGCCTGGGCGAACGGCATCATGCCGACAATCAAGATAATGCTCGGCCAATGAATCGACTTATAGGCACTTTCCATGTCGATACAGCGGAACTTTCCCATCAATAAACAGGCAATCAATGCGGCGATGGGATTGGGGATCTCATCAGTCAGCATCATGGCCACCATCAGCGCCAAACAGAACAACGCATGCGGTGCCTGGGTGATAGCCGGTGCTACCTCGTCGACCTCTGCCGGCAAATTGAGCACGATGAAATCATGGGTTTTTACCTGCAATTGACGAATGGCCTTCCAGTCACCGATCACCAGCAGGATATCGCCCAACGCTAGCGGTTCATCCACCAATTTACCCGGCAGCGTTTTACCATTGCGACGTATGCCGACCACGTTCAGATCGTAGCGACTGCGAAAGGTAGATTCACGCAGGCTTTTGCCCAACAGCGTTGAATCGGGGATTAACGACACTTCCGCCATACCCACGTTGCGTGATTGTTCGGAGAAGTAATCGCCGCGTAATACCATCGGCTCCAGTTGCTGATCACTGCAAAACTCGCGGAGATCCACCTGGCTGTCCGACATGTCGAGCAAAAGTACGTCCCCTTCACGCAGCTCGGTGCTGCCGGATGCGCTTACCATCACACGCCGAAAGCGTTTCCAACGTTCAATTCCCACCACGTTTGCGCCGTAGCGGGCGCGCAGATGCACTTCGTCGAGCGAGCGCCCCACCAGCGGAGACCCGTTACGGATAGCCAGCCGGCGCGCTCTGCCCGTCAGTTTATAGTCGCGGATAAGATCACGAAAAGTGCGACGCTGCCAGGTTTCGCGCGTTTTGTCACCGTCGTCATTGCTCAACCAGCGGCGAGCCACCAACATGTAGCCCACGCCCAACACCAGTACCGCTAACCCGACTGGCGTCACGCCGAAAAAACCAAAGCCGCTAATGCCCTCTCGCACCAATTCGCTGTTCACCACCATGTTTGGCGGCGTCGCCACCAGCGTCATCATGCCGCTAATCAGACCGGCAAAGCTCAGCGGCATCATCAACCTGCCCGGGGCAATTTTCATACGCGCCGCCACGCTAAGCACCACTGGAATAAAGATTGCCACCACGCCTGTCGAGCTCATGAACGCGCCCAGCCCGGCCACGGTGACCATCAGCAACATCAACATTTTGGTTTCACTGCTACCGGCAACTTTCACCAACCAGTCACCCACCTGATAAGCCACACCGGTGCGTACCAACCCCTCACCGATCACGAACAGCGCAGCAATCAGAATTACATTGGGGTCACTAAAGCCCACCGTAGCCTCAGACAAGGTCAATGTGCCGCTCAGCACAAAGGCGATGATCACCAGCAACGCCACGACGTCCATACGCAGCTTATTCGTGGTAAACAGCACAATGGCAATCAACAGTAAACTCAGCACCCACAGTAATTCGCTGTTCAAAACGGCCTCATCCGGCAGAGATATCCAAGGGCTTAAAAAATAGCATAAAAAAACCCCGCCGATGCGGGGTCTAATCAATTAGGGTGAAGATAGAGACCCTGGCGTTACGCCACCAGACGAATCTCCGCGCCCTGTTCCGTTTTGTGCACGGCGATCTGCTCAAGCGATGTCAGCAGCAAATCGACCTGATCCCGTTTTGGTGCATCGGCAGGTGCATTGACTGCAATCACCTGGCAACCCGCAGCCAAGCCAGAAAGAATACCGGCAGCAGCATCTTCAACCACAACGCAATCCTGCGGCGCCAAGCCGAGACGTTCAGCGCCCAACAGATACGCATCCGGCTGCGGTTTGCCATGTTTTACCTGTTCGGCAGTAATGAAAACTTCTGGCTCTGGCAACCCCCCTGCGCGACGGCGAGCGGTAGCGACCGGGATAGAGCCGGAGGTAACGATCGCCCACGGAATATCGAGTTGGTCCAACCGCGCCAGCAACGCCGCAGCCCCAGGCAGCGCAGTCACGCCATCGGTGTCCTGCGCTTCTACTTGCTCCAACAGCAAGAACTCTTGCTGAATAGCGGCCTCACTTTCACCCGGCATAAAGTGACGCAACGAGGTAATGGCCTGTTTACCGTGAATAAAATCCAGTACGTCCTTCGGATTAATGCCGCGGCGTGTGGCCCAATTGATCCAGGCGCGCTCTACCGCCGGCAGCGAATCCACCAACGTCCCATCAAGATCGAACAGAAAACCCTTACACTCCACAGGAAACCTCTTTTATTCAGGCATTGATAATTTGCGCTATCTCAACGGCGCTCAAATGATATTGGCGTGGGCATGACAGCCAGATCGCCAGCATACGCTGGTACTTTTCCCACATTTTGGTTTGGGCGTTAAAGCCGTGGCTGCCGGAATCGAAATGAGTATAACGCCCCTCGGTATTAACCAGGAAACGCACGTAGCTCAAATGACGTGCTTCGGTGGCAGCGTCAAAACCGAGAAACGCCAGTCGACGTGCCTCAATCCCCTGTTTTTCCTTCAGGTTATCCCAGGAAACCTGCAATGCATGGTGCATTTCCATCACATTGATAATGGTGCGGCACACGTCTTCGCTCATTTCACCAAAATCGCGGTCCAGTTCGCGCATCTGTAGGCCGAAACCGCGTTCGATAATGGTCTGCAGGCGACGGTAACGTTCAGCGTTATCCGGATCAAGCAGGGTCATCATCTTGTATTGGTTTGACAGGATTAGCCGTTGAGCGTGGGTCATTTCCATCATAATTTCCTCGATAAATTGCTTATGGTGGAAGCATCGCACAGCGCAATATCGCAGGAAATCACAACTCACCGGTTCTTTGATTTAAACCGGGGTTATTGGTCACAACAGTAAAAAGGCCGCTGAAGAATGCGGCCATTTTGATGTTACAGATCATCCAGGAAGGTTTTATCCAACTGCTTGAAGGCGCGTTTCAGCAGATCCGCCAATGCCTGATAGGTCGGCGTGCCTTCTACCGGCGCAACCGCCTGTCCGGCTTCCGTCAGCTTGTTACGCACTTCGTGGAACCATTGCAACAGCGTTGGCGGCAATGGTGTGATCGAACGACGACCTAACCACCACAAGCCTTGCATTGGCATGCTACAGGCGAACAATGCCGTGGCAATGGCCGGGCCTAACTGACCACCAAGGGCAATCTGCCAGGTCAGGGTAAACACCGCCAGCGGCGGCATAAAGCGGACGGCAAAACGGGTGGCACTCGCAACGCGATTCTCCGGAAAGACCGGAGCCAGACGTTTGTCTGACGGCCAGGTTTTCATATAATGCTGCCCGCGCTGGAATACCTGAAACCAGCTTACGGAACCGGACGGTTTGCTCGTCATCGCGTACCTCAACGTCACAAAGAAAAATAAGGGCACGGCAAACACAATACTAAAAAATTTGAAGCTTTAAATTTATTTTGTGTTTGCCTCAGGCTATCGGTATCCTAAGCCGGCCTTTTGGCCGGTAGAAGATGACAAGAATTCTGTCAACTTTTAGCCCTATAAAAATCAAGATTACTTAAACCGCAGAGAAATCATCGGTTTTTTCATCATCATGTGGTTTGTGCAATTCACATGATGTTAATCATAAATGTCAACGGCATTATGCGCTACGCTTGTTGTCTGATTGACGATTAATTCACCACGTGTTTTGGTCTTTCCTTTAACAACACGAACTATTTAAGTAGGTACTTCCATGTCGAGTAAGCTAGTACTGGTCCTTAACTGCGGCAGTTCTTCCCTGAAATTCGCTATCATCGATGCTGTCAACGGTGAAGAACACCTCTCCGGCTTAGCCGAATGTTTCCACCTGCCTGAGGCTCGCCTCAAGTGGAAGATGGACGGCGCCAAACATGAAGCTGCTCTGGGTGCCGGCGCTGCGCACAGCGAAGCACTGAACTACATTGTTAATACTATTCTGGCACAAAAACCGGAGCTTTCTGCACAGCTGACCGCTATCGGTCACCGTATTGTGCACGGCGGCGAGAAGTTTACCGCTTCTGCTGTAATCAATGACGATGTTCTGCAGGGTATCAAAGATGCCGTACCATTTGCACCACTGCATAACCCAGCGCACCTGATCGGTATCGCTGAAGCATTGAAATCCTTCCCTAAACTGGCTGATAAAAACGTTGCTGTGTTCGACACCGCGTTCCACCAGACCATGCCGGAAGAATCCTACCTGTACGCCCTGCCGTACAGCCTGTACCGTGACCACAGCGTTCGTCGCTATGGCGCACACGGCACCAGCCACTTCTACGTGACTCAAGAAGCAGCAAAAGCGCTGAACAAGCCTGTTGAAGAAGTTAACCTGATCACTTGCCACCTGGGCAACGGCGGTTCTGTAACTGCAGTGCGCAACGGTAAATGTGTTGATACCTCCATGGGTCTGACTCCACTGGAAGGCCTGGTGATGGGTACCCGCAGCGGTGACATCGATCCAGCCATCATCTTCCACCTGCATGACGCACTGGGCATGAGCGTTGATCAAATCAACAAAATGCTGACCAAAGAATCCGGCCTGCTGGGCCTGACTGAGGTCACCAGCGACTGCCGTTATGTCGAAGACAACTACGAAACCAAAGCCGATGCCAAACGTGCAATGGACGTATTCTGCCACCGTCTGGCCAAATACATCGGCGCTTACAGTGCACTGATGGATGGCCGTCTGGACGCGGTAATCTTCACCGGCGGTATCGGTGAAAACGCGGGCATGGTGCGTGAGCTGACCCTGGATAAACTGGGTCTGCTGGGCTTCGAGATTGACCACGAGCGCAACATGGCTGCTCGTTTCGGTAAATCCGGTGCCATCACCAAAGACGGCAGCCGCCTGGCGCTGGTTATCCCGACCAACGAAGAATTGGTCATCGCGCAAGACGCATCCCGTCTGACCGCGTAACGCTTTCCGACACCGTCAGCCCAGGCTGGCGGTGCTGTTTTAGCCTTCATACTTGAAGCCGCAGCCACGTTGACTGAACGCGTTCTCCCGGGTCATTTAGTTATCTAAACGCTCAGGGCCGCACGTGTTTACTGCCTGGCTGCAACTTCAACTATTTTGGCTATAGCCTCATGTTAAATCGTGAAGAGGACTATTCTGTGTCACGTACAATTATGTTGATCCCCACTGGCACCAGCGTCGGCCTGACCAGCGTCAGCCTGGGTGTCATCCGCTCCATGGAACAAAAAGGCGTTAGCCTGAGCGTGTTCAAACCTATCGCTCAGCCACGCACTGGCGGCGACTCGCTCGACCAAACCACCACCATCATCCGTAGCAGCAATTCCACGATTACAGCCGCTGAACCGCTGCGTATGAGCTACGTTGAAGGTTTGCTGAGCTCCAACCAGCAAGACGTGCTGATGGAAGAAATCGTGGCTCGCTACCACGAGAACACCAAAGATGCGGAAGTGGTGTTGATCGAAGGTCTGGTACCGACCCGTAAGCACCAGTTCGCCAATGCGCTGAACTATGAAATCGCCAAAACGCTGAATGCAGAAATCGTCTTCGTACTGGCGCTGGGCAACGATTCCCCAGCACAGCTGAAAGAACGCATTGAGTTGGCCCGCAGCAGCTTCGGCGGCAGCAAAAACAAAAATATCACCGGCGTGATCATCAATAAGCTTAATGCACCAGTTGATGAGCAGGGCCGTACCCGCCCTGACCTGTCCGAGATCTTCGACGATTCCACCAAGGCCAGCGTAACCAACGTTGACCCGGCGCAACTGTTCGCCAACAGCCCGCTGCCAGTATTGGGCTGTGTGCCGTGGAGCTTCGATCTGATTGCAACCCGTGCTATCGACATGGCCCGTCACCTGAAGGCCACTGTGGTCAATGAAGGCGACATCATGACCCGTCGCGTGAAGTCCGTGACCTTCTGTGCGCGCAGCATCCCGCACATGCTGGAACACTTCCGTCCGGGCTCACTGCTGGTCACTTCGGCAGACCGCCCTGACGTGTTGGTGTCCGCCTGTCTGGCAGCCATGAACGGCGTGGAAATCGGTGCCATTCTGCTGACCGGTGGCTATGCCATCGACGAACCGATTAGAAAACTGTGTGAACGTGCCTTCCAAACCGGCCTGCCGGTATTTATGGTCGACACCAACACCTGGCAGACCTCGCTCAGCCTGCAAAGCTTCAACCTCGAAGTGCCAGCGGACGACCACCAGCGCATCGAGAAAGTGCAGAACTACGTGGCCAGCCACATCAACGCCGAGTGGATCGAGTCTCTGACCGCCACCTCTGAGCGTTCACGTCGTCTGTCTCCACCAGCGTTCCGTTACGAGCTGACCGAACTGGCACGTAAAGCCGGCAAACGCATCGTGCTGCCTGAAGGCGATGAACCGCGTACCGTGAAAGCGGCAGCTATCTGTGCCGAACGTGGTATCGCAGAATGTGTGCTGTTGGGTAACCCGGAAGAGATCCAACGCGTTGCCGCCGCTCAGGGCGTTGAGCTGGGTAAAGGCATCGAGATTGTTGATCCGGTCGCTGTCCGTGAACAGTATGTGCCGCGTCTGGTTGAGCTGCGCAAGAGCAAGGGCATGACCGAAGTGGTTGCGCGCGAGCAACTGGAAGACAACGTGGTTCTCGGTACTCTGATGCTGGAGAAAGGCGAAGTCGATGGTCTGGTTTCTGGTGCGGTTCACACCACTGCCAACACCATCCGTCCACCGTTGCAGTTGATCAAAACCGCACCGGGCAGTTCATTGGTGTCCTCCGTGTTCTTCATGCTGCTGCCTGACCAGGTTCTGGTTTACGGCGACTGTGCGATCAACCCGGATCCAACCGCAGAGCAACTGTCTGAGATTGCTATTCAGTCAGCAGACTCCGCTGCCGCCTTCGGTATCGAACCACGCGTAGCAATGATCTCCTACTCTACCGGTAACTCCGGTGCGGGTAGTGACGTTGAGAAAGTGCGTGAAGCGACTCGTCTGGCACAGGAAAAACGTCCTGACCTGATCATCGATGGCCCGCTGCAATACGACGCCGCCATCATGGCTGACGTTGCGAAGTCCAAGGCGCCTAACTCGCCAGTTGCAGGCCAGGCCACCGTGTTCATCTTCCCTGACCTGAACACCGGTAACACCACCTACAAAGCAGTACAACGCTCTGCGGATCTGGTGTCCATCGGGCCAATGCTGCAAGGCATGCGCAAACCAGTGAATGACCTGTCGCGTGGCGCACTGGTAGACGACATTGTTTACACCGTCGCGCTGACCGCCATTCAGTCTTCTCAGGCTGATGCCGCAGCAATCAAAGCCTGATAATTCCTGAGTTATCAGATAAAAAAACCGGTCAATTGACCGGTTTTTTTTATTGCGAGAACACGTCAGGCGTTTTCGTCGGTATCACGCAGTGGTTTACCGTAGGCCTGTTCATTGTTGCGTGTCAGCCACAGCGACAGTGCTTTGAGTGAATCCGGTGTGAATTCGTCGCAGCGTGCAGTGATTTCTTCCGGCGTCAGCCAGCTCACCTCAACCACTTCTTCTTCCTGCAGAGCAAACGGACCATGGGAGACACAGCTGAACAGCGAGCCCCAAACCCGGCACTGTTCTTCTTCGAAGTAGAACAGCCCATGCTCGGCGAAAGGAACGCCAGCAATACCCAGCTCTTCTTCTGCCTCGCGGCGCGCAGAATCCAGCACATTCTCTCCGCTTTGCACTACGCCACCCGCAGTGGCGTCCAGCCAGCCCGGATAGAAATCTTTAATGTCGGTGCGACGCTGCACCAGAATTTTACCCATTCCATCATGCACCACAATATAGGTAGCACGATGACGCAGCCGTTGAGCACGCATCTGTTGGCGACTGGATTGAGCAATCACTTCGTTTTGCTCGTCGACGATATCAACCCACTCGGTATCTGCAGCCTGACCCTGTTCCGCCATCCTCTAAAACCTTCTATTTTGGCGCGATGCATCCCGCGCACTGGTTAATCAATGAGTGTTTTTCAAAGATTTTTATTGTGTGTGTATAAATTAGTGCGTTAATGCCACCTCTGCAACAGCCTTGCCGCTGTGCAACGTGACCACACTTAAAATGCCGTCCTCCAGTATGCCATAGCTGGCGGGAAAGCCCCCTTTCGGAATGCTGACCGACCCTGGATTAAAGCAGTAAATATCCCCCTGCCGCTCCGCCTGCGGTAAATGAGTGTGTCCATAAACCAGCACATCTCCGGCAGATAACGGCGGCAGTGCGGAAGGATGATAAAGGTGACCGTGGGTTAAAAACAATCGTCTTTTTTGCAATAGCACCTGCTGCCAAGACGCCGTGATAGGAAATGACAGTAACATCTGATCAACTTCACTATCACAGTTGCCGCGAACGGCGATGATCTTGTCGCTATAGCGATTCAAATGCTCAGCAACCTGCGCTGGCTGATATCCCGCGGGTAAGGCGTTTCGTGGCCCATGATTCAGCAAATCGCCCAGTAAGATCAGCCAATCGGCACCGCTTTGTTCAAAGCGATCCAGCACACTTTCGGTGGCGGGGAGTGAACCATGTATATCCGAGGCAAATATCAGCTTCATAACCTTGTCCTTGATAAGGAAATAAGCCCTATTTTAGCGCGCTGTCACTGCACGGCAAACCGCAGATTTACCTACGGAGAATTGTGAGGCATCTTGTGGAGATAGCATCAGACGAATCTCACATAGCCTGCTATTCTTAGCTGCTATTGTAGGTAATCCTATAGAAAGATCTCTGATATACCTTTGTGCGCGGCGAAGACCGCAACACCGTGTAATGACTTACAGATCACCTTACCGCAGGAGGCAACATGATTGACCTGTATTACGCGCCTACTCCAAATGGTCACAAGATTACCCTGTTTCTGGAGGAGGTTGGCTTACCCTACCGTATCCACCGCGTAAATATCAGCGCCGGCGATCAGTTCAAGCCGGAATTTCTGAGCATTTCACCCAACAACAAAATCCCGGCGATCGTCGACCAGCAACCGGTTGATGGCGGAGCCCCTATCAGCCTGTTCGAATCCGGTGAAATTCTGCTGTATTTGGCAGAGAAAACCGGCAAGCTACTGAGCAAAGGGCTACGCGAGCGCGCAGCTACGCTGCAGTGGCTGTTCTGGCAGGTGGCAGGATTTGGGCCGATGCTGGGACAGAATCACCATTTCAATCATTACGCGCCACAACCCGTCCCTTACGCCATTGAACGTTACCATCTGGAAACCAAACGCCTGTATGCCGTACTGGACGCCGAGCTGCAAAAGCATCCATACCTGGGTGGTGATAACTACAGCATCGCCGATATTGCGACTTATCCATGGGTAGTGTCACACCCCCGTCAGCGCATCGATCTGGCGGATTATCCGGCAGTGCGCAACTGGTTCGAACGTATCAGTAACCGCCCGGCAACCGAGCGTGCTTACAAACTGGCTGAACAGGGTTAAATTTCCGACTCCCCGTGCTCCGGGGAGTTTCCCTCGGCTCGTTATCTTTTCCTTACTTTCCGTGTATTCTGGGCGCAAATAATCAGACCTGTGGAGATTCTCTGATGTCATTTAGTCAACCCGACGCCATTATTCGTATAAAAAATCTGCGGTTGCGTACTTTCATCGGTATCAAGGAAGAAGAAATCAACAACCGTCAGGACATCCTGATTAACGTCATGATCCATTATCCGGCAGATAAAGCGCGCGACAGCGAAAACATTGACGATGCGCTCAACTACCGAACCATAACTAAAGCCATCATCCGGCATGTGGAAGATAACCGCTTTGCCCTACTGGAAAAATTAACTCAGGATGTGCTCGATATCGTGAAACAACACGCCTGGGTAACCTATGCTGAAGTGGAGATAGATAAACTATTGGCCCTGCGCTACGCCGACTCGGTTTCGATGACCATGAGCTATCGTCGGGCCTGAAACTACAGCTTCAGGGAGAATCGACCATGCGGATCCTGATCACCGGCGCCACAGGATTGATAGGGAGCAGCCTGACACAGCGGCTGCTGGGCCTTTCTCACCAAATTACGGTGTTAAGCCGCAACGTGCAGCACGCGCGTGAACGGTTTGGCGAACAAGTCGATTACTGGTCAACGCTGCAAGATAAACCCTCACTGGAGGGTTTTGACGCCGTAATTAACCTGGCCGGTGAGCCGATCGCCGACAAGCGCTGGAGCAAGGCACAGAAAGAACGCCTGTGTCACAGCCGTTGGGATCTGACCGAGCAGTTAGCAAAGCTGATTAATGCTAGCAGCACGCCGCCCAGCGTGCTGATTTCCGGCTCCGCAACCGGCTACTATGGCGATCAGGACCAGGCGGTCGTCACCGAAGACGAAGTCCCGCATGACGAATTCACCCATATGCTGTGTCAACGCTGGGAGTCATTGGCACTCCAGGCACAAAGCAATACCACCCGGGTATGTCTGCTGCGCACTGGTGTCGTCCTGGCAGCCAAAGGCGGTGCACTGGCGAAAATGCTTCCCCCCTTCCGTCTCGGGCTCGGTGGGCCAATGGGCACGGGTCGCCAATATCTGCCGTGGATCCATCTGGATGACATGATTAACGGCATTATTTATTTACTGGATCATCAGACCCTGCAAGGGCCGTTCAATATGGTCGCCCCTTATCCCGTTCATAACGAGCAGTTTGCCGCTCAACTCGCTAACGTACTCGATCGACCGGCGTTTTTGCGTGTGCCGGCATTCGCCCTGCGTTTATTAATGGGAGAAGCGGCGGTATTGGTATTGGGGGGACAACGCGCAGTGCCGAAACGTCTGGAAGAAGCCGGTTTTAGTTTCCGTTTTTTGGAGCTGGAACAGGCATTGGATGATGTTATCAATCAGCGGCTAGTCGATCGCTGAGGATCTTGTAGGGGCCGGAGAGATCCGCCCCCTACAAACTGCTATTTTAATGCGCCGGAAAGAAACTGCTGCAATCGGGGACTTTTCGGATTACCAAACAACTCGGCCGGTGGCCCTTGTTCTTCAATCAGTCCCTTATGCAGGAAAATCACGTGGCTGGACACATGGCGTGCAAACTCCATTTCATGCGTCACTACCACCATGGTTTTGCCCTCTTCGGCCAGCTTCTGCATGATTCGCAGTACTTCGCCAACCAATTCAGGATCCAGCGCTGACGTCGGTTCATCAAACAGCAAGACTTCAGGTTCCATCGCCAATGCCCGTGCGATGGACACACGTTGCTGTTGACCACCAGACAAGTGCACCGGATATTTGCCACGAGCACGCTCGTCGATACCCACTTTATCCAGATAGCGGACCGCACGCTCACGCGCTTCCGTCTTGCTCAAACCCAACACCTGCACAGGTGCTTCCATCACGTTCTCCAACACCGTCATGTGACTCCACAGGTTGAAGTGCTGAAACACCATCGTCAGGCGGGTACGCAGCAGTTGCAGCTGTTTTTTGTCAAACACCTTCAACTGACCATCCTTGTCACGCACCATACGAATATCTTCGTTGTTCAGGCTGATAGAACCTTCACTCGGCTTCTCCAGAAAGTTAATGCAACGTAAAAAGGTACTTTTACCGGAGCCGGAAGAACCGATGATGCTAATCACATCCCCGGCATTGGCCGCCAACGATACGCCTTTCAACACTTCATGGTCACCGTAGCGCTTGTGCAGTTCAGTGACGGCTAATTTATTTTCAGACATAGTTTCTTCCCGTCATTTATCAGTGGCTAACATGCGCCATCCAGCGCCTTTCAGCTTTGCGGAACAGGCTGATTAACACATAAGAGATGATCAGATACAGCACCGCCGCAATCCCGAAGGCGTAGAACGGCTGATAGGTCGCCGCATTAATATCGCGTGCGATTTTCAGCAGGTCCGGTACGGTGGCGGTAAACGCCAGCGCGGTGGAGTGCAACATCAAGATCACTTCGTTGCTGTAGGCTGGCAGTGCGGTCCGCAACGCCGAAGGCAAAATAATGCAGCGATACATCTTAAAGCGGGAAAAACCATAGGCGTTGGCCGCCTCGATCTCACCGTGCGGCACCGAACGAATAGCCCCGGCGAAGATCTCGGTGGTGTAGGCGCAGGTGTTAAGCGTCAGCGCCAAAATGGTGCAGTTCAACCCGCTGCGGAAGAACGCATTGAGGAACTCGCTGCCACGCACGATCTCCAGACTGTACATACCGGAGTAGAACACCAGCAACTGCACATACAACGGTGTGCCACGAAACACGTAGGTATAAAGCCATACCGGGAAGCGAACCCATTTTATGGAAGAGACACGCGCCACCGCCATCGGGATTGCCAGCAGGCCGCCCATCACCACCGACGCAATAAGCAACCACAGCGTGACCGCCACGCCGGTGAAACGATAACCGTCGCTCCAGAGTAACGATTCCCAGTATTGGTGCAAAATATCGATCATAGCTCGGCCCTCTTGACGCCCAATGAATAACGCCGTTCAAGCCACAGCAACACCCCGTTGGAAACCGTGGTGAAAACCAGATAAACCACACCAGCCACGATCGCGAAGAAGAACGGTTGGTAGGTACCTTTCCCGGCCAACTGAGTGGCTTTCACCACGTCATTAAGGCCAAGAATAGACACCAGTGCCGTTGCTTTCAGGATCACTTGCCAGTTGTTGCCAATGCCCGGCAGGGCAAAGCGCATCATCGCAGGGAACAGAATGCGGCGGAAAATCTGCGGACCGGAAAAACCATAGGCGGTTGCTGCTTCTATCTGCCCTTTCGGTACGGCCATATAAGCACCGCGGAAAGTTTCAGTGAAGTAGGCACCGTAGATAAACCCGAGGGTGATGATCCCTGCACTGAGCGGATCGATATCAATTTGCGAGAAGCCAAGCAGTTCAGTGAGGTTATTGAGCGCAATTTGCAGACCGTAAAAAATCAGCAGCATCAGCACCAGATCGGGTACACCGCGGATCAGCGTCGTGTAAGCACCGAAAATCATCGAGACCAGTGGGTTATGTGAAAGTTTACCGCCAGCGCCGATCAGACCAATCACCACCGCCAGCACTACGGAACTGAGGGCCAGCTCCAGCGTCACCAAAGCGCCCTCAAATATCAATTGGGAATAGCCTTGCAGCATTTACTTCACCCTGTCGTCATTGGATCCCGAACCATCGGGGCCGGTGGGTCGGCCCCGAAGTCACAACATGGAACGGTGCGCGGAATTATCCGCCGTAGACGTCAAAGTCGAAGTATTTCTTCGCAAACTTGTCGTAAGTACCGTCTTTGCGCATCTCGGCAAAGGCTTTATCTAATGCTGCCTTCAGTTCGGTATCTGTCTTACGCAAGCCCATACCGGTACCGACACCAAAGAACTTGTCATCCTTCACCGACTCACCGGCAAACGCGTAATTTTTACCTGGAGGCTGTTTCAGGAAGCCATCGCTGCCAGCCACTTCGTCCTGGAAGGCGGCATCAATACGGCCTGATGCCAGGTCGGCGTACACCAGATCCTGGTTCTGATAAGGTACAACGGTGATGCCCTTAGGCTGCCACATGGCGTTAGCATAGGCTTCTTGAGTAGTACCTTGCAGCACACCGATACTTTTGCCTTTCAGCGCGTCCACGGTAGGCAATAGCTTCGAGCCTTTCGGGGCGATCAGACGGGCGTTAGCGGCATACAGCTTGTCGGTAAAGGCAATTTCTTGCTGGCGTTTTTCAGTGATCGACAAAGAAGAGATAATGGCGTCAATTTTCTTCGCCTTCAGGGAAGGGATCAGCGCATCAAAATCGCTTTCCACAAAGGTACATTGGGTATTTATGCGTTTGCACAGCTCTTTGGCCAAATCGATATCAAAGCCGACCAGCTCACCTTTGGCATTTTTTGACTCAAAGGGGGCATAGGTCGGATCGGTACCTATCTTCAGCGTCGATGGTACAGCGGCAAATGCGCTGCTTACCGCGCTCAAAGCCAAGACTAAAGGAAGAACCTTAACCAGCTTTTTCATAAATTACCCTCAAATTGATTTTTTGATGCCACTGCGGGCATTACTTTTCCACCAAATCAATTTGCAGTAATCGTGCCACATTTGTTGCTGTAGGCGGAGGGAACGGCTCCGGCCTTCACAAAACTGTTTCCTGGGACGATAACCGCAAAATTAAATCGGCCAGTCTTGGCCGCGCCACGGGCAGTGGGTAAATACCAAAGCCTTGAAACAGTGAGCGTGATGAAGTGGGATCATTATGGTGCATGCGCCGCCCTAATTCAGTGCGGTGTTGCACAAATGTGCCAAATTGGGGAGAAATTTGTTAATTGGCACCTTGCCAGCGGGTAAATAAATCCTTCGGTAATTCAATGTCAAATTGGTCAACCACTCGGTTTACAGTTTGATCGATGATGTCTTCGACACTCTCAGGACGGTGATAAAACGCCGGCACTGGCGGCATAATTACCGCGCCCATTTCCGCCGCCTGGGTCATCAGCCGCAGATGGCCAATATGCAATGGGGTTTCACGCACGCACAACACTAACCGGCGGCGCTCTTTCAAAACGACATCCGCAGCGCGCGTCAGTAAACCATCGCTATAGCTATTGGCGATACCGGATAACGTTTTGATCGAACAAGGTAAAATCACCATACCTGCCGTTTTGAACGAGCCGGAAGAAATGCTGGCACCAATATCGCGAGAATCATGCACCACATCGGCCAGTGCCTGCACTTCACGCAAGCTGAGCGTAGTTTCCAGAGACAGCGTTTGTCGCGCGGCATTACTCATCACCAAATGGGTTTCCACCTCTGCGACATCGCGTAATACCTGTAGCAAGCGCACGCCGTAGATTGCGCCGCTGGCGCCGGAAATACCGATGATGAGTCGTTTCATAAAACTGGCCTCTGCCACGAAAAAGATAGGATCAGGCAGACTTTGCCGCAATGGCGAGGGATAAGCAAGTCAGGGAGGGATAATGCACTGCGACAGACGCCGCAGTGCACCTTGGTTGCACAACGCAGGAGTTTAACCTTCGTTATGCATTTCCAGATTTTCCGCTTCGGTTTGACCACGCAGTTCTTTGGCGTCGTCGTTACGCAGCGATTCCAGATACTCGAGATAACTTTGATCAACATCTTTAGTGACGTAGATACCGTTGAATACCGAGCATTCGAACTGCGCGATATCTGGGTTCTCTTCGCGCACTGCTTCGATCAGATCGTCCAGGTCTTGGAAGATCAAGCCATCAGCACCGATGATTTGACGGATTTCATCCACTTCACGACCATGAGCAATCAGCTCATTGGCACTCGGCATATCGATGCCATAAACGTTAGGGAAACGAACTTCTGGTGCAGCAGAAGCCAGATAAACCCGCTTGGCACCAGCGTCGCGCGCCATCTCGACGATCTGCTCCGAGGTCGTGCCGCGCACAATTGAGTCATCCACCAGCAGCACATTCTTGTCGCGGAATTCAGCACGGTTGGCGTTTAGCTTCCGGCGTACTGACTGACGACGCGCCTGTTGGCCAGGCATGATGAAGGTGCGGCCGACATAGCGATTCTTCACGAAACCCTGGCGGTACGGCTTATCCAGAATGCGTGCGATCTCCAATGCGATATCGCAGGAGGTTTCCGGGATCGGAATCACTACATCAATATCCAGATCTTCCCATTCGCGAGCAATCTTCTCACCCAGCTTCTGCCCCATACGCACACGAGCGCTGTAGACCGAAATCTTGTCCATAAAGGAGTCTGGACGAGCGAAGTAAACATACTCGAACAAGCAAGGGTTGGTTTTCGGATTCTCTGCACACTGACGAGTGAACAATTGGCCCTTATTGGTGATATACACCGCTTCGCCCGGCGCTACGTCGCGCAGGAACTCAAAGCCCAGCGTATCCAATGCCACGCTCTCGGACGCCACCATATACTCATTGCGGCCATCTTCAAGCTGACGTTTACCGATCACTAACGGACGAATGCCGTGCGGATCACGGAATGCCAACAGGCCATGGCCGATGATCATCGCGACACAGGCGTAAGCACCACGCAGTTGCTGATGCATGGCGGCAACGGCAGTGAAAATATTGTCGGATTCCAGCGGATAGTGTTGGAAACGGTCCAGCTCACTGGCCAGCACGTTCAGCAGAATCTCAGAATCGGACGTGGTATTGATATGGCGGCGACCGCTTTCGAACAGCTTCTGGCGCAGTTCATGAGCATTGGTCAGATTGCCGTTATGTGCCAGCGTAATACCGAACGGCGAGTTGACATAGAAAGGTTGAGCCTCTGAAGCACTGGAGCTGCCAGCCGTCGGGTAACGCACATGGCCAATACCCATGTTGCCCTGCAAGCGCTGCATATGGCGTGCCTCAAACACATCCTTCACCAGGCCGTTTGCTTTACGCAAGCGGAACCCGTTATGGGCATCAATGGTGACGATGCCTGCGGCATCCTGGCCACGGTGCTGAAGCACCGTCAGCGCATCATAAATCGACTGGTTTACCGGCATAAAACCGGCGATACCGACAATACCGCACATGTTGTCTTTTCCTCATCAGCGCTACCGCCCAGGTAAATGGGTCGGTAAGAAACTCGACGTGCTCTGCAGGTAGTCAAAGAACCACCTGATGATGTAACTGAACTGGGGAATAAGCTGCGACTGTTTCCAGTCGGCACTCTGTGAAAAGCCAGTAAAGGTATCCAGGAAAAACAGTATCGCCGAAACGATCAACACGCCGCGCAGTGCGCCGAAACAGACGCCCAGCACCCGGTCGGTGCCTGATAACCCGGTTTTCTCTACCAGTGAGCTAATCACATAGTTAACAATAGCTCCTACGATCAGGGTCGCAATAAACAAGATTGCAATCGCGATACCGTTTCGCACCAGTTCATCTTCAAAACGAGTGAAGTAGACCGCAAGGTAAGAGTAGAAATGGCTGGCAACAAAAAACGCACATCCCCATGTCACAAGTGACAATGCTTCGCGAACAAACCCTCGGATCAGGCTCACCAAAGCCGAAAATCCAATCACCGCTATAATGACGTAATCAATCCAGACCATGAACTATTCCAATGATGAATCGCCCCTGCATCCATTTCGCGGCGAATTCTAACAGAAAACGTAAACGTTTGCGTAGGGGTTTTCCTGCCCCGCTACAAATAAAAAACGGCGATAACAAAATTCCCAATCGCCGCGCCTACATAGGCCATTTCAACTACGAAAGGCACATTATTTTTAATGATTATACTGGTACGTATAGGTTTAGGGGCACAGCATGCTGTGCCCCTTCATCTTATTAACGTACGCTGTATGGCTTCACCTGACCGCTCAAACCACTGAGGGAGTTAAGCGCAGGCAATGAAGACTGCAGTTTCTGTTTCGAGGCGTCTGGACCGACGTAAATCCGAGTAATCTGCCCCTGTACCGGCGTGGATGGCACGGTGAAAGCACGATAGCCGGACAGTCGGAGTGACGCGACCACTTCGTTCACTTTGGCTGCATTCTTCAACGCACCAAGCTGCACCACATACGCCTGCCCTGCCGGTGCTTTCTCTTCCGCCGGTTTCTGCACAGGTGCAGGTTCAGGCTTCGGTGCTGGTTCAGGTTTCGGCTCTGGCTTCGGTTCAGGTTTCACCACCGGCTTCACTTCCACCGGTTTCGGTTGCGGCACCGGTTTTGGTTTCACGTCCACCGGTTTGGTTTCTACCGGTTTAGGTTTCGGCGTTGGTTGTGGACGAGATTCAACCGGTGGCGGTGTGATCTGAGCCGGCTGTTGTATTGCCTGCTGTGTCGCCGCCTCATTAGCCGCCTGCTGCTCAACCAACGCACCCGCGCCTTCCGGCGGTTGTGCCGGCAATGGTTGGCTTACCGGTGGCACCACGTCGTTCTCTTCCACATCACCGGCCTTCGGCACCAATGGGATGGCAGCGAATTCGTCCTCGTAATGTTTCTTTTTACCGTCCAGCAGCCCTGGCAGGATAATCACCCCCAGCGCAACCAGAATCACGGTACCCACCAATCGGTTTTGAAATTTACTTGCCACTCACACTCCCCGCATCTCGTCTAACGCCGCCATCACGTGTGCAACGGTGTGGAACGATCCACAGACGATCACAATATCCTGTTTTTCAGCGTCCTGCATAGCCTGACGCCAGGCAGTTTCGACATCGGCAAACTGCCGCGGTTCCGTTAAATATTGCGCCAACAGCTCAACACCGGCACCACGCGGCCCTTCAAGCGGTGCACAGTACCATTCATCGACCTGCTCACTCAGACAAGCCAATGTACCGGCAATATCTTTGTCCGAAAGCATACCCACCACAGCACGTACTTTGCCGCCATTACGCGGCAACGTCGCCAGGCGACCAGCCAAATAGCTTGCCGCGTGTGGGTTATGTGCCACGTCGAGGATCAATGTCGGTTCACGCCGCACAATCTGGAAACGTCCCGGTAGGGTCGCCTGCTGCAGACCAGCGAAAATCGCCCGCTCATCAATTTCCAACGCAGAATAATGTAACGCGGCCAGCGCGGTCGCCGCATTGGCTAAGGGTACGTTTGGCATCGGCAAGTCCGTCAATGAGGTGCCGCCACCCTCCCACTGCCAGCGTTCGCCCTGTTCGCTAAAGGTCCAAGCCTCGCCACGACGATACAGTTGCGCACCCAGGGTTTCCGCTACTTGTCCAATAGTTGCCGGCATATCCGGTTCACCCACGACAGCCGGCTTACCACCACGGAAAATCCCGGCTTTTTCGCGGCCAATGCTTTCGCGGTCGCTGCCCAGCCAGTCGGTATGATCCAGTGCAATGCTGGTCACCACTGCCACACTCGGGTCAACAATGTTGGTCGCGTCCAGACGTCCGCCAAGACCGACTTCCAGGATCACCACGTCAAGCTTAGCTTGTTTGAACAGTTGCAAGGCCGACAGAGTGCCAAATTCGAAGTAGGTCAGTGACGTTTCGCCCCGGCCCGCTTCAATGGCTGAGAATGAGCGGCTGTGTTCTGCCTCACTCAGCTCATCACCTTGAATGCGTACTCTTTCGGTATAACGCACCAGATGTGGTGAGCTGTAGACGCCAACGCGCAACCCCGCCTCCATCAAAATCGCTTCCAGAGTGCGGCACGTGGTGCCTTTGCCGTTAGTACCGGCAACGGTGAACACCGTCGGTGCAGGAGTAAGTAAATCAAGATGCGCCGCAACGCGCTGTACGCGTTCCAGGCCGAGTTCGATCGCCTGGCTGTGCAGACGTTCCAGATAAAAAAGCCACGAGCTCAATGGCGACGTGGCTTGGGGAATTTGGTGGTTTTGCATGAGTCCCGTCACTGAACTTGGGTTCATTAATCCATCAGGGCACCACCCTCACCGCGGTAAAGGCGATGCTCTGCATGATACCCCATGTTTTTCAAGCCGCAGCGTTACTCGCTGTCACTCGATATTCATAGGGTATTTCCAGCCGTCACTTAGCCACAAAATGACGACTGAACCCCGCGTTGGCTTGTGCCAACACGGGTAATTTCTTTGCCTCAGGCGTCGGCCTGATTTTCCTGCTCAGACACCGGCGCGGCTTCATCGAAATGCGGCTGCGGCTGGTTGGTCAGCTTGGACAGGATACTCGCCAAAGTCTGGCGCATTTCCGGGCGACGCACGATCATGTCGATCGCGCCTTTTTCAATCAGGAACTCACTGCGCTGGAAGCCCGGTGGCAGCTTTTCACGTACAGTCTGTTCGATAACGCGTGGACCGGCAAAACCGATCAGCGCTTTCGGCTCAGCGATATTGATATCGCCCAGCATCGCCAGACTGGCGGAAACGCCACCCATGGTCGGGTCAGTCAGTACTGAAATGTACGGCAGACCACGTTCCTGCAGTTTTGCCAGCGCTGCGCTGGTTTTCGCCATCTGCATCAGCGACATCAGCGCTTCCTGCATACGTGCACCACCACTGGCTGAGAAACACACCAGCGGGCAGTTATCTTCCAGCGCCTGCTCAACGGCACGAACAAAGCGCGCGCCCACTACAGACGACATGGAACCGCCAATAAAGGCAAATTCAAACGATGCGGCGACAATCGGCATGCCATACAACGTGCCTTTCATCACGACCAACGCATCTTTTTCACCGGTTGCTTTCTGTGCCGCAACCAGACGATCTTTGTATTTCTTGGAATCCTTGAACTTCAGAACGTCTTTCGGCTCCAGTTCGCTGCCCAGCTCCACTTCACTGCCTTCATCGAGCAGGGTATGCAGACGCATACGCGCAGTCATGCGCATGTGGTGGTCGCATTTCGGGCACACTTCCAGATTACGCTCCAGCTCGGCGCGGTAGAGAACCTGGCCGCAGCTATCGCATTTGGTCCACACCCCTTCAGGAATACTCGCCTTACGGGTTTGGGTGATATTGCTCTTGTTAAGAATTCGTTCAATCCAGCTCATCGATGACCTTTCTGTTTGAACCTGGCAGACGCCAGTCCGCTGTTCATGCTTTAACAATCCCCCCGAGAACACCAATGAAAAAATGCCTGAGCAAAACGCGTCATGCGCGCGAGCAAGGCACAGGTTTCAAGGTTGTTAACAGGAACAGACCATAAATGTCGCTCATTAAACCATATCGGCCCGACTCTGTGGACAAAAAACTGGTCGAACCGACAGGTTAAGCGATGTTTTTACTGTTTTTGCTGGCGGGCAGCCGCACGCTTATGGCGCCAAATTTCAATGACACCCGGCAGAATTGAAACAATGATGATACCCACGATCAACAGTTTCAGGTTTTCCTGCACGATCGGCAGATCGCCGAAGAGGTAGCCAGCATAAGTGAAGAGCAGCACCCAAACCAGTGCACCAATCACGTTGTAAGCGGCAAAGTGGCGATAGGACATATGCCCCATACCTGCGACGAACGGCGCAAATGTACGCACGATCGGTACAAAACGTGCCAAGATAATCGTTTTCCCACCGTGTTTCTCATAAAACTGATGCGTTTTATCCAGGTAACTACGACGGAAAATTTTGGAGTTCGGGTTGCTGAAAAGTTTTTCTCCGAATAGCCGCCCAATAGTGTAGTTCACCGCATCCCCAAGTATCGCCGCACCTATCATCAGCGCGACCATAGTGTGCACATTCAGATCATTGGTCGGCAATGCCGCCAACGCACCCGCGACGAACAACAGAGAATCCCCTGGCAGGAATGGCGTAACCACCAGCCCGGTTTCGCAAAACAAAATCAGGAACAAAATACCGTATACCCACATACCGTATTGTGCCACCAGCTCGGCCAGATGCACGTCAATATGCAGAATAAAATCAATCACAAACTTGATGATGTCCATAGGTTCTCTCTTTTACCGGGTGTCTCACCCACTCGGTAGGTACACAAGGGAGCAACGCGTCGGGCGCGCCAGTGTTTATCCCCGTCGCCTTTCAAACTACAGCGTTGTTACCTACACTCACTCACCCCAGTGACTTACTCAGTAAGCGCCTGGGGATGAGTGGGCTGGGCGCGTGGCTGCAGCTTGAAATTCATAGGGTACATTTGTTTAATCGTCGGGTAAAAACAGTGGCCCCATCGGTGGCCGGGGTATAGCAAAGTGCTCAGGGTAATCAACGCTAACCAGGTATAACCCTTCGGCCCGCGCCGTCGCCGCAGCCAGATTACGATCTTTCAGTGCCAGTAATTCGGCCATCCAGTTCTCACCCTGATTGCCGCAGCCAATTTCCATCAGGCTACCGACAATATTGCGAACCATATGATGCACAAAGGCATTCGCCTTGATATCTACCACAATATACTCACCATAGCGCGTAACCTTAACGTGTTTTACGTTACGCCATGGGGTACGTGACTGACATTGCACAGCGCGGAACGACGTAAAGTCGTTTTCGCCCAACAACGCCTGTGCCGCCCTCTCCATACGATCGGCATCCAGTGGGTGATAAAAATGCGTCATCCCCTGCTGCAATACCGCCGGACGATAGCGGTGGTTATAAATAATGTAGCGGTAACGGCGTGCCGTGGCGCTGAAACGTGCATGAAAATCTTCAGCTACGTTAGTCACCCAACGCACAGCGATATCCGGCGGCAAATGGGTATTGACCCCCATCGTCCACGCGGCGTCCTTCCGCTGTGCTGTGGTTTCAAAATGCACCACCTGGCCGGTAGCGTGCACCCCGGCGTCGGTGCGCCCGGCACACAGCACGTTGATCGGCGCGTTGGCCACTTTACTCAACGCCTGTTCCAGACAGGCCTGCACACTTGCCACTTCCTGTTGGCGTTGCCAGCCGTAATAACGGCTGCCGTCATATTCAATCCCCAGCGCGATTTTCAAGGTCGGCTGGGTGGGCAAGGCAACTTCAGACATCAGTACATCTGCTCCTGCACCAGACGCTCTGCGGTTTCGATCGCCATCAACGCGCCGCCAAAGCGTACGTTATCGGCTACCGACCAGAACTGCAGGATTTCAGGAATACCGTAGTCATTGCGCAAGCAGCCTATGCTCAGCGCGTCGCTGCCGGACGCTTCCGTCACCTGAGTCGGGTAATCGTCTTCTTCGCTCAGTTGGATATCATCCACCTGTTCCAGTTCGCTGCGTGCTTCTTCAGCAGACATCGGGCGCAGGGCTTCCAGATGAACGACCTGTGCATGGCCATAGAATACCGGCGACTGCACGCAGCTCACGGAAATCGGTAACCCTTCGTCCTGCAAAACTTTACGCACCTGATCGACAATCAAACGTTCTTCACGCACGCTGCCCTGCTCGTCGGTCATCAGCGGCAACAGGTTGAATGCCAACTGCTTGGCAAAAACGCCAGGCTCAGCAGGAATACCATTCAACAGACGTGCACTTTGGCCCGCCAGATCGTCAACCGCCACTTTGCCACGTGCCGATACCGACATCAGGGTCGTCACGTGCAGGCGGGAAAGCCCGGCCTGTTCGGTCAGCGGTTTGATTGCGGTCAGCAGTTGGCTGACCATACTGTCCGCCACGGCGACAATATTGCGGTTACGGTAATCAGCCAGCACCTGCGGGTTAACCCCAGGCACCACCAGTGGCACGTCCGGTTCCAGCGCAAACAGGCCGCTGGTGTCGATCACCAGACACCCCATGTTGCCAGCTTCTTCCGCGTAGCGGGCCGAGGCCTCAGTACCAGCAACGAAAAACGCTAACTGGGCCTGTGACCAGTCAAACTCTTCCGCTTTTTGCACCAGTACCGATTTGCCATTGAAGCGCACGGTCGCACCTGCACCACGCTCACTGGCTAAAGGATAGAGTTCGCCCACCGGGAACTGGCGTTCCTGTAACAATTCCAGCAACGCTTCACCTACCGCGCCAGTGGCACCAAGTAGAGCGATATTCCAGCCGTCAGACATTGGGTTTCTCCAGAGTATTTATTCAAATGCAAATGGGCGGCTAATGCACCGCCCTGATAACAAAATTAGTCGCTGTGGCTTAAGAAAGCCTTATGCCGTCAGGAAACCCAGCTTGTGTAACAGCTCCGCACTGGCGCTGTCATTGCACTGGACGCGCAGTGAAGACCATTCGCGGCGTTCCTGATAATGCTTGCGCAGACGGTCAAATTCGCCCGGCTGCCCAGCCACTTTACGCAGCGGCGCATCGTCGCGGCGCACATCATACACCAAGTGCATCAATCGTTTTAACTTGCCTTCATCCAGCGGCCCATTGAGCTGAATCTGGCTGAACTCAGGCACCGGCAACAATGAGGCCAGTTCGATCTGTTGTGGCTGACCCAGGTGACGACTGAAGGCCTCAAAGACCTGCGTTGTACCGCGTGCTTTGCCTTCGAGCGTATAACCGGCAATATGCGCGGTGCCAATATCCACCCGCGCCAACAACGGCAACGACAGCTCCGGCTCCGGTTCCCATACGTCCAGCACGGTACTCAGCTTTTTACCTTTCTCCAATGCCTGCAACAACGCGGCATTGTCCACCACCGGACCACGGCAAGCATTAATCAGAATGCGGTTATCCGGCAACGCCGCCAATAGCTCCGCGTCCACCAAATGCAGCGAGTGGTAAGGGCCGGATTTATTCAGTGGCGTATGGAAGGTCAGTACATCGGCTTCGGCCACCAGTTTTTCCAGCGGCCAAAATTCACCGTTATCGCCACGTTCAGCACGCGGTGGATCACACAGTAAGGTACGCACGCCCAATGCTTTCAAGCGGGCATCCAGACGCGACCCCACATTGCCAACGCCGATAATGCCGACGGTTTTATCGCGTAATTGAAAACCGTCGCGTTCGGCCAACAGCATCAGTGCGGAGAATACATATTCCACCACAGCAATGGCGTTGCAGCCCGGTGCCGCAGAAAAACCAATGCCCTGCTGTTGCAGCCAAACGTCGTCTACATGATCGGTACCGGCGGTCGCGGTGCCGACAAAACCAATGCAGGTACCGGCCAGTAAGGCTTCATTCACTTTAGTGACCGAACGCACCATCAGCGCATCGGCATCGGCCAGCGCATCACTCGGGATCGGGCGGCCAGGCACTGCCTGCACATCCCCCAAACGACTGAACAATTCAGTCGCGTACGGCATATTTTCATCAACCAGGATTTTCACTTATTGCTCCGACGGTTTACGGCCATTTATACCCCAAATAATTGGCGTTGCATCAAAGCGGCAAGAGCAGGAGTCCAGGAGCTTACTCAAGTAAGTGACTGGGGTGAGTGCTCGCAGCCAACACAGAGGCGACGTCGAGTATGAAGAGGTTATCTGGGAAATAGTGTGCCACTGAATCATGCCCGACGAAAGCGCTCAGGGGTCGTGCCGGCGATTTGCTGAAACATGACGATAAATGCCGATGCCGAGCTATACCCCACTTCCAGCGCGACATCCTGCACGGTTTTTCCCTGTTCCAATAACGAAACGGCGTGCAAGAAACGCAGCCGCTGACGCCATTCGCTAAAAGACATACCCAGATCTTGCTGGCAACGACGCGACAGCGTGCGCTCGGTGGTATAGACACGGGCGGCCCAGGCGGCAAGTGACGTGTTGTCTGATGGACAGTGCTCCAGTGCCTCCAGTATCGGTGCCAGAAACTTGTCTTCAGATGTGGGTAAATAAGTTTGTTGCACCGGCGAAACATGCAATTGGTCGATCAACGCCCGGCACAGGCGCAAATCCTGTTTGCTTTGTGGGATGTATTGTTTGCGGGCGTAAAAATCTTCGGCTATAGCGCGGAAAATCGGGGTAACGCTCACCAGACAAGGCGCCTCCGGCAGTCCGGCGCACAGCGGCAATGCAATATCCACCATACGGCACTGCGCCAGACGTTGGTTATAACAGGAATGTTCAATTTCCGCCGGTGCCCACAACACAAACTCCGGGGGTGCCAGAAAACGCTGGCCGCCGATGCGCAGCACCATGACGCCGGCCTTGACCCACATCAACTGCCCCCAGCTATGACGGTGAGGCTGAAACTCTGTACGCGCATTGAACTCCTCACAGCGGAACTGCACCGGGCGCGGCGCGGGGATCAGCGCTTCAGGGAAATGGCGGATTTCTGGCATGGTTTCGCCCCGTTACTTGTCTTGTTTAGGAGAAAAATTGTCTGGATATCACTATATATAATAAACCGGACACGCGTAAACTAGCCAGCATGTCAGTCGTTAATGAGAATAATTATCATGAATATGCTCTTCCCTTTGCTGGCGGTCTTGATTTGGTCAATCAATGCCGTGGTCAGCAAACTCTCGGCCACCGCTATCGATCCGGCCGCCATTTCCTTCTATCGCTGGCTGCTGGCGCTCGTCACCCTGACGCCGTTTGTCCTGCCTGGCGTGATCCGCCATTGGTCGGCAATACGTACCAACTGGTGGAAATTGATGATTCTCGGCATGCTGGGTATGGTGCTGTATCAGAGTCTGGCGTACTACGCAGCACACAGCGTTAGCGCACTGTTTATGGGTATCATTGTTTCGTTGATCCCATTACTGACCATTCTGATCAGCATTGTGCTGTTGCGTGTCGCGCCGACAGTAGGCATTGCGATCGGCAGCCTGTTGTCTTTGGGCGGTTTGATCTGGCTGGTGAGCGCCGGTAACCCCGGAGAGTTACTGAGCCACGGTATCGGTAAGGGTGAATTGATGATGTTTGCCGCTACCGCTTCGTATGCACTGTACGGCGTACTGACCAAGCGTTGGGCGATTGCTCTGCCAAACTGGCAGTCGTTGTATGTGCAGATACTGTTCGGCGTGGTGTTGCTGTTACCGAATTTCCTGATGGCACAAGACGTCGCGTTAACCAGCCAGAATATCCCGCTGGTCTTGTTCGCCGGCATTCCGGCGTCGATTATCGCGCCTTACTTGTGGATCCACGGGGTTATGCGTTTGGGGGCCAATACGGCATCAATCTTTATGAATCTGGCGCCGGTATTTACCGCCATCATTGCAGTGCTGTTCCTGCATGAACATCTGCACGGCTATCATCTGATTGGCGGCGGTATTACCCTGCTAGGCGTGTTCCTGTCGCAGCGCCTGCGTACACCGTTGGCGCGCAAAGCAAAACAAGCCGCAGAGTGTAAAAGCTAAGGTAACAGTTGAAAACGCACCCGCACCAACAAGCCACCCAATGTGGCTGAGGTTAACAACTCTGGGCGGGTGCCGTGGTAACGAGTGATGTCACTCACCAGCGCCAACCCCAGCCCTGCACCGGGTTGGTCGCCCACGTTATCCAGTCGATGGAACGGCTGCAGTGCCTGCGCAGTGTCCTGTTGGGCAATGCCTGGGCCGCTGTCTTCAATTTCCAGTATCCCTTCCCCCGTCAAAGTATCCATGATTAGCCTTGCGGTGACTGTGCCCTGATTCGGCGTATACTTCAGCGCATTATCTAACAGGTTGGCACACAGTTCGGTCAGCAGCAGCGCCTCTCCGCCTACCCAACATACCGATTCGCCCTCATAACCGAGATCGATACGTTTACTGCGCGCCTGTGGCAGACGAGAAAAACACGCATCACGCAATACCTGCGCCAGATTCACTGGCTGCAACTTGCGATCGGCATCGTGTTCATGGGCTTTAAGCCTTGAGAGATAAAGCAGACGATCGGTTAACGCCACGGTGTTATCCAATGTGGCACTCATCGCCACCAGACTTTCCCGCCACTGCTCTGGCTTATCGCTGGCCAGCGCCACCCCCACCTGCGTTTTCAACACAGTTAACGGCGTCCGCAACTGGTGTGAAGCATCAGCGCTGAAACGTTCCTGACGCGCCACCATTACGCGCAACCTTTCGATATAGCGGTTAAACGCCAGCAGCAGCGGCTGCATTTCCGACCATGGTAGCACCATGGGTAATGGCGTTAATTCACCCGGATCCCGTCGCAACATGATGCCTGAAAGCTTGCGCATCGGTTTAAGCACTCGCTTGAGAAGTGCAAAGGCCAGGATCATGGTCAGCACCACCACTGTACCCTGGCTGAGCAACGCGGAGAGCATCATTTGCCGCGCCAGATAGCGGCGTGATTCCAGCGTTTCTGCCACCAATATGGTTGCCATGCCCATCACGCCGGATTCGTTGATCGGTTGGAATAATGCAGCCACACGAATGGGCCGTCCGCGGTATTCGGCATCATAGAAATGCACCAACGCGGGATACAAGCTCGATCGCAGAATATAAGGTGGCATGGGCGGCAGATCGTCATAGCCAGAAATGCTTTGGCCTTCTGGGGAAATCACCTCGTAATAGAGCTGATCGTTCATGTTGCGCTCAAAACTGTCGAGTACCACATAAGGGACATCCGCTTCGAGGCGGCCGTTACGCACCACCAGCCGCTCCGCTACCGTACGTGCCGATGCCAGCAGCGTACGATCATAGGCAAGTGTAGCGGCGTTCATTGCACTGAAATAGTGGGTATAAATCGAGATACTACCCAGCACCAAGAGTGGCAAACCAAAAAACAGTAACAACTGATAAAACAACGATTGCGGTGCGTTAAACCACCTCATTGCAAAGCTCCAGGCTGTAGCCCAGACCGCGCAAGGTGATAATTGCCACATTGCTGCCCTGCAGCTTTTTCCGCAGCCGATGAACATAGAGCTCAATGCTCTCAGGGTTAGCCTCATCGGCCAAGGTAAACACCTGTTCGAACAACTGTTGTTTAGCAACGGGACGTCCACGACGATGGATCAATGCCGTCAGCACCGCCAGTTCACGCGGTGTCAGTTGCAGCGGCTTGTCGTCCAGTTGGAAATAGCCCTCATCGTGATAGGTCAGCGCACCGTATTGCAGGGCTTGCTGAGTGACGCCGACGCTGCGGCGTAGCAACGCCCGAATGCGTGCTTCCAGCTCATCGAGTTCGAAGGGTTTAGTCAGATAGTCATCGGCCCCAAGATTCAAACCCTTAACCCGATCGGCCACATCGGTTCTTGCCGTCAAGAGCAATACCGGCAAGTCCTGCCCACGTTTACGCAACCGGGCCAGCAGTTCCAGACCATTCAGACGCGGCAATGCCACGTCCAACACCACCAACGCATAGGTTTCATTTAACAACAAATGGTCAGCCGCCAACCCGTCCGGCGCAACATCGACGGCAAAACCGACGCCGGTCAGCGCCTTTTGCAGCCAGTGGGATAACTCAGGATGGTCCTCAACCAATAACAGACGCATGTTTCCATTCCATTGATTTATCTATGCTCGCAGGCCGAATACTGCGCTATCGCATCAGGATCCGGCTTAACGCGAATTAACATGTTTATAACAGAAGAATGGCATGGAAGCCGCTGTGATAGAAGGGTTATGCCGGACCAGTTTTGGGAGCTGGAACACAATTGCGGCACTGAATAAACCCTGATCTGCTGACGACGATGGTTAATGTCGTGATCGAGGCATTACTTTTCGCAATCAGCGAGGGCAATATCAAATACCGGCTGTAATTTGGCCGGGCTGAACGGGGGGGAAACCAATACAGTACGGTTATTGGTGGCAAAAACAATATCAATGCCGGTAATGCAGGCAGTCATCTGGCAAGCATATTTCTCGCCATTCTCTTTGGAGAAGTGCAATTCAAAAACGCCGATATCCGGGCGCAGGCGTTTCAGCCGACAATGCCCAGTAGCCCCTGTCATCTCATCATAGGCCGTTGGTAACATCTTGATTGCACTAACTTTGGCACTGTCCCTACCACCGAATAATTTCCCTAACGAAAACATAGCAATCCACCCCTCGTCATTTTATTTTTAGCCATTTTATCTCAAGGCAAAGAGAGCAAAACTGACATTACACAGGCTTTAAGCGAGGTTTACGGGCTGTTATTGCCCCCTGACATGTGTTAGCGCACTGGACAATCGGCTCTTTCAGCACCGGTATTTTGCCTCCAACAGGAGATGCGTATCACATCCCGAAAACTTTTCCCGCGGTTGAAAGGTAAATGAAAGGTTGTTGATTTAACAATCCAGCAACCCGTATCGGCGGGGATCCGCAACGACAGAAAAAACACCTTGGGGAAAGCAATGAAAAAAATAATCACCCGCACTCTGACCGCTACCGCCCTGCTGTTGGCAGCCAATCAGGCCTTTGCCGTGGAAGCACCGAAACGCACCGAATGTATCGCCCCTGCCAAGCCTGGCGGTGGATTTGATCTGACCTGTAAGCTGATTCAGGTGTCCTTGCAGGAAACCAACGCCATCGATAAACCGATGCGTGTCACCTACATGCCCGGCGGTGTCGGTGCAGTGGCCTATAACGCCATTGTCGCCCAACGTCCGGCAGAGTTTGGCACGGTCGTCGCTTTTTCCGGTGGGTCATTGTTGAACCTGTCACAAGGAAAATTCGGCCGTTACAACGTGGATGATGTGAAATGGCTGGCTGCTGTCGGTACCGACTACGGCATGATTGCCGTCCGCGCCGACTCGCCGTACAAAACGCTGAATGACCTGATGGATGCCTTCAAAAAAGATCCAAACAGCGTGGTGTTCGGTGCCGGTGCCTCTATCGGTAGCCAGGACTGGATGAAAACCGCCCTGCTGGCGCGTGAAGTGGGTATCGATCCTCATAAAATGCGTTATGTGGCGTTTGAAGGCGGCGGCGAGCCCGTTACCGCACTGCTCGGCAACCACATTCAGGCAGTCTCAGGCGATCTGAGTGAAATGGTTCCTTACCTGCAGGGTGATAAAATTCGCGTGCTGGCGGTCTATGCCGACCAACGCCTGCCAGGCCAATTAGCCAATGTACCCACCGCCAAAGAACAGGGCTTCGATCTGGTTTGGCCGATTATCCGCGGCTTCTACGTAGGCCCGAAAGTCAGCGAAGAGGAATACCAGTGGTGGCTCGATACCTTCCAGAAAATGATGAAGACCGAAGAATTCAAAAAGCAACGTGATCTGCGTGGCCTGTTCGAATTTAACCTGACCGGTAAGGAACTGGATGCCTACGTGAAAAAACAAGTCGAACAGTACCGCGAACAAGCCAAAGTTTTCGGCCTGGCCAAGTAACCGGGGGATACCATGAGCGATCGCATTTTCGCTGGTTTCTGGCTGCTGTTGTGCATCGGTGGTCTGTTTATCGGCTGGGGAATCCAGAGCGAATACAGTTATGAACCCCTGGGGCCACGCCCCTTCCCTCTGGCCATTCTTAGCCTGATGGCACTGTGTGCCGCGCTGCTGCTGTTGAACAAGCCGCAGGTCGTTGAGTGGCCACATAGCAAGGTGATGCAACGCTTGCTGGTGCTGGTCATTACGTTGGTGCTGTATGCCTGGGGCTTCGAATGGTTGGGCTTCCCGCTGGCAACCGCATTGCTGACCTTCAGTATTGGCCTATTGTTCCAGGCCAGTCTACTGGCGGCAGCGGTGTCCGGCGCAGTCATGGGCGTTGCGCTGTATTACGCCTTTGACCGCTTACTTGATGTAACACTGCCACTCGGCGTTTGGCTGAGCTAACGGGGGCGATGATGGATACCTGGATGTACTTATCTCAAGGGTTCGAAGTGGCACTGGTGCCACAGAACCTGATTATCGCCCTGATTGGCTGCTTCGTCGGCACGATTGTCGGCTTGCTGCCGGGGTTAGGGCCAATCAACGGCGTGGCAATCCTGTTGCCACTGGCGTTTGCCCTTAAGCTACCGGCCGAATCTGCACTGATCCTGCTGGCAACAGTGTACATCGGCTGTGAATACGGCGGTCGTATCTCCTCAATACTGCTCAACGTCCCGGGTGATGCCGCAGCAATCATGACCGCACTGGACGGCTACCCGATGGCGCAGCAAGGCCGTGCCGGTGTGGCACTGTCGATCTCGGCGGTAAGCTCCTTTACCGGTTCACTCATTGCTATCGGCGGGATTATCCTGTTCGCTCCCCTGCTGGCACGCTGGTCGCTGGCGTTCGGCCCAGCCGAATACTTTGCCCTGATGGTGTTCGCTATTGCCTGCCTGGGTAGCATGATGAGCCAAAACCCTCTGAAATCGCTGCTGGCGGCGCTGATTGGTCTGGGACTGGCAACGGTCGGGGTAGACGCTAACACAGGTGTTTATCGCTTCACCTTCGACAGCATCCACCTCTCCGATGGTGTGCAATTCATCGTGGTCGTTATCGGTCTTTTCTCGGTCAGTGAAATTCTGTTGATGCTGGAAAGCACCAGCGGCGGACAAAAACTGGTGCGCAAAACCGGTCGGTTATTGTTCAACCGCAAAGAGGCCGCTCAGTGCGTTGGCCCAACATTGCGCTCTTCCGTGGTGGGGTTCTTTGTCGGCATTCTGCCGGGTGCCGGCGCAACAATTGCCAGCGCACTCACGTACATGACCGAAAAGAAAATCAGCGGCAACAGCGAAACCTTCGGTAAAGGGGACATTCGTGGTGTCGCAGCGCCAGAGGCAGCCAACAACGCTTCAGCCTGTGGCTCATTCATCCCTATGTTAACGCTGGGTGTTCCTGGTTCCGGCACCACTGCGGTCATGATGGGCGCACTGACGCTGTACAACATCACCCCCGGCCCGGCAATGTTCACCGAACAGCCGGATATTGTCTGGGGGCTGATCGCCGCACTGCTGATTGCCAACGTCATTCTGTTGATCATGAACCTGCCGTTGGTGGGTCTGTTCACCCGCATGCTGACCATTCCGCTGTGGTTCCTGGTACCGGCGATTGCTGCCGTATCCGCGGTGGGCGTATACGCCGTACACAGCACGACCTTTGACCTGCTGTTGATGATCGGACTCGGGGTGTTTGGTTATATCTTGAGGAAAATGCATTTCCCGATGTCACCGCTCATTCTGGGTTTCGTATTGGGAGAGATGTTAGAACAAAACCTGCGCCGGGCGCTGTCAATCAGCAACGGAGAGTTTGGCATCTTGTGGAGCAGCAGTATCGCGCAAACACTGCTGGTATTGGCGGTGTCTGTATTGGTGCTGCCACCTTTGCTGCGTAAATTGCGTAAACGCCGTATGTCGGCGGAAGCGGCTAAAGCCGAATAGGTAAAAAGGGCGGGTTTATCACCCGCCCTTTTCATTTATCTGATCACTAACGCTCAATACCTCTTACCACCCGCTCAAGTCCCGTAATATCATCACTGGCCAGCAAGGGTTGCACACAAGCAAAATCCTCGGCTGACAAATCATAAATACGCAAAGCAAGTAATCGGGCAATGATCTGCGGGGTAAATCGCTGCTTTATCGGTCGTGCCGGATTACCGCCTACAATGGTGTAAGGCTCAACGTCCGCCGTCACAATGCTACCTGCGGCAACGACCGCCCCTTCCCCAATGGTCACGCCCGGCAATAACATCGCCCGCATACCTATCCAGCAGCCATCTCCCAACCGGGTATCACCTTTCGGCCGATAGGCAGCCTGGATGCTTTCCATCATCGGGTACAAGCAAAACCAATCGGTGCGGTGGGTATGGTTCCCCCCCATCAGGATTACGGCTTCAGCGGCAATACAGACATAATCGCCAATCAGTAATTGGTCTATCGTCCCGAGCGGTTGCCACTGCTGACTGACCGCATCGCCGTGCAAATAGCGCACCACAGAGCGTTCAAAGCCATCATCCAGGTAGTCACTGTAATAGCTGTGGGTCCCCTTGACGATAATGTTGGGGTTGGTCACCGTTTGGTGCAGCAATTCTGTTTTTGACCAGTGTTTTTCAGTCATGGCGCTTTCTCTTGAATCTGTTACAAGAGCCACAGCCTACTGTCTGTGGCAGTGTTTTTCGGTCATAAAACACTGCCCGGTTAAGCGATTAACGCCCGTTTTAATCTTGGGTTGTTAGTCATTAATGCCTCCAAATTTCGGCGTAAGGGTAACAAATCACGCCTCGACCGTCTTGCTCTTCAGCATCAATACTCCGCCCATCACCAGCGCGCTACCCAGCAACTGTAACTGATTCATGTTTTCCCCCAGCAGGAAATAGGCGATCACCGCCGTGAATACCAGTTCCAGCGACAAAATCAGGTTAGCCACCGCCAGCGGCAAGGTTTTTAGGCTGATGTTGTACAAACCGAATCCCAACAACGTCGGGCCAGCCGCTAAAGTCAGCAGCAGCAGCCAACCGCGCCACTCGATCCCCTGAACGCCCTGGGACAAGAACCACAACGAGCCGGTCATGTCATGAAATGCGGCCAGCGGATATAACGTCAGCGCAGCATTGAACACCCACTGATAGATCGCTGAAAAACCGAACACATACAAAATGGTATTCCATACCGGGTAATGACGTTCTGTCGCCACCCGCCCACCCAACGTGTAGAGGGTATAACCAATGCCGGACAACATGCCCACCAGCAATCCCAACAAATTGAAATGGCTGTTGCCCATGCTGTCGCCGTTACTGACTAAGAAGCAGCCTCCCAGGCTGACCACAATCACCACTAATTGGCGCAGGCTCAGGCGTTCGCTGTACATCATCCAACCAAGGAACACGGTAAAACCGACCGAACAATACGTCAGGATGGTTGCCACCGACGCGCCGTTCAGCGCTACCGACAGTGTCCACAGGCTATTGAACACCGCCAGTAATAGGCCATAACAGGCATAAAATGGGACCTGTGAACGCTGTAAACGTGCCCACTCAGGCTTGAATAACAACAACACCGGCAATAATACCAGTGCAACCAGCGCTGCTCGCCAAAAGGCCAGCACAAAGGTCGGCAGGTGATAATACTCCGTAAGGACACGAATAATGATGGCGGTAAAAGCCAGTAGCATGGCGCTGATAATCGCGATCACATACCCCTGACTGCTGCCTTGTAACAGACGCACGCCCGGGAGAACCGGCCGGGCTGAAACCCCTGATGGTAATGACATGACACCCTCAAAAAACTGCGGTAATACACCCAGGCAGAGATTCTAACGCCACACAACTTTGCCACCAGAGCCACTTTCCCCTGATGTTATGCAGGCCACTTTTATCCGCTTGAAGGCCAGTGGCTATGGGGTATAGTAAAAACCAGCAACGCTACCCGAGCCAATTACGCATGCATATTCCGTTAGACCGTCAGCAAGATGTTCCGCTGTATTTGCAAATTGAAGAGGCACTGCGGCGGGCGATCCTGAGCGGTGTTTTTGTCGATGGTGATAAGCTCCCCTCCACCCGTACACTTGCCAGCGAATTGGCTGTCAGTCGACTGACGGTAGAGAATGCCTATGCCGAGCTGGCCGCTAAAGGTTTTCTGCATCAACGGCGCGGCAGCGGTGCTTATGTATTACACCCATTGCTACAACCCGTTCAGCCGCGCCCAACACCCGATATGCCTTTCCCGGCAGAACGTTTCACCACCCTGACCTCACGGCTGGATGGCTACCCCGATACGCCTTTGCCGGACAATTTCATCAACTTTGCCGCCGGTGTTGGCAGCCCGAAAGTGTTCCCTCAGGAAGAATTCCGCAAGATATTGCTGTCGGTGCTCAGTCGCCATGCGGAGGAGGCATTCAGCTATGGCGAGTACTGCGGATATTATCCGCTGCGCGATACATTGGGGCGCATTCTCACCGCTCAGGGCATTCCTACTCATGCTGAACAGTTGTTGATTACCAACGGTTCACAGCACGCCATCAGCCTGATTGTACAAAGCCTGCTGGAACCGGGAGATACGGTGATCGTCGAACAACCTACGTACGCCGAAATTCTGGGATTACTACGCCTGCACCGCATTAATATCGTCACCATCCCCAGCGATCGGCACGGAATGCAAGTTGAACAACTGCCTGCACTGCTGGAAAAGCACCGCCCAAAGTTGATTTACACCATTCCCAACTTCCATAACCCCACCGGACGTTGTTTGAGTGAAGCCCGTCGTCGGCAACTACTGGCGCTGGCCCAACAGGCTGGCGTGATGATACTGGAGGACGATTTTGTCGGTGATCTGCGCTACAACGGCAAACAACTTCCGTCTCTGCGGGCACTGGCACAGCCAGGCACGGTGATTTATGTCAGTACGTTTTCCAAAATGCTGCTGCCCAGCATGCGCATCGGCTATCTGGTGGCAGACAGAGAACAATACCAGCAGATTGCCCGACTAAAGCACGTTGACAGTTTCACCAGCTCGAACCTGATCCAGCGGGCGCTGGACGCATTCGTAACCATTGGACGCTATGACAAACAGCTGCGACGCGCCGGGCGCATCTACCGTCAGCATCGCGACACGATGGTAGCGGCATTACAGCAACACCTGCCGCATGGCTGTCAGTTTGAAACACCGGAAGGCGGGCTGTTTATCTGGTTAACGCTACCGACCAGCGTCAGTACCGAAGCCTTGATGCCGGTCGCCTGGAAAGAGGGGGTGACCTTTGCGCGAGGAGAATGCTTTTATGCAGAGGAACAACGTGGCGCTCATGGCATGCGATTAAATTTCGCTGCCAATACGCCGCCGCTCATCGAAGAAGGAATCGCCCGGCTGTGCCGGGCGATTCGTCAGGTGATGGCGTCAAAACAGGCCGCTACATCCTAAATCATGGGCGTTATATCACGTATGCCGGGTTACACTCCGGCCCACCACAGCCGCAGCTTCATCCCCCAATAGCTGGTCCAGCCGGTAGTACTCTGCACCACTTTGCCTTTGGAAATGATCACCAACGTTGGTGTCACACCGATTTGCCATTGCGCCGACAGCGCACCCTGCGGATCGTTAACCACGGGTAACGTCAAACGTTTAGCTGCCATCCACTGCGCTACCTGGCGATCGTCGCCAGAGCGTAATGCCACGGTCAACACGTTACTCCCTTCGTCAGCCAGTTTGGCAACATACGGTGTGGTGAAACGGCATACGCCGCACCAGCTGGCCCAGAAATAGACCAGCAGTGGCTTATCCTGACTGAGCTGAGCCAGTGACACCTGCTGACCATTTAGCGTCGTCAACACTTGCGAATCGAACGCCGCCGGTGCCTGCGGGGCACGTAACCAGTCCATGCCAAACGCCGCCACCAAGACGATCAGCAGCAAGACCAAGAGTTCGCGCGCCCAGCGCCGCAGCCTAGCCATTTTTCACTTTCGCCAGTTGCTGCTTCACCATTGTTTCCAGGTCTTCATAAGAGACTGCGCCCGGCAGCATCTGATCCCCGATCAGCGTCGCTGGCGTTCCTTGCACACCCAGCTTCTCTGCCAACTCCATATTTGTACGCAACGTGGTCATGCTCAGTTCACTCGGTGCGACCGCTTTTACGCCAGTTTTCTGCTGCGCAGCGGCAATGCTGGCATTGTCGTGGAAGCCTTTTTTCGCCATCAGACGTTGATGCAACGCCCAGAATTGGTCCGGATGTTGCTGCCAGGTCGTTAATGCCACCCGCGCCGAACTGACTGAGCTTTCCCCTTTGAAAGGCAGTAATTTCACTACCAGTGCCACATCTGGGTATTGTTTGACGATCTTCTCCAGCATCGGGTCAAAACGCTTGCAGTACGGGCAGTTGTAATCGGTAAAGGTCACCATGGTCAGTTTGGCATTGGCAGCCCCCATACGTGGACTGGCTGGATCTTCGTACAGCACATTGGCATTTTGTTTGATCGCCTGGCTAATTTGCTGTCCCGTTGTCTGTTGCTGCCAGGCGTCAACTGCCTGTGCCAGAATATCCGGATTAGACACCAAGGTTTCACGGATCAGCTCTTTAATGCGCACCTCTTGCTCAGGCGTAAATGGCGCAGCAGCCCAAACAGGGGTAACAATCAGCATCAGTAAAATCATTAATTTTTTCATTGTACGTTTCCTTTGGCGGCGGACAGAGTTTGTAATACGGCATCGCGGGTCAACAGCGGGGATAACACCACGCCATCGGGGCTGCCGGGGCCATAAATTTGGTTAAAAGGCACGGCAACGCTGCCGCGCTGTTGCAGGAAGGCACTAATCTCGGCCGATGGACGGCTCCAATCGCCACGCAGAGCAACAACGTCATCGGCGCTTAGCGCCTTTTGTACATCGTCACGCAGCAGGACATTGAATTTATTGGCTTTACAGGTCACACACCAGTCAGCTGTCACGTCGACAAATACCCGTTTTTTCTGGGCCAGTGCCTGGGTGATCGCCTGCTCGCTCAGCGGTTGCCAAGCCACGTTGTCGTGTAGCGGTTGACGCCACAGGCCAGCAGTGAGTGAACCGGCCAACAACACGCCCCCAACCAACACCAGCGTGCCGGCAGCCAACTTAGCGGCCAGGCGAGCACCATGTTGCCAACCAACGGCCAACAACAAAGCCAGCAGCGCAATACCGCCCACCACCAGCGTCGACAACATGCCAATATGGTTGACCATCAGGCTCAGCAACCACAATGAAGAGGCAAGCATCAGCAAGCCCATCACCAACCGCAGACTGTTCATCCAACGGCCCGGTCGTGGCAAACGCAGCGCCAGTGACGGCCAGGCTGCAATGAGTAGCCATGGCAGGCTCATGCCGATACCCAGCGCGACAAACATTCCCCACAACACCGGCAAAGGTGCTGCCAGTGCAAAGGCCACTGCGGTACCCAGGAAAGGTGCAGAACACGGCGTTGCCAACAAGGTAGCAAAAGCACCTTGCCAGAAATGCCCCCCCAGGCCACGGCCGTTATGGGTCGCCAGTTTGGTATTTAATGAAGAGGAGAGTTGCAGATGGAACAGGCCAAACAAGTTAGCGCTGAACAGCAGCGTAACCAGAACCATAAAACCAATGAACCACGGGTTTTGGAACTGAATACCCCAGCCTAGCGCCTGATTGCTCAACCGCAGCAACGTCATTAGCAACGCTAACGCCATAAACGAGGCCACAATACCAAGGGACGACGCGAGGAACTGTAACCGGATGCTCTGACGGTCACGATGCTCTACCTGGAGAATTGAACCCAGTTTAATGCCCAAAACCGGCAGTACGCAGGGCATCAGATTGAGAATCAACCCACCCGCCAGCGCCATCAGCACCGCCTGCCACAACGAGAAGCTTGCCGCGGTTGGCAAAGCCAGTGGCCCACCAATCGGCAGGGTCACCTGCTGCGCCAACCCGCCATCACTGATCACCAGCGTCAAGGTTTTACCACGTAGATCCGGTGCGCTGTCCCCCCAACCATCGCTGACCGGTACCCGCGCTAACATGCGCACACCGTCGCGACTCACCTTTGGCTTGCCGAGGTCAGCATCTTCCAGGGTGTCGAAGAACAGTTCAGGCTGCTGCCAACCAGCGTCACGCTCAGCGCTGATTTGCAGTTCGCCACTCTGGTAGCCGGCCTTAATACTGTCCACTAACCCATCAGCAATCGGTACCTGCCCCATCGCTTGGGCAAAATCATGGGTAAATTGCGCGTCAGACGGCGTGCCAAGATCCAGGCTGAATGGATAGTCGGTCAAGATACAGACGTTGCTGCAAGTTGACAGTGTCAAGGTCCCTGCCAACTGGCGCGGTGTTGTGCCCTTCATCACTATAGGGAGCTCAACCCGATCGTGATAACCCTGGGTAGAAATACCAGCAACATCAAAGCGCTGCGGCGTCGGCCAGAACCAGGTGGCCGGAGGTGGGTTACCCTGCCAGGTTATTGCCGGTGCGATACCGCCTTCCCCCGGCGAACGCCAATACGTTTTCCAGCCTTTTTGCAGTTCTATTGCAAGCAGTAATCGGGTTTCCCCATTTTGCGAAGTATCGGCGCGCAACCGCACCTTCGCGTGATCATTCGTCGGACTTTGCAGCCAGCCGCTATCCGCCGCCTGTAAAGCAGGCAGCCATAGCATTAACAGGCAGGCTAACGCCGACCTGATGATATTCAACATGTTCTTTCTCCATAAAATAAATCAATCACCAAACCAAACGGGCAATTAACTCATTCACGGAAGACGCATAATCGGAGATGCACCCTAAGGGTGGTGGGGGATATCACTCTGGGAGGTGGAATGCGCAGGCGCGCAGCCACGGTAGGTGCCAGCAGCACCAGTAATAAGCCAAGACCGAACAGTAACGTTTCAAATATCACCGGCGGTGAGGCCAACAAGGATTTGGCACTCAGTTCGCAAGGGGTCGGTTGGGCATCAGCAGCGTCATCGGTCGTAGACGCGACAGCGCTAGCGACAGGCAGGCCAAGAGCTTGTTGCAACGCATGCAAGCTCGCCATGCGCTGAGTCATACAGATCAGCACCACCAGGCAAGCCAAGCATAAAAACCATTTTGCAATCCGCTGCTGTTTAACCATGCCGTCCTCAATTCCAAGTCTGCGCTTATCTTAGCGGCGCAGGCGCGTTTAGCAATGTTTTGCCTGTAAAGAAATGTCTGTGGACGGTATTGATGATGGCCGTTTACAGGTATCATAAGCGCAAACCTGTGCTTTTCGCCGGGTACGACGATTATTCTCTCCCCAAAGTAAGGGGTGTTACGGCCAGGCGGCAAGCACGTGGGTCTCGATGAACGCACGACAGTACGTGATTCGAGTGAAATTGTGCAGCCAATACAGCAGTAACGCCAAGTAAGCTGGGGATACACAGCGAAGGACAGGTGATATGCAACCTTTGAGTGGACCGGGTACCCCGATCGCCAGCGATCGTCCCCCAAGCCCGGATAAAACCACAACCACTGACGGTAGTCCGCTCTCCCCAGCTCAACGTACTACGCTGGAGAAGCTGGTCGTCAAGATCATGGCACTCAGCCCGGCCAAGTCCGCCGAGATTTGGGTTACGCTGCGTCATGACCTGCAAACGGACAACAACAGTGAACTGTTGGCTCGCCATTTTCAGCCGGCCGAACAACTGTTGCAGAACCGATTGGCGCAGGCACAACAGAGCCACGCCAGCCGCCAGCTGTTGCAGCAACTCACCGAACTGTTACCGCAGGGCAATAACCGCCAGGCCGTCAGCGATTTTATTCGCCAGCAGTTTGGTCACACGGTATTGAGTCAGTTGAGCCACCCGCAGTTGCAACAGGTACTCAACCTAT
Organism: Serratia grimesii; assembly: GCF_900186025.1. Lineage (NCBI taxonomy): Bacteria > Pseudomonadati > Pseudomonadota > Gammaproteobacteria > Enterobacterales > Yersiniaceae > Serratia > Serratia grimesii. The sequence goes on from NZ_LT883155.1 coordinate 3,601,109, forward strand.
TGCAAACCGGTAGCCTGACCATTCCTCACCCGCAACAGACAACGACCAGTGATCGACCGCTGCTGCCTGCCGAACACCAAAGCTTGCAACAGCAGGTGACCAAGCTCAGCGCCGCTACCGGTGAATCTCCGGCTAAAATCTGGCAGACTCTGTTTGATCTGGCTGGGGTAAAAACCAACGATCCCCTACCGGCTCGCCACTTCCAACTGTTGAATCAGTTTTTGCAGGTGAAGGTGGCGTTGAGTCCACAGACAGCACCAACGCTGAATAACCTGTTGGCCGCACTCAAACAGCCGGCAGATCCGCAGGAGCAACAGCAGCTGAATGACTACTGCCAGTCGCGTTTTCACTGCAACGCCACTGCGCCGCTAACTCATCCGCAGATGAGCGATGTGATCAACCAACTGTTTGCGCGCCGTCTGGAAAAGACCGGTCCGGCACAGCCGCTGTCCATCAGCCACGCCGAACCGCAGCCGTTGCTCAACCCACTGATTGCCGCCCTGCCCCAACCGCTGCAAAAAGCGCTGAGCAAACCGGCCGTAGCGTTTATCCTGTTTATTCTGGTGCTGGCTCTAATATTGGCGCTGGTGTTTTAACCCCTCAGGCACAGCCGCAGTCTTCTCCGGCAGCACTTCCCAACAGCGACCCCGGCTGTTCACCGGTGGCCAATGGATGGCCATCGCGTAGCCAGAAGTCCAACCCACCAATCAGCTCTTTCACCCGGAATCCCTGTTGCGCCAGTTTGTACGCGCCTTTGGTTGAGCCGTTGCAACCAATGCCGTCACAGTAGGTCACATAAACTTTGCTGCGATCCAGATGTGCCGTACCCGCCTCGTCCATCAGCCGATGGGGCAAACTGATGGCACCGGGAATATGCCCGGCTGCGTACTGGGCTTCTGCACGTGTGTCGATCACCAGGATCTCACTGATACCATTACGCAGATCTTCTGCCACGTCCCAAGCGTCCGCGTAATAACTCAGTTTCGCCGCCAAATAATCCAGGCTCTGCGCCGCCGTCCCCGGTGGGAATGCCAAAACCAATGAAGATATCGTCATGGAATTTACCTCTGTTGATAAAGACTGATGACAATATTGCCTGATTTTGGTCTTATAATTGATACCCATTTTCAGTCATTGGTAAGTCCCATTATGACGAATGCCCTGCTTACCCTTTTTCGCCAGCCGGAACACACAAACGGTACCTTGCGTGAGCGCGTGTGCAGTACATTACGTCGGGCTATTCATGCCGGGGCGCTCATCAATGGCCAACGCTTGCCCTCATCCCGAATACTGGCCAAAGATTTGGGCGTATCACGCGTGACGACGGAGGCAGCCTATAGCCAACTAGAGGCCGAAGGCTATCTGCAACGCCGAGTAGGTCAAGGGACCTTCGTGGTTATAAGCATCGTTAAATCCCCGCCCGTCGCCAAAGCGTTAGGCGAACCGCACTTGTCACTCCGCGGCAGGCAGATCGTACAAACAGGTGGTTGCCACGATCCCCAACAGCCGCTGCCCTTTGCCGCCGGTTCGCCGGATCTGCGCGTCTTCCCACTAAAACTGTGGAAGCAGCTCACCTCCCAGCAATTACGCTTACGAGGAGAAGCCCTGATGCGCTATGGCGATCCGCAGGGTTACCTACCGTTACGCGAGGCCATTGCCGGCTATGTCAGCCAAGCACGCGGCGTTAATTGTGACGCGCAGCAGGTCATGGTACTGACCAGCTCTCAGCAGGTTCTGCAGTTGATTGCTACTTTGCTGTTGGATAATGGCGACAAGGTCTGGATGGAAGAACCCGGTTATCGCGGTGCCCGGAATGCCTTCACCAGTGCCGGCGGCGAACTGGTACCGGTCAGTGTCGATGAAGCCGGTATGCTGGCAGATGAAAAACGCCCTGCTCCCCGGCTGATTTATCTGACACCCTCACACCAATATCCTACAGGTGTAGCGCTGAGTCTGGCTCGGCGGCTCGAATTGCTGGCACTGGCGCAACGGCAACAGGCATGGATTATTGAAGATGATTATGACAGTGAATTTCACTATGACGGTCAACCTATGCCAGCGATGCAGGGGCTGGATCGGCGGGGCAATGTGCTTTATCTGGGTACGTTTTCCAAGGCGCTATTTCCCTCGTTGCGGCTGGCATATTTAGTGCTCCCGCCTGCATTGGTAGAACCTTTTACCACCGCTCGCACGGTTTATGACGGCCACAGCGCACAACTGATGCAGGCAGTGACCGCCGAATTCATCCTGCAAGGGCATTTTGCCGCGCATATCCGCTATATGCGCCAGTTGTATCGCAGCCGTCGTGACAGACTATTGTTGGAGGTAGCAGAGAAGCTCGGGCATTTTGCCCGTCCGCAACCTGCAAATGGCGGATTGCAACTCAGCGTTTGGCTTCCCCCAGGTCAAGAAGCCGCCCTCACCCTTCAGGCACAACGTTTAGGTGTGATAACCCCCGGACTGGCGGCACAGTATCAAACAGCAAACATGCGGCGCGACGGTTGGTTATTGGGCTTTTCTGCCCTGACACCGGGAGAGATTCGTGCGGCTGTTGAACGGCTAAGCCAGGTCATTCCCGTTTAGCATTGCTGCGCGCAAACAATAGGGTGAAAACTGTCCCGGTTAATGCACATACCACGCCAGCCATAAAGACTGACGAATAACCCAACGAGGTAGCCAGCAGCCCGGCCAACGGACCGGTTGCAGCATAAGAGACATCCTGAAATGCCGCGTACCCACCAACAGCAGTGCCGCGTGCCTGTGGCGGTACCCGTTTGACCACCTCCACGCCCAATGCAGGGAAGATCAGCGAACAGCCGAAACCGGTAAAGGCAGCACCGATCAAAGCCACTAAAGGCGTGACGGCTGAAAACAGCAACAACAGCCCAAAGGCTTCGATCACCAGTGAGACCAGCGCCACGCGGATGCCACCAAACTTATCAGGATAATGGCCGAACAGCAGGCGCATCACGACAAAAGCTACGCCGAACATCGTTAACGCCAGACCTGCGTGCCCCCAGCCGTTTGCACTGAAATACAGTGAAACAAAGGTACCGATCACCGCAAAACCCACGCCCTGCAAGGCCAACGCCAACCCGGGTTGCCAAATACTGCCCACCACTTTCCACAGCGAAGGGCGTTCGCCGTGCGTTGGTGCTACCGCGGCAACACGCATATTCAGCAGCATGGCAATCAATGGTAGCAGCAACGTAGAAACGCCGAGAGCCACAAATCCCCAGTGCTGATTCAGCATCAGCCCGATGGGTGCACCGCCCGCAAGAGAGCCGTAAATCGCCATACCGGTCCAGGACATCACCTTACCGGATCGGGCGGGTCCCATCAGGCCAAAACCCCAAGTCAGAGTGCCAGTCAGTAGCAGACTTTCACCATAGCCCAAGATCAGCCGTCCAAGGATCAGCAAGGCAAATCTGATTTCCGCTGCCGCCGGTAACAATGCCGACCCCAGATAGGCCGTTCCCGCGAGTGCGCAGGCAATCATCCCCTGCCACGCCGCACGTTTACCGCCAAGACGATCGGCCAATCGCCCGGCATAGCCCCGAGTCAGCACCGTCGCCAGAAACTGAATGCCGACAGCTATGCCAACCATCAGGTTGCTCATGCCCAGTTCAAAATGCACATACAGTGGAATTACCGGCAGCGGCAAGGCCACGGTCAGATAGGTCAGGAAGATAGCGCAGGTCAACGAAAGCAACGCTTTATTAGCGGAAGGATCCGCGTGTGAAACTACAGATGACATAGATGCTCACTCTAAAAGGGGAAAAACAAAGAGAGAGCCAGATGACTCCAACACTCTCTTTTCTCGTTGCAAAGCAACAAGAACGAGTGCGTTGGATTACGTGAACGCTTACGCAGACCCGATAACGGGCTGTATCGGCAGATATTAACCAGTGTGTCCGGCGACTGTCAATCGCCGGGCCGTAGATTAAATTACTGCTCGGTCAGCCGCAGTTCGGCAACCACCGGTAGGTGATCGCTGACCGCTGGCCAGTGAATACCATTCCAGTCACCACTGACATTGGGCACTGTCAGGTTATCCAGATGCCAGCGCTGGGCATTGCCGCTAAAGATATAATCGACTTTAATTTCGGCATTTTCCGCCGGCCAACTGCGACCATCTTGCGCGGCAGGCATGATGTCGTTCCAGTAGCGGCTGAGTTCAGTCCATGTAACGCTGCCTGGGACATCGTTCATGTCGCCAAACAACAACTTGATGCCGCGCATTTCGATGGTGCGGTCGTTCAACTCGCGCACCTGATCCAAACGCATAGCCGGATCTTCTTTGGTATCCAGATGAGTATTGATCAAGGTGATTGGTGCCGGGAACTCGGGCACGTCGGTCTGGGCGCTGAAAGCAATACGCTGTTCACGCTGCCCGGACGGCAGTGGGTAAATCTTGCTGTCATGCAGCGGATATTTTGACAGGAACGCCAGGCCATATTCACCGCCGTCAAAGTCAATTGCGCGACCAAAGGCCACGTGCATTCCTGTCAGCTTTGCCAGCTCTTCAGCCTGATCCACTTTACCGCTGCGGCCCGTCAGCTTATCCACTTCCTGCAATGCCACCACATCAACGTTCATCGCCTTGATTGCCTTGGCGATGGCGGTCATGTCGCTGACCTTGCCGGCGGCAATATTAAAGCTGGCTACGCGAATCTTCGGTGCCTGTTCCAGGTTATAGGTTTTGTTCTTCAAGCCACCAAGTGCGCTGGCCACTTCACGACTATTGGCATTGCTGTTGGCATGGCCGCCGTCGGTAGAGGACCAGGCAGTATGAGATATTCCCAGGGATAACAGAGTAATAAGCAAAGTATGACGTGAGCGCATGAATTCTCCTTTAAGCGTTCAGATTTTTGTTGAGGCACCCGAACCCCACAGCTAACAATGATTTTGCCGCAGTTACCCGCGACTATTTCCTAGTTATCTCGCTATTTTTTTATTCTGCGCCGCATCTCGCATTCCGATAGTGAAAGTATTGCACCATTGGACAACAGGCTGAATTAGCTTTAAAACCGATAGACCGCTTACCGAGAGGAACCCAAATGACCCGCGCCATAGCCGAACAGCTCACCGAACGTTTCTTCCGCTATCTGGCGGTGACCAGCCAGAGCGATGCCGCTGCCACCACCCTGCCCAGCACACCGGGGCAGCATGACATGGCCAAGCTACTGGCGGCCGAACTGCGCCAATTGGGGATGCAAGACGTACAGATAGATGAGCATGCGACCGTCACTGCACGTAAACCCGGTAACCAACCGGGGGCACCACGCATCGGTTTTATCACCCATATCGATACCGTTGACGTCGGCCTGTCAGCGCATATTCACCCACAGTGCCTGCACTTTAACGGCCAGGATCTGTGTCTGAATGCAGAGCATGACATCTGGCTGCGCACCGCCGAGCACCCGGAAATTCTCGCCTATCCAAATGAAGATATTATTTTCAGCGACGGTACCAGTGTACTCGGCGCTGACAACAAAGCGGCAGTGACGGTAGTGATGACCTTGTTGGCTAACCTGAGTGCTACAGATCGTCACGGCGATATTCTGGTGGCCTTTGTGCCGGACGAAGAGATTGGCTTACGCGGTGCCAAAGCACTTGATTTGGCGCGCTTTGACGTGGATTTCGCCTATACCATTGACTGCTGCGAATTGGGCGAAGTGGTATATGAAAACTTTAACGCCGCCGCGGCGGAGATCCATATTGAGGGCGTTACCGCGCACCCAATGTCGGCGAAGAATATCCTGATCAACCCGATTCGCATCGCCAATGACATTATTAACCAATTTGATACCCTGGATACACCAGAACATACCGAAGGGCGCGAAGGCTATTTCTGGTTCAACGACATGGTTGCCAACGCCAACCTCGCCACCTTAAAAGTGTCGATCCGTGATTTTGATCTGGCAGCGTTCAATGCCCGTAAAGCGCGTATACAAGAAGTAGTACAGCAGGTGGCAGCAGATTACCCACGCGCTAAAGTGAGTTGCACGGTCACCGATATCTACAGCAATATCAGCAACTCTATCGGTGATGACAAACGCGCCATAGAACTGATTTTCGGCGCCCTCGCCGCCCATGGTATTCCACCAAAGGTTATCCCCATGCGGGGAGGCACTGACGGCGCAGCGCTGTCCAGTCGTGGGTTGATAACACCCAATTACTTCACCGGTGCACACAATTTCCATTCACGCTTTGAGTTCCTGCCGGTCAGTGCCTTTGTGAAGTCATATCAGGTGACTCGCAGCATCTGTTTGCTGGCTGCTCGCGGTTAGCAAACACCCCTAAGCGCGATATTTCATGCAAAGATATCGCGCTTAAGCCAGTAACCAGCCGAGTACCCCACCCCATGCCAGTAATGGCAATGAGTAGTAATGGAATTTCAGCCAAATTTTACGCTCACCCGCCATACGCAACGCAATCAGATTCGCCAGGGAGCCGATCGCCAGCCCAAAGCCACCGGCATTCACCGCATAAGCCAGCAGTTGGCTGGAAGGCACGTAATTGAGCAGTAAAATGGTTGCCGGCACATTGCTGATCATCTGTGACAGGGCAATTCCCAGAGCATAGATACTGCCGTTGTTCAGCGAGGAAATGCCAGCGAACCAAGATTGAAACGCCTCAAGACGGGTGAACAAACCCACGTCGATAAACATGGCAATAAAGACAAAAATCAGGCTCCAATCAATCTGCAGCAGCACCCGGCGTGCCAACAGTAAAAAACCGGCGAACACGGCCAACAGGCCATACAGTGGCAGATCAATATCCAGACACAGCAGAAAAATCACGTACAGTGCCACACAGCTCAGCAACAGGCGTCGCTGGTAAGGGTAACCTTCGGTATGTGGGGCTTTAACGATCTCCCGTGCAGGGAAACTGAACCAGGTTAGCAACAGCAAGCTGGCCAGCATCGCTGCACCAAAAGGTGCCATCTGGGCAATAAAACCCAGGAAAGACAGCGAGGACTTGCTCCACAACAAAATGTTCTGCGGGTTGCCAATCGGCGTCAGCAACGAGCCGGCATTAACCGCCAGCGCCTGGAAGATTATCAACCGACTAATCGGCAGCGAAGACAGTTTTTTTAGCGTGATAGTCAGCGGAATAACGATAAACAACGCTACGTCGTTCGTCAGGAATGAAGACAACAATGCAGCGGAAAACACCAGAAACATCGCCAGCCGTCGCTCACTATGCAGTGTGTTGACAATCTGACGGCCAATAAAGTCAAAATAGCCGCTGACCTCAACCCCCTTGGTCAACAACATCAATCCCAACAGCGTGATGATGGTACGCCAGTCGATAAAACCGCTGAGCGCAGGCAGTGGTTGCGGATGAATAACCAGCATCAGCACGCCGGCCACCAGCAAAATATGTAAAAAACGATCTTTCAGGAACGGCTGGAACAGCCGCACAACGGCGTTTGAACTCATGTTGAGCGCTTCAAAAAACAACCAGGGATCAAGAACCAGACGTTAGCCCAAGCGCGACGGCAACGCCAGTAAAATGCTCTTTTACCTTTAACCGCTTTTCATTCGCCCCACTTTGCTTTATTTGTAGCGCCTTCCCCTGTTTCGAAGGATTTTTTCATGGCTAACGTTTTTGCCAAAGGGCTTCTGCTGAGTATGACGCTCAGCCTGCTTAGCGCCTGTAATGACCAAGATTCCCGCCCGCAGATTGATCTCGAGGGCAAAACCATGGGTACCTTCTACAGCGTCAAAGTCAGCGGCGATATAGCCATCAATAAACAACAGTTGCAGCAGCAGGTCGATGCCGTGTTGGAACGGGCTAATGACGATATTTCTACTTACCGTACGGGTTCGGTGCTGTCGCGCTTTAATCAAACTCATAGCGCTGATCCACAACCCATCCCGCGCGGCATGGCAGACATTATTCTGATGGCTCAACGTATTGGCCGCGATACTCAGGGCGCGATGAATATCACCGTTGGCCCCCTGGTAAATCTGTGGGGCTTTGGCCCGGATAAGCGCGCGGTAAAAGTACCGAGCCAACAACAAATAGAGGCAGCGCAAAAAAATGTTGGCCTGCAACACCTCAAATTGATCAGCGACGATCGCGGCGAATGGCTACAGAAAGACCTGCCAGAAATGTATGTCGATCTCTCAACAATGGGCGAAGGCTATGGCGTCGACCAACTGGTAAAACTGATGGCACGTAATGGCATCACCAATTATTTAGTGTCCGTCGGTGGTGCAGTCTCCTCACGCGGTGTTAACGGCAAGGGCAATGCCTGGCGAGTAGCGATACAAAAACCAACCGATCGTGAAAATGCCGTACAGGCACTGGTCGATCTGCAAGGCTACGGTATCAGTACCTCCGGCAGCTATCGCAACTATTTCGAACAAGATGGCCAGCGCTATTCGCACGTGATCGACCCCACGACAGGTCGGCCAATTACCCACCGCCTGGTATCCGCCACTGTGATCGCACCAACCGCGTTAGAAGCCGACGGCTGGGATACTGGGTTGATGGTGCTGGGCACAGAAAAAGCACTCAAACTGGCGGAAGAAAAAGGGCTGGCAGTGTATTTGATCAGCAAAACCGATGACGGTTTCAGTGCAGTAATGACACCGCAGTTTAAAGCGTTTCTGGTGAAGTAATTTCTGACTCAGTGATCTGGGGGCGCAGAATACCGCGCCCCCGCGCCATTATCCTTTGCGGTGCAGTAACAAGTAGACCACCGGTATTACCAACATCGACAACAGGGGTGCACTAAGCATCCCACCAATCATCGGTGCAGCAATACGTCGCATCACTTCAGAGCCGGCACCGTTGCCCCACATGATCGGTAATAATCCAGCCATAATGGTGGCAACCGTCATCACTTTTGGCCGAACGCGCAACACAGCACCTTCGCTGATCGCATCCATCAGCTGTTGTTGAGTTAACGGCTGTCGTGGCTGGCGGTGTTTCTCCAACGCATGATTTAAATACAGCACCATGATCACGCCAAATTCCGCCGCCACGCCGGCCAACGCGATAAAGCCCACCGCACCAGCCACCGACAGGTTGTAGTTCAGCAAATACAGTAGCCACACGCCGCCGATCAGTGCAAAGGGCAATGTCGCCATGATCAGTAATGCATCCCGCACGCTGCTGAATGTGACAAACAGCAGCACGAAAATGATCATCAACGTGACAGGTAGCACGACTTTCAGCTGAGCGCTGGCACGCTCCAGATATTCAAACTGCCCTGACCAACTCAACGACACTCCCGCAGGTAACTTAACCTGCTGTGAAACAGCTAACTGCATCTCTTCCACTGCCGATTTAAGATCGCGTCCACGCAAGTCAACATAAATCCAATTGGAGAGTCTGGCATTTTCACTTTTCAGCATCGGCGGCCCTTCAGTAACCCGTATGTCAGCCAGCATAGACAGCGGCACTTGCCCACCGCTGGCTGTCAGTACCGGTAACGCCTGCAGTTGCTGCACCGAATCACGAACTTCACGCGGGTAACGAACATTGATGGGATAACGCGCCCGCCCTTCGATGGTTTCACCGATGTTTTCCCCCCCCACCAGCGTTGCCACCATAGATTGCAGCTCTTTTACCGACACGCCATAACGTGCCGCCCGCTGGCGATCGATATCGATATCCACGTAGCGACCGCCAGTAATACGTTCCGCCAGTGCTGAGGTGACGCCCGGCACATGTTTCACTACCTGCTCAATTTGCCCGGAAATCCGTTCAATATCGGCCATGTTATTGCCATTGACCTTGATACCGACCGGGCTTTTTATCCCCGTGGCCAGCATATCCAGACGATTGCGGATCGGTGGCACCCAAACGTTGGCAATGCCAGGTACCTTGACCACCGCGTCCAATTCGGCCACCAGCTTGTCCATGGTCATCCCCGCCCGCCACTGGTCACGCGGCTTGAAACGAATGGTGGTTTCCAGCATGGTCAACGGGGCGGGATCGGTAGCGCTTTCCGCCCGCCCTGCTTTACCAAATACCGTCGCCACTTCCGGCACGGTTTTAATCAACCGGTCGGTGAGTTGCAGCAATCTGCTCGCCTCGCGCGCCGACATGCCCGGCAATGACGATGGCATATACAGCAGATCACCTTCGTCGAGCTGCGGCATAAATTCGCTGCCCAACCGGCTAAGCGGATACAGGGTCAACAACAGCAGCAGTAACGAAACCCCGAGCGTGGTTTTCGGGCGCGCCAACACCGCCGCCAGCACCGGCTGGTACAAACGAATCAACCAACGGTTGATCGGATTGGCATGCTCATCGGGAATACGCCCACGAATGAAGTACCCCATCAATACCGGCACCAACGTAATACCCAGCCCGGCGGCCACCGCCATGGCATAGGTTTTGGTATAGGCCAGCGGTGAGAACATCCGCCCTTCCTGTGCTTGTAATGTGAACACCGGAATGAAGGACAGGGTGATAATCAGTAAACTGCAAAAGAGTGCGGGCCCGACCTCCACCGCCGCCTGCTCTGAAATACGCCAATAATCTGCCGATGTCGGCTGCTGCCCGGGATGGCGCTGTCGCCACTGCTCCAGCACCTTATGCATATTTTCGATCATTACGATCGCCGCATCCACCATGGCACCAATCGCGATGGCAATCCCGCCCAGTGACATGATATTGGCGTTCACCTCTTGGTAATGCATCACCACAAAGGCACCGAGGATGCCGAGCGGCAGTGTAATCATCGCCACCAGCGCCGAACGGAAATGGAACAGGAACAAGGTGCATACCAGCGCCACCACGATAAACTCTTCCAACAGCTTATGGGACAAGGTTTCAATGGCATGCTCAATCAACTGAGAACGGTCATAAACCGTCACAATCTCTACGCCAGGCGGCAAATTCTGCTGAATTTCCTGCAGTTTCACCTTCAACGCGTTAATGGTTTCCAGCGCATTTTTGCCGTAACGCATCACGACAATACCGCCGGCCACTTCCCCCTCGCCATTAAGCTCCGCCACGCCACGGCGGATCTCCGGCCCTTCACGCAAGGTCGCCACCTGAGAAAGTAGGATCGGTACGCCATCACGTACAGTGATCACCACGTTGGAAAAATCACTCAGTTTTCTCAGGTAGCCCGAGGTGCGCACCATATATTCCGCCTCACCCATCTCCAGCAGCGCACCGCCGCCTTCCTGGTTGGCATCCTGAATGGCAGTCACCACCTGTTGATGGGTGATATTCAACGCACGCAAACTTTGCGGATCCAGCACCACTTGATACTGGCGTACCATACCGCCCACGCTGGCGACTTCCGCCACGTTGGGGACGGTTTTTAGCTCAAACTTCAGCGTCCAATCTTGCAGTGCCCGTAGATCAGCCAGGCTATGCTTACCGCTTTTATCGACCAAAGCATATTCGTAAACCCAGCCAACCCCGGTGGCATCCGGCCCCAATGCCACCTTCACCTGCGACGGCAATGAGGATTGCACCTGACTTAGCGATTCCAATACCCGAGAACGTGCCCAGTAAAGATCGGTGCCATCCTCAAACAACACGTAGACGTAGGCATCGCCAAACATGGAAAAACCACGCACCGTCTTGGCGCCTGGTACCGTCAATAATGTGGTGGTCAACGGATAGGTAACCTGATCTTCAATCACCTGCGGTGCCTTGCCTGGATAGGTAGCACGGACGATAACTTGCACGTCGGACAGGTCCGGCAAGGCATCCAATGGCGCTTTCTGTAAGGCCCATATCCCCCAGCCCGCCAACAACACCGAGGCCAACAGCACCAACAGTCGGTTACGTAACGACCAGCGGATCACGAAAGCAATCATAAGTGCCCCCCGTGCTCAGCACGTATCGGTACGATCTGATTGATATGCGAACCACTGTCGTCGACAGTAAAGCGAATCTGCACTTTGGCGCCCGATTTGATACCGACCGGCAATCCTCCCGATGGGAGGGCAAAGTCCATAGTCATCGCCGGCCACTGCAATTCCGGTACAGGTCCGTGGGACAACGTCATGGTGTCGCCATTGAGTGCCTCAATGATCCCCTCAGCCTGATACTGTTTAACGTCGGTTTGTGCCGCCATCTGCGGCAAAGCACTGCGCATACTGGCTTCGGAGTCGATCAGGAATTGGCCGGAGGTCACTACCTGTTGTCCTGCACTTAGGCCACGTTTGATTTCCACCCAGCCATCCTGTGCACGCCCAGCGACTACCTCGACCGGCGTGAAATGCCCATTCCCTTCAGCAACCAATACCCTATTACGATCGCCACTGCCGATCAGCGCTTCTTGCGGTATAGCCAGCACCGGTTTACCCGCGTGGCTCTGCGAAAGAGTCAATTGCAGGTACATGCCCGGCCGCAATTTTTGCTGTGGATTCCTCAACAAAATGCGTGCTTTAAAAGTGCGTGTCAGCGGATCGACATTGGCCAGCAGTTCACTCACCTCACCTTCGAACCTTTCACCTGGCCAACTGGCGGACGCGGCTTGTACCTTATCGCCCACCTTCAACAATCCGGCTTGCGCCTGCGGATAATCGGCCACGATCCACACCGGGTCGAGGGTAGCTATCTCAAACAGTCCCTGCGCCGCGGTCACCTGTGCGCCTTCAAGTACAGTTAACTTGTTAACGAAACCGCTTTCCGGCGCCACTATCCTAACGCGAGGCTCGGGCTTGCCCGTGCGCTCCACTTTTCGAATCACTGCCTCGGGCATAAACAACAACTGTAACCGCTGGCGTGCCGCCGCGGTCAACGCGGTATCGCCCAGCTTGCGTATCGCCAGATACTCCTGCTGTGCCGCACTCCAGTCCGGTACCCACAACTGCGCCAGCACTTCACCTTTCTTCACCTGTTGCTGGCTGGCACGGACATAGAGCTTTTCTACCAGCCCATTGGCGCGAGCAGCAATAATTTGAATACCGCGTTCGTCGGTAGCTACGCTGCCAAAGGCACTAAATTGCGGATCCAGCGGACGTAGCTGCGCAGCCTCGATACGAACACCCAAATTCTGCTGCTGGCGTGCGCTGATGGTCACGCCGCCCTGCGTTTCGGCTTCATCGGCATAGCGCGGCACCAGTTGCATATCCATAAAGGGGGATTTACCCGGTTTATCAAAGCGTTGAGCTGGCATCATCGGATCATACCAATACAATACCTGTCGCTCGCTCTTACTCTCTTTCGGTGTCGTTTCACCCACCGAGCCAAACCAGTATCCGGCCAATCCACTGCCAATCAACGCAACTAATAGCGCCAGCTTGAAGGGTATTTTCATTGCATCGATTCCTGAGGGGTGAGGTAGCGGATGGCGGCCCAGATTTGAGCGAGCCCACGAGCGGCTTTACCTGCGCTGAGGCGACTGTCGAGCAACGCACGTCGCGCTTCCAGCACCGCTGACAGGTCGCTTTTACCACTGCGATATTGCGCCAACAGCAAGGTCAGACGTTGTTGCTGCAAGGGGATTGCCTGCTTTTGCTGACGTTGCCACTGCGACTGTGCCGCCTGGTACTGCGCCAATAGCGTGTCGAGTTGTGCCTGATGATCACGAATCAGCAGCGTCAGTCGATCGTTAGCCTCCATGTTGCGAGACACATCGGCGGCGTAGTCCTTATCCTGGCGTTGCGAGCGGAAAAGTGGCAGGTCCACGGTGAACATCACCCCGGCCAGATCCTCGTAATCATCGGCACGCTTGCCGTAATACACCTCGACGCCAACATCCGGTATTGCCGCTACTTCTGACTGCGCAGAACGCGCCTTGGCAACATCCGCCTCACGGCTGGCTTGCAGTACTTCGGGGTGTTGCCTGATACCCTGCCGCAATATGTCACTGTCAGCAGGCAAACGTTCAAAACGTGGCATGGTTCCGGAAGTATCCGTCGCCGCCACGCCGGTCAGTTGCGTCAACCGCGCCTGCGCTACCGTTACGTCCCGCTGCGCTTCGCTGATGCGATCTTGCATGGCCAACAGCGTCAGCCTGGCATCCAACACCGCGCTGGCAGGAGTACCGCCAGCGGCCACACCGGCATGCTGAGTGGCAATTTGCCGCTCACTCTCCGTAACCAGTGCAGTGGCGTCACGTAGGGTTTGTCGGCTCAGTGCCAGTTCCAGCCACGCCTGCGCGGTTTGCTGCTGCAAACGGGCACGGATAGTTGCGCTGCCCGCGTCCGTTTGACTGGCTTCGGCGCGCAAGGTATCTGCCTTGCGCTGGCGTTTGGTGTTGCTGACATAGTCCTGCATGATGCCGACCCGCCCCATCGTCATGCCTTCGCGGGTGAAACGCCGGGCATTTCCTCCCTGTACCGGCACGTTTTCAATACCGAACTTCAACTTGGGATCAGGCAGTTGCATCGCCGAATCCGCCATGTTCTCCAGGGCATTTACCTGATGTCGATTGGCCGAAAGTTCCGCTGAATAGCGTTCAGCTGCCGTCAACGATTGTTGCAGCGTCAGCTCCGCTGCCAGGGTGGCTGGTGCCCAACAGGCAAGCAGCAACCAGCCCACCCGCAAGGGGTGAGAAATAATCATGGTCATGACGCCTCCGTTATTGCCGCGTGGCAGCGATAGCAATCAACTGATAACCGCCGTCAATCGGCAGGAAACTAAAGTCGACCGCAGTTCCCACCGGCAATACGGTGAGCGAAGGCGATGAAGGGAGCAGGAAACTCATGGTCATTGGTGGCCAATTAAGCGCTGGAATGGCCTGGTGTGCGATGGACACCTTGCGCTCATCCCAGGCTTTGATTACGCCCTGGCTGTGGATTTCGACGCTAGGTTTTACGGCAGAATGTTGCATCGCCATATCAGCGGCGCTGGCAGCAGAGGAGAAAAACAGGGTGATCAGTATAACGGCAAATAAATTACGCATAACGGGTACTCCATTAAATAGTTAACAAACACGAATGACCGTCAGAGACGGCAAAGCGGTTGTCAGAGCTATTCACGGAACCGGCAGAATACGATCTCTGCCGGCGGGCCTGTTATTGGGGGTGTTTGCCAGGTGTTAAACGGGATAGACAGTGACAGAGAAGGCGCAATGACAGCCAACTCGCTGCTGACTGGCAAAGCGGCTAATGCCAGGTTAGCGTGATCCTGTTGGGCTGACTCAGGTACGCAATGTTTCTCACACAGCGGGCCTTGAGTTTGCATCTGTTCTGAAGAAGGCAGGCTGTTTTGCATATGCATCATATGCTGGGCCATGGGCGCTTCACCACTGAACTGCAGGTTGCAATTATGGCTGGCTAACGCCAGTTGAGTATTTAGCAGCAACCAACTGACGACCAATAGCCATGCACAGGCCCGCTTTTTAGCGAAGCGCAATCGATGCATGGATAAGGATATGGACGCCAACGCCGACATCAGGTGATTCCAGAAGATGAGATAGCGAGAGTATATCGACCAAGTGTTTGTGCAGGAATGGAATTTACACCCGCTGACAAAGTGGTGTGTACCCACGAGAGGGAAACCAAAATACATTGACGTCAATCAACAGGCATGGCATCAGACAAAAAAGCCCAGCGAAGCTGGGCTTTATACGGGTAAATTCACCGATGGGAAGGTTATTTGGTTAACGCGATAATACCCAGCGTCAGACCGGCAACCGCCGCCGCACCACCGGCGATAGCGCCTGCGGTTTCCCAGTTATCCTGTGTCGTGCCTTTCATACAGGTGTTGGTGTGCACCAGACGGCCCTGATCATCATAGACCGGTACGCAAGGTGAATCAGTCGCGCACCCAGCCAAAATGACCGACAGTAACCCAACTGCAATTAACTTTTTCATACTATTGCCTCAATGTTCGACCACTCTGAAAAGCTACGCCGAGTGATAATCGCGCTATGGAGCCATTGTATGCCCAAAAGGCTGAACAAAGCGTTAATGATCCGTCAGCAGATGTAATTTGGGATAACTCTGAACGGCCAACCCACCAAGCCTGCAGACAGCAAAAAGCCCGCGAATAAGCGGGCTTTATTCTAAAACCTTGAGCCGGAATTACTTCTGCAGTTTACGCATCACCAGCGTGGCGTTAGTGCCACCGAAACCGAAGCTGTTGGACATCACGGTAGTCAGCTCACGTTGAGTCGGCTGAGTCACGATGTTCATGCCTGCGGCTTTCTCATCCAGGTTTTCGATGTTGATGCTCGGCGCAATAAAGCCGTGCTCAACCATCAGCAGGCTGTAGATCGCTTCCTGCACGCCAGCGGCGCCCAGTGAGTGACCGGTCATGGCCTTGGTGGAGGAGATTGCCGGGGTGTTGTCGCCAAACACTTCACGGATAGCACCCAGTTCTTTCACATCGCCAACCGGCGTAGAAGTCCCGTGCACGTTCATGTAGTCGATTGGGGTGTCAACGCCCTGCATTGCCATCTTCATGCAACGCACCGCGCCTTCGCCTGATGGCGCAACCATGTCTGCGCCGTCTGACGTTGCACCGTAGCCGATGATTTCAGCATAGATGTGCGCGCCACGTGCCAGTGCATGTTCCAGTTCTTCTACTACGACCATACCGCCGCCGCCTGCAATGACGAAACCGTCACGCGCTGCGTCATAGGTACGGGACGCTTTTTCTGGGGTGTCGTTGTAGCTGGTGGACAGAGCGCCCATCGCATCAAACTCACAGGCCATTTCCCAGCACAGTTCTTCACCGCCGCCAGCAAAGACTACGTCTTGCTTGCCCAGTTGGATCAGTTCAACCGCGTGGCCAATACAGTGTGCAGAGGTTGCGCAGGCAGAGCTGATGGAATAGTTAACGCCACGAATTTTAAATGGGGTTGCCAGGCAGGCAGAAACACCTGAAGCCATGGCCTTGGTCACCATATATGGGCCAACGCCGCGCAAGCCTTTGGCGCGCATGCCGTCAGATCCAGCAACCTGGTTGCGCGGAGAACCGCCACCTGAGCCAACTACCAGACCGGTGCGATCATTGGAAACCTGATCAGCAGCCAGACCAGAGTCTTTGATGGCTTCTTCCATGGAAAGATAGGCATAAACGGACGCATCACTCATAAAGCGCATGACTTTACGGTCAATCAGACCCGTGGTGTCCAGTTTAACATCGCCCCATACGTGACTACGCATGCCGGAATCTTTCAGCTCCTGGGAGAACGTGATCCCAGAACGACCTTCCTGCAGGCTCGCCAGGACCTCCTGTTGGTTGTTACCAATGCTGGAGACGATTCCCAGGCCAGTAATCACTGCACGTTTCATTCAATACCTCTTCCACAATTTTACATTCGGGATTTTGCATCGCACTTTAGCGTACAGATGTACGCCGAACAAGTCCGATCAGCGTTTTTCAGCTTTATTCTTATCCAGTTTGCGCCATAGCGCCAGCACCGTTAGAATCCCGTCACCCCTTGAGTTATGAGCAACTAACCGTGAGCCACGCCCCGATCCAAACCGCAGCGTTATCCTGGAATGAACAGGGTACACCTGTTTCGAAACAGTTTGATGACGTCTACTTTTCTAATCAGGATGGGCTGGAAGAAACCCGCTACGTATTTCTTAAGGGCAACCACATTCCTCAACGTTTCATCGATCATCCCCGCCCCCTGTTTCTTGTGGCGGAAACGGGCTTCGGCACCGGGCTTAATTTTTTAACCTTATGGCAGGCTTTTGCCGGCTTCCATGAGACAGCGCCGAACGCCACGTTGCAGCGGCTGCACTTTATCAGTTTTGAAAAATTCCCCTTGTTACAGGCCGACCTCGCCGCTGCACATGCACGCTGGCCGGAGCTGGCAACCTATGCCGATGAGCTGCGTGCGCAATGGCCACTGCCGCTACCGGGCTGTCACCGCCTGCTGTTGGCAGAAGGCCGTATTACACTCGACCTGTGGTTCGGTGACGTCAACGCGTTATTGCCGCACTTCGACCCCAGCATGAACCGCCAAATCGACGCCTGGTTCCTCGACGGCTTTGCACCGGCTAAAAATCCGGACATGTGGACGGAACAGCTGTTCGCCGCAATGGCTCGTTTCGCCCGACCTGGCGGCAGTCTTGCTACCTTCACCGCAGCAGGCTTCGTGCGGCGCGGATTGCAACAGGCCGGATTTGAAGTCATAAAGAGCAAAGGTTTCGGCCAAAAGCGTGAAATGCTGATTGGCAAGCTGCCTGACGATGCACCCGCTATCACGCATCCCTCCCCTTGGTCACTCCGTCCGGCAGCGGACAGTACCGACGATATTGCGATCATCGGCGGTGGCATTGCCAGCGCGTTAGCCGCCCTTGCGTTGTTACGCCGCGGCGCGAAGGTTACGCTGTATTGCGCCGATCCTCGGCCCGCCGAGGGGGCTTCCGGCAACCGACAGGGCGCGCTTTATCCATTGTTGAATGGTCGGGGTGACGCTCTGGAAAACTTTTTCAGTGCTGCTTTCCCCTTTGCCCGCCGCCAGTACGATGCGTTAGTGCAACAAGGTGTGGAATTTGACCATCAGTGGTGTGGTGTCAGTCAGTTAGCGTTTGACGAGAAGAGTGCCGGAAAAATAGCAAAAATGCAGGCGGTCGAATGGCCTCAGGCACTGGCAATGCCAGCCGATCGCGCCACGCTCAGCACTTTGTGCGGCATCGACAGCGGTTTTGGCGGCATTAACTACCCACAGGGAGGCTGGCTGTGCCCGGCCGAGCTGACACGCAATGCGATTGCGCTGGCACAACACCAGGGGCTGGAGTGCCATTATGAGTCTGCGCTCAGTACGCTGACCGCCACTGACACCGGTTGGCAGCTCAGTTTTAGTCAGAATGAAACCCGACAGCATGCGACGGTGATTTTGGCCAACGGCCATCGTGTTTCCGAACTGGAACAAGGTGAAGCGCTGCCGGTTTATGCGGTACGCGGTCAAGTCTCCCATATTCCCACTACCCCAACGCTGAGCGAATTGAAACAGGTGCTGTGTTACGACGGCTATCTGACACCGGTTAACGCCAATAACCATCAGCACTGTATCGGTGCCAGCTATCAGCGTGGCGAAACCGACACCGAATATCGCGAAGAAGAGCAGCAGGACAACCGCGCTCGCCTGCTACGCTGCCTGCCAGACCAATCCTGGCCCCGAGAGGTCGATGTCAGCGGTCGCCAGGCCCGTTGCGGTGTACGCAGCGCCACACGCGATCATTTACCGATGATCGGCGCAGTACCAGACTATCAAGCCACGCTAGCGCAATATCAGGATCTTCAACGTCAACATCAACGCGGTGAAGCTATCGCCAATGCGCCGGTTTATCCAAATCTGTTTGTTATTGGCGCATTAGGCTCACGCGGGCTGTGTTCGGCACCGCTGGCGGCGGAAATTTTGGCGGCGCAACTGTTCGGCGAACCCTTGCCGGGCGACGCAGAAATGTTGGCGGCATTGAATCCGAACCGAATGTGGGTAAGAAAACTACTGAAGGGACGTGCGGTTTAATGTCAGTTTTACAGGGCGCTGTTATCGCGCCCTGTAAACTGGATCAGGCCGTCGGCAATGCCGTTTGGTACAGGTTTTCCCACATACCGTACACCAACACCTGGTCCGGTGGTGACAGCTCACCGGCAGCGATGGCTTTATGAAGGCTAGTTTCCACCTGTGCCTTCAGCGCTTCAGCGGTGTGCTCACCCTGTTCTTCCACTTCAGCAACCGCCAGCGTCAGATGACCGCGCAGGTAGCCACCGGCAAACAGTTCATCATCGCTGGCGTGCTCTACCATGTCATCAATCAGCGCCAAAATGCGCGCTTCGAATTCTGCGATCATCAAATTTCCTCATTAAATAACAAACTGACGGTCAGTTGAGATCTTCCGGATAGGGGAAAAGCTCAGCCGTCAGCGGTGGCGTATTGTAAAACGATTGTAACGCCTGAATAAAGCGCGCAGGTCTTGTGGGTATTCCCTGCTCCAACAGCAACAGCACCCGCTCGCGAACCTTACGCTGGAAGGCGATGCGGTCCGGTTCGCAGTCACCGTTCAGGTTGTCGCAACTGACATTGAACGGAAAACCGGCCGCTACGCAGAACATCCATTCCAGCGACTGCGGTTTAATTTCTACCGCTTCGAATTCGCTTTGCGTCTGTGCGTCGCGCCCGTCCGGGCAATACCAGTAACCGAAATCGACCAGTTTACGGCGTTGTTCACCGGCAATGCACCAGTGTGAGATCTCATGCATACCGCTGGCGTAATAGCCGTGAGCAAAGACGATACGGTTGTACGGCAATTCGTCGTCGGCCGGCAGATAGATTGGCTCATCGTCACCTTTAACCAACCGGGTATTGTAATCTTCACTAAAGCACTGATTAAAGATATCAATCAGTTGGGAATATTGGTGTGTATCAGACATAAAAGACTCAAATGACCACAAATTTAAAGTGGTAATTATACCCTAACCGCGCTTTTGGCATACTATATATGCAACGCCAGCCACTGCTGAATTTCTGTACCGTGATTGTCGTACAACAGCTTACAACTCATCACCAGCGAAACGATGACGATCATCGGGCGGATCAGCTTTTGCCCACGGGTCATTACCATATGTGCCCCAAGACGGGCACCCAGAACCTGCCCTACCAACATCACCAGACCGATACTCCATACCACTTTGCCGCCGATGATAAACAACACCAGACTGCCAAAGTTGGACGTGAAGTTCAGTACCTTGGCGTGGGCGGTCGATTTGGCTAGGTTAAAACCACACAGCGTCACATACGCCAGCGCGTAAAATGAACCCGCGCCAGGGCCAAAAAAGCCATCGTAAAAACCCACGCAGCCACCGGCCACCAGGCCAAACGGCAAGGCGCTCAAACGGCGCTGCCGATCGTTCTCCCCCAGGCGCGGAGTCAGCAAAAAGTACAAGCCGATGCCGATCACCAGTAAAGGCAACATTTGCCGCAGCAAATCGGCGCGCATGTGTTGCACCAGGATCGCCCCAGCGACAGAACCGATCAGCGCCAACAGGATAGTCAGTTTTTGATCGTTAAGATCAACGGCTCGTCGGCGGATGAAGTACAGACTGGCGGATAAGGAACCGCCCACCGACTGTAGCTTGTTGGTTGCCAGCGCCTGCGCCGGGGGGACCCCCACCGCCAGCAGTGCCGGCACGGTCAACAGCCCGCCACCGCCGGCAATGGAATCAATAAAGCCCGCCAGCAATGCCACCACAAACAAAACCGCGAGCATCTCGGGGCCAACGACGAACCAATCCATTTATATCCCTCTGACTTGAAGCCGCATCTGTGTTGGTTGCACTTACTCACCCGAATCACTTACTGAGGTAAGCTCATCGGGCTTTATTCCCTTACCGTCTGGATGCAACTCCAATTACTTTGGGTCTATTATTCCGCAGCGAAATGGTTATTCAGCAAGGCCTGACAGGTAGGCGGCAATGGCGGCGGCACCGGTTTACCCGGTTTGGCGCTAGGTTGATGTGGAACGAACCAACTTGCCAGCTCGGCGCCACAGCCGTCACCCGGTGGCGGCGTATCCTGTTCTTTGCACTCCAGGCTACCTGCCGGACAACGCAGTCGCACATGCATGTGCGCACGGTGACCGAACCATGGGCGTACCTTGTGCAACCAGTCACGATCGGCACCCGCATCTAAACACAGGCGCTGCTTGATCGCCGGGTTGACGAAGATACGCGTCACTTCCTGATCTTGAGCCGCCATTTTGATCAGCGATTCAATCTGCGGCTGCCACTGGCGTGCAACAACCTGCTTACCGTCACTGGAAACCAAATCGATCGGCTGCGGCTTCAGCAATTGCTGTGCACTCCAACGTTGGCGCGGCAACTGTAACCAGATGTCGACATCAAGCCCAGATTGATGGCTGGCATGACCGCTACTAAAGCGCCCACCAGCCGGCATTGCCATATCGCCGATCAGTACCGTACCGAGGTTTTTTTGGTTCGCCTTATTGCTCAGACGCTGAATAAACGCCAGCAGATCAGGGTGACCGAAATAACGACGTTGATCGGGTCGCATCACCTGATAATCCGGCGAACTCAACGGCAACGGCTGCGCACCGATTATACAACCGTTGGCAAAACCACCCACGGCCTGCGGTGCACCGGCAACCGGGTGATCAATTTTCTGCCAAGGCGTCAACGCCATGGCGGAGCTCGATGCCATCAGGGCAATGATGCCCAACATCCAGTTTTTCATGGTGATTACCAGCGTGGAACGTTAGAAACCACATCACCGTTTTGCGCACGTTGGCGCAACAGGTGATCCATCAGCACAATCGCCATCATCGCTTCGGCAATGGGTACCGCACGGATGCCTACGCAAGGATCGTGACGACCGCGGGTAACCATTTCCACGGCTTCGCCCTGGCGATTGATGGTTCGACCCGGCACCATGATGCTGGAAGTCGGTTTCAGCGCCAGATGTGCAATCACCGCCTGACCACTGCTGATGCCGCCGAGAATGCCGCCCGCATGGTTGCTCTGGAAACCTTCCGGCGTAATTTCATCGCGGTTTTCGCTACCACGTTTGGTCACGACGGCGAAGCCATCACCAATTTCTACGCCTTTCACCGCATTGATGCTCATTAGCGCATGCGCCAGATCTGCATCGAGGCGGTCAAAAACTGGCTCGCCGAGGCCGACCGGCACATTTTCGGCAATTACGCTGACTTTGGCGCCAATCGAATCGCCCTCTTTCTTCAGTGCACGCATCAGTTCGTCCAGCGCTTCCAGCTTATCCGGATCCGGACAGAAGAACGGGTTCTGTTCGACCTGCTCCCAGTCTTTCAGCTCACAAACTACGTCACCGATTTGAGCTAAATAACCGCGTACCTGCACGCCGAATTTCTGCTGTAAGTATTTCTTGGCAATCGCCCCCGCTGCAACGCGCATTGCGGTTTCACGCGCCGAAGAACGGCCGCCGCCGCGATAGTCGCGCACACCGTATTTTTGTTCGTAGGTGTAGTCTGCATGTCCCGGACGGAACACGTCTTTGATAGCACCGTAGTCCTGCGAACGCTGGTCGGTGTTTTCAATCATCAACCCGATACTGGTGCCGGTAGTCACGCCTTCAAACACACCGGAAAGAATACGTACCTGATCCGGCTCGCGGCGTTGGGTGGTATAACGCGAGGTGCCCGGACGGCGGCGGTCCAGATCGTGCTGCAAATCAGCTTCAGTAAGCGGAATGCCTGGTGGCACACCGTCTACGATACATCCCAGCGCCACACCGTGAGATTCACCAAATGTGGTGACGCGGAAAATCTGCCCAATACTGTTTCCTGCCATCGCGGCTCCTTACCCTTAATTATTATCTTTGTGGGGCCCGCCAAAGCAGGCCCGAAGAATGCTTAGCTGCGGTAGAGGCTGAAGTGATCTTTGCAATCCACCAACTGTTGTTTAGTCAGCATGAACACACCGTCACCGCCGTTTTCAAATTCCAGCCAGTTGAACGGAATATCCGGATACTGTTCCATCAGATGTACCATGCTGTTACCCACTTCACAAATCAGCACGCCGTCGTCGCTCAGGTAATCCGGCGCACAGGCCAGAATGCGGCGCACCAGCTTCAGGCCGTCACTGCCCGCTGCCAGACCCAGCTCAGGTTCAAAGCGGAATTCCTGCGGCAGATCGGACATGTCTTCTGCATCGACATACGGTGGGTTGGTGACAATCAGATCGTACTGGATCGCGGGAACGTCGCGGAACAGATCGGAACGGATTGGAGTCACTTGCTGTTCAACACCCAACGCCTGAATATTGCGCTCGGTCACTGCCAATACGTCGGCGGAAATGTCTACTGCGTCCACTTCTGCTTCCGGGAAAGCGTAACCGCAGGCAATGGCGATACAACCGCTGCCGGTACACATGTCGAGAATATGGCTCGGCGGATGTGGGATCAGTGCGCTAAAGCGATCGTTGATCAGTTCGCCAATCGGGGAACGCGGGACCAGCACACGTTCATCGACATAAAACTCTAGGTCGCAGAACCAGGCTTTGTTGGTCAGATAGGCGACCGGAATACGCTCGTTGACGCGGCGGATCACGCGCTCAACGATGCGGTGGCGCTCGCTGGAGGTCAAACGTGCGGTGTGCATGTCCTCTGGAATATCCAGTGGCAGGAACAGGCTTGGCAGCACCAATTGCACCGCTTCGTCCCACGGATTGTCGGTTCCGTGACCATAGTAGATATCGGCGGCATTAAAACGGCTCACCGTCCAACGCAGCATATCTTGAATGGTGTGCAGTTCATTCACTGCTTCCTCGACGAAAATTTTGTCCAATTTGCCCTCCGGCAGGCACTGTGATTCATGATTTAGCCGCATAGTTTGCCATGAAGCCCGCGACAAATCACGCTAACCGCTTGCGCTTTTCATTTTGGCGCGAATTTTGCGTCGACAGATACCCGCGACACGGTAAACTACCGCGATAAATGATTTCCGGTGAATGAAAAATGAAGAACAAGCACCCTCTGAGCAAAGATGAATTGCAGCTCTTCAGAGAGTCGGTAGTAGACGCAAAAAAGCTGCGTCAGGACACCATTGTCCACCGTAAACCCAAACCAAAAACCAAACAGATTGCCCCGCAGCGCCTACTACAGGAACAGGTAGACGCCAGTTATTATTTCTCGGATGAATACCAACCACAGTTGGAAGAGGAAGGCCCAACACGCTATGTGCGCCCAGGCTACAGTGCATTCGAATTGAAGAAACTGCGCCGTGGCGATTATTCGCCAGAGCTGTTTCTCGATCTGCATGGGCTGACCCAGATGCAAGCCAAGCAGGAGTTGGGGGCGCTGATCGCCGCTTGCAAGCGTGAACACGTACACTGTGCCTGTGTCATGCACGGCCACGGCAAGCACATCCTTAAACAACAAACCCCACTGTGGTTGGCGCAGCACCCCGACGTGTTGGTGTTCCACCAGGCCCCCAAAGAATGGGGCGGTACCGCCGCGATTTTATTGTTGGTCGAACTGGCCGAGTAAACGGCAGAAATGACAAAGGGCGATGTAAACATCGCCCTTTCGTTTTGGCCCCGGCTTGCGGCGCCCTACACTTTAGCCATCACCTGCGATGGGCTGACTTGCCATTCGAACTTACCGTAGCTGCCATCTGCCGCCAGATCAACGTTGGCGATCGCAGAGGTTGCGAACATTGGCGGGCATTCCCCCGGGCAAAGCTCAGCCACCAGATAACCCACCAGCGGTAAGTGAGAGACGATCAACACAGCGTGGATCCCCTGCTGCGCCAGAACCTGCAAATAACTGCCTACCAAACTAGCATCCCCACCCGGCGTCAGTTCAGGCAATACTTCTTCGCTTGCCGGCAACGTTAAGGCTTCGCGTACCGTAGCCAGCGTCTGTTCTGCCCGCAGATAAGGGCTGACCAGCACTCGTTCAATATCCACAGACTTGGTGTTTAACCAGGCCGCCATCTGACGTGACTCATCACGGCCACAAACAGTAAGGGGTCTTACCGAATCGCTGGCCGCATCGAGTGCCGCCTCTCCGTGACGCATAATCAAAACTTGCATATTGCACCGCTGTTGTTGACAAAATAACGCTATACAGAAACGCCGAGCGTGCTGTATCGCCGAGTTTTACAACCCTAAAGCAAAAGCTTTGAAACGATAACGCGCCGTCTCTTTATGGCGGCCGGGCATTTTGCCTGAAAGTTCACGTAAAGAAAACGCTGTTTTTTACATCAATGGCGTCTTGTTCTGAATTTGACGCTCACATAACAACCAATTCAACAGGTTAAATTTTAACCTGTCCATCATGAATTTTATTGATGGCGGCCAGTTTCGCACCACCATCAGGTTACGTTACCTCGTCCCTATCTCCCTGTATAGGGTCCGGGATTGCCGTTGTGCCAAGGAGTGATAACGATCACAATGCATCCTTGATCCTACTCTAGTACAAATCACATCACTGCGCCGCTCACGTCCCCAGCGGATAGAAGCGTTCACCCTGCTGCGCCATGCGCTGCAAGCGCTCGCAAGGTGCAAAATATTCACCGTACTGGCGCTGCAGGTACTCCAGCGTTTTAACCACTTTATCGGCACCAAGCTGATCCATATAGCGGAATGGTCCCCCCAGGAACGGCGGGAAACCAATACCGAAGACGGCACCAATATCGCCATCACGCGCACTGCGGATTACTCCCTCATCCAAACAACGCGCCGCTTCATTCAGCATCATCATCACGCAACGTTGGGCGATAACTGCCTGCTGTAGATGTGATTTCGGGGTAATACCCAATAAAATATACACTGACGTATCGGCACGTTTGTTTCGCTGACGTTGCTGACCTTCGCTCGGATACAGATAAAAACCACGGGCATTTTTGCGCCCTTTGCGCCCGTCTTTCAGCACGGCATCAAAGGCCGCGGGGGCAGAAAATCGCGGTCCCAACTGTTCAACCAGTACTGGGATGATCTTGGTGCCAACGTCAATGCCGACTTCATCGAGCAGCGTTATCGGACCGACCGGGAAACCAAAGTCTACTAAGGCTTTGTCCAACGACTCAATCGGCTCGCCCTCCAGCAGACAACGTGCGGCTTCATTTATATAGGGTGCCAAAATGCGGTTAACGTAGAAACCTGCACGATCGGCAACCACAATCGCCGTCTTACCCTGCTTGTGTGCCAGCGCCACAGTGGTGGCAATGGTTTCTTCGCTGGTGGTTACGTGTGGGATGACTTCAACCAACGGCATTTTATCCACCGGGCTGAAATAGTGCAGACCGATAACCTGGTCTGGACGTTGCGCCTTAGCAGCGATCTGACCAATAGGTAGCGATGACGTATTGGAGGCAAAAATGGTGTGTGGGGCAGCGTGCTGTTCTATTTCTGCCACCATCTGTTGCTTCAGTGCAAGATCTTCAAATACCGCTTCGATCACCACGTCCACCTGCTCAAAGCCGGTGTAATCCGTTGAACCGGAGATCAGCATCATCTGTTTTTGCCGCTCTGCCGGACGCATACGTTTGTTACGTACCCTTTTGCTGAGCACATCCCAACTGTATTTCAACGCGTGGTTAATACCCGTTTCATTAACGTCTTTAATTCGTACCGGCAGGCCACCACGCGTGGCCGTCACGCAGGCAATGCCGCCCCCCATCAAGCCACCACCTAAAATACCGATCCGATGAAGTGCATGAGGCTGCGCATTGCCACCGCGTTCTTTCTTCAATGCAGTGGACGCAAAGAACAGACTGCGTAATGCCGCCGATTGCGGTGTCATGGCCAGTTCACCAAAGGCCCGGGCTTCGGCTTCATAACCACTGGCGTTGCCGTGATCCAGACCCGTGCGCACCACCTGAATGATCCGCTCAGCCGCCGGATAGTTACCGTGGGTTTTCGCCAATGTCTTTTTACGCACGATGCTGAACAGCAAACTCTTGCCCAGTGGGCCATTGAGCAGACGTTCCTGCCACGGTAGGTCGCGCTTGGTCCGCCAACCCTGCTTAGCCAGTTCGATGGCGGTATGCAACAAAATGGATTGGGGTACAGCATCGTCAACCAGCCCCATGCGCAGCGCCTGACGCGCCCGAATATGTTTACCGGTCAACATCATATCCAGCGCTTTGCTGGCACCAATTAAGCGTGGCAAACGCTGAGTGCCCCCCGACCCCGGCAGTAACCCCAGTTGCACTTCCGGCAGGCCAAGCGCGGTTTTATCATCCAGTGAACAGACGCGGCTGTGGCAGGCCAATGCCAGTTCCAGTCCGCCCCCAAGGCAGGCACCATGAATCGCTGCCACGACCGGAACCTGGAACGCAGC
Organism: Serratia grimesii; assembly: GCF_900186025.1. Lineage (NCBI taxonomy): Bacteria > Pseudomonadati > Pseudomonadota > Gammaproteobacteria > Enterobacterales > Yersiniaceae > Serratia > Serratia grimesii. Next base: position 3,628,791 of record NZ_LT883155.1, read on the forward strand.
AATCTGCGCCAAGGTGCTTTGCCCTTTTTTCGCCAGCGCCTCTGCTTCTTTCGCCGTCGTGCATGCGGCAATCATGGTGATGTCCGCACCGGCAATAAACGAATCAGGCTTACCTGAAATAATCACCAGCCCTTCCAGGGCCGGGTGTTGCTGTGCGCGAATCAATACATCGTTGACCTGATCGATAAACTCCGCCTTCAGCGTATTCACCCGCTCGTCAGGCACATCGATAGTAATCACACCAATGTTGTCCGGCCGTAGCGTCAGCTGAAAGGCCGAGGGTTTGGCTCTCTGTTCGTGCAATGCGTTTTCAAAACTCATTATTCCACCTCTACGATCATTGCTGCCCCTAACCCCCCAGCAGCGCAGGCGGTGGTCAACCCCAACCCGCCGCCACGGCGCTTCAGCTCGTGCAGTGTTTGGGTGATCATGCGCGCGCCGGTAGCGGCAAACGGGTGGCCGTAGGCGATCGAGCCACCCAATACGTTAAATTTGTCCATATCCACTTCACCAATCGCCCGGCTGCGTCCCAGTTTTTGCTGGGCAAACTCGTCACTGGCAAACATCTTCAGGTTGGCCAGAGTTTGTGCGGCGAAAGCTTCATGCATGTCGATAAGCGTCAGGTCAGCCAGGCCGATGCCCGCGCGATCCAACGCCAGCGGCGTGGCGTAAGACGGCCCAAGCAGCATGTCTTCCCACACGTCGATAGCGGCGAAAGCAAAGCTGCGTAGATAACCCAAGGGTTGCAGGCCCAACTCTTGTGCACGGGATTCACTCATCATCAACACGGCTGCCGCACCGTCAGTCAACGGCGTGCTGTTAGCGGCAGTGACGCTGCCATGCTTACGGTCAAAGGCCGGTTTTAGCTTCGCATAGGAAGCAAGACTGGAGTCTTTACGAACGTTATTGTCTTCGGTGATTTGTGTGCGATACGGCGGCACATACGCGGTCATTACTTCATCATGCAACAGGCCCTGTTCCCAGGCTTTGGCCGCCAATTGATGAGAACGGTGCGCCAACGCATCCTGCTCTTCACGGGTGATGCCGTGGCTCTTCGCCATTTGCTCGGCAGTATCGCCCATACGCAGGCCGGTTGAGTATTCTGCCACTGCCGGCGGAACGGGCATCAGATCGCGGAATTTCAATCGACTGAACAACTTGAGACGCTGTGACAGGGTGCGCGCTTTATTGACGTCCACCAGCGTACGCGCCAGCGCTTTGCTGACACCGATTGGCAATACCGAAGATGAATCGGCGCCACCGGCAATACCAATACTGATACTGCCCGCCATGATACTTTCCGCCACGTTGGCAATCGCCTGGAAACTGGTGGCGCACGCGCGCGACACGCTGTACGCATCGGTTTGCACATTCATACCAGTGCCCAACACGATTTCACGCGCAATGTTCGGTGCCTCTGGCATTTGTACGACCTGGCCGAATACCAATTGTTCGATAAGTGCCGGATCAATCCCGCTGCGGGCCAAGAGTTCACTCACCGCCGTTTTACCCAAATCCACCGCTGGAATACCGTGATAAGCGGTTGCCTGTTTGGCAAAGGGGGTACGCAGTCCATTTACAATAGCAATACGGTCACCGTGACGGGTCACCAACGGCAGTGCCTTACTCATAAACGCTCCTGAAAAAAATAACGTCAGCGCAACGGCCAGAAAGAGGTCTGACCTGATGAGGTCATTGTTAACCAAATGTTTACATTTGGCAAACCGGTAGAAGTGAAAACTGAGAGCAGGAGCAACTTTCTAAGGGGGGATAAAGGGAAAGGCAGCGGCGCGGGTTTACCCCGCACCGTTTTACAGCAGTGATTAACGCAGGCCGAGCTGGAAAATCAGGGTTTCAGCCTGGCAGGCAAAGGTGAAATCCGCCGCCAGTTCTACGCCACCGTCAACCGGTTTAATGCTACTGCTGATGTCACAAGGGTCAGATTCCACGCTGCGGGCTTTTTCGGTCAACACCGCCAGCATTTTTTCTGCATCCTGCTGATTAGCAAATACCTGGCTGTAGGAAGCGGTGCAGTCGGTATTGTCCATCACAGTCCCCACATCGACACAGCAACAGGCGGCAGTTTCCTGGGCACTACATTTATTCAGCGAATTTGACATGGTTGATTCTCCTCAGGGACCGCCATTACGCGAGTCCAAATTGCCATTTAACGATTGGCGCAAAGACACAAGATTCTGTGCTTATTTTACTCTGCGACGAAACCGATCACTAGCACTTACTTTTTATAGGTGTTTTAAGTGATGGAAATCACAAATGAAAATCGTTGTCTGCTAAGGAATGGTAAGAATTTTGTTATATACAGCTGGTTTTTTGTTAGCCAGATCTCTCTTTTGATATCAATTTGGAAATATTTAAAAAACAATGTTGCAACATTCTCACAGGTCGGACCTATAATTCAGCCACTGGTCTGATTTGTCTGAATGGGATCGGACCCTACAATCGCGCGCTTCCTTGTTACTTTATGTAACATGTTTAAATAATAAACACATAAAATGAGGTTTTGGTCATGAGCCAGAAAAACCTATTTACTAAATCAGCTCTCGCAGCTGCAGTGGCAATTATTTCTTCAAACGTGTCTGCCGCAGGATTCCAGCTCAATGAGTTTTCATCAGCTGGTTTGGGACGTTCGTATTCTGGCGAAGGCGCCATGGCAGATACGGCGGCGTCCGCCAGCCGCAACCCGGCCCTATTGATGATGTACACCCGCCCAGAGCTGTCTATCGGTGCGGTGTTTATCGATCCGGACGTGGACATCACCGGCAAGTCACCTTCAGGAGCTAGCCTGGACTCTAAAAACATCGCCCCTACCGCTTGGGTGCCTAACCTGCACTATGTGCATCCGATTAACGATCAGTTTGCTGTCGGCGGTTCGGTAACGAGCAACTATGGCTTGGCGACCGAATTCAACGATGGTTACACCGCGGGTGCTTACGGTGGTAAAACCGACCTGACCACTGTGAACCTGAATCTGAGCGGGGCTTATCGTCTCAATCAACACTTCAGCTTCGGCCTGGGCTTTGATGCAGTTTATGCTAAAGCCAAACTTGAGCGATATGCGGGTGAAAGCGGTGCAGCCCTCGGTATGCCGGCTGACACTCAAATCTCCCACCTGAAAGGCGATGAGTGGGGTTACGGTTGGAACGCCGGTATTCTGTATGAAGTGGACGAGAACAACCGTTATGGCTTAACTTACCGTTCAGAAGTGAAAGTCGACTTCGACGGCGATTACAAAAGCAGCATTCCATCCCGTCTGAACCCGCTGCAAGGTAGAACCGGTCTACCGTGGGGCACTGATGGTAATACTATCCCTGGCTCACTGACCCTGAACTTGCCGGAAATGTGGGAAATTTCAGGTTATAACAAAGTTGCGCCGCAGTGGGCTATCCACTACAGCATGGCTTACACCAGCTGGAGTCAGTTCCAGGAGCTGAAAGCCACCGGCAACAACGGTCAGACACTGTTCGAGAAGCACGAAGGCTTCAAAGATGCTTACCGCATTGCACTGGGTACTTCTTACTTCTACGACGATAACTGGACCTTCCGTACCGGTATCGCCTTTGATGACAGCCCAGTGCCGGCACAAAACCGTTCTATCTCGATCCCGGATCAGGACCGCTTCTGGCTGAGCGCAGGTACCAGCTACGCGTTCAACAAAGACGCATCGGTTGACGTCGGTATTTCCTACATGCACGGCCAGAAAGTCACCATCAAAGAAGGCCCTTATACCTTCGAGTCAGAAGGTAAAGCCTGGTTGTATGGTGCTAACTTCAACTATCGCTTCTAATCCTGTCGATACAGAAGCCAAAAGCGTCCTTCGGGGCGCTTTTTTATTGTCTGCTATCCGCAGCGTATAAAAAAACCCGCCAAAGGGCGGGTTCTTTAATTCGCTAACCGAGGTTATTGCGAGTCGATCTCGTCCAAATCGCCCTGAATCGCTTGAGCATTCGGGTTGATTTCCGGCTTCAATGATCCCCCGTTCGCCAGGAAGTCGTTCCGCTGGAAATAAGCTTCACGCACCATCAAGTACGGATCAGAAGAGTTATGCAGCAAGCCGTCGGAATCCAACAGTTCGGCACGGGTTTCTATCCCCTCAACCACCCATTTACCCGCAGACATCCAGAAGGTCAGGTAGCTCAGTACCGGATAAACAGTATCTGCCCAGTCACCGCCCTCTTCACGCAAGGTGAAGCTGCCATAGCCCGGTAACATCACGTAAGGGCCATAACCCACACCGTAGTGCCCTAAGGTGCTGCCGAAACGGTTCGGCTCTTCGCGCGCCAGTTTCGGGTTAGCCATCCCTGCAACGTCGATCAGACCGCCCATCCCCAGAAGGGTGTTGAGGAAGAAACGGTTAAAGTGAATCATCCCCTTGTACGGATCACCTTTCAGGAAGGAGTTAACCATGCTGGCTGGCTCTTCCAGGTTGGAGGTGAAATTGCTGATACCATTACGCGCAGGCATCGGCAAATAGTTGCGCCAGGCCACTGCGACAGGACGCAGTAAGTACGGATCCAGGACGTTATAGTTAAAGTTGAACATCGTCCGGTTAAATCCTTCCAGAGGATCGGATCGCCCTTGTGGTTCATCTTGTGGCGTGCTGGCACAGCCCACCAATAACACCGTTGCGAAAGCCAGCCCAGTCAGGCGAAAGTTCATATTCTTCTCCATGAAAACACGTTCGGTCTTTTTATTCAGGGGACCTGTTTGTTTATCTGAACGTCAATCTGCTCTTTACCGCTGAAATTCTGCAGCGCGCTTTCACCGAACCAGTCACCCGCCTGCGGCGTGGCCAGACCATCCTGAGAAATTCGTACCCGCACCTTGACCTGATGCTGGGCCGAAAGCAGCCGTTCAGGCATCATGGCGTTACTGTCATCCAACGAAAACGACAGTGGGAAACGGCTTAAAGGCAGTTGTTTTACTGCAACCGGCACCGGATTGGTACCATCGGTCACCGAGATTACCAGTGTACCTTGCTGCGGCAAAGCGTTAGTCGCCTGAGGCGATAACGTCACGTTAACAGCAAGTTTAACAGTTTCTCCGCCCGCCTGGGTTTTTGCTTGTTCAATGCTGCGCTTTATCACCTCGGCGCGTTGATCGTTAGCTGGCAGCAGTTTCAACATCACCTGCCAGGCGCCGATCGCCTGCTTGAAATCACCCTGTTCAAATGAATTAAACGCCAACAGACTCAGCACCCGCAGATTGGTATGATCTTCGGCGATCATTTTGCGCAGCATCTGTGTGGCCTGCTTGTTATCCTCCGGATCATTGGATCGCGTCAAGACTTCTGCGTAACCCAGGCGCACTTCCAGACTATTCGGATCCAGTTGATAGGCATGCGCAAATGCTTGAGTGGCTGTGGTCGCATTATTCAGCGCCATGCCGACACGCCCCAACATCATCCAGTCATTGATATTGCGATCGTCCTGCTGCAGCGCAGTACGTAACCCCAAACCAAGACGGGCTATCTCTTCCATGCTCAGCGGTTGGGCACGTTCATTGGCAACGCGCGCGCGCAGTTCCGGCATTTGGGCTTCCACCTGCTGCCAATCAAGCACCTGAGCCAACCCACCGGTTTTCAGATAAAAACCCAGGGTGACTACGATCAACAGTGCAACGCCAGGCACCAAAGCCCATCTGTTGATCGGCTTGGCCTGCGCTTCTTGCTGACCAGGGATGTCATTCAACAGGTTTTGCTGCAGTTCCTTCACCAACTCCGGACGCTCAGCAACCACGCCCTGCTCTTCGTCCTGTTCAAGCTCGTGCAGGCGATCCTGGTAAAACGCCTTATTCAACGCATCCCGACTCGCGGCCGTGCTTTTGCCGCTGTGGCGCATCGCCGGCACCACCAGCAACGCCGCAGCGCCCACCAGCAACACAATAATAATCAGCCAAAAAGCCATTAGGGTTTCTTCCTGTCAGTCTCTTTCAGCAGCGCCGCCAGACGCTGTTGCTCCTGCTCGGAGAATTCATCGTTCGCATTAGTGGTGCTGGCACGGCGATGGCGAGTGCGCAGTATCACTACCGCTCCGCCGATCAGCACAAACAGCAACGGACCAACCCACAAGATCAACGTTGCCGGGGTCACAGGGGGCTCATAGGTAACAAAATTACCATAGCGCGCGACCATGTAATCGATGATCTGCTGCTTGCTCTGACCCTGCATCATCAATTCGTACACTTTGGTACGCATGTCCGCCGCGATGATGGCGTTAGAATCAGCAATGCTGTTGTTCTGGCATTTCGGGCAGCGCAGCTGCTCGGTCAGTTCACGGTATTGCTGTTCCTGTTCCACCGATTTGAACTGGTAGGTATCGATAGCTGCTGCTGCGCTCCAACTCAGCAATGCGGCAAATATCAAGACAATCAGCTTCATGCTTCACCTCCGTACTTTTTGTACAGTGGTAACACTTCCTGCTGCCACACGCGTTCGTTCATATCCCCAGCGTGGCGATAGCGAATAATGCCTTGTCCGTCGATCAGGAAGGTTTCCGGTGCGCCATACACGCCCAAATCCAGCCCCAGCATGCCATCGCCGTCATACAGGCTAAGTGCATAAGGATTGCCCAGCGAGTTCAGCCAGGTCACCGCTTTGCTGCGATCGTCTTTATAGTTCAACCCTACTACGCGGATACCGCGCGCGGCCAACGTATTGAGGTATTGATGCTCTGCGCGGCAGGTTGGGCACCAGGTGGCCCAGACGTTCAACAGCATAGGTTTGCCATTGCGCAGCACCGCCTGATCGTAAGTCTTGCCGGGCTGATCGAGGGACTCCAGTTTGAAGGCCGGCACCGGTTTGCCAATCAACGCCGATTCCAGCATCGTCGGGTCTTCACCACCGGCGTTACGCGTCAATTGCACCATAAATGCCGCCACCAGCAACAGAAACAGGATTAACGGGATAAACAGCAGTTTACGGTTCATGCCTGCTCCTCCAGTTTGCCTTCACGCTTGAGTTTTTTGCTCATCCGATAGCGCGGGTCGAGAATACACAGGATGCCGCCAATCGCCATAAATACCCCGCCGAACCAGATCCAGCGTACGAAGGGTTTATAATACAACCGCACGGCCCAAGAACCGTCGTCCAGCTCTTCGCCCAGAGCCGCATACAGGTCACGGCTGAAGCCGCCGTCGATAGCCGCTTCGGTCATCATGCTGCGCGCCACGCTGTAGAAGCGTTTTTCCGCGTGCAACGTCGCTTCGGGCTTGCCGTTGCGCGTGACATCAATGATGCCGACACCGCCAGTGTAGTTTGGCCCACGGATATCGTGTACATCTCGGAACACAAAGTGATAGTTATGGATATCCACGCTGTCACCGGCCTTCATGCGGACGTCGCGTTCCACACTGTAGTTCTGGCTAAAGGCAATGCCGATCACCGTCACCGCGACACCCAGATGGCCTAGCACCATGCCCCAGTGACTGCGGGAAAGATGGCTCAGGCCGCGCCAGAAACCGTGACGATGCGTCGCACGTTCGTGCAACTCCATCAGCGTCAGGATAATCACCCACACAGCCATGATCAGCCCTACTACCGTCATCCCGGCGACGCTGTCTTGCAGCAGCCACGGCAACAGTATCGACAGCACCAGCGTAATCACCAGCGCCACGCTCAGGCGGCGCCACAGCTTGGTCGGCTCATCACGGCGCCAGCGCACCAGAGGGCCAATACCCATCAACAGCGCCATCGGCGCCATCAGCCAGGTGAACATGGTATTAAAGAACGGTTCGCCAATAGAAATACTGCCCAGGCCAAGCTGTTTATGCACTAGCGGCAACAGCGTACCCAGCAGCACCACCAGCATGGCGGCGATCAACAACACATTGTTGCCCAACAGGAAAGTTTCACGCGAGAAGGTTTCATGCTGCACCCTGCTGCGCACCTGGCCGCCCTTGACCGCGTAGAGCAGCAAAGAGCCACCGATCACGATCACCAGATAGGCGAGGATAAACATGCCGCGCGCCGGATCGGACGCAAAGGAATGCACAGATACCAACACACCGGAGCGCACCAGGAAGGTGCCTAACAAGCACAAAGAGAAAGCGGTAATAGCCAGTAATACTGTCCAGGCCTTGAAGGTGCCGCGTTTTTCAGTCACCGCAAGTGAGTGCATTAACGCCGTACCGGCCAGCCACGGCATAAATGAAGCGTTCTCGACCGGATCCCAGAACCACCAACCGCCCCAACCCAGTTCGTAATAAGCCCAGGCAGAACCCAGCACGATGCCCATAGTAAGGAACACCCACGCCGCAGTGGTCCAGGGACGTGACCAGCGTGCCCACGCGGTATCGAGCCGACCGGCCATCAGTGAGGCGATGGCAAACGCGAAAGCCACCGAGAAACCGACATACCCCATGTACAACAACGGCGGATGGAAAATCAGGCCGATATCCTGCAGCAGAGGGTTGAGGTCACTGCCGTCGATCGGGAAGTTAGGTAATGTGCGGGTGAACGGGTTAGAAGTCATGATAATGAACAGCAGGAAACCTGCGGTAATCATGCCCATTACCGACAGCACACGCGCCACGGCATCTTGCGGCATCGCACGGCTGCACAACGCCACCGCCAGTGACCAACAGCTGAGCAGCAACACCCACAGCAGCAGTGACCCTTCATGGGCACCCCAGGTAGCGGCGATGCGGTAATACACTGGCAGTTGCGTGTTGGAGTTGGCGGCCACATAGGCCACGGTAAAATCATTGACGACAAAAGCATGCACCAGACAGATAAAGGCCAGTGCAATGGCGGCAAACATGCCGTAGGTCAACGGACGTGCGACCGCCATCATGCGACGATCCTGACGCGCAGCGCCCCACTGTGGGTAAATACTCAGCAGCAGTGAGATCGCCAACGCTAAGCACAGCAGAAAACTTCCCGCTTCTGGCATCATGATTTAGCGCCCTCATTCTGCGGAGCCGCATAGGTCGACGCCGGTCCCTTATGGTTTTCTTTCATTGCGTCAGCCACTTCCGGCGGTGTGTATTTTTCATCGTGTTTCGCCAGCACTTCACGCGCATTGACCACGTTGCCCTCACCCAGCACGCCTTGTGCTACCACACCCTGCCCTTCACGGAACAGATCCGGCAGAATGCCGGTGTAGGTAACATCGATCGCGCCACGTGCATCATAGACTTTGAAGCTGACCTGCAACGTTTTCTGATCGCGTTTCACCGACCCTGGCATCACCATGCCACCGATACGCAGGCGTTGCCCCACTTCCGGTTTTTCATGGTTTTCGCCCTTGCCCAGCAGAATTTCACTCGGGGTATAAAACAGATCGATGTTGGAACGCAGCGCATACAGCATCAGGGTTGCAGTAAGCGCGACGCCGATAAGCACTACAATCGCCAGATACAGGCGACTTTTACGACGTGGATTCACAATGATTTCTCCCGCGAGTTAGCGGATTTTTGTTTCGACTGCTGCGACTGACGAATCCGTCGTTCGCGCGCCTGACGACGGCCGATCTCACTCAGTAATTGCCGGCGCTGCCAGAAAGTATGGACGACCAAGCCCAACAACGAGAGCAGCGTGATAGACACCGCCAGCCAGACGTAGAAAGCATACCCACCCATAGCGAAAAACGCCTGCCAGCTAGTAAATGCGGCATTCATGATTGGCGCTCCTTATTGACCAGCCCGGCAACCCACGGACGCTGACGTTCCTGAGACAGGATCAGATTACGCAAACGCATCAACGTGAGGGTGATAAAGAAAAGCAGATAACCGAGGATTGCCCAACGCAGCGGGGTACGCATACTTGGCGCTATGCTCTGTTGCATATTGGTGGAACCTTGGTGCAGCGTATTCCACCATTCGACTGAGAAATGAATAATTGGGATGTTCACCACCCCCACCAGCACCAAAATACCCGCGGCGCGGCCCGCCAGACGCCGGTCTTCGAAGGCGTTGTACAGCGCAATAATGCCGATATAAAGGAACAGCAGTACCAATTCAGACGTCAGTCGCGCGTCCCATACCCACCAGGTGCCCCACATCGGCTTACCCCAAGCGGAGCCGGTGACCAGGGCAATAAAGGTAAATACCGCGCCGACGGGTGCCATCGCAGCGACAACGGTATCAGACATTTTCATCTGCCACACCAGGCCGATAAAGGCGGCAACCGCCATCGAACCGTAGATCCCCATCGACCACATGGCGGCCGGCACATGGATATACATGATGCGGAAGCTATCACCCTGCTGATAGTCTTTGGGGGCGAAACCAAATCCCCATACCCAACCCAGCAGCAAACAGGCTGCACCGGCCAGCCCCAGCCAGGGGATAAAACGTCCACAGACATGATACAGCCGTTCAGGCTGGGCGAATTGATGTAACCATTTCCACATTGTCGTCATTGCTCACGGTAAATTTATACGGTGGCCGCCCCGTTTACCGAGGCGACGAAAATTACTTGTGCGGTGGAACACGCTCTTTGTGGCGTTAACCCGCAATTCAATACGTTACCTAGTGCACGCTCACTCGCAGCGCTGCTGCGGTAGCAAAGGGTGCCAGCGTGATACTCCCCGCCAACATCGCACCCAGAATCGCCAGGTAACCGTCTATCGGCATGCCCATAGAGGCGGCGTCGATGGCAGCAGTGGAAAATATCAGTACCGGTATATACAGTGGCAATACCAGCAGACTCAGCAGCACGCCGCCTTTGCGTAACCCGACGGTCAACGCCACACCGATAGAACCAATCAAGCTTAGCGTCGGCGTCCCCAGCAACAGCGTCAACGCGACGGCCTGCCAGGTATTCATATCCAACGACAGCAACAATGCCACCAACGGCGACAGGATTAATAAGGGTAAGCCTGTTACTACCCAGTGAGCACACACTTTGCCTAGCACCGTCATTGGGAGTGGTGTCGGCAACAGCAGTAGTTGCTCTAACGAGCCATCAAGAAAGTCATCGCGGAACAAACGCTCCAGCGACAACAACGCCGCCAGCAGTGCAGCGACCCAAATTATCCCCGGCGAAATACGCGCCAGCAACTGTGGTTCCGGTCCAATTCCTAGCGGAAACAGCGTGATAACAATCAGGAAAAACCACAGAGGATTTACGATTTCCGACCCTTTGCGAAAGGCAATCTTCAGCTCACGGCGCAATATAGTCAAAAACATCAAAAATTCTCCACGCGGTTTTCCGTCAGGCTGATTTTCCCTACAGCCTGTGTCGCGCCAGCCAAATCCTGATGCGTGGTCAACAATACCATGCCGCCCTGCCGTGTATGTTGCTCAAAAAGGCTAATCAATTCAGCCACGCCTTGCTTATCGATTGCCGTTAGCGGTTCATCCAGGATCCAAAGTGGGCTGTCGCTGAGCCACAGACGTGCCAATGCAACCCGGCGCTGCTGCCCAGCGGAAAGCTGCGCCACCGGTAAATCTTCATAACCCACCAACCCCACCTGCTCCAACGCCTGCCAAATCGCCTGACGATCAGGAGCCATGCGCACTGCCTGATAAAACTGCAGGTTCTCAAAAGGGGTCAACATGGTTTTAATTCCCGGCTGATGGCCGAGAAACAGTAAATCCTGATGGTAGCGGTCGCGATGGCGTAACGTATTTTGTCCGTGCCAGCAAACGTCCCCGCTATCTGGCCGTGCCAAACCAGCCAAAATGCGTAACAGGCTAGTCTTGCCCGCACCGTTAGGCCCTTCAACCTGAATAATCTCGCCCGGCTTTACCGTAAAGCTTAACGCGCTAAACAGGGTGCGTTCATCACGGACGCAACTCAGATTTTTAGCTTCCAGCATCGGGAGAACTCATATTTTTCTTTGGGATAGCGATCATAGCATAAGCCATCTGCGGCACGTACCCCGCCACAGGCCGCTCAGCTACTCCAATAGGGGTAATATTGCGTACCAGATCAAGAATGCGTAGAAAAAACCGACGGCGTTAAACTCTTGTTACTTTTTTCTGCAATTTGCAGCATGGCTTTCCCAGCAGCGCTGGGCCAACTACGCTTAATCCGTGGCCTTGGCAGCATCAATGGAGAGAGCAAATAATGAACGATCAACACCCTCACCCACAGGTAGATACGGATAATGACGTGCAAGTCGAAAGCAAGGAGCATGAACAGGGCAAGAGTGAAATCGAGATAAAGGAAGAAAATTTACCCTCACGCGCAGCAGCAGTGCATGAGCAGATCCGTATGGAAGGTGAGAAAGAGCTGGAACGCGACTGGTTGGCGCTGCTGTGGTCAGCAGTAGCAGCCGGGCTGTCGATGGGAGCCTCGCTGATGGCGAAAGGCATTTTTCACGCCCGCTTGCCGGACGACCCTAGCCGCTTCTTTATTGAGAATATTGGTTACACCTTTGGCTTTATCATCGTGATTATGGCACGCCAGCAGCTGTTTACCGAAAATACCGTCACCGCCGTGCTGCCGATCATGCATAAGCCTACACCGAGAAATTTCGTCATCCTGTTTCGCCTGTGGGGTGTAGTGCTGCTTGGTAACCTGATTGGCACCGGGCTGGCGTCGCTGGCATTTATCCATATGCCGATTTTTGATGAAAACACCCGCAACGCCTTCGTTAGCCTTTCGAAAGAGGTGATGCAAAATTCACCGTCAGAAATGTTTGCCAACGGTATTTTGGCTGGCTGGATCATCGCTACCATGGTGTGGATGTTTCCTTCTGCTGGCGCAGCCAAGATTTGGGTGATCGTACTAATGACCTATCTGGTGGCGATTTGCGATCTCACCCATATCGTGGTCGGATCGGTAGAGATCCTTTATCTGGTGTTTACCGGCATGATCCCTTGGCAAGATTTTATCTACCCATTTGCCATTCCGACGCTGGCCGGCAACATTATCGGCGGCACCTTTATCTTTGCGTTAATCAGCCATGCGCAGATCCGCAACGATATGAGTGACAAAAACAAGGCGGAGCGTCTAAAGGCAGAAAAACAAACGGCCAAGGCAAGAAAACCGTGATCGCGATCAGCGCGACAGGCAAAATTCAGCGCATATTGGCGATGGAATGAGCAAACGCACCGCTAAGCGCTTATTCTGCGGGTAAAAAAAGGTATACTGCCCCGGCAGCTTTGGTTGCCGGTCCGCAGCGTCCCCGTAGTTAAACGGATATAACAAGCCCCTCCTAAGGGCTAGTTACTGGTTCGATTCCAGTCGGGGACACCATAAGCCAATATACTCACCGCTATCAAAACCCGATAAACTCAGTACCCCACAAGACGTTAAACCACTTTCATCGCCCAAATATTCCCTCACGGGATATCTAATATTATCAGTAGGATGTGAGTCAAGATCCCATAGTCTGGCACATCTCTGAATATTAAAGGTATAATCCCACACACGATTTAATCGATTTTAGAAACGAAAATGACAAAACTAACATTACAAGAGCAGATGCTTAAAGCTGGATTAGTCAGCAGTAAGAAACTAGAGAAAGTGCAAAGAACGGCTAAGAAATCACGCGTCCAGGCTCGTGAGGCGAGAGAAGCCGTAGAATTAAACAAAAAGACGCAAATCGAGCGTGATAAGCAGCTGAGTGACCAACAAAAGCAAGCAGCCTTATCTAAAGAATATAAAGCGCAGATAAAACAACTCATTGAAATGAACAGGATCGTCATCTCAAAGGGTGACATTAGCTATAATTTCACAGATAATAATTTAATTAAAAATATCTCTGTGGATAAAGCTACTCAGACTCAGTTAATAAGTGGTCGCCTCGCTATTGCTCGCCTGATTACTGATAATAACAGTGAGGGTGAATATGCGATTATACCTGCGATCGTGGCCAATAAAATTGCACAACGGGATGCGAGTTACATAGTATTAAGTGCTGAACTCAGTCAGGAAGCTAAAGACGAAGAAGATCCTTATGCCGACTTTGTTGTCCCTGATGATTTGATGTGGTAAACCGGATCCTACGGGCAACGGACTGTAACCCTTGCCCTTATCTCAATTCTTTCCGCACAGTCAAAAACGAATACAGAAGAACACGTTATAACAGTATTAATGCCTCGTTGTAATTTACCGCGTGATTAAACCCATTATCAACAAACAGCTTACTCCCCCACACTTCAGCAACTTCCAAAAACATGTTAAATCATATTTTAGTTCCATTCATTAAAATGCTACCATTGTTAAATCACGCGAATGGAGTAATAGCATGTTCCCCAACAAAAAGTATTCACAAAGAGCAAGCCCGCTAACTAGCTATCAATTTTCTCGCTTGCATACTTTTGAATGTGTCGCCCGTCATTTATCCTTTTCATTGGCGGCAGAAGAACTGTCAATTACTCCCAGCGCGGTAAGCCATAGAATTAACTTGTTAGAAAAAGAATTGGGGTTTCTTTTATTTCAACGTTTCCATCGCAGAATTACACTGACGCCTGATGGCGAACGTATGCAATGGTCGTTAAGTCACTCCTTTGATGCCCTGACCCAAGAAATTCTTGATATTAAAAACCGTGAATTGACGGGCACCTTGACCATTTATTCACACCCCTCGATTGTACAATGCTTGCTGATACCCAGAATCAGCGATTTTACTGCTCAGTATCCCACCATTCATTTAAACATTCTCACGGGCCAGGAAAATATCAACCTGGCCAATCGGGGCGTCGATTTAGCACTGTATTTCGGTCGTCTGCCGTCGGGCAAGCAACTGGACGAAGCCTTTATGCAAGAGAGCATGGTCCCAATCTGCACTGCGCAATACGCCCAAAAGCATAATCTCTACAACGCTCCTGAAAACCTGGCACATTGCACTCTACTGCACGATCGCTACAACTCAGGTGAAGACGAATGGCTAACCTGGTCAGAACATTTTAATTTAGGGTTGGATACCGACAGCAAAAGCATGGAGTTCGATCGCTCAGATCTGGCTGTGCTGGCGGCAACACAGCATCTTGGCGTTGCGATGGGCCGACTTAATTTGGTACAAGACTGGATTAAAAGCGGTGAGCTGATTATTCCGTTTACCAATATGACTCTACCTTGCGAACACTGTTATTTTATTTCAACCACAACCGAACGCCAGTGGCCGAAGATCATTGCTTTCAAACAGTGGATGATGAAGATAGCACCTCTGGCCTAATGGCCAGAGGCATTAGCAGGTTTCTATTACCATTTTTTTGGAATATAAGAAAAATCCAGTGCACAGCTGTACAAACGTCCGGCCTTAGAATAATAAATATGCTTGCGGTTGTTATCCCATGCCACAGAGTCATTATTAGTAAACTTCATTATTTCCACCGGCTTCTGATTAGATAAACGTCTTCGCCGAATGTTTTCCATCACAAAAAAATCGCCGTTATCACTTAATGTTATTAAAGGATAACCCCAGGCGTACTTGGATATTTGCACCGTGATAGTGAATTGGCTTTCGCAGATTATTTGGTAGCTGTGTATATCAACATCCATAATTTATATTTTTGGTGCAATCCTTCTGTCAAGATAAAACAAGTAAGAGCAACTTACGACAATAAGACCTAAAACGATCAGTACAGAGCCCAGCACAAATTCAATCTGTAACGGTTCCCCTAAGATCACCACCCCGGCTAAAATGCCAAAAATGGGTGTCATAAAGGTCAGAATCCCCAGCGAGGATGCCTGATAAACGCGCAGTAAAGAAAACCAGATCAAATAGCTGATAAAAGAGACAACAATCGTTTGGAATAACAGGCTGATCCAGGCCACATGGCTCAGATTAAAATGCACGCTCTCCGCCGTCATCGCCAACAGAGATAATAGAATGCAGGCCCCTGTGAGTTGGAACAGCAGCGTTTGTTTTGACGAGCAATTTGCCAGACTCGTGGTCCGGATGACTATTGTCGATCCCCCCCAAGCCAGCCCGGCCAACAAACCATATATATCCCCACGCAGCTGACTTTCTGCGCCGGTACTCCCGTCGATACCTGTGATAGCAAGTACGACACCGCCAAAGGCGATGGCGATACCTGCCCACTGTATGATCGATAAACGTTCATGCCTGATAAAAAAATGCAGGCCCATAGCGGAGAATAAAGGTGCGGTGTACAAAAAGACCGCCATGTGTGACGCGCTGGTATAACGTAAGCCTTCAGAGACAAAAAAGAACTCCAACGCAAACAGCAACCCAATGCACAGACCAGCTAACAACGTGGAACGGTCACGGACAAATTTTTCACCTCTGTAACGCGTCAAGAGATAGACCGCTAAAGCGGCGATGCCTGACCTGATAGCGATTTGCAACACGGAAGATATGTCGGGCTCTGCCGCTTTGATCGCCACCTGCTGCAAACCCCATACAGCGCATATCATCATCATGGCGGCGGCAGCTCTGCCGTCTATGTTGTTTCTGGAACTCATCATCCCCCCTGCTAACCACGTATCTCAGAATACAACCTGCCCTCACCACGAATAAAAATGGCGATATATATGCCTGATAAAAACCTAAGATTTATTCTTTATAGACCACTATTTCTTGGTACATTTTAATCACCTCACTGTCACTATCTACGTCACCGGTGTATTCAGTCTGCTGTGCCACATGAATAACCTTCCAGCCACGTTTCGCCAAACCAGGAATAGTCACTTGACCGATTTCACGGCAAGTAAAAATCGTATCATCACTCAATCTCAACTCACCAATGCTTGCATAATCATATGCTTGCGAATGACAAACATGTGACTCTGCCGCCATCAGTGGTAATGAAAAAAAACCTAAAAACAATGTGAGATAAAATTTCATAGCGACCTCAAAATCCCTTATTAACTCAGTAAACCTTGTAAAACTTTCCGAAAAATAAAAACGAAAAATATACGCATTAAAATATCTCTGGCCACAATTAAATTACACGGCATATGGCATTCACTGACAAGTGAAAAATATAATGCTTTGTGTTAGCTGAATTCATCCGAGTGCTGTCACCACCTGTCAGTCAATGCGTTGATGCCCCCCTAACGTCAGTTTCTCGTGCTCCCCTCCTGCGAGTGGTTAAAAACAAATCAAATAATTAGCAAGAAAAGTAACTTTTTGTGATCAAGATCGTGTTAAATATGCGCCCGCTTTTACAAAACCAAGAAAAGCGATGAAAACGCTCAGGAAATTTCCTGAGCAAATCACTGATGCACGAAGGTTCAGTGAGAGTGGCAAGCATACACAGGGATATAAAATGACATACAAATTGCGCGCATTAACTCAGGCAGTTGCTCTGGGGCTGGTCGTTGGCAGTGCTTCTTTTGCTGCCCAGGCTGAAATTACTCTGCTGAAGCAGGATCCTCAGGCTGGCGATCCGCTGAGCCGTCTTAACTTTACGGTCGGCGGCAGTATCCGTCCGCAGTTCAACAATATGACTGGCGACAGCGATAAAGGCTCTTACAAGCGTAACGGTTTCGACGGAGGCACCCGTTTCCGCTTTGCCGCTGATTATTACCTGTTCGACGATATTAGCTGGATCAGCTACTACGAACTGGGTGTGAACATTCCTGCGCTCTTCAACTGGGATAATCACTATGCCGATGGTGCTAACAACACCAGTCGCCGCATGTTGTACACCGGTCTGAAAAGTAAAACCTGGGGGCAATTGACCTTTGGTCAGCAAAACAGTGTGTACTATGACGTGGTCGGCGCCAAAACCGATATTTGGGATTACGACATGTTGGCCCAAGCACCGGGGAACGGCATCAACGGCGATTACGACGGCTCTTATCGTTCACGTAAGATGCTGAAATACAAAAACACCTTCGGTGACGCAGACGTTTACGCTTCCTATCTATTCAGCGACAACGAATATCTGCCGGGCAACGGTCTGCGCTACAAGCGCGAGGGTGGCGGTTCACTGGGTGTGGATTACCACCTGACGCCGGATCTGACCTGGGGCACCGCGTGGAACTATACCCGCGCGGAGATGCGTGACCCATCCACCAACACCACAAAAGATTACGATCAGAACATCCTGGGTACGGCGCTGAGCTGGAAACCAGATAACTGGACACTGACCTTCGGTGGCGGTTGGTACAACAACTTCCTGACCAATAAAAAAGCCAATGTTAACGACTACTTCGCCGGTGACGCCTGGGGTATTGAGTATCTGGCCGGTTACACCGTACCTGTAGGACAATATGCGGTGAAATCCGTGATGCCATACTTTATGGGTGACCGCCTACAGTACGTGAGCGGCCGTGATTATCAGCGTATTGATAACGGCTTGGGCGTTACCGTGCAGTTTGATTATGGTTTCCGCGTCGATGTGGAACACGTGCTGACGTCAAGCACCGATAATCTCGGTGATATGACCCTGGTACGTCTGCGTTACGATTTCTAATCACTACCGACGTAAAAAAGGCCGCTTCAGCGGCCTTTTTTATCGATGCATAATATTAAAATCCGCCGCGCGCCGAACGGCCCACGGCCTCTCCCAACTGCCACACTGCCATCGCATAGTGCGTGCTGTGGTTATAGCGGGTGATCGTGTAGAAGTTAGGTAAACCGTACCAATATTGATAGCCGGTACCAATATCCAGACGCAGCAGGCTGGCCTCTTGGTTATCACCCAGTGAGCCCTGTGGACTCAGGCCTGCCGCAGCCAGGCTAGCAACGGAATAACGCGTTTTAAACCCATTTTCCAACCCTGGAGCCTGACCGTTAGCCTGTACCGCAACAGGTTCACCCTTAGTCCAGCCGTGTGCTTTAAAGTAGTTAGCAACACTGCCGATAGCATCCACCGGATCCCACAAGTTAATGTGACCGTCACCGTTGAAATCTACAGCGTAACTTTTAAATGAGGACGGCATAAACTGACCGTAACCCATAGCGCCAGCAAATGAACCGCGCAGTTCCAGCGGGTCATCCCCTTCAGTACGTGACATCAGCAGGAAAGTTTCCAGCTCGCCAGCAAAATAGTCGGCGCGGCGCGGATAGTCGAACGCGAGGGTAGACAATGCATCGATAATGCGGGTTTTACCCATTACGCGGCCCCAACGGGTTTCAACGCCGATAATGCCGACAATGATTTCCGGCGGCACGCCGTAGACCTGGTAAGCACGCTGTAGCGCATCCTGATACTGATTCCAGAACTGCACGCCATTTTGCACGTTATCCGGCGTAATAAATTTATTGCGATAGCGCAACCAGGAACCGTTCGGTCCTGAAGGTGCTTGTGTGGATGGCGTTGGCGCCTGGCGATCCATCAAGCGCAGTACAGAGTCTAACCGCCTGGCCTGGGCCAGCACGTCATGCAACTGCTGACGATCGAAACCGTGTTCCTGCACCATTTTATCGATAAAACGGGCGGTGTTCGGGTTGTTGGCAAAATCGCCCCCCAACGGCTGACCTGAATGTGCTGGTGTCAGCAGAAAACCGCCTTTCACGGTGTTGTCCTGCGGCGTGGCTGAGGTCGGCTTCGGCCCGCTGCTACAGGCAGTGAGTAAGGTAAGCAGAGGGAGAAGAACAACTAAATGACGCATCGGATATCCATATAAGCCAGGCCAGTGATAAGTGGTGATTATGTTAATCCATTGTCTGATGCGAACAAACTGGATTATGTCACTCATCACAAGGCAGCGCGCCAAAATAGCCAAAAACGTGACGATAAGCACAGAAACAAAGAATTAGTTAGGGTAAGCAACTATCCCGTAAAAACCTAAACCCTGATTCAATGAGAACAGTTATCATATTGACACACCGCTGAACACCACTACACTGCCCCTCCTTTTGGTTACAACCCTGTCAGCGATGACGGAAACAACGGAATGTTATTTTGGACTCTCTCGGACAGATCGCTAAAAATGTCTTTAAGCGCCGCATGACACGTAAGGAGTATGTTTTCTCCGTCATTGTGTTCGCCGCGGGTCTGGCACTGTTGTCATACCTGTCACCTTATCTCGATCAAAACCTGTTTCGCACCTATGCAAACGGTGATATCGGCGAGTTTTTTGCGGTATTTGTCTACCTGCTGTGCATTATGCTGTGGTCACTGTGCTGGATCGGTTTAACCTTTTGGCTGGTAGCCCGCACTGCATTTCGCCTTAATGACATCGGTACACCTGGCTGGCCTCTGGCGCTAGTCCTGTATCTGCTCAGCATCGTGAATAATTATTACCCCGGCCCGGTGACACGCTGGCTAATCGTTATTAGCCTGATTGGGATATTATGTGCGCTATTACTGCCCTCGGGATTACGCACGCGTAAGCCAATGAGGGTCTAACCATCGCCACTGGCTATCTGCAAGCCAAGCAGTCACAATGCCGCATCACTCCGCGCCAAACAGGAAATACCATGTCTTGCCACTACCCCGCCCATTACACCTTTGATAACGATAGCGATGCCTGGCAGATCCACTTTCGTGATTTTCCTGAACAACAGGCCGCCTGCTATAAGCGTGAAGATATAGAGCTTGAAGCCCAGGAAAGCCTGTTGATTGCCATCAAGCTGGAAATGGAAGAAGGCCGACCGGTACCTTCGCCTTCTCGCGCCTTACCGGAAGAATTAGCTATCCACGTACCCGTGCTGGTCAAACTCAAACTCGAGCTGCATAACATCATGTTGACCAACAGCACCTCTAAAGCGTCCCTGGCACGTAAACTCGGGTTTAACGCTGGGCAAATGGATCGCCTGCTGGACGTCGCCTACGCCTCAAAGGTGGAAGCACTGGAGCAAGCCCTTTACCTGTTAGGCTATGAAGTACAAACCTCGGTAGCAGAGATTCGCCAACAATAAGATAAATATTTTTTTCAGGGGCTAAATATTCTTCATTTTTCGCCGATGTGTTCATTACCGAACCATCAAGAGCAAAAGTGAAGGCTAAAAATGGAGTGGAGTCGCCGTAATATTTGGACCGTTATTCTGCTGTCGTGCCTTGTCTTCTGGGTCATCTTGTTGACGGGCGCAAACGCCGTCGCCTGATCCCTTTTCATAACATCACAGCAAGTACAAATATAAAGCCCGTATCAACGGGCTATTCCCTTCTTTTACCTGATAAAAATGGTAAATAAAAATCGTTTAAAAACAGTAACCACTGGTTAATAAACGGCCAAAAAATGTGATCAAAAACACAGTATTGTAATCAGGCTCATATTGGGAGTACATTAGCCCCGATCCTGTCGTGGTTCATGTTTTACCTCACGGACTTTGAAACACGACAACCGGATAATCTGTGGTTAAGGACGTTGTTCTTCATGTTGAAGGATCCGCCTAATCACCACAAACTATCCACAAAATACTCAGCACAACAATCGGGATCATTGGCTTGCGAGGGACTCCAAAAGGGAGTTGTTCAGTGAAATATTTTGTTATGGGCGTTTCATTCATGTTGGTTACATGGATTGGCACCTTTATGCTGATGGTTGCATAAACCAAGGCATGTCCAGGAACATAGATAAAGGGGCGCATAAGCGCCCCTTTGTTGTTTCTATACTTCTGCTATTTTCCCGGCATCATGCGGCGTAGAGTGTCATCCTTACGCAGATAATGGTGGTATAGCGCTGCCAACGTATGCGCGCCAATAATAAAATAGCCGGTATTGGCGAGCGTTTCGTGCGTGCTTTTAATAACATTACGCAGTATCGGATTCGGTGTAACGAATTGCGGAACTTGCCAACCCAACAACACCCACTCTTTCCCTCCATAAGCCAGCGTCAGAACACCAAGCACCGGTAAGGTCAGGAACAACACATAAAGCAGGACATGGAAAATTTTTGCGCTCCATTCCTGCCACTCCTCAAGTGGTGGCGTGGTTGGCGGTGTGGCATAACGCCGCCGCAGCCCAAGCCGGATGAACATCAGCAAGAAGACCATCAAACCAAAGTTAAAATGCAGATTTTTTACCAGTGGCGCCATATCATCCGGTACCGAATCCTTCAGCAGCATTGCTGAGTAAGTCAGGATCACCATCAGTAACGTCAGCCAGTGCAAAACGATCTGTGATTTCGCGTAACGATTACCCATACACTCTTCCTGATAAATAAAGAAAATCTTATTAGAGGATAGTGGGTAAATGATGAAGAAAACCTTAGCAGAAAGAAAAAAGGCCGGAGCGAATGCGCCGGCCCAAAAGGATTATTTGGTCACCGTAGGACTGCTTTTGCTTGGCTTGATCAGCCCGTCAGCCCGGAACATGGCTTTGATACCGCGCACCGCCTGACGAATGCGGTCCTGGTTTTCGATCAACGCGAAACGCACGTGGGTATCGCCGTAGTCACCAAAGCCGATACCTGGCGAGACGCAAACTTTGGCTTCCGCCAGCAGGCGTTTGGCAAACTCCAATGAGCCAAGGTGCGCATAAGGCTCTGGAATTTTTGCCCAAACGTACATAGAGGCTTTCGGGTTTTCCACCATCCAGCCTGCTTCATGCAGCCCTTTTACCAGCACATTACGGCGTTGACGATATTGCTCTGCAATATCCAATACGCATTGCTGATCGCCTTCCAGTGCAGCGATAGCCGCGACTTGCAGAGGGGTGAAGGTGCCATAGTCGTGGTAGCTTTTGATGCGCGCCAGCGCGTTGACCAGCTCGGGATTGCCGACCATGAAACCAATTCGCCAGCCCGCCATATTGTAGCTTTTCGACAGCGTGAAAAACTCCACCGCAATGTCCTTGGCGCCAGGCACCTGCATGATCGAGGGTGCTTTCCATCCGTCATAGACGATGTCGGCATAGGCCAGATCGTGGATCACCAACACATCATATTGTTTAGCCAGTGCGACTACGCGCTCAAAGAAGTCCAGCTCAACACACTGGGCCGTCGGATTCGACGGGAAGCCGAGGATCATCATTTTCGGGCGCGGTATGGTTTCACGTATGGCGCGCTCCAGCTCACCAAAGAAATCCACACCGTCCACCAGTGGCACCGAACGCACCTGAGCACCAGCAATCACCGCACCGTAAATGTGGATAGGGTAGCTCGGATTCGGCACCAGCACGGTGTCACCGTGATCGAGCGTCGCTAACATCAGGTGTGCCAGCCCTTCTTTTGACCCTATGGTGACAATGGCTTCGCTTTCGGGATCGATCTCCACCTGGTAGCGATCAGCGTACCAGCGTGAAATAGCACGGCGTAAACGCGGGATACCGCGCGAGGTGGAATAACCGTGGGTATCGTCACGTTGTGCAACGGTACAGAGTTTTTCCACAATGTGCGGCGGTGTTGGCCCGTCGGGGTTACCCATGCTGAAATCGATAATATCCTCGCCGCGACGGCGTGCAGCCATCTTCAGTTCGGCGGTGATGTTAAATACATAAGGGGGAAGACGTTCAATACGCGTAAAACGGCGTTGCGGACTATTATCAGCCATAGATACCTCGAAGAGACGTTAGCGCCCGGACCATCCGAGCGACGCTGGCCAACCTAAAGATTGACCGGATATTGAACATATCTCAGCCTTGGCAGGCTTGTCGATACCCGGCACAATATTTTTATTTAGCGCCCCTGAATTCCTGCTCCAACAGCCCGAACTGCCAGTCATCGCGCCATTGACCTGCCAACTGGTAGTTATCACGCAACGTGCCTTCCAACAGAAAACCACAGGATTCCAGCAGTCGACGCGAAGCGATATTGCCTGCGGTCACAGTGGCCGTCACCTTGTGGTAACCGCAGGCGTTAAAACCAAAATCCAGCACTGCCGGCAACCATTCTTTGCCATACCCTTTGCCCTGTGCCTCAGGCAAACAGCCAAAACCGACTTCGGCCTGTTGATAGGGTAACCATTGTGAACGAAAGCCCGTCATACCCAGCGCCTGCCCGCTTGCCTTATCGCGGATCACCAAACACAACCATTGATCCAGGTGCTTATCCCAGGTCGGTAAACGGGCCTCGAAACGACTGCGGATATCCTCTTCACTGCATGGATCGGCGATGTAGTGGATCACCAGCGGATCCTGATACAGACGTAAAAATAGCGGCCAGTCGTCGGCAGTCAGCGACTGCAGGGTCAAGCGCTCAGTGACCAACTTCATTGCTTTTGCCTCCTAAAAACATAAATCTCCGAAAAACGAAAATGAGGAAGTTACGAATGAAAGATATCCCTTTATTTTCCTCTATTAAATTCAGATAATAATTAACGTTAAAACAACAAAACCATAACGCCTTACCCGGTCCCCTACAACCGTTCGTCGTTGCCCACCCGCAGCACGAGGAGAACACCATGGCTTCTTTACACATTGACGATATTCCAAGCGCGATTAAAAGCGTCAAACAGCAATTGCGACAAGCATTACCGAATTACCGTGAAACCTTTTTGGCGCTGGAGGACAATATCCGCCAGCAGGTCGAACAAATCCGCCAGGAATTGGCTGCCGGTCAGAACCCGGTTCCGCAAATCGATGCCGAAGATATCCTGCAACAACGCGTCAGCGAGCAGCAAAAAACGCTGATCAAACAGCGCGGCGCTTGTGCCATCCGTGGTGTATTTCCCCGCGAGAAAGCCACTGAGTGGAACCGAGAAATCGGCAATTACCTCGACCGCAACAACTTCGTCGAGCGCTTAAAAGGCGCGGCAGAAGACAACTATTTCGGCAAACTGGCTGCCAGCAAGCCACAAATTTACGGTATTTACTGGTCGAAACCGCAGGTAGAAGCACGTCAAGACGCCCGCATGCACGCGGTACAGGTATTCCTCAACAGCCTGTGGGAAACCGAAAGTAACGGTAAACAACATTTTGACCCAACGCGTGTCACGACCTATGCCGATCGCACTCGCCGCCGCCCACCGAACTCTTCATCGCTGGGCCTGTCACCGCACGTAGACAGCGGCACCATTGAGCGTTGGCTGGATGAAAACTTCCGCTATGTCTATCGTCATGTGTTCTCCGGCAACTGGCAGGATTATGACCCGTTCGCCGCCGATGGCCGTACTGAAGTGCGTGAGATAGCTTCACCGGCAGTGTGTTCGATGTTCCGTACCTTTCAGGGCTGGACGGCACTGACGCCACAGCGAACCCATGCAGGCACACTGAACCTGGTCCCTGTCGCCAACGCCATGGCCTATGTGCTGCTGCGTGCACTACAAGATGACGTTGCCGATGACGATCTGTGCGATGCAGCTCCCGGTCGTGCACTCTCGATATCAGAGAAATGGCATCCCCTTTTAATCAGTGGGATTTCCCCTATTCCTGATTTAGAGCCCGGTGACACTGTTTTCTGGCATTGCGACGTCATTCATGCCGTAGAAAACGAACATCACGGTGAATTCGACAGCAACGTGATGTACATCGCTGCCGCGCCGGGTTGCGAGAAAAACGATGCTTACCTGCAACGCCAACTGCCCAGCTTTATTTCTGGCAAAACACCACCGGATTTCGCCCCGGATGATTTCGAAGTTGATTTCATTGGTCGTGCCACAATCGACTTACTGACACCGCTCGGCAAAGAACAGTTAGGCATTAAATAACGTCATCCCCCGTGGTGCGCCGTCCGGCCGCCACGGGTCCCTACGCTGTGATATACTTCTCCCCTATTTCCACCGCAACGAGAGCTTGTCGTGCACCCTTTTTTTGAAATGCTGCTAGCGGTGTTTGACCGCGCCGCGTTGATGCTAATTTGCCTGTTCTTCCTCACCCGTACCCGGTTGTTCCGCCAATTGCTGCAGAAAGAGGACCATACGCCGCTTGAACTGGGTATGGTCACCGCTATTTTCTCGCTGTTTGCGCTGTTCAGTACTTACTCCGGTGTCAATGTTGAAGGCTCGCTGGTCAACGTAAGGGTGATCGCCATCATGGCTGGCGGCATTTTGTTCGGCCCCTGGGTGGGGATCGTTACCGGCATCATCGCCGGGGTGCACCGCTACCTGATCGATATCGACGGCATTACCTCCATCCCTTGCCTGATTACCAGCATCATTGCCGGTATCAGCGCCGGGTATATCAATCTGAAGGTAAAAAAAGAGCAGCGTTGGCGGGCCGGGATCCTCGGCGGTATGTTGTGCGAATGCTTAACCATGTTGTTGATTGTGTTGTGGGCTAAGCCGACCGAGCTGGGGCTGGATATTGTTTCCCAGATTGCGCTACCGATGATCCTTGGTACGGTGTGTATCGGCCTTATCGTGCTGCTGGTGCAGAGCGTTGAAGACGAAAAAGAAGTGATCGCCGCCCGTCAGGCCAAGCTGGCACTGGACATCGCCCGCAAAACGCTGCCCTATTTCCGCAATATTAACAGCGAATCACTGGCTACTATCTGCGACATCATTCGCCATGATATTCAGGCCGACGCCGTAGCAATCACCGATACTCACCAGGTTTTGGCTTATGTCGGTGTGGGCGAAGAAGCTTATCCGATGGGCCGTGAAGGGTTGAGTCGGGTGACTCGGGAAAGCATCCGGCACGGTAAGATCATCATCAAAAACAACCTGGAAAATCCGGCCACGCCGCAGATCCACTCGCAATTGGTGATCCCGCTGTGGGAGAAAGGCGAAGTGACCGGCGCGCTGAAAATTTACTACTGCCATGCACACCAAATCACCAATACGCTGAAAGTGATGGCTGTCGGCCTGTCGCAAATTATCTCGACCCAGATGGAGGTGTCACGCATTGAGCATCTACGCCAGATGGCGGATAAAGCGGAAATGCGCGCCTTGCAAAGCAAGATTAACCCGCACTTTCTGTTTAATGCGTTGAACGCGATTTCCTCTTCGATCCGCATCAATCCGGACACCGCACGGCAGCTGATTATCAATCTGTCACGCTACTTGCGTTATAACCTGGAACTGAACGACGAACTGATCGATATCCGTAAGGAACTGCATCAGATCCAGGACTATATCGCGATCGAACAAGCACGCTTTGGCGCCAAGCTGACGGTGATTTATGACATCGATGACGACATTTCGGTGCGTATCCCCAGCCTGCTGATCCAGCCATTAGTGGAGAATGCCATTGTACATGGCATCCAACCTTGTAAAGGCAAGGGCGTGGTGGTGATTGCAGTGAAAGACCAGGGTGACAGGGTTAAAATTTCGGTCAAAGACACAGGGCACGGTATCGATCAGAGCGTCATCGAACGCGTCGCCCGCAACGAAATGCCAGGGCACAATATAGGTCTGCTGAACGTGCATCACCGGGTATCCTTACTGTACGGTGAAGGTCTGCGTATTCGCCGTCTCGAACCCGGTACCGAAATTGCCTTTTACATCAGCAAAAATGGCGGCAAACTACAGGTGGAAAATAGCGCACTGCCCGCCGGGGAGCCATCATGAAAGCCATCATTGTTGAAGACGAGTTCCTCGCCCAGGAAGAACTCAGCTACCTGATCAAAAAACACAGCAATATCGTCATCGAAGCCACCTTCGAGGATGGATTGGACGTGTTGAAGTACCTGCAAAACCATCAGGTCGATGCCATTTTCCTCGACATCAACATCCCATCGCTGGATGGGGTTCTGTTGGCGCAAAATATCAGTAAATTTGCCCACCGCCCTTCGATTGTATTTATCACCGCCTACAAAGAGCATGCGGTAGAAGCCTTCGAAATCGAGGCGTTTGACTACATCCTCAAGCCCTATCACGAAGCGCGAATCGTCACCATGTTGCAAAAGCTGGAGGCACTGCATAACCGTCCCGCAAGTCTACCGGAACAAACCAGTGCACCAAGCCGCAACAGTAACAGCATTAATTTGATCAAAGACGAACGGATTATCGTTACCGACATTAACGACATCTACTATGCCGCTGCCGATGAAAAAGTGACGCGGGTCTACACCCGGCGCGAAGAATTTGTGATGCCGATGAACCTCACCGAGTTTTACAGCCGCCTGCCTGAAGAGCATTTCTTCCGCTGTCACCGCTCTTACTGTGTCAATCTGTCGAAAATTCGCGAAATTGTGCCTTGGTTCAACAATACCTATATTCTGCGGCTGAGTGACCTGGATTTCGAAGTGCCAGTCAGCCGCAGTAAAGTCAAAGAGTTTCGCAAACTCATGCGGTTATGATCGCCAGAGATTACCAGCGCGGTCCAGGACCATAGTAATAGCCCGGAGGGGGTGGCGGTGGCATGCGGTAATGCGGGCGATCATGCCATTCACGCCGTGGCGGGCCGTAATAAATCACCCGTGGTGGCGGACCATAATAATAACCGCGCGGGCGTTCATAAACCCGATGCTCAGACCACCAGCGAGGGTCGCGCCAGCGGTAACCGTCCCAATAATGACCACGGTTATCACGATCGCCAATGTGCAATGACAGACCTGGCACATTCACGCCGATAGATACGTCCGCATGACTCACCAACGGCAGTGACAGCAACGCGGCCAATAACAACACTGTTTTCTTCATTTCAACGACTCCTACAGAGCGGAACCCGTCCGTTCGCAGATAACATAGATCTGCGCCACCCGCCGCTCTATAGGAACAATGCCCATTTACGCCTTTCACACACATCCTTCACAATTCAAACACAATCGTGACGAGGAGATTAGCGATAAATCGCTAACATTCTTGATATAGATCACGTGTCATCAGGTGCATTTCATCCCCTTTTACCCCCTAAAACGGCAACTCATGCACCACCAGATGCATTTCATTCCTTCCTTCGTGCAACTCATTCCCGATCCGCCGCCGGCTGGTACTACCAGCCATATAATATGCCCATACCGCGGGGTTCACGACATCGCCCGCAAATTTCAGCCAACGGCTAACGCCCGGCAATGCACACACAGGAAGGAGCCCGGCCATGAACACCAAACCGGCAAATCGCAGCTTAATCGTTCTGGGTACCATCATCTGTCAGATGGGCCTCGGTACTATCTATACCTGGAGCCTGTTCAACCAGCCGTTGGTCGACAAGTTTCACTGGGGCCTCGGCGACGTCGCGACCACTTTCTCCATCACCAGCTTCTTCCTGGCTTTCGCCACGCTGTTTGCCGGTAAACTGCAAGAGCGTTTCGGTATCCGCAACCTGACACTGTGCTCAGGCATCCTGGTTGGCCTGGGTCTGATTGCCAGCGCCTACGTCAGCTCACTGGATATGATTTATCTGCTGGCCGGCGTGGTGGTCGGTTTTGCGGTCGGTATTGCTTACATCTCTACCCTGTCTAACCTGATCAAATGGTTCCCGGCCAACAAGGGACTGATCTCCGGCATCTCGGTGGGTGCTTTCGGTAGCGGTAGCCTGTTGTTCAAATACGTTAACGCCGCACTGATTGCCGACGTTGGTGTCTCGTCCGCCTTCTTCTACTGGGGTGCCATTGTGATGGCGCTGATTGTACTGGGTTCCCTGCTGCTGAAAGAGCCGGTCCTGGTAAGCCAGTCTGCACAGCAAAGCGCAGGTGGCTTGGGCAATGACTTCAGCGTACGTCAGATGTTGGCGACCAAAGAAGCCTACCTGCTGTTCATCATCTTCTTCGCTGCCTGCATGAGCGGTCTGTACCTGATTGGTATCGTGAAAGACATGGGCGTTCAACTCGCGGGGATGGATTTAGCGACTGCCGCCAATACCGTATCTGCTGTTGCTATCTTCAACACCGCGGGACGTATCATTCTGGGTACGCTGTCAGATAAAGTGGGCCGTATGCGCGTCATCAGCTTCACCATGCTGGTTACCGTGCTGGCGATTGTGGCGCTGAGCTTCCTCACCCTGAACCACACGCTGTTCTTCATCTGCGTCGGCGCCGTCGCCTTCTGCTTTGGTGGCAACATCACCGTATTCCCAGCGATTGTCGGTGACTTCTTCGGCCTGAAAAATCACAGCAAAAACTACGGCATCATCTATCAGGGCTTCGGTCTGGGCGCACTGGCCGGATCGTTTGTCGCTAAATACTTCGGCGGCTTCCACGCGACCTTTATGGTGATTGGTGTACTGTCCGTTGCTTCACTGGCTATCACCCTGTTCATCAAGGCACCGAAAGCCGTTGCGCAGGAAGAAGAACACTTCTCGCAGGTGGAGCTGGCCAAAGCCTAATCCCTTGAACTATAAAAGGGGCGCAACTTAACGGTTGCGCCCCTTTTTTTATCACTGTTTTCGCTTACAAATGCATACCCAGCGTCTGGCGCAAGTGAGCGCCAGCCCCCAGTAAACCGGGTTGTACATGGGTGATCATAAATACGGGGATATCGTGCACGTAATCCTTGAAACGCCCTTTATCCTCGAACGCCGCACGGAAGCCAGAGGCTTTGAAGAACTCCATAAAGCGCGGCACGATGCCACCAGCAATGTAAACGCCGCCAAAAGTGCCGAGGTTCAGCGCCAGGTTGCCGCCAAAACGCCCCAAAATGACGCAGAACAGCGACAGGGCACGGCGACAGTCGATGCAGCTATCGGCCAGTGCGCGCTCGGTAATGTCCTTCGGCTCCAGCTTTTCTGGCAGGCGGTTATCTGACTTGACGATAGCGCGGTAGAGATTGACCAATCCCGGCCCGGATAGCACGCGTTCGGCAGATACATGCCCAACTTCAGCACGTAACACTTCCAGAATGATATCTTCCTCTTCGCTGTTCGGTGCGAAATCGACGTGACCGCCCTCACCAGGCAGGCTGACCCAGCGACGATTAACGTGTACCAGATGTGCCACCCCCAAACCGGTGCCGGCACCATACACCGCAATCGGCTTGTCTTTCTGCGCACTGCCACCACCGAACTGCAATACGTCATCTTGCGACAGCATCGGGATCGCCATCGATACGGCAGTAAAGTCATTGATCACTTCCAGATGACTCAGTCCCAGATTGGCCTTCATCTCTTTGATTGAGAATGCCCAGGTATGGTTGGTCATCGCCACCCAGTCTTCGGTGACCGGGCAGGCAATCGCGATACAGGCGTCCTGTACCTGGATATTCTGCTCTTTTAAATATTGGCAAATCACGGCCTCCAGGCTGTCGAACTCCAGACCGGAATAGGTTTTCGCCTGGGTAATTTCACCCGTCGCCACAGTGCACAACGCAAGGCGGGCATTCGTGCCGCCTACATCACCTACGAGGGCATAAGTCATCAGTATCTTCTCCGCAAAATGAATAATAGAAAGCTGCCCACACTGTAAAATCCCGCTGCAAAAACAACAATCACCATCCTCTGCGCGGCCACCCATTAGCGATCTTGATCACAAAAAACGTTTCAGCCCCCCCTTCCCTGACCCATTTGAAACAAATTGCGGCAAAAAACGCGCTGCGATCACTGTTAACCGACATGACAGAAAGGCACTATTAAACGGCTGTGCCCTTCACGCCCGGCCAGAAATATCTTTGCGTGCCAGCGAGCCGATTGTCTGGCACGCTGTGGCCATAACCATCACCCGTTCGGCCTGCCATCCAGGGCCATTGATAAGGGATCCCTGCATGCTGCACCCGCGCGCCAATGCCATGTTGGCTTTCGCTCTGCCCGCTCTTGTTATCGGTTCGGCCTCAAGCCTGGTTCTTATTCTGGTGATGAAATTCGCCGATGCGCTGCAGCGGCTGCTGTGGGTGAATATTCCTGCGGCTATGAATATCGATACTCATTCGCCCTGGTGGCTGATCGGTATTCTGACGCTGACCGGTGTCGCCGTTGGGCTGATAATCCGTTATATGCCTGGCCATGCGGGACCGGATCCGGCCACTGAATCGCTGATCGGCATGCCATTACCGCTTTCGGCACTGCCCGGTCTTACGCTGGCATTGATCGTTGGCCTGGTGGGTGGTGTCAGTCTGGGGCCGGAAAACCCGATCACCGCCATCAATATTGCGCTGGTGGTGGCAATCGGTTCGCGCCTGCTACCGAAAGTCCCACGCATGGACTGGATTATTCTGGCCGCGGCCGGCACCATCGGCGCACTGTTCGGTACCCCGGTTGCCGCTGCGCTGATCTTTTCACAAACGCTGGCAGGCAATAATGACGTGCCGCTGTGGGATCGGCTATTTGCCCCGTTAATGGCGGCGGCGGCCGGTGCGGTCACGACTCAACTGTTTTTCACGCCAAACTTTGCCCTGCAGCTTGATCCGTACACCATCACCCGGCTGACGGATATTTTCAGTGGTTCCATCGTCGCCCTGATCGCCATCGCGCTGGGCATGGTGGCGCTATGGAGCTTTCCGCACGCCCACCGTCTGTTCCACTCGATAAAAAATCCGGTGCTGATGCTGGGGTTAGGCGGTTTTGTGCTCGGGCTGCTGGCGTTAATCGGCGGCGACATAACCCTGTTTAAAGGGCTTGATGAAATGAAGCAGTTGGCGATGGGTGAGAATTTCTCGGTCACGGAGCTGCTGCTGATTACACTGGCCAAGCTGGCAGCTTTAGTGATTGCTGCCGCCAGCGGCTTTCGTGGTGGGCGTATTTTCCCGGCGGTGTTTGTCGGGGTGGCGCTGGGCCTGATGCTGCATCAGCATGTTCCGGCGGTACCAGCGGCGATTACCGTTTCCTGCGCCATTATGGGGTTGGTATTGGTGGTCACGCGTGACGGCTGGCTCAGCCTGTTTATGGCCGTTGCCGTTGTACCGGAGCTGCACCTGCTGCCCATACTCTGTGTGGTGATGTTGCCCGCCTGGCTGGTGCTGGCGGGCAAACCACTGATGCTTGTTGGCAGACGCCAAACGCCACACGACGATTAGGCAAGCGCGTATTCCGCAGCAGCGCGCGCATGGATTGCGGTGGTGTCGAATACCGGCACTGACGCATCCTGCGCGCCAACCAATAAGCCAATCTCAGTACAACCGAAAATAATGCCTTGTGCGCCCTGCTGTTCCAAGCTGCCGATAATACGGCGATACTCGGAACGCGAGCTCTCGCGAATTTTCCCCAGGCATAATTCTTCATAAATAATGCGATGTACGATGTCACGATCCGCCGCGACTGGGGTTACCACCTCAATACCGTATTTTTCCTGCAAGCGTCCACGGTAAAACTCTTGCTCCATGGTGAAACGCGTGCCGAGTAGCCCAACGCGGCGAATGTCCTGTTGGCGCACCTGCAATGCCGTGGCGTCGGCGATATGAATCAACGGCAAATCGCTGGCCTGCTCAACCGCATCCGCCACCTTGTGCATGGTATTGGTACAAATGACGATGGCCTGCGCACCGGCGGCACGCAGCGAGGCTGCCGCCGCAGCCAACAAACGCCCCGCTCCATCCCAATCGCCCTGATGCTGCAGGCGTTCAACCTCGTGAAAGTCAACGCTGTAGAGCACGATTTTGGCCGAATGCAGACCCCCAAGGCGTTCTTTCACCTGTTCATTGATCATGCGGTAATAAGGTATGGTTGATTCCCAACTCATGCCGCCCAGCAGGCCCAATATTTTCATCGCTTGCTCCTCCGTCATTGCTGCAATTATTCAACATTACCTGAGAGTCGCAGTGATGACGACGTCTTATTTGGCCGAGGAATTGACCGGCTGACGCGCGTCGAACCAGCGCTGACGCAGGGTATCGTACGCCCAGTTATAGAACATGGTGTACGGCAAAAAGAACAGGAAGAAACCAAGTTCCAGCATAAACGCCTGCACAAAAGAAATGCTCAGCATCCAGGCAGCAATCGGCACGCCGATCAACACAAACCCGGCCTCAAAGCCCAGGGCATGAAACACCCGCACCTTAAGATTACGCACCACGCGGCCCACTGGCCACAGGCGGTCAAAAACAGTGTTATAAACCATGTTCCATACCATGGCGACGGTGGACAACATCACCGCCAACGCACCGACCTGTACCATCGAACGGTTTAGCAACCACGCGCCCAATGGAGCACAGATCATCACTGCGATGGCTTCAAAACCGACGGCGTGGACGATACGTTCAATGAAAGACTTGTTTTGCAGTTGCATACATCACCTGTTTTTTACCTTATGAATTTGTAGGGGCGCTGCAAGCTGCGCCCGTATTAATAGAAGCGAATTTATTCGCCCCCTACGAAAACCAGGTGATTATTATCGACTTTTTGATTAGATTAAAGATAGGTTCCATCGATAAAGTAGATACATCATGCGCTATTCCCCTGAAGCCTTGCTGGCATTTGTCGAGGCCGCCGCCCTTGGCTCATTCTCTGCCGCCGCACGCAAGCTACGCAAAAGCCAGTCCACCATCAGTACTGCTATTGCCAATCTGGAAGCCGATCTTGGGCTGATCCTGTTTGATCGCCAGGCGCGCCAACCGGTATTGACCGCGGCCGGTCATAAAGTGTTGAGCCATGTGCAGGAAATCCTCGCCGCCAGCGAGCGGTTGGACGCACTGAGTATTCGGTTGGCGGGCAATATCGAGCCACGTCTCAGCCTGGTGTTCTCAGATACCTATCAGCCGAAGCATCATGACCGACTTATGCAACGTTTCGAACAGCGCTATCAAGATATCGAACTGGAGTGGATGATCGCCGAAGACGGCGACGTGCTAGATCTGTTACAAAGTGGTCGCGCGCATATTGGCATGGTTGAAGTGCAGGCCAGTTATCCGCCGGATATCGGTTTTGCACGGCTGCCGGAACAGACAGAAATGGGATTGTTCATCGCACATACGCACCCATTGGCACAGACTGTCACACCAACACCTGAACAACTCTCCAGTACGCGTCAACTTATCTTGAACACCTATACCGGCGCTGAAACCGCCCGCTCCGGCGGTCTAGTATGGTCCGCGCCCAGCTATCTGCTGTTGTTGGAAATGGCAGAGCAAGGGTTCGGTTGGGCGGTACTGCCGCACTGGCTGGTTCAGCAATATGGTCACAACAAACTTACCGAGCTACGTCCGCGCGGCTGGCCCAAGCTGATATCGGTGGATGCGGTTTGGTCAAAACTGACCCCGCCAGGACCAGCGGGGTATTGGATGTTGGAACGGCTACTGGAAAGCGATCAAGATCAAGCCGCCGCATTACGCGACTGAATCGCGCGCGAGATGGTATCCAGCAATTCGGGAATATCCATCTTCGGCAGCACCACTTCCACAAAAGCCAGTTGCTGATTGTTCGCTAACTCTTTTAAAGCCTGGCGTAACTGTTCCGGTTCGGTGACCCGTAACGTTTTCACCGGATGTTCACCCGCCAATGCCTGCGCCAGCTGCGTCCAGTTCCACTGAGCGATATCGTTATAACGCTGCTGTGGGCCATGGATTGCCCGTTCAATGGTATACCCGTCATTATTCAGCAGGAAGATCACCGGTTTTAGCCCATCGCGCAGCATCGATCCCAGTTCTTGCGCCGTGAGCTGTGCCGAACCGTCGCCGATCAACAACACCACTCGCCGATCCGGCTCCGCTGTTTGTGCACCGAACGCTGCTGGCAGGGTATAACCGATAGATCCCCACAGTGACTGGACAATAAACCTGCACCCGTGAGGCAAGTTAAGCGCCGCCGCGCCAAAACACGCGGTGCCCTGTTCGGCGATCAGGATATCGTCTGGTCGTAAAAAATGCTGAATCTGCTGCCAAAAACCGTGTTGTTCCAACCCCGTACCGTTAGGTTCCGGCAAGGTTGGGCGCCGGATAGTCGGTAATTGCCATTGTTTTACCAGCGACAACGTTAACTGGTGTAGTGCTATAACCGCATCATGCATCGGGATCTGGCTGAATACCTGATGCCCTACTCGTGCTTCAAATGGCTGAATATCAATACATTTCTCCGCAGGCAAATGATGAGTGAAACCAGCAGTAATGGTATCTGTGAAACGCACGCCGACGGTAATGACAACGTCCGCATTCTCAATCAGTTGTTTCACCTGTGGATCGCTGGCCGCACCAGCATAGGTGCCGGTAAAGCAGGCATGCGTTTCATCCAACACACTTTTTCCCAATAGCATCGTCGAATGCGGCATGTCGACCTCCGCCATCCATTGTTCCAACACCCTTTCAGCACCAAAACGTTCCGCCAAAAAATCTGCTAACAGCGAAACCCGGCGGGCAGGAAGCAATATTTCACGTGCGGCCGCGATAAATGCCTGTAGTGATGCCTGTGAAAGATTAGCCTGCCTCAACATGAGCGGCGTTGGTCGGGACGCCAACGGCGCTTCTGCCACCTCACTCGGCAGAAGCAAGTAGACCGGACGACGCTCAAACAACGCGGTGGTCAACAGGCGATCGATCTCCGACTCTGCGTTGTCGGCGGTGAGACTAGCTTGCGCGACAGTCACCTCTTTCGCCATCCGAGCAAAATGACCAAAATCCCCGTCACCCAGCGAATGGTGCAGTAAATCCCCAGCCCGCTGCGCACGTAACGCCGGCGCACCAACAACATGGATCACCGGCAGATATTCCGCATAGCTGCCCGCTATGCCGTTGACCGCACTGAGTTCACCGACACCAAAAGTAGTCAGCAAAGCCGCCGCCGGTTTACAACGCGCATAACCATCTGCGGCATAAGCAGCATTGAGTTCATTAGCGCATCCCACCCAGGTGATCTGCGGGTGAGCGATTACGTGATCGAGAAACTGCAGATTGTAGTCGCCAGGCACGCCAAAGAAATGCCGGATGCCGATCTGAGCCAAACGATCGAGTAGGTAATCAGCCACCGTATAGTTTTTATTCATGATCATCACCTGCCAATGGTTGTGATTGTTATTATTAAGTATCGAAGATGTTGCACGAATTTCGAGCTTTACGCTTAAAAGGCAATTGGCAACCCTGCGTTACATCCCATCCCTGACACTCATAATAAGTCCCCATCAACTGTGTTAGTCGTAGCCAGCCAAGCGTGATCAAGAGCTCTGACAAAAACAGTGAAAGCGCATACACTAAAATTCATTTCATCACTGCTGAAAAGGGTTCATATGCTCTACCAGGCTGATTCTTCACGGTATCAAAGTATGGAATACCGCCGCTGCGGACGCAGCGGTCTAAAACTCCCGGCAATCTCACTGGGCCTATGGCACAACTTTGGTGACACGACGCTGTACGACAATGCGCGTAAACTGATCCACTGCGCGTTCGACCACGGCATCACACATTTTGATTTGGCCAACAATTATGGCCCGCCCCCCGGCTCTGCCGAGGAGAATTTCGGTCGTATTCTTAACGCAGACTTGAAGCCCTGGCGTGATGAACTGGTTATCTCCTCAAAGGCCGGTTACACCATGTGGCCCGGTCCTTATGGCGACTGGGGCTCGAAAAAGCACCTGGTTGCCAGTCTGGATCAAAGCCTACGGCGCATGGGGCTGGAGTACGTCGACATCTTCTACCACCATCGCCCAGACCCGGATACGCCACTGGAAGAAACCATGGCCGCACTGGATCTGCTGGTACGTCAGGGCAAGGCGCTCTACATAGGGTTATCGAATTACCCCGCCGACCGTGCGCGCCAGGCGTTCAGTATTCTGCAAAGGCTAGGCACACCCTGTGTCATCCACCAGCCCAAATACTCGCTATTCGAGCGTTGGGTTGAACCCGAATTATTGGATACGTTGGAAGAGCACGGTGTGGGTTCCATTGCCTTTTCACCGCTGGCCGGTGGCCTGCTAACCGATCGCTACCTGCATGGCATCCCACAAGACTCACGCGCCGCCAGCAGCAGCCAGTTTCTTCAACCTGGACAACTCACGGAAGAAAAACTGGAGAAAGTTCGCCAGCTCAATGCGCTGGCGCAGCAGCGTGGGCAGAAGTTGTCGCAGATGGCATTGGCCTGGGTATTGCGTGGCGATCGTGTCACTTCCGTGCTGATTGGTGCCAGTAAAACCAGCCAGATTGAAGACGCCGTTGGCATGCTAAACAACCGCACCTTCAACGAAGGTGAAATCGCTCAAATTGAACAGATATTAATGTAATCGCTTACAGTTATCGCCGGAATAGACACCGGCGATAACCCCACGACGACAGACAAATCTTAAATCACTCCTCCCGCCCCGCTTTTCAGAATCCCTCTAAGATTCAACCCTATCCGCAACGGGTAATATGGCAATATTGCAGGTAAAACTATAAGGCTGTTTTATAAACTGATGAACGCGCTTCATTATCGATAAAACCGGCCAAACCGCTGCGGCGGAAAGGAGTATTCATGTTTAAACCTCTGTTATTGGCCGCCCTCTTGGTGGTATCAACTGTACCCGCCATGCAGCAGGCAAAGGCTGAGGGTATCAGTATCGATTTGATGCCAGGCGTTTCATTACGCATAGGCGAACAAGACAACCGCGGCCGTTATTGGGACGGTTACGACTGGCGCGACCGCGACTGGTGGCAAGGCCACCAAGGCCGATATCTGGGCGACCGTAGCCGCCGAGGGTATTACTGGGACGGTTACCGCTGGCGTGACAACGATTACTGGCGAAAGAATTATTACTATCATGAAGGGCGCTACCGTAAATACGATAAGCACTACTATAAGCATCATGATAAGCACGATTGGAAGGATCGACGTCACGATGATCGTGATCATCGCCACCATGATCATGGCGACCATGATGACTGACAGTAAAAGGCCGGCATTGCGCCGGCCTTTCATTTAATCGGTGCTCACAGCAGGCTAGTGATCAGCAGATAACCGTTCAGCCCCACCACTACCACCACGATCAACTTACCCACAGTCTGTATGGCGCGACTGTTCACCATCTCGCCCATCAACTCACGATTACCGGTGAACGACAGCAACGGCACCAACGCCAGTGCAATACCGAAACTCAGCAGCACCTGGCTCAACACCAGAATACGCGTTGCATCCATCCCCAACATAATCACAATAAACGACGGCAACATGGTGACGACACGGCGCACCCACAGCGGGATGTAAAAGCGAACAAAGCCTTGCATCACCACCTGCCCCGCCAATGTCCCCACCACAGTGGAAGACAGCCCGGCAGCCACCAGGCTCAGCCCAAAGATGGTCGCCGCCGCCTGGCCCAGCAACGGTTGTAGCGTCACGTAGGCCTGATCGAGATCGGTAATCCCGCTGTGACCATTAAAGTGGAAAGCTGCGGCGGCTGTTGCCATCATTGCCAGATTAACAAAACCTGCAATAGTCATGGCAATAGCAACGTCAACCTTGGTTGCAGCGTAACGATCGGCCTTTGAGTTTCCCCCTGCGGTTTGAGTTAACGATGAATGCAAATAAATGACATGCGGCATGATGGTCGCACCCAGCACACCAGCAGCCAGAAATACCGCATCGCCATTCGGCAAGTCCGGTATCGCCATGCCTTTTAATAGCGGCCCTAACTGCGGCTGGGAAAACACCAGTTCCACCATATAAGCCAAAGCGACAAACAACAGCAGGCTGCCGATCACCCATTCCAAAGGTTTCTCGCCGCGTTTTTGTAACATCAGGATCAGAAAGGTGGCAATACCTGTCAGGATCGCCCCCTCCAATAGGGTAACGCCCAACAACAGTTTGAAACCGATTGCCGCACCGATAAACTCGGCCAGATCGGTTGCCATCGCAATGATTTCCGCCTGTACCCAATAGGCCCAGACAGCCGGACGAGGAAAACGGTCGCGAATATGCTCCGCGAGGTTTTTACCCGTGGCAATACCCAGTTTGGCAGACAACAGCTGGATCAGCATCGCCATGACATTGGCCCACACCACCACCCAGAGCAAGGTATACCCAAAAGAGGCACCGGACTGGATATTGGTGGCGAAGTTGCCAGGATCGATATAGCCGATAGCCGCTATAAATGCGGGCCCCATCAGAGAAAGTTTGATCTTTCTGGATGAGCCTTGAGGACTCTCAGCCACACGACTGTTCAGCATACTCTGAACCCTTACTTCTAATAAGCCTGTGGTTATCTTATGTAAATGATAATAATTATCAAGTGCATTTGGAGCGGTAATACTTATCTCTGTAATAGAGGAAAACTACGGGTTTAACGAAAGGTTTCGGTTAGAGATGAACATTTTCCGCACTCTGCCGAGCCGAATTCAGAGCACAAAAGGGCTTATAATCGAATTTATGCATGAATAGGAATTTCATATGCATTCATTAACCTATTGATTTTTTATGCTTTACCGTACTATTTTAAGACGTTTCCCACTATGATTTTCCATATTTGCAATAGAGCTCTCGTTTTTAAACGTGGCGTTACATAAAATGACATCCGAAATTCAGCCTGCCTCAAGTTTGGAGCAAACATGTCCCATATTGCGCACTTTGCGTTAGCGTTAGTGGTGGTCGCGATCCTGGCACTCTTGGTGTGTCGCGATCGTAAAAGCATCCGCATTCGCTACGTTATTCAACTGTTGGTTATTGAAGTACTGCTGG
Source organism: Serratia grimesii (assembly GCF_900186025.1). NCBI lineage: Bacteria > Pseudomonadati > Pseudomonadota > Gammaproteobacteria > Enterobacterales > Yersiniaceae > Serratia > Serratia grimesii. The sequence continues at coordinate 3,668,817 of NZ_LT883155.1, forward strand.
CCTATTTTTTCCTGCATTCGGAAGCGGGTTTAGGCTTTGTAAAAGGATTCGCAGCGCTGTTTGACAAGCTGCTCGGGTTTGCTGGGCAAGGGACTGAGTTTGTATTCGGCGGCATGGGTGATAAAGGTCTGGCCTTCTTCTTCCTGAAGGTACTGTGCCCAATCGTCTTCATCTCCGCGCTGATCGGTATTCTGCAATACATTAAAGTACTGCCGTTTATCATCCGGATTATTGGTACCGTACTGTCAAAAGTAAACGGTATGGGCAAGCTGGAATCGTTCAACGCCGTGAGCTCACTGATCCTGGGCCAATCTGAGAACTTCATTGCCTATAAAGATATTCTGGGCAAGATGTCAGAAAAGCGTATGTACACCATGGCGGCAACCGCGATGTCTACGGTTTCCATGTCCATCGTTGGTGCTTACATGACGATGCTGGATGCCAAGTTTGTGGTCGCGGCACTGGTTCTGAACATGTTCAGCACCTTTATTGTGCTGTCATTGGTCAACCCGTACGACACCAGTAAAGAAGAAGAACTGCATCTGGGCAATCTGCACGAAGGCCAGAGCTTCTTCGAAATGCTGGGTGAATACATCCTGGCTGGTTTCAAGGTAGCTATTATCGTTGCAGCGATGTTGATCGGCTTTATCGCCCTGATCGCCGCGCTCAACGGCCTGTTCAGTGCCATTTTTGGCCTTAGCTTCCAGGAAATCCTGGGCTACTTCTTCTATCCATTCGCTTGGATTATGGGTATTCCTAAGCACGAAGCGTTGCAGGTTGGCAGCATCATGGCGACCAAGCTGGTTTCCAACGAATTCGTAGCGATGATGGAACTGCAGAAAGTCTCTGCTGAACTCTCTCCTCGCAGCATGGGGATTCTGTCAGTGTTCCTGGTTTCCTTCGCCAACTTCTCTTCCATCGGTATCGTTGCCGGTGCGATTAAAGGGCTGAATGAGCATCAGGGCAACGTGGTGTCTCGCTTCGGTCTGAAGCTGGTTTATGGTTCTACGCTGGTCAGCATCCTGTCTGCATCCATCGCAGGCCTGGTTCTGGGCTAATCCAAACCCCCTATGACACAAAGGTCGCTTCGGCGGCCTTTTTTATTGTCTGGAATTCAACATAAGGCAGGAAGGACAGAAAGCAAAAAGCCGACCCTAAGGTCGGCTTTTCAAATGGTGGTGGAGCTAGACGGGATCGAACCGTCGACCTCTTGCATGCCATGCAAGCGCTCTCCCAGCTGAGCTATAGCCCCACAAAAGTGGTACGCTTTAACCGGCGTTACGGTATACCCCAACCTTTCTGAGATAAAGGTTGGTGGAGCTAGACGGGATCGAACCGTCGACCTCTTGCATGCCATGCAAGCGCTCTCCCAGCTGAGCTATAGCCCCAATCCACAATCACAAAATCCTGTGAACGGGGCGCATAATATGAAACCCACTCTAAGCTGTCAACGGCTAAATTGTATTCCTGCTTCAAGCGCTGAAAAAGCCGCCAAATCAGCGCGTTTGCTGCTGAAAATTGAGCGCTACGACCAAATTTCCGCTAACGTGCTCGTCTTTATTTGATCAGGTACATACCTTCACTTTCCGGTCGGCTGAGCTTAAAGCCAAACTTTTCATATAATGGCGGTACATCAGCCATTAGGGTTATGTAGGCCCCCGCCGGCGCAACGCGCTCAAGGTAAGCCATGATGTGAATCATTATCTGGAGGCCCAGTCCTTTCCCTTGGTGCCCTGGATCCACAGCCACATCGACGATCTCGAAGTTCAGCCCGCCATCCCCTACCACGCGCCCCATACCCACTGTGTGGTTCTCCACAACGATTTGCACACCATACAGGCTGTTGGGCAATGCTCTTTCGGCCCCTTCTCGTGGACGCAGCGAAAGGCCAGAGATCTGTCGCAGCCGCATGAAATCATCCACCGATACCACACTCTGTTTTACACTATACAAAACATTTCCTTATCACGAGACGGTTGTACTTTACCGTTGAGTGTAGGCGAAAAAAAAAGCCCCGGGATAGCTCCACGGGGCTTTTTTGATTTACAGGCTCAGAAACTATCAGGCCTGAGCTTCACGTCCGGCAATGTAAGCCAGCGCCAGGTCAATACGCTGCAGAGAACGTGTCTGACCAATTGCATGTACGGTAACATCCATGCCCGGCGACTGGCCTGCACCTGTGACAGCTACGCGCAGCGGCATGCCGACCTTGCCCATACCAACACCCAGTTCATCAGCCGTGCCCTGGATAGCATCGTGCACGTTCTCTGGCGTCCAGGCAGTGATAGCAGCCAATTTGGCACGTACAGCTTCCAGCGGCTGACGTGCAACCGGGCGCAGGTGTTTTTTGGCCGCGTCAGCATCAAACTCGCTGAAGTCTTCGTAGAAGTAACGGCAAGACTCAGCCATTTCCTTCAGAGTCTTACAACGCTCGCCCAACAGCTTAACAATATCTTTCAGCTCAGGACCATTACGGGTTTCGATACCCTGTTGTTCAATGTGCCACGCCAGATACACTGCAACTTCTTCAGCAGGCATATGGTTAATGTAATGGTGGTTCAGCCACTGCAGCTTTTCTGTATTGAAAGCGCTGGCAGATTTGTTGATAGCTTCCAGAGTGAAATACTCTTTCATCTCATCAATAGAGAAGATTTCCTGGTCGCCATGGGACCAACCCAAACGCACCAGGTAGTTCAGTAACGCCTGCGGCAGATAGCCGTCGTCGCGATACTGCATCACACCTACTGCGCCATGACGTTTAGACAGTTTTTTGCCGTCGTCACCCAGGATCATCGAAACGTGCGCGTATTCCGGTACCGGTGCGCCCAGTGCCTTCAGAATGTTAATCTGGCGCGGGGTGTTGTTGATGTGGTCTTCGCCGCGGATCACGTGGCTGATTTCCATATCCCAGTCGTCTACCACGACGCAGAAGTTATAAGTCGGTGAACCGTCGGTACGACGAATGATCAGGTCATCGAGTTCTTGGTTGCTGAATTCGATCGGGCCACGGATCTTGTCATCGAAGATAACTGAACCTTCCTGCGGGTTACGGAAACGTACCACGTGTGGCTCATCATCAGTATGGCTGCACTGGCTGTCGCGGCAATGACCGTCGTAACGCGGTTTTTCGCCGTTTTCCATTTGCTTTTCACGCAGCGCTTCCAGACGTTCCTTCGAGCAATAGCATTTATAGGCGGTACCCTGCACCAGCATGTCGTCAATTACCGCGTTATAGCGGTCAAAACGCTTGGTCTGGAAGTACGGACCTTCGTTCCAATCCAGGTTTAACCAGTTCATGCCATCCATAATTGCGTCGATAGCATCCTGAGTGGAACGTTCCAGATCGGTATCTTCGATACGCAGAACGAACTCACCGCCTGCATGGCGAGTGAATAACCAGGAGTAAAGCGCAGTACGGGCGCCACCGACGTGAAGATAGCCGGTTGGGCTCGGTGCAAAACGGGTTTTGATTTTCATTGGGTTCACTGCCTTATTACGCAACGCGTGTCAGCGGTTGCCGACGATTGCTCGGAATTTAAAAAAGTGGGCAACATTGTATCACCACGCGCTAATTCCTCAACGCCGACACGATATTGCTGCGCCTGATTTCGTTCTCTCTGAAACGCTTTTCTCATAACAATGTGCAAAGAATCAGCATTGGAGGTTATAAATATCGCATCCTGTTTAAATTTGCGGCGAACGATTGAAATCATTTTAAAAACCGTTGACTCACTTTCAACTATCCCTATAATGCGACTCCAACAAGACGGGGCGATTAGCTCAGTTGGTAGAGCATCTCCTTTACACGGAGGGGGTCGGCGGTTCGAGCCCGTCATCGCCCACCATCTTGTTGAAGCAGTAAGAAATGAGAAGAATGAGGGTGATTAGCTCAGTTGGTAGAGCATCTCCTTTACACGGAGGGGGTCGGCGGTTCGAGCCCGTCATCACCCACCACTCATTCTCTTGTTTAGCAGTACCCGGAAGTCCTGAAGTGGGTGATTAGCTCAGTTGGTAGAGCATCTCCTTTACACGGAGGGGGTCGGCGGTTCGAGCCCGTCATCACCCACCACTTCTGCGGGTCGTTAGCTCAGTTGGTAGAGCAGTTGACTTTTAATCAATTGGTCGCAGGTTCGAATCCCGCACGACCCACCAATACAGAAAAAAGCGCCTTTTGGCGCTTTTTTCGCATCTGTCGTTCAGAACCCCTCAAAACCTTTACCACCCTCACAGTATCTTCATACAACTAACCATGCTCGTTATTAGGGAGAGCGTGCCGAAGGGGTCGTAGCGGCTTGCCCGCCGACCAATTTGCCGGGAGCAAATTGGAACGACTTCCAGTCGGCCCGTAGGGTGGGACACATGGACGTGTCCCATAATGGCCCCTCGGTGCGCTAGGCCGGGTATCTCGGGATTAAAGACAACTATTTCACAAAATAAAGGCGCTGCAAGCAGCGCCTATAGGCTATAGCGAAGGTAAAACCTGATAATCAGGCCGCCAGCGTCGCCCCGCCATCAATCACAATATCCTGCATGGTGATATGGCTGGCGCGATCAGAAGCCAGGAACAAAATGGCATCGGCGATTTCCTGCGGCTGAGCAATTTTCCCCAACGGAATACCCAGTTTGAATTGCTCCGGGAAACCATTGATGGTGTTCTGCTCACCCGTTTCGTCCTGCCACATACCACGCTGCATTGGCGTATTGGTTGAACCTGGAGATACCAGGTTGCTACGGACGCCATAAGGGGCCATTTCCAACCCTACGGTTTGACACAGGCTACGCAATGCCGCCTTGGAGGCACAATAGGCCGCCATACCGACACGCGGTACATGGGCTGCATTAGACGCTACACTGACGATAGCACCACGCCGTTGGCGGCGGAAAACGGGCAAAGCATGGCGGAACATATTGAATGCGCCACCCGCATTGACGGCCAGACAGGCCAGCCAATCTGCAGTGCTGGTTTCATCCGTCAGCCCCATACGCAGAATACCCGCCCCATTCACCAGGACGTCCAATTCACCTTGCTCAGCCAGCAAACGTCCACACACAAGGTCTACTGCGTCAGGGTCGGCGATATCCAGTACTTCAGTACGGAAGGCATATTCCGCCTCGCCAAAGTGCTTATCGAATCCAATCACCTCGGCACCGGCCCGCATAAAAGCTAATGCCGTTTCTAACCCAATCCCGGCTCCCGCGCCAGTAACCCAGACACGCTTACCCGCGAAATCGCCCTGTTGCCCCATCAGGCTTTCCCCTCTGACAACAGAGCCCACCAACCATCAATGCTCGGGTTCTTGGCCAAGGCGATAAAATCAATATCACCACGGATTTTACGCCAGCGCGCTGCCAGCTCCATGATGCGCACCGAATCCAAACCGTAGTCGATCAGGTTTTCATCGTCACCCATATCTTCACTGTCTTCGTCGAGGAAAGGCATGATTTGCTGACGCAGTGCTGCCTTACTGGCGATGCCTGGCAGCAGTTCCGCGGTCGTTACCACACGACCACAACGACCTGCGGTATAACGCAGGGCCATCAGGTGCTCTTCACGGGAGAAGTCGGCCAGGCCGTCAGCCACCATAAACGGCTGAATATTACGCATGAAGGCATCAATCGCTGTGGTCATGCAGCCGATATGCGCGTACACGCCGCAGATAATCAATTGATCGCGTCCTGACTCCTGCAGAATTTCCTGCAAGGGGGAGCGGTGGAAAGCACTGTAGCGCCACTTCACCAACACGGTATCGTCGTCTTCCGGAGCCAAAGCAGCAACTACGGCTTGCTGTTCCGGATGTTTATTCAAACCCGGCCCCCACATGTCATTTAGCAAGGCGCGATCTTCATCGCTCTGCTGGTTCGGCTGCGCGGTGTAAAACACCGGGATACCCTGTGACTTGCAGTAACGGCGCAGGTTGGCAATGTTCTCCACCACCTGTTTGATCAACGGGCTGTCTTCACCCCAGAAATTCAGAAAATACTGCTGCATGTCGTGGATCAGCAGTGCAGCGCGCTGCGGTTCTACCGTCCAGGTCACTTTGTTGGTTGGCAGCTCAGCCTGAGTCGGCAACGCGTAATCATTAAGTTTTGGAATGGCCATGACTTATTCTCCCTGGACCAGAGTCAGTTGTTGCGCCTCTAGGCGTTGGCGCAACAGTTTTTTATCCACTTTGCCAACCGGGGTGAGCGGCAGCGTATCAACCTGTATAAAGCGGTCGGGTAACTTGAAATCGGCCACACCCTCGGCGCGTAAATGGCGACGCAGCACGACCGGTTTCAGTGCAGTGGTGGCGATAATATAGGCGCAGCTTTTTTCGCCCATCAGCTCATCCGGCATCGACACCAGCGCCGCATTGATCACTTCCGGATGACGTAACAGCAGATTTTCGATCTCCTCGGCGGCGATCTTTTCCCCACCGCGGTTGATCTGATCTTTCTGTCGCCCCTCAACCTTCACATAGCCGTCTTCGGTCAGGCTGATCAGATCGCCAGAACAGTAGAAACCGTCGTTATCAAAAGCCGCCGCGTTATGTTCCGGGCTTTGGTAATAACCGCGGAAGGTATAAGGCCCACGGGTCATGAGACGCCCGGTTTCCCCTACCGGCAGTGGGTTGCCATCATCATCAGCCACCCACAACTCGTCATCTGGAGACATTGGGCAGCCTTGGGTCGTCAAAATATGCTGATCGTCATCATCCAACCGGGTGTAGTTCACCAAGCCTTCCGCCATACCGAACACCTGCTGTAACTGGCAGCCGATTTCCGCGGGAATGCGTGCCGCCAGCGTTTCACCCAACTTGGCGCCGCCCACCTGTAGCAGCTTAAGGCTGGCCAGTTGTTGGCAACCGCCCCACTCTTCAATAGCCTGCAGCCACAGCGTCACCGCCGGTGGTACGAGCGCAGTCACATTAATCTGATGCTGATCGATCAGTCGGAAGCACTGCCCGGCATCGGGATCGCTGGCGAACACGACCAATCCGGCACCATAGAAAACACCCAGGACACCCGGGGAGCTCATCGGGTAGTTATGCGCAACCGGTAACGCGCACAAATAGCGGGTATCAACGTCGAAATGACAGATCTCCACACTGCGGCGAATGCTGTAGTAGTAATCATTGTGGGTGCGAGGGATAAGCTTTGGCGTACCGGTGCTGCCACCAGACAACTGGAAAAATGCCACCTGGTCTGCCGGAGTTGGTGCAACAACAAAATCTGCGCTGTCCTCTGCCAACCAAGCCGACAGTGACTGTTCACCGTCATCCTGGCTACGTAACCCCACCACACGCAATGAAGGATGCTCGGCACGGAACGCCGTCAGGAATTCGTCGTTACCAAACAGACCATGTTGACGGTCGGCAATCAGTAATGCCGGTTTGATTTGTGTGGCATAAGCGTTCAGCTCATTGCGTTGATGACTGAAGAGTGCGTTCACTGGCACAACACCCATTTTCAGCAACGCAAAGAACGTTACATAGAACTCGACCACGTTACCCAGTTGCACCAACGCAGTATCACCGCTTTGCATACCCCGACGTTGAAGGGCTGCAGCCAACCGGTCGGAAAGCTGGTTAAGCTGACGATAGCTCAGGCTACGTTGTGGGTCGATCAACGCGATGGCGTCATTTTTAGCCTGACGAGTGATGATGTCGGTCAATGGCCGATCAGTCCAATATCCGCGTTCACGATAACGACGGGCTAAATCATCAGGCCAGGGGGTAAAAGCAATACTCATGGGAATGTCTATCCTTGGTTCAGGCCAAACGCCCGCGAAATGGTACTGAGTTTGGTGCCGGTTTCATGCCACTCAGATTCCGGCGAAGAGTCCTGCACTATGCCGGCACCGGCAAACAGCCGCACCTGATTGCCTTGCACCGTGCCACAACGAATCGTCACCACCCACTCACCGTTACCTTCGGCATCACACCAGCCGACAATCCCGCCAAACAGGCCGCGGTCAAAGGGCTCCAGTTGCTTAATCACCTGGTGTGCCAATGCCGTCGGCGTACCGCACAGCGCGGGCGTTGGGTGCAGCAGGCAGGCCAGCGAGAGCGCATTTTCAGCACGGCTGGCAGCCTCACCGTCAATCGGTGTCGACAAGTGCCACAGCGTGGTGGTGCTCAATAACTCAGGTGTGGTTGGGATATTCAGATAGCTGCAACGTTCGGTCAGCACCTGCCGCATCCCTTCGGTGACAAACTGGTGCTCATAGCGATCTTTTTCTGATACCAACAGCTGCTGACTGATCTCGCGATCTCGCTGTGGATCGGCATTGCGTCGAGCGGAACCGGCCAACGGGTTAGAGAAAAATTGAGCGCCGGACTTACGTAACAGCAGTTCTGGGCTAGCACCCAGCAATGCCCCCTGTTCCAGCGGTACATGGAAGTGGAAACCATGTGGGTTCTGGGCGATGATACGCGCCATCAACGCCTGACGGTCCACCGGCTCGCGTGTTTCAATCTCCAGCAAACGCGACAGGACCACTTTATCCAACTGGTCGCCTTTGGTCGCTTCTACCGCATCCGCCACCATTTGCATGAAGGGTTGTTGAGCAGGTACCTCTCTTTGACGGGTAATTTCCGGCAAAGCGTCCTGTGGAGATTTCACGCTGGCCAAAAAGGCATCGCGTTCAAACCATTGAGTGTGCTGAGGAATAAACAGCGCAGAGGGTTGATGAGTGTCAAACGGGATCGCACCGCACAAAACCGGGTTCTTAACTCCTGCCAGTTTGGCCTCGGCAAAAGCATGCTGCACCGCCTGCTGGAATTCGCCATTCAATTGGTCGCCATCCAGGGCCGGCAGCGTGATTTTGGCGAAGCAGCCTTGCGTGCTCAGGCTACGGAAAGGAGAGGTAAAGAAAAAGCCGGAAGTCGGCGACACACCTGCGACAGGCTGTTCGCTATCCTTGCTTTGTGGCTTCTTATGCCCGGTACCCTTTACTGTAACACTCATCGGTTCTCCCTTTCGTATCATTAACAATAACCCGTATAATAATGATTATCATTTGTATTGAATCGCGTTAAATTACCCTCGTGAATATGCTATGTCAATAAATGTAAACAGTTCTTCCAATCATAATCATGATATAAAACCAGCAGCTTTAATTATATAAATGATAAGTATTACTATTTAACTTCTAAGGAATTCTTTATGAAGAAGAACCTGCTCATCAGCCTGGCGCTATTTGGCATGATGGCTATCGGTGTAACCCATGCCGCAGACGCTGGCTGGCCACGCAAAATTGAAACATCACACGGCGTGGTAACACTCACATCCCCTCCAGCCCGTATCGTTTCCACCAGCGTTACCGTCACCGGTACCCTGCTGGCGATCGACGCACCGGTAGTCGCCAGTGGTGCCACAACGCCAGGCAGCCGTCTGGCGGACTCACAAGGGTTCTTCCATCAGTGGAGCGCTATCGCGGCGCAACGCGGCGTTAAACGCCTGTACATCGGTGAACCCAATGCAGAAGCCATCGCCGGTGAAGCCCCCGATCTGATTATCATTTCGGCAACCGGGGCCGATTCCGCTCTGCGTTTGTACGATCAACTCTCCGCCATTGCCCCGGTGTTGGTCGTCAATTACGACGACAAAAGCTGGCAAGCGTTGGCGACTCAATTGGGCCAGGCCACTGGACATGAAGCCCAGGCACAAAAAATCGTCAGTGATTTCGATGCCCGTGAGAAATCGTTGAAACAGCGCATGAAGCTACCGGAACAGCCCGTCTCCGCATTGGTATTCAGCGCCGATGGCAAGGCTGCCAATCTATGGACGGCTGAATCTTCCCAAGGCCAAATGCTCAAGCAGCTTGGTTTTACGCTAGCCATCCCGCCAGCCAAGCTGAACAACAGCCGCAGCATGGGGATGCGCAAGGACATTATTCAACTGAGCGGTGAGAACCTGGCGGAAGGTCTGAACGGCCAGACGCTGATGTTATTTGCCAACAACGACAGTGATGCACAACGGCTGATGGCTAATCCTTTCCTGGCTCATCTGCCGTCAGTACAACACAAGCGGGTTTACGCACTGGGGAATGATACTTTCCGACTGGATTATTACAGCGCCAGCAACCTACTGACGCTGTTGGAAAAACAGTTTATTTCTCAGTAGATTCTGCGGCGGGCTGGAGATCGTTTTCTTGCCCGCCACTGCCCACCTGACGCAAACCGCGCATCGCAAACGCCAGCACTACGCCCAGTACCGCAACACCAAAACCAAAGCTGGTTGATGTCATCGCCGGCAGCATAAACGCCCCCATCGCCCCCAACAGCAACGCACCAAGTGCGTCACCCACCACGTTCTGCGCCGTCCACAGGCCATTAATGCGCCCGAGGAACGCATCAGGCGTCAGGTTCTGGATCAACCCATACTGCAACAATGAGTTCAGCGCGCTCAGGTAACCAAAAACCACCAGGAAAAACAGCGCCAGACCATACCATGGCATGAGACCAAACAGACCAATGGCAACGAAGGCGCCAATCGCCGTCATCAGCATCATCCAACCCGGACGCGCAACGTGGGCAACCCGGCCACTGGTGAAGGCGCCAATCGCCGCCCCCAATGGCACAGCAGAGTACATAAAGCCCAACTGCGCCGCGCTGACATGCCACATACCGGACATGGCCGGATACAATACTCGCACCGCACTGGCCATGGTCAGCAGTGCACCGATCAGCGCCACCATACCAATCACCCGATTGCGGAACAGAAAGCCAAAACCGCCGGCGAGCGCACGCAGCGGATGCTCACGCGGCTGTGGTGGTGGCAACAGCCGTGGAAGACGCAGTAAAGGGATCAGCGTCAGTAAGGTACCAAATGCCGCCAAAGCGTAGTTCCACGTCACACCGGCGTTAGCGATCACCAAGCCACCGATCGCTGGGGAGAGGATCGAACCAAAACGCACGGTCAGCATGCTGATAGCCCCGGCCTGTACGATATTTTCACGCCCTACCAGCGCCGGTGTTGCCGCCAACAGTGCCGTGACGCCGACCGCGCCAAAGAAACCGTCCCAGACCGCCAGCAGATAAATCAGTGTTAATGAAGGTGCGGGCAACGCAGCATTCATACACAGGCCGATAAAACCTATGCCGCAGGTAGAACGCGCAAACAAAATCAGACGGCGACGTTCGTAGCGATCGGCCAGTACACCGCCCATCAGTAATCCGGCAAACATGCCGCTGCCTGCTAGCGTTACGGACAAACCGACCAACAGCGTCGATCCGGTCAAGGCTTGAATCTGAACCGGGATCGCAATGGCCATCAACCCCAACGCGAGAATAGAAATAAAACGCGCGCAGAATACGGCACGAAAGGCGCCATTGGTCTTAAGCAGGCCAAAATCAAGCAAAATAGAGGGCTTACTCATTAGCTTTCTCACCACAACTAAAGAAAAGGGGCAGCGTCTGTGCTGCAATAGCGAAGGGACTCATGGTACCATAGATGAAAACAATCAATAATGATAATAAATATCATTTATATTCAATTAAATAATGGATTGTTATGTTACGGATTTCACGCCATTGCACACAGCCTGTTCCCACCCCACGCGGGCGTCATCTTGGGAGCACTCCCCGTTCATTTCGTCGCAGGCTGTTTGGCCTGCTGATTGCCCTTTTCGCACTGCTGGTTATCATGCTGCTCAGCCTGTCGCTTGGCGCTAAATCTATCCCTTTTGACACAGTTATCCAGGCGCTTAACGGACAATGCAGCGGCGCGGACTGCACCATCATTACCAACGCCCGGCTGCCACGCACGCTGGTTGGCGTGTTGGCCGGCATCGCGCTGGGTCTGTCTGGAGTACTGATGCAAACCCTCACCCGTAATCCGCTGGCCGATCCCGGTATTCTTGGGGTTAACGCCGGTGCGGGTTTTGCCGTAGTGCTGGGTATCACCTTCTTTGGCGCCGCTAACATCAGTCAATATCTGTGGTTCGCCTTTGCTGGCGCAATGTTTGCCGCGCTGCTGGTCGCACTTATCGGTGCTCTGGGTGGCAGCAGCCTGAACCCGGTACGCCTGACGCTAGCCGGGGTCGCCATGGCGGCGGTGCTAGAGGGCCTGACCTCCGGGATTTCCCTGTTAAACCCGCTGGTGTTCGATCAGTTGCGTTTTTGGCAGGCCGGTTCGCTGGATATTCAAAATATGCAGGTAGTGCGCACCGTCGCCCTGCCGATCCTCCTGGGCACGCTGATTACGCTATGGATGAGTAAGTCGCTGAATAGCCTGAGCATGGGTAATGAATTAGCCACTGCGCTGGGGACCGGCATTGTTCGTACCCAGTTGTTGGGCCTGCTGGCCATTACCTTACTGTGCGGCGGTGCCACTGCCGCCGTCGGCCCGATTGCCTTTGTTGGCCTGATGATGCCACATATTGCTCGTCGGCTGGCCGGTTCAGAACTGCACTGGATGCTGCCGTGGACACTGGTGTTGACCCCTATCCTGCTGTTGAGTGCCGACCTCATCGGCCGCTTCCTGGTTGCCGGTGAATTACGTGTCTCCATCGTCACCGCCCTGATTGGTGCACCGCTGCTGATCATTCTGGTGCGTCAACGCCATATGTTCAGGAGGCAGCGCTAATGTCGATGTCTGCAGCCCGTCAAATGGCGAACCACAAAATTCGAGCCTTGTCGCGTCCGACACTGACCGCGCTGTTGCTAATGCTGGCCGCTCTGGCGCTCGCCATTTACGCCTTGGGTTCTGGCACACTGTCGCTAAGTGCTTCGCAGGTGATCGATGCCTTGCGTGGTGAAGGCCCGGCAAATCTGGCGGTGATCGTCACCCAGTGGCGCTTGCCACGCGTGACGATGGCACTGTTGCTGGGGGCCGCACTGGGCCTCAGCGGTGCCATTTTCCAGTCAATATTGCGCAACCCGCTCGGCAGCCCTGACGTAATTGGCTTTAACACCGGCGCCTACAGCGGTGTATTGGTGGCAATTGTGGTGTTTAATGGTGGTGTCATCGGCATCACTACTGGGGCGTTGGCCGGTGGTTTACTCACCGCCGCGTTGATTTATTTGCTGGCATGGCGCAATGGTGTCGAATCATTCCGTTTAATTATCGTCGGCATCGCGGTGCGCGCCCTGCTAGTTGCCGGTAATACCTGGCTCCTTATCAGTGCATCGTTGGAATCAGCGATGTCTGCCGGACTGTGGAATGCCGGTTCACTTAACGGTGTGAGCTGGGCGAAAAGCCTGCCCGTAATAGTCGTGATTGTACTGTGCTGCCTGCTGCTCTTGACTCTGGCTCGCCGCATGCGGCTGCTGGAAATGGGGGATGACGCCGCCTGTGCGCTCGGCGTGTCAGTGGAACGTTCGCGTGTATTGCTACTACTGATCGGGGTTATCCTGACAGCCGCCGCAACCGCTGTGGCTGGACCAATCTCCTTTATCGCATTGGTGGCACCGCAGATTGCCCGACGCCTGTGCGCTAACCGTAGCGTACTGCTGCTGACGGCTCTGACTGGCGCACTGCTGCTGCTGTTCGCCGATGTCGCCGCACAACGCCTGTTTATGCCTTATCAGTTGCCGGTCGGTGTACTCACCGTCAGCCTGGGTGGCATTTACCTGATTTGGCTATTAATCCGTGAGTCACGAAAAAAATGAATGCTGACCCCTTACAGACCGCGCCATTGCGCGCTGAACATCTGACACTCGGCTATGACAAAAAAATCGTCGCAAGCGACCTTTCCGTCTCAATACCGCACGGTGAACTGACGGTAATTATCGGGCCAAATGCCTGTGGCAAATCTACCTTGTTACGTACCCTCAGCCGTCTGATCCAACCCCAGGCAGGTGCAGTATGGCTAAACGGCAAACACATCAGCGAATATGCAACCAAAGAGGTGGCACGCCAGCTTGGGCTGCTGCCACAAAGCTCGACCGCGCCAGGCGACATTACCGTGTTTGATTTGGTGGCCCGTGGCCGCTATCCGCATCAGCGTCTGTTCAGTCGCTGGCGTGAGGAAGATCAACAGGCAGTAGAACAGGCAATGCGTTCTACCGGCGTTTTTGAGCTGTCCGAACAGCCGGTCGATACGCTCTCTGGCGGGCAACGCCAACGCGTGTGGATTGCGATGGTATTAGCACAGCAGACACCACTGCTGCTGCTGGATGAACCGACCACCTGGCTGGACATTACCCATCAGATAGACCTGCTGGAGCTAATGCGTCAACTAAACCGTGAAAACGGCCATACATTGGTGGTGGTGCTGCACGATCTCAACCATGCGTGTCGTTATGCCACACATCTGATCGCCATGCGCGACGGCAAGGTTGTTGCCGAAGGTGCACCTAAGGATATTGTGACGCCAGAACTGATCGAAGCAGTGTATGGTCTGCGCTGCATGATCATTGACGATCCGGTTTCACACACACCGTTGGTGGTACCGCTGGGTAAGCAATAGATAGTGTAAGGGCCCAGTAGCTGGACCCTTGTTAATCGGGGCGAATGTATTTGCCCCCTCCCCGTCACTGGGTATTACAAAGCGCGTAGTATACGGTTCAGCAACGGCCCCAGTACTTTGAACGACGCCGGTGAAACGATATCTACGTGCGCGCAATCCAGTTCATGCACCTGCAAGGCATCCACGTATTGCGACCAGGTCTGCTGCACATCCATCCCTTCCTGTAAGGTCTGACGCGCAACAAACAACGTCGCCTGCCCTTTGAAGTTCGCCGTATTGGTCGCTGAAAGCAAGCGGACTGAATCGGCATAGTTGGCTTCGATATTATCAAACATCGCCACACGGGTTTCGCCCAATTCAGGATCCAACGCATCCTCAGACACTGCCAGGAACTCCTGACGTTCGCGCTGAACTTCTTTTAGCACGTTGTCATCGAGCATCACATCCCAGTTCTGGGTTTCCGGCGGGTAAGTATCCAGCAACCCAAGGAAGGCCACTTCCTCACCCCGTGCCTGCAATCTGGCAGCGATACCCTGCGCCAAAGTGCCACCCAGTGAATAACCGATAAAGTGATAGGGACCCTTCGGCTGCACCTGCAATACCTTCTCCAGATGCGCGTCGCAGACCTGATCCATATGCTCACTGAGCGCCAGCGGGCCATCAGGACGTGGCGATTGGATCCCCACCAACGACCAATGCTGATCGATATAGCGCGGCAATACACTGAACTGCCAGGAGAATCCAGAAGCAGGATGCAGACAGAACAACGTCGGACCGTCGGTGGTACGCAGTGGCAATATGCTGTCAAAACCCGTCTGGTCCGCTTCTTCCTGCGTGCGCTCTTGCGCCAACAGTTGCGCCAATTGTTCTACACGGGAAGCAACCATCACCTGCCCGACAGACACCACCTTGCCCAGATCACGACGCAGTTCCGCCGCCAGACGCATCGCCAACAACGAGTGCCCGCCAAGCGCAAAGAAATCATCGTCGGCAAATACAGTTTCACGCTGTAGCAAACGGGCGAACACGGCGGCGATTGCCGTTTCCAGCCCCGCTTCAGGTTCACGCCCTGCGGCTCTGACACCGCTTTGCGGTTGCGGTAATGCTTTACGATCCAGCTTGCCATTGGCGCTCAGCGGTAGAGACTCCATCTCAACTAACGCTACTGGCACCATATGTGGCGGCAGACGATCGGCCAGCGCAGCACGCAACGCGTCCAGATCAAGACGCACGCCAGGCTGCGCCACCAGATACCCCACCAGTTGGCGGGCATCTCCACCGCCAGGATCTGTTGGCGTATTATTCAGTACCAGCGCATGCGTAACCGCCTGCTTGATACCCGGTAACGACAGCAGCGCATGATCGATTTCACTCAATTCGATGCGTTGACCACGAATTTTTAGCTGATCGTCACTACGGCCAAGGTATTCCACCTCGCCTCCTGGCAGCCAACGAGCAACGTCACCCGTGCGGTACATGCGACCACCGTCGCCGTCAGGATCTGCCACAAAGCGGCTGGCCGTCAGTTCCGGCCGCCCCAAATAACCCTGCGCCAGCTGTACGCCCGTAAGATACAAATCGCCAGCAACACCGGGCGGCACCGGACGCAGACGTGCGTCGAGGATGCGCAACCCGGTATTCCACACTGGCAAACCGATCGGCACGTTAGCCCCCGTGACAGCGGCCAAGGCCTTGCCCCAGGCAGGATGCCAACTGACATCAACAGCGGCTTCGGTCGGACCATACAGATTGTGCAACGGCACACCTGTGCGACTTTGCCACAAGCGACACAGCTCGGCAGGCAGTGCTTCACCACTACAGAATACCTGTCGTAATGGTGCGCAGCAGGCCACTGCTTGTCGGCTGTCCAACGCCCCCACAAAGGCCGCCAGCATCGAAGGCACAAAGTGCATGGTGGTAACTCTGTACCGGTCAATCAATTGCAGCAGTTGTTCCGGATCACGATGCGCTTCCGGCGGCGCCATAACCAATTGCGCCCCCACCATCAGCGGCCAGAAAAACTCCCACACCGAGACATCAAAGCTGCAAGGGGTTTTCTGCAACACCACATCGCCTGCCGCCATCGGATACTGGTGCTGCATCCACAGCAAGCGGTTGACGATCGCCTGGTGGCCAACCAGCACACCTTTGGGTCGCCCAGTCGAACCAGAGGTAAAAATAATGTAGGCCGGATGATGCGGCGTTGGCCCGTGGAGCACAACGTCTGCCGCACTGCCTGCCGTCAGCGGTGCGTCATACAGGAAAATATCGCCCTTTCCGGCAAAGCGTGCTTGCTGACCAGGCTCGGTGATAATCAGGCGAGGTGCCGCGTCCTCCAGCATCATGCTGAGGCGTTCGTCAGGGTAACCGGTGTCCAGCGGTAAATAAGCCGCTCCGGCCTCAACAATGGCCATTAATGCCAACGACAGGAAAACTGAACGCGGCAACGCGACGGCGACGATATCACCAGGCTGTACGCCCTGCGCTGTCAATTGGCGCGCCAACGCCATCACCTGCTCACGTGTCTCCCGGTAGCTGAATTGATATTGCGCATCAGCCAGTGCCGGGGCATCCGGGGTTTTCTGCGCTTGTTCTGCTAGTAGGCCCGTCAGCGTTTGCGGTGCCACCGGATGCGCAGTGTCGTTAACTCTGGTCAGCAGTTTATGATCTTGCTCGGTAAGCAAATCAGCTTCGCTGATCGGCATCTGCGGCTGAGCGGCAAACTGACGCAACAATAGCGGCAAACGCTGTAAATGTGCAGCCAACTCATCACGCTGATAGCGCTCAGCATTGGCCAGCAGATCAACCTTCAGCGTACCGGATTCATCCAGGTACAGTGCGATTTCCAGATCCCGGACCGGCCCTGAAGCCAATTCATGGGTAATACCTTCAATACCGCCGAAGTCCAACTGGAAGTCGAACATTTTAAAGTTGAACACCGTGCCATACAGCGGCTGAGCATCGCCAATCCGCCCTAGATCACGTTGTACCTGTTCCGCTTCATAGCGCTGATGGCGACGGACGATTTTCAGCTCACGACCAATATTGCCGGCAACGTCGCTCAAGGTCGCCTGCGGATCGAGGTGCATTTCGATCGGCAAAACGTTAATCACCGGCCCATTAGCACACAACGCGGCCGAACCGGTACGGCGCATAAAGATAAAACCTGCGCTGAAACTGGCGTGACCACTCAAGCGGGACACCCATAATGCCACCAGTGCCAACGCCATATCTGCCACGCTGAATTGCTGCTGACCGGCATTGACCAGTTGGTTAAAATCCTGCTGGTCACACAGTTGCGATAACCGATGGATACGGGTGGTCGGCGTCTGCCCAGCCAATGGCTGAGGGCAAAGGGTAGCCGGTGTCGGCAACTGTTGGGCCTTATTCAGCCAAAACGCGGCGTCGCGTTGGCACGTGGACGACTGTGCATAACGCTGATACTCCTCGACCACCTCACTGAATGCGGTGAACGGCGTCGGATCCGGCCGTTCATTACGTAATATTCGGGTGTAAATATGAGCAATTCTGCGGGCAATAGCTGTGAAACTGAAGCCATCAACCAGAATATGGTGATAACGCTGATACCAGAACCAGCGTCGCTCCGACAGGCGGATCAAGATATGCCGATACAGCGCATTGCCGCTGCCGATACGCAAATCGCCGGACATATCCAATTGCATGACAGCACGTGCCGCCGCAGCAGCATCGGGGGAGTCACGCAAATCAATCATCTCAACCGGCAGGATCGCGAGTTGCGGGTCATGCCACTGCACCGGTACCCCATCACGCTCTTCAAAGCGGAACTGCAAGGTATCCACTTCGGATAGGCCCTGCGCAATCGCCTGCATCAAACGATCCTGATCCAACGCGCCATTCAGTTCAATGTAGTGGGAGACCGCATAAGCATTCGCGTGCGGTGAAATTTGATCGGCAACCCAAATTCCGGGTTGCGCAGCGACCAACGGCAGCTCAGTGGCAAGTTGCTGTTCGGCCGATAATAAAGTGCTGTCTGACAAGGTACTGACTCCTGTTTTCGGTATTGGCGCCATCACGCCTTACGCAGTGATGCGGGCCGCATATCCTGCCAATGCTTTTCCAGCCAGTTCACACACTGTGATCGTGCTGCCGGGCCGAATACCGGCGTCCACCCCGCCGGTACTGCGCTAAAATCCGGCCACAGGCTGTATTGTTGTTCGTCATTCTGCACAATCAGGCAGATTTGTTGCTCGTCATCGAACGGGTTCAGAGTTTCCATCGCGGACTCCTTGGACAGAAAAGGTTAGCTTGGCCGAAGACGCAGGATACTGATCTGCCCACAATGCCTGTAGGCCATCGATCAAACCGCCACGCCAACAGAGATAGTCATGCCCGCCGGCAACCGTTCGGTATTGCACCCGGTGACCGGCATCGCGCAACAAATCCGCCATTCGATCATTCACACGATGTGCTACTTTTTCGTGCACCCCGGCTTCCATAAATACTTTCAATGAGCCCTTGCCAACGCCCTGCTCGACTTGACGCAGTAGCCAACCCGCATCGGCCGGTATCTCTTCGCGCTGGTACATGTCACGTCGCGGCCACCAGAAGGAGCCTGACTGACTGATCACTCCACCGAAGCACTGTGGCCAATGCAACCCGGCATACAGTGAAGACAAACCACCAAAACTTTGACCGCACACCAGGGTGCGAGCAGGATCACGGCTGTGCGGCGCCCATTCGGCAACCTGCGGCAGCAATTCTTCTTGCACCGCTAGCCAGAAATCTTCATTACAGGCTAATTCCTGCGTACGGTGTTTGAGGTCGATGATGTCGATCAGCAAATAAACCGCTTCCGGCAGTTTGCCCTCACGGGTTAACTGCATCAGCGGATCCCAGACGGGCATGTTGTTCGACCAGAACTGGCCATCCAGTAACACCGCCAATGGACGCTGCCCCGGGTTACTTTCACCCGTGGTATACACCCACACATTACGGGTATTCCCCAACCGTTCACTGTGCCAACTGTGGCGCTGTAATCTCGCCGGAGGGGCTGGCGTGCAACGTCCGCTGGCGACCGCGTAGCGATCAAAATCCTGCCAGGCGGGTTGCGCCGGCGCTTCCGGCATATGCAAACCTGACAGCACATTGCCACTGACACCTGCCCAAGAACGGTGAGGATTAAGCAGGTCTTGAGTGGCGCCGGCAAACACCTGGTGCCACCAGTGACGAATCGAGTGCATATTCGCATGCGCATCGTCATCACTCTGTTCCAGAGGACGGTCATCCATGCAGGGGATAAAACAGTAACTGCCACGCCAGTCGGCGCTGAGTTCAGTTTGCCAGTACCAAACGTCGGTTCCTTCCAATCGTTGCAAGCTCTGTGGCGGCGATGATTGATGGTGGTCGGTCAGGCAATTGATGTGGATCCAGACGCGTTGATAGGCTGAAGTGAGCTCACATCCCTGAGGATCACGCCATAAAAATGTGACCTTCCCTCGCCCATTCCCTTGCAGCTCCACCAGCGGCGTGCCGCGTTTGGCAATATTCAGCCACCATCCATGGCGCCCGGCGTGCTTGCTCGATAATAATCTGCTGCTTTCTGACTCGGATTTTGTTTTCAAAACGCCTATTCACTATTTAGCTGGCAGCTTCAGGAAAGCCGGTAAATTCGCGGCGCGAGGCGCTGCCCAAGAAAACGGTAAACCGAATACTATTGATAATTATTTGCGTTTGCAATAGTGTGTGTAGGCTCGTAAACAGGGCAGGTATTCTTCAACAGGGATGGATACCGGATTTTAGCGCTAAATCCGATGCTGTTGCCGTTGCGTCTCGGCCAGTTGGATTTTTATTTTCGAAAACACAAAAACTACAACCGCCCTTCTCTCAGCCGGTGGCCTACTGCGTCGGTGCCCCGGGAAAGGCAGCAAGGTAGGAACACTCACATGAACCGCAAATTATCTCGTTACTCCTTAGCCACACTCATCGGGTTAGGGTTAGGCGCGTCCGCCTTTGCGCACGCCGCACAGCAAACTGATACCACCGCAGAAACAGACACTGTCGCCAAAAATAAAAAAGAAGCCGCCGAAGACACCATTGTTGTCACCGCCGCCAAGCAGAATCTGCAGGCTCCGGGGGTTTCCACTATCACTGCCGAGGAAATCAAAAAGCGCCCACCCGCACGCGATATCAGTGAACTGATTCGTACCATGCCTGGCGTTAACCTAACCGGTAACTCTACCAGCGGTCAGCGTGGCAACAACCGTCAGTTAGATATTCGCGGCATGGGCCCGGAAAACACCCTGATCCTGATCGACGGCAAACCGGCTACCAGCCGTAATTCGGTACGTCAAGGCTGGCGTGGTGAACGTGATACCCGCGGCGATACCGGCTGGGTACCACCAGAGATGATTGAACGCATTGAAGTGTTGCGCGGCCCAGCTGCGGCACGCTACGGCAACGGTGCCGCCGGCGGCGTGGTCAACATCATCACCAAGAAAAACACCAAAGAGCTGCACGGCTCTCTGAATGCGTTTTTCAACGTACCGCAGCATAAGCAAGAAGGTTCTACCAAGCGCACCGACTTTAGCCTGTCTGGTCCGTTGACCGACGAACTCAGCTTCCGTTTGTTCGGTGGTTACAGCAAAACTCAGGCCGATGCGTGGGATATTAACGAATCACATAAATCTTACCGTGCAGGTGCCTATGCCAACAGCGTGCCAGCCGGACGCGAGGGCGTAGAAGACAAAAATATCGATGCCATGTTGCATTGGGATTTTGCACATTTGCAGTCACTTGAGTTTGAGTATGCCTACGGTCGCCAGGGCAACCTGTATGCCGGTGATACTCAAAACACCAACTCCAATGCGCTGGTACAGAGCAACTACGGCAAAGAGACTAACCGCATTTACCGCGAAACCTTCGGCCTCAACCATCGTGGAGCCTGGGATAACGGTGTCAGCACCAACAACTATATTCAGTTCGAACGCACACGTAATACCCGTTTGAATGAAGGTCTGGCCGGCGGTACTGAAGGCATCTTCGATACTAAAAATAACGGCTTCGGCACCACCAAACTGGACGATTTCCTGGCTCACAGCGAAGTCAGCGTACCGTTTGAACTGGGCGTGACGCAAACTGCGACTGTGGGAACCGAGTGGAACCAACAGAAAATGAAGGATGGTTCTTCCACCAGCCAAACGCTGATGGGCGGCACCATTCCTGGCCAAGAAACCGGTACACGTAGCCCTTATGCATCTGCGCATATCTTCTCGCTGTTTGCCGAAGACAACATGGAGCTGACTGATACCACCATGCTGACGCCAGGTCTGCGTTACGATCTGCACTCTGAGTCAGGCAACAACTGGAGTCCGTCGCTGAATCTGTCACAGGAACTGGGCGATTTCTTCACCCTGAAGATGGGTATCGCCCGCGCCTATAAAGCGCCAAACCTGTACCAGACCAACCAAAACTATTTGCTCTATAGCAAAGGCCAAGGTTGTGCAGCCGGCGATGTCAAAAATGGCTGTTACCTGCTCGGTAACGACGATCTGAAGGCGGAAACCAGCGTCAACAAAGAAGTTGGCCTAGAGTTCCATAACGACGGCTGGTTGGCTGGTGTGACTTACTTCCGTAACGATTACCACAACAAAATTGAAGCAGGTAATAGTCGCATCGGTACCAGCAGCACCGGTACAGCTATTTACCAATGGGAAAACGTACCTAAAGCGGTAGTGCAGGGCTTAGAAGGCACGTTGAACGTACCGGTCAGCGAGAGCGTGTCCTGGACCAACAACGCCACCTACATGATTGAAAACAAGAATAAGAGCACCGGTGATTACCTGTCGATTATTCCTGAATTCACCATCAACTCAACCCTGAGCTGGCAAGCAACCCAAGAGCTGTCGATGCAATCGACCCTGACTTGGTACGGCCGCCAGAAACCGAAGAAGTACAACTATCAGGGCAAACCGGTTAGCGGTACCGAAACCAAGGAAGTCAGCCCGTACGCTGTGGTTGGTGCCAGCGCAACCTATGATGTGACCAAGAACGTCAGCGTAACTGCCGGTATCGACAACCTGTTCGATAAACGCCAATTCCGTGAAGGTAACTCGCAGAACGTCGGCGACCCAATAACCGGTACCATTAACATTGCCGGTGCAGGGGCTGCTACCTACAACGAGCCAGGCCGGACTTACTATATGAGTGTGAATACCCATTTCTAAACGTCCGCTCAAACAAGGCTGCTAACGCCATGTGAAAGGGCTAAACCCTTTGCCAACGACCCCAGGGGCTGCCAATGCAGCCCCTGTTTTATTATTTCTCCAGTGAGACTTGTTTGAAGATGTGCTTACCAAACGGATCAATCTCGTAACCTTTCACCTCTTTGCGCACCGGTTCAAAAATGGTCGAGTGAGCAATCATCATTGCCGGCATTTGTTCATGCATCATCACCTGCGCCTGTTCGTACATCGCCACCCGCTTAGTATGGTCGTTCTCTTCACGCGCCTGTAGGATCAACTTATCAAACGGCGGATAGCACCACTTGGCCGAGTTTGAACCCCCGTTGGCTGAAACGCAGGTAAACAGAGGCCCGAAGAAGTTATCCGGATCGCCATTGGCAGTAGTCCACCCCATCAATGCCGTTTGATGCTCACCATTTTTTATCCGCTGAAGATATTCGCCCCACTCGAAGGTAACAATCTTTGCCTTCACACCAATCTTCGCCCAGTCAGACTGGATCATCTCCGCCATGCGTTTGGCATTCGGGTTATACGGACGCTGCACCGGCATTGCCCACAAATCGATAGCAAAACCCTGCCCCAGACCCGCCTCTTGTAGCAGCTGTTTAGCTTTTTCCGGTGAGTACGGGTAATCCTCAATCTTGGCATTACTGCCCCATTGCGTCGGTGGCAGTAAGTTTTTTGCCGGTTGGCCCGCGCCGTGGAACACCGCTTCGAGGATCGCCGGCTTGTTCACCGCCAGCGCCAGGGCCTGTCGCACCTTGAGGTTATCCAGCGGTTTTTTCTGGGTATTGAACGCCAGAAAACCGATATTCAGCCCAGATTTTTCCATCACCTGAATATTGGGATCTTGGCGCATCCGTGCCAGATCCGCCGGATTAGGGAACGGCATCACCTGGCACTCATTCTTTTGCAATTTGGCATAGCGTACTGCCGCATCTGGAGTGATCGAGAATACCAACCGATCAATCTTCGGCTTGCCTTCCCAATAGTGATCAAACGCCTTGTAGAGGATCTTCGCATCCTTCTGGTACTGCACCAATTGGAACGGCCCGGTACCTATTGGGTCGTTATCCACCCGCTGCGGCGTACCGGCTTTCAGCATGGCATCGGCATATTCGGCTGAAAGAATAGAGGCAAAGTACATGCCGAGATCGGCCACAAAGGGTGCTTCGGCCCGCGAAAGCTCGAAACGCACGGTGTTGTCGTCAACTTTGACAATCTGGTTGATCAGCGTGCCAAACTCCATCGACTCGAAGTTGGTATAAGCACCGTTAGAAACTTTGTGATAGGGGTTATTTGCGTCCTTTTGTCGCATGAAGGAGAAAATGACGTCGTCGGCATTGAAGTCGCGGGTTGGCGTAAAGTATTTATTACTCTGGAATTTCACCCCTTTCCGCAGATGGAAAGTGTAATGCTTTCCGTCTTCACTCACCTGCCAGCTTTCCGCCAGGCTAGGTTGCAGCTCGACGGTGCCGACTTTGAAATCCACCAGCCGGTTGTAAATCGTCGCCGAACTGGCGTCAACCGTTGGACCGGAGGTAAATAACTGCGGATTAAACCCTTCCGGCGAACTTTCGGAACAATAAACCAGCGTATTGGCGTGCGCACCACTCATCACAGCCATCGCTAACAATCCCAGTGTCGTTGTTATTGCTTTTTTATTCATTGTGCCATCCCCAGAGTAGAAATCAGACTCGAGGGATACCAATAAATCATGCAGTTAGGGATGTAAAGGACAAATTATGAGCACAAAAACGGGGAGTGCTGGATGCCGCGCCCCCCGTGGTTAAGACGTCTGCTGAAATTAAATCATCTGGCTGAAGTTCATCTGTGCCATCAGTTTATAGTTGTCAGCGTAATCGACCGGAATGGCCACAACGACTGGCCCCTGTATTTCCATTGCTTTACGCAGCATCGGTCGCAAATCCTCCACCGATTGCACGGCAAATCCGACCGCACCACAGGCTTCCGCATAGGCTTTAAAATCGATTGGGCCAAATTCCACCCCGGATTTGCGCTGGTATTTGTTCACCTCCTGCATTTCCACCATGTTGTAGGCGTTATCTACCCAAATCACGTGCACAATATTATTTTTCAGCCGTACTGCCGTTTCCAGTTCCATGCTCGATTGCATAAAACCACCGTCACCTGAAATCGACACCACTTTGTCTCCCGGACGTACCAGCGCCGCACCGATCGCCCACGGCAACGCCACACCCATGGTCTGCTGGCCATTGGAAATCAACAACTGACGTGCACGGAAACTGTAAAGATAGCGTGCAATCCAAATGTGGAAACTGCCCATGTCAACACACAGCGTCACATCGTCGCTGACAATATCCTGCAACTCTTTAACGATACGCAACGGGTGAATTGGCATGCCACCGCGTCGTGCAGCGCGTTCTGCCAATTCGTTGCGCTGGCGGCCAAGATCACTGAGGATCAATTCAACCTCTGCCGGTACGCTCACAACCCCGTTAAAGGCTTCGGTCATCATGTCGAGAGTAGCGCTGATATTGCCTACCAGCTCAACGTCTGGGCGGTAACAGGTATCAATGTCTGCCGGCAGCACATCAATATGCACCAGTTTTAATCTGCCCTGGCTGTTCCACATGCAGGGATCGTACTCGATCGGGCCATAACCGACACTGACCACCAGATCCGCCTTCTGCAATAACTGATCGGCAGGTTGGTTGTTGAATAATCCGACACGGCCGGCAAAACGGGCAAAGTGATTAACGTCGATCACCCCCGCCGCCTGATAAGTCCCCACGACCGGCATATGAGTGCGGTGTAACAAATGACGCACCGCCTCGCTATTTTCCGGACGGCTGGCCTGTAGACCAAGCAACAGCACCGGGCATTTCGCTTGCTGGATCAGTTTTACTGCGGCATGAATATCCTCGGTCGCAGCAGCGCCCATGCGCGGCAATCGGCAACCCGCCAGCACAGGCGCACTGACCGGCTCATTGACGATGTCCATTGGCAGGCTGACGAACGAGGCTCCCGGACGACCAAATTCAGCGTGACGGAAAGCATTGGCGATCACTTCAGAAATAGCCGAACCTGCATGCACTTCGGCGCAATACTTGGTTACCGGGCGGAACATGCTGACGGTATCCATGCTCTGGTGAGTCTGCTTCAGGTTATCAGCACGTTTCACAGCCCCGCCAAACGCCACCACCGCATCCCCTTCCGAAGTCGCGGTTGCCAGCCCGGTAATCAGGTTGGAACTGCCCGGCCCAGAGGTCACCAACGCGACCCCGGCTTTGCCGGTTAAGCGCCCGACCGCCGCCGCCATAAATGCCGCGTTGGCTTCATGACGCACGACCACGGTTTCTATCGATGGTGCGTCCTCCAGCGAATCGAATACACGGTCGATCTTGGCCCCCGGGATACCGAATACGTGTTTGACGCCTTGCGCCTCCAAATTTTTCACCACTAAATCTGCGCCGCATGACCAGTTATGGTCTGTATTTGCCTTGCTCATGGAATACCTCCTGAAAATAAACCCAAGACTGTCGCGGAATTAACCCTCGGCAGAACGAATCGCGCGATCCAAATCCTCTGGACAGAGGTCGGCACGCAGAAAATCCGCATCATGCGGCAACTGAAGATTGAGACGGGTGATCACACCAAATTGCAGGCGGCCATGGTCGAGTTGGTAATCCAGTACGTGACCACCACCGTTACGATCGTCGGTGATAAAATGTTCGTGATAACCGGCGACCCCAACGCCCTGCATATAATCAGGCGAACGGAAACCGACCAACGTGCCCTTCCGCTGACGGAAAGCAAATGTAGGCTGCTCCTCGATCGCTTCTAACATCGGGCGATAAGGACGCTCCTGACGAGGCACTGTGCGGGTTTCCACATGGCTGAACTCACCGTCAACACGCACTGCACAGAACAGGTTTGGTGAAGCAACTTGCTCGTCAATGCACTGGTGCAGTTGCGCCTTGGTGATCGGACGATCAAAGTGTTGGGTGATGCTCGGTTGGAAAAAGGTGACAACGGCAAACGGGGTTTTTTGCTGCAAGCTGGCCGGCCGCGCGCTACCGTCGGCGCGTAACTGGTGAATTTCCTTGTCGAAGGCGATCAGTTCACCGTCAAGGTGATTGAAAGTGCCCAGGCCGAAGTTACCGTGCCTGAGCAATTCGGCAATAGTAGTCTCCCCTTCGTAAACGCCGCTGATTAACGCGCTCATCAGCGAGATTTGATAAATCTCGCCCTCCCCAACGCTCAGCGACTGCCTGGCAAACCCCTGCGCCAAATGCTGCGCACAAGAACAGCCGTGGTTTTCGTTCATAACCTACTCCTCCACCAGCGCGGAGTGATATACCCCGCGCGTTCAAAATGCTCACATGAGGGTGAGCAAAGATGTCGCCTATGGCCCGTTCGGTTGGAACGATTCAGCCAATGGCGACAAAAAAACCGGCACGGCTGGCCGGCGACACTCAACATCAACAACGGTTTAGATTCACTAATCATTGTTGGTAAATAGAGTGTCAAATTGAACGGTTAATCTGGTGTTGAAGCAGTTATCAATGTCACAGGCACACGCTGGAACCTGAGAAAAACCTGTTATCTAATGTTCTTAAAACCGCACGATTTATGCATTTTCTCTCTGAGCGGTGAGGATCACAGCAAACTCTTACCTGCCGTAAGCCCCCAAAAAGAGTAGCTTCAATACGGTGAACGGAGAACCTGGTATTCATAAGAAACGCTTTTGCATATAATGCAAAGATGAATGACGCCCGTTATGTAGAACATCTACCCATATTTCTTGAAGTCGCCCTGCTCGGCAGCTTCTCCGCTGCCGCTCGCAAGCTGGGCATGGTGCCCTCTTCACTGGTTCGCCATGTTGATGCGCTGGAAAGCGCGCTGGGTGCCACTGTGTTTATCCGTTCAACACGTGGTCTGATGCTGACGGACGCAGGGGAAATGCTGCAGGCCAGAGCAGCCGCGTTGCTGGCGGATATCACCGATATTCGAGCCGAACTGGCATCGTTAAGTGATATGCCACAGGGCACTTTACGCATCAGCTGTCTGCCAACCTTTGGCAAGACGTACATCTTGCCGCTGTTACCGACCCTAGCCGAACGCTATCCGCAGTTATTTGTTGAGCTGGATTTAACCGAGCGCCAAACCGACCCGACACAAGAACTTCTGGATGCCGCCATTCGCATCGGCGAACAAAAAGACAGTGGGCTGTACGCCAGCCGCATAGCAACCCAACGCTGGGTGATGTGTGCCAGTCCCGACTATCTCGCCCGCTACGGGCAACCAGCCGATCTGAATGCGTTACCTGAGCATCGCCTGATTGCTCGCTACCACAAACAGCAGCCCGCCTGCTGGGCACAAATTCTCAATGTTCCGCTAATGAGTCGATGCAGTATGGTGCTGCGTTGCGATGACTTTACCGCTCAACACCAGGCAGCGCTGATGGGAATGGGGATCGCCTTTTTACCCAACTGGGTTGTAGGACCGGATATTCAGGCTGGTCGATTGATACAAGTACTGGAAGATCCGCGTCAGGAGCAGCAAGGTATTTACCTGCTGCGGCCCGTAGCAAAAATGTCAGTCCGATTGAACCTGTTCATTACCTTACTGAAGCAAAACATCGGTCAGCCACCCAGTTGGGAATGAAGTGGTGATATTCGGCCATACAACGCCGGGTTGTCGCTTTCGTCTTTCAGTTCGATTCCGGTCAAACGGCGTTGGAAAGCCTGCTCCAGCAACCACGCCAGCTTGAACGCTGCCTGCGGATAATCCAATCCCTCTGGGCGCACGTTGGAAATACAATTACGCTCCGATTCACGCCGCTGGGTGTTCGGTCCCCAGGTGAGATAGATCCCCAGACTGTCCGGCGATGATAACCCCGGTCGTTCGCCGATCAACATCACGACCGCCCTGGCCCGTAAACACTCACCAATATCATCCCCAAGCGCGACCCGAGACTGATGCGCCAGAACCACGGGCGCCACCGAGAGTGATAGCTGTTCGAGATAAGGCCGTAATGCCTGTAACAAGGGCAGCGCCTGACGATGTACCGCTTTGGAGGACAAGCCATCTGCAACCACCAGCAATAAATCAGCGGGCTTGTCCGTTAGGCCCAGCAACAGATTGCGGCTGTCCGACGCCAGCCTGCGCCCCAGATCTGGCCGACTGAGATAAGCGGTGCGATCGCAAGCAAGGCTGTGCACCGTCAACGTCTGCCAGCCTTGCTGCTGTAACGTCTCTGCCAGCGTATCGCTGTCGAACGGCTGATGTACCGCATCGCGCGCTTGCGCATGCGCCAAACCGAATTTAAGCAACTCCTGGGTCGGTAAGCTGGACCCTGTGCGCCCCAGTGCAATACGTGCGTCGGTGAAGGCACGCAGCGCGTCCCAGCTGTTGACGTGGACCGGTTTGCTCATCCTCTCTCTCCCTGTAGCGCCAACAACAATGGGTGATTGGCAGCAGTGTCGCGCAAGCGCCCCAGTTCGTCAGTGATGTGCATTTTCGTTAACCAGTCGGCGAATTCCGGCGCGTGCTTCAGTCCCAGTAATTCACGGATGTACAACGCGTCGTGAAATGAAGTGCTTTGATAATTGAGCATGATGTCATCCGCGCCCGGTACGCCTATCAGGAAGGTCAATCCGGCGGTGGCCAACAGCGTCAGCAACGTGTCCATATCGTCCTGATCTGCCTCTGCGTGATTGGTGTAACACACATCACAACCCAATGGCAGGCCAAGCAATTTGCCACAGAAGTGATCCTCCAACCCGGCACGGATGATCTGTTTGCCGTCGTATAAATACTCCGGACCGATAAACCCGACCACGGTATTGATCAGCAACGGGGAGAAATGACGCGCTACCGCGTAGGCGCGCGCCTCACACGTTTGCTGATCAACACCATGGTGTGCATTGGAGGACAAACAGCTGCCTTGTCCGGTTTCGAAGTACATAACGTTATTGCCTACAGTACCGCGATGGAGGCTCAGCGCCGCCTGCTGAGCCTCTGCCAGCAGTGCGAGATTAATACCGAAACCGCTGTTGGCCGCTTCAGTGCCGGCGATAGACTGAAACACCAAATCCACCGGCGCACCACGATCCATCAAACGCAGCGTATTGGTTACATGCGTCAGCACGCAGGATTGTGTAGGAATCGCGAAACGTTGAATAATGTCGTCCAGCATGTAGTTCAATTTTTCCAGTAACGGCAGGCTGTCGCTGGCCGGGTTGATACCGACGACTGCATCACCACTGCCATATAACAGGCCATCGAGCATACTGGCAGCAATCCCCTGCAAACTGTCGGTAGGATGATTGGGCTGTAACCGCACGCTGAGGTGGCCAGGAAGGCCGATGGTATTGCGAAAGCACGTGACGACCCGGCATTTCTTCGCAACCAAAATCAGATCCTGATTGCGCATCAGTTTGCTCACTGCTGCCGCCATTTCTGGCGTAATGCCTGGAGCCACCAGCGCCAACATCTCGCTATCTGCCTGTTCACTCAGCAGCCAGTCACGAAAATCCCCCACGGTCAGATGCGAAATGGGTGCAAAAGCCAGAGGATCATGGCCATCGATAATCAGTCGGGTAACCTCATCCTGCTCATACGGCACCAGCACCTGTTGGAGAAAACTTTTCAGTGGTACGTCTGCCAGCGCAATGCGTGCCGCCATACGTTCCTCTGCACTGTCTGCCGCCACTTCCGCCAGATAGTCGCCGGAACGTGCCGGTGATGCCTTGGCCATCAATTGGCGTAAGTCACCAAAACGGTAACTGCGCCGGCTAAGCGTTGCCTGATACATTGCGCCCCCTGTTCTGCCCTGAATAACCACCTGAAGTTGCAAACCCTGTACCAAGTGTAGTCAGTCCATCGTCGAAATTATTTTTTACCGAAAATCATCCGATTAGCCTCTCCCAGAAACCTAACGAACCCCGGATAAGATGCACTAAAATCATGCACGGCATTCCGCCCGCAGGCGCTTCAGGTTAAAGTAGCCGCAACAAAGGAGAGGTAATGAACCGGCAACAGCAAATTATCCAGTGGTTACAGCAAGATAGTGAAAGAATGGCCGCATTGCGTACCGCACGGCGACTCGGTCTGAATGACTGGTGCCTGGGCGCTGGCTTTGTGCGTAACCTGGTATGGGACCAGTTGCATGGTTACGCCACACCGACACCGCTCAATGACATTGACGTGATTCATTATGATCCACAGCGACCAGAAGCAGAGCGTGACCAAATGCTGGAAAGACGGTTGCAGGAGTGGATGCCGCAGCCCTGGTCAGTGAAAAATCAGGCGCGCATGCACCTGCGCAGCGGTCGAGCGCCCTACCTTAACAGTGAAGATGCCATCAGCTTTTGGACCGAGAGAGAAACAGCGGTTGGCGCACGCCTGAATGCCGATGACAGCATTACATTGGTGGCACCATTCGGCCTCGACGGATTGTTTGCTGACACCATCACTTTCAATACGAAAAACGGCGATATCAATGCCTATGAACAACGGGTTACGGCCAAAGGTTGGCTGCAACACTGGCCACGCCTGCGGCAAATTCGTGGGTAAAGTTTTACCCTTTACGGCCGATACCCTGAATAGCCACATCAAGACTCAGGGAGAGTATTATGTCGACCAGTATTACCATGATTGTCCCAGTGAAAAACACCGTACCCGGCATCAGCAACGTCTTTAGCGCCCCTGGCAACGAAGGCCAGTTGTTGATGGCCAAACCGGTCAATCAGCAGCCGGAAGGCGGCAAAATGAAAGAAACCAAGGAAGCCGGCGGCAACGATCAGGTAAAAGTTGCCGACAGCGGTGCCTCGGCGCGTATCAAAGCACTCAATAAACAAATCCAGAATTTGCAGCAAAAACTGGTCGATCTGAAAGACTCTGAAGGTGATCCTAAAGAGATCGAAAAGCAGAAACAGCTAATCCAGGCGCAGATTAAAATGCTGCAAGCCGAGATCGCGCGGATTCAAAAAGAAGAGATGGAAAAGCAACAAGCTGCGCAAATGGCCAGTGCTGCCGACAGTGCCACACCC
Source organism: Serratia grimesii (assembly GCF_900186025.1). NCBI lineage: Bacteria > Pseudomonadati > Pseudomonadota > Gammaproteobacteria > Enterobacterales > Yersiniaceae > Serratia > Serratia grimesii. The sequence goes on from NZ_LT883155.1 coordinate 3,700,475, forward strand.
GTTAAAGGTGATGGTATTAACCGCCCAACCGCGCGCAACGCCGTGGATGTGTATATCTGATCAGTAATCTGCCTGTTGCCCGCGCTGCTGTTGCAGTAACGCTGCCTGCTGCCCTACCACCTGCCAAATGACCTCCGCGGCGGGTGTCAGCGAACGGTTTTTACGTCGCACCAGCATCAATGCGCGGTTGATTTCTGGCACCAGTCGACGCACTTTTAGCTGGCCCCCCTCCGGCAGCGGCAACGCCAGCGCCGGGAAAATGCTGATGCCAATGCCCGCCGCCACCATCGGGAACAGCGTCGCTGGGTGGCCAATCTCTTGTACCACCGTGGCTTCTACCCCTTGCTGGCGCAATGCGCTATCAATCAGTGGTCGGCTACCGGAAGCATAGTCCTGCAATACCAGACGGCAACCATTCAGCGCCGACCAATGCACTTCGGGTTGCCTGGCGAACGGGTGATCATTACGGCACAGCAACAAAAAGGGTTCGTACAGAATCGGCTCGCAATCAAGATCCATCGCCTGCACCGGATCCACCACAATACCAAAATCCACTTCAGCGTTTCGAATACTGTGAAGCACCTGCTGTTGTGCCTGGTCACGCAGCATAATGCGAATATCCGGGTATTTTTTTTCACCCGCAGCGATACATTGCGGCATCAGATGTGCGGAAATAGTCTGGCTTGATGCGACGCGCACCGTGCCGCTGCGCTGCACACCAAAGCTACGTGCATCCAGCAATGACGACTGTAACTCATCGAGTAAACGCTCAACGCGGTTCGCCAGACGCTGTCCGGCATCGGTCAGCAGCACTTCACGCGTTGTGCGATCAAGCAAGCGCACGCCGATCTCTGCCTCTAACTCTTTCACGCTGTGACTGACAGCCGATTGAGTCAGGCCAATGGCCTCACCAGCCCGGCTGAAACTGCGATGCCGCGCAATGGCCACAAAAACTTTGAGCTGCTTAATCGAGTAATTCATGTTTTTTATTCATAAATGAATTAAATAAATCAATTTAATTATTATATCTCGTCGCGCGACAATGCGTGCATCGATTTCTTTCCCGAGTGCGCCTCCATGAGATTTTTGCCCGATCGCTTTACTCTGACGCTGATCGCCACCGTGCTGTTGGCTTCATTCCTGCCGGCACGCGGTGAGTTTGTCGGTTGGCTGAACACCCTGACCATCGCAGCCATCGCTCTGCTGTTCTTTATGCACGGGGCCAAGCTGTCGCGTGAGGCCATTTTGGCCGGCAGCAATAACTGGCGGCTGCATCTGTGGGTGATGTTCAGCACCTTTATTATTTTCCCCGCGCTCGGCGTGCTGTTTAAATGGTGGTCGCCAGTCAACGTCAGTCCAGAGTTGTATTCCGGCTTCATTTACCTGTGCATTCTGCCTGCTACCGTGCAATCGGCCATCGCTTTTACATCGCTGGCAGGTGGCAACGTTGCAGCGGCGGTATGCAGCGCTTCGGCTTCGAGCCTGCTGGGCATCTTCGTCTCTCCCCTGCTGGTCGGGCTATTGATGAACGTCCACGGTGAAACCGGCAGCCTTCAACAGGTCGGTTCCATTGTGCTGCAACTGCTGGTGCCCTTTGTCGCCGGTCACCTGTCACGGCCGTTGATCGGCAAATGGATTGAACGCAACCGCAAGTTGATCGGTAAAACTGACCAGACGTCGATTCTGCTGGTCGTCTATGCCGCTTTTAGCGAGGCAGTCACGCACGGTATCTGGCATCAGGTCGGCATTGGTTCACTGGTGTTTATTGTCGTGGGCAGTCTGGTGTTGTTGACCATTGTATTAGTGGTCAACACCTACATGGCGCGCTGGCTGGGCTTTAGCAAAGCAGATGAAATCACCATAGTGTTTTGCGGTTCGAAGAAAAGCCTGGCAAACGGTATCCCGATGGCCAACATCCTGTTCCCGGCCTCGACCGTTGGGATTATGGTGCTACCACTGATGGTGTTCCATCAGGTGCAGTTGATGACCTGCGCAGTACTGGCTCGGCGCTATCAGAAGAAACAACAGGAAAAACAGGCTGTGCCAAACGCAGAAACAGCGCGGGGATAATGAAACGGGCGCGGCAAGGTACCGCGCCCGGCAATTCAACCTTTCTTCAGCGGCTTGACCAGATGGTCGAGCCCTTCGATTTTAATCGCCAACGTCATTTCCATCAGCATGCCAAGTTTGCCGTTGGGGAACTCCCCTTTGCGGGCGAACCACAGCAAATACTCTTCGGGCAAGTCGATCAGCACCCGTCCCTGGTACTTGCCGAATGGCATCAGAGTGTTGGCGATTTCAATCAGGTTCTCTTTTTCCATCAGGCACCCAGCAGGCGGATCATTTCCGCTTCGTCGATGACTTCAATGCCCAGCTCCTGCGCTTTCACCAGTTTGGAGCCAGCGGCTTCACCGGCAATCACCAGATCGGTTTTCTTCGATACGCTGCCGCTCACCTTAGCCCCCAGCGCCGTCAGGCGATCTTTGGCCTCATCGCGTGAAAGCTGACTCAGCGAGCCGGTCAGCACCACCGTTTTACCGGCAAACGGACTGTCGATCTCTTCCGCGACGATTACCACCGGTGCCGGCCAGTTAATGCCTATCTCGTCGCTGACCAGTTCCCGGATAACTTGCTGGTTAAGCTCTTCGTCGAGGAAATGACGCGTGTGTTTCGCCACGACTTCACCGACGTCCGGCACCTCTTTCAACGCTTCAATATCGGCGGCGAACAGCTTCTCCAGCGTACCGAAGTGGGCAGCCAGATTAGCGGCCGTGGCTTCACCGACCTCGCGAATGCCGAGTGCATACAGGAAACGGGCGAAAGTGGTCTGCTTGGACTTCTCCAGAGCATTGACCAGATTTTGCGCCGATTTTGGCCCCATGCGATCCAGCCCCGTCAGAATCCCTGCGGACAGACGGAACAGATCGGCTGGATTCTTGACGTACTCTTTTTCCACCAGCTGTTCGATGATTTTATCGCCCATGCCGTCAACGTCCAACGCACGACGGGAAACAAAGTGCTTCAGTGCTTCTTTGCGTTGTGCCGCACAGATAAGCCCGCCGGTGCAGCGCGCTACTGCTTCGCCCTCCACCCTCTCGACATCGGAACCGCAGACCGGACAATGCAGTGGGAACAAAATTTCACGCGCGTCCGCTGGGCGGCGCTCAGCCATCACCCCCACCACTTGTGGGATCACGTCGCCCGCGCGGCGGACAATCACTGTGTCGCCGATACGTAGGCCCAGGCGTTCAATTTCATCCGCATTGTGCAACGTGGCATTACTGACAATCACGCCCGCAACCAGCACTGGCTCCAGACGTGCCACCGGTGTAATTGCCCCGGTGCGTCCAACCTGGAATTCTACCTCACGCACCACGGTGATTTGTTCTTGCGCCGGGAATTTGAAGGCCGTCGCCCAGCGAGGTGCACGCGCCACGAAGCCGAGCGTTTCTTGCAGATCGATATCGTCGATCTTCACCACCACGCCGTCGATATCAAAGCCAAGTTGCGTACGGTCTTGCTCTACCTGGCGATAAAACGCCAATACCTCATCGCTGCCAGTGCAGCGTTGAGCGCGATCGCTGACTGGTAACCCCCAATCTTTGAACTGCATCAGACGCTGCCAGTGACTACGCGGCAACTCGCCCCCTTCCAGCAGACCAACGCCATAACAGAAAAAGGTCAGTGGGCGTTTGGCGGTGATCCGTGGGTCAAGCTGACGGATCGAGCCAGCGGCAGCGTTACGCGGGTTGGCGAAGATCTTGCCATCTTTACGGCGCGCCTCTTCGTTCATCTGCTCAAAACCAGCTTGGGGCATAAACACTTCGCCACGCACTTCCAGTCGGGCGGGGATATTGTCGCCGGTCAGCCGCAGGGGAATGGCACGGATGGTACGCACGTTGGAGGTAATATTTTCACCCGTAGTGCCGTCACCTCGCGTGGCCGCACGAACCAGTTCCCCCCCTTCGTACAGCAAGCTGACCGCCAGACCATCCAGTTTCAGCTCGCAGCAGAAAGTCAGTGGGTCACTGCTCTTGAGGCGATCTTGTACTCGCTTGTAAAACGCCAGGAAACTCTCTTCATCAAAGACGTTATCCAACGACAGCATTGGCACTTCGTGACGGACCTGATCGAACGCTGCCAGAGGAGCAGCACCCACACGCTGGGTTGGGGAATCCGCGGTGATCAGCTCCGGGTGCGCGCTTTCCAGTTCACGCAATTCACGCATCAGACGATCATATTCCGCATCCGGCACTTCCGGTGCGTCCAGCACATGGTATTGATATTCGTGATGGCGCAGTGAGGTTCGTAGTTGATTGATTTGTTGGATTATCGATTCCATGGCTCACCATCAAAGATAAAAAACCCCCGGCAGGCGGGGGCTTTGTTGTTACGGATATTCAGTGCGCGTAGCAGCCGATCAGTCGTTGTTATCCAACACTTCACGAATGCGCGCTTTGTAGGTTTCCAGCTTCTGCGGGGTCATCATGCGGCGCTCATCGTCCAGCACCACACCACCCACATCGTCGGCGATTCGCTGTGCCGACTGCAGCATCAGCTTGAAGTTCTGATTAGCGTCGCCATAAGACGGCACCATCATGAACATCGACACGCCTGGCGTGGAGAAGTCGGACATCATCTCAGGATCAAAGGACCCTGGTTTGACCATATTCGCCAGACTGAACAGCACTGGACCGCTGCCTGCAGGACTGATATGGCGATGGAAAATGCCCATTTCGCCAAACTGGAAGCCCGCCTGCAACACGCTCTGCAGCAAGACTTCACCGCCGATCACGCCACCCTGATGTGCAGTCACGTGCAACACCAGTACGGTTTCTTTCAGTTTTGCCGGTTTGATGGCAGCAGGAGCAGGCTGAGGCTCGTTCACCACCGCTGGCTTCACTTCCGTCTGCGGCTGATGAGCAGGTTCGGCGTGGAACACCGGTTCTGCTGCATGCGCCACTGGCGGCAGATCGTCAACGCGCGGTTCACGGCGTGTCGCAGGCTGCTGCGGCTCATCGTCTTCGTCCTGCGCGTAGTTGTCCAACAGGATGTCATCATAATCCGGCCGCTGGGACAGCGGTGGCGGAGACTGATGAGCAGCCGGCTGAACGGCACGCGGTGCTGGCTCAGCCGCCGGAGCAGGCTTGGGCGCAACCACGGGTTCTTCGCGAGCGGCATCAAAATGACCAAAGGACGGCTCATCCTGCGGGTGAGCGGAGCGTACACGCACCTCTCCCACGCCTTCATCGAGATCGTCGATCGGGGATTGTTCACGTTCTTTCTTAGAACGTTTGGCTGGGCGATCGCGGAAAAGCGATGAGCGTTCCTTACGACTGGTCCAAAGACCGTGCAATAACAACGCTATTATGGCGATCGCGCCAACAACGATTAATATCAGACGCAAATCCTGCATCATTGCTATCTCTGTTGTTCCAATACATTGCCACCGCGGCAAACATTCACTCTTTAACTCTATTTGCCCGAGCACACAAGTGCAAGTCCGTGCTGAACTTTATGCCAATAAAGATGATTACACTGCCTTTTTTTGCTGTTTTTTCAGCCAATGTCACCCTAGCCAGTAGAAAATCATCCCGATATGATAGCGATGCCTGTTCAGACAAAGAGATAACTTAAGATATGTCCTATACGCAGTCACCTTCTCACCCCACCAACGGCCTTCATTATTTTGCCGAAGGCTGGCGCCTGATTTCGCGCCCGGGGATTAAACGCTATGTCGTATTGCCGTTACTGGTCAACGTACTGCTAATGGGGTCCGCCTTCTGGTGGTTGTTCAGTCAACTCGGCGACTGGATCCCGAGTATGATGAGCCATGTGCCTAGCTGGTTGCAGTGGCTGAGCTATTTGCTGTGGCCGCTGGCGGTCATCTCCGTGCTGTTGGTGTTCAGTTATCTGTTCAGCACCATCACCAACCTGATTGCTGCGCCGTTCTGTGGCCTGTTAGCTGAACAGCTGGAAGGTAGCCTGACCGGCAAGCCGTTGCCGGACACCGGTATCTTCGGCATTGTGAAAGACCTGCCACGTATTATGGCGCGTGAATGGCGCAAGCTGGCTTACTATCTGCCCCGCGCCTTGCTGTTGCTGATTCTTTATTTCATTCCAGGCATTGGCCAGACTGTAGCGCCTGTGCTGTGGTTCCTGTTCAGCGCCTGGATGCTGGCTATCCAGTATTGCGACTACCCGTTCGATAACCACAAGGTGAGCTTCGCCGATATGCGCAGCGCACTGCGTCAGCATAAAACCGACAACTTACAGTTTGGCGCGATGGTTAGCCTGTTCACCATGATCCCAATCCTCAATCTGGTTATCCTGCCGGTCGCGGTTTGCGGCGCCACCGCCATGTGGGTCGACCGTTATCGCACGCAATTCGTACGATCCTAAGCCATTTTCGGCCCCGCATTACGATTAATTCTTCGACAGGGCGCGCAATTTGCGCCCTTATCCTTGTGCTTAAAACTTATTTCCTAATAACATATAGATATACCAATTCTTTACTTCCCTGCCGGTACTGTTAGCGTATGCTTTCGATGTTCCCCACATTTTCATAGAGTTAAAGGACGGGCTATGAGCAAGATATATGAAGATAACTCATTAACAATCGGCCATACGCCGCTGGTTCGTCTGAACCGTATCGGCAACGGACGCATTCTGGCTAAGGTTGAATCTCGCAACCCTAGCTTCAGCGTTAAGTGCCGCATCGGTGCCAATATGATTTGGGACGCAGAAAAACGCGGCATCCTGGTCGCCGGCAAAGAACTGGTGGAGCCAACCAGCGGCAATACCGGTATCGCTCTGGCGTTCGTCGCCGCGGCGCGTGGTTACAAGCTGACGCTGACCATGCCAGAAACCATGAGCATCGAACGCCGTAAACTGCTCAAAGCCCTGGGTGCCAACCTGGTGCTGACCGAAGGCGCAAAAGGCATGAAGGGCGCGATCGCCAAGGCTGAAGAAATCGTCGCCACCGATCCAAACCGTTACATCATCCTGCAACAGTTCAGCAATCCGGCTAACCCAGCCATTCATGAGCAAACTACCGGCCCAGAAATCTGGGACGACACCGATGGTGAAGTGGATGTATTCATTTCCGGTGTGGGTACCGGCGGTACGCTGACGGGTGTCAGCCGCTATATCAAGAATACCAAAGGCAAGGCAATTACCACCGTTGCTGTGGAACCTACCGACTCACCGGTCATCACCCAGGCGCTAGCCGGTGAAGAAATCAAACCAGGCCCGCATAAAATTCAGGGCATCGGTGCAGGCTTTATCCCTGGCAACCTGGACCTCAAACTGGTCGACCGCGTCGAACAAGTCACCAACGACGAAGCCATCAGCATGGCACGCCGTCTGATGGACGAAGAAGGCATTCTGGCGGGCATTTCCTCAGGTGCCGCAGTGGTGGCAGCAGTGAAATTGGCCGAAGAACCTGAATTCGCCGACAAAACTATCGTGGTGATCCTGCCGTCCTCCGGCGAGCGCTATTTAAGCACCGCCCTGTTCGCTGATTTGTTCACTGAGCAAGAATTGCAACAGTAGTGCCCACTGTGCACAAATCGCTAAAAAAGCACCTTTCGGGGTGCTTTTTTGTGGACTGGATCAAAGTTTATAGCAGTCAAAGATTGATTTTACCTGCCAGCTTTAGTATTTAACGGTGCATTATTTCGGTGCGCAAAATTAATCACTCTTCATTCCTTGTTTAAGCTGAATCGATTTACTCGTTTGTCGCTGATGCGTTAAACACGGCATAATGGGGAGCTGATTGAAACGACGACAGAAGCCAAATTTTTTGATCTGAAGTGCCTAACTCGTCGTTTTCTGTTGCATCAATGCTCGCCCCTGTACCATAGTCAGGCGCTAACCAGACAAGCTAAAGTCACACCCTTGGGCTAAACTTTAGCTCCACAACACACCAATAAGTTGGGGAAACATCAATGTTCCAGCAAGAAGTTACTATTACCGCTCCGAATGGTCTGCACACTCGCCCTGCCGCTCAGTTCGTTAAAGAAGCTAAAGGCTTCACGTCTGACATCACCGTGACCTCTAACGGTAAAAGCGCCAGCGCCAAAAGCCTGTTTAAACTGCAAACTCTGGGGCTGACTCAAGGGACCGTAGTGACCATCTCCGCTGAAGGTGAAGACGAGCAGAAAGCCGTTGAGCACTTGGTAAAACTGATGGCAGAGCTTGAGTAATCGGCCCGTCTTCTTAGTTAACACCAGTCAAGAGTAAGGTAGGGTTATGATTTCAGGCATTTTAGTATCACCGGGTATCGCTTTTGGTAAGGCTCTCCTACTGAAAGAAGATGAAATTGTCATCAACCGGAAGAAAATCTCTGCAGATGATGTAGAGCAGGAAGTCTCACGTTTTCTTGCTGGCCGCGCCAAAGCGTCCGAGCAGTTGGAAGCGATCAAGACCAAAGCTGGCGAAACCTTCGGCGAAGAAAAAGAAGCGATCTTCGAAGGCCACATCATGCTGTTGGAAGACGAAGAGCTTGAGCAGGAAATCATAGCCCTAATCAAAGACGATCTGGCTTCTGCAGACGCAGCTGCCTACACCATCATCGAAGGCCAGGCGAAAGCACTGGAAGAACTGGATGATGAATACCTGAAAGAACGTGCAGCCGACGTACGTGACATCGGTAAACGCCTGCTGCAGAACATTCTGGGCTTGGCTATCGTCGATCTGAGCGCGATTCAGGACGAAGTGATCCTGGTTGCCACCGATCTGACCCCGTCAGAGACCGCACAGTTGAACCTGGACAAAGTTCTGGGCTTCATCACCGATCTCGGCGGTCGTACGTCTCACACCTCGATCATGGCCCGTTCTCTGGAATTGCCGGCAATCGTAGGCACCAGCGACGTGACCAAGCAGGTTAAGAACGACGATTACCTGATTCTGGACGCGGTTAACAATAAAATTTACGTTAACCCAACTGCTGACGTTATCGATCAGCTGAAAGCCGAACAGAACCAGTACGTGACCGAGAAAAACGATCTGGCCAAACTGAAAGATCTGCCGGCAATTACGCTGGACGGTCATCAGGTTGAAGTCTGCGCCAACATCGGCACCGTGCGCGACGTCGCAGGTGCAGAGCGCAACGGCGCTGAAGGCGTCGGCCTGTATCGTACCGAATTCCTGTTTATGGATCGTGACTCACTGCCAACCGAAGACGAGCAATTCCAGGCCTATAAAGCCGTTGCGGAAGCCGTAGGTTCACAGGCTGTGATTGTCCGTACCATGGACATCGGCGGCGACAAAGATCTGCCGTACATGAACCTGCCGAAAGAAGAGAACCCGTTCCTTGGATGGCGTGCCATCCGTATCGCCATGGACCGCAGAGAAATCCTGCACGCTCAGCTGCGCGCTATTCTGCGTGCCTCTGCGTTCGGTAAACTGCGCATCATGTTCCCGATGATCATTTCCGTGGAAGAAGTCCGCGATCTGAAAGGTGAAATCGAGACGCTGAAAGCGCAGCTGCGTGAAGAAGGCAAGGCGTTTGACGAAACAATTGAAGTCGGCGTGATGGTGGAAACACCAGCGGCGGCGGTGATTGCTCACCACCTGGCAAAAGAAGTCGACTTCTTTAGTATTGGGACAAACGATCTAACCCAGTATACTCTGGCAGTAGATCGCGGCAACGAGCTGATTTCTCATCTCTATAACCCGATGTCCCCATCAGTACTTAGCCTGATCAAACAGGTTATTGATGCATCTCATGCAGAAGGCAAGTGGACCGGTATGTGCGGTGAACTGGCTGGCGATGAGCGTGCTACACTGTTGTTATTGGGCATGGGGCTGGATGAGTTCAGCATGAGTGCGATTTCAATCCCGCGCATCAAGAAAATTATTCGTAATACTAATTTCGAAGATGTGAAGGCGTTGGCAGCGCAAGCCTTGGCACAGCCAACGGCGCAAGATCTGATGAATTGCGTGAATAAATTCATCGAAGAAAAGACGCTCTGCTAAACTTCCACGACACTGGAACGCCGCCCAATTTAATGCTTAGGAGAAGATCATGGGTTTGTTCGATAAATTGAAATCTCTGGTTTCTGATGACAAGAAAGACACGGGCACTATCGAGATCGTAGCTCCACTTTCTGGCGAAATCGTTAATATCGAAGATGTACCTGACGTAGTATTCGCTGAAAAAATCGTTGGCGACGGTATTGCTATCAAACCAACAGGCAACAAAATGGTTGCCCCGGTTGACGGCACTATCGGCAAAATTTTCGAAACCAACCATGCTTTCTCTATCGAATCCGACAGCGGCATCGAGCTGTTTGTCCACTTCGGTATTGACACTGTTGAACTGAAAGGCGAAGGCTTCAAACGCATCGCTGAAGAAGGTCAGCGCGTCAAGAAAGGCGACGTCGTTATCGAGTTCAACCTGGCACTGTTGGAAGAGAAAGCCAAGTCTATCCTGACGCCGGTTGTTATCTCCAACATGGACGAGATCAAAGAGCTGATCAAACTGTCCGGTAACGTCACCGTTGGCGAGACCCCGATCATCCGCATCAAGAAGTAATCGCGAATGACCATAGAAACGGCGCCCAGTGCGCCGTTTTTTTTATCCCTTTCGTCTTTCAAACTGCAGCGTTGTTGGCTGCTTGTGCTTACCCAAGCCACTCACCAGTGTAAGCTACGGGGATTACCCACGCTTGCCGCCTGGCTGCAATTCGAAATCCTTTGGGTATACCGGCTGTAATAGACGTTACGACGCAGGCATCTTGAACATGGACAGCGCGTAGCCCCCGGAGCGTACACGTAGTACGTGAGGACGCGGGCACTGCCCTGGTTCAAAATGGCAAGTAAGATAGTCTGTTATGACCAGCGCGGGATGCGCAGGGTAATAACCAACCCCTCTAGTTCGCCGTTGCGCGCTTCAACCTGACCGCCGTGCGCCAGCACCACCTTGCGGGTGATCGCCAGCCCCAGCCCGTATCCCTTACCTGACAGCGCTGATTTCACACGTACAAAGGGATCGAAAATGCTCGACAGCTTCGACTCTTCCACTCCAGGCCCCTGATCGCTGACCTCTATCTGGAACAATTGATCGATACGCGTCAGCACCACCGTCACTTGCTGTCCGTGGCTGGAGAAACGCAGCGCGTTACGCACGATATTGTCCACTGCGCGACGCATCAGCTCGGCATTCCCTTTAACGGTATATTCCACGTCCGAACTGGCTTGCAGCACAATATCCACTCCCGGAACCTGCGCTTCGTAGCGTGCGTCGCTCACCACCGCATCCACCAGTCCGTACAAATCGAAATACTCTTCATCCGGCAGATTGTTGCTTTCGGCGCGTGACAGCGCCAACAGCTCGCCAATCATTTTATCCAACCTCCCTGCTTCATGCTCAATACGCTGCAACGAGTTTTCTACATTACCTTCATTCTGTCGCGCCAGACCAATGGCTAACTGCAAACGGGCCAGCGGTGAACGCAACTCGTGCGAGACGTCATGCAACAACTGCTCTCGAGCGCTGACCAGCAACTCTAACCGTTCCGCCATGCTGTCAAAGTCACGCGCCACCTCAGAAAGCTCATCATGTCTGCGGCGCATCGCAGGGAATAAACGCACCGATAAATCGCCCTGTGCCACGCGATCAAAACCGTCGCGCAGTTTGCGCATCGGCCGGGTCAGGTTCCAGGCCAACACCGCACTGAATAACAACCCCGCCAACCCGCCTACCCACAGCATCGGAGCGGGGATATTGAAGAAATGCGAGCGCTTGTTCGGGCGGTACTCCTCCCGCAGGCCACGCATGTCGTAGCTCAGCAGATAGCCCTTACCGTCCCCCTCGCCTGCCACCCATTCTGTAACCGCTTTCGGCATCCGACGGCCTTCAAACACCGGTTCCTCCGGTGCCGGTGCCGGCGGTTGCGCCAGCGGAGTCACGGACAGCAAGCGCCGGTCATCTTCCGGCCAGTCTTTCAGCATCGCCTCGAGTGCCGGCATTCCACCACTGCGCAGTTGTGTCGCGGCAGAAGTTAAATGCAGCGCAATCACTCGCCGAGCCATTGCGTTTTCCGGCGGCTCGTAGCGATCGCCGTACAATGAAAAAGCGACCCACAATGCCTGGGTCATGATGATAAAGGTCAGCCAGAAGCCGAGCAGGATTTTCCAGAAGAGTCTTCCGCGCATGGGCATTATCGGATTCGGTAGCCGATGCTGCGCACCGTTTCAATACTTAACACGTTGTCCGTCAAGGCACCCAGCTTCTGCCGGATATTGCTGATATGGACATCAACGCTGCGGTCATAAGCTTCACGCGGGCGTCCCAAACCTTTTTCTGACAGCTCATCTTTTGATACTACGCGTTCAGGCGCACGTAACAGCAACTCGAGCAGGTTGAATTCGGAAGCCGTCAGATCAAACGGCTTGCCACGCCATTCGCTGCTACGGGTAGACGGGTTAAGACTCAGCTCACCGAAATTGATAACAACCTCGTCGTCCACTTCATCCGGGCGCTCGTCAAAACGACGCAACACCGCACGCAAACGTGCCACCAGCTCACGGGGATAGCACGGCTTAGGCATGTAGTCGTCAGCGCCCATTTCCAGGCCGATAACCCGATCGATGTTATCGCCTTTGGCTGTCAGCATAATGATTGGCATACGGCTCTTTTTACGCACGTCGCGCAGGACGTCAATGCCACTCATGTCCGGCAGCATGATGTCGAGGATCATCGCGGTATAGTCGCCCGACAGCGCGCCTTCCACCCCGGCTTTGCCAGTCAGTACCAGCGTGGCGTTAAACCCTTCGCCGGTCAGGTATTCGCTCAGCATGGTGCCGAGTTCGAGGTCATCATCGACCAATAAAATTTTCATGCCTTGCTCCTTCGCGGATTTTCGCCATTTTCACGCCTATTTGTCTGCTTCGCAGCCGGTTTTACTCAATCCTTACATATTCCTGAACGCCACTTAACCGCAGACCCATCGGCGGCGCGTTAAATTAGTGCCAACAGATTTTTACCGCGCTTTTATGCCAGGGAACTTCATCGTCATGCCATCGTTTCAACGCTCAAAACGCTATCTGCTGCCCACTGTTATTGTGGCTGCTATCGCCCTATTTCTCTACTTCAGATCTCAAGGTGATACAGCGCCTCCCCGTTATATCACTGCGGTGGCGCAAACGCGCGACCTGGAACAAACGGTGTTGGCTGACGGCACCATTGAAGCGCAAAAACAGGTCAGCGTCGGCGCACAGGTGTCTGGTCAGATAAAGGCCCTGTACGTGGCGCTGGGCGATAAAGTACATAAAGGGCAACGGGTCGCTGAGATTGACGACTTAACCCAGCAGAATGCCCTGAGGGACGCAGAGGCGGCATTGAAAAACGTTCAGGCGCAACGCGCATCAAAAATGGCGGCATTACACAACAATGAGCGCGCCTATCAGCGTCAGCAAGCTATCGTGGCGCATGGCGTCGGTATACGGGCAGATTTGGACAATGCTCAGGCCACACTGATTGCCACACGCGCCGATGTTAATGCGCTGGATGCGCAAATCGTCCAGGCGCAGATTGCGGTCAACACAGCACAAGTTAACCTCGGTTACACCAAAATCACCTCGCCGATAGACGGCACCATCGTCGCGTTACCGGTGGAAGCTGGGCAGACGGTGAATGCGGTACAAAGCGCACCGACCATCGTCAAAGTCGCTCAATTGGCAACCATGACCATCGAAGCACAGATTTCTGAAGCTGACGTGGTCAAGGTAAAAACCGGCATGCCGGTCTATTTCACCATCCTGGGTGAACCAGGTAAGCGCTACCGCACCACATTGCGGGCGATTGAACCGGCCCCGGATTCCATCAATGATGAGACCACATCGTCCAGTACCAGCAGCTCCAGCAGTTCCTCCAGCTCCAGCACCGCAATTTACTACAACGGTCTGTTCGACGTCGCCAACCCTGACGGTGCGCTACGTATCTCAATGACCGCACAGGTGTATATCGTGTTAGCCAAGGCAGAGAACGCCGTGGTCATCCCCGCAACGGCCTTACAAGGAGACTGGGTGCAGGTGGTCGACAAGCAAGGCAACATTGTCAGACGTCCGGTAAAAGTTGGTATTAACAACAACGTCGATGCACAGATTATCAGCGGCCTATTAGCCGGTGAGAGTGTCATTGTCAGCCAGGTGAATTCCGCAACCAAAAGCAGCACGCGCCGTATGGGCCCGCCGCCAATGGGAATATAACGATGAGCCAACAACCTTTGCTGCAACTGCGCGGCATCAGCCGCCGTTTTCAAGCCGGTGAACAAAACGTAACGGTATTGAACAATATCGATCTCTCCATTGGTCAGGGTGAAATGGTGGCGATCGTGGGCGCTTCCGGTTCCGGTAAATCAACGCTGATGAACATTCTCGGCTGTCTTGATCGCCCGAGCGAAGGCGATTACCAGGTGGCTGGCCGCAGTACTGGACAGTTAGATCGCGATAGCTTGGCCGAACTACGACGCGAACACTTCGGTTTTATCTTCCAACGCTATCATCTGCTGGGCGATCTGAGTGCGCAGGGCAACGTGGAGGTGCCGGCAGTGTATGCCGGCCATCCACGCCGTTCACGTCAACAACGTGCAGCTGATTTATTACAACGGCTAGGGTTGTCGCAACGATTGAATTACCGCCCAAGTCAGCTCTCCGGGGGCCAACAACAGCGGGTTAGCATCGCCCGTGCATTGATGAACGGCGGCGAAGTGATTCTGGCGGATGAACCGACCGGTGCGCTGGACAGTCACAGTGGGCAAGAGGTGATGAGTATCCTGAAAGGCCTGCACGCACGGGGCCACACGGTGGTAATTGTCACTCACGACATGCAGATTGCCGAACATGCTCAGCGCATCATTGAACTCAGTGATGGCAAGATCGTTGCCGATCGACAGAAAACCGTCCAACGCGTCGCACGCCTGCCAAAAGCGTTGGATAACACAACCAGCCGCTGGCAATCACAACGCGATCGCCTGCGCGAAGCATTCAAAATGGCGCTCTTGGCTATGGCCTCCCAGCGCCTGCGCACCCTCCTCACCATGCTCGGCATTATCATTGGCATTGCCTCGGTCGTCTCGGTAGTGGCACTGGGCAAAGGCTCTCAACAGCAAGTACTGGCCAATATCAACGCCATGGGCACCAGCACACTGGAGGTCTATCCGGGTAAAGATTTCGGCGATATGCGCTCAGCCGCAGTGCAAACGCTGCGTGCTACCGACGCCGACGCACTGGCACAGCAAGGATACGTGCACAGCGTGACACCGACCGTCTCCACCAGCACCACGTTCCGCTATGGCAACCAGTCGGTCAGCGGCACAGTCAATGGTGTCGGGGAACAGTATTTTCTGGTCCGTGGCTATAACATCGATAGCGGCATGGCATTTAACCGTCATAGCATCGAGCAGCTGATGCAGGAAGTCGTGATCGACGAAAATACCCGTGACACGCTGTTTCCTCACGGTACCAACCCGCTTGGCGAAGTGATCCTGCTCGGTTCACTGCCTTGCCGCATCATCGGCGTCGCCGCTAAAAAGCAAAGTGGCTTCGGCAGCGATGAAAATCTGAATGTCTGGATCCCCTACACCACCGCGATGAAACGCATGCTAGGCCAGAGCTACCTGAAAAGCATTACCGTACGCGTTAACGATGATGTTGATCTCTCCAGTGCTGAGGATGGCGTAACGCGCCTGCTGAGCCAACGTCACGGTGGCAAAGATTTCTTCGTGATGAACACCGATAGCATTCGCCAAACCATTGAACAGACTACCGCCACCCTGACGCTGTTGGTGTCGATGATTGCGTTGATTTCGCTGGTGGTCGGCGGTATTGGGGTGATGAATATCATGCTGGTGTCGGTCACCGAGCGCACCCGTGAAATTGGCGTACGCATGGCGGTTGGCGCACGTGCCAGCGACATCATGCAGCAATTTTTGATTGAAGCAGTTCTGGTGTGCCTGCTGGGTGGGACGCTGGGGGTGTTATTGTCACTGGCGATAGGCGTGCTGTTCAGCCAATTCAGCGATAACTTCACGATGGTTTATTCCACCGAATCTATCGTTGCCGCCTTTATCTGCTCGACATTAATCGGGGTTATTTTTGGTTTCTTCCCGGCGAAACGTGCCGCCGGGATGGATCCGATACATGCGTTGGAAAGGGAATAATACTCAGCCAAAAACACCGGTAGAAAGATAGCGATCACCGCGATCACAGATGATCGCCACAATCACACTGCCGGGGTTTTCTGCGGCAATCCGCAACGCGCCCGCAACGGCGCCACCGGAACTGACGCCGCAGAAAATACCTTCACGTTGCGCCAACTGACGCATGGTCTGCTCAGCGTCAGTCTGCTCAATGTCCAATACCTGATCGACCAGATCCGGGCGGAATATCCCCGGCAGGTAGGCTGGCGCCCAGCGGCGAATACCGGGAATATTGCTGCCTTCTGCCGGTTGCAGACCGATGATCTGCACCTGTGCGTTCTGGCTCTTCAGATAGCCACCGACACCGGTTATCGTGCCCGTGGTCCCCATGCTTGAAACGAAATGGGTAATACGCTGCTCGCTCTGTTGCCAGATTTCCGGGCCAGTGGTGGTGAAGTGGGCGTACGGGTTATCCAAATTATTGAACTGGTCCAGTACTTTGCCCTGCCCCTGATTATGCATTTCTAATGCCAAATCGCGCGCGCCTTCCATCCCGACTTCGCGGCTAACCAGAATCAACTCTGCCCCATAAGCGCGCATCGCCGCCTGCCGTTCCAGGCTCATGTTTTCCGGCATCAACAGCGTCATAGCATAGCCTTTCAACGCCGCGATCATCGCCAGCGCAATACCGGTGTTGCCACTGGTGGCCTCGATCAGACGGTCACCGGGCTGTATCTCACCGCGCAGCTCAGCCTGCTGAATCATCGCCAGCGCGGCACGATCCTTCACCGAACCCGCTGGGTTATTACCTTCCAGTTTGACCCAAACCTCGCTGTTCAGTCCTGTCGTCAGACGTTGTAATTTTACCAGCGGGGTATTACCGATACATTGTTCAAGCGTTGTCACGATCTTTGCCTGTGTGTTGAAGTGCGTAATATAAAAGGCAACCCCGGGGTTGCCTTTAAAATGATGACGGGTATAAAAACTATCAGGCGCTTTTAGCTAACGCAACAGGTTGTAGTAGTTGATCGCCGGCGTACAGACGCGCATTCAGGCTGCCAACGTAATAACGACCGCCGCGCACCGGGGTTTCATTGCCTTCCGGCAAAATCACGCTGATAGGCTCCTGATGCCAGCCGATCGGCTGCACGGTCAATTGCCAGAAGTGGCCACGCGGGCTGACTTCCAGCACCTGCACCGGTAACGGGCAGCGGTCACTGCTCTCAGTACCCACTTCCATTTCCCAAGGCCGCAGGAACAAGTCCACGCTACCCTGGTGCATCGGCTGGAACGACAGCGGCCACTGATGCGCACCAACAAACAGCTGTGAACCACGGATCTCGCCGCTCAGGCGGTTCACTTCACCCATAAATTCCAGCACGAAGCGGCTGGCGGGCTCACGCACAATCTCTTCCGGCGATCCCACCTGTTCAATATTGCCCTGGCTCATCACCACGATACGGTCGGCCACTTCCATCGCTTCTTCCTGATCGTGGGTGACGAACACGCTGGTGAATTTCAGCTCTTCGTGTAACTGACGCAACCAACGACGCAATTCTTTACGCACTTGCGCATCCAGTGCACCGAAAGGTTCATCCAGCAGTAAAATCTGCGGTTCTACCGCCAAGGCGCGCGCCAGGGCTACGCGCTGCTTCTGGCCGCCAGAAAGTTGTGACGGATAGCGGTTAGCCAAATGGGCCAATTGCACCATCTCCAGCAACTGGGTCACTTTTTGTTTGATCGCCGCTGCATTCGGACGTTCACGACGCGGCAACACGCTCAAACCAAAAGCGATGTTGTCAAATACTGTCATATGGCGGAACAGCGCATAATGCTGGAATACGAAGCCCACCCGACGGTCGCGCGCATGGACATGGCTAACGTCGGTTCCGTGGAAGCCCAACTTACCGCTACTTTGGTTTTCTAGCCCAGCGATAATACGCAGCAGTGTGGTTTTACCGGAACCAGACGGCCCGAGTAATGCCACCATCTCGCCGGAAGCAATGTCGAGCGAGATATCGTTCAACACCTTGGTACGACCGAAAAACTTGTTGATACCGTTGATCTCAATGCTCATGATTTTCCTCCCGCTCGAGACGTGCATTCTGACGTTCCAGACGCCATTGCAGGCCACTCTTCAAAAATAGGGTCACTATCGCCATCAGGGTCAATAAACCGGCGGCGGTAAAGGAGCCAACCGTATTGTAATCCTGTTGCAATAACTCAACCTGCAGCGGCAGGCTGAAGGTTTCACCGCGAATAGAACCGGACACCACTGACACTGCGCCGAATTCACCAATGGCTCGCGCGTTGGTCAGTACCACGCCGTACAGCAGCGCCCAGCGAATGTTTGGTAACGTCACCCGGCGGAACATCTGCCAGCCAGAGGCGCCCAGCAAAATAGCAGCCTCGTCTTCCTGACTGCCTTGACTCAGCATCATCGGCACCAGCTCACGCACCACAAACGGACAGGTAACGAAAATGGTCACCAGCACCATGCCCGGCCAAGAGAACATAAGCTGGATATTATGCGCATCCAGCCAACCGCCCAGCAGACCATTGCTGCCGTAAAACAGCAGGTAAATCAGCCCAGCCACCACCGGTGAAACGGCGAACGGGATGTCGATCAACGTCAGTAAAAGTTGACGCCCAGGAAAGGTAAAACGCGTCACCAACCATGCCAGCAACGTACCGAAAACCAGGTTGAACGGTACGGTAATCAAGGCGATCAGCACCGTCAGCCAGATAGCGTGCAACATGTCGCGATCGACCAGGTTACTCCACATCGCGCCAGCACCTTTGGAAAAGGCCTCGGCGAAAATCGAAATGATCGGTACCACCAGCAGCAGTACCGAAAACAGCACGCCGATACCGATCAACGTCCACTTGCCCCAGTTGACGCGCGGGCGTTCGACGCCGTTGAACTCAGAGATATCCGCCATCAGTGCCCCCCGATGCGTCGGCCAAAGCGGCTCTGCAAAACGTTAATGCTGAACAGCAACAGCAGTGATGCAGCCAAGATCACCGAGGCAATCGCACTGGCGGCCGGGTAATCGAACTCCTGCAAACGAACAAAAATCATCAGTGAAGTCACTTCCGTCTTCCAGGCGATGTTACCGGCGATAAAAATCACTGCACCAAACTCACCCAGGCTACGGGTAAATGAGATCGCCGTACCGGCTAACAGCGCCGGCGCCAGCTCTGGCATCACGACGCGACGAAAGCTCTGCCAGCGAGTGGCACCCAGCGTTTCGGCCGCCTCTTCGTATTCCGGCCCCAACTCTTCCAATACCGGCTGAACGGTACGCACCACAAATGGCAGGCTGGTAAATGCCATCGCCACCGCAATACCCAGCCAGGTAAACGTCACTTTGATGTCAAAATGCGCCAGCCATTGGCCATACCAACCGGTAGTAGAAAACAGCCCCGCCAGCGTCAGACCGGCTACCGCAGTCGGCAACGCAAACGGCAGATCGATCAAGCCGTCCAACAGCGTGCGACCCGGGAAACGGTAACGCGTGAGGATCCAGGCCATCAGCATGCCAAACACCGCGTTAAATAGGCTGGCAACACCCGCAGCCAGCAGCGTCACCTTGTAGGCTGCGACCACCTGCGGATTGGAAATTACCTCCCAATACTGCGCCAGGCTCATTTGCGCCAACTGCATCACCAGCGCACTGAGCGGCAACAGCAGGATCAGACAGGTGTAAAACAGGCTGCTCCCGAGGCTCAGTCCGAACCCAGGCAGAACCCGTTTGCTGGACAACGACAACATTACTTATGCCCTGCTGCTAATAACTGATCCAACTCACCACCGGTGGAGAAATGCGTTTTCATCACCTGCGGCCAGCCGCCAAACTGATCTTCTACCCGGAACAACTTGGTGTCCGGGAACTGGCTCTTCGCCGCCGCCATCGCCTGCTTATCGTAAACGCGATAGTAGTAGCTGGTGATCACCTGCTGCGCTGCAGGGCTGTAGAGATAATTCAGGTAGTCTTTGGCCGCCTGTTCAGTCCCGTTTCTTTCCACATTCTTGTCAACCCAGGCAACCGGGAACTCTGCCAGAATATCGACCGGCGGCACGATCACTTGGTATTTGTCTTCACCATACTGCTTACGAATATTGTTCACTTCAGATTCAAAACTTATCAGCACGTCACCCAAGCCACGCTCCACAAAGGTGGTCGTCGCACCGCGACCGCCGGTGTCGAACACCAATACGTTTTTCAGGAAGCGGGTCATAAAGGCGCGAGTTTTCGCCTGATCGTTACCATCAGCCTGATTTGCGGCACCCCAAGCGGCCAGATAGGTATAACGGCCATTACCGGAAGTTTTCGGGTTTGGGAATACCAGCTTCACATCGTCGCGCACCAAATCATTCCAGTTATGAATGCCTTTTGGATTGTCCTTGCGTACCAGGAAAGCCATGGTGGAATAGAAGGGGGAACTGTTGTTCGGTAAACGGCTCTGCCAGTCAGCCGGTATCAGTTGCCCACGGTCGTGCAGGATCTGTACGTCAGTAACCTGGTTGTAGGTCACCACATCGGCACGTAACCCCTGTAAGATCGCCAGTGCCTGTTTGGAAGAACCTGCATGGGACTGTTTGATGGTCAGCTTGTCGCCCGGATGCTGCTGGTTCCATTGCTGCTCGAAACCAGGATTCAATGCAGCAAACAATTCACGGGAAACGTCATAAGAGCTGTTCAGCAATTCAGTTGCCGAAACGGTGCCACTGGCTAACAGCGCCGCCGCCAACCATCCTTTCAGCACAATATTTTTAACCCGTGTTTGTTTCATTCTGCACCTTAGCTAACTGAGTCAATCTGTCGGGCTTTCGCCCTGATGTTGACCAGTGTATTTATAACTAGGTGCGGAGCTGTAACGCTTTTATATACCGTTTAGTGATTTTCAAGCATCAAACGCTATAAGGCAGGGCCGGGGCGGTTTTGGCGAGGAGGGATGATGATGCCGGAGCCGACGATAGCCGACTCCGGTGTCGTTCTTACAGCGACAGCAAGCGCGTCAGCGAAGGAGCAAAGTAATAGCTACCGGTCACTGCGCGGCTGAAACGCAACATGGCATCGCGTTTACCGTCGAGATCGCCAAACATACTCAACAGCTGTTTTTCGATGTTATGCAGGTGTGCGCAATAGGCGATGAAATACAACCCATGCTTACCGCTGGCAGTGCCATAAGGCAGGCTCTGGCGCAGAATCTTCAGGCCTTTACCGTCTTCTTTCAGATCAACACGGCTGACGTGAGAAGTGTCCGGGCGCTGCTCTGGCGGCAACTCTTCGCTGTCATGCTTGGTGCGGCCAATAATCTGCTCTTGCTGTTCCGTGGTAAAGCGCTGCCACTGACGCAAGTTGTGTTCGTAACGTTGTACCAGCACGTAGCTGCCACCTTCATCCTCTTCACCTTCGGCAATCACCGCCACTTCAGGACGTTTGTCGCCCTGCGGGTTTTCGGTACCGTCGATAAAGCCACTCAGGTCACGCTCTTCTACCCAGCGGAAACCGTGGGTTTCCTCTTCAATTTTAATCGCATTGCCGAACGCCGCGAGCGCAGCCTGCGCCAGCGTGAAGTTAACGTCATGACGTAAAGATTGGATATGGATCAACATGTCGCGCTGGGTCGCCGGCGCCAACCCTTTACCCAACGGGGTAAATGGCTTCAGCTCTTTGGCCCCCTGACCGCTGGACAGATCGTGCCAGACGTCATAACCAAAGGCGATCACCGCGCCCAAATGGGCGTCGGGGAACTGCTGTTGCAGCTCGGTCAACGTCTGGCAAAATTGCTTACAGCCCTGACGCAAATCGGCAAACTCGCCCTGCACGGTGGCTTCCATAAAAATGGCGAAACGGCAGTGTTCCAGCAAAATGCCGCTCTGAACCTGTGTCATTGTCGTTATCCTCAATACCTGAATCGGGTAACAGGCTTCCTGTCACGAATGCGCGGTATCATACCGCAAGCAAGGGTAATTGCCTTGCCCGAACGCAAAGAAAACAAGGATACCCGTCGCCTTTCAAACCACAGCGTTGTTAACTGCACACAGTTATGTGGCCCATCCGTGGGCCACGCCCTTAGGGGCCGCTGCAAGCAGCGTTCACATCTGTTCCCGACAGATTTGTCACCCCTGTCACTTACTAAAGTAAGCCCGTGGGGACTCCCGTGCTGGTCGCCCAGCTGTGGTTTGAAATGCATAGGGTAAAAAATTTATGAGGGTTTGGCGCCTCGAATAGGGCGCCAAAAAGAAAGGATTACTGAGGTTTGGCGTGCCAGATGATCTTGCTGACCGTCCAGCTTTTTAGTGTGTCATCCGGTGGAATAATGTCCTGCGGGCCAGCCCATTTGCCGCTGAAGATGTAGGTAACATACTTACTCTGTTCTGCCACACACTCCACTTTGCCTGCGTCGTCGCCACTGGCTGGTTTACAGGCACCGAATGCCTTCTTGTACATGTCACTGAACGGCGTACCGAGCTTGCTGCCCCATTCGGTCGCCACTTTGCTGTCCATCACGTCCACACGCTGCACGTGGCCTTTTGGTTCGCCGGTGATCACCAGCTTCACGTCATTACCGTCCATCGCCTGATAGTAAGAAACGATCTGACCCTGGCTGGTGGCCATGCCACCACGCAGACGGTAATCGCCGTTCAGCCCGTCGTTGATCGCGCTTTCTGACATCGGGGTGCCGGCGTTCAAATCGCCAACGCCCTTGGCGCTGACCTCAAGGCTGCTGCCAAACCAGTTAAGTGGCGACAGGCTCGACCAGGAGAAGTTCGACATGGTCGAACAGCCGGTCAGTAACAGCGGGAGCCCTAACAACAGTGGGCGAATATTCATCTCTAGCTCCTTAACATCAAAGGCATGGGCCCGGCGTTTTGCTGCGTGCCAGCCTCTCACAACTGCCCACGCTTCGCCATCAGTTGCGAGCTTGGAGTGCAGAAAATAAGAAAAGTGCCGCCGCAGGCGGCAATTAACCCACCTCTTCTTGCTGGGTAAAGCAGGCTTTCAGCCGCTGGTTCAGCAGCAGATAAGCCAGTGCCAGCGCATCAAGCAGTATCCATAACATATCCAACGGTGGCTGATTGTCGGCCTGTTGCCACAGGCTGAACACCGAACCGCCCAGTGCCGCCAGTAGCGAGAGACAAAGCACCCAACCCCAGGCACACCACAATCGTGGCCATTGGTGACGCCGTGGAGCCAACAGAAATGCCAGCGCCGCCGGCAGCCCCAGCATGATCCCATACCAGAATCTTTGGGTATCCGGATAGAACAGCTGCAACAACCCTTCCCCCTGCTGGCGTGAAGCACCGGCCATCACAAACAGGATCCAGGTACGGGCTTGTAAAACCAGGACGCCCCAAAACCACAGCGGCAAACGCAGTACGCCGTGATGATCGTAATCGTCGGGGGAAAAACGGTGTGGGGGTGACTTCAACGTCGATTCCTTATCAATCTCATGAGTACTCCTTCAGATGGGAGTCACATTTATTGTTTTCAATGCGCACGCTTAAGAACCCCTTAAGATTTTCATGCTTTACTTAACCCCATCAAACCAGCAGTCCTGATTGGCAGGGCTTTGATTCTCGATTGAGATAAGGAAGCTTAAGATGAAAAAATATACCCTGGCCGCATTAATCGCGCTGTGCAGCGCACCGGTTCTGGCACAGCAAGGTGGGTTCCTCGATCCTGCCGCTCCGCAGGCACAAACGCAAAATACCCAGCAAGGGGGCTTCTCTGGCCCAAGTGCCGCGCTGACCACCGTAGACAAGGTGAAATCAATGAGCGATGACACCTGGGTGATGCTGCAGGGTAACATTGAGCAGCGCGTGGGTGACGACACCTATACCTTCCGCGACGCCAGCGGCACTCTGACAGTAGAGATCGACAAAAAACGCTGGAACGGCCAGACCATTACCCCGAAAGATAAAGTGCAGTTGGAAGGGAAAGTCGATAAAAACTGGAGCAGCGTGGAAGTCGATGTGAAGAACATCAAAAAACTGCCATAACCCATAGCAAAGGGCGGTGAAGCTTCACCGCCCAAAGTACCACTCAATATTCCTGATCTTCGATCAGTCGTTTACCCAGGTTGGTCACGTTCTGGATCTCGTAACCGAGTTTTTCGTACATCTCGATCACCGTGTCGTTGTCTTCACGCACCACCAATTGGATCTTCGGGCACCCACGCGCGATCAGCTTCTTTTCCAGACGGTTAATTAACGCATTGGCAATACCGCGCCCGCGATAATCCGGATGAACCCCCAGATAATACGCCGAGCCGCGATGACCGTCGTAACCGCCCATCACCGACCCCACCACTTCCCCGCCCACTTCAGCGACCAGAAAGAGATCCGGATCGTGGTTCAATTTACGTTCAATGTCCATCTCAGGATCATTCCACGGTCGCAGCAGATCGCAACGCTCCCACAGAGTAATGACTTCTTCAAAGTCGTCTTGTCGAAATACGCGAATTTCCATCGATGTTCGCCGCTGTTAATTAAGATGTTTATCTGATTATCGCGTGATTATTCACTTACGCAATATCAAACTGCGATTTACCCCAGCAATTATCCAGAAATCACCGGTCCCCCGCGTAATAAATGGAAATAGTTATCAGGTCGATTAATGATTATCAATACGATATAACGTCGCAAAATAGAATTTGTCGATGGAGCGTAGCGTTATGAAAAAGCAGGTTAAACAATTCTTCAATTTTAAGCCGCTTGCCACTTCTCCTACGCGACGCCAATTACTGCTCTCGGGCCTGGCTCTGGTGCTGCTCGGCAGCAAAAGCCAAACGGCCAGCGCCGAATCCGGTGGCATGCTGCGCAACCAACACAGCAAACCTGCACCTAAACCGTCGGGCAGTAAAAGGCTGGTAATGATCGATCCCGGTCACGGCGGTATCGACTCCGGCGCGGTCGGCAGCGAAGGTTCGCAGGAAAAGCACGTCGTGTTGGAGATTGCCAACCACGTCCGCCGCATCCTGCACGAACAGGAACACGTCGAAGTCCGTCTGACACGGGAAGAAGACGAGTTTATCCCGTTATTCCAACGCGTTGAGATTGCCCACCAGCATCAGGCCGATCTGTTTATCTCGATTCACGCCGACGGCTTTACCAGCCCGGAAGCCTCAGGTGCTTCGGTGTTTGCCCTGTCCAACCGCGGCGCCAGCAGCGCCATGGCACGTTATCTGTCTAACCGCGAGAATGCCGCCGATGATGTGGCTGGCGGGAAATACAAAAACCAGGACAATTATCTGCAACAGGTGCTGTTCGATCTGGTGCAGACAGATACCATCAATAACAGTCTGACACTTGGTCGCCACGTACTCGGACAGATTCGCCCGGTACATCATCTGCACAGTAACAGTACAGAGCAGGCGGCGTTTGCCGTGCTGAAATCCCCGTCAATTCCGTCTGTGTTGGTCGAAACCTCGTTTATTACCAACCCGGCGGAAGAACGCCTGCTGGGTACCACCGCTTTTCGCGAAAAAATCGCCCGTGCCATCGCCGACGGTGTAATCAGTTTCTTCAGTTATTACGATGCACACCAACGAAAACCGGGCTAATATTGCCAGCCGAAGTGAATAAAGGTCCCCCTTGAATCTCAGGGTTAGCAGCAATCACACGCCCAAATCAATGACCAAACTAAGCGTTTCGGGACCTGTTCACTTGCTGCCTTGCTGCAACTTCAAGGGCTTTGGGTATATACTCTGCGGCTTGTTCAGTCAGACGCTGTGAATTATTCCGTATGAGTTTATCGACCATCGCAGAAGTAAAATCCTTCCTGCTGGCACTGCAGGATCGCATCTGCACGCAATTAGCCCAGGCCGACGGCGGCGCCGTTTTCAACGAAGACCGCTGGACGCGTGAAGAAGGCGGCGGTGGCCGCAGTCGGGTATTGACCGACGGCGCAGTGTTCGAACAAGCAGGCGTCAACTTTTCACACGTCTCCGGCGCTACCCTGCCCGCATCCGCTACCGCACACCGTCCCGAACTGGCCGGTCGGAGCTTCCAGGCCATGGGCGTGTCGCTGGTCATCCACCCGCGCAGCCCCTATATCCCCACCAGCCATGCCAATGTGCGCTTCTTCATTGCGGAAAAACCCGGTGAAGAGCCAGTATGGTGGTTTGGCGGCGGCTTTGACCTGACGCCGTTCTATGGCTTTGAAGAAGACGCCGTTCACTGGCACCGCACTGCCGAACAACTGTGTGCGCCCTTCGGTGAACAGGTCTACCCCAAATACAAAAAGTGGTGCGACGACTATTTCTTTATCAAACACCGTAACGAAGCACGTGGCATCGGCGGCCTGTTCTTTGACGATCTGAACACCCCGGACTTCGCCACCTGTTTTGCGTTTACCCAAGCCGTGGGCGAAGGCTTCCTTGATGCTTATTTGCCGATCGTAGAAAAACGCAAGGCGCTGAGTTGGGGCGATAACGAACGTCAGTTCCAACTGTACCGCCGTGGTCGCTATGTGGAATTCAATTTAGTCTGGGACCGAGGCACACTGTTCGGCCTGCAAACCGGTGGACGTACCGAATCCATCCTGATGTCGATGCCGCCGCTGGTGCGCTGGGAATACAACTATCAACCGGAAGAAGGCAGCCCGGAAGCAGCGCTGTACCGTGATTTCTTACCGGTGCGCGATTGGCTGAAGGAGCCTGAATGATGCAAATTTGGGTTGATGCAGACGCTTGTCCAAACGTGATCAAAGAAGTGCTGTTTCGGGCAGCGGATCGTACCGCTATGTCGGTGACGCTGGTGGCCAATCAGCCACTGAGAACGCCGCCGTCGAAACACATCCACACACTGCAAGTGGCGGCCGGTTTTGACGTAGCGGATAACGAAATCGTGCGCCGCTGCGAAAAAGGCGATCTGGTGATCACCGCCGATATCCCGCTGGCAGCAGAAGTGATTGAGAAAGGTGCGGTGGCGTTGAACCCACGTGGTGAACGCTACACGCCGGACACCATCCGTGAACGTCTGAACATGCGCGACTTTATGGATACGCTGCGATCCAGCGGTATCCAGACCGGTGGTCCGAATACGCTGAACCAGCGCGATCGCCAGCAGTTCGCCAACGAGCTGGACAAGTGGCTACAGCAGGCAAAACAGGCGCAATAATTGCGCCCGCACTCCACTTTAGAATCGCACCTCCCCGCCGAAGATATAAGTTCGTCCACGGGCAGTGTTGGCAGCAGTGGCGTCATCACCTTGAATAGGCAACATATTCAGCTTGTTAAGCGCCTCTGAATAACTCTTGTTCATCAGATTCTGCACACTAAATTTTAGCAGCACGTTACGGTTAATTTGATAGGTGCTATACAGATCGATAATTGTCGGGATGTTCGGCATATCCTGCTTCACTATCTCACCGGTGGTTTCACTTTGTTCATAATCCGGTGACAAACGGCGGGCCTTTCCTGTGTATTTCACAATACTGCCGACAGTCAATGACTCATCCAGGAAACGCACCCCAGTATTCAGTGTAAAGTACATATCCGGAAGTTCATTGATATCACCCGCACCAAAATAGGTGCTGGCAATTGAAGTCGGCTGCTCGGTATGCTGCTTACTGAATGACATGCGAGCGAAGGCGCGACCCGCGTCATAATTGGCTTCCAGCTCTACGCCATGCGCACGTACAGGAGTCAACGAGTTGACGTAGATGTACATATTGTCCGCATAGTCTTCACTTTCATCGGCCCAGTTATTTTCAAGGTTTTCGCGATAGCTACATTTGCGTCCATTACGGCACACCATGTATGACTCGCTGAAAATATAGTTGTTAACCTTACTGGTATAAGCCACCACTTTCAGTTGAAGCGAGTCCTCTTTAACCAATAAATCATGACCATTGGCGTTAAATCCCGCCTGCCAAGTTTCTGCTCGTTCCCCCTTCAAAAATGGGTTCATCGACGCTCCACCAGAGTTGGAATAGAACACTTCCTGAATATTAGGCGCGCGCATGGATTTACTGTAGCTGACAAAGGGTTGCAGCCATGGCGTTACCTGCGCAGAAAGCATCACCGATGGGTTAAAACCTTGTTCTTTTAAATTAATATTAGCGGCACCCTGAGGGAAACATTGTACCCGGTAATCACAAGCAGGTTTAAATCCTGTCAGCTTGTTGCTGCTGTAATTCAGGTTTAAATCTAATTGATAAATATCCCGATTAAGCTGTAAGCCGGTGTACAAACTGGTGATACGCTGATCACCTGACGGCGCGAAGGTGTTGTTTTCGATAGACTCCTGCGCGGTCTGCTCATCTTCGATTGCCGACTCAACATGCTTGGTGTATCTGTTGTGCATGATTTTACCGCCGTAGCTGAAAGCTACATCGGTGTTCAACAGGCTGAAGCGACTTGTATTATTGATATCCAATGCGTCGGAACGGTTTTCCGAATTGGTATTAAAGAAGGTGAATAGCGAACCACCGTTATATTCCTGATTCCCTTTACTGGTACTGGCGGTGATATTTAAATCGACCAATTCCGAGAACGGTGCATAATGATATTTTATATAAAAATCATTACTGTGAATATCTCGACGAGAGAATCGGTTTTGATAGCTCCTGGCCGAAAGCTCAATACTATTAAATTCATCCGGCTTGATATCCAGTTTGAATAACTGCGATTTTGGATTTTGCTTCATAAACTCATCATATCCAAAATCCTCGCTACTCACCCCGTCACCATTATTGAAGTTCGAGTAAACAGAGCTGCCGCTGATTGCCGCCATGGCACCAATGCTGCCAGTATCGGTAAATGCTTGCCCTTTTCCCGCGACTGCAACCATACCACTACGACCAATACCATTACTGCCGACAGAAAATTTAGTCCTAATACCAAAAGGGTTGCCGGAGAAAATCACATCATCAACACCAATAGTACGAAAGTTCGCGCTGCCAGCCAGAGCATTGACCCCTGCTCCCCCACTGCTTTCACCGCGTGCCACGTCGACCCCAACGATAAAGTTTGGATCGATTAGAACACCTGACTGGCTATTGGTTGAACCATGTGAAAGAACCCCAGAAGTGGATGTTCCGTAATAGCTTTGGGTAATACCATCTACCATGGTGTTAACCCGGCCAAACCCGCTCATTCCACGGATATTAACGCTAACCGCGCCTTGACTCGGATCGATTTGGGTATAGGTACCTGGCATACTGCGCAGAATACTGTCTACCGACTCCAGGTTCTTATTTTCACCACGGGAACTGAACGCCCCCGGTTTTTCCAACGCCTCCCTTTCACTGTTGTTACTGCTGTCTGCCGCCGAAACATTTAACGGACTGAAAACCACCTTACCGCTGCCCTCTTTTGCCTCACTCTGTGCAGCCGTCGCCCCCCCGCTCAGCGCCATTCCCGCGCCGAACAGGCTTACTAATAATTTAATTTTCATATATCCCCAGAAATTGCCAAAAGGTTTGATGGCCGACAATGCCCAGCAAAAATCCCCGCCCATAAGACGGTAAATATTGTTATTGTTTTAATACGCCGCAGTTTCCTACGGCGTTAAATATTATTTCTTTGCCTGTTGATCCATCGCCAGAATAAAGGCGTACTCCAGAGCGCTATTTTCCAGCCGAGCCAGGCGACCCGATTTACCACCGTGACCTGCAGTCATGTCGGTGGACAGCAGTAGCAACGAATCCCCTTGCTTAAACTGCCGCAACTTCGCTACCCACTTGGCGGGTTCCCAATACTGCACCTGCGAATCATACAACCCGCTGGTCACCAACAAATTCGGGTAGTGTTGCTTGCGCACATTGTCATACGGGCTGTAAGACTTCATCAGCGCATAGGCCTGCGGCTCATTCGGATTGCCCCACTCTTCATACTCACCAGTGGTTAATGGAATACTGTCGTCCAACATGGTGGTCACCACATCAACAAAGGGCACCTGCGCCACCACCGCGTTATACAGTTGCGGAGCCTGGTTGATCACTGCCCCCATCAGTAATCCACCTGCGCTGCCTCCCATGGCGTAAATACGGCCTGGCTGACCATAGCCATCCTTGATCAAGGCTTGGGTGGCGTCGATAAAGTCGCTGAAAGTATTCGGCTTATGGACCAGTTTTCCCTGTTGGTACCAGTTCTGTCCTAACTCTCCGCCGCCGCGTAC
This sequence comes from Serratia grimesii, assembly GCF_900186025.1. Classification (NCBI taxonomy): domain Bacteria; kingdom Pseudomonadati; phylum Pseudomonadota; class Gammaproteobacteria; order Enterobacterales; family Yersiniaceae; genus Serratia; species Serratia grimesii. The sequence continues at coordinate 3,730,760 of NZ_LT883155.1, forward strand.
GTGAATCAGCGCATAGACGAAACCACGATCCAGTAGGCTAATGCGATTGGCGCTAAAGGCCGGATCCATGCTCATGCCATAAGCACCATAGCCGTACACTAACAGCGGACTGTGACCCGGTTTGAACATCGTCTTGTTGTAGACCAGCGAGACCGGTACCTTTACACCATCTCGCGCACTGATCCACACCCGTTCACTGTGATACAAGCTCGGGTCAACGCCTTTCACTTCCTGCTGCTTCAGCAAGGTTCGGCTGCCCTTATTCAAATCCCATTCGTAGGTACTGGTTGGGGTCGTCATCGCCGAATAGCCGTAACGCAAGCGATCACTGTCCGGATCGGGGTTATAACCCAACCAGGCCATGTAGCTGGCATCGTCAAACGGAATACTGCGTTGGGTCTTACCGTCCCAACTTATCTGCCGCAGTTGCACCAACCCATCGCCACGTTCTTTCACCACCAACCAATCACGAAACAGGGTAAAGCCCTCAACCTCACGCTTTTCCTGTGGAGCAATTAACGTCTGCCACGGTTGCTGCGCAGACGTCGTGTGATACAGACCGAAGTGCGGGCTTTGATGGTTGGAACGCAGATAGAATTCACCACGATAATGATCGAGATAATATTCACGTCCGCTGTGCCGGGCTGCAAATAACTGCGGCGCACTTTGCGGGCGATTAGCGTCGATCAGACGCACTTCAGAGGTGGTATTGCCGCTGATAGTGATAATGACGTAATCACGGGAGGCCGAGCTACCGAGACTCAGGTAGAACGCAGCGTCGTTTTCCTGATACACCCGTTGGTCTTCCGTTACCGGCGTGCCAAACGTATGACGGTAAACCTGATATGGCAGCAAGGTTTGTGGGTGATTCCGCACATAGAACAAAGTTTTGCCATCGTTAGCCCACACCATATTGCCGGAGGTGTTCTCAATGACTTCTGGCGCCCAACGTTTGTCAGCAATATCCTGTAGGGAAATCCGATACTGGCGGCGGCCCTGTACATCTTCAGACACCGCCATACGCCGGTTGTCCTGACTGATGTCCATTCCCCCGACGCGGTAATAATCATGACCTGCCGCGCGTTGATTGGCATCCAGCAACGTTTGCCACGGCGCATCGGCAGTCAAAGCCTGCCGTTGATACAGCGCGAAATTTTTGCCCGCGGCGTAGCTTTCCTGATAACGATAGCCGTTCAATTGATAAGGCACCGAGCGGTCTTCCGGGCTAATGCGGCCCAGCATTTCCTGATACAGCTTATCGCGCAGAGCTTTATAGGGCTGCATCATCTGTTCGGTATAACGATTTTCCGCAGTCAGATAATCCAGCACCTTTTTGTTCTTTCGGCTGTCGTCACGCAACCAGTAATAGTCATCTGTACGGGTTTCACCTTGCGCAGTCAGTACTTTGGGTACTTTTTCTGCCTGCGGGGGTTGCGGCTGCGCAGCTACCGCAGAATTTAAAAATCCGAACGAAAACAGTAAAGCGGCGCCCAGGCGACACTTCTTATTCGATGACAGTGGGTGATTCATAATCCCTCACGAAGTTTGACCTGTAGGCATCCCGTTAGGAGGACGTCTGTAGGTGTTATTTGCCGGCATTTAACGCCGCCAGATTAAAATCAATTGGCATCGTCACGTTGACGGCGCCATTTCGCAACATGTCAGACGGGGGTAATGGCAGCGGCTGCGCCCGCTCTACCACGGCTAGCGCCTCACGATCGAGTGATGCAGTACCCGAGCGAACTCGCAGTGTCACCCCCGACACCCGCCCCTGAGCATCAACACGGAACGTCACCTGCGGCATACCGGTACGTCGGCGACTGCGGGCCTCTGGCGGATAGCGTTTAATGTTGTTCAGATGACCTTTCACCAGGCTTTCCCATGACAGTTTGGCTTGAACGCTGCTGTTGGAGTCGCTGTTGATCGGTGCGGCGGTCTGGCGGGCAACGTTCTGCGCTTTTGGCGCAGCGGCACTGGAAGCAGCAGCATGGCGCATCTCTTTAGCCTGCTCTTCCGGTTTTGGCTGAGCTTTCTGTGGTGGCCGGAGTTCAGTGCGTTTTTTTTCTGCCACGGAAATTTTGGTCTTTTCAGCACGCGCCAATTTAGGCAAGTCGGGTTGCTCCTGCTGCTCGGCCGGTTGCGCCGCAGAGGATTCCGCCTGTTGCACACCCAGCGGTAGCGGTTTTGGGCTTTCCGGTGCCTCAACCTGTTCCGCCCAGCTCATCATCACCGCCGATGGGGGTAATTGCATCATCGGTAACGGCTGGGACGGCCAGTAAAACATCAATACCAGCGCGACGTGTACTGCTATCGCATACAAGAAACCGCGCGCCCAACGCGGCTGCGGCATATCGACGACAGGGTAAGATAAAGACTGACTTAACATAAGGACATTAGAATACTTAATCGCGAATGATTGCAGATCACATTTGCTAATGATAATCATTTGTAACTGTTATTAACAGTTCTTTTCGCTGTGTTTACTCTATGAATTTCAAGTTGCAGCAAACAGCGCTGCAACTTGAAAGACAACCCGTCTTGGCCTAATTACTTCACCGCCGGGGTAACCCACAGATAATCCGCCACCTGTTTATCGACCTGTACACCAGGTTCTGCCAGCATCAATACTGTTGGCAATGCTGTTGGTTGTAGATCTTGCACGTGAAGTGGTACCCCTACCGATTTAGACGCATGATAACCACCAGCAATAAGCAAAGCCGGCGTCGGCGCAGCCAGCAAACGTTCGGCCATACGTCGGTCACGCTGCTGCTGAATAGCCAGCATGGCATGCAGCTGTTGCGGTTCGATATTCCCGCCATGTGAGGTGCGAATAGTTTCCTCCAGCGCTTTTTGCACCACCGGCCGTACCGACAGCGTTCCCTGCGGGAAACTCGGCTGCTGATAAAACGCCATGATTTCACTGCGATCCAGGTTGGCTGACCACAGTGGATAAGGCGCCCGCATTACCGCCATGATCACGTCACCGTACAGCGACCACTTCCAGCCTGACTGCCAATCAATCAACTCTGCCACACGACTGTCACGCACCGTCGGATTTGACTGCAGCCAGTGTTTCACCTGATCTACTTTGGCCTGCTGATTCGGATTTATCATCTCCATTAGCACACTGCCTTGTGGCCGCCGCAGAGGTAATTGCTGCACCAACCACAGTTCAATCTGATGGTGATACGGGTTGTCATGTTTTTCCCCAACAACCACGCGTTGCTCAACAGACAGTCGGGCCAATAGCTGATCAGGCGTCAGGCTTTCCCCACTACGCAAATCGGTAATTTTCCCCAGTTCGGTAAGGGTATTTTTTGGCGGTGAAACGGGGGTTTGACTGCAGGCACCGAGCGCCAGTGCGGCCAGTAAAATCAAAAATCTCATGATGCTGCCCTGTAATAAAAAGTGGCGACATTATAGATAATAATTATCATTTGCATATAGATGACAACCTATCCTGAGACGTCGATAACTATATTTTTACCTTATGGTTTTTGGCTCACATTGATTTCATGAGGTATTGCAGGTATAACCAATAGCCATTTAGCTGCTTAGACGTCTATACGGATAGAATATCATGCACTCACCTGTTCCCGCCGAAGGGCAATTCAAACGCACCATGAAAGCCCGGCATCTGGTGATGCTGTCGCTGGGGGGAGTGATTGGTACCGGGCTGTTCTTCAATACCGGCTATATCATTTCCACTACCGGTGCTCTCGGCACCCTGCTGGCCTATTTGATCGGGGCGTTGGTGGTTTATCTGGTGATGCTGTGTTTGGGTGAGCTGTCGGTGGCGATGCCGGAAACCGGTGCCTTTCACGTCTACGCATCACGCTATCTTGGCTCGGCCACCGGTTATACCGTCGCCTGGCTGTACTGGCTCACCTGGACGGTAGCACTGGGTTCCAGCCTGACCGCCGCCGGTTTCTGCATGCAGTATTGGTTCCCTCAATCGCCGGTGTGGCTATGGTGTTTGATCTTCTGCGCGGCGATTTTCCTGCTTAACGTGGTCACTACCCGGTTCTTTGCTGAGAGCGAATTCTGGTTCTCGCTGATCAAGGTCGTCACCATTCTGGCATTTATCATCCTCGGCGGTGCGGCAATGTTCGGCCTGCTGCCGATGAAAGACGGTACGCCAGCGCCCTTCCTGCATAACCTGACCGCCTCCGGCTGGCTGCCAAACGGCACCTTGCCGATCCTGATGACCATGGTGGCAGTGAACTTCGCCTTCTCCGGCACCGAACTTATCGGTATTGCCGCCGGTGAAACCGAGAACCCGGAAAAGGTGGTGCCTTGGGCGATACGTACCACGGTGATTCGCCTGATGCTGTTCTTTATTGGTACGGTGTTTATTTTGGCTGCGCTGATCCCGATGGATCAGGCAGGGATTGTCAAAAGCCCGTTTGTGCTGGTGTTTGAACGCATCGGGGTGCCCTATGCCGCCGATATCTTTAATTTCGTGATCCTGACCGCCATTCTGTCAGCAGCCAACTCGGGCCTGTACGCTTCGGGTCGCATGCTGTGGTCGCTGGCCAACCAGCGCACCCTGCCGGCTTATTTCTCCCGCGTCAATAAACGGGGTATCCCGATCAACGCGCTGACGTTCAGCATGCTCGGTGGCGTACTGGCATTGCTGACCAGCGTAATCGCGCCGGACACGGTATTTGTGGCACTGTCAGCGATTTCCGGCTTTGCGGTGGTGGTGGTCTGGTTGAGTATCTGCGCGTCGCACTACGCGTTCCGCCGTCATTATGTCCGCAGTGGCCAGCCCATTTCCGGTTTAAAATACCGCGCGCCGGGTTACCCGTTAACGCCGATCGTGGGTTTTACGCTGTGCCTGCTGGCCTGCGTCGGACTGGCATTCGATCCAGAACAACGTATTGCACTGTATTGCGGTTTGCCGTTTGTGGCCCTGTGCTACGCAGCCTATTATCTGACCCGCCGCACCGGGCAAAAAACAACGCTGGGAGAGCATCATGTCGGTTAACAACCCTATCACCACACTCTTAACCGCCAACCGTACGCTGATTTTAGACGGTGCGTTGGCCACGGAATTAGAAGCGCGCGGCTGTGACCTTAGCGATCCGCTGTGGTCGGCAAAAGTGCTGATTGAAAACCCTGAACTGATTTATCAGGTTCACCTCGACTATTTTAACGCTGGCGCGCAATGCGCTATTACCGCCAGCTATCAGGCTACACCACAAGGCTTTTTACGCCGCGGTTTGGATCATTCACAGTCCCTGGCGTTGATCGCCAAAAGCGCGCAACTGGCGCAACAGGCACGCAACGACTATCTGGCACTGCACCCACAGGCGGTACCGCTGTTGATCGCCGGATCGGTCGGTCCCTATGGGGCTTATCTCGCCGACGGGTCCGAATATCGCGGTGATTACGCCTTGCCGCAGGAAGAAATGATGGCCTTTCACCGCCCACGTATCAAAGCGTTGGCTGAAGCCGGTGTTGATTTGCTGGCCTGTGAAACCCTGCCATCGTTTGGTGAGTTGCAAGCATTGTTGATCCTGTTACAAGAGTTTCCAACGCTTGGCGCATGGTTTGCCTTTACCCTGCGCGACAGCCAACACCTCAGCGACGGTACGCCGTTAGTCACGGTTATGGCGGCGTTGCACGCCAATCCACAGGTACTGGCGATCGGCATTAACTGCATTGCACTGGAAAATGTCACCCCGGCGCTGGAGCAGCTTGCTGCGCTGACTGACAAGCCGCTGCTGGTCTACCCGAACTCTGGCGAACATTACGACGCGGTAAGCAAAACCTGGCATGCCTGTGGTGGCGCACACGATAGTCTGATTGATCAAATCGGCGAATGGCAGCGCATCGGCGCACAGCTGATTGGCGGTTGTTGCCGCACTACGCCGCAAGATATCTGTCAGATCGCCGCACGCTGCAAGGCATAAAAAAAGCCTCCTGCGCCGGAACGCAGGAGGCTTGTCGTCACTCAAGGCTTATAACGGTTCGGTCTGCGCTTCCACCACGGCCAACGCCACCATGTTGACGATGCGGCGTACCGAGGCGATTGGCGTCAGGATGTGTACCGGTTTCGATACCCCCATCAGCACCGGCCCGACGGTCACCCCTTCAGAAGAGGATACCCGCAGCAGGTTGTAACTGATGCGAGCGGCTTCCATATTCGGCATGATCAGCACATTGGCCGCCCCTTTCAGCGGGCTGTCTGGCATCAGATCATTACGGATACTTTCCACCAGCGCAGCGTCACCGTGCATCTCACCGTCAATTTCCAGCTCCGGAGCCATCTTGTTCACCAGCTCCAGCGTTTTACGCATCTTGCACGCCGCAGGATTATCCGAAGAACCAAAGCTGGAATGGGACAGCAGCGCCACCTTCGGCTCAATACCGAAACGACGCACCGTTTCCGCCGCCATCAGGGTGATTTCTGCCAGTTGTTCCGGCGTCGGATCATCATTGACATAGGTGTCAGCGATAAATGTGTTGCCGCTAGGGAGCAGCAGCGCGTTCATTGCCCCGGCGACGTGTGCCCCTTCGCGGAAGCCAAACACTTTCTCTACCACATCGTAATGCTCGTGATAGCTACCGATGGTGCCACAGATCATCGCGTCTGCTTCACCACGATGTAGCATGATGGCGGCAATCAACGTCGGGTTACCAATGACCGCACGGCGAGCCTGCTCTTGCGAAACACCGCGACGCTTCATGATCTGGTAGTACTCACCCCAGTATTCATTAAAGCGTGGATCGGACTCGTTATTCACCACTTCAAAGTCTTTACCCGGCGTCAGTTGCAGGCCGAGTTTTTTCAGCCGCATTTCAATCACGCTCGGACGGCCGACCAGGATCGGATAGGCCAGCCCCTGCGACACCAGTTCCTGCGTCGCATGCAGTACCCTTTCCTCTTCACCTTCCGCCATCACCACGCGCTTCATCTCTTTTTTCGCCTGGGAGAAGATCGGCTTCATGAACAGGTTGGTTTTGTAGACGAACTCGGACAGTTTTTCGACGTAAGCGTCAAAGTCTTCGATCGGACGTGTCGCCACGCCGGAATCCATCGCCGCCTTGGCTACCGCCGGGGCGATTTTAACAATCAGGCGCGGGTCGAAAGGTTTTGGAATGATATATTCAGGGCCAAATGACAGGTCCTGATCGCCATAGGCCGAAGCCACCACGTCGCTCTGCTCTGCCAATGCCAGATCGGCAATCGCATGCACGCAGGCCAGCTTCATCTCTTCATTGATGGTGGTCGCGCCAACATCCAGCGCACCACGGAAGATGAACGGGAAGCAAAGTACGTTGTTCACCTGGTTTGGATAGTCAGAACGGCCGGTACAGATAATGGCATCAGGGCGCACAGCTTTCGCCAGTGGCGGCAAAATCTCCGGTTCCGGGTTGGCCAGCGCCATAATCAGCGGATCCTTGGCCATGGTTTTCACCATATCCTGAGTCAAAACACCCGGGCCAGAACAACCGAGGAAGATATCCGCATCCGGGATCGCATCCCCCAGCGTACGTTGACCATTATCTTCAATGGCGTAGGCCGCCTTGGTTTGCTCCATATTGGCGTCGCGGCCCTTATAGATCACCCCTTTAGAGTCGCAAACAGTAATATTCTGCTGGCGCAGCCCCAACGCCACTAACAGGTTCAAACAGGCAATCGACGCAGCGCCGGCACCGGAAACTACCAGTCGCACGTCGGAGATGTTCTTTTTCACTACCCGCAGGCCGTTCAGCACTGCAGCAGTGGTGATGATGGCAGTGCCATGTTGATCGTCATGGAATACCGGAATTTTCATGCGCTCACGCAGTTTCTGCTCAATGTAGAAACACTCTGGCGCTTTGATGTCTTCCAGATTAATACCGCCAAAGGTCGGTTCCAACGCGGCGATGATGTCGATCAACTTGTCAGGGTTAAGCTCATCCACTTCGATATCAAACACGTCGATACCGGAAAACTTCTTGAACAGGACGCCTTTCCCTTCCATCACCGGTTTACCGGCCAAAGCACCGATATTCCCCAGACCCAACACCGCCGTGCCGTTGGAAATTACCGCCACCAGGTTGCCGCGTGCGGTGTATTTGTAGGCCGCGAGAGGGTCGGCAGCAATTTCCAGACAAGGGGCTGCAACGCCCGGCGAGTAGGCCAGCGCCAGATCGCGTTGCGTTGCCAGCGGTTTAGTTGGGGATACCTGGATCTTGCCTGGGACCGGATATTGGTGGAAATCAAGCGCACTCTGTTTGAGCTGTTCGTCCATTATAGGTTCCTATGCTTTTTGCTTTTATGTTGAGGTAAGACTTGTAAGGCTATGAGGCTACATCCTGTCATTCTCCGTGGCGCCGTCGCAGACCCAAAAGCCGTAATCAAGGCAGAGGGAGCAAGGCACAGCGGGCCTATGTTCAAACCCGACAACACAGAGTACGGGCTTTTGGGGCACGCCCCGAAGGGCTGGGGCCATGTGAACGCGTATCTGTGTTACGCGCCGCTTATTTGGCCCACTAGACCTCACGACCTACGCCTTGCTGCGCGTTCAAATGACCGCCAGCGGCGCTCACGTACAATGGCAGGGCACAGCCTTTAAGTATAGTGAGAGAAACGTCACAAACTTTGAACCGGGCCATAACCTTGATCGAAATAGTTTTTTAAAAGTAAAAAAAGAAGTACCACAGGATGGAAAAGAAAAACACTGCCGTCAGTGCGACGGCAGTTGGGCACGCCAGGTATTGAGGGTCGCCACCCGGCCTGCGCAAATTTGTAACGAGGTTTGTAGTGCCAGTGTGTAACTCAGCGCATCGCCCCAGGTGTTACCCAGCAACTGTGGCTGCTCGCACGGGGTAAACACTGACTCAGGGGGCAACAGCACCACCGGCACTGCCGTCTGCGAGGGTTGGGCGCAGGAGCTCAACAACAGCGTCAGGCATAGACTGCCCAGCACAGGCGTCATTTTTAATCGCTTCACGGTATTTCCTCTGGTAGACGTCACTTTGCTGACGCAGCTGTTGTTCCTGCTGCTGTTGAGCCGCCATCAGCGCCCGGTTCTGTGCATCCTGGGTTTGCAGCGTGGCAATCAACCCCGCCTGCTGCGCCAGGGTCTTTTGCTGTTCGCTCGCCTGCTGTCGCACCAACTCCAGCCGATGCGACAGCAGTGAGCTGTATGCACCGAGGCAAATTGCCGCCACCAACAGCAGCAGCAATCCACCTTGTGACAACCTGCTTAGCCAACTGCTCATGCCGGATAATCCCTGAAGGAAAGCTGGAAATGCGGCCCGTCCTTCAGCGTTTTCCATTCGCCGCCCCACTCAACGTTGACTGCACACTCACGCGCCGCACGACGCACTGCCACTGCAATTTGCGCGTAATAGTCCCATTCCCACGACACCACGCCCGCAGGCATCGCGACCACGTCCACCGCATGGCCGGTCAAATGACGGCTTTTCAATGTTTGGCTTTGGCCACCTCGCACCAAATCACGCTGACGTGCCATGGTGCGTAGTCCTTCGGTGATGGAAAACGGCACCAGTGAATAATGCAATGCCAGTCGTATCACCCGTACCAAATCCGGATGAACCCCCACTAAGTTAGCTTCGCTGCGGGCGGTGAAGCGAATATCTTCTATTTCATTTATCATTTTTGAACCCCGTTTTTTTTCCAATGAATTTTTTAATTAATCCGCTGATATAGTCGGCCCCCAGAAAACCAATCAATACACTGGCAAGATTCGCCCATTTTAATTCCAGCCCGGTCAACGCCAATGCATCGCGCACCGTCCAGGCCAATAATGCGCACATCGCCGCATTCAAGAGACGGCGCCGCATGCCGACGTTGCGATAGGCACCGTGTAATAACGCCATGATTCCCGCCAAAATGGCATTCATCACCGGCTGAAGATATTCACATGCTCGCTGAATAATTAAGCCAACAGCGTCTGGCTCTAAGCTGGACATAGCTACACTCCTATTTTATTTTAATTAAGTGCCAATCACGGCCGGTGGAATATCGGTACCATCAGAATCTAGTTAAGGATGCTATAACAAAGCAAATGAATAAATATAGCCTCTAAGGTCAAATTCATTCACGCTCAACCATGACACAACAAGGGGCAGTAAATAACTACGATAAGTAATGAAAAAATTCATCTTTACTGTGATTTATTTCGACTTCTCTTTACCTTAAAAATAAACATTAATAGCGGCGAGAGAATCTCTCTCAATAACAAGAAACCTCAACCTGGAGAAATACCATGTCCGAACGCAAAGCCGTTATTGGTTATTATTTTATTCCAACCAACCAAATTAATAACTATACCGAATCCGATACCTCAGTCGTGCCTTTCCCCGTGTCGAATATTACACCGGCCAAGGCCAAGCAGCTCACCCACATTAATTTTTCGTTCCTCGACATTAACAGCAATCTTGAATGTGCCTGGGATCCCGCCACTAATGACGCCAAGGCGCGTGACGTGGTCAGCCGGTTAACCGCGCTGAAGGCACACAACCCCAGCCTTCGCATCATGTTCTCCATCGGCGGCTGGTATTACTCCAACGATCTGGGGGTTTCTCACGCCAACTATGTCAACGCGGTGAAGACCCCCGCGTCACGGACCAAATTCGCGCAATCCTGCGTCCGCATCATGAAAGACTACGGCTTTGACGGTGTAGACATTGACTGGGAATATCCGCAGAGCAGCGAGGTCGACGGTTTTGTTGCTGCATTGCAAGAAATCCGCACCCTGCTGAATCAGCAAACCCTCGCCGATGGCCGCCAGGCATTGCCTTATCAACTGACCATAGCCGGCGCTGGCGGCGCATTCTTCCTGTCACGTTATTACAGCAAGTTGCCGCAGATCGTTGCCTCGCTCGATTACATCAACCTGATGACCTACGATCTTGCAGGCCCATGGGAAAAAATCACCAACCATCAGGCGGGGCTGTTCGGCGATAGCGCCGGCCCAACTTTCTATAATGCACTGCGTGAAGCTAATCTGGGCTGGAGCTGGGAAGAACTGACCCGTGCCTTCCCGAGCCCATTCAGCCTGACGGTGGACGCTGCAGTACAGCAACATCTGATGTTGGAAGGCGTGCCAAGCAGCAAAATCGTCATGGGCGTGCCATTCTACGGCCGTGCATTTAAAGGCGTCAGCAGCAGCAACGGCGGCCAGTACAGCACTCACAGCACACCGGGGGAGGATCCCTTCCCAGGTACCGACTACTGGCTGGTGGGTTGCGAAGAGTGCGTCCGTGATAAAGATCCACGTATCGCCTCCTATCGCCAACTGGAACAAATGCTGTTGGGCAACTATGGCTACCAGCGCCTGTGGAACGACAAAACCAAAACTCCGTACCTGTATCACGCGGCCAATGGTTTGTTCGTTACTTATGACGACGTCGAAAGCTTCAAATACAAGGCGAAGTACATCAAACAGCAGCAACTGGGCGGCGTCATGTTCTGGCATCTGGGCCAAGACAACCGCAACGGTGACCTGCTGGCGTCGTTGGACCGCTATTTCAACGCGGCGGACTACGATGACAGCCAATTGGATATGGGTACTGGTCTGCGCTATACCGGTGTTGGTCCTGGTAACCTGCCGCTCATGAGCGCGCCAGCCTACGTTGCCGGCACCGTATATAACCAGGGTGCGCTGGTGTCTTATCAGGGCTATGTCTGGCAGACAAAATGGGGTTACATCACGTCTGCGCCCGGCTCGGATACCGCCTGGCTGAAAGTGGGCCGTGTAGCATAATCACAGGTTGCACCATAAAAAAACCCCGGGGCCGATGGCAACGGGGTTATAGGTTGCGTCCCACCATTGCACGTGACGCCGCTGGCGGTCATTTGAATGCGCAGCAAGGCGCGAGTCGTGAGGTTTAGTGGAGCACAACCTGTAAATTAAACGTTTAATTTTCGCATCCCTTCGTCACTGTTCCCTCAGTTGTTACACCAAGGGTAACCTCCATCACGTATGACTTCGCGCCCCATCAGGCTAAAAACGTCGCTTTTACGTGTCAGGCGTTCATGCCACCAGGTAAAACCAGCCCCTTTACTGGCCGGATGCCAGGCCAGCCAAATCATTTCATCGCCTTTTTGCATATCGACCGGAACCGTCACCAGTTCACCACTTGCCAACTCTTTCTCTATCAACGCAGGGGGCAAGAAACCGTGGCCAATGCCCCGCTTCAGCAATGCCAGCTTACTCTCAACATCACATACCACCAGCTGGCGCTGTAACGGCATGGTACCGTGATTACGCTTTGGCAATTCGTGACTGCTGTCGGCAATCACCACTACGATGTCGTTCAGCCGCTGGTTTTTGTCCACCGGCTTTTTCTGCGCCGCAAACGGATGTGAAGGCGAGACACATAACACAAAATTCAGCTTGCCGAGCATCAGCGTTTTCGCCTGTACGCTGTCCGGGATCTGGCCAATGGCGATGATCAAATCCGCCCGGTTATTCTTCAATGCATCCCAGGTACCGTTCAGCGCTTCCCGTTGCACAGAAATGTTGGCATTCGGGCTGTGCTGAATATACTCACGGATATCCTGGGTGATCGTTTCCAGCGGAAAGAAATTATCAACGACGATGCGGATATTATTATCGAGTTTGGGGATGTTTCTTACCCTACTCTCAAGATCCTGTACCGCATTTAAAATCCAGCTGCCTTCCTGCAACAGGAATTCCCCTTCATCTGTCAGGGTAATCATCGGTCCATTACGATGAAAAAGTTTCACGCAGAGCTTACTTTCAATATTGGATACTCGATAGGATATCGCCGAAGGGGTTTTATGCAGCGCCTCCGCCGCCATTGAGAAAGAGCCGGTACTTTTGATGGTGCTGATTATTTTAATCGCATCCAGGGATAATCTAGTCATACAAATTCCTCTTTGACATAAAATAAGAAAAAATTGACACTAAATTCCCAAGTGGTTGGCGCGTAAAGTCGTTCAAGTCACACAAGAGTAAGTAAAACCACAAGCAATATACTCCATATCAGAGAAAATCATCTGAAAGACTATTCATCAATCCTTTAAATAAAATTCATCATGACACCGATTTTTTAGGCTGTAGCGTTTAAATAAATTCAACGAAGAAATAAAAGACAATCATCATAATAATTTTAGTTAATAGCCTATAAAACATTCCACCCTGACGAGAGAGACTAAGCGTAAAAATAAAACAAGCCGCCAAGAATGATGTTTTTAATTCCGTTAATAACCCCTCATTTTACCGGTGAAAATAAACCCAACTTACAATACAACTTCAGTCAGGAGTGACTTATGAACAATACTTCCCGTACCCTTATGTCTCTTGGCCTGCTGAGCGCGGCACTGTTCGGCGTATCTCAACAAGCTTCAGCCCACGGTTATGTCGAAACACCTGCCAGCCGTGCCTATCAGTGCAAACTGCAGCTCAATACCCAGTGCGGTAGCGTGCAATATGAACCGCAAAGCGTTGAAGGGCTGAAAGGCTTCCCGCAGGCCGGTCCGGCTGATGGACACATTGCCAGTGCCGACAAGTCCACCTTCTTCGAGTTGGATCAGCAGACCCCTACCCGTTGGAACAAGATCAACCTGCACACAGGTCCGAACTCCTTCACCTGGACGCTGACAGCACGTCACAGCACCAGCAGCTGGCGTTATTTCATTACCAAGCCAAACTGGGATGCGTCACAGCCACTGACCCGTGCTTCGTTTGATCTGACGCCGTTCTGTCAACAAAACGACGGTGGTGCCATTCCTGCTGCACAGGTCACCCACCAGTGCAACATACCGGCAGACCGTAGTGGTTCGCACGTCATCCTCGCCGTGTGGGATGTAGCAGATACGGCCAATGCCTTCTATCAAGCCATTGACGTTAATTTGACCAAGTAATAAGAAGGGGAATACCCTAGGGTTCAGCCAAGGCTGGGCCCTTTTTTATTGTTTGATGCCCCATACGCCTGTCCCGCGCGTGACCATGAGACCGCTTTTCGGTGCATGCCAACGGCTAACAAACCGCGCCCTGCCTGGCTTTAAACGGGATCCATTGTTCTTATCCATCGCAACAATCAGAAAAAGCGCATTTTAATCATTACGCTTCTGATGCAGTGTGTTCAGCCTATGATGGAAAACGTTCTCATTTCCCTACATTGACGTTTGGTCAAGGAGCTTATAAATGAACCAATTAGACGCACTCAAGCAGCTAACCACGGTTGTGGCCGACAGCGGCGATATCGAATCTATCCGCCAGTTCGAACCGCAAGATGCCACCACCAACCCTTCACTGATCCTGAAAGCCGCTGCGCTGCCTCAATATAAGCCACTGATCCTCGAAGCCCTGAGCTATGCCCGCCAGCAGGGTGGCAGTAAAGAAACCCAACTGATCAATGCCAGCGACAAACTCGCCGTGAACATCGGCGTCGAAATCCTGAAAAGCGTACCGGGGCGCATTTCCACCGAAGTGGATGCCCGCCTGTCCTTTGACCGCGGCATGTGCGTTGCTAAAGCACGCAAACTGATTGGTCTGTATCAGGAACAAGGCATCGATAAATCACGTATTTTGATCAAGTTGGCGTCCACCTGGGAAGGCATTAAAGCCGCCGAGGAACTGGAAAAAGAAGGCATCAATACCAACCTGACACTGCTGTTCTCTTTCGCCCAGGCTCGTGCCTGCGCCGAAGCCGGCGTCTTCTTGATCTCTCCGTTCGTCGGCCGCATCTATGACTGGTATCAGGCCAAACAGCCTGCCGCTGACTATGATGCCGACCAAGATCCAGGTGTGAAATCAGTACGCAACATTTACGAATACTACAAACAGCACCGTTATCAGACGGTGATCATGGGAGCCAGCTTCCGCAAGGTAGAGCAGATCCTGGCATTGGCCGGTTGCGATCGTCTGACCATTGCACCGAATCTGCTGGAACAACTTAAGCACAGCGACCAGCCGGTCGAACGTAAGCTGACGCCATCCACTGAAGCCTTCCACCAACCTGCCCCGCTGGCTGAAGCCGAATTCCGCTGGCAGCATAACCAAGACGCGATGGCGGTTGAAAAACTGGCCGAAGGTATCCGTCTGTTCGCCGTTGACCAGCAAAAGCTGGAAGACATGCTGGCCGCTGAACTGTAATCACTCTGGAGTCCCGTAATGTCTGCTCGTAAAGAACTCGCCAACGCCATCCGCGCACTCAGCATGGACGCCGTACAAAAAGCAAATTCCGGCCACCCGGGTGCACCTATGGGCATGGCGGACATCGCCGAAGTCCTGTGGCGTGACTACCTGAACCACAACCCGACCAACCCGCACTGGGCTGACCGTGACCGCTTCGTCCTCTCCAACGGCCATGGCTCCATGCTGATTTACAGCCTGTTGCACCTCACCGGCTACGACCTGCCGATGAGCGAGCTGGAAAACTTCCGCCAGTTGCACTCCAAAACTCCGGGTCACCCGGAATACGGCTACACCCCAGGCGTCGAAACCACCACCGGCCCACTGGGCCAGGGCATCGCCAACGCCGTTGGTTTCGCCATTGCCGAACGTACCCTGGGTGCGCAGTTCAACCGTCCTGGCCATGACATCGTCGACCACCACACCTACGCCTTTATGGGCGACGGCTGCATGATGGAAGGCATCTCCCACGAAGTCTGTTCGCTGGCCGGTACCCTCAAGCTTGGCAAACTGACCGCGTTCTACGATGACAACGGCATCTCCATCGACGGTCACGTGGAAGGCTGGTTCACCGACAACACCGCAGAGCGTTTTGAAGCCTACGGCTGGCACGTGGTGCGTCACGTTGACGGTCACAACCCGGATGCCATCAAGGCCGCCATTGAAGAAGCCCGTAAGGTCACCGACAAGCCGTCCCTGCTGATGTGCAAAACCGTGATTGGTTTTGGTTCACCGAACAAGGCCGGTACCCACGACGTGCACGGTGCGGCACTGGGCGCCGCCGAAGTGGCTGCCACCCGCGAAGCGCTGGGCTGGAAATACGCCGCCTTCGAAATCCCGCAGGACATTTATGCCCAGTGGGACGCCAAAGAAGCCGGCAAGGCCAAAGAAGCGGCCTGGAACGACCGTTTCGCTGCCTACGCCAAGGCCTTCCCTGAGCTGGCTGCCGAGTTCAAACGCCGTATGAACGGTGAACTGCCCGGCCAACTGGAAAGCCGACGCCAAAGCCTTTGTTGAAAAGCTGCAGGCTAACCCGGCCAACATCGCGAGCCGCAAGGCGTCGCAGAACGCGCTGGAAACCTTCGGCAAGGTGTTGCCTGAATTCCTCGGCGGCTCCGCTGACCTGGCACCGAGCAACCTGACCATGTGGTCCGGCTCCAAACCGCTGAATGAAGACCTGGCGGGTAACTACATCCACTACGGCGTACGCGAGTTCGGCATGACCGCCATCACTAACGGTATCGCGCTGCACGGCGGCTTCCTGCCGTACTCGGCGACCTTCCTGATGTTCGTGGAATACGCCCGTAATGCGGTGCGTATGGCGGCGCTGATGAAAATTCGCAACGTGTTCGTGTACACCCATGACTCCATCGGTTTGGGCGAAGACGGTCCGACGCACCAGCCGGTTGAACAAATGGCCAGCCTGCGCGTGACCCCGAACATGAGCACCTGGCGTCCGTGTGACCAGGTGGAATCGGCGGTGGCATGGCAGTACGGTATCGAGCGCAAGGACGGCCCGACCACACTGATTTTCTCCCGTCAGAACCTGACTCAGCAACCGCGTACCGCGGAGCAACTGGCCAACGTGTATCGCGGCGGTTATGTGCTGAAGGACTGTGCCGGTACACCGGACGTCATCCTGATTGCCACCGGTTCGGAAGTGGGTATCACCGTGGAAGCGGCAGACCAGCTGACGGCGGCGGGCACCAAGGTGCGCGTGGTCTCCATGCCGTCTACCGACGCGTTCGACAAGCAGGATGCGGCCTACCGTGAATCCGTGCTGCCGGCGGCAGTGACTGCCCGTGTGGCGGTAGAAGCGGGTATTGCGGACTACTGGTACAAATACGTGGGCCTGAACGGGGCTATCGTGGGCATGACCACCTTTGGTGAGTCTGCCCCGGCAGAACAGCTGTTCAAAGAGTTTGGTTTCACCGTGGAAAACGTGGTGGCCAAGGCGCAGGCACTGCTGAAATAAGCCGTAAGCAGGGGCGCCGCATACTGCGCCCTGAACATGATGACGAAAGCCCGGCAAATTGCCGGGTTTTTTATTCCATGACTCGGTGAATTTGCAGGTACTGCAACAGCATAATGGTCTTGCCGTCTTTGATTCGCCCATCAGCAATCATCGCCACCGCGTCGGTGAACGGCAACTCCACCACTTCAATATCTTCGTCTTCGATACCACCACCGAACGTATTGCGTTCGTCGTCATGGTATTCAGCAATGAAGAAATGCACGATCTCAGTCACGCCGCCCGGAGACATATAGGCTTCGAAAATCTTCTTCACGTCGCCAACCTGAAAACCGGTTTCCTCCACGGCTTCACGGCGTGCGCATTGCTCCGGTGAGTCAGCATCCAGCAAGCCTGCACAGGCTTCCAGTAGCATGCCACTGTCGTTACCGTTCACATAGGTCGGCATACGGAACTGATTTGTCAGCACCACGGTGCCCTTGGCACGGTTGTACAGCAAAATGGTTGCGCCGTTGCCACGATCGTAGACTTCACGCATCTGCTGAACGGAACCGCCATCCTTACGCTTCAAATCAAAAGTATATTTGTGCAGCACATACCAGTTATCTGATAACAGCTCTTTCTTCACATTCTCAATTTTCGCGGACATGAACCCTTCTTCTTTTCCGTTAGCTGAAACGCAAAAATGATACCGCGATTAAGCCCCGAAGTGGCAATGGATTTGCAACAAAAAACCCCGCAGCTCATGCAGAGCGACGGGGTTTTTACGGCTAAATACGTTAGAACCCGTTAGGAACGTCGCGCATATCCGGCAGCTTGTGGGCGATACCTTTATGACAATCGATACAGGTTTTACCCTCGGTTATTGCTTTGTCGTGCATCTTTGCCGCCACCGTTTTTTGCGCGGTGAAGTCCATGTATTCGAAATTATGACAGTTACGACATTCTTGCGAGTCATTGGCCTTCATGCGCGCCCATTCGTTGCTCGCCATCGCCAACCGATGTTGGTCAAATTTCTGTGGCGTGTCGATCAAACCGAATGCCTTGGCATATAACTCCTTGCTGGCTTTCAACTTGCGCAGCATCTTGGGCGCCCACTCATGTGGCACATGACAATCCGGACAGGTCGCACGCACACCGCTACGGTTGTTGTAGTGCACTGTCCCCATGTACTCTTCATAGACGTTTTCACGCATTTCATGACAACCGATACAGAACTGCTCGGTATTCGCCGCTTCCATGCCGGTATTAAAACCACCCCAGAAGATGATCCCGGCGCCAAACCCCAACAGCAGCAGCGTACCCAGCGCCAGGCGGCTTGGCCTACGCCACCAGCGCCACAATCGTAGTAACAGCCCGGGCTTTTTTTCAGTCATAGTATGTTTGCGTTCGCTCATAGCTCCCCCGCTTAATGCCCAAAGCCCGGCATGGGCTGAAAATCATTGCCGACAATGGGTGCCGCGTCGGTTTGCGGTACGTGACACTGCAAGCAGAAATAGCGACGCGGTGCGACGTCACTCAATACCTTGCCGTCTCTATCCATAAAGTGTGTCGGGCTGATGCGGGGTGCACCGGTAGTGCGGTAGTGCTCTACCCCGTGGCACTGCAAGCAACGGTTGGTGTTTTTGCTGATCTGGTAACCATCCACGCTGTGCGGGATCATCGGCGGCTGATTGACATAGTTCAGTGCCATCCGCTCCTGCTGTTTCGGCATTGAGATCGGCCCGCCAACGGTGGCGGACACTTCAGGGGATTTACTGAGATCGACATCACTCGCGGCAAACGCCAGACCGGCGAACACCAGCGACAATAAGGTCACCCACAGGGCAAGCGTCTTTTTCAGAACGGGGCTTTTCATTTTTATTTGGCTCCTGGGTAATTAAATAAGGTGTTCATCGCGCTATTCGTCAGCCTTACGCCTTCTCCAACTTCACCGCACATTTCTTGAAATCGACTTCTTTCGAAAGCGGATCGGTGGCATCCAGCGTCAGGTTGTTCACCAACTGCGCAGCGTCAAAGAACGGCATATAGACCAACCCCTTGGGTGGGCGGTTACGGCCACGGGTTTCGACCGTGCTGATCAGTTCACCACGGCGTGACTTCACCTTGACCTTATCTCCACGACGTAAATTGCGGCTTTTGGCATCAAGAGGATGAATAAACAACACTGCCTGTGGGAAAGCACGATGCAGTTCGGGAACCCGTCGTGTCATTGAGCCGGTATGCCAATGCTCCAACACACGACCGGTGGATAACCACAGATCGTATTCGCTGTCCGGGCTCTCTGCCGCCGGTTCAAATGGCAGCGCAAAGATCACTGCCTTGCCGTCCGGTTTACCGTAGAAACGCACCGCATCCCCCGCCTTCACGTAAGGATCTGTGCCTTCTCGGTAGCGCCACAGCGTCTCTTTGCCATCCACCACAGGCCAGCGTAGACCGCGCGCCTGGTGGTAACTGTCGAACGGCGCCAGATCATGACCATGGCCACGACCAAAACCGGCATACTCTTCAAACAACCCTTTTTGCAGGTAAAAACCGACGTCACGGGCTTCATCGTTTAGCTGGTCTTCCGGAATTTCCGTTAATGGGTATTTATTGACCTCACCGTTAGCGAACAACACGTCATATAGCGTTTTACCGCGATACTCCGGTTTCTGTGCCAGCAGTTCGGCTGGCCACACTTCCTCCACCGTGAAACGCTTGGAGAATTCCACCAGTTGCCACAGATCGGATTTAGCCTCACCCGGCGCTTTCACCTGCTGGCGCCAGAACTGGGTACGACGCTCCGCATTGCCGTAAGCCCCTTCTTTCTCAACCCACATGGCCGTCGGCAGGATCAAATCGGCAGCCAATGCGCTGACGGTTGGATAAGGATCAGATACCACCACAAAGTTGCGCGCGTCACGCCAGCCCGGCATCCTGTCTTGATTGATGTTTGGCCCAGCCTGCATGTTGTTGTTACACATCACCCAGTAAGCGTTCAGCTTGCCGTCTTTGAGTGCACGGTCCTGCGCCACCGCATGCAACCCAACTTTTGCCGGAATAGTGCCCGCCGGCAATTGCCACTTCTGTTCGGCTGTCTGGCGGTGCTTTTCGTTAGTGACCACCATGTCAGCCGGCAAACGGTGAGCAAAAGTACCCACTTCACGTGCGGTACCGCAGGCAGAAGGTTGCCCAGTCAGTGAGAACGGTCCACAGCCCGGTTTGGAAATCTTGCCGGTTAGCAGATGCAGGTTGTAGCACAGGTTATTAGCCCATACGCCACGGGTATGCTGGTTGAAGCCCATGGTCCAGTAAGACACGACCTTGATGTTTGGATCGGCATACAGCTTCGCCAACGCTTCCAGTTGATCTTCTGGCACGCCGCTCAATTTCGCTGTTTTTTCCAGCGTATAGTCCGCCACGAAGGTTTTGTACGCTTCGAAACTCATCGGTTCCGAAGCATCGCTGCCCGGGTTTTTCGCCGCTTTTTCCAGTGGGTCCGTCGGACGCAGGCCGTAGCCGATATCCGTCGCCCCACGGCGGAAATTGACGTGCCGATTAAGGAAGTCCTGATCGACTGCATTGTTTTGAATGATGTAATTAGCGATGTAATTCATGATCGCCAAATCGGTCTGCGGCGTGAACACCATGCCGTTATCCGCCAGTTCAAAGCTGCGATGCTCAAAGGTAGACAACACCGATACGTTGACGTGTTCGTTGCTCAGACGACGATCAGTAATGCGCGACCACAGGATCGGGTGCATCTCCGCCATATTGGAGCCCCACAGCACGAAGGCGTCGGCCTGCTCAATATCGTCATAACAGCCCATAGGTTCGTCCATGCCGAAGGTGCGCATAAAGCCCACCACCGCTGACGCCATACAGTGACGTGCGTTCGGATCCAGATTATTGGAACGCAATCCGGCTTTAAACAATTTGGCCGCGGCATAGCCTTCCCATACCGTCCACTGACCGGAACCGAACATGCCGACCGCCTCAGGTCCTTTCTCTTTCAATGCTTGCTTGAACTTATTGGCCATGATGTCGAAGGCCTGTTGCCAACTAACAGGGGTAAACTCGCCTTCTTTATGATATTGACCGTCTTTCATGCGCAGCAGTGGCTGAGTTAAACGGTCTTTGCCATACATGATTTTCGGCAGGAAATAGCCTTTGATACAGCTCAACCCACGGTTGACCGCTGCATCTGGATCCCCTTGTGAGGCAACAATACGACCATTTTGGGTCCCGACAAGCACACCGCAGCCGGTTCCGCAAAAACGACAGGGCGCCTTGTCCCATTTGATGGCGTCAGCACTGCTTGCTACCGCCTGTGCCACCGTGGGAATAGTCAAACCGGCGGCTGCCGCAGCCGCTACTGCGGCATTTGCTTTCATGAAGTCTCGACGACTGAGTTTCATGGCGTTACCTCACCTTGAGTGTCCTGCTGGTGATAAACCAGCGATACTGCCAGCACGCCGTCCAGATTGCGTACCGACTCAATTTTTTCTAGCAGCGCATGAGAGCAAGCGGCTTGCATGACGACCACCAACTTGCCGTGCTCCTGATCCTGCACCGGGATTTCCGTGTCCGTTATCGCCAGTAAAGCCGAAGTCAGCCGTGGGATTTTTTCCGGTCGCGCCTGCACCACCAGCCCGCTGACGTGCCATTCGCTATTCATCATTATTTTCGCTCCGGGTTAAGGTGACAGCACCGGTCGGGCAGCCGGCGACACAGGCTCCGCAACCGTTGCAGGCCGCCACATCCAGCATGGGTGGCGCCATCTTGCCTAAACGGGGCCGAAACCGTATGGCCTGGGGTTCACAGCTGTCCTGACAACTGCGGCATTCCACACCCTGGTGCGCCAGGCAAGCGGTACCGAACACCGCATGTTGTCGCCAGGGCGTTTCCGCCAACGGGCGAAATAACGGTTCCGCGCACGCCTGCGCGCAAAGCCCACAAAACGTACATTCCGCACGCTGGAAATTCACTTCAGGAAAACCGCCGCTACCGACGATAAGAACGCCCGTTTCACAGTTTCGAACACAGGCCTGGCAACGGGTGCAACCCGCAATAAAAAGGGATTCTTGCAGCGACCACGGGGGGCGGATCGCAGCGGTTGGCTGACGCCATTGTCCACCGAGCAGTTTGCGCCGCGACAATATGGTCATGCTGTTTTTCCTTGACGTTGCAAACACGCCACCGCGTGTAAAGAGTGCCTAATCCAGTACTGTTATTGTTGTATTGCTCTCAGAGTTTCGAACGGCTGCCCACCACGTAATAACGAAGGGGCAAAGGGTATAAACCCTGCTAAAGACGGGGGTAAGATAAAAGGACTGCGGGGGGTATATAATCACCCTAAAGGGGTAAATACGGGGGTAGCTTGCGCCAGATCAATCTATTACCAGGTGCTGTGAGATGTTAGCCACACTATTTCCAGCCGGACGCTATCTAATTGATTATATAACGTCTGTTTATTGGTGCTATGACAGACAACTTAATGCGAAACACCACGCATTTTGGTTGCAAAAGTTATAATTTTGCTTTCGAATGAAACTCAACAATGTCCATCGCACGCGAGAAAAGGATGCATGATTGCTTGTTAAACGTTCAGTGACCAGCAGCCTGGCCAAGGCGCTGTTTTGCATTGTGATTTTGTCCGTGCTCTCCACTGGCCTGGCGTTGACTACCGTCGCTGACAGCCTGCGTGACGCCGAAGCGGTCAACATTGCTGGCTCACTGCGTATGCAAAGCTACCGATTAGCGTACGACCTTGCCCAACAGGCCCCGGAACGGGACCAGCATCTGCTGCAATACCAAGAGTCTCTGCAAGCCCCGGTATTGCAAAAGTTGGATCGTTTTTACGTGCCTGCGGATGTCCGTGAAAAATACCTCTCTCTGCAGCATGCCTGGCAACCGCTTGCGCAGCAGATCCAGGCGGGGCAGTCGGCAGACTATCAGACCAACATTGCCGGCTATGTGAATCAGATTGACCATTTTGTACTGGCACTACAGCGTTATTCCGAACTGAAACTGACCATCGTGGCCGCTATCAGTGTGGTGGGGTATATCGTCATCATTGGCCTGGTGCTGTTTTGTATCCGCTTTATGCGACGCCAGGTCGTCACACCGCTTAAGCACCTGGTGGAAGCCAGCCAGCGCGTACAACAACGGGATTTTCATTACCCGCCGCTGGATACCGAATTGCCAAACGAACTTGGGGTACTGTCGCAAGCCTTTACCGCCATGTCTGGTGATCTGGCCAAACTGTATCGATCGCTTGAACATAAAGTGCAGGAGAAAACCCAGCGCCTACAGCAAGCGAACAAGACGCTGGAGGTGTTGTACAACTGTTCGCAAGCGCTGAGCGTACGGCAAATAGATCAGCAGGCATTTGAGCAAATCCTGCACATCGTGCGCCAAAGTGAACACCTGCACTGCATCAAGCTAAAGGTGGCAGACAATCTCAGTGAATGGCAATTGCACAGCGGCTCACCGTCGACGACGCTGGACTGGCAATCGCTGACCATAATCCAGGGCGACAAGCCGTTGGGTGAACTGAGTTGGCAACATCACGATCATCCTCCCCACCCGCACTTGATGCAAAGTGTCGCCAATATGCTGAGTCGCGGAGTGTATTTTAACCGTGCGCAGAAGCAACACATGCAGTTTTTGCTGATGGAAGAACGTGCCACTATCGCCCGAGAGTTACATGACTCTCTGGCGCAAGCACTGTCTTTTTTGCGTATTCAACTCACGTTGCTCAAACGAACGCTGGGGGGTACAGCCCCGGATGCCCATGAAATTATCAATGATTTCGATCGGGCGCTGGCTGATGCCTATCGCCAATTGCGCGAACTGCTGACGACCTTCCGCCTGAACATTCAGGAAGCCGATTTAAACACCGCACTGGACCAGTTACTGGCGCCATTAAAGGTTCTTACCGACGCGCGGATTCAGTTACACTGTCGGCTTTCTTCCCAGGCGCTTAATGCCCAACAGCAAGTGCATGCGTTGCAAATTGTGCGTGAAGCAGTACTCAACGCCATCAAACACGCCAACGCACGGGAGATCGTGATTCGCTGTGGCGTGACAGCCGAGGGTAACAACAGGATTAGCATTGCAGACGACGGCTGCGGTATCGCCAGTCTGAGTGAACCTGAAGGTCACTATGGCCTGACCATCATGAGCGAGCGCGCTGCGCGGCTGAGAGGAACGCTGCGCATCAAGCGAGGTGAGTCAGAAGGCACGGAAGTCCAACTGACATTCCCGCCATAAAATCAGGACTGTTCACCCTTCGTTACGGTTTAGCGAAGTCTAACGGTCATTTCAGGATGTGTGTGGAAATAGGCTGCATCCCATATTTGCACGTGAGCACCGCTGGCGGTTATTTGGACGCGCAGCAAGGCGCGAGTCGTGAGGTTTGGTGGGCCAAATAAGCGGCGCGTAACACAGGTGCGCATTCAAATGGCCCCAGCCCTTCGGGTCGCACCCCAAAAAACCGTACTCTGTGTTGTCGGGTTTGAACGTAGGCCCACGATGTCCTGCACCCTCCGCCTTGATTACGGGCTTTTGGGTCTGCGACAGTGCCACGGTCAAATACGGGATACAGCCTAAGTACCACTATCAAGAGTCTGTCCCACTGTGAAGCGTGCTGCACAGCGCGTTTGAGTGGCTTTACTCGCTACAGGGAGCATATTTCATGGTGATGAAGAATTACCGAGTGATGATCGTTGACGACCACCCACTGATGCGCCGCGGCATCAAACAACTGCTGGGGCTTGACCCGCTGTTTACCGTCGTCGCCGAAGCCAGCAACGGCAACGAAGCTATCACGTTTGCGTTACAACAAACACCGGACGTGATCCTGCTGGATCTGAACATGAAAGGGCTGTCCGGTCTGGACACGCTGAAAGCACTGCGCAATGAAGGTGTGGATGCACGCATCATCGTGCTGACGGTTTCCGATTCACGCAACGATGTCTATGCGTTGATCGACGCCGGTGCCGATGGCTATCTACTGAAAGACAGTGAACCGGAACAGCTGCTGGAACACATTCTCGCCGCCGCAGAAGGCCAAAATGTGATCAGTGACGCGGTGGCAGATTATCTGTTATCCCGCAGCGAACAACACGATCCCTTTGCCGAACTGACAGAGCGCGAGCTGGACGTATTGCAAGAAGTCGCACGTGGGATGTCCAATAAACAGGTTGCCGCACAATTGCACATTTCTGAAGAGACGGTGAAAGTGCATATCCGCAACATGCTGCGCAAACTGGATGTGCGTTCACGCGTGGCAGCGACAGTGATGTATCTGGAGCACAAAAGTCAATAATACTTCCCCGGCACGCCGGGGAATGTTCATTCGATGGCGGCGAGGAGTGCCTGATGGTGCTGGTGAACCCAGCCCTTGTTGATCGGCCCCCAGTTTTCCAACTGGTAAAAACCGTCATTGTTGCGTACACCCTGCTGAACAAATTGCAATTCGACCCCCAAGCCTGGCAAGGCTTTCAACACGTCTTGCAGGGTACGACGCGGCCACCCCGTCAATTCCATCAGACGTGGGACGTTTGGCCGTTCGCTGTGGCTGATCAACCAGCACAGATAAAGACGACGGGCAAATACCGGGTTAATTTCCATGCCAAGCTCCTGCTTACACTATGAGTCCTGATTATTTTCCGGGCACACTAATCGGTCAGGCCCTTGATAGTCATAAAATTGTCTTAATGACCGTTTTAACAACAATAGCGGCGACCTTGCAGGTTTCTACTACCGTTATTTACATTATCTCCTTTTTTTCTCCACGCTTTACTCCCCCTTCCCGAGTAAAGTGCATAGGCGCCGGAATCCTTCCCAGCCGCTGAGAAACGCAATTCCGATGCGTCTTAAAGATAGAACAAGTCATAACGAGGTTCGCGCTGCATGGCTAATTTTTTTATTGATCGCCCGATTTTCGCCTGGGTCCTGGCAATTATTCTTTGCCTGACTGGCGTTTTGGCGATTTTTTCATTACCTGTGGAACAGTATCCGAACCTCGCGCCGCCGAACGTTCGCATTAGCGCCACTTACCCTGGCGCCTCTGCACAAACGCTAGAAAACACCGTCACCCAGATTATTGAACAGAACATGACCGGTCTGGACAACATGATGTATATGTCGTCGCAGAGTACCAATACCGGGCAGGCTACCGTGACGCTGACCTTTGAAGCCGGCACCGACCCTAACGAAGCGATGCAGCAGGTGCAAAACCAACTGCAGGCAGCAATCAAGCGCCTACCGCAAGCCGTACAAACCCAAGGTGTTACTGTATCAAAATCCGGCGACACCACGTTGATGATGGTGGCCTTTGTCTCTACCGACGGTAGCATGGACAAACAGGACATTGCCGATTATATCGTCTCCAACCTGCAAGACCCGCTCAGCCGCATCAACGGCGTGGGCAGCATGGACGTTTACGGTTCGCAATACGCCATGCGTATCTGGCTTGATCCGAACAAACTCAACAGCTATCAGCTCACTACCCAGGATGTCGTCACGGCCATTCAGTCTCAAAATGCGCAGGTGGCTGTCGGCCAACTTGGGGGGTCACCATCTGTCGATAAGCAGGCGCTGAATGCCACCATTAACGCGCAGTCCCAGTTACAGACACCAGAACAGTTCCGCAAAATCACCCTCAGGGTCAATCAGGACGGTTCGCTGGTCACACTCGGTGATGTTTCTACCATCGAACTCGGTGGTGAAAACTACAACTTCCTCAGCCGCTATAACGGTCTACAGGCCGCCGGGATGAATATCAAGTTGGCCTCAGGCGCCAACGAATTGCAAACCGATCAGTTGGTGAAGGATAAAATTGCCGAACTGTCGCAGTATTTCCCGCACGGGCTGGAAGCCAAGGTGGCTTATGAAACCACCCCGTTCGTGAAAGCCTCGATCAAGGACGTGGTGAAAACACTGCTGGAAGCCATTTTGCTGGTGTTCCTGGTGATGTACCTGTTCCTGCAAAATTTCCGCGCCACACTGATCCCGACTATCGCTGTCCCGGTGGTGCTAATGGGCACCTTCGCCATTCTTTCCGCCTGTGGATTCAGTATCAATACCCTGACCATGTTCGCCATGGTGTTAGCCATCGGGCTCTTGGTGGATGATGCCATCGTGGTGGTGGAAAACGTCGAACGTGTGATGAGCGAAGAGGGTCTGCCCCCCCGTGAAGCCACGCGAAAATCCATGGCGCAGATTCAGAGCGCATTGGTCGGCATCGCGATGGTGTTATCGGCGGTGTTTATCCCGATGGCGTTCTTCGGCGGCACGACTGGCGCAATATACCGCCAGTTTTCGATCACCATCGTTTCTGCCATGGTGTTGTCGGTACTGGTGGCAATGATCCTGACCCCTGCCCTGTGCGCCACACTGCTTAAACCCATCGCTAAGGGGCACCATCACGGCAAGCGCGGATTTTTCGGTTGGTTCAACCGCATGTTCAATCGTAATGCCGAACGCTACGAGCGTGGCGTCGCGCGCGTGCTGCACTTCAGCGCGCGCTATATGGCAATTTACCTGCTGCTGCTTGGCGGCATGGCGTTTCTGTTTATCAAGCTGCCAACCTCGTTCCTGCCGCAAGAGGACCGCGGGGTGTTTACCGTGCAGGTACAATTACCGCCAGGATCCACGTTGCAGCAAACCACCAAGGTGGTAGAAAAAGTTGAACATTACTTCCTGACCCAAGAAAAAGAGGACGTACTGTCGGTGTTCTCCACCATTGGTGCAGGACCGGGCGGTAACGGGCAGAACGTGGCACGTATGTTTATTCGTTTGAAGGACTGGGAATTGCGCACCTCAGGTGCCAATAGCTCTTTCGACATCATCAATCGTGCTACCACAGCCTTTAACAAGATTAATGAGGCACGAGTGATCGCCAGTAGTCCGCCGGCGATCACCGGTCTGGGTAACTCTTCCGGTTTCGATATGGAACTGGAAGATCACGCCGGGCTGGGCCACACCAAACTGATGGCTGCACGTGATCAGTTGTTGCAACTGGCCAGCGCCAACCCATTGCTGTCCCGAGTGCGCCACAATGGTCTGGACGACAGTCCACAACTGCAAATTGATATTGACCAACGCAAGGCACAGACACTGGGCGTTTCTATCGATGACATCAACAACACGCTATCAACGGCCTGGGGCTCAACCTATGTGAACGACTTCGTCGATCGCGGGCGGGTGAAAAAAGTCTATGTGCAGGCCGCAGCCCCGTTCCGCATGCTACCTGGCGATATTGATAAATGGTTCGTTCGCAACAAAGCAGGTGGCATGGTGCCGTTCTCGGCCTTCGCCACCTCCCATTGGGAATATGGCTCTCCACGCCTAGAACGCTACAACGGCAGCTCTGCACTGGAGATTGTCGGCGAAGCAGCTGAAGGTGTCAGCAGCGGTACCGCAATGGCAGAAATGGAAAAAATTGTCAGCCAGTTGCCAACCGGTTTTGGCCTGGAGTGGACCGCCATGTCCTATCAGGAACGTCTGTCTGGCTCACAAGCACCAGCGCTGTACGCAATTTCTCTGCTGGTCGTGTTCCTCTGCCTGGCAGCGCTGTATGAGAGCTGGTCAATTCCATTCTCGGTAATGCTGGTGGTCCCACTCGGGGTGATTGGTGCCGTCGCGGCCACCTGGCTGCGCGGGCTGGAAAATGACGTTTACTTCCAGGTGGGGATGCTCACCATCATTGGACTCTCGGCGAAGAACGCCATTCTGATCGTCGAATTTGCCAATGAGTTAAACCATAAGGGCCAAGATCTCATGTCGGCCACGCTGGAAGCCTCACGCATGCGTCTGAGACCGATTTTGATGACCTCACTGGCCTTTATCTTCGGCGTGTTGCCAATGACCATCAGTAGCGGTGCAGGCTCTGGCAGCCAACATGCGGTAGGTACCGGGGTCATGGGCGGCATGATTTCCGCCACCCTGCTGGCGATTTTCTTCGTGCCATTATTCTTTGTGCTGGTGCGTCGCCGCTTCCCAGGCAAGCACGCGATAGCCGCAAAAATGCCAGACCAAGGGGAATAACGGGCATAAAAAAGCAGCGTCGGGTAACCGATGCTGCTTTATCTCGAACGCGTACTCTCGTTCCCAAGGTGCTTCAATGTCTGACAAATCAACCAACCTTGTTATCAACCTCAACCCAGTGTCAGTTACCTAACATCTCTTCGATGAAGTCTTTCCAGTTTCCCAACTCACGATCAACCATAATAATTTACAACCTCAATTAATAGACGAAGCGGATTCTACGCCTGTTTTTTGAGCAAGTGAAGGGGTTCGGGAACGATGCCAGCCGCGAAAACCGGGGATAGTGCACATTTTCGTACTTATCTGATCAATGACTAATCTTGGCTATTCCCTTCCGATATTAATCCCTCAATCCAACTGCATAAAAGGTCTAACCCGGCCACTCTTCGCAGTCACTGTGCAAGCCGACTTGGGTTTCACACCGCGGAACTTAGCCGCCGTATTTTTATTTACAGTCTTTAACAGGTCACTGGCATAAGAAACAGAGAATTCCCTCGCATTCCATCTCAACAAAAATCAGCACACAACAAAAAAGTGTCGAGTTCCAGTGTGTCAGGCTGCAATAAACTCGATGACTTTCAATGAGTAACAAGTTCATCATTGCATTACTCAATAAATGATATTGATATTAATTATCAATATCATTAGCATTCGCACATCGTAAGTTAATGTAAAGGAATGTATATGAAGATGCACACCTCAGGCAACCTTAGCGCTTTCAGCGCCCTGGCATCCGCCATTTTGCTGTCATGTTCAGCACTGGCCGCCGAGCTTCCAGAAAGCCATTTTCAAACCAAACCAGTGGGATATGGTCTGTATGAACTGGCGTTTGATGGCCACAATAACAGCCTGTTTGCAGCCTCTACCCCCTCTTTTGCCAAAGGTAAAAACAACGGTATTGTCTACCGCATCAATCCAATGACACTTGCGACTGAGGCTAATATTGTTACCCAGCGCCGCGCATTCGCCACCGCATTGGATGAGCAGCGTAACCTGTTGTACATCGGTAACACCGTAGACGGTTCAGTCACTGTGATTGATCTCTCGAGCGGTAAAAAACTCGCCACCATCCAGCTCAGCGAAAGTATGAAAGAAGACCAATTCACACCGACACGTGAAATGGTGCTTGATAAGAAAAATCAGCGTTTGTATGTCTCCGGCACTTCACAAAAAGGTGTGCTGTGGGTGATCGATACCGCCAAACGTGAAAAGATTGCCACATTGAGCAACGTCGGCGAATACCCGACCGGCATTGCGCTCGATAGTGAACGTGGCCATATCTACTGCGTTAATGGCAGCGGCGAACTGATTACCCTGGATGCCGCCAGCCACAAGATCCTCAAGCGACAAGTGGTGGAACCCACCAAAAAGCATTTCTTCCTTAACATCAGCCTCGATACCAAAACGGGGCGTGCCTTTATCACAGATCCAGACCTGCCTAACGTACTGGTTGTTGATACCAACAGCGGCAAAATCCTGCATCAGATTGACGTAATTAACTCATTGGCCGTGCTGTTCAACCCAATGCGCAACGAAATCTACATTACGCATCGTGAAGCCAAACGCATCAGCATCGTTGACAGCAACAGCTACCGGGTCAAAAACAGCATTGTTACCCATGCACTGCCTAACAGCCTGGCACTTTCTGCAGACGGCAATCAACTCTTCGCCAGCATCAAGCAGTCCAAGGAAGAGATGGAGAAAAAGCAGGATTACCTGCTCAAGATTAATCTCGGCGGATTGTGAGGCAGGTAATGGCTAGTTTTATGATTCGACTTTCCGGTGGCGCATTGCTGTGCCTACCGGTCATGATTGCACAGGCCGCTGGCAGCGATCAGGCTCCCCGCCCACAGAAAGAAGAAACCCTGGAGGTGGTTGCTTCACCGTTCAGCGATGACGGCAGTACCGAAAATACCGGTTCCTATACCACCAGCCAAATGAGTACCGCAACCGGTCTGCCGCTAAGCATCAAGGATACGCCGCAGTCAGTTTCGGTCATCACTCGCCAACAGATTGATGACATCAATGCATATTCGTTAAAAGATATCCTGCGCTGGTCAACAGGCGTCAGTGAAAGCAATTACGATAGCGAACGCTCCTCGTTCAATTACCGCGGTTTTAGCGTCGATAACTATCAATACGACGGTGTTCCCACCTTCTTTGATTCCGGTTATTCCGGTGGTGAATCAGAAATTGATTCGATCACGCTGGATCACGTCGAGATCGTCAGAGGAGCCGCCGGTTTGCTCAACGGTGTTGGTAATCCAGGCGCCGCCATCAATTTAGTCAGAAAGAAAGCCTCCAGCCTTTCTCCTTTTGCCCGTGTTGAGCTGTCTGCCGGTTCCTGGGATCACTACCGCACCACGGTCGATGCCGGTACACCGCTCAATGATGAAGGTACTGTCAGGGTGCGCGTCGCCGCCGCTGCTGACCGCAGCCATTCTTATATGGAACGTCATCAAGAACGTAAGGGAGTGATCTACGGCACACTGGAAGCCGATCTGACCCGCGATACCCTGCTGCGGCTGGGGGCCGATTATCAGCAAAACCGGCCTAAAGCCTCCACCTGGGGCGGTGCCCTGCCAACCGGCTGGTTCAGTGACGGTAGCGAGATTAACTGGGATCGTCACTACAGTGGCGCATCTGACTGGTCAAGCTGGGATACCACGCTGAGTACTCAGTTCGCCACGCTGGAACACCAGTTCGACAACAACTGGAAAGGCGTCGCTAACTACACTCACAATCGCCAGGCCTTCGATGCCAAAATGGCAATGAGTCTTGGCGAACTGATCGATCCGGATACCTGGGCGGTAAAACCGTCAAGCCCCTATGCAGGGCGCTATGAAGGCTACCGCGATCAACATGCAATAGACATGAAGCTGAACGGTGATTTCAGCCTGCTGGGCCGTAACCACACATTTGTGGTAGGCAGTTCTTCAGCCTGGCAACACAGCTACAGCACCTATCGCAGCGCCAGCACCTCACAGTTATTTAGCGGCAACCTGCGTGAGTGGAATGGCGGCTTGGGCGAGCCCGAGTGGTCGGACAAAATGCCGCAAATGGATTACCGTACGCGGCAAATCGGAATTTATAGCAGCGCTGACTTCTCCGTTACGGATCGGTTGGATCTGATACTCGGTGCCCGCTTCAACAGCTTCAAAAACACCACGACTACCATCTCAAACAAAGTGACACCATTCTTCGGCACGGTGTATAAGCTGACCGATCAGGTTTCGGCCTATGCCAGCTACACCGACATATTCAAAGATCAGAACTATCTCGACAGCAGCGGTCATTACCTGGCACCGATTGAAGGTGTGAATAAGGAAGTGGGCATTAAAGCCGCTTTGCTCAATGACCGACTCAATCTGTCGCTGTCAGCCTTCCGCATCACGCAGGACAACCTGGGGGTACTGGACGAAGACACCAGCAATCTGGATTGGTTACAGCAGACCTATCATGAGAGCCAGGGGGCGACCAGCAAAGGGATCGAGTTCGAAATGAACGGCGAACTGGCGCAGGGCTGGAATGCGCAACTAGGCATTACGCACTTCTCGCTGAAAGACAAAGATAAAGTCAATCTTAACACCGAGCAGCCGCGCACCCGCATCAACCTGTTCACCACCTACCAACTGACGGGCGCCTTACGCGACCTGACTCTCGGCGGTGGTGCACGCTGGCAGAGTAGCGTTTATGCCAACGTCAACGGGGCCAAAAATGGCGAAATGGTCCAGCGCAAAGCCGAGCAAGGATCTTATGTTCTGGTCGATGCGATGGCACGTTACAAACTGACGCCGCAAACGTCAGTGCAACTTAACCTGAACAACGTTTTCGATCAGAAATACTACTCTCAGGTTAATTTCTACAGTACCCGTAACTATGGCAACCCACGCAATTTCATGCTGACGCTAAAACACGAGTTCTGATCGCCTTCTGCAATAAACGGCCCCGGATAACGGGGCCGATTTCACGCCAACGTCTATATCCCTTGTGTGATGAATTCTTCCGTAGTAGCGTGCCAAAGGTATCAAAAAACCACACGTCTCTGAGGCCATGTCATGTCCCCTACACTGACCGTCGAACAATTGAAAGAATTGGGCCGTTACCAAGAAGCCACCGAGCTGGCAAAACAACAACTTTTGCAAAAGCCGGAAGAAGCCACCCTGCACTATCAATTAGCGTGTCTGTATGACGTTCAAGGTTTTGAGCAGCAGGCTATTCCTTGTTATCTCTCGGCACTGGCGCACAAGTTGCCGGTGAAGCAACGGCAAGAAGCCTGGCTTGGCCTGGGCAGCACCTACCGGGCGCTTGGGCTGTATCAGCAATCACTGACTGCCTTCGACGACGGACTTGCCGAGTTCCCGCAGGCTAAAGAATTGACGCTGTTCCGCGCCATGACGCTGTACAACCTGGGTGAAACCAAACAGGCAGTCGCAGACCTGCTCCTGCTACTGGCAGAAACGTCCTCCTACAGCGATATCAGCAGTTACCAACGGGCAATCCGCCAATATGCCGCCGATCTGGATCGGATTGGCTAAGCGAGGTCAAAATGGAGATAGTCACCGATCCGAACCGTTATGGCGTCGACTGGCAGCAATTAGCTGAACTCTTGGACGCAGCAGGATTAGGCCAACGTGATCCGCAAGTCCTGCAACGGGTTTATCAACACAGCCAATTTTGCTATTGGGGCTACTGCGATGGCAGGTTAGTCGCTACTGCGCATGCCATCAGTGACATGACGTCCGTCGCCTATCTGGCCGATGTGGCCCTCCATCCAGACGTTCAAGGACGGGGGTTAGGACGGTTATTGATGGATCGGGTGATGCAGGATTTGGCGCCGCTCGGAAAGGTGTTTATCTACTCAGTGCCTGACAAGCTGGATTTTTACAAAAAATACCATTTCCGTGAGCTGACCACAGGCATGGTTTATGCCGATAACGCGTCATTGGAACGCCTGCAACAGAATGGTTACCTGCGCAGCCCCCTTTAAAGGAACGCCCTTTGATCATAGAGAACAAGCTGTCCCCGCAGGATTGTGCGGACATGAATGAGATCCGCGCAGAAATAGATATGATGGATGAAAACATCATCAAGCTGATCGCCAAGCGTTTTGCCTACGTAAAGGCAGCGGCAAAATTCAAGACCAGTCCCGATGCCGTGCGCGCCAAAGCGCGCTTTGAAGCCATGCTACTGCAAAGACGCGTCTGGGCCGATGAACAAGGTTTGAGCCCGGAGGTAGTAGAAAAACTGTATCGCGATCTGGTCACTTACTTTATCAGCGAAGAGATGAAGCATTGGTCCAAGGCCCAAAGTGATGAATAGAACCGGGGTTTCTCCATCATCGACCACGAATGGCCGATGGTGAAAAAAGCCTGAGTTATAAATTACGTCAGGCCAGAGAATAATTTCCGGCCAGTCATCTACAGCGTCTTCATCATAAAGATACGGCTGGTGCCCGCCGGCAGACAGGGCACTTCGCCGAAGCGTGTCCAACCATTCAGCTCATAAAATTTCGGTGCCTGAAAGCTGATGGTGTATAACACAGCTGATACGCAACCCCTGCTCCGCCCTTCCAGTTCAAAACGACGCAGCAGCTCACTGCCCAGCCCAGATCCTCTCAGCGATTTTGGCAAATAAAACAGATCCAAAAACAGCATGCCCAGTGATGAGCGCCCGGTGATGCCCCCCAATACCGTTCCGCTCATCGAATCTTTCACTACCACGGCCAACGGACGTCGGTCGTTGTTGCCTGTCACTTCATCGTTGTACTGATTCAGACCTTCAGCGATCAGCGCTTCTATTTCATCAATTGCGTTTTCGGTGGTTTCAATACGATATTTATCCATGTTTTTCTTCTTGTGCAGGGAGACTGAATGCCACATTGAGATTAGCAAATAATTCACCGCATTAAATTCGGTCTGTATTTTTTCAGCTTTTCCCCGTCTTTCAGACCATTGGACGGTGGAACTCCCCGTCATTTTTCGGCATGCTGGTCGCTGGCTTTCATTTCACCGCCACCGGCGGTTTACCACCGGCCACACGCGTCGGTGTTGGGTTGCAGAGAAGGTTCTTACTCCATGACGTTAACCATGTACGGCATCAAAAATTGTGACACCATCAAAAAAGCACGCCGCTGGCTGGAAGAACAGGGTGTGGCTTACCAATTTCACGACTATCGCGCCGACGGGCTGGACGAACAGCAGTTGCGTGGTTTTGTCGAATGCCTGGGTTGGGAACCGCTGCTCAATACCCGCGGCACCACCTGGCGTAAGCTGGATGAAGCGCAGCGTAATGCCTGCGACAATGCCGATGCGGCTATCGCACTGATGCTGGCCCAACCGGCAATCATCAAACGCCCACTCCTGGACGACGGCAACGGCCATGCCCTGCTTGGCTTCAACGCCGAAAGCTACCAGCAATTTATTTCCGAGGTGGCAGCATGATTTGCCCGGTGATCGAACTTGCCCAACAGCTGATCAAACGCCCTTCACTCAGCCCACATGACGAAGGCTGTCAGGCGTTGATGATTGAACGTCTCGAGGCCATCGGCTTTACCGTTGAGCCAATGCCTTTCGGCGATACCCTGAACTTCTGGGCTTGGCGCGGCGAGGGGCAAACTCTGGCCTTTGCCGGCCATACCGACGTGGTGCCGACCGGCGACGAAAAACGCTGGGACAACCCGCCGTTTGAACCCACTATCCGCGACGGTATGCTGTATGGCCGCGGCGCGGCAGACATGAAAGGCTCGCTGGCGGCGATGGTCGTGGCAGCTGAGCGTTTTGTGGCAGCCAACCCACACCATCAGGGGCGTTTAGCGTTTCTGATCACGTCCGATGAAGAGGCCAGTGCCACTCACGGTACGGTTAAAGTCGTGGAAGCGTTAATGGCTCGCAATGAGCGTCTGGATTACTGCCTGGTTGGCGAGCCGTCCAGCACCGAGCGCGTTGGTGATGTGGTGAAGAATGGCCGCCGTGGCTCAATTACTGCCAACTTGCACATTCACGGTATCCAGGGTCATGTCGCTTACCCACACCTGGCAGATAACCCAGTACACCGTGCCATGCCGGCCCTGAATGAACTGGTGGCCATTGAGTGGGATCGCGGTAATGAATTCTTCCCGCCGACCAGTATGCAAATAGCCAATGTGCAAGCCGGTACCGGCAGCAACAACGTCATCCCGGGCGAAATGTTCGTTCAGTTCAACTTCCGTTTCAGTACCGAATCGACCGACGCGACGATCAAACAGCGTGTAGAAGAGTTGCTTGAACGGCATCAGTTAAATTACAGCATCGAATGGCGACTGTCGGGTCACCCCTTCCTGACTGCACGCGGTGCGTTGGTAGACGCGGTGGTTAATGCCGTCGAACATTATTCCGAACTGACGCCACAATTACTGACCACCGGCGGTACCTCAGACGGGCGCTTTATCGCCCAAATGGGTGCACAGGTGGTTGAACTGGGGCCCGTGAATGCAACGATCCATAAGGTCAACGAATGTGTACACGCGGCTGACCTGCAATTACTGAGTCGCATGTATCAACGCATCATGGAGCAATTAGTCGCATGATCACGCCAGAAATGCTGACCGGGCGCTCGACCGACCACCTGGCACCGCTTAGCGGTAACCACCGCCTGCAACCTGCGGCAGTCGCCGCGTTCCTTGCCATGCAACAGGCGGCGCTCGAAGCCGGGTTTAATCTACAGCCGGCCAGCACATTTCGTGATTTTGAACGGCAACAGGCGATCTGGAATGGCAAATTTTGCGGTGAACGCCCAGTATTAGATAAGGACAGTCGGCCGATCGACATCACGCCACTGTCCGCGGCAGAACGTTGCGAAGCGATCTTACGCTGGTCGGCGCTACCGGGCGCCAGCCGCCATCACTGGGGCAGCGATCTGGACGTTTACGATCCTTCGCTGTTGCCCGCTGGGCAGAGGTTGCAACTGGAACCCTGGGAATACGAACAAGGCGGCTACTTTTATCCACTCAACCAGTGGATGACGGAACATATGGCCGAATTTGGCTTTTACCGTCCGTTCACCGAAGATGGCGACGGCGTGGCGGTGGAACCTTGGCATTTGAGCTACCGCCCGTTAGCGCGCGAGGCTGAACATTTGCTGACGCCAGCATTGCTGCTGGCAGCCTGGAAAAATAAGGACGTTGCTGGTGCACAATGGCTTGAAGAGCATTTGCCATCGATATTTTCGCGTTTTATACGCACTGAAGGAAAGGAGTAAATATGGAATGGTTAGCTGACTATTGGTGGATAATCCTGCTGATTTTAGTCGGGATGATCATCAGTGGGATCAAAGAGCTACGTCGCGTTGACGTCAAACGCTATCTGGCTGATAAGCCGGAAATCCCCCCTCATCGCGATAACAACGCTGAGTGGGATGACGACGATGACTGGCCGAAGAAAAAATAATATCAGGGCGCATAATGCGCCCTGACGTTTACTTGAAGGCGATTAAATCGCCCCGCTTACCAAACAGCGCTTCTTCCCAGTAACGTTGTGGCACGTAATAGTGCAGCCGTTCAAGGGCACTATTCATCATCCCTTGGTTAATGGCATGCCCAACGTCCTCCTCCACATCCAACGTGAAGTCGACGCCATTGGCCTGCAGCCGTTCCGCCGCCGCTCTCGCATGTTGCACTGCAATCACCGCATCTTGTTCGCCGTGGATCAAGTGCACCACGCTGTCGCCAAACGCTCGTTCCGGCAGGCTGGCAAAACGCCCACTGAAAGCCACCACACGGCCGGCAAGTTTGGGTTCAACCTTCAAGGCTTCCAGCGCCATGATTGATCCTTGAGAAAAACCGACCAGTGCGGTTCCTGCATCATTCACACCACTGTGCTTCTGCCAGTAACGTACGGTTTCGACAAATTGCGGCATCACTTCGGCTATGCGCTCAGCACGGTTCTCTTCCGTCACACCTTGTACTGAAAACCACTGGCGACCGCTGCCGTTCCCAAAGGGAAAAGGCCCGCCGATGCTCACCACCAACGCCTGAGGAAAATCCTTGGCGAAGTAGCTACCAATCTCACCCATCGCCACCGGGGTATCGCCGACACCGTGAAACAGCAGGATCAGCTGCGCAGCCGGGGTTGCCGGGCTTTGGACAACGAAATGCTCATGTTTCATCGGTGACTCCTTAATTCATCAGATTCTGCCCGGCGCCAGATGCCCGGGTTTCTGTCAGCTACTATACGCCGCTGAGAAATCAGGAAAATCGGGTTTTATTGAGCAACACCTTCAATTTATTCCAACGATTGAGACCAGTCGTGCCAACGCAGACAGTGCTGCGCATCGAGTTGTTCGAGAGCCAATCCCGCCTCTTGCCGCCAACGGCGCAGCAAGGCTTTCTGGCCACTGCAGCCAAGTTGAACCACGCAGGCTATCGTCGTCGCTTGTTGTTGCAAATGCAGACGCAAAGCAGGCAGCGGTAAGGTACTGGCTAACAATAAACGTTGCAGAGCTCCCAGACTGGCTTCGAGTGGCCGGTGGGCAAAGGCAAACCCGGCCAACTCGCGCCAGTCGTCCTCACCCAGTTGTGTATCACCATCATCACCGGTGATCTCCAGTTGCAGATTAATGCGTGGCTGTAGCCAACGCCAATCACGTGCAAGATGCTTATGGGCCGCATGTTGCAGCGCTTCGCCCTGTTCGGTCAACGGTAGGATCGCCATGGCGGTGTAGCAGCCACTGCTGGCTTCCGTTTTGCTACCGATGCGTACCAACTCAAAACCACAGGACTGCCAAAACCGCCACAGCGGCTCGGTGTAACCAAAGCTGACCGAAAGGTAATCCAGCCCCCGTG
Source organism: Serratia grimesii (assembly GCF_900186025.1). NCBI lineage: Bacteria > Pseudomonadati > Pseudomonadota > Gammaproteobacteria > Enterobacterales > Yersiniaceae > Serratia > Serratia grimesii. The sequence goes on from NZ_LT883155.1 coordinate 3,769,719, forward strand.
TTTGCTGGCGTTGCTGCGCGATCATACGGCGAGCAATGCCTTGCTGACGTAGCGAAGGCAACACCGCAATGCGGGTAATTCGTCGTGAACGCAGCGTCGGCGCCCACCACGGCCCGCCATGTGCCGCCAGCGATTGAGCCACCAGATTGCCGCGCGGCCGTCGTCGTCCCGCCCAGACGTCATGAGCCAGTTCGGCGGTCAACCCTCCTTCATCTACCAGCCACAGTGCACCGACGACGTTATCGTCCACCTGCGCCATGCCAAAGTGCATGCCGGGGGCATCCATCAGCCGCCGTAAATCAAGCGGCGAGGTACGGTAGTGGGCACTGCTCAATAAGGCATAAAAACGTGCCAGCCGTTGGGGCTCGGCACACAGCTCCCGTTGTTCAGCATCGCGGATACTGACCGCTTTATCCGACGCCTGCCATGTTGGTTGCTCAGTGAACAGTAACGCGTTATCTATTACACGCTCCAACGCATCGCCTTGGGCCCAACGCATCGGCTGCTCTAGCCCCAGCGACTGAAACGCAGGAAGCCCAGCACAAAACTTCAGTAAAAAACCACGGCCCGTGCCTTCATAACCCTGAACCGTAGTGGTCAGCAAAACACGGGGGAAATGACCAACCAGTTGTTGCAATAACGGGCCGGGGATCGCCGCAGCTTCATCCACCAGCAACCAGCCTACGTCACTGACGTCATGTTCACGGCAATAGGCCAACAGCGCGTCCGGTGCCCAAAATTGAGCACGGCCCTGCGCCCATTCACCAGCGACTTCTGTGGCAGCACGGCTCGGCCCGGTAATCCAGCAGGTGAGTGGTGTATTTGCCACCAGCATGCCTGCCACCGTTGATTTTCCGCGCCCACGCGCAGCAGTCAGCACCCAAATGCCTGACTCGGCGCCCAGCAATTGCGTCAGTAACCTTTGTTGTTCTGTCGTAGGGAGACCCTGCGGCGCTTGCCAGTCTGGGCGTGACGGTAACGGTGCCAATGTCAGCACCTCATCCTGTCGCCAGACGGTCACCTCAGTGTCTGCCGCCAAGTGCTGTTGCAGATGATGAATAAAATTTAGGGTAGTGATCGGTTGTGGGCAATCGCTCCAGCGTAGGCTGTCATGATCCGGCTGCTGATGCCATTGTCGCCAGGATGGCGTCAGTAACAGTAACCAACTGCCGGCACGCAAGGTACCGGCTAATGCTGCCAGCGCTTCAACATCCAAACCGGTTGTTGCATCAAACGTCGCATGTAGCCGCTCTTGCCCCAGTAGCGTTTTCACTGCGCCACTCGCCAACGCTTGCACACCCGCCGGTGGTTTTTCTCCCACCCACGGCCAGTCACCCGGTAGCATTGCTGCCAGGTGTTGCGCCTGCTGGCGGCACCATTGCGGCTCGCCACTGAGCACCAACAGGCGCCTGATGCCCTGCTGCTGCATACGTTGTTGCATTGCCTGTAACAAGGCGGTGTCCCTTATTTACGACGGTGCCACGTCCACATGTGGGACATAGCCTAATATCCAGACTTAAAAAAATGCCGGAGTCAGGCTCCGGCAGTGCATGTTAACGGGATGCGAAGGTGTTGCAGGTGTTAGGATCGCCGCTGTCAAAACCCTGTTTAAACCAGGTATAACGCTGCTGTGAGGTACCGTGGGTGAAACTGTCCGGTACAACACGCCCTTGTCCCTGTTGCTGCAAACGATCGTCGCCGATCGCCTGTGCGGCGTTCAACGCCGACTGCAAATCACCCTCTTCCAACATCTGCTGCTTCTCAGCATATTTGCCCCAGACACCGGCAAAACAGTCCGCCTGCAGTTCCATTTTCACCGACAGACGATTGACTTCCGCCTGACTGGCGCCCTGTTGCATCTGACGGACCTTCGCTTCAATACCCAGCAGGTTCTGTACATGATGGCCGACTTCATGCGCCACTACATAGGCCTGCGCAAAGTCACCACCGGCACCCAGTTTGGTTTTCATGTCCTGGTAGAACGACAAATCGATATACACCGTTTTGTCACCCGGGCAATAGAACGGGCCCATTGCCGCCTGACCTGTACCACAACTGGTGCGCGTCACACCGCGATACATCACCAGTTTAGGCGGCTGATAGGTTTTCCCCATACGCTGGAAAACCTCTTTCCAGTTATCTTCGGTAGAGGCCAGCACCACCGAGGTAAACTTGGCCAATTCATCGTCTTTTGGACTGATGCTGGCACTCTGTTGTTGAGTTTGCGGACTCACGCTACCGCCATTCAACAACGGTGAAAGATCGACGCCGTAATAACCGGCGACCAGTACCACCACCAAAATGACGATACCGCCTTTACCGCGCGGCACGCGGAAACCGCCGCCACCGCCACCCAGACCTGAAGACTGCCCGCGACGATCCTCAACATTGTCACTTTCCCGACGCCCTTGCCAACGCATAAGTAAACTCCAGATTAGGTTTTTGTCATTGTACGCTATACCCAAAATAATTGGAGTTGCATCAAGGCGCTAAGGGAATGGCAAATCGGTTTCGAATCGATTTGAACAGCGCTTGCACTGACTCGCAGGCAGACCCTTAATGAGAGGATCATCATCCCGATGCGCTTACTCAAGTAAGTGATTCGGGTGAACGAGTGCAGCCAACACAGATGCAACTTCAAGTATGCCGGATACCATCATTATAAATGCTCAGCGGCGGGGGAAATGTAGAATTTTTCTGGAAATGCAGGTGAAGCGGAACAGATGGCGGGAAATAAAGGGAATGACGGGGCCAGCTGACCCCGTATACAGCGAAGACGCTTAGTCGAGTTTGACGCCGATGCGGCGCGCCACTTCTTCATAGGCTTCGATCAAACCACCCAGACTCTGACGGAAACGGTCTTTGTCCATCTTGTCCAGCGTGTTTTTGTCCCACAGGCGGCTGCCATCTGGTGAGAACTCATCACCCAGCACGACTTCACCGTTGAACAGACCAAACTCCAGTTTGAAGTCGACCAGGATCAGGCCTGCATCGTCAAACAGCTTGCTCAGTACGTCGTTTGCCTTGTAGCTCAGCTCACGCATGCGCGCCAGATGCTCTTTGTTCACCCAGCCGAAGGTTTCGCAATAAGACTCATTGACCATCGGATCGTGCATGGCATCGTTTTTCAGGAACAGGTCAAACAGAGGTGGGTTCAACACCAGGCCTTCTTCAATACCCAGACGCTTCACCAAAGAACCGGCGGCACGGTTACGGATCACACATTCGACCGGCACCATGTCCAGCTTTTTCACCAGCACTTCATTGTCTGACAGCAGGCGTTCCATCTGCGTCGGGATGCCAGCCTCTTCCAATTTACTCATGATGAAATGGTTGAACTTGTTGTTCACCATGCCTTTGCGATCAAACTGCTCAATGCGCTGACCATCCAGTGCTGACGTATCGTTGCGGAATTCCAACACCAGCAGATCAGGATTTTCAGTGGTGTAGACGGTTTTTGCCTTCCCGCGATACAGCTCAGCTAGCTTTTGCATCTGACTTACTCCAATAAAAGAATTATTTAAAAACGCTGCAAGGATGATGCGTCTATTGTGCCAAATCCGCGACGCAAACGATACCGTATCATTCAAAGAAAAAGGGGCCGAAGCCCCTTTTCAGTTATTTAACGCTGGTTTTGCTGAATGCTGACTGGAATGCCGCAACCAACCCGTCGTTTTGCGACTGGGTCAACGGCTTACCTTTAGGATCGATAAATTGCAGGCTGGTACGGTTGTTCAAATCCCCTACCTGCAGTTTGTAATCACCTTCTTTCAGTTCAGGATCCTTGGCGCCCAACGCATCCCAATCGCTACCGCTCAGGGATTTGTAAGTCACAGCGACGGTGCCTTGCGGACGGCTGCGGTCACCCACTTTCATCCCCAGTTTTTCCAACGCTGCAGGCAGGCGATCCCACACCACAGTGTACGGACCACGCACGACCAACATTGGCAAACCGGTATCATCCGCCGCGCTCTGCACGTCCAGCGCACCGAAACGGTTGGCAGACTGGCTGCTCGCCAAGTTGTCTTGTTTGTCCAGGCCTTCAACGATGGTGTTCATCATCATACCGTTGTAGCGCTGCACTTCAGACGGGTCGGTAACCTGCTCGGTTTTACCCTGCTGTTGCAGGCCGACGGTTTTAACCACCAGCGCCTGCTGATAACCCTGCTGCTGCACGCTGATCTGGTAGCGGCCTTCGTACTGGTTGTCTTCATCCAGACGGTTCCACTTCACCCAGTCAGTAGTCAGGGTCTGAGTAGCGTCCTGGCGTGAGGCAATTGCGATATTTTTCGCCTGCAGCATGCTGGTAACGCGTGACCACAGGTTCTGGTTTTGCGGGCTGTTTTCAAGCAGCAGCGTACCGCTGTCACCCGCATATTGCGCGCGTGAACCACTCAACAATGCCAGAGGCTGTACCGGCGGACGAATATCCAGTTGCTTGCCGACACCGCCTTTCAGCGTGGTAGCCGGAACATCATAGTTACCGCTTTGCACCGGCAGGATCATACCCGCAGGGGTGTTCAGAGCCTTAAGCGGTGAAGCGTCGAGATACGCTTCATCGCCGCTGACCTGGCGCTTGTAGCGCTGATCGCTGCTACAGGCAGCCAACATCATAACCAGCGAGATGCCAACGACTTTTGCTACCGTCGACTTTTGCAATGAATAAACCATCAAATTTCCCTTAGAGTTACAGCAAACCGGCGCTTTTCAGTGCGCGTTCCACTACCGGACGGGCAGCGTCGGTCAACGGCGTCATAGGCAGACGCATCGTATCGGTTGCCATCAATCCCAATGCCTTGCAGGCCCATTTCACCGGAATTGGGTTTGCTTCTACAAACAAATCCTGATGCAACGGCATCAAGCGCTGATTTAAACGGCGTGCTTGGGCAAAGTCGCCCTGCGCTGCCAGCGCGCAAAGTTGCGCCATTTCACGCGCCGCCACGTTGGCCGTCACGGAAATCACCCCTTTGCCGCCCAGTTGCATGAAATCCAGACCGCTGGCGTCATCGCCGCTCAGCAAAATGAAATCTTCATCATCAACCAGCACTTGGATCTGACTTACACGACTTAAGTTCCCTGTTGCCTCTTTAACAGCAACAATATTCTTAATTTTTGCTAAACGCGCAATCACCGGCGGCAGCATGTCACACCCGGTGCGTGAAGGCACGTTATAGAGGATTTGCGGCAGTGCGGTGCTTTCGGCAATCGCCTTGAAGTGCTGGTACAGCCCTTCCTGAGTCGGTTTATTGTAGTAAGGCGTGACCGTCAGGCAACCCACTACGCCGCTATTTTCGAAGCGCTGGGTCAGCGAAATGGCTTCAGCGGTGGCGTTGGCACCGGTACCGGCGATCACCGGAATACGGCCTGCGGCCAGTTCCAGCGTCTGCAATACCACGTCGACGTGCTCGTCATGGGCAAGCGTTGCAGACTCGCCGGTAGTCCCTACGGAAACGATGGCCGCAGTTCCACTGGCTACATGATAATCAATCAATTTTTTTAGGCTCGCGCGATCGACAGCACCTGTGTCGTCCATCGGCGTAACCAGTGCAACTATACTTCCCGTAAACATTGGCCGTCCCCTCCACAAACAAGTCACTCATGGTACTTTTGCTGCCTATCCAAAAGCAAGCAAACAACGGTGTTGTAAGCGCTTGGCAGGCGGTTTTTTTTATGTTTACCATGGTAACCCCATTGTGCACGACAGGAAGCTCCATTTTGCCTAAGCCAGATGAACACTATCTCGTGATTACCGCGCTCGGTACCGACCGCCCCGGGATCGTCAATGCCATCACCCGCCACGTCAGCAGTTGCGGATGCAATATCGAAGATAGCCGTCTGGCCATGTTGGGTGAGGAATTCACTTTCATCATGCTGCTTTCCGGCAGTTGGAACGCCATTACCCTGATTGAGTCCACCTTGCCGCAAAAAGGCGCAGAACTGGACCTGCTCATTGTTATGAAGCGGACCAACTCACACGAAAGGCCGCCAATGCCGGCCACAGTATGGGTACAGGTTGAAGTAAAAGACTCCCCGCACCTCATCGAGCGCTTTACCGATCTGTTCGACTCCAGCCAGATGAACATTGCCGAATTGGTGTCTCGCACCCAACCCGCAGAAGGTGACCTGCCGCCACAGCTGTATATCCAGATCACAGCACACAGTCCCGGCAATCAAGATGCATCAAATATTGAGCAAGCCTTTCATCGCCTATGTACAGAATTGAAAGCACAAGGCAGTATTAGCGTTGTGAACTATCCACAGCATGATGAGAAAGATGGAGAGTAGTTATGAGCCCATTGAAAGCCGGTGACACAGCGCCGAACTTTAGTTTGCCTGACCAGGACGGTGAGGAAATTAACTTAGCCGACTTCCAGGGACAGCGAGTGCTTGTTTATTTTTATCCCAAGGCGATGACGCCGGGCTGTACCGTACAGGCCTGCGGTTTGCGGGATAACATGGATGACTTGAAAAAAGCCGGTGTCGAAGTGCTTGGCATCAGCACGGATAAACCAGAAAAGCTGTCGCGTTTTGCCGAGAAAGAGTTGTTGAACTTCACCCTGCTATCCGATGAGGATCACCAGGTCGCAGAGCAGTTTGGCGTTTGGGGTGAGAAAACCTTCATGGGGAAAACCTATGATGGCATTCACCGCATCAGCTTCTTGCTCGACACTAAAGGTAAGGTTGAAAAAGTGTTTGATGATTTCAAGACCACCAATCATCACGACATCGTTCTGAGCTACCTGCAGCAATAATTCTCACGAAGCGCAGCGGCCTGCTGCGCTTCGTTATTTCGCTTCTCGCTTATTCTTGTTCCGTTTCCACCCGAAGTTCATCCGGCCAAGCGTGAATGACAGCCTTCACTAACGTCGCCAGTGGGATAGCAAAGAACACGCCCCAAAAACCCCACAACCCACCGAAAATGATCACCGACAGAATGATCACCAACGGATGCAGATTGACCGCTTCGGAGAACAAAATTGGCACCAACAGGTTGCCATCCAGTCCCTGTACCACAAGATAAGCGACGATCAGCGTCCAGAAATCGGCGCCGATGCCCCATTGGAACATTGCCACCACCACCACGGGAATGGTCACCAGCACGGCACCGATATACGGGATCAGCACAGAGAACCCCACTAATACCGCCAGCAGCAGCGAATAGCGCATGTCCAGAATCACGAACACCAGGTAAGTCGCGACGCCGACAATCACCATCTCCAGCACTTTGCCGCGAATATAATTGGTGATCTGCTGATTCATTTCGAGCCATACCTGCCCGGCTAACCCACGATTACGCGGCAAGACACGGCGTACAGCGTTGAGCATCTGCTCTTTGTCCTTCAGCAGGAAGAACATCATCATCGGTACCAAGATCAGGTAAATTGCCAGCGTCAGCAGCCCCACCAACGAAGCCAGTGAGAATTTCACTACCGACTCCCCCATACCCGACAGACGCCCACGCAGGTTCTCCGCCATCATATCGATGATACCGGCATCCACCAGCGCCGGATAACGCTTCGGTAACGTCGCAGCAAAGTTATAAAACTGATTGAGCATCCCCGGTAAATCAGTCATCAGGTTGATACCTTGCTGCCAGGCCGTCGGCGCTACCACGAATACCAGCAGCATCGCGATACCGGCAAACATGATCATGACCATGCTCGCCGCCCAGTTACGCGAACAACCAATGCGTTGTAGCCGGGCCGTCGGCCACTCCAACAAGTAAGCCAGCACAATGGCCACCAGCAGCGGGGTCAAAATGCCATGCAAAAAATAGAGAATGAGGAACCCGGCGACCAGGATCACCAACAGCGCGATGGCCTGCGGATCGGTAAAGCGGCGGCGGTACCACTGTAATAACATCTCCAGCATCAGAGAGTGCTCCTAGAGGATTGACTGGCAGGCATTGCGATTCCTGGGTTGGGTATTTTTATGAAGTGAATTGGGTATACGTTTGGGCACACCAAAACTCAACGTGCTCGTCTTACATCGATATCTGCTTGATGGGATGTGTCATCTGAAGAACGCCAAACCTATAACAGATGCCATGAAAATACGAGAGCACAAGGCAAGCGTATGGTTGTACCATGACAGGCGCTTCTCATCCAATGATGGCTGTCGTCCGTGCAAAAACAGACTCACCTACGCCAACTCAGCAGGCACTAAGGTCAACCATGAAGAAAGCATTAATCATCATAATAGCCGTTGTCGCCACAGTCTTTTTTTTCAAAAAGGATATTTACGCCTTCTATCTTAAACAGATTGAATTTCAAAGCGTCAAATAGCCAAACCCCAGCTGCGCGTTACAGAAACTTAGTATGCTGAGATAAGACGTAGCGCCACATAAATTGGCTGAATAATGAGGTAACATAAGAACCCTTTGCCGTTGGCCGCAAGGCAAAAAAAACCCCTCTGTATACAAACGCCATCATCCTGCCTGATCAAGGAGAGTTTATGTCAGTATCTGCTCGTAACCAATTATCCGGAATCGTATCCGCAGTTGCCAAAGGTGCCGTCAACGATGAAGTGGAAATCACCCTGCCGGGCGGGGAGAAACTGGTCGCCATTGTGACTGTCCAAAGCCAGCAATCTCTTGGCCTGGTGACCGGTAAAGAAGCGGTAGCGTTGATCAAGGCGCCTTGGGTGATTTTAGCGTCAGAGGATTGCGGCCTACGTTTTTCTGCCCGTAATCAATTTGCCGGAACCGTCAGCGCCCTAGAGCAAGGTGCGGTCAACAGTACTGTGCACATCAAAACTGACGCCGGTTTCACGCTGACATCGGTGATCACCAATGAAAGTCTGCAGGAAATGGCGTTGAAAAACGGCTCGCGATTGATCGCGTTGATCAAAGCCTCTTCAGTACTGCTTGCTGTCAGAGCGTAATTCCTCTCGACAGATCCGCCGCCTGCTTGGCGGCGGTCTCATACCTCACTTGAGTGCTTGTTCAGCTAACAACGCCAATGCAATAATTACCATCGCTACGCCAGAGATACGACTGACCATTCGAGCCGCTTGCGGACGCGTCTGCAATACCGATTGTGAGCCAAAACCCACCAACAAATATACCAATCCACAACTGACCAAATGCAGCAAACCCAGCGCGAGGATCTGCATGGGGATTGACCAAACGGCATGGGGATCGGTGAACTGCGGCAACAGAGCCAGAAATAGCAGAAAAACCTTGGGATTCATGCCACTCACGCAAACCCCTTTACCTGCCCAACGCATCCATGAGCCAGAGTTTTGTTTCTCACCACGGTCGGGCACAGACGGATGAAGCAGCATGTTAACGCCAATCCACAGCAGGTAAGCCGCACCCACGATGGTGAGCCCAGTCAAGATTAACGGGTTGCCAGCAACCAATACCCCCACACCCGCCGCAACAATTAAAATGGCCAGCAAATGTCCAAACAGCAACCCGGCGACAGCAGGCACCACCACACGGCCTCGAATTCCTGCCGATATGACATACGCCCAGTCCACGCCCGGTGTGATAACAAACAAAATTGAGACGGCCCAAAATGCAGCGAAAATAGCGAACGTCATAGTGGCGTGCTCCCTTGTCCAGGTTGCTCTGTCATGCGTATTTTCACTTGCGGTTCCTCATTCTGTGGACGTATGCGTCACGTAAAAATCGCGCAGTCCGGGCCGTTTAATTATTGGAAAGAATATCTGCAAGGCGTTAAAATGTGTTGCCAATTACTTGCTTGAAAATGGTTAATTTGGGGAGATTCTTCCAAATGGATAAGATAGATCGCAAGATTCTTGCTGAACTACAGGCGGATGGACGTCAATCAGTCACAGAGCTTGCAGAACGGATCGGGCTCAGCGTTTCACCCTGTCATCGCCGGGTGCGCGCACTGGAAGAGTCTGGCGTGATCCGCGGTTACCGCGCCCAACTTGATCCGGGCAGCCTGGGCTTTAACTTTTCTGCACTGGTTTTCGTCACCATGCGGGAGGGGGATCGCCATGCTGTCGCGGCCTTTGAGGACGCAATGGTCGATATTCCACAGGTGGTACAGGCACAAAGGTTGTTCGGTGATCCTGACTACCTGCTGCATGTTATTTCCCGAGATCTACCGGCTTTCCAGCAGTTATATGACGAAAAGCTTTCCGCCCTGCCCGGCGTTCAGCGCCTCAGTTCTACTTTGGTGATGAAAACCGTCGTGCCTGAGCGATCTTTTCTGCCGCTGTAGATTGAAATCAAACTTTAGAGGAAACAGTTATGAGCAGTGGTTTTGAAGATTCCAAAGCCTTATACATCGGCATTTGCACGGTGGTAGGTGATGCATTCCTGACGTTAGCCAATCAAGAGCATGAAACCCAAAAGGCGGACGTGATTAATGAGCTAAAAATAGCCATTACCCGAGAAGGCCGTGATGTCAGTCTGGATGAGGCGCGAGAATTGGCGGTTGAGTGGCTGGAACGATAGTTTGCCGTATGTTGTGACGAGAACATAGGCAACAACAGCATAGTCTGAATGACCAGGGCAACAGTTCCACTACAGGCAGGCCACGATAGGCTCGCCCTGTCACCCTGGTATTAAAAAATGGGAGCATCTTCGCCCCCGCAGACAACTTAAGGCACTATCACAAAGTCCGGATTAGCAATAGCAAACAACGCATCACGATCCAGTGCCGGCGGATAGATCCACTGGGTGTTGATTTCCTGTTTGATCTTTTTGCCCTCTTCACGCGTGAAGCGTACCTGACGATCCCAGCCTTCGGTGTAGAGTGCTCCCCAAGACCCCAGATCCAGACAGGTCACATACTTCGGTTGGCTGTAAGGATGCACCAGTAACCCCACCAATTCCGCAGCAGCATTGTGCCCGGCAACACGCCCCAGGCTCATCGCATGCTGGCAGGTCATAAGGTTATGATTGCCCAATTCATCGGTCGCTGCCTTAACCGTATCCCCGGTAACAAAAACACCATCCACAGCAGGCGCATGCAGGAATGCATCACCAACAATACGCCCTGCGCTGTCTCGCTCTCCTGGGATTTGTGCAACCAATGGGTGCGCCCGTACGCCAGCGGCCAATACCACCGTGTGGGTTGCGATACGCTCACCGCTCGACAGCGTTACGCTGCCTGCGTCGATCGCCGTAACGCGCGTTCCTGCCCGCGACTCAACGCCGCATTCGTCCAATGCTTGTCGGATCACGACGCCTGGCTCAGCCCCCATTCCAGCACCCACTTGTTCCGCAGTATCAACAATCACAACACGGATATTTGCTTCATTGCCCAGAATGGCACGCAAACGCACCGGCATTTCTGCTGCACTTTCTAGCCCGGTTAGCCCACCGCCCACCACCACCACGGTGTTTCGCGCCGAGTTTTCTGGTTGATCTGCCAACGCCTTTAAATGGGCATCCAGTCGTTGCGCACTTCCCAGTGTATCGACATTGAATCCATACTCGGCAAAACCGGCAATCGGGGGAACAAACAACTGGCTACCGGTCGCCAGCACCAAACGGTCATAAACCAGTTGGTGTTTTTGCCCTTCGGCACTCACGACCTGCAATGTCTTGTTTTCGCTGTCGATATGCTCAACCAACCCGGCAAAATGGCGAACGCCAATTGCCGCCAGCTGCCCAGAGATATCAGGACTCATATTTTCCAACACTGCTTCATACAATCTTGGGCGGATGGTGACATTTGGGGTCGGCGAAACCATCGTCACTTCGACGGCCCCTTCTTTACCAGCAAGCGACACCGCCCGCATGGCGGAAACTGCAGCCCAAAATCCAGCAAAACCAGAACCGGCGATCACTATTTTCTGCGTCATGGAATGACTCCTTCATACACGTTTTATCGGGTTGTTGAATTGCCCGTACTATTTTCCAGGCGAGTTGGGCCGTTCCGCCGCCTGTCAAAAGGGTGCAGAAGGGCTACCGCCTGTGGCACACAGGCGGGAAAAAAAGAATCAGAGGAAATACTGAGACGTTATTGAGGCTTTGTGCGAGCGGGCTTGCCGCTACGCGTCGTTCGCTCACTCATGCGTTCATCAATCCAGATGTCGATCTCACCAAAGAACCCTTCTGGTGCCTTGCGCCCGAAGCGAGCGGCAACGGCCCCCAACGTTTGCACTGCAAGTGCATCACGCATCGCCTTTTCGGCCTGTAGCATCACCGCGTGGATCGCACACTTGCCGGACACCGCCCAGTCTGGGGGGCTGTCGTCAAACACCGCACAACGACCACGCACCTCCTGACAATCAAACAACGGTTTATGCCCTTCAATCGCGTCAATGATCTCCAGAAAAGTGATGTCATCCGCAGGGCGAGCAAGTCGATATCCGCCGCGCACGCCTTCACTCGCAGCGACGATCCCCGCCTTCTCCAGCTTCGGGAAAATTTTGGCAAGGAAACTGGGTGAAATCCCCTGCAGTTCGGCAAGATCGCGGCTGCTAAGGGCACGCTGATTTTCGCCAACCAGCCAAAGTAAACAATGGATGCCATATTCAACGCTGGTAGTGATGTAAGCCATGTTGGTTTGAGCTGCTCATATGAATTCAATAACACAGACTATATTAGTCCACGTTTTTCCTGTCAATTAAAACACGGACAAAATTAGTCTTTGTTTTATTAAACCCACAGAGCGACGTAAATTCGCAGATCACACCTAGGAGGTTCAGAAATGAAAAATAAAGCATTTCTGCTCGATTATTGCCGTGCAGACGTTTCCTTGTCGCTTTCGGCTGACTATGATGTTATCTGCCGACAGGCCGCCATAACGCATGCATTTTTGTGAGCTAACACGCTTTCGCACTGATTGTTCTGGTGAGTCCGGTATGTAAGAAGAACTCTTCGGTAATGCTGACGTCTTAGAAATGACTCTTTAAGGGAAGGCCTGACTATGACCACCCGGTTGACCAAAACAGCGATTGCAGTACTGTTGCTTGGCACTCTCAACGCCACAGCGATGGCGCCGGTACAGGCGGAAACTCAGGATCAACTGCCGGATATGGGTACTTCTGCGGGCGGCACCCTGAGCATTGGCCAAGAAATGGCGATGGGGGATTTCTACGTGCGTCAGCTTCGCGCCAGCGCACCGCTAATCAACGACCCACTGCTGACCCAATATATTAACCAGTTGGGTAACCGACTGGTGGCGAGCGCCTATTCGGTGCGTACGCCCTTTCATTTTTATCTGGTACGTAACGACGAAATCAACGCCTTTGCCTTCTTTGGCGGCAACGTCGTGTTGCACTCCGCCCTGTTCCGTGAAACCGACAATGAAAGCCAGTTAGCGTCAGTTTTGGCGCATGAAATCTCACACGTTACCCAGCGTCACCTTGCGCGAGCAATGGAAGACCAACAGCGCAACGCCCCACTGACCTGGGTCGGTGCCCTTGGCTCCATCTTACTGGCAATGGCCAACCCGACCATGGGGATGGCGGCGCTGAGCGGCACTTTGGCCGGTACACAACAGGGTATGATCAGCTTTACCCAATCAAATGAGCAAGAAGCTGACCGTATCGGCATTCAGGTGCTGCAACGCGCCGGTTTTGATCCAGAAGCCATGCCCGACTTCCTGCAGAAACTGTCTGACCAGTCGCGTTACGCCTCAAAACCGCCAGAAATGCTGCTGACCCACCCATTGCCCGACAGTCGCCTGTCCGACGCACGCAACCGTGCCAACCAAATGCCCAAACATTTGGTGCAGTCCACACAGGATTACCTGATGGCCAAGGTGCGCTCACTGGGCATGTACAGCTCGGAAGGTTACGGGCTAAATGAAGATCTGCTCAATACCTACAGCAAAGGCAATATACGTGAACAGACAGCAGCCAAATACGGCCGCGCGATTCTGTTCTATGAGGCAAAAAAATACGATGATGCCCGTAACATCATTCAGCCGCTGCTGACGCAAGATCCAAAAAACGTCTGGCTGCTCGACCTGATGACCGACATCGATCTCGGCCAGAAACGTGCACCGCAGGCCATCGCCCGCCTGCAGGCGGCCAATGCAGCGCAAAGTAATAACCCTGTGCTGCAACTCAACCTTGCCAATGCCTATGTTGAGGGCAACCAGCCGGCTCAGGCATCCAAAATTCTTAACCGTTATACCTTCGCCCACCCGGACGACCCTAATGCCTGGGATCTGCTTGCTCAGGCGAGCGCCGCGCAGGGGTTGCGCGATGAAGAACTGTCCGCTCGTGCTGAAAGCCTGGCGCTGACCGGCCGCCTTGATCAGGCTATCGGCTTGCTCAGTAACGCCAGTTCGCTGCAAAAACTCGGCAGCCTGAAACAGGCACGTTATGATGCGCGTATCGACCAATTACGTCAGTTGCAAGAGCGTTTCCGCCAGTACCAACGCAGCTGATTTTGAAAAGGATGAGTTCAATGAAAAACGTTACGATTTACCACAACCCTCGCTGCTCCAAGAGCCGTGAAACCTTGGCACTGCTGGAACAACAAGGTGTAACACCTGAAGTAGTACTGTATCTGGAGACACCACCGTCGGTGGCCCAGCTAAAAAAACTGCTTAAGGAGCTGGGTTTCACCTCGGCACGCGATCTGATGCGTAAGAAAGAAGACGTGTACAAGGAATTGAAACTGGCAGATGAAAGCCTGAGTGAAGATCAGCTGTTAGCCGCCATGGTAGCGAATCCGAAACTGATCGAGCGTCCTATTGTGGTCAACGGCAATAAAGCGCGTATTGGTAGACCGCCGGAGCAGGTGTTGGAAATTCTGTAAGCAGGATGGTGGGCACAGCATACGGTGCCCTATTTAACTCAATAGAACCTGTTAAAGCCCCAGGATCTCTTTCACAAACGGGATGGTCAGCTTACGCTGTGCAGTGATCGAGGCGTGATCGAGCTGATCCAATGTCATAAACAGTGTTCGCATCTCACGATCCAACCGTTTCAGCAGAAAACGGCCCACGTCTTCCGGCAGTTCAAAGCCGCGCAGTTTGCCACGCAATTGCAGAGCCAGCAGTTTCTCTTCATCCGACAGCGGCTGTAACTTGTAGATCTGGCCCCAGTCTAACCGCGAAGCCAAATCAGGCAGATGGAGATTCAATTGCCGTGGCGGGCGATCGCCCGTGATAAACAGACGCGTACGTCCGGTTTCCAGAATGCGGTTATAGAGATTGAAGATGGCCATTTCCCACTCTTCGTCACCCGCGATACATTCGATATTATCGATGCACACCAAAGCCAGCTGCTCCATGCCATCCAAAACTTCCGGCACGAAATAAGCACGCTTATCCAACGGCACATAGCCCACGGCTTCGCCGCGTTGTGAAAGCTCCGCACAGGCTGCATGTAACAGGTGACTACGCCCACCACCCTCGCGTGACCAGAAATAGATATAGCTGCCATGTTCCTGACGAACGGCTGACTGGATCGCGGCTAATAGGGATGGGTTCTCCCCCGGATAAAAACTGGCAAAAGTTTCATCATCGGGAAGATAAAGTGGCAGTGAAAGCTGTGCCGGCGTATTCAGAAAAGCACCTCAACCAAAACTGGCAGGAAAACGCGGTAAGTCTACCACAGAAAACAGGCTCTGTTGAATCGGCAGGATTTTATGCCGTAATAGTGAACAACAACCCCGACAAAGCCACGCTAACAGCGATTCTGACCAGTCAGAATTTGTACTTTATCCATGAGTTATCCTAGTATAGTGAGGCGAAATGCAATCGCCATTAATAAGATTTCTACAAGGATATGGACAATGAAAGTATGGAATAAAGTGCTTTTGGCCTCAATCATTGGGCTATTGCTTGCCGGCTGTGATGATTCATCCAAAGTCGACGCCAATCTTGAAAAAGCCAAAGACAGCGCAGAGCAGATGAAAGACGCCGCACAGAAAAAAGCGGACGATCTGACCGATAAAGCTGCTGCAGTGGCCAAGGACATCAAGAAAGAAGCTACCACGCAAGCGGACCAGCTTAAAGACAAGGCCGCTGCGATTAAAGACGACGCCGCCAAGCAGGCAGATGCCATCACCAATGATGCAAAAGCCAAGGCTGATGCACTCAAAGAAGATGCCAGCAAACAAAGCCAGCAGTTGGTCGATCAGGCTAAAACCATTAAGAACGATGCAATTAATGGCGCCAACGATTTGACCGAGCAGGCCAAAGCGAAAACCGAAGCAATCAAAAACAGCGCTGAAAATAAAGCGGAAGACTTAAAACGTGATGCCGACTCTGCAGAACAAACGCAACCGGCTACACAGCAGTAACGCCTGACATCACAAGAAAGGAGCAACAAATGGGGATTATTTCCTGGATTATCTTCGGCCTTATCGCGGGTATTTTAGCCAAGTGGATTATGCCAGGTAAAGACGGTGGTGGTTTTATTCTGACCGTCATATTAGGGATCGTCGGCGCTGTGGTAGGGGGCTATATCAGCACCTTCTTCGGCTACGGCAAAGTTGACGGTTTCAACTTCGGCAGCTTCGTGGTGGCCGTAATCGGCGCTATCGTTGTGCTGTTTGTTTACCGTAAAATCCGCAGCTAATTTCTTGCGTATTAACAAAACGGGCAGCCTAGTGGCTGCCCGTTTTCTATTATGACTTCCGTTCAGCCGGTTCGTCCGGCGCGTCGATCACATCCTCTTCCTTGCGGTACAGGCTGATGACCTTGAACAACAAGCTCAGACCAATGCCCACAATGGTCGCCAATGCCATGCCTTTCAGCTCGGCGGCACCAATATGCACCTTGGCACCGCTGACGCCGATAATCAGAATCACCGAGGTCAGGATCAAATTCTGTGCCTTGTTGTAGTCCACCTTGGACTCAATCAATACGCGAATACCAGATGCCCCAATCACCCCGTACAGCAGCAAAGATACCCCGCCCATGACCGGTACCGGAACAGCCTGAATGGCTGCCGCCAACTTGCCCACGCAGGAAAGCAAGATAGCCAGAATCGCGGCGCCACCAATCACCCAGGTGCTATAGACTTTGGTAATCGCCATCACACCAATATTCTCACCGTAGGTAGTGTTTGGCGTTGACCCGAAGAAACCTGAGATTACCGTCGAAATGCCATTGGCAAACATAGAACGGTGCAAGCCAGGATCGCGGATCAAATCTTTCTTCACGATATTGGCCGTTACAACCAAGTGACCAACGTGCTCAGCAATCACCACCAACGCCGCAGGCAGGATGGTAAAGATAGCAAACCACTCAAACCGCGGAGTATAGAACGTTGGCAGTGCGAACCAATGCGCTTCGCGAATCGGGGTCAAATCAACCACGCCCATAAAGAACGACAGCGCATACCCCACCAGCACGCCAATCAGGATTGGGATAATCGCCAGAAAACCGCGGAACAGCACGGAGCCCAGGATTGTCACGCCAAGCGTCACCAAAGAAATTGTTATCGTAGTTGTGTCAGCACTGACGCCATCGGCTGGTAGCAAGCCTGCCATATTGGCTGCCACACCCGCCAGCTCCAACCCAATGACCGCGACAATCGCCCCCATCGCCGCTGGCGGGAAAATCACATCCAGCCAGCCAGTTCCGGCTTTTTTAACGATCAGCGCCACCAGGCAGAACAATACCCCGCACATGATGAAGCCACCCAGCGCGACCTCATAACCCAGCGGCAACAGCAGCAAAACCGGGGAAATGAATGCGAAGCTAGAACCGAGATACGCTGGGATCTTACCCTTACAGATAAACAGATACAGNAGCGTGCCGACGCCGTTAAACAGCAGCACCGTCGCCGGGTTGATTTTGAACAGGATAGGCACCAGCACGGTAGCACCAAACATGGCGAACAGGTGTTGGAAGCTGAGCGGAATAGTCTGGAGTAGCGGCGGGCGTTCGCTCACGCCGATGACGCGACGGGTCATGGATGTTTTTCCTCTGGTTATAATTTTATGCAAAAAAAAGCCGACTCATCAGTCGGCTAAATTTTTATTTGGTACCAAATATCTTGTCGCCCGCGTCACCCAAGCCCGGCACGATGTAGCCTTTCTCGTTCAGGCACTGATCGATAGAGGCAGTGTACAACTCAACGTCCGGGTGTGCTTTCTCCAGCGCGGCAATACCTTCCGGCGCGGCAACCAATACCAGCACCTTGATGCTGTTACAGCCGGCTTTCTTCAGCAAATCAATGGTCGCGATCATCGAGCCACCGGTCGCCAGCATTGGATCAACCACCAGCGCCAAACGCTCTTCGATATTGGAAACCAGCTTTTGGAAATACGGTACCGGCTCCAGAGTTTCCTCGTCACGGTAAACACCAACCACGCTGATACGCGCACTTGGGACGTTTTCCAACACCCCTTCCATCATACCCAGACCGGCACGAAGGATTGGCACAACGGTAATTTTTTTCCCTTTAATCTGATCTATTTCAACCGGACCACACCAGCCATCGATGGTCACCTTCTCTGTTTCCAGATCGGCGGTCGCTTCATAGGTCAGCAAACTACCGACTTCCGAAGCCAACTCACGGAAGCGTTTGGTGCTGATGTCATTTTCACGCATCAGGCCAAGCTTGTGTTTCACCAGCGGGTGTTTCACCTCAACGATCTTCATCATTTTTCTCCTATTAAGGTGGTTGACGGCCAAAAAAATCGCCGGATTATACCTCCTTTTGCCGACAGCGCCACCCACAATAGCCCGATCGGGATCAACAAAAGATTGAATAACAGTATAGATGACGAAAAAGCGGAGCTGCTTCACAAGCCACTCGCAAACGTTTGCCTGCGCTGTTAGAATTGCCGCGCCTTATTCCGGAATCAATGCCGGAAGCACAGTTTTCAAATCGCAAACCGTCGTGGGGATCGCGCAGTGACCGACAAAACCTCTCTCAGCTATAAAGACGCAGGTGTCGATATCGATGCTGGCAATGCATTGGTAGACCGCATCAAAGGTGTAGTTAAACAGACCCGCCGCCCGGAAGTCATGGGTGGTCTGGGCGGTTTTGGCGCCTTGTGTGCGTTGCCGCAGAAATACCGCGAGCCAATACTGGTTTCCGGTACCGACGGCGTAGGCACCAAGCTGCGTCTGGCGATGGACCTGAAACGACACGACACCATCGGCATCGATCTGGTCGCAATGTGTGTGAACGACTTGGTAGTACAGGGCGCTGAGCCGCTGTTCTTCCTGGATTACTTTGCCACCGGCAAACTGGACGTGGACACCGCGGCCAGCGTGATCACCGGCATCGCCGAGGGCTGTAAGCAGTCCGGTTGTGCGCTGGTGGGGGGTGAAACCGCCGAAATGCCTGGCATGTACCACGGTGAAGATTACGACGTTGCCGGCTTCTGCGTTGGCGTGGTCGAAAAATCCGAAATTATCGATGGCAGCAAAGTGCAGTCTGGCGATGCTCTGATTGCCCTTGGCGCTTCCGGCCCACACTCCAACGGCTACTCGCTGGTGCGCAAAATTCTGGAAGTCAGCAACACCGACCCAACCACCACCGATCTGGACGGCAAACCGCTGGCTGACCACCTGCTGGCACCGACCAAGATTTATGTGAAATCCGTGCTGGAACTGATCGAGAAAATTGACGTGCACGCTATCGCCCACCTGACCGGTGGCGGTTTCTGGGAAAACATCCCGCGCGTGCTGCCAGAAGGCATGCAGGCAGTGATCGACGAATCAAGCTGGCAATGGCCGGCAGTATTTAACTGGTTGCAGCAAACCGGCAATGTGAGTCGTCACGAAATGTACCGCACCTTTAACTGTGGCGTAGGTATGGTGATTGCACTGCCAGAAGCGTCCGTTGAATCTGCTATCGCCTTGTTGACCGCAGCCGGTGAAAAAGCCTGGAAGATTGGTAAACTGACCGCTTCTTCTGACGAACAACAAGTGGTCATCAACTGATGAAAAAGATCGTGGTGTTAGTCTCTGGCCAGGGGAGCAATCTCCAGGTACTGATTGACGCCTGCCAGCAGGGCCGGATTGCCGCCGACATCGTGGCGGTATTCAGCAACCGGGCGCAGGCTTATGGCCTGCAACGCGCAGAAGCAGCAGGTATTGCCGCCCATGCGCTGGATGCCAAAGCCTTTGCCGACCGTGCGGCGTTCGACGCCGCATTGGCAGAGGCTATCGACCAATATCAGCCTGATCTGGTGGTGCTGGCCGGTTATATGCGCATTCTCAGCCCACAGTTCGTGCAACACTATGCCGGACGCATGCTGAACATCCACCCTTCTCTGCTGCCTAAATACCCGGGATTGCATACCCATCGACAAGCTATCGACAACGGTGACAGCGAACACGGCACCTCAGTGCATTTCGTTACCGAACAGCTCGATGGCGGCCCGGTGATCCTGCAAGCCAAAGTGCCAATCTTCCCCGGGGACGAGGAAGATGAGGTGGTTGAACGGGTGCAAGCTCAGGAACACACTATTTACCCGCTGGTGGTGAATTGGTTTGTCGAAGGTCGGTTAGCGATGCGTGATGGCGCTGCCTGGCTGGATGGCGAACGCCTTCCCGAGCAAGGGCATGCAGCGGACTAGTGCAAAACCGAACGTTTTCTAAACGGCGCCTCTAACGGCGCCGTTTTTTTTCGCAGCATCAGCACCGCCAGCGCTATACTTGCCGACAATATAAGGCACTATTTCCTACAATAACGACATTAAGGAATCCCCATGTCCAGCTCTACCAACGTCAAACTACGCCCACTGGAACGGGATGATTTGACGTTTGTCCACCAGATGGACAACAACGCCAGCGTGATGCGCTATTGGTTCGAAGAACCCTACGAAGCCTTCGTTGAGCTTTCCGATCTGTACGACAAGCACATCCACGATCAAAGCGAACGCCGCTTTATTATCGAACACCAGGGTGCCAAAGTCGGTCTGGTAGAGCTGGTGGAGATCGATCACATCCACCGCCGTGCGGAATTCCAGATCATTATTGATCCGACTCATCAGGGCAAAGGTTACGCTACTATCGCCGCCAAGCTGGCAATGGATTACGGCTTCTCAGTACTGAACCTATACAAGCTGTATCTGATCGTCGACAAAGA
The DNA here is from genome assembly GCF_900186025.1 of Serratia grimesii. Taxonomy (NCBI): domain Bacteria; kingdom Pseudomonadati; phylum Pseudomonadota; class Gammaproteobacteria; order Enterobacterales; family Yersiniaceae; genus Serratia; species Serratia grimesii. Next base: position 3,790,665 of record NZ_LT883155.1, read on the forward strand.
GAACCCGAAAGCGATCCACATTTACAGCAAGCTGGGCTTTGAAGTCGAGGGTGAGCTGATTGATGAGTTCTTCGTTAACGGCGAATACCGCACCGTGCTGCGCATGTGCATCTTCCAGCCGCAGTATCTGGCAAAGTTCAAAACCGCTGCCAGCGATAAGCCTCTGGTGAAGTGATATGACATAAAAAACCCGCGAAAGCGGGTTTTTGAGATATTGGCATCTGAATTGTACTTCACCGTCAGGAAGGGATGAGAATGCCCTTAACCATAGCGCCCAGTAATATAATCCTCGGTACGCCGCTGGCGCGGTGAGGTGAAGATGTCGTCGGTGTCGTTGTACTCCACCAGTCGGCCCTGGTGAATAAACGCCGTGTAGTCAGATACCCGCGCCGCCTGCTGCATATTGTGCGTCACCAACACCACGCTATAGTGCTGTTTCAGCGCAGAAATCAGCTCTTCGATAGTCAGGGTCGAGATCGGATCCAGCGCCGAGGTTGGCTCATCGAGCAGCAACACCTCAGGTTCAATGGCTATCGCCCGTGCAATCACCAATCTCTGCTGTTGACCGCTGGAAAGACGGAATGCGTTCTCACGCAGTCGGTCTTTTACCTCATGCCACAGCGCCGCAGCACGCAACGAACGTTCTACCGCTTCATCAAGAATGCGTCTATCACGCACGCCCTGTAGACGCAAACCGTAAACCACATTTTCATAAATCGACTTCGGGAACGGATTCGGCCGCTGGAACACCATCCCCACTCGGCGTCTTAACGCCGCAACGTCGATTTGCGATCCGTAAATAACCTGACCGTTGAGCTGCAAGTCGCCCTCGATTCGGCAATTATCCACCAAATCATTCATGCGATTGAAGCAGCGTAATAGCGTTGATTTACCGCAACCCGATGGGCCAATCAGCGCCGTCACACGGTGTTTTGGAATACGCAGAGAAATATCATGCAGCACCTGTTTTTCACCATAGAACAGGTTGAGATCCTTTACCGCCAACGCGGTATGTTCATCATCAAGATGCTGGACATCCAGCCGGGGCAAACTGCCTGGCGTCATCAAACCCATTACGCACTCCCCAAGAATAACGTCATTATTACTGCGACCATGCTCTGTACCGCTCCCTCAGCGAGTGCCGGATGCCCATCGCCGCCAAATTCAACCCTACCACAATCACCACCAGCAGGAAGGCGGTAGCGAACACCAAGGGGCGGGCCGCTTCCACACTTGGACTCTGGAAAGCCATATCGTAAATTTGGAAGCTCAGGTGCATAAACTTCCGCTCCAGATGCAGATACGGGAAAATGTCATCCACTGGTAGCACAGGTACGGATTTCACCACGCCAACCAACATCAGTGGTGCAGTCTCTCCCGCTGCGCGCGCAACCGCCAGGATCAAGCCCGTCATCATTGCTGGCGCAGCCATTGGCAAAACAATGCGCCACAGCGTTTCCGCCCGGCTGGCGCCCAGCGCCAACGAGCCTTGACGCAGTGAAGCAGGAATGCGGGACAGCCCCTCTTCAGTGGCGACGATCACCACCGGCAACGTCAGCAACGCCAATGTCAAAGCCGCCCATAATACGCCTGGCGTACCAAAGGTTGGGTTAGGCAGCGACTCCGGGAAGAAAAGCTGATCAATCGTGCCGCCAATCATATAGACGAAGAAGCCGAGACCGAACACGCCGTAGACAATCGACGGCACACCGGCCAGGTTAACGACCGCGATACGTATCAGGCGCGTCAGCACATTATTCCCGGCGTATTCGTGCAGATAGACGGCGGCGATCACACCAAACGGCATCACGACGATCGACATCAGAATCACCATCAGCACCGTGCCGAAAATGGCCGGGAACACCCCTCCTTCGGTGTTGGCTTCACGCGGGCTATCGCTGAGAAACTTCTTCACCTGCTCGCCCCAGTGCACCAGCTTTTGCGTGGTATTCATCGCATTGGGATACCAGGCATCGCGCACCTGACTGAGCGCAATAGTATGGACCTGACCGTGCATATCACGCAGCAGCAGCGCATCACGGTGGCGATCGCGGTTCAAACCGTCCAACCGTTCAGACAGCACGCGATACTGACGTTGTAACTCCAATCTTTCAGCGTTAATGGACGCCTGAGCACGCGCGTCCAACTGCTCACTGTGCTGCAAGCTTTTCTCGCGCAGGCGTAACGCGTCAAACCGTTGGTTGATGCGCGCCATATCGCGGAACTGAATGTCATGTGCCTGACGTGAAAGCGCAGCAATTTGTGGCAAACGCTGTAACAGCGCTTGGCTGAGATTATGTCCGGTCAAGGGTTGGCCGTCCTGCAGCATGCCGGCCAAATAGCCATAGGCGGTGCCGTTGCTGTTGCGCTCCAGCACCAGTAAATCACGAGGCGTGCTTTGACGAAGAATATCTCCGGCCAGCAGTGTGCGGAAATCCTGCCCTTCACTCTCGCGATTGCCTACCTTGATCAGATAACGTTCAAAACTCTGCGCATTTCCTGGTGGTAACTCAACGCCAGACTCCAACAGTTGACGGCGCGGAATGCTCTGTTGTTGGTACAACTCACCGATCATCGTCACCGGGCCGGCAGCGCTTTGATTGAGCTCAAATTGGTAGACAGGACTAGGCCAGAAATAACGCATACCCTGCCCGGCCAACAGCAACATAATACCGATCAACGCCAATAGACTGACCGCGACCGATCCGGCTGTCAGCCAGATCCACGGTGAACCACTCTTCGCCCAACGTCTCATGGCGCCTCCTGGTTCAAGGTATAACGTTCACGTAAACGCAGACGGATAGCTTCCGCCAGCGTGTTGAAGACAAAGGTGAAAATGAAGAGTACCAGTGCAGTCAGGAACAGCACGCGATAGTGGCTGCTACCAGCAACCGCCTCCGGCATTTCGATGGCGATATTGGCAGCCAAAGCTCGTAAGCCCTGGAACAGACTGCCGTCGATAACCGGTGTATTTCCGGTCGCCATCAGCACGATCATGGTTTCGCCTACGGCCCGACCAAAACCAATCATCAGCGCCGAGAAAATACCGGCGCTAGCCGAAGGTAAAACCACCCGCATCACGGTTTGCCATTGAGTCGCCCCCAAGGCCAAAGACCCCTGACTCAAGGTTGCCGGCACACTGAACAAGGCATCTTCCGCCAGAGAGAAGATAATCGGTACCAGCGCAAAACCCATCGCCACGCCGACCACCAGCGTATTACGCTGGTCATAATCATCCCCCAGCCAAAAATGCAGCGGTTCACCGAACAGTTTTACTTCCAGCCAAGGCCCAAGGCTAAACGCCAACCAAACGGTGAGTGCTATCAGCGGCAACAGGATCAGCAGATCAAAACCAGGCGGCAGACGACGCGATGCCAAGCGGTTCACCAGCGCCCCGCACGCCAGAACGACCACTGCCAGCAACAGCGGCAACGACAAGACCGCCAGCAAATAATGCTCAATCACGGGTGCCAGCCAAATACCGGCCACCAGCCCGATCACCACCGTCGGTAAGGCGCCCATGACCTCAATCGCCGGTTTGATCACCCGCCGCAGTCCGGCAGACATGAAATAGGCCGTATAAATCGCCCCGGCTAACGCCAGTGGAATGGCGAACAGCATGGCGTAGGCCGCGGCTTTGAATGTACCGAAAATAACCGGAATCAGGCTAAATTTGGCCTGATAACTGTCCTCGCCGGAGGTTGACTGCCAAACATAAGCCGGTTCGGGGTAATTTTCATACCACACCTTGTGCCACAGTGAGCGCCAGGTGACATCGGGATACGGGTTATCGATCGCATAGTGTTGCCAGCCCTGCGCGGTTTCCAACAGCAGGCCATCACCCCGCGGAGCGAATGCCATCTGCTGTACCCCGGCGATGAGTCTGCCATTCAGCAATGGCTGCGGTTGAATACTGGAGAACAACGAAAAACCACCGTCAGGCCTCAGCGTAGCAAACACCCGGCGATAAGGTTCAGCCACCAGCAAATCCTGTGGTTCGGACTGATGGTCGAAATGTTGAACTGGCATCAACTGCCAGCGCTGGTCTTTTTCCACATCAAACCATTCACGCATAACGCCATTTGCTGCCTCGATCAATAACGCACTGCCGCCGGGCAACGCCGTCAGTTGATAAGGGGGATGGTCGCCGAGAATACGGCTTTCTTTTAGCTGCAACTGGGTATCGTTTATTTGATAGCGGGCTAGCCGATTACCTGCCAGCAAGTACAATTGACGACCGTCCGGTGTTAGCACCAGTTGCTGTACCGTGCTGTTAAGCGGGTGTTCACTCAGTTGTGGAGGTTGATCATGGCTAAAACGACCGAACACCAAACGGCGATCGACGGTGATCCCGGCCAGCAAATACTGTCCATGCCGTGCCTCGGACAGCGTCAACAAGGTCAACGGCTGCCCCTGCTTGTCCAGTGTAAGCGGCCGTTGCCCAAGCGGGAACAGCCACTGCGGTAACGACGTACCGGCGGCAGCAAAATCCGCGCTGGCGACAATAAACCGGCCGTCTGCCTGCGCCAAAGCGAACAGATCGCGCTCGCCGGCCGCCTGGGTCAACAACGCCGGTTTGCTCAGCAAGGATTGTTGCGTCAACGGCGTACCTGCCTTTGTACCTTCTTGTGAGGTTAAGGTGTAAAACTGCCCCACACCCTGTTCATCAATGCGATAACCGATGCGCTGTTGTACATCCATACCCAGCGCCAGCGCCGGTGCCGCAGCACTGATCGGCAACGGCTTTGCCTGGCCCATCGCCGCCGGTTTAAACAGGGGGAGCACGGCAAACAACAGGTAAACGAAGATCAGCATCAACGTCATCAGCACCAGCAACCCGCTGACGGTGACCGCCGCCTGCACGCTACGGTCGATGCGCGCTCGCAGGCGATCCCGGGGATGTTGGTTTACCGTAGTCTGTGCCATGTCTCTCGCTATCGCTGATGTAAGCAGGCTTGCGCCATAGAATAACCGGGCATCTTATGTCAGTTTTATGACGTTTGCATGACAAAGTTACCCGGAGCTTTAAGCGAACTTTACGCTGCAATACTGCATCATTAATCACATATGTTGCTGAAAAATGATGGCAATACCGATCATATCCATAAATATAAAGCACAATAATCACAATTTTATGCTACGCAAACATGTCCGGCGGCTCTGATGCCACAGTAAATATTTTTACGTATTAAAATGCCTCATGCCAACGTAATGGATATGTTGGACTTTCCTGTCAATCTCTCGCAATAATGATGCAAGATAGTAGGCTGTGTCCCGCAATAGGTCATGGCGCCGTCGCAGTCCCAAAAGCCCGTAATCAAGGCGGTGGGTACTGGGCATCGCGGGCCTACGTTCAAGCCCGACAACGCAGCGTTCGGGCTTTAGGGACGCGACCTGAAGCGGCATCCGGGCTGCGTCCCGGATCCTTTTCTAAAATTGAACTGGAGTGGCAATGGGTCAGGAAAAGCTCTACATCGAAAAAGAATTAAGCTGGTTATCCTTTAATGAACGCGTGTTGCAGGAAGCCGCAGATAAGAGCAATCCCCTGATTGAGCGCATGCGTTTTCTGGGCATTTACTCCAATAACCTTGATGAATTCTATAAAGTCCGTTTTGCCGATCTCAAACGACGCATCCTGATCAGCGAAGAACAGGGTTCTGGCGGCACTTCTCGCCATTTGCTGAAAAAGATCCAGGCCAAGGTATTAAAAACCGATCAAGAGTTCGACAGCCTGTATAACGATTTACTGCTGGAAATGGCGCGTAATCAGATCTTCCTGATTAACGAACGCCAGGTGTCCGAGAATCAGCAAATCTGGCTGCGACAATACTTCAAGCAGCACCTGCGCCAACACATCACGCCCATCCTGATCAACCACGAAACCAATCTGGTGCAGTTCCTCAAAGACGATTACACCTATCTGGCAGTGGAGATCATCCGCGGCACGCGCATTGACTACGCACTGCTGGAAATCCCGTCCGATAAGGTGCCGCGTTTCGTCAATCTGCCACCAGAAGCTCCGCGTCGTCGCAAACCTATGATCCTGTTGGATAACATCCTGCGTTATTGCCTGGACGATATCTTTAAGGGCTTCTTCGATTACGACGCACTCAATGCCTATTCGATGAAAATGACCCGTGACGCGGAATACGATCTGGTGACCGAAATGGAATCCAGCCTGCTGGAACTGATGTCCTCCAGCCTGAAGCAGCGTCTGACCGCCGAGCCGGTGCGTTTTGTTTATCAGCGTGATATGCCAAATGAAATGGTAGAACTGCTGCGCGGTAAACTTGGCATATCTAACTATGATTCAGTGATCGCCGGCGGCCGTTACCATAATTTTAAAGATTTTATCGGCTTCCCTAATGTCGGTAAGGCTAATCTGGTCAACAAACCGCTGCCACGCCTACGCCATATTTGGTTCGATAAGTTCCGCAACGGCTTTGACGCGATCCGCGAACAAGACGTGTTGCTTTATTATCCGTACCACACCTTTGAGCATGTGCTGGAGCTGCTGCGCCAGGCATCCTTTGACCCTAGCGTGCTGGCGATCAAAATCAATATTTATCGCGTAGCAAAAGACTCACGCATCATTGAGTCGATGATCCACGCAGCCCATAACGGCAAGAAAGTCACAGTGGTGGTAGAGCTACAGGCGCGCTTTGATGAAGAGGCCAACATCCACTGGGCTAAACGCCTGACGGAAGCTGGTGTACACGTTATCTTCTCGGCGCCGGGGCTGAAAATCCACGCCAAGCTGTTCCTGATCTCACGCCGTGAAGGCGATGAGATTGTGCGCTATGCTCATATCGGGACCGGTAATTTTAACGAGAAAACCGCGCGTATTTATACCGACTATTCGTTGCTGACCGCCGACTCACGTATCACCAACGAGGTGCGTCGGGTGTTCAACTTTATCGAAAACCCGTATCGACCGGTCACCTTCGACAACCTGATGGTGTCGCCGCAGAACTCGCGCTTGAAGCTGTATGAGTTGATTGATCAGGAAATTGCCAACGCACAGGCGGGGCATCCTGCTGGCATTATGCTGAAAATCAACAATCTGGTGGATAAAGGACTGGTAGATCGGTTATATACCGCCTCCGGTGCCGGTGTAAAAATCCGCCTGTTGGTGCGAGGGATGTGTTCTTTGATTCCCAACCTGCCGGGGATCAGTGACAATATTCAGATAATCAGCATCGTCGACCGTTATCTGGAACACGATCGGGTTTACGTTTTCGAAAACAAAGGTGACAAACTGGTTTATCTGTCTTCCGCAGACTGGATGACCCGTAACATAGATTACCGCATCGAAGTCGCGGTATCGCTGCTGGATCCAACGCTGAAACAACGGGTTCTGGATATTCTGGAAATCCTGTTCAGCGACACGGTCAAGGCGCGTTACCTCGATAAAGAACTGAGCAACCAGTACGTACCACGCGGCAATCGCCGTAAAGTCCGTTCTCAGGTTGCCATTTATGAGTATTTAAAAGCTCTGGAACAACCAGGACAGTAGGCCAGCAACTATGCCGCTAAAAAGCACAGCAACGAACAAACCGCAGGAAATCGCTGCCATCGATCTCGGGTCGAACAGCTTCCACATGGTGATTGCCCGCGTCGTCAACGGCGCCTTACAGGTATTAGGCCGTTTAAAACAGCGGGTACACCTCGCCGATGGATTGGACAGCAACAATGTGCTCAGTGAAGAGGCAATAGAACGTGGCCTGGCCTGTCTGGCGCTGTTTGCCGAACGGCTCCAGGGCTTCCCGGCAGATAACGTTACGATCGTCGGTACCCATACGTTACGCCAGGCAGTAAACGCGGAGGTCTTCCTCAAGCGCGCTGCCAAAGTTATCCCCTACCCTATTGAAATCATCGCCGGGCAGGAAGAAGCGCGTCTGATCTTTATGGGCGTGGAACATACCCAGCCGGAAAAAGGCCGCAAACTGGTGATCGACATCGGAGGGGGGTCTACCGAGCTGGTGATCGGCGAAGACTTTGAGCCACTGTTGGCAGAAAGTCGCCGCATGGGTTGCGTGAGCTTCGCCCAACAGTTCTTCCCTGGCGGTGAAATCAGCAAAAATAACTTCAAACGTGCACGCCTCGCGGCAGCACAGAAACTGGAAACCCTGGCCTGGCAGTACCGCATTCAGGGCTGGCAATATGCACTAGGCGCATCCGGTACCATCAAAGCCGCACATGAAGTGCTGGTGGAAATGGGTGAGAAAGACGGCCTGATTACACTCGAACGACTGGAAATGTTGGCAGAACAGGTGCTGCAGTTTAAAAACTTCAGCGCGCTGAGCCTGCCGGGACTGTCGGAAGACCGTCAGTCGGTGTTTGTACCGGGTTTGGCTATCCTGTGTGGCGTATTCGATGCGCTGGCAATTCGCGATCTGCGTCTTTCCGACGGTGCACTGCGCGAAGGCGTGTTGTACGAGATGGAGGGCCGTTTCCGCCATCAGGACATTCGCAGCCGTACCGCCAAAAGCCTGGCCGATCACTACAATATCGACCGAGAACAAGCTAAACGGGTGCTGGAAACCACAGAACTGTTGTATGCACAGTGGATGGCGCAAAACACCAAGCTGGCGAACCCGCAATTGGAAGCCCTGCTGAAGTGGGCAGCCATGCTGCATGAAGTGGGCTTAAGCATCAATCACAGCGGCATGCACCGCCACTCGGCCTATATTCTGCAAAACACCAACTTGCCGGGCTTTAACCAAGAGCAGCAGTTACTGTTGGCTGCGCTGGTACGCTTCCACCGCAAAGGTATCAAGCTGGAAGAACTGCCACGCCTGAACCTGTTTAAGAAAAAACACTACCTGCCGCTGATCCAACTACTGCGCTTAAGCACCCTGCTCAACAACCAACGTCAGTCGACCACCACGCCAGAAACGTTGCGTCTGAGCACTGACGACAACCACTGGACACTGCGTTTCCCTGCGGGTTATTTGGCGCAAAACAGCCTGGTGCAATTGGACTTTGAACGTGAACAGGCCTACTGGAACGACGTCGTGGGCTGGAAACTGATTTGCGAAGAAGAAGGTTCTCAGGACGAGCAGCGCTCAGCCTAAATCTATCGCCCCCGTCTGGGGGCGATAATCAATCTTTTGCCGGCAACAGTGCCGTTAGCAACTGCGGTTCGCTGATAAAATAGCCCTGCATATAATCCACACCGACGCCCTTGAGCGCCGCCCACTGTTCCGCACTTTCGACATACTCTGCCACAATAACCAAACGCTTCATCCGTGCGACCTTGCAGATAGACATAATGACCTGGAAATCTACTGGATTAGTCAGCATATCGCGTACAAAACTCCCGTCTATTTTCAGCATGTCGACAGGCAGTATTTTGAGTCGATTGTAGCTGGCATAGCCCGTGCCAAAATCATCTAACGCAATGCGGCACCCCATCTCACGCAACACTTGCAGGTTGGTCCCGGCATAGTCGGTATCCTGTAGCAAATGCGATTCGGTCACTTCCAGCGTCAATTGATAGGGTTCAATCCCGTACTGCTCCAGCAAATCCTGTACGTCATGGCACAGCATCGGCCTGCACAGCGAAGAAGGCGACAAATTAATCGCAAAGCGCACACTGGGCAGTTCGGTTCGGTGTTGATCCATAAATTTCAACGTATTGCGCAATACCCACATATCCAAACGATAGGACAGGCCGAACTCATGTACCACCGGCAAAAAATCATTCGGTGAGATGATCGCCCCCCGATCATCGCGCATACGTAACAGAATTTCGTGGTATCTATCGCCACGCAGCCCCACAATCGGCTGCGCCATCAGGATAAATCCATCGCTATCCAGAGAACGTTGCACCCCATGCAGTAACGCCACCTTGCGTTTGATTTCGTCCTGCACCACATGACCGCCATTCTGTGTGCTCTCCGGCTTGCCACTGGTCAGCGAAACCTCAGCCAACGAGCTAAGCTCCCCCAACAGAAGATACAGATGCTCAAAATCGGCAACCACGCTGCAATACCCTAACCCCAACGGCGGATGGATTGGCAAGCCATTCCAAACCAATCGGAATTTCTCCAGCCCGCGGAAGATCTCCGCGACCTTTTCTTCGCTATTGCTGCCATCCACTCGCAGTAACAGGTCATAGCCCGGTAAATGATAAACCCCTTCGCCCGGGGCCAATATTTGGTGCAAAAGCGCAGCTAACTGCTGCTTGAAACGAATGCGCAACTGCATACCGTAATTACGGCTTAACAAATCCAGCTCACTTACTCGCAGGAAGCACAATGTCGAAGGCGGTGACTGCGCCAGATCGCGTTTAAGGGCGCGTAGATTGGGCAAACCAATCACCGGATCCTGCAACGCGGCGCTTTGCGCCCTGGCATGGCTCAACCGTTGGCGGGTATTGAGCGCCGACATCAGGAAAATGCACAGAGTAAACACCACCATCATCGATGAAATGACGGCCAGGTTATGCAGCAGGTCTTCACGTTGCGCATAGACAGGATGATGGGAAAACAACACCAGAAGAGTCGAAGACCAGATGATGCAGTTAAATTGGTAGCCAAATCGCATCGCGCCGTACAGCATCACCGGCAGCAGTAATATCAGACCGTAGCCGCCTAACAACAGAGGATTGGCATCTTTCGCGTGATAAGACAACAACGCTACCATTGCGCACAGGGTCAATAACCACAGCGACATCTCTTTTTTGTCGACGTTTGGGGCCATCTCACGACCAAAACGCCGCCATAATCTTAAAACGAATCCAGGTTTATTCAGTATGCGCAGCATAAAGTAAAACAGCGGCATGGCAGAAAGGCACCCTAACAACAACGCCTGGAAGTTAACCAAAGCGAGCAGATAGCCATTATTGCCGGGCATCATTCCCAGCTCGTCAGGCAATTGCTCTAGCCCCACCAGCAGCTTCAAACCGAGAACAAATAACAGTGCCGGTAACACAACCAGCCAGATTAACCGCGCTTTAACCAACGTGGGTACACCGGGGGCGGCACACCATCGACGCTGGGTTTGGTTACGATATCCCAGCCAACACAGGCCCAGACATAACAAATACAAGGCGGTGACTAACACGCCGATTTCAGGGCCAAGTCGGTAGGTGTAACGCAGCATGATCGCAAGCGCAATCCCAGGTAGCGCTCGCCAGTCATAAACCATCAACAACGCTATGCAGGCTGCCAGCGGCAGGTAGAGCAGATAAACCTTGCTCTCAGGTAACATAATGCGGGGTGACAACCAACCGGCGAACGGGATCAACAACAAGCTCCAGATAAGGGGATATCCCCACCAGCGCTCACGTAAATTTTTCCAAAATGTTGGTTTAACCATAAAAATAACGAGTCCGTCAGAGCGTAATTCCATTCACGCGTTCAGGTAGTAAGGCAGGTTCCTTTTCATACCTCTATCCCTTCATGAGGCAAACTGAAAGTAACATATGCGACAGGAGAACGGGGGGGAATTTTATGCACCAGGGGCGCTGGAGGCTTGACTCCGATCAATCAAGAAGGAAAAGTTGGGTAAAAATATGTAAGCCATTTTTTGTCACATCTTAACATGCTGATCCAACAGATAAACTCAACCCCAAGCTAAACACCACCCAAATACTCTGCTTTGGCAGCCGGAAATAAATAGACAATATTTGTCACCAATCGCTAGAATCCCATTTACACTTTATCGGCTTTCATTACCCACTCCCTTGCACGGTAAAGGCGTGGTCTATTGCGCTCATATGAGTCGTGGGGCTCAATTCTCTCACCACAATAGTTACCGTTTGAAAGGCGACGGGTATAACACAGGAACCGGCATGCCGGGTGATATATGCGTAAAAAAACCACCGGACAGATGACGAAAATAGTGCTGTTTATCAGCTTTATCATTTTAGTCGGCCGTCTGCTGTATGCCGCCGTCGTCGCGGTGCCCCATCATCAGGAAAAAAAACTCGCCCCCTATCAAGAAACCACCGAGATAGAGGGAGAGAATCAGGACACTTCCCCCTGAACCGACAGACTCAACACCTCCTGCAGAGCAATCGAATAGTTAAGCAGCCTGCCGTCGGATCGCATTTCGGCATGCCAGGCCCCTTACTTATTCCTTGGCATCTGTACCCATTTCATAAAAATGACGCCTGCATTCACTATGCTCTATCTTGTGTAGAGATCGCCTGTAAGGATCACTGAGTGCCAGTAAGGAATACCATGTCCGCCGCAACGCATAATGTTAAAAAAGTCGCTGAGCATCGTCAGCGCATTCTTACCCTACTGTTAAACAACAAAGACTTGGTCGATGGCATTCTCGGCAGACCAGGGGATGAAAACGCCCTCAGTAAAAGTGAACTGCTAAACCAGACCGCTGAAATTACCGGGCTGCTGGACGACATGCATGCCGCTGACCTGGCCGACTTGCTGGAAGCATTACCGCAGGACGAACGCCTGGCACTGTGGCGGTTGGTTGGCAATGCCAAACGCGGCCAAACACTGGTGGAAGTCGCCGAACCGGTATGGGACAGCCTGATCGAAGAGATGAGCGATAAAGACTTGCTCAAAGCGATCAAAATGCTCGATGTCGACGAACAGGCCTACCTGGCTCAATATCTGCCGCGTAACCTGATGGGTCGCCTGCTGACCTCGCTGGAGCCGGATCAGCGTGCGCAGGTACGCGAGATGATCCACTACGGTAAAGACACCGTTGGCTGGATGATGGATTTTGAACTGGTTACTGTGCGCCCAGACGTCACCCTCGGCGCTGTGCATCGCTTTTTGCGACTGCGCAAAACTATCCCGGCAGCGACCGATAAACTCTTTGTCACCGACCGTAAAAATACGCTGCTCGGTGAGTTACCGTTGACCGCGGTACTTCTCAATGATCCAGAAACGCCGGTACACGCGGTAATGGACAGCGATCCCACCCGTTTTCTGCCGGAAGACAAAGCGGAAGCCGCAGCCAGTGCGTTTGAACGTTATGACCTGATCAGTGCCCCGGTTGTCGATGCCAAGGGCAAACTGATGGGCCGCCTGACGATTGAAGAGATTGTTGACGTCGTCAACGAAGAAAGCGACAGCAACCTTCGCCGTATGGGGGGGTTAAGCCCGGAAGAAGACGTGTTTGCCCCTGTCAGCAAAGCGGTGAAAACCCGTTGGGCATGGTTGGCCATCAATCTGTGCACCGCGTTTATCGCTTCACGCGTTATCGGTCTGTTTGAACACACCATTTCACAACTGGTGGCATTGGCGGCTTTGATGCCTATCGTCGCGGGAATCGGGGGCAACACCGGTAACCAAACCATTACCATGATCGTCCGCGCACTCGCGCTGCACCAGATCGAAGTCGGCAATATTTCGCGTCTGATGCTCAGGGAGCTCGGCGTCGCCATCATTAACGGCGTCGTGTGGGGCGGCATCATGGGGATAGTCACCTGGCTGCTTTATGGCGACTGGGCAATGGGTGGTGTCATGACGTTAGCCATGATCCTCAACCTATTGGTGGCGGCACTGATGGGAGTTGTGATCCCAATGACCATGCTAAAAATGGGACGAGATCCCGCAGTCGGCTCCAGCGTATTGATCACGGCGTTAACCGATACCGGCGGCTTCTTTATCTTCCTCGGCCTGGCCACGCTGTTCCTGCTCTAATGCTTTCAAGCCGGCGGTAACGCCGGCTTTTGCGCTCGCTCACTAAAGCCGTTTGATTCAGTATGTTTTCTTGCTGCGCTGTACTACCCTTTGGCAATAAACTTTTTATCCCATCCGCGTCATGACGTAGTTCAGTGACAGATGCCAGCGTTAAGGTTGTCTATGGATATCAGCGCACCGAATCATCTCACCTCGCGCAAAAGCGTACTGTTCACGCATACCTTGCTGGCAGCCGTAACGGTTTTTCTCTTGGCCTTGTTGTGCCTGACGCTGTCGAATGAACCCAGCCATTTTACGCCGCTGTGGTTCCCTACGGCCGCCATCATTATCGTGTTGTATCGCCATTCGCCGCGCCAATGGGCATTACCGTTACTGGCGAGTGGGCTGGGTATCATAAGCGCCAGCGTTATCCTGTACGGCTTTAGCTGGTTGCCGGTAAAGCTTTCGCTGATCAACCTGCTGGAAGCCTCAGTCAGTACCCTAATGCTGCGCCGTATGCTGTTGCCTGACGATCCCCTGAACAATCTGGCCAGTTGGCTAAAGTTCGTGGTCTGCGCGGTAATTTTCACCCCGTTATTTAGCGCCTTGCTGGCCGCCTGGTGGGCCCCTGCCCCGGAGCAATCCTTCTGGCAGCCATTCAATACCTGGTTTATTTCAGAAGCCATAGGTGTCCTGTCACTGGCACCGATTGGGTTGGTCTATCGCCGACGTATGCTGGAGCAGTTGAACCTGTTCTCATTGCTGCTGACACTCATGATGGCGCTGATTTTTTGCTATCTCGCGCTGACCTATCTGCCTTTCCCGTTTACCTTTGTCATTCTTCCTCTGCTGTGGGCGGCGATCGCACTGCCACGCCTGGAAGCCTTTATTACCTGTTTTTGCACCACGTTGATGATCACCGTGATGATTTCACTTGGGTTGCTGCATTTTAATGTGCCCGCAGAACCGCTCAGTGACATCGAAATATACTTACCGATTCTGTTGATTTTGATCCCGGCGCACTCAATGGCCATGGTCATGCACGCCTTCCGGGTAGAAAAACAGCACATCGTTGAGAGCGAAGCCCGCTTTCGGAATGCGCTGGAATACTCTGCTATCGGTATGGCGCTGGTTTCTCCGCAAGGGAAATGGCTACAGGTCAATCAGGCACTGTGTAAACTTCTGGGCTATACCCCGGAAGCCCTGCGACGCTTGACGTTTCAGGAGATCACTCACCCGGATGATCTGAATGCCGACCTGGAGCAGTTACGCGATCTGCTCGATGGTCATATCAGCAGCTACACCCTGGAAAAACGTTATATTCGCAGCGATGGTGAACACGTCTGGGCTCTGTTGGCCGTTTCAATGGTGCGTGATGCCGAAGGCCTGCCGCTGTATTTTATTTCTCAGGTGGAAGACATCAGCGAACTGAAACGCACTGCCGCAGAGAATCATCGGTTGGTTGAGCGCATCACACTGGCCAATCAGGTGGGAGGGATTGGCGTTTGGGAATGGATGATGGACGGTGAGGAACTCACCTGGGACAAACGCATGTTTGAGCTGTATGACCTCAGTCCAGACCAGACCCCCACGCTTTCACTGTGGCGCACGCTTCTCCTGCCGGAAGATCTCGAGCGAACCGATCGTGAGATGTCCTCTTTGCTGGACCAGCCGCGCCCCTTTATCCTCGAATTCCGGCTGCTAACCCGCCAGGGGAAAATCCGCCATATCCGTGGCCAGGGCAACGTCATTCTGGATTCGCAAGGCCGTCCGTTGCGAATGATCGGCACAAACATTGATATGACGGAAGTCCGTAATCTGACCGAAGCGCTGCACCAAGAGAAAGAACGTCTGCACATCACCTTAGATGCCATCGGCGAAGGTGTGATTTCCACTGACGACACCATGCATATCACTTTTATGAATCCGGTCGCCGAGCAGATGTGTGGCTGGCCACTGAGTCTGGCTGTCGGTATGCCACTTGCGGGTGTCGTACGCATGACCAACGGTAAAGATGGCATGGAAGTCGAAAACCCGGTCCAGTGCTGCCTACAGGAAAATCGTCAACTTTCAGCGGATTATGCCCTGGTGCTGCACAGTCGCGACGGCCGTCACTTTGATATTCAACAATCGGTATCACCGCTGAAAACCATCGGGGGTAACGTGATGGGCGCAGTGATGGTATTGCAGGATGTCACCGCTTCACGCGAGTTGATGCGTAAACTGAGTTACAGCGCCGCCCATGATGCCCTGACCAGCCTGCCCAATCGCACCAGTTTTGAGAAGCGGCTGAAAGCCGCCATCGTAGGCGCCGGTGAAAAACAGCGGCAGCATGCGCTCGTATTCCTCGATCTCGACCGTTTCAAGGCAGTCAACGACAGCGCCGGGCATGCGGCAGGGGATGCATTGCTAAGGGATATTGCCCAACTGATGCAACGCCACGTGCGTGACAGCGACTGCCTGGCAAGGCTCGGGGGTGATGAGTTCGGGCTGATCCTGTTTGATTGCGCTAGCGAGCAAGCCAAATCCCTGATGCAACAGCTTGTTAATCACATCAGCCAGCATCCGTTCTATTGGGAAGGAAAGGTTTATCACGTAGGTGCCAGCGCCGGCATCACCCGTATAGATACCGGCAGCGGCAAAAGCGGCGAGTTGCTGGCGCAAGCGGACATCGCCTGTTATACCGCTAAACATCGCGGTCGTGGGCAGGTCTATCTGTATGAGGCGCGGCAAAAACAGATGCTGGAACGCCAGCATGAGTTGCTGACGCGACAGGAAGTGATGAGCATTATTGCCGACGGGCAGTTGATGCTAAGTGTTAAAGCAGTGGCACCGCCGAGAACGCCACTGGCAGTGTGTTTCTATCAATTAAAACTGCAAATCATGCCGCTGGATCCACGCCCGTTGAACAGTGACGCGTTTATCGCTGCGGCCCAGCTTTATGGCCTGCTGCCGGATGTCGACGACTGGATCAGCCGGCAGATTCTTGAACGTCACGCCGCTGAGATCAGCGCTAAAGGCCTGACAATCGCGCTCCCACTCGCGACAGATAGCCTGCTCGACACCGGGTTCCGACACCATCTGATCACACGGCTGAATGCCTCGCCACTGCAACCTCAGGCTTTGTTGCTGGTGGTCGATGAAGCGGCGGTGTTGGAACACGATGACATTTGCAGACCCTTTATCCACCAATTGCAACAGCTAGGTTGCAAGCTGATCGTCAGTGGCTTCGGGCACAGTCTTAACGCTTTCGACGAACTGCATGGTCGTCGGATTGACTATATCCGCATTGATGAACGCTTTATCACCCACGTTCACTGCAATCAGATGGATGAACTGATGGTTTCAATGCTCAACGGTGCAGCCCATCGTGTACACGCCCAGACACTGGCAGGCCCGGCACACCAGCAGATAACGTTGAATACGCTACAAGCTCTGGGCGTCGATCTGGCAGACGGTGACGCCGTGGCACGGGAACAACCCCTTACCGAGCTACTCAGCGGCGGTTACTTCGGCATACGCTAACCGCCTTCGCGCGCTCTCCTTGGTTCTTTCGCGTTGCGGCGTCATTGCCGCACGCACCACATCACGTTTTTTGCTTAGCCGATCAGAGGTTAGTGGTATAACTAACGGGTGAAAGTTAATCCTTCGCACAATACTTTGATACGGAAATCAGCACGCCCGTTAATTTCCAAGAACCATCTTTGCACGTAATTGCTCAGGGATAATGGCTATGAAAAACGAGTGGTTTGCCGCCAGGGAGCTGACAGGCATTACAGGACTGCCCTCTTCACCACAGGGAATCAATTTGATGGCACGGCGCGAAGGTTGGATCAGCCGCCGCCGTAAAGGCATCCAGGGCAAAGCAGTGGAATACCATATCAACAGCTTGCCCGTCGAGGCGCGCAACCTGTTGATGCTGCAAGAAGAGCCCGCAGAATATCAGGTTGAACGCCAAGAGCCACTGGCGGTATGGGTGGAATATTACTATCACCTGAGCGAAACCGAACGCGAGAAGGTGCTAACGTTTCTGATGCGTGAAGGGATAGAAAGCCTACTGGCGCGTATCGGCAACGAAGAATAACGCCGCAGTGCTAGTCGTCGACATTCACCGACGGTGTCCATGCATCGTTATGCCATAAGTGGAGCGTGGCGTAAGAACGCCACGGCCGCCAGCGTTCGGCATACTTTTCAATTTGGCGCGGTGTCATGCCAGGGAAGCGCTGCTTGATCAAATAATCCCCCGCCAAAAAAACATCAGGCCAGGACCAGGCACGCATAGCGATATAATTGGCAGTCCAACTGCCAATCCCTGGCAAGGCGGTCAACGCCTTGATACCTTGATCAATATCCAACACGTTATCCAACTGGAGCCGCCCTTCGGTAATCGCACGCGCAATCTCAATAACTGCCGCTGCGCGTTTCAATTGCACCCCCAGCGAACGCAGCGCCTCAGGTTGTAACTGCGCGACCTGCTCAGCATTGGGGAACAGATGAGTAATGCCGCTATAAGGTTGCTCCAGCGGCGTCCCCCACTGCTCAGCCATCCGGCCGGCAAAGATCGCGGCCATCTTGACACTGACCAACTGCCCCAATACGGCACGGACCGCCTGCTCAAAACTGTTCACGCAACCGGGCAACCGCAACCCTGGCGCATCGGCAGCCAAGGTGCCCAAGGCATGGGCAATCAAATCTGGCGCAGCATCCAGATCAAACAGTTGGCGGATACGGCGCAGCACTTCCGTGGTCACCCGGCTTAATGAAGCTGCAATCTCTACCCGTACCCGATTGCGCGTCTCATCCGGCTGTACGCTGACCCAGCCGCAATACTCGACGCCCCCTTGGGTAATGGCTATCGCTCGCAGATACTGTTGCCCCTCAACCCGTTCGACACCACTCACCGCACGCGCATGCAAAAAGCCCAACATGCGCTGCCAGTCATAGGGTGGCCGGTAGCTCACATGAAACACCAGCCCGCTGGCAACCGTACGCTCATTACGTTCACTGCTGCTACGCAGCGCCGAAGGGATAAGCCGGTAACGAGCCTTGAACAACTCATTAAACCGCCGCAGGCTGCCAAAACCGGCAGCAAATGCGACGTCACTCAAGGGCATGTCGGTATCCGCCAGCAGTCGTTTGGCTTGCAACAGCCGATGCGACTGAGCGTAATCAATCGGCGATGCACCAAACTGATCGGCGAAGATGCGCCGTAAATGACGATCAGAAATCCCCAAACGCGCCGCCAGTTGCTCGCAACTGTGTTCTGACAGATATCCTTGTTCAATCAACTGCACCGCCACCTGAGCATAGCGATTGCCAAGATCGATCAACGCCAAGCCCGGTGCCAACTCCGGCCGGCATTTTAGGCAGGGACGGAAACCCGCCAGCTCTGCCGCGGCGGCGCTGGGATAAAAAGTGCAGTTCTCGATTTTCGGCGTACGGGCACTGCACACCGGCCGACAATAAATACCGGTCGAGGAAACACCGACGAAAAAGCGGCCGTCAAATTTGCGGTCGCGCGCGCTCAGTGCGTCGTACAGCGCCTGTTGTTGGTTTTTCATGGCAACGCTCGGGGTCAGTTTTTTGTTCATTATGCGACTCGGCTGGTGCGCTGACGTGCGGAATTCGGACATTAAGTTAAGCATGCCATTATGGTCGCCGCTAAATTTTTCGTCAGTTAAGCGCCCACACGTTGCCCAGGAGCCAAGTCTCGGGTAAAGTCGCCCCCCTTCATTGGCATGGGGATTGAGAAAAGACATGTTTATTGGATTCGATTACGGAACAGCCAACTGTTCTGTCGCAGTGATGCGTGATAACGGCCCCGAGCTACTGACGTTGGAAAACAACGAACCTTACCTGCCGTCGATGCTTTGTGCACCGACGCGTGAAGCCGTGAGCGAATGCTTGCACCGCCATTGGCAGGTGCCGACCGGCAGCGAAGAGAACCAGCAACTGCTGCGCCGGGCGATCAGCTACAACCGCGAAGAAGACATTCCCGTCGGCAACGACAGCGTGCTATTCGGTCTACAGGCACTGGCGCACTACTCGGAAGATCCGGAAGAGGTGTATTTTGTTCGCTCGCCGAAATCCTTCCTCGGTGCTAACGGTCTAAAACCCCAACAGATCGCGCTGTTTGAAGATCTGGTGTGTGCCATGATGTTCCACATCAAACGCCAGGCGGAAAACGTACTGCAAGACAGCATCAGCCAGGCGGTGATCGGCCGTCCGATCAACTTCCAGGGGATCGGGGGTGAGGACGCTAACCAGCAGGCACAAGGCATTTTGCAACGTGCTGCCGAGCGTGCCGGTTTCAAGGACATTGAATTCCAGTTTGAACCGGTAGCGGCAGGACTGGACTTCGAAGCAACGCTGAATGAAGAGAAAACCGTGCTGGTGGTAGACATCGGTGGTGGTACGACCGACTGTTCAGTACTGCTGATGGGGCCACAATGGCGTGACCGTGCCGATCGCCAGCAAAGCTTGCTGGGGCACAGCGGTTGCCGCGTTGGCGGTAACGATCTGGACATCATGTTGGCGTTCAAACAGCTGATGCCGCTGTTCGGCATGGGCGGCGAAACCGGAAAAGGGATCGCTCTGCCCGCACTGCCTTATTGGAACGCGGTAGCCACCAACGACGTGCCGGCGCAAAACGACTTTTACAGCGTCGCCAACGGTCGCATGCTGCGCGATCTGATCCGCGATGCCGCCGAACCGGAAAAGGTCAAACGCTTGCTGAAAGTGCATCAGCAACGTCTGAGCTACCGTTTGGTACGTGCAGCGGAAGAGAGTAAAATCGCTCTGTCAGCGCAGCAAAACATCAGCGCGCCTTTGGCGTTCGTCCAATCTGATTTGGTGGAAACCATCAACCAGGATCAGCTTGCCGAGGCCATTTCGCAGCCCCTGTTGCGTATTCAGGAGCAAGTCAGTGCCGCCCTGGCCAGCAGCCAAACTGCACCACAGGTGATTTATCTCACCGGCGGTAGTGCGCGTTCACCGTTGCTGCGCGCCGCACTGCAACAACAGTTGCCAGGCATTCCTATTGTCGGTGGCAACGACTTCGGCTCGGTTACCGCTGGACTGGCGCGCTGGGCCCAAACGCTGTTCCGTTAATTGCCTGAGGGCGCGGCATATCGCGCCCCAGACAACTGACAACCCCACATAAGGGCTAAACAGCCAGGGGCGACTATATTCGGCCCGATTTACCCCATTGAGCATGCGATAGGGCGCAGCTTGCAGCTGCCCCTACCATGAAACCCCAGAGCACCTGGTTCCTGGAGGAAAGTCGATGTGTGAAATATTTTCCCTCGAAAGCGACCGGTTGCTGTTGCGCGCCTGGCGTGACGAAGATCTACCGGCCTTCGCTGCCCTTAACGCCGATCCACAGGTCATGCGTTATTTCCCTGCCCCACTCACCTCCGAGCAAAGCGCCGCACTCGCAGACAAAATCCGCCAGTTCATGCAGCAGCATGGTTGGGGTTTATGGGCGCTGGAAGTGAAAGGCGGTGCGCCTTTTATCGGGTTTGTCGGGCTGGCTATCCCTGCCGATGACCTTCCCTGCTCTCCCTGCGTAGAAATTGGCTGGAGATTGGCGGCAGCACACTGGGGCAAAGGCTACGCCAGTGAAGCATCAAAGGCCGCATTACACTTTGCCTTTGAGCACATGAATCTGGCAGAGGTGGTGTCCTTCACTGCCGACACTAACCAACCGTCACGCCGGGTGATGGAGCGCATCGGTATGTCCTCTAATGGTGAAAGCTTTCTTCACCCACGACTACCCCAAGGCCATCCACTGCAAAAACATGTACTGTATCGGCTGGGACAACCCACATGGCGAGCGCAACAATGCTGATTATTTTTTCCGGGCTGCCGGGTAGCGGTAAAACGACGCTGGCACGGGCGCTGGCAGGTGCATTGCCCGCGATGCTTCTGCGAATCGATACACTGGAACAGGCAATCCGTAACAGCGGAGCCTTAGCCGATGACGTAGGCCCATCAGGCTATTTTGCTGCCTATGGCGTCGCCGAGGATAATCTGCGTCTGGGTCACACCGTGATCGCCGATTCGGTCAATCCATTGCCCGTCACGCGTGAAGCCTGGCATGGCGTTGCACACCGGGCTGGCACAACCTGCATAGATATTGACGTGTTTTGTTCAGACCGCGCTGAGCACCGCCGCAGGATCGAAACCCGCGAAGGCGACATTGCCGGGTTACGGCTACCCAACTGGCAGGATGTCAGCACCCATGATTACATCCCCTGGAGAACACCAGTGGCCACTATTGATACCGCAGGGCGTACGATTGAAGCCTGCCTGACACAGCTGCTTAAATTAATCGAGACCGCCCGCGGCTAATCCTGATTACCAGGCGCTGGCTTCATTCAATGTGCTGATATCTTCAGCATCCAATCGAAGTCGGGTGGCACTAATCAGTTCATCCAGCTGTTTCAATGACGTTGCACTGACGATCGGCGCCGTGATGCTGGGCCGCGCTATCAGCCATGCCAGTGAAACCTGGGCCGGTGTGGCGTGGTGTTTCTTCGCAACCTGATCCAACCCTGCCAGAATGTTAAAACCCCGCGGATTAAGGTACTGCGCAATAATCCTGTCACCGCGCTGACTCTTGCCAATATCCTGCTCACTGCGGTATTTCCCGGTCAGAAAACCGCTGGCCAGCGAGAAGAAGTTAATCACGCCCAACCCATGACGCTGCGCAACGGCCTCCAACCCCTGTTCATAACCGGCTCGCGCATACAGGTTATATTCCGGTTGTAGGGTTTCGTAACGTGCCAGCCCTTCCTGCTTACTGACATTGAGTGCTTCTTCCAGACGATCGGCCTGATAGTTAGAGGCTCCAATTGCTCGCACTTTGCCAGCTTTGATTAATGCATCAAACGCAGCCAATGTTTCCGCGAGCGGTGTATCCTGATCATCATCATGTGACTGATAAAGATCGATATAGTCTGTTTGCAGACGGCGAAGGGAATCCTCTACCGCTTGCTGAATATAACGCGGCGACAGCCCTTGCTTGCCTTCGCCCATCGGCTTACCCACTTTGGTGGCAATAATCACCTGATCACGCTTGCCGCTCTTCTTCAACCACTGGCCAATCGTACTTTCGGACTCCCCGCCCTGGTTGCCAGGTGCCCAGCTCGAATACACATCTGCGGTATCAATGAAATTGAGCTGATTCTCCACCAGCGCATCGAGTAAGCTGAACGAAGTCTCTCGATCCGCCGTCCAACCAAATACGTTTCCGCCGAAGGTCAATGCTGGCACTTTGATGCCTGAACGGCCCAATTCTTTAAGACTCATTGCATGCTCCATAGAGTTAATAATTCGCAGGTTAATTATTAGCGCGAAAGCAGGAAATTCGCTAAAACGCATTCGCTATAAGCCGGATGGCATCGCTTATAAACATAGCATGATCAAATCTACAACTTATTCGGACAATGCTGACGGTTCCTCCATATTTCCTTCATTTTTATGCCGTCTTTCCTCGCTAAACTAGTATTCTGTAAGGAGTGTAACTTTTTTGGCAATGAGTGCCCGCACGCCTGCCTTTTGGAGAGATTTTCGCCACCATGAATGCAAAAAACCCACGTCGTTCACTGTTACTGCGCCTGCTGGTGGTGGTTATTGTGGCTATTGCCGCCGTATTGATTTGGCGTCACTTCAGCGCTGCGCAACCGGCCACAGATACGGCACCGAGTGCACGTCGCGCCGGCGCGAATCCAGCGGGTGCAAGCCACGCGGGTGGCCGACGTGGTGGCTCTATATCACCGGTGCAGGCCGCGACTGCCACCCAGCAGACCGTTCCTCGCTACCTGATCGGTCTGGGCACTGTCACTGCCGCTAATACCGTCACCGTTACCAGTCGGGTCGACGGACAGCTAATGTCATTGCATTTCACCGAAGGGCAACAGGTAAAAGCCGGGGACTTGCTGGCTGTAATCGATCCTCGTCCTTACCAGGTTCTGTTAACTCAGGCGCAAGGCCAATTGGCAAAAGATCAGGCTACGCTCGCTAACGCGCGGCGCGATCTGGCACGCTACCAGCAGTTGGTCAAAACCAATCTGGTCTCACGCCAAGAGCTCGATACCCAACTGTCGTTGGTCCAGCAGACTGAAGGGGCGATTAAGGCAGACCAAGGCGCCGTCGACAGCGCACAGCTGCAACTGACTTACAGTAAGATCATTGCACCTATCTCAGGCCGCGTCGGGTTAAAGCAGGTAGATATGGGGAATTACATCACCAGCGGCACCACTGCCATTGTGGTGATCACTCAAACCCATCCGATCGACGTGGTATTCACCCTGCCGGAAGGCAATATCAGCGATATCATTAAAGCGCAGAAGGCGGGGCCGGTGAGCGTAGATGCCTGGGGCCGTACCAATAAAGCCTTGTTAGCACAGGGCAGCCTGCTCAGTATTGATAACCAGATCGACACCACCACCGGCACGATTAAATTGAAGGCGCAATATGCCAACGAAGACGATGCGCTGTTCCCTAACCAATTTGTGAATGCACGCCTGAAAGTCGCAACATTGCAGGACGCGGTAGTGGTACCGACCGCAGCCGTGCAAATGGGCAACGAAGGTAACTTCGTCTGGACCATGGATGATGAAAATAAGGTCAGCAAGCACCTCGTAACCCTGGGTATTGAAGATAGCCAGAACGTGGTTATCGCCAGCGGGCTCAACGCCGGACAACGGGTAGTAACCGACGGTATTGACCAACTGATTGAAGGCATGAAAGTGGAAGTGGTCACACCGCAGACCAAAGCGGCCGACAGCAGTACCAAACCGCATGCCAAACGGGAGAAATCCTGATGCAGGTGATGACACCGAACCCCGGTGGCGGTCCATCCCGCCTATTTATCCTGCGCCCGGTGGCCACCACGCTGTTGATGGTGGCAATCTTGCTGGCGGGGATTATCGGTTATCGCTCACTGCCAGTCTCTGCCTTGCCGGAGGTAGATTATCCGACCATTCAGGTGGTGACGTTATACCCTGGCGCCAGTCCAGATGTCGTGACATCGGCAATTACGGCCCCATTGGAACGCCAATTCGGCCAAATGTCCGGGCTTAAACAGATGCTGTCGCAAAACTCCGGCGGCGCATCGGTGATCACGCTGCAATTCCAATTGGCGCTGTCACTAGACGTCGCCGAACAGGAAGTGCAGGCGGCGATTAACTCTGCCACTAACCTGTTGCCGACCGACCTGCCCTACCCACCCATTTACAGCAAAGTTAACCCTGCCGATCCCCCTATCCTGACGCTGGCCGTGACTTCAACCGCCATGCCGATGACCCAGGTGGAAGATATGGTGGAAACCCGGGTCGCGCAGAAAATATCCCAGGTGACCGGCGTTGGGTTGGTGACGCTGTCCGGCGGTCAGCGACCTGCCGTACGCGTCAAACTCAATGCCCCCGCCATGGCCGCCAACGGTCTGGACAGTGAAACAGTTCGCACAGCCATTACCGGTGCCAACGTCAACTCGGCCAAGGGGAGCCTGGACGGTCCAGCGCGTTCAGTAACACTGTCCGCCAATGATCAGATGAAATCAGCAGATGAATATCGTCAGTTGATTGTCGCCTATAAAAATGGCGCACCTATTCGGTTGCAGGATATTGCGACCGTTGAACAGGGTGCCGAAAATACCCGACTGGCCGCCTGGGCTAATAAGCAACCGGCGATCGTGCTGAACATCCAGCGCCAGCCAGGGGTCAACGTCATTACCACTGCCGACAGCATCCGTGAGATGTTGCCCACACTGATCAAAAGCCTGCCAAAGTCAGTCGACGTCAAGGTGCTGACGGACCGCACCACCACCATTCGTGCCTCAGTCAGCGACGTGCAATTTGAGCTGCTGTTGGCCGTCGCTCTGGTGGTTATGGTCATTTACATCTTCCTGCGTAATGTGCCGGCCACCATAATCCCGAGTGTTGCAGTGCCGCTGTCACTGATCGGCACCTTTGCCGTCATGTACTTTCTCGGTTTTTCGATCAACAACCTGACGTTAATGGCACTGACTATCGCCACCGGGTTTGTGGTCGATGATGCGATTGTGGTGATCGAAAACATCTCTCGCTATATCGAAAAAGGAGAGAAACCGCTCGATGCCGCATTAAAAGGTGCCGGTGAAATCGGATTCACCATCATTTCACTTACCTTCTCACTGGTGGCGGTACTGATTCCGCTGCTGTTTATGGGGGATATTGTCGGCCGTTTGTTCCGTGAGTTTGCCGTCACGCTGGCAGTTGCGATTCTGATTTCGGCCTTTATTTCCCTGACGCTGACGCCAATGATGTGCGCACGTATGCTGAGCCATGAATCGCTGCGTAAACAGAACCGTTTTTCTGCTGCTTCTGAGCGTTTCTTCGAGCGAGTGATTGCCGGCTATGGCGTTTGGCTAAAAAAAGTGCTTGATCATCAGTGGTTAACACTCGGTGTAGCGCTGAGTACCATGGCGCTCACAGTGTTGTTGTACCTGTTTATCCCGAAAGGTTTTTTCCCGATTCAGGATAATGGCTTGATACAAGGCACGCTGGAGGCACCGCAGTCGGTTTCCTTCAGTAAAATGGCAGAGCTACAACAACAGGTAGCGGCCCAACTGTTACAAGATCCGGCGGTGGAAAGCCTCACCTCATTTATCGGTGTGGATGGTACCAATGCCGCCCTTAACAGCGGCCGTTTGCAAATCAACCTCAAACCACTGAGCGAACGCAGCGGCAGTCTGCAAGAAATCATCAACAGGATGCAGCAACAGGCGGCCAAACTACCCGGTTTGAATTTGTATCTGCAACCAGTGCAAGATTTGACTATCGATACTCAGGTCAGCCGTACCCAGTATCAGTTTACCCTGCAGGCAATGTCGCTGGAGCAGCTCAGCCAATGGGTACCACAATTGGTCGATGAACTGCGACAAACCCCAGCATTGCAAGACGTCAGCAGCGACTGGCAAGATCAGGGGTTGGAAGCCTATATCAACGTCGACCGCGACTCGGCCTCTCGGTTGGGTGTCCAGATGAGCGACGTGGACAGCGCGCTGTATAACGCTTTTGGCCAGCGCTTAATCTCCACCATCTACACTCAGGCGAACCAGTATCGCGTGGTGCTGGTGCATGACGTGCAGGCAACGCCAGGTCTGGCTGCCTTGAACGATATTCGCCTGACCAGCAGTAACGGTACCATCGTGCCGTTGAACACGATTGCCAAAATTGAACAGCGCAACGGGCCGTTATCCATTAACCATCTTGACCAATTCCCGGCCACCACAGTGTCGTTCAATGTGGCGGACGGTTATTCACTTGAGCAAGCGGTCAATGCCATTACTCAGGTTGAGAAAAACCTCAACATGCCGAAAGACATCACCACCAAATTCCAAGGGGCAACGCTGGCGTTTCAGGCTGCGCTCGGCAATACGCTGTGGCTTATCCTGGCCGCCGTGGTGGCAATGTATATCGTGCTGGGTGTGCTGTATGAGAGCTTTATCCATCCGGTCACTATCCTCTCCACCCTGCCAACTGCTGGGGTCGGTGCACTGTTAGCCTTGATAATGGCCGGCAGCGAGCTGGACGTGATCGCCATTATCGGCATCATCTTGCTGATCGGCATCGTGAAGAAAAACGCCATCATGATGATCGACTTCGCGCTCGCCGCCGAGCGCGAACAAGGCATGACACCGTATGACGCAATCTATCAGGCATGTCTGCTGCGCTTTAGGCCAATTTTAATGACTACGCTGGCTGCTTTGCTTGGTGCACTTCCTTTGATGCTCAGTACCGGTGTGGGCGCAGAGCTGCGCCGCCCGCTCGGCATCTGTATGGTGGGTGGCCTGATCATGAGCCAAGTGTTGACACTATTTACCACTCCGGTGATTTATCTGCTGTTTGACAAACTGGCGCGCAATACCCACGCCAAAGAAGAGTCTCAGGAGACACCGTGAAATTCTTCTCGCTGTTTATCTTTAGGCCGGTCGCGACCACCCTGCTGACGCTAGCCATTGCGTTAGCCGGGGCGCTCGGGTTTAGCCTCTTGCCGGTCGCCCCCTTGCCGCAGGTGGATTACCCGGTGATCTCTATCACTGCCACCTTGCCGGGCGCTGATCCAGAAACCATGGCGACCTCCGTCGCCACACCATTGGAGCGCGCACTGGGCCGCATCGCGGGGGTCAATGAAATGACCTCAATGAGCTCACTGGGCAGCACCCGCATTATCCTGCAGTTTGATCTTAACCGTGATATCAATGGCGCTGCGCGTGACGTGCAGGCGGCGATCAACGCGGCGCAAAGCCTGCTGCCTTCCGGCATGCCAAGTCGCCCCACATATCGCCAGATGAACCCCTCCGACGCGCCGATCATGATCCTGACGCTGACGTCCGATACCTATAGCCAGGGGCAACTTTATGACTTTGCCTCCACCCAACTGGCGCAAAAAATCTCGCAGACTGATGGCGTGGGCGATGTCACCGTGGGCGGGAGTTCCTTGCCGGCAGTGCGCGTCGAGTTGAATCCGTCCGCGCTGTTTAACCAGGGCGTATCACTGGACAGTGTGCGTCAGGCTATCAGTAACGCCAACCTGCGTACGCCGCTGGGAACGGCGGAAAGCCAGGACAAACGCTGGCAAATACAAAGCAACGATCAAATCAAGAAAGCAGAAGGCTACAAACCGCTGATCGTACATTACAACAACGGTTCTGCTGTACGACTCAGCGACGTTGCTGACGTCATTGATTCGGTCCAGGACGTCCGTAATGCCGGGATGACTAATGCCCAACCGGCCATCCTGCTGGTAGTAAGCCGTTCGCCAGACGCCAACATTATTGATACTGTCGATCGCATCCGCGCGGAATTGCCGACCCTTAGGGAGAGCATTCCGGCGTCGATCAAATTGAATATTGCCCAAGACCGTTCTCCGACCATTCGTGCGTCTCTGGCAGAGGTGGAACAGTCACTGGTGATCGCCATCGCGTTAGTAATTCTGGTCGTTTTTGCCTTCCTGCGCTCTGGGCGCGCCACGTTGATCCCGGCAGTCGCCGTACCGGTTTCACTGATTGGTACCTTCGCCGCTATGTACCTGTGCGGCTTCAGTCTGAACAATCTGTCACTGATGGCGTTGACCATCGCGACGGGCTTTGTGGTCGACGACGCCATCGTGGTCCTGGAGAATATCTCTCGCCACGTCGAAGCCGGTATGAAACCACTCCAGGCCGCTCTGCAAGGGATCCGTGAAGTTGGCTTTACCGTACTCTCGATGAGTATGTCGCTGGTGGCGGTATTTATTCCTCTGTTGCTGATGGACGGTCTGCCCGGCCGTCTGTTCCGCGAATTTGCCGTCACCTTGTCAGTATCTATCGGCCTTTCATTACTGATATCTCTGACCCTGACGCCAATGATGTGCGCCTATTTGCTGCGCCAGCAGCCAGCGCACTCACAGCGGCGGGTTCGTGGTTTTGGCAAGCTGTTGCTGAAGCTGCAACAAGGTTACGGACGTTCGCTGAACTGGGTGCTCAATCATTCTCGTTGGGTACTGGTGGTACTGTTGGCTACCGTGGCACTGAATGTCTGGTTGTATATCAGCATCCCAAAAACCTTTTTCCCTGAGCAGGATACCGGTCGCCTGATGGGATCAATTCAGGCTGACCAGAGCATCTCGTTCCAATCGATGCGCGTGAAACTGCAAGATTTTATGACCATTGTGCGTGATGACCCCGCAGTGGATAACGTCACTGGCTTTACCGGCGGTTCGCGCACCAACAGCGGTTCAATGTTTATCTCCCTGAAACCTCTGTCTGAACGCAAAGAAAGTGCTCAACAGGTGATTGCCCGCTTACGCGCAAAATTGGCAAAGGAGCCGGGTGCCAGCCTGTTCCTGATGGCCGTTCAGGATATTCGCGTGGGTGGCAGACAAGCCAATGCCAGCTATCAGTA
This sequence comes from Serratia grimesii, assembly GCF_900186025.1. NCBI lineage: Bacteria > Pseudomonadati > Pseudomonadota > Gammaproteobacteria > Enterobacterales > Yersiniaceae > Serratia > Serratia grimesii. The sequence goes on from NZ_LT883155.1 coordinate 3,820,201, forward strand.
CACCTTGCTGTCTGACGATTTAAGCGCATTGCGTACCTGGGAACCTAAAATCCGTACCGCCCTGGCCGCACTGCCCGAATTGGCAGACGTCAATTCGGATCAACAGGATAAAGGCTCAGAGATGGACCTGATTTATGATCGCGACACCATGGCGCGGTTGGGTATTTCGGTTTCCGACGCCAATAACCTGCTCGACAATGCTTTTGGCCAGCGCCAGATATCCACCATTTACCAACCGCTCAATCAGTACAAAGTGGTCATGGAGGTGGCGCCAGCCTATACGCAAGATGTCAGCTCTCTGGATAAAATGTTCATTATCAACAGTGAAGGCAAAGCGATACCGTTGTCCTACTTTGCTCACTGGCAACCGGCCAACGCACCTTTGGCCGTAAACCACCAGGGGCTTTCTGCTGCCTCTACCATTTCGTTTAACCTGCCGCTCGGCTACAGTCTGGGTGATGCTACCGATGCCGTCACCCGTACCATGACCGCACTCGGCGTCCCCTCTACCGTACGCGGTGCCTTTGCCGGAACGGCTCAGGTCTTCCAGGAGACACTGAAATCCCAGGTGATCTTGATCCTGGCGGCAATAGCCACGGTATATATCGTGCTCGGTATTCTCTATGAAAGTTATATTCATCCGCTGACTATCTTGTCCACCCTGCCCTCCGCAGGGGTGGGTGCGTTGCTGGCACTGGAACTTTTCGGCGCGCCGTTCAGCCTGATAGCATTGATTGGCATCATGCTGCTGATCGGCATTGTGAAGAAAAACGCCATCATGATGGTCGACTTCGCTCTTGATGCGCAGCGCAACGGCGGTATCAGCGCACGTGAGGCCATTTTCCAGGCATGTTTACTGCGTTTCAGACCGATCATGATGACCACACTGGCCGCGTTGTTCGGCGCGCTGCCACTGGTGTTAACCAGTGGTGACGGTGCAGAATTACGCCAGCCGTTGGGGATCACCATCGCCGGTGGGTTGGTTATGAGCCAACTGTTAACGCTGTACACCACGCCCGTGGTCTATCTGTATTTTGATCGGTTGCAGATGAAGTTACGTCGCGGCAAGAAATTGGTTCCGCTGCCCCAATAATGGTTGCCTGATGCTCATAAAACACACCGCCTCAGTACAGTGGCAACTCTGGATTGTGGCGTTCGGCTTCTTCATGCAGACGCTGGACACCACCATCGTCAACACCGCCCTGCCGTCGATGGCCGTCAGCCTGGGGGAGAACCCGTTGCGCATGCAGTCGGTGATCGTCTCCTATGTACTGACGGTGGCGGTAATGTTGCCTGCCAGCGGTTGGCTGGCGGATCGGGTTGGCGTCCAGCGAGTCTTCTTCAGCGCTATTGTGCTGTTCACTCTGGGGTCGATCCTGTGTGCCCGCTCAGAAACGCTGAACGAACTGATCGCCTCACGTGTGGTTCAGGGGATTGGCGGGGCAATGATGGTGCCGGTTGGTCGGTTGACGGTAATGAAAATCGTCCCACGTGAACAGTACATGGCAGCGATGACCTTCGTTACCCTACCCGGCCAAATCGGCCCACTGATGGGGCCGGCGTTGGGCGGGTTTCTCGTCCAGTACGCCAGTTGGCACTGGATTTTCCTGATCAATATCCCAGTAGGCATTGCCGGGGCCATCGCCACCCTATTGTTAATGCCTAACTACCGCATGCAAACGCGACGCTTCGACATTAGCGGCTTTATCATGCTGGCGATCGGCATGGCGACGCTGACCCTGGCGCTTGATGGGCACAAAGGGATGGGACTGTCTGCTACAGCTATCTCGGGTCTGGTCGTAGCCGGTGTGGCAGCGTTGGCCGGCTATTGGTGGCATGCGCACGGCAACAGTCGGGCATTATTCTCACTCAGGCTGTTTAAAACCCAGACCTATAAGGTGGGGCTGACGGCAAGCCTGTTAGGCCGTATCGGCAGTGGTATGTTGCCGTTTATGACGCCGTTATTCATGCAAGTCGGCATGGGGTTCTCCCCATTCCACGCTGGCTTGATGATGATCCCGATGATCATCGGCAGTATGGGGATGAAGCGGATTGTGGTGCGCGTGGTTAACCGTTTTGGGTATCGCAATGTGTTGGTGGCCGCCACACTGATGCTGGCGTTGATCAGCCTCAGCTTCCCGCTAGTGGCGATGATCGGTTGGATCTGGCTGTTGCCGGTAGTGCTGTTCTTCCAGGGGATGGTCAACTCGCTGCGCTTCTCGGCGATGAACACTCTGACACTTAAGGACTTGCCGGACAGGCTGGCCAGCAGCGGGAACAGTCTGTTGTCGATGGTGATGCAATTGTCGATGAGCCTCGGCGTCAGCATCGCCGGTATTCTTATTGGCAGCTTTGCCCATCATCAGGTGGTCACCGACAGCCCGGCAATTCACAGCGCATTTATTTACAGCTACTGCTGCATGGCATTGATTATCGCTCTGCCCGCACTGGCCTTCGCCCGCGTCCCGGCTGATACCACGACTAACCGTACACTGACCAAAGAGCCGGGCACAGGCTCCACGAGGTTGCAATAATGAAAATAGGCATTACCGGTAAACTGTTCATGGCGATTTTCGCCACCTGCATGCTGGTGTTAATCACCATGCACTGGGGTGTGCGTGTCAGCTTTGAACGCGGCTTTATCGACTACATCAAAAACAGCAACGAACAACGCATCAACATGCTGGGTGAAGCGCTGGAAGAACAGTACAGTCGCCATGGCAACTGGGTCTTTCTGCGCAATAACGATCAGGTGGTTTACCAGATCATGCGTTCGTTTGAACAAAACAGCGACAGCAGCCACAATCTGCCGCCCAAGGGCTGGCGCACCCAATTCTGGGTCGTAGACAGCCAGTTTAACCGGCTGGTGGGCCATTCAGGTCCGGTGCCGAGAGAAGGCCCACGCCATCCGATTCGCTACAACAATGAAATTGTCGGCTGGGTGATCACCACACCGATCGAGCGGCTAACGCGTAATACCGACATTAATTTCGATCAACAGCAAAGACGCACCAGTTGGATGATTGTCGCCCTTTCCACACTGTTAGCAGCGGCCGTTACCTGGTTAATGTCGCGTGGGTTGCTGGCACCGGTAAAACGGTTGGTCGCCGGTACTCATCGCTTGGCCGCAGGGGATTTCAGCACTCGAGTGGCAGTCAGCAGCCAGGATGAATTGGGGCGACTGGCGCAGGACTTTAACCAACTTGCTACATCCCTGGAAAAAAATGAACAGATGCGACGCGCTGTGATGGCTGACGTCTCGCATGAGCTACGCACCCCGTTGGCGATATTGCGCGGCGAACTGGAAGCATTACAGGACGGCGTGCGCCAACCGACCCCGGCCTCACTCAATTCGTTGCAGGCAGAAGTCTCTACCCTGACCAAACTGGTGGACGATCTGCATCAGCTGTCGTTATCCGATCTTGGCGCACTCGCCTACCGTAAATCCCCGGTCGACTGCGTGCATTTACTGCAAATTGCGGTTGCCAGTTTCCGTGAACGGTTTCGTGCCAAAGAGCTGGAGATTGTGACTTTGCTTCCTGAACAGGCGCTGCTGTTTGGCGATCCCGATCGTCTCAACCAGTTGTTTAACAACCTGTTGGAAAACAGCCTGCGATACACCGATGCGGGCGGTAAGCTGGAGATCGGTGCAGAACAGTTGCCAGGCTGCTTGCGCATTTACTGGCAGGACAGCGCACCCGGCGTCACTGATGAGCAGTTGGCGCGTATTTTTGAACGTTTTTACCGCACCGAAGGTTCGCGTAACCGCGCCAGCGGCGGCTCTGGTCTGGGGCTGTCGATCTGTCAAAATATTGTGGAAGCGCACAACGGGACGATCAACGCACAGCACTCGCCTTTAGGCGGCGTGCGGATTACAGTAGAATTTGCCACCCCGTTAATGAATAAGGCGTCATGATGGAAACCCAGAATCAGCCATTGCAGATTATGATTGTTGAAGATGAACCCAAACTCGGTCAACTACTGGTGGATTATCTGCAGGCCGCAGGGTACGCCACGCATTGGCTGACCAACGGCAGCGAGGTGGTGCCTGCAGTACATGAGCATAGCCCTGCGCTGATCCTGTTGGATCTGATGCTGCCGGGGGCCGATGGACTAACGGTATGCCGCGAACTGCGCCGCTTTACCGACGTCCCGGTTGTAATGGTGACGGCGAAAATCGAGGAGATTGACCGCCTGCTTGGGCTGGAGATTGGTGCGGACGATTACATTTGCAAACCTTACAGCCCGCGCGAAGTGGTCGCTCGGGTAAAAACCATTTTGCGTCGTTGCCATCGCCCGCTGGATAATTCGCAGGAAGAAACACAGCTGCACATCGATGAACCGCGCTTTCAGGCCAGTTACCAGAATCATATGTTGGATCTCACCCCGGCGGAGTTTCGTCTGCTTAAAACCCTCGCCAGCCAGCCGGGTAATGTGTTCTCACGCGAGCAGCTGCTGAATAATCTGTATGACGACTACCGCGTAGTGACCGATCGCACCATCGACAGCCATATCAAAAACCTGCGTCGCAAGCTGGAACTGATCGACGGCGAGAAATCCTTTATCCGTTCGGTATACGGTGTAGGTTACCGCTGGGAAGCCGAAGCTTGTCGGCTGGTGAATAACTTATAACCGGTACCAGGTCCAGTCCTCAATCGCTAAACCTGGTACCACGGCAAATGCTCGATCGTGAGTTACTCTTGTCGCACCGCGGCTCTGCGCGTGTGCGGCGATAAGCTGATCCAGCGCCCGTATCACCCGTCCCTTTTTCGCCATATCTCCCGCATCACATTCCTCCGTTAGCTTCCTGTGCTACAGCACGATTCGCTGATTGAAACTCAACGCCAGCGCAAAAAAATTGCGTATTTTTTGCGCTACGCTTCTCAGATAAGGTTTCTTAGCCGCTCAGTTTCACGCTATTGGCTACACTTACATCACTTATCGGAACCCACAGGAGAGGAACCATGGCAATCGGTCACTATGAGCTGAAAAAAGCAAAGAATGGACAGTACCACTTCAACCTGAAAGCCAGTAATGGCGAAATCATTTTGGCCAGTGAGATGTACGCCAGCAAAGCCTCGGCGGAAAATGGCATTGCCTCTGTGCAAACCAATTCACCTCACGAAGCGCAATATGAACTGAAACACAGCACCAGCAATCAGCCTTACTTTGTCCTGAAAGCCAAAAACCATCAGGTGATCGGCGTCAGCGAAATGTACAGCTCTGAAACTGCTGCAAAAAACGGTATTCAGTCGGTGATCAAGAATGGCCCGAACACCGACGTGCGCGATTTAAGCGCATAACATCATCTGTGCGGCGCGCGATGGCCGCCATCGCGCGTTTTTCTTATGACCAGGATCAATCTCCCTGTAATAAATCCGGTTACCTGCTGATTTCTTGCCGCACTGCCGCTACAATTCCCCGCTTTTACTGCGCCATTTGGTGGTGCAGTACTGACCTGAAATCAGACCGAGACTCATTATGTTTACACCGGAACTCCTCTCCCCGGCCGGCACGCTGAAAAACATGCGTTACGCCTTTGCCTATGGTGCTGACGCGGTTTATGCCGGTCAGCCGCGTTACAGCCTGCGGGTGCGTAACAACGAATTCAATCACGAGAACCTGGCGCAGGGCATTAACGAAGCTCACGCACTGGGTAAGAAATTCTACGTGGTCGTGAATATCGCCCCGCATAACGCCAAACTGAAAACCTTCTTGCGCGATCTTAAACCCGTGATCGATATGGGCCCAGATGCGCTGATCATGTCCGATCCTGGCCTGATCATGATGGTGCGTGAGGCCTTCCCACACATGGACATTCATTTGTCGGTACAGGCGAACGCGGTTAACTGGGCAACGGTTAAATTCTGGCAACAAATGGGGCTGACGCGGGTGATCCTGTCGCGTGAGCTGTCACTGGAAGAGATCGCCGAGATCCGCACTCAAGTGCCGGATATGGAACTGGAAATTTTCGTTCATGGCGCCTTGTGCATGGCCTACTCCGGCCGCTGCCTGTTGTCCGGTTATATCAACAAACGCGACCCTAATCAGGGCACCTGCACCAACGCCTGCCGCTGGCAGTACAAAGCAGAAGAAGGCAAAGAAGACGATACCGGTAATATCGTGCATATCCATGAGCCTATCCCGGTACAAACCGTTGAACCAACATTGGGTATCGGTGCGCCGACAGACAAAGTGTTCATGCTTTCAGAAGCACAAAAACCGGGCGAATATATGAGCGCCTTCGAGGATGAACACGGCACTTACATCATGAACTCGAAAGATCTGCGTGCCATTCAACACGTGGAACGACTGACACAGCTAGGCGTACATTCGCTGAAAATCGAAGGCCGTACCAAATCCTTCTACTACTGCGCCCGTACTGCACAAGTCTACCGCCGCGCCATAGACGACGCCGTTGCCGGCAAGCCGTTTGATGCCACATTGCTTACCACGCTGGAAGGCCTGGCGCATCGCGGTTACACCGAAGGTTTCCTGCGCCGCCATGTGCATGACGCACAGCAAAACTACGATTACGGCTCTTCATTGTCTGAACGCCAGCAATTTGTGGGTGAATTTACCGGTGTACGCCGTGACGGTTGGGCTGAAGTCGATGTGAAAAACAAATTCATGCTCGGTGATAGCGTAGAGATGATGACCCCGGGCGGTAACGTCTTGTTTACCCTCGAGAGCATGCAAAATAAGAAAGGCGAGGCGATCGACGTGGCTCCTGGCAACGGCCATATCGTTTATTTGCCTATCCCACAAGATATCGATCTCAATTACGCACTGCTGATACGAAATTTACCAGATACCAATAGTCCTGCGGCATAAAATGCAGATTATGCGGCTTTAAGGGTGATTTTTAGCAAATATTAGAATTGGATCACATCAATTAGTTCGCAGCTTGGTTACCATCAAGCTGCTTAAAACTAAGAACGAAAAATATTTGCATAGCAATACTAGGAACCACCTCCTTAGCCGGTCCAATCTCCCTTGGACTGGCTTTTTCTTTGGTACAAATAAATATCATATAAAATATACCCATTATCTTTCAAAGCACTACCTTCTCTATTTTTAATATTTCTCACACCTATTCCGATATAAAAATAATGCTACAACGCTTAATTAATTCATTAACAAAAATCGTTAACTTACTCACGGCATATATCTCAAATTAAGCCAATCATTCAGGGATAATCACTGCGTAATGGTTATTAATCCGAATTAACTGAATATTCTGATGGTTTGCCGTCGATAGGTAGTTTATCGTTGATCACTATCTGTTTTTAGCCGGGAGATATCAGGAATGCATCCATCAGCACCCGCGCTTCTTATCATTAACGGTAAAAGCGCCGGCAACGAAGAGCTCCGTTTTGCAGTACAGAAGCTGCGGGATGAAGGCCTGACATTGCATGTTCGCGTTACCTGGGAACAAGGAGACGCCGCACGTTATGTACAGGAAGCCTGCCAACTGGGCGTAACCACTCTGATTGCCGGCGGCGGTGATGGCACAATCAATGAAGTTGCCGCCGCGCTGACAACCGTATCGGCAGATCAGCGGCCCGCGCTAGGCATTCTGCCGCTGGGCACTGCCAACGACTTCGCCGTGGCCTGCAATATCCCACTGATGCCAGAACAGGCTCTACGGTTGGCAATGAAAGGCCGCGCCGTCCCTATCGATCTGGCGAAAGTGAATGATGAACGCTATTTCATCAATATGGCGACGGGTGGCTTCGGTACCCGAATCACCACCGAGACACCTGAAAAGCTAAAGGCAGTATTAGGCGGCGTTTCCTATTTTATCCACGGCCTGTTGCGCATGGATACACTCAAGGCCGATCGCTGCGAAATCCGTGGTCCTGATTTCCATTGGGCCGGTGACGCGTTGGTAATTGGCATTGGTAATGGCAAGCAGGCCGGAGGCGGCCAGCAATTGTGCCCAGATGCACTGATCAACGATGGGTTGCTGCAATTGCGCCTGTTGATCGCGGACGAACTGCTGCCAGCGTTAGTGGCCAGCTTGTTTAACGGCGAAGAAAACAAAAATGTGATCAGCGCTGCCTTACCTTGGTTGGAAATCAGTGCTCCCCATGAAATGACATTTAATCTCGACGGTGAACCGCTGAAGGGTACCCATTTCCGCATTGAAGTCCTGCCCAATGCCATTGAATGCCGCCTGCCCCCCAATTGTGCGTTACTCGGTCAGACGTTTTCCCGTTAATCACTGCCAGAGGCGCCCAACAGAAGAAGTTGAGCGCCCAAGCCCCAGATAGATCGGCACAGCCTCTGTGCCGCACTACTGAAAACACTCCCGTCCTCTACACTTTATTCTGCGATTAAATGTGATCTTCTCCGGCAAATTTTTTAAATCATACTTGTATGGTAGTTAGTTCATGGCGTATTTTTTGCCCATTATAATGACCCGTAAGAACAGGATTAGACGTTATGAAGATCATTAACGCAGAGGTATTTGTGACCTGCCCTGGCAGGAATTTTGTCACGCTGAAGATCACCACTGACGACGGGATTACCGGTATCGGCGACGCGACGCTTAACGGCCGTGAGTTGCCGGTAGCGTCCTATCTAAAAGATCACGTCTGTCCACAATTGATCGGGCGAGACGCTCATCAGATCGAAGATATCTGGCAATTCTTCTACAAAGGCGCCTACTGGCGGCGCGGCCCTGTCACCATGTCCGCCATCTCCGCTGTAGATATGGCGCTGTGGGATATCAAGGGCAAGGCTGCCAATATGCCGCTGTATCAGTTACTGGGCGGCGCATCACGTACCGGCGTAATGGTTTACTGCCACACCACCGGCCATTCCATCGACGAAGTCCTCGACGACTACGCCAAGCATAAAGAGTTGGGCTTTAAAGCCATCCGCGCTCAGTGCGGCGTGCCAGGCATGAAAACCACCTACGGCATGGCCAAGGGCAAGGGGCTGGCCTATGAGCCCGCCACCAAGGGCAACGGGCCGGAAGAACAATTGTGGTCAACGGAAAAGTACCTCGATTTCACCCCCAAGCTGTTCGATGCAGTACGCAACCGGTTCGGGTTCGATGAGCATTTGCTGCACGACATGCACCATCGGCTAACGCCAATTGAGGCTGCGCGCTTTGGTAAAAGCATTGAGCAATACCGGCTGTTCTGGATGGAAGACCCGACGCCTGCGGAAAATCAGGAGTGCTTCCGCCTGATCCGTCAGCATACCGTCACGCCAATCGCCGTCGGTGAAGTGTTCAACAGCATCTGGGACTGCAAGCAACTGATTGAAGAACAGCTGATCGATTATATCCGTACCACCCTCACCCACGCAGGTGGGATCACCGGCATGCGCCGTATTGCCGATTTTGCTTCGCTGTATCAAGTGCGTACCGGTTCACACGGCCCCTCCGATTTGTCGCCAATTTGTATGGCAGCGGCGCTGCACTTTGATCTGTGGGTGCCGAACTTCGGCGTACAGGAATACATGGGTTATTCCGAACAAATGCTCGAGGTATTCCCACATAACTGGAGCTTCAACGACGGCTATATGCACCCAGGTAACAAACCGGGACTGGGCATTGAGTTCGATGAAAAACTGGCTGCCCGTTATCCCTACGAACCCGCTTATCTGCCGGTCGCACGTCTGGAGGATGGCACCCTATGGAACTGGTAACAGGAGAAAGCATCATGCAAAGCGTGGTCATTGAACAACCCGGCCTGCTGGCTATCCAGCAGCGCCCCCTGCCACAACCAGCCGCCAACGAAGTGCGGGTAAAGGTCCGGTTTGCCGGCATCTGCGGTTCTGATGTGCATATTTATCATGGCCATAATCCCTTCGCCCGCTACCCACGAGTGATCGGCCACGAGTTTTTTGGCGTGATTGATCAAGTCGGCAGCGATGTCAGCCCGCAGCGGCTCGGTGAACGCGTCTCTGTCGATCCGGTCGTCAGTTGTGGTCATTGTTACCCGTGTTCTATCGGTCGTCCCAACGTCTGCACCGAGCTGCAAGTGATTGGTGTGCATCGCGACGGCGGTTTCAGTGACTACGCCTGTGCCCCGGCGCGCAACGCCTACCGCATTCCGGAAAGCATCAGCGATCGCCACGCTGCCATGATCGAACCCTTCACCATTGCGGCTAATATTACCGCCCATCTCCAACCCAATGCCGATGATATTGCGTTGATCTACGGGGCCGGGCCAATGGGATTAACGGTGATCCAAACGCTGAAAGGCGTCTTCGGCGTGAAGCAGGTAATCGTCACCGATCGCGTCCCTGAACGGCTGGTGATGGCGCAGGAAAACGGCGCCGACTGGACGTTCAACAATGCCGAAGCGTCATTGCCCACCGAGCTGGAACGGCGCGGCATCCGCCCGACGTTAATCGTCGACGCCGCCTGTCATCCGGCCATTTTGCAAGAGGCGATCAATCTGGCGTCCCCGGCAGCACGCATCGGCATCATGGGGTTCTCCGGCGATGCCTGCACCATTACTCAACAAAGCATCACCAGTAAAGAGCTGTCAATTTTCTCCTCGCGCCTCAACAGCGCACGCTTCCCACAGGTTATCGATTGGATGGCCAGCGGGAAAATCGCCCCGCAGAAACTCATTACTCACTGCGTGCCGGCCAGCGAAGTTGAACAGGCAATGCTGATGTTCGAAAAAGATCAGCGCACCTGCTGCAAGGTATTACTGCAATTCGACTAATGACTACACCAGGGCCAAGGGCGGCAGGAAGCGGCCCTCTCCAACCATGAAGCATCGCGATTACAACAACACCAAGTGGAGTGCTTTTATGTTTAAAAACCTGCGTTGGACCATCGTATTCCTGCTGTTTATGGTTTACATGATCAACTACCTCGACCGCGTCGCGCTGTCGATTACCGTACCGATGATCGAGAAGGATCTGATGTTGAATGCCGAGCAGTTCGGCATCATCTTTGGCAGTTTCTTCTTCGGTTACGCCATCTTTAACTTTATCGGCGGGCTGGCGGTAGACAAATTCGGCCCAACGTTGGTGCTTGGCATTGCCGTCGGCCTGTGGTCCATCTTCTGCGGCATGACGGCATTAGCCACCGGCTTCTATTCCATGCTGATCCTACGCGTGCTGTTCGGCATGGCCGAAGGGCCAATCTGCGCCTCCGCCAATAAAATGATCAACGGCTGGTTCCCGAAAAAGCAGGCGGCGACCGCAATGGGCCTGCTCAGCGCCGGTTCCCCTTTGGGCGGTGCCGTGGCTGGGCCGATCGTCGGTTATCTGGCACTGGCATTCGGTTGGCGGCCAGCGTTTATGATTATCTGCTCGATCGGCATCGTTTGGATGCTGGTGTGGTTCTTCGTGGTGGCAGATAACCCGGCGAAAAGTAAACGCGTCAGTGACGAAGAGCTTGCGCTGATTAACCAGATGAAGGAAGAGACTCACAGTGCCGAAGAAGAACTGAGTAATGCCGCACACGGGCTGGGCTACTACCTGAAACAACCGATCATCCTGGTCACCGCGTTCGCCTTCTTCTGCTACAACTATATCCTGTTCTTCTTCCTGAGCTGGTTTCCGTCCTATCTGGTGCAAGCGCATAACCTGAACATCAAGGAAATGAGCCTCACCACCATGATCCCATGGATTGTCGGCTTTGTCGGGCTGGCGCTCGGCGGTTATATCTCCGACAAGATTTTCAATATTACCGGCAAGCTGCTGTTGTCACGCAAGATTGTGTTAGTCACCAGCCTGCTGGCAGCAGCCATTTGCGTGGCACTGGCAGGCACTGTCAGCAGTGTGGTCCCGGCGGTCATGCTGATGTCGGTATCAATATTCTTCCTATACATCACCGGTGCTATTTACTGGGCAATCATTCAAGACGTTGTACATAAATCCCGGGTCGGTGGCGCCAGCGGCTTTATCCATCTGGTCGGTAGCGTTTCCGGCATCATTGGCCCGATAGTCACCGGTTACATTGTGCAGAACACCGGCAAATTCGACAGCGCCTTTATGCTGGCAGGCGGCGTTGCGGCGCTCGGGGCCGTACTGGTCTTGTTGGTGATCAAAGCACCGCGCAACACCGTGCAACCGCAAATTTCAAAATCCTAACGCACTCGGGCGGCCGTCGCCGCCCTGTTCCCTGCCTCTCTTCAGGAATTCCAGCATGACACTTTTCAGTAACAGCGTGCTGCCAGCGGCAATTGCGCAACCGAATTACGATCGCGCACGGCTTAAACCACGCATCATACATATTGGCTTCGGTGCATTTTTCCGCGCACATCAGGCCGTGTATGCCGAGCAACTGGCTAACGATCACACCAGCGACTGGGGCTACTGTGTGATCAGCATGCACAACGGCAGGCAAAAAATCGCCGATTTACAGCAGCAGGATTTGCGATATACGGTTGCCGAAATGAACAATGCGAGTTGGCACGGTCAGGTGATAGGCGTCGTCAGGCAGGCGTTACACTTGCAGGTTGACGGACTGGAAGCCGTGCTCGAGGCCATGGCACAGCCGGAAGTAGCTATCGTTTCATTGACCATCAGCGAGAAAGGCTATTGTTATCAACCCGCCAACGGCCAGTTACTGTCAGAACACCCAGATATTCAGCATGATGCCGTTAATCCGCAGCAACCACGCTCCGCCCCCGGATTGATCCTGGCCGCACTGCGGTTGCGCCGGGCACGGGGGTTGCCTCCGTTTACCGTGATGTCCTGCGACAATATGCCAGCCAACGGCCAGATTACGCGTAATGTATTAACCCAACTGGCACAACGGCAAGACAATGAACAAGCGGTATGGATCGCACAGCACGTCGCGTTCCCCTCAACCATGGTCGATCGTATTGTCCCGGCAGTCACCTTGGATACGCTGCGATACATTGAGGATTTACTGGGTGGCGCCGTCGATCCGCTCGGGATCGCCTGCGAGCCGTTCCGCCAATGGGTGATCGAAGATAACTTCCCACAGGGCCGCCCCGATTGGGAAAAGGTCGGCGCCGGGTTGGTAAGCGACGTACTGCCCTACGAAGAAATGAAGTTACGGATGCTCAACGGCAGTCACTCGTTTCTCGCTTATCTGGGTTATTTAGCCGGCTATGCACATATCAGCGACTGTATGCAGGACGAGCACTTCGTTAAAGCGGCACACCACTTGATGTTGGCTGAGCAAGCACCGACGCTGCACGTCTGCGGCGTGGATCTGGCACAGTACGCTGACTCGCTGCTGGCGCGTTACCGCAATACCGCACTCAAACACCGTACCTGGCAGATTGCCATGGATGGTACCCAAAAACTGCCGCAGCGCTTGCTGGACTCAATTCGCTGGCATCTGACACACGACAGCAATTTTGATTGCCTGGCATTAGGTATTGCCGGTTGGATGCGTTATGTCGGCGCTCAGGATGAACAGGGGCAGACTATCGAAATCTGCGATCCGTTGCGGGAACGTCTCGCAGATGCAGTCAATAACAGTCGAGAAGGCCCTGAACGAGTGTTGGCCTTACTGCAACTTGATACCGTCTTCGGGCATGATCTGCCCGATAACCCGCGCTTTGTCAGGGCGGTTACCGATGCCTATCAGACACTGTTGGTACAAGGTGCCAAGGCCAGCGTTGCCGGATTGTCACTCGGTTAATCTGCACTCAGCGTGCAGAGAAGTCAGTGAATCCATTCACCCAAAGCGTAAAATTGCTTTGTTCATCAAGCTGCGGAAGGATTTATCCGCCCGCAGCAAGCCGATAATCTGCTAGTATGGTGGCATTCACACTCAAGCCTGAGTCATGAGTTGTCACCATGTCTGAATCCTACAGTCTCACCAACAATCTCCCGGTCAACCAGCAAGTCTACCGTTTCCTGCGCAAGGATATCGTCGACTGCACCATTCCCCCTGGTACGCTGCTGTCCGAGAAAGAGATTTCCACCCGCTTTTGCGTTTCTCGCCAACCCGTGCGCGAAGCCTTTATCAAATTGGCGGAGGCGGGATTGGTGCAGATTTTGCCGCAACGCGGTACGTTTGTGATGAAGATTTCTGCCAAGCGGGTGGCTGATGGACGTTTTATCCGTCAGGCGGTGGAATGCGCGATCGTGCGTCGCGCGGCGGAGCGGATCACACCGGAACAATTGATGACGCTGGAGCATAACTTGCATCGCCAGGAACTGGCGGCACAAAACCAGCAGACGCGTGAATTTCTGACGTTGGATGATGAATTTCACCAATTGTTGACCCAGTTTGCCGACTGTCCGTTGGCCTGGGAGACCATTGAAACCATCAAGGCCACCATGGACCGAGTCCGTTTTCTCAGCCTGAGTGAAGTCTCACCACCGGAAAGTTTGATCCAACAGCACTACCGCATTTTTGCGGCGCTGAAAGCGCAGGATGCAGACGCCGCCGAGCGCGCCATCCATGAGCATCTGCAAGAGATCATCTACTCCATTACCCCCATCGCCCTGCAAAACACCGAGTGGTTCGACGCCGAATAATCAACTGCTTGCCAGTCAAGGGGGCGATCGCCCCCACGTATTTGGCCATGCAAATGGCATTTCCTCTCAATCGCATCTATTGTTTCTCCTTGCCATCAGGATTTCATTAATATCGTTTTATCAGCTTCAATCACCGCTTTTTGCTGCGCCGGTGGTCAGATGCCTTGCATTACCGGTGTATGAAGAAGCTAAATCGGGAGTTAATCATGACTGATATTGCACAGTTGTTAGGAAAGGAAGCGGAAGACCTGTTGCAACACCGCTGTACTACCATCCCTGCTGAAAATCTCTACTTACCGGGCGCCGACTTTGTTGACCGGATAATGATCGATAACAACCGTCCCAACACCGTTCTGCGTTCCATGCAAAGCCTGCTTAATCACGGTCGTCTGGCTGGCACCGGTTATCTGTCAATTCTGCCTGTCGATCAGGGCATTGAGCACTCTGCCGGCGCGTCGTTTGCCGCCAACCCACTGTACTTTGATCCGAAAAATATTGTCGAACTGGCCATTGAGGCCGGTTGTAACTGTGTCGCCTCCACTTACGGCGTACTGGCGTCCGTATCACGACGCTATGCACACAAAATTCCGTTCCTGGTCAAACTGAACCATAACGAAACCCTGAGCTATCCGACCCAATATGACCAGACGTTGTATGCCAGTGTCGAACAAGCGTTCAACATGGGTGCAGTCGCGGTCGGTGCCACCATTTACTTTGGTTCTGAACAGTCACGCCGCCAGATTGAGGAAATTTCGATCGCCTTTGAGCGTGCCCATGAACTGGGTATGGTCACCGTGCTGTGGGCTTATCTGCGTAACCCGGCATTCAATAAAGACGGGGTGGATTATCATTCCAGCGCCGATCTCACCGGTCAGGCTAACCATATTGCCGCCACCATCGGTGCCGATATCGTTAAGCAGAAAATGGCGGAAAACAACGGCGGCTATCGCGCAGTGAAATTCGGTTATACCGATGACCGCGTCTACAGCAAACTGACCACCGACCACCCGATCGATCTGGTGCGTTACCAACTGGCCAACTGCTATATGGGCCGCGCCGGGCTGATTAACTCCGGCGGTGCTGCCGGTGAAAACGACCTTCAGGAATCGGTGCGTACCGCAGTTATCAACAAACGCGCAGGCGGCATGGGTCTGATCCTGGGACGTAAAGCGTTCAAGAAATCGATGAAAGAGGGTGTGGCATTGATCAATGCCGTTCAGGACACCTATCTGGACAAGAAAGTTACCATCGCCTGATCACGACGGCGGCAAGTACATACAGTTCCCCCAGCCCGGTTCGCCGGGCTTTTTCATGGCTTTTATCTGCTGACCTCCCCTTCCAACCTAACGATAATCACGTTTTTATGTTATTTTTCTTTCATTATTAACTTTCACAATAAAATATTTATCTTTCAAGTTGTGATCTATTTAAAACAAATGAATCCGTAAAGTGATTAGTGTAAGACCCATGGCGACAGAGCTGCCATTCGCTCCAGGCCATACCTTCCATCTCAGGAGAACAATAATGATTGAGCTAATCACTCACGGTGCCGAATGGTTTATCGGCCTGTTTCAGAAAGGCGGTGAAGTGTTTGTCGGCATGGTGACTGGCATTTTACCTTTGTTAATCAGCTTGTTGGTCATTATGAACGCGCTGATTAAATTTGTTGGCCAGGAACGTATTGAACGCTTGGCGCAGCGCTGCGCGGGAAACCCTGTTTCACGCTATCTGCTGCTGCCGCTGCTCGGCACCTTTGTTTTTTGTAACCCGATGACCCTCAGTCTCGGACGTTTTATGCCCGAGAAATACAAACCCAGCTACTACGCGGCGGCATCCTACAGCTGCCACTCAATGAATGGCCTGTTCCCACATATCAATCCCGGCGAACTGTTCGTTTACCTCGGCATCGCCAGCGGGCTGACCACTCTCGGCCTGCCACTTGGGCCACTGGCAGTGAGCTATTTTCTGGTCGGGCTGTTTACCAACTTTTTCCGCGGTTGGGTAACCGATCTCACCACCAGCCTGTTCGAACGCAAGATGGGCATCCGCCTAGACCGTCAGGTGCAACTTTAATTAGTGGAGTGCAGCATGAGTGCTTATATCCGTATTGAGAAAGGCGCCAGCGGCTGGGGCGGCCCATTACAGTTACCTATCGAGCCGGGCAAAAAAGTGGTGTACATCACCGCAGGAACCCGTCCGTCGATCGTCGATCGACTCAGTGAACTGACTGGCTGGCCTGCCGTCGACGGCTTCAAGGAAGGTGAACCGCCGGCAGACGAGATTGGTGTGATGGTGATTGACTGTGGTGGCACCCTACGCTGTGGTTTGTACCCTAAACGTCGTATTCCTACGGTCAATATCCACGCCACAGGCCAATCCGGCCCACTGGCAAAGTTTATCCTCGAGGACATCTACGTTTCTGGGGTACGTGATAACAACATCAGCCGGGTAGAGTCGGAAACGGATGTGGTGCAAGCCGTCTCTCTCCCCCAGTCAACGGGACGGGATTACGACACCAGTAAAAAAATCACCGAGCAGAGTGACGGCCTGTTGGCGAAAGTCGGCATGGGCATGGGATCGGTTGTCGCCGTGTTCTTCCAGGCGGGTCGCGACACCATCGACACAGTACTGAAAACCATTCTGCCGTTTATGGCATTCGTCTCGGCGTTGATCGGCATCATCATGGCATCCGGTTTGGGGGATTTCATCGCCCATGGCCTGACGCCGTTAGCCAGCAGCCCGATTGGTCTGGTGACGCTGGCGCTGATTTGCTCCTTCCCGCTGCTGTCACCCTTCCTGGGCCCCGGTGCGGTGATCGCTCAGGTGATCGGTGTGCTGGTTGGGGTACAAATTGGCCTGGGACATATCCCGCCGCAACTGGCACTACCCGCACTGTTTGCGATCAATGCACAAGCCGCCTGCGACTTTATTCCGGTGGGCCTGTCGCTGGCGGAAGCCAAGCAGGACACGGTGCGAGTCGGTGTGCCTTCGGTACTAGTCGGGCGTTTCCTGACCGGCGCACCCACAGTGCTGATCGCCTGGGCCGCCTCGGCCTTCATTTACCAATAACCTTACTACCAGGGGCTAGTTATGAATACCATTTTCCAAACCACCATCACGCAGATCGGCGGTAGTGCCCGCGATGCGCTGTTTGATGACATGCTGATCACCTTTCGGGAAGGTGCACCGGCAGACATCGAAGAGTTTTGTTTTATCCACCAACACGGCAATACCCTCGGCGAACTGCGAGCCGGTGGATGGATGGAATTGGCGGATCAACGCTATCCGATCACTGCCGTCGGCAATGTTGCCAGCCAAAATTTGCGTGAGCTGGGCCACCTAACCGTGCGTTTTGACGGGGAAACCCAGGCCGAATTTCCTGGTTCGATCCATGTTTCCGGCACCACGCCAATTGATATTCCGATAGGCAGTACGCTGAAATTTATCGCATAAGGAGTAGACCATGTCTGAAGTAGCTGTAGTGATTGGCGGAGGCCAAACATTAGGTGCATTTTTGTGCCTGGGACTGGCGCAGGCGGGTTACCGCGTGGCGGTGGCCGATTTAAACGCAGATAACGCCCAACAGGTGGCGCAGCAGATTAATGACCAATACGGCGCAGGTTGTGCACAGGGCTTTCAGGCCGACGCCACCGATGAACAAAGCGTGATGAAACTGGCGGCGGCGGTTGATCGTACATTTGGACAGACCAACCTGCTGGTGTACAGCGCGGGTATCGCCAAGGCGGCTCCGATCACCGATTTTCCGTTAGGGGATTTTGACCGTTCTCTACAGGTCAATCTGGTGGGCTATTTTCTTTGTGCCCGCGAGTTTTCCCGCCTGATGATCCGCGACGGCATTGCCGGGCGCATCATTCAGATCAACTCCAAGTCCGGTAAGGTCGGCAGTAAGCACAATTCAGGCTACAGCGCCGCCAAGTTCGGCGGCGTCGGGCTCACCCAATCACTGGCGCTTGATCTGGCGGAGTACGGCATTACCGTCCATTCACTGATGCTTGGCAATCTGCTGAAGTCACCGATGTTCCAGTCGCTGCTGCCACAGTACGCACAGAAATTGGGGATCCAACCGGATCAGGTTGAAAAATATTACACCGATAAAGTGCCACTGAAACGCGGCTGTGACTATCAGGATGTCCTGAATACCCTGCTATTTTATGCCAGCGACAAGGCGTCCTACTGCACGGGTCAGTCAATCAATATTACCGGCGGTCAGGTGATGTTCTGATCGAATTACCCCTCCCTCTCCCTTAGGAGAGGGAAACTAAACAGGAGACAACATGACCCAGGCATTAATTATTTTCGCCGTGCTGGCCTGGCTACTGCAAATCGCTTTCGGCTGGTGGCAGCTCCAACGTTTTAACCGCGCCTTCGACGGCCTATGCCAACTGGGTACCGTCGGTGTCGGGCGTTCTGGCGGGCGCTTTCGGCCACGGGTAGTAATGGCACTGGCTTTCGATACCGAGCAACGGGTCTGCGGCAGTATGCTGATGCGTGGCCTGACCATCTTCGCGCAACCGCGACAGATCGCCCGTCTGCACGGACTTCATCAGAGAGATCTTCTCCCGGATGTGATCTTCCCCGAGGATCGCGCATGCCAGACTGCACTATCGTTAGCGGTTGCCCCTAAATCATGATATTTTCACATTAAAAGACATTACCTTTCATGTTGAATTATTCGTTGAAGGGAAATGCTCAACTCTTGTGAACAGGACGGGCTATGAAACCAAAGCAGCGGCAGGCCGCTATCCTTGAATATCTGCAGCGGCATGGTAAAACGGCAGTGGATGCTCTGGCGACACACTTCGCCACCACGGGAACCACTATCCGTAAAGACCTCACCCTGCTGGAAGACGAAGGCGAAGTGATCCGCACATACGGTGGCGTGGTTCTCAGCCGTGATGATGGCGATCAGCCCATCGACCGTAAAACCCACATCAATACCGAGAAGAAACGTCAGATCGCCTACGCCGCCATCAAACTGATCAACGATGGCGACTCACTGATTTTCGATGCTGGTAGTACTGTGCTGCAAATGGTACCGCATCTGGCGCAGTTCAATAACATCACCGTGATGACCAATAGCCTGCATATCGTCAATGCGCTGGTGGAGCTGGATAACGACCAGACCATCCTGATGCCCGGTGGTACCTACCGTAAAAAATCGGCGTCCTTTCACGGCAGCCTGGCAGAATCGGCTTTCCAACAGTTCAGCTTCGACAAACTGTTTATCGGGGCGGACGGCGTAGATCTCAACGCAGGTGTCACTACTTTTAACGAGGTGCATAACGTCAGTAAGGCGATGTGCGAAGCCGCCAGCCGCATTATTCTTCTGGTAGACTCGTCAAAATTCGGCCGTAAAAGTCCGAATGTGGTCTGTGAGTTGGGCGCCGTTGATACACTGATTACGGATAAAAACATCAACCCGGATTATCTCGCTGCGCTGCAAGCGAAAGGTATCAATATCATTCTGGTAGGAGATTCTGATGAGTAACGCCACGGCCCTTCTGGCCTTTGCCCGTGAAACACTGGAGATTGAGCTGACTGAAGCGCAACGTCTGCTGGAAAGGCTGGATGATAATTTTGTCTGCGCCTGCGAACTGCTACTGAATTGCCGTGGCAAGGCCGTGGTTTCCGGCATTGGTAAATCCGGTCATATTGGCAAAAAAATCGCCGCTTCACTGGCCAGTACCGGCACACCGTCGTTCTTTGTACACCCGGCTGAAGCGCTGCACGGCGATCTCGGGATGATCGGGGCCGATGATGTGGTGGTGTTTATCTCGTATTCAGGCCGAGCCAAAGAACTGGATCTGATCCTGCCGCTGCTGGCGGAAAATAATATCCCGGTGATCGCCATCACTGGCGGTAAAGAGTCACCGTTGGCACTGGCAGCCGCCTGCATGCTGGATATCAGTGTCGAACGTGAAGCTTGCCCAATGGGGCTGGCGCCGACGTCCAGCGCAGTCAATACGCTGATGATGGGCGATGCACTGGCCATGGCGCTGATGCGTCAACGTGGTTTCAACGCCGAAGATTTTGCCCGCTCGCATCCAGGTGGCAGCCTGGGGGCACGTTTACTGAATCGGGTACATCACCTGATGCGCACAGGCGATCGCCTGCCTCAGGTCAGTGAAAATGCCAACGTCATGGAAGCGATGCTTGAACTGAGCCGCACCGGACTGGGCTTGGTACCCGTATGTAACGCGCAGCAGAAAGTGGTTGGCGTATTTACCGATGGCGACCTGCGTCGCTGGCTGGTGAAAGGCAATAGCCTACAGGATGCGTTAAGCCCAGCGATTACCCGCCCCGGCTACCGTTTGCCAGAACAGTGGCGCGCCGGAGAAGCGTTAGAGGCGTTACACGAACAGCACATCAGCGCCGCCCCTGTGGTCAATTTGGATGGCGTGCTGGTGGGCGCGATCAACCTGCATGACCTGCATCAAGCCGGGATCGGCTAACTAAGCTAAAGAAACCCGCAGCAATGCGGGTTCCTCCTTGCCGGTTCATCTCGGGTATCAATTCGGTACCGCCTCGACGATCGACAAATAACAGCCGGTATCGATAATCCGATTCAGCTTCAGGTCGGCACTGGCCAACAGCGCCTTCAGTTCTTCTTCGGTACGTACCTGCCCGCCGTCAAAACTGCCCATCAGCACCAAATCGAGCTCGCGACAGCTGTCCCAGGCCGTGTTATTCGGCACGATTACAGGTTCAATAAGCAATAGCTTCGATTGCGGATACATCGCATTACGACAAGTGCGCAATATCCGGCGGGCCGGCTCGTCAGCCCAGTCCATGACGATAAATTTCAACAGATAAAAATCTGCCGTCGGGCAGGCTTCAAAGAAACTGCCCGCACAGGTTTCCCACCGTGAATCATCACCCAACTCACCAAGGCGGTTTCTTGGCAATACCTGCGGTTGGTCAAAAAGAATGCCTTTAACCGTAGGGTTGGCGCGTAATACGCTCAGCAGCAATCCGCCAAACCCACCCGCGATATCCACCACCGTCGCATGCTCGGGGAATTTATAGCTACGCATCACAATTTTATTTTCCAACGCCGACATCGATGCCATACCGATATGGAAATCATTTTCCGAGTCAGGAATATCGTCTTGCGACCAATAATCATAGAATGGCATGCCGAATATTTGTTTAAATACCGGCTCACCGCGTAAAGTCGCAGCTAATTTTCCCAATGGGCGCCACATGGTTTCATCCGTCAGCATTAATACCCCACCGCGCAGTGAATCCGGCACGTCCGAACGTAAATATTGCGCTACGGGGTTTAGCGAGAAACGTCCGTCTTCGGAAACGGCAAAAATATTTCGTGATGCCAGAATACTCAAAACTCGGTGCAGCATACGGCCGTCCACCTCCAGCTTCCTTGCAAGCTCCTGGGCGGTTTTGGGACCGTCGATCAGATGATCGGCCACGCACAGCTCAGCCGCAGCCCGCAAGGCGGCCTGCACGGTGAATCCCATCGTTTGATCCAACAAATATAATGATGCTTTTTCATCTTCAGAAAGAGTAACCTGATTAGTTGCCATGATCATAATGCTCCGTTTGGATATTTAACCCCAGACACCATTGCAAAAAACTGCAATGCTTATTTTCCGGTGAAAACAAATTCGCCAAACAAGATCATAGACACTAAATAAAATAAAACCACAAAATATGTATTGATATTTTCCGGTGTGAAAAATAAAATATTCAACCGATTAAATACTAAGGAGAAAAATATAATGAATAATACAGATCGGGTATCATTAGATAATCAATTAATTATAAATTAAAACTATTCCTATCGGAGTTGATTTAATATTAATTTTATTTTAATAATTCCCATATTCCGCATAAAACCGGCTGAATACATCCGCACTCAGCCGAATACTGACTATTTCCAGTCGGGATTATTCTCGAACTGTTGTTTCAGCAGCGCTTTCATGTCCTCGTCCGGCTTACCCAACCATTGATACTTGGCGTATTTCTTCGGATGATCAACCGCTTCCGGCTTGTTGGCCACTTCGACGCGTACCGCCCAAGCTTGCGACTTGTCTTCTTTAAACGCCACCATCATAAAATTGTTGGCACAGTCGTGGGGTTTACACACATTACCCACCAGATAGTTTTGGCCCTTCCAGCTCAGACTCTGCGCCGGGGTTGATGTCCCCACGCCCTTACGCGCCCAACCCGGCAAGCGGGCCTGGCCTTTCACCATGTTCTGCCAACTGGTCTGGTACCCCGGCTGCTGGATCACATCTGAGGTAGTGACAATTTGTTGGGCAAAGCTGCCCGCGCTAAAGCTGAGTAACACGCCGAAGATGGCACCGCGAAGTGCGTTTTGTCCTGTCATGGCCTTCTCCTTTAATAAAATTCATTCGCACCCGGCCAAAACCGGGCCTGAATTTAGTCAGACCACAGTGACGGCAAAAAGTTGAGTCACCACCAGGCATGGAAATGATGTACCGGCCCGATCCCCTGACCTACTTCCAAGGTGTCGGCTTGCTGCAACGCTTTTTGTAGATAATCCTTGGCTGAAGCCACCGTGCCGGCCCAATCATCATGGCGCGGGCGTAACGCGGCTAATGCGGCGGAAAGTGTACAACCGGTACCGTGCGTATGGCGGGTCGCCACACGCGGCGCGGTGAAACGCTGTTCCTGTCCAGCACTAAACAGCCAGTCCGGGCTTTCACTTTCGCTCAGATGACCCCCCTTCATCAGCACCGCCTGACACCCCATCGCCAACAGCGCCTGGCCTTGCTCGCGCATCTGTCGTTCATTTTCCGCCGGAGCACATTCCAACAATGCCGCAGCTTCTGGCAGATTCGGCGTGATAATCGATACCAATGGCAACAGTTCGCGACGAATAGAATCTACTGCCTCTGGCGCCAACAGTGGATCACCACTTTTCGCCAGCATAACGGTATCCAGCACCACAAATGTCGGTTGGTAATGGCGCAAACGCTCCGCCACCGCCAGCACAATGTCGGTGTTAGCCAGCATACCGATTTTTGTGCTGTCGATACGCACATCACTGAACACAGAGTCGAGCTGAGCGGCAACAAAAGCAGGGTCAATATTGTAAACCGACTGTACCCCGCGGGTATTTTGGGCCACCAACGCGGTAATAACGGAAGTTCCGTAAGCCCCCAACGCAGAGAAGGCCTTCAGGTCAGCCTGGATACCTGCACCGCCGCTCGGATCGGTACCCGCGATGGTCAATGCGTTAATCCGTTTCATTGCAGATCCTCCGGTCGCAGTTGATACAAAGCGTCGAGGAACGCAGGGGTAAAACTGCCCGGTCCGGCGGCATGCTGCGTAGCACGTTCACCACAAAGCGACATCACCCGGCAGGCAGTCGCCACATTGTCCAGCCGATCGCCCGGCAGACTGCAAAATGCCGCCACCACCGCCGACAGGGCACAACCGGTTCCCACGACCCGTGTCATCAGCGCGTCCCCTCCTGCAACGGCCCACTCACGCTGGCCGTCGGTGACATAATCCACGACCCCGGTTACCGCGACTATGGCACCACTGATCCGTGCCAACTCACGCGCGGCGGGTAAAGCCGCCAGCGAATCGTCCGTGCTATCAACGCCGCGCCCGTTTGCCTGTAAACCGCTCAACGCCATGATTTCAGAAGCATTACCGCGAATCGCTGCCGGATTTTCACCTAACAAGCGCTGGGCAAATGCGGTGCGGTACACCAACCCCCCCACCGCCACCGGATCCAGTGTCCATGGCGTTCCCGCCGCATTAGCGGCCTCCACAGCCACCAGCATGGATTCGGCACGTGAAGCATTGAGAGTACCAATGTTAATCAGCAAAGCATTCGCCAGCCGGCTGAACTGCGCCGCTTCGGTCGGTTCCACCACCATCGCAGGGGAAGCACCGAGCGCCAGCAACACGTTAGCCGTCAGTTCCTGCACAACTTCGTTGGTCAGGCAGTGAATCAATGGGGGTTGGCGTTTAAATTGGGTCAAACAAGCCGCGGCACGGGCGCCGGGTAAAGCATCAGGTCGAGCGAACATATTCCTCCCAACCGGCGTTCAAGAAGGCGGGTACCGGTTGAGGCACCGAGACTTCCCTACGCTGGCATAATCCAGATCAGGTAATACGGGTAAAATCTCAGCCCCTAGAGGCACCCCGAGTCAAGACGACCATTATTGAGGTTGCCGCCGGTGAGGTCAATCGCGCTATAGTGTCAAAAAATAAAAAGGAGATGCCATGCAGATAAGAACATACCAAGAGGCCGACCGCCCTTTCCTGCGCACGCTATATTTGGCGTCACGCAAAGCGGCGTTTACGTGGCGCGATACTGCCGGTTATCGGCTGGAAGACTTCGATCGTTCAACGCTGGGTGAGGATATCTGGGTTGCGGAAGACCAAGGGAGGCTACTGGGGTTTGTATCGATTTATCGCCAAGATAACTTTATTCACAACCTGTATGTCGATCCTCACCTGCCGCCCTTGGGTGTCGGCAGCGCCTTACTGCAGGCGGCTGAACAGACGTTTACTGCCACCGGGTCATTGAAATGTCTGGTGAAAAATGAAAAGGCGTTGGCGTTTTACCATAAGCATGGCTGGAGAACGATCACCACGGGCAATGACGGCACGGAAGACTACTACCTGATGCATTCCCCTGCAAAATAAGGGCACGGCATATACCGTGCCCATCAAAGCAAACCTGATCAGGCAGCAGATACTTCCTGGGTCAATTTTGCACGCGCACGGATATTTCTCACCAACAGTCCCGACACGATAATCCCTGCGCAGGCAAACATGCCCATCAGACCAAAGACGATCTTGTAGCCGGTTAGCCCTGGGAAGGCATCGAGAATGTGGCCGTACAGGCTGAAACAAAACATCGCCGGGGCATAACCGATAAAGCTGCCTAACGCCATGGCCGCACCGGTGTGTTCTTCGTCAATTTCAGCCTCACCGATAGGTGCAAAGAACACCGCACGCTGGGTAAAGACCACGGCACCAAATCCTAGCGTACAAGCCATACCCAGATAGACCGGCATTTGTTCGTGCGGCAACAGAATCAAAAGTGCCAGCGCCACTGCGCTAATAATAAAGGTATAGAATAAGTACTTGCTGGGAGACTTTAATACTTTATCGGCAATTAAACCGCCAATAGGCCCACCCACCATTTTAAGGCAGTACTGATTAATAATTCCGTATGCACCTACCAATGCAATCGGTAATGCATAGACATTACTTAGGAAAGGAATAAAGAACGTCAATCCACAATACACGGCGTAGACGCAGAAAACGCTAAAAGCAATCAGCCATACCGTTTTGTTTTTTAATACGCTACTCATGCCTGGCTTGTTACTTGCAGGCATTTCATTCTTCGGCAACTTACTTTCCTGCGGGTGTTCTTTCATCACAAAAAGAATAATAACCCCTACGGCAATAGCGATCGCTGAATAGAACAGTATCCCGACCTTAAAGCCAAGATAGCCGCTGCCAAAAGCGGTAAACAACGCCAGTGCGGAAAATGCCACCACGGTATCGACCACACCGCGGCCCGTCTCGAAAAAACCAAACAAACGCCCTTGCTGAGTATTATCCCCCAACATACTTACCGATTTCAGTAACACCGGCCAGTTCAGCATGTCGCAGGTCACCCCAAATAGCGCCCAGACAAACAAAATCCCCCAGTAGCCAGGCATACTTGACAGGTAGATGCCGAGCAAACCTGTAGCTATCAATGAAAAAGACATGGTGAATCGCCGTGGCAGGCGATCGGAGAAATAAATTGATAAGAAGAAACCAATGGTCGTCACAATAGAGTTGACCGACATGGCATTACCTATTTCACCGTTGCTCAGATGAAAATATTCTTGCATGGGCACATAAAACGCATCTTTAAGGGAGGGCAATTTATATATTGTTCCCCCGCATAGAACCAACAAGCTAAATAGCGCCCATCTTTTTTTAGTCAGCATAATCCCCTCACAGCCATTAAATAATAAGCGGTGTTGTTACCCCAATGATGAGACGAACGAATCTTCACATCAGTGAGAATGTGTCATTTATAAATTTATTTATTATATTACGTCGGGGTTAATAGCCCCTTGGCTTGCTGCATCAGACTGTCGATAATAGTACGAACGTAGTGAATTTGATTTAATGCATCTTGAGATTCTTTTTTTAACCTTTCCTCCAGCCCCTGCTCTGGTAATGGTGTTTCACTCATTTCACGCCATGGGATATAAGGGTTATCGCCCTCACCGCTGAAACGAAACGGCGGAGCATAATAATCCACTTCTTCTTCCAGACCATAGGCGGTGACCTGTGGTTGATCCTCTCCCAAACAAATGAGCCCCAACAACAGCTCCCTGAATGGTAAATCGCCCTGTCCAGAAATGCAGGCGCGGTGCCCCAGGCCATTATTTTCACGGACAATAAGCGCATCCTTGATATGCACCTGTGTGATTTCTCCTGCCATTGCTGCCAGTGCCGGCAAGGGTTCTTCATTGGCATTAATCATGTTGGCGAAATCAAACAACAGGGAAAGTTGAGGGAAATCTGCTGCCTGGATCAAACTCACCAGTTCATGGCTCTTGAGATCTTCATGTTGTTCGAGGGTAAAACTCAGACCTGTGTGCTGGTAACGCTGCTTTATATACTGAATATCTGCGCTGATTCGCGCCAAGACCTCTTGTAATGCCCCCTGATAACGCGGATAAAAACGAACCGAACTTGCGCCGCATTTAAGGGCGATAGTGACCGCCTGATCGATTGTTTGCGCATCGGACGCGCTGGTTTCGATATGAACATCCAAACCGTAATGCTGCGCCTGTTCACCAAACCTGCGCAGCCTGTCGTCATCGGCATGGCAAAGTGCCTGACTTTCCCCATCCAGCACGTGCACCTTAACGCCACGCAACCGTTGCTGATGGGCAATCATCAGAAGATCCTCAGGCAGGATCCTTTCCATACGCATATTGAGATGATAGGCATAGGCATGCAGATAAAGAGGCAAGTTCTGCGCCCGCTGAAGGACTTTCTCCGCCGTTAAGCGATCCATGGTGTTCACCTATAAGTTAATGAAAAAATCCACCGACTCGAAACGCCAGTATTCGATATCCACCTGTACAATCCTACGTTGGGCATCGGCACGATGCTTTTCGACCAAAATTGACGGTGTGCTGGCATTGCCGCCCATGACCTTGCACGCATCACCGGATAATCGCGTAGGTTTAAAAGCCAGATGGCGGGTATGAGTGGCAATCCCGTAGGCGCTTTCCCACACTTCAGCGAAAGAGCGCTCACCCAGACGTTCGATAAATTCAGGTGCCGCAAGCGGGCTGATAAAGGTCTCGTGGTAAAACACGATGTGATTGTCCAAAGCTCCCCAACCACAAATCTTATATATCTCCGTTCCCTCATCAACGTGCAGTAATTCCGCAATAGGTGCCGGTGCCGACAATACCCGTTCCTTGGTCATGTAACCCCAGGACGGACAACGGCCCTGCTCAATCGCGGCCTGTTTGAAGCTGGTGGACGAGTTCGGGTTGTAATTAAACCGCGGTAATGCTGCAAACCAACCCCGACGATCCTTACGGAAAATCCGGGACTCACTTTCCAGGAATAGCAGCGCCTGACGCAACGTCATACGCTTTATATTCAACAACTCCCCCAGCTCTCGTTCTGAAGGTAGTTTGTCGCCAGGCGCTATCGCACCTTGACTCAGCCAGTCATTAAGCCTTTGCTTGGCCAATTCAACGGTAGAGTTGTTTTCCATGTCTCACTCAATTGGTTTAAACCAGATGTCATAACATTATCGCGGTGAATTATTACAAACAATGGGGGCATTGAATTTTATATGTGACTCCTGTCCCATAACCGAAGGGATCCCGGAGATTCCAGACACAATCCGACCGGCATCATTCCGTGATGCCGGTTTATTACTCAGTTCACTGGTGTGTGGCATTCAGGCTGTTAGTGCTATCCCGCCGAACCAGAGGCAGGCATACCACGCAATGTCAGTCGCCAGAACAACAAGGCACTTAGGCTAACGCTCGCACCGAGCCAACACACACCACTCCATCCAGCCCAGGCGTAAGCATGTGTGCTGGCAAAGGCACCCAGTCCACTACCAATGGCGTAGAACAACATGTAGCAACCGACCAATCGGCTGTGAGCCTGCGGATGGGCACTGAAAATCATGCTCTGATTCAATACGTGAATGGCCTGACCAGCCAGATCGAGCAACACAATGCCAATAATCAGCCAGCCTACACCGTACCCCAACATGCTGAGTGGTACCCAAGCCACCACCAATAGCAATAGGCAAATACCGCTCGCCACCTGCCCTAAACCGCGATCGGCCAGATGCCCGGCACGCACCGCTGCCAGCGCGCCCACCGCGCCCACCAGACCAAACGCACCGATCACCGAATGCGAAAAACTAAACGGGGCCTGGCTGAGTGGCAGCACCAGCGCACTCCAGAAAATGCTGAATGCCGCAAACATCAACAGCGCCAGCATTCCGCGGATCTGCAACGTGCGATCACGCCATAACAACGTCAGCATTGATCGCAACAACGCTGGATAACTGAGCGTCGACGGCGGCGCGTATGATGCAGGTAACAAACGCGCCAGTACCGGCAGCAGAATCAACGTTACCGCAGCAGAGAAAAAATAGACGGCTCGCCAACCCCCTATATCCGCCAGTGCGCCAGAAAGCGTTCGCGCCAGCAGCAATCCCAATACCACCCCTCCTTGTGCAGCACCCACCACTCGCCCACGCTCATGAGGAGCTGCCAATGTCGCGGCAAAAGCGATCAACCCCTGCGTCATCGCGGTACCAAGCAACCCCACCAGCAGCATGCCACTCAGTAATAACAGACTGTTATCCGCCCAGCCGACCGCACACAATGCAGCAATCAACAACAGCTGTTGAACCGCCAACAATCGGTGACGATTAATCCGATCCCCCAGAGGTACCACCAGCACTAATGCCAGCGCACAACCCAACTGGGTTGCGGTGATTACCATGCCTACCGAGGCCAGGCTGATATGAAAATCCTGGGCAATAGCGTCCAGCAAGGGCTGCGCGTAATACACGTTTGCCACGCTAAAGGCACTGGCTCCCGCCAACAACAACACCAACGAAGCGGGAAGCCGGCCCAGCACCTCTCCCTGTGACGTACAGTTCGGATCCAGTGCTTTATCACTCATCATTCACTCCAAAGTGGTTTCATTATTAAACCCAATGAACTTTACGCACGGAGGTTTTATAATGCAACCAGATCTTGCAGCCAGGAGTGAAAGTGGTGAAACGTAAAAGTATGGAAGATGCGCAGTGCCCGGTAGCGCGCACGTTGGATGTGATTGGTGACTGGTGGTCGCTGCTGATCGTGCGTGACGCCTTCGACGGTGTGCGTCGCTTCAGTGAGTTTCAGAAGGGATTGGGGATGGCGAAGAATATTCTCTCGACCCGACTACGCACTCTGGTGGCGCACGGCATTCTGGAAATTGCGCCTGCTTCGGACGGCAGTGCCTATCAGGAATATATTCTCACGGATAAGGGCCAAGCCCTGTTTCCGGTGATTGTCGGATTACGCCAATGGGGTGAGGATTATCTGTTTAAAGAAGGAGAAGCCAGATCAACGCTGGTAGAAAGCGACAATGGGTTAGCGATACCGCGCATGACACCGACCGGCAGCGACGGGCAAACACTCACGCCTCTTAATACCCGGGTTGTGAAGGTAGATGAGGCGTGAAGAGTAACGTGTTGGCACTTGGCCATGCCAGACGGTAGTCGTTTAGTGGCCAAAAAGCAGCTTCGTGTATTTCTTAGACACAGCACCACTGCGTTTGCCGTCTGCGCCGTAATAGCGATCTTCGCGACACAGTCGCTCTTTCACGTCACAGAAAACACCATTGGCAAAAGTGAATTCGGTCGGGTCGAACTTACCCTGTGAATACAGCTTGTTCGCCGCTTTCTTGCCAAGGTGTTTTTCAGTCAATTCTCGGGAAACGCCGTCGGTGCTATTTACACATAAGTAGCGATCGCACAGCACGCCAGGCGCAGGAGACTGCAGAGTCGTGCTTTGTTTCGCCTGTGCAGGCGTCGCAGACGCAGCGAGTAGTAAAACCAGAGCGAAAGAAAGAGATGTCTTATTCAATGAAACAACCTCGTTTAATCAGTGGGTATCCGTTTTGTCACGCTATCCTGCCATAGAAAAGGGATCACTGGCGATATGAAACATTATCGCCCTGCCCAACCAACGGGCACAGCCTTCGCAATATACCCCGGGTAATGTATAGTCCGCGTTTTACGGGGTAACTATGCTGACTCACTCATCCATTCGCCTTAACAAATACATTAGCGACAGCGGCATCTGTTCCCGTCGCCATGCCGATCGCCATATCAAACAGGGCAATGTCTTTATCAACGACAAACTGGCTGATGTAGGTGCGCAGGTATTTTTCGGAGATAGTGTAAAGGTGAACGGGCAACAGATAGAACCTCGGGGTGCTGAGGATTTGGTGCTGATTGCACTGAATAAACCTGTTGGCATCCTCACCAGCATGGGAAAGCATGAGCGGGATAACATCGGCGATTTTGTTAACCACAGTCAACGCACCTTTCCTATCGGCCGCCTGGATAAGGCTTCTCAGGGGTTAATTTTCCTGACCAATAATGGTGAGTTGGTCAATAAAATCCTCCGTGCTGGCAACAATCACGAAAAAGAGTATCTGGTTACCGTCAACAAACCACTGACCGACGAATTTATTCAAGGTATGCGCGCAGGTGTGCCAATCCTGGGCAAAGTGACAAAAGAATGTCGGGTGGAGAAAGAGACCGAACAGGTATTTCGCATCACGCTAGTGCAAGGGCTTAACCGACAAATACGCCGCATGTGCAAATATTTTGGTTATGAAGTCACCAAGCTTGAGCGCGTGCGCATCATGAATATTGATCTGACAGGACTGCCACTGGGCGAATGGCGGGATTTAACCCGTGATGAGCGAAGCACCCTATTCAAATTGCTGGAGCATTCCACGTCCGAAGACGACGACTTGCCCCAGAAAACCGAGATATCGTCAGGCAACAAGGGTCTGTTGCCCAACGGTATCCCGTTATAACCAACATCTAACTTTTCAGAAAATCAGAATGACCATCTGATATTGGCATTGACTGCATTCACCTGAGTATCAGCGCCGTATTGCCCTTGATAACCGAGATCCAACGTGGTGGAACGCGTCAGTTTCACACTCACACCGACGTCCGCCACCATCAGGTTGTCATCAACCGCAGTGCCTTGCGTGATAAATGCGTCACTGCCGGCAAAGGCCATACGTGAAGACGTAGATTTATCACCGTAGGCATGCTGCCAGCCCAATGAACCGTACAAGCTGACGTTGTTAGGCAGCTCAGTGAAACCTCGCACCCCCAACGTTGAATAGAAGGTATTCATCGTTTCATTACGTACGCTAAGTGCTGCAGCACCGCCCTTTTCCTGGAAATTATCGGTATGCAGGCGGATATAGCTCAGATTAACGAAGGGCTCAAGGTTCGCGTCCGACTGCCCAAAACGGTAACCCGCTTCGGTAAACGCCAGCAATGAATCTGCATCATAGTCAGCCTTAAGCCGATCCGAGTAATTGCCAAAGTTAACATTGCGTTCATTTTCCAACCGGTGCCAGGTGTAGCCCAGTGCACCGCGTAGCGAGAAGGCATCCTGCTGTCCTGCGGCATATAGACCAAGGTGGTAATTATCGCTGTCAGACTTGGAGCGACGGCTATCGATGTTGTAGTCACCGCGGCTATAACCAAAATATCCCCCAACGCGAACACTGTGATCGGCTAATTTATGATCCGCTCCCAGCAGGAAACCGCTGGTGTTGCCATCCAGTTTTCCGACATTCTCGTTACCACTGTTTCTTGTCCATGAGCCAAATGTCTGCCCCCAGACACCATTATTTTCAGCTTGAGTCGGCCGAACCAGCGTCATCGCCAGCGAAGGCACAGGTAACGGATCATTATCAAACACACGTAACATACGCTGGTTCAGCACATTGAACAGCATGGTGCTACCTGCGATCAAATTCGATTGCATGGACGGATAAACTTCGCCAGACAACTGATTGAACGCCTCGCGCGCTTCCGGTGCACTCAATAACAACACGGCGTTATACAGAGCCAATGAAGGGCCGCTTTGCGTCAAAGTCGAAAGCGCCCCAGCGGTGTTCCACTGATTGCTGGTTTGTGCAACCGTCTGGAAAATACCTGGCTCACCCGGATTTTCACCACCTGGGTTCTCACCGCCTGGGTTTTCGCCACCCGGATTCTCACCGCCTGGGTTCTCGCCACCAGGATTTTCGCCACCCGGATTCTCACCGCCTGGGTTCTCGCCACCCGGATTCTCACCGCCTGGGTTCTCGCCGCCGCCTTTTTGCGCGATGGTCAGATCCACGGCATTGGCGCTGTGGTTGAGTGCAACGTCCAGGAACGCAGATTTTGAGATAGCTTCAGCAAACTGACCGTCAATCCCACCTTGCGACGTTAAAATGCGGTAGCTTTGCCCAGTCTGATAGCTGGTCTGTGGATCCAGCGCAGTCACCTGCACTTTGGCTTGATCACTGATCGTGGTCTTCCCGGCGACCACCAGTTTGTCGCTGCTGCCGTCACCAGCGATATCAACGTCGTAGAAGGATTCGCCGATGAAATTCAGATAGCGTTGCAGCGTCAGAGTACCGATGTTGCCGTCACCGGGAGAAATATGGCCGCCAGACAGAATTTCTGTTTGGCCCAGAGTACCGTTGCCTCCTAGCGTACCACCGGCTTTTATCGATGCTGCACTGCTGTAACCCTGGCCATTGTTAACGTCCGAGCCGGCCGTCGCATTGAGGATCAGCGTACCGCCATTTTCGGCACTCAGCGTTTGAATATCAAAAATGTTGTCTTCTTTCAGCGTATTGATATCGCTGGCTATGATGATTTTCCCGCCTCGGGCGCCCACATTGGCCTTGAGTCCGGTCAGGTCACCACTCAGCGTCGTATGCCCGGCAGTATTAATAACCTCCCCTTCGCCAACCATCTTGTTGCGGAAATCGTAGTTGTCGGAAGTGTGGTTAAAGTACACATAACTGCCAAATAACCCGCCCTGCAGGTTGATTGTCGTTTGTGTGTCGACAGTACCTGCGGCGCCCGCCGCGCCGATCGTTGGATCGGTCAATCCAGTGCCGGTATCCATATTGCCGCGGCTGCCGATGATTAACGCACCTCGGTTCGAACCAGAACCGGTATCACCCAATCGCAATTCGTTAGCACCAGCGGAAAATACGCCGCCGTCTACCACCGACAGCACGCCGTTACCATAATCCCCCACGTTGACGCTGCTGCCGCTGGTAAAACGCGAGCCCTCGCCAGCGATATACAACTCAGCAGTTTTACGTGAACCTGAAACACCGGCAATCTCTGCACTGCCAACGTTGACCACCCCACCGTTCAGTACGTCCACATCACCGTTGGCCGTGAGCGTTTGGCCAATGTTCCACTGGGAGTTATTGCCAGTCACCGTGGCTTTAGGGTTCAGTTTGTCAGCTTCATCGGGTATGAAACCGCTGTCGATCCTGGCTGCGGCCGTTGTTGTTACCACCCCGCCGTCTTCAATCAATAGCGTTGAGCGTGCGCCCTGACCAAAACCAATACCAAGCCTGTCGCTGATGACCCTGGAGCCGGCACCCTTAACATTCAAATGGCTGTCGTAACCGCCCGTGGTGCCGACAATAATTTCTTTCGCACTGGCAAGCGCACCATCCTCAACCCGTAATGTCCCCAGGCCAAGATTCAGGCTGCCGCGCAGAACGGATTGATCGTTGATGGCGCTCAGTACCGCATCTGGCCCTCTGACCGTAACCACGCTCTCATAAATTTTTCCGTCAGAACGGGTGCCAATATTGATGTTATAGGCATTGATTTTGCCATTATCGATCAACAGATTCCCACTTTGATTGCGGCCGACGTAAACATTTCCGGTGTAGGCTAAAGATTCTGTAACTTTGGATTCACCATCAAAAATGGCATCGTCGGCACGTGCAATATCAACAGGCCCGATCAATATCAATGGTGCAGAGAAGAGTGCGAGGTAAACTTTGGAAAGCGGCTTTCTTACCGCTAAATGATGCGATATTTTATCTTTCATGTTTTTCTCCGGCTCAATTACTTTGATGCCATCAACGTTATTATTTATATGAAAAACTCAATGTATTAGAGGAGATAAGAAGCGCTATACGTGAACACAGACTGATTAGCATCGATACGTTAGCTTATTGCCCCCCAGCGCTAACGCATCGATACCAAACTTATTGGGGTGATGAACATTCCTGATTACCAGCCCCGATTCGCGCCATGAGATGGATTATTTATGTGTGACCACCGGTGTACAGGTCGGCGCGCTCAGTGAAGGCGCGGAACCCAAAATTCCCGGCATCATCAGCGATGAGCAGTCAAAGATTCGCCCTTTTTCTGTGGTGGCACGGTAAGAGAGTTTTTGTCCGCCCAACGCATCGGGTTGCCCGCCATTAACATTGGTTACGGTAATTTCATCCGATGACCCCAGGCCAAGCATTTTAGCCGTTTCCGCTTGCAGTAGCGGTATTGCCTGATCGGTTTTCAATGTTGAACAACCGGTTACCAGTAAAGTAACGGCTAAAGCAATAAGTGGTTTTCTCATAAATTATCCTTTTCAACCAAACAGATCCAAATGCTGAATGGCTCTATGTTTTGTCTTATCAAAGTCCCCAAATAATATATTTCTCTTTCCTAAACGAAAAAACCCTCCTAAAGTAGGGAGGGTCAATAATAAAAAATTATCAGTGTCAATCTGATAGGTTTATGCGAAAGGAGATTGCTTTGGGGCAGGATTATGCACTGGTCGTTGATGACCATCCTTTGGTGGCTAGTGGTATCGCCAATTTCCTAAATACCCATTGTCGTTTTAAACATGTACATGTGGCGACCAACGAAGGTCACTGTTATCGCCACATACTTGAACATGGCGCCCCACGCTTAATCGTTATCGATTTTTGGCTATCCGATGGTACGGCATTAAAATTACTCAAAGAGATCAAACAGCTCTACCCTAGAGTGCGTTTACTGGTGGTCAGTGGCGATGAGAACAATGAAATATGGCAAAAAGTCCGTGATGCCGGTGGCCACGGTTTCGTGCTTAAAAATGAACCACCGGAATTATTCGCGAGAGCTGTCACTGCACTTATTGATAATCAACAGTGGTTCCCTTTGGATAATGAAATTAGCGGAGCCGCCACGCAAAACCACTTACAGAAATTCAACTTAACCCCAAGGCAAGTTGATGTATTAACCATGATGATGCGTGGTTTCCCCAATAAAAGAATAGCCTCAGAGCTTTCTATTTCAGAGCCCACCGTCAAAGAACACATCAGTAATATTTTAAAAAAAATAGGCGTTAATAGTCGGGTGGAAGCCATCACCCTATTGCATGGCAGACCGGGTCAATAGCATGAAGCTACTTCAATCTTTACAAGACGATGGAATCTCCCCAGGTGCGCAAATCCGCTTGCTAGACAACACGTTTATACGGTTAGTCTTTAGCTTTACTGCAGTGCCATTTGTCGGTATCCCTTTTGCTATTTGGATTTATTTACTGGGGGAAAATCTGTGGCCCATCATCATCTGGATCGTATTGTATCTTTTCTGCGCATTAGCAATTAGATTATGGCATCACAGCTATCAAAATGAAGCAAAGACAAAAGACGCAGAGGTTATTCTTAATCGCTGGCTACCATATATTAACAAAGTAGCTTTTGTTCATGGGCTAGGTATTTCATCCTTATACTTAATCACCCCACAGATAAACAATTTTGACTTTTTCTTATTATTAAACATCAGTATCGCGGCAATCGTCGCAGCAAATGCAACACATCTGACACCAATAATTAGTACCTTTACGCTTTTCTTCTTTTCCTGCTGGGGAATGCTTAATATCGGTATTATCTGGCGTTTAAACGATGTTATGCTCATAGTGTTGATGCTCAATTTGCTTTATGGATTTGCTATTTACCGTCATGCACTGAGCTCTCATAAATTCTTTATCCAGCAGGCCCGTCTCGAAGAGCGCAGCTCTCGTCTTGCAGAACAATTTAGACAGGCCAAAGAAGAAGCGGAACAAGCATTGCTGGATAAGAATCAATTCCTTACTACTGCCAGCCATGATTTACGCCAACCGGTGCATGCCATGGGGTTTCTGATCGAAGCCATTATTCATAAAAATCGCGATGCCACACTTGTCCCTCAGCTATTGGATTTACAACAAAGCGTGCGGTCGGTGCATCTCATGTTTAATTCTTTACTCGACCTCAGCAAGATTGAATCTGGCAACGTCAGCACAGCGACCACTCATGTGGACATTGGCGCGCTACTTGATTCCGTCATTACCTTGTTTCGTGAAGAGGCGAACAGCCGGACGTTATCATTGCGGACATGGAGGCCAAAGCGACGAATTCTCGTGATGGGTGATCAATTACTCATCCGACAATCACTGATAAACCTGATACAAAATGCGCTGCGTTACACGCAAAAAGGGGGGGTTCTGATAGCAATTCGCCCTCATCGCGGGGAATGTTTGATCGAAGTTTGGGATACCGGCGTAGGCATTGCCGACGAAGAAAAAGGCAAAATATTTTCTCCCTATTATCGCCCTGAACTGGCGTGGAAAATCGACAGTGCCGGCCATGGATTGGGACTGGCGGTAGTGGCGCGTTGCGCAAAATTGATGAAGGTGAAGTACGGTATGCACTCCGTTGAAGGTAAAGGCTCCCGTTTCTGGATGCGCTTTGCCCTCTACACCGGCGAATACAAAATACAAGAAAGCGCTAATACATACTCAAACACCATCACACCAACCCGCTATGCCCCACTGTCCGGCGCCTGTCTGGTCGTGGACGATGATCCGCTGGTCACCTCCGCCTGGACGAGTTTGATGAGCACATGGGGTATAACCGTGCGCTGTGCAGCTTCGGCCGAAGAGGCTTTCGCTATCGTTGATGAAGGCTTCAGGCCCTTCGCCGTACTGTGTGACCAACGGCTCCGCTCTGGCGAAAGCGGCTTCGACATATTGAAAGCGCTGTTTGAGCGCTTACCGGATATCAGCGGTGCGATGGTCAGCGGGGAGTTCAATTCCCCCATTCTGCAAGAGGCCGAGCAAGAGGGTTATCTGGTATTAAGAAAGCCGCTGGAGCCCGCCAAACTGTACGCCCTATTAACGCAATGGGCAGCTTGTTAGCGCAAACCATAACCTGACGGTGACAACGCTTGACACAATTGCCCCCAAATCGGAATGCCATGTCTGCATGGGGGCAATTGTTGACTTGGACCACGCCAATCTACCCTTCTGAAACGCCAAGATTACGCAGCAACTTCTCAAGGTTGCGTTCCCCGTCCGGCGTTTGAGCGCCAGCCTTTAACCCACCGCGAATGCGACTTTCCGCTGCGGGGCGTGCAAACAACCCCGCCCACGCGTTGTGTTCACGTTGAAACCCCTCATGCAGATCCGGCGCTGGCATCGCCTGTTTGGCTGCCGCGATAACCCCTTCCGGCAAAGCCGCGATATTATGCGCAAGTCGATTGACGAAATCATCGAACTCGGCGGTGGGTAAGGCGCGATTAATCCACCCGTAGCGTTCTGCGGTCACTGCATCGATCAAATCAGCCCCCAGGATCACTTCAAGCGCACGGCCGCGTGTCATTCGACTCGTCAGGTATTGCGTCGCACCACCGCCGGGTGTGATACCCATCAAAGCTTCGCACTGGGCAAGCCCCGCTCGCCCTTCGGCGGCAAATGCCATGTCGGCAGCCGCAACAAATTCAGCACCGCCGCCGCGCGCCAGCCCAGCCAGTTTAACGATCGTTACCTGCGGCTGGCTACGCAGAAGCTCACCGAACGCCTGGAATGGGTTGAGCCCTTCCGGCGCGTTGCGTGCCAGCTCGTCAAAGGCGTGTGGCTCATCAATTAAGGTCATATCAACATGAGCAATGAAGAAATCTGGATTTGCACTCTGAAAAATCAGGACCTTCACATCAGGCTCATCACGCACGAAAAGCAGAAAGCGACTAATCTCCGACATCAAAGGCACATCAAGAACGTTTACCGGCGGATTGTCGATCGTCACCGTCGACACACCGCCATGATGAGAAATACTCAGTCGGCCAAAATCGGTATCCGTCATGTCAATTTCCTTTATCGTTTAGGAGAAATAGCACCGAGTTTTGGTGCCCTTCACCGCATGGTATACTTTGCATACCTAGGGTCAATTACGCACTTTAAACATCCCAGGGATGCTGGAGGATACCTATGAACGAGACAGATCCTGTCTACCGGGCCGATTGCCCAAGCCGAATCATTCTCGACCAGATTGCAGACAAGTGGTCAATGATGGTGCTGGAAGTATTACGTGAGCCACGGCGTTTTAACGCGATTAAGCGCCGCTTGGATGGCGTCACTCAACGCGTACTGACCCAGACGTTGCGTAAGTTGGAACGCAACGGCATGGTGAAACGCAGGGTTTTGGATGGGCGGGTGCTCGGCGTCGAGTATTCACTGACGCCGCTCGGACAATCATTACAAGGGCCGTTCTCGATACTGTTCGATTGGACACTGGGGAATATCGAGGCGATTCAGGACAGCCAGCGCAGGTATGATGAGCAAAACCAACCGGTTGAAAACTGAGGGCAACAGCCTCACTTTTGTGTGCGATTAATGGCCGCGTACATCCAATAATCTCGGGCCTGCCCGCGCACGCGGCGGTAATGCCTGATTAAACCTTCGCGCTGCATGCCCACCCGCTCCAGGACGGCAATGGACAATATATTGCTATCAAGAACCGTAGCCTGAACACGCTGAAGGCCCAGTGCCGTGTGCGCCCAATGAATCACGGCACGCGTCGCCTCAGTCGCCAAACCCCGGCCACAGTGGCTCGGGTCAAGATCGTAGGCAATTTCCGCTCGACCATGATCGCGGGATACTTCGTTCAAACCTACCGTACCGAGCAAACTGTCACTCGAATCCACAATGGCCCAACGCAGTGAATCTCTGCCTTCGGCATAGTGGGAAACGAGTTTTTCGAGACTACTCGGGCTAATATCGCCCCAACTGGTGTGTTCCGTGACGCCAGGCTTACTCAAATACGCAGACCACGCGTGTACATCATCTAAACGCAGTGGCCTTAAAGACGCGTGAAGCTCGCCAGGTAAAGGTATGCGTACCGACATTAAACCTCCATCGAACTCGTCACTGATGCAAAGATATAAAGTACTGTGGTTTAAATGCCTTGTGAACTTGCACAACAAAAATATCTCTGCATTAGCATGGGTCTGTTTTCCATTGCGGACCTCGCCTCCCAACGGGAGATGGTGTGTCATGATGATCAGGCTGAAGGCGGGAACGAGCGCTATACGTAATCGAAAAATAAAAAAGCCCGCTACGCGGGGCTAGGTGTGATTTTTTATTTAGTGCCGGCGTAAGCTGGCAACAAAATTATGCCCACTCAATTATCGTTAGTATGAAAACTCTTGATAAAGCAACGCTATATCACACCATGACTTAAACCCTACCGAGGAAGCTATGGCTGGCTACGAGTTTTTCCCGTTTTTCATAATCATCAGCAGGGTCTATTTCAGAGGCTGACGCCGCATGAAACACACTTTGAATTTGATGAGGTGCGATGTGGAAAATTTGTCCAAACGTATCAATACTGAGTGTGTACCAATAGCAAGAGTGTGAATTTTAGAGAAGAAAAATAGCGATAAATAATTCAAGTTTATTTTTTAAGATTCGCATAAATATCTGTTTGAACCATGTTCAGATGGTCTTATGCGCTAAAAAACTACGCATGGTTTAAACGGGGAAAACTATGGTTCAGTTGGTAATGATTTTACTTGGCGTTGATTATTTACGTGCTCGCTGGAAAGGGTTGTTGATTTCTGGCTCCCTGGGAATAATCGCTGGGCTATGCATTTTCATTGACGCTTTGGATAACGTCATCTTTTTTCCTTTACAGCCATTTGCCTTAATACTGCTAATTGAAGGGCTGGCAACTCTGGGAGTCGCGCATACCGGTATCGGCGGGCAACGCACGTTACGCTATGTTAAAGGCGGTGCATTTTCGTTGGCCGCAGCATTAGTGCTCATCGGGCAATATAATGATCATGGTCATTTTATTCTATCGATGATTTTTGGCACCTTGTTTTTAGCCGATGGATTATTGCAGATAACCACGGCTACTGTGGTCCGTTTTAGAAAATGGAAACTGGTCGTAACGGGAGGTGTCATCGAGGTCCTTATCGCCATTTTCTTCTATCAACCTTATCCCTCGCATTATGTCGGTGCCATCTCTTATTGTTTGGGCTTAGGGCTGATCTTTGGCGGCTGGAATATGATATTGCTTGCGATGCGAGTCAAAAAGATGCGAGCAAACCCCGCTTTCCGAGGGGATGCTGCTGCAGACAAAGCGAGTAGTGTTGATACCAATCCTCAACTGGTTGAATGGTGGGATGGTCCACCTGCAGATGGTGAGCCGGCCCTCACGGTCCATGTTTGGACACCAACAGGGACATCTAAAAGTGCCGTCGTTCCTCATCCTGTTATTGACCGCTATATTGCTGCCGTTGACAGAAATGGCGTAATTTCAACCGGGCATGCGGCACTGGAGTCACCGGAAGGTGTATATATAAGCCTGT
The DNA here is from genome assembly GCF_900186025.1 of Serratia grimesii. NCBI lineage: Bacteria > Pseudomonadati > Pseudomonadota > Gammaproteobacteria > Enterobacterales > Yersiniaceae > Serratia > Serratia grimesii. Next base: position 3,861,410 of record NZ_LT883155.1, read on the forward strand.
ATCCCGCCGCAGATCTTGACCGCTCACCGGAACAATTTAGCCGGCTATTACGTGCAACCACCGACAATAATGTGCCCGGAGTTTTCCAGCCCGACTATGTCACTGAAGCGAATAAATGGTGCCACTCAACCATAAAAGTGAGGATCAGAAACTACGATGCCCAGAGTTTGCAAATATTCTGGGATGCTTATCAGCGGGATGCTACTTATAACCTCACACATCGAAATTGCTCGAGTAGCGTTTCACGTGGGCTTGAAGCCGCGCTTGAAGGCGTGATAGGCAGGATCTGGGGCAAGCGGGGGCATTGGTGGGTTCTCAGTAAAGTCCTCACTACCCCCGAATTGTGGGTGGCAGTGCAAATTCGCAAACGGGCCAAAACAATGGCCTGGACACCGGGGCTAACACTGGATTATGCGCGAGCCTTAAGCATGCTGGCAGACCCTCGTCGAGCAGGTTGGATAGCCACCATAAAACGCGTGGTGAGAAAAATGTTTGCTTTACGTAAACAATGGCGTGAGGAAAAAATCCATGGGAAGAGCATGCCCATCGACGACCGTCCCGAGCTCATAAATAACAAAGGTGAATAACACTTATGCCAATTTTTCCCAGATTGACATCAGCAACACCAAGTAATGAGCTCGATTGCATCCTCGAGTATGCAAAATTACCTCAGGTTGAATGGCGTGCAGGCGGTAAAATATTTCTGCGTAATATCAGAAACTTCAGATACAACGGGACAAAAGATGACTATCTGCCGTCATGGTATGATGATGAATTCACTCTAGATGAACTGACGACAGTTGATGTCATTTCGTCATATTGGTCCGGCAATACTATTGCCCATCTTTTTCTCAGCTTTGGTTTTAAAGATGGTCGCCATTTAGCTATATCTATCGAAACACGGCGCAGGATCAATCAAATCTATTCTACATGGCGAGGATTTTTCAAACACTACACGCTGACTTATGTTCTTGCAGACGAGAGAGATTTGATTGGTGTCAGAACGGACGTGAGAAAAGAACGGGTTTATCTTTATTCTGTCAAGATCCCTGCTGAAACGGCTCAGGCTCTTTTTATAAACTATTTAGGACGTATCGAGAAACTTAGCCTGCAACCTGAGTTTTACAATACCTTTAATAATAACTGCACTACCAATATTTTACATCACGCCGCTTCAGTATCCCCCGAGATAAAATTTAACTGGAAGGTGTTAGTCAGTGGGTATGCCGACAAATATATTTATGAACTGGGTTTACTGGATAGCAGACTACCCTTTAAAAAATTGAAAGAGATCAGTTTAATACGAAGACCTTCTGATGCGGCCATTGCCGACGACTACTCAAAATCGATCCGGTTACCAAGCTAACAACATGGTATCGGTCAGGTAGTAATTACCATCACCATGCCATAGAAAATGGATTTTTGACGATATAAAAGATTGCCACGCAATGCCAGACAGAAAAACAAAAAAACCCGCAATTAAGCGGGCTTAGATGTACTTTTGATTATTCAGTGCTGGCCTAAGCCAGCAACCAAATCATTCCCATTCAATGGTAGCTGGTGGCTTGCCGCTGATGTCATAAACGACGCGGGAAATACCGTTCACTTCGTTGATGATGCGGTTGGAGACGCGGCCGAGGAAATCGTACGGCAGGTGCGCCCAATGCGCGGTCATAAAGTCGATGGTTTCCACTGCACGCAGTGAAACAACCCAGTCGTATTTACGGCCATCGCCCATCACGCCAACTGAACGTACCGGCAGGAACACAGTGAATGCCTGGCTAACCTTGTTATACAGATCGGCCTTGTGCAGTTCTTCAATGAAGATGGCATCGGCACGACGCAGCAGGTCACAGTACTCTTTCTTCACTTCGCCCAGCACGCGCACGCCCAAACCTGGGCCTGGGAACGGGTGGCGGAACAGCATGTCGTACGGTAGGCCCAGCTCCAGACCAATCTTGCGCACTTCGTCTTTGAACAGCTCTTTCAGCGGCTCGACCAGCCCCAGCTTCATCTCTTTCGGCAGGCCACCCACATTGTGGTGTGACTTGATTACGTGTGCTTTACCGGTAGCAGAAGCGGCGGATTCAATTACGTCAGGATAGATGGTGCCTTGCGCCAGCCATTTCACGTCAGTCTGTTTGCAAGCTTCTTCGTCGAACAGCTCAACGAACACGCGACCAATGATCTTGCGTTTAGCTTCTGGCTCATCAACGCCAGCCAGTGCACTCAGGAAGCGATCTTCTGCTGCCACGTGAACAATGTTCAGGCCAAAGTGGTCACCAAACATTTCCAGCACCTGGTCGGCTTCGTTCAGGCGCAGCAGGCCGTTGTCGACAAACACGCAGGTCAGGCGCTTGCCGATAGCACGGTGCAACAACATCGCAGTAACGGAAGAGTCCACACCACCGGACAGGCCGAGGATCACGTGATCTTCACCTACCTGCTGACGAATACGCTCTACCGCATCTTCAATAATGGTCGCCGGGGTCCACAACGCTTCACACTGGCAGATATCCAGAACGAAACGCTCCAGCATGCGCTGGCCCTGACGGGTGTGGGTCACTTCCGGGTGGAACTGCACACCGTAGAAGCGTTTTTCTTCGTTGGCCATAATGGCAAACGGACAGGTATCGGTGCTGGCAACAGTGACGAAGTCAGACGGGATAGCGGTCACTTTGTCGCCGTGGCTCATCCACACGTCGAGAAGCGGTTTGCCGGCCGGGCTCAAGGCGTCTTCGATGTCGCGTACCAATGCGCTGTCGGTGGTGATTTCCACCTGGGCATAACCGAATTCACGCTCGTTGGAGCCTTCTACCTGGCCACCCAACTGCATCGCCATGGTCTGCATGCCGTAGCATACGCCCAGCACCGGTACACCGGCGGTGAAGACGTATTCTGGTGCGCGCGGGCTGTTGGCTTCGGTGGTACTTTCCGGGCCGCCGGACAGGATGATGCCGCTTGGATTGAATTCGCGGATTTGCTCTTCGCTAACGTCCCAGGCCCACAGCTCGCAGTAAACGCCGATTTCGCGCACGCGGCGTGCTACCAGTTGAGTGTATTGCGAACCAAAGTCCAGAATCAGGATGCGATGCTTATGGATATTTTTTGTCATGTGAGGCGAATTCCAGCAACAGAGAAAAAGAGCGAAAATAGTGTTTTCGGGGTGAAGCGTTACGCCCCACCCCGGCTTCTCCCGCAGGAGAAGTTAAAGCATTAACCCATGCGGTAGTTCGGTGACTCTTTGGTGATGGTCACGTCATGCACGTGGCTTTCCTGAATACCGGCGCCGCTGATGCGCACAAATTCAGCCTTGGTGCGCAGCTCATCGATGGTGCCGCAACCGGTCAGACCCATGCAAGAGCGCAGACCGCCCATTTGCTGGTGAACAATGGCTTTCAGCATGCCTTTGTAAGCCACACGGCCTTCGATGCCTTCCGGCACCAATTTGTCAGCAGCATTATCGGTCTGGAAGTAACGGTCAGAAGAGCCTTTGGACATCGCACCCAGTGAACCCATCCCGCGATAGGATTTGAACGAACGGCCCTGATACAGCTCGATTTCGCCCGGAGATTCTTCGGTACCTGCCAGCATGGAGCCAACCATGACACAAGATGCCCCCGCCGCGATGGCTTTGGCGATGTCACCGGAGAAACGGATGCCGCCGTCGGCGATAACCGGGATACCGGTGCCTTCCAGCGCTTCAACCGCGTCGGCGATAGCGGTGATCTGCGGTACGCCTACGCCAGTTACGATACGGGTAGTACAGATAGAACCAGGACCGATACCCACTTTCACTGCGCTAACACCGGCATCAGCCAGTGCTTTGGCGCCAGAAGCGGTCGCGACGTTGCCGCCAACGATCTGCAGATCCGGGTATTTGGCGCGGGTTTCACGAATGCGCTGCAATACGCCTTCGGAATGGCCGTGGGAAGAGTCGATCAACAGGACGTCAACACCGGCAGCAACCAGCGCATCAACACGCTCTTCGTTACCTGCACCAGCGCCAACCGCAGCGCCTACGCGCAGACGGCCATGTTCGTCTTTACAGGCGTTTGGCTTGCGTTCTGCTTTTTGGAAGTCTTTTACGGTGATCATACCCAGCAGATGGAACTGGTCGTCTACCACCAGCGCCTTCTCAACGCGTTTTTCGTGCATTTTCTGCAGCACGACTTCACGCGCTTCACCTTCTTTCACCGTAACCAGGCGCTCTTTCGGCGTCATCACGGCGGTAACAGGCTGGTTCAGATCGGTAACGAAGCGAACATCACGGCCGGTAATGATGCCGACCAGTTCGTTTTCTTCGGTCACGACCGGGTAGCCGGCAAAGCCGTTACGCGCGGTCAGTTCTTTCACTTCTTTCAGGGTGGTAGTCGGCGTTACGGATTGTGGGTCAGTGACCACGCCGCTTTCATGTTTTTTCACGCGGCGGACTTCTTCAGCCTGACGCTCGATGGACATGTTTTTGTGGATGAAGCCTAAACCGCCTTCCTGCGCCAGCGCGATAGCCAGATTGGCTTCGGTAACGGTATCCATGGCTGCGGACAGCATAGGGATGTTCAGGTGGATGGTTTTGGTCAATTGGGTGCCGAGCTCAGCGGTATTAGGCAGAACCGTAGAGTGAGCTGGAACCAGGAGAACGTCGTCGAATGTCAGTGCTTCTTTTGCGATGCGTAGCATGGGCAATATCTCACCAGAGTGGGCTGTGAAAAAGATAAAATATTGCCGCGGCATTATACAGAGCGTAAACGGTTGCCTCCAGCACTTTCTCACAAAAACTCTTGATTACCTTTTTCAGCCATGTAGTATCGACCAATTAAGTGCTTGTTTTGAAATTTGATCTGGGTCACATGTCGCTACCTGTTTCGCCGTCTATTTTTACCGTAAGCCGCCTGAATCAGACGGTTCGACAGCTGCTGGAAATGGAAATGGGCCAAATTTGGCTCTCCGCCGAGATTTCCAACTTCTCCCAACCCTCTTCCGGCCACTGGTATTTCACGCTGAAAGACGATCGTGCGCAGGTCCGTTGCGCGATGTTCCGCAACACTAACCGTCGCACCACTTTCCGTCCGCAGAATGGCCAACAGGTACTGGTTCGCGCCAGCATTACGCTGTATGAACCCCGCGGCGACTACCAGCTGATTGCCGAAAGCATGCAACCTGCCGGTGATGGCCTGCTGCAACAGCAGTTCGACCAGTTGAAACAGCGCCTGAGCGCCGAAGGCCTGTTCGACCAACAGTTCAAGCAAGCCTTGCCCAGCCCGGCCAAACGCGTCGGGGTCATTACCTCCGCCAGCGGTGCCGCGCTGCACGATGTGTTGCAGGTGCTGCAACGGCGTGATCCTTCACTGCCTATCATCATTTACCCCACGTCGGTGCAGGGTGCAGAAGCGCCATTGCAGATTGTGCGTGCCATCGAAACGGCTAACCGCCGCGACGAGTGTGACGTGCTGATTGTCGGCCGTGGTGGCGGTTCGCTGGAAGATCTGTGGAGTTTTAATGACGAACGCGTAGCGCGGGCGATTTTCGCCAGCCGCATTCCAATTGTCAGCGCCGTCGGCCATGAAACCGACGTCACCATTGCCGACTTTGTCGCCGACCTGCGTGCGCCAACCCCTTCAGCCGCCGCCGAACTGGTCAGCCGCAATCAGCTGGAGCTGCTGCGCCAGTTGCAGTCCCAGCAGCAGCGAATGGAAATGGCGATGGATTACTATCTGGCCCAGCGCCAACAACAGTTCACCCGCATCAACCACCGTTTGCAGCAACAGCATCCGCACCTGCGCCTGGCGCGCCAGCAGACACTGTTGTTCAAGCTGCAACGCCGGTTGGAAGAAGGTATGCAGAACCAACTGCGGGTCTCTTCACGCCGCAGCGAGCGGGCCCAACAGCGCTTGGCGCAGATGCAGCCACAGGCACGGATTCATCGCTATCAGCAACGTGTGCAGCAGCAGGAATATCGACTGCAGCAGGCGCTGGAGCGGCAGCTTAACGCCTGGCGTCAACGCTTTGGCGTGGCCTGTAGCCAGCTTGAGGCGGTCAGCCCACTGGCAACGCTGGCGCGTGGCTACAGCGTGACACAAACCCCGTGCGGTGAACTGCTGAAGACCACCAAACAGGCGCAGGTGGGTGAATTGCTGAAAACCCGTCTGCAGGATGGCTGGGTGGAAAGCGAGGTCAAGACCATCACCATCGCCAAAAAGCCGCGCAAAAAACGCACGACTGAATCTCCCCCTAATACTTGAAGTTACATCAGTGTTGGCTGCACCCATTCACCCGAATCACTTACCTGAGTAAGCTCATCGGGATGAACGTTCTTGCCGCCTTGCTGCAACTCCAATTATTTAGGGTATATAATGTTATTCCAGCGTAAAACTGTTGCCTGGCGCGCCGTTGATCCACAACTCGCGCGCTTCTCCGGCAGGCAAGCTGAAGGTCAGGGTTTGCCATGCCGGTTTAAAGCGGCCCTCGGTGGTGATGTTCAGCGTGATGCGCTGATTGTCACTGAGCATCTCCCAGCGCAGCCACAGTGCGTCGCCTTGCTGCCAGCCATAACTTTCCCCGTCATCTTCGAATAACAGCCCAGAAGCGCTGCCACAGCCTTTTTTCGGGTACAACTTAAGCTCACGTCGATCGTCTGCCGTTACGTCAACATGCGCCAGGCGGGATGACAATGGCAATGCCGCACCGGCACGTACCAGCAGCGGCAAGCGCTCCAGCGGGGCCTCCAGCACCACCGTCTGACCGCCACTGAACCATTGGCCGCTGTAGAAGCAATACCAGCCGTCGCCGTTATCCGGCAGATACACCGGCCGCTGGCGTTGCTCCTGCTCTACTACGCTGGCCACCAGCAGATCGCGACCAATCATAAAATCATCGGTTTCTTTCAGGGTCTGTTCGTCATGCTCATGGTCGAGGAAGGTCGGACGCAGCATCGGCTCGTCGTCGGCACTGGCCTGCCACAACAGGGTGTAGAAATACGGCATCAGCCGGTAACGCAGGTTAATCGCCTCGCGTACCGCCGGGGTGGCGGCCGGATACATCCAGGGTTCGTTAACCGTGGCGTCGTCGTTCCAGGAGTGAATGGTAAAACGCGGATGCATCACGCCGTTTTGCACCCAGCGCACCAGGAGTTCAGCGTCCGGCTTGTCACCGGAAAAACCGCCAACGTCGTGTCCCAGGTTATACAGGCCGGACAGACTCATGCCCAATCCCATGCGGATGTTGTAACGCAAAGTTTGCCAGTTGGTGCGGTTGTCGCCGCTCCAAGTCTGCACATAACGCTGCATACCGGCACAACCGGAACGCGAAATCAGGTAGGGCCGCAGCTCGGGAGCAAAGCGTTGCTGAGCCTCCATTGAAGCGCGCATCATCAGTAACGGCATCACCGGGCGAATGTGTTTGATGGCGATAGGTGTGCCAAAACCGTGGCAACGCGCCTCTCCGTCCCACACCTCATATTCGTTATTGTCATTCCAGGTAGAATCGATGCCCATCTCCAGCAGTTGCTGCGTCACACCCTGCTGCCACCATTGCACCGCCGCCGGGTTGGTGAAGTCGAGGTGCGAGCCTTCGTCATCCCAAAAGCTGGAGCGCTCCGGCCGGTCGCTTTCGGAATCCCGGATAAACAGCCCCTGATCCGCCGCCTGCTGATACTGCGGATGATCCTGCAACAAACACGGCTTGATGTTGGCCGCCAGCTTTAACCCGGCATCATGAAACGCCTGACTCAGCTGTTTGGGCTGCGGCACCTTGTCGTAGTTCCAGTTGAACACGTAGCGCTTGTTGCCGATCGAGGTATAACCCGATGACAGCTGGAACGAGTCGCAGGGAATATCATGCTGGCGACAGAGCTGAATAAATTGCTGTAGCTGCTGCTGGGCGTCCGGCGCATCGGTGTAATGCATGGTGGAACCGCTGTAGCCCAAGCTCCATTTCGGCCCAAAGTGAGTCTTGCCGGTCAGGCGTACAAACGCCTTGGTCACGTCCAGTACCTTAGGGCCGAGGAACAGGTAATAATCCAGATCCCCCGCTCCAGCCTGATAGCGGCGATAGGCCAGATGGTAGTTGTCGATTTCGTTACCCAGATCCAGCCAGCAACTGCTCAGGTTGTCGTAAAACAGCCCGAAACTGGCCTCTTCCCCGCGGGTGATGGTGAAAGGAATGTGCTTGTACAGCGGATCGGTGCTGGCGGCGTTGTAACCCATGGCGTCCAGGTTGCGCATTTCAAAGCGGCGGCCGCTGCGCTCCAAATCCCCGGCCTTCTCACCCAGGCCATAATAACGCCCGCCAGCCTGACGACGCTGATAGTGGGCCACGCCGTCACCATGCGGGTTCAGCAGGTAAGCGCTGGTTGGCCGATCGGCGGCAAGCGGGCGCCATTCACCGGCGGCGTTGCAGTGTTCCCATTCCAGCCACAGCGGCTGATGCACGGTAACGCGCAGTGCAGACGTCGTCACCACCAGCCGATCCTCATGTTGCCGCAACTGATAACCCGGCAGGCCGAAGCCGGCCACGCTCAAGCGGTCACGCCCTTCCCAGGGCACATCAGCCTGCGGTGCGATGCTCCAGGTACGATCCAGCGCCAATTCGCCATTGCGTTTAATCAACACGCGGAACAGGTCGTTTTCCAGCACATACAGACAGAACAGGTGACGTTCGTCGACCAACAGCTCAATGCGATCGCCATACTGGCCCGCCAACGTCCAATTTTTTAAGGTTTTCATAGGTATCCAACTTAACTATTGAGTGTTTTTTTACCGCCGCGTTCGGCGATTAAGGCAATCAGGAATACGGCACCGATCAGGTCGAAGAAGCCCATGGCGATAAATAACGGGTTGAAACCGACGGTATCGGAGACCGCGCCAATCAGCAGCGTGAACAGGAAGCTGGCGATCCAGGCGCTGGAGCCGCGCATACCGTTGACCGTCGCTACCTGATTTTTATCGAATGATTCCACCACCAGCGCGCTGAGCATGCAGGAGATCACCTGATGGCCGAAACCGCCGATCGAGATCAGTGCGATCGCCACATAGGGATCTTTGGTGATCGCCACAAACGCCAACGAGACCATCATGAATGCGCCGGTGACAGAGCTGGCAACCACCGAGTTGACGCGGCTGCAACCAAACCATTTACGGTACAGCGTGGTGAGATAACCACTGGCAACGCTGCCGATGTCCGCCGCCAAAAACGGCAGCCAGGCAAACATGGCGATGTGTTTTAAATCCATGCCGCGTTCGGTGGCTAAATACAGTGGCACCCAGAAACTGAATACCGCCCAGGCCGGCTCGGCGAGAAAGGCCGGAATGGCAATGCCGTAAAACTTTTTGTTACGGCAGAGAATGGCCAACGACTTGAAGAAAGGCAGTCGGGGTAATTCCGGCTCGTTATCTTCGCGGATCAGATCCAGCTCCTGCTGGCTCAAATTGGGATGCTGTTGCGGTGAATGGTAGAATCGCCACCACAGCACCACCCAGATCAGCGCCAACGCGCCAGAGAATAGAAAGGCACCCTGCCAGCCAAAGGAAACGTGAGCAATTACGATGATTGGCGGTGCCAGCATGGCACCAATAGAAAAACCGACGCCCGCCCAACCGGCGGCAATGGGCCGTTCCTTTTTTGGGAACCAGTCAGAAATCGCTTTGGCGTTGGCCGGCGTAGCCGCAGCTTCTGCCCCGCCCATAAAGAAGCGCAAGATAGCCAGTTGCACCCAGGTCCCCGCTCCGGCATGCATCATGCAAACCACCGCCCAGATACTGGCGCAGATTAAAAAGCCCATTTTCAGGCCGATCACGTCGATCAACCAGCCACAAATGGGTTGAAACACCGTATAGGCCAATTGGAACGACGCGACGACCCAGGAATATTGCTCGGTAGTCATGTTCAGGCTGGTTTTCAGCTCCGGCGCCAGAATACCCAGCGAGTTGCGGGTAATGTAGTTGACTGTCACGCCCAACAAAAACAACGCCAGCATCCACCAGCGCAGTGATTTAAATTTGCGCCGACCGCTAACCACAGCCGTCTGATTCATTTCCACACTCATCTGTCTTCTCTCCATAACGGCTGCCCGGTGAAACAGCGCGCTTTTTGGTAGGGTACGTTTTGGTATCGAAGGTATGGGTCGTTGAAAACTGCGTTGCACTTCAGAGAGACAGATGCATCATTATCACAACCACATGATTTATTTTCATTTTATTTATAATTCAGTCGATTAATTGGACTGATAAATCTATAAAGTTGGCATACCAATTTAGACTAGCGAGCCGGTGAAGAGAGCGAAACGTAGTTTTTTGCAAAAATTTTCATGTATAGACTGAAAGATCGCCATAATGGCGAAAGAAACCTGACAGTACGCCGAAAAAACACTGTGAAAATATTTTCACAGTCAAATTTGAAGGAGATCACAGAATGAACGGAAAGCTGAAAATACAGGAAATCGCCCACCAAACGGGGCTATCAATCAGCACCGTTTCACGCGTACTCGCGGGCAAATCCAATACCAGTGCCGAAGCACGCCAGAAGGTGCTGGCCTGCGCGCAACAAAATGGCATCCTGCAAGGGATATCCAGCGGACGACTGATGCTGAACAGTGTCATGGTCTTTGCCCCACAGCGTGCCTTTGACGTACGTACAGACATCTTTTACTACAAAGTGATCCAGGGGATCACCGCCGCATTGGCGGAACATGAGGTGCGTATCCGCTACTGTGGGCTTGAGGAATTGCACAGCGACGGTGCACTGTTTCTGGAAAAAATGAGCGATCCACAGACACAAGCCGCACTGATTATCGGCATCGATGATGAACACATTCATCAATTGGCCGCGGATCTGAACAAACCCTGCGTACTGATTAACTGCACTGACCGCCAAATGCGGCTCGATAGTGTCTCACCCGATCATCAACTGATTGGCGAATTTTCTGCCAATTACCTGATCCAGCAGGGTCACAGCCATATTCTTAACCTGCAATGCCTGCGTCGACACACCATGGAGCTGCGGCTGGCAGGCATTAAACACGCCTATGCACGGCATAATATTGCCTTTGATGACGGTCGCCATCTGGTTACCACTTCAGGTTTCGGTAGCGAAGAGGCTGAACAGGCGCTCACCACCTTTATCAACCGGGTCAGCCACCGTTCGCAGCTACCAACGGCCATTCTTGCCGGTGGCGACTATATGGCGGTTGGCGCGGTCAAGGCACTCAACAAATTACAGTTGAGCGTGCCGGGCGATATTTCGGTAATGAGCACCGACGGTTTTAATCTGGCAGAAATTCATGACGTTCCCCTCACTTCCGTACATGTGCCTCGCGACGAACTGGGCTATGAGGCCATTCAGCTCTTGCAGCGCCGCATGCTGCGGGCCGATGCGCCGCCGTGCAATCTTCTGTTACATGGCAAGCTGGCGGTACGCGCTTCAGTCAAACGCGTCAGCGCTCATAAAACCAGCCCGGCGGTCAGCACGCACGATCACCGCCTTTACGATGTCTGAACTACACTTAGTGGCAGAATCTTTATAGGTACCCTATAGCTTTCAAGCTACAGTCAGGCAACCAGCTATCAGGGCGAATTTATTCGCCCCCCTACAGTAACTGGAGTGAGCGACAAATCTGTCGGGAACAGATTTGAAAGCGTGATCAACGGCCCTGAAAGGACGAGGGCCGTAAGCAGGTAACAACGCTGTAGCTTGAAAGATGACGGGTAAATTTTTTGCCCTTTGCCTAAGGAGAGCCACTATGACGACCCTAACAGCACGATCGGTCATCCCCCCTTATATGCTGCGCCGGATCATTGAGCACGGCAGCCTGCCGCAGCGCGACTGCGCATTGCATACCCTGAATCATGTTCAAAGCCTGCTCGGCAACAAGCCGCTGCGCGCACCCGGTGAGAAAACCTCCAGCGCTGGTGTAGTCATCCGCGATATTTTTGATGCCGAAAACGGCACCCAACTGCCCGGTAAACAGGTGCGTGATGAGGGCCAGGCCAGTAATCATGACGTAGCGGTGGACGAAGCCTATGACTATTTGGGTGTCACCTATGATTTCTTCTGGCAAACGTTCAAACGCAATTCTTTGGACAACAAAGGCCTGCCGCTAACCGGCAGCGTGCATTACGGTAAGGAATATCAGAACGCCTTTTGGAACGGCCAGCAGATGGTTTTCGGCGACGGTGACGGGGAGATCTTTAACCGCTTTACCATCGCCATCGACGTGGTCGGCCACGAACTGGCGCACGGCGTAACCGAGAGTGAAGCCGGGTTAATTTACTTCCAGCAGGCCGGTGCGCTCAATGAGTCGCTGTCTGACGTGTTCGGCTCCTTGGTCAAGCAGTTCCACCTTCAGCAGACTGCTGAGAAAGCCGACTGGCTGATTGGCGAGGGGCTGTTGGCAAAAGGCATCAACGGTAAAGGCCTGCGTTCGATGTCGGCGCCCGGTACCGCCTACGACGATCCACTGCTGGGGAAAGATCCACAGCCAGCCAGCATGAAAGACTATATCCAGACCAAAGAAGATAACGGCGGCGTACACCTTAACTCCGGCATTCCCAACCGCGCCTTCTATCTGGCGGCAACTGCACTGGGTGGTTTTGCCTGGGAGAAAGCCGGTTATATCTGGTATGACACACTTTGCGATAAGGCACTGCCGCAGGACGCTGACTTTGCCACCTTTGCTCGTACCACGGTGAAGCATGCCAAACAGCGCTTCGACAGCACGGTCGCGGACAAGGTACAGCAGGCCTGGCACAAGGTGGGAGTGGAATAATGAAACCTTTACCGGCGCTCAATCAGGACACCGTCATTGAGCTGGCGCGTGAAGGCGGCTTTGCCTTTATTCCTAAACTGGCAGGCCAGCGGCGCATTGCGCTGGCCGACATTACGCCGGAACAACGGCAGCGCCTGAACCAACTGTTGAACCAGACGCTGCCCTACGCACAAGAAGAAGGCAAACCGGACTCCCCCGGCTGCGGTGATCAACGTTATTTTCGCGTGCAGATCAGCTACTACAGTGAGGCCCTGTGTAGTGAGATCGTACTGCTTATCCCGGAAACCAGCGCCCCGCAGGCGTTGATCGACCTGTGGAAAACGGGTCAGGTGGATGAGTAAACAAGCATAGAGATGTAGAGGTGCCACATGTTGCACCCACGTGACGAATCGGGGCGAATTTGTTCGCCCCTTACAGAAGGATATAACTAAATAACACCCGCTTTTTGGATATCAGGCCATGGCCGTTCTGGCACAGGTAGTCCACCGCACCGCAAGCCTTCAGCTCTTGCAACGGCTGCCCGCAATCCGGGCAATTAGCCAATTGTTGATAATCGCTGTTACAGGCGACGCAATGGTAGTGACCATTCACCCACTCCATCTTTTGCCCGCATTGCGGACATTGCGCTTCCATAGTCACTCCCAGATTAAATCACGCCCCATGAGCGTAAGAAATAGATGCCCAGCGCGGTAGTGAAAAACGAGCCGACAGTGGTGATGGCGATAATATTCGCCGCCAGCGTGGCATTGCCCCCCATCGCACGCGTCATCACATAACTGCCAGAAGCCGTTGGCGTGGCCGAGAACAGGAAGATAATCCCCAATGCCGCGCCGTGAAAACCGCACAACCAGCCACCGAGCGTCATTATCACTGGCACGACAAACAACTTGGCCGAAGAGGACAGCGCCGCCACATTGGACGAGCGAAACATGGCGCGTAGATCCAAACTGGCACCGGTACACAGCAACGCCAGCGGCAGCGACAGTGCCGAGATGTAACTGCCGGTCTGTCTGATCACCTGCGGAATACCCAAGCCAGTCTGCGCGTACGCCAGCCCACACACCAGACCGATGATTAACGGGTTAGTCACGATGCTGCGCAACAACGATAAGCGGCTGATTCGTTTCCCCTGCCCACCTTGTAAGCTGCGCGTCAACGTAATCACAGACAGCACGTTGAACAGGATCACCGTCACCGTCAGATACAGCGAGCCCAACGCGATCCCTTCGCTGCCATAGGCCGTCATGGCGTATGCCAATCCAACAATGGCGGTATTGGCACGGAAGCCACCTTGCACGAACACACCACGCTCGCGCGGTTCCTTAACCAACCACACTGCCGCCATCTCCAGTAACAAGAAGGTGGCCAGAGTGCCAACCGCGCCGAAGATTACCAGCGGCAGGTTGCCCAATAATTGTGGATGGTTGGTCGCAATGCTGAAGAACAACAGACAGGGTAGCGCCAGATTGAACACCAACTTGGTGGCGCCGTCGATAAAACGATCGTCCATCAAACGCCAATGGCGCAACAGTATGCCCAACAACATCATTAACAGATTCGGTACGGTGACGTTGAATGCAAAACTCCAGGTTTCCCAGGACATGACGTTCCTTCAGCTGATGGCGATAATCTACGGATAATAAAACGATTTCAGACCAATAAAAAAGGGGCGCGGTATCACTACCGCGCCCCTCATACTGATTATTTGCTTTTCTTCAGGTGGCTCATCAAGCGTTTACGCTTGCGCATCTGGTTCGGCGTCAGCAGGTTACGCTTACCAGCAAACGGGTTTTCACCCTCTTTGAACTGGATACGGATTGGCGTACCCATTACCTTCAGAGAACGACGGAAGTAGTTCATCAGGTAACGTTTGTACGAATCGGACAGATCGGTCACCTGGTTGCCGTGGATCACCACAATCGGTGGGTTATAACCACCGGCATGTGCATACTTCAGCTTCACGCGGCGACCACGCACCAACGGTGGCTGGTGATCGTCGGCAGCCATCTGCATGATTTTGGTCAGCATTGAGGTGTTCACACGACGGGTCGCACACTCGTAAGCTTCCAGTATCGATACGAACAAGTTGCCAACACCGCTACCATGCAGGGCCGAGATGAAGTGGATGCGGGCGAAATCGACAAAGCCCAGGCGCAGATCAAGCATCTCTTTCACGTGGTCACGATCTTCCTCGCTCATGCCGTCCCACTTGTTGACCGCAATCACCAGTGAGCGCCCACTATTGAGGATAAAGCCAAGCAGCGAGAGATCCTGATCGGAGATGCCTTCGCGTGCATCCACCACCAGCAATACTACGTTCGCGTCTTCGATCGCCTGCAGCGTTTTGATTACCGAGAATTTCTCTACGGTTTCCGTTACCTTGCCACGCTTGCGCACCCCGGCGGTATCGATCAACACGTATTCGCGTTCGTCGCGTACCATCGGAATATAAATGCTGTCACGAGTGGTGCCTGGCATGTCGTACACCACAACACGTTCCTCGCCGAGGATACGGTTAGTGAGTGTGGACTTACCCACATTAGGGCGACCCACGATAGCCAGTTTGATCGGCAAATCTTGTGGGTTGAAGTCGTCTTCCGGCTCTTCTTCTTCGCCTTCGAGGGTTTCACCTTCTTGCTCAGCCCAATAAGCGGCATTAGCCTCTTCTTCGGTCAGCTCTACTTCTTCCGGCTTTTCACCGACAAACGGCACCAGCACATGTTCAATCAACTGCGCGACACCACGGCCGTGAGAAGCGGCGATCGCATGCACGTCACCCAGACCCAGCGAGTAGAAATCGGCGGTGGCCATGTCAGGATCCATACCGTCGGTTTTGTTAGCGACGAGGAAGGTGGCCTTCTGGCGGTTGCGCAGATGCTGGGCGATGCCCAGATCGGCAGGCATCAGACCTGCGCGCGCATCGACCATAAACAACACGATGTCAGCTTCTTCGATCGCCAGCAGCGACTGGCCGGCCATACGTGTTTCAACACCGTCTTCAGTACCGTCAATACCGCCGGTATCAACGATGATAAATTCATTACCCTCAACTTCTGCACGACCATACTTGCGGTCTCGCGTTAGCCCGGGGAAATCCGCCACCAGCGCATCGCGCGTATGTGTTAAACGGTTAAACAAGGTGGATTTACCCACATTCGGGCGCCCAACTAGCGCGACGACAGGTATCATTGTGAAGCCTCATTACTTAATAATCAATGCGTTACTGCACCATGGGTAGACACCAAGCGTGCAGCTTATAAAATACGAAACGGCCCCTGAACCCTCAGGAGCCGTTTTCCCCTTCATCTTTCGCGTCACAGTGGCATGGACTGCGCACCCTCATCCCAGTCACTTATCCTGGGGTTCTGTGCGCTTGTCGCCTGACTGCACCCGAAAACTTTGGGTACTGAAAAGGTTGCGACGATCGGCGTTAGCGGGTGAACGCGTAAACTTTACCGCCCTTCGCCTGGATGACCAGCTTATCGCCAGCTACCATCGGCGCAGACAGGAAGCCGGAGCTATCCACTTCCTGCTGAGCAACAAAACGGCCGTCCGTGGTGTTGATCCAGTGCAAGTAACCTTCAGAGTCACCCGTCACCAGGAAGCCATTATACATGACTGGCGGAGTCAGGTTACGGTGCAGCAGATCACTCTGCGTCCACACGGTCACGCCGCCTTCGGTGCTCAACGCCACCACGCGATCATTCTGATCCACCAGGTAGATGCGACCGGCATCAACGATGAAATCGTTCACAGAACCCAGTTCACGCTTCCACATGATCTGACCTGAACGCAGATCCAACGCCGTCAGGTTACCATTGTAACCTAATGCGTAGACAACGCCTTCAACAATCACCGGCGTCGTGTCGACATCGTTCAAACGATCGATTTCAGTCGCGCCGCTCGGTTGAGAAATACGTTGCTGCCAGATCAACTGACCCTGCTGCATCAGCACTGCGCTGACGCGACCGTTATCACCGCCAACAATGGCTGCGCCAAAGGCAACGGCCGGTGCAGACTCACCACGCAGTGACAGAGAAGGCATATCCAGGTTAACAGTCCACTTCACCGCGCCATCAGATTCGTTCAGCGCCTGCAGCAGACCGTTGGAGGTGTGGATCAGTACCATACCGTCGCTGATCACCGGACGTGAAATCGCTTCACCGGCAACCTTGGTCTGCCATGCCACTTTACCGTCTGCGGTATTCAGTGCGTAAACTACGGCTTTCTCACTGCCAACATAAACTTTGTCACCAGCTACCGCCATGCCACCCGACAGCAGCGCCGGCAGATTGCTGGACAAGAAGCCGGTTTTCTCAGAGAGATCAACCTTCCACTTTTCATTACCGCTGTCTGCGTCCATCGCTTTCACGATGCCGTGGCGATCGGCGGCATAAATTGTGTTGTCCTGGAAAGCGGGACGCAGGTGAGAATAAAACTCACCAACACCGTCACCGACCGAGGTACTCCACGCTTTGTTTGGCGTGAACTGATTTTCAACTTTCGGCAGCGGCGACATGGTAACCACGTCTTCTTCACTGTTGAACAGTGAGCAACCACTCAGCAAGGCAACGGAAACCAGTCCGACCAAGAGTGTTTTACGCAATTGCATGGGAATTCCCCTTAGCTGGACAAGTTATTCAATTTCATGCGCAGCAGAACCTGCAGCGCCTGAGAAGCGTTAGACTCAATGCCTTTACTGTATGCCTCACGCGCACCTTTGGTGTCGCCTTTGGCCAACAGCACGTCGCCGCGCGTATCTTGCGCCATCGCCGCCCAGCCTTCGCCTTTCACGCCATCCAGCGTTTTCAGCGCGTCATCCAGCTTTTTCTCCTGCATCTGAACTCGTGCCAGACGCAGATTAATTATCGCAAGCAGGTTTTCGTCTTTGGTCTGACCTTGAGCCAGCACCAGTTGTTGATCCGCTTTGGCAAAGTCATTCTGCTCAACAAAATGCTTCGCCAGCTCCAGCGAGGCCAGCACGCCGTAGCTGTTGCTGTTGGCCTGAGCAAACTTCTGCGCAGCGGCCACGTCGTCCGGCTTACCGTCAGCCAGACGATCGCTGGCTTCCTGATAGGATTGGGACGCAACCATCATGTTGGCGTTTTCGTGGCTCTGCCAGTAACGCCAGCCGACCAGGGCACCAATTCCGAGCACCACGCCCACTGCCAGCGCTTTGCCATTCTCGGCAAAGAACCGACGCACGGCGTCGACTTGTTCGTTTTCAGTGGTATAGACTTCCACGGTGTCCTTCTCCTTAACCTAACATCAAAGCCAGACGCGCAGCGACTTCGCTTTGCGCCAGCGTTTCTTGTTCACCACTGCGCAGGTCTTTGACGACGACCTGCTGGGCCGCGACTTCGTTCTCACCCAAGATCAGGGCAATACGCGCGCCCCACTTATCTGCACGGGTAATCTGCTTCTTAAAGTTGCCGCCACCGTAGTTGGTCATCAGTTTTAGCTGTGGCGCGGCATCACGCACGCGTTCAGCCAACTGCATTGCCGCACTTTGGGTACCGGCACCGGAGGAGATCACGTACACGTCAATGGTCGCCGCGGCTTTAAACTCTGGGTTCACTGCCTGAACCAGCAGCACCAAACGCTCCAGACCCATCGCGAAACCGACCGCTGGCGTTGCACGCCCGCCCAGTTGCTCGACCAGCCCGTCATAACGACCACCAGCACACACTGTCCCCTGAGCACCCAAACTGTTGGTCACCCATTCAAATACAGTGCGGTTGTAGTAGTCCAGACCACGCACCAGGCGTTCATTGATGGTATATGGGATACCCGCCTGAGCTAAAAGTTCACACAGACCGTCGAAGTGGGCTTTGGATTCTTCATCCAGATACTCGGACAGGCGTGGCGCGTCATTCAATAGCGCCTGCACTTCCGGGTTTTTCGAGTCCAGTACGCGCAACGGGTTACTGTACATGCGGCGTTTACAATCGTCGTCCAGCTTCTCTTGATGCTGTTCCAGGAACGCCACTAAAGCATCACGGTAGTTAGCACGGGCTTCCAGTGAACCGATGGAGTTCAGCTCCAGCTTAACGTGCTCGGAGATCCCCAGCGCTTTCCACCAACGGGCGCTCAGCAAGATCAGCTCGGCGTCGATATCCGGGCCTTGCAGGCCAAACACTTCTGCACCCAGTTGATGGAACTGGCGATAACGGCCTTTTTGCGGGCGCTCGTAGCGGAACATCGGACCGACGTACCACAGACGCTGCTCCTGATTGTACAGCAGACCATGTTCAATGCCGGCGCGCACGCAACCAGCAGTCCCTTCTGGACGCAGCGTCAGGCTTTCGCCGTTGCGATCGTCGAAGGTATACATCTCTTTTTCTACGACGTCGGTCACTTCGCCGATCGCGCGTTTGAATAACGGGGTCTGCTCTACAATCGGCAAGCGGATTTCGCTGTAACCGTAGCCGCTAAGCACCTGTTTCAGGATGCCTTCAATACGCTGCCATAATGCCGTTTCTTCCGGCAGGTAGTCGTTCATGCCGCGAATGGCTTGAATGTTCTTTGCCACGTGAGTTCTCTGTCCGTTGTCTATAAAAATGAACCCGATTATAGGGACTTTGCCGCCCTGTATTCAACGCGAATACAGCGTTCTGCTCCCGGGTTCATAAACAAGCGGGCTAAAAAGCCCGCCGTATCGATATAATGCTTATTTTTCCAGCAAGTTGACCGCGATGCGATTGCTTTCATCCATCATCGACGCCTTGGCGCGGATTTTGGCTTCCAGTTGGTCAATCATCTGTTCGTTGTCAAAACGTTCTCTCTGGCGCACGCCGTCTTCGTAGAATCCGCTCTTTTTGTGACCACCGGTCACACCCAGCGTGGAAACCAACGCTTCGCCCGGACCATTGACCACACAACCGATAATCGAAATATCCATCGGTGTGATGATGTCTTCCAGACGCTGTTCCAGCGCGTTCACTGTGCCGATAACATCAAATTCTTGACGAGAACAGGTTGGGCACGCGATGAAGTTAATGCCGCGAGCACGAATGCGCAGCGATTTCAGAATGTCGAAACCGACCTTCACTTCTTCTACGGGATCGGCAGCCAGTGAAATACGCAGGGTATCGCCAATGCCTTCTGACAGCAGCAGCCCCAGACCAATCGCCGATTTCACTGAACCACTGCGAGCGCCGCCAGCTTCGGTGATGCCCAGATGCAGCGGCTGATCGATACGGGCGGCCAACAGACGGTAGGATTGCACTGCCAGGAACACATCGGACGCCTTGACACTCACTTTGAACTGGTCAAAGTTGAGACGATCGAGGATATCCACATGACGCATAGCGGATTCGAGCAGCGCTTCCGGCGTGGGTTCGCCGTATTTTTCCTGGATGTCTTTTTCCAGAGAGCCGCCATTTACCCCGATACGGATCGGGATATTTTTATCGCGAGCGCAGTCCACGACTGAACGGATACGCGACTCGTTACCGATATTGCCTGGGTTGATGCGTAGGCAGTCGACGCCATATTCAGCAACTTGCAGCGCAATGCGGTAATCGAAGTGGATATCAGCGACCAGCGGCACGTTAACCTGCTGCTTGATCAGCTTGAACGCCTCAGCGGCATCCATTGTGGGAACTGAAACGCGGACAATATCAACGCCCACACGCTCCAGCGCTTTGATCTGATTAACCGTTGCTTCAACATCGGTAGTACGGGTGTTAGTCATCGACTGCACAGCAATCGGCGCACCATCACCAATAGGCACATTGCCGACGTAAATTCGCGTTGATTTTCGACGGTTGATGGGCGATTGGTTATGCATTACTTACTCTCCATTGTTGCCCTGACTTAACGACAATGGCCGCGCAATTACTGCGCGGCAACGGTCAGACGAGCAACACGGTTTGACTTAACAAACCGGCTTAAATCAACCGGCTTACCTTGATATTGAATCTGTACTGCGGCCGGTGCGCCAATAGTCAATTTGTACGGCGCGGTGCCCGCCAGGCTCAGCTTGCCGCCACTTTTCTGGCTGCCGCTGTACAGCGTTTTACCGCTGGCGTCGGTCACCTGCAACCAACAGTCGGCGGAGAAGCTCATCACCAGCGCGTTAGGATCAACAGCCGGTGCAGCCACACCCGCGTCTGCGGTTGGCAACGGTGCGGCTGGTGCCGCAGGCGTTGTCTCAGGCAGCGTCGTCTGGCTTGGTGAAACGACAGCAGGTTGCTGCGCAGTTGCACTGCCGGTAGCGGCCGGAGTCTGTGACGGCTGTGGAACAACGCCGGTATCAACCGGCGTAGAACCACTGTCAGCCAAAGGTGCACTGTTGTCGGCATTGCTGTCGGTCAACGGCACTGATTGGCCTTCACTGTTTTGTGAAAGCTGGGCAGAGGATTGATCGGCCATCGTGACGATCTCTTCCTGCTGGGCCTTGTGGTTTTGCCACCACCAGGCGCCGGTCAGGCCAACCACCACGAAAACGATCAACCACGTGAAGCTCATCAACCAACCGTCGCGTTTTTTGCGACGCTTGCCCAATGAGAAGCTCTGCATTGGCGCAACCTTTGCCACCTTCAGCGGAGCCTGCTTAGCCAACATCGGCAGCAGCTCATCCTCAGGCAAACGCACCAGCTTGGCGTAAGAACGGATATAACCGCGCACAAACGTTGAAGCCAGATCTGCGGAAAGATTGTCTTCTTCAATGTCACGCACGGTAGACATTTTGAGGCACAGGCGTTCTGCAACGGCCTGTTGACTCAACCCGAGTTGTTCACGGGCTTGACGCAGACGTTCGCCTGTCGTCATTGATACGGTTTTATCTTGGGAGGCTTCAGTATTCATTAGCTAAGAACTGCTGGTACTGTTTGGATTGTGGAAAACTTCGCGATAACTGCTTGCCATAGCGTTGCACGCTATCTTGGCGCCCGGCTAACGCGGCGAAACGAATCTGTAACCATAAGCTGTCGGCGCTAGCCGGCAAAACATGTTGATAACTATCCAATAAAAGTTGCGACTGTGCGCGCTTCCCTTCTCCAAATTGCTTTTCTGCCTCCACCAACAGTGGAGTGCCTTTGTCCGGATCGACCTTCAGCGCACGCGTTAACAAGGTACGTGCTTCATCGTTCTGTCCGGCCTTGAGAAAACAGTAACCTGCGTTTTCCAGGCTGTCGGCAACCTGACCGTAATCCGGTGCTACTGCCGCAGCGCTAAACTGCTGTTGTGCCGGTACATACTGCCCTAAACTGCAAAGAAACGCACCGTAATTATTCAGCACGGTGCCATTGCCCGGCGCAAGTTTGAGCGCCTGCTGATAACGTTGTTCAGCCGCGACATTCTCGCCAATCTGCTGCTCGTAGAGTGCCATTCCCAATTGGGTCCGGTAATCCTGTGGGGCAGCGTCCGCCGCTTTCTCCAGATTCTGTCGCGCGGCGTTTAAATCGCCCTGCTTCAGATATTCCAGACCCAGTTGCAAACGCGTTTGGCCCACTTCAGGCTGCGCGTTTTTTTCTTCCGGTGCTGAACCGGAACAGCCCGCCAGTAACCCGGCCGCCAGCAACGTACCCCACAGAGTCAGCTTCATGCCTGCATTCATTTCCTTGTCTGATGCTATCTTGGCGTCCATTCACATAACAGACTGTAAGATAACAAAAAAATCATGCTATAGGGTTCAGACCGCACGCACGGTGATAGGTTCCCCGGCCATTTTCTTTTTCAGGGTACGCTTGGTACGGTCGATCACTTCACCCGCCAATTGCCCGCAGGCGGCATCGATATCATCACCACGGGTTTTACGAACAATAGTCGTAAAGCCGTATTCCATCAACACTTTGGAAAAACGATCCACGCGGCTGTTGGAGCTGCGGCCGTAAGGTGCGCCAGGGAACGGGTTCCATGGGATCAGGTTGATCTTGCACGGCGTGTCTTTGAGGACTTCGGCCAATTGGTGCGCGTCGTCAGTGCTGTCGTTGATATGATCCAACATGACATATTCGACCGTGACTCGGCCCTGATTCGCATTGGATTTTTCCAGGTAACGGCGTACCGCAGCCAAGAAGGTTTCGATATTGTATTTGCGGTTGATCGGCACGATATCATCGCGGATCTTGTCATTCGGTGCATGCAGCGAGATGGCCAGCGCAACGTCAATCATATCGCCCAACTTGTCCAGGGCAGGCACGACACCTGATGTAGACAGGGTAACGCGGCGTTTGGACAGACCAAAACCAAAGTCGTCCAGCATGATTTCCATCGCCGGTACCACGTTGTTCAGGTTGAGCAACGGCTCACCCATGCCCATCATCACCACGTTGGTGATCGGACGTTCGCCGGTGACTTTCAGTGCGCCGATAATTTTCGCCGCACGCCACACCTGGCCAATGATTTCAGACACGCGCAGGTTGCGGTTAAAGCCTTGCTGCGCGGTCGAACAGAATTTGCATTCCAGTGCACAACCCACCTGGGAAGAGACACACAGGGTCGCGCGGTCGCCGTCCGGGATATACACGGTTTCGACCTGCTGGTCGCCAACCTTGATCGCCCATTTAATGGTGCCATCGGCTGAGCGTTGTTCTTCCGCCACTTCAGGTGCGCGGATCTCGGCAACGCGTTGCAATTTATTGCGCAGGACCTTGTTAATGTCGGTCATTTGCTCAAAATCATCGCAGCAATAGTGGTACATCCACTTCATTACCTGATCGGCACGGAAGGGTTTCTCGCCCATTTTGGCGAAGAATTCACGCAATTGCTGACGGTTCAAATCCAGCAGGTTAATTTTGGCCACAGCCGGTGTTTCCGCGTTAACGGATTGAGTAGTCAGCGAATTATTTTCAGACACGATGTGCTCGGACGTGATGGGTTCTAACATAATTGATCTCTGGCCTCGTTGTTACACTTTATGGCGCGAAAGAGTTGAAAGTAAGTGCGTCGTTCAACCCGCAAAAATCGGGCGACGGCGCTAAAAGCGCGCCCCTGATAAGACGACTTATCAGGGGCGCGGCATTGTACAAATTTTAGTAGCAGCTTTCCACGTCTGAAAGGTATTCAGGGCATTTTTATTGTTTCAGCCGATGAATACCGTGTTCTGGTCGGGTGCTGCACCTGTGCCAATCGGGGCGAATTATTCGCCCCCTACAGCTTGAAAGGCGACGGGTATTATTAACGTGAGCAGATTTCGCTATCGTTAAAGAAGTACGCGATTTCGCGCTGTGCAGATTCTACTGCGTCAGAACCGTGTACGGCGTTAGCAGTGAAGCTGTCCGCGTAGTCAGCACGCAAGGTGCCGGCCAGTGCGTTGTCTGGGTTGGTAGCACCCATGATGTCACGGTTGCGCTGTACTGCGTTTTCCGCTTCCAGAACCTGAACCACGATCGGGCCAGAGGTCATGAACTCAACCAGACCATCGAAGAATGGGCGACCTTTGTGCTCAGCGTAGAAGCCTTCTGCTTGCTCGCGAGTCAGACGCAGCATCTTGGATGCGATGATTTTGAAACCAGCGCGCTCAAAACGCGCATAGATTGCGCCGATGTCGTTGTTAGCTACAGCGTTTGGTTTAATGATGGAAAAGGTACGTTCTACAGTCATGATGGCCTCTATATAACTTCCAAAATAGACCGGTCTGCAAACAGGGTGCCGGCCTTCTCAAGTGGCGCAGATTATATGTGCGCTGTTAACGCTTGCCTACGGGAAAATCAACATTTCATTAAAAAATTATTATCTTCATTCTTCACTTTGCGGTTCAGAGCGCAGGTTGCGAAAATCCAGCCTAATCGAAGGTAAATTCGCGCAGCGCGACCTGACCACTTTCATCCAACACACTGAGCTGATAGCGGCCCGGTTGCGTCAGTGTCTGCAATAACGATTCCCCTTCTCCCGCTAATTGGCCGTTCAGGAACCACCAACGCTGTCCACTGCCGCCCTGCGCACTGACCCGTAAATCCAGTGCATGCTTGCCGGGCAAACGACGCAGCAACGCGCCATCGCGCACGCCCAACATCAGTAACGGTGGTGCTTCCTGCTGTTGCAACGGTGGGCATTGTGGATCAACAGCCGGTAAACGCTGGGCACGGCGCTCAGCCAATGGCAGCCAGGGTTCCAACGGTGTAGGCCACAATGCCAACCGCCGAGGTGTTGCCCCTGGACAATCTGCCGCAACGCGAAGCCCGCGCGGGCTTAGCCACACCAGCGGCTGGCTACCCAGAACGCTTTCCTGCCCCGGTGCGGGTAACGTTGGCGGGATAGTTCCGTCAAGGATCCAACTCAGGCGACGTTGACGGCAATTACCGTCACCCGCAGGAAGCGGTTGCCCACCCGGCCAGCAAATCACCGCGCGGCTGACGCTGGCAGGACGTGGGTCCACTGGGATCCCTTCACCACGCTGGCGTAAAGAGGTCAGCAACAGATTATTGACCTGATTGAGCAGTGGTACCGCCGTGGCAAAGCCAAATTGCCCGGCGACCGGCGTGCCGTCTGGTCGCCCGACCCAAATGCCGATCGTATAGCGCGCATTGACTCCGATGGCCCAGGCATCGCGATAACCGTAACTGGTACCGGTCTTCCATGCCAGCGGCACAGTGGCGGGCAATGCATCATCTGGCAACGGACGAGCCTCCCCCGCCAAGATTCGCCGCACAATCCAGGCGGCACCCGGTGACAACAATTGGCGATCATAAAGCCCTTGTTGAGGCGTAAAGCGCAGCGGTGCCACTCTACCTTGCCGAGCCAGTGAACTGAATCCGGCGACCAACTGATCCAACCGTGCACCAGCTCCGCCCAAAATCACAGCCAGACTCGGATCGGCATGCGCAGGCAGTCGCAGTTCAACGCCTACATTGCGTAGGTTGGCAGCAAAGCGTTTTGGTCCATAGGCCTCCAGCAATTGCACCGCGGGCAGATTAAGCGAGCGCGACAGTGCATCACTGGCGCTAACCGGACCATGAAAACCGGTATCAAAATTTCCGGGGCGATAATCACCAAAACGGCGAGGTACGTCCTGCAACAGCGATTCCGCGTGGATCAGACCGTCATCCAGCGCCAAACCATACAAAAACGGTTTGAGCGTTGACCCCGGTGAACGCCAGGCGGCCACCATGTCGACATGGCCAAAGCGGCTGTTATCGTTAAAATCTAACGATCCCAGATAGGCACGTACTTTCATATTGGCGTGATCAACCACCAACACACCCACAGAAGTTTTCTCTGGTAATTGACTCTTCCAGCCGCGTGCCAGCTCTTCCAGCCGCCGCTGCAACGTAGCGTCCAGCGTGGTGGTTACCACCTGACGGTGATTACCCTGCGTCATGCGCCGCGCCAGTAACGGAGCCAATTGCGGCACCTGACGCGGAGCCAACCACAATGCTTCCTGACGAATTTCAGTCACCTGCTGCGCGGGCCAAACCTGGTAGTACGCCAGCCGTTCCAACACTTTGTCACGCGCAGCCTGTGCCCGCTCCGGATAGCGGTCCGGCCGTAAACGACTGGGTGCCTGCGGCAATACCGCCAGCAACGCCGCTTCGCCGCGTGTCAGTTCCGAGGGGGGCTTCCCCAGATAAGTCCAGCTGGCCGCACCGATCCCTTGCAGCGTGCCGCCGTAAGGCGCGCGGTTAAGGTAAATTTCGAGGATTTGATCCTTCGACAGATGCCATTCAAGCTGTGCCGTGCGCCACACCTGCCGCAGTTTACCGCCAAGCGTACGTGGATGAGGATCAATCAAGCGTGCAACCTGCATCGATAACGTACTGCCGCCGGAGACAATCTGCCCGTTACGCAAATCTTGCCAGGCAGCACGGATCAGCGCCAAGGGGTTAATACCAGGATGCTGATAAAACCAACGATCCTCATAAGTCAGCAGCGCCTGCAGATAATAGGGCGATACCTGCTGCAGGCTGACCGGATAACGCCATACACCATCACTGTCCGCATAACGCCATAATGGTGTGCCGTCTTCCGCCACCACCACGCGCGCCATCTCGGCATCTTTTAAGGGTAACGGCCACAGCCGGTCTGCCAGCCACAGCAAAGCGGGCAGCAGGAAAATCGCCAGCAACCAGACTGCGCCACGGCGACGTAAATGGGTGAAAAATCGCTTCATCGATAAGGTATCACTCTCTTACCCCGCCACCGGAGAAATCACCGGGGCGGAGTAAAAGGGATTATTGCTCGATATCAAGCCGTTGCGGCGTCGCACCCAGCGCACGCCAGGCAGGAACATACATCGACTCAACCTGCGGTGCCGGCACCAGATAAGAACCCGGCGTCACGGCCCGAGCCAGATACAGCAGCGTGGTATGACGGTAGCCGTCAATATTCACCGCTGCCACATAGCGATCGTCACGGAACTCCTGATGTTTGATGTCGGCTTGCTGCATGTCCTGCAACAGTTCAGTCACGCTGCTGGCGCTTTCACCCAAGCTGGCGCTGCTGTCGCCCAAATTCTGGTTCTCCAGTTCCAGACCCGCGGGCAGGAGATCAACCACCAGCGCATCCGGCACCTGGTTATCAGCCCAGACATCCAGGTGTACCAAGATCAATTGGCCACTTTTTAGTTGGGTCAGATCCACCGCTTTACCGTCCAGCCCAAGGAATTCACGACGAATATTCAGCACATTGCTTTGCGGCTGCGGTGCTTGTTGCGGATAACCGACCAGATCGACCCGGCTGTACAGCGTGCCGCTGCCGGTATTGGTGAGCTGTAACCCGGTAGCCAACTGTTCAGCAGACAGGTTTTGCGTCAGCGCCTGGCTACCGGACAGGGTCTTGCCCTGCGCCGTTTGCGCTTGCCATGGCGTTTCAGCACTGCCAATCAGGTTGCGCGCAGCCAGGAACAAGGCATTGCTCTCCTGCGTGGATAGATAGCGTTCACCGTTAAGTCGTTCAGATAGCGTCAGCAAGCGCTGGTCGCGCTCGGCCGGCAGCAGATTATTCTCGGTCAACAACGCCAGAATCATCGCGTCATCACGCAATGGACTGCCGTAATCTTCCAGCCAGTAGTCCTTGGCATTACGCTGCGTAGCCAGCCCCTGTTCGATCGCCTGATTAGCTCGCGGCATATCCCCCATCAACTTCAGCGCCACACCAAGCTGCACCAGCGGCAAGCCCGAGCGAGCATCGGCGCGACGCTCAAACAACTGTCGCAATGCTCCAAGCGGTGCCTGCTGTTGACGCGCCAGTACCAATCCGGCATAAGCCTGCACCGCAAAACGGGTGTGGTCCGGATACTGGGTGGAAGCAACGTCGATCTGGCTGCGATCCTGCAAATAGCGTTGCAGACGATTGTTGGCAGCCGTCAGGGCATCGGCCGGCACGCTGTAGTTTTGCTCACTGGCGCGGAACAGGAAGTCTGTGGCATAGGCCGTCAGCCAGAACTCCTCCTGACTATCGCGGTTCCACAAGCCAAAACCTCCGTTATAGCGCTGCATGCTAAGCAGATGCTCGATGCCAACATCGATACTGGTACGGCGACTTTCATCGCTACCGGATTTGATGCCCAGCGCGCTGAGCTGCGCCCGGTTGGTATACAGCGACGGATAAAGCCCGCTGGTCGTCTGCTCCAGGCAGCCATAGGGATAGGCATACAGTTCGCTGATGTAACGCGCCAGGTTGATTGGCGGACGGCTGGTCAACAGCAGTTGCCCTTCGGTCGTCGCCTGCACCAGCCCGGCGGCGGCATCTGC
The DNA here is from genome assembly GCF_900186025.1 of Serratia grimesii. Lineage (NCBI taxonomy): Bacteria > Pseudomonadati > Pseudomonadota > Gammaproteobacteria > Enterobacterales > Yersiniaceae > Serratia > Serratia grimesii. The sequence goes on from NZ_LT883155.1 coordinate 3,889,808, forward strand.
CGGCAGATCCCAACGTTCACCGGCGTGGATTACGCTGGCGAACTGACGGGTTTGTGCTGGATAGGCCGGGCGCACGCCAATCTTCCAGGTATGCTGATAGTCTTTTAACGTTTCCCCCGGCAGTACCAAACCACTAACCGTCAGCGATACTTCGCCTTGTCCAAAGCCTGCCAACGCCTGCACAGGAATGTGTAGCGTGGTGCGCTGGCCGTTTGTCAGGTTGACTTGCTGTTCAGTTGCCCCTTGCAATGCCACCAGCCCGTTGGAAGTCAGTTTTACCGTTAATGCCTGCGGTTGCCCGGACAGATTACTGACATCTAGCGCCAACTGGGTGCTATCACCCCCAGCCAGGAAGCGCGGTGTCGCCAATTCAGCCACCACAGGTGCGGCCACGACGGTCTTGCCTTCTGCATTGCCGAAGTCTTCATCACTCCACGCCTGCGCCATCAGCCGCAGCTCACCGTTGAAGTCCGGAATGGCGATCTGGATTTCACCTTCGCCGTTGGCATCCAGCTTAACCGGTTGCGCCTGCTGGGCAACAATGGTTACCGCAGTGATCGGCTTTTTGCCACCGCGTGACAGCGCATCTTCGTCATCGCCGTCGCCACCGTAACGCAGGTTAGCCAAGCGCCCTTTACCTTCGATCAGTTGGCCGTAAACATCGTACTGATCGGCACTATAGCGTTTGCGGCCAAAGAAGGCCTGATAGGGATCCGGCGTTGCATAGTCAGTGATATTGAGGATGCCGCTGTCCACTGCGGAAAGCAGCACGTTGATTTGTTGCGGCGGTTTACCGCTGCTGTGAGCAGCCTTCACTTTCACCGTCAGCATCTGGTTTGGCCGCATACGCTGCGGCGCGTCCAACGTCAGCGCCAGTTTACGTCCCTCATCCACTAAAGGCAGATGCAACAATCCGACAGCACGTTTCGGCGTCGACTGCTGTTGCTTATCGCCCGGACGGATCACCAATGCACTGAGATACAGATCATGGCGTTTCCAGTCCTGGTTGATGGGCACTTCAACATCAACCCCTTTAGCGGGTACGTCCAACTCCTGCCACCACAACGGGCCGTCACTGGATTCCACCAGCAGATAACCCTTGCCGGCGGCTGGTGCTTCAATATGCAGCTTCACTTTTTCACCCGGCTTATAGGCCGGTTTGTCCAGCTTCAGCTTCACTTGATCTGGACGCACTGCGCCGCTGCCGTTGGTGTTGTCCTGCCAGCTGTAGCCCGCCCAGAAACGCAGGCTGCTGATCAGATTGCTTTGCGGATCCACCACCTCAATGCGATACGCGCCCCACTCCACCGGGAAACTGACCTTTGCACTGCCATTGGCAGCAATATCGATGGTTTGCTCTGCCAAAGGCAGATCTTTCTTGTCATACAACGACTGCCAGCCTTCCCCTTCCGACCACTGCCAGTAGTAGTCACGACGCTCACGCACCAGACGGGCTTTCAATCCGTTGACTGCCAGCTTTTCACCAGCAGCATTGGCATAGACGATATCAAAACCAGCCTGGGTATTTTCATCCACCACGGGCTGGGCCTGATAGCTGTTACTACGATAATCATAAATCTGTTGTTTGTTGAATAATGGCCGAATGCCAGGCAGCGCATCAGCAGGCCAGATCGCCTGTTCGGCGCGGCGCGTCACCGGGCGGCCACCAGACTCCAGCAGGCTGGCCTGCAAGATGGCCTTCAGTGGCGATTTCACCTCAGCCCAACTACTGTCCACCGCCACTTGCGCTTTGCCGGCATTATCCAACGCTTGATCAAACTCATCCATATTGCGTGACAGGCTTTCTTCCGTCACCGAACCGAATTCATAACCCGGTAGACTACTGACGGCTTCACGCTGTGGTCGCAGGAATACCTGCCCTTGCAGACGGTTGCCCGAAGCCGGTGCGCCGTAGAGATAACGGCCGGTAACATCGAACACCAGTTGCGCGTCAGGACGCAGCGGGGTTTTCTCCCCGGTAATATCGAGCGCCATACGTTCCGGCAGGAAATCCTCTACCTTGAAGCTGTAAAGCCGCGGCTGGTTATCACCCAGATTAAAGCGCAACGACCAGTTGCCCGTCGGGCCACCCTCGGGGATTTGATATTGGTATTGGTACAGACCATCCTGCGGTTGCCAGACAAAGCTCCTCGCCACCTGATCGTCCGGTTTTACGATATCCACCTTCACTGGCTGAGCTGGCAGCGGCTTGCCGTCAGCGTCACGCAGCAGGCCATTAACGATCAGTGTTTCGCCTGGGCGATATAAATCACGCGGTCCGAAAGCGAAGAACTGTTTGCTGTAACCTTCCGGGCCGGCAATATCGAACTCAGCCAAATCCAACGCCGGTGTCGACAGATCAATCATGCTGGTCTGGCCCTGTTGAGTGGCCAGCAACAAGCGCGCCTTATTGCTTTTCGTTAACTGGGCATGCCCTTGCTTATCGGTGGTTCCCTGGGCCAGCGTTTGACCTTTTTCATCCAATAGACGCAGTTCAACGGCACCCAATGCTGCGCCACCATCCAGCGCCTGGGTGAACACGTCCAGACGATCATGATAGCTGTGGAGTGAAACACCGATATCGCTGAGGGTAAACAGCGTCGCCGGATTGGTATAGCCATAGTGTCCGGCCTGTTGCATCACCGCCAGGTAGACCCCCGGTTTCTGCAAGGCTTCGATGCCGCTCAGCGGCAACAGCAGGCGTTCGCGGGTATTGCGCTGCGGGTTAAGATCAAAACGGCCGCTGTAGACCAGATCGGCCATTTTCAGCAGTTCTTCCGACTCCCAACTGGAGAGCGAATTGCGATATTCCCAGTTTGCCAGGAACGCCGGTAAGGCATCGGCCTTCACCCGGAAGAAGTTGACGTCAACATTGTCGACGTTCAACGCCATGACCGGTAAGCCCGCTGCCAGCTTAGTCGGCAGCAATGAGCCTTTACCGGCAAAGCCGACGCTTGGTTTGATGTCGCGGGTGGTAATCGTCTGTTCCTGCTGTTTGCCCAGTTCGGCACCGTTGACCGCTTTAAGGCCACTTTCAATGGTCAGCACCAGTTTGCGATTAGGTTGCAGATGACGCAGCCGCAGTTCCATCAGGTTGTCTGACAGTTCCCAGGCACCGTCGATTTTACCGCTGACACTGTCGACCAGATGGACTCGTGCGGCGAAATCTTGATTGGGAGCGAGCGGCAAAGAAAACGTCAACACCATGGCACTGGCGCCGTCGAGCTGCAGTTCAGAGGCATCGAGCAGCGTCAATGGCTTGCCGGCGTCGCGTTTCGCTAACGTCGCCAGCGCAGCAGCATCCGGTCTCTTGACCTGTGTAACGCTGCTCGCCTGAGCATCAGCCTGCACTGCCGTGGGCGTTTTACCGCCGTCATCACAGGCGGTCAGCAGCAGTAAGCCCCCCGCCAATGCAATCCCCTGACAAAGCTTCTTGCCTGATGCAAATGCCCCTGAATGGCATGGTTTCATCGTTTAACTCCCTGGCAACGTTTACGCGACACGGGTCGACGCAATATCCGAATATGGATGAATAATAGCAGTGCTGTTAGCATCAGACCCAGCCCAATTTCCCCCTTTAACGGAAAGCGCTGCCACAGCCTTAAGCAGGAGATGATATGGCCACAATGAAAGAGGTTGCCCGGCGCGCTGGCGTATCAACGGCCACCGTCAGCAGGGTTATCAATAACACCGCCTATGTTGAGCCGGTAACTCGCGAGCGCGTTGAAAAGGCCATGCGTGAGTTTAACTACCACCGCAATGCTGCCGCGCTGGCTCTGGCAAAAAGAAGTGGGAATATGCTGGGGTTATTGACCGGTAATCTCGACGACCCTTTTTTTTCACGGCTCGCACGGGGCGTAGAGGATGTCACCCGCAAAGGCGGCGTAAAACTGATGGTCTGCAGTGGGGGGCATCAAGCCGAACTGGAGAAAAACGGCCTCGACTTTCTGATCAATCAGGGTTGCGAATCCATCGTTGCTCACGTTACCCGAATGAGTGATGCCGACGTTTTGCGCTATGCCGCCCATACCCCTGCAATGGTGGTGATTAATCGCTATTTGCCCGCCATCGCCAATCGTTGCATTTGGCTAGACAATGCCAGCGCTTCACGAGCCGCCACCCAAATGCTTATTGAGTATGGGCACAGGAACATCGCCTGCATCACCACAGACTTGCCGATCGATGACCGAAAACAGCGTCTGGAGGGATATCGAACGGCCATGGCTGATGCCGGGATCTCGGTACCGGGTTCTTGGATCATCAGTGTCCCCTTCAATGAGCAAGGGGGCGAATTAGCCGCAGAAAAAATACGGGCCAGCAAGCATCCGTTTACCGCTGCACTCACCTTCAATGACGTGATGGCCGCTGGCATGATGCGCACCTTCCACCAGCATCAAATGAACCTGCCTGAAGATCTCTCGATTGTCGGGTTTGATGACGTGGCTTTGGCTAAATACCTCCATCCATCACTAACCACGGTGCATTACCCGGTTGAGAAAATGGCCCGACGCGCGGCTAATTTGGCGTTGCAGCTCAATTCCGGTGCTGCTGTGACACCCCAGAACAATATGTTTACTGCTGAGCTGATCCTGCGAGACTCCGTCGCTTCCATAGAAAAAATACGCTAAATCAAGAAAACAAGGTCATTAAGTGAGAGGTGACTCACATAACCCTATGCCATGAAACCGATTACATAGACAGTTGCCCGCGCTCACACCTCATTCATAACGAATTCATTAGGCTTGCGTCACACCCTCATCCTTAACCGGAGTTGTAAATGAATGACAAGAAGAAACTCAACCTGGGGCTAGCGATGCTACCCATTGTGGCGATGCTCCTGCTGCTTATCATCGGCTATGGCCAGTTTGGCCTGCGGATCGAGCCGTTGCTGTTGGTCTCTGCCGGTATTGCCGCCGCCCTGGCCTACTGGCAAGGTTACGGCTGGAACGACATTATTGACTCTATCGTTGCCAAGTTAGCCAAGGCAATGCCGGTTATCATGATCCTGATCTGCGTCGGCGGGTTGATCGGCACCTGGATGTTCAGCGGCACCATTCCTTACATGGTGTACTGGGGCTTAAAGCTGATCAGTCCGCAATATATCCTGATTGCCGCGTTCTTTATTACCAGCGTAATTTCCGTGTGTACCGGGACATCCTGGGGGGCAGCAGGCACTGTGGGTGTTGCCTTGATGGGCGTAGCTGCTGGCCTGGATGTGCCATTGGCCGCCGCTGCCGGTGCGGTAGTTTCCGGCGCCTACTTTGGCGACAAAATCTCTCCGCTGTCTGATTCTACCAATTTCGCGGCTATCGTCGCAGATACCGACCTCTACAGCCATATTCAGCACCTGATGTATACGACATTGCCGAGCTTTGTTTTAGCCGCAGTGGTGTATCTGATTGCCGGGCACACCAGCGCCGTCGGCAGCGTGGCTACGCCAGAAAAAGTGACGGAGATCGTCACGGCTCTGGAAGGTCTGTACCACTTCAACTTGCTGTTAATCCTGCCACCGGCCTTAGTGCTGTGGGGGGCCGTCACCAAACGTCCCGTGATCCCCGTGATGCTGGCAGCCTGTACTCTGGCGATTGCCATTGGTGTGTTCCTTCAGGGGTTCAACTTGCAGCAAGGCCTAAATGCGTTGATGGATGGTTTTAACCTTTCGATGTTCACGGCACAGGGACAAAGCATTACCGGCATCGTCCTAGATGTTCCACGTCTGCTCAACCGAGGCGGTATGTTCTCAATGATGAGCACCATCCTGCTGGTCTTCTGCGCATTTTCATTTGCGGGCGCATTAACACTCACCGGAGCGCTGACCGTGATCATCAATCGCTTGCTGAAAGTGGTTCATACCACCGGTCAATTGATTGCCGCGACAGTCGCGACCACCATTCTGGTTACCGGTGCCACCAGCGATGGAAAGTTGGCACTGCTCATCCCTGCCGAGCTGTTCAAGGGCGCCTATCACCGCATGGGTTTAGACAATAAGAACCTGTCACGAACCGTGGAAGATGCTGGCACCGTCATAGAACCTTTAATCCCATGGACAGCCGCTGGCATTTATATGGCAACCACCTTGGGTGTCAGCACGCTGGATTTACTCCCTTGGGCAATTCAATGCTACGCCGCCGTGGTATTCGCCCTGATTTATGGGTTTACCGGATTCGGGATAGCCAAAATACAGCCACAGAACGATTTACAGCGTAAGGAAGCCTGACGTGAAACAGACCGATTTTAATCAGATAATCAACCGTCATAATACCGGGTCGGTGAAATGGGACTTTATCGACCGCTATCTGCAACTCGATGAAACGGACCTTTTGCCGATGTGGGTCTCTGATTTTGACTTCCAGTGTCCTGTTGAAGTCCGGCAAGCGCTGCATAACCGTGTTGAACACGGCATCTTTGGCTACAGTGAACGTGACTCTCAGTATTACCAAGCAGCGATGGATTGGTTCTCGAGTCGGCATAATTTGCCTTTGCAGCGTGAGTGGTTCACCTCTATCGAAGGTGTTGTACCAGGCTTGGCAATCTTGATCCAACTGCTCAGTCAGCCTGGAGATCCTGTCGTCATCCAGGGCCCCTACTATGGATCTTTCGCCAAAATAATCGCCATGAACGGTCGAGAAGTGCTAGAAAATCCGTTGAAAGAAAGCGCACAAGGCTACCAGTTCGACTTCGAGCACCTGGAGGCGTGCTTCGAGCAACGACGTCCCCCGGTGTTGTTGTTGTGTAATCCGCACAACCCTACCGGTCGATGCTGGACCCACAGTGAACTGACGCAACTGATGGCACTGTGCAGCCGCTATGGCGTGACGGTCATTTCCGATGAAATTTGGGCCGACTTATTGCTGCCGGGCGAGGTCTTCACTTCCGTGCTGCACCTGGATGAGGCTTGGCATAACAATCTGATTTCGGCGACCTCTGCCAGCAAGAGCTTTGGCTTGTCGTCACTCAGGATCTCAAATTTTCTGATCCCCAATGCTCACACTCGAAATGCATTCATCGAACGCCTTAATGCCCACGGGTTGGATGTCTTCAATGCGTTGTCGATGACCGCCGCAACGGCCGCTTATCAACAGGGAGAAGGCTGGCTTGATGATTTACAAGGTTATCTGGCCGACAATCGGCGTTGGTTTGAACAGGCGTTAGCCTATGCCGCGCCCTGGTGCAAAATGACCCCAGCCGAGGGTACCTACCTTGCCTGGTTGGATTGTCGCGCGCTGGGCCTGGATGATAACGCCCTACAACAGGCGTTAATCCACCAGTCAAAGATTGCCGCCTCGATGGGAATCAGCTTTGGCGATCAGGGAAAAGGGTTTATACGCATTAACCTCGGCTGCCCACGCCAATACCTTGAACGCGCCATTGAAGGGCTCGCCCGTTTAGCCCCATAAACAAGGCATTCCGGCGTAAAAAAGGCCCCAAATGGGGCCTTTTTATTGAACAAGGTATCGCAACACACCGCTCAGAGCGATGAAGATTACTGCGTCTTATCGGTCGAAGGGATAATGTTACGCAACCAACTGCCCCAGCGGCGCTGGTAGAAGGGTTGGGTATGGGTGATCAGGTAATGACTGACGCCACGTTCCTTTTCCGATACCAGACAAAAATCCACTGGTTCGTCGTTAGGCGCGGTTTCGCTGGCCACGCTGCCCGCTTCATTGATCAGTGCCTCGACATCGCCTTGTTCGCCGTCTACTTCCAGCCCGACCAGCAGATTGGGTTTTTCGTCGACCGCCTGGTCGTGCATCAGCGCCAGAAACGCGCGGCGGACCGGCTTGCGCTGGCTGAACAATGTGGTCAGGGCATCGACCATCGCCGATGGATATTCTTCCGGCTGGCCCAACAGGATCTGGGTATCCTTGTCGATATAGCGTTCTGCCGGTTTGCTTACACCGCCGGTGGCCAGCAGCATTGCCACCTCTTCAGGATAAAACTCCTTGCCGTACTCGGCCTTCGGGTTGAGGAACAGATCCGCACCCTGCGTAATCTCGAATAATACCCGCGCCGGCATGGCGATGAAGGGTTGTTCATCCTCAACGGCCTTTTGCAGCGCCTCTACCGAGGTGAAAAACGGGATGATGCTACCGCCGTCCTGCTTTTCCCAATGCTGGATATTCACCGGTGTGTCGGCGTTGAGCGTGATGTCACCGCCGAGTTGTACCTGTTCACTGTCACCGAGGATCAACACCGTAGCCTCAAGCAGTTCACGGAAGAATGCCGGACGATGGGCCGGCTCCGTCACCGCCAGTTTCAACAGGCGTTCAAGTTCGTTTTCGCCTGTGGCGACTTCGTGATGGTGAGAACTCATGACAAACTCCAGCAATCAAATAACGGGGCCCAGCATGCTGGGCCCCGAGGGTAAATGATATTCTAACGCCCACCTGAGTGAGCGTTCAATTATTTGGCTTTGCTCAGCAGTAGGTTGGCCAGTGCACGTACACCCAGACCGGTTGCGCCAGCTGACCATTGATCCACTGCACCTTTGCGGTAAGTTGCAGAACAGTCAATGTGCACCCAACCCTGCTGGTAGTTTTTCACGAAGTGCGACAGGAATGCAGCTGCGGTGCTGGCACCCGCGGTGTAGGCTGGACCGGCCACGTTGTTCAGTTCAGCAAAGTTAGACGGCAATTGGCTACGGTGGAACTCAGCCAACGGCAGGCGCCAGAATGGCTCTTGTTCTGCGGCAGCACTCACCAGTAGTTCTTGTGCCAGCGCGTCATCGAAGCTGAACAATGCATGGTAGTCATTACCCACCGCTGTTTTCGCCGCCCCAGTCAGAGTGGCGCAGTCGATGATCAACTGTGGATTCTGCTCAGATGCGTCGATCAGGCCGTCGGCCAGAACCAAGCGCCCTTCCGCATCGGTATTCATCACTTCAACGGTTTTTCCGTTACGGTAACGGATGATGTCGCCCAGTTTGAACGCGTTACCGCTGACCATGTTATCGGCGCAGCACAGGTACAGTTTCACACGTTGTTTCAGACCGCGAGCCGCCGCCAGCGCCAGTGCGCCGGTAATGGTGGCCGCACCGCCCATATCCGCTTTCATGGAGTCCATAAAAGCGCTTTGTTTCAGGCTGTAGCCACCGGTGTCAAAGGTAATGCCTTTGCCCACCAAACAGGCAAACACCGGTGCTTCCGGGTTGCCAGTCGGGTTGAAGTCCAATGCCAACAGAACGGGTGAACGATCAGAACCCCGGCCAACGGTGTGAATACCAGCGTAGTTTTGCTCACGCAGATCCTCACCCTTGGTGATACGGTAGCTGACAGCCTCGCAACCGACGTCACACATCAGATCAACCGCGCGGGTAGCCAGTTGCTCCGGCCCCAGTTCCTCTGCCGACATATTGATGGTGTCACGCACCCAATCAACGATCTTCAGGCGCTGATCCAGCTCTTTGCGGTCTGTTTCCGACAGTTCAGCCCATTCAACGGTGCGCTTGCCTTTCGGCCCACGGAAACCTTGCCAAAATGCCCAGCTGTTTTCCAGATCCCAGCCTTCGCCTGCCAGTTTGACGTTTTTGACGCCCTGACCGTCGATCTTACGGGCTGCACGTTGAATGATGCCCAACTTGTCGTTGCCGGTCAGGTGAATGGTCATCCCTTCTGCACCGGTGCTCAGTAGCGCTTTCTCGCCCCAGCGAGCGTCAGCAGGTTTGTTCGACAGCGTTACCAGCATAAATTCAGTTGTCATAGCCTTACTCCGGATTTCCCCTTCTTTTTCACGTTTTTGCGCGAAATCTATTGGGGATTTTTATTGTATACCCTATGAGTTTCAAGTTGCAGCTAGGCGGCCAGCTCACTCATCCCCAGGCGCTTACTTGAGTAAGTAACTGGGGGGAGTGAGTGCAGGTAACAACGCTGCAGCTTGAAAGGCGACGGGTATGTCGGATACAAAATAAACGGGCCGCCTATGGCAGCCCGTTACGCTATTTACTCTGCTTCATCTAACCAGACCAGCAGGACAGCTTCCAGTATTTTTTCATTGGAAGCCTGTGGATCGTCGTCAAAATCTTCCAGATCGCAAATCCACTGATGCATGTCGGTAAAACGTACGGTTTTCGGATCGGTATCCGGGTATTGGTCATACAGGGCTTCGCCGATTTCACGGCTGTCGGTCCACTTCAGTCCCATTATTATTGTCCTCTTACCCTTCACGCGCATGGTTGACGGTATAACGCGGCATTTCAACCACAAGATCTTCGTCAGCCACCAACGCCTGGCAGCTCAGACGACTCTCTGGCTCCAGACCCCAGGCCTTGTCCAGCATGTCATCTTCCAGTTCGCTGCTCTCTTCAAGAGAGTCAAAACCTTCGCGAACGATACAGTGGCACGTGGTGCAGGCACAGGATTTCTCACAGGCGTGCTCAATATCGATACCGTTGCGCAGCGCAACGTTGAGGATTGATTCCCCTTTTTCGGCTTCCAATACTGCCCCCTCCGGGCATAAATCTTGATGGGGCAGGAAAACAATTTTAGGCATGATTAAACCTCATCCACAGAATGGCCAGCCAGCGCACGGCGAATGGAAGCATCCATGCGGCGCGCGGCAAAGTCTTGCGTTTGTGCATCTAATGTTTTAATTGCGGCTTCAATAGCGGCAGGATCGGTGCCCTGCGTCGCCTGTTGCAAGGCGTCCACAGCCGCAGTGATCGCCGTACTTTCTGCTTCGCTCAGCAATGCGGCATCGCTGGCCAATGCACCTTGCAGGCTTTCCAGCACGCGCGACGCCTCGACCCGTTGTTCGGCCAGCATGCGTGCGCCAACATCACTCTGCGCATTAGCCATCGAATCTTTAATCATACCGGCGATTTCGGCGTCAGACAGACCATACGACGGTTTAACCTGGATCGATGCTTCAACACCGGTAGATTTTTCCATCGCGGTGACGCTCAGCAAGCCATCGGCATCCACCTGGAAGGTGACGCGAATATGCGCGCCGCCGGCAGGCAGTGGTGGCAAACCACGCAGCGAGAAGCGTGCCAGCGAGCGGCAATCCTGCACCAGCTCACGTTCGCCCTGCAGCACGTGGATCATCATCGCGCTTTGGCCGTCTTTAAAGGTGGTGAACTCCTGCGCACGCGCCACCGGAATGGTGGTGTTCCGCGGGATCACTTTCTCAACCAGACCGCCCATGGTTTCCAGACCAAGTGACAGCGGGATCACGTCCAACAACAGCATGTCGCTGTCTGGCTTGTTACCCACCAGAATGTCCGCCTGGATAGCAGCGCCAATGGCGACCACTTTATCCGGGTCGATCGACGTCAACGGCGTACGCCCAAAGAACGTACCTACCTGCTCACGTACCAACGGCACGCGGGTAGAACCGCCAACCATCACCACTTCCAACACCTCTTCGGCGCTAACGCCTGCGTCTTTCAGTGCGCGACGGCATGCCATCAGGGTGCGTTTAACTAACGTCGCGATCAGCGCGTCAAACTGTGCACGGGTCACTTCGCCCTGCCAGCCGGCAACCTCAACGGTGGTGCAATCAGCATCGCTCAGCGCAATCTTGGCTGCGATGGCCGCATCCAACAATTGACGCTGCACACCGTGATCGCTGCGATCAGCCACACCAGACTGCTCACGCAGCCAGTCAGCCAACAGATGATCAAAGTCGTCGCCGCCCAGCGCGGAATCCCCGCCGGTGGCCAACACTTCGAATACCCCACGGCTCAGCCGCAGAATAGAAATATCAAAGGTACCGCCGCCCAGATCGTACACGGCGATGATGCCTTCCTGCCCAGAATCCAGACCATAGGCAATTGCCGCCGCCGTCGGTTCATTCAGTAGACGCAGTACATGCAGCCCGGCCAGACGCGCAGCGTCTTTGGTCCCCTGGCGCTGTGCATCATCAAAATAGGCAGGAACCGTGATCACGACACCATCGAGATCCCCTTCCAGCGCGGTTTTCGCACGCGCAGCAAGCGCCCTGAGAATATCGGCTGAAACACCCACCGGGTTAACCGGACCGGCTGCAGTGACGATCATAGGCAAACCATTGTCACTGGCCTGGAATTGATACGGCAGGTTCGGGTAGCGCTGCTGTACGTCGGCCAATGACCGGCCCATCATGCGCTTGATTGAGCTGATGGTGTTGGCAGGATCCTGGGCCGCTTGCTGACGTGCATCCCAGCCAACACGCAACGTGTCCGCCTGATAGTGCACCACCGACGGCAGCAAATCGCGCCCTTCGGCATCGGCCAGCGTTTCCGCCTGTCCGCTGCGCACGGTAGCAACCAGAGAATTGGTCGTGCCTAAATCAATACCGGCAGCCAGACGGCGCTGGTGCGGCGCGGCACTGAGGCCAGGCTCACTAATTTGTAATAAGGCCATATTGAAGCTTCCCATATCCTTCATACTTGAAGCCGCATCGTTGTTGGCTGCATTTATTCGCACCAGTCACATAGTTACCTATGCTCCTGGGGGGTCACAAATTTGCCGCCTTGATGCAACGCCAATTATTTTGGGTATAAATGAAAAGAATTACTCAAAACCCAACAGTTTTTCTTCGAGTTGTTCAACTTGTTGCTGGAGTTTGTCCAAGAAACGTAGCTTACGCACGGTATCAGCGGCCTCAGGCCATTGTTGATTATCCAACTGCTGCACCATCAGCGCGCTGCGCTGTTTGACCGTCTCGTTCACCCGTGCACCAAAGCTGGCCAACAGGCTTTCCGCGTCCGCTTTGCGTTCAATGGCATCGAGCTCTTCGCGCAGTTCCAATTGTTCCATCAGAAACGCCGTATCACGCAGGGTGTGTTGCTCGTTGCCCAAATCAAAACCGTGCAAAGATAGCATATACTCCGCGCGTTTTAATGGGTGCTTCAGCGTTTGGTAGGCTTCATTGATAGTCGCAGCCTGTTGCAACGCCATTAGACGTTCGCGTTCTGGCTGACTGGCAAAACGATCGGGATGGAATTGGCGCTGCAGATCCTGATAGCGAGATGCAAGCAGGCTGCCGTCCACGGGATAGCGAACTGGCAGCCCGAATAAAGTAAAGTAATCCATAGCGTGCTCTGGGCGTTATCGGATGAAGTTCCCCCGCACCTGGCGGGGGAGCACGATGGACTGTCAGACGTTGAAACTTTCGCCGCAGCCACACTCGCTTGAGACATTTGGGTTGTTGAACTTGAAGCCTTCGTTCAGGCCTTCCTTAACGAAATCAAGCTCGGTGCCGTCAAGGTAGACCAGGCTCTTGCCGTCAATGATCACCTTAACGCCTTTGTTTTCAAAAACGATGTCGTCATCGTTCATTTCGTCAACAAATTCCAGCACGTACGCCATCCCGGAGCAGCCAGAGGTTCTCACCCCCAGACGCAGGCCAAGGCCTTTGCCACGGTTATCCATAAATGCTTGAACGCGCTGTGCAGCGCTGTCGCTCATGGTAATTGACATCACAACCTCACACTTCAAAGCCCAACCAAGGCCGGGCTAAATGACTCAGAAATAATTACTTGGCGCTGTGTTTGCTCTTGTAGTCGGCAATCGCTGCTTTAATGGCGTCTTCGGCCAGAATTGAGCAGTGAATTTTTACCGGCGGTAATTCCAGCTCTTCAGCGATCTGAGTGTTTTTGATCGCTTCAGCCTGATCAAGAGATTTGCCTTTCATCCATTCGGTCACCAGCGAGCTGGAAGCGATGGCGGAACCGCAGCCGTAAGTCTTGAAACGCGCGTCTTCAATGATACCTTCATTGTTGACTTTGATTTGCAACTTCATCACGTCGCCACAGGCCGGTGCACCCACCATGCCGCTGCCAACGCTAGGATCTTCGTTGTCGAAAGAACCCACGTTACGCGGGTTTTCATAATGATCGATTACTTTTTCGCTGTAAGCCATGACCTTGCTCCTGAATCCTGAGAATTAATGATGTGCCCATTCGATGCTGTTGATATCCACGCCTTGCTTGAACATGTCCCACAGAGGAGACAGGTCACGCAGACGGCCGATGGATTTACGCACCAGTTGAATGGTGTAATCGATCTCTTCTTCTGTGGTGAAACGCCCCAGAGAGAAACGGATCGAGCTATGCGCTAACTCGTCGGTCATTCCCAACGCGCGCAGCACGTAAGATGGCTCAAGGCTAGCGGAGGTACAGGCAGAACCCGAAGATACGGCCAGGTCTTTCAATGCCATGATCAGCGATTCACCTTCAACATAGTTGAAGCTGACGTTCAGGATGTTAGGAACCCCGTTCTCCAGGGAGCCGTTCAGATACACTTCTTCCATATCTTTCACGCCGTTCCACAGACGATCACGCAGTGTGCGCAAGCGTGCCATTTCTGTCGGCATTTCTTCTTTGGCGATACGGTAAGCTTCGCCCATCCCGGCGATCTGATGCACAGGCAGGGTACCGGAACGCATACCGCGCTCATGGCCACCGCCGTGGATCTGGGCTTCAATACGGATACGTGGTTTACGACGCACGTACAGCGCACCAATGCCTTTCGGACCATAAATTTTGTGGCCGGAGAACGACATCAGGTCGACTTTCAATTTGCTCAGATCGATAGGCAATTTGCCTACGCTCTGGGTTGCATCAACGTGATAAATGATACCGCGTGCACGGCACATTTCGCCGATAGCGTCGATATCCTGCACCACACCGATCTCGTTATTCACGTGCATGATAGAAACCAGAATGGTGTCTTCACGCATCGCCGCTTCGAGGTCCTGCAGGCTGATAATACCGTTGCTCTGCGGTGCCAGATAGGTCACTTCAAAGCCTTCACGCTCAAGCTGACGGCAAGTGTCCAGCACGGCTTTGTGTTCGGTTTTGCTGGTGATGATGTGCTTGCCTTTCTTTTGATAGAAATTGGCAGCACCTTTAATCGCCAGGTTGTCGGATTCGGTTGCTCCGGAAGTGAACACGATTTCGCGCGGGTCAGCGCCAACCAGTTCAGCAATTTGGTTACGGGCGATATCTACCGCTTCTTCCGCCTGCCAACCGAAACGGTGGGAACGGGAAGCCGGGTTACCGAAAGTCCCGTCCAGAGTCAAAAACTGCATCATTTTCTCAGCAACGCGCGGATCAACCGGCGTCGTTGCTGAGTAGTCTAAATAGATCGGTAATTTCATTGCTCTTGTGCTCCGTACATCACTTCCAAAAACTAAAAAAATATCGCCAGCTGCTTATGCGCGCAGATTAACGTTGATAGTTTCTTGCGGACGACCGTTGGCCGTGCGACGGGTATCATTATTTTGACGATCCGCCACCACCAGCACTTCCTGGTTGTTTACCAGTTCAGCCAGCGTAATGTTGTTCAGGAACCCGCTGATGCGCTCGCTCAGATCGCGCCACAGGGTATGGGTCAGGCAGCGATCGCCACCCTGACAGCCTTCTTTACCCTGGCAACGGGTTGCATCTACCGATTCATCGACAGCAGTGATGACTGCACCAACGGCAATCTCACTCGCGTCTTTCCCCAGCAGATAACCACCGCCCGGTCCACGTACGCTGGCAACCAGGCCATTCTTACGCAGACGGGAGAATAATTGTTCCAGATAAGAGAGCGAGATACCTTGGCGCTCAGAAATATCCGCCAGAGGTACGGGCCCTTCCTGGGAGTGCAATGCCACGTCAAGCATAGCGGTTACGGCATAACGGCCTTTGGATGTCAGTCTCATAGCTAATGGTTACCTGTTGGTCAAACATGGCCGAAAGTCTGACATTCCCGAGTAAATCAGTCAACTATTTAACCTAGTAATTTACTCAAGTATTAGCACATTTTGGACTAAGCCATATAAAATGCATATAGAATACACATTATAACCATTGGATAACTAATACTATTACCGCGAGCCGTTACAACACATCAAATTAATTACCTTGATGTTTGTCCTGTTTCTCAATCGACGTCAGCATGCCGCGCAAGATATTCAGCTCTTGTGCTTCTGGTCGCGCGCGGGTGAATAAACGGCGCAAACGGCTCATGACCTGCCCCGGATGTGACGGGCGAATAAAGCCACTGTGCTGTAGCGTTTGTTCCAGATGCTGATAGAAACGCTCAAGATCGTCCACCAGCGGATAAGGTGTTTCTTCCAACGGCGGCACGCCTGCCTGTTGGCGATCTAGATAAGCCACTCGCACTTCGTACGCCAGGATCTGCACGGCCATTGCCAGATTCAGGGAGCTGTAATCCGGATTAGCGGGAATGGCGACGTGATAATGGCATTTTTGCAGCTCATCATTCGTCAGACCAACACGTTCACGGCCGAAGACCAGCGCGACTGGCGCGTGCTCGCCTTCGTGCACAGCGCGTACACCGCATTCACGCGGTTCCAGCATCGGCCACGGCAAGGTACGTGAGCGCGCACTGGTGCCGACCACCAGGCTACAGCCGGCAATGGCGTCATCCAAGGTATCAACGATAGTGGCGTTGCCAATTACGTCACTGGCACCTGCAGCCAGGGCGATCGCCTGAGAATCAGGTTTTATCAGCGGATTAACCAGATAAAGGTTGGTTAACCCCATGGTTTTCATGGCTCTGGCGGTCGAGCCCATGTTGCCGGTATGGGAAGTCTCTACCAGAACAATGCGGATGTTATGCAGCATACAAACTCTGAGCGTAGCGGAAAATCACAGCATCTTAACACAGCCGTAGGCAATTTGCCGAACACCTGCTATACTTCGCGCCGTTTCCTGTTCTTTAACATCCTAGTTGGAAGATACCCATGCATCCGATGCTGACTATCGCCGTGCGCGCTGCGCGCAAGGCCGGTAACCTGATTGCCAAAAACTACGAAACCCCGGACGCTGTAGAAGCGAGCCAGAAAGGGACCAATGACTTCGTCACTAACGTCGATCGCGATGCAGAGCATCTGATCATTGACGTCATTCGCAAGTCCTATCCGCAACATAGCATTGTTACCGAAGAACGCGGCGAATTGGTCGGCGAAGACAAAGATGTACAATGGGTGATCGATCCACTGGATGGCACATCAAACTTCATCAAACGTTTCCCACACTTCTCAGTTTCCATCGCCGTACGCATTAAAGGCCGTACTGAAGTGGCTGTGGTATACGATCCAATGCGTAACGAACTGTTCACCGCAACTCGCGGTCAGGGCGCACAGCTCAACGGTTACCGTCTGCGCGGCACCAATGCCAAAGATCTGGATGGCACCATCCTGGCAACCGGCTTCCCGTTCAAAGTTAAACAGCACGCAACGCCATACATTAATGTGGTTGGCAAACTGTTCACTCAGTGTGCCGACTTCCGTCGCACCGGTTCTGCCGCGCTGGATTTGGCCTATGTGGCTGCCGGCCGCGTTGACGGTTTCTTCGAGATTGGCCTGAAGCCATGGGATTTCGCCGCGGGCGAACTGCTGGTGCGTGAATCTGGCGGCCTGGTGACTGACTTTGTCGGCGGCCACAACCACTTCAGCTCCGGCAACGTGGTAGCGGGTAACCCACGCGTAGTGAAAGCCATGCTTTCCACCATGCGTGAAGAACTGAGCGAAGCGCTGAAGCGTTAATTCAGGCTATTACGCTGAGCGCACCCAAACTGTCTGCGCTCATGACGCCTGATCCTGTTTTGAATATTGAAGCGCTGCCTCGGCAGCGCTTTTTTTATGCCTGTCAGCGAGAGAAAGGCCGGATGCCGCCACCGAACTCCGGTTGGGCGCTGACGTATAACAGCAGCCCGGCGAATAACAGGACCAGGCCACCAGCCAGCGCCAACGAACCCCAGGCCACTGCACTCCAGGCGGCGGGCGCACGTGAACGGCTTAAGCGCACTGCCAACCGGCGGCTGTAATGCACCAGTAAAGCCAATAATGAGATGGTCAACGAAGTACCCAGCGCCATGGCTAACGCAGAAATAACCCCCCAGATAAAGACACCAATCACCTTTGAAAACAGTAACACCAGTATCGCGCCCGAACATGGCCGCATCCCCATCGCCAACACAATGGCGGTCTGTGTGCGCCAGTCGCTACCGGCCTGCAGCTCGCTGTCACTTGGCATATGCCGGTGGCCGCAACCGCAATGTTCGTTATGAATATGATCCGCCGACAATGGCTGCAGGCTATTGATACGCAACGCAGGCGACGGACGCATCGCTTTCACCGCGTGATAAAGCCGCTTCAAGGCGCGCCAGCTCAGTAATACTCCAAGCAGTATCACCAGAATAAAACTGCCCTTCTCCAGCCAGAAACTGCTTTGGTGCAGTTGCCGTGATGACAGTTGCAACACCACCAGCATCAGCGTTACCAATGCAATCGCCACCAGTCCCTGGACCAACGACGCAGCAAAGGTCAGTTTTAGACTGCTTTTCAGCCGCGCTGGATGTGTTGCCAAATAGGTGGCGATCACCACCTTACCGTGACCGGGGCCCAGCGCATGCAGCACGCCATAACTCAGGCTGAACAGCATCAATGCCAGCCCGGCCTGCTGCGGTGCTGCTTTTACCTGCTGTAGCAAACCGGCTAACTGCTGATGCAGCCCTTTCTGCCACACAACACTTTGCATCAACAGCTGCGGCCAATAGTGCCACGCCAACTGGGCACCCAGCGCCAGCAACAATGCAAACAAAAGCAATGGCCACAGACTGAAAGCCCAGTGTCGCTTACGCGCCGTCTGCTGGCTGAGGTTTATTGACATTGCAGGCTGACCCGTTGTGCAAACTGTTGCCCTAGCGCCATATCTTCGCCGGGCGAATCGTTCTTATCGAGGGACAAGGCATATGCCTGCAAAGACGAGTTTGGTTTAGGTGTCATCAGCTTGAACTTGCACTGCGATGCCATGTCTGGCGGCAAGTGCAGCGCTGTCTTATCTTTGTAGGTCATATCGACAAAATAGGTTGGATCGTAAGTAGAGATCTCAAACGGCTTACCCGCCAGCGGTTGCGGCTCGGCCAGCGGTAACACAAACTCAAGCACCGCCTGGTGCCCCTGGCGCGACAAATGGTATTCCGTCGGCAAATTCAAATATTTCACCCGCTTACCGTCGCGATACATATCCGTGAAATAATGCTGACCCAGCACATTGGCCATGACCTGCGCTGCCAGCTTTTTCCATACTTCTGAATCGCTTTTGGCATTCTCCGCATCGTAAAGCAGGTCCGCCGAGGTGATTTCATCCATAACCCAAACCATTTTCAAGCCAACCAGCTGTTGATCCTTCGCCACAAAGGTGGTGTTCATATCAATAAAGCTGTGCGGGTGAGCGACAGCGCCGGTGCTGCATAGCATGAGAAAACCGGCCAGAATAAAACGTAACTTCATCATCAAACGATACTCATTATTGTTATAAAGTAACATCAACCAATCTTAAACCGCCGTGATTCCGCCCAATAATTGTGACGAAAGTTGTAAGCCGAAGTAAAACCGGGTGCCGTCGCCACGCCGCGCATCGCCTTTTGCTATGCTTACTCATAATTTAAACGTGACCTGCCTGAAGGTGATATGAGCCTGGACACTGCCCCTGTGCCTGAGCTCTCCGGTCAACAACGACGCTGCCATCTGTTATTGATGCTGTATGCGCCGGTGCCCGCAGTACAACTGGAGACTATCAGCCAAATTAATGGCGTCGCCCCCCCTATCACCCGGCAAGATATAGCCGAGGTTGCCAGTGAAATCCAGCGTTTCCATCATCTGGAGATCGACGGCAATCCCGACGAGGGATACCGGATTCGGGGCAGTGCGCTCAATCAACGTCTCTGCCTGCTCCACTGGCTGCGACGGGCGCTGCGCTGTAGCCCGGACTTTATTGAACAGCATTTCTCCCCGTGGCTACAGCAGGCACTGGGATTGAACCATGATTTGACCACGCAGTTGGAACAGTACATCAGCACATGTGAACCCTTGATTAACCGCAGCTTTGATCGGCGTGATCGTCAGTTCCTACAGCATTATCTCCCCTATTGCGTGTGGGAAGCACGGAGCCAGCGGCACCCCACGTTCAACCCCACCCAGCGCGACTGGCTGCATCAGAAGCCAGAACATCAGGTGGCGGGTGCACTACTTCACTCATTGAGCCAACTTTTTGCCTTGCAACCCGAAGAGAGTGAAAGCGACTTTCTTGTATTGATGTTCACCATGCTGAAAAACCACAGTTATCAGAGCAATGACTCTGCAGAAGACCTGCGGCTGATGACTGCAATTGAAAATATGGTCGAGTGCTTCCAACAGATATCCGGTATGACCTTCAGCAGTAAAGACGATTTGATCAGTCAATTGTTTGCCCATCTGGCGCCTGCGGTGGAGCGTTGCCACTTTGAGATTGGTATCGACAACACGCTTCTGGAAGAAGTCGAACGCAAATACCCACGGCTGATGCGCACGGCTCAGGAGGCGCTGTCACCGCTTGAACAGGAATACGGCATTCATTTCTCCAACGAGGAGGCCGGCCTGGTCGCGATCAGTTTTGGCGCTTGGTTAATGCAAGGTAATGCGTTGCAAGAAAAGCAGGTGTTACTACTGACGCTGGACAACCCGCAGCTGGAAGAGGAAGTGGAATATCAGATCCGTGAATTAACGCTACTGCCATTGAATATCAAATATTTGCCGTTGCGTGATTACCTGCATTCCGGCCCCCCTCAAGGGGTCACCTTAGTGATCACCCCTTACGCTACGGAGCACGGTGAACGGCAACCGCCGCTGATTTACACTGAGTTACCGTTAGAACGCCAGCAACGCAAAGCCATCCGTGCGCTGCTGGAAACCTCTTAACGGCTGCTGCTGACCGCGACAGCCGGCGGACGAATAAACAACGCCGGCAATGCCACTGCCGCCATCACCCAGAATACCCCGCCCTGCAGATGCTCGAACAGGAAGCCGGCAATCACTGTCATAATCGCAATCCCACCCCCCATCGCCAGCGCCGAGTAAACCGCCTGCAAGCGGATCACTTCCGGCCCCTTGCGTGCCGCGATAAACCGCATCGCCGCCAGATGGCAAACCGTAAAGGTGCCGCAGTGCAGAATCTGAATCACCAACAGCCATCCCAATTCAGTACTGCTGGCCATCAAACCCCAGCGTACTATTCCGCAACAGGCGGAAAGCAGTAACAAATTGCGTGCATTCCAGCGACGGAACAGGAAATTACTGCTGGCGAAAATAATCACCTCTGCCACAACCCCCAGCGACCACAAGTAACCAATGGTCGACGCCGAGTAACCCGCCTCTTGCCAATAGATGGACCCAAAACTGTAATAGCCTGCGTGTGCGCCCTGCAACAGGGTTACGCACAACAAGAAGCGCCAAACCGGCCCTTCTTTAAGCATCTCCCACAATGAACGGTTTGCTTCATTGTGGGTACGCGCCTCACCCTGTGGCATCACGCTTGGCTTCAGCATCATGCCCAACAGCATGGCCAATATGCTGATAATCAAGCTGTAGAGAATAGCGTTATGGCCCCAAACGGAAACCATCTGGCCGGTCAATGCCGAACCAATCACAAACGCCAGCGATCCCCATAACCGGACACGGCCATAATCCATGGTGATCTGTTTTTGCCAGGTACCGGCCAACGCGTCAGTGAGCGGGACCAACGGCGAAAAGAACAAGTTGAAGCCGGCGATCACCAACATTAACCAACCCCAGCCATTACCGAAACAGAACCCGACGGCAAAAGCCAGTGTCAGCAATGCCAACAGGCGCAGGGCAGTCACCAGATGAGCGGGATCTTTTACGCGCGGGGCAATCAGCAAACTACCGAGGAAACGTGCAACCAGACCTGCGCCAAGCAGAATACCGATAGTTTCAGGCGGTATACCTTCGCCTTTTAACCAAACACCCCAAAAAGGTAAGAAGATGCCATAAGAAAAGAAGTAGGTGAAATAGCTGAGAGCGAGCCAACGCGTTGATTGCAAAACCATGATCCCTCCGGTGTGAGGGCGATACTTTGACAGAGGTCACACTGGCTAGCAATGTACATTCACCGTCGAGGGGGTAGAGTGCTAGGTAGTTCACAGTTTGTCTGCAACAGGCATAAAAAAACCCGCCGAAGCGGGTTTTTAAAGGGAAAGCAGAGTTATGCGTAAACCGGTAGACGGGCGCAAATATCCAATACTTTCTTCTTGGTACGTTCGATGGTGGCTTCATCATTGATGTTGTCCAACACATCACAGATCCAACCAGCCAATTCACGCACTTCAGCTTCTTTGAAGCCACGGCGAGTCACTGCCGGCGTACCGATACGCACACCAGAAGTCACGAATGGGCTCTTAGGATCGTTTGGCACGCTGTTTTTGTTCACAGTGATGTTGGCACGGCCCAAGGCTGCGTCAGCTTCTTTACCAGTCAGGTTCTTATCAACCAGATCCAGCAGGAACAGGTGGTTATGAGTGCCACCGGAAACCACTTTGTAGCCGCGATCCAGGAACACTTGTACCATCGCTTTAGCGTTATCAGCCACTTGCTGCTGGTAAATTTTGAACTCAGGCTCCATCGCTTCTTTCAGTGCTACCGCTTTACCGGCGATCACGTGCATCAGCGGGCCGCCCTGGCCACCAGGGAACACTGCAGAGTTCAGTTTTTTGTACAGGTCTTCATCACCGCCTTTCGCCAGGATCAGGCCGCCACGCGGACCCGCCAGGGTTTTATGGGTCGTGGTGGTAACGATGTGTGCGTGTGGTACTGGGTTCGGATAAACGCCGGCGGCGATCAGGCCTGCAACGTGTGCCATGTCAACGAACAGGTAAGCACCGATGCTGTCGGCGATTTCACGCATTTTTGCCCAATCAACGATACCGGAGAAGGCTGAGAAGCCACCGATGATCATTTTTGGTTTATGAGTTTGTGCCTGTTTCGCCAGATCTTCGTAGTCGATTTGGCCTTTTTCGTCGATGCCGTAAGGCACCACGTTATACAGCTTACCGGACAGGTTGACAGGTGAACCATGAGTCAGGTGACCACCATGTGCCAGGTTCATCCCCAGAATGGTGTCGCCCGGCTGCAACAGCGCGGTATAAACAGCGAAGTTCGCCTGAGAGCCGGAGTGCGGCTGTACGTTGGCATAATCGGCACCGAACAGCTCTTTAGCACGGTCGATAGCCAGTTGCTCAACGATATCCACGTATTCGCAGCCGCCGTAATAGCGCTTGCCTGGATAACCTTCAGCGTATTTGTTGGTCAACTGGGAACCCTGAGCCTGCATAACGCGCGGGCTGGTGTAGTTCTCAGACGCAATCAGCTCAATGTGCTCTTCCTGACGCACAACTTCTTGCTCCATTGCACGCCACAGTTCGGCATCGTAATCAGCAATGTTCATTTCACGCTTTAACATCCGGCTTCTCCTGACTAAATCAGCTAACTAAAAAATCACCAAACAACTACCCGTTCGGGTTCTGGCCCACAGTGTAAACTGTTTCGCCCCACCGAGGATAGGTCTTGACAGAGGTTTTTACGCAAACGATTGGCTTTAGACGCAGCAAGGCTTTGATCCGATAAATAGTGCCATTGGGCAACGGACTTTTACTCATGCTAAGAATGCGTTTTTTTCATGTTCTGTGAGCGGGATCGTCGCTTAACGATTCCGTAACAAAAACAGGGGTATTTACAGCCACCTCAGAAACCGCTAGGATGCGTCTAAACTTAAAGATGCATTTAAAATGCATCATTATAAAACGCCAATAATAACCGACCAAGGAGCGCTACCATGCTGGATAGCAAAACCATCGCCACCGTAAAATCTACTATTCCCCTGCTGGCCGCTACCGGGCCAAAACTGACCGCACATTTCTACGATCGTATGTTCGAACACAACCCCGAATTAAAAGATGTGTTCAATATGAACAACCAACGTAATGGCGATCAGCGCCAAGCACTGTTCGACGCAATCTGCGCCTACGCCTCGAATATCGAAAATCTGGCGGCACTGCTGCCAGCAGTGGAGCGTATTGCCAACAAACACACCAGCCTGAATATTCAGCCGGATCAATATCACATTGTCGGCGGTCATCTGCTGGCCACGTTGGATGAAATGTTCAGCCCGGGCCAAGAGGTATTGGATGCCTGGGGCAAAGCCTATGGCGTGTTGGCGAATGTGTTTATTCAGCGTGAAGACCAGATTTATCAGGCCAGCGCAGCCGCCGACGGTGGCTGGCGTGACCTGCGTGCCTTCCGCATCGTCAAAAAACAGCCGCAAAGTGACGTGATTTGCAGCTTCGTGTTGGCACCGGTTGACGGCGGTCGGGTAATCGATTTCAAACCTGGCCAATATCTGGCGGTCTACATCAAACACGACAGCATGGAAAACCAGGAAATACGTCAATACTCACTGACCACTTCACCTAACGGCGAATACTACCGTATTGCGGTGAAGCGTGAGGATCAGGGCAAAGTGTCTAACTTCCTGCATCAGCAAGCCAAAGAAGGTGACGTGATTTACATCGCCCCGCCGCACGGGGATTTCTTTCTCGACGCGCAGCCGGACACACCTGTGGCACTGATTTCCGCCGGTGTCGGCCAAACCCCGATGCTCGGCATGCTAAATACACTGCACGATAACCAGCACCCGGCAGATATACACTGGCTGCATGCAGCTGAAAACGGCAGTGTTCACGCCTTTGCCGATGAAGTTGCGGATATTGCCAAACGTATGCCTAATCTGCGCCGTCATGTGTGGTACAACCAACCCGGTGCCGACGATGTAGAAGGCCGTGACTACCAAAGCCGTGGTTTGATGAATCTGAGTGCACTGCGCGAAACGCTCAGCACCCCACAGATGCATTACTATTTCTGCGGCCCAGTACCTTTCATGCAATATGTGGCCAAGCAGTTACTGGAGATGGGCGTGGACGCCGATCGCATCCACTACGAATGCTTCGGTCCGCATAAGGTCATGTAATTGAAAGGGGCGCGGCCTATTACCGCGCCCTCATACGGCTGATAATGTCCATTATTAGGGAGCGCGAGCCGAAGGAGTCGTAGCAGCTTTAGCTGCCGACCAATTTGCCGGGAGCAAATTGGAACGACGTCCAGTCGGCCCGTAGGGTGGGACACACGGATGTGTCCCATAAGTGCCCTTCGGTGCGCCAGGCACAAGTATCTCTATCTAACAAACAGCTCAACGCGCGCCCTTGCGTTATTTCTCCGCCAGCTTGCGTGTCTCTTTTACCTGCTGCGGCGTAACCGGTGCAGCTTGATTACCCCAGCTTCCTCGTAAATAACTCATCAGATCGGCAGCTTGCTGGTCATTCAACGCCCAAGCATAACCCGGCATAGCAACCGCCGTGGCATGTTGCGTGATTGGCGTATGCGCCCCTTCCAACACCACGCGCAGCGCGGTTAGTGGATTCTCCGCTGTGACCGTTGCGTTACCCGCCAGTGCCGGAATGGTGTTGTCACTGCCCTCACCCTTATTGCCATGACAGGTTGAACAATACATGGCATAGGTGCCTTGCCCCGCTTTCCAGTTATCGACCGCCATGGCAACAGGTTTCTCCGTCGACGGTTTTTCTGCCGCCAGGCTATGCAAATAGGTGGCAATGGCGCTCAAATCACCGTCGGTCAGATATTGCGTGCTGTGGCTAACCACGTCACTCATCGGCCCGGCGACCGCGGCATGTTGGCTGCGCCCGGTTTTCAGCAAAGACACGACTTCATCAGGTTTCAGTCCACGTATTCCGGAAGCGTACCAGCCATCCAGCTCAGCGCCACTCAGGAAAGCGGGCTCTTTGCTGTCCAGCCCCTTCTCCTGCATTGCCCAGCCGCGTGGCGTATGGCAACTGCCGCAGTGCCCAGCGCCCTGAACCAGGTAAGCTCCACGATTCCACTCGGCACTCTGACTGCTGTCTGGCTGGTAGGGCGTATCGTCATGGAATAACTGGTTCCAGACCGCCAGCGGCCAACGCATCGACAACGGCCAACTGATATCACTGGCGCGGTTAGCCGTATTCTGTGCCGGCACTTCCTTCATCAGGTAGTCATACAGCGCACGCATATCTTCCGCATTCATTTTGGCGTAAGAGGTGTACGGCATCGCCGGATACAGTCGATGACCATCTTTAGCAATCCCCTGACGCATAGCACGATCAAATTCGTCAAAAGAATAGGCACCGATGCCCTGCTGTTTGTCCGGCGTGATGTTGGTGGCGTAAATGTTGCCCAACGGAGTGGGGAACTTCATCCCGCCTGCAAACAGAGCCCCGCCCGGCGTGGTATGACAGGCAGTACAGTCACCGGCTTTCGCCACATACTCCCCCGCCGACATCGCCTGAGCAGACCCTCCCGCCGCGAGTAAGGTCAGCAAATACAGTGAACGCATGCTCATGCTCCCTCCTTGGTGGCAGCCTGGCCGAAGGCCAATTCATTAACCGCTCGCCATGCCTGGTCGATCGCCGAGTTGGCATACGGGCTCCAGTCTGAGTCCGAGTTGGCAATTACAATTTTGCCGATCGGCTTACGCGCAGTCTCAATGATTTTCTTTGCTTCTTCTTCATCGTCAAACAAGCCGTTCAGGAAGTAAGAATAACCATGTGACCAACGGTTCACGGTAATTGCTTCGATATCGCGCTGGTGATCAAAACCGGCGGAACCGAGCATGCCCTGCAACTGCTCACGGATCATCTGTTCATGCACTTCAAACGGCGTGCCCAATAGCAATGCACGGCCTTTGCGCGACTGTTCGCGTGGGCTTAACCCACTGCCCGCCAGCGTCGGCACATACACCATGTGCAGGCCAATCGGTTGGTTCGGATCGCGTGGGTGCTGATAACCCCCCATGCTCACCGGATAATCCAGCTTCACGCGGCAATACGGTGCCGTTGGTGAGTAAACCTCATGCACGCCCAGCTTAATAAACGGCTGCCAGTTGCGGATCACCACTTTGCTGTACACCAACGGTGACTTAACGTTCTGCTTCAGCGCTTCTTGCTGTTCCGACGACATTTCCGGTACCAGATACGGGATCATCATATTGTACCCGGCCATCACTACTTGCCCGGCGCGCACTTTGGTCATTTTTTCGCCGGTCATATAGGTCACTTCGACCTTGTCGCCGACGTTGGCTGCATGCAGACCCGTACTATTCAGTCGCAGTTTTACCGGCGACTCCGCGCGGTCAAGCTGGCTGTAGTCGAACTTCGCCAACACGATATCATTCATGTCCTTGCCGCCCGGTGAAACTGCCGGGATTAAATGACGTACCATTAAGCGCGTCAATGTGGCGTTGCCGTCAGGAAAATGGAACACGTAAGGATCGTCGAGATCCGCCTGTGACTCTTCATCCAGCGGCGGCAGATTCATGCCGTTCAGGCCAGGCAGATCGCAAATACGCGCATCGCTGCACGAAGTGGCGTCGATGCCCACCGCCTGGAAGTCACTGGTGGTTTGTTGGAAATAGCGGATCGCCATTTCGCTCAGGCCGACCTTATCGCGCAGGAATTCGGTATAGCTGTGTTTGTCGAGCCATTCACTTTTCTGCTCCTGACTCATTTCCGGCAGGTAATCCTTATCCACCGTATGCAACGCAATCAGTGCCTGACGATCACTTTCCGGCAGTGGGAAATCACCGATAAAGGCTTCGTAGGACCGACCATTAAGACGATCGTGCGGGATGTCATCGGCAACCATGCGGCCCGGATCACCACTCACGATTTTGTCGACGCCGAAGTTTTTACGATCGAAATAAACGCCGCGGCTCAGATTCAAATTCGGGTAGAAAGTGGTATCGAACGCTTTTTCCAGATTATCGATGCTGACACCCAACTTTTGCAGCAGGCCCATCGCTACCGGACTGAAGTTGGATCGCGGCGACTGCAATGACTCACTGCCGCCATAACCGAGAATGGTGCCATTTTCACTGCTGAATTCATTGCGCTTGGCATGACCACCAAAATCATCGTGGTTGTCGATCAGCAAAATACGTTGCTGCGTGCCCTTCATTTGCTGCCAGAAGCAGGCAGCGGCTAGCCCGCTGATACCGGCCCCCACCACCACTAAATCGAACTCTTCGGTAGCCGGCACCGTGGCAAAATCGAAGGCCTTGCCGTCACGCCCCAGTTGATGAGCATGCTCAAACGAACCAGGATGATTCCCCCGTAGCCCGGTCAGCGTCGGCGGATAATAGAGGGTTTGATTGGCGGTTTGCGGCGATGCCCGCAGGATCTGCATCGGCGTTAACCCGGCGGCGATGGTGATCGCCACCCCATTAAGAAAATCGCGTCTGGTGATGCCCATAATTGGCTTCCTTCTATTTTTATTATCATCAGACCGGCCGGAGCCGGTCTGAAAGCCGCGTTATTTTGCAGATAAAACCTGATAAATCAATGTTTAAACATTACATGGCGAATCGCGGTGTAATCTTCCAGGCCGTACATCGACATATCCTTGCCGTAACCGGACAACTTTTGACCACCGTGTGGCATCTCGCTCACCAGCATGAAATGGGTATTGACCCAAGTACAACCGTATTGCAAACGCGCGCTCAGACGATGTGCCCGCCCCACGTCCCGCGTCCACAGTGAAGACGCCAGCCCATAGTCAGACTCGTTGGCCCAGGCCAGCACCTGCGCCTCGTCGTCGAACGGTGTAACGGTCACCACCGGCCCAAACACTTCACGCTGTACAATTTCATCCTCCTGACGAGCACCGGCCAACAACGTCGGCTGGAAATAGTAGCCAGGGCCGTTAACCCGCTCACCACCGGTCACCACCTGTACATGCGGCAAGGCTTTCGCTCGCTCGACAAAACCCACCACCCGCTCCAGATGCTGAGCGGTAATCAACGGGCCCAGCTCGCTGCTTTGATCTTCTGGCGGCCCGATCTTGAGGCTACTAATCGCCTCGCCCAACGCCTTCACCAACTGCGGATAGATGCCTTTCTGCGCGTAAATGCGACAGGCGGCGGTGCAGTCTTGACCGGCGTTGTAGAAACCAAAGCTGCGGATCCCTTCCACCACCTGTTGCAGGTCAGCGTCGTCAAACACCAGCACCGGCGCCTTGCCCCCCAGTTCCATATGGGTGCGCTTAATGCCGGATGCGGTATGGCCAATAATATGTTCGCCGGTGGCGATTGAGCCGGTCAGGGATACCATGCGCACTTTGTTATGGCCGGTCAGCCTGTCACCGACACTGGCACCACGACCAAACAGCACGTTGAACACACCCGGAGGGAACAACCCGGCAGCCAGTTCAGCCAGCTTAAAGGTCGTTAACGGGGTTTGTTCCGATGGCTTAAGCACCACACAGTTACCCGCCGCCAGGGCCGGTGCCAACTTCCACGCCGCCATCATAAGCGGGTAGTTCCAGGGAGCAATAGAGGCGACAACGCCCAAGGGATCACGCCGGATCATCGAGGTGTGCCCAGCCAGATATTCACCGGCCGCCAGCCCGCTCAAACAACGACTGGCCCCGGCGAAGAAGCGGAAAACATCAGCCACGCCCGGCAGTTCGTCGTTCAATACACAGTGGTAAGGTTTGCCGCAGTTAATCGATTCCAGGCGGGCAAAAGTTTCCGCATGACTGTCGATCAGATCCGCCAGCTTCAGCAAATATTCGGAACGCTCTTTCGGCGTCGTTTGTCCCCATTCAGTAAATGCGGCGTCGGCCGCCAGCACCGCCTGATCGATCTGCTCTGCACTGGCTTCAGCCACCTGCACCACTACCTCTCCGGTTGCCGGGTTATACACCGGCAACAACGCGCCCTGGCCGGTAACCAGTTGGCCGTTAATCAACAGTTGGCTTTGCATAAGGTTATCCTTTTGTAAGATGTCTGGTACGCATTAGGGTCAAGAGGCTATTTGCCGCTGCCGGCGACGCTTTCGCCGCCCTTGGTCAGGTAATAGGCTCCCAAAATCGGGATCATGGTCAGCAACATCACCGACAGCGCCACCACGTTGGTGATGGGCACATCGCGCGGGCGACCGAGTTGATTCAGCAGCCACAGCGGCAGCGTGCGTTCATGCCCGGCAGTAAAGGTGGTGACAATGATTTCATCAAACGACAGCGCGAACGCCAGCATGCCACCGGCCAGCAATGCTGACCCCAGGTTGGGCAACATCACGTAGCGGAAGGTTTGCCAACCGTCGGCGCCGAGATCCATGGAAGCCTCGATCAAGCTATGGGAGGTCCGGCGGAAACGAGCGATGACATTGTTGAACACGATCACCACGCAGAAGGTGGCATGCCCAATCACGATGGTCAGTACGCCCGGTTCGATATTTAGCGCCTTGAACGCCGCCAGCAGCGCCAGACCGGTAACAATGCCCGGCAGCGCGATTGGTAACAGCAGCAACAGTGAAATGCTGTCTTTACCGAAGAAATCACGCCGGTACAGCGCCGCCGCCGCCAGGGTGCCCAGTACCAGCGCCACCGCCGTCGCCAGCGCAGCAATCTGCGCGGAAAGCAGCATCGCATCGATAATGTCCTGCCGACCGGCAGCAACACTGAACCAATGCAACGTGAAACCCTTCGGCGGGAAGCTGAACGCCGCGTCCTCGGTGTTGAAGGCGTAGATGGCGATAATCGCCAGTGGGAAATGCAGGAAAATCAGACCGCCCCAGGCGGCCAGTTTCAGCCCTAATGGCGCGCGCTCAGAGTGCATCGAAGGCCCCCAGACGTTTCACAATGGAAAGATAAATCGCGATCAACACAATCGGTACCAAGGTAAAGGCCGCTGCCATCGGCATATTGCCGATCGCCCCTTGCTGGGCGTACACCATGCTGCCGATGAAATAGCCCGGCGGCCCCACCAGCTGCGGCACAATAAAGTCCCCCAACGTCAGCGAGAAGGTGAAGATCGACCCGGCGGCAATGCCCGGCACCGCCAACGGCAGGATCACGTAACGGAAAGTCTGCGATGGACGTGCCCCCAGATCCGCCGAAGCATGCAGCAACGAAGGCGGCAGGCGTTCCAGCGCCGCCTGGATCGGCAAGATCATGAACGGCAGCCAGATATAAACAAACACCAGAAAACGCCCCAACCCGGAGGTCGACAGGGTATTGCCCCCAACGCCCGGCACGGTGAGGATTGCCGCCAACACTGGCTCCAGCCCCAGATGTTGCAGGAACCACTGCGCCACGCCATCCTTTGCCAGCAGCAGCGTCCAGGCGTAGGCCTTGACGATATAGCTGGCCCACATCGGCATCATCACCGCGATATAAAAGAACGCTTTGACGCGGCCACTGGTGTAACGCGCCATGTAGTAAGCAATCGGGAACGCCAACACCGCACTGGCCAGCGACACCAGTACCGCCATCGTCAGCGTGCGCAGGATGATGTCGTAGTTGGCCGGGTTGAACAGCGCCCGCAGGTTATCGAAGGTTAGATCCGGCGTCACCGTCATGGTGAAGTCGTCGAAGGTATAAAACCCCTGCCACAGCAGCGTCAGTAATGAGCCAAGGTACACCGCGCCGAACCACAACAGCGGTGGAACCAGTAACAGCAGCAGGTACAGCGTCGGCCGGCGGTAGAGGAAGGTCGACAGGGTGCGCAAAGTACCGCGGCGCGGCGCGGGATAGTCGATGCTCATCTCCATCTCACCTCTCCTCCAGCAGTGGCACCATCGCCTCACGTGACCAGCAAGCGGTGACCGGCTGACCGATCAGGTGCTGCTGCCCGTCGGCGTGCCACTGAGGATTCGCCTCACTGACCAGCAGTTTCTCACCGCTGCTCAACGCAATTTCATAGCGCGTGGCCGCGCCTTGGTAATGGATCTCTTGCAGCAATCCCTGCACCTGGATTTCACCCTGTGCAACACCGGACTGACCCATTAAGCGAATATGTTCGGGACGGATCGAGAAGGTGGCAGTCTGGCCGAGCAAGCGCTGCGCCAACTCGCTGCGCACCACGTTAGAGGTGCCGACAAACTCGGCGACGAACGGCGTCTTCGGCCGCATATACAGCTCACGCGGCGCATCCACCTGTTCGATTCGCCCGTTGTTGAACACTGCCACCCGGTCGGACATCGATAGCGCTTCGCTCTGATCGTGGGTAACGAAAATAAAGGTGATACCCAGTTGGCGCTGCAGCTTTTTCAGCTCGCCCTGCATCTGTTCACGCAGCTTGAGATCCAACGCGCCCAGTGGTTCATCCAGCAACAGCACCCGCGGTCGATTCACCAGTGCGCGGGCCAGTGCAACACGTTGGCGCTGACCGCCAGAAAGGTGCGCCGGTTTACGCTCTGCCACGAACCCCAGCGCCACGCTGTCCAGCGCTTCCTGTGCCCGCGCCAATCGTTCACGTTTGGCTACGCCCTTCACCATCAATCCGTAGGCGACGTTTTCCAGTACCGACATGTGCGGGAACAACGCGTAATCCTGAAATACGGTATTCACGTCTCGTTGATACGGCGGCAGGTTGGCCGCCTCCTGGCCGTGAATGCGGATCGAGCCGGCACTGAGTTGTTCAAAGCCGGCGATCAGTCGCAGGCAGGTGGTTTTGCCCGAACCCGAAGGCCCAAGCATGGAGAAAAATTCCCCGTCTTGTATTTCGATAGAAACCCGGTCTACGGCGCGAACTTCGCCGAAGCTCCGCGAAACATCGATAAATTGCACGGCAATGGTCATGATCTGCGCTCCTGAAAGGCATTAATCGGGCGTAGCAGGCTACGCCCCCGCGGGTTAGCGGCCGCCCATGATGGCGATATAGTCCTGGGTCCAGCGGCTATATGGCACAAATTTTCCGCCCTGCGCCTGTGGCGTTTTCCAGAAGGCAATCTTGTCGAACTGATTGAACCCGTTGGTTTCGCAGCCCTTGTCGCCCAGTAACGTGCTGGCCTTGCAGCCCGCCGGTGATGCCGGTACCGAACCAAACCAGGCGGCAACGTCGCCCTGTACTTTCGGCTCCAGCGACCAGTTCATCCACAGGTAAGCACAGTTCGGATGCTTGGCATCGGCGTGCAGCATGGTGGTGTCCGCCCAACCTGTAACCCCCTCTTTTGGGAACACGGTACCAATCGGCTGGCCTTCCCCTTTAAGGGCATTGGCCTGATACGGCCAGGCGCTGGAGGCCACTACACCTTCGTTTTTGAAATCGCTCATCTGCACCGAGGTGTCATGCCAGTAGCGGTGGATCAAGGCATGCTGGGTGCGCAACAGCTTCAGGGCGGCCTGATACTGCTCTTCGTTCAACTGGTACGGATCGCTGATGCCAAGCTGCGGTTGCGTGGCCTTCAGGAACAGCGCCGCATCGGCGATGTAAATAGGCCCGTCGTAGGCCTGCACCCGGCCCTGATTGGTCTTGCCGTCCGGCAGGTTCTGTTGCTGGAACACTACCGCCCAGCTGTCTGGCGGCGTTGGGAAGGTTTTGGTGTTGTACATCAGCAGGTTTGGCCCCCACTGATAAGGCGTGCCATAGGTTTTGCCATCTACGGTGTACCAGGCACCGTTCAGCAAACGCGGATCTATATTTTTCCAGTTGGGGAGCAGCGCAGGATTGATTGGCTGCACCCGTTTACCGAAGATCAATCGCAGCGAGGCATCGCCGGAAGCGGTGACCAGGTCATAGCCGCCCTTGGCCATCAGGCTGACCATTTCGTCGGAGGTTGCGGCGGTTTTCACATTCACCGCACAGCTGGTTTGTTTTTCAAACTGGCTGACCCAGTCATAATTTTTATCGGACTGGCCACGTTCGATATAACCTGGCCAGGCGATGATATCCAGGCGCCCTTCGCCTTTGCCCAGCGCCTGCGGCAAGTCGGCCGCCTGGGCCAGGCCGCAAAGCACGGTGAAACAGAGTGCGGAAACTGTGGTGGTGACTGCGGTAGTTTTTCCCATCGTAATGACCCCTGTGTTGCGTATCGTTTTGCGGCAGGGAACGGCTGCCGCTGTCGTTTTCATTAGAAGCTGGCTTTAAATTTCGCCATTACATGCCTGACTACGCTGTAGTCTTGCAGTGAATCACTGGAAAGATCTTTGCCGTAGCCGGAGCGTTTCAGGCCCCCGTGTGGCATCTCACTGGCCAGGGTGAAATGGGTGTTGATCCAGGTGCTGCCGTATTGCAGATGCGCAGCGATATGCAGCGCCCGATCGATATTCTGCGTCCAGACCGACGAGGCCAGGCCGTATTCGGAATCGTTTGCCCAGTTAACCGCCTGCTCCAGATGTTCAAAGCGGGTGACGCTCACCACCGGGCCGAACACCTCGCGCTGGACGATTTCGTCGCTTTGCAGGCAGCCGGCCAGCAGCGTGGGTTGGTAGTAGAAGCCCGGGCCGGAGTGCGCGGCGGCACCGGTAATCAATTCAATATGCGGCTGGCTGAGCGCCCGTTCGACAAAGCTGGCAACGCGATCGCGCTGGCGGCTGCTGATCAGCGGACCGATTTCGTTATCTTCATCACGCTTACGAGCAAAACGCAGGCTGGCCACCGCCTCGCCCAGTGCCTCTACAAGCTTCGGATAGATCCCCGCCTGCGCGTAGATGCGGCAAGCTGCGGTGCAATCTTGTCCAGCGTTGTAATAGCCGTAGGTACGGATGCTGTTAACCACTTCGTCCAGATCGGCATCGTCACAGACAATCACCGGTGCCTTGCCGCCCAGCTCGAGATGCGTGCGTTTGACGCTTTTCGCCGCGGCTTGCAGAATTTTTTGCCCGGTGACAATATCGCCGGTCACCGAGACCAAACGCACCTGCGGATGCCCGACCAGATGGCTTCCGACCCCTTCTCCGCCGCCATAGATGATATTCAGCACGCCTGGCGGCAGGATGTCCTGCAGTGCAGGCACCAGCGCCAAAATGGTCAAGGGAGTATGTTCAGAAGGTTTGAATACCACGGTGTTGCCCGCCGCCAGCGCTGGTGCAATCTTCCAGGCCGCCATCATCAACGGGTAGTTCCAGGGCGCAATTGAGGCCACCACGCCGATCGGGTCGCGGCGGATCATCGAAGTGTGCCCTTCAATGTATTCACCCGCCAGTTGCCCCTGCTGGGTACGCACCGCGCCGGCAAAGAAACGAAACACGTCGACGGCCGCCGGCAGGTCATCATTGAGCGCCTGATGCAACGGCTTGCCGCAGTTGAGCGCTTCCAGACCGGCCAGGCGCGGGGCCTGCCGTTCGATAGCGTCGGCAATGCGCAGCAGAATAGAAGCACGAAAGGCCGGAGTGGTGCGCGACCAGTGGTTGAAAGCCTGCTGTGCCGCCTTAACCGCACTGCCCACCTGCGCCGATGAAGCTTCGGTGATGGAAACCAGCGTTTCGCCATTGGCCGGATTAACGATGCACTCCTGCTGGCCTTCGCCTTCGACCGACTGACCGTTAATGAATTGCTGACAGGATAAACCTGAAAGGAGGTGCACATCTGCCATCGTGTATTGCCCCTAAGTGACCAAAACGTTAACCAAATGTGAATAAGTTAGTTTCAATCAGACTAAGCGAGCATCAGGCAGCCAACAAATTCTAAATACTGAACGCCGCGTTCGATTAAATCGAATGCTTCAGCCCAGCGGCGTGCATATTGCCGTTTTCACGGGCAATGGTGAGGAATGGCGTGACCAGTTCCGGCCGCGCACTGCCGCGTCGCCAGGCCAGGCCGATGTCCAGCGGCTCCAGCAAATCCACCAGCTTGCGAGCCTCAATCATGTTGCCCTCCAGCGACCAGGCGCGATAGGCCATGTCCGGCAGGATTGAAACGCCCATGCCTGCCGCTACCAGGCTGCGCACCGCTTCTGTCGAACCGGTTTTCATGGCGATTTCCGGTTTCACCCCGGCGCGCGCCCAGATGCGGCGCGCATGTACGTCCATTTCGTCGGCGTTAAGCTGGATCAGCGGCAGCTTCGCCACATCCGCCAAGCCAATACTTTCATGATCCAGCAGTGGATGTAGCGGCGGCAGCCACAGACGATAAGGTGAGTGCATCAGCACTTCAGTCTGTAGCGCATCGCGGTCTTCGATATTCGACAGTATCAGCACACCGATGTCGATCTCCCCGCTCACCAGCAGGTGTTCAATATAAGGACGTTCATCTTCGATCATCTGAATGGTGACATTGGGATAGGCCGACTTAAACCGCTTGAGCAGCTCGACCAAGAAATACCCGGCCACCAGACTGGTCACACCGATGGTCAGCTTGCCGGTCAGGCTTTCGGTCCCCAATTGCAGGCTGCGTTTGGCATTGTCCACCGTGGCGAGGATCAGATAAGACTGGCGGAGAAACTGGTGGCCCTGGTGCGTCAGGTTCATGCCCTTGGCATGGCGATCAAACAACCGTACGCCAATGTCGGTCTCCAGTTGCTGAATGGCCAGTGTCAGCGAAGATTGGGAAACAAACACCGCCTGCGCAGCGGCAGAGATCGATCCGGTTTCCGCCACCGCAATAAAATGGCGGATTTGGCGTAGCGTCATCATGGGTCACAACCTCAATCAAAACAGTTGGGCTGAGTGTAAGATACCGTGCGGGAAGCGATCGGAAAAACTACCAAAAACGCGACAACCTTCGCTTTTTTAGAATGCAGATAGCGGAAATGATCGAGCGATCAATCGTTGTGAGGTTTTAGCGGGGTATAAGAAGCCGAGCACTGCCCAAGCTCAAGCTGGCGGTGCTCGGTAGACGATCACAGACTCAAGGATCAAGGGCGTAGCGAGCGCCAGCCCGATTGAGTGCGGGAAGCCGCACAGTGCCCCGGAGCGTACATGTAGTACGCGAGGAGGCCGAGCACTGCCCAACCTCAAGCTAGCGGTGCCCGGTAGACGATCACAGACTCAGGGATCAAGGGCGTAGCGAGCGCCAGCCAGATTGAGTGCGGAAAGCCGCACAGTGCCCCGGAGCGTACACGTAGTACGCGAGGAGGCCGAGCACTGCCCAAGCTCAAGCTGGCGGTGCCCGGTAGACGATCACATTAAATCGCTTCTTCGTCTTGTTCGCCAGTACGAATACGCACTACACGCGCCACGTCGAAGACAAAAATCTTACCGTCGCCGATTTTGCCGGTTTGCGCGGTCTGCATGATGGTCTCGACGCAGGTATCGACGATATCGTCGGCCACCACGATCTCAATTTTCACCTTTGGCAGAAAATCGACCATATACTCCGCGCCACGGTACAGCTCGGTGTGGCCCTTCTGGCGGCCGAAGCCTTTCACTTCGGTGACGGTCATCCCGGTAATGCCAACCTCAGCCAGCGCTTCACGGACATCATCCAGTTTGAACGGCTTGATAATGGCGTCGATCTTTTTCATCTTGTTTCCTCGCACCTATTCACTAGGCTATTTTTCTTGTCATTTTGCGCCCGGGCAGTACTCGGGCTCCTCACGTACTACCTATACGCTCCGGGCCCTGCGTGCTGTCCGAACCCAAACTAACGGCGACGATAACGCCTATTGAATAGGCACTTAATTACCAATTTTTGCGGCCAAAGCCGGATGTGATTGGGTAGCGGCGGTCTTTGCCGAAATTGCGGGCGGTAATACGCGGCCCGACGGCAGCCTGACGCCGTTTGTATTCGTTGATATCCACCAGGCGGATAACTTTGCGCACGATCGCCTCGTCGAAACCTTCGGCCACCAGATCGGCAACCGACTTATCGCGTTCGACATAACCTTCCAGAATCGCATCCAGAATGTCGTACGGCGGCAAGCTGTCCTGATCGAGCTGATCCGGTGCGAGCTCTGCGGACGGCGGGCGATCGATAACCCGCTGCGGGATCACATAAGAAACGGTATTGCGGTATTCGGATAACTTGAATACCAGTGTTTTCGGTACGTCTTTCAGTACGTCGAAACCACCCGCCATATCACCATACAGCGTGGCATAACCTACCGCCATCTCGCTTTTATTACCTGTCGTCAACACGATGCTACGGCGCTTATTAGACAGCGCCATCAACACCACACCACGGCAGCGTGCTTGCAAGTTTTCTTCCGTGGTATCACGTTCGGTACCGGCAAACATTGGCGTCAGTTGGCCCATAAAGGCATCAAACATAGGCTCAATGGAGACGATATCAAATTCAATACCCAGGATTTCGGCTTCTTCTTTGGCGTCGGCAATGCTGATATCCGCGGTGTAGCGGAACGGCATCATTAGTGCCTGCACTTTATCTTTGCCCAATGCATCGACCGCAATTGCCAGCGTCAGCGCCGAATCGATACCGCCAGACAACCCCAGCACTGCGCCCTTAAAGCCATTTTTAGTGACGTAATCGCGCACTGCCAGCACCAGGGCTTCATACACCTGCGCTAACTGTGGTAACTCAGCAGCCGGTGCCGTCATTGGCACTACGTCCAGCTCATTGAACTCAAGTAACGTGACCTGTTCGGCAAATGCCGCCAGACGGTGGGTCATGTTGCCAGCGGCGTCGAATACCTTCGAGCAGCCGTCAAAAATCAGCTCATCCTGCCCACCGATCTGGTTCAGGTACACCAGAGGCAAATGGGTCCGTTGGCAATGGCCAGCCATCAGCGTTTTGCGGATATACGGCTTTTCACGATTGTACGGCGAGGCATTGATAGACAAAATCATTTCAGCGCCAGCGGCCTTGGCAGCATCGACCGGCTCAGGGAACCACAGATCTTCACAAATCAGCAGGCCCAATTGATAGCCTTTCAGCTCAACCACGCAGGTTTCATTGCCCGCCTGGAAGTAGCGTTTCTCATCGAAAACACCATAGTTCGGCAACTGCTGTTTGAAGTAACGCGCCAGCAACTTCCCTTCGGAGAACAGCGACAGCGCATTATAGAGTTTGTCGCCTTCACGCCACGGGTGGCCGACCAGAATGGCTACATCGACCGACGCCTGTTGCAAACGATGCAACTGCACGTCACAGCGCTGATAAAAATCATTGCGATACAACAGGTCTTCCGGCGGATAACCAGACAGCGCCAGTTCGGTGAACATGACCAGATCGGCTCCCGCCTTCTGCTGCTCTTGCACCGTTTGCAACATGCGCTCGGTGTTGCCTTCAATGTCACCGACCAGCAGGTTTAACTGGGCCAATGCGATGGATAGTGATCTGCTCATTGTTTAGGATCCCGCTTAATACGTTCCATGGTTCTCTGTGTTGGGCCACGCCACAAACAAGAGAACGGAGTGTAAATCATTCCGTTGCGTTTGTTGAGAACCTGCGTGCGCAGGCCGCAGCGGAAAATATCATTCTTTAAAATCGTTGGCGTCCAGTTCATGACGCGACAGCAATTTATAAAACTCGGTGCGGTTACGGCCTGCCATACGCGCGGCCTGCGTCACGTTACCTTTAGTGATCTGTAACAGCTTGCGCAGGTAATGTAATTCAAACTGATTACGCGCCTCGACAAAGGTCGGCAAGGCGGTATTTTCCCCTTCCAGCGCCTGTTCCACCAGCGCTTCGCTGATCACTGGCGCAGAGGTCAAGGCCACACACTGTTCGATAACGTTCACCAGTTGGCGCACGTTACCCGGCCAGCTGGCGGTCATCAGGCGTTTCATGGCGTCCGAAGAGAAGCTACGGACAAACGGCTTGTGGCGTTTGGCGGATTCGCGCAGCAGATGATTGGCCAGTAATGGAATATCCTCGGCGCGTTCATTCAGTGCAGGGATTTTCAGGTTCACCACATTCAGGCGATAGTACAAATCCTCACGGAATTCGTTTTTCGCCATCGCCTTTTGCAGATCGCGGTGAGTGGCGGAAATAATGCGTACGTCAATGTCCAAATCACGGTTACTGCCCAACGGGCGTACCTTGCGCTCTTGCAGCACGCGCAACAATTTAACCTGGAGTGAAAGCGGCATATCGCCGATCTCATCAAGGAACAGCGTGCCGCCGGCTGCCGCCTGAAACAGCCCTTCACGGCTACTCACTGCGCCGGTAAACGCCCCTTTTGCATGGCCAAACAGTTCTGACTCCAGCAACTGCTCCGGCAACGCGCCACAGTTAATGGCAATAAACGCCTTTTTACCACGTGGGCTGGCACCATGAATCGCTTGCGCCAGCACCTCTTTACCGGTACCGCTATGGCCGTTGATCAAGACGCTGACATCGGACTGTGCCACCATTTTTGCCTGCTCGAGCAGGCGCAGCATAATCGGGCTGCGGGTAACGATCTCTTCACGCCAACTGTCATCACCCGCAGGCAACGACAATGACAGCGCTTCGTCGATGGCCTTATACAACGCATCGCGATCCACCGGCTTGGTCAGGAAGCTGAACACCCCTTGCTGTGTGGCAGCCACCGCGTCCGGGATCGAGCCGTGGGCGGTAAGGATGATCACCGGCATGCCCGGCTGATGTTTCTGGATCTCGGCAAACAACGCCATGCCGTCCATCTCATCCATCCGTAAATCGCTTATCACCAGATCAATCTTCTCGCGCCCTAACAGGCGCAACGCTTCCTGGCCGCTTTCTGCGATGGTGACATGAAAACCTTCGCTGGTCAGGCGCATTCCCAACAGCTTGAGCAGGCTGGGATCGTCGTCAACCAATAATAAATTGGCCGGTTTGCGTGCTGTCATTGCGCGTGGGACTCCTTGTTAGCAGGGGACGGCGCATAGGTATCTTCCGGCTCTACCGGCAAGGCTGTGCCCTTCTCCGGTTCCGCGTCCGGTTCTCCGGCTTTGTTTGGTGCCACTTTCTTCGCGGCGTCGGTTTTTTGTTGCGTCGCACTGTTGTCCGGAATCTCAGTTTGCAACTGCTTGCGCGAAGAGAGCTGGCGTTCGATGTCAGTCAGGTTTTCCAACTTACGTGACGTGTCCTGCAACTGTGCCTGCAAACGTATTTGGCTCTGGCGCAACTGATCTATCTGGCTGTCAGAGCTTTCCTGCAGATGTTGGTAGCGTGCCTTTTCATCAAACAGAGTGATCTGCAGCACCTGCTGCTGACGCCACAATTGCAACAACGGGCGCAGTGAACTTGGGAACTCCAGACGATAACTGTTCAGGCGATCGATCATCTGGCGACGTTCGCCAGAGGTTGGCTCAGCGCTACCCAACAGGATGCTTTGTTTGAAAATTCCATACCAACTGTCACCGGGCAGCGTTTTCGCCAGCGCACGCGCCTGGGTGGAACCGATACGATCCGCGCAATCCATGGCTCGCAGCCAGTAAAGAGAGTTATTCAACGCATCTTTTTCGTCGAGCGGCCACAGGGTGTCACACGCTGCAATACGGTAATCCACCACTTTTGTGTCCGGGATCGCTTCCTGCTGCGGCTGGCTTAAGCCACCGCTGACCGCGCGATCAACACAGCCAGCCAGTAGAAAGGGCACAAAAAGAACGCTGCCTAAAAAGGAAAATCGACGCTTGCCGAGCGGCGTACCCTGTGTGGCACGCGGTGAACGTTCGGTCTGTGAGAGACGAAGGCGTTTAGACCATGTGTACATTATTATTCATTCTCGGCGGTTAATGGCAATTCAATACGGAAGCAGACGTCTGCGCCAGCAACTTCGACCAGTTGCAGCTCGCCGCGCATCCGGCGGATACAATCCTGCGCGATACTTAGCCCAAGACCGCTTCCTTTTACCGCCCCTTTTCGCTGGTGACTACCCTGGAAAAAAGGCTCAAAAATCATGGTTTGCTCAGCTTCGGGGATCGGTGTGCCGCTATTGGCGACATCAATCTGCACCCGTTGCCCAACCTGACGGCTGCGGATCCAAATGTTACCGGATTCCTTACCGTAGTGCACCGCATTGGAGTAGAGATTATCCAGTACGCGCATTAATAGCGTAGGCTCTGCCCAGCAGATTTCCGCATCCAGTTGGATCTCGGTGCGAATCATTTTTGCCCGAGCCGGTAAACTGTGCGCAGCAACGACCATTTCAACCATTTCTTCCAACGCAACATTCTCATGTTCCGCCGGGCCATCGGCCAGTTTACGGTTGTAATCCAGCAGTTGTTCAATCAGCTGCTGCAAGTGACGGCTACTTTGATCGAGAATGGTCACCACTTCTTTTTGATCGGACGTCAACGGACCGGCAACTTCGTCCGCCAGCAGCTCGGTACCCTCACGCATGCTGGCCAGCGGCGTCTTCAACTCATGCGATATATGGCGTAAAAACTCATGGCGCTGCGATTCCAACCACGCTAACCGCTCACTCAACCAAATAATGCGTTGCGCCAACGAACGTAGTTCTCGCGGTCCTTTAAAAGATGCCGTACTACCTAATGCTCGCCCTTCCCCTAAACGGTTGATCATCCGCTCAACCGCTTTTACCGGGCCGATAATCATCCGGGTGAACAGCACCACCAACATCACACTGACCAGAAACAGCATCAACGCCTGCCAGCCGAAGAACTGGCCACGCTCAGCAATCGCCTGCTGTAACTGTTGACCCCGTGAAAACACCACGGCACGCGTGGCCTGCACCATCTCGGCATTCGAGCGTGAAAACGACTCCAACAGTGCTGAAGCCTGTGAGTCCGGCCCACTGCTTTGACATTTAATCGCCGCAAGCTGGGTCAGCAAATTACGCAACGTTTGATAATAGCGTTCATCAGGCAGGATTGGTGCATGCGCGTCGAGCATCTGCGAATACTGTTTTCGTTGGTTCTGGTACAGCTTTTCCAGAGTGGGATCGACCAATACGCAATATTGGCGATAGCTGCGCTCCATTTCCAGCGCCACACTGGTCATCGCCTCGCTGCGTCGCGCATCCACCAGCGTGGTGCGGTTGATGTCTGCCGCCTGCGCGCTCAGGTGATCCAGGCTCTGGTAAGCCTGATAAGCCAGCACCAACAGCGGCAACAGCACCAGCAGGAACGCCATCAGCACCAGTTGGCGCAGCGAGCGGGGAAATAAACGCCATCTTTTCAACGAAATCATCTCATTGTCTCTAGTCTGCTTCGATGCTAACTGAGTCGCCGATGAGAGGAAAGCCCGGCGTTCAGCGGAGCGTCAGGAAAATACAGGCAAGCGGGCCTTGGGCAGGAGTTTGCGTTTGCGTTTGGGTCTGTCGTAATGAAAGAGAGGTAAACATGACTTTAACGAATTGACGCTGGGGCAGGACTGCCCCATCGCAAGAAAGTGTGGATGCCCTTAAACCTCGTCCCCAGGGTGATGTAGCACTAAGCTGGCATCGAATAGGACGAATAGCATCCGTAAGTATCCGGATTTGATGAATACTCATCACAGTTGGATACAGGCGGTGCCTCACTCCACGTGTCGCCCGATGCTTGATAAAGCGCTTGCGCGTCTGTTATCGGTTTGGTTGGACGATAGGCACCATTTCTTTGGCATCATTCGGAGGCTTATGAGGCAACTATTCCGTCTAAATACGGGGCCGTCATAAAAAGGTGAATGAGCAACTGGAGAGAATAATGCACTTATCGTGCCAATTTTTCAATATATTTATTAACACATTGAAATCAAATAAAAATAATTTTAATCGCGGCTAAAGTGGTCGCTTTATCACGGCATTCGATGAATAAAAAAACACCGCCCTGTCTCCAAAACCCGACAACTTAACTCAATTAATTTTACACCATTATAAAACAACGAGTTACATGTCTCTTTTTAGAGACAGTGAAAATAGCCTCTGTCGCAAAATGCAGACAATAACCCTCCCCACCCAATAAAAAGGGGCGCAATCTCTTGCGCCCCGCAGTCCACTGCTGAATGCTTACTTAGCCCAGCTGCTTACGAGCGTTACGGAACATGCGCATCCACGGGCTGTCTTCGCCCCACTCTTCTGGGTGCCATGAGTTACTGACAGTGCGGAATACACGCTCTGGATGCGGCAT
The DNA here is from genome assembly GCF_900186025.1 of Serratia grimesii. Lineage (NCBI taxonomy): Bacteria > Pseudomonadati > Pseudomonadota > Gammaproteobacteria > Enterobacterales > Yersiniaceae > Serratia > Serratia grimesii. Next base: position 3,933,338 of record NZ_LT883155.1, read on the forward strand.
CATCACCGTCGCACGGCCATTAGCGCTGGTCACAGCGGTGATACCGTTCGGCGAACCATTCGGGTTCGCTGGGTAGGTTTCTGTCACATGGCCCGCATTATCGACAAATCGCAAAGCAACCAGACCATGGTGCTCCAACGCCGCCAAGTGTGCAGCATCCCGCACCTCGACGTGCCCTTCACCGTGTGACACGGCGATCGGCATGCGAGAACCCGCCATACCTTGCATGAACAGTGACGGGCTAGCCGCCACCTCCACCAGACTGAAACGCGCTTCGAAACGGTCAGACAGGTTACGTACAAAGCGAGGCCAATGTTCTGCACCTGGGATCAGATCACGCAGGTTCGACATCATCTGGCACCCGTTACACACACCCAATGCCAGGGTTTGCGGACGGTGGAAGAAAGATTCGAACTCGTCGCGAACGCGATCGTTGAACAGAATCGATTTCGCCCAACCTTCACCGGCACCCAATACGTCGCCGTACGAGAAACCACCACAGGCGACCAACGTATGGAAGTCCTGCAAATCGCGACGCCCTTCCAGCAAATCGCTCATATGCACATCTACCGCATCAAAACCGGCGCGATGGAATGCTGCTGCCATTTCAACATGGGAGTTAACACCCTGCTCACGCAGCACCGCCACTTTAGGGCGTGCACCCTTGGCGATATACGGCGCAGCAATGTCTTCTTCCGGCGCGAAGCTCAATTTGACGTTCAGGCCAGGATCGCGCTCGTCCTGTTTGGCCTTGTGTTCCTGATCGGCACACTCAGGATTATCACGCAGGCGCTGCATCTGCCAGGTCGTTTCTGCCCACCAGGTACGCAACGTCGCACGGCTTTCGCTGTACACCGTTTTATCGCCCTGAGTAATCACAAAGCGATCGCCAGCCTGTACGCTGCCGATATGGTGCACATTGTCGATCAGACCCTGCTGAGCAAATACGTGTTTTACAGCTTCAAGCTGGTCAGCAGATACTTGAATTACCGCCCCCAACTCCTCGTTGAACAATGCGGCCAGTGCATCATCACCCAACGCGTTAATGTCCGCCTGCACGCCGCAGTGACCGGCAAACGCCATTTCTGCCAACGTGACCAACAGGCCACCGTCAGAACGGTCGTGGTAAGCCAGCAGTGCGCGATCGGCCACCAACTGTTGCATCGCATTAAAGAAGCCCGCCAATTGCTCGACATTGCGCACGTCGGCCGGTTTGTCACCTAACTGGCGGTAAACCTGTGCCAATGCGGTGGCGCCCAGCGCGTTATGTCCATTACCCAGGTCGATCAACAGCAGCGCGCTGTCGCCCTTATCGGTACGCAACTGTGGCGTCACGGTATGGCGTACGTCTTCTACGCGAGCAAAACCGGTGATAACCAACGACAACGGCGAGGTCATTTCACGCTGTTCATTACCTTCCTGCCAGCGAGTTTTCATCGACATTGAGTCTTTGCCCACGGGAATCGTAATACCCAGTGCAGGACAAAGCTCTTCGCCAACGGCTTTCACGGCTTCATACAGACCGGCGTCTTCACCCGGGTGACCTGCTGCTGCCATCCAGTTAGCGGAAAGCTTCACGCGTTTGAGTGAACCAATCTCAGTTCCTGCCAAGTTGGTCAACGCTTCCCCTACCGCCAGGCGGCCAGAAGCGGCGAAGTCCAACAGCGCAACCGGCGCACGTTCGCCGATCGACATCGCTTCACCATAGTAACTGTCCAGGCTGGCGGTCGTTACTGCACAATCCGCTACAGGGATCTGCCATGGACCAACCATCTGATCACGCGCCACCATACCGGTCACGGTACGGTCGCCAATGGTGATCAGGAAGGTTTTCTCGGCAACAGCCGGCAAATGCAGAACACGGTTGACTGCATCAGCCAGAGTAATATTGTCACGCTGCACCGGCTCGCCTTTGGCCTGCAGGCGCGTTACGTCACGCGTCATCTTCGGCGTTTTGCCCAGCAGCACGTCCAGCGGCATGTCGATCGGTTGATTGTCGAAATGACTGTCGTTCAGCGTCAAATGCTGTTCTTCGGTAGCTTCACCAATCACGGCATAAGGGGCACGTTCGCGGCGACAAATCTCGTCAAACTGCGCCATCTGCGCTGGCGCAATCGCCATGACATAACGTTCTTGCGATTCGTTACACCAGACTTCCAGTGGGCTCATGCCCGGCTCGTCGTTCAGAATATCGCGCAGTTCGAAACGACCACCGCGGCCACCGTCGCTAACCAGCTCAGGCATGGCGTTAGACAAGCCACCAGCACCCACATCGTGAATAAACAGAATTGGGTTTTGTGCGCCCAATTGCCAGCAGCGGTCAATCACTTCCTGGCAACGGCGCTCCATTTCCGGGTTGTCGCGCTGTACCGAGGCGAAATCCAGATCGGCGTCAGACTGGCCGGACGCCATGGAAGAGGCTGCACCACCACCCAGACCGATGTTCATCGCCGGGCCACCCAGCACCACCAACTTGGCGCCTACGGTGATTTCCGCTTTTTGCACGTGATCGGCGCGGATGTTACCAATACCGCCCGCCAGCATGATCGGCTTGTGGTAGCCACGCAGTTCCACGCCATTATGGCTGTTGACCTGCTCTTCATAAGTACGGAAGTAACCCACCAGTGCCGGACGACCAAATTCGTTGTTGAACGCTGCACCGCCTAATGGACCTTCAGTCATGATGTCCAGAGCAGTAACGATGCGGTCAGGTTTGCCGAAATCCTGTTCCCATGGCTGTTCGAAGCCAGGAATACGCAGGTTGGAGACCGAGAAGCCCACCAGGCCCGCTTTGGGTTTGGCACCGCGACCGGTAGCACCCTCGTCACGGATCTCACCGCCGGAACCGGTAGCTGCGCCTGGCCATGGGGAGATTGCTGTCGGGTGGTTATGAGTTTCCACCTTCATCAGAATATGTGCTTCTTCCTGATGATAATCATATTGACCGCTTTCCGACTCAGCGAAGAAACGCCCTACCTGCGAGCCTTCCATTACTGCGGCGTTATCTTTATAAGCCGACAGCACATAATCCGGCGTCTGCTCAAAAGTATTTTTGATCATTTTGAACAGCGACTTCGGCTGCTGTTCACCGTCGATAATCCAATCGGCGTTGAAAATTTTATGGCGGCAGTGCTCAGAGTTGGCCTGCGCGAACATATAGAGTTCGATATCCGTCGGGTTGCGCCCCAAACCGGTAAAGGCATTCAGAAGATAGTCGATTTCGTCCTCAGCCAGCGCCAGGCCCAACTTGATGTTGGCCTGTTCCAGCGCGCTGCGCTCTTCACCCAACATATCGATGGCCTGGTAAGGCGCAGGCTGATGTTGAGCAAACAGTTGTTCCGCCTGTTGCAAACTGCTGAAGACGGTTTCCATCATGCGATCGTGCAACAGTACAGCAAGCTGCTGCCATTGCGCTTCAGTCAGCGTCGGCGCCTTAACGTAAAACGCCAGGCCGCGCTCCAATCGCAGTACCTGCTTCAAACCGCAGTTATGGGCGATATCGCTGGCTTTAGAAGACCACGGAGAAATAGTACCCGGACGCGGCGTCACCAACAGCAAGCGACCTTCAGGGGCATGTTCGGCGAGAGAGGGGCCGTACTTGAGTAGACGCTGAAGCTTGGCATGCTCTTCGGCGTTTAGCGGCGCGCTAACATCAGCAAAGTGGACGTACTCGGCGTAGATATCACTAACAGGAAGTTGAGCGTCCTGACAGCGGGACAGCAGTTTGGTAACACGAAAAGCCGACAAAGCGGGCGAACCACGCAGTATTTCCATAATCAAAGTTCTCTCGTCTTCGAAGCAACTGACTTCAGCACTTCATTGGGCGCAACAGGGGGAAAACGCGCGCCATTATAGAGAATCTACGCCGCAGACGAAACCGTTTGCGTAGCTATTATTGATAAAAGCTGTTTGCGCCATCGAATTGTCATAACGTGTCAATAAAGTTGCACGCTGGCGTTTTGTTGCGCAAAATGCCCCCGCACTGGTGATTTAACCATAAGAAAAGACTGGTTTGCTGTCGGCAGTGCACGTGTGCCACCACTGGATAACTATTTGAAACGCCTTAAAATAAACTACATTCTAATCGGTGTTGTTACCTTGCTTCTGGCGCTCGCCTTGTGGCCCAATATTACCTGGCGCGGCGGTCAGGGCGGGCAACTCGAAGAGATTAAATCCCGCGGGGAGTTGCGTATCAGTACGCTAAACTCGCCGTTAACCTATTTCACGACCAAACAGGGACCGAGTGGTCTCGACTATGAGTTGGCAAAACGCTTCGCCAACTATCTGGGTGTGAAACTGGTGGTGATCCCGCATAAGAATATCAATGACCTTTTTGACGATTTAGATGATGACGATGCAGACCTGCTGGCCGCAGGCCTGATCTACAATCAGGATCGGCTCAGCCGCGCACGCACCGGTCCAGCTTATTATTCGGTCTCCCAGCAGTTGGTCTACCGTTTGGGAACCGCTCGGCCAAAAACCTTTGCCGATATTAAAGGTAAACTGGCCGTTGCTTCTGGCTCTGCCCACGTAAGCACGCTGAAACAGCTTAAGCAAAGCAAGTTCCCGAACCTCAGCTGGGAATCCTCCAGCGATCTCACCTCAAAGGAGCTGTTGGAGCAGGTAGCTGACGGCAAACTGGACTATACCCTCGGTGATTCGGTGACCATTGCCCTGCTGCAACGTATCCACCCGCAGCTGGCGGTCGCCTTCGACGTGACTGATGAAGAACCCGTCACCTGGTATTTGAAGCGCGGCACCGACGACAGTCTGTATGCAGCAATGCTAGACTTCTACAGTCAAATGGTTGACGACGGGACGTTGGCACGGTTGGAGGAAAAATATCTCGGCCACGTCGGCAGTTTCGATTACGTTGATACCAAGACCTTCCTATCAGCCATCGACTCCGTCCTGCCAACATTTCGCTCGCTGTTTGAAAAGTATGCCAATGAGATCGACTGGAAACTGCTGGCAGCTATTGCCTATCAGGAATCACACTGGAATCCCCAGGCAACCTCACCGACGGGTGTACGCGGGCTCATGATGCTAACGCGAGCCACTGCCGACGGTCTGGGAGTTAATGATCGTCTCGATCCTGAGGAAAGTATCCAGGGTGGCGCACTCTACCTGCAAAGGTTGATGGCCAAGGTACCCGACAGCGTGCCGGAAGATGAACGCATCTGGTTCTCACTGGCGGCCTACAACATGGGTTGGGGCCATATGCTCGATGCCCGCAAGCTGACCAAGATGCAAAAAGGCAATCCGGACAGCTGGGTAGACGTCAAACAGCGCCTGCCGATGCTCAGCCAAAAGCGCTATTACCCGCAGTTGACCTACGGCTATGCACGCGGGCGTGAAGCTTATAACTATGTAGAGAACATCCGACGTTATCAGGTCAGTTTGGTGGGTTATCTACTGGAAAAAGAGAGAAAGGCAGCGCAGGAAGCCGCCGAACAGGCTGAAATGGGGAAAGGCTACCCGGCCGTCACACCGGAACTGGCACTTAACTTCTGATTAATCTGGGTTCTTATCCAGACCTGCGCGCTGTGCCAGTTTCAACGCCTTTTGCTGTTCACGGCGCATGCGGAAAAAGTTGCTCAACGTAGCGGCGCACTCCTCGGCCAGCACGCCGGACAGGATTTCCACCTGATGATTCATGCCTGGATGGCGCAAAATATCCACCAGTGATCCTGCTGCACCGGTTTTTACATCGGGCGCACCGTATACCAACCGGCGAATGCGGCTATGCACCATCGCCCCTGCACACATCACACAAGGTTCCAGTGTCACATACAGCGTGGCATTTAGCAGACGGTAATTCTGCAATACCGAGCCACCCTGTCTCAGAGCCATGATCTCTGCATGCGCGGTTGGATCGTGGCGGCCAATCGGCCGGTTCCAGCCTTCGCCAATCACCTGATTATCCAGCACCAGCAATGCCCCCACCGGCACTTCACCTTCTTCTTGCGCACGCAAGGCCAGCTGCAATGCCTGACGCATCCAGTATTCATCGTTATATTCAGTCATTGCATTATTCCTCGTGCACTTTGCGGCGGGCATTATACACAGTAGCCCCTTTTATCGCAGCCACTCGACTATACTGGCCGAATAACAGTGTTTTTCAGGGACAGGAAACATGAAATTCAATAAAAAGAATGCCGCCGTAGTGCGTAAAGCACTGGACGGCTGGGTAGCTGAAGGCGCACTGACGACACAGCAACAGCAACAACTGATGCAACATGTCGAGGTACAGCCCTTCGACTGGCGACGGCTGGCACGCTATGCGTTTTTCGCCGCACTGGCTTCTCTGGTAATCGCCATCAGTAGCCTGTTCGCCGACAGCGCACTGCTATACCGACTCAGTGAGCTGTTCCGCTTTGATGCCCCCGTACGTATGACAATTGCCGCCATACTCGCCGCTCTTGGCTATGTGTGGGCATTGCGCCGACGCCACCGGTATCCGGAAAAACGTTACGGCAATGAGGCGGCGTTATTCGTTGCCGTACTACTGACTGCCTGTGCCTTGTGGCAGATGGGCGTTTGGCTGGATAACGGCAGCGGCCGAATCTCACTGCTACTGATGTTCGCTGCCCTGCTGTATGGCGTGATTGGCTGGTTCAGTCGCTCAGGGCTGGTGTGGTGGTTTGCTCTGCTGTCGCTCGGTAACGCCTTCGGCGCCGAAACCGGTTATATGTCGGGCTGGGGCGCCTATTGGCTCGGGATGAGTTTTCCGATTCGCTTTATCGCCTTCGGTGCGGTACTGATCGCGGCTGCGTTGCTGTTGCAGCCACTACTCGCTCGCCGTGGTCTGGAGCGGGTTTCATTGGCGATGGGGCTGTTATACCTATTTATAGCCCTCTGGTTACTGTCGATCTTTGGCAACTATAGCGATCTCGACAGTTGGTACAATGCACGCCAGATCGAACTGTTTCACTGGAGCCTGTTGTTCGGCCTTGTCGCCGTCGGCTGCATTTGGCTGGGGTTGAAACGCGACGACGGCATGCTCCGCGGATTCGGCCTGACGTTTCTTGGTATTAACCTTTACACGCGTTTTTTCGAGTTTTTCTGGGGTGCCATGCCGAAGGCTATTTTCTTTGTGCTACTCGGTCTCAGTCTGTGGGCCTTGGGGCATTACGCAGAGAAGATCTGGCAATTGGGCCGCAAACCCCATGATCAAACCGATGATTAAAGCTTCTGTTTAACGGTTAAACTTACTGCTGGATTGAGCTCAGACCGAGCCAAATCCACAAGGTTAAAGTGGTTAAATTAAAATCAAATCAATCACCTGGCTTATCCACCCCGATATTGCGATAGATCATGATAATTTAATAATTAGCATAGTAGTGTTTGAGGCAAGCAATAAAGCTTTTATCAAGGAGTGAGTTATGGCTGCTTCAACTTTCTTTATCCCCTCCGTCAATATGATTGGTTCTGGCTGTCTGGAAGAAGCAGCGAACACCATGAAACAGCAGGGGCTAGGTTACGCATTGATCGTGACCGACAAAGTGTTGAATAACATTGGTGTGGTCGCCCAGGTTCAACAATTACTCGCCGCACAGCAAATCGAAAGTTGCGTTTATGACGGCACACATCCTAATCCAACCACCCTGAACGTGAAGCAAGGCCTGGCCTTACTGCAAGAACACCGGTGCGATTGCGTCGTCTCTCTAGGTGGGGGCTCACCACACGATTGTGCCAAAGGCATTGCACTGCTGGCGACTAACGGTGGCGACATTAAGGATTATGAAGGTGTTGATCGTTCTGCAAAACCGCAGCTACCGATGATTGCTATTAACACCACCGCAGGTACCGCCTCTGAAATGACCCGTTTTTGCATCATTACTGATGAAGCGCGTCACATCAAAATGGCGATTGTCGACAAACACGTTACCCCAATCCTGTCGGTCAACGATCCACACCTGATGGCCGGCATGCCAAAAGGACTAACCGCCGCGACCGGGATGGATGCGCTAACCCACGCGATAGAGGCTTATGTTTCCAGCGCAGCTAACCCGATTACCGATGCTTGCGCACTGAAAGCTGTCACCATGATCACCGAATCTCTGCGCGACGCAGTCGCCGACGGCAGCAATATGCAGGCGCGTGAAAACATGGCCTATGCCCAGTTCCTGGCTGGTATGGCTTTCAACAACGCCTCACTCGGCTATGTGCATGCCATGGCGCACCAGCTCGGTGGCTTCTACGATCTGCCACACGGGGTGTGTAATGCCGTGCTGTTACCGCACGTGCAGGAGTTCAATACGAGCGTATGCGCATCACGGCTAAAAGATGTCGCCGCCGCCATGGGCCTCGACGTGACACACCTGAATGACCAACAGGGTGCCGCCGCCTGTATTGCTGCCATCCGTTTACTGGCGCAAGACGTCGGTATTCCGGCTGGCCTGCGTGATTTAAAGGTGAAAGAACAGGACTTCGATACGCTGGCAGCCAACGCACTGAAAGACGCTTGCGGCTTCACCAACCCAATACAAGCCACCCACGAGCAAATTGTCGCCATCTTCCGCGCCGCGATGTAAACATCCAAAATACTAAAGGGCGGAATATCCGCCCTTTATTTATTCCAACTGTTGTAACTCACCCTGCTTACTGACCCGCCAACGATGCTCACAGAAATAGAGCAATGGGTTATCCTGCTTGCTATCGCTGTAGCCACTGTATAACTTGAGCGGAGCGCCAAGACGCTGTTCCAACTGGGTGACTTTTTGTTCACCCAAGCAACGCAGCGTCAGAACCCAACCTCCGTAACACCGTATAATACGGCTACCGACCAAATGAACCTGCGGCAGGAAAGCCGAATCCTGATAAACCTGCTTAACAAGTCGTTCTGGCGAGCCGGTGATCAACCATACTTGCGCATCATGAGCATCAAGGTATTGCCGCAAGCGCATTTGCACCACAGGAAAAGCTGTCACTTTCTGCCGGAAATCACTGACAAAACGCAATTCCAACGCCTTTAGGCTGGCCTCTGAGCGACCAAAGGTAATCGACCACAGCAGCACACTCATAGGCCAACGAGCGGCACGCCCCATCACCAGCATTGTTAGCCCAACAATCGGCAATAAGGGCACCACCAGCAACAGATTCAGCGGCAGACGACGTAACAAGAAACGTAAAAAACTGCCAAACATATCTTCCTGATGCAGCGTACCGTCCAGATCAAAGAACACCACGCGACGGCCTTCCACGGCCTGTTGGCTCTGCTTCTCGCTCAAACGCTACTCCTCAGGATCGTTGAATCCCATTATCCAGGTGAAAATAAATCCAGCGGCAATGGTAATCACCAGACCAGCCAGATACAACATCACCTTACCCGAGACAATGGTTAACGCCAAAGGTAAACCCGAGATGCCGAAGGTGATCACCGTCGCCACTTTCCAGTAGCTGATCAGTGCCCCACCCACCGCACCACCAAGACAAGCCGCGATAAAGGGCTTACCCAACGGCAGCGTCACGCCGAAAATCAACGGCTCGCCAATGCCGAGAATACCAACCGGCAACGCCCCTTTGATCACCTTTTTTAGACGCGCATTACGGGTTTTCATTAATACCGCCAGCGCAGCCCCGACCTGCCCTACTCCTGCCATCGCTAAAATCGGTAACAGTGGGTTGGAACCATGAGCCTGCACCAACTCGACGTGGATCGGCACTAACCCTTGATGCAAACCGGACAACACCAGCGGCAAGAACAGCCCGGATAGCACTGCGCCCACCAGCAAGCCGCCTTTGTCGATCGCCAGATTGGCGCCATGGGCAATGGCATCCGAAATATAACCGCCCAGCGGCTGCAGGATCACAATGGCCAAGGATGCGGTCACCAGGGTGGTGATCAGCGGATTGAGGATCAGTTCAATCGACTCCGGCAGCCAATTGCGCAGGCGCTTTTCCACCCAGCACATGAGCGCCACTACCAGCAGCACCGCAATCACCCCACCGCGCCCAGGCTGCAATGCCTCACCAAACAGGGTGATTTGAGCCAACGCAGGGCTGGAGAGAATGCCGGCCATTACGCCGCCCATGGCTTGCGAACCGCCAAACACCCGTGCTGCATTAACCCCCACCAGAATATTCATAATGGCAAACACTGCGCTGCCGAAAATCGCCAGCAGTCCCAGCACGTTGGGGTAATTCACCGCCAGCTCACCGGCAATATCCGGCCTCTTCAGCACGTTGATAATGCCGGTAATCAGACCGGAGGCGATAAACGCCGGTATCAGGGGAATAAAGACATCAGCCAGTTTTTTCAGCGCACCGCTCATTGGTGCAGAATACTTTTGCTTAGCCTGTGCCTTGTTGCGAGCGATATTGTCCTCAACAGCCGCAGGGGCGCCACTGAGTAATGTACGCATAGCGTCCACCACTTTGGCGGCGGCACCAGGACCAACAATGAATTGATGCTGCTCGCCCTGCTTGATATAGCCCTTAATGCCCGGTAACTGCTTGAGCAGCGCTAAATCAAGACGTTGCTCATCGTTAACCTCAACACGAACCCTTGTCATGCAGTTTTCCAGCCGGAGGATATTCCCCTCACCGCCAATCCCCGCCAGAATCTGTGTTGCCAGTGCCGTTGTTTTGTCCATCGCCCGCCCCAGGTGTGGTTTAGCGCGTCAATGCCGCGCGCAAATAGCCGTCGTGTTGCTGTAAGCGCTGCTGCGCCTCTTCAGCATCAACGCCAGCCAGAATCATCAGAATTGCCGGTTTGACCTCAAAGCGGGTTTGCTTTAGCGCGGCTTCAGCCTGACTGCGCTCGGCGCCGGTAGCTTCCACCACGATACGACAAGCACGATCCACCAGTTTTACGTTGGTGGCTTTCACATCCACCATCAGATTTTCATAAACCTTACCGAGCTTGACCATCGCACCGGTCGACAACATATTCAACACCAGCTTTTGTGCAGTACCGGATTTCATGCGCGTCGAGCCGGTCAAGGCTTCTGGCCCCACGACCGGCGAAATCGCCACCTGTGCCTCATGAGCGATCGGTGAGTCCGGGTTGCACGAGATAGCTACCGTTGGGCATCCCAGTTGTCTTGCGTAACGCAACGCACCAATCACATAAGGTGTGCGCCCTGACGCCGCCAACCCCACCACAATGTCGGTCGCCGTTAAATTCAGTGCAAGGAGATCGGCCTCGCCCAGCGTGGCATCGTCCTCCGCTCCTTCTACCGCTTTCAGTAATGCCCCTGGGCCGCCGGCAATCAGCCCGATCACCATGCCATGGGGCACACCGAATGTCGGCGGACATTCAGAAGCATCCAGCACGCCAAGACGACCGCTGGTACCCGCGCCCAGATAAATCAGCCGACCGCCAGCCTTTAGCGCCGCCGCAGCCAGATCCACCGCTTGTGCAATAGCAGGCAACACCTTTTCAATTGCCTCTGGCACCTTTCGGTCTTCCCGGTTAAAACAACCCACCATCTCCAGCGTCGACATTTCATCCAGCCCCATAGTGGCTGGGTTGCGGGTTTCGGATACCAATGCGCCTAAATTCATTTTTTCACCTTTGAATTTTTAATTCACAAACTAAAATCATTATTTGAATATTTTATTCAATAAAGCGAGCATTTTTTGCTATTTTAAAGACTTGGTCACAAAAATTTTCACTGCGCGTTTTCGTCACTGCCGTGGCAGAATGTCGGCTGGTTTTCAGGAAATATTGGTTGCGCCTCAAAAACCCGAACTCCGCGTTATCGGGCCGAAACAGAGGTTCGCTATGCTCTGTACCCATCGCCTTGATTACGGCTTTTGGGTCTGCGACGGCGCCACGGTCAATGATGAGACACACCTTATGAGTACCCTTCTCCGTATTCGCCAGATGTACCCAACGCTGGCTCAAAATGACCGCAAGTTGGCGGACTTTCTGCTGCATAACGCCGAGCAGGCACGCCATCTTAGTTCACAAAAGCTGGCCCAGTTGGCTGGGGTCAGTCAGTCGAGCGTCGTTAAGTTTGCTCAAAAAATGGGCTACAAAGGCTTTCCGGCACTAAAACTGGCATTGAGCGAAACGCTGGCCCACCCGCAAGCAGAACCCGTCGTTACGGTGCATAACCAGATTCTTAGCAGTGATGCATTGAAAACCGTCGGTGAAAAATTGTTGGTAGAAAAGCAAGCGGCACTACGCGCAACACTGGATATCAACAGTGAAGAGCGCCTTCATCAGGGGCTAGAAATGCTGCGACAGGCGCGAAGGGTTATTTTGCTGGGGATTGGCGCTTCCGGGCTGGTTGCCAAAGATTTCTCTTACAAGCTGCTAAAAATTGGCGTTATGGCGGTGGCCGAGCCGGATATGCACGTCCAATTGGCGGCAGTTCAGGCACTGGATAAACGGGATTTATTGCTGGCCATTTCGTTTAGCGGCGAACGCAGGGAAATCAATCTGGCAGCCGAAGAAGCTCGCCTGGCTGGCGCTAAAGTGTTGGCGTTGACCAGTTTCTCCCCCAATGGATTGCAGCAACGCGCTGATCACTGCTTGTATACTATCGCCGAAGAACCCAACACACGCAGCGCCGCTATTTCCTCCAGCACCGCTCAATATGCGCTTACCGACCTGATGTTCATGGCCTTAATTCAGCACGATCTCGATCACGCACGTGACCGTATCAAACACAGCGAACAATTAGTGAAAAAACTCGTCTGAGCCGTATAATGTCCACGCCACGAATACCAAGATATAAAAAACATATCTAAAAATAGAGTATGTGGTGTTTATTGTTCAAATTCCGTACGGAGTTTGAACAGGCATGGACAGCAATATATTAACAATAGAGTTTTATGAAAACACACACGATTGCTTTAAATAAACCCCACATTCCCGCAACATTCTTCGTAATCCGCAATATTTTACTTTTCGTTATCACATCGTTGCTCTTAATAAAGGCGATGGGCTACGGAGGGGCTAAAGGGATTGATATCCTGTTTATTTCACTTATCTTGTTATTATTATCTAGAATCGCCCTAACTCGATATGCCTTGGTCATTCCATACATTGTATTTTGTGCCATCTATGCTCCCGTTGGTGCAATATATGGCCCGCCTTCGGTTGCCGTCGTATCGGCGCTGTTTCAAACCAACAGCACCGAAGCCGTCGAGTTTCTGCACGCCATACCTATCAGTTGCTATCTCTTGCCCTGCGCCATACTGTTCATGTTGCCGACTCTCGCCCGCTATTGCTGGCGCCAACCACTCCCCACCCGAAAAATCTTGCTGTTCCTACTTATTTTTATCGTTGTAGTGTTCACCAGATTACTCAGCGGAGGCGTCGGAAATCTTAAACTGGTGAATTTCTTTTCCTCTCTGGTTTCTTCCTATCAGAACTATAACCAACAAATAATGGAACTTGATGCCAGTACATTAGCCGAAAATAACTGGGTCGTTGATGCAGGAAATAGCCATCAGGCTAACTATGTCATCATCGTCGGCGAAAGTATGCGCAGAGACTATATGTCAGTATTTGGCTATCCGACACCCACCACTCCATTTCTTGATCACGCGAAAGGAGCCTTTTACAGCAATTATATTTCCACCGCACCGAATACGTTTGAATCATTACCAAGAACACTCGCATTAAGCGACGGAAAAAATAATTATCTTGCGGATAACATTATCACGTTGGCAAAAGCTGCTGGGTTGCGTACCTATTGGTTTTCCAACCAAGGGTTACTTGGCCAATTTGATTCACCGGTTTCCAAAATAGCCATGTTCAGTGATGAACGCCGATTCCTGAAAAAAGGGGACTATCAGTCACGCAATACCGACGATGATGAGCTGTTACCCCTGCTGCAAAGCTCATTAGCTAACAATGGTCTGGGGAATCTGTATGTTCTGCATATCATGGGATCTCACTCAGATTTTTGCGAACGTCTCAGCGGCGAACCGCCGGTTTTCACCAGTGAAAATCCAGAGCTTGCTTGTTATCTTTCTACCTATCGCAAGACGGATCGGTTTATCGAACATACCTACGCAATGCTGCAAAAGACCCATTCCCCTTTTAAATTAATCTACTTCTCTGACCACGGCCTTTCCCATAGGAATATCGACGGCAAACTGTACCTGCGCCATGGTGGCAATACCCGACAGAATTATGAAGTACCACTGTTAGTGCTCTCCGATACCGATCACCAGCATACTCTCATTGAAGAACCGCACAGCGCCTTTGATTTTATCCGTCTGTTTGCCCAACAAGCTGGCATCGTCATCACCCGGCCACACCTGAGTGCAGCAGTGGCTGTTCAAGGCAAGCGGCAAGCCTTCAATGGTCAAGAAATGGTTGATTTTGATCAGTTGGCCGATGATCCAGCGGAGTTACTATGACAGCCCGCATCACCATCTGTAAAAAGACATTTGCAGGTGCCGCTGGAAAAACACCCAAATAAATGGGTTTTATGATAGATTGCGCGCCTGTCCGTGTGCACCGATTAAAAGATAACTGAAATGGCACTGCTGATTACCAAGAAATGCATCAACTGCGATATGTGCGAGCCGGAATGCCCGAATCAGGCTATTTCGATGGGCGATGATATCTATCAGATTGATACTGATCGCTGTACCGAATGTGTCGGTCATTACGATACGCCAACCTGCCAGCAGGTGTGCCCAATCGACAATACCATTGTGGTTAATCCTCAGCACCGCGAAACCAATGAACAGCTGTGGGACAAGTTTGTGGTGCTGCACCATGCCGAACAGCTGTAACGGCCACGTTCAGATCGAAAAGGGCGCCAATTGGCGCCCTTTTGTTTTGTCGCAAAGCCAGCCTGTTATCCTTCGATAATCACCGTGGCGCAGGCATAACGGCGCTCGTCTGCCAGCGAAACGTGGATAGATGTCACCCCCATTTCCTGGGCTAGCTCGGCGGCGCGACCATGCAGACGGATATTCGGCTTGCCGAGACCGTCGTTAAAGACTTCAAACTGATTAAACGCCAACCCATTGCGAATACCGGTACCAAAGGCCTTGGCAACGGCCTCTTTCACCGCAAACCGTTTGGCCAGGAAACGTACCGGCTGCTGATGCTGCTGGTACAATGCCCATTCAGTATCATTGAGTACACGACGCGCCAGCCGATCACCACTACGCTCTACTACCGCTTCGATACGTGCCATTTCGACAATATCGGTACCCAATCCCAGCACAGCCATTAGCGACGTGCTTCGCGCATCAGCAGTTTCATATCCGTAACCGCAGCAGGCAGACCGCACATCACCGCCTGCCCGATAATCGCGTGACCGATATTCAACTCATGCATTTCCGGCAGTGCTGCGATAGGCTGAACGTTATGGTAAGTCAGACCATGTCCGGCATTCACCTTCAGGCCTTTTTCTGCCGCGTAAGTTGCAGCAACCGCGATACGATGCAGCTCTGCTTTCACCGCCAGTTCGCCTTCGGCTTCCGCATAAGCGCCGGTGTGGATTTCAATGTAAGGAGCACCCACCGCTACCGCTGCATCTATCTGTCGATGGTCCGGATCGATAAACAGCGATACCAGAATACCGGCCTGTGCCAATCGCTCAACCGCAACGGACATTTTGTCTTGTTGCCCGGCAACGTCCAGCCCACCTTCAGTGGTCACTTCTTCACGTTTTTCCGGCACCAGGCAACAAAAATGCGGCTTCAACTCAATAGCGATATCCAGCATTTCATCCGTCACTGCCATTTCCAGATTCATGCGCGTCTGAATGGTCTGGCGCAAAATGCGAACGTCGCGATCGGTGATATGACGGCGATCTTCACGAAGGTGTACAGTGATCCCATCGGCTCCTGCTTGCTCGGCAATAAATGCTGCCTGAACCGGATCCGGGTATTGGGTTCCGCGCGCGTTACGTAACGTGGCGATGTGATCGATATTGACGCCCAGCAGCAAATCAGCCATGACAACCCTCTAAAGAATTGATTTTCAGTGGCCGTAGTTTACACGTGGGGGCTGTGCGGCAAAAGAGGAAAAGGTCAGGCGTCGTCGACGGGTGTATCCGGCTGTTTACGGACGAACTGACGAAATAGCTCACGACTCTTCAACGGCTTTCCGCCCAGATAGGGCTTGAGTGCCATACGCGTGAAACGTTTGGCCGCACGTAACGTTGACACATCAGGGAACTGGCGCTCAGCCAACGCACGTAGTTCACGGCCGGTAAAGCTGTAATGATCCACCACCAGACTGGCGATAAAACCTTTTTCCTCGCGATACCGGTAGGTCATGCCATCATCCACCGGCAGACCGCTGCCAGCACAATGCAGAAAGTCCAGTCCATATCCCAGATGGTTCAGCAAAGCCAATTCGAACTGACGCAGCGCCTGCTCCGGCGAAACGTCTTCTGCCGCCAGCGCCTGCAAACATTGTAGGTAGTCGAAGAACAATACCGAGTAATTGGCTTCTTGTTCCAACACTCGTGACAGCAGTTCATTCACGTACAAGCCGCTGTACAACATCATGCCACTGAGAGGTAAACCAAGGGAGACCGCTTCGGCGTTACGCAGCGTTTTTACTTCGCCACGGCCACCCCAGCGTACTAAGAGAGGAGTAAAGGGTTGCAAGCAACCCTTTAAATTGGAGCGGCGGCTGCGCGCGCCTTTTGCCAGCAAGCGCACCCGCCCATGACCTTCTGTGAACATATCCAGCATGAGACTGGTTTCACTGTACGGTCGTCCATGCAGGACGAAAGCGCGCTCCCAGCCGTCCATTGGATACGTTATTTCAGATCGTCGGTATAGCCCAGGCTACGCAGCGCACGTTCGTCATCCGCCCAACCCGATTTCACTTTTACCCACAGTTCCAGATGCACTTTGGTTTCAAACATCTGTTCCATATCCTGGCGGGCTTCGATGCCGATAGTTTTGATCTTCGCACCTTTGTTGCCGATGACCATTTTCTTCTGGCCTTCGCGCTCGACCAGAATCAGCCCGTGCACGTTGTAACCACCGCGCTCGTTCGGCACAAACTGTTCGATCTCAACCGTCACAGAATAAGGCAGTTCTTCACCCAGGAAACGCATCAGCTTTTCACGGATGATTTCCGACGCCATAAAGCGTTGGGAACGGTCGGTAATATAATCGTCCGGGAAGTGGTGTTCCGCTTCCGGCAATAGCTTGCGTGCGATAGCCGCGATAGTGTCCACGTTCATACCTTTCTCGGCAGAGATTGGTACCACGTCGAGGAAATTCATCTGTTGGCTAAGGAACGCGATATGCGGCAACAGTTTGGATTTGTCAGTAACGTTGTCGACCTTGTTGATCGCCAGCAGTACCGGACATTTCAAACTACGCAGCTTATTGACCACCATTTCATCGTCAGCGGTCCAGTTAGTCCCTTCCACAACGAAGATCACCAGCTCGACGTCGCCGATTGAGCTGCTGGCTGCGCGGTTCATCAAACGGTTGATGGCGCGCTTTTCTTCGATGTGCAGACCCGGGGTGTCGACGTAGATCGCCTGATAGGCGCCATCGGTGTCGATACCCATGATACGGTGACGGGTCGTCTGCGGTTTACGCGAGGTGATGGAGACTTTTTGCCCCAACAGTTGGTTCAGCAACGTGGATTTGCCCACGTTGGGACGACCAACTATCGCGATAAAACCACAGTATTGTTTTTCTTCGCTCATTCAAGCTCCAGCTTTTTCAGCGCTTGTTCCGCTGCCGCCTGTTCAGCTTTACGGCGGCTTGAGCCTGTTCCCACTACGGGTTCGCTCAAACCACTCACCTGACAGTGGATAGTAAACTCCTGATCGTGCGCCTCACCGCGAACCTGCACCACCAGATAAGAAGGTAACGGCAGATGGCGACCTTGCAAAAACTCCTGTAAACGGGTTTTTGGGTCTTTCTGCTTATCACCAGGGCTGATTTCGTCCAAGCGGCTGCGATACCAGTCCAAAATCAGTCGTTCAACAGTTTGGATATCGCTATCCAGGAACACGCCGCCAATTAATGCCTCAACCGTATCCGCCAGGATTGATTCGCGGCGGAACCCACCGCTTTTCAACTCACCCGGGCCCAGACGCAGACATTCTCCCAGATCGAACTCGCGTCCCATCTCCGCCAACGTATTACCACGCACCAGCGTGGCACGCATGCGGCTCATATCGCCCTCATCTACGCGAGGAAAACGATGGTAGAGCGCATTGGCGATGACAAAACTAAGAATAGAGTCACCCAGAAACTCAAGACGTTCATTGTGTTTACTGCTGGCGCTACGGTGAGTTAACGCTTGCAGTAAGAGCTCCTGCTGTTGAAAAGTGTAGCCCAGCTTCCGCTGCAGCCTATTTATTACGATGGGGTTCATGAGTTACCAATAGATCAAGAATGCGTCAAAAACTTGCAGCATACGGAACAGGCCTGCTTCGCCGAAAGCCAATCCAAAGCTGTTTCGTTTGCAGTGGCTCCCAACAGGGAGCCAACTTTTTATCGCTCGAGCCGGTATTCTACAACGAGTGGAAATATAATGCTGCGTTAATATACCCGTCGCCTTTCAAACTATAGCGTTGTTACCTGCACTCGCTCCCCCCAGTAACTTACTTGAGTAAGCACCTGGGGATAAGCAAGCTGGTCGCCTGGCTACAGCTTGAAATTCATAGGGCAGAAACACTGGATTAATGAATTCCACCGATGCGGCTAAATCTTACGCCGGTAGGCCATTCGCCTTCCTGCTTTTCAAAACTCATCCAGATAGCTGTGGCTTTACCCACCAGATTTTTCTCCGGTACGAAGCCCCAATAACGGCTGTCAGCGCTGTTGTCGCGGTTATCACCCATCATGAAGTAATGACCTGCCGGCACAACCCACTCTGCCAACTGTTTACCTGGCTGCTGGTAATAAGCCCCCACCTGATCCTGCGTGCCCGGCACGGTCAGAATATGGTGAGAAACAGTCCCCAGTGTTTCCTGGCGCTCACGCAGACGGATGCCACCCTGCGGTACGTTATCACTCAGCGGGATCTGGTAGAAACCGTTGCTGGCTTCGCCCATGCCGCTGCGACTAAACAGCTGCACAAAGTCACTTGGTTGCGCATCGTTGTAAGTCACCGCCAATGCGGTATTGCATGACTGACCGCTATTACACGAAGGCTGGATGGTCACACGCTTATTGACGGGATCGTAACTTACACGGTCGCCCGGCAAACCAATGACGCGTTTGATATAATCCAGCTTTGGATCCAATGGATATTTAAATACCGCAATATCACCACGCTTCGGATGACCAGTTTCAATTAGCGTCGTCTGGGTAATAGGATCTTTAATGCCGTAAGCATATTTCTCCACCAGAATAAAATCGCCAATTAACAACGTCGGCATCATTGAGCCTGACGGGATCTGGAATGGCTCATAAATAAATGAACGCACCACAAAGACCAACAGCAATACCGGGAAAACCGATGCACCGGTTTCAATCCAGCCTGGCTGCTTCGCCACTTTCGCCAACGTTTTATCGTCTACAGCGCCTGCAGTTTGTGCATTCACCGCCGCAATTTTCGCCCGGCGAGCCGGCGCCCATTTAAAGCGCTCAAAGGCCCAAATGATCCCGGTGACTAACGTTGCCAGTGCCAGGATCAGGGCAAACATATTCGCCATGCAAACTCCCTAGTTACGCGAACTTGTCGCTGTTACTTACTGTCTTTGCCAACGTGCAGAATGGCCAGGAACGCTTCTTGCGGCAACTCAACGTTACCAACCTGCTTCATGCGTTTCTTACCGTCTTTCTGTTTCTGCAACAGTTTCTTCTTACGGCTAACGTCACCGCCGTAGCATTTTGCCAACACGTTTTTACGCAGCTGCTTCACCGTTGAACGCGCGATGATATGCGTGCCGATAGCCGCCTGGATGGCGATATCGAACTGCTGGCGTGGGATCAGCTCTTTCATCTTTTCCACCAGCTCACGGCCACGGTATTGCGCATTGTCGCGGTGAGTAATCAGCGCCAACGCATCCACGCGCTCGTTGTTGATCAACACGTCAACACGCACCATGTCCGATGTCTGGAAACGTTTGAAGTTGTAATCCAGCGACGCATAACCACGCGAGGTGGACTTCAGACGGTCGAAGAAGTCGAGTACCACTTCTGCCATCGGGATTTCATAAGTCAGCGCAACCTGGTTACCGTGATAAACCATGTTGGTCTGCACGCCGCGTTTCTCGATACACAGGGTGATGACGTTACCCAGGAACTCCTGCGGCATCAGCATGTGACATTCGGCGATCGGCTCACGCAACTCTTCGATGTTATTCAGCGGTGGCAGCTTGGATGGGCTATCAACGTAGATAGTCTCTTTGCTGGTGGTTTCCACTTCATACACTACCGTTGGCGCGGTGGTGATCAGTTCCAGATCGTATTCACGTTCCAGACGTTCCTGGATGATCTCCATGTGCAACAGGCCGAGGAAGCCACAGCGGAAGCCGAAGCCCAGCGCGGTGGAACTCTCTGGCTCATAGAACAGTGAAGCGTCGTTCAGACTCAGTTTGCCCAGCGCGTCGCGGAAGGACTCGTAGTCGTCAGAGCTGATTGGGAACAGACCCGCGTAAACCTGTGGCTTCACTTTTTTGAAGCCCGGCAAGGCTTTGTCTGCCGGCTGACGTGCCAACGTCAAGGTATCGCCTACTGGCGCGCCAAGAATGTCTTTGATGGCACAAACCAACCAGCCTACTTCGCCGCAGTTCAATACGTCACGATCGACACGTTTTGGCGTGAAGATACCCAGACGATCGGCATTATAGGTTTGGCCGGTGCTCATGACCTTGATCTTGTCGCCCTTACGCATAGTGCCGTTCTTGACACGCACCAAGGAAACAACACCCAGGTAGTTATCGAACCAAGAGTCGATGATCAGTGCCTGCAATGGCGCTTCTGGATCGCCTTCTGGCCCAGGGATATCGCGTACCAAGCGTTCGAGGACTTCTGGCACACCAACGCCGGTCTTAGCCGAGCAACGCACTGCGTCGGTCGCATCGATACCCACGATGTCTTCAATTTCCTGCGCAGCGCGATCGGGATCGGCAGCCGGCAAGTCAATTTTGTTCAGTACTGGCACCACTTCCAGATTCATATCCAGCGCGGTGTAGCAGTTAGCCAACGTCTGAGCTTCTACGCCCTGCCCAGCATCAACCACCAGCAGTGCACCTTCACAGGCAGCCAGTGAACGAGAAACTTCATAGGAGAAGTCAACGTGCCCTGGCGTATCGATAAAGTTGAGTTGGTAGGTTTGGCCGTCTTGCGCTTTGTAGTCCAGCGTCACGCTTTGGGCTTTAATGGTAATGCCACGCTCGCGCTCCAGATCCATAGAATCGAGCACCTGCGCAGCCATTTCACGTTCAGTCAAGCCACCGCAAATTTGGATAATACGGTCGGACAGCGTCGACTTACCGTGGTCAATGTGGGCAATAATGGAGAAATTTCGTATATGCTTCATTATAAAAGTTTTTCTGCCTTGGTATTTCTGAATTACTCGCCTATAGAAACCCGCATGGACCTAAAGCGACAGTGAATGGGTTCGGCCGTCTTGCGCCTGAATCGCTGCATTCTACATGTCACAACACTGAAAACCTAGCGATCGGTGCAGTGAAGGCATTCTATTATGTAGACTTTAATGTTACAGAGCGCTCCGGGTTATGAAAGCGGATGTTAACAAAACCCAACGCCGTTATAACGGTAAGTTTCAGCAACCGATATCGCCCCCCTTCCCTCACTGACTATCGTCAGGATCCCGCGCTAATACATAACCGCCAATAACGCAATAAACCCCCTCCTAATTCTGGATAAAATAATATCTGGATCAACATCTTAGAATTGTAATCTGACTCAAGGGGTTTAGGAAAAAACCCATATACGCTTCCCAGCGGCTTCTATAGAAATGGGGGTGAACACCGCGATAAAACATAATTCAGGGCACTACATCGGCACGCCCACCGGGGTTCACCAGCATATCTCTGCATGTTGATTGGAAGGTGCACAATGATCGATAAAGGGCAAATGCTGAGCCGGCACGATTTTTCAAAGGTCAATTGGGGCATTCTCGCAGCCGCAGCGCTGCTGTTAACCATCGGTGCGGCACTGATTTTGTTGCCGTTACTGAGCAATATGGATGAAAGTGCGGTACTGACCTTACTGCAAACCGGCGCAGTCACTATTTTACTCGGCTGTATTCTGCTGGCGCTGCGCCACTATCTGCGGCCAGCGCTAACCTATCGCCTGTACGAACATGGTGTTCGGGTGATTAATGACCATAGTCACAAAGAACGGTTTATCCCCTTTGAAAAAATTGGGGATATTTATCGTTTCCGGGGAGGGCGTCTGTTTGGCGGATTGTTCGACGTGATGGCATTTCGCACCTCAGCCGATCAGCCTTGGTGTCCGGTATTCAGTAACCTGTCTCACTCCTGGCGGCTGGCAGATACCATTATTAATCAGCAAATCCAGCAACGTGGGCCACAGGCGTTAAATGCACTGTATCAGGGGGAAGTACTGTCCTTTCACTATCTCCGTTGCGGCGCTCGTTGGTTAAATCATATGTTTCCTGGTTACCGGAAAGGGCAATCAGCCCAAACGCTACGGCTGAGTGCTACGGCGCTAATCACATCGCAGGGGGCTATTCCGATGGAGCAGATACGCGAAATGGAAAACAACCCGCAACGCGGCACCATTCGCCTGCTGGATAACCAAGGCAATACATTGTTTACGATAGGCTATTTTTCGCTGCTCAGTGCCGATCTGTTTATGGCACTGCTGGAGCATATGATCTACAACCGCATCCCCGCCTACCATAACCCGGCGATGACGCGGCAGCAGTTTTAACGCAGAGGTTCGCTGTCCGCTTGCAGGCGCATAGCCCCTGGCGGCAAACCAATTTGCAGAACGATGGGTTGGTAATTCGCTTGCTCGCCGAGGCGATGCGCCAAGCTGCGCGCCAGCATAAAGGCTGCGCCACCACCAAGCAGTGCGCCAAGCGCGGCTGAAGCGTCGGTGCCCAGCCAATATTGCAGCAAACTGCCACCGAGCATCATGCCCAGCAACGGCGTCAGATAAACCAGCATTGCCGAACGCAACAGACTGCCTTCGGCAATCCCCACCTCAACCCGCTGGCCCGGCTCGAGTGGTTGCTCGATACGCACTTGCAGTTGGTGTTCGGGTTCCGGCACCAGCTCATTCAACGCACGTGCGCCGCAACCAGAGCGGGCAGTACAACTGCCACACCCTGCTTTCGGTTCACAGCGCAGCAGCGCCACGCCCTGTTGCCACGAAACCACCGTGGCCCACTCTTTCATCATTATGGTGATACCTTGAAGGAAATACTGTCAGCAATGCGTTTAGCCGTCGCTGGCGGCAGTTCGCCAACGATGGTGATCTCGTTGCCGCTACGCACTTCGGTCTGGATAGTGCGCCGCCCTTGGCGATAATACTGCTGGCCAGCACCACTCCCCGCGGGGCTGACATTGACCGAGAAGCTAAACAGGCCATCGCTGTATAGCCGTGATTCAACAGGTTCTGACACATTCGGCAGTTTACGGCGGTTGCGTGCGACTTCATCGACACCCGCTGGTAACCAGCCAGTGCTCCATCCCAACTTGATATTCTCTACCGCTGGGAGTGATAGCAACGGCGGTAGGTTGGCCTTGATGAGCCCCTGCATGGCACTTTGCACTTGCGGCCCGACTACGAACGAAATCACCCGATATTGCTCCAGCGTTTCGCCGTCGCGATCGATCAGATCCACCCGCAGCGGCAGCTTGGTATCTTCGTCCATCCAGACAATATAGCTGTAGCGAGAACCATCGCGTGCAACCACGCGGAGCACTTCACAAGGACGATCGGAAATACGTGTGCTGCCAACGGAGATGAAATCGTAGTATTTCGCCAGACGGTTAAAATCAGCATAAACAATGGCCGGTAACGCATCGACGATATGATCGCCGGATAACGTAAAGGGTTCCAGACCGGGTTCAAAATAGCTGATCCCACCACCACGCTGCAGCACTTCGCGACGTGGGCCGTCCATATGCAGCAGTTGGCCAAGAGGCTGCTGATCAATCACCGCATGGCGATAACGCAGCGACTCAATCCCCTGCTTGCTAATGCTGATATAGGCGAGTTCATAATTGAGCGAACGGCTAGCACTGCTCATCTGTTGTAACAACGCCCCGGACGCAGTGGGCTGCGCCGGGGCGATGTTTGAGTAGAGCAGGCTGCCCGTCAATAGACAGACGGAGAACCAAAGTTGCTTCATTACTGCTGTTGCATTCCTAAAGACTGAGTTCCGGGAACCTGGACGGCAGCCTGTTGTGGTGTGCTTTGCTCAAGCTGCAGTTGATCAGAATGCAAACGGCGTTGCAACTCATAATCTTGCAGCATAGCGTTAATGCGTTTACGTTGTTCCTGCACCTGCTGCTGTTGCCCGCTGCCGGTTGAGAAACTGTCTGCCGGTACGCCAAGGCTAACCGGTGACGCCTGCCCCATGATCGGCAGGGTATTGAACGCCGGTGATTCAGCGGCACCAGATTGGGCAGCCGGTTGATTGTATTGCTGTACGCCTACAATCACTGCCAGCGACACGCAGGCCGCCATGCCAATCTGTGTGATCTGGCTGGCCCAAGGACGGACTTTGTCCCAGAACGGCATTTTCTGCCAGGTATGTGGCTGCGGCTGAGATTCCGGAACTGCAGAAGGAACCAGACGTGCCGGTTCTTTCTCTAGCGCAGCAGCAACACGATCTGCGATATCGAAATGCATCACTTGTCCGATATCACCCCGTAGTGTGTCACGTATCAGGTGATAGCTCTGCCAGCTTTGTTGAAGCGCTCTGTCTTTAGACAATGAACTCAGTAGCTCATTGTCGAGCGATTCTCCATCCATCAGAGCGGAAAGCTTTTCTTTCTGCATGCCTAAGTACCCTTCCTGTGTCCGCCATTGCTAACGTTGAATCAGCGGTTGAACTTTATTATCGATAGCCTCCCTGGCGCGGAAAATACGCGAACGTACGGTTCCGACCGGGCAATCCATGATGGCAGCTATCTCTTCGTAGCTTAGACCATCCAGCTCCCTCAGGGTAATCGCCATGCGAAGATCCTCAGGGAGAGACTCAATGGTACGGAAAACTATCTGTCTCAGCTCTTCTGACAACATTAAGTTCTCAGGGTTCGAAATTTCTTTTAGTGCGCCCGCACTTTCGTAATTTTCGGCGTCGTTGGCATCCACATCGCTGGATGGCGGACGACGACCTTGAGCCACCAAATAATTCTTTGCCGTATTCACAGCAATTCGATACAACCAGGTATAGAAAGCGCTATCCCCACGGAATGATTCCAGTGCGCGATAGGCTTTAATAAACGACTCCTGCACCACATCCGGCACATCGCCCTGCGGTACATACCGGGAAACGAGGCTCGCAACTTTGTGCTGATAACGAATTACCAGTAAGTTAAACGACTTCTGATCGCCCTTTTGGACCCGCTCAACCAGAACTTGATCCGTTAACTGCTCGCTCATCCGAGGTAAACTCTCCCCAAATCCGTCTCCACGCGTAAAATTGTACTGCCAGCCATACATTATTTTCCTGAGCAAGCACTCGCTTGGAGTTCATACAGAACACGAAGTTCCGTATTGCCATTGTTTTTTATGTTGATGTCACCCATCCGTGGCTTTTGCCCGGACAATTAGGCTAACATGAATTTCACTCTTCTTCTGCACACATCATACGTTATGCAACCATCATCTGAACATGTTAGCGATGTACTGATTGTCGGCAGCGGCGCTGCAGGCCTGTCATTGGCGTTGCGTCTAGCGCAGCATTGCAAGGTTACCGTACTCAGCAAGGGGCCTCTCAACGAAGGCGCCACATTTTATGCCCAAGGCGGGATCGCCGCGGTTTTCGATGAAACGGACAGCATTGCCTCACACGTTGATGACACTTTGATTGCTGGAGCCGGCCTGTGTGACAAAGACGCCGTTGAATTTATCGCCGGCAATGCGCGCCACTGCGTACAGTGGTTGATCGATCAGGGGGTATTGTTCGACACCGAGGTCAACGCTCAGGGCGAAGCACATTACCACCTGACGCGGGAAGGGGGGCACAGCCACCGCCGTATCCTGCATGCCGCTGATGCTACAGGTAAAGAAGTAGAGACTACCCTGGTGGGGAAAGCAAGCAACCACCCGAATATTTGCGTGATGGAACGCCGTAATGCGGTCGATCTGATCACCTCGAACAAAATCGGCCTGCCGGGCACTCGTCGGGTGGTCGGCGCCTATGTGTGGAACCGGGAGCTGGAGCAGGTAGAAACCTACCGTGCCAAAACAGTGGTGCTGGCTACCGGCGGCGCAGCCAAGGTGTATCAATACACCACCAACCCGGATATCTCATCCGGCGACGGTATCGCCATGGCCTGGCGCGCAGGTTGCCGGGTCGCCAACCTGGAATTCAATCAGTTCCACCCGACCTGCCTGTTCCATCCGCAGGCGCGTAACTTCCTGCTAACCGAAGCGTTGCGCGGTGAAGGTGCCTATCTGAAACGCCCGGATGGCAGCCGCTTTATGCCCGATTTTGACCCGCGCGGCGAACTGGCACCCCGTGACATCGTTGCGCGCGCCATCGACCACGAAATGAAGCGCTTGGGTGCGGACTGCATGTATCTGGACATCAGCCATAAACCAGCTGAATTCATTACCCAGCATTTCCCGATGATCCATGAAAAACTGCTGACGCTGGGCTTTGACCTGACCAGCCAGCCGATCCCTATCGTCCCTGCCGCGCACTATACCTGCGGCGGCGTAATGGTCGATCAGCATGGCCGTACCGACCTTGACGGGCTGTATGCCATTGGCGAAGTCAGCTATACCGGCCTGCACGGCGCTAACCGCATGGCATCCAACTCACTGCTGGAATGTCTGGTCTACGGGTGGTCAGCAGCGGAGGACATCAAAATGCGCCTGCCGTTTATCAAACTGGCGAAACAGCTGCCGCAGTGGGATGAAAGCCGCGTAGACGATGCCGATGAACGGGTCGTGATCCAACACAACTGGCATGAGCTGCGATTGTTTATGTGGGACTACGTAGGGATCGTGCGCACCACCAAACGGCTGGAGCGCGCACTGCGCCGCATCAATACCTTGCAGGCCGAAATTGACGAGTACTACGCTAATTTCCGCATCTCTAACAATTTGCTGGAACTGCGTAATTTGGTGCAGGTGGCGGAATTGATCGTTCGCAGTGCCATGGAACGTAAAGAAAGTCGTGGGCTGCACTATACGTTGGACTACCCGGATCTGCTGCCGGAAGCACTACCGACAATCCTGCAGCCATAATGGCTTTACCAGGGCGTCAGGAATGGCGCCCTTTTCATTTCAGTAGAACAGATAAAAATCAGTAATCAGGTGGCGGAAATCATCCGTATAACCGCCATCGGCCAGCTTAATCGCCAGCTTCCGCTCTACATTTGCGTCTGTCGGCTGACGCGTCAAAGCCAACAATACCCGGTGCAATGGCGTATCAGCGCGATCGCTGACATTCAGCCGCTGCGCAGTGTGCCAACCACGCCCATGCGCATTGCTTTCGAAAGCTTCACCGATATCATGCGGCAACACTACGCAAAAAGTACCGTTCGGAGCGAGCAACTGCTCTGCACTTGCCAGCAATGCATCGTGGGTCAGGGTTTCCGTATAACGCGCATTGTGGCGTGCCTGATCGCGGCAGGCGACCGCTGGCTCAAAGTACGGCGGGTTGCTGACGATCAACTCGTATTCACCGGCATGATGCTGCGCGAAATCGTGAATGTCCTGCGCATGCACCTGAATGCGCTGCGACCAAGGTGACTCCAGAACATTATCACGCGCCTGTGCAGCGGCGGCCTCATCGAGCTCTACCGCGTCGATCAGTACGCTGTCCGTTGAGCGCTGTGCCAACATCAGCGCAATTAATCCGCTGCCGCTGCCGATATCCAGCACTCTCTGTGCCTGTGCTAAGGGTGCCCATGCCCCCAGCAGGACACCGTCCGTGCCCACTTTCATTGCACAGCGATCATGAGCAACAAAAAATTGTTTAAAGGTAAAACCACCGCGACGTGGCGTAAAATTCGCTTTCGATTGAGTGCTCACAATAACCACCTGGATACAAAACTGGCGTAGCATAAGGCAATCTGATTTTTGGGAAAAGAGATGCTTTCCGCTTAAATAGGTGAAGAAAGCGGCCAACCCGTCTATAATCGGCGCCCCAAGTAGAGGTAGACCATGACAGTAACCAATTTTTCCGAGCTCGAACTCGATGAACGCCTGATAAACGCCCTGCGTGATAAAGGCTACGAACGCCCAACCGCCATTCAAGCCGAGGCGATCCCGCCTGCGATGGATGGGCGCGACGTATTGGGTTCGGCGCCGACCGGCACCGGCAAGACCGCTGCATTTTTGCTGCCGGTATTGCAGCATCTGCTCGACTTCCCACGCAAGAAGTCCGGCCCACCGCGCGTACTGATCCTCACCCCGACGCGCGAGCTGGCGATGCAGGTAGCCGATCAGGCACGTGAACTGGCTGCTCATACTTCGCTGGATATCGCCACCATCACTGGCGGCGTCGCGTATATGAACCACGCGGAAGTCTTCAGCGAAAACCAGGACGTGGTCGTCGCCACCACTGGCCGTCTGCTGCAATACATTAAAGAAGAAAACTTCGACTGCCGCGCAGTAGAGACACTGATCCTCGATGAAGCCGACCGTATGCTCGACATGGGCTTTGCACAGGACATCGAAACGATCTCTGCTGAGACTCGCTGGCGCAACCAGACGTTGCTGTTCTCCGCAACGTTGGAAGGCGATGCTATCCGCGAATTCGCAGAACGCATTCTGAAAGAACCGGTAGAAGTCGAAGCTGATCCATCACGCCGTGAACGCAAAAAGATCCTGCAGTGGTATTACCGCGCCGACGACGTGCAGCATAAAACCGCTCTGTTGGTGCACTTGCTGCAACAACCGGACGTACAGAAATCCGTCATCTTCGTGCGTAAACGTGAGCGCGTGCATGAGCTGGCAGCCTGGCTGCGCGAGGCCGGTATCAATACCTGTTACCTCGAAGGCGAAATGGTGCAGGCCAAGCGTAACGAAGCGGTAAAACGCATGATGGATGGCCGTGTCAACGTACTGGTCGCCACCGACGTTGCTGCCCGTGGTCTGGATATCCTGGATATCACCCACGTGTTCAACTTTGATATGCCGCGCACCGCGGACACCTATCTGCACCGTATTGGCCGTACCGGTCGTGCTGGGCGCAAGGGGACTGCAATCTCGCTGGTTGAAGCACATGACCACCTGTTGTTGGGCAAAGTCGGACGTTACCTGAACGAGCCATTGAAAGCGCGGGTAATCGAAGAACTGCGACCTTCAACCAAAGTGCCAAGCGAGAAAAGCAACGGTAAGCCTTCGAAGAAAGTGATTGCCAAACGCGCAGCCGACAAAGAAAAGAACAAAGAAAAAGCCAAGGTGAAAGTACGTCATCGCGATGCGAAGAACGTGGGCAAACGCCGCCAACCAAAGGCCAAACCTGAAGACAACGGCGCGAAGTAATGTTGCCGCTGTAAATAAAAACCGCCTCCACTTACCTGAAGGCGGTTTTTTTATGCCTGTTATTGCTGTACGTAATGCGTTGCCTGCTGATGAGCTTTCAGCCAGGCGTTCAGTTGACGATAACGATCGCGCATTTCTTCGCTCTGCAATGCTGTTGGCGTCTGAGAGAAATAGAACTGGAAGGTCACCCCTTGCTGGTTACGGGCTTTAGCATCGGCCCCGGCCTGCAACAACATCAACGCCAATTGCGGTGCATTGATTTTTGCCGCGACATGCAAAGGGGTATCCCCTAACCTATCGCTCAGCGTGACATCTGCACCAGACACCAGCAACAGCCGCAATTGCTCCTCTCGGCCCGCCAGTACCGCAACGGACAGTGGTGTGGCTCCAGTTACCGCATTACGCGGGTTGATCGGCACACCATAAGACAACAGCAAGCGCAGATACTGCGGGTCCTGCACCGCCGAGGCGGTATGCAACGCGCTGTTTCCATCCAACCCCGGAGTAGAAACATCGGCCCTCTGCTCCAGCAATGCGCTTAGGCTTTGCGGTTGTTGTGACAGTATTGCCCACTGCAATAAGGTGATCTGATGATCGCCCTGCTCACGCAAATGCGCCTGCGTTGCCTGTTCAGCAATACCCTTTACATCGCCACGTGCTACCGCCTGAGCCAGCACCACATTACTGCGCCCGTTGAACGGGGTAATATCCTGATTCATCTGTTGTCCCTTAGCCATAATCAGCAAACCGGCGATCGCGATCAGCGCCAGCATGGCAATAATCACCGTATGCCATGCCCGCCGCCTGTCAGGCATTGGCTTTGGTCTCCCATGGCTTTTGCTCCGCCATCGAACTGATTACCTTATCAATACCGTGCGCCGTCAGACTGCGATCGACATGTTTGCTCGGCCGCCAGTCGTCAATACCGCTCAACGTGTCGTTATTGGCCAACGTGATTTTATGCCCGATGGCGTCTGGAATTAACGAAGTGGATTCCTGTGCACCGGTCAGCATGTCATATTGTTCGCTGTACCGACGAATCCCACCCGCTTGCGCATCCTGTTTTGCTGCCGCAGGATCAATCCCCATACGGTTCAATGTGTAATCAGAAACCCCCGCAGCATTGAAAGTAACCGCCACCGTGCCAGTCGCCAGTGCTGCCGTTGCCGCCAAGCCCCCACCCAGCGAATGGCCGGCGATCACCAAAGCATCACCGAAGGCCGCTTTGGCACCTTTAGCGACCGCGACAGCCTGATTGTACTGCACATCATCATACCCCGTCGCCTGACGGACATTGCTCAACCAGTCGCGCATGTCATTGGTGCCCGCGAAGGCCAGCACGTACTGTTGATTATCACTGTAGATCCCGGCCTGAAAACCCGATGCTGTGTCATGCAGGCTGGCAGGATCAATACCTGCGCCGAGCAAGGCGCTGTCGCTCAATCGACTGAACCCATCAACACCCTGGCTATTGGTGCTGTAAACGTCTTTGGCCAACAGCGCTAACGTGTAATCCCCTTGTTGCGATTGCTGACCGCGCGTCACACCCGAATGCGCAGCAACCGGTGCAGTTGCCGACATGTCGCTCACCAGCGTATTCAGCAGGTTCTGTGCATTTACAGTGTGCGACGACAGTGTAGCCGTGGGGGCGTTTACAGACGTAGGTTCAACAGGCTGGGGGGAGTTCAGCGGTTCCTGCACCGCACGCGTTAGTGGAGGCTGAATGGCCGAAGGACTGACCGCAGAGGTAAAGCTCAAAGACATACTCATGCCGACTCCTTGTCGATAGACTGATTAATTAGCACATCTAATGTGTGCTGTTGTAGCTATCGGCAGGTCGGAGCAGTTCTGTAATGCAGGCGGCTATCTTTGCAAAGAATGTGATCCGGATTCACTTTCTGTCCGGTTAGGCAATGAAATAAAAAAAGGGAGCCGAGGCTCCCTTGTTAATAACACAGTAATTACAGGCTTTCTGTAAAAGTACGTGTAATCACGTCACGCTGCTGTTCTGGCGTCAACGAGTTGAAACGCACTGCATAGCCGGACACACGAATGGTCAATTGCGGATATTTTTCTGGGTGCTTCACCGCATCTTCCAGCGTCTCACGGCGCAGTACGTTCACGTTCAGGTGCTGACCACCTTCAACACGCACGGTAGATTGCATTTCCAGCGGTACTTCACGGTACTCGATCTGGCCCAGTTCGCTGACCGGTACAACTTGGTCTTCTGTATAGTTTGCTTTAGCGCAAACACAGCGAGCTTCTGATGTTTCATCGTCCAGCAGCCAGAAAGAGTTCACCAGCGCCTGGTCGTTTGCTTTAGTAATTTGAATACCAGTAATCATTTTGTTG
The DNA here is from genome assembly GCF_900186025.1 of Serratia grimesii. Lineage (NCBI taxonomy): Bacteria > Pseudomonadati > Pseudomonadota > Gammaproteobacteria > Enterobacterales > Yersiniaceae > Serratia > Serratia grimesii. The sequence continues at coordinate 3,965,225 of NZ_LT883155.1, forward strand.
CCTCCGTACAAGGGCGAAAAATTCTACGTCGAAAAAATCCAATGTTGGTTTCGGCCATTTGGTAAAACCATTGTTGTCTTGTTGTTCTGTATACCAGTCTGGCCAGGGCAATTCTTTGATTAAAGTCAATTTTCACGGGGTACCCACACAGCGTAAAGGGGCAAGTTTATGTTTTATGTCAATTTTCCCCATAAAGTGCATAGCAATTATTTTTGTAAATTTTCAAAAATATTTGTATTCGCAACGATAACGTAAACATAAAAGCGGGTTTCACTGCGTGAAGCTAAACGGTAAGCTATGCCCAGTGAATTGTTAACGAAAACAAAGGAGAGCGTTTATGTCCACCTCCCTCACCTGGCATGACGTCATCGGCAAGGAGAAAGAGCAGCCCTATTTTCATGAAACGCTTGCCTTTGTTGCCGCTGAACGCCAGGCCGGTAAGACCATTTACCCACCGCAAAAAGACGTGTTCAACGCGTTCCGTTTTACCGAACTGGCGGACGTGAAGGTGGTGATTCTCGGTCAGGATCCTTATCACGGTCCGAACCAGGCCCACGGTTTATCGTTCTCCGTGCTGCCCGGCGTCCCTGCTCCCCCGTCGTTGGTTAATATGTATAAAGAGCTGGCGACGGATATCCCTGGTTTTGAACGCCCTAACCACGGTTGCCTGCAAAGCTGGGCAGAACAGGGTGTGCTGCTGCTGAATACGGTATTAACCGTGGAAGGCGGCCAGGCACACTCCCACGCCAAGCTTGGCTGGGAAACCTTTACCGACAGAGTGATCGCTGCGCTAAACGAAAACCGCGAAGGCGTGGTATTCCTGCTGTGGGGTGCGCATGCTCAGAAGAAAGGCAACTTTATCGATCGTAACCGCCACCACGTGTTGAAAGCGCCGCACCCTTCGCCGCTCTCCGCCCATCGCGGCTTCCTCGGTTGCCACCATTTCTCGCAAACCAACCAATTGTTGGAGCAACAGGGACTAAAACCTATCGACTGGATGCCTCGACTACCACAGACATAGCACCAGACGCAAAAAAGGCACCCGAGGGTGCCTTTTCTTTACTTAATTTCGCTTAAGCCTTGGCTTTGGAAACTGCAACCATCGCTGGGCGCAACAGGCGGCCATTCAGCGTATAGCCTTTCTGCATCACCATCATGACATGGTTCGGCTGGTGATCGGCGGATTCCATCAGGCTCATCGCCTGGTGCACATCCGGGTTGAACGGCACGTTAATGTCGCCAACGATTTCGATCCCGTACTTACGCACAACGTCCTGCAGGGACTTCAGCGTCAGTTCGATACCTTCAATCATTGCTGTCAATTCCGGATTGTTTTTATCCGCCATTTCCAACGCGCGTTCCAGGTTATCAAGCACCGGCAACAGATCGCCAGAGAATTTCTCCAGCGCAAATTTGTGCGCTTTTTCGATATCCAGTTCAGTACGGCGACGGACATTTTCCATCTCCGCTTTGGCACGCAGCAGGCTGTCGCGTTCATGCTGCTGAGATTCGGCCAGTTGAGCTTCCAGCTCAGCAATGCGCTCATCCCGCAGATCGACGCCCTCAGCCGCTTCCGGCAGGGCTTCCTGCTGTTCCATTTCTTCCGAGACTTGCTCGTTTGGCGTCTTCTGTTCTTTACTACTCATGAATATCTCCGCGTTTTAGCATTAATCTCGCAACTTGGCTTATTATGGGGATCAAAACCGGGGTTTCAAGTCAACCGGTCACAATGTGGGGCATAAACTGGTCCCGGTGAGGAAAATCACAACAATGAATAAAAAATTCGCCTGTATTGGCATTGTTGGCCACCCGCGTCACCCTTCGGCGCTGGCAACGCATGAGATGTTATTTCACTGGTTGGTCGCCCGAGGCTATTCAGTGATGGTTGAACGGCAGATTGCCCAGGATTTAGGGTTGAAAGACGCCGTAACCGGTAGCCTGGCAGAGATTGGCCAAAAGGCCGATTTGGCCGTAGTCGTTGGCGGCGACGGCAATATGCTTGGCGCTGCGCGCGTGTTGGCCCGTTACGACATTAAAGTGATCGGCGTTAACCGCGGCAATCTCGGTTTCCTGACCGATCTAGACCCCGATAACGCATTGCAGCAACTGGCCGACGTGTTAGAAGGCGAATACATCGATGAACAGCGCTTCCTGCTGGAAACCATCGTGCACAAAGAGAACCAACAGTGCCGCATCAGTACCGCTATCAATGAAGTGGTATTGCACCCTGGTAAAGTGGCGCACATGATTGAGTTCGAAGTGTATATCGACGATCGCTTCGCCTTCTCACAACGCTCTGACGGCCTGATAATCGCTACCCCGACCGGTTCGACCGCATACTCTCTTTCCGCCGGTGGGCCGATCCTGACGCCATCGCTGGAAGCCATTGCACTGGTGCCTATGTTCCCGCACACCCTTTCAGCCCGCCCGTTGGTGATCAACGGCAACAGCACCATTCGGCTGAAGTTTTCGCAGATTGGTAGCGATCTGGAAATCAGCTGCGACAGCCAAATCGCGCTACCTATCCAGGAAGGCGAAGAGGTTTTGATACGCCGTAGTGATTTCCATTTGAATCTTATTCACCCAAAGGACTACAGCTATTTCAATACCTTAAGTACCAAGCTGGGCTGGTCAAAAAAATTATTCTAAAAACTGCGCCAGCCCCTTTACTGTATATAAAACCAGTTTATACTGTATGAAACTACAGTTATGTGTTTATACACAGGAAGGTTCCCATGCTGGCGCAATTGACCATCAGCAATTTTGCTATCGTTCGTGAGTTGGAAATAGATTTTCAACCGGGTATGACGGCGATTACCGGTGAAACCGGCGCCGGTAAATCGATCGCTATCGACGCTCTGGGGTTATGCCTCGGTAACCGTGCCGACGGTAATGTCGTTCGCTTGGGAGCCGCCCGTGCCGATATCTGTGCTCGCTTTTCGCTGGCAGACACCCCGTCTGCGCGCCAATGGTTAGAGCAAAATCAATTAGACGACAGCAATGAGTGCCTGCTGCGCCGGGTGATCAACGCAGATGGCCGCTCACGCGGTTTTATCAATGGCACTGCTGTACCGCTTTCGCAGTTGCGTGAGCTCGGCCAGCGGCTGATTCAAATCCACGGCCAGCATGCCCACCAGTTGTTGCTCAAGCCAGAGCACCAAAAACAACTGCTCGACGCTTATGCGGACGAACCCGCTCTACTGACGCAAATGCAACAAGCTTACCAGCGCTGGCACCAAAGCTGCCGCGAACTGGCTCACCATCAGCAGCAATCCATTGAGCGCGACGCGCGCAAACAGCTACTGCAATATCAATTAAAAGAACTGAACGAGTTTGCGCCTCAGGCTGGCGAATTTGAACAAATCGACACTGAGTTCAAACGCCTGGCCAATAGTGGCCAGTTATTGACGATCAGCCAGCAAACCTTGCAATTGTTGGCTGATGACGAAGAAAACAACATGCTAAGCCAGCTTTATACCGCTAAGCATTTGCTGGTTGAGCTGATCGGGATGGATGAAAAGCTCAGTGGCTTGCTGGACATGTTGGAAGAGGCGTCAATCCAAATCAGTGAAGCCAGCGATGAACTGCGCCATTATGCCGACCGCATGGATTTGGATCCCAACCGCCTGCAAGAACTGGAACAACGTTTGTCGCGCCAAATTAACCTGGCGCGTAAACACCACGTCGCGCCAGAAGAACTGCCGCAGTTGCATCAGCAAATGCTGGATGAACAACAGTTGCTGTCACAGCAAGAAAACGACCACGAACACCTGACCGAGGCGGTTACGCTGCATCATCAGCAAGCGCTGTTGTTGGCAGAGCAACTGCATCAGAAACGCCAGCATTATGCCGCTGAGTTGACCACGTTGATTACCGACAGCATGCAGGCACTCTCCATGCCGCATGGTAAATTCAATATCGACGTACGCTTCGAACCGCAATATTTGAGTGCGGAAGGCGCAACCCGCACCGAGTTTTGTGTGTCCACCAACCCAGGGCAACCGCTACAGGCATTGGCGAAGGTTGCCTCTGGCGGCGAATTGTCCCGTATCGCGCTGGCAATCCAGGTGATTACCGCTCGCAAAATGGAAACACCAGCATTGATTTTCGACGAAGTGGACGTCGGTATCAGTGGCCCAACCGCCGCCATTGTTGGCCGCCTGCTTCGCCAATTAGGCGAATCCACACAAGTCATGTGCGTCACTCACCTGCCGCAAGTCGCGGGCTGTGGGCATCAGCATCTGTTCGTCAGTAAACAGACCGACGGCACAGAAACCGAAACACAGATGTCGCCATTGGATAAACGAGCTCGTTTGCAAGAGTTGGCACGCCTTCTTGGTGGTAGTGAAGTCACCCGGAACACGCTGGCAAATGCAAAAGAACTGCTTGCTGCATAAAAAAGCTCAACTTTTTTACTTTCCTGAGGTCTGACTTTGGCGCTGTTTGCCCGACAGACCTCAAGCTGTAGCAAGGCCACAATTAAGACCCTCCGGGAAACTTCGTCAACTCAGCGATTGGGATGAACAAAGGTGCCAATACGGCTTCAACTTGAAGGATGACGGGTATACCCAATAGATTTCAAGTTGTAGCAAGGCGGCAACCAAGGGATCCCCCGGGAGCTTAGTCTCCTCAGTAACAGGGATAAACGAAGGCTGCCAATACGGCTTCAACTTGAAGGATGACGGGTATACCCAATAGATTTCAAGTTGTAGCAAGGCGGCAACCAAGGGATCCCCCGGGAGCTTAGTCTCCTCAGTAACTGGGATAAACGAAGGCAGCCAATACGGCTTCAACTTGAAGGATGACGGGTATACCCAATAGATTTCAAGTTGTAGCAAGGCGGCAACCAAGGGAATCCCGAGGAGCTTAGTCTCCTCAGTAACAGGGATAAACGAAGGCTGCCAATACGGCTTCAACTTGAAGGATGACGGATATACCCAATAGATTTCAAGTTGTAGCAAGGTGGCAACCAAGGGAATCCCCGGGAGCTTAGTCTCCTCAGTAACAGGGATAAACGAAGGCTGCCAATACGGCTTCAATTTGAAGGATGACGGGTATACCCAATAGATTTCAAGTTGTAGCAAGGCGGCAACCAAGGGAATCCCCGGGAGCTTAGTTAACTAAGTGACTGGGGTGAACGAGGGCAGCCAACACAGCTACAACTTGAAAGATGAAGGGTATAAGGGTTTCCAACAGCAGCAAGGTCTATTATCATCGGCATCCTATGCCCTAAAGGAATGTGATTACTATGCGCTGTAAAACGCTGACTGCCGCCGCTGTAGTTCTTGTGATGCTGACTGCAGGCTGTTCTACCTTTGAGAAGGTGGTTTACCGGCCTGACATCAACCAAGGGAACTACCTGACGTCAACCGACGTAGCTAAAATTCAGAAAGGTATGACCCAGCAACAGGTCGCGTACACATTGGGCACCCCAATGCTGCAAGACCCGTTCGGTACTCAGACGTGGTTCTATGTATTCCGTCAGCAACCAGGCCATGAAGATATCACTCAGCAAACCCTGACGTTGACCTTCAACAGCGCTGGCGTGTTGACCGATATTCAGAACAAACCTGCGCTGACCAAATAATCAGCGAAGGAATTATCGTCCGGCCCATGAGGGATACGTCACGTTCTTCATGACAGTAACAGGCTGCAACTCGGAAGGTAAAATTCTGATAAAAAACAAGGCGCATTCAGCGCCTTATTTTTTTGCCTTTTCTGCCCGTTGGCGGCGCAGTTCTTTAGGATCGGCAATCAAGGGGCGGTAAATTTCCACCCGGTCGCCATCGTTGAGTACATCACCCAACTTGGCCGGTCGGCTATAGATGCCCACCTTGTTACTTTGCAGGTCAATGTCACTACGCAGTTCAAGCAGACCAGAGGCCACAATTGCCTGTTCAACACTGCTGCCTTCGGCCAGCGTGACTTTGCGCAGATACTGACGTTCCGGCAGGGCGTAAACCACCTCAACCCGTATATCTGACACTGTAAACCTCTTTTGCCCGCTGGGTGAATGCTTGCACCATGTTGCCGGCCAGTTCTTTAAACACCTTTCCGAACGCCAACTCGATCAGTTTGTTGGTAAATTCGAAATCCAGGTGCAGCTCAACCTTGCAGGCTTCCGGACTGAGCGGCGTAAAATGCCAGCCCCCCATCAGCTTACGGAAGGGACCATCCACCAGTTGCATATTGATGCTCTGGTTATCCAGCAGCGTATTACGCGTAGTAAACGTTTTGCTGATACCGGCTTTGGCAACATCTACTGCGGCGGTCATTTCATTGTTGGACGCGTCAATCACCCGGCTACCGGTGCAACCTGGCAGAAAATCGGGATAAGAATGAACATCGTTAACCAACTGATACATCTGCTCAGCGCTGAACGGCACCAACGCAGACCGACTGATCTGGGGCATAACATTTCCTGTGAGACACAAAACATACAAATCATACCATTTATCTATCAGCAAACAAAAAATCTGCTATGCAACGAAGGGGCCAAAAATGCGAAAAATTGCGCAGGTGCTGAGCGGTAAAGGATTTCTTTCGCTCGCGCATCCAGTATAATGAACACACTATGACAAAGAAAAAAGCACACAAACCCGGTTCTGCCACCATTGCGCAAAACAAGCGAGCACGTTTCGAATACTTCATTGAAGAAGAAATCGAAGCGGGCCTGTCCCTGCAAGGGTGGGAAGTAAAATCGCTGCGTGCCGGCAAAGCCAACCTCAGCGACAGCTACGTGACATTCCGCGATGGTGAAGCCTATCTGTTTGGCGCCACTATCACGCCCCTTAGCGTGGCTTCGTCGCATGTGGTTTGCGATCCGATACGTACCCGTAAACTGCTGTTGAACAAACGCGAGCTGGATTCGTTATTCGGCCGTGTTAACCGCGAAGGCTATACCGTGGTTGCCTTGTCCATGTATTGGAAAAATGCCTGGGTCAAAGTCAAAATCGGCGTAGCCAAAGGCAAGAAAGAGCACGATAAGCGCGATGACATCAAAGATCGTGAATGGCAGACGGCGAAAGCCCGTATCATGAAGCACGCAAACCGATAAGCCTCTGGCTTAACGGGCTAAACTTCTGGTATACTGCACAAAGTTACTTGGGGCTGATTCTGGATTCGACGGGATTTGCGAAGCCCTAGGAGCATGCCGAGGGGCGGTTGGCCTCGTAAAAAGCCGCAAAAAAATAGTCGCAAACGACGAAAACTACGCCCTAGCAGCTTAATACCCTGCTAAGAGCCCTCTCTCCCTAGCCTCCGCTCTTAGGACGGGGATCAAGAGAGGTCAAACCCAAAAGAGATCGCGTGGATGTCCTGCCTGGGGCTGAAGCGTTAAATCCAATCAGGCTAGTTTGTTAGTGGCGTGTCCATCCGCAGCTGACCGGCGAATGTAAAGATTGGACTAAGCATGTAGTGCCGACGGTGTAGTAATTTCGGACGGGGGTTCAAATCCCCCCAGCTCCACCAAATAAAACAAGGGGTTACGTGAAAGCGTAGCCCCTTTTTCTTTGTAGTGGCGGCAAAATGGCGACAGACGAAATACCGCCATTTAGTGATTTTTGTAGAAGTGTTCCATTACGCGATCGTAAGCCTCTCGCTCATCTTCTGCGGGAAAGTAGATTACTGACTGCCATTCCTTCCCGTTGTGAAACGCAGCGCTCCACTTTCTCCCAATTGGCCAAATCGCATATACAGGGTTGCCATTGTTACCAAACACCTGCTTTTTAGTCAGCCTTTCCCCGTTGGCCATGAAATAAATCATTACGCTACAAACTCGCAACGAACGCATGAAAACCTCTACTTTTTATCTGGTCACAATTACACCGCTCAAAAACATAATACTGTATATATAAACAGTAAATCAATTTCGCAGATTTCAGTTTTACAAACCCACTGCAATTCCTGCGCAAACCTTGCGGCGTCTGGCCTGCCACGTTCTGCCGGCATTTCTGCGCGATCCACTCCTAACGCCCCGCGATCCACGCAATTGATATTTAATATATATTTTTCAATTGGTTATTGTTTTTACCCTTAACGCGGCATGATCCAAAAACTGAAAAACACTGAAATTCTTTTCAATCTTTTCAGTTTGGGTTTAACCGCAAAGCCCCAGGCACGGCACGGCCTGGCGGGGTGGTTTGTAGAAAATCAAAACTGAAATAATTTCCTGATCCAAATCGTGCAGGCGGGTGCGGTGTAGTGCCGTTTCCGTGGGCATGACGTTGATTCCGTGGCGATTCTGCCGCGCTGGCGGCTCGCTGTTGCGGTGATCGGATTTGTTCGCGTGGGATTGTCGGCGGGGTGCCTGATGGCTCAGAAAGGCGCACAGGCCCACCAAATGGCAGGCATGAAAAAGCCCGCGCGAGGCGGGCCGGTATTCCCTGGTGCTGTTATGTACTGCTGCTTAATTTCTACACTGTTATGGGGCCAATTGATAATTGGTTGTGTAGATCAATTACCCGCTATCGATCGGCGCGAACGATCAATTAACAACCCTACCCAATCACCGGCGCGTACTTGGTTTTCAACTGGCCAGACTTCGTGCCGGCGGCGCTAATAGCTGCGGCGTTCTGCGGCCCGCCGGTGTTACTGTGCGTATGGCTAGCGGTCTGTTGCGCCAGCTCCTGCACCACTTCCAGGGTTTCCAGCATTAGTGCCATCACGTTGATTTGCTGGCTACCCACCCACACCACTGGGGCAATTACATCCTGGCGCACTGCCGCAATGCTGCTGCGGATTTTGCCTATCTTCTCCATCAGGCTGCCGGCCACTGCCGTGGTGGCATCCCTTCCCACACTGGCCACCAGATTGCCCTGGGTCGCTACGCTGTAATCCCCTTCGGCAATATGTTGCACTGCACCGGCCAACAAGGTGGATGTGCCCAGCACAGTGGTTTTATCTGTAGCCTGCACCGTTGTGGCCCTGGCCACCAGGGTGCGCGTTTCTTCGTCGGCCTGGATCTCCCTGGTCATGGAACTTTCACGGATAGCCTGGTCGGTTTTCCGTTCCCAATCCCCTGCCTGGGTAACTCGCTGGGATACTTCCTCCCGCTGCTGCTGTAGCTGCTCGCCTGGTTTCACATCCGGCAGCGTGTTGCCCTGGGCCAGCGTCTGACGGATAAACGGTTTATCGGGCCGCCCGTCGGTAAACGCCACCTCGACCAGCGTTCCCACTGGCGGAAACTGAAACATGCCCGAATCCTGGCCCGCCATTGGCACCGGTAGCGGCACCGCCGGGTAAATCGGCGTGTTTTTCGCTGGCTGTCCGTCGGCGTCCAACAATTGCAAATCGACGGCATAGCGAGGCCGGAATGGGTCGGCCAGGTCGCCGCTACTGACGCCCTCCGCGTGGGCTTCTACCCTGGCGAATTTGGGCAGATGTAAACCCGCTGATAACTCCGGGTAAGCGGCATCAATCTGGCGCTGCGCCGGTGTCATGGCCATAGACTTACCCGTTAACGGGTTTTTGGCCAACCAGGTGATCGTGGTGTCGTCATTTTCCAGGCGAACACTCGAAAGCCGGTGGCCATTGACCACCACACCAGGCCGCAAGGCTTGCACCATAGGCAAAGTCATGCTGTTACCGCCGGCACGCGCCTGGCTAAACTCGGCGGGAATATCTACCGGTTTGCCGGCAAACATGGAATGCGCCCAACTGCCCAGGAACACGCCGCCATCCGGCAGCGGTTGCCAAACGTAATCAGGCACCCCAAACGCTGGCCCCAGATTGGCCAGCAGTTGGTAGCCCGTCCCGCTGTGGGTGAAATGGGGGATCGGCTTGTCCAGGTAATCCGCCTGCGCCGGCAACGCGATAGTTAACCCGCTGTTTTCCTCCAACCACTTGGCCACCTGCCGCAATGTTGGGTGCTGGAAGGAACACGGCCAAAGCCTTTCAAACACGCCAACCAGTTCACGCACAAATAGCCGCTGAGAGCCTGTTTCCGCCGGCTGTGCGCGCTCCACATACCCCGTAAACCACCGCAAAATGCTATCCGTATAGCCGGCATCCAGGCGCACCAGTTTACCGGTGTAGTCAGTATCGGTTTGCGCGGTAATAAATCCACGCCCGCAGCCGTTCAGCTCCAACACCAGATTAAAATCAACCAGGGGCACCGTATCCCCGGACAACATCAGGCGTTTAATCGGTTTCATTCGCCCCCCACTACGCCGGCAAGCGCATCATCTGCCGGCTTCAATACCTTACGTTCGAACCAACTCAATTTTTGTTCATCCTCTGACGCCGCGCCGTTCCCGTTTACCTGGCCATTTGCGCCTGGCGTCTGCTTTTTGGCGGCGCTCTTGCTACCTTCCCGCGCATCTTTCTTTTCCGGTACGCTCAAGTGCTCGCGTAGGGTAAACGTCACCAGCCAGGCTTGCTTGCCGTCCTGCTTTGGTGCATCAATCGAGCCAGTGAACGTCGCCAGCCTAAAATTAATTGCCTGGGCCGTGTGGTTGGCCACTCTGTAGCGTTTCAGCTTACCGCCTTCGGTTGCCTCCGCCAGGGCAAACAAGCGCGTTAACACTTGGGCTTCGCTAAAGGGGATCATGCCGGAAATACGCAGTTCTTTGGGTTTTATGCCCTGTTCGGCGTTGGCCGTGCTGGACGTCTGCCCAGACTGGTCTTTATCCTGAAATTGCATCATTGGCGTGACCATGACGCCTTTTAAGGGGATAGCTTCACCATTAAGCGCCAGCGTGACTATCGTCATTGATCATCCCCTCCAGTTGCCCCAAATCCTTGCCCACAAACAACACCGCCAGGGTAAAAACAGCATCCTGCCGGGGAATATCTTTTTTCATCGCTGCACCAACACTGGCACCGGCCCCTTTCGCCGTAAAGGCCCACGCCGGCGCGCTTTTCCCTTGTAATGCGGTCATTGCCTGGCTTATCCCCTCCAGGGCAGATTGGCGGGCCTGGGAAAATCCAGCCAGCGCCACTTGTAAGCCGTCCAAGCTGGCCCCTATGGCCGCGCCGGCCTTGGCTTCCGCAATACGCTGCGCATTCAACGCCAGGCGTTGAGCACCGGTCGAAAGCGGCACCGCCGCCGGCAAACCAGCCCCCATTTTCCCAGGCAATTGCATCCGGGTAATTGCCTGGGTGGCGGCAGTCTGCGCCATGCGCTGCACCTGGTTAAGTGCCGGCAAAGGCAACACCCCCGCCAACGCTGCAATCTGCGGCATAAATTCACCGTGTGAGTTAGCGCAAAGCATGAATACGGTGGCGCTGATTTCCTCCCCCTGGCCGGCCAACTTGCCAGCCAGGTAATCCACGGCATTGGCCGGGCTAAGGTAACTCCCGGATGCCTCTTGCCGTCCTACGCCATAAACCCACGGATGCGCCGGCACCATTGAACACGTCAAAGACTGCATATCACCTGGCATACGCAAAACCGTCTTACGCCACACTCGGCACCTCCGGCCATTCAATTTTTGGTGCCGATAACAGATCAATGCGATTCAGCATCACCCGATATTTTTTCCAGGCGGCCAGTTGCTCTTTTTCCGTATCATTCGCAATAGCGAGATCGGCGGCATCCTGTAAAGGCGCAATGTGTTTAGTTGCTGTAGCAATACGTGCCGCTTGCTCTAACTTGGCTTGGGCCTGGTACTCTTCTGGCGCGTAAACTCGCTTAACTACCTTTTCACCATCGAAAACCCATCCGCCGCCAATGACCGCACGACGGTTTGCCGTGGTATCAGGAACCTCTGCCACGCTCAAGCCCGCAGGCCATAAGGTGGAAACATCCTTGTTGGCGGCAATACTACGAATGACGCCGTTACTGTCATACGCGATTTTGATTGAGTCAGCCGCAAAACCGCTTTGGCACTCGTACCATTCCGTGCCATCTGCGGCAAAAAGAAACATGGCGTTATGCCGATTACGCAATTTAATTTGTTCTGGTGTTTTTGGCTCACCCAGTTGGAAATTCTTAATATTCATCATGGTTTATCGCCCTATCGTGATCCATTGGCCATTTTTATAAATCTGGATATAGCTCCAAAACAGGGACTCAGCCGAATAGTCGCCGTCTCTGTTATCGAAACCCGTTAAAACAGTGTTGTCGTGATAGGTGTAAACACCTGTTGCACCGTGCTGCGCTTCTGCGCTGTATCTGACGTTTTGAATAAAGTTTTGGTTAACCCAATCTATGGTTGCCCGCGCACCAACATCACGATTGTATGTGCCCCAATCCACGCGGTTATTGATATTGTTATCACGCGCATTTAATTGATTGTTCAGCCAGGTACTAAGATACCCACCCCAGATAGCGCCTTTAACGTTGCCGTCATTCTGATAGACGGCCTCCCCGGCGTTCAGATTACCTGGCGCAATAAATTGCTTGTTATTAGGGTCAAATCGCCAGGTAGCCTCAGCGTTGTTATCTCCTCGCACATGAATACAAGGTTTAGCAAAACTGCCTGATCCATCCATTAGATACCCAAAACTTACGGCAGTTGGGTAACCTTGCCCCTTCCGGGTGCTCTTGCCTTTAATCAACGGGACATAGCGGCCACCTTCGACAACATCCCAGTTATAATTTTCCTGATAGAAAGGGGCTTTCGTATCAAGTTGCGATGCAAAAGTTCCACTCCCCTCTGGAGGCGCGCCAGAGGGGGTGCTGTGATAAGTGGCGGTTAATGACGAAGCAGAGATAGAACTGCTGGACGATACCGGGCCGGTGAAGCTGCCCCCGCTGGCCATCATTACCCGATCCCAGCCGCTAAAAGTGCCGTTTATATTGGCAGCTACACGGATGCCAGCTTTTCCACCCGCCTCATGAGACATCTGCAAATAATGCTGAAACTTTCCGTTTCCTGAAGTGGCGGAAAGGTCATTCATGTTAGTCGTGCACAAAACAGAACCCCACGGCACGCCGGCCCAGGAACTATTTTCGACACTCCACACCCCCGGCGACGTTGGCGCATTAGCGCCCGTCAAAACGCGGGCAACCCCCATTCGTGCGGCAAAGCTATTTCGTACATCAGCGGCCTGCACATCTGACGCGGAGGGTTTATTTCCGGTGTGGTACAGGCTCACAAAATCCGAATATTTCCCCGTATCGGTAGCACGCAGCCAAAAGCTATTGCTGGTTTTTTCCGCCAATAACTGGAAACCCCGATACTCGTTTGCACTGAAATTCACCAGTGTAGAATAAGGTTTCGACGGATAGCCTTTGATGTTCGGATCGTCAAACTCCAGCGTTGACAGGCTGATGCCCTGCTTCCATAACGTGGGTGAGTCTGTAGCGGCGCGCAACGGCTGCATTGGCAATACCGTTGAACCGTCAATCTCTAACCGGCCCTTCATCTTGTCGCCCGCAAGTTTTACATAGCGTCCGTCCGCTTCGGTCTTGTTCCAGGCATTCACATCCGATGCAACCAAGTTAACATCGCCGGTCAGCGCCTTACCGTTTACACGAATAGAGCGCAGGGCATATTTTTGCGCGGCCTGGGCATCGGTTAACGCTCCAACGTCCGCCGCCGTGGGCTTATTGGCGGGGGAATAAACGCGGGCACTGCCATCCCACACGGATGCGCCGGTGATCCGCCCCTTGGCCGAAAATGAGCCGGTACGCACATTCAAAAATGCTGTGCGGCCCTGGACGCCTTCCCCCTTGCAAGTGTTATAAAAGCCCAGGCCATACCAGCTTTGTATATCCACATTGCAGGTTTCATAGCTGGCCCCGTCCCCGTTCCCTGGGAAAAGGCCACCTGGCTTAGCTTTCCAACTGTTGGCCACCATCACACCGCCAGATGCCTGGATCTCCTTTTGGAACGTGCCGCCCTGGGTAGCGGATACGGTGTCCACGTCTTGCGCCGTTGGCTTGTAGTCCGTGGTGTAAATACGTGACCACCTAACCCCGTTTGTGGCATTTGAACCACCTAAGAAGCCCGCACCGCTGTTAGAAACACCCACGTATCCGGTAGAAGGGCCGCCATCACATGGCAAAGAAAGTACCCCATAGACCCCGTTACCTGGTGCGTTAGATGAGGTGTTATTAACCCGGTAAATTTCCCCCTGATTACAATAAGCATCATCCCGATGACGGGAACCCATGCCCAGGCCAAATGCCCCGACCTCCATCAGTTGACCGCCGGCTACACCCACGTTACGCGTGGCCGCGCTGCCCAATCCCAGGCTACCCCGGCTTTTCGCCTTATCTTTCAGCGACGCCAGGTTATCGTCCTTACGCAAATAGGCATCATTGCCGGCCTGGTCGGACAGTGAACCTTTTGGGCGCAAGTCGGTAATGTTGCCGGCGGCATCGATGCTGGCCACCGCAAACACATAGTGCTTAAAACCGGCGTTATCCGTGTAATCCGTAGCATTGGCCGAAACGGTAAATTTCACAGCGCCAGCCCATTGACTAACCACATTGCCCTGTAAGCTCACGTCGGCCCAGACCTTGATAGGCTTTGTTGTCACTGTGATGTTTTGGTTTGCCGCCAACACCGCACGCAGCCCGCCTACATAGCCGGTGCCCGCCGTCACAAAATATTGCGCGCCGGCTTTGGCCACCAGGAACCCATTACCAAAGAATGCGCCGGCACCGTAGTGGTCACGGTTAATCAGGCGCTGCATTTCATCAATGCCGCCCAGGCGGGCGGTGAAGTCAATCTGCCAGGTTTCTGCCGGCGTGGTGATTGCCGTCTCTTTGGCTGCGCCGTCATACTCCATCACAAAGGAACGGGTGATCGCGTTCCCCTGCTGGCCTGCGCGGTTGGCCACTTTGCGCTGCATCGGCGCATGAACAATCATCGCCACCGTGTTGGTGGCCTTATTCACCAGGCCGATCCAGTTAAAATCGAAGTCGCCCACCTCAGTGCCCAGGGTGACCGAATACACCACGGCGTTATTGTTCACGACGCCGGTTTTGTTGACGGCCTGGCGGTGCACAATCTGGCCCGCTGCCGGCATCCCTTCTTTGCGGTCGATTGGCTTGCTGGCATCAAGGCCCGGCACGTTAGCTAAAACAAATTCATCCAACACCACGCGGGAGCCGTTCACGGCTTCTTTTGCTTTCCATTGCTCAAAGGCAAAGGTGATCGCGGTTTGTGACATGTTGACTACCCCTTAAGTGATGCGCTCGCCACAGTGGCGGAATGTTGGTTATTGGTGCTGGCCACCGCGCTGGCGGCGCTGTAACACACATACTCACATCCCGCCCAGCCAGCTCGTAATTGCAGGACGGAATTGTTAATGACTTCAAATCGATAGCGGCGACAGGTGCGGCCATATTGCCGGATGATCTGCATCAGCAGGTCGGGATTACTGGCAACCTGGCCATCCGTCACACGAACGCTTATCACGTCCCAATCAATGCCCGGTTGGCGCTCTAGGATTTCCACATAGCCCACGCCCAGACGTTCAAAAATGGCGATAAAGCCGGCCACCGATCCCGCATCGCGGGCATTGATAAAGGCGTACTGCACCCGCTTGCGGAATAGCTCCAGCGGCTCCCCGTTAAAACGGGTAATATCGCGCTGGTACGCCAGCACCTGGAGCAGCGGCACCGCACAGGTGACCGCATCAAGCTGTTTCAACGGCCAGGTCAGCCAGCCATACACCCACAACCAGAAATTGCGGCAGGCGCGCAGCAGCTTGGCCGGCTCCCCACGATTCATCCAGGACGGCAACCGCATCCCCGCCAGGCGTTCTTTAAAATCAGGCATCGGCTACCCCCAGTTTTAAGGTTTTCAATCGCGGCACATTCAGCTCGCTAACAATATCGCCCAGGGAAAACGCGATAGATTCCAGCTCAGGGAAAGCCCGGTGTAACTCCCTGGCCAGGTTGGAAAACGAGAAACGCGCATACGGCCAGGTTTTCTTTACGTCGTACTCCGCGTTTTGCCGGAACGCGCAACGGATCAGGGTTTCGCTGCTCTGCTTAAGCGTGGCCAGCGCGTCCGCCGTAAAGTTGGCCGTGTTTTCCAGATAGAGCGTGACGGTCAAATCGTGTTGGGTTTCCGGCATGGCAAAACACTGCATATCATCGCCGTGGCCGTGGTTCCCTTTATTGGTGATGTAATCATTGACCGCGCTAATAAACGGCTGCGAGGCTATGCCTGAATCCAACAACAGATAGGCGTTTGCCGTTCCCGG
Organism: Serratia grimesii; assembly: GCF_900186025.1. NCBI lineage: Bacteria > Pseudomonadati > Pseudomonadota > Gammaproteobacteria > Enterobacterales > Yersiniaceae > Serratia > Serratia grimesii. The sequence goes on from NZ_LT883155.1 coordinate 3,981,332, forward strand.
CCCGCGCGGCGCATCATGCTGAAAGAAAATGCGGTCAATACTCAGCCCGGCCACGCTGGCGATCATGCTGCGGTAAACCGCATCCGTGTGATAATTTCCCGCCAGGTTGTATTGGTTGCGCGCCCTGTCCCGTAAATCGTCGTCAGATTCCTGGTCAGCACCGGGCACCGATAACCACCCTTCCTGGTTTTCCACCCGCACAATACCTGGCACCGCCTGCGGTAAAATCCGGTAATACCCTGGGGCCAGGTTATGTGCACCACCTGGCGCGGTCGCCTTCACCGGTACCAGTCCGCCCGCAATGCCGGCGGCTAACGTCGTTTCCTTCACCACGGCCACGCTGTACACATGGCCGTTAAGCCGTTCTGTTTGCACCACCGTGCCAGCGGGGATCGTGACCATCACGCCGGCGTTTTCCTTGTCGAACCGAAAAACCCCCTCCGCCGCCGTCGCCGGCTTGCGCTTCACGTTGACGCCCCAGGCGAACATTTCCAGCCAGGTGCCGCCGGCAGTGGCCAAATACATGTTGGCCATCACCACCGACACCAATACATCCTTTAACCACATCACCGGGGCGGTAATAATCGCCTGGATAAGTCGCCAGAACGGTGACATTTTGGAGGTGTTGGTTATTAACCCTTCGGCGGTCACCAATGCGTTAAATTTTGAATTAACTTCGTCCTGGGTAATGGGCATTCCGCTTTCTGTTAAGGCTTTTTCATAATCAACTTGCGGTTTCGTCGTCATAATTAACGCTGGCCTCCACCTTGCCGAAATCATACGTTTCTGCCGTCACCCACAATCGCTTTAACGTTTCCTCGCTAATAACGACGGTGCCTGGAACAATTCGCTCATCATCTTCTAACAACAATACGATTTGCATAATCACATCGGCGCGTAGTGTCGGGCTTCTTTCCGCCACTAATTGCGTGACTAAGCCACTTTCTAAAATAGCGTGGACGCAATCTTGGCCAATGCTTACCCGGTTATTACATAACACCGGCTCCCGGCCTGTATTAAGCGAGAAATCGCCATTTTCTATTAGCAGGTCAATATAAAGGGGTTGATTCATTAACTTAATTCCTGCCATTCCATTAGCTGTTCAGGCGTCATGCCCTGCTTAACATTAATATGGACGTTCTCAATATTTTTACGGTTATCCGTAACGGTTCGACTGTTGTTATTAATTTCTTTATTAATCCCACCGGGGCCAATCCCTTTTAGCTTGCCGCCGCTCAGTAACATACTCGGCGCGGGCGGAGGCGGTGCGCTTTTCTCGGCTTGCACCTGGGCCAGCACCTGCACCTGTTGCGGCGGTGGCTGCGGCACCTTGACCGCCGGCACAGCGGGCGCGGGTGTTGCTGCCGTTCCCTGCATTGCCCTGGGCACCACGATAGGATCGCTCACATCCTGGAGCAGGGTTTTCCGTGCGCTTCCTGCCGGCATCAGCGCCGGCGCAGGTTGTGGCACAGCCACCGGGGCCACTGCCGCAGCCTGGGCCGCTGCCGGTAATGCGTTGCTACCCTCCAGCGTGGCCAGGCCGGTGGGCAACGCGCCCGCATCAATCGCCGGCACCGTCACCGGCGGCATGTTTACCATTCCCTGGGGTTCGGTCACCGTCGGCACCACATCCACATGCATGGGGTCAATACTGACGCCCGGCAGCATGTTGATTTTGTCGATGATCCAGTTGTAGGTATCGGCAAACGCAGACCGGAACACGCCCCACAGCTTGGTAAACACACCCGCTACCACACTGCCAATCTTCATAAACGACGCGATAGGCGATGACGGATCAAACGCGGCCACCACGTCCAGCCAGCCTTGTTTTACGATGCCGAATGCGTCAAACAAATGGCCCACGGTAGTAATCACCAGTTCAATCGGCGACAGCAGTAAACCTATTGCGCCGGCAACAATCTGGCCGCACGCCTGGCCGGCACTGGTGACGCCTTGCAACTCTGCCGCCGTGCTCTGGACAGGGGTTAGCAGACGGACGAACCAGTTAAACACCGCTTGAATCGCGCCCCATACTCCAGCCGCTGCCCGTTTCACCAGGTCAAACGCACCGGCAAAGGGGGACAACGCGCCGGCGGCCTCTTTAAAACCCGCAATAAAACCGGACACAAACGCCTTAATCGGCCCCCAAAATGCCCACACTGCCGCTACCACGGCACCGATAGCAGCCACCAACAGCGCGATCGGCCAGCTCATCAGCAGGAACGACACCGCACCGGTACGGGCGGCAATCGAGGCGGCCAACAGGCCAGCGCGCAGCATCACCAGACCACGGTTAAACACCGCCGTAGCCGCACCACCGGCCAGCATGGCCAGGCGGTTCAGGCCCAACAGCTTGGCCACCGGCCCCAATATGCTGCGTAACCCCATCATCAAGAACATGTGAACGCCGATCGCCAGGTTCGCTATTGCCCCCGCTGCCGCCAGGCTTAAGAACGCCAGCACCGCCAGGCCAATGGCCCGCGCCAGGTTGGGGAATAACTTTAACCAGCGCACCAGGGTTTGCCCCGCGTCCGCCATTTTGTTAATCAGCGGATAGAGCACCGGCAACAGCGTTAACCCCATCGCCGCCCGGATGGAATACCAGATAGCGGTAAGGCGTTCCCAAGGGTTAGTCATGCGCTCCGCCATTTCCGTGGCGCGCTTCATCCCGTCACTGCTTCCCAGCTCGTTAATGTGGCGTTTCAGCAAATCAACGTTGCCGTAAAGCTGCTTAATCAGTACCGACGAATCACCAAAGGCATCGTCCAGGGCCGCTTGCGCTTTGAGATTGCCCTCAATGCTTGCGCCGTAACGCGTTTGTAATTTTTCCAGCATTTCCGGCAAACTGACCATGCCGCCCGTGGCATTAACAAAGCTCATCCCCAGCTTTTTGGCCCCGTCCTGGGCCGTCTGATAAAACGACTCGTAAACGCTGCTGGCTTCCGATCCCAATGTGCGTTCCAGTTGCCCCATTACGGCAAACTGCTCATCAATACCCACACCGTAGTTAGCCCCCACGCCCCTGGCCCCTTCCATCAGGTCAGACATGGCTTGCATGTTGGTGCCAAAGGCCTTGACCATGTAGGCCGTTTTACTGGCGACCTGCTCGGCAAACTCAACACGCCCGATTTTCTCGGCATAGGTGCTGAATTTGTTGTACATGCTGCCCATGTACTCCGCTGCCTCGGTGCCGCTGGCCTTGGTGGCCGCCGCCAGGGTATTGGTGGCCACCACAAACGCCGGCAACTCCTGGTTGGTCAGCAATCCCACCTGGCTGCGGATCGCTTCGGTGGAGTTGATAAAGTCCACCGACGATTTGCCGTATTTCGCGCTGAAAGCCAGCGCATCCCCGGCCACCTTCTGCAAGGTGGTTTCATCAATGCCCTTGGTAGCCGCCGCGTTCAGGGCGTCGGTTATCTCAATCGCCGGGCCTAATGCGCCCTTAATTGACAAGCCAACCCCCACCAACCCTGCCCCGCCCACGGCAATCTTGCCAAAGGCCGCTTGCGATTTTTCCGCAAAGCCGGTAACCGATGCCTGGGCCTGTTTCAGGGGCCGCGTCAGTTTGTCGATCAGGCTCAGGGTAAAATCTAGCTGTTTCATTATTCGCCTTTAAATGCCAAAGAAATGCCGTTTGCGGTGGCCACTCGCGTATATTCCCAATGCCGGTTATCCAGCCAAATGGCGCGGGCTAAATTCTCGGTGCTATCATTTTCAGCAGGCAGGTAATAACGCCGCAGCGTTAATGCCTGTTCAATAAAGTTGTTATCGATAGCCCGCAGCCGGTTGGTTAGTTTTTTACTTCAATTTCCAGTTTCGGCGCATATTTCGCATTTACTGCTTCCGCGATTTGCAATGCTGCGCCTGGCAGTTTAAGCAGTTCGTCCAGTGCGGCTTTACTTTCCGCAACCACAACGCGGCGCAAATAGGTGACGTGCGGCGCAACTTTATTATCCATCGCCATATCATTAATCAGGCTGTTATAGGCTGTAGTGTTTGGCTCAAAGGCCAAGTCTTTGCCCTGGATAGTCAAGATAACTTTGGTTTCTTCTTTGCTCATTTTTTTAATTCCTTACGCTGGTTAATTTCATCAACTAATTGGTTATGCCGTGCGGCGCACAGCGGATAAATATCTAAATACGTTAATAACGGCTCGCTAAGGTCTTTTCCGGTTACCCCGTTTACCCTGGGTAATTGCTCCGGGCATTTAACGAGTAAACTTTCCTGAAATGGCACGTTCGGCTTTATCGGTGGCGTCGTTATACAGCCGGATAAATTCGTCAGACACGCACACGTTAGTAAATACCGGCTTAACCACTTCGGTGCGGATCTCTTTCGGTTGAGCATCACGCAACGCCTCTATTTTGTTTTCCAACTGCCTGGCGGAATGACTGGCTACCGCTTCCGACTCCTGGCGGAAGACTTCCCCGGCCCGCTGGGCGGCCTGGTCAATGGCCAGCGCCAGACTATCCCGGTGCCACTCGCTTGCCTGCCAACCGCCGGCAAAGCTGGCCACCAGGGCCAGCAGGCCCAACCATGCCCCCCTGGCCATCAGCGTACCCCGTTATGTTCCAGGCTAAAGTGGTTACCGTCCGGGCGACTTTTAAAGCGTCCCCCCCAGGAACCGCCCAGGCTTTCCCAATACTCACCCAGCGGCAAATACGCCTCGGTGTTGGTTTGGTACACGCCGTTAATGAACAGGTTAAAATCCACCGCAAGGCGCTGCGTGTGCAGGCTGTTGGCGATACCTGCGCCGGTTTTGGCGTTGCGGGCGGCCTGCTCTGGCGTGCGGTAAGCTTCGCCGAACGTCAGCCGGTAACCGTGATCGCCGGCCCAAGTGATCAGTTGGCCAATCCAGGCGGTAAATAACTGCTGTTTTTCACTTAACGTCATCTTTCATCTTCCCCGCTAATAAGCTGCTGCCCTTGCGCTTAAGCCACAACTCAACAACCTGGTGGCCAATAATGCCCAGGGCGGCCCCCAGTCCCACCACGCCAATGGTGGGCAAACCTGGCACCCAAATCAGTGCCGCCCCCGCCACCATCGCCGTGCCCGTTCCCAGGATCACCCGACCGATAAACAAGCGCGGAGTGATCGGCTCATCACTGCTTAACACCTTGCCAACAGCAATCAGCGCGCCCAATAACAACAGGCTCCAGAACGTTTTTTCATGCTCTTGCATCTGGCACCCTTACCCGATCAGGTTCTGCGTTAATTCAGATTCCAGGTAAGGAATGCCGCCCAGGCGTACAAAGTCGGCGTCTGTCACCACAAACTTAATCTTGTGCGTCATGATGCTGCCGCCCTTTGGGTCAACATCCAGAATGTCACTCAGAATCAACTTGCAGCCGAATGCCTCGACTTTCAGCTCTTCCCCGCCGGCCTTGGCGTACCACATCAGATCAATCGGCGGGATACCGCGCCAACTGCCGGCGGCCCGCGCCTTGGCGGTAACCTGGGCCAGGGATTTGGTGCTTAACTCCATTTCCCCCTCAGCCGCCACGTCACCCGCTACCCAACCATCGGGCACCCCCTGGGTTTGTGCTGCGGCGGTGTTGTCGGTAATGCTCAGGCTCACTTTTTCCGCATGGACTAAATCACCGTCCATATTGAAATCAACCGACTGGCCAGAAATCCTTTTGGTCATGCTGCGCCCTCCAGCGAGTTATCCAACATCAGGCTAACCGTGATGCCTTTCGGGCATTCATAGGTACGGATCACCAGGTAAATCTCCACTTTGGTGGATGTGCGCCAGGTAATTTGCACATCCCCATCCAGCGGCGCTTTGACTTCACCGGGGAACGTCACGCCATTAATCTGCGTACTGCGTGCCATTTCCCGCAGCGTCCTGGCAAAATACTGCTGATGCGCTGCAATACTGGTTGGGGTGCTGTTCAATGACCGATCGGCAATCTTAGGGATTGCCAACAGCCGCACACGTCGGGCCGCCTTATCCACCACGCGCAGGCTTTCCACCGCTTGGAAGTCGCCGCCCTCTACATCCAGGGTGCGCCCGTCAGACCAGTAAAGGCCGTCATAATCGGGATACCACATCGGCACACTAAAACGGTTTGCCTCCAACGCCTGGAGCGTCGCCAACTCCAGCACTTCCCCGGAACCGTCCACCGGCGTGGCCGTGCTGCCCATCTCGACTAATGCCCCGGTGGCCACACGGGCCGGGCTATCGGCAATCGTCACGGCGCGATTACACAGGCGGCCCGCCAACACACCCGGCTCATTGCCCCACAAACGCGGCACCAATTGAATAGCCGGCTCAGCCACGCCTTTTTGCAGGTCGTTGATGCGGCCCACATACTCGGGCCAGCCCTCGCCCTTTTGCAGCGCTTCTACAGATAGAATGAACCACTGCCAGCGGCCAAACTTGGCGATAATCTCCGCCCGCAGGCTCTGCGCCTGTTTCACCACATCGAGCGTAGCCGGCACCAGGTTAACAATGCCCTCAAAGCTCGCCACACGCTGCGCGGACAACACCGCCGCCGGCCAGTTCTTGGCGGCATCGGCTTCCGCCAGCACATGCACATAAGCAAACCAGTTTTGCCCCGCGTTCAACATGGCGGCTTTGAGGTTGCTTTTAAGTACCGAATCCCCCGCCCCCAACAGCACATCCAGATCGGTTTGCGTATTCACCGGCAACGTTTTGCCAATGTTGGTTTTGCCGGCACCGACAAACAGCAATACGCGCTCAATGTCTTTGGTTTCGCCCTGGTGCCGGTTGACCTGGTTAACCTGAATAATTGGCCAACTCATAGTTTCCCCTTCATATCCTGCGCTTTCACATTCCAACCAAACCCAATGGCCTGGAGTTGACGCGCCAACGCGTTGTTAAAATCCGCGTCACTCATGCCCAGGAACGGGCGGGACGGTAAATCCACCGTCCAGGCCGTTTTGGCCGCCTTGCCACTCAACTTGCGGATCAGCAAGCCGGCCTGCGCGAATGACATATTTCCTACAATTTCCTTGAGCGGTGGCTTACGCCAGCGCTTGCCGCGCTTCACCTGGTAACCCAACGCGCGCAGCTTTTTAGCCTGCCGCAGCGTGGCTTGCCGCTCAGTGGTGTTTTTCTTGCCGGCCACCTGCTCCCGCTTAACGGAAACTTTCATGCCTGCCGATTGCGCAAACCCCACCACGCCTGCCGGTACGTCTTTGTTGCCGTTGAGGTATCCGCCGCCCTGGAGGTAAAGCCTCACTGCCTCCTGCTCTGGCATTTCACGGATGTGCAGCAGATTGGGCATATTGCGCAGCATCTTGCCCCGTCGCCGGGTTTTACGCCCTTCCCAGGGGGTGCCATCCGGCTGTTGCTGATTACGCACATTGCGTTTAGCTGCGGCGATCACCCCGTACTTGGCCATGCGCCATAGCAGGCGCTGGCGCTTGGCCTTGGGTAACTCCAACTTGGCCAGCTCTTTGCGCATTTCCCGCAACTGTGTGCGGCTCAGTTCGCCATTGATGATCACGGCGTTTTACCGATTGGCGCGCCGGTGCTACCCACGCCATAAACATGCCCTTCCAGTGCCCACCAGATTTCGGGGTCTGCCAACTGCCAGCGCTTCCCATCAAAGGGGATTAGCCCCTGTTCGTCCTGGATCAGCGTCAGCGGCTCCGCCATCTTGATAACCACCTCAACCAACGCGGTTTTATCGTCCGTGACCACAATCGCCAGCTCCGGCATAGACTGTTCAAACCCCTGCTCAATCAACCCCTCGTCGGCATTCTCAATCAACCAGGCCAGCAACAGCGCACACAGGTAACGCGGGTCAAATTGGCGATAAGGGAAACGCCCCCAGGACAACACCGCTTCATACTGCATCACCGCCATTTGGTACTGGTTCAGTCCCATATCACGCTGCGCATTGATAAAGCTCACCTCTTCCATGTCGCTGTTAAATTCCAGGTTGGCCACGCGCGGCGGCAAATTGGCCTGGATAAACGCGGTTAGCGTCTCTAACTTGCTCATACCAGCCGCGCCGATGAACGCCGCGCCCCCTTCATATTGCGCAGCACCGTGGCGGCTTCCGCCAGCAGCCGGCTGCGTGTTTCCGGGTTTTCCTGGCCGGCACTGGGTGCCCGGCTAAACTGCGTCGAATACTCCCCCAATAAATCCGCCTTTGCCCTGGCGAATACCGCTTTTTCGTACTGCGCGATCAGCGCGGTTTTGTCGCCAATCTTCACCCCTGGCACGGCGCTGGCCTGGGTATAACCTTTCGCCTGTAGCTGGCCTGCCAGCTTGGCCAGGTCGAGATTAATTTCCGCTACGCTGGCCACCAGGGCCGCGCCCAGGGTGTCCGCATCAATATCGGGTGGAATGCTGCGCCGTTCCTGGAAGTCCGCCAGATTCAAATCCGGCCAAAATCCGTTATTGGTTAACGTCGCATCCTGGTAATCCGTGGCTTTGCCGTTAAACATCGTTGTTACTCCGAAAAAAAGCGGGCAGACCGGTTTCCATAGCACATCGCACCGTAGTGCCTTGCCTCCACCGCGCCCGCTTTGGCTTGCGGTAGTCTTTTATTCTTTTTCCAGCGCCCGCAGCCTGGCCGCAATTTTCAGCCGCTGCGTTTTGACGCCAGCCCCTTTGGGGTTAAATGCCTGCGCCTGGGCTAACAATTCATCTGCCTGGTTCAGCGTCGCCACGTCATTCACGGCGCTGGCCAGCGGCTGGCCGTTGTCATCAAGCAACAGCATCAATCCGGCAAACTTGAACCACTTGGCGCTGATTTCCTCATGCAGCCGCCAGTTGTCCCGCACGTTGGCAAAGGTGCGGGAAAAATACGGCTCCAGGCTGTTGCCCCTGCTGGCCTCTTCCTCTGACCAGGCCAGCACCGTATCCGCCACAAACGCGGCAAAGCTGCGCTTTAGCCTGTCCGGTGTCTGCTGGCGCTGGGCGATCGCCAAATCAGCCCAATCGAGTGCCTTGTCAAAATCCCCCACGTCAAACAGCCAGATAACACACCAGGCAAAAATGGGATTGGCGTAAACCTCCCCCTCCGCCAGGTACGTTTCCACCGTTGGCAACCAACGCGGCAACAACTCATCGCGTTTCATGGCGATGCGGTCAGCGGTTCGCGGCAACTCCCGTAGCCGGCGAATATCCCGCTCCATTGCCTGTACCTGGAGGTGCAAGCTGTCCCAGCCAGCCAACGCCTGGCGGTCTTCGAGTTTGCGCTCGGCCTGAATACGGGCCGTGTGGCGTTGTGCGGGGGAAAGTGACATAGCGCCTTACTCCCCTTTCGGTGCTTCCACCTTGCCGATAGTCACGGCGGACTCATCAAAGGCGGCGTACATTTCCGGGTATTCCACGGCGTAACCTTCATTGCGCAGATACTTGTTCTCGTACTGCTTGCGGTCTTCCGAAAACTCCGCTGCACGTTGACGGGTTTTGCGCTGGGTGTAGATGTGAAGGTTGCTTAATGGTGTCACCACCATTCGCTTGCCTGGCATAAATGGCGGGACAATCGCCGGACGACCAGCAATGGACGTGCCCAGCATCTGCGCCGCGATTTTTTCCGTTGGGCGATCGGCAGCCTGGTATAAGCGGTGTTGTTCTGCCGCCACCAGGTCAGCGCCCACCAACACGGTCAAACGTGGGTCATTGCGGAACTGCGCCGGAATTTTGCTGTTAATCAGGTCAGATGCCATCGCATCCAGTGACACATAGTCACCGCCTGCCCCCAGGGTCACCCCATCGGTGATGATCTGGTTGTCGTCAAAGTCGCGCACAAACTCCTGCCAGCCAATATTGACGTCCTCGCCGTTCGGGTTTTTCTCTGGATCAGAGGTTTTCGCAATAGACTTACCGTTAAAACCGATGCGCAGCATATCCAGGGCAAAGGATTGGTTTGTGAAAGTCTGCATACGCTGGAAAAACTCGTTCTCATCGCCAGAGTTCGCCCAGACAGACAACATGGCCCAGGTCAGTGCCGCGCCGGAATCAGTTTCCGAGAGTTTGTATTCCAGGCCATCTACACCGGTTTTGCGGATAAAACGCCCGCCTTCTTTACGCCCGGTAAAGATGCCCGGATTACCCACGTTCACCACCTGGCCAGATAACTGGTCAACATCTTCTACGGTGATCATGGACAGGAAATCCACAGACTCCAGCAGTGCAGTGCGTAACGCCGTCTCTTTTGGATCGGTCAATGAAAAATAACGCTCGGTGGTATCCTGCCCATATTCAGCAGCCAACCCCGTGCTATATGCGCGGAGTAGTTCACGCGCACGTTGATTTAAAAACATAGTTACCCCTCACCCACAGAGTGATTTAATTTTTATTACCCTGACGAATTACAGGAATTTAAACGGCTGGCGACCTTTACCCGGATTGCGACTCGGCAATTGGGTTACTTTTTTATCCAGCTTGCTGAAGTTTTTCACGATGCCGCTGATATTATCGCGCAGGGTTTTAAATTCCTGGGTGTCCACCACTTCTTTTACGGTTTCCACATCTTCCTGCACATCTTCAACGGCAGTGGCCGTTTCTTCTGCTTTACCTTCCAACGCGGCAAGGCGCGATTCAAAGGCCGCAAGGGCTTCCGCCAGTGCCTGTAATTTATCGCCATCCGCTGGGGTTTCCGCCTGCTGTTGCTCTTCCTCAATGGAAAACATGCTGCGCCAACCTTTCTTTTTATTACCTGACATTATTTTTCCCTCGTTAATTTCTTTGACTTCATCAAAAGCCAGCGGCTTTAATGCGCCATAACGTTTATTTTTACTGCGCCGATTAAAGCGCATCCGTTCGGTGTAAACGCTAGCCGGTTCATCAGTAACGCCCAGCCCTTCCAGGTAACTTTTACCTGTACCGCGAAAATCGCCATCGGGCGTAAATTCAGCGGAGCAAAAGAGTAACTGCCCGTCCACATTGGCCTGCATCAATGAGAGGTTTGGGCAAAGCTTGGCATACAGCCGCATCACCCCATCATCCCCCTCCTGACACATCAACTCTAAAACCCGCCCCCGGTTACCGTAAGTACGGGAATGCTCCGGCCATAACAGCGCCGTGTATAAATGAGGGTCGTAAAGTTCGGCGGCGTCCGTGATCCATTCTCTTTTAATATCACGCCCGTCTACTGTCTTACCTTCTGCGCAAACACAAATCCAATTCGTCATTAACTGCGAATCTGACATAAAGCCTATTTTCTCTTTCGTGTTTGTTTCGACAGGTGCAGTATCGCCAATTAATTCACACCCCGCACGGCCTTAATATCTTATATATTCGGATAAGCACCATTAACCGAATAAAGCCGTTTTATATCCGACGTGAACCAAAAATAAACCCTGCATAATTGGCACATGGCTAAATATTCAGACGAACTTATTGGCGTTGCGCGTTCACTCTATTTAAGACATTGGACGCCCAAAGAGATCGCCACCGAACTTAATCTGCCCAACAGGCGGATTGTTTACTATTGGGCGGATAAATGGAGCTGGGCGGATATGCTCAGCCACGAAAGTATTGAGGAGACAATTAATCGCCGCATTCAGGTATTAACCCACCGCGACGGCAAAACAGACCTGGAACAAAAAGAACTCGATAACCTGATCGCGCACCATTGCAAACTGCGTATTCAGCAAGCCAAACATGCGGAGAAACTTGCGGCTGTATCTTCCCAGGTAAATGGGGAATATTCCGCTGCCGGCGACGGTGACCAGGACGGGGGCAAGAAAAAGCGCAAATACCGTAAAAATGATATTTCCGCGCTGACACAGGAAGATTTTGACGCTTTCGCCAATGAGCACCTTTTCGGCTACCAAAAACACCTGCGCCTAAACCTGGCCCAGCAAATCCGCAACATCCTGAAAAGTCGGCAGATTGGTGCAACCTGGTATTTCGCGTTTGAGGCACTGGAAAACGCCGTAATGACCGGCGATCCGCAAATCTTCCTGTCAGCATCACGCCCACAGGCTGAGGTGTTCCGTTCGTACATCGTCAACATCGCGGAGCAGTATTTTGGCGTAACACTGACCGGCAACCCTATCCGTTTGAGTAACGGCGCGGAGCTGCGCTTTCTTTCCACCAACTCCAACACGGCGCAATCCTACAGCGGCCACCTGTACGTTGATGAATATTTCTGGATACAGAATTTTGCGCGGCTTAATGAGGTGGCCAGCGCAATGGCCACACATGACCGGTGGCGCACAACGTATTTTTCCACGCCCAGCAGCAAGACACACCAGGCTTACCCGTTCTGGACGGGGGAAGAATGGAAACGCGGCGATGCCAAGCGCAAAAAGGTGGAGTTTCCGTCATTCAAAGAACTGCGCGACGGCGGGCGGCTTTGTCCCGATGAGCAATGGCGATACATCATCACGATGGAAGATGCGATCGCCGGCGGGTTCAACCTGGCCAGCATCGACAAACTGCGCAACAAGTACAACCGCGACACATTCAGCATGCTCTATATGTGCGTGTTTGTGGACAGTGGAGACAGTGTTTTCCGCTTCAACGAGCTGGAACGCTGCGGCGTTGAGGTGTCGCTCTGGCAAGACCATGACCCCACCGCCTCACGCCCATTCGGTAATCGTGAAGTGTGGGCCGGCTTCGACCCGGCGCGCAGCGGCGACACCTCCACCTTTGTGATTATCGCGCCGCCGCTCTATGACGGTGAACGCTTCCGCGTCCTGGCCACGTTCTACTGGCAGGGGATGAACTGGAAACACCAGGCCAACCAGATTAAGGCACTGTTTGAACGCTACAACATGACGCACATCGGGATCGACATTACCGGCATTGGCAGCGGCGTGTATGAAATGGTGCAGGGTTTTGCCATGCGCCAGGCCGTGGCCATCCACTACGGCCTGGAGAGCAAAACGCGCCTGGTGCTGAAAATGGTGGATGTGGTGGAAAGCCAGCGCATCGAATGGGACAACGAACAAAAAGAAATCCCGGCCAGCTTCCTGGCCATCCGGCGCACCAGTACCGCCAAAGGTAACAGCATGACCTTTGTTGCGGATCGCACCCAGGAAACAGGCCACGCAGACGTATTTTTTGCCATCGCCCACGCCGTGGATAACGAGCCGCTCAATTTTGAGAACCAACGCAAATCAACATGGAAAACGAGAAAGGCCGCATGAAAAAGAATAAACAACGCCAGCGCCGTGCAGCGGCAAACCACCAACGTGCCACCGCCACAGGCCCGGCGCGCAAAATGAGCATTGCCACCCTGGGCAAGCCGGAACCGGTACTCACCACCGGAACCGACTACCGGGAAATCTGGTATGACAACGACTTTGACCACTACACGCTGCCGATTGACCGCCTGGCCCTGGCGCAGTTGGTCAACCTCAACGGCCAGCACGGTGGCGTACTGTACGCCCGGCACAATATGGTGGCGGCGGATTACCAGGGCGGCGGTTTAACGCACCAGGAACTGAAAGGCGGGATTTTTGATTACTTTACCTTTGGTGATCTGGCCATTGCGAAAGTGCGCAACGGTTGGGGCGACGTCTGCGCCCTGGCCCCACTGCCCTCACTCTATACCCGCCGCCGCAAGGATAATTCCCTGGTTGTTCTACAGAACGGTGAACCCCTGGTGTTTGCACCGGAGGATGTGATTTTTTTGAAGCAGTACGACCCACAACAACAGGTTTATGGCCTGCCGGACTACATCGGCGGTATTCACTCCGCGTTGCTCAACAGTGAAGCCACCATCTTTCGTCGCCGCTACTACCACAACGGGGCACACACGGGCGGCATCATCTACACCAATGACCCCAATTTGAGCACTGAGGTGGAAGATGAAATTGTACAAAGCCTGGAACAAAGCAAGGGGATCGGCAATTTCAGCACGCTGTTTGTGAATATCCCGAAAGGTGACCCGGACGGGATTAAATTCATCCCGATCGGCGACATCAGCGCAAAGGATGAGTTTGCCAACGTGAAAAACATCAGCGCCCAGGACGTTCTGGCGGCGCATCGTTTCCCGGCTGGTCTGGCCGGCATTATTCCAGGCAACACGGCGGGCCTGGGCGACCCGGAGAAAGCCCGCGAAACCTACCGAAAAGACGAGGTGATCCCCGTTCAACGCATGATTGCTGATGCCGTCAACAGCGATGCCGATGTGCCAGCGCACCTACACCTTAAATTCAACGACGCAACCTCACAATCGGGTGCGTTATGAGCAGAAAAACGTTAAAATTCCAGAAGTTTGCCACTTTTGGAGCCAGAAACATGCGCGTGATGAAAGTTTTATGCACGGAATGCGGCGCTAACGCGATTATCAGAAAAACGGCCCGTAAACACCGGCAGATTTCAGATCTCTATTGCGCCTGTAGTGATGTGGAGTGTGGCCATACTTTTGTAATGAATGTGACCTTTTCGCATACGCTTAGCCCAAGCGCTAAAACCGGGGATAAGCTGCTAAAAACCGTTGTTGAAAGCATGAACCCCCAACAACGGCAAATGATGCTCGATTTATTGCAGGGTGCCGCCTCCGCCGCCTGAATTAACGCCTCCGTCCTGGGGGCGTTTTTGTAACTGCCGGTCAACGTCTGCGGCTAAAGTGGTAGTCATCTCAGAAATCCATGATAAAGCCAACTCCCGATCGTCACTGCTACAACGTCCGTTAGCGACTAAGCGCGCAACTAGCTCAATACGCTGTATAGCCAGTGATTCAAAGAAAAAATCCGTCACGGCTCCTCCTTTCTTATTCTATGTTTAGCAATTTGATACTGTATATCCGTACAGTATACATAATCTTTAGCAAAATGAATAATTTTGTAACTATCCATTCCAGCCTGGCCACAGCTCACACGCCGGATTGCTGCCCATTTCCTCCAGGCGTCCATTGCGCACTTTTAACACCCGATCGCCGTATATCCGCAAGGCGCTGCCCCTGGCCAATATATCCATTTCAAACTGATCGCCGGCAAAACCACGCCGCTGTAACTCCCTCGATAATCGTCGCCAATCCTCTGGCGTACAGTTATTGACAGAACTCCTAGGCGACGCGTTCGCGTCGCTAACCCCAGCCGCCTTATCGGCGGCCAACTTCGGCACAATCTTCCACTGCGTCAAACGCGTTAAAATAGGTGTATCCATGCCCACTGACGGGGAAAACACCCCCTTAACCCTGATCACCTCCTCCCCAAATGGGTTTACGTCTTCGCTGACCTCGTACCAGGTACGGGCAACCAACTCATCCCGGCGGACGAATGGCCCGCCCTGGGCGTTGATATATCCTGCCCAATCGCCCACATCAGCAGCATCATGCACCGCTGCAAATTCCACGCTTAACCCCATCGCCGTATCATGATCGGCCATGCGGCGCAGTTCGCGATATACGGTCACTGGCGCACCGCCAACAAATTGAAACTGACGGATGCGCCAGCGTGCTGACCACGCAGCAGCGGCAGCAGCCGCTTCTTTCATCGGCTTGCCGCTTTCGTCGTCTAGCTCATCGTCCAGGGCGTACCCGTCAATATTTTTGGAAATATATTTAGCCACATAGCCAGTGGCGGAGCCTTTTTCTGGGTCGATGGCTTCCGCGTGGAATCTGGCCTTACGGGCTTTTGCTGTGCCCAGCTCGGCGCTATCTTCATCAAAGGCGTAATCCCGCAGGATTTCCCGCACCTGGTCGGCCTGGTCTGGACGCATGAAAAACAGCATGTGCCAATGGGGGGTGCCATCGTGGTGCGGCTCAGCCACGCGGTTGCCAAAAATGCGCAGGTCTTCGCGGTGCAGCTTGGCACGCACTTTTTCCCACACGCGGCGTAAATATCGCTGGGTGTCTGCCGGGCTGCTGCCGTTCCACTTACGGTTGCGGTGGCCGTGGATCGTGGTGGCGTGAAATTTGGAAGGGGCCGTTAACGTGTAAAACTCCGCCATATAGCCCAGGCCATTGCAAATATTTTCAAAGCCACGGATACGCACCATCATTTCAGTTCGGCGAATAGCCGGGTTGGCCACGCTGCCCCAATACTTGTCAATCAGGCTGATGCGGTTACCGTCTTCATCTTCCAGTTCCATCGACTTAAGAAACTCACGCGTGCGGCGCTTTTGTTCCTTCCACTCGAGAATGGCCATTCTGCTGGCGTAGGTGCTGGCGCGCTTGCTGACGTTGTTCAGCGCAATCTGTAGGTGTTCGCGCCATTCGCCAGCATGGCGGCGCAGGCGGCCCAGCCACCACTTATCGGACATCATGCGAGACACGGCAGAAACCGCCTTATCTTCACTGAAAAAGCGGTTAATCAATTTTTCCCAATCGGGTGCATTCTGGCGAAATGCCTGGGTGATCGTGCCGGCGCGAACAAACAGCGCGTGCGCTACCTTCAGATCGCCACAATCCGCCATTTCCTGGCTAATTGTGCCCAGCTCAAGGCAGATAAAGCTGGCAATATCCTGCGCCAATAATTCAACATCTGAGCGTGCCATATCCGGCAAGCTATTGAACCGCCACATCAGTTGGGCGGTGTCGGCGGTCATTTCAGGGATGTGATAGCGGGCCGAAACCAGGTTAACGCGCGGCAAAATGCGCTCGATAAAGGTTTTAGCCAAAAATGCATTAGCGCGCTGAATGCCCTGTTCTTTCTCAAGCTGATTGGCACGGCGCGTCACATCCAGGCGAACAATCGCCGGCTGCTTTTGCAGCAATACCTGGGCACGCGCTAACGCCGCGTTTTCCCTATCCCTTTGGTGAATTTCGTCATAAGTCGGAAATGGGCTGGCGATCGCCGGGCGTGGGGCGTTCCATGAGAACGCCCATTCGGTAGCAGATGCGACCGGATTCAGCATGAGAACAGCTCCCGCTCAAAGCTCAGCATCACATACCCCGAAAGCCATTCCCCCAGGTTAGTAATGTGAGTAATGCGCACCCAGATGTGATTACCAAGGAACCCTTCCAAGTGGTCAAACTCTGGATGTTGCCCAAACTCATGTAAGCAAAGGAGATCGCCGACAGAGTAACCTCTATCATTGAGACGAAACTCGGCCTTTTTCTGACCATTTACCACTGCCGCGAAATACTCAGGACGAATTTTTAAATCATGTTTTCTCATCGCATCACCTAATCGTAATTTTGATTTTCAGGGCGCTGCGCCGCTGCTTTGTCCGCCGCACGCCCCATCCACACCCAGACGGCACAAAAGCCGCCAATCAGCAGCACCCAAGACATGCTAACCCCTCGTTTTTCCATTTTTCGGCGTCCTGGCGTAGCAGCTCCACGATCTCAACGGCGGATAATTCCTGGTTGGCCATCACGGTGGCCATACGGTCTAAATGACCGGAAAACTTCACGGCGGCATCCTTCTGGGCTTCACGGCGCGCCTGGTCGAACACATCTTTAAGGGAAACGCGGTCGGCGCGGTTGCTAATGTCTTGGCCGATAGTTGGCATGGTGTTTTCTCCGATTTAGGCAAAAAGAATCCCCCGGCTACCAGGTGGAAGCCGTGGGGGTTTTGGTCAATTTGGGGTTAGTGAATGCGGTTAGATTGCGGTTTTGCAGCGACGGTAATGTTAGGTGTCGGCAGGCCGTGCAACTCAAACGTTGCCTGCCACCACTGGAGGATTAACGCGGTAATGCTGCCCTGCCCCAACATGCCAGCCACAAAGAAAATCGCGCGGATGGAAGCCAACGTTTCAGTCTGCTCTTTGCTGCTTTCAGCTTCGCGGTAAGCGCGGCACCAAAATGCAGTATTGGCCGCAAACCACTGGTGTGGGTTGGTCAAATGCATTGAGTCATTAAAAACAAATGGCTCCAATGCAATCTGGCCATTGGCCTCATGACACTTTCCCAGGAAAAAGCGGGCATAATTTGGCGCTACGCCCCAGGTGACAAAATCAGCCAATAACCCATGCTTCTCAACTGTGATGGTTTTCATCTTTACCGTTCCTCGGCCTGGCTTTGCAGGCTTGTTTGTTGCTCTATAATTCTGAGAATGTGCGGCGCTGCCACCATCTCCACTTGCTTATCAATAGGGTGACGCGGCTTTGTATTTCGGCGCGTTCCCTTTCGTTGAAAATCCGACTCACGCAAAGAACCAAACCCGCCAAACACGTTTCGGGCCTTCTGAATGCCGGCACGAATTTGCATGATTGCCTGCGGGGTTAAACGGTCGAACAGCTCACGCCAAAGGCAATCACACAAGCTCGCTTTCAACTCTTCCTTTCCTTCCAGCGCCGCAGCGTGGATCACGACGCCGCGCCACTCTGGTGATAATCCATTCCAGAAATCGGCGGCCTCTGAATGCTCGGGGCAGACCTGGGCACGGATTCTGGCTAACCAGTAGTTGTTATCCGCCATCGTTACCCCCTAATCCCCATCAAACGGAACCACCAGGGGCGGCGCTTGGCCTGTTTACCTGGTGCAACGGAACCCCCTGAAAACACCACTCTGCTGGCGCTTGGTTGCCAGCGCTGGCCGTTCGGTAGCTCAATCCAACCGTGACCAAAGTCAGCCAACTGCGGGGCCGGTGATTGTCGTTTCAGGTATTGCGCAAAAGCTTTCATGTAGTTACCTCAGCTCATGCCGAACGCAGGCGCGCAGGTGTTGAACACGTCAACAGCAGCGGCCAGCACTGGCGTAGATTGGAAACGCGCTTCTACCGATACAACGATCAGCGACAAATCACGGATTGCCTGGTTGGCGCGGTCGAGAATGGCGTTTTTACGGGATTGCGTCATAGGCGCAGTGGATGCGGTTTCACCGGCGATAGCGCCGATCGCCGCAGTGGCGTTTAACGTGTGAGTCGGCAAGCTGCTGGGCTTTACCTCGTTTGTTGGCACTGCCGGCAAGCAATTAAGTTGTGCTAGCAGACCATCAAGGATTGCTGCGTCGTCAGTGATCGCGGTGAGCGTAACCAGTTGTGAAAGCGTTAGCTCGTGTGGCTGCTCTGGGTTCAACTTATTGCGCAGCACCTGCGGCGAGACATTCAGCACCGGAGCCAGTTCTGCCAGATTGTGCATCTGGGCAAAACGGCGGCAAGCGCTATCAAGGTGCTTATGTATGGAGCTTTCAAAATCAAACATGTTCACATCCCCAAAAAGTTCGCAATATGGAACTAATGAACGCCAACAACGTTTATTAAGAAGTTTGAATGTCCAAGATTTTCGCGGGCTTGCTGAGCCTTATACTTTGCATACTTAATGCGAATGCGTCCGCCAGCTTTCTTTTTACCTGGAGCGATTTTCTTGGGGAGAATCTCCAGCTTGCTTTGTTCTTTCCACTTGTAGACGGTGTGGATCGACATCCCTTCAAGCCTGGCGAACTCTTCCGGGTATACCCAATCGCGAGGAATGTTGATTGAAATGGTTGCACTCATGAGGCAAAATCTCCGGTTTATCTCGTGTTTGTTAGTATCTATTCGTATCTGTTTGCATTTCTTCGCAGGAAATCGCATCCACTCGTATTTGAGAGCATTTACTTTATATGCACTCAAATGCGAAATGTCAACAGATTTATTCTCAGGTGAGAGCATATGAAAATGGCAACTGATGGCGCAGCCGCTATAGATAGACTGATGGAAGCTTACGGATTTAGGTTTAAAAATGACCTTTGCCGTCACTTCGAAATCTCTTCCAGCACCCTTGCAACCTGGCTTAAACGAGATACGTTTCCGGCAGAACTGATTATCCAATGCGCCCTGGAAACCAACGTATCACTACAGTGGTTGACAACGGGAGAAGGTCGCATTTACGAGCATTCAAAAAGTGATATTGCGACATTGAATAGTTACCTTCTCAAAGATGGTTCTTTGAAAAACTCTGGTAGCCTGATGTTTGATAAGGTTTTTCTACCTAACAATCTGAAAGAGCCGTATGTAATCCGCACAGAAAATGAGGCGTTTTTTGTAGATAAAGGTTTTACGGATCTGGTTGATGGCCGCTGGCTAGTTGAGGTTGAGGGGAAGCACCACATTAGAGAACTGGCGTTTATACCGGTCAAGAGAGTTAAGGTTATCGGCGGTGGGGTACCTTTTGACTGCGGCATTGATGAAATAAAGATCATTGCGCGGGTGGTCGGTGTCTTTAGGAAGGAGTGATTAGTGACGATAAGGAAGTTAGCTAGCGGTAAATGGTTGTGTGAGTGTTACCCCAATGGCCGAACTGGCAAAAGGGTAAGAAAGCAATTTGCCACCAAAGGCGAGGCAGTCGCATTTGAAAACTTCACGATGGAAGAAGTGGACAACAAACCTTGGCTTGGGGAAAAAGTGGACCGTCGCCACCTTTCTGAACTAATAAGCCTTTGGCACTCGCTCTATGGTCAAACTTTAGCTGATCCGCGCCGCATGTCTGCCAAGCTTAAAATTATATGTGATGGGCTTGGCGATCCTGTTGCAGGCGAATTTAGCGCTGCTGATTTCACGTCATATCGAGAAAGGCGGTTAAATGGCCTGGTGAAGCTATCAGACGGCACTTTGCTGCCAAAGGTAAAACCCAGGACGGTTAATCTAGAACAAAGCAATCTTTCAGCAGTATTTGGAACCTTGAAAAAAATGGGGCACTGGAATGCTCCAAACCCATTAGCTGGCCTCCCTGCGTTTAAAATTGCTGAAAGCGAACTTTCTTTCTTAGCACCAATCGAGATCAAGCGCCTTTTGGATTCCTGCGAGGAATCATTGAACCCTGACCTGATCACAGTGGCGAGAATTTGCCTGGCAACTGGGGCACGCTGGAGTGAAGCCGAAGGATTAAGCGGCCACCAGGTAACCAAATATCGGATCACTTATACGAAAACCAAAGGCAAGAAGAATAGAACCGTTCCTATTTCCCAGTCGCTGTATGATGAAATACCAATAAAACGTGGTCGTTTATTCAGCCCATGTCGTAAAGCATTCGAAAGAGCACTGAAAAGAGCAGGTATTGAATTGCCAGAGGGCCAATGCACCCATGTATTACGCCATACCTTTGCCAGTCATTTTATGATGAACGGCGGAAACATCTTGGTATTGAGAAATATTCTCGGCCATGCCGATATAAAGATGACGATGGTATATGCACACTTCGCTCCAGATCATCTTGAAGATGCCGCAACTAAAAACCCATTGGCCAGCCTTAACTGGCATCCCAAAGGTGGCGGCAAAATGGCGGCAGAGAATACAAACAGATACTAACCGATACTAACAGAAACTAACTAACCAACTGAATATCATAGTAAATCATTGTTATCACACCCCCTTAAATGCTATGTAGTAATTTCGGACGGGGGTTCAAATCCCCCCAGCTCCACCAAATAGGTCACCGGTGACCCCAGATAGATCTGGTGACAATAACGGAAAAGCCCGCAATTCACGTTGCGGGCTTTTTTGTGTCTGTAGCAATCCGAGAATACACAGCTAAATCCGTGAGTTATTGGTATACGTTTAGGTATACCAATTATTGAAGCCCCTCCGCATGGCATGGGCTACACGGCCCTCACACATACCAAAGTACAAAAAGCCAAAGCCTTAGAGAAAGACCTCACTCTGCATGATGGTGACGGACTATTTCTGTTAGTCAAAACCACCGGCAAGAAATTGTGGTGTTTCCGCTACCTTCGCCCCAGCACCAGTTCACAGACAATGAATGGTTAGCCTCGGCGCCTACCCTTTCCTGTCACTTGCCGACGCCTGGCAAATACGTGCCGAAAAGCTCGCTATACTCACGAGAGGCATTGACCCACAGGCTAAGGCGGAACAGAAGCAGGTCGCCCAAGAAAGCATTTTCCTAAACGTTGCAAAACAATGGTTCGCATTGAAACAGGCCAGCGTCAGTGCTAAGCATGCTGAAGATATCTGGCGTTCTCTTGAAAAAGACATACTGCCATATATCGAGAATGTCACGGTTCAGGATATCAAAGCGCGTTTGCTGATCCAAGTGCTGGAGCCTATCAAAGCTCGTGGCGCATTAGAGACCGTTCGCCGATTAGTACAACGCATCAACGAAATCATGATTTATGCCGTCAACACAGGATTAATTGATGCTAATCCCGCCTTTGGCATCGGCAATGCATTTGAACGGCCTAAGAAGCAGCATATGCCGACTATACGACCAGAAGAACTGCCTAAGCTGACGCGCACAATCTCGATGAGCAATCTATCGATACCCACCCGCTGCTTGCTCGAATGGCAGTTGCTGACGCTGATTCGTCCTGCTGAAGCCTCCGCAACCGCATGGGCCGAGATCGATATTGAAAACCGTGAGTGGTGTATCCCAGCAGAACGCATGAAGGCAAAGCGTGAACATATTGTTCCGCTCTCAGATCAGGCACTGGAGATACTCGAAATCATGCATACTATCAGTCCGTGAACACGTTTTCCCTAGCCGTAATGACCCGCGTAAGCCTATGAACAGCCAGACAGCGAATGCTACGTTAAAACGTATAAGTTATGGCGGTAAGCTTGTTGCTCATGGACTACGTTCTATAGCAAGTACAGCTATGAATGAGGCTAATTTTAATCCAGACGTAATTGAAGCAGCACTAGCACACTGCGATAAAAATGAAGTTCTTAGAGCATATAATAGATCGATCTATCTGGAGCAAAGATACGAATTGATGCATTGGTGAGGGTAAAAGTATACTCTAAAAATTAGAATGAATTGTTAAAATAATGAATGCATTTAAAATAATAACCAAGAGTAATTATATCAAATTAATCTCAAAGGAATTAAATCATTATGGAAACTAACAATGACATTTACCTTAAAGCTTTACAAGATCTTAAAGAAGATGAACTTTCAGAACAAATCATAAAACCTTTATTTGAATCGATGGGATGCTATCGCGTAGATTTTCATGGGGGGGCTTATGAAGAAGGGAAGGATATCATAGCTTATGTTAAAGCTCCCATGGAGGATCATATAATTGTTATTCAAACAAAAAAAATCGGGGATGGGAAGGCAACTACGGATAAGAACATAATTGGCGCTCTTATCTTTCAACTACAACAATGCTATTTAAAAGACATTCCATTGCATAATGGTAAAACAAAAAAGCCGGATTCTATTTATTTAGCCACACCTTTCAAGATAAATTCCAGATTGTTAAATGAAATACATGGTCATCTAACTGGAATGAAAAACGAAGTTAAATTACTCGATGGCCCATTATTAGTTGAAAAGATAAGAGAGTGTAACCCTATGCTCTTAAATAAGATAATGGGGGTTGATAAGAAAGTGTTAGTTCAAGATATTTATCAATTGAAAAATCTTGAACTTATGAATGCATTGAACACAGAGTACTCTATAGGAGAAATTCATTGCTATAATGATCTAGCCTTTTTCATGGGTGATATTGATAGTCATTACTTACTTAAGGGAAATTTTCACATCAATCACATGGGTTTTTCCACAAATAAGGATGGTTGGGAAACATTAAAGAAAAAATACATATATAAGTTAGAAAAAATCCTAGAATTCTCACCATTAACTGAAAAAATAGCCACTATAGAAGAAAGTTTTTATTCACAACTAAAACTAAATCAATCAGAAGAAAACAGAAAAAAACATGATGATATAGCATCAACAAAAAATGAAATTTCGTTACTTTGCAATACTCTCTCAGCTATAAAATCAGAATTGAATACATTTATATTGCAAAGAGAACAATCTAAAATTAAAAACATCAACCTAGATATTGCAATTGATACATGGTGGCCAATAATTTCACGCGCAAATAAAATATCTGACTATATAAAAATAAAAGATAATTACTATCATACTTTATCTGCAGTGAAGGGAAAACAGGATATACCAACAGCATATACTGATGATTTCAATGACTATCTTGCCACATTGAATTCTTTAAACAGTGAGTACGGAAAATTAGTTGGCCTTGAAAATGAATATATCCCCCCTCCAAGTTTTAATTATAAATTCCAAGCAAATGAAATAGAAGATTGGATAAAATCACATTGTGATTTTTATTTATCATCCATCCAAAAGCTAAATTCGGAGCCAGTAAAAAACAATGACTATCTTCGAGGTTTTTTAATTAATACGCAGAAGACATTAAGTGTTCTTGAAATATTAAAAGAATTATCATCTGAGACCACTAACCTTATTAACTATACCAAAACCGAAACACACTTTAGGGATGGGATTTCTATATCTCCATTCTCTTTATTTGACACTAATTATGACATTGCTGTGTACGGCGGTGCTGGTGCAGGTAAAACAACCACTCTTCAAATGTATACTAAAAAAATTATCGATGAAGGTTTAGTTAACATTATATATCTACCCCTAAATAGATTAATAAACAGACAAGATGTTAGTATTAAAGTTGACAATGTCATTGCAAACCAAAAACAGATTCTTGCTCTAATTTTGATTTCAAAAGAAATAAATGACACTGATGATAATATTTATAAACTGGATGTATCACTATCTTCAAGTAATGGTTTGAAATTAGTCATTGATGGATTGGATGAAGCGTATAACAAAGTACCTTACATTATTGAATCCATAAATTCCTTTAAACTAAAATACCCTCATATTCAATTAATAATATCAAGTAGAGACTGCGTTAGCTTTATTTCGAAAATAAACTTCCTTGGTGTTACACTTCTACCATTTAAAACAGATCAATTACATGCGTTTATTAACTCTTGGTTTGCAAAAAACAGCATTCATGCTAATGAATTAATCTTGGATATTGAAAAAAATAACTTATCAGAAATAGTTAAAACACCATTACTCGCAACTTTACTTTGTATTTTAAAGAAACGAGGCATAGATACCCCATCGACAGAAATGGAAATATTCACTAGAAGATTGAAATTATTATGCGGAGAGTACGATAACTATAAAACCATAAAAAGAACAACCTCAGATAGTATGATACTAGAAAAATCCGCCATGAAAATAGCCTATCAACTTCACATTAGAAATAAAAGAACCGATACAAAAGAAGCTATTGTCAACTATTTAAAAAATGATATTTCCTTTCCTTACAGCGAAGACACCGTAAATACTTTAGTTTCAGAACTGATAAACCCATGCAATATATTACATTATGATTCATTGACTGAAACCTATTCTTTCGGTCACTTAAGGTTTCAGGAGCATCTAGCCGCTTTAGAATTAAAAGATAATAGAGGCCGGGACATTCTCCCGCTTTTAAATAAAGATTGGTGGACTGGGACATTATGCCTATATGCTCAGGCATGTGAGTTCAGTAATTTACTTGAGGATTTTTTCAAGCAATACGGTCAAATTTCATCAGCTATTAAAACTTTGCGAGAAATGGCTAAACACCGTCCTCTAAAAGAAAGGGAAAATTTGACTAGACTAATAAATCAATATGAAAAAACAGAGGATCTTGACGGAAGCGTACATGATGTATGGGATGATGGCGATGACTGGCGCTATGTTAAGGATACCTCATATCGTTGGTAGGTCCTGTACTGCGCGCGCAATACTCCCTCACCTACGCGCTCTGACTTTATCATGCACATTTCATGCATGACATAGAAACCCTGTAAGCCCTTGTGGTGCGAGGTTTCGGCTGTTTTGAGAGGCTGGGGATTAATGCAAAATCATGCACCCTATGCATGCACGCTCGATTTAAGGCAGGCTAGCCAGAAAAAAGGCTGTTTTCGGGCTTGGGGGGCGGTAAACGCCCCGCAGCAAAATCAACAATGCAACGGGGCCTGTTCAATCAGTGAAGTGTTTGATTTCGGCTATATCGGCGGTAACGATTTAATGTCCTTTTCTCCGGTGGCGGTAAATCATTAACGATTACCGTTTCCGCTTGAATGGGCTGACATAAAATCTTACCGACGCTCTCTACCGTTTTAGAGGTGCAGGAGCACACAATATAGCGGTGACTACTCAGGCCTGCATTGCAGGCCTTTTCTCTGCCTGAAATCTTTCCCTGCCGCTCACCCGCAGTACAATAAATCACCGGCTCAGGCCGGTATTTTGCATTTATAGGGCTGACTGTTCACGGTAAGTGACCAGTTAGGGCAAACTCCTCACCAACTGATCACTGGTTAATTTATTGTTTTTAAACAACTAAATAAAAAAGTGAACACTGTGAACAGTTTTTCTATAAATCTTTTTTTCTGGCGTTGAGGTTGTTGCTCGGCTAGAGACTTTTCCAGTCGGGCAGTTTATTGGCCCGCTTGCGCCAAGAGTGTATTAGCGCCATGAATAAACCAAACAGCAAACCGGCAAAGAGGGCGTTTAACACCGCGAGCGGAACGCTGAAACCGTCATTTTTCCAGCTACCAAACCACATAAGAATGCCCCATAGCGGGCCAAACCAAACGGCGAAGAACAGCGTATTCAGCCAGAAGGGGGCAAACGGTGGCGGTGGCATTTTACCCCCCATTTTCCAAAACAGGCGCAAGATCGGTGGTGCATAATTGCTCCGCCACATCTTTTTATCTTCCATCAGGGCTATTGCCTTTTTCTTCTTATCTTCAAATGCCATCATCCGAATCCTTTCATTGAGAATCAATAAAGACCGTCTAATAATATGCCTTATCCAGAGGCAGCCATAGCGTGAAATGAGCGAAAATTCAGCCCTCTGTAACAAGGTCGATGTTACCGGCAGAAGCACTTCAAGAATCGATTCAGGCCAGTATTTGCATTTTGGGGCTGACTGTTCACCGTAAGTGACCAGTCAGGGCAAACTCATCACCAACCAATCACCGATTAACTTATTGTTTTTTAAACAATTAAAACAAAAAGTAAACAGTGTGACCAGTTTTTCTATAAATCTTTTTTTCTGAGCGAGATGACGGATTGGCTCTATCATGAGGCATGATCCAAAAATAGGCTCATTTATGGGATAACCGCCAAAATGGAAACGACCAAGAAAATAATTTTGGAAGGATTAGAACGGCATGATTTAAGCGAACTACCCGGCCGCCCTTATGATTGTTCCTTCGAATTACTGGCCGCCAAGCCAGCAAGAAAGCGTTTAATCATGGTTGGGTTCAATGGTTCATCTGCGGATGACGGTTTTACAAATGCTGAAGCAGTGATAAACGGCTTTAATTCACCTTATTTCTCTAATGTTCAGGCCGGTACTGAAGGTGAATGGGGTATCAAACATTTGGCAAACCGCCTGCAATCAGTCCCTGAGCAGTTAGGCTTTAGCTGGGAAGATACCGTCTACACCAACGCATTACTCATGTGCTCTAAAGATGCCCTGTCGATCAAAAAAAGTGCTCAAGAGAGTGCAATTGGCAGTTTGGATCGATTGATTGAAAAATCGATGGGTTTCTTTGAAAACATTACCGTCCCCCTATGCAAACCTGAGCTAATTATTGCTTACAGTAACGGAATGAACTCTCACTCAGCAGCTCGCTTGCTATTAAAAGCATTCGGCGATGTTGATGAGCCCGAGTACATAAGTAGAAACCGTTACTACTCCACTTTCTGCTTTACAGCGCGGTTTAAGCAATTCGATGTGCCTGTGGTTGGTATCCGCCACATGTCGCGCTTCAAACCTGATGTGCAGTTCATCAAACAAGCATGGGAAAAAAGGCGCTAATTGGTGATGCCTGATTCTAGAATCGCCCTCTAAATCGGTGTCACTTTCCTGCATTGGTATGCGTTTAGATATATCAATTATGGAAGCCCCTCCGCATGGCGCGGACTACACGCCCTCCCCCATTCCGAAGTACAAAAAAAGAACTCACCTTGCATGACGGTGGCGGCCTGTTGCTGTTAGTCAAAGCCAGCAACCGGCAAGAAACTGTGGCGCTTTCACTACCAACTTCCCAACAGTAAAAACGCGCCATGATCTGCCTCAGCGCTTACCCAGGCCTTGCCTCCGGTTGATGCCAGGCCTCCTGCTTCGTCTTACGGAGAATCCTGATGATTTGTTTGTTGGAAAACGCCTCTTTATGAATGGCGAATACCTCACGATGCTGATGAAGACATTGAACCGTTAATTGTTATGTTATATCGTAACTTTTTATTTTTAGTGATCTTAAGGAGAGTGATATTTTGAGGAGCTATATTGGCAAGCTTTCATTGGTGCTGGGCGCGTTTTTGGTTTGTGGTTACGCGTCAGCCCATGGCCATCATTCGCATGGCAAACCTATGACGGAAATCGAACAAAAGGCCGCTGCTGGCGTTTTCGATGATAAGAACGTGAAGGATAGAACCCTGTCAGATTGGGATGGTGTATGGCAGTCGGTTTATCCTTATTTGCAGAATGGGGACCTTGACCCGGTGTTCAAGAAGAAGGCGGAAAAAGATCCGGGTAAAAACTTCGAGCAGATTAAAGAGTATTACCGCAAGGGATACGCTAGCGATATAGATACTATCGGGATTGAAAACGGCGTTATGGCGTTCCATAAAGGCAACGAAGAGAATTCCTGCAAGTACGACTATGTGGGATATAAAATCTTGACCTACACCTCAGGCAAAAAAGGGGTTCGCTACCTGTTTGAATGTAAGGATGCTGGCAGCCAAGCGCCGAAATATGTTCAATTCAGCGATCACACTATCGCTCCACGCAAATCGGCTCATTTCCATATATTTATGGGAAGCACATCCCAAGAAGCGTTGCTGGCGGAAATGGATAACTGGCCGACTTACTATCCATTCCAACTGACAACGGAACAGGTTGTCGACGATATGCTGCATCACTGAAAGTGATAATAGGCCTGGCGGCAATACCGAAAAACCCGCAACCTGGGTTGCGGGTTTTGGCTTCTGCGGCGCTAGCCTTCCAAACAGCTAGCCGCTAGTGATCCAAATACAGGTAGTGCAGCCAACTGGTCATGCGTAGCAGAACCTTGCGCATGATGGAAAGATGCTCGAAGTGCTCGGTATACACCGCAGTCTGCGCCGTCACGCCATCGGGCAGTTTGTCGAGTTCTGGGCTGGGAGCCAGGTCGATCATTACGTAAACCCCTTCCTGCTGGGCACCCACATTTAATCCCTGCAATGCACCACTGGCCTGATAGCTGCCGTCCGGTACCACCGGCAACACCCGCGTCACCGAGCCGCCATAGACTTTGCCCGGCAAGCCGTTGAATACCACCTCGGCCTTATCGCCCTCGGTTAAACGCAGGATCGAGTTCTGGCGGAATACCGCCACCACCTGCCGTTTTTGCTGTGGAATAAAAATCATCACCGGCTTGAAAGGCAGCCGCACCGCCGTCGTGCCCGGTCTAGCCAACACTTGTGTCACATAACCGTCGCTTGGCGCACGTACCGTGGCTTGTTCCAGATTATACGTTGCCTCTGCAATCTGTGATTTCAGGCTGGCGATGTGGGCATCTTCACCATTGTAGTGGCCCGAAAGCTGCTCCTGCGCCTGTTGGTGCTGGGCTTTGGCGGCCTGCAATGCGGCAGATTGTGCCTGATATTGTTGCTGCGCATGGCTAATATCTTGCTCAGAAAAAGGATTGACCGTCATGGTCGCGCCTTTGGCATAGCGCTGATAATCCTTACGAGCACGCTCATACTCGGCATTTACACGCTGAACATTCGCTGCGGACTCATTCAATGTAGCCTGCCGTGCTCGCACATCTGCTTGTGCGCCAGCAAGTTCCGCTTGCAACTTGTTCAGTCGGGCGCGGTAGCGGGTATCATCAAGGCGAAATAGAATTTCCCCTTTGCGCAGTAACACGTTGGTTTTATCGGTGACTTCAACAATCATCCCCGAGACCTGCGGGACAATTGGCACGGATATCGCGATCTTCTGCGCCCGATAGGTATAAGGATGGTTGTAATTCATCCCCAGGATTAAGGCACCCACAATGAAGATACCGCCGAGCACTGCCGTCGGCACCGTCCATTTATTGACCGGGATACGGAACAGTTTGAATACGCCGTAGCTCAGCGCAACGTAGCTGAGAATAATTAAGAGATCCATACTGTTTGCTTAACCTTTATTGGACGACGAGCTTTGAGCTGCAACCTGCGTCTGCATACGCTGCAATTCACTTTCGAGCTGATTAATTCGTGCCTGCAACACATCAGGTTGCTCAGCTTTTTCGCTCATTCCCCAGCCCCGTTCCGGCCGGTATAATGTCGCCCAAATCCATAACAGTGGCCAAATGGCATGCAAAGTAAATAAGCTAACCCAGCCTGCAACATGAATGGCATCCTGATGAGGGTGCTGCCGCTTCTTAGCCAGCAAATAAGGAATATCGTGAATAATGATCACACCGTAAAATAGAATTAAAAATACGGCGATCAATACGCCTAAAGCGAAGTAATTTAGAAACATGCAACACCCTGGTTAATTATGCTAATTTATTGAGTGACGCCTATGACGTCTTATAGTCTTTAATATCATTGGCAATGGTATCGATGGCATTTTTGACATCGGTTACTTTCAGCTGCGATTTTTCATTATTCAGATTCTCTCCGGACGCCTTTCTCACCACTTTGATTACCGGCTGGTTGGTTGAAGCGTCGATAAACTCACCTTCCATATAAACGGCGCTTTCCATGGTGCGGTGGCCGGTCACGCTTTGCGTTGCAGCAACCAGCAGCGTAATCGGCAGTACCTCATACACTTGTAGCCCCTTTTTCTGCGTGTCGATCGCCGTGATAGCCCCACGGAAAATCAGCGTATTTTCACGCGGCACATCCTCCAGGGTAAAATGCGACCCCATTGCCTGCTTGAACTGTCTGTTGGTGTAACTGAGGATATTATCAAGCGCCTGCTGGCTCACCATCTCGCTAGGTTTTGGCCGTGGGAAATAGATCATTGGCTGATAAACTAAATATTTATATTTAGAGAAATCAACGTGACTGTCTTTCCAATATAAAACATCTTTACCAGAGGCTGACTTGCTCTTGGTAATATCACTGTAACTAGGCAGGAACGTCGAGTATTTCTCTTTTTCAGTGACCGATGATGAGCAGGCGGCCAATGTTAACGTCACGGGTAAAATTATCGCGCAGGTTTTTTTCATTATAATCTTCCATGTCAATTTTAATGCATAGCAAATAATTGACCGAAAGAATACCCGCCGGTCTGCGATAAGTCATATGACAATACCGGCAAAAATGTATATCATTTTTGATATGCAAACTTAAAATGGCTCACCGCGTGAAAGCAAAAGACTTCAGAATCGACGAGCTCAGGATCGTTCGCACCATCGCCGAAACCGCCAGCGTCAGTAAAGCGGCACAGCTGTTAGATATGCCACAATCCAATGTGTCACGCACACTGACGGCACTTGAGCGACGGCTTGGTCTGGAAATCTTTTTGCGCAGCCCGCGAACGCTGTCTTTAACCGAGTTCGGTGAACAATTTCTACGTCGTGCCGCCTTTTTACTTGATGAACATAACGACTTGCTCGACATGTCCGGCACCTATAAACGCAGCCTGAACGGCATGGTGACGCTCGGTGCGCCCATTGGCATTCATTCATTCTTGACGCGTTATCTGTTGCCGCCTCTGCTTCGTGAATCTCCTGAACTGATCGTTGATTTAGTGACTCGTAATCCGGACGAGCGGGAGAAGAAATATGGCACGGTTTTCGACAGCGACTGTGACCTACTAATCAGCCTCTTCCAGCCGCAAAACGAGAGTTTGATCGCCAGGCCGTTGACCCGTTTCCGCGTCGGGCTGTTTGCATCACCGGATTACATTGCTCATTCACCGCTTATCGAACCGATGGAACTGACGCAGCATCGCTGTATCACCTTGCGAGTGTTAGGCGGCAGCCGTAACACCTGGAGCAGCTATGATTCGCAAGGCCAGTTAGTACAAGTGGCGGTCAATGGTGCCAGCATCTGTGACAATATTTTACCGGCCGTCGAGTTAGCCAAACAAGGATTGGGCATTATCTATGCCCCCTACTACTCAGTGGCCTCGGCATTGGAGTCCGGCTCATTGCTGCCTTGTATTGAACGTGAACGGTGCATTGATATGCAGGCTTATCTCATTTACCGCCAGCGTGGTGTGCTACCTCACCGGGTGCAAGTATTAATGGACAGCATCATGGAGACCATCAAGCTACACGAGCATCGCTTGGTCTAGTGCGGTAAGTGGTTTACTCATACAGGAATCGTAATGGCACAAAATATTTATGACAATCAGGCGTTTTTCGACGGTTATGCCCAGCTCAGCCGCTCGGTGCATGGGCTGGACGGCGCACCGGAATGGCCGACCATCCGTAGCATATTGCCGGATTTACACGGAAAGAAAGTGGTCGATCTGGGCTGTGGCTATGGTTGGTTTTGCCGTAGTGCACGTGAACAGAATGCTGCCAGCGTTTTGGGATTAGATCTGTCGGAGAAAATGCTCAGCAAGGCACGGGCGATGACTCAGGATGCCGGTATTGAATACCGCCAACAGGATCTGGAGCAGCTTCAACTTCCCCCTGTTTCCTATGATTTTGCGTATAGTTCACTGACGCTGCACTATATAGAGGATCTGGCGCGATTGTTTGCTACGGTCTATCAGGCGTTGGTACCCGGCGGACAATTTATCTTTACCGCCGAACATCCCATTTATACCGCACCGCAGCATCAGGGTTGGTTGGTTGATCAGAACGAACAGAAATCCTGGCCGGTCAATGGTTATCAGAAAGAAGGCCAACGGATCTCCAACTGGTTGGCGAAAGGCGTGATCAAACAGCACCGTATGCTCGGCAGCTACATTAATCTGTTGGTACAACAAGGTTTTGTCGTTACCTACCTCAATGAATGGGGTCCTTCAGCGCAGCAAATCGCAGAAAACCCGGCGCTCGACGAAGAGAAAGAACGCCCGATGATTTTTATTCTCGCGGCCCATAAACCCATGTCATGATCCCGCACAGCTGTAAATCTTTATGCATCCAATATTGGGGAGGTCACCTCCCCCCAGAGCTTATTTAGCCCCCAAGCCGGTGCCTTGCGCCGCAAATTGCGTCAATACGTCACCTTCCATTCGATATCTGACCCACTCTCCCTGCGGCTCTGCACCTATACTCAGGTAAAAATCGATAGCCGGTTGATTCCAGTCCAGCACACTCCACTCCAGACGACCACAGCGACGCTCGCAGGCCAATTGGGCAATATGCCGCAGTAACTTTTTGCCCGCGCCGGCACCGCGAAATTTCGGTGCAACGTACAGATCCTCTAAATAAATACCGTTTTTACCCAACCAGGTGGAATAACTCATAAAGAACACCGCATAACCGGCGGGCTCACCATCAACGGTACAGATCAGAGCCTCAGAACAGGCGTCCGGACCGAACAGGCTTTGTTCAATATCTGCCGCACTGGCAAGCACTTGATCTCGTGCTTTTTCGTACACGGCCAGCTCAACAATCATATCCAGAATCAATTTGGCATCGTTTTTTGTCGCCGGGTGAATCTCAATGGTCATGGGTCATCCTGAAAGTTGTTGTTTGTATTACTTGCCAGCATATAGCGTTACAAATACTGTATGAACTGCATTTTCATCAGCAGGTAATGAACATTATGCATCTGGATTTGAGACGCCTGGATCTCAACCTTCTGTTGGTTTTCGAAGCTGTGTATCGTCTACGTTCCGTCACGCGCGCTGCTGCGGAGCTGGCTATCAGTGCATCGGCTTTGAGCCATGCCCTAATTCGCCTGCGCAAAACGATGGCAGACGAACTGTTTTATCGCGTCGGCAACGACATGCATCCGACGGTGTATGCAGAAAGCCTGGCTCCGACCATTAGTGAAAGCCTGGCACTACTGTCTAAAGGTCTTCATCCCAGACCACGCTTTATCGCCGCCGACAGCCAGGAAAGCTTCACCTTCGCCATCACCGACTACACCGCCTTCGCCGTTTTTCCTGCGCTAATGGCACAGATGCAGCGGTTAGCGCCAAAGTTATCATTCCAGCTGTGCTACTCGGAACGTAAGGTCGCGCTCAATGATTTACTGGCCGGGAAAATAGACTTTGCACTGGGCTTTACCGAGGCAGGTGACGAAAATTATCAGGAGATCGACGAAGTCGACTGGCTGGAAGATAAATATGTGGCGATCTGTTCCCCGGCCTTGAGCAAAAAACACGGCAAACTGACACTGGAGAACTACCTTCAGGCACGCCATTTGGTGGTCACGCCCTGGAACGAACAGCACGGTGTGATCGACTATCAGTTGGAGAAGCTGGGGCTGCATCGCGATGTCGCTATCCGCACGCCCTCACTGTTGGGTGCGCCTTTTATTATCGCCGATAGCGAACTGATGATGAGCATCCCACATTACGCCGCGCAGAAATTACGCCAGTCAGTGGAATTGGATATTCATCCTCTGCCGTTCCCGGTCCCCAATTACAAAATCAAGATTTACCTGCACCAGAGAAATGGCCGACCAGATGCTTGTCAGTGGCTTATGCAACAGTTGCAGGCACTTGCCGTGTAATAGACGTCTTATTCACCGATAGGCAAATATCCCTGCCACAACGGTCGTGCCGGTTCCCCCAGCGCATTTGCCTTCAGATGGATATGATATCCCTGCAATGAATGTAGCAGCAGGCAGTCGTCGACTTCGGCCAAGTCATCCTTATGCTGCTGGAAACTGCCGGTCAGCAGCACCTGCTTGGCTTTCTCTTTGGCCTCATCGGCACTGTGTGCCACAAACAAACCAAACTGATGCAGTTCAGCCAGCTCGTCACTGCGGTAGCCCCCCACATTGACAAAGAACAGCTTTTCCGGACCGTGAAAGGGTGCTGCACACAACATTACGTCGTAACCATCCGCCCATTCAATGCGCGCATAGCCATCAATATGCACCTTACTCTTATCCCCAAACCATTTCTCACGCAGCAAAGGGTAAGCCTCTTCAGGCTGTTCTGCTGCAACAAACTGTACATCGTGCAGTTCGATATTGGCGCCCGGCGCCGTACCACCCACATAGAACATCAATAGTCCCGGCATTATGGTGTTATCTCTCTGTTTTAATAATCGTTATATACAATAATATATAACGATTATTCTGCCAACCACCACAACGCCTAATGCACGTTCACGCCTGCAAGGCCTTTACGCGCGGATATCCTGGTATTCAGGTGTCGTATCAAACTCATGTTTGGCAAATGGACACAACGGAATAATTTTACGGTTTTCAGCCCGCATTTTCGCCACCACCAGCGCCACCAGCTTTTTACCGACGCCCTGACCTTTCAATACCTCATCCACCCACGTGTGATCGATAATGGTTAATTTGTCTCCGCTCGGTACAAAGGATATCTCGGCGATCATTTTTCCCTGCCGATCGTTTATATAAAAACGTTTCTCGTCTGCCAGAATTTCAAGATCCATAAATTTATCCCATTTTAAAAATACATAAATTTATACCCTATAGCTTTCAAGCTGCAGTTAGGCGCCCAGCTCGCTCATCCCCAGGCGCTTACTTTAGTAAGTAACTGGGGTGAGCTAGTGCAGGTAACAACGCTGCAGCTTGAAAGATGACGGGTCTAGAACAACGCTGATATTAGTCTATTATTTAATCAGTAACACAACATAATTGTGACAGTGGCTGAGGAGTTCAAAATGGGTGAAAGCTCAAAAGACGGCGTTATTCTGCTCTCTCGAATCTTGTTGATGATCCTGTTTATCATTTTTGGCTGGATGAAGCTGACCAGCTTTGGCGCAACCGTGACGGCAATGGAGGGTTATGGTACGCCAATGCCGTATTTGGCGGCGATTATCGCCGTGGTGGTTGAGTTCTTTTTTGGCATCGCGCTTATTCTCGGGTTATTTACCCGCCCTATCGCGGTTATTTTTGCCGTCTATGTTCTCGGCACCGCTTTTATCGGTCACCCATTCTGGAAAATGACCGGCATGGAAATGATGGGCAACGAAATAAACTTCTTTAAAAATATCAGCATTATCGGCGGGCTGCTGCTGCTGGCGGTCACCGGTGCCGGGCGTTATTCGCTGGACTACAAATTCTTCAATAAATAACCTCCTCCAGCCGGCGGCAGCGCTGCCGGCTGTTATTTCCTAACGACTGCGCTTGGCGTGGCGCTCGAAGTTATCAATCTTGGCCTGTGCCGATTTGCGCAGCGTGACATAACAAGCACCTTCGCCGCCATCACGCGGCAACGCCCGACAAAAAGCCTGCACCTGTTCAAACTGCGCCAACCATTTGGCGAGATAGCTGCGAATGATATTGGCATGGCTCTCTTCTTCCCGCCCACGCCCGTGGACAATCAGCAGCGAGCGCAGGTTTTGCTTTTCTGCCTGCAAAATAAAGCGGAACAGCGCTTGTCGCGAAGCCTCCACTGATTGTTTCAGCAAGTTCAGACTGGCCTGCGACGGATAGCGGCCATGGCTCAGCTTGTCCAGTACCCCCTGCTGGATCCCCTCGCCTTTGTATTCCAGCGGAACTTCACAAGGGATCAGTTCGAGAAAGCCGGTGCTGAGGAAGTTTTCCTGCCGCAGTGCCTGCGCCTCACGCCGCGCACTTTTATCCATCGTCTCCAGCGGTTTAAGGTACAGGGTCTCGGGAGCGCTGGATAACGGGATGACATCCGCCATCGCCTGTTCAAAAAAGTCTTTGTCCTGGTTGCTCATCTTTCTGCCACTCTTAGACTGGGCCTTTAATGCCGGGGATGAACCTGATTGTAAGACGGCTTGCCCCGGTTGCAAGCCGGGAATTTTCCGCAATTGTCGTCAACGGGTGAGGTTCTGTGCAGTTTTCGTTATACTGCCAAACCATTATTGAGTGCCGCAAAGGATCGATCCCATGAAAATGCGCGAGCTGGAAGCCCAGTTTCAAAATGCCATGAGCGAGCTGCAGGCCAGCTTCGAAAGGCAGCACCGTGAATGGCAGCACAGCTATCAGGCACTGCAGCAATTGCTGGAAGAAGCTAAACAGCGCGAAGTCGCATTGCGTATGCAAAATGAGCAACTGGTGCGCAAGCTGAGCACCGCCAGTTCAGTGCCGGAACAGCACGCGTTAGTGAAGCAAATCAAAATGCTGGGCGCCCATCTGGACGCGTTGGCCAAGGATGCTGCCACCTTCAACCACCACCTGCGCAATCAACAGCGGGCAGCCGATAACTTCAGCGGCGAACAGCGTTGACACCGGGCGCTGTCACGCAGCGCCTCCTGCCAAATACTGGCGTTCTGA
Source organism: Serratia grimesii (assembly GCF_900186025.1). Classification (NCBI taxonomy): domain Bacteria; kingdom Pseudomonadati; phylum Pseudomonadota; class Gammaproteobacteria; order Enterobacterales; family Yersiniaceae; genus Serratia; species Serratia grimesii. The sequence goes on from NZ_LT883155.1 coordinate 4,018,284, forward strand.
GAGTGTAATAAATCATAAATGACCTGGATCATCATCGCTGCCCTGATCGTTGTATTTATTATTGGTTACCGCATTTTGACTTCCGATACGCGCAAAGCCATCGACTCTCTGGCCCATTTGCTGAAAGTAAAACCGATGTTGATTGAATCGATGATTCAGGAGATGGGCAGCCGCAACAGCCAGACTTTTATCCGCGTGCTGAATAACGGTTACACCGAAGAGATGCACCAGGCGGCCTATTTGCTGTTTATCTATCTGACCTTTATCAAACAGGCAGATGACCACCAGATAGCGCTGTGGCGGGAAACGCTGGTACGCGCCGGGCTGTCGCCGGAACTGCATGCCGAACACACTGAAGCTGCCCTGTTTTACTTTGCCGATCTGGATATAGATGCCTTTGAACTGGCGCAGTTTCGCCGCGCTTACAATGAGCGTTTTAATCAGGAAGCTATCGCAAATTGGTGAAGGTGTCCCCCGCAGGCGGGGGAGGCATTACTGAAACATGCTGTAGATATAGCGTGAAAGCGCATCACGCGAGCTGAAGCCGTGTGGAATGCCGTAACGCGCACTCGGGGCATCACTGCTTAAATCCAGGGGAAACTCAAGGTACTGATCGCTGGTGCGCACCGGTGAGGTCGGCGTGGCAAAATGCACGCTTTTCTCTTTCAGTGCAGGGTGGATCACCAACGCGGTTCTGCCCATCCGCGCTTCACGATTCACATACACGTAGTGCTCACCCTTGCGGTAACCATAAGACTGGTCGGTGACATAATCACGCTCAAAGCCAGTATTCTCCAACACTCTAGCCACTTCATCCGGCCGTAAATACATCGATTTCTCCTCTCGTTCTGGACCGCTGAGCGACCTTACCGCAATCATGAGATGAAACAATAAATTTTTCGGTATGAATGTGGGTTTAGGAATAATCCTTAATCATATATTTTGCCGGTTTTGCAGCAGTAAACGCAGCGTCAGCAAAGCGCCCATAAGCACCATCAACGCAGCCGCCAGATAGATCGAAGGCACTCCCATGTGGCTCATTAACAAACCAGCCAACGGCCCCGTGATCCCTAACGCCAGATCGAGAAATGCCGAGTATGTGCCCAGTGCTGTGCCCTGATTTTGCTGTGGCACTTGCTTCACCGCCTCCACGCCCAGCGCCGGGAACACCAACGAGAAACCGGCACCTGCCAACAACGCTCCGGCCTGCACCATTAGCGGGTCCGTAGCCAGCCAAATCAACAACAACCCGATAATCTCAATCAGGAAAGACACTAGCGTGACTTTTAAGCCACCGTGGCGATTAATCGTCTGGCTAAATATCAGGCGGATACCGACAAAGGCAACACTGAACAGCGTCAGTGAGAACGCGGCCCCGCTCCAGCCTTTATCAGCATAGTAGAGGGTGATAAACGTGGCGATGACCCCAAAACCCACGGTACCCATTGCAAGTCCCAGACCGTAAGTCCAAATACGTCCCAACACTGCGCTAAAGGCAATACGCTTACCGGCGGCGATCGTCACGTTGGGCTTCGCACTCGCCAGCCACAGCGAAACCGCCACCGCCAACACGATCAACGCCGCCACCCCGGCCAACCCCCAGTGCTGATTGAGGTAAACACCGAGCGGTGCCCCGGCAGCCATAGCACCGTAAGTCGCCACCCCATTCCATGAGATAACCCGGGCGGTATGCAACGGCCCCACCAGGCCAATCCCCCATAGGGTAGACCCCGTACTGGCAAAGCTTTCGCCGACGCCGAGAAACACCCTGCCAATGCACAGCAGAATTAAACTCAGCAACGGCAAACCGCTGAACCAAAAAGCCATGGCATAAAACAGACCGCTCACACCGCAACAAGCCAGCCCGAATAAAACCACTTTTTTCGGTCCGAGCTGATCGGCATAGCGACCGGCATGCGGTCGGCTAAACAAGGTAGCGAAATACTGGGCACTGATGATCAAACCAGCCAACACCGAGTTGTAGCCCAGATCGTTATGGACAAACCCTGGCAGCACCGCCAACGGCAAGCCAATGGTCAGGTAACAAACGAAGGTGAACATCACGACCGATAAAATACGTTTATTCAATTGGAGATTGTTTTCTTTGGAACTGATTGCGGTCATCGAAGGTGGCTCGCATCGAACGGGGTAGGCAACAGTACTCAGCATACCCCGATGAGATCCGATGATAAATGTGAGAGTTATAACGAATTATTATTTAACTACGCGTTTGTTGCCTGCGCCATTCGCTCGGATTTACACCATAAATACGTAAAAACTCGCGGTTAAAGTTCGACTTGGTGGTAAAGCCCGCCGCCTGCATGATCTCGGTTACCGAACGGTCATCGGCAAGCAACCACTGCGCCGCTTGGCAGATACGCAGTTGATTAACATATTGCGACACATTCATACCCGCATGCCGATTGATGGCTTGCGACACTCGGCGTGCCGGTAAGCCAACTTTTCGCGCCAACCGCGCCAGATTCAGCTCTGGTTCCAGATAAAGATCATCCTGTCGCAGCCGTTGCTGCACCAGTGCAAACCACTCGGCCAGCCGCTCTTCATCCTCGGTGATATCCTCCGTCGGTTCTGGCAGCGCATCCACCGGGCTTTCCGATGGTCGGCTGCTGGCCAGCACCAAACAGAGGCTTAACGCCACCAGCAAATTAACGATGGTGGCAATCCAACCGGCATGTCGCCCATCAAACAGTGAAAAATCGAGTGTAATCACCAGATCGGCTATTGCTACCGCGATCAGCAACATGCCCAATCCGCGCCACAACCGATAACTGAGCCAGCTCTCCGCCAGCGCCACTTGCTGCAAGCTGTTCTCACCACGCCGCAGTGCATACAGCAGCGCCACGCCATAACCCAGGTCGGTGCCAATGATCAACATATCCAACCAAAAAGGCGCGACCAAACTGGCCAACAACGTCAGGCACAATGGCATCAGGTGCCACAATTCACGCCGCCTTAACCTGCCCTGTGTACTGACTAAAAATGCCAAATACGTTAGCGTCGGGATCGCCACCGCGCTCAAAGGCTGCAACCCATTTAATTGGGTCAAACCATAGCCGTAACGGATGCCCACCAGCAGACTTTGCCAGGCACACAACAGCAGCAATAACTGAAAGACCCAGCGTCGCGCGCGTGGTCGCCCCAGACGGTACAGCAGCCCCAGGCACAACAAACCAAACAGAAAAGTGAGGGGAATAAGCGGCATCGTCAGCATCTTGTTGTCTTCACACAGAACCGACAGTGTACTGTTAAAACAATCATTTAACGACCCGGATCGCGTTCGAGGTCGCCGGGTAACACCGATAATGTCACTCTCTCGCCGTTGACACATTGAGGAGTGAAAATGAAAAGAGCGTTGTTGTTATGGTTACTCTTATGTGGCGCAGCGAGCGCCGCCCCTTATCAGGTTGCCACCCGGGATGACATTTTTCAGACCGGATCACGTGCGTTGACCAGCCGAATTTACTACCCCACCACAGCGATGGATGGATCACATATTATCGGAGCAAATCACGTTTTTATCGGTATCAACAGCCAGCCGGATGCCCCTATAGCTAGTGGTCACTTTCCGCTGATCGTGATCAGCCACGGTAGCGGTGGCAATAACAGCAGTCAGGCTTGGCTGGCGGCTGCTCTGGCCCAACAAGGCGTGATAGTGGTGGCAGCTAATCATCCCGGTAGCACCACAGGTGATTCAGTCCCCGCGCGCTCCGCCGAACTGTGGTTACAGACCGAAGATATTTCCGCCTTGATTAGCGCCATCACGGCAAATCCCCTCTGGGCTCAGGCCATTAATCGTAAAGCAATTGGGGTTATCGGCCATTCAAAGGGGGGTTACAGCGCGATTGCCGTCATAGGTGGCCGAGTCAGACTTACCGATTTCATCCGCGGTTGCCAGCAAGCCCCACGATCGCCCAATTGCCAGTTTTATACCCAGGCCAAGGTTGATCTGGCGACGCTCTCCACCCAGCAATTTAATGCTGACTATACCGATCCGCGTATCCGCTTTGCCGTCGCCCTCGATCCCGGCATGGTGCCTTATCTGCTGCCTGCCAGCCTGCGTCGGCTCAGCGCCCCTTTATTGGTCGTCGAACCTCAACGTTTCGAACCAGACAGCCAGATACCTGGCCTTGGCGGTGCTGCACTGGCCACAGATGCGGGGCAGCAACCGATTCACGCACTACGGTTGTCCAGAGGAAATCATTTCGATTTTATTCCGCTGTGTCAGCCCAATGGACGTCAAATACTGGCAGCAGAAGAGAAAGATGCAGAGGTGTTATGCGCCTCTTCAAAGGCGCAACGCGAATGGGTACATCAGCAAACGGTGGCTAGCATTCTGACCTTTATTCACCCCTGGTTACCTGCTCACGTAGAAAATCGATAAACGCCCGTACCTTTTCCGGCACATGACGAGTATTGGGGTACAGGGCATAAATACTCTGTTCAGGGAAGCTGTGATCTGGCAATAAACAACACAGCTTTCCTGATGCTATTGCCGGCTGTACCAGCCACGCCGGTAGCAGTGCCACGCCAGCCCCATGCAAGGAAAACGCCAGTAGCGCAGAAGCGCTGTCGCCCATTAACGTGGCAGCGTCTTCAACCTTGAACAGCACTACTTGCCGTTCAGGCGTCACAACCTGCCAACTCAACGGCGAACTGAGTCGACTGTGGGCGATCCACTGTGCCTGTGCCAATTGTGTCAATGAATCAATAGGATGGCGCGTCAGATAATCCGGTGAAGCGACCGGCAGGATAGCAAAACTGTCCAGTAAAGCCGCCCGGTGGCTAGAATCAGCCAACTGCCCTAGACGGATAGCCACGTCAAAGCGCTCTGAAATTAAATCGGCATGATAAGAGGAGGAAACATGCTGAATGCGCAGACGTGGATGCAAGCGGGAAAATGCAGCCAAAGCCGGCACCACGACCTGAGCCCCGTATTCCGGCGTGGTGGTGATACGCAATACCCCGCTCAACCCGTGGTGATCGCGACGCACGTCATCCAACACATTATCCGCGTCTTGCAGCAACCGCAGGCAGCGTTGATAAAAGCGTTCACCCGCATCAGTAAGAGCTAGCCGCCGAGTGCTACGCACCAGCAATGACACCCCTAGCTCACTTTCCAACTGTTTGACATTGAAACTGACTACCGCCTTGGTTTGTCCCAGCGCGACCGCGGCAGCAGTGAAACTGCCGGCGTCCACCACCGCCACAAAGATAGCCAAACGCTGTAGGTTAAGCATGTTACTGCCCTTTATTGTCAAAATTATTTTGACAGTGTAATCGCTCGCAGCTGATTTATCCGCACTTTCCCGCCAGCTACACTGCTTGCCTTCAACCGGAGGCACCATGCCCTATCGCATCAAAGTCGCAATCGTCTATCTGCTCGGATTTTTTGTCGATCTGATCAACATGTTTATCGCCAATGTCGCTTACCCGTCGATCGGGCATGCATTTCATGCTTCAGTCGGTGAATTGGCCTGGGTCAGCAATGGCTATATTCTCGGCCTGACGCTGGTGATCCCACTCAGCGCCTGGCTGGCACAACGCATTGGTGGGAAACGGGTATTTTTGTTATCCCTGACAGTGTTCATGCTGGCGACCGCCGCAGCCGGTTATGCTGGTTCAATCGGTGAGCTGATTGGTTGGCGAGTGTTGCAGGGGATGGGGGGCGGTTTGCTGATCCCTATAGGCCAAACGCTAACCTATCAACTGTACCGCAGCCACGAACGTGCCGGGCTTTCTGCCGCCATTATGCTGGTCGGTCTGCTGGCACCGGCGTTATCACCGGCGCTGGGTGGGTTGATTGTCGACAGTCTTGACTGGCGTTGGGTGTTCTTCGCTAACTTGCCATTGGCAGCGCTGGCGCTCTTGCTGGCTACACTGTGGTTGCGTCCGCAAGCGTCAGACGCCCAACCCAGGCCACTCGACATTAACGGACTGCTCTGCGCCTGCACCGCTCTGACGCTGATCTTGCTTGGTCTCACCCGGCTGGGTGAAACCGATGGCCTGCTACAAGGCCTCTTATTACTGGTCGCAGGGACATTGGCGCTGACCTATTACCTGCGACGCAGTCTGCGTATCACACAGCCCCTGTTGAACCTGCGACTGATACAAGAGCCGTTGCTGCGCACATCTATGATCATTTATCAATGCATACCTGGTGTGTTTATCGGCGTCAGCCTGGTTGCCATGTTGTATTTGCAAAATCAGCTCGGGATGCATGCCGCGCAGGTCGGCAGCCTGATGGTGCCTTGGTCTTTGGCCTCATTCCTGGCCATCACGCTGACCGGAAAAAAATTCAACCGCGTTGGCCCACGCCCCCTGTTTATCGTCGGGTGTCTGCTACAAGGGCTGGGTATTCTGGCGCTATCGCAGATTGTCCACGCCACTGAGCATGGGTTGCAGGTGGCGGCTTTCGCCCTGATGGGCTTTGGCGGCAGCCTGTGCAGCAGCACAGCACAGAGCAGCGCCTTCCTGCATATTGCCGACGAACAATTGGCAGATGCCAGTGCGCTATGGAACATCAATCGGCAGCTCAGTTTTTGCCTGGGTGTCGCCCTGCTCAGCCTGCTGCTGAATCTGCTGCTTGAACATTTTTCACCCGCCGTCGCTTACCAAAGCTGTTTTTACCTGGCCGCCGCCAGCACGCTGATCCCACTGCTGCTGTGTCTGCGCATCGCTAACCGCGCCATCGTGCGCCGTCTCAATACTCAACAGGAAGCTCTATGAACCGCTATTTTACCGAAGTGATCGACGCTCATGTCGCCATTGAAAACTGGCTGGAGAAAGGTGCAGGGGAAGAACAGGCCTTATTGGCACGTTTTGACCCGGCATTCAGCATGATCGCGCTGAACGGCAGTCGGCTGGATTTCGCCGCACTGAGCGCCTTTTTCCACGCGCATCGTGCCGCTAAACCGGGGCTGGAAATCACTATAGAAGAGATGACGTTGGTGGCCGAGTGGCCGACCGGCGCGGTGGTCAGCTACCGTGAAAAACAAATGTTGCCTGGGCAGGCGGCAACACTACGCAACTCCACCGTGGTGTTCGAGCAGACCCAAACCGGGCTGGGTTGGCGACACCTGCATGAAACCACGTTGGCGCAGTAATCAGAGAAAACCGTCGGCCAGGAACAATTCCCAGGCGACAATCAGCCCACACAGGGTAACGGCGCTGAAAATCACTTCGAATAAATAACGATTGATCATCATGAGCTAGCCCTCAAAAGAAAACACCCGGCAAAACCGGGTGTTTAAATATTATCTGGATACTGCGCTACCCGCAGACTTTACTTATTTAGCGGCTGGAGCTGCTTTTTTGGTCGCTTTGTGGTGCTTTTTAGCGGCCTGAGCTTTCTGCACTGGCGCTTTTTTGTGGTGTTTTTTAGCAGCCTGAGCTTTCTGCACTGGCGCTTTTTTGCTTACTTTGTGGTGAGTTTTAGCAGCCTGGGCTTTCTGGGCTGGGGCTTTAGTGGCCGCTTTGTGGTGCTTTTTTGCGGCCTGAGCTTTCTGCACGGCTGCTTTTTTGTGGTGCTTTTTAGCAGCCTGAGCTTTCTGTGCTGGTGCTTTTTTGGTTGCTTTATGATGCGTCTTCTTATGATGAGTGGCTTTAGCTGGAGCCTTCTCAGCAGCTGCTGGTGCAGCTTTAGTCATGGTTGCTGCTGGAGCTGGAGCCGCAGCTGCTGGAGCTACTGCATCAGCAGCGAAAGCAACAGAAGACAGACCCATGGTAGCAGCAACGATCAGGGCTAATACTTTTTTCATCTTTAATTCCTCAGAGTGTTTTTTCAGTAAGCCCCGTTGGGCCGTTGAAGCAGATACTAGAGGAATCGATGAGCCGCTTCCGTGAGTGATTGGTTTCGCCGAGTAACCAAATGTACAGCGCTTGTGAACCGCGTACACAAGTCTATGCTGGAAGCTGAAGACCCCCTTTTGCTACAGGCTGGCAGCACCATGAAAACTTCATCGATGAAAGTCACACCGGCAAATTTTGCCGGTCTGGGCGCTGGTGCCCTGTTGCTGCTGGTTATGCTCTATCTGTTCACCCGCCACTGGGCAGAGTTCGTCCAATACTGCATCAATGCCCAAATCTATATGCACCGCTATCTGGTGCTGTATTTGTTGCAACAGCGCAATCATCAGTACAGCGGTGGAGTAATGCTGGCGTTATGCAGCTTTATCTATGGTTTCCTGCATTCTGTCGGCCCTGGCCACGGTAAGTTTGTTATCACCACCTATCTTGCCACTCACCGCAGACAATTGAACGCCAGTCGACTTATCACTCTGCTCGGCAGCCTGATGCAAGGCGTTGTGGCAATCCTTTTCGTCCTGATACTGGCGGTGGCGCTGAACTTGTCGATGGGTGATTTGAGCCTGAGCCGTTACTGGCTGGAAAAAGGCAGTGCTCTGTTTATCGCCGCTTTCGGCCTGGTGGTGATCCTGCGTGCCATGGGGTTACGCCGGCGCAAGCTATCGACATTCAAAACACTGAGGCCGTTAACAGCAACCACGCAGCACAATCCTGAAGACGATTGTGGCTGTGGCCACCGGCATCTGCCTGACGCAACAGAACTGACGGGAGGCTGGCGCAATGCCCTGTGGCTTATCGTTTCTATCGGTATCCGCCCTTGTAGCGGTGCAATTCTCATATTGGTGTTTGCCAACGCCGTTGGCATGTTCACCTGGGGCGTGATATCCACCCTCAGTATGGCGCTGGGAACGGCGCTGTCGATCATGATTCTCGCCACGCTGGTACACCATGCACGTGAAAAATTTATCGCCGCCAACGACCATTTGACAGGTAAACGCCTGGCGCAAGTGTCACGGCTGGCCGTTATTTTAGGCGGTATATTGTTGATTCTGTTCGCACTGGTGCTGTTCAATTCGGTCATCCCGGTTAGCGCCAACGGAGACTTTATTGCCGCCGGTTGCTGATGGCATCTATTACGTCGCTATCGGCCGCGAAAACAGAATTAAATGGCAGTTTTTTCCGTGATCACCCACACAGTTTGAAAAATGGTCTACACTTAATAGACATGTGTCGAAACGGAGAATCGAATGTTTAAGAGATCAGAAAAAGTAGAACGCGACATCGATCAAGACGTTACCCTTCTGGCCGATACGCTGGATGAAGTGTTACGGGAATCCGGTGACAAGACCAAAGAGGAACTGAAAGAGCTGCACAGTAAGGCAAAAGGTGTATTACGTGATGCCCGTGCGCGCTTCAATGGTTCCAGTAATCTGACACAGCACGCTCGCGATGCCGTCGAACAAGCCGATAGCTACGTGCGCGACAAACCTTGGCAGGGCGTAGGAATCGGGGCCGCAGTTGGCATCGTCCTTGGCGTTCTGTTGGCCCGGCGTTAACACCCCTTGCAGTCATAAAGATAAAACAGATGTGCGTCTGGCCCGCGGGAAACCGCGGGCCGTTTAATTTCCGCTATTGAATACCGCGGCCAATCTGGCCACTGCCTGCTCTGCTTCTAGCTGCTGAGTAAAATTGGCAAATCCCATAAGTAGACCAGCGTTTGCCGGGCCGGTGATATGCCAATCCGATAATGCCTGTACCGACAATCCACGCCGCCAAGCCTCCTCTGCCAAGGGCCGATCCTGCCCATTCGCTGTTAAACGCGCCAGCAACTGAATGCCACCAGCCTGAGATGCTACCGTCAGGTGCTCAGCCAATTGTTGCTCAAGCGCCTGCGCCAGCCACCCACGTCGCTGGCGGTAGATTGGCCGCATCCGTTTCAGATGGCGATAAAAATGTCCCTGATTGATGAAGTCCGCCACACTGGCCTGCATCAACGGTGGGCAACCACAGCCCCGCAGCCGACTGTTGTGACTAAAAGCGTCCATCAGCCCAACAGGCACTATCAAATACGCCATGCGTAGTGCCGGAAACAGCGTTTTGCTGAAGGTACCGGCATACAATATCCGCCCCTGACGATCGAGGCTTTTCAATGGCGGTAGCGGGCGTCCGTGATAGCGCACTTCACTGTCGTAGTCGTCTTCAATGACCCACGCCTTCTTCTGCTGTGCCCATGCCAGCAATTCCATACGTCTCGCCAGACTGAGTGATACCCCTAGCGGGCTTTGGTGAGTCGGCGTCAGCACTGCCATGCTTGCCTGAGGTGCCCTGGCTATGCCGACAGCAACGTTCATGCCCTGCTCATCAACCGGAACCGCCACTGGCCTCATGCCAGCAGCTTGAAACAGCGGTAGCGTCACCGGATAGCCCGGATCTTCCAGCCAGACCTGATCGTCCGGCTTAAGCAGGGTACCGATCACCAGATCCAGCAGCGCCTGATACCCGGCACAGATGAAGACCTGCTCTGGACGGCAACTGATGCCACGTGAAAGTTGCAAATAATTGACTATCGCCGCACGGAGTTCAGGCAAACCCTGCATTGACGGATGCGCCAGCGAAGCCAGCGGACTGGTGCGTAATTGGCGACCGACAATCCGCTGCCATAGCGCACGCGGAAAGACATCCAGCGCCGGTAACCCCAACTGAAACGGCTGGGTAGCTCCATTGGGATGTAACGGATTCGCCGTCACTGCCGGTAAAGGTTCAGTCGTCAATGTTGCACGCACAGGTAGGTTCTGCACCTGTGGCGAAACATAGGTACCCGCCTGCCCCCGGCTTTGCAGAAATCCCTCAGCGATCAGCTGACCATACGCGCTTTCCACCGTGGCGCGCGCCACACTCAAATCGCTCGCCAGCCCACGAACCGAGGGCAACCGACTGCCTGCTTGCAAGGTTCCCTGCGTAATGGCGTCTTTAATTCTCAGATAGATTTGCCGGTACAAAGGATCAGCAAGCTGGCTGTCCAGCTGCAAGGAGGAAAGAAATTGACGCATCATGGCCTGATAAAATAATCATTTTATGGCCCTATAGCATAGTCCATATTGCCGTTAAAGTAGCGCCATGATTCTGCTACTCGCTAACCGAGGTTGACCATGATTAAGCAACGCTTGAACTATTCCGAACTCTCTCCCGCACCTTACAAAGGCATGGTGAACGCCCTGATGGCGCTGGAAAAAGGTGCACTGGACAAGACAACCATTGAACTGATGTTTATGCGCGTGTCGCAGATCAACGGCTGTGCCTACTGCCTGGATATGCATGGCAAAGCCCTGCGTGAAAATGGTGTTAGTAACGCCAAACTCGATACATTGGCAGGGTGGCGTGTCAGTCATGAATTCAGCGCACGCGAATGCGCGGCGCTGGAATGGGCAGAATCCGTCACGCTGATCGCCGCGACCGGCGCACCAGACAGTGCATTTGAAGCGCTAAAAGCGCATTTCAGCGATGCCGAAATTGCCGATTTGACCTTCGCCATCAGCATCATGAATGCCTTTAACCGCCTGGCCGTCAGCATGCGTCAGTGATAAAAGTGCACCTCCCCTCTCGCTTCGGGAGGGGTTTATCGTCGATAACCGCCTGCAAAAATTTTTTCCTCACCGTATTTCCAGCCCCGCTGCGGCTTGCGCGCAAACCTCAAAAAAACACCATATATAGCGTGGTTGATAAATTAAATATCTACATATAGTATTTAACCCATCAACCGCAGGGAACATGTAGCGGTCGATAACGCCGTCAGAAACGCCGTTCAATGCTCCGTTATCTGACCTGTCCGCCTTTCCTTCAACACAAAAGGTAAATGCGAATCATGAGCATTATTATTTACAGCAAACCAGACTGTGTCCAGTGCAATGCCACCTATCGCGCATTTGATAAACAAGGGATTGGTTATCAGGTGATCGACCTCACTCAAGATCAACAGGCGCTGAGCCATGTGAAATCCCTTGGCTACCAGCAGGTTCCGGTGATTATTGCCGGTGACGATCATTGGTCCGGTTTCCGGCCCGATAAAATTGGCGCGCTGGCTCACGCCCTTGCGTCCTGAGGCCAGCCATGAACCCGCTGGTCTACTTCTCCAGCAGTTCGGAGAACACCCACAGGTTCGTTGAAAAATTGGGACTACCGGCGATGCGAATACCGATCGCCGGTGCCCGCAGCAAACTGCTGATGGAAACACCTTATATTCTGATTGTGCCCAGCTATGGCGGCGGTAGCGCCGTGGGAGCCGTACCAATCCAGGTGATCCGCTTTCTCAACGATCCACAGAATCGCGCTTTCCTGCGCGGCGTCATTGCCGCAGGGAATACCAACTTCGGTGCAGCGTACGGCATTGCCGGCGACATCATCGCCAAGAAATGTCAGGTGCCTTTTCTCTATCGTTTTGAGCTGCTCGGCACCACACAAGACGTTGCAAACGTTCGACAGGGAGTAACCGCATTTTGGCAACGACAGAACTGACCAGACCCGCCACTAGCGCGCTGGATTACCATTCGCTCAACGCGATGCTCAATCTTTATGATGCTGAAGGCCATATCCAGTTTGATAAGGATCGGTTGGCGGCGCGGCATTACTTCCTACAACACGTCAATCAGAACACCGTGTTCTTCCATAACCTGGAAGAGAAACTGCGTTATTTGGTGGAAGAAGGCTATTACGAGCAAAGCGTACTGGCGCAATACGACTTCGCCTTTATCAAGCAGCTGTTCCAGCAGGCGTATGCGAAAAAATTCCGCTTCGAGACGTTTCTCGGTGCCTTCAAGTACTACACCAGCTACACGCTGAAAACCTTTGACGGCAAACGCTACCTGGAACGCTATGAAGACCGCGTGTGCATGGTCGCCATGACGCTGGCCGCTGGCGATACCGCACTGGCGCAAGATCTGGTAGAGGAAATGATTTCCGGTCGCTTCCAGCCGGCGACGCCAACCTTCCTCAACTGCGGAAAACAGCAGCGCGGCGAACTGGTTTCCTGCTTCCTGCTCCGCATTGAAGACAACATGGAGTCGATCGGCCGGGCGGTAAATTCTGCGCTGCAACTGTCGAAGCGCGGCGGCGGCGTAGCATTTTTGCTGACCAACATCCGTGAGGTCGGTGCGCCGATCAAGCGTATTGAGAACCAGTCATCCGGCGTGATTCCGATCATGAAAATGTTGGAAGACGCTTTCTCTTACGCCAACCAATTGGGCGCACGTCAAGGGGCCGGTGCCGTATACCTCAATGCGCATCACCCGGATATCCTGCGTTTCCTCGACACCAAGCGCGAAAACGCCGACGAGAAAATTCGCATCAAAACGCTGTCGCTCGGCGTGGTGATACCAGATATCACTTTCGAGCTGGCGAAGAATAACGAAGAGATGTACCTGTTCTCGCCGTATGACGTTGAACAGGTGTATGGCGTCCCCTTCTCTGAAATCAGCGTCAGTGAGAAATACCGCGAAATGGTGGATGACAAGCGCATCCGCAAATCGCGTATCAATGCACGTGAGTTCTTCCAGGTACTGGCGGAGATCCAATTTGAGTCCGGTTACCCGTACATGATGTTTGAAGATACCGTCAATCGTGAGAACCCGATCGCCGGACGCATCAATATGAGTAACCTGTGTTCGGAAATCTTGCAGGTTAATCGCGCCAGCACCTACCACGATGACCTGAGCTATGACCAGGTAGGCAAGGATATCTCCTGCAACCTCGGCTCGCTGAATATCGCCAAAACCATGGATGCGCCGGACTTCGGCAAAGCCGTCGACACCGCAATCCGCGCGCTGACGGCCGTGGCGGACATGAGTGACATTCGTTCTGTGCCGTCGATCGCCGAAGGCAACCGCAGTTCGCACGCTATCGGCCTGGGTCAAATGAACCTGCATGGCTATCTGGCACGCGAACGCATCTTCTATGGCTCTGAAGAAGGTATCGACTTCACCAATATCTACTTCTACACCGTGGCTTACCACGCCATTCGGGCCTCTAACCAACTGGCGATCGAGCGCGGTAGCGCATTCGGCGGCTTTGAGGATTCCACCTACGCCTCCGGCGAGTATTTCAGCAAATACACTGAACGGGATTGGTTGCCGCAAACCGAGCGGATTCGTGCGTTGTTCACCGACGCCAATATCGCCATCCCGGGCCGCGAAGAGTGGTTGGCTCTGCGCCAGTCGGTGATGATGCATGGGCTGTATAACCAAAACCTGCAGGCAGTGCCACCAACAGGTTCTATCTCTTACATCAATAACTCGACCTCCAGCATCCATCCGATCGTGTCACGCATCGAGATCCGCAAAGAGGGCAAAATTGGCCGTGTGTATTATCCCGCGCCCTATATGACCAACGACAACCTGGAGTACTACCAGGATGCCTATGATATCGGGCCGGAAAAGATCATCGACACCTACGCCGCCGCCAGCCAGCACGTCGATCAGGGGCTGTCACTGACGCTGTTCTTCCGCGATACCGCCAGCACGCGCGACATCAACCGCGCACAGATTTACGCCTGGCGTAAAGGCATCAAAACCATCTATTACATCCGTCTGCGCCAGATGGCGCTGGAAGGCACTGAGGTGCAGGGCTGCGTGTCCTGTGCGCTGTGAGGCAACTTATGAAAACCATTAAACCGGCACAGTTGGTGCGCGCAATCAACTGGAACATCATTGAAGACGACAAGGATCTGGAGGTGTGGAACCGTCTGACCTCCAACTTCTGGCTGCCAGAAAAAGTGCCGTTGTCGAACGACATTCCGTCGTGGGCAACATTGACGCCAAAGGAACAGCAACTGACCATCCGAGTGTTCACCGGCCTGACGCTGCTCGATACCATTCAAAATACCGTCGGGGCACCGGCACTGATCGCCGATGCCATTACGCCACACGAAGAAGCGGTGTACTCCAACATCAGCTTTATGGAAGCAGTGCACGCACGTTCTTACAGCTCTATTTTCTCGACGTTGTGCCAAACACCAGACGTTGACGATGCCTACCGCTGGAGCGAAGAAAATCGCGCGCTGCAAAAAAAGGCCAGCATCATTCTGGCCCACTACCGCAGTGACGATCCGCTGATGAAAAAAGTCGCCAGCGTGTTCCTCGAATCATTCCTATTCTATTCGGGCTTCTATCTGCCGATGTATTGGTCGAGCCGCGCCAAACTGACCAATACTGCCGATTTGATCCGCTTGATCATCCGCGACGAAGCAGTGCACGGCTATTACATTGGCTATAAATTCCAGAAAGGGTTAGAGAAGGTCGATGCCGCCCGCCGGCAACAGGTGAAAAACTTCGCCTTCGATCTCATGCAGGATCTGTATGACAACGAAGTGCGTTACACCGAAGAGCTGTACGATGGCGTGGGCTGGAGCGAAGATGTGAAAACCTTCCTGCACTATAACGCCAACAAGGCGCTGATGAACCTGGGTTACGAAGCGCTGTTCCCGCCAGCGATGGCGGAGGTCAATCCGGCGATTCTGTCGGCGTTGTCACCGAATGCCGACGAGAACCACGACTTCTTTTCCGGCTCCGGCTCGTCTTACGTGATTGGCAAAGCGGTCAATACCGAAGACGACGACTGGGATTTCTGAGGGTAATAGCAAGGGCGAATAACTTCGCCCTATAACGATAACAGATGAACGGGTGCAGCATACAGCACCCCTGCGGCTTAGATATTCGCGGCTCGCTGCCGGATGCGTTGCCAGATGGCCCGCTTTTCATCGTCATCGGCGCTCGACCAGGCGGCGATTTCATCCAGCGTGCGCCAACAGCCGCGGCACTGCGCTTTCTCGGTGTCGATCTGGCAAACATTATTACAGGGTGAACGGACGCCATCGTCAATCTGGCTGCCCGCCTTCCTTCTTCTACTACGGCCTACCATTAAACGCTTCCTCGCGGTGGATTTCCCGCTACAGGATACCTGATCCCGCTGCGGAAAAACCGGTCGAAAGCATCAGATAATGCCACCATTGGCACGCAGGGTTTGGCCGTTGATCCAGGCACCGTCGGCACCGGCCAAAAATGACACTGCCGCCGCAATATCCTGTGGCTGGCCCAGACGCTCTAACGGTGCCATTTTTGCCAGGCGCTCTATCAGTTCCGGCGTTTTACCGTCCAGAAATAACCCGGTAGCCGTTGGCCCCGGCGCGATGGCATTCACCGTGATATTACGACCACGAAGCTCTTTCGCCAGCACGCTGGTCAACGCCTCGACCGCAGCCTTAGTGGCAGCATACATGCCATAGCTCGGCTGCAACAACCCAACAACACTGGAAGAAAAGTTGATGATACGTCCGTTATCACGCAAGCGTTTCGCCGCTTCACGCAGGGTATTGAACGTACCTTTCAGATTGATATCAATCAGCCTGTCAGCCTCGGCATCGCCCATTTCAGCAACTGGCGCCAATGCAATCACCCCTGCGTTATTCACCAGAATATCGACGCCGCCAAAAGCCTGCTCTGCTCGATCAAACAGTTGGGCAACGGCCATGGCATCACTGACGTCTGCTTTGGCGCTCAGCGCGCGGCCGCCGTTTTGTTCAATTTTACGCACAAGTTGATCTGCCAAGACCTGATTACCCGAATAATTGACGATCACGGTCATACCGTCGGCGGCCAGCCGTTCGGCGATGGCCGCACCGATGCCACGTGATGCGCCGGTTACGATGGCAACGTGTTGTGAAGTGGTGTTCATTTGATCTCTCCTCGTCAGGTATGCGCCTGCGCCTTGCTGGCGTGAGATCATCATGCACCTTTCGCGATAGCGAATAATCCCCTACTCTTCGTTATCACTATCCGAATTTAGCGAACAATACTTATGGACAGGATTGACGCCATGCGCCTGTTCACCCGCGTGGTGGAACAAAGCAGTTTTACGCAGGCGGCACAGGATCTGGGCCTGCCGCGATCAACGGTGACCGATGCGATCAAGCAACTGGAGGCCAGGTTGCAGGTGCGGCTGCTGCAACGCACCACTCGCCACGTCAGCCCAACGCTGGATGGCGAGGCCTACTATCAGCGCTGCCTGACCATTCTGGCGGATATCGAAGATGCCGAAATGGCCTTTGCCGGTGCCAAGCCGCGCGGTCTACTGCGCATCGATGTCCACGGCACGTTAGCACGCCATTTTCTATTGCCGGAGTTACCCGATTTTCTGGCGCAATATCCAGATATCGAATTGTTCATGAGCGAAGGTGATCGGCTGGTGGATCCCGTGCGTGAGGGTATCGACTGCGTGGTGCGCGTCGGCAGGCTAAAAGACAGTGATATGGTGGCACGTCGGTTGGGTGAACTTGATGAAGTGACCTGCGCAGCGCCTGACTATCTGCAACGCTTCGGTACGCCACATAGCCTCGACGAACTTGACGGGCACCGCATGGTAGGTTTCCGCTCTTCGGCCAGCGGCACAATAATGCCCCTGGAGTTTAATGTCGCGGGACAATCACACCAGGTAACCCTGCCCTGCACCGTGTCGGTTAGTGCAGCCGAAAGCCTGGTCGCTGCTGCACAAATGGGGCTGGGGATTATCCAGGTACCGCGCTATCACCTGCGCGACAGTCTGGACAACGGCAGCCTGTTACCACTGTTGCCACAATTCCCGTCCACACCAATGCCGGTGTCACTGCTGTATCCCCGTAACCGCCAACTGTCGCCCCGTGTTCGGGTATTTATCGACTGGTTCAGCAAGGCATTTGCCGCCCGCAACGGTTAAAAGCCGCCCAGCGGGGCGGCCTGCAATTTACATAGCACCGTAGTCCAGCGGTATCCAACCGTATCCGTCGCCTTGTTTATTGAGATAGCCTAACCCCGGAAATGACAGATGTGCTCCGCCCACCAGCTCACTCTTTTTGGCGCTATCACCAAAGACTCGCAGCCGCTGAGTGACTGCGGCTTTCGCATCGCTGTCAAAGCGTATGGCAACACGCGGGTGAGGAAGCTGCACTGCCGCAACATGGATCAGATCGCCAATCACCAGCAACTTTTTACCTTCGCTCTCGACCAGATAAATGCTGTGACCCGGCGTATGACCGTGGGCCGCGAATGCCGTGATCCCCTGAGACAACTCACCGTCACTGTTGAAAGGTTTAAAGTGCCCAGCGGCCTGATAAGGCTTTATCGCCGCCATCGCTCTTTCGAACGACGCCTTGTCTTCGGCCTTCGCCTGCGTCAATCGGCTCTCGTTCAGCCAAAAATCGGCATCCTGCTGACTGGCTCGCACCACTGCATTCGGGAACATCGCCTCGCCGTTTTGCGTGAGGCCACCGAGATGGTCCGGGTGCATATGCGTCAGATAAATTTCGTCAACCTGCTGTGGCTGGTAGCCGGCAGCTTTCAGATTGGAGATCAACTTGCCCAGTCCGTCCCCCAGCAACTTGCCGGCGCCGGTATCTATCAGGATCAACTTGCTGCCGGTGTTGATCAGGTAGGCATTAACCGAGGTGACTACAGGTAGACTTTGATGATGCTCGACCAACGCGGTTTCGATCTGTTTTGGTGAGCTGTTCAACAGCAATTTATCCGCCGGTAAACGAATGATGCCATCGGACAACACGGTGATTTCGTAACTGCCCAGCATAATGCGATAGAAGCCTGGCGATGGGCTTTTCACCTGTGGCGCGGCAGCAGAAACGTGCAGCGACATGACAGCCAACGCAGCACCCAGCAGGTAGTTTTTCCAGAACATAATGACTCCTTATTGTAAATTCAGCAGCGCTAAGTATTAACGCAAAACGCTGAGCCTGCCCGCCTGGTCAATACGCAGGCAAAAAAATCCCCGCGGGGGCGGGGAAAGGCAAAGAAAACGAAGGTCTTTTTTTAAGTTATACGAAGAATTTGGCCAGAACTAACAGAGAGAGGGATACGTTGATCGCACCGCCAATACGGGTGGCGATTTGGGCAAACGGCATCAGCGACATGCGGTTACCTGCAGTAAGTATGGCAACATCACCGGTACCGCCTTGCCCACTCTGACAGCAGGACACAATGGCCACATCGATCGGGTGCATACCAATTTTTTTACCCACAAAGAACCCGGTTGCTACCAGCGTGCAAACGGTACTCACAATCACTACCAGGTTTTGGATAGTGAAGGCATCAACCAATTCTTGCCATGGGGTGATTGCTACACCGACGGCAAACAGAATTGGGTAAGTTACTGCTGTACGGAAGAACTTATAGACTACTTGAGACCCTTCCTGAATACGCGGAGAAACACCATGCGCCAGCTTCACTGCCACCGCAGCGAACAGCATACCGACCGGTGCCGGCAGGCCAATCATGCGGTGCAGCAACATCCCGACCATGTACAACAAGATGGCCAGCAGCGCGCCACAAGCAATGGTGCTGACATCCACCTTGCCACTGACTTTTTCCACCGCACTCATTTCGCTATCGCCCTGCTTGTTCGGCATCAGGCTGCCTTCACCGGTCAGGTGCGGGTAGCGTTTACCGAGTTGGTTCAGTAAACCGGCGAGCACAATGGCAGTCAGACCGCCAAGCATTACAATCGGCAGAATACGGCCCAGTGCCACACCCTGATCCATATGCAGAATTGCTGCGTAACCCATCGACAGCGGGATAGCCCCCTCACCGACGCCACCGGCCATAATGGGCAAAATCAGGAAGAAGAAGATCTGGAACGGTTCCAGCCCCAGAGCCATTCCGACGCCCATACCTACCAGCATGCCGGCAATTTCACCGCACAGCATTGGCGCAAAGATGCGCAAGAACCCCTGAATCAAGACCTGGCGGTTCATGCTCATGATACTGCCGACAATGATGCAGCAGATATAGAGATAAAGGATGTTGGTCGACTTATAGAATTTGGTGGTCGACTCCACCACCACATCCGGCAGCAGGCCATAATGCACCAACGCAGAAGGGATAAAGGTGGCGCAAATCGCTGCTGCCCCCATTTTACCTATCAAGGGTAAGCGCTTGCCAAACTCACCACAGGCAAAACCAAAGAAGGCCAGAGTGGCAACCATCACCACAATATCGCTCGGTAATTTCCCTTCCAGACAATCGAGTAAAATAAGCACACCGGCCAGAACAAAGAATGGCACCGGAATAATTCCTACTTTGTAATTGTCCAGTATGTGCCACCATTTTTCCCGCAACGGTATTTCAGCGTTTTTTTCTTTGGTGACGAGGTAAGAATCATCTGTTGTGCTCATAATCTGGCCTCTTATTAGTTTGTTCAGCCATCATAGAGAAACGCACGGATTATCTGCTGTGATTTTGTTCAAAATTAAAAAGGGTTTTTAATGGTGGTTATGGTTTCTATGGTGTTAATTGTGATTATGTAAAATACGGCGTGGATTTAATGGTGTTAATGTTATTTTTACTTCAAAGATTACCCATTTTATTGCAACTACCGAGCAGTCTGTCGGATAAGGATAATCCCGTGGCTGTGATCACAAGTTGATCCGGCGCAATATTACATTAACTGCGACTCATGGTAGGGTAAGCACTCAGGATTTTTCAGGGTGAACCCCAGGCCATGCGCATAAAACTCTCATTTCAAATCAAACTTTTTCTATGCCTGGTTGCCTTCTCCTGCCTACTGCTGACGTTTATTGGTGCTTACACCTACTATCAGCTCGATGCCCAGTTGCACCGAGACCTCGGTGCACGTGCACAGGTGCAGGCACGGGAGATCGCTCTGATCCCGTCACTGGTCACCGCAGTAGAAAACAATGATTCGGTAAAAATTGCCGCCTTGATGAAAAAAATACGCGCCAGCAGCGATGCCAGCTATATCGTTATCGGCGATAAACAGACCCGGCATCTTTATCATTCCGAATACGCCAATATTGTTGGCACCCCGATGGTTGGTGGTGACAACAAAGAAGTGTTAGAAGGTAAAAGTATTATTTCCATCCGCAAAGGCGGCATTGGTATTTCATTGCGCAGTAAAGCACCGATTATGGATGAAAATAATAATGTCATCGGTATTGTTTCTGTTGGTTACCTTAAATCACATATCGACAACCTAAATGCAAGAACCCTAACGCAGATTGTAGGATCGATTGTATTGCTCTTAATTGCGCTGTTTGTATTTTCCTGGTTGTTATCCAAGAATTTAAAACGCCAGATGTTCTGGTTGGAACCTAAAGAAATTGCATTATTGGTACGCCAGCAAAAAGCCTTGCTGGAAGCGATTTATGAGGGCGTCATTGCCGTCGATCCCCAACTGCGAATCATCACCATTAACCACGCAGCACGGGAGTTACTGGATTTGCGGCAACCTGCCGGGGTCCTGATGGGTCGTGAAATCGGTGAGGTGATTCAGTCTCAACCTGACTTTTTCGGCGCTTCACAGCTAGACCACGATACTCACGATGAAGTGTGCCGCTTTAACCATGTGCGTGTCATTGCCAGTCGCGTACGCATCATGCAGGAAGAAGAGTTGCAGGGCTGGGTGATCAGCTTCCGCGACAAGAACGACATCAATACCCTGAGCAGCCAGCTCAGCCAGGTCAAACGTTACGCTGACAATTTGCGGATCATGCGTCATGAACAACTAAACTGGACTGCTACCCTCGCGGGGCTGCTGCATATGCAACGCTACGACGAAGCGATTCGCTATGTCGAGGCGCAGTCGGAAGGCGCACAGGAGATCCTCGACTTTATCTCGCAGCGTTTCAGTTCTGCGGCGCTCTGTGGGCTACTGTTGGGCAAATACTCCAGTGCGAAGGAAAAAGGCGTTGAGCTGCGTTTCGACCCCGCCTGTCAGCTACGGCAAATCCCGGCAGCGCTGAATGAAACCGAACTGATGTCGATCATCGGCAATTTGCTGGATAATGCGGTAGACGCGACACTGCGTTGTGCTCCGCCGCATGAGGCCGTAGAACTCTATATCAGTGATAACAGCAACGAACTGGTGATTGAAGTGGCCGATCACGGTACCGGCATTGCAGCGGAGATCCGTGATACGCTGTTCGAACAAGGCGTCACCACTAAAGATGACAAAGGTGACCACGGCATTGGCTTGCATTTGGTCGCCAGCCATGTGGCCCAAGCGCATGGCAGTATAGAAGTGTCGGACAACGAGCCGCACGGCGCTATTTTTTCTTTGTTTATCCCTAAACAATCTTGAGCACCCGAATCATGCAACCTGAAGCACTGGACGTTTTGATCGTGGAAGATGAGCCACAGTTGGCAACACTGCACGCCGAGTTCATTGAGCAGAACTTTACCCTGCGCGTAGTGGCCTACGCCGCCACGCTGGCCGAAGCCAGAGCCAAAGTCAACGCACACCAGCCGCGTCTGATCCTGCTGGATAACTTTTTGCCAGACGGCCAGGGGATTGAGCTCATGGAAGAGGCTGCGGTGAAAAACCCGGGTTGTTCCGTGATCTTTATTACCGCCGCCAGCGATATGAACACATGCAGCCAGGCGATCCGTAACGGCGCTTTCGATTACATCATTAAACCTGTGTCCTACAAGCGACTACGCAATTCACTGGAACGCTTTATGCAGTTTGTGCAAACCCAGCAGACGTTCAAAGTGATCGACCAAAGCAATGTCGACGCGCTGTATAACCTGCAATCCAAACAGTTCTCCAGCGAACCCAGCGCCAAGGGCATTGAAACCAATACGTTAGAGCTGGTGCAATCGCTGTTTATCGACCAACCAGAGGTTGCTCACGCAGTGGAAGATGTCGTAGAGAAAGTCGGCATCAGCAAAACGACGGCCCGACGTTATCTGGAATACTGCGTCGCAACCCAGTTTGTACGCGTTGAGATGATGTACGGCAATATCGGCCATCCACGTCGCTTGTATCGCAAGGCGTAAACTGACATCTGGTTGTCATAATGACAGGATAATATGCCTGCGGCGATATCCCCTCGATATCGGCACCTGTCGTTGAAAACTGATGAAATACTGATGACTTTTACCCGACCTCTGGTCGGGTTTTTTATTGCCGTGAAACAGGCTCGAGCAGAGAAATAACTGCATTAATTCAGAATCATTATTCTTACTTAAAACCAGACATTTATGGGGAATATCAGGTATGAATAATGGAATATTCACCTCAGTACCATAACCAATAGAAAACTTGATGTAAATCGCTAATATCCCATTCATCGGATATTGAGGGTTGTCTCAGATATTCACTGTGTTAGGGTATAGGGGACTATTATTTTCTATTGGGAATTTTTTATCGTTTGATAATTCATCAGAGGAAACAGCAAATTGCATGGCAATTAAACTCGAAGTAAAGAACCTATATAAGATATTTGGCGAACATCCGGATCGCGCTTTCAAACTGATTGATAAAGGCCTGACAAAAGACCAACTGCTTGAAAAAACCGGGTTATCATTGGGCGTAAAAGACGCCTCTCTGGCCATTGAAGAAGGCGAGATATTTGTCATCATGGGGCTTTCCGGTTCCGGAAAATCTACCTTGGTACGCCTTCTCAATCGTCTGATAGAACCCACCCGCGGACAGGTGTTGATTGACGGTGAGGATATATCGAAAATATCCGACAGCGCACTGCGTGCCGTACGCCGTAATAAGATCAGCATGGTGTTTCAATCATTCGCTTTAATGCCGCATATGAATGTATTGAATAACACCGCATTCGGTATGGAATTAGCCGGTATTCCGCCACAGGAACGTCAGGATAAAGCCCTCGAGGCCCTGCGTCAGGTCGGTCTGGAGAATTACGCTCATTCCTATCCCGATGAACTTTCCGGTGGGATGCGTCAGCGCGTTGGATTAGCCCGTGCTATGGCGAATAATCCGGATATATTATTGATGGATGAAGCTTTCTCAGCACTTGATCCATTAATTCGTACCGAAATGCAGGATGAACTGGTTAAATTACAAGCCCAGCATCAACGTACCATTGTCTTTATTTCCCACGATCTGGATGAAGCAATGCGTATTGGCGATCGTATTGCCATTATGCAAGGCGGAGAAGTGATTCAAGTTGGTACGCCGGAAGAAATATTAAATAATCCGGCCAATGATTATGTCCGTACATTCTTCCGCGGCGTCGATATCAGTCATGTCTTCAGCGCCAAGGATATTGCCAAGCGCCGTCCTGTCGCGCTTATTCGTAAAACCCCCGGTTTTGGTCCGCGTTCGGCATTACAGCTGCTGCGCGATGAAGACCGCGATTATGGTTATGTTGTTGAACGTGGAAAGAAATTTATCGGCGTTGTGTCGATAGATTCGCTCAAGCAAGCGCTCGCTGCCAATCAAACATTGGATGATGCACTGCTGGAAGCCCCCGCCCCAGTACCGGCCGATATGCCACTAAGCGAACTGATTTCATTGGTCGCCCTGGCACCTTGTGCGGTACCCGTGGTCTGCGAAGAAAATAACTATATCGGAATTATTTCCAAGGCCATGCTGTTGCAGGCCCTGGATAAAGAGGGCCCAACGAATGAGTGATACAACACAAGATCCATGGGCCACTGCGCCTGCCGACGCTGGTGCCAGTGCCGCACCGGCCACTGACGCTACAAGTTCAGCGGCACCCGCGGGCGATGCCTGGTCCAGCGCACCGCCGCCAGCCACCCACGATGCAGCCAATCAGGCTGCACAGGGCGCTGACTGGCTTAACAGTGCACCGGCGCAGCCTGAACATTTCAACCTGTTGGATCCGTTCCATAAGACCTGGGTGCCGTTTGACTCCTGGGTAACTCACGGCATTGATTGGCTGGTGCTGCACTTTCGCCCGCTGTTCCAGGGGATCCGCGTACCGGTCGACTTTATCCTCAGCGGTTTTCAACAACTGCTGCTGGGCATGCCGGCACCGATCGCCATTGTGCTGTTCTCGCTGATTGCCTGGCAGCTTTCCAGCCTGAGTATGGGTGCCGCCACACTGGTCTCACTGATTGCCATCGGCGCTATTGGTGCCTGGTCGCAGGCCATGGTAACGCTGGCGCTGGTACTGACAGCCCTGTTCTTCTGTATCGTCATCGGGTTGCCGCTCGGCATCTGGCTTGCGCGCAGCAAACACGCAGGCAAGGTCATACGACCGTTGCTGGATGCCATGCAAACCACACCAGCCTTCGTCTATCTGGTGCCGATCGTCATGTTGTTCGGTATCGGTAATGTGCCGGGGGTGGTAGTCACCATTATCTTTGCTCTGCCGCCGATCGTACGTTTGACCATTCTCGGCATTAAGCAGGTACCCGAAGATCTGATAGAAGCCGCGGAATCCTTTGGTGCCAGCCCACGCCAACTGCTGTTTAAAGTGCAGCTGCCATTGGCGATGCCGACCATTATGGCCGGGGTAAACCAAACGCTGATGCTGGCACTGTCGATGGTGGTAATCGCCTCGATGATCGCCGTCGGCGGTCTGGGCCAGATGGTACTGCGTGGTATCGGTCGCCTCGATATGGGCCTGGCCGCCGTCGGTGGTGTTGGCATCGTGATCCTGGCGATTATTCTGGACCGCCTCACACAGTCTCTGGGACGCGATCGTCGCAGCAAAGGCATGGGGCGTTGGTACGCGCACGGCCCAATCGGGTTAGTCGCCCGTCCATTCATCAAAAAGCCTTAATCGCCTTCCCCCGGCGCTAGCCGGGGGTATCGGTCGTCCCTATAAAATCGAAGGAATCACTATGCGCTCGACAGGAATTTGGGCTTTGGCCCTGACTTCATTGCTAAGCACACAGGCGTTCGCCGTCGAACTTCCCGGCAAAGGCGTCACGGTTAAACCCTTGCAAAGCCCCATTGCAGAAGAAAGCTTCCAGACAGAACTGGTTAACCGCGCGTTAGCAAAACTGGGCTATGACGTCCAGCCCACTGCTGAGGTGGACTATAACGTCGCCTATACCTCTATCGCCTCCGGTGATGCCACCTACATGGCAGTGAATTGGGACCCACTGCAAACCGACATGTACCAAAGCGCCGGCGGCGACAACAAGTTCTATCGCCAGGGTGCCTATATCACTAATGCGGCACAGGGCTATTTGATCGATAAAAAAACCGCGGACAAATACCACATCAGTGATATTTCCCAGTTAAAAGATCCCAAGCTGGCAAAGCTGTTTGACGCTGACGGTGACGGCAAAGCCGATCTGGCTGGTTGTGAACCGGGTTGGGCGTGCAGCAACGTGATCGACACCCACATCAAAGCCTATGGTTTGAGCAACACCGTTACTCAAAACCAAGGTAACTACGCAGCCATCATCGCCGATACCCTGACCCGCTATAAGCAGGGCAAACCGGTGCTGTATTTTACCTGGACACCGTATTGGGTCAGCGATGAGCTCGTACCCGGCCGCGACGTCGTCTGGCTCACCGTTCCTTTCTCCGCCAGCCCTGGGTCTTTGAAAGACAAAGATACCGCGTTACCGAACGGTAAAAATTACGGCTTCTTCGTCAATAACGAACACATTGTTGCCAACAAACAGTGGGCACAGGCCAACCCAGCTGCGGCCAAGCTGTTCGCCATCATGAAACTGCCATTGGCAGATGTGAACGCACAGAACCTGCGTATGCATAACGGTGAGAACAGTGCCGGCGATATACAACGCCACGTAGACGGCTGGATTAAAGCCCACCAGGCCACTTTTGACGGCTGGATCAGCACCGCTGCGGCGGCAGCGAAATAATCCCGACGTGCCGGAAATCCCGGCTTCATAACATAAAAAAGGTATTTCACTATGCGCACTACAGGAATCTGGGCCGTTGCCCTTACCACATTGATTAGCTCACAGGCGGTTTCCGCCGCGGACTTGCCGGGTAAAGGCATTAGCGTTCAGCCGGTGCAAAGCACCATCTCAGAAGAAACCTTCCAGACGCTGCTGGTCAGCAAGGCGCTGGAAAAGTTGGGCTATGACGTCAAGGACACTCGTGAAGTGGACTATAACGTCGCATATACCTCAATCGCCTCTGGAGACGCGACCTTCATGGCAGTGAACTGGCAGCCGCTGCACAACGATCAATACAAGGCCGCCGGAGGTGATGCCAAATTTTATCGCGAAGGCATTTATGTAAACAACGCCGCACAGGGTTATCTGATCGATAAGAAAACCGCCGATAAGTACCACATCACCAACATTGCGCAGTTGAAAGATCCCAAAATTGCCAAATTGTTTGACTCCAACGACGACGGTAAGGCCGATCTGACCGGATGTACGCCGGGCTGGGGTTGTGAAGCGGTGATTAATCACCAGATCAAGGCCTACGGCCTGGATAAAACCGTCGAACACAACCAAGGTAACTACGCGGCGATGGTTGCCGATACCATTACCCGATACAAGGAAGGCAAACCCATCCTGTACTACACCTGGACACCTTATTGGCTCAGTGACGTACTGGTCACGGGTCGCGATGTGGTTTGGCTGCAAGTTCCTTTCTCCTCCTTGCCTGGCAGTCAGAAAGATATCGACACCAAGTTGCCCAACGGTGCCAACTATGGTTTCCCGGTGAGCGTTATGCGCATCGTCGCCAACAAACAATGGGCTGAAGCCAACCCGGCGGCCGCCAAACTGTTTGCCATCATGAAGCTACCGATTGCCGATGTGAATGCGCAGAACCTGCGTATGCATGAAGGTCAGGCATCCGAAGCCGATATCCAGAGCCACGTGAATGGCTGGATCAAGGCGCATCAGGCTACCTTTGACGGCTGGGTAAAAACCGCAGCCGAAGCTGCGAAGAAATAATCACACAGGGGCGCGGTCAGCTGCGCCCCTGCTTTCTTCACTCAACAATATCTATCCCACTAAACTGCAAAAAACGCTCAGCGGTTCTGGACAACAACTGCGGCCATACGCAATACACCTGGCGCCGTGGACCATCTTCGATCGGAATTGACACCAGCGAACTCAAACGCTGCGCCGTAGAAATCGGTACGATACCCGTCGCCAATCCGCGCCGGACCAAATTTTCCAGCCATTCAATATGATCAATTTCGAAACTGACGTGCCGCTTAATACCCGCTGCCTGAAACGCGCGGTCGGTTTGGCGTCTGGCCCCTGTACCGCTGTAAAAATCCACCAGCGGCACTTCCGACAAGGTTTGCAGATTGACTCGCTGACGACTGGCCAATGGATGTTGCGATGCCACCAGTGCCACCAATGGCTCATCGGTGAGCTGGCGATGAGATACAGGCAACATATCGATATCCCCCGGCCAGATGCCGACAAACGCCACGTCGGTTTTTTGTTGGCGGACGTCGTCCAGCAATTCTTCACTCATGCCTACGTATAGCCGGATATTCACCGCCGGATAATGGCGATGGAAGTTGCCCAGTTTTTCGGTCAGATCAATCGCGTTTATGGTCGAAATAGTGCCGATGGTCAGGGTGCCGGATACCGTGCCGCTGGCCGCGAGCACGTCTTCCACCAGCGCCTGCTTCGCCGCCAACAGCCGTTGTGCAGGCTGAATAAACGCCTGCCCGGCGGTGGTCAGTCTGACCCGGCGTGAGGTACGCTCAAACAATACGCAGCCCAGTTCCTCCTCCAGTTTAGCTATCTGGTGGCTAAGGGCAGACTGCACCGTATGGCAACGCTGTGCCGCTCGAGTGAAGCTTTGTTCTTCTGCCACCGCAAGTGCAAAGCGGATCTGTTTAAGGTTCATGGCATCTATCGCAAAATGAGATTAATAAAATGAAAATTATACATTGGTTTAACGCGCTGTCCTGAACGATACTCGGCCCACTTCTTCTTATGATTAAAAACTATGAATCAAAAGCACGCACAACTGGGTCTGAGCCCAGCGTTAACCGTACTGATTGCCATCGCCACTGGCCTGGCAGTCGCCAGTAACTATTACGCGCAGCCACTGCTGGAAACCATCGCCCAGAACTTTGATCTGTCGGTGAATCAGGCCGGTTTTATTGTCACCGCCGCTCAGTTGGGCTACGCCGTTGGCCTGCTGCTACTGGTACCGCTCGGCGATATGTTTGAACGCCGCGGGTTGATTGTCTTTATGACGCTGTTGGCAGCGGGAGGCATGTTAATCACTGCCAGTTCCTCGACCTTGCCGATGATGATCCTCGGTACCGCACTCACCGGGCTGTTCTCAGTGGTGGCGCAAATCCTGGTCCCCCTGGCGGCGACGTTGGCCCACCCAGAGAGACGCGGCAAAACTGTTGGCATTATCATGAGTGGCTTACTGCTCGGGATTCTGCTGGCACGTACTGTCGCCGGGGCACTTGCGTCGTTCGGCGGTTGGCGCACCATTTACTGGGTGGCAAGTGTGTTAATGATCCTGATGGCGCTGATTCTATGGCGCGCACTACCGCGCTATAAACAGCACTCAGGGCTGAATTACCCCCAGTTACTGAAGTCGATCTTCACCCTTTTCTGCGGTACTCCACTGCTGCGGACCCGCGCGATTCTTGGCGCACTCTCGTTCGCCAACTTCAGCGTGCTATGGACCTCCATGGCCTTTCTGCTGGCCGCACCACCCTTTGGTTATTCCGAAGGGGTTATCGGCCTGTTCGGGTTGGTCGGTGCCGCGGGAGCGTTAGCCGCCTCGCGTGCAGGACATTTAGCAGACCAAGGCAAAGCCGGTTTAACCACCACCGTTGGCCTGGTACTGTTGTTACTGTCATGGATACCCATCGTTTTCGCTAAACAATCGTTGTGGGCATTGATCGCCGGCATCCTGATCCTCGACCTGGCAGTGCAAGCTGTACACGTCACCAACCAAAGCGTGATTTACCGCATTATGCCGGAAGCGCGTAATCGCCTGACCGCCGGCTACATGACCAGCTATTTTATCGGTGGCGCACTCGGTTCACTGCTGTCAGCGACAGCCTACCAGCATGCAGGTTGGGTTGGCGTCGCAGTCGCCGGGGGTATTTTATGTCTACTCAACCTGCTGACCTGGTGGAACGGCAAGCACCATGACCCACAAGGTCCAGCGACAATCTGATTAGCAAGCGAATAGTAATATCAGGAATTTATTAGCGCCACAGGGTATAAACATTACTCACTCTCTGGTAATGTTCTGCAGATGAACTATTGATCTCTATATCCTGCGACACTAATAAAAATGCAAAGCCAAGCTGCAGAAAACCTCAATCCTCCTGCCGTCAGTTCGACCTTCACCCACGGCATCGTCGACAGTTTACCGATCGTCATCGGCTATGTGCCGGTGGCTTTCGCATTCGGCCTGAGCGCCGTTAAGCTGGGATTCTCCCCACTAGAGAGCATCTTCTTTTCCTGCATTATCTATGCGGGGGCGAGTCAGTTTGTGATCACTGCCTTGTTGAGTGCCGGTATGTCACTGTGGGTTTCCGCGCTAACCGTGATGGCAATGGACATACGGCATTTACTGTATGGCCCTGCCCTGCGCCACCGTATCGTTTCGCGCATGTCTCGCGGTAAAACCGCACTCTGGGCCTTCGGTCTGACCGATGAAGTGTTTGCCGCTGCTACCGCCAAGTTAATGCGCAATAACCGCAGCTGGAGCGAAAACTGGATGCTCGGCATCTCGCTGTGCTCCTGGTTGTCGTGGGTGGCGGGCACCGCTATCGGCGCACTGTTCGGCAACGGGCCGCTAGCGCAATACCCAGTAATTGAAGCATCACTGTCCTTTATGCTGCCAGCACTGTTCCTCAGTTTCCTGCTTGCAGCATTCAAACGCCCGCAAAGCCTGACTATCGCCGCGGCTCTGGCCGGCGCACTGCTCGGCGTAGTGTTATTTTCAATACCGGTGGCCATTTTAGCGGGTATCAGTGCCGGTTGTATCGCAGCGCTGTTCCAACCCACCACACAGGAGGCTATCAATGAACACTGATGTGCTGGTCATTGGCCTGGTAGTCGGCTGCGCTAATTACCTGTTCCGCTACTTACCATTACGCCTGGCACCCGCGCGTGCCCAGCCGGGCATCAAGCGAGGCAAAACAGCCCTGTTGCTCGACAGCATCGGCATCGCCTCTATCTGTGCGTTGTTGGTGGTATCCAGCACGCCAGTCGTGATGCGTGAACCAGACAAGCTGTGGCCAACACTGGTCGGTTTCGCCGCACTGGGTCTGTGCTTCTACCGCAGCAAGAGCATCATTTTGTCGACATTGATCGGCGCAGTCGCCTTTGGCATTACATTAAAAATGTTTATGGTTTTCGGCGCAACCAGCCTTTGATTTTGTCCGTCATCCCCATTCTGAGCACTTGCTCAAAAATGGGGCATTGACAAACAACTTACAAATGACACGAATTGCTAAATTATTCGCACGGCTGAACATTTACATTATTAATCACTATCGTTACTATCTCGAACGAAATTAATGAGGCCCCAAATTATGGAAAGCTCGTTTACTCCCATTGAACAAATGCTTAATTTCCGCGCAAAACGTCAGAAAGATTTCCCTTATCAGGAGATTTTGCTGACCCGGCTGTGCATGCATATGCAAAGTAAGCTGCTGGAAAACCGCAATAAAATGCTCAAAGCACAAGGGATTAACGAAACATTGTTTATGGCGCTGATTACTCTGGATGCGCAGGAAAGCCACAGCATTCAGCCTTCTGAACTAAGCTCTGCCCTAGGGTCGTCGCGTACCAATGCCACACGTATTGCCGATGAGTTGGAAAAGCGCGGTTGGATTGAGCGTCGGGAAAGCGACAATGATCGTCGTTGCCTGCATTTGCACATGACGCCGCAGGGAGAGGAATTTCTCAACCAGTTGCTGCCACCGCAGCACAAATGTCTGCATTTCCTGTGGTCCACGCTGAACGATGACGAACAGCAGCAGCTTGAAAAGCTGACGCGCAAGCTGTTAACGCGTCTGGATCAGATGGAAGTTTCAGGACAGTTATCCCAATAACTTCTGTTCAGGTAACATACTATGCGATCCCCATTTAACTGGAGATTCACCCCACTGTTCGCTGTATTGCTGCTGGCCGGGTGTGCATCTACCGATAATATTGCCCCGCAATCCACCCTGATGGATCCGCAGAGCCTGCAACTGTCACAGCCAAAAGTCAGCTCGCTGAATGTCAGCCCGCAATGGTGGCGTTCACTTAACGATCCGCAACTTGATAGCCTGATGACCCAGACGCTGCAAAGCTCGCCGACGCTGAGACAAGCAGCGGGTCGCGTGCGAGAAGCGCAAAGTGTCGTGGGCGAAGCCAGTGCGGCCAACGGCCCGAATCTGGATCTCAACGCCAGCAGCAACCGCCAGAAAATCCCGCAGAACGTCAATCTGGGACTGGGTTACCCGCATCAACCGATCTATGAATCGTCTAACTCTTTGGGCCTGAATCTGGCTTATGAGTTTGACTGGTGGGGCAAATACCGCAATCAGGTTAACGCCGCCAAAGCACAGGTCGATGCGGCACGCGCCGAACAGGAACAGGCTGCACTGACACTGACCAGTTCCGTGGCCTCCGCGTATTACCAGCTTCAAAGCAATTTCGCGCTGGAAAAGCTGCTGCAACAGGAAGTGGATAACAACCAACGCTTGGCAGACCTGCGTCAGCAGCAATATAAAGCCGGTATTACGGGTGTTGATGTTCCACAACAAACCCAGGCACAAGCTGACGGCGCCAAACAGCAGATCCTTCAACTGCAATCGCAAATTGAGCAACTTAGACACCAGTTGGCCGCACTGGCTGGCCAGGGCCCGAATGCGATGCAGCACTTGCGTCCAGTCGCGCTGCCTGCCAGTAATTTGATGGCGCCAAAAGGTGAGCTAACCGCTGACTTGCTGGGTAAACGCCCTGACATCGCAGCACAGCGCCAGTTGGTGGAGTCCTACAGCCAGCGTGTCAGTGCCGCACGTAAAGAATTTTACCCTAGCCTGACCATTTCAGCCTTTGCCGGCCTGACCACGACCAATACCAGTGGTACCAGCCCGAATCTGTTTGAAGCGGCAAGCCAAGCCTGGAACGTAGTGCCGGCGATTTCATTACCGATCTTCCATGCTGGCGCACTGCGCAGCAAGCTGGGTGAGGAATCCGCACTGTATGACCAGGCAGTCGAATCCTATAACCAAACTATCCTGAATGCCGTGCAGGAAACTGCCGATGCCATCACCGTCCAACAAAGCACTGCGCAACAGCAGTTGCAGGCGGCATCAGCGTCCCAATCGATGCAGCAGGTGTACCGCGTCGCTAACGCTCGATACCAGGCAGGGATTATCGGGCGCGACCAGTTGTTAACCAGCCAAACGCAGCTCTTGCAGCAGCAACAGGCGGAACTGAATGCCAGCAGCAACTTGTTGCAGGCGAAGATAGGACTGATCCGTGCGCTGGGTGGTGGCTATCAAGCTCCGGCCGCAGCGGATTCAAAAGCATAATAAAACGACCCAAAATAATTGGAGCGGCATCGAGACGGCAAGGGAGCGAACCCAATGAACTTACTCATGTAAGTGTATCGGGTGAGTGAGCGAAGCCAATACCGATGCCGCTTCAGTCTGAAGGGTAAAGAGAGCTTGGAGAACACCATGAGTGTAAGCGCGGAAACTCAAAACCCGCAGCAACCGGTCGGTAAGAAGAAGCAGCGTAAATTCTGGCTGCTGTTGCTAACGGTTATTTTTGTTGTTATTGGGGTGGCATATTTAGTGTATTGGTTCCTGGTGCTTCGTCATCATCAGGAAACGGACGACGCCTATGTGTCCGGTAACCAAGTGCAGATCATGGCCCAGGTTAACGGCAGCGTTAACCGCGTCAACTTCGACAATACAGATTACGTGAAACAGGGTGATGTACTGGTCACGCTCGATCCTACCGATGCTGAGCAGGCTCTCGAGCGCGCCAAAACCGGCTTGGCCAATAGCGTGCGCCAGACCCACCAGCTGATCATTAACGGTAAGCAGTATCAGGCCAACATTGCCTTACGCAAATCTGATCTGAGTAAAGCCGAGAGTGATTTAAAACGCCGCGTGGTGCTGGGTAGCGTTGACGCCATTGGCCGTGAAGAACTGCAACATGCTCGTGATGCGGTCGACAGTGCTAAAGCCGCGTTAGAAGTGGCCGTACAGCAATACAACGCCAATCAGGCGATGGTGCTAAATACCCCACTGGAACAGCAACCCGCGATCCAACAGTCCGCCGCGCAAGTACGCGACGCCTGGCTGGCATTGCAACGTACTCAAATTATCAGCCCGATCACCGGTTATGTGTCCCGTCGTAGCGTACAGGTTGGCGCGCAAATCGCCGCTGGTTCTCCGCTAATGGCCGTGGTGCCTGCCGATCACATCTGGGTTGATGCCAACTTCAAAGAAACCCAAATCGCCAATATGCGTATCGGCCAGTCGGCTACCGTGGTCAGTGACATTTACGGTGATGATGTGGTGTATAACGGCAAGGTCGTCGGTATCGATATGGGCACCGGTAGCGCCTTCTCGCTGCTGCCGGCACAAAATGCGACCGGTAACTGGATCAAAGTGGTTCAGCGTCTCCCGGTGCGTATTGAGCTGGACGCCAAACAAATCGCCGACCATCCGCTGCGCATTGGCTTGTCAACGCTGGTAAAAGTCGATACCACCAATCTGGATGGCCGCGTGCTGTCTGATGTGGTTCGAGACAAACCGCTGTACCAGACCGACGCACTGGCGTTGAATCTGGCGCCGGTTAACCAGATGATCGCCGACGTGATCCATGCGAATGCCGGCTAAGCGCGCGGGAGGCTACCTTGGCACAGAAACCGCTTGAAGGTGCTCAGCTCGCCTGGATGACGGTCGCGCTCGCCATGGCGACCTTTATGCAGGTGCTGGACTCCACCATTGCCAACGTGGCGATCCCAACTATTGCGGGCAACCTCGGGTCTTCTAACTCGCAGGGCACCTGGGTGATCACCTCGTTTGGCGTGGCTAACGCTATCTCGATCCCGATCACCGGCTGGCTGGCGAAGCGCGTCGGTGAAGTGCGGCTGTTCCTTTGGTCCACCGCACTGTTCGTGCTCGCGTCCTGGCTATGCGGCATCTCCAACAGTCTGGGCATGCTGATCTTCTTCCGCGTGATCCAGGGTGTGGTCGCCGGGCCATTGATCCCGCTGTCACAAAGTTTGTTGTTGAACAACTATCCGCCCGCTAAGCGAGCGATGGCCCTGGCGCTCTGGTCGATGACGGTGATCGTCGCGCCAATATTCGGGCCTATCCTCGGTGGGTATATCAGTGATAACTATCACTGGGGCTGGATCTTCTTCATCAACATCCCGATTGGCGCCGTGGTGATTCTGGTGGCAATGTCGACGTTGAAAGGCAGGGAAACCAAAACTGAGATCAAACCGATCGACACTATCGGTCTGGTGCTGTTGATCGTCGGTATTGGTTCGCTGCAGGTCATGCTCGATCAGGGTAAAGAGCTGGACTGGTTCAACTCGACCGAAATTATCGTGCTAACGGTGGTGGCGGTGGTAGCGCTGGTGTTCCTGATCATCTGGGAGCTCACGGACGACCACCCGGTGGTGGATCTGTCGCTGTTCAAGTCACGCAATTTTACCGTCGGCTGTCTGTGTATCAGTCTGGCCTACATGCTGTACTTCGGCGCCATTGTGTTATTGCCGCAGTTATTGCAGGAGGTGTATGGCTATACCGCGACCTGGGCAGGGTTGGCGTCGGCACCGATAGGACTGATACCGGTATTGCTGTCGCCGATCATCGGTAAATTCGGCAACCGACTCGATATGCGTCGACTGGTGACCTTCAGCTTCATTATGTATGCCGTGTGCTTTTACTGGCGCGCTTATACGTTTGAACCGGGAATGGACTTTGGCGCTTCGGCGTGGCCGCAGTTCGTCCAGGGCTTCGCCATTGCCTGCTTCTTTATGCCATTGACCACCATTACGCTGTCCGGCTTGCCGCCGGAGCGTATGGCGGCGGCATCGAGCCTGTCGAACTTTACCCGTACGCTAGCGGGGTCGATCGGGACGTCGATCACCACCACACTGTGGACTCAGCGTGAATCGCAGCATCACTCGCAACTGGCGGAATTTGTGAACCCTTACAGCCCTCAGTCGCAAGAGATGTATCGGCAGTTGGAACAGATTGGCATGAGCAAGCAGCAGGCGTCGGCCTATATCGCCAACGAGATCACTGCGCAGGGGCTGATTATCTCGGCTAACGAGATATTCTGGCTGTCGGCTGGGGTGTTCCTGATCCTTCTGGCGCTGGTCTGGGTGGCGAAACCGCCATTCAGCTCCGGCGGTGGGGGCGGCGGCGCTCACTAATCATTAGAAAACAAAACGGGCACCCCAGGGCGCCCGTTTTTTTATTCTTGCCCTATACCCTTTGAATTTCAAGTTGGCCGCTCTAGCGCGTCCAGCTCGCTCATCCCCAGGCGCTTACTTTAGTAAGTTACTGGGGTGAACGAGTGCAGGTAACAACGCTGCGGCTTGAAAGGCGACGGGTATATTAGGCCTGGTTTTGACGCCACCAGTCAGCCAGCAGAATACCGGTCGCGACCGATACGTTCAGGCTTTCTACCTTGCCAGTACCGCCGATAGACACGTTCATGTCGCCCTGCTGCCAGGCACTGTCGCTCAGACCGTCACGCTCTTGACCCAGTACCAATACCATTTTGGCCGGCAGTTTAGCCTGCGCCAATGGCGTACCTTTATGGCTTGAAGTGGTGACAATGGCGTAACCTGCCTTGCGGAAGGTATCCAGCACCGACAGGAAGTCATCAGCACTGATCGCTTTGATGTGCTCTGCACCGCCTTCTGCAGTACGCACCGCAGCACCAGATTCCAGCAACGCTGGATCTTGCAGCAACACGCCGTTAACGCCAAAGTGAGCGCAAGAACGAACGATAGCACCCAGGTTATGCGGGTTGCCCACTTCTTCCAGCGCCAGCACACAATCTTTCGCTGGTGCTTCTTTCAGATAGGTTTGCGCATCCAGACCCTGACGCTTTTTAATCAGGAAGCAGACGCCGCCATGATGTTCAGTACCGGACGCTTTAGCCAGCTCTTCTTCATCTACTACGTGGTAGGCTTTGCGGTTCGCCGCCATCCAACGCAGTGCTTCACGAAAACGTGGCGTAACCGACTGCACGAACCAAGCACGGACGATAGCGTCTGGGCGGCTGGCAAACAGGGCCTGACAGGCGTTCTCACCGTAAACGCGGGTTTCTTCCGCACGTTGACGACGTAACTGCTCTGGATCGATAAAGCTTTTACCGCTGATACCACCATGATCGAACGCCGGCTCTTCTTCCGGGCCACGTGACACGGTTTTCCATGGCGAATCATAACCGCCACGGTCTTCAGTACGCGCTGGACGGCGAGGACGATCGCTTTCACTGCGGCGGGAATCAGTACCAGAGCCGCGGCGATCATTGTTGCCGCGTGGCTTGTCCTGACCGGTACGGCCCGAAAAGCGCGCACCGTCTGCCGGACGGCCTTTGCCGGCCGGACGCTTATTCTTGTTACGGTCGTCGCTGCTGCTGTCATCGTCGCTGCGGACGTACATCACTTTAACTTTACCGTTCTTGCCACTAAATGAATCGTTCATTTTCTTCTCCACCAACGCGCAGGGCGCGAAGATTACCTGATGTTGGGGTGCTAAGCCACCTACTTGCGCTAAAAGCTAACAACTATCGTATTCATTGAACAAACCTCTTTGTTCCTTGCCGCACTTTTAACGATAATAAGCAGCATTAAAGAAACATATCCGCAACCCGAGTGCGGTTTGTCGTGCTTTCTCAGTATCCGAGGTCATCATGAATACAGTCTGTCCAGCTTGTAATGCCACCAACCGCGTCCCTGAAGAACGTGTGGCTGACGGTGCGAAATGCGGCCGCTGCGGCCATGCGTTATTTGACGGCGAGGTGATTAATGCCACCGCCGCGACACTGGACCAGTTGCTGCAGGACGATCTGCCGGTCGTGGTCGATTTTTGGGCCCCATGGTGCGGACCTTGCGTCAATTTTGCCCCGATCTTCGAAGACGTTGCCGAAGAACGTACCGGTAAAGTCCGCTTCGTGAAGGTGAACACCGAGGCAGAGCCAGAACTGAGCGCTCGCTTCCGCATCCGCAGCATTCCGACCATCATGCTATTCCGTGATGGGAAAATGGTCGACATGCTCAACGGCGCCATGCCGAAAACGCCGTTCGATAACTGGCTCAATGAACTAGTTTAACGCAGAAAGTATAGGCGGTGTTGCCCATTGTGGATGACGACGCCATGACTCAATCCAGCCCGAACGCTCCCGTCGGGCTTTTTTCTGCGTTACAATGCCGGTTTTCCCCGGAATATTTATGACCGACAACGCCGTACTTCGCCTGCGCCAATTTCGCCTGGAACGCTCTACTCGCCCCTTTCTGGCGCGCGGCAACCGCATACCGCGTTGTCAGGGTTGCCTGCTGCCGCATAAAAACTGCCTGTGCGACACTATTCAACCACAGCTCGCCACCAGCCGTTTCTGCCTGATCATGTTTGGTGCCGAACCGTTGAAACCGAGCAATACCGGCCGCTTGATTGCCGACATTCTGCCGGACACTCAAGCATTCCTTTGGTCGCGCACCGAGGTTGACCCCGCTCTGTTGACGGCGATTAACGATCCCGAACGCCAGCCTTACGTGGTGTTTCCCGCGTCCTATGCCGCACCTGAACGACCGGTATTCAGCGAACTGCCTGACGGTGGCAAACCGCCGCTGTTCATCATGCTCGACGGCACCTGGACCGAGGCGAGTAAAATGTTCCGTAAAAGCCCGTACCTCAATCAGTTCCCGGTGTTCTCACTCAACGTGACCGCTGCATCTAACTACCAACTGCGCGAAGCCAGCCGCACTGAGCAACACTGCACGGCAGAAGTCGCCACAGCACTATTGCAACAGGCCGGTGATGTAGCCGCCGCAGATGGACTGGCCGAGCATTTTCGCTACTTCCGCCAACAGTATCTGGCTGGGAAACCTACGCGCCCAGAGGCACCGGTCACAGCAAAGCCGTCTCAAAACGTCTAGAATCAGGCAGTAACGTGGCTACCGCCAATACAGTCGAAATAGCGGTCGAGGGTAACTGAATGCCTCCCTGAACGTTGAGCTTACTCAGCAGCCAGGTAAGTGACGGCAATCAGCGTCCCTGTTATTTCGAAGGATGAAGGATATAAAGGAGTCGTGCATGAGCCAGCGAGGGTTAGAAGCGCTTTTACGTCCTAAATCGATTGCCGTTCTCGGCGCTTCACAACAACCTGGCCGCGCCGGCAACCTGATGATGAGCAACCTGCTGGCTGGTGGATTCAACGGGCCCGTGATGCCCGTCACGCCGCGTTACAAGGCCGTGTGCGGTGTGATGGCTTACCCAGACGTCGCCAGTCTGCCTATCAGCCCCGATCTGGCAATACTGTGCACCCATGCTGAGCGGAACCTTGCATTAATTCAGGCTCTGGGTGAGCGCGGTTGCAAAACCGCCATTGTTCTCTCCTCTCCACCAGAACAGTTCGCCGAGTTAAAAGCTTATGCGCAGCGTTATTCGATGCGCCTGCTGGGGCCA
The DNA here is from genome assembly GCF_900186025.1 of Serratia grimesii. Lineage (NCBI taxonomy): Bacteria > Pseudomonadati > Pseudomonadota > Gammaproteobacteria > Enterobacterales > Yersiniaceae > Serratia > Serratia grimesii. The sequence goes on from NZ_LT883155.1 coordinate 4,057,489, forward strand.
AACAGTCTGGGCCTGCTGGCCCCCTGGCAAGGTATCAATGCCAGTTTCTCGCCGGTCCCGATCCTCAAGGGCAAACTGGCGTTCATTTCTCAGTCCGCCGCGGTAGCCAATACCATTCTCGACTGGGCGCAACAACGTGAAGTCGGTTTTTCCTATTTTATCGCGCTCGGCGATAGCCTGGATATTGACGTCGACGACCTGCTGGACTTTCTGGCGCGCGACAGTAAAACCAGCGCTATCTTGCTGTATCTGGAAAACATCAGCGATGCGCGCCGCTTTTTATCCGCATCCCGCAGTGCTTCACGCAACAAGCCGATTTTGGTCGTCAAGAGTGGTCGCAGTCAGCAAGCTCAGTTATTGCTTAACAGCCAGCAAGGGCTAGATGCCGCCTACGATGCTGCTATTCAACGTGCCGGGTTACTGCGCGTGCAGGATACCCATGAGCTGTTTTCCGCGGTGGAAACCCTGAGCCATATGCACCCGCTGCGCGGAGAACGGTTGATGATTGTCAGCAACGGTGCCGCACCTGCTGCAATGGCTCTGGACGAGCTGTTGGGCCGCAATGGCAAGCTGGCGCAGTTAGGGGACGAGATCCTGACGCAGCTTGGCGAGGCTTTGCCCGAGTTTATCCTCGCCGGCAACCCGATTGACCTGCGTGATGACGCGACACCGCAACGTTATCTGGCGGCGGTTAAAACGCTGCTCGACAGCCATGACTATGACGCCTTGCTGCTGATCCACGCTCCAAGCGCTGCGGCCCCTGGTACGATCACGGCTGAACGTATTATTGAAGCCATCCACCAACACCCACGTGGCAAACGCATTACCCTGCTCACCAATTGGTGCGGCGAATATTCGTCGCAGGAAGCGCGGCGACTATTTACCGAGGCAGGTATTCCCACCTACCGCACTCCGGAAGGTGCGGTGACCGCATTTATGCATATGGTGGAATATCGCCGTAATCAGAAACAGCTGAAAGAGACTCCGGCATTGCCAATAGGTTTGACGGCCAATACTGCCGATGCTCATAGGCTGATTCAGCAGGCATTGTCCGAAGGCGCGACGCAGCTCGATACCCATGAAGTACAATCGATTCTGCAGGCCTATGATCTGACAACACTACCCACCTGGATTGCCGAAGACAGCGCCGAGGCAGTGCATATTGCCGAACAGATTGGTTACCCGGTAGCGCTCAAACTGCGTTCACCCGATATTCCCCATAAGTCTGAAGTTCAGGGCGTCATGCTCTACTTACGTACCGCGACTGAAGTGCAGCGTGCCGCAGAAGCTATTCTCGATCGCGTTAAACGCACTTATCCGCAGGCTCGTATTCACGGTCTGTTGGTACAGAGTATGGCGAATCGTGCCGGGGCACAGGAACTGCGTATTGCTGTAGAACAAGATGCCATTTTTGGCCCGCTGATCATGCTGGGCGAAGGCGGGATTGAATGGCGACAGGAAAATCAGGTTTCCGTAGCTCTGCCCCCATTAAATATGGCACTGGCACGCTATCTGGTGCTGCAGGCCGTGAAAGGAGGCAAAATCCGCGGACGCAGTGCCCTCAGACCGCTTGATATTCCTGGGCTGAGCCGTCTGTTGGTGCAGGTGTCTAACTTGATTCTCGATTGCCCGGAAATCACGCGGCTGGACATCCACCCGGTATTGGCTTCCGGCAGCGAATTCACCCTACTCGACGTTTCCATGCAACTTGCCCCGTTTACGGGTGATCCACAAGCCCGTCTGGCTATCCGCCCTTATCCACATGAGCTGGAAGAAACCATTGAATTGAAAGACAGTTCACATTGTCTGTTCAGGCCGATCTTGCCAGAAGATGAACCGGCGTTGAAACACTTTATCGATCGCGTGACCAAGGAAGATCTCTATTATCGCTACTTCAGCGAGATCAACGAGTTTACCCATGACGATTTGGCTAACATGACGCAGATCGACTACGATCGGGAGATGGCTTTTGTTGCCGTGCGTGATGAACAAATCATTGGCGTAACGCGCGCCCTTTCCGACCCAGACAATATCGATGCGGAGTTCGCCGTACTGGTACGTTCCGATCTGAAAGGGCTCGGTTTAGGGCGACAACTGTTGGAGAAAATGATCGCTTATGCTCGTGCCCACGGGCTGACCCGCCTGACCGGGATCACCATGCCAAACAATCGCGGAATGATCGGGTTGGCGCAGAGACTGGGCTTTGGCATTGATGTGCAACTTGAGGACGGTATCGTCAATTTGACCCTGCCGTTGCAAGCGGAGGACGCGCAGTGACCTATGTCGCAATGCGCTACGAATCCACCACTTAACGCCAAAACATACGCACAATCGGGGCAACTAGTGGTATTATCGCCCGATTATTCGATTTATTGTTTTTCCGTATTTGGCGTTCAGGCCATCTAATCATGAGAGAAGAAGCGCACTGTGATGTTGTCAAAATTTAAACGTAGCAAACATCAACAACACCTTGCACAACTGCCCAAACTCCCTCAGACGGTAGCTGATGTACGCACCTTGTACACGCCGTCTGACTACCGCGCTACGCTGCTGGACTTAATCGCTCACGCCACCAAACGTATTTATCTGGTCGCTTTGTATCTGGAACACGACGACGCCGGACGCGATATCCTCAACGCCCTTTATCAGGCGAAGCAACGATGCCCGGAGCTGGAGATTTGCATTCTGGTCGACTGGCATCGTGCCCAGCGTGGACGTATCGGAGCCGCAGCCGCCAATACCAACGCTGACTGGTACTGCGCCATGGCGGACCAGCACCCAGGATTACCCGTGCCGATATATGGCGTGCCCGTTAATACCCGTGAAGCCTTGGGCGTGTTGCATCTGAAAGGCTTTGTGATCGACGATACCGTGATTTATAGCGGTGCCAGTATCAACGACGTGTACTTACATCAGCACGAGAAATACCGTTACGATCGTTACCAGTTGATCACCAACGGTGAGTTGGCTAATACTCTGATCGATTACATCAAACAGCACCTATTGTCCGCGGGTGCCGTACAACGATTGGATCGTGACGATCGTCCGAAAAGCCCGGAGATCAAAAACGAAACTCGCCTTTTCCGCTTTGGCCTGCGCCGCGCCGGCTATCAGTTTCGCAATAAGGCGGGTAACGACGAGCTTGCAGTAACGCCTCTGGTTGGGCTGGGCAAACAAAGTGTGCTGAATAAAACGATTCACCATCTGATGTCCTGCGCCGATCAAAAACTGACGCTGTGTACTCCTTACTTCAATCTCCCGGCGTTACTGGTGCGCAATATCATTTATCTGCTGCGTGAAGGTAAACAGGTAGAGATCATTGTTGGCGATAAAACCGCTAATGACTTCTATATTCCGGAAGATCAGCCGTTCAAAATTATCGGTGCGTTACCTTACCTGTATGAAATCAACCTACGGCGCTTTCTCAGTCGCCTGCAGCGGTATGTCGATACCGGTCAGTTGATTGTTCGTTTATGGAAAGACGGCGATAACAGCTATCACCTGAAGGGCATGTGGGTAGATGATGAATGGCAGTTGATTACCGGTAATAACCTCAATCCACGAGCTTGGCGGTTGGATCTGGAGAATGCCATTCTCATTCACGATCCTAAGCAAGAGTTACGTGAGCAGCGACACAAAGAGTTGGAGTGCATCCGTACCCATACCACCGTGGTGGGACACTACCTGGAATTACAAAGCATTCAGCAGTATCCGATTAAAGTTCGCAAACTGATCCGTCGTCTGCGCCGTATCCGCATCGATCGATTGATTAGCCGTATACTGTAATCCCGCTATAATTCAGCTATCGCAGACCCCGGCCAATGCCGGGGTTTTTTATATGCCATGACAACAGGATGTTTTCATTATGCGCCCACTCCACTGCCTGGCCGTACTCCCCTTCTTACTCTTCACCAGCGGTTGCACTCATTTGGCCAATGACAGTTGGACCGGTAAGGACAAAGCACAGCATTTTGTTGCTTCAGCTGCCTTTGCTGCCGCCGGTGCTGCGTATGGCGATCATCAAAACTGGAGTGAAGCCCGTAGCCGGAGTTTCGGTCTGATGTTCTCGATCGGGCTCGGTGCCGCCAAAGAACTGTATGACAGTCGTAAAGGCGGCACCGGTTGGAGCTGGAAGGACTTTGCCTGGGATGTTGCGGGCGCGGCGACCGGTTACAGCCTGTATCACGCAACTCGCTGATTCATAGTTGGATCTCTTTTCCTTTACGATGCAGCCTGAGCGAAACAATCAACGCCAGCAGACACATGCCAGAAACATACCAGAAGAAGGCATTCTCCGCGCCGAACGATTTCAGCGACAACGCCACATATTCTGCTGACCCACCAAACATCGCGTTAGCTACTGCGTAGGATAGCCCAACCCCTAATGCCCTCACTTCCGGCGGGAACATCTCCGCTTTCAGTAATCCACTGATCGAGGTATAGAAGCTCACAATAAACAGCGCCAGGACGATCAGGCCGAATGCGGCATAAGGGTTAGTCACATTTTTTAGCGTTAGCAGGATCGGTACCGTCAATAAGGTCGCAAACGAGGCGAAGACCAGCATTGAACTACGGCGGCCAATCTTGTCCGATAATGCCCCGACTAACGGTTGTAATAGCATGTAGATAAATAACGCAGCGGTCATGATGCCGCTGGCCAACTTGGCGTCCATTCCAGAAGTATTGACTAAATACTTCTGCATATAAGTGGTGAAGGTGTAAAAGCTCAATGAGCCACCGGCAGTAAAGCCCAGTACCATCAGAAAGGCTTTCCGGTTTTTCCACAATCCTTTCAGTGAACCGGCGTCTTTATGGTTACGGGTTTTGGCATCGGAGGTTTCATTCAATGAGCGGCGCAGATACAAGGCAACCACGGCCAATACTGCCCCAATGGCAAAAGGAATACGCCAGCCCCAAGCTTTGAGCTCTCCGGCAGAGAGGATTTGTTGTAACGCAACCAGAACCAGCAACGCCAGTAATTGGCCACCGATCAGCGTCACATATTGAAAAGAAGCATAGAACCCACGCCGCCCCTTTATTGCCACCTCACTCATATAGGTGGCACTGGTACCGTATTCACCGCCCACGGATAATCCCTGGAACAACCGCGCAATCAACAGCAGCGCCGGAGCCCAACTCCCGATTGATTCGTAAGTCGGTAAACAGGCGATCACCAGCGATCCTGCACACATCATGCAGACTGAAATCAACATCGAGTTTTTACGGCCATGCTTATCGGCGATATAACCGAATAGCCAGCCACCGATCGGGCGCATAAAGAAACCAGCAGCAAAGACGCCAGCAGTTTGCAGTAATTGGGTCGTGCTGTTACCTGCTGGGAAAAATGAAGCGGCAAAGTAAATAGAACAAAAGGAATAGACGTAAAAATCAAACCATTCCACCAGGTTTCCCGACGACGCCCCTACAATGGCAAAAATACGCTTCTTTTTGTCCTGAATTGCCAGATCAGCGCCTTCTCCATCCTCAATGACCGAGGTTGTTTCTGTCATTTTATATTCTCCGAGCCGAATAAATCGTGAGATCGGCGTCCTGCCGATCATAATGTAAATCAATTGTTAGTATTTAGTTAACAATTAAAACAAATAGCGGGCGAAGAATATAGCGTGATTTATGTGATGCGCATTGAAGAGTGGTATGAAATTAAGTGGAATGGTGGCAATTTATTTATAGCAGACACAGCAAAAAGCCCCATGCTTACGCATGGGGCTTTCTACTTTA